>NZ_CP146350.1:3880338-6435676 GCF_037055355.1 Streptomyces sp. DG1A-41 | reverse complement strand
CCGCGTCCCGGTCGACGAGGATCGCCGAGCCGCAGCCCGCGGGCAGGTCGCCTAGCTCCACGGAGCGCAGCAGACGGGTGGTCGCCGCGCGGTGGCGCAGGAACGCGTACCGCGAGACACCGCGGCCGCGGTCGCGCTGGCCGGCCAGGGCCTCCTCGGGGGTGACGTCGAGCATGAGCAGATGCAGGGTGCCGCCGCGGCGGCGGGCCTCGCGGGCCAGCCAGCGGCGGACCCAGGCCTGGGTGCCGCAGTCGTGCACGACGACGCCCTCGCCGGTGCGCAGGGCGCGGCGCAGCCCGGTGTAGTGGGCGAGGCGGACGAGCGGGCGGTAGACCGCGTACGGCAGGAAGCGCGGCATGCGGCCGTCCCAGCGGTCGCGGGTGTCCTGGGAGTCGATGCGCCGGCCGGGCACGGTGCGCCGCATCAGCGTGGACTTGCCGCTGCCGGGCAGGCCCGTGACCACGACGAGGTCGCGGGGGCCGAACAGCAGCGCGTGCGGGCCGCGGCCGGCGCGCTCGCGCAGATCGCGGACGACCGGCACCGGCAGCGGGCCGCGGCCCGCGCGTGCCGGAACGGCCGGCTGCTCGGGCAGCGCGACGCCCGATGTCGTGGCGTACGCGGTGGTCCTGTTCACCGTGATGTCCTCCCCTGGGGCCAGGTACGGAGTCCCATCCCCGCTGAGTGTAAAGAGAAGGTAATGCCCGATGCCTCTGGATTTAGTCCTCTTCCCGCAACAGGCCTGCTACAAGGTGGTCCCCCTGCCACCCCTCGACGATGCGTGCAATGATGTGCGCGCCAACTGCATACCGGCCGTTTGAATCCGCGCGGGAGAGTTCCCAGCACCGCTGACGCTGGGGCGCCGAAGGAGCAAGTCCCTCCCTTGAATCTCTCAGGCCCCGTTACCGCGCGGGCGAGGCACATCTGAAAAGCGGGCCGCCACCTCGGTGGTCCCACCCAAGGTGCAAGCCATGTCCTGTGTGGTCATGGCGAACCTCTCAGGTTCCGATGACAGATGGGGAGGAACGACCTCGCCCGTCATTGCCTTGGGAGACGACCGACCGTGAGCAGTACAGGAGAACTCCGCCACACCGCGCTCGATGCCCTGCATCGTTCGCTCGGCGCGACGATGACCGACTTCGCCGGCTGGGACATGCCCCTGCGCTACGGCTCCGAGCGCGACGAGCACAACGCCGTGCGCGCGAAGGCCGGGCTCTTCGACCTCTCCCACATGGGTGAGATCACCGTCACCGGTCCGCAGGCCGCCGCCCTCCTGGACTACGCCCTGGTGGGCAACATCGGCGGCGTCAAGCCCGGCCGCGCCCGCTACACCATGATCTGCCGGGCCGACGGCGGCATCCTCGACGACCTGATCGTCTACCGGCTCGCCGAGACCGAGTACATGGTCGTCGCCAACGCCTCCAACGCGCAGGTCGTGCTGGACGCCCTGGCGGAACGTTCCGCGGGCTTCGACGCCGAGGTGCGCGACGACCGGGACGCCTACGCGCTGATCGCCGTACAGGGGCCTCAGTCCCCGGGGATCCTGAAGTCCCTGACCGACGCCGACCTCGACGGCCTGAAGTACTACGCCGGTCTGCCCGGCACGGTCGCGGGGGTTCCGGCCCTGATCGCCCGGACCGGCTACACCGGCGAGGACGGCTTCGAGCTGTTCGTGAAGCCGGAGCACGCGGTCGAGCTGTGGCAGGCCCTGACCAAGGCGGGCGAGGGTGCCGGCCTGGTCCCGTGCGGGCTGTCCTGCCGCGACACGCTGCGCCTGGAGGCGGGCATGCCGCTGTACGGGCACGAGCTGAGCACGTCCCTGACGCCCTTCGACGCGGGGCTCGGCCGGGTGGTGAAGTTCGAGAAGGAGGGCGACTTCGTGGGGCGCGAGGCCCTGCGGGAGGCCGCCGCCCGCGCCGAGCGGAACCCGCCCCGCGTGCTGGTCGGCCTGGTCGCCGAGGGCCGCCGGGTCCCGCGCGCCGGGTACGCGGTCGTCGCCGGCGGCGAGGTGATCGGCGAGGTCACCTCCGGTGCCCCCTCCCCCACGCTCGGCAAGCCGATCGCCATGGCCTATGTCGACCCCGCGCACGCCGCGCCCGGCACGCCCGGCGTAGGCGTGGACATCCGGGGCAGTCACGAGCCGTACGAGGTCGTGGCGCTGCCGTTCTACAAGCGCCAGAAGTAGACACTGGCCAAGGGCCGCGGCAGCGACCCTGCTCGTCCGTCGTCGCAGCTCACCAGCAGTCCCCCTTCCACAGCACTCCCGCGCGTACAGGAGAATCCAGGCCATGAGCAACCCCCAGCAGCTGCGTTACAGCAAGGAGCACGAGTGGCTGTCGGCCGCCGAGGACGGCGTCTCGACGGTCGGCATCACGGAGCACGCGGCCAACGCGCTCGGCGACGTGGTCTTCGTCCAGCTCCCCGAGGTCGGCGACACGGTGTCCGCGGGCGAGACCTGCGGTGAGCTGGAGTCGACCAAGTCGGTGTCCGACCTCTACTCCCCCGTCTCCGGTGAGGTCACCGAGGTCAACGAGGACGTCGTGAACGACCCGTCGCTGGTGAACTCGGCCCCCTTCGAGGGCGGCTGGCTGTTCAAGGTGCGGGTCGCGGAGGAGCCGGGCGACCTGCTCTCCGCCGACGAGTACACCGCGTTCTCCGCCGGCTGAGGAGTCGTAGCCGTATGTCCGTCCTGAACACACCCCTGCACGAGCTCGACCCGGCCGTGGCCGCCGCGGTCGACGCCGAGCTGCACCGGCAGCAGTCCACGCTCGAGATGATCGCCTCGGAGAACTTCGCTCCGGTCGCGGTCATGGAGGCGCAGGGCTCGGTCCTCACCAACAAGTACGCCGAGGGCTACCCTGGCCGCCGCTACTACGGCGGTTGCGAGCACGTCGACGTGGTCGAGCAGATCGCGATCGACCGGGTCAAGGAGCTGTTCGGCGCCGAGCACGCCAACGTGCAGCCGCACTCCGGCGCCCAGGCCAACGCCGCCGCGATGTTCGCGCTGCTCAAGCCGGGCGACACCATCATGGGTCTGAACCTCGCGCACGGCGGGCACCTGACCCACGGCATGAAGATCAACTTCTCCGGCAAGCTGTACGACGTCGTCGCCTACCGGGTGGGCGAGGACGGCCGGGTCGACATGGCCGAGGTGGAGCGGCTGGCCAAGGAGTCCAAGCCGAAGCTGATCGTGGCCGGCTGGTCGGCGTACCCGCGGCAGCTGGACTTCGCGGAGTTTCGCCGGATCGCGGACGAGGTCGGCGCGTACCTGATGGTCGACATGGCGCACTTCGCGGGGCTCGTCGCGGCCGGGCTGCACCCGAACCCGGTCCCGCACGCGCACGTGGTGACCACGACCACCCACAAGACGCTGGGCGGCCCGCGCGGCGGTGTGATCCTCTCCACGGCCGAACTCGCCAAGAAGATCAACTCCGCTGTCTTCCCCGGTCAGCAGGGCGGTCCGCTGGAGCATGTGATCGCGGCCAAGGCGGTCGCCTTCAAGGTCGCCGCATCGGAGGACTTCAAAGAGCGCCAGCGCCGTACGCTGGAGGGCGCCCGCATCCTGGCCGAGCGTCTGGTGAAGGACGACGTCCGGGCCGCGGGCGCGGACGTCCTGTCCGGCGGCACGGACGTGCACCTGGTCCTGGTCGACCTGCGCCACTCGGAGCTGGACGGACAGCAGGCCGAGGACCGCCTCCACGAGGTGGGCATCACGGTCAACCGGAACGCGGTCCCGAACGACCCGCGCCCGCCGATGGTGACGTCGGGCCTCCGGATCGGCACGCCGGCCCTGGCGACCCGGGGCTTCGGGGCCGAGGACTTCGCGGAGGTCGCGGACGTCATCGCCGAGGCGCTGAAGCCGTCCTACGACGCGGAGGCCCTCAAGGCCCGGGTGAAGGCCCTGGCCGACAAGCACCCGCTGTACCCGGGTCTCGACACATAACGAAGAAACCTTTCAGGGCGCCCCGTCCCGCGTGGGCGGGGCGCCCTCCCCCTTGCACCACCCCCGTAGTCAGGAGTTTCCGTGGCCATCTCGGTCTTCGACCTGTTCTCGATCGGCATCGGCCCGTCCAGCTCCCACACCGTCGGCCCGATGCGCGCGGCCCGGATGTTCGCCCTGCGGCTGCGCAACGAGGAGCTGCTGGAGACCGTTGTCTCGGTCCGGGCCGAGCTGTACGGCTCGCTCGGCGCCACCGGCCACGGCCACGGCACGCCCAAGGCGGTGCTGCTCGGCCTGGAGGGCGACTCGCCGCGCACGGTGGACGTGGAGACGGCCGACGGACGGGTGGAGACGATCAAGTCCGACGGCCGGCTGAGGCTGATGGGCGAGCACGAGATCGAGTTCTCCTTCGACGACGACATGGTCCTGCACCGCCGCAAAACCCTGCCGTACCACGCGAACGGCATGACCCTGTGGGCGTACGACGCCTCGGGCGCGGAGCTGCTGACGAAGACGTACTACTCGGTCGGCGGCGGCTTCGTCGTCGACGAGGACGCGGTCGGCGCGGACCGCATCAAGCTCGACGACACCATGCTGAAGTACCCCTTCCGCACGGGCGACGAGCTGCTGCGCATGGCCCGGGAGACGGGGCTGTCGATCTCCGCCCTGATGCTGGAGAACGAGCGCGCCTGGCGCACCGAGGAGGAGATCCGCGCCGGCCTGCTGGAGATCTGGCGGGTGATGGAGGCCTGCGTGGCGCGCGGCATGTCCCGCGAGGGCATCCTGCCGGGCGGCCTGAAGGTGCGCCGCCGCGCCGCGAACACCGCCCGCAAGCTGCGCTCCGAGGGCGACCCGAAGGCCCTCGCCATGGAGTGGATCACCCTCTACGCGATGGCGGTCAACGAGGAGAACGCGGCCGGGGGCCGGGTCGTCACCGCCCCGACGAACGGCGCGGCCGGCATCATCCCGGCGGTCCTGCACTACTACGTCAACTTCGTGCCCGGCGCCGACGAGGAGGGCGTGGTCCGCTTCCTGCTCGCCGCGGGCGCGATCGGCATGCTCTTCAAGGAGAACGCCTCCATCTCCGGAGCCGAGGTCGGCTGCCAGGGCGAGGTCGGCTCCGCCTGCTCGATGGCGGCGGGCGCGCTGGCCGAGGTGCTCGGCGGCTCGCCGGAACAGGTCGAGAACGCCGCGGAGATCGGCATGGAGCACAACCTCGGCCTGACCTGCGACCCGGTCGGCGGCCTCGTGCAGATTCCCTGCATCGAGCGCAACGGCATGGCGGCGGTCAAGGCCGTCACCGCCGCCCGCATGGCGATGCGCGGCGACGGCTCCCACAAGGTGTCCCTGGACAAGGTCATCAAGACGATGAAGGACACCGGCGCGGACATGTCGGTGAAGTACAAGGAGACGGCGCGGGGCGGGCTGGCGGTCAACATCATCGAGTGCTGACGGCCCGCGCGGCGCCGGGCAGCGGTCGCCGCGGTCGTGGCGGAAGAAGCTGTCATCACCCGTGCCGGTGAGGCGCGTCAGCTCTTCGAAGGCCGGGCGCGGTTGCGGGGCCGGCGGTCACCGGGCCGACTCGCGGACGTCCGCAACGGCCGCGGGCAGATCGGCCGGGTCCTCGGTGACGACGATCGCCACGACGGTGTCCGTACCGGGCCAGTCCTCGGCGAGGACGACCCGCGGGTGGGCGAGCGCGGCCACGGCCGCCTCGGCTGCCGGGCGCCCGTCCTTGGGCAACAGCACCATGGCCGCGCCGCGGCCCGGCTCGGGGGTCTCGCCGGGCAGCTCCCCGTCGGTGAGCAGGGCCAGCAGCGCCTCGTAGGGGCGGACGGCCCCCTGGTGCGCGTACGGGATGAGGTGGGAGTTGATCAGGTCCCCGCCGAGCCGTCCGCCCACCTCCAGGACGACGGGGCCCGCGGAGCCGAGCCGCAGGTCGACGTGGAACCCCCCGGTCCCGAGGCCGACGGCGAGCACGGCCTGCTCGGCGGCCCGCATCAGGCCCTTGACCTGCGTGTCCGCCAGGGCGGAGGGGACGGCCGTGGCCCACGACGGGGACAACGGCCCGTCGACGCTCTTGTCGGTGACGCCGAGGATCCGCACCGTGCCGTCGGCGACGACACCGGAGACGGAGTGCTCGGAGCCGTCGACGTAGTCCTCGACGAGGAAGTCGCTGGTCCCTGCGTAGTCGGCGGCCGTGAGCGCGAACACCTCGTCCAGGCCGGTGTCCTGGGTGATCAGCGCCATGCCGCGGCCGCCGGAGCAGTGGGCGGGCTTGAACACCAGAGGCCTGCGGCGGCGACGAGCTCCGAGGCGACGGCCCGCAGGTCGTCGAGCGTCCGGCCCGCCCGCCAGGGCGGGTTGAGCCCGTACGGCTCCATGGCCCAGCGCTGGGCCGCCTTGTCGGTGGTGACGGCCGCGGCGTCGGTACCGATGCCGCGCACCCCGAACCGCTCGGCGAGCAGCGCGGTGAGGCCGACGTACTTGTCGCCCCAGCAGACGACCGCGACGGGGGCCTGGTCCGGGGAGGCCTGAGCGGCCTGCTCCGCGAGCGAGGAGCCGCGGTCGAAGGAGCCGCGCCGGTGGTCGGGCAGCCCGGTGTGGGAGACGTCGGCGTCGGACGCGACGTGGACGCCGAGTCCCCGTGCGGCGGCGGCGTCGAGTTCGGCGCGCCATTCCAGGGGGGAGCGCCGCAGGCCGAGGTAGAGCACCGTGCTGCTCCCGGCCTCGCCGCCGTCGTCCGCTGCCGTCGGGTTCACCGCGGGGGTGTGTGCTGTCGTCATCTGGTCAGACACCGTTCTCGTTCGCCGTCGTGGCCTGCGCGCCTTGGAGGGCCTCCGTACCGTAGCGATGCTGGTACCAGGCGTTGGTGAAGTCGCCGACCACGGCGGTCTCCGCTCGTTTCTCCAGCCGGAGGGCGCGGTCCTGGTAGAGGCCGCGCAGGATCTCGCCCATCGCGATCGCCGCGCGCAGTTCGCGCGGGCCGTGGACGTCGCCCTCGCTGCGCATCAGCCGCAGGTCGTGCACGCCGGGCCGGTGGGCGCCGGCCCGGGTGATGCCGAAGGGGACGCGGATGGCGAGCCGTACGCCGTTGGCCACATGTCCCTAATGGTGGTGTGAGGTCCATTCCGTCATGTCGGGCATGGAGGGAGCGAAGAACCAGTCGCGCTCGGCAAGGCTCGCGTCGTCCGTGACACCGGCGGCGTGCGGCATGAAGTGCCAGCCGTTCCAGCGCATGCGGGCCGCGATGGCGCGCACCACCTGGGGCACCTCGGCGGCGGCTCCGGCGTCGGCGAGCCGGCGGCGGAAGTCCTCGCCGGGGCACGACGCAGCAGTAGTACTCGCTGGTCTTCCAGTGCCCGGGTTCGACGCTGCCCTCGGCCAGCAGCAGGCTGAGCCGAAGGGTGTCGCGCGGTCCGCGGGACATGCTGATGTCGGATGCGGTGGCCTCCCCGGCGGCGGCCAAGTTGACATTTCCACGTCAATCCACAGCAGCCCGTGTCATGGTGGTAGACACCAACTCCCCCTTTCCCACCGGCACTTCAGGGAGAGCCCATGCTGCGCGGCATAGACGTGAGCGCCTACCAGTCCTCCTCCTACGACACCGACGGCCTCTCCTTCGTCATCGTCAAGGCGACGGAGGGCCGTTCGTACGTCAACCCGAAACTCGCGGCCCAGACGAAGCGGGCCCGCGACGCCGGCCTGGTGGTCGGCTTCTACCACTTCCTCTGGCCCGGCAACCTCACCGCCCAGGCCCAGTACTTCGTCGCCAAGGCCCCGGACCGGCCGGGCGACATCCTCGCCGTCGACTGGGAGACGACCAGCAACGGGACACACGCGAGCAACGCCGAGAAGGACCTGTTCATCCGGAAGCTGAAGGACCTCCGGCCGGATAACCAGGTGGTGCTCTACTGCAACCGGAACTTCTGGCTCAACCACGACACGACGTCCTACGCGGGCGACGCCCTGTGGATAGCCGACTACGTCAGCGCGGGCAAGCCCCGCATCAAGGCCAGGTGGCGCTTCCACCAGTACACCGACGACCCGCTGGACAAGAACGTGGCGGACTTCGAGAGCAAGGCGGCGCTGCGGAAGTGGGCGGCGGACGCCTGAGCTGCGCACGGGCCTCGCGTTGGTCTCGCACCTCAGACGCAGAGACACCCGGCAGCCTCAGGCCCCGCTGCACCGCAGACGCACACCTAGGACTGAGCGAACGGATCCTCCAGTTCCCCCCGCAGCACCTCCGCCGCCCCCTCCGCATCCCCGTCCGCCACCGCCCGTACGAGTGCCTCGTGCGCCTCGTCGCCGGTGTCCGGGTCGTCGGCGCGCAGGCCGGTCAGGGACAGGAGCTCGATCAGGCCTTCGCGCAGGACGGGACTGAACTCGGCGAACAGGTCGGCGAGGACCGGGTTGTGGGCGGCGGCGACCACTGCGGCGTGGAAGGCGATGTCCGCGTCGACGAAGGCGGCGTCGTCGGCCGTGCCGGCGGCGCGGCGGCCCTCCAGAGCGGCCCGGAGCGCCATGACGTCCTCGGGGGTGCGGCGGCGCGCGGCGAGCCGGGCGGCGTGCACCTCGACCGCCATCCGGACCTCGTAGACGTCGGTCACGGCGGCCCGGCGCAGACGTGTCGGCCAGTCCTCGACCGGCTCGGTCGCGATGACGAAGACACCGGCGCCCTGGCGGGGTTGGACCAGCCCGGCTCCGGCGAGCGCGCGCAGCGCCTCGCGGACGGTGGAGCGGCCCACGCCCAGTTCCTTCGCCAGTGTGGTCTCGCCGGGCAGCCGGGTGCCGACCGGCCAGTCGCCGCCGGCGATCTGTTCGCGCAGCCGGGCGGCGGCCTGCTCGACCAGGGGGCTGGGGCGGACGGCACCGAGCGGCATGAGGTTCACCAACTTGTCTGAGGAGTAGAGGGATTCCACTTGTCTGAGGACCTGAGTGGTGGTTAGCGTACTGCGCATGACGTTCCGCGGTCTCCTTCTTCTCGGCTGCCGCGGCGGGGCCTGACGCGACCGGCACCCCGCCGCGGGTTGCCGTGCTGCCGGTCACCGTCCGACCGAGCCGAAAGGCCACAGCCGACGATGACCACCATCCCTGCCCCGGTCTGGAACCCCCAGCGCCCGGGCCCCATGCCGTTCCACCGATACCGCCCCTTCCAGGACCGGGTCCGCGTCCCCGCCGCCGGCCGCGACTGGCCCGCCGCCCGTATCGAGCGCGCTCCCCTCTGGGTCCCCGTCGACCTGCGCGACGGCAACCAGGCCCTGGCCGAGCCGATGGACACGCCCCGCAAACGCCGCTTCTTCGACCTGCTGACCGGCATGGGCTTCAAGGAGATCGAGGTCGGCTACCCCTCGGCGAGCCGCACCGACTTCGACTTCGTACGGCATCTGGTGACCTCCGGCGCCGTACCGGACGATGTCACGCCCGTCGTGTTCACCCCGGCCCGCCGGGACCTGATCGACCGCACTTTCGAGGCGATCGAGGGGCTGCCGAGGGCCGTCGTGCATCTGTACATCGCGACCTCGCCGGTGTGGCGGGACGTCGTCCTGGGGCGGGACCGGGCCGCGGTGTGGCGGACCGTGCGGGAGGCCGCCGAGCACATGGCCCGCCGGGCGGACCGGGCCTCGTACGTCCGCTTCCAGTTCTCCCCGGAGACCTTCAACCTGACCGAGCCGGACTTCGTCCTGGAACTGTGCGACGGGCTGACCGGGCTGTGGGACGCGAGCCCGGACCGGCCGGTCACCCACAACCTCCCGGCGACCGTGGAGATCGCGACACCGAACGTCTACGCCGACCAGATCGAGTACGCGCACCGCCATCTGGCCCGCCGCGACAGCGTGATCCTCTCCGTACACCCGCACAACGACCGCGGCACCGGCGTCGCCTGCGCCGAACTGGCCGTACTGGCCGGTGCCCAGCGCGTCGAGGGCTGTCTGTTCGGCAACGGCGAGCGCACCGGCAACGTCGACCTGGTGACCCTGGCGCTCAACCTGTACGCCCAGGGCGTCGACCCGATGATCGACTTGAGGGACATCGACACCGTCCGGGAGACGGTCGAGCACTGCAACCGGCTGCCCGTGCACCCGCGCCACCCGTACGCCGGGGATCTCGTCCACACCGCCTTCTCGGGCACCCACCAGGACGCGATCAGCAAGGGTCTGGCCCGGCACGCCGAGCGGGCCCGGGAACTGGGCGTGCCCGAGCGGCAGGCGCCCTGGTCGGTGCCGTACCTGCCGATCGACCCGGCCGACGTAGGCCGCTCCTACGAGGCGGTGATCCGCGTGAACTCGCAGTCGGGCAAGGGCGGCACGGCCTACCTGCTGCGCACCCGTCACGGCGTCGACATCCCCGCGCGCATGCGGCCGGACTTCTCCCGGGCCGTGCAGGAGGCGACGGACGACAGCGGGCGGGAGATGACGGCGAAGGAGCTGTACGCGCTGTTCCGGGCGACGTACGTGGTGGAGGACGGGGAGGTGGCGCTGGAGGCCTGGTCCGTGCACCGCGACGAGACCGGCGGCCACCGCTTCGTGTGCACGCTGCGGACCGCCGACCGCACCGGCGACTACGAGGGCACCGGCGGCGGCCCGGTCTCCGCGTTCGTCGACGCGCTGGCCGGCGCCGGGATCACCGTGGACGTGCTCGACTTCTGCGAGCAGAGCGGCGACGAGGGCACGAACGCCTTCGCGGAGTGCCGTGTCGGCGGCAGGACGTGCTGGGGCGCGGGCCGGGACTCCTCGGCCCTGGGCGCCTCGGTCCGGGCGGTGCTGTCCGCGGTGAACAGGGCGCTGCGGTGACGCAAGTCGTCCTGCGGGCCGAGGACGTCCACGTCGTACGCGACGGCCGGCCGATCCTGGCGGAGGTGTCACTGACCGTCCGGGCCGGTGAGCACTGGGCGTTGCTCGGCGCGAACGGCGCGGGCAAGTCGACCCTGCTCGGCCTGCTCGGCGCGCTCGTCCACCCGACAAGGGGCCGCGTGGAGGTGCTGGGCCACCGGCTGGGCCGGGTCGACGTGCGGGAGCTGCGTGCGCACGTCGGGCATGTCGACCCGCGGCATCCGCTCACCTCGCCGCTGCGGGTACGGGACGTCGTCCTGACCGGCCTGACCAACTCGGTGGAGCCGCTGCCCCGGTGGCGTCCGGCGCCGGAGCAGCGGGAGCGGGCGGAGCGGCTGATCCGGACGCTGGGACTGGCCGAGCACCGTGAGGCGCGCTGGCCCACGCTCTCCCAGGGGCAGCGGGGCCGGACCCTCATCGCGCGGGCCCTCATGCCCGAGCCCCGGCTGCTGCTCCTGGACGAGCCCGCCACCGGCCTGGACCTGCCAGGCCGGGAGCAGCTGATCGGGGCGCTCGGGGAACTGCGCCGGCAGCATCCGCATCTGGCGACGGTCCTGGTCACCCACCACATGGAGGAGCTGCCGGCCCACACCACGCACGCCCTGCTGCTGCGCGAGGGGCGTGCGCTCGCGGGCGGTCCGGTGGCCGGGGTGCTGACCGCCGACGGGCTGGGCAAGTGCTTCGACCTGCCGTTGACGCTGGAGCGGCACGACGGTCGCTGGAGCGTACGCACGGCACGCCGGGCATGACGAGGGGCCCGGTCCGTCCGCGGACGGACCGGGCCCCCACACCCCACAGCGCCGGCGTCACTTGTTCAGGTAGCTCCAGAACTCGTCGAAGCTCAGCTTCTTGTCGCCGTCGAGGTCGCGGGTTTTGATGACGACCTCGGCGACCGACTCGGTGACGTTCCAGTCGCCGGACCGGGCCAGGGCGGACTTGAACTCGGCAGCGGTGATGAATCCGTCGCCGTCCGTATCGATCCGCTCGAACTGCTTGCGTGCTTCCTCGATGTCCGCCACCGATCCGCCCCTACTCTCGTGTTCTGCGTCGTACTGACGAAGGTCAGATTAACTGCCCGTACGCGCCTCCAGTGCGGCGACCACCCAGGCGAACTCCTCGCGGTACGCCGCCTCGGGCCCGGTTCCCTTCACGACGGCGAGCAACTCGCGGTGGCGGGCGACCCCGTTGGTGGCGTGCGACCGCAGCCGCTCCAGCACGGTGGCGGGGTCGGCATCGCCCAGCAGCTCGCGCAGCACCTGAGCGGCCTCCGGCGACTCGGGGGCGATGCCGCGCTCGCGGGCCCGGGCTCCCAGTTGTACGAGCCGCCGGGAGAACGACAGGGACGCCCCTGCGGGCGTGTCATGACCGTGGTCGGCCGCGTTGAACTCGGCGGCCTTGCGCATCTCGGCCCTGAAGTCCGGGTCCTGGAGCATCTCGGCCAGCTCCAGCCAGGCGTCCACCTGCTCGGGCGTCGGTTCCTCGGGCAGGTCGGCGGCGGTGTTCCGCATGCGCTCCCGGATCACCGGGTCCGCCGTGTCCAGCCCGTGGCACACCTCGTCCACGAACTCCTCCACGATGCGCCGCCGTTCCGCTGCCGACAGCCGTGCCAGTCTGTTCATGAGTGTCGTCTCCTCCGCGCCGACCACGTCTCGCCACTGACAGCACCGCACGGGTCACCTTGAGCGACCGGATCCGCGCGTCCAGCGCGGCCACGTGCGCGGCCGCGACCTGCGCGACCGTCGTCTCACCGGCCAGCACCCGGCGGACGTCCGCCAGCCCGAGGCCGAGTTCGCGCAGGGTCCGGATCAGCTCCAGCCGCGCCACGGACGCGGCGTCGTACAGCCGGTAACCGCCCGCGGACCGGGCCACCGGGGGCAGCGCGCCCTCGTCGGACCAGTACCGGACGGTGCGCACGGTCAGCCCCGTGACCGGGCCAGTTCGCCGATGGTGAGCAGTCCGGTGCCGTCGTCGATCATGTCTGGGAGTCTGGGCCTTCCAGTGGGTGGAGACTCAAGGAGCGCGCGGGTGGCGGCAACTCTGCGGGACATTCTCGACGCGGCGGCCCGGGGCGTCTTCCCGCCGGCGGACGGCGGTACGACGATCGTGCCGCAGTCCTCGCCCCGGGACGCGGGGGTCCTGGCCTTCACGGCTCACTCGGTCGTCTTCACCGACGAGGATCCCGAGTGGGTGCGACGGACGCTGGGCCGCACCGACTGCGACAGGCTCGCGGCCACGATGAACGCCCGCTTCCTGACGGCCCTCATGGACCGGACGGGACGTGAGTCCGACACCATCGACGTGCTGCTGACCGGTGCCGCGCTGTCCGGGGAGCCGCCGGTCGGGCTGGCGGAGATCGACGATCCCGGCCATCCGCGGGTGGTCTCCGCACGCCGGCGGCGTGACGAGGTGCGGGTGTGGGCGGCGGACGGCGGGGTGCTCGTGCTGGGCCGTGGCGTGGCCGGGCGGTGGGAGGTCGCGGTCGAGGTGGCCGAGGGGGCACGGCACCGGGGGCTGGGGCGGCGGCTGGTGGCGGCGGCGCGGCACCTGGCCGGAGGTGCGCCGGTGTGGGCTCAGGTGTCAGCGGGGAACGCCCGCAGCCTGCGGGCGTTCCAGGCGGCCGGCGACCGGCCCGTGGGCTCGGAGGTGCTGCTCAGTGCCAGGGCTCGTAGTGCGGGTTGCTCTCGCACTCGCTCATGATCTCGGTTTTGGTCTGCCTGTCGACCGGGCAGACGCCGACGATGTACTCGCGGGCGATGCCGCCGGGGAAGGCGACCTCCTGCTGGTCGGCCCACTTGTGGGTGTCGCCGATGGTCTTGTTGACGTCGACGCCGCCGGGAGCGTCGACGTAGTAGTTGAAGGCGGACTTCCAGTTCTTGAACAGGTCGTGGTCGTACGTGGTCGACACATACGGGGACGGCTGGTTGACCAGGACGTACTTCTCCAGGTCGTACTGGCCGTCGACGACGTCCCGGGGGCGGAAGCCCTCCTCGAAGATCACGGAGGGGCCGCGGCCGTCGGCGCGGTAGAGGGTGCCGCAGCTGGTGCGCCAGGACGGGTCGGGGGTGATGCGGTCGACCTGGACCCGGCGGTCGGCGGCGGCCTTGATCTTGTCGTCGAACTGGACGGGACAGGCGGCCGGTCCGGGGGCGGCGGCCTTGGCGGGCGTCGCCGCGGACGCCGCGGGAGCCATGGGGGCGTGGCCGGGCGTGGCGGCCGTGGTCGTGAGGACGGCCGCGAGGGAGAGGGCGGCGGCAGCGGTGCGCCGCCGCAGACTGGCTGTGAGCATGGGGGGCACGATCGCGGGTCCGCGGCGCCGGACCGGGGACCCTCACTCGATCAGGGGCGTGTCAACTGCCCCTCGGTGGACGGCGGATGGCGCTCACCGGAAGATGCCCGTGTGGCCGAGCGAGTAGCGGCCGGGCTGCGGGTAGACCGCGAGGCCGTGCGGGCCGCTGCCGACGGGGATGCGGGCCAGTTGGATGCCGGTGCGGGTGTCGATGGCGTACACCTCGGCGTCGTAGCGGCCGGAGAGCCACAGCACCTTGCCGTCGGCGGAGACACCGCCCATGTCGGGGCTGCCGCCGTCGGGCAGCTGCCACTTCTTGGTCAGCTTGTCCTGCGTGAAGTCGAAGACGGAGATCGTGCCCTCGCCACGGTTGGACACGTACATCTCGCGGGAGTCGCGGCTGACATACAGGCCGTGGCAGCCCTTGCCGGTGGGCAGCAGGGTGGGCTCGGTGAACTTGTCGCCGTCCAGGACCCACATGCCGTGGGCCATCATGTCGGCGATGTAGAACTTCTTGCCGTCGGGCGAAACCTTCACGTCCTGCGGCATGGCGCCCTCGAACGGCAGCCGCTGCTGCCCGACGACCTTCATCTTCTCGGTGTCGACCTTGAGCAGTTCGCCGCTGAACTCGCAGGAGACGATGAAGTAGCGGCCGTCGAGGGAGAAGTCGGCGTGGTTGACGCCGTAGCAGGAGACCGGGACCGTCTTCTTGCGCTCCATGGTGTGCGGGTCGCGGAAGACCAGTTCGCGGTCGAGGGAGGCCATGACGATGGCGTACTTGCCGTGCGGCGTGAAGTAGAGGTTGTACGGGTCGTGGACCTCGACCTCCTTGCCCGCCTTGCCGGTCTTCGGGTCGATCGGGGTGAGGGTGTGGCCGCGGTTGTTGTTGACCCAGAGCGTCTTCAGGTCCCAGGAGGGGACGACGTGCTGGGGCTGCCGGCCCACGGGAATCGTCTCGATGGTCTCGTACGTCTTCGGGTCGATGACGGAGACGGTGTCGGACTCGGTGTTGGGGACGTAGACCCGGGACGGGAATCCCTTGACCACGGGCGACAGTTTGTTCGGGCGGTCGGCCGCGTACACGTCCTCGGGGTCGAGGACGGGCGGCATCCCGGGCAGCCCCTGGACGGGCTTCTTCTCGCGCGGCGCGGGCACGGCGGCCTTGGTGCCGTGTGCCTCGGAGGTCCGTTCCCCGCCCTCGGTGCCGCAGGCGGCGAGGAGGGCGAGGGCGGCGCCCGTGACGAGGGCGCTTTTGACAAGGTGGCGGTGCATCGCACCATTTAAGGTCCGCTTCGCGGGGAAACCAGTGATTCGCCCGATCGGCGGCCAGGCGCGCTGACGCAGGTCACGCCCCTCGTCGAGCCCGGCCGCGGAGGCGGTCGTCAGCGGCCGGCGACCCGCATCTCGAACCACGTGGTCTTCCCGCGGGGCAGCAGATCGACCCCCCAGCGGTCGGCCAGCTTGTCGACGAGGAACAGGCCCCGGCCGCTGACGTCCATCTCCTGGACGGGCATCAGACAGGGCAGCCCCCGCGACGGGTCACGGACCTCCACGCGGATACACCCGCGGCGCCGGTGCAGACGCAGCCCGAAGACCCGGGCGCCGGTGTGGCGTACGGCGTTGCCCACCAGTTCGGAGACGAGCAGGACCGCGTCCTCGGTGGTCTTGGGGGTGAGCCCCCAGTGGCGCAGGACGACGACCTGGGCCAGCCGTCTGGCGGTGGCCGCGGACTCGGGGCGGGACGGCAGCAGGACCTCTGCCTCCGTCGGGTTGCCGTACAACTCCATCGCCTTCAGCGCGCGTTCGTCCTCGACGGTCGGCGACCAGCGCGCCGCGGCCACAGGTGCGTGTCCCCGCGGCTGTTCCATACCCTCCAGCCCCGCCATGCCCCCCATCATGGCCGCCCGGAGCACCCTTGGGGGCCGTTCCCGGCGAATGCGCCCCCGGGAGCGGGGTGCACACCGGCGGACCCGTGGCATATGCCAAAGGCATCCAAAAATCGCACACAACCCGTCTGACCTGCGACAACGACCCGTTTCACGGCAATCGACGCAGCCCCTCGACCGGGCAACGCCCAAGGCCGCCTCAAGACTGCCGTGAACCGCCCCATCGAGGGACCCGGATCAGACACCACGTCAATTGCAAGTGCCAGGAGGAAGATTCAGAGGAACTTGGCCTTGCCCGGGCCCTCCTCCACGAAGCTGCGCATGCCGCGCTCGCGGTCCTCGGTGGCGAACAGGCCCGCGAACCAGTTCCGTTCGATCGCCAGGCCCGTGTCGATGTCCGTCTCCAGGCCCGTGTCGATCGACTCCTTCGCGGCGCGCAGCGCGAGAGCCGGGCCCTGCGCCAGCTTCGCGGCCCAGGCGTGCGCCTGCGCGTACACCTCGTCGGCGGGTACGACCCGGTCGACCAGGCCGATCTCCTTCGCCTCGTCGGCCTTCACCATCCGGCCTGTGAAGATCAGGTCCTTGGCCCTGGAGGGGCCGACCAGGCGGGCCAGGCGCTGGGTGCCGCCCGCGCCGGGGATCAGGCCGAGCAGGATCTCCGGCTGGCCGAGCCTGGCGTTCTCGCCGGCGATGCGGTAGTCCGCGCACAGCGCGAGTTCGCAGCCGCCGCCGAGCGCGTAGCCGGTCACGGCCGCGACGACCGGCTTGGGGATCCGGGTTACCGCCGTGAACGAGTCCTGGAGGGCGCGGGCGCGCAGGACCATCGCGGTGTGGTCCATCGCCTGCATCTCCTTGATGTCCGCGCCGGCCGCGAACACCTTGTCGCCGCCGTAGACCACCACGGCCCGCACGTCCTCGCGGCGCGCGGCCTCCTCGGCGAGTTCCTTCAGCCGGTCCTGCGTGGCGATGTCCAGCGCGTTCATGGGCGGGCGGTCGAGACGGAGCGTGCCGACGCCTTCGGCGACTTCGAGAGAGACGGTCATAGGCAGCAGGTTAACGCCCACTAACGACGAAGGCCCCGGTGCGGTCCGTCATACCGGGGCCCTCTTGTCAGCGGCGGAGAGCTACTTCTTCCACTTCTCCCACGACATGTTCCAGCCGTTGAGCCCGTTGTCCGGGTCGACGATGCGGTCCTCGGAGTTCTTGACGATCACCACGTCGCCGACCATCGAGTGGTTGAAGAACCACGCGGCCGGCGCCTTCTTGTCCCAGCCGCCGCGCACGTCGCGCAGGCCGATGCAGCCGTGGCTGGCGTTGTAGTTGCCGAAGGCGCCGCCCGCCCAGTAGTTGCCGTGCAGGAAGGTGCCGGAGGTGGTGAGGCGCACGGCGTGCGGGACGTCCTTGATGTCGTACTCGCCGCCGTAGCCGACCGTCTCGCCGTTCATGCGGGTCACCGTGAGCATCTCGCTGATGACCATCTGGCCGTTCCAGGTCTCCATGCCGGGCTTGCCGGTGGTGACCGGGATGGTCTTGATGACCTTGCCGTCGCGCATGACCTTCATGGTGAGCTTCTTGGCGTCGACGACCGAGACCTGGTTGCGGCCGATGGTGAAGGAGACCGTCTTGTCCTGCTCGCCGTAGACGCCGGGGCGGCCCTCGACGCCGTCGAGGCCGAGGTCGACGGTCACCTTGGTGCCGGGCTTCCAGTATTTCTCGGGGCGGAAGTCGAGACGGTCGTTGCCGAACCAGTGGCCCTCGACGTCCACGGCCGGTTCCGTCTTGATGCGGATGGCCTTCTCGACGTCGTCCGGGTTGGTGATGCCCCGGCTGAAGCGGATGGAGAACGGCATGCCCACGCCGACCTTGGAGCCGTCCTCCGGGGTGAAGGTGCCGATGAAGGTGTTCTCCGGCGTCAGGGTCGTGAAGCCCGCGTCCTCCGCGGCCGTTCGGCCCTCGGAGTCCTTGGCGACCGCGTGCACCGTGTACTTGGTGGCGGCGGCCAGGTGGGTGGACGGCGTCCAGGTGGCGCCGTCGCCGGATATCTCGCCGTCGACCTTCTTGCCCTTGGCGTCCTTGACCTCGACCTCGGTCAGCTTGCCCTTGGCGGCGGTCACCTTCAGTGCCCCGCTGGTGTCGACGGACTTGGCGCCGTCCTTGGGGGTGATGTCGACGACGGCCTCGGACTGCTTGCTCTGCGCGGCGTCCGCGTCCTTGGCCTTGCCGGCGCCCCCGCCGGAACCGGAGCCGGCCCCCGCCGCCGCACGCCGTGACGGCGAGCAGCAACACGCCCAGTATCAGCGCGAGCAGTCCCTGCCTGCCGCCAACCGACGCCCCCGATATCGGTCGCCCGTTCAAATCGTTCTCCCCTCCCAGGGCCTGGCCAGGCCCGCACCCCTGCGCGTCCCCCGCGCACCGGCGAATATTAACCACAAGGCGCCGCGCCCCGGCGGCCTGCGATTGTCACTGTTCAGTTCCAACTTCCACGGAAAGTTGAAGCAGCCCGCCCCCCTGCCGGGCTACTTCACCGCACTGCCCGTCTTCCACGCGTTCCAGCTCATGTTCCAGCCTCCGAGCCCGTTGTCGGGAGCGACCTTCTTGTCGTTGCTGTGGACGACCTCGACGACGTCCCCGATGAGGCTGCGGTCGAAGAACCAGCCGGCCGGGGTGTGCGAACCGCCGCCCTTCACATCGCGCAGTCCGACGCAGCCGTGGCTGACGTTGGTACGTCCGAAGACGGTGTGGTGCGCCCAGTAGTTGCCGTGCAGGAAGGTGCCGGAGTCGGTCAGGCGCATGGCGTGCGGGACGTCGGGGATGTCGTACTCGCCCTTGCCGTTGCGCTTCTTGAAGCCGACCGTGGCACCGTTCATCCGGGTGACCTCGAGCATCTCGGTCACCACCATCTTGCCGTTGTACGTGGTGGTCTTGGGGGCGCCGGCGGTGATCGGCACGGTGGCGAGCGGCTCGCCGTCGCGCCGCACCTCCATGGTGTGCCGGGCGGCGTCGACCACGGAGACCTGGCTGCGGCCGACGGTGAAGGAGAACGTCTTGTGCTGGAGGCCGTAGACCCCGGGTGCCCCCTCGACGTCCCGCAGGCGCAGGGCGACGGTGACCTGGGTGCCGGGCTTCCAGTAGTGCTCGGGGCGGAAGTCGAGGCGACTCCGGCCGAACCAGTGCGGGCGGATCTCGACGGCAGGGCGGGCGGTGACCTTCACCGCGCGTTCGACGGCGGCGCGGTGGGCGATCTCGCGGTTGAACTCCAGCGAGACGATCATGCCGGTGCCGACCGTGGCCCGGTGCTCCGGGCTGACGTAGCCGATGAAGCGTTCCTCCGGGACGTACGTCGTGAAGGTGGTGTGCCGGGCGGAGCGGCGGCCGTCGCCGTCCACGGCCACCGCGTCGATCGTGTACTTGGCGGCCAGCGCGAGCCGCTTCTCGTCGGGTTCCCAGGACAGCCCGTCGGCGGAGAGGTGCCCGGGCACCCGGGACTCCTGCGCGTCCTGCGACCGGACGACCTTCACCGACTCCAGCCTGCCGTCGGGCACATGCACCCGCAGCTTCTTCCCGGGGCGCACACCCCTGCTGCCGTCGTCGGGCGAGACCTGGATGAAGTCCTCGGGCGCCGGGGGCGCGCCGAACGCCCCGGCGATCCCGCCCGCGTCGTCCGAGGTACAGCCGGTGGCTCCGGTCAGGAGCCCTGCCCATGTCGCTACGGCGGCCAGCGCGGCCCTCGCGCGCCGCGCGCGCCCTTGTACGTGCCTCACGAGGTGCCCAACGACCGGCCGCGTCCCCGGGAAACGACCATGCCCGCCCCCGGGGAAACGTGAGTGCGACCCACGCTCTGGGCAGAACAGTGGGGAGGACGACGCGCAGGGGAGCCGCGCCCCGGTCCGGAGCACAGGGCCGCACTCCTCTGTCCCCCGTCGTTCCACGAGCCGCGGGAGGCTGACAGGTGTCCAGCGCAGCCGAGCAGGAGGCGGTGGCCGGCCATCAGGCCACCGAGAACGGGCGCCAGGCCGCCGCCGTGAACGGCGCACGGCGGGCCGCGCCGCCGCCCGCGGTGCCCGCCCGGCCGGGCGCGCCGACGCCGCTCGGCGCCCGGTTCCGGGTCGGCCCGGACGGGGTGGCCGGGACCAACTTCGCCCTGTGGGCGGGCGGGGCCGAAGGGGTCGAGCTGTGCCTCTTCGACGAGGCGGGCAAGGAGTCGCGGGTCCGGCTCGCCGAGCTGACCCACGAGATCTGGCACGGCTTCGTCCCGGGCGTACTGCCCGGGCAGCGTTACGGCTACCGGGTGCAGGGCCGCTGGGACCCGTGGACCGGCGCCCGCTGGAACCCGGCGAAGCTGCTCCTCGACCCGTACGCCCGTGCCGTGGACGGAGACTTCACCCTGCCGCCGGAGGTGTACGGGCACGTGCGCGACTGGCCGCAGCAGCACGTCGCCGACACCGTGCGCGACGACCGGGACTCGGCGCCGTACGTCCCCAAGGGCGTGGTCGTCCACGATGACGACGACTGGGCGGACGACCGCCGCCCGAAGACGCCGTGGGCGGACTCGGTGATCTACGAGCTGCACGTCAAGGGCTTCACCCGGCTGCACCCGGGCATACCCGAGGAGTTGCGCGGCACCTACGCCGGTCTCGCGCACCCGGCGGCGATCGAGCATCTGGTGAGGCTGGGCGTGACGGCGGTGGAACTGCTGCCCGTGCACCAGTTCGCGCACGAGGACCATCTGCTGCGCAGAGGCCTGAGGAACTACTGGGGCTACAACTCCATCGGCTACTTCGCCCCGCACGCGGCCTACGCGGCCTCCGGGACGCGAGGCCGGCAGGTCGGCGAGTTCAAGCGCATGGTGCGCGCCCTGCACGCGGCGGGGATCGAGGTCATCCTCGACGTGGTCTACAACCACACCGCGGAGGCGGGCGAGCTGGGTCCGACGCTGTCGTTGAAGGGCATCGACAACCGCGGCTACTACCGCCTCCAGGACGATCTCCGCCGCTACGCCGACTACACCGGCTGCGGCAACACGCTGCACGTGGTCCAGCCGCATGTGCTGCGGCTCATCACGGACTCCCTGCGGTACTGGGTGACGGAGATGGGCGTGGACGGCTTCCGCTTCGACCTGGCGGCGGCGCTGGCCCGCTCCATGCACGACGTCGACATGCTCTCCCCGTTCCTGGCGGTCATCGCCCAGGACCCGGTGCTGCGCCGGGTGAAGCTGATCGCCGAGCCGTGGGACGTGGGGTCGGGCGGCTACCAGGTGGGGGCGTTCCCGCCGCTGTGGACGGAGTGGAACGACCGGTACCGCAACGCCGTACGGGACTTCTGGCGGCACGCGCTGCCGGACGTACGGGAGATGGGCTACCGCCTGTCGGGCTCCAGCGACCTGTACGCCTGGGGCGGCCGCAGGCCGCAGGCGTCCGTCAACTTCATCACCGCGCACGACGGTTTCACCCTGCGCGACCTGGTGAGTTACGAGCGCAAGCACAACGAGGCCAACGGCGAGGGCAACCGCGACGGCACGGACGACAACCGGGCCTGGAACTGCGGCGCCGAGGGCGAGACGGACGACGAGGGCGTACGGGCCCTCAGGCGGCGGCAGCTGAGGAACCTGCTGACCACGCTGCTGCTGTCGACCGGTGTGCCGATGCTGGTCGCGGGCGACGAGCTGGGCCGCACGCAGGGCGGCAACAACAACGCGTACTGCCAGGACAACGAGATCAGCTGGGTGGACTGGGGCCTGCTTCAGGACCCGGGCTGGAAGGCGCTGTTCGAGCTGACCGCCCGGCTGATCGAGCTGCGCCACCGGCACCCGGTGCTGCGGCGCCGGGCGTTCTTCTCGGGCCGGGCCCAGACCGCGGACGGCCTGCGCGACCTGGCCTGGTTCACGTCCCGGGGCACCGAGATGACGGAGCAGGACTGGTACGCGCCCGCCGCCACGCTGGGCATGTACCTCTCCGGCCGGGACATACCGGGCCGTGACGAGCACGGCGACCAGATCCTCGACGACAGCTTCCTCGCCGTCCTGCACGCGGGCGAGGGGCCGGTGAGCTTCGTGCTGCCGGGGCCGCCCTGGGCGGAGCGCTACGAGGTCGTCGTCGACACGAGCCTGGAGGAACAGGGCCAGGCGCCGGGGGTGGAGCACGTGGCGGGGACGGAGATCACGGTGCCGGCGCGGGCGGTGCTGCTGCTTCGGGTGGCGGGCTGAGGCATCGTTTCGCCGGGCGGGGCAGCGCAGCACTTCGGCCCGCGGGCCTGACCGTCGGCGGGGCGGTGGGAGCTCTGACGCCGGGGTGCCGCGCCCTTGCCCGGGCCTCGACAGGACGCCCCTGAGGACCGTGGTGCTGGCCTGAGTGGCCCTCACCGAGGCGATCGCCATCTTCACCATGGTCCGTGACCGTGACCTGGACCAGTCGTCCGCCCCTCAGGAAGGGTGACCCCCTTCCCGCCCCCGGGCCGGCCCAGGATCCCCCGGTCGTACGCCACCGCCACCGCCGCCGCGCGGTCCCTGACGCCGAGCTTGGCGTAGAGGTGGGTGAGGTGGGTAGCAACTCGGTGACTTCGATGACAGGTGCGGTCGGCATACGACGAGAGTCGCGGCGCGGCGGGCACCGGCGCATCGGCCGTCGCGCTCGAACGGGCATCATCCGATCGGCTGGTGCCGCCGTACGACCCTCGAACTCCCCCAAGCTCTCGGCTTCGCTCGAGCAGGGAGGTACCCCCAGGTCGTAGGACCAACGGCCGACCCGGGTACGGCGAAAACTCGGTGGGCAGTGTCAGTGGCGATCCGTAGGCTCGCTGCTGATGGCCACGACACCCGCCCCCGCCCAGGCCCGTTCGACCGTGCGTACGCTGCTGCGCCTGTGGCCGTACGTGCGGCCCGTGCGGGTGCGGCTGTTCACCGCCGCGTTCGTCGCGATACTGGCCTCCTGCATGAGCCTGGTGATCCCGCTCGTGCTGAAGTGGATGGTGGACGGGCCGGTCGCCGACCGGGACCCGGGCGGGGTCTGGCTCGGCGCGCTGATCCTGCTGCTCCTCGGCCTCGCCGAGGCCCTGCTGTTCGGGCTGCGGCGGTGGCTGGTGGCCCGGCCGCTCTCCCACGTCGAGGCGTCCATGCGGGCGGATCTGTACCGGCACCTCCAGCGGCTGCCGGTGGCCTTCCACGACCGGTGGTCCTCGGGGCAGTTGCTGTCCCGGGGGACGACGGACCTGATGCTGCTGCGCATGTTCCTCGCCTTCCCGCTGACCTTCCTGCTGGTCAACGGCGTGACGATCCTCGTCGGCGTGGTCATCATGCTGCTCCAGGACTGGACCCTGGGGCTGGTGATCCTCGGGCCCGCCGTGCCCGTCATGGTCACCTGCGTGATCTTCGAGAAGCGGTACGCCAAGGCGGCCCGGCTCGCCCAGGACCAGGTCGGCGACCTGACCACGGTCGTCGAGGAGAGCGTGCTCGGCATCCGCGTCATCAAGGGCTTCGGCCGGCACCGCAGCCAGGCCCGTGCCTTCAGGGAGCTGTCGGGGACGCTGCGCGGCACGGAGCTGCGCAAGGCGCGCCTGCTGGCGACGATCTGGGGCGTCATCGTGACGCTGCCGGAGCTCGCCATCGGGGCGGCGCTGGTGGTGGGCGTGGTGCAGGTGGCCGACGGGGGGCTGTCGGCGGGGACGTTGGTGGCGTTCCTGTCCACGGCGCTGGCGTTGCGGTGGCCGGTGGAGTCGATCGGGTTCCTGCTGGCGATGAGCCAGGAGGCGGCGACGGCGACGGAGCGGTATTTCGAGGTGAGGGACGAGGGCGTCGAGGAACGGGGAGTTCCCGCTGACTCGGTGTCACCGCCCGCAGCCGGCTCCGGTCTCCGGTTCCACGACGTCACCTTCCGCTACCCCGACGCCCCACCCCACTCCCCTCCCGTCCTGGACAAGGTCGGCCTCCACATCCGCCCCGGCGAATCCATGGCCCTGGTCGGAGCGACAGGCAGCGGCAAGACCACCCTCACCGCGCTCATCCCCCGCTTCTACGAGGTGACCTCGGGCCGCATCACCCTCGACGGCGTCGACATCACGACCCTGTCCCGTCAGGCGCTGCGCGCCAAGGTCGCGGTCGCCTTCGAGGAACCCACGCTCTTCTCGGCCGCGGTCGGCGACAACGTTCTCATGGGCGCCGACGACACGGCAGGCCCGGCCGAGCTGGAGCGCGCCCTTACCGTCGCCCAGGCCGACTTCGTGTACGCCCTGCCGCAGGGGACGGAGACCCAGGTGGGCGAGCAGGGCCTCAGCCTCTCCGGCGGGCAGCGGCAGCGGCTGGCGCTGGCCAGAGCTGTCGTCGGGCAGCCGGAGTTCCTCGTCCTGGACGACCCGCTGTCGGCCCTGGACGTGCACACCGAGGCCGCCGTGGAGGCCGCCCTGCGGCAGGTCCTCGCGGACACCACCGCCCTGATCGTGGCGCACCGCCCGTCCACCGTGCTGCTCGCCGACCGCGTCGCGCTGCTGTCCGGCGGCCGGATCGCCGCGGTCGGCACCCACCACGAACT
This sequence comes from Streptomyces sp. DG1A-41, assembly GCF_037055355.1. Taxonomy (GTDB): domain Bacteria; phylum Actinomycetota; class Actinomycetes; order Streptomycetales; family Streptomycetaceae; genus Streptomyces. Next base: position 6,411,215 of record NZ_CP146350.1, on the reverse strand, counting down.
GCTGCGTACGAACGCCGAGTACGCGCACCTGATGTCCGGCGAACCGTCAGGGGAACAGCCGGCCGACCGGTCCGTCGAACAGGAGGACGCACGATGACGGCGGCCACCACCGCACCGGCCGACGGGAACGCCGAGGACGAGAAACCCGAGGACGAGAAACCCGACGCTCGGGCTCCCGCCACCGGCGACCCCTTCGACCGGGACGTCCTGCCCACACCCCCGGGCGCCACATCCGCCCTGCTGCGCTCCCTGCTCGCGCCCATGAAGGCCCGCGTCACGGTCACTACGCTCCTGCTGCTGCTCCAGCAGGCGGTCGTGCAGGCTGGCCCGCTGCTCGTGGCGTACGCCATCGACCGTGCCGTGCCGGCGTTCCGGGCGCAGGACCACGGGCCGCTGATCGCGGTGGCCGTCGGCTATCTGACGTGCGCGCTGGCCGCGGGCGGGCTCCAGAGCGCGTTCGTCGCCGCGGCGGCCCGCGTCAGCCAGGACGTGCTGCTCGACCTGCGCGGCCGGATCTTCCGCCACGCGCAGGCGCTGAGCGTCGACTTCCACGAGCGCTACACCTCGGGCCGGCTCATCTCCCGCTCCACCACGGACGTGGAGTCGCTGCGCGAACTGCTGGACGAGGGCCTTCAGGAGCTCGTGACGGTCATCCTGTCCTTCGTCTACATCTCGGCGATGCTGCTCTGGCTCGACCTGGGCCTCGGCGGCGTGGCGGTGGCGTCCCTGGCGCCGCTCTACGCCCTGGTGCGGCTGTACCAGCGGCGCGCCGGGCGGGTGTACCGGGCGCGGTCGACCGCCATCGCCGCCGTCATCGTCAAGTTCGTCGAGACCATGAACGGCATCCGGCCGGTGCGCGCCTTCCGCCGCGAGGCCGTCAACGACGCGGACTTCGGCGCGCTCAACCAGCGGCACGAGCGGACCAACGGCGACGCGCTGCTGGAGATGGCCCGGTACGTCACCGGCTCACGGCTGGTCGCCAGCACGGCGGTCGCGGCGATCGTGCTGTGGGGCGCCTACCGGGTCGCGGACGGCACGCTCGCCCTCGGTGTGCTGGCGGCGGCCGTGCTGTATCTGCGGCGGCTGTACGACCCCATCGACCGGCTCGCAATGTTCCTCAACTCCTACCAGTCGGCGGCGGCCTCGCTGGAGAAGATCGCCGGGCTGCTCGCGCAGACGCCGTCCGTGCCCGAGCCGTCGAGCCCCCGGCAGCTCCCTGCGCTGGCGGGTGAACAGCCGGGCCGCGAGGTCGTCTTCGACGGCGTCCGCTTCGGCTACCGCACCGGCGGCGAGGTGCTGCCCCGTTTCGACCTGACGATCCCGGCCGGGCAGACGGTCGCGGTCGTCGGCTCCACGGGCGCCGGCAAGTCCACGCTGGCCAAGCTGCTGGCCCGCCTCTACGACCCCTCCGAGGGCCGGGTGCTGCTGGACGGCGTCGACCTGCGCGATCTCGCCGTGCCCGAACTGCGGCGCGGGGTGGTCATGGTGACGCAGGAGGCGTTCCTGTTCTCCGGCACGGTCGCGGAGAACATCGCGATCGGCCGCCCGGACGCCACACGCGAGGAGATCGAGCGGGCGGCCAAGGAGATCGGCGCTCACGACTTCATCAGCTCCCTGCCCGACGGCTACGACACCGACGTACGCAAGCGGGGCGGCCGTATCTCGGCCGGTCAGCGGCAACTGGTCGCGTTCGCACGGGCGCTGCTGGCCGATCCGGCGGTGCTGATCCTCGACGAGGCGACCAGCTCGCTGGACATCCCGGGCGAGCGTGCGGTGCAGCGGGCGATGGCGACGGTGCTGAAGGGCCGTACGGCCGTGGTCATCGCGCACCGGCTGTCGACCGTCGAGATCGCGGACCGCGTACTCGTGATGGAACACGGGAAGATCGTCGAGGACGGCGGACCGGCCGAACTCGTCGCGGGCACGGGCAGGTTCGCGGATCTGCACCGGGCCTGGCGGGACAGCCTGGCGTAGAACGGCGGCGGAGAGGGCTGCGGAGGGCGGGCGGATGATCGACGCGTACGAGGATCCCGGCACACCGGACCACCGGAGCGGCGCCCGCTATCTGTGGTGGCTGGTCACCCGGCAGCCCGGCCGGTGCGCCGCCGGGGCGATGTTCGGCAGCGTGTGGATGGTGCTGCTGGCGGCGACGCCGTATCTCATGTCCCGGGCGATCGACGACGGGCTGGAGCCCGGCGACATGGGCGCGCTGGCGCTCTGGAGCGGCGCGCTGTTCGCGGTGGGCGCCTTCAACGCCTGGCTGAGCATCATGCGCCACCGCACGATGACCCGCGTCCGGATGGACGCCAACTTCCGCACGGTGAAGGTCGTCGTCCGCCAAGCGGTGCGGCTCGGGTCCTCCCTGTCGCGGCAGACGGGCGCCGGCGAGGTCGTCACCATCGGCGTCGGCGACGTCCAGACGATCAGCCAGTCGCTGACGGTGGTCGGCCCCGGCGTCGGCGCGGTCGTGGCCTACCTGGTGGTCGCCGTCCTGCTGGTCTCGGTCTCCCCGCTCATCGCCGTGGTCGTCCTGCTCGGCATCCCGGTCATCGTCCTGCTCGTCGGGCCGCTGCTCGGGCGGTTACAGGGATCCGAGACGGAGTACCGGGAACGCCAGGGTGTCCTGACCGCCCGCATCGGCGACCTGGCGGGCGGTCTGCGCGTGCTCTCCGGGCTGGGCGGCAAGACACTGGTCGCGGACGCCTTCCGCCGTGACTCGCGGCGGCTGCGCGAGCAGGGGTACCGGGTCGGCGTGGTGACCAGCTGGGTGCAGGCACTCGGGATCGGGCTGCCGACGCTGTTCCTGGCCGGGGTGACGTGGCCGGCGGCCCGGCTGGCCGCGCGCGGGGACATCACCGTGGGGCAGTTGGTGTCGGTGTACGGCTATGTGGCGATGCTGGTGAGGCCGGTGGCCTTCTGGGTCGAATGCGGCTACCAGATCAGCCGCGGCCTGGTGTGCGCGCGACGCGTCGTACGCTTCCTGCGGCTGGAGCCGATGCCCGACACCGGCACACGTGACGCCCCGTCCGAACCGTCGGTTCTGTACGACCCCGGGTCCGGCGTGCGCATCCGGCCGGGCTGCCTGACGGCCCTGGTCGCGGAACACCCGGCCGACGCCGTGGCGGTGGTGGACCGCCTCGGCCGCTACACCCCTTCGGACGCGACCTGGGGCGGAGCGCGACTGGAGGACATAGCCCTGGACCAGATCCGGGACCGCATCCTGGTGGCCGCCCACGAGTCCGACCTGTTCGCAGGAACTCTTCAGGACATGATCGGACCGTTGAGGGGCGCGGGGAACTGCGCGACAAACCACCACGCACCCGCAGACGCCACACCACACCACACGGCAACTCAGACGGCGCTCCACACCGCCGCAGCCGAAGACATCGTCCAAGCCCTCCCCGACGGCCTGAACACCCGGATGGCCGCCCAGGCCCGCAACCTCTCCGGCGGCCAACGCCAACGCATCCGCCTGGTCAGGGCCCTCCTCGCCGACCCGGAGATCCTCCTCGCCGTCGAGCCCACCTCCGCCCTCGACGCCCACACCGAAGCCACCGTCGCCGACCGCCTCAGCAAGGCCCGGCACGGCCGCACCACGGTCGTGACCACCACCTCCCCCCTCGTCCTGGACCGCACGGACACCGTCCACTACCTCGTCGACGGCAAGGTCGCGGCCTCGGGCAGCCACCACGAACTGCTCGACACGACCCCCGGCTACCGCGCCCTCGTGGCCAGGGACACCGAGGAGGCCGCCCGATGAGCCGCGGACACCTCCCCGTGGCCGAACGGGCGGACGTCCGACGGGCGTTGCTGGACCTCGTGCGGGCCGACACCCGGGCCTTCACCACCGTCCTCGGCCTCAACGCCCTCGCCGCCCTGGCCGGTCTGGCAGGGCCCTGGCTGCTGGGCCGGATGATCGACGACGTCCGGGCCGGACAGGGAGTCGCCGCCGTCGACCGGCTGGCCCTGGTCCTCCTGCTCTGCGCCCTCACCCAGCTGCTCCTCGCCCGCTGGGCCCGCTACGTGGGCCACCGCTTCGGCGAACGCACCCTCACGCGCGTACGGGAGCGGTTCGTCGACCGCGCCCTCGCCCTGCCCGCCTCGGTCGTGGAGCGCGCCGGCACCGGTGACCTGACGGCCCGCGGCACTTCTGACGTCACGACCGTGGGCAACACCCTGCGGGACGCCGGCCCGATCCTCCTCATCAACCTCGTGCAGTGCCTGTTCCTGGTCGGCGCGGTGTTCCTGCTGGACCCGCTGCTCGGTGCTCTCGGCGTGCTCGGTCTGACACCGATCTGGCTGGCGTTGCGCTGGTATCTGCGGCGGGCCCGGGACGGGTATCTCGCCGAGGGCGCGGCCACCTCGGACGTCGCGGAGATCCTCGCGGCGACCGCGGCCGGAGCGCGGACGGTGGAGGCGTTCCGGCTCCAGAGGCAGCGCACCGCCGCGAGCCGGGAGGCACTGGAGACGTCCCGCCGTACGCGCTTCTACACGCTGTTCCTGCGCACGGTGTTCTTCCCGGCGGTGGAGGTGTCGTACGTCGTCCCGGTGGCCGGGGTGCTGGTGATCGGCGGGGCGCTGCACACCTCGGGCTCGATGAGCCTCGGGGCGGTCGTGGCGGCGGCCCTGTATCTGCACCAGCTGAGCGGACCGCTGGACGAGATCCTGGTGCGGGTCGAGCAACTCCAGAGCAGCGGCGCCTCCTTCGCCCGGGTGGAGGGGCTGGCCCGGGCCCCGCGGGCCGCCGGGGAGGGGGAGGGCCCCGATCCGGACGGCGACCGTATCGACGTCACCGGCGTGCGCTACGCCTACGACGGCGGAGTCGAGGTGCTGCGCGGCGTCGACCTGACGGTGACGCCCGGGGAGCGGCTGGCCATGGTCGGGCCGTCGGGCGCCGGCAAGACCACGCTGAGCCGGCTGATGGCGGGCATCGACGCGCCGACCGCCGGCTCGGTGACGGTCGGCGGCGTGCCCGTCGTCGGGCTCGGACCGGAGCGGCTGCGCCGCCAGGTCGTGCTGGTCACCCAGGAGCACCACGTGTTCCTCGGCACGGTCCGTGACAATCTGCGGATCGCCGAACCGTCTGCCGGGGACGAGGCGTTGTGGAAGGCGCTGTCGGTGGTCGGCGCCGACGCGTGGGTGCGGGAGCTGCCGGAGGGCCTGGACACGCCGCTGGGCCAGGGCGGTCACGGTACCGACGGCTCGCAGGCCCAGCAACTCGCCCTGGCCCGCGTGGTGCTGGCGGACCCGCACACGCTGATCCTCGACGAGGCGACCGCGCTGCTCGACCCGACGACCGCCCGGCACACCGAGCGCGCCCTGGCCGCCGTGCTCGCAGGGCGCACCGTCATCGCCGTCGCGCACCGGCTGCACACCGCGCACGACGCCGACCGGGTGGCCGTGATGGAGGACGGCCGGCTGACCGAACTCGGCACGCACGAGGAGCTGGTGGCGGCCGGCGGGGCCTACGCGGCGCTGTGGCACTCCTGGCACGGGGACCTGCACGACGCCCGGAAGCCGTCCGCATAGCGAACACGCACTTCCGGTCGGCGAACTGTTTTCCAGCCATACTCTTGACGCGCCCCTGACAGAAAGCGCACTCCCCTGCCACGCTTCCCGCGACTGCTCCACGGCAACCCCACGGCAACACCTCCACCTCCCCAGGCCGGGCAACCCCCGGTCCCGCAGAAGGAGCCAGTGTTGAGAAGCAGTTCCTCGCGAAGAAGCACCTCTCACAGACGCACTCCCCGCCGTACCGCGGCCGTGGCCCTCGCCGGCGTCGCCGCGCTGATCGCCGCCGCCGTGCAGGGCGGCACCGCCACCGCGGCCCCTGCGATGGCACCGTCGGCCGCGAGCACGGCGCACCCCGGCTCCGAGTCGGTCCGCCTCACCCCCGCCCAGCGCGCCGCGCTGATCCGCGAGGCCGACGCCGGCAAGGCCGGGACGGCGAAGGACCTGGGCCTCGGGGCCAAGGAGAAGCTGGTCGTCCGCGACGTCCTGAAGGACCGCGACGGCACCGTGCACACGCGCTACGAGCGCACCTACGACGGCCTGCCCGTCCTCGGCGGCGACCTGGTCGTGCAGAGCACGAAGACGGACACCACCGCGTCCGTCGCGAAGGCCACCCGCGCCGACATCAAGCCGGCCACGACGAAGGCCGCGGTGTCCGCCGCGAAGGCCCGGCAGCAGGCCCTGGCCGCGGGGAAGGCCGAGGACGCCAGGAGCCCGGCCGTCAACCGGGAGCCCCGGAAGGTGATCTGGGCCGCGAACGGCAAGCCGGTCGTGGCCTACGAGACGGTCGTCGGCGGCTTCCAGCACGACGGCACCCCGCGGGAACTGCACGTCGTCACCGACGCCACCACCGGCGAGAAGCTGTACGCGTGGGAGGCCATCGAGACCGGCACCGGCCACACCGTGTACTCCGGCACGGTCGACCTCACCACCACCCGGTCCGGGGCGGCCTACAACCTCACCGACGGCGCCCGGGGCAACCACAAGACGTACAACCTGAACCGCGGCACCTCCGGCACCGGCACCCTCTTCTCCGGCTCCGACGACGTCTGGGGCGACGGCAGCCCCTCCAACCCGGAGTCGGCCGCCGCCGACGCCCACTACGGCGCCGCGCTGACGTGGGACTACTACAAGAACGTGCACGGCCGCAGCGGCATCCGCGGCGACGGCGTGGCCGCGTACTCCCGGGTCCACTACGGCAACAACTACGTCAACGCCTTCTGGTCGGACAGCTGCTTCTGCATGACCTACGGCGACGGCGCGGGCAACGCCAACCCGCTGACGTCGATCGACGTGGCCGCGCACGAGATGACCCACGGGCTCACCTCGAACACCGCGGGCCTCAACTACAGCGGCGAGTCCGGCGGTCTGAACGAGGCGACCTCCGACATCTTCGGCGCGACCGTCGAGTTCTTCGCCAAGAACACCTCCGACGTCGGTGACTACCTCATCGGCGAGGAGATCGACATCAACGGCGACGGCACGCCGCTGCGCCACATGGACAAGCCCAGCAAGGACGGCTCGTCCAAGGACGCCTGGTACTCGGGCATCGGCTCGATCGACGTGCACTACTCCTCGGGCCCGGCGAACCACTTCTTCTACCTGCTGAGCGAGGGCAGCGGCACCAAGACCATCAACGGCGTCACCTACGACTCGCCCACCTCGGACGGCCTTCCGGTCACCGGCATCGGCCGGGACAAGGCGGAGAAGATCTGGTTCCGCGCGCTGACCACCAAGTTCACCTCGACCACCAACTACGCGGGCGCCCGTACCGGCACCCTCGCGGCGACCGGTGAGCTCTACGGCACCGACAGCGCCGAGTACAAGGCGGTCCAGGACGCGTGGGCGGGCGTGAACGTCGGCACCCGCTCCGGCGGCGGAGGCGGCGGCGGTACGTCTTTCGAGAACACCGCCGACGTGGCGATTCCGGACCGGGGCGCGGCGGTCACGTCGCCGGTCACCGTCTCCGGCCGGACGGGCAACGCGCCGTCCGACCTCCAGGTCGCCGTGGACATCGTCCACACCTACATCGGTGACCTCCAGGTGCAGTTGGTCGCGCCCGACGGCACGGCGTACACGCTGAAGGCCTACGGCACCGGCGGCAGCGCGGACAACATCAGCACCACGTACACGGTGAACGCCTCCTCCGAGGCCGCCGACGGCGTCTGGCAGCTGCGGGTCCAGGACAACGCGGCCCGCGACACCGGATACATCAACAGCTGGAAGCTCACCTTCCCGTAGGCCCCTTCGCGGTCCGCGCAGGACAGGGCGCCGCCCCGGTGGGTTCGACTCCCCCGGGACGGCGCCCGCTTCATGACATCCGATGCGACACCCCGGCGTCGTTTTCCGGTCAACATCACGCGTTGCTCCTGACATGTACGCGCCCCAGGTGCCACTCTTCCCCCACCCGCCGCACAGCACCGCAGCACTTCCCCCACATCTAGGAGCTCGTGTGACCACTCCTGTCTATGCGCGTCACAAACGCACCACGCTGGCCATCGCCACCGCCGTCGCGGCCGGCGCCCTGCTCACCACCGGCCTGACCTCCGGCAGCAGCGTCGCCGCCGACTCCTCTCCCGCCGGCAAGCCGGCCCTCGCCGCCGCCCCCGTCCTGCTGACCGCGCCCGCCCGCACCGCCCTCATCAAGGAGCAGCAGGCGGACGCCACCGCGACCGCCGACGAGATAGGCCTCGGCGAACAGGAGAAGCTGGTCGTCAAGGACGTCGTGAAGGACGCCGACGGCACGGTCCACACCCGCTACGAGCGCACCTACGCGGGCCTGCCGGTCCTCGGCGGCGACCTCGTCGTGCACGAGTCGTCGTCCGGCGAGACCAAGGGCGTCACCAGAGCGACGAAGGCCGCCCTCAAGGTCGCCTCGCTCAAGCCGGCGGTCCCCGCCGCCAAGGCCGAGAAGCAGGCCGTGACGCTCGCCAAGGCGGCCGGCTCGGAGAAGACCGAGGCGAACTCCACGCCCCGCAAGGTGATCTGGGCGGCCGACGGCAAGCCCACCCTCGCCTACGAGACGGTCGTCGGCGGCCTCCAGGAGGACGGCACCCCGAACGAGCTGCATGTCATCACCGACGCCGCCACCGGCAAGAAGCTCTACGAGTACCAGGGCATCGAGACCGGCACGGGCAACACCACGTACAGCGGCAAGGTCACCATCGGCACCACGAAGTCCGGGTCGTCGTACACCCTGTCGGACGGTACGCGCGGCGGCAACAGGACGTACAACCTCAACCGCGGCACCTCCGGCACCGGCACCCTCTTCTCCGGCTCCGACGACGTCTGGGGCAACGGCAACCCGGCCGACCTGGAGACCGCCGCCGCCGACGCCCACTACGGCGCCCAGGTCACCTGGGACTTCTACAAGAGCACCTTCGGCCGCAACGGCATCCGCAACGACGGCAAGGCCGCCTACTCGCGCGTCCACTACGGCAACAACTTCAACAACGCCTTCTGGTCGGACAGCTGCTTCTGCATGACCTACGGCGACGGCGCAGGCAACGCCAACCCGCTGACCTCGCTCGACGTGGCGGCCCACGAGATGAGCCACGGCCTGACGTCGGCCACGGCACGCCTCAACTACAGCGGCGAGTCCGGCGGCCTGAACGAAGCGACCAGCGACATCTTCGCCGCGGGCGCGGAGTTCTACGCCAACAACCCCTCCGACGTCGGTGACTACCTCATCGGCGAGAAGATCGACATCAACGGCGACGGCACCCCGCTGCGCTACATGGACAAGCCCAGCAAGGACGGCGACTCCGCCGACGCCTGGTCCGCCGGCCTCGGCAGCATGGACGTCCACTACTCCTCGGGCCCCGCCAACCACTTCTTCTACCTGCTGTCCGAGGGCAGCGGCACGAAGACCATCAACGGCGTGACCTACAACTCGCCCACCTCCAACGGCTCCACGGTCACCGGCATCGGCCGTACCAAGGCGCTCCAGATCTGGTACAAGGCGCTGACGACGTACATGACGTCGACGACCAAGTACGCGGGCGCCCGCACGGCGACTCTGAACGCGGCCTCGGCGCTGTACGGCGCGAGCAGCACCGAGTACAAGGCGGTCGCGGCCGCCTGGTCCGCCGTCAACGTCGGCTGACCGAAGCACGGCCGAGGGCGGTACCCGGAGCGAAGGCACACCCGGGTACCGCCCTACTCTTGGTGACCATGTCCTCGGAAGACTTCACCTACGCCGACGTCGGCGCCACCCGCGACGAGGGCTTCTGCCCTCCGGGCTTCCACCCCATGAACGTGCGCACCCGCCTCGGCGAGGGTGAGGAGGTCTTCCGCCGGGCCTCGGAGGCGGTGCTCACCTGGGAGATGCACCGGGCCCTGGGCGTCGGCATCGACGCCGGCGCGGACCGGGCCGCCCCCGGCGTCGACGTCACCGTCACCCTCGCCGGGATGATCAAGGCCCCCTGCCGTGTGGTGTGGACGGTCGAGGAACCCCGCCGCGCCGGCTGGGCCTACGGCACCCTGACCGGCCATCCCGAATGCGGCGAGGAGTCCTTCGTGGTCGACCGCACGGGCGACGGCACGGTGTGGCTGACGGTGAACGCCTTCAGCCGCGCAGCCAAGTGGTACGCGAAGGCGGGCGGGCCGGCGACCAGGGGGTTCCAGCACGCGTACGCACGCAGGTGCGGCCATGTCCTGCGGAACCTTGCAACGCAGGGTGGTGCGGAAGCCTGAAGGGGCGCGGGGCTGTATCGATGTGCGGCTCCGGCGCGACCAGCCCCCACGCACCCGCGGACAACACTCAACGCATCAACAACCCCGCACCCTCCACCACCTCCTCGGACGGCCCGGCCACAAGCCCCAACTCCGCACTGGAGGCCAAAAGCCGATGTGCGGGCAGAATCCGCACCGTATACCCGAACGGCCCGGTGCGATCCAGGGACAAGGGCCCCTCATAGACCCAGCGCCCGTCCTGGTCGGGGGATCCCACCGGCTTCAACGGAACGACCGCCGCGTCAGCGATACGGTCCTCCTCGTCCACCCGCCCCGAAACGGCCTGTACCTCCACGTCATCAGGCCCGAGGTGCCCGAGCCCCACCCGCACGCGAAGCCCCAGCGTCGTCCCCAACTCCGCCAGCGCCGCAACCGCAGACGTCTCCACATGGTCGACAGTGACGCCCGGCCAGGCCGCCCGCACCCGGCCCTTCCACTCGGCGAGCTCCCGCGCCGCGTCCGGATCCATGGACCGGTGGGCGAGCGCAGCCGGCGTGTAGAGCCGCTCGACGTACTCGCGGACCATCCGCCCGGCCAGCACCTTCGGCCCGAGCAGGCTCAGCGTCTGGCGGACCATCTCGATCCATCGGTCGGGCAGCCCGCTCTGCCCGCGCTCGTAGAAGCGGGGCGTCACCCGCTGCTCCAGCAGGTCGTACAGCGCCGCGGCCTCTATGTCGTCGCGGTGGTCCGGGTCGGTCCCGACACCGTCGGCGGTGGGGATGGCCCAGCCGAAGTCGGGCTGGAACCACTCGTCCCACCAGCCGTCCAGCACGGAGAGATTCAGACAACCGTTGAGCGCCGCCTTCATCCCGGACGTGCCGCAGGCCTCCAGCGGGCGCAGGGGGTTGTTCAGCCAGATGTCGCACCCCGGGTACAGCTTCTGCGCCATCCCCATGCCGTAGTCCGGCAGGAACACGATCCGGTGCCGTACCCGCGGATCGTCCGCGAACCGCACCAGCTCCTGCACCAGCCGCTTCCCGCCGTCGTCCGCGGGATGCGCCTTGCCCGCCACGACGATCTGGACCGGCCGCTCGGGATGCAGCAGCAGATCCATCAGCCGGTCGCGGTCGCGCAGCATCAGCGTCAGGCGCTTGTACGACGGGACGCGCCGCGCGAAGCCGATGGTGAGGACGTCCGGGTCGAGCACGCCGTCGATCCAGCCCAGCTCGGCCGTGCCGGCCCCGCGCTGCCGCCAGGAGGCCCGCAGCCGCTCCCGCACCTCCGTCACGAGCTGCTCGCGCAAGCCCCGCCGCAGCTCCCAGATCTCCTGGTCGGGGATGTCCGCCACCGCGTCCCAGCGGTCCGAGCCGCCGACGGTCAGCGCGTCCTCGGCGCGGTGGACGCCGATCTGCCGGGCGCCGAGCCGGAACACCTCCGGGGCGACCCAGGTGGGCGCGTGCACACCGTTCGTCACGGAGGTGATCGGCACCTCGTCGGCGTCGAAGCCGGGCCACAGGCCGGAAAACATCTCGCGGCTGACGTTGCCGTGCAGCAGGGAGACGCCATTGGCGCGCTGGGCGAGGCGCAGGCCCATCACGGCCATGTTGAACAGGTTGGGCTCGCCGCCGGGGTAGGTCTCCATGCCGAGCCTGAGGACGCGCTCGACGTCGATGCGGGGCAGCTCGGCGTCGGGGCCGAAGTGGCGGGCGACCAGCTCGCGGTCGAAGCGGTCGATGCCGGCCGGGACGGGGGTGTGGGTGGTGAAGACGGTCCCGGCGCGGACCGCCTCCAGCGCCGAGTCGAAGTCCAGGCCCTGGGCGCAGAGCTCGGCGATCCGCTCCAGGCCGAGGAACCCGGCGTGTCCCTCGTTCGTGTGGAACACCTCCGGCTCGGGGTGACCGGTCAGCCGGCAGTACGTGCGCACCGCCCGGACCCCTCCTATGCCGAGCAGCATCTCCTGGAGCAGCCGGTGCTCGCTGCCGCCGCCGTAGAGGCGGTCGGTCACGCCGCGCTCGCCGAGGTCGTTCTCCTCGACGTCCGAGTCCAGCATCAGCAGCGGGACCCGGCCGACCTGCGCCAGCCAGATCCGGGCGTGCAACTGCTTGCCGCCGGGCAGGGCGAGGGCGACCTGGGCGGGGGTGCCGTCGGGCTCCTCCAGGAGGACGACGGGCAGCTCGTTGGGGTCGAGGACGGGGTAGTGCTCCTGCTGCCAGCCGTCCCGGGACAGGGTCTGGCGGAAGTAGCCGTGCCGGTAGAGCAGGCCGACGCCGATCAGCGGGACGCCGAGGTCGCTGGCCGCCTTCAGGTGGTCGCCGGCCAGGATGCCGAGGCCGCCGGAGTACTGGGGCAGGGCGGCCGTGATGCCGAACTCGGGTGAGAAGTAGGCGACGGCGGCGGGGAGTTCGTCGGGCTGGGCCTGGTACCAGCGGTCGCCGGTCATGTAGTCGTTCAGATCGCCCGCGACCGCGGCGAGGCGGCGCAGGAAGCGGCGGTCTCCGGCCAGGTCCGCGAGCCGCGCGGGCGGCACGCTGCCCAGCAGCCGGACCGGGTCGCCGCCCGAGGCGGCCCAGCGCTCCGGGTCGACGGACTGGAACAGGTCACGGGTCTCCGCATGCCACGACCAGCGCAGATTGCGGGCCAGATCGCTGAGCGGCCGGAGGGGTTCGGGGAGAACGGGTCGGACGGTGAATCGACGGATCGCCTTCACGGGTTCCACCTCGGCGCGTTCGCAGGATGACGCAGGGTTCTGACACAGGGCTTCATCGGCGTCACCTACGACAGTACCGGCGTCGGTGCCGCCGCCGGTGAAGCTCCGCCACTCAATCCCCGATCGTCCGGAACCGCTCCGTCCACGGATATGGCCGATTTCGCCCCCATAGGCGTCCTTGTGGCGCTTCGCACACCACGAGAGGCTGCCCCTGGCGTACCGGCCCGCGCCCGCCGCACGCGGTGCCGCGCGGCAGCCGTACGCCGAGTCGAGGAGGGGAACTCGGACCATGGCACGGACGCGCACACGGCGTCTGCGCTGGGCGGGGGGCCTGACGGCGGCGATCTGCGCCGCGGCGTTTTCGGCCATCACCCTGCCCGCGCACGCCGTACCGCAGGGGCGGATACTCGGCGCCGGACAACCCGGCTCCGTGCACGGAAGTTACCTGGTCACACTGAAGGAGGGCACACGGGCTCCGTCGGCGGCCGGAAAGGCCTTGGCCGAGAAGTACGGGGTGAAGATCAGCCACATCTACGGCACCGTCCTGAACGGCTACGCGATCAGGACCGACGCGAGACGGGCCGGGCAACTCGCCGCCGACCCCGGGGTCGCCTCGGTCGTCCAGGACACCCGCGTGCGGCTGGACCACACCCAGCGCGAGCCGCCCGCCTGGGGGCTGGACCGCGTCGACCAGCCGAGTCTGCCGCTGGACCGGAGCTACACCTGGCCCGAGTCGGCGGGCGCCGGGGTGACGGTGTACGTGATCGACACCGGCGTCCGGACCACACACGGGGACTTCGGCGGCCGGGCGGGCCACGGCTGGGACTTCGTGGGGAACGACAAGGTCGCCTCGGACGCCAACGGCCACGGCACGCACGTCGCCGGCACGGTCGCCGGGAAGGCCCACGGCGTCGCCAAGAAGGCCCGCGTCGTCTCCGTACGCGTCCTCGACGCCGCGGGCGGTGGCACCACGGCCCGGGTGATCGCCGGGATCGACTGGGTGACCCGGCACGCGAAGAAGCCCGCGGTCGCCAACCTCAGTCTGGGCGGCCCGCGCAACGACCGGCTGGACGCCGCCGTCCGCGCCTCCATCGCCTCCGGCGTCACGTACACGGTCGCCGCGGGCAACGACGGCAGGCCGGCCTGTACTCGCCGGCGAGCGTCAAGCAGGCGATCACGGTCGGCGCGACCGACTTCAGGGATGCGAAACCGGCCTTCTCCAACCACGGTCCGGCCCTCGATCTCTTCGCCCCGGGCGTGCACATCGTCTCCACGTCCGCCGCGAGCGACGCGGCACGGGCCGCGGCCTCGGGCACCTCGATGGCGGCACCTCACGCCGCGGGCGCGGCCGCGCTGTATCTGGCCGACCACCCGAGGGCGGCTCCGGCCCAGGTCAGCAGGGCCCTGACCGCGGGAGCGGCGACCGGGAAGATCTCCGGCCGGGGTCCCGGCTCGCCGGACAAGTTACTGCGGGTGCCGCACACCTAGGGCGAAGGAGCAGCCACGGGAAGGGCCGGCCTCGTCCGTCGCGGACGAGGCCGGTCTTGTGTGTCGACATACGCGTGAGTAGTTAACAAAGTGCCGGATTGCCCACCCGAATAGGGTGGGAAGGCTCCTCCGGGTACCCCTCTCAGGAGCACCATGCAGGACCCACCTCCCCACAGTCATCCGCCCACCCACGTTGACGCGGACAGGAGCGGTCATGCCCGCCAAGCACCACTCATCACCATCCCCCACCCGCCGCACCGGGGCGCGCGCGCCCGTCGGTGAGTCACACCCCGCGCGCCCGGCCGACGCAGGTCCGCCGGTCCCGCAACCACCCCCCGGGGGCGAGGCGACCGCCGTCGGGCGCATACCCGTTCTCGCTGTCCGCCCGGTCGTCCAGCGCGGACGCCGGCCGGCCAAGGCCGTGACCGGCGAGACCTTCGAGATCTCGGCGACCGTGTTCCGGGAGGGGCACGACGCGGTCGCCGCCAACGTCGTACTGAAGGATCCCGAGGGCCGCCCCGGGCCGTGGACGCCGATGCGCGAACTGGCCCCCGGGACGGACCGGTGGGGCGCCGAGGTCACCGCCGTGGAGCCCGGCCTGTGGACGTTCACCGTGGAGGCGTGGGGCGACCCGGTCAGCACCTGGCGCCATCACGCGCAGATCAAGATCCCGGCGGGCATGGACACGGACGTCGTCCTGGAGGAGGGCGCGCGCCTGTACGAGAGGGCGGCCGCCGGTGTGCCCGAGGAGGGGGGCCGACGGGCCGTGATCCTCGCGGCCGTCGCATCCCTGCGGGACGACAACCGCCCGGCGGCGGCGCGGCTGGCGGCGGCGCTGACGCCGGAGGTGGACGAGGTCCTGGCCCGCCATCCGCTGCGGGAGCTGGTCACCACCTCCGAGCCGCTGCCGCTCCTGGTCGAGCGGGAGCGGGCCCTGTACGGCTCCTGGTACGAGTTCTTCCCCCGCTCCGAGGGCACCCGCCGACAGCCCCACGGCACCTTCCGCACCGCCGCCCGCAGACTGCCGGCGATCGCGGCGATGGGCTTCGACGTGGTCTACCTGCCCCCCATCCACCCCATCGGCACCACCTTCCGCAAAGGCAGGAACAACACCCTCTCCCCCGGGCCCGACGACGTCGGCGTGCCCTGGGCGATCGGCTCCCCCGAGGGCGGCCACGACGCCGTCCACCCCGCCCTGGGCACCCTGGAGGACTTCACCTGGTTCGTCGGACAGGCCCGCGACCTGGGGCTGGAGATCGCCCTGGACTTCGCCTTGCAGTGCTCCCCGGACCACCCCTGGGTGCACAAACACCCCGAGTGGTTCCACCACCGCCCCGACGGCACCATCGCCTACGCGGAGAACCCGCCCAAGAAGTACCAGGACATCTACCCCATCGCCTTCGACGCCGACATGGACGGCCTGATCGCCGAGACCTGCCGGGTGCTGCGGCACTGGATGGACTGCGGCGTGCGGATCTTCCGGGTGGACAACCCCCACACCAAGCCGGTCGTCTTCTGGGAGCGGGTCATCGCGGACATCAACCGCACCGACCCCGATGTGATCTTCCTGGCCGAGGCGTTCACCCGCCCGGCGATGATGCACACCCTCGCCCAGATCGGCTTCCAGCAGTCCTACACGTACTTCACCTGGCGCAACACCAAGCAGGAGCTGACCGAATACCTCACCGAACTCTCCGGTGAGGCCGCCTCCTACATGCGGCCGAACTTCTTCGCCAACACCCCCGACATCCTGCACGCCTACCTCCAGCACGGCGGCCGCCCCGCCTTCGAGGTCCGGGCCGTCCTCGCCGCGACCCTCTCCCCCACCTGGGGCATCTACTCCGGCTACGAGCTGTGCGAGAACACCCCGCTCAGACAGGGCAGCGAGGAGTACCTCGACTCGGAGAAGTACCAGCTCAGGCACCGCGACTGGGAAGCCGCCGAACGCGAGGGACGCACCATCACCCCACTGATCACCAGGCTCAACACCATCCGCCGGGAGAACCCGGCCCTCCAGCAGCTGCGCGATCTCCACTTCCACCACGCGGACCAGGAGGCGGTGATCGCCTACTCGAAGCGGAAGGGTTCGAACACGGTTCTGGTGGTCGCCAACCTCGACCCCCACCACACCCAGGAGGCCACGGTCTCGTTGGACATGCCGCAACTCGGCCTGGACTGGCACGAGTCGGTGCCGGTGCGCGACGAGCTCACCGGCGAGACCTATCACTGGGGCAGGGCCAACTACGTGCGCCTCGAACCGGGCCGTAGGCCCGCGCATGTCTTCTCGGTTCTGCGACCGTCCACCCCGCAGATCGGAGGGTCACCCACAACATGATCGTCAACGAACCCGTTCAGGACACCTTCGAGGACACTCCTGCCAGGGACCGCGACCCGGAATGGTTCAAGCGAGCCGTCTTCTACGAGGTGCTCGTCCGCTCGTTCCAGGACAGCAACGGCGACGGGGTCGGTGACCTGAAGGGACTGACCGCCAAGCTCGACTACCTCCAGTGGCTGGGCGTCGACTGCCTGTGGCTGCCGCCGTTCTTCAAGTCCCCCCTCCGGGACGGCGGCTACGACGTCTCCGACTACACGGCCGTCCTGCCGGAGTTCGGTGACCTGGCCGACTTCGTGGAGTTCGTCGACGCCGCCCACCAGCGCGGCATGCGCGTGATCATCGACTTCGTCATGAACCACACCAGCGACCAGCACCCGTGGTTCCAGGAGTCGCGCAAGGACCCCGACGGCCCCTACGGCGACTACTACGTGTGGGCGGACGACGACAAGCAGTTCCAGGACGCGCGGATCATCTTCGTCGACACCGAGGCCTCCAACTGGACCTACGACCCGGTCCGCAAGCAGTACTACTGGCACCGCTTCTTCTCCCACCAGCCGGACCTCAACTACGAGAACCCGGCCGTGCAGGAGGAGATGATCTCCGCGCTGAAGTTCTGGCTGGACCTGGGCATCGACGGCTTCCGGCTGGACGCGGTGCCGTACCTGTACCAGGAGGAGGGCACCAACTGCGAGAACCTCCCGGCCACGCACGACTTCCTGAAGCGGGTGCGCAAGGAGATCGACGCGCAGTACCCGGACACGGTGCTGCTGGCGGAGGCCAACCAGTGGCCCGAGGACGTCGTCGACTACTTCGGCGACTACCCGAGCGGCGGCGACGAGTGCCACATGGCCTTCCACTTCCCGGTCATGCCGCGCATCTTCATGGCGGTGCGGCGCGAATCCCGCTACCCGGTCTCCGAGATCCTGGCCAAGACCCCGGCCATTCCCTCGGGCTGCCAGTGGGGCATCTTCCTGCGCAACCACGACGAGCTGACCCTCGAGATGGTCACCGACGAAGAGCGCGACTACATGTGGGCCGAGTACGCCAAGGACCCACGGATGCGCGCCAACATCGGCATCCGGCGCCGTCTCGCCCCGCTGCTGGACAACGACCGCAACCAGATCGAGCTGTTCACGGCCCTGCTGCTGTCGCTGCCGGGCTCGCCGATCCTGTACTACGGCGACGAGATCGGCATGGGCGACAACATCTGGCTCGGCGACCGGGACGCGGTGCGCACGCCGATGCAGTGGACGCCGGACCGCAACGCCGGGTTCTCCTCGTGCGATCCGGGACGGTTGTTCCTGCCCACGATCATGGACCCGGTCTACGGCTACCAGGTCACGAACGTCGAGGCGTCCATGGCCTCGCCGTCGTCGCTGCTGCACTGGACCCGCCGCATGATCGAGATCCGCAAGCAGAATCCCGCCTTCGGGCTCGGCTCGTACACCGAACTGCCGTCGACGAACCCGGCGGTGCTGGCGTTCCTGCGGGAGTACGAGGACGACCTGGTGCTGTGCGTGAACAACTTCTCGCGTTTCGCGCAGCCCACGGAGCTGGATCTGAGCGCCTTCGAGGGACGGCACCCGGTGGAGCTGTTCGGCGGGGTCCGTTTCCCGGCGATCGGCGAGCTGCCGTATCTGCTGACACTGGCAGGTCACGGGTTCTACTGGTTCCGGTTGCGCAGGGACACCCTGTGAGGCCTGAGACGCTCTGAGGCGCCCTGATGAGGCCTGAATCGCGGGGCGGGCCGCAAACCCCCGTGGCGGGGCGTTTCTCCCGCCCCGCCCGGGGCACGCATCAGTAACACCCCGCAGCCCACCCGCGTGAGCCGGAGGGGCGCCGCCGGCACCTGCTGAAGGCCCCGGAGGCGCACCAATCATGGGTGAAAGGACGCGACGCCATGTCGGAAGCCGTCACACGCACCGTCACCACCCCGCCCGGCCTTCTTGCCTCCCTCGATCCGCTGCTGCGGGAGTGGCTGCCGCGGCAGCGCTGGTTCGCGGGCAAGGGGCGTCCCGTCACCGGGTTCACGCTGGTCGAGGCCACCGAGCTGCTCCCCGCCACGGGCAAGCTCGGCCTGTATCACCTGCTCGTCCGCGCCCATCAGCCGCTCGTGCCGTCCCATGGCGCGCCCGGCCATCCCGGCGACTGCTACCAGCTGCTGATAGGCGTGCGCGAGGCGCTGCCGCCTCGGCTGGCGCCCGCGCTGATCGGACACCTGTCGACGGGGCCGCTGGCCGGCCGCACGGCCTACGACGCCCTACACGACGCCAGGCCCGCCGAGCTGCTCCTGGAGGCGCTGCGCACCCAGGCCAGGATCGGCGGGCTCCGCTTCGAGCGGGACCTCGACCAGGAGATCCGGTCCGGTCTGGTACCGCGCGTGGTGACCGCGGAGCAGTCCAACTCCTCGATCGTCTACGGAGATACGTTCATCCTGAAGCTGTTGCGCCGGATCGTGCCCGGGGCCAATCCGGACCTGGAGCTGCCGCTGGCGCTGGCCCGCGAGGGCTGCCCCCGGGTGCCCGCGCCGACGGCCTGGATGGTCGCGGACGTCGACCCCACGGCGGACCCGGTGATCTCGGCGGCCCCGGCCGACCTGGCCGGCCAGCCGTATGTGCTGGGGGTGCTCCAGCCGTTCGTGCAGGGCGCCTCCGACGGCTGGGAGCTGGCGCTGCGCGAGCTGGCCAAGGGCGAGGACTTCGGCGCCGAGGCGCGGGCGCTGGGGCGGGCCACCGCCGAGGTGCACACCGCCCTGGCCCGGGCGCTGCCGACGGTCACGCTCGGTCACACGCAGCTCCAGCTCATGGTGGACGGCATGATCGAGCGGCTGGAGGCGGCCGTCCAGGCGGTGCCCGCGCTGCGGCCGTACGCAGGCGGGCTGCGGTCGGCGTTCACGGCGCTGGGCGACCTTGCCGCCGAGGGCCGCACCTGGACCGCGCAGCGCGTGCACGGCGATCTGCACCTCGGGCAGTGCCTGCGCTCGCCGGCAGGCGAGTGGTGGCTGATCGACTTCGAGGGCGAGCCGGCCCGGCCGCTGGCCGAGCGGCGCATGCCGCAGCCGGCGGTGCGGGACGTCGCCGGCATGCTGCGATCCTTCGACTACGCGGCCCGCTCGGCCGATCCGGCCCAGCCGGACTGGGCCGAGACCTGCCGGTCCGCGTACTGCTCCGGGTACGCGGAGGCCTCCGGCCTCGATCCGCGCACCGACCCGGTGCTGCTGCGTGCCTACGAGACGGACAAGGCGATCTACGAGGTGGTGTACGAGGCCCGGCACCGCCCCGACTGGCTGCCGGTGCCCCTGGCCGCCATAGAGCGGCTCGCCTCGTCCGGCCACCTGACCTGACTGACCCACCTGCGCCCTGGAGGCTCCGCCCGTGACCCCCCGCCCTGAGTCCAGCGGTTCCCGTCCCAAGGGGACGGCCGGGGAGAAGATCCCCGAGCAGCCCACGGCCGCCCAGAAGAAGAGTGCCGCGAAGAAGACGGCGGTGCCGAAACAGGCAGCCGCCAAGAAGGCCACGGCCCCCGCGAAGAAGGCCGCCGCCAAGAAGACGCCCGCCGCGCAGTCGCCCGCGACGAAGGCCTCGGCGAAGAAGGCGGCCCCGGCGAAGACGACCGCGAAGAAGGCCGTCGCGAAGAAGGCCGTCGCGAAGAAGGCCGTCGCGAAGAAGGCCGTCGCGAAGAAGACCGTCGCGAAGAAGACGGCTCCTGAGAAGGGGGCTCCTGAGAAGGCGAGCGCGACGAAGGCCGCCGCCGAGAAGACGGCCGCAAAGAAGGCGACGGCCAAGAAGGCGACAGCCAAGAAGGCGGTCGCCAAGAAGGCCCCGACGGCGAAGGCGGCACCCACCAAAACCACCGCCGCCAAGCCTCCCGCCAAGAAGGCACCCGCCAAGAAGGCACCCGCGAAGAAGGCGACTGCCGAAAAGGCCATTGTTGAGCAGGCGACCGCGGGGCAAGCCGCCCCCGCCCAGACCGTCCCGCCGGAGATGGAACTCGCCGTCTCTCCCGCCGTCGGAGCGGCGGACCGGAGCCGGCTGCTCAACGGTACGCATCACGACCCGCACTCCGTGCTCGGCGCACACCCCGTGCCCGGCGGGATCGCGTTCCGGGCGTTCCGGCCGTACGCCCTGTCGGTGACCGTCGTGGCCGGGGAGCGGCGGGCGGAGCTGGAGGACGACGGGGAGGGGTTCTTCTCCGGGCTGCTGCCGCTGCGGGAGGTCCCGGAGTACCGGCTGCTCGTGGAGTACGAGGGGACGGTCCTGGACACCGAGGACGCCTACCGTTTCCTGCCCACGCTGGGCGACCTCGACCTGCACCTGATCGGCGAGGGCCGGCACGAGGAGCTGTGGTCGGCGCTGGGCGCGCACCCGATGACCCACCAGGGCGTGACCGGCACCCGGTTCTCGGTGTGGGCGCCGAACGCACTCGGCGTGCGCGTGGCCGGCACCTTCAACTTCTGGGACGGCACCGGCCACGTCATGCGCTCGCTGGGCTCGTCGGGCGTGTGGGAGCTGTTCCTGCCGGACATCGGCGAGGGCGAGCTGTACAAGTTCGAGATCACCCGTCCCGACGGTTCGAAGACGATGCGCGCCGACCCGCTGGCCCGCCGCACGGAGGTGCCGCCCGCGACCTCGTCGGTCATCACGTCCTCACGGTACGAGTGGGGCGACGCCGAGTGGCTGGACCGGCGTGCGGAGGCCCCGGCACACGAGGCGCCGTTCTCGGTGTACGAGGTGCATCTGCCGTCCTGGCGGCCAGGGCTGACGTACCGTCAACTGGCGGAGCAGCTCCCGGGGTACGTGAAGAACCTGGGCTTCACCCACGTCGAGCTGATGCCGGTCGCGGAGCATCCGTTCGGCGGCTCCTGGGGCTACCAGGTCACCGGGTTCTACGCGCCGACGGCCCGGCTGGGCACGCCCGACGACTTCCGGTACCTGATCGACTCGCTGCACCAAGCGGGCATCGGCGTGCTGATGGACTGGGTGCCCGCCCACTTCCCGCGTGACGACTGGGCGCTGGCCGAGTTCGACGGCCGTCCCCTGTACGAGCACGCGGATCCGCTGCGGGCCGCGCACCCCGACTGGGGCACGCTGGAGTTCGACTACGGGCGCAACGAGGTGCGCAACTTCCTCGTCGCGAACGCCCTGTACTGGTGCGACGAGTTCCACATCGACGGGCTGCGCGTGGACGCGGTGGCGTCGATGCTCTACCTCGACTACTCACGCGAGCCGGGCCAGTGGACGCCCAACGAGTACGGCGGCCGGGAAAACCAGGACGCTGTGGCGTTCCTCCAGGAGATGAACGCGACGCTCTACCGAAGGGTGCCCGGTGTGGTCACGATCGCCGAGGAGTCGACCGCCTGGGACGGCGTCACCCGGGCCACGCACCACAAGGGACCGAGCGGCTTCGGCGGGCTCGGGTTCGGGCTGAAGTGGAACATGGGCTGGATGCACGACTCGCTCCAGTACATGAGCCACGAGCCGGTGTACCGCAAGTACCACCACCACGAGATGACGTTCTCGATGGTGTACGCGTACAGCGAGAACTACGTCCTGCCGATCTCCCACGACGAGGTCGTGCACGGCAAGCGCTCCCTGGTGTCGAAGATGCCGGGCGACTGGTGGCAGCAACGCGCCAACCACCGGGCGTACCTGGGCTTCATGTGGGCCCACCCGGGCAAGCAGCTGCTGTTCATGGGCCAGGAGTTCGCGCAGGGAGCGGAGTGGTCGGAGGCGCACGGCCCCGACTGGTGGCTGCTCGACCCTGGCTACGACGCCGAGGCCGACCACCGGGGCGTGCGCGATCTGGTCCGCGACCTCAACACCGTCTACCGCGCCACCCCGGCGCTGTGGCGCCTGGACACGGACCCGGCGGGCTTCGAGTGGATCGTCGGGGACGCCGCCGACGACAACGTCCTGGCGTTCTTGAGGCTGGACCCGGAGGGCAACCCGCTGCTGTCGGTGTCCAACTTCGCGCCGGTCGTGCGCCAGGACTACCGCCTGGGCGTCCCCGAGGACGTCCCCGCCTGGCACGAGGCCGTCAACACCGACGCCGCCGTCTACGGCGGCAGCGACGTCACCAACCCCGACCCGGTCAAGCCGGAGGCCCAGCCCTGGCACGGCCGCCCGGCGAGCATCCGGCTGACCCTGCCACCGCTGTCGACGGTGTGGCTGCGCCCGGCGTAGGCGGCCTGGGACACCGCTGTGACGGGAGCGGCGGCTTCCGTCACAGCCGGTCGGTCCGCGCGGATCGGAGGGTGGGCGCTACCCCTGGGTCCTGGACATCAGCCTCCTGAGCCCGGTCAGCAGCCCCGTGGCCTGGCGGTCCGGGCCGTGGCCGGTACCGCCCCGGTGCGGCCGTGCGGAGCGGGCGGACCGGCTCAGTTCGTAGCGCACCGGCAGCAGCCGCAGGCCCCGGACCACCGGACCCGTCCGCCACGGCAACTGGTCGGGCGGCAGGGTGAGTTCCAGGGTGGCGACGTGGTCGAGGATCCGGCCCACCGCGTGGGTCACGAGCACACCGGCGAGTTCGCGCGCGGCGGCGGGGCACTGGTGCTGACCGGCGCCCCAGCCCAGGTGTGAGCGGGTCCTGAGGGCCGAGTCGACGAGGTGGGAGGTGCCGATCGCCAGGAGGTCCTGGTGGGCGGCAGCGGCGGACGGTGAGACGGCGTCCCCGGCCCGGATCCAGTAGTTGCCCAGCGGGACGTCCCGCGCGGCGAAGCGGAAGCACATGTTGGCGACCGGCGGGTTGGCGAGGGCGGCCCGGTCGACCGTCTCGCCCGGCCGCCCCGCCGACAGTCCGCGGCGGACGGTGGCGTTGCCCCGGATGACCTCCAGCAGCGTGTTGAGGACCATGTTGCCGGTGATGTCGTTGAGGTAGACCGCGTTCATGAACAGCTCCCGGCCGAGCTGTTCGTCGGACAGGTGCGGGTCGGCCAGCAGCATGTACGAGGTGAGGTCGTCGCCGGGGCGGGCCCGGCGGTGGGCGGCGAGCCGGGTGAAGGCCGCCAGGGCGCGGGCGGTGGCGGGCTCGGCGCCCAGGCCGCCGTCGAGCATCCGCCACAGGTCCATGACCAGTTCGTCGCCCAGCCCCACCGGGCAGCCGAAGAGCCTGGTGGTGACCATGAGCAGCAGCGGCCGGGTGTACTGGGCGCCCAGGTCCGCGAAGCCGGCCGTGCCGGACTCGGCGGCCAGCAGCGCGACGAGGTCGTCCGCGTAGCGGGAGACGGCCGCCCGCAGCTCCCAGCCCTGCGGGCCGTGCGCCTCCTGGAAGGGACGCAGCGCCGCGTGCAGGGTCTGGCGGGCGGCCCGGTGCTCCTCGTCGTCCATGAACATCGTCTGCCGCACCTGGTAGCCGGCCAGCAGGGGCCAGCCGGACGGCAGTTCGCCCTGGGCGCGGGCCCGCCAGTAGCGGATGTCGCGCCGCCACTGGCACTCGTTGCGCAGGACGTCGAGGACCTCGCGGTAGCCGAGCACCAGCCACACGGGCACGCCCATCAGCCCGACCGGTGCCACGGGCCCGTGCAGCCGGCGCAGCCGCCGGTACACCGCGCCGGGGTCGGCGTCGAACTCCGAGGTGAGCAGCGGCTCGACGGGCAGGGATCCGAGGAGCGGGCTGTCGGCCGGCACGGCCGCGGCGGGCTGGGCTTCCATACGGCAACGCTTACCGCACCGGCCGTGCACAGGCAGTGACTACGACACGAACTGTTACCTCTCCTCCACGAAGTGCTCGGCCAGTGCCTTCGGCAGCTCCCCGGTGTGCAGCACGCCGAGCCGCTGGGTGGCGCGGGTCAGGGCGACGTACAGGTCACTGGTGCCGTAGCGGCCGGGCTCGACCACGAGGACGGAGTCGAACTCCAGGCCCTTGGCCTGGCGCGGGTCGAGGAGGACGACCGTCTGGGTGAGGTCGGGTTCGGCGCCCGCCGTCACGCCGTCCAGGCGGGCCGCGAGGCCGCGGTGGAGGTCGCGCGGGGCGATCACCGCGAGCCGCCCCTCGGCCGGGGTGAGTTCCTCGAGCGCCTTGGCCACCGCGCCGGGGAGGTCGTCGGTGGCCCGCACCCAGGGGCGTACGCCCGTGGAGCGGACCGAGCTCGGCGGCTCGAACTCCGGGTGCTCGGCGCGGACCACGGCCGCGGCGACGTCCATGATCTCGGCGGGGGTGCGGTAGTTGACGCCCAGCCGGGTGTGCTCCCAGCGGTCCTCGACGTACGGGGAGAGGATGCCCGACCAGGAGCCGACACCTGCCGCCTCCGCCGTCTGCGCGGGGTCGCCGACGAGGGTCATCGAGCGGGTGGGGCTGCGCCGCATCAGCAGCCGCCACGCCATCGGCGACAGCTCCTGCGCCTCGTCCACGATGATGTGCCCGAACGCCCAGGTGCGGTCGGCGGCGGCGCGCTCCGCGGCACTGCGGTGGTCGTCCTCCTCGTGCCGTTCGGCGAACCGCTCGGCGTCGATGATGTCGTGCGCGGAGAGCACCTCGGAGGACTCGGGGTCGTCCTCCTCCTTGTCCTCGAACTCGTAGGTCCGGGACGCGTACGACACGTCCAGCACGCCCTGTGCGTAGGCGATCTGCCGCTCCCGCTCGCGCTGCGCGCGCTCCCGGGCCAGCCGGTCGTCCTCGCCGAGGAGTTCGGCGGCCTCGTCGAGCAGCGGCACGTCGGCGACGGTCCAGCGCCGGGTGACCGGGCGGCGTACGGCCTCGGCGTCCTCGGCGGGCAGGAACTCCTCGGGCGCGGCGAGGAAGTCGGCGACGAGCCGCTGCGGGGTCAGCAGCGGCCACAGCCGGTCGATGGCCGCCCAGACCTCGGGGTTCTCGGCGAGGTCGTCGCGGATCTGGGTGATGTCGCTGGGGTCGAGCAGGCTGGACCCGTCGAAGGGGTCGGTGCCGATCCGCTCGGCGTACAGCTCGGTGAGGGTGTTGAGGATGTGCCCCTCGAAGTGCTCGCGGGCCGCGTTGTGCGGCAGCTTGGCGGCGCGGGTGCGCTCGCGGGCGACGTTCACCAGACCGTCGTCCAGCATGAGGACTTCGCGTTCGTGCTCGATGGCGATCACCGGATCGGGCAGCGCCTGCCGGCTGCGCACGACCTCGGCGAGGACGTCGGCCATCTCGGCGCGGCCCTTCACGGCGGCGGCCTCGGGCGTGTCGGTGGCGGTCGCCTTCACCCCGGGGAACAGCTCGCCGACGGTCGCGAGGAGCACCCCGGTCTCACCGAGGGAGGGCAGCACCTCGCCGATGTAGCCGAGGAACGCCGGGTTGGGACCGACGATCAGCACCGCCCGCTTGGCGAGCAGTTCCCGGTGCTCGTACAGCAGATACGCGGCGCGGTGCAGGGCGACGGCCGTCTTGCCGGTGCCCGGGCCGCCCTCCACCACGAGCACGCCGCGGTGCGGGGCGCGGATGATGCGGTCCTGGTCGGCCTGGATGGTCTGCACGATGTCGCTCATCCGGCCGGTGCGCGCGGAGTTGAGCGCGGCGAGCAGCACGGCGTCGCCCGACGGGTCCTCGTGACCGGTACGGGTCTGGTCGCCGAGGTCGAGGATCTCGTCGTGCAGGTGGGTGACCCGGCGGCCGTCGGTGGCGATGTGCCGCCGGCGCCTGAGCCCCATCGGGGTGTGGCCGGTGGCCAGGTAGAAGGGGCGGGCGACGTCGGCACGCCAGTCGATCAGGACCGGTGTGCGCTCGGCGTCATCCCTGCGCAGGCCGATGCGGCCGATGTGATGGGTCACGCCCGAGGTGAGGTCGATCCGGCCGAAGCACAGGGAACCGTCCACCGCGTTCAGCGCGGCGAGCAGCCCGGATCGCTCGGCCACGAGGATGTCCCGCTCCAGTCTGGCCTGCATGGGGGTGTTGCCCTGCGCGAGCGCGTCCGTGACGGAGGTCTCGGTGTCGCCGCGCAGCGCGTCCACGCGCGCGTACAACCCGTCGATGAATTCCTGCTCCTGTCGCAATTCATCGTCCGGAAATTCGGTGTTTGACAATTCCGCTCCCGCCCGGATATACTGTGCTCGCTGAACTTGACTGTGACTTCAATCGACTTGAAGTCACGAATAGACAAATATACGCAAGGAAATCCCCCGAGCGCAATTGCTCGGGGGATTTCCTTGTTTCCGGCCCGTTGTCGGGGATGGCGCCTACAGCACGTCGGCGAGTTCCTCCAGCAGCCGCCGCTTGGCCCGCGCGCCCACCATCGCCTTCACGGGCTCGCCACCGCGGAACACCATGAACGTCGGCATGGACAGCACCTTGTATGCGTTCGTGGTCTCCGGGTTGGAGTCCACGTCGAGCTGCACCACCTTCAGCCGGTCGCCCTCCTCGGAAGCGAGGGCCTTCAGCACCGGCCCCATCTGCCGGCAGGGCGGACACCAGTCGGCGGTGAACTCCACCAGCACCGGCAGGTCGGCGCCGATCACCTCCGCCTCGAAGTCCGCGTCCGTCACATCGGTCACCACGTGTGCCCTCCCAGCTCGCATGCAGGCTCCGGACCTCCCGGAACCTCCGCCTCGGCGGCCAGCTCGGCCCGCGCCAGCTGCCGGGCGACCGTCTCCCGCACGCTCGTCAGCTGACCGATCAGGGAGTCGAGTTCGTCCAGCTTGCGCCGGTAGACCGCGAGTGACGCCGGACAGGTGTCGCCCTCGGGATGCCCGGCCCGCAGACACTCCACGAAGGGCCGCGTCTCCTCCAGGCCGAACCCGAAGTTTTGCAAGGTCCGGATCTGCTCCAGCAGTTTGAGATCGCACTCGTCGTACGTCCTGTATCCGTTGCCCTCACGCCGTGCGGGCAGCAGCCCGCGCGATTCGTAGTACCGCAGCGTCCGCGTCGTGGTCCCGGCCCGTGCGGCCAGCTCGCCGATTCGCATACGGTCGAACGTAGTCCTTGACGCCGACGTCAAGGCAACAGCGGTTTCCGCTCCACCGGGGAGGTCAGCACGATCGACGTCGTGGTGCGGCCCAGCGCGGAGATCTCCTCCAGCACCTCCTCCAGGTGGACGGTGTCCCGGACGGCGACCTTGAGGATCCAGCAGTCCTCCCCGACCACGTGGTGCACCTCGGTGATCTCGGGCCGCTCGATCAGCTCCAGGGTCCTGGGGTGCTTGAGGTTGTAGCCGCCGTGCGGGTCGACCCGGATGAACGCCTGGATGCCGTAGCCGAGCCGGGCCGGTACGACGTGAGCGCCGTAGCCGCTGATCACGCCGGCCGCCTCCAGTCGCCGCACCCGCTCGGTGACCGCCGCCGGGCTCAGCCGGACCCGGCGGCCCAGCTCGCTGAGCTTGATCCGGCCGTCGGTCTGCAGCAGCTCGAGGATCTGCCGGTCCAGCGCGTCGAAGACCACCGAGGTTTCGTCGGCGGTGGTGCGCAGATGCCGTGGTTCTTTCGGCACGGCGGCCGG
This sequence comes from Streptomyces sp. DG1A-41, assembly GCF_037055355.1. Lineage (GTDB taxonomy): Bacteria > Actinomycetota > Actinomycetes > Streptomycetales > Streptomycetaceae > Streptomyces. The sequence continues at coordinate 6,383,118 of NZ_CP146350.1, read as the reverse complement.
AACTCCCATGGTTCCCCCTTCAGGACGTCGATGTACGCCGGGAGAATCATGGTCATGGAAAAGGCTTTGGAAGTCCTGGTCATCGGCGGGAACCGTTACGTCGGAAAGCGTCTGATCGCGCGGCTGCTCGCCGAAGGGCACCGCGTCACCGTGCTGAACCGCGGTTCGTCCCCGCCGCCCGCCGGAGTGGCGCAGCTGGTTGCCGACCGGGACGACGAGCGGTCGCTGACCGGCGCGCTCGGCTCGCGCGTCTTCGACGCCGTCGTCGACCAGGTCTGCTACACACCCCACCAGGCGGCACTCGCCCGCCGCGTCTTCTCCGGCCGTACCCGCCGCTATGTGCTGACCTCCACGGTCGAGGTGTACGAGTACGAGGACTCCCCCGCCCTCGTGCGCGAGACGGCCGTCGACCCGGCCACGGTCGCCGTCGACCTCGGGCTGCCCTGGGACGACCCGGCGTTCCGGGAGGCCCGCTACGGGGAGGGCAAGCGGCAGGCCGAGGCGGTCCTCGCGGCCGACGGCCCGGCGTTGCCGTACGCGGCGGTGCGGGTGGCCCATGTGCTGGGCGGGGCCGACGACTTCACCGGGCGGCTGGCCCACTACGCCGAGCGGATCCGCATCGGCGAGCCGATCGCCGTGCCCGCCCGGAACCGGCCCGCCACGTACGTGTACGTCGAGGAGATCGCCCGGTTCCTCGCCTGGGCGGCGGGCGAGGACTTCACCGGGCCGGTCAACGCCGCCTCGCACGGGACGCTGACCACCGAGGAGCTGTGCGAGGCGGTGGCCGCGCATCTCCCGGGCGGCCGGGCCGTGTTCGAGCCCGTCGAGGTCGGCGAGGTCTCCCCGTTCTCCTTCCGTCGCTCCTACGGCATGGACAACGCCCGTGCCACCGGGCTCGGCTTCACCTTCACCGACGCCCGGCAGTGGCTGCCGCATGCCGTCGCCGAGACGCTCGGGAAGGACGACTGACATGCGGTACAGGACATTTGGCGGGCTGCGGGTGAGCGCGGTCGGGCTGGGAGCGATGCCGCTGTCCATCGAGGGGCGGCCGGACGAGGAGCGCTCCCTGGCCACCGTGCACGCCGCGCTCGACGCGGGCGTGACCCTCCTCGACACGGCCGACTCCTACCATCTGCCGGGCGCGGAGCCCGGCCACAACGAACGTCTGTTGGCCCGCGCGCTCGCCACGTACGGCGGCGACACCTCCGGCGTGCTGGTGGCGACGAAGGGCGGCCGCGGCCGTCCGGCCGGCGGCGACTGGACGGTGGACGGCTCCCCGAACCACCTCAAGGCTGCCGCCGAGGCCTCCCGCGAGCGCCTCGGTGTGGAGGCGATCGGCCTCTACCAACTCCACAAGCCGGACCCGGAGGTGCCCTTCGAGGAGTCGGTCGGCGCCCTGCGCGAACTGCTCGACGCGGGCACGATCCGGCTCGCCGGGCTGTCCAACACCGACGCGGACCAGATCCGCCGGGCGCGCGAGATCCTCGGCGAGAGGCTGGTGTCGGTGCAGAACCGGTACTCCCCCGCCATCCGGGACAGCGAGCCGGAGCTACGGCTGTGCGCGGAACTGGGGTTGGCCTTCCTGCCGTGGAGTCCGCTGGGCGGGCTGGCCCGCAGCTCCCTGGACGGGCCGTCGCGCACGGAGGGCGGGGAACGCCTGGCCGCCTTCCACGAGGTCGCGGCGGAGCGCGGTGTCAGCCCCCAGCAGGTCGGCCTGGCCTGGCTGCTGGCGCGCTCCCCCGCCGTCGTACCGATCCCGGGGGCGAGCCGGCCGGAGACGGCCAGGGACTCGGCGGCCGCGGCGGACCTGCTGCTCAGCGCGGAGGAACGGGCACGCCTGGACGAGGCAGCCCGGCCCTGAGGCCGGTCACTCGAAGGAGCCGACCAACCCTTCCTCCTCGTCCTCGGCGCCCCGCATCCCGAGAGGCCGCGCGCAGTTGTTCCCGGCGCCGGGCCGATCGACCTCGGCGAGCAGCCGGTCGGCGAACTCCTACTCCCCGGCCGGTACCTCGATCTCCACCTTGTTGCGCCCGTACTCGTCGTGCGGCCCGCGCAACAGCACGGCGAACCGGTCCTCGCCCTCGGTCCCGAGGTAGAAACCGCAGGAGGCACAGGCGAGTTCGGCATCGGGCGAGACCGGCAGCCGGGCGTAGTCGACGGCCCCGACGATGAACCGGTCGTACCGGTCGGCCGCTTCGAGGATGTCGCCGAGGGTCAGGTCACCATGGTGCTGGGCCCCGCGCATGCCGATGAGCTCGAACGACCGTCCCTCCCCCGCGAACCGGCGCTCCAGCGCGAGATGCACGTCGGGCAGGCCGTAGGGGGGATAGGCCACCTTGCCACGGGCCGGTCGCCGGTGCTGGCCCCCCAGATGCTCCCGGAGCCGTCCGGAAGGTCACGAGCACCGTCACGCTCCCGCCGCCCGGGCCGGGCCACCGTCATCAGGGACTCCTGGAACAGCTCACCGACCTGCTCCATGGACAACGGAGACGCTTCCCGCTCGGCCCCGTACCGAGCCCGGTTCTCGTTCGAACTCGGGATCTCGACCTCGTCGGCTTCCCCCATGCGTCCCTCCGTACATCAGGCCTCTCCTCGGGGGCGCGGAGCTAACCGACGGACTCCAGCTCCCTGTCCTCGGCGCCTTCGTCCACGGGCTTCCCCTTACGCGGCAGCAACACGGCCACGACCACCGTACCGACACCCAGGATCACGGCCCCCGCCAGACTGGTGTACGCGACCGCGTCCGCGAAGGACGCCCCCACCGCATCGGCCATCTGCCGGGCCCCGGCGGCCAGTTGCCCGGCCTGCGCCTTGAGCCGCTCCGCCTGCTGCGGGTCACTGGTGTGCGCCGCCCGCTCGGCCAGCTGCCGCGCCTTGTCCCCGAGCCCCTGGGCGACCGCATACCCGGCCCCCACCGAGTCCAGGGCCGTCTCCAGAGAGGAGGCCGGAAGCCCCCGGCCGGCCGTCGCGTCCGAGAGGTGCCCGGAGTACGACGTGGCCAGCAGCGAGCCGAGAATGGCGATGCCGAGTGAACCGCCGAGTTCCAGCGACGTGTCGTTGACCGCACCGCCGACGCCCAGCTCGGACTCCGGGAACGCCCCCATGATCGCGTCCGTGCAGGGTGACAGCGCGAGCCCGATCGCGAGGCCGAGCACGATCAGGGGCGCGACGAAGTCGCCGTACGACGACCCGGAGTCGACCTGGGTGAGCAGCGCCAGGGCCGCGGTGCCGCCGGCCATGCCGGCCGTGACGGTCCACTTCATGCCGACCCGCGGGGTGAGGTAGCCGGTGAGGGCGGAGCCCACGAAGACGGCACCGGCCAGCGGCAGCATGCGCAGGCCCGTGTCCAGGGCGTCGTAGCCGAGGACGAACTGGAGGTGCTGGGTCAGGTAGTAGAAGGCGCCGAAGACGGCCAGGAAGAACAGGGCGACGGCGAGGTTGGAGCCCGCGAAGCGGCGGTCGGCGAAGCGGCGCACGTCGAGGACCGGACGCGGGTGGCGCAGCTCCCAGAGCACGAAGGCCACGAGCGCGACGCCCGCGACGCCCGCCGCCGTGACCGCCTTGGCGCCCCAGCCGAAGTGCGGACCCTCGATGATCATGTAGACGAGCGCGCCGATCCACACCACCGACAGCAGTCCGCCGCCGTAGTCGATACGCCCGTGGCGGCCGGCCTTGGACGGCGGTACGAGCACGAGCGCGCCGACGACGGCCAGGGCGGCGATGGGGACGTTGATGAGGAACGTCGACGACCAGCCGTGGTGCTCCAGCAGCGCCCCGGCGACCAGCGGACCGGCCGCGATGGCGAGCCCGGCGGTGGCGGTCCACAGGGTGATGGCCTTGGCGCGTTCGGCGCGCGGGAAGGTCGCCGCGAGCAGGGACAGCGTGGCGGGCATGATCATCGCGGCGCCGGCGCCCATCACGGCACGCGCCGCGATCACCGCCGTGGCGCTGTCGGCGAGGTAGCCGAAGACGGCACCGCCGCCGAACACGACCAGCCCGAGGACGAGCGCACCCCGGCGGCTGTACTTGTCGCCGATCGCGCCGAGCAGCAGCATCAGCGCGGCGTACGGGACGGTGTAGCCGTCGATGACCCACTGGAGGTCGGCGCTGGACAGGCCCAGGTCCTCGGTCATGTCGGGCGCGGCGACGGTGAGGGCGGTGTTCGCCATCACGATGATCAGCAGACTCAGGCAGAGCACGAGGAGCGCCCACCAGCGCCGGGCGTAGGGGCGGTCCATCCTCTCGGCCGGTTCGGTCATGACGAGTCGCATGGCAGGGGTCGCCTTCCTCACTGACTTGCACAGGGGTGTGCATTTGCACAACGATGTGCAATGTACGCCGTTGCACACTGCTGTGCAAGTCGATGGAGGAAGGGCACAATGGCGTCCATGACCACGGGCACCACCAGCCGCGCCGACGCCAACCGGCGCCGCATCCTCGACGTCGCCCTCGGCGAGCTGCTGCGCGACCCCGACGCGTCCATGGACCAGATCGCACGCGCCGCGGGCGTCGTACGGCGGACGGTGTACGGGCACTTCCCGAGCCGCGAGGCGCTGATCAGCACGCTCGTCGACGAGGCGGTCAAGGCCCTGTCGATCGCGCACGCGGCGGGCCGCGAGGGGGTGGAGGATCCGGCGGAGTCGGTGGCCCGCTCGGTGCTGGCGGTGTGGGAGCTCGCCGACCGCTACCGGCTGCTGATCGCGCTCGCCCAGCGCACGGTCACCATGCAGGGCATCCGGGAGCGGCTCGCCCCGGTCCGGGAGGCCGCCACCGAGGTGCTCCGGCGGGGTTTCGACGAGGGCGTCTTCAGCTCACCGCTGCCCGCGCCGGCCCTGGCGTACGTGCACGAGCAGATGCTGGTCGCGCTGATGGAGGCGGTGAACGACGGGCTCGTGAAAGCGCGAGAGGCGGGCCGCTGCGCCGCGGTCACGGTGCTGACCGCGGCGGGCGTGCCCGCCTCTGAGGCCACCGAGCTGGTGGCGAAGCTGAATGATTGATCCGCGAACGTAAGGACCGGGCGGCTGAGCGACGGGGGGACACCCAGCCGCCCGGAGTCTCGCGGGGCGCGGCGCGGCCGTCAGGCCTTCGCCAGCTCCTTCTCACCGCCCCGCTCGGGCACCTCGGCGTGATGCTCGGCCGGACCGCCGTGGCCGTCGTCCAGCAGCGTCTTCTCGTCGAAGGGCAGCTGACCGGCGAGGACCTGGTTGACACGCTCCTTGTCGATCTCCTTCGTCCAGGTGCCGATCAGCACGGTGGCCACGGCGTTTCCGGCGAAGTTGGTCAGGGCGCGGGCCTCGCTCATGAAGCGGTCGATGCCGACGATCAGGCCGATGCCGTCCACCAGGGCCGGCTTGTGCGACTGCAGACCACCGGCCAGGGTCGCGAGACCGGCGCCGGTGACACCGGCGGCGCCCTTGGAGGCGACCAGCAGGAAGAGCAGCAGCGGGATCTGCTCACCGACGGACATCGGGGTGCCCAGGGCGTCGGCGATGAACAGCGAGGCCATGGTCATGTAGATCATGGTGCCGTCGAGGTTGAAGGAGTAGCCGGTCGGGACGGTGATGCCGACCACCGGCTTGCTGACGCCCAGGTGCTCCATCTTCGCGATGAGCCGCGGCAGCGCCGACTCGGAGGAGGAGGTGGACAGGATCAGCAGGAACTCACGGCCGAGGTACTTGAAGAGGGTGAAGATGTTCAGTCCGGCGACGACGCGCACCAGGATGCCGAGCACGATGAAGACGAACAGGAAGCAGGTGACGTAGAAGCCGAGCATCAGCACGGCGAGGCTCTTGAGCGCGTCCAGGCCCGCGGAGCCGGTGACGGCGGCGATGGCGCCGAAGGCACCGATCGGGGCGGCCCACATCACCATCGCGAGGATGCGGAACACGAGCCGCTGGATGTGCTCGATACCGCGCAGGATCGGCTGGCCGGCCGAGCCCATGCCCTGGAGCGCGAAGCCGGCGAGCAGGGCGATCAGCAGGGTCTGCAGGACCGACTCGTTGGTGAAGGCCGACACGATCGTGGTCGGGATGATGCCGAGCAGGAACTCCGTGGTGTCCTTGGCCTCGGCGTCGACCTGTGCGTGACCGGCGTCCTTGACCGCATCGGTCACCGCCAGGCCCGTGCCCGGCTCCAGGATGTTGCCGACGACCAGGCCGATGCCCAGCGCCACCACCGACATCACCATGAAGTAGCCCAGGGCGATTCCGCCGACGGCACCGACCTTGGCGGCCTTCCGCACCGAGCCGATGCCCAGCACGATCGTGCAGAAGATGATCGGCGAGATCATCATCTTGATCAGGGCCACGAAGCCGGTCCCGATGGGCTTCAGCCCGACAGCGAAGTCGGGTGCGGCCAGACCCACCGTGATACCGGCGGCGACCGCGATGATCACCGCGATGTAGAGATAGTGCGTGCGGTCCCGCTTGGCCTTGGGTGCGGCAGGTGCCGTATCGGCTGCGCTGGTCACGGCGGCCCTCCTTGACGACGTCGTCGGCATCACCGGCGTGCGGCTCACGTCCGGGGGAAAGGGAGCGGGGCTCCCTGAGATGCGTTATGGGGAATGCCGTGACTATGTCCTTCTCTGTGAGCGCGGTCACCCTTCCGTTCATTTAGTTCACAATCAGCCACGAGGCAGACTGACGACATGCGCTTCTCCGTCCCCGGTCCCCGCAGTCTGGCGGGCCAGCTCTTCGCCATGCAGGCCGTACTGATAGCGGTCGTCGTGGCCGGATATGCGCTGTTCACCTACGTCAGCGACCGCAGCCAGGCCGAGGAGGCCGCGACGCGCCAGGCCAGGGCGGTGGCGCGATCCGTCGCCGACTCCCCGTCCGTGCTGGCGGCGGCCCGCACCTCCGACCCGACCGCCGAGCTCCAGCCGTACGCGCTGAAGGTCATGCGGGACACCGAGGTCGACTTCATAACGATCATGGATCCCCGGGGCATCCGCTGGACGCACCCCGACCCGGACCAGATCGGCCAGCCCTTCCGGGGCCACACCGCGAAGGCCCTGAAGGGCCAGACCTTCACCGAGACATACACCGGCACGCTCGGCCCCTCGGTCCGCGCGGTCACCCCCATCCAGGACGGCAAGGAGATCGTGGGCCTGGTCAGCGCGGGTATCCGGGTCGAGGAGATCACCCAGCGGGTGCAGGACCAGCTGACGGCCCTGCTCGGCGTCGCGGCCGGAGCGCTCGCCCTGGGCGCCGTCGGCACCTACGTCATCAACGCCCGGCTGCGCCGCCACACCCACGGCATGAACGCCTCCGAGCTGAGCCGGATGCACGACTACCACCAGGCCGCCCTGCACGCGGTACGCGAGGGGCTGCTGATGCTGGACGGGCAGTACCGTGTGGCGCTGATCAACGACGGAGGGCGGGAGTTGCTCGGCGTGGCCGGGGACGTGGTGGGCAGGTCGGTGGCGGAGCTGGGGCTGCCCGCCCCGCTGACCGGCGCGCTGCTGGCCTCGGGGCCGCGGGTGGACGAGGTGCACCTGACGGCGTCGCGAGTACTGGTGATCAACACCTCGCCGGTGTCGGGCGGCGAGCGGCGCGGTACGGTCGTCACTCTGCGCGACGTCACCGAACTCCAGTCACTCATGGGCGAGTTGGACTCCGAGCGGGGTTTCACTCAGGCGCTGCGCTCGCAGGCGCACGAGGCGGCGAACCGGCTGCACACGGTCGTCTCGCTGATCGAGCTGGGCCGGGCGGAGGAAGCGGTGGAGTTCGCGACGGCCGAGCTGGAGCTGGCGCAGGCGTTGACCGACCAGGTCGTGGCGGCGGTGAGCGAGCCGGTGCTGGCGGCACTGCTGCTGGGCAAGACGGCCCAGGCGAACGAGCGGGGCGTGGAGCTGATGGTGTCGGAGGACAGCTGCCTCGACGACGGTCTGCTGCCGCAGTCCCTGCCGGCGCGGGACCTGGTGACCATCCTGGGCAACCTGATCGACAACGCCGTGGACGCGGCGCAGGGCAGCGTGCGGGCGCGGGTGACGGTGGCGGCGTACACCCAGGACATCCAGGACCCCGAGGCTCTCGACGGCGCCCCGGAACTGCTGCTGCAGGTCTCGGACACCGGCCCGGGCGTGAATCCGGAGCACGCCGAGGCCGTCTTCCAGCGGGGCTTCTCGACCAAGCCGGCCGGGCCGGGCGGCCGGGGGCTGGGACTGGCCCTGGTGCGGCAGGCGGTACAGCGGCACGACGGGACGCTGTCGGTGTCGGAGGCCGCCGGGGGCGGGGCACAGTTCGAGGTCCGGCTGCCGTTGCGGGAGTCGGGGGCGGTGGCCGAGGGCGTGACATCCAGGACCTCGGTGTCCAGAGGCGCTGGAGGCAACGCATGACGAGCGACACCACCCCCGAGAGGGCCATCCGCGTCCTGGTCGTCGAGGACGACCCGGTCGCCGCCGACGCGCACGTGCTGTATGTCGGCCGGGTCCCGGGCTTCGTCGCCGTGGGCAAGGCGCACACGGGCGTGGAGGCGCGCCGGGCCCTGGAGCGCACTCCCGTCGACCTGCTCCTGCTCGACCTGCACCTGCCGGACGTGCACGGACTGCAACTGGCGCGGTCCCTGAGGGCGGCCGGACACCACGCGGACGTGATCGCGGTGACGTCGGCGCGCGATCTGGCGGTCGTGCGCGAGGGCGTCTCCCTCGGCGTCGTGCAGTACGTCCTGAAGCCGTTCACCTTCGCGACCCTGCGGGACCGCCTCGTGCGGTACGCGGAGTTCCATGCCGCGGTCGGCGAGGCGAGCGGCCAGGACGAGGTGGACCGGGCGCTGGCGGCCCTGCGCGCCCCGGGCCCGGCCGCCCTGCCGAAGGGGCTGAGCGCACCGACGCTGGAGCGGGTGACGGTGGCCCTGCGCGACAGCGCGGAGGGTCTCACGGCCGCCGGTGTGGCGGAGACCGTGGGCATCTCCCGCATCACGGCCCGCCGTTACCTGGAACACCTGGTGGACGCGGGCCGCGCGGCCCGCCGCCCGCAGTACGGCACGGTGGGCCGGCCGGAGTTGCAGTACCGCTGGGTCACCGGCCAGTGACGGGTCGTCAGCCAAGGCCGGCCACCACCGACCCGGCGCACACGCATTGACCTGACTAGACCACTCGACTTAGGTTCACCACGCAGCCGTCCCGGCCACAACGAAGTGCGTCCGTAGGAGGTTCGTGCCGTGCGCCCCACCGCCGCTTTCACACCTCTCCTCGCCTCAGTCCTCGCCGCGACCGCCCTCACCGCCTGCGGTGGCGGTTCCGGCAGCGACCCCGACACCGTGAAGGTCTCCTTCAAACAGTCCACGGACAACTCCATCAAGGTGATGGACACCTATCTCGCGGACATCGAGAAGCAGTTCGAGAAGGCCCACCCCGGCAAGAAGGTCGAACTAGTCCCGATCAAGGCCCCGGACTCGGAGTACTACACCAAGCTCCAGCAGATGCTCCGCTCCCCCAAGACCGCTCCCGACCTGGTCTACGAGGACACCTTCCTCATCAACTCGGACATCACCAGCGGCTATCTCAAGCCCCTCGACCCCTACCTCGCCAAGTGGCCGGACTGGAACCGGTTCATCGACACCGCGAAGGCGGCGGCCAAGGGCGAGGACGGCAAGACGTACGGCGTCCCCGACGGCACCGACACCCGCGGACTCTGGTTCGACAAGGACATCTTCGCCAAGGCCGGCCTCCCCGCCGACTGGCAGCCGAAGACCTGGAAGGACGTCCTGACCGCGGCCCGCACCATCAAGCAGAAGGTCCCCGGCGTCATCCCGCTCAACGTCTACACGGGCAAGCCGGTCGGCGAGGCCGCCACCATGCAGACCTTCGAGATGCTGCTCTACGGCACGAACGACGGCCGCACGGACCCCCTGTACGACAAGGCGAGCAAGAAGTGGATCGCCGGCGGCCAGGGCTTCGAGGACGCTCTCGCCTTCGTCGAGACGGTCTACGAGGAGAAGCTGGGCCCGGACGTCTCCGACGCGCTCGACCCGAACGTCATGACCCGGGTCCGCGGCGAGTGGCTCCCCCAGGGCAAGCTCGGCATCGCCCTCGACGGCTCCTGGCTGCCGCAGGACTGGCTGCCCGGCAGCGGTCACGAGTGGCCCGAGTGGTCGAAGGAGCTCGGCCTCGCCGCCATGCCCACGCAGCACGGGCAGGCCCCCGGCAAGGTGAGCATGTCCGGCGGCTGGACCTGGTCGATCCCGGCCAAGGCCGGCAACCCGGACCTGGCCTTCGAGTTCATCAAGACGATGCAGACCAAGGCCAACGCACAGAAGTGGTACGTCGCCAACTCCGGCATCGCGGTCCGCGAGGACGTGGCGAAGGACCCCGGGTACGCCACGGCCCAGCCCGGCATCGAGTTCTTCACGGACCTGGTGCGGTACACCCACTACCGCCCCGCCTACCCGGCCTACCCCAAGGTCTCCACGGCCATCCAGGAGGCCATGGAGGGCGTGACGACGGGTGACATGTCGGTGGACGAGGCGGCGGGCGACTACGTGGACGCCCTGAAGGACGCCACGGACAACCAGGTCGTCGAGCGGTAGGCGACGGTACGCCCGGATGACCACCACGGCACCGCACACCGACCTCGGTAAGGCGCCCGGCCCCATGGCTCCCCGCCGCCCCCGGCGGGGCCCGGGCGCGCTGGTCCGAGCCCTGCCCCTCACCCCCGCCGTCGTCCTCCTGCTCCTCTTCCTCGCCGGCCCGATCGCCTACTGCGTCTACATCGCCTTCACCGACCTCCAGCTCACCGGCCAGGCCCGGGAGTCGTTCGTCGGCTTCGAGAACTTCACCCGGGCCTTCGGGGACGAGGCGTTCCTCAACGCCGTATGGCTGACGCTGGTGTTCACGGTCCTGTCGTCCCTGCTCGGGCAGAACACGCTCGGGCTCGCCCTGGCGGCGCTGATGCGGCGCGCGTCGAAACCGGTCCGTACGCTCACCGGCGGCATCGTGATCACGGCCTGGGTGCTGCCCGAGGTGGTGGCCGGCTTCCTCCTCTACGCCTTCTTCCGCCGCGAGGGGACGCTGAACGCCATCCTGGACTGGCTCCGCCTGCCCTCCCAGAACTGGCTGTTCACGCTGCCCATCCTGGCGGTGTCCTTCGCCAATGTCTGGCGCGGTACGGCGTTCTCCATGCTGGTCTACTCGGCCGCGCTGAAAGAGATCCCCCAGGAGATCACCGAGGCCGCCGAGGTCGACGGGGCCGGCGGCTGGCGCCGCATGTGGCACATCACCCTCCCCATGATCCGACGCTCCATCGGCACGAACCTGATGCTCAACACCCTCCAGACCCTCTCCGTCTTCGGGCTGATCTGGGTGATGACGAGAGGCGGCCCGGGCGGCAAGAGCCAGACGCTCCCGCTCTTCATGTACGAACAGGCCTTCCAGAACAGTTTGATCGGCTACGGCACGGCGGTGGCCCTGCTCCTGCTCCTGGTCGGCTCCCTCTTCTCTCTCGTCTACCTGCGCCTGCTGCGGACGGAGGTCTGAACGCCCATGGCCCTCACCCTCGTCTCCCGAAGCACGACCCGCCGCCTGGCGGCCGACGCGGGCCTCCTCGTGGTCGCCGCCGCTTTTGTCCTCCCCCTGGCCTGGGTGGTGCTGTCCTCCCTCGACCCCCACGCCGACCTCCGGGTGAAGGCACCCGACGGCCTCACCCTGGACAACTTCGACGCGATCCTGACCTCCGACATCACCTTCACGCCGCTGCTGAACAGCCTGGTGCTGTGCGGCAGCGCGACGCTGCTGACGGTGATCTGCGCGGCCCTGGCGGCCTATCCGCTCTCCCGCTTCCGCTCCCGCTTCAACCGCCCGTTCCTGCTGACGATCCTCTTCGCGACGAGCCTGCCGATCACGGCGATCATGGTTCCGGTCTACGCGCTCTTCGTCCAGGTGAACCTGATCGACACCATGCAGGGCACGATCTTCTTCTTCGCCGCGTCCCAACTGCCGTTCGCCATCTGGCTGATGAAGAACTTCATGGACGGCGTACCGAAGGAACTGGAAGAGGCGGCGTGGACCGACGGGGCTTCGCCCCTCCAGTCCCTGATCCGGATCGTGCTGCCCCTGATGGGCCCGGGCGTGGCCGTCGTGACGGTGTTCTCCTTCGTCATGATGTGGGGCAACTTCTTCGTCCCCTTCATGCTCCTGCTCACGCCCGGCCAGATGCCGGCGTCCGTCAGCATCAACGACTTCTTCGGGAACCGGGGGATGGTCGCGTACGGGCAGCTGGCAGCGTTCTCGATCGTCTACTCGACGCCGGTGATCCTTCTGTACGTCCTGATCGCCCGGCGCTTGGGAGGGGGCTTCGCACTGGGCGGGGCGGTCAAGGGCTGACCGGCGCCGGTGGCGGGGCCGGGTGGGTTCGCAGCCCGGCGTTGCGGGGTGCCGCTTCTTTGGGACGGGTGCCGCCCTCAGCGGCACGACTGCCCGCAGCCAGGCGGGACCGGCGGCCCGCACCCGCCTATGGCGTGAAGGGGAGGTGTCGGGGGGCCGCCCGCAGCGGTTGGCGCGTCAACGCCACTCAGTTGGTCACCCACCCCATCGCGCCGTTCCGAGGACGGCCCCCCGACGCGGCCCCGACCCACGACCTGCGCGCAGGCGCCTACCGCACCAGACACGGCCGCTTCGCGTCGAACTCCCAGCCCGGGATCAGGTACTGCATCCCCGCCGCATCGTCCCGGGCCCCCAGTGCCTTCTCCCGGTACAGCTCGTGTGCCGCCAGCAGGCGGTCCGTGTCGAGCCGGACGCCCAGCCCGGGCGCGTCCGGGACGGCGATCTGGCCGCCCACGATGCGGGGCGGCTCGGCGGTCAGCCGCTCCAGCCCTTCCTGCCAGATCCAGTGCGTGTCCAGCGCGTTGTACTCCCCCGGTGCCGCGGCCCCGCAGTGCGTCACCATGGCCAGGGAGATGTCGAAGTGGTTGTTGGAGTGACACCCCCAGGTCAGCCCCATCGCGTTGCAGAGCTGCGCCACGCGCACCGACCCCTGCATGGTCCAGAAGTGCGGATCGGCCAGCGGGATGGAGACCGACTGGAGAGCCAGCGCATGGGCCATCTGACGCCAGTCGGTCGCGATCATGTTCGTCGCCGTGGGCAGCCCCGTCGCCCGGCGGAACTCGGCGAGGATCTCCCGCCCGGAGTAACCGCCTTCCGCCCCACAGGGATCCTCGGCGTATGCGAGCGTGCCGACCAGCGGCCGGCACAGCTCCACCGCCTCGCGCAGCGACCACGCCCCGTTCGGGTCGAGGGTGATCCGCGCCTCGGGAAAGCGCGACTTGAGCGCCCGTACGGCCGCGACCTCCTCCTCACCCGCCAGCACACCCCCCTTGAGCTTGAAGTCCCGGAACCCGTAGTGCTCGCAGGCCGCCTCCGCCTGCCGCACGATCGCCTCCGGCGACAGCGCCTCCTCGTGCCGCACGCGGTACCACTCCACCGGGGAACCGGGTTCCCGGACGTACTCCAGATCCGTCCGGTTCGGGTCACCGACGTAGAAGAGGTACCCCAGCACCCGCACGGAGTCCCGCTGCTGCCCGTCGCCCAGCAGCGCCGCCACGGGTACGTCCAGATGCTGCCCCAGCAGGTCGAGCAGCGCCGACTCGACCGCGGTGACCGTGTGGACGGTGGTCCGCTGGTCGAAGGTCTGGGCACCCCGCCCCCCGGCGTCCCGGTCGGCGAACCGGTCACCGATCTCGCGCAGCACCCGCTTGTAGTCACCCACCTTGGCCCCCACGACCAGCGACTCGGCGTCCCGCAGGGTCTGCGTGATCTTCTCCCCGCCTGGCACCTCCCCCAGACCGGTGCGCCCTTCGGAGTCGGTGAGAACGACGACGTTGCGGGTGAAGTACGGGCCGTGCGCGCCGGAGAGGTTCAGCTCCATGCTGTCCCGGCCTGCGACGGGGTAGACGGCGAACGCCGTGACGGTCGGCTGCGGTTCGTTGCTCATCGGATGCCCCTTTGCGAAGGCTGACGTGTGGTGGTTCAGAGACTCAGGGCGTCGAGGACCCACTCGGTCACCAGGACGCCGCCCAGGCCGAGCACGACGAGCACCGTCGTACAGGACGTGCGGACCTTGATCGCCTCGATGGAGAGGTCGAAGTACTCCTTGGACAGCCAGAACCCGGGGTCGTTGACGTGGGAGAAGGCGATGGAGCCGCAGGCGACGGCCAGCACCATGACCTCCGGGTGCACCCCGCTGCCCGCCAGGAGCGGCAGCGCCACACCTGAGGCCGTGACGACGGCGACCGTGGCCGAGCCGAGCGCGATGCGGAGGATGACGGCGACGAGCCAGGCGAGGACGATCGGCGAGATGGTCCAGCCGTCGGTGACGTCGGCCGCCCGGTCCCGGCCCATGCCGGCGCATCGCCGGCTTCGGCTTCGCCCTGCGCTACGGCACCCCTGGGCCGGCGACGCCATCAGCTGCTCGGTCCCGGTGGCCCGACTGACCCCGGAGCACGAGGCCCGCATCGTCTCCGTGAGGAGGGACATCAGGGCGGGGATCGAATCCAGGCTACCGCCGGCACCGAGCTCACCCGACTGGCGTCAGGGCCTGTCAGAGGCCCCTCCTGTCAGACGCCGCAAGGGAGCTGTCGCGAAAGAGATCCCCGGCGCGGCCGCCCCTCAGCCGGCCGCCCCGTCCGGCAGGACCCCGGGCCGGAACGGCTCCACGCCCTCCACCCTCCGTACCCGCGTCGGCTCGATCAGCAGCATCACCCGGCGCTCCCCGGGCAGCAGCCACGGATACCGGTCCTCCCCGAGGTATTTCCGCGCGAGCCGGTCCATCGCCCGCTCCGCCTCCTCGCCCTCCACGAACCGGACGACCCTGCCCCGGATCTCCGCCCGGTCGTACGGGTTCCCGGGGTCGTGGTGGGACAGCGAAACGTACGGATTGCGCCGCAGGTTCTCCTCCTTCACCCGCCCGATGGAGGTGTTGACCATGACGTACTCCCCTTCGATGTCCGCCCACATGGGCGACACCTGGGGCGCTCCGTCCGCACCCACCGTCGCGAGGTGCCAGAAGTTCGTCGCGAGAAGACGCTCGCGAATATGCCCACTGAGCTTGCCGTTCACCTGACCGACCACCTTTCCGGGCCCGCGATCACCAGGCCCGGCGCCATCCTCGCCGTACCTCCGCCCCGGCCGACAGACGATCTTCGGCCCCGGTCGAACCCGCCGGTAGCCGTAGCTTCCTACAATCCGTGATCCTGGCCGAACAGACCGTAGTCACCGCATCCCCGCACCCCTAGCTTGTGGCCCGTGCGCCGACCTTCAGCCCGCCCGAGCCAGCCCACACCCAACCCCCTGCCCGCCACCCCGACGCCCCCGCCCTTCAACGCCCCCGCCGCCCGCCGCCTGCGCGCGGCCCTCGGCATGACACCCGAGCACGTCGCCTACGGTATGCGCGTCTCGTACGGGCACCCCCACATCACCCCGGACCACGTCATGGCCTGGGAACGCGGGGCCGCGTCCCCTTCCGGCTCCGAACTCACCGCGCTCGCAGGCGTGTTGTGGTGCGCACCCGGCGAACTCATCGGCAGACCGCGCACCCTGCGCGAGCACCGCATCGCCCGCGGCTTCGCCCCCGAGGACGTGGCCCGTGCCGTGGGGCACGAACTCCACGCGTATCTACGGATGGAGGAGACCGACACCTGGCGCGGCACCGACCGCCAGTCTGCGGCCCTCGCCGATCTGCTCGGCCTCGGCCTGCCGGACTTCGTCACCGTCACGGGCCGCGACGCCAAGCTCGGCGAACTGCTGCGCAACGCCGTGACCACCCGCTGGCAGGCCTACGTACGCCCGGTGGCCAAGGTCGTGCCCCTGGACCGGCCGTTCCTGGAGGACGCCCTCCAGGGGCTGCACCAGGACTACCAGGGGCACATGGCCGCCACCCTGAGCTGGGGCGGCGGCGGCAGCGACGCCGGCGACGCCGCTCGTGACTTCCTCGCCCGGATCGTCGAGCACTTCTGGACGAGGATCCAGCGGCGCCCGGCCTAGAGATGTCCGACTAGAAGACCGACTCGGCCTCGTCCATACGGTCCTTCGGCACGGTCTTCAGCTCGGTCACGGCCTCCGCGAGCGGCACCATCACGATGTCCGTCCCGCGCAGCGCGGTCATCCTGCCGAACTCCCCCTGGTGCGCGGCCTCCACCGCGTGCCAGCCGAACCGCGTGGCGAGGACCCGGTCGTACGCGGTCGGTGAGCCGCCGCGCTGGACGTGGCCGAGAATGACCGGCTTGGCTTCCTTGCCGAGCCGTCGCTCCAGCTCATGGGCGAGTGCCGTGCCGATGCCCTGGAACCGCTCGTGGCCGAACTTGTCGATCGCGCCCTTGCCGTAGTCCATGGTGCCGTCGGCGGGGTGCGCGCCCTCGGCGACGCAGACGACCGCGAACTTCTTCCCCCGGGCGAAGCGCTCCTCGACCATCTTCACGAGATCGGCCGGGTCGAACGGCCGCTCCGGCAGACAGATCCCGTGCGCGCCGGCCGCCATGCCGGACTCCAGCGCGATCCAGCCGGCGTGGCGCCCCATCACCTCCACCACCATCACCCGCTGGTGGGACTCGGCGGTGGTCTTCAGACGGTCCATCGCCTCGGTGGCGACGCCGACCGCCGTGTCGAAGCCGAAGGTGCGGTCGGTCGACGAGATGTCGTTGTCGATCGTCTTCGGGACGCCGACGACCGGCAGACCCGCGTCGGACAGCATGCGGGCCGCCGTCAGCGTGCCCTCGCCGCCGATCGGGATCAGCGCGTCGATGCCGAACTCGTGGATCATGTCGGAGGCGTTCTCGCAGGCCTCGCGCAGACGGTCGCGCTCCAGCCGGGACGACCCCAGGATCGTGCCGCCACGGGCGAGGATGCCGCTGACCGCGTTCAGGTCGAGCGTGCGGTAGCGGCCGTCCAGCAGCCCCGAGTAACCGTCCTCGAAGCCGATGACCTCGTCGCCGTAGTTGTCGACCGCCCGGTGCACGACCGACCGGATCACGGCGTTCAGGCCGGGGCAGTCGCCGCCTGCGGTGAGAACTCCGATACGCATCGTGCTGTGTCTCCTGCTCGCTGTTGATACCGGTGAGCCTCTGCCGATTGTTTCACGCTCCACAGCCCGGTGCCGCACCCCGGGCTGACGGGCGCCTTATCTATCGGCAGAGGTATTGTCAAGAGGGTTCAGCTCACCTCGGTGGGCGATTTTTGTTCCCCTGGCTGGATAGCCATTGGCTTGATGTGTACCCCCACTCGAGACGAAACGGAGAGCGCGCGTGACCCGCAGCGTGTACGTGACCGGCATCGACCGCGGCGACGGCCGCCAGGTCGTCGAACTGGGGGTCATGGAGCTCCTCACCCGGCAGGTCGACCGGGTGGGCGTCTTCCGTCCCCTCGTCCATGACGGCCCCGACCGCCTCTTCGAGCTGCTGCGCGCCCGCTACCGGCTCACCCAGGACCCGGCGACCGTCTACGGCATGGACTACCACGAGGCGTCCGCCCTCCAGGCCGAGGCCGGCACCGACGAGCTGGTGTCCACGCTCGTCGACCGCTTCCACCTGGTCGCCCGCGACTACGACGTGGTCCTGGTCCTCGGCACCGACTACGCCGGCACCCAGCTCCCGGACGAGCTGTCGCTCAACGCCCGGCTGGCGAACGAGTTCGGCGCGTCCGTGATCCCGGTCGTGGGCGGCCGCAAGCAGACCGTCGAGGCGGTGCTCGCCGAGACGCGCAACGCCTACCGCGCCTACGACACGCTGGGCTGCGACGTCCTGGCCATGGTCACCAACCGGGTGGCCCGCGAGGACCGCGACGAGATCGCCGGCCAGCTCGACTCCCGGCTCCGCGTGCCCTGTTACGTCCTGCCCGACGAGCCCGCGCTGTCCGCCCCGACCGTCTCGCAGATCGGCCACACCCTCGGCGCCAAGGTGGTGCTGGGCGACGACTCGGGGCTGGCCCGGGACGTGCTCGGCTTCGTCTTCGGCGGCGCGATGCTGCCGAACTTCCTGGGCGCCCTGACCCCGGGCTGCCTCGTCGTCACCCCGGGCGACCGGGCCGACCTGGTCGTCGGCGCGCTCGCCGCGCACAGCGCCGGCACCCCGCCGATAGCGGGCGTGCTGCTCACCCTGGACGAGGTGCCCGGTGACGACATCCTCACGCTCG
Source organism: Streptomyces sp. DG1A-41 (assembly GCF_037055355.1). Lineage (GTDB taxonomy): Bacteria > Actinomycetota > Actinomycetes > Streptomycetales > Streptomycetaceae > Streptomyces. Next base: position 6,365,003 of record NZ_CP146350.1, on the reverse strand, counting down.
CCGACCGGCTCGCGCCCGGTACCCCGGTGCTGTCGGTGGCCGGCACCAGCTTCCCCACCGCCGAGCAGCTGTTCTCCCTGGAGGGCAAGCTCAACGCGGCCACCCCGCGCAAGGCGGAGCGGGCACTCGGCCTGTTCGAGCGGTACGCCGACACCGCCGGTCTCGCCCGCCGCGTCTCCGCCCCGAGCAGCGACCGCGTCACGCCGATGATGTTCGAGCACAAGCTCCTGGAGCAGGCCCGCTCCGACCTGCGCCGCGTGGTGCTGCCCGAGGGCACCGAGGAGCGGGTGCTGCACGCCGCCGAGGTGCTGCTGCGCCGGGGCGTGTGCGAACTGACCCTGCTCGGCCCCGTCGAACTCATCCGCAAGAAGGCCGCCGACCTCGGCATCGACCTCGGCGAGTCCCAGCTGATCGACCCGGCCACCTCCGACCTGCGCGACGCCTTCGCCGAGAAGTACGCGGCCCTGCGCGCCCACCGGGGCGTCACCGTGGAGCTGGCGTACGACGTCGTCTCCGACGTGAACTACTTCGGCACGCTGATGGTGCAGGAGGGCCTCGCCGACGGCATGGTGTCGGGCTCGGTGCACTCCACGGCCGCGACCATCCGTCCGGCCTTCGAGATCATCAAGACCAAGCCGGACGCCGACATCGTCTCGTCGGTGTTCTTCATGTGCCTGGCCGACAAGGTCCTCGTCTACGGCGACTGCGCGGTCAACCCCGACCCGAACGCCGAGCAGCTCGCCGACATCGCCATCCAGTCGGCGAGCACGGCCGGGCAGTTCGGCGTGGAGCCGCGGATCGCCATGTTGTCGTACTCCACCGGTACGTCCGGCTCCGGCGCCGACGTCGACAAGGTCCGCGAGGCCACCGAGATCGTCCGCGCGCGCCGGCCCGACCTGAAGATCGAGGGCCCGATCCAGTACGACGCCGCCGTGGAGCCGTCGGTCGCGGCGACCAAGCTGCCCGGCTCCGAGGTCGCGGGGCAGGCGAGCGTGCTGATCTTCCCCGACCTGAACACCGGCAACAACACCTACAAGGCCGTGCAGCGCTCGGCCGGCGCGATCGCCGTCGGCCCGGTACTCCAGGGCCTGCGCAAGCCGGTCAACGACCTGTCCCGGGGCGCCCTGGTCCAGGACATCGTCAACACGGTCGCCATCACGGCCATCCAGGCCCAGTCCCCCGCCCCGTCCCCGAGCGAGAAGGCAACCGCCCAGTGAGCCCCACCCGTGTCCTCGTCCTCAACTCCGGCTCGTCGTCAGTGAAGTACCAGCTGCTCGACATGCGCGACGACAGCCGGCTGGCGGTGGGTCTCGTCGAGCGCATCGGCGAGCAGACCTCCCGGCTGAAGCACACCCCGGCCGGCGGCGAGAGCCGGGAGCGCGGCGGGGCGATCGCCGACCACGACGCCGCCCTGAAGGCCGTCGCCGAGGAGCTCGCCAAGGACGGGCTCGGCCTGGACTCGCCCGAACTGGCCGCGATCGGGCACCGGGTGGTGCACGGGGGCAAGTCCTTCACCGAGCCGACCGTGATCGACGACGCCGTCCTCGCCGAGATCGAACGGCTCATCCCGGTGGCCCCGCTGCACAACCCGGCCAACCTCACCGGGATCCGCACGGCGCAGTCCCTGCGCCCGGACCTGCCGCAGGTCGCCGTCTTCGACACCGCCTTCCACACGACGATGCCGGAGTCGGCCGCCCGCTACGCGATCGACGTCGAGACGGCCGACAAGCACCGCATCCGCCGCTACGGCTTCCACGGCACCTCCCACGCCTACGTCTCCCGGGCCACCGCCGAGCTGCTCGGCAAGGACCCCGCCGAGACGAACGTGATCGTGCTGCACCTGGGCAACGGGGCGTCCGCCTCGGCCGTGCGGGGCGGTCGTTGCGTGGACACCTCCATGGGACTGACGCCTTTGGAGGGGCTCGTGATGGGTACGCGCTCGGGAGACATGGACCCGGCCGTCATCTTCCATTTGATGCGTGTTGGTGGAATGTCCGCCGACGAGATCGACACTCTTCTCAACAAGAAGAGCGGTCTGATCGGACTGTGCGGCGACAACGACATGAGGGAGATCCGCCGCCGCGTCGACGAGGGCGACGAGCGGGCGGAGCTGGCGTTCGACATCTACATTCACCGCCTGAAGAAGTACATCGGCGCCTATTACGCCGTACTCGGACGGGTGGACGCGGTGGCCTTCACCGCCGGCGTCGGCGAGAACGCGGCGCCCGTGCGGGAGGCCGCCCTGGCGGGCCTGGAGGAGCTGGGCCTGGCGGTGGACGGCGAGCGCAACGCCGTACGCGGCGACGAGGCGCGGCTGATCTCGCCCGAGGGCGCCCGGGTCGCGGTGGCGGTGGTGCCTACTGACGAGGAATTGGAGATCGCGACACAGACCTACGCGCTGGTAATTGCTTCGGGGAATCACACCTGAGCGGCATCCCGCCCTTTTGTATTTTCCGCCAGACGGAATATTCCGTTGTGAAACAAACCGATAGGATCGCCCCCATGCGCCGTTCGAAAATCGTCTGTACTCTCGGCCCCGCGGTCGACTCCCACGAGCAGCTTGTCTCGCTGATCGAGGCCGGCATGAACGTGGCCCGCTTCAACTTCAGCCACGGCACGCACGCCGAGCACCAGGGCCGGTACGACCGGGTCCGTGCCGCCGCCAAGGAGACCGGCCGGGCCATCGGGGTCCTGGCCGACCTCCAGGGCCCCAAGATCCGTCTGGAGACCTTCGCCGAGGGTCCCGTGGAGCTGGTCCGCGGTGACGAGTTCACCATCACCACCGAGGACGTCCCGGGCGACAAGACGATCTGCGGGACGACCTACAAGGGCCTGCCCGGCGACGTGACCAAGGGCGACCAGATCCTCATCAACGACGGCAACGTCGAGTTGAAGGTCACCGAGGTCGAGGGCCACCGCGTGAAGACGATCGTCATCGAGGGCGGCGTCATCTCCGACCACAAGGGCATCAACCTGCCCGGCGCGGCCGTCAACGTGCCCGCGCTGAGCGAGAAGGACATCGAGGACCTCCGGTTCGCCCTCCGCATGGGCTGCGACCTGGTCGCGCTGTCCTTCGTCCGTGACGCCAAGGACGTCCAGGACGTGCACCGCGTCATGGACGAGGAGGGCCGCCGTGTCCCGGTCATCGCCAAGGTGGAGAAGCCGCAGGCGGTGCAGAACATGGAGGACGTCGTGATGGCGTTCGACGGCGTGATGGTCGCCCGCGGTGACCTCGCCGTCGAGTACCCGCTCGAGAAGGTCCCCATGGTGCAGAAGCGCCTGATCGAGCTGTGCCGGCGCAACGCCAAGCCGGTGATCGTGGCGACCCAGATGATGGAGTCGATGATCACCAACTCCCGTCCGACCCGCGCCGAGGCCTCCGACGTGGCCAACGCGATCCTGGACGGCGCCGACGCGGTCATGCTGTCCGCCGAGTCGAGCGTGGGCGCGTACCCGATCGAGACCGTCAAGACGATGTCGAAGATCGTCACCGCGGCCGAGCAGGAGCTCATGTCCAAGGGACTCCAGCCGCTCGTCCCGGGCAAGAAGCCGCGCACGCAAGGCGGTTCGGTGGCCCGGGCCGCCTGTGAGATCGCCGACTTCCTCGGCGGCCGGGGCCTGGTGGCCTTCACCCAGTCCGGCGACACCGCCCGCCGGCTGTGCCGCTACCGCGCCGTCCAGCCGATCATCGCGTTCACCACGGACGAGTCCACCCGCAACCAGCTCGCGCTCAGCTGGGGCGTGGAGCCGCACGTCGTGCCGTTCGTGAACAGCACCGACGAGATGGTCGACCTGGTGGACCAGGAGATGGTGAAGCTGAACCGCTTCAACCAGGGCGACATCGTGGTCATCACGGCCGGCTCGCCCCCCGGCGTTCCCGGCACCACCAACATGGTGCGCGTCCACCACCTGGGCGGCACCAAGGACTGACCCGCGAAGGCCTCGGCACGCGGCTGAGGGCGTCCCCTGTGACAGGGGGCGCCCTCAGTCGCGTTCACCACCGGGCATTCCTCTACCGAACATCGACCGTCTGTGAAAAATCTTGTGACGCTCTCGGGGAGAGAGTGCGGGGGCGCCTGACCAGCGCACACATCTCTCTCGACGAGTGTCACCCGTCGACGACCCACCACGGCTGTGGCGGCCTCGAAGCCGCCGTTGCCGCCCATGCCGCGGCGACCAGGGCAGACGCCGCGGCATCCCGCTCGCGCGCCGCGGCCGACAACGCGTGGTCCGCGTACGAGACGACGCGCGCCGCGGCCGCCGAGGCACATGCCGCCGCAGCCGAGGCGATCGACGCCGCCGCGGCGGCGGAGAAGAACGCCGACGACGCCGAGGCCGAGGGCAAGAAGGCCGCCGCCGCGGCGGTCACGGCACGCAAGGAGGCCACGGCCGCGAAGGCCGAAGCCGCCAAGACGGCCTCGTGGGCCGCCACCGCGGCCGGTCACGCCTTCGCGGCGGGTGAGGCGGCCACCGCCGCCCGCGACTCGGCCGCCGAGGCGATCAAGCCCGCCAACCAGGCCATCGCCAGGGGCACTCCGTACAAGGACACCGATGTCTCGGCCGCGTTCGCGGTCCTCGTGGGGCAGACGTCCAGGCCGATCGCGGAACGCCAGGCCGCCGCGGCCAAGACCAAGGCCGACGAGGCGGCCAAGGCCCTCGCCGACAAGGCGAAGGGCGACGCCAAGCCGGCCGCCGAGGCCGCCGCCGCGGCGGCCGACGACGCGGCGAAGGCGGCGGCCTCGGTGGCTGCCGCGCGTGCCTGCGCGGCCGAGGCCGCCGCAGCCGCGGAAGCGGCGAAGAAGGCCGACGCGAACGCCCAGAAGAACGACCAGCAGGCCGGTACGGACGCCCTCTACGCCGGGATGGCCGCGAGAGAGGCGGAGTCCGAAGCCGCCGCGGACCGTGAGGCCGGCGACGCGGAGAAGGACGCCGCCAGCCACCGCGGCCGAGACGGACGCGGCGAGCGCCCGTGACACCGCGACCAGGACCAGAAGGCCAGGCAAGCCGCCGCGGACGCGCTCCGACGGCTGTAGCCGCCCGTCACAGAGCTGTGCCCCGCCAGGCCGAGAGGCCCGGCGGGGCACAGCTTTCGCGGCTCCCGGGAGGGGATCAGTCCGTGATGTATTGGTGCAGCCCCGGCACGGTCAGCGTGCCGCCGAACTGGCCGGCCTGGGTGACCTTCACCTTGGTGAAGTAGATGAACGGGATGTTCAGGGGCGGCGGGTGCTCCGGGTCGAACGTGACCGGGATCAGCCCGAGCAGGTTGCCCGAGATCTTCTCCGTGTACATCACCGTCTTGCCGTCGGTGATCGTGGACGTCGAGCCCTTCGCCGCCTGGACGTGGTGGGTCTTGCCGGACTGCTTGTCCTTGACGAGCTGGTGCAGGTCCCCGATGTCGGTGCCGTCGTTGATGACGTACTTCAGGACCTTCTTCGTGGCGCCGCTCGCCGTCCTCACCTGCACGATGCCCTGGTAGTCGGCACCCTTCAGGGTCAGCGAGCTGGCCTCCAGGTACCAGGGGTCGTCGGGCACGAGGATCTGGTTGTCGACGCCGCCCTCGGCGTCCGTGGCGGCCGGGCAGTCCGCGGGGTCCACGGAGGGGCTCGCGGACGGGCTGGGGGAGGCGGTGGCCTTCCCGGCCGCGTCCTCGGCCGCCTGCTCGGCGGCCTTCCCGGCGGCCTCGGTGGTGTCCTCCGCCGCCTTCGACGCCGCGCCGGCCGCGTCCTTCACGGTGCCCTTCGCCGTGTCGGTGACCTTGTCGGTGGTCTCCTTGACGGTGTCGGACGGGGCGTCCTTGCTCGTGTCGTCCGACCCGGCCGCGTCCCCGGACGGCGAGGCGGACGCGGACGGCGTGGGGCTCGGGCTCGCGGTGGACTTGCCGCCCGTGAAGATGCCGCTGATCGCGTCGCCGATGTCCTCCAGCACGTTGCCGCCGCTCCGGGACGGCGACGGGCTCGGCGTTGCCGCGTCGTCCTCGCCCGACGTGCCCGACGAGGGCGACGGGGTCGGCGTGGGCTCGGCCTTGTCGCCCGTGTCGCCGGAACCTGAATCCGACGAACCGGACGAATCCGCCGGGTCCTTGTCCGCGTCCGAGCCGCCCGCGGGCGCCGAGGGTGTCGGCTCGGACGTGTTCTCGTCCTTCTTGCCGTCGTCCTCGCTGCCGCTCGCCGAGGGCGACGGGGAGGCGCCGCCTTTGTCCTTGGCGGCCTCCAGCGCCGCTACGCAGTCCTTGTACTCGTCGGCCTTCAGGCTGTTGGACGTCGAGGGCTGGTCGTCGGCGAGGGCGAGCGTCGGGGTGAATCCCATGCCCATGAGGACCGCGGTGGGCATCGCCGCCATGGCTATCGCCTTGCCGGCCGGCATCTGGAACCGGGTGAACAGCGGTTTCTTGGGGGCCGCGTGACGAGGCCCCGTTCTCGGCCGGTCCTGGGTCCCGGGAAACTGGTCGCGGGCGTCAGCCGACACGGTGCCCCCCGTTGCGGGCCTCGGACCGGACGCCGTCCTCCGGACCGCCGTCGCCGGTCTCGTACGGGGTGTGCGGCAGGCCCGGCTCGTCGTCGGCGCCCTGGGGCGCGGGTTCCACGGCGTCCTCTCCGGCCGGTCCGCGACCGGACTTGTGCCGTCCCCCTCGGCGCCCTCCGCCTTGCCGGGCGCCCAGGAGACCGCGAGCGCACCACCGAACAGCGCGAACAGGAAGCCGATGAGGAAGCCTCCGATGTTGGAGACCACCAGCGACACCAGCGCCAGGATGATCGCCGCGACACCGGCGAAGACCCGCGTCGCCTGCTGGAACCACATGGTCAGGCCCAGCGTGATCAGCAGGACCCCGATGATGAGGAGCCGGCCCCGCGGTGGTCGCCATGGTGAGCGACATGGTGCCCAACTTGAGGGTGGCGTAGGGGAAGTAGGCGATCGGCACCCCGCCGAGGATGGTGAACAGCCCTGCCCAGAACGGCCGGCTGCCCCGCCAGTCACGGAATCGCCGACGCAGCCGGGTGAAGGTCCCGGCGCTCTGGACCGGAGTCTCGGCACTCATGGAAAACAGCTCCCTCGGTCCGGTGGAGGTACGTACCGGCTCGGAAGTAGGCGTTCAGTAGCCGGAAGTTGTGAGTCTGTGAAGGTGCCCGGCGGACGGCCGGGCCGGGCCCGCGGGGCGGGGAAACCGCGGCTTCCCCGCCCCTCAGGGACAGCTCGACCGCCCCTGTGGTGCCCGTGACACGGAGGCCGTCAGAAGCACTCCATCTTCTCGTCGGTGCCGAGCCTCATCGACAGGCCGTTGAGCGTGAACGTGCCGGCCGTGGTCGCCCACGCGGTCTGCTCGACCCTGGTGAGCGTTGCCGTATCGGCCTGCTGGGCGAAGCCACCCGGCAGCACGCTGTCACCCGGCTTCACATCGGGGCCTTTGTTCTGGTCCCGGACCGCGACGCCGATGTCGATGTTCTCGAACGTCGCGTTGGCGTCGAGCTGGGCGACGTCGATGTAGAGGTTCTTCGCCGTGACCGGCTTGCTCTTCCCCGCCTCGAGACGGAGATAGATGTCACCTATGCCAGGGATCGGCGTCTTGACCGACTGGCACATGTTGGTGATCTTCGCGCTCTTGAACGACGAGATCGCGACCGGGACCTTCTTCTGCTTCTCGCCCTTCACCGTCTCGTAGACGGTGTCGATCCCGCCGTACTGGGCGAAGCCCGTACCTTTGAGGTGATCGGCCGACACCTTGAACTGCTGACCGGACACGCTGAACGATGCGGCCAGCGCCCCCTGCGCGAGTCCTACACCCACACATGCCGCGGCGGCGACGCTGGGCACCATCACCACAGCGAACCGCTTCCATCTGGTCCCGCCACGCACCTGGGACTCCATATTTCCTCCTTCTCGGACGTACATCTCCTGTCCTGGCTCGCCCCGAAACGCGGCTCAGCCGGGCAGGGATGGGAGAAGTGCTACGTCCTCGGGAAGGAGAGCGCCTGCACTCGGCGGCGCAACTCGCGCCCGAATCACCGGCGATCACCCCCGAGCGACAACCACTGGTCGCGCCTGACACGCATCACGCACAACCCTGCTGGACAGGCTTCGCCGAGTGGGCGAAGACCCCCCTGTCCAAGAGCCGGCGCCACTGCCGCCGGCTCTGCTCGGTGGGGACCCAGGACGTCCCGCGACCCAACCGGCTGCCGGGGTACGGGAATGGACCGAGCGTGGCCGATCGTGGTGCATTCTCGCCGCCCGCACAAGGGGGATCGTTACTGACTAGTAACGGCCGGATAACCGAACAACGACCCCCCGGACTCGGACGACGACACAGGGTGGTGCCGGACGGCGGAACAAAGCTGTTGATCACTGGACAGAAACCGACAGATCAACGTCCGCGACTTACTCGCAGTAACAGCGGCCGCGATTACCAAGTTTTGGTAAAACGCGGCCGCGGTGACGCTCTGTCGGCGAATTCTTCACGTGGGCGCCACAGGCCCGCGCGTTTAGCGACTGGTCAGAACAGGGCTCGGGCCAGGGCCCTGCGGGCCGCGATCACGCGCGGATCCTCGGGTCCGACCACCTCGAACAGCTCCAGCAGCCGCATCCGTACGGTGTCCCGGTCGTCACCCACCGTACGCCCCACGGTCTCGATGAGCCGGCCGAAGGCGTCCTCCACATGGCCGCCCACGAGATCCAGGTCGGCGGCGGCGATCTGCGCCTGCACGTCGGCCGGCTTCTCCGCCGCGTCCCTGCGCACCTGCTGCGGGTCGACGCCCTGCACCCGCTGGAGCAACTCCGCCTGGGCGAGGCCCAGTTTGGCCTCCTCGTTGCCCGGGTCCTCGCTCAGCACGTTCTTGTAGGCCTGGACGGCACCGCTCAGGTCACCCGAGTCCAGCGCCTGTACGGCGGCCTCCAGGAGCGCGTCGTACGGACCGGCCGGCCGCTCGGGGGCCGCCTGGGCGCCGCCCGGCTCGGCTTCGGAGTCGACGGTGAGGCCGGTCAGGCCGAAGCGCTGCTCGGCGACCTGCACCAGCTGGTCCAGGGTCTGCCGGATCTGCGCCTCGCCCGCGGCCCCCTGGAAGAGCGGCAGTGCCTGCCCCGCGACGACCGCGAACACGGCGGGGATCCCCTGGATGCCGAACTGCTGCATCAGCATCTGGTTGGCGTCGACGTCGATCTTGGCGAGCAGGAAGCGGCCGTTGTACTCGACGGCCAGCCGCTCCAGGACCGGGCTCAGCTGCTTGCAGGGCTGACACCACTCGGCCCAGAAGTCGATGACGACGGGCACCTCGGCGGACCGCTGGAGGACGTCCCTCTCGAACCCCGCCTCGTCGACGTCGATGACGAGATCGGCCGGGGAGATCGCCCCCGCGCCGCCCTCCCGGGCGGCTTGCGCACGCGCCTGCTCCGCCTTCGCCTTGGCCTCCTGGGCCGCCTTCACCGCGGCGAGGTCGACGACTCCGCTCATGGACATGTTCCGTGGCTGCATGCGCCTATCCTCCCCCGTACTGCGCGCGCGTGTGAAAAACGACGTGAAAGCCGGTCCGGTCGGGTACCCCTCGGCGCCGGGTCCCCACCCGACGCCATGTCGCCGAAGCCCGTGTACGTCCCTCACGGGCTTTCGCTACGAGACGTAGCGTAATGCCACGCCGAACCGCCGGAACACCACCCCCCGGTGATCTCCCTCACGGCCCCACAGGAACCGCCGGTTTATGGTCAGCACATGCAGAGCCGCAGCCCAGCAAGCCGCACCGGGCGCCCGCGCAGCGCCACGGCGGACGCCGCGATCCTGGCGGCGACACGTGAGGCTCTCGTGGAACTGGGCTGGTCCAAGCTCACCCTGGGAGACGTCGCGACACGCGCCGGGGTTGCGAAGACGACGCTGTACCGCCGTTGGGCCGGCAAGAACGAGCTGGTCGTCGACGCGGTCGCGGAGCTCTTCGACGAGCTGGAACTCCCGGACAGCGGCTCACTGGCCGCGGACATCGAGGGCGTCGTCCTCCGGTTCGCCACGATCCTGGACCGCCCGGAGGCGAAAAGCGGCCTGATGGCAGTGGTCGCGGAGGCCACCCGCGACGACGCCCTGCGCGAACGCATCCGCGAGTCGGTGGTCGACCGCCAGAAGCGCCTGGTCCTGGAGGGCAGATCCCGAGCCCAGGTACGAGGCGAACTCCTACCCGAACCGGACCCCGCGACAGCCTCCCGCACAGCGGACCTGATCTTCGACATGGTGGCGGGAGCGGTGGTCCACCGCACGCTGGTGAGCGGGGAGCCGGTGAACGAGGAGTGGGTACGCGGCTTCACGCTCGTGCTGCTGCGGGGACTGGCGGGAGAAGCCGCGCACACGGCCGCTGGCTGAGCCGTGCCCGCCCGCCGCGCCGGCGCGCGGCCCGCTCAGGAGGCACCGCCACCGAAGGTGATGTTGCCGTGGATGTCCCGGCCCTGGATCACCGTGCCCTGCGTGCCGCCGGAGATCTCGTTGTGAACGTCCCCGGACCGCGATGCGGCCTCCGCGTCCGCCCGCCGCCGCCAGATCTCCAGCGCGGCGGCGAAGTCGGGATCCTGCCGGGCGCGTTCGTCGAACAGCGCGGCGAGCTGCCCGGCCCGTTCCTCGGTGCGCGGGGGCTCGGCGGGCACGACCGGCTCTCCCTCGCCGGAACGGGCCCCCCTTTTCGGGTGACCGGGTCGCGCGGGGACGCCCAGATCCGTTCGCCGGCCGCACCGGCCGTTCCTGAGGCGAGAGCCACGAGCGGTCCTGCCGTGATGGGCTCCACGGAGGTCCTCCAGTCGTTCGCGAATCGTGCGCTGATGGGTACGGTGCCGCACGAGGGTCTGCGGACGGGGTGCGCGTGGCGGCTGAACCCACCGGGGAACCGGCCGGGTTGGAGGACCGGCGACCGGTCCCGAATGCGGCCCTCTCGCCTCCCGGGCGGCGGTGCCGATGCCTGGCCCACTGGGGCCGCGTACGCCGTCGCCCTCGCGCTGTCCGGGACGACGGGACGGCTCTGCTGGCAGGCGCTGGACCGGCCGGGGTCCGGGAGGTCGCCGGTGATCACCTGGCTGCCGGCCGCGGGCGCCCTGCTCTGCCCGGCCGGTGCCGCCCACCAACTGCGCAGGGCCTGACGCAGACGGCGGGGACATCCGGGACGTCTTCGAGGCGGCCCCGTCGCGGCGTCTGGTCGCGCTCGGCGGACCGCCCTCGCCCAGGCGGCCGCGGCCCTGCGCGACCTGGAGGTGTCCGACGACGAACCGCCGGCCGACGTCTCGTCGACGACCTGGTGCGAGGCGTCCCTCGACACGGACGACCGGGACACCGGCCCTGACCCCGTCCGAGTCGCCCGAGGAGCCGCCCGCTCCGATGGAGCTGAGGATGCAGGGACTGAACCCCGCCGACGGACGAAAGAGGCACTCAGAAGCCCGCAGGCTCGGTGTACACCCCCCACTCGTCCCGCAGCGCTCCGCAGATCTCGCCGAGCGTCGCCTCGGCCCGTACCGCCTCCAGCATGGGCTCGATCATGTTCGCGTCCGACCGCGCCGCGGCGATCATGCCGTCGAGCGCCGTACGGACACGCGCGTCGTCACGCCCGGCCTTCCGCTCCGCGAGCACCCGGACCTGCTCGCGCTCCACCTCGTGGCTGACCCGCAGGATCTCCAGATCCCCGGTCACCGACCCGGTGTGGACGTTCACCCCGACGACCTTCTTGTCGCCCTTCTCCAGCGCCTGCTGGTACCGGAACGCCGACTCCGCGATCTCCCCGGTGAACCAGCCGTCCTCGATGCCCCGCAGGATCCCGGAGGTGATCGGCCCGATCGGGTGCTGCCCGTCGGGGTGCGCCCGCAGCCCCCGCTCCCTTATCTGCTCGAAGATCTTCTCGGCGTCGGCCTCGATCCGGTCCGTCAGCTGCTCGACGTACCAGGAACCGCCCAGCGGGTCGGCCACGTTGGCGACGCCGGTCTCCTCCATGAGCACCTGCTGGGTGCGCAGCGCGATCTCCGCCGCCTGCTCGCTCGGCAGGGCGAGGGTCTCGTCGAGGGCGTTGGTGTGCAGCGAGTTGGTCCCGCCGAGCACGGCGGCCAGCGCCTCCACGGCCGTCCGTACGACGTTGTTGTACGGCTGCTGTGCCGTGAGGGAGACGCCCGCCGTCTGGGTGTGGAAGCGCAGCCACTGCGCCTTCTCCGACGTCGCGCCGTACACGTCCCGCATCCAGCGGGCCCAGATCCGCCGGGCCGCCCGGAACTTCGCGATCTCCTCGAAGAAGTCGACGTGCGCGTCGAAGAAGAAGGACAGGCCGGGGGCGAAGACGTCGACGTCCAGCCCGCGCGACAGGCCCAGCTCCACGTACCCGAATCCGTCCGCCAGGGTGTACGCCAGCTCCTGGGCGGCCGTCGACCCGGCCTCGCGGATGTGGTAGCCGGAGACGGACAGCGGCTTGTACGCGGGGATGCCGGCCGCGCAGTGCTCCATGAGGTCGCCGATGAGCCGCAGATGCGGCTCCGGCTGGAAGAGCCACTCCTTCTGGGCAATGTACTCCTTGAAGATGTCCGTCTGGAGCGTGCCGTTCAGGACGGACGGGTCGACGCCCTGGCGTTCGGCGGCGACCAGGTACATGCAGAAGACGGGCACGGCCGGTCCGCTGATGGTCATGGACGTCGTCACGTCACCCAGCGGGATGTCCTTGAACAGGACCTCCATGTCGGCCGCCGAGTCGATCGCGACTCCGCAGTGCCCGACCTCGCCCAGCGACCGCGGGTCGTCGGAGTCGCGGCCCATGAGCGTCGGCATGTCGAAGGCGACCGAGAGCCCGCCCCCGCCGTTGCGGAGGATCATCTTGTAGCGCTCGTTGGTCTGCTCGGCGTTGCCGAACCCGGCGAACTGCCGGATGGTCCATGTACGCCCTCGGTAGCCGGTCGCGTACAGGCCGCGGGTGAAGGGGTACTCCCCGGGCCAGCCGATCCGCTCGAAGCCCTCGTACCTGTCGCCGGGCCGGGGCCCGTACACCGGCTCCACGGGGTCACCGGAGAGCGTGGTGAAGTCTGCGTCGCGCCTGCGCGCGGCGTCGTAGCGGGCCTGCCAGCGACGGCGGCCTTCCTCTATGGCGTCAGCGTCCATACCTTCGAATTTACTAGGACGTCCAAGTAAATGTCGATGGCAGACCGCCGTACGTTCGTCCGTACGGCGGTGCCGTTACGCCTTGGCGGTCGCGGGCGAGTCCTCCGCAACCCTGGCCTTGAGTTCGTGGCTGATCTTGCGCTCCACGAAGAACGCGGCCGTCGGAATGGTCCCGGCGAGCAGCACCCACAGCTGCTTGCCCACCGGCCACTTCGCCTTGGAGCCCAGGTCGAAGGCGAAGATCAGGTACACGACGTACAGCCAGCCGTGCGCGATGCTGACGACGCGCGTGAAGTCGGCCGCGCCGTTCAGGTCGAGCACGTACTTGCCGATCATGCCGAAGGTCAGCAGGACCAGCAGCACGCCGGTGACATAGGCCATCACGCGATAGCGGGTCAGCACGCTCTTTTTCATGCCGTCGAGCGTAACGACCCGTTCCGGGAGATCTTGGCCCGGGTCACCCCTCCTGGAAGTCCCCCGCGGCGATCCGCAGCGGCCGCAGCATCGCGAAGATCTCGGCGCACTCCTCCGCGTCGTACACCCCGAGCCCGAAGTCCATCGCCATCAGGTCGCGGGTGGCCGCCTCGACCACCTCGCGGCCCTTGTCGGTGATGCTGGCGAGGGTGCCGCGCCCGTCGTTGGGGTTGGGCCGCTTGGCGACGAGACCCGACTTCACGAGCCGGTCCACGGTGTTCGTCACGGACGTGGGATGCACCATGAGCCGCTCGCCAATCTTGGACATCGGCAGCTCGCCGGACTTGGAGAAGGTGAGCAGCACCAGCGCCTCATACCGCGCGAACGTCAGCCCGTACGGCTTGACCACCGCGTCGACCTCGGCGAGGAGGATCTGCTGGGCTCGCATGATCGAGGTGATCGCGGCCATGGACGGCACGTTTCCCCATCGCTGCTTCCAGCGTTCGTCGGCGCGCGCGATCGGATCGAAGGAGAGACTGAGCGGCTTCGGCACGAACTCGACCTTACCGGCCGGTCACATGATGGTCAGCCCTGTCTCGGCCTTCGGTCACCAGTGCCCTCGGGCATGATCTCGAAGACCCCGGTCCACCGGTCGTCGTGCAGACAGGCGTTCATCGGCCCGACCAGAGTCGTGTGTTCAGGGTCGGTGCGCCACCGTTTGATGGCTTCGAGGCTTTCCCACTCACTGGTGAGCAGCCATCGACCGGGATCGTCGACGGAGCGGCAGAGCTGTTCGCGCAGATGTCCGGGAAACCGCATGGCGCCGTCGTGCACGCCTTGGTAGGCGGCCACGAAATCCGCTTCCCTTCCCTCCCGGACGCGCAGCAGGCGAACCACTCGCACCCGCGCCGGTGCCTCCCCCCTCACGACGGGTCGAGAACGACGGGGAGTTCCGCGAGCCCGCGGAAGGCGGGAAACGGCACGGTCAGCCAGCGCACGTTCTCCGGCTCCCCGATCAGGGCCATGCCGGGGTGGCGCCCGAAGAGCGTGGTGAGGGCGATCTGCATCTCCAGACGTGCCAGAGGCGCGCCGATGCAGTAGTGCGGGCCGAGGCCGAATGCGAGGTGCGTCGCATGGACGTTCGGGCGCTCGACGTCCATGCGGTCCGGGTCGGGGAACATCTCCGGGTCCCGGTTGGCCGCCGTGAGGGAAATCTGCACGAGCGCACCCTTGGGGATGAGTGTGTCGCGCATCTTGATGTCTTCCGTCGCGTAGCGGAACGTCGAGTTCTCCACGGAGGTCTCGAACCGGAAGATCTCCTCGACGGCTGCGGCCGTCGCCCCCGGGTCCCGGAATGCCAGGCGCTTCTGCTCCGGCTGGCTGAGCAGGTGGTAGACGGCGTTGCCGACCTGGTACGCGGTCGACTTGTGGCCCGCGAAAAGCAGCACCCACGCGGTGGAGACGAGTTCGTGGTCGGTGAGCGCGCCGTCCTCGTCCTGCGCCGTGACGAGTGCGCTGAGCAGAGCTCCGTCCGGCTCCTTCCGCTTCCGCGCGATCAGGTCCACGAGGTAGTCGCGCAGGTTTCCCTCGGCGATTTCCAGCGCCTTGCGCGCCTCCGGCCCGAAGCCGGTCTGAGCGACGGTGGCGGACCATTCCTGGGCCTGCCTGCGCTCGTTCTCCGGGACGCCGAGGAGCTCACAGATCACGTGCAGCGGCAGCGGGAAGCAGAATTCCTTCAGGAGGTTCACGGGTTCCGACGCCGGGCAGCGGTCCAGCAGTTCGTCAGCGATCTTCTGGACCTTCGGACGCAGCGACTCCACCCTCTTGGGGGTGAAGGTGGTGCCGACGATCCTGCGGAGCCTGGTGTGCTTCGGAGGGTCCGAGAAGAGCATGTTGTCGTCCAGGGCGATCGACGAGTCGCCGAAGATCCGGTGATAGGCGTCGATGGCGCCGTACATGTCCTTGCTCAGCCGAGGATCGGCCAACGCGGCACGGGCGTCGTCGTACCGGGTGATGAGATACGTGTCGACCCCGTGAGGGGGCTTCAGCGGGCATACGGGCGCTGTCGCCCTGAGCGTGGCGTACACGGGATGCGGGTTGGCGCGAAACTCCCGACTGCAGGCCGAGGCCGCGGCAGCGGCCTCCTCGGACGACATTTCCTCGGATGCGAACGCTTGCGTCATGGCTGATCCCGGGGGTCGAGAGTTCCGTCGGTCGGTCACACGATTTCCCGGCCGGCACTGTGCCGCAAACGCTGCTGGGCCATATGAGTTCGAACGCCGCAGCACGTGTGGAATTGCTCCGGTTACCCGGCCGGCGTACCCCAGGGCGCCCCGGATCGCGCACGCAAGTCCCGCTTGGTAAACATCATGGACGGGCCAGTCCACCGTTCCCGGACTGGGCAGTCGCCGGATGACGAGGAAACCAGTGAGCGGACGCGGAGTGGAATCTGTACCAGTTCTCATCGTAGGCGGATCCCTGGTGGGGCTTTCCACCTCCGTGTTCCTGGGACGTCTCGGAATCGAGCACATGCTCGTGGAGCGGCATGCCGAGACATCGACGCACCCACGTGGCCGCGGGAACAACGTGCGCACCATGGAGGTCTTCCGGACCGCCGGACTCGAGCAGAGCGTGCGAGAGGCCGCCTTCGCTCTCGCCGGAAACGACGGCGTACTCCAGGTGGACACCCTCGTCGGGAACCAGCGCCGCTGGATCGTTCAGGACATCGCCGCAGGCATGGACGTCTCTCGGGTCAGCTCCTCGAACTGGTGCCTGTGCAGCCAGAACGATCTGGAGCCGGTCCTGCTGAACCGCGCCCGCCAGGGCGGAGACATCCGCTTTGGTACGGAACTGCTTTCCTTCACGCAGGACGAAGAGGGAGTCCAGGCGCAGGTCATGCGCCGGGACACCGGTGAGACCTATACGGTGAAAGCCGATTTCCTGGTGGCCGCCGATGGCCCGAGAAGCCCCGTTCGCAAACGTCTGGGAATCGGCCAGTCCGGACCCGGTGCCCTGTTCCACAACGTCAGTGTCACGTTCCGGAGCAAGGCCCTCAAGGAATACGTCGGACCGAAGCGCTTCATCGTCTGCTACACCACCGATCCGCAGGGGGAAGGCGCCTTGCTGCCCGTGGACAACGAGGAACGGTGGGTCATCCACATTCCCTGGTCCGCTGATCAGGGCGAATCCCTGGAGGACTTCGGGGACGAGCGCTGCGCGGCGCATATTCGCGCGGCCGTCGGTGTTCCGGACCTTGATGTCGAAATCACAGGAAAGGCGCCTTGGCACGCTTCGAGGCGGGTCGCTGACAGCTACGGGCAGGGCCGGGTCTTTCTGGCCGGTGACGCGGCGCATGAAATGCCGCCCAACGGGGCGTTCGGCTCCAACACCGGGATCCAGGACGCCCACAACCTCGCCTGGAAGCTCGCCGCGGTACTGCGCGGCTGGGCCGGCCTGCCGCTGCTCGGCACCTACGAGCGTGAGCGACGGCCCGTCGCTGTCACGACGAGCGAACGGGCCTCCCAGCAGGCCGCCGAGGAGCAGCATCCCGCGTTGGGCCCGGCAGCGGGACGCAACAACGACGCGGCGGACCTCATGACGGTCGCGCTCTGCTACCGGTACGCCTCGGACGCCGTGGTGGGCGCCTCCCCCGGCGGCCGGTCGTCCCGGAGACCTTCCGGATCGACGGAGAGCCGGGGAGCCGCGCACCCCACATGTGGGTACGGAGAGCAGGCGCCAGGATCTCCACTCTCGATCTGTACGAGCGTTCCTTCGTCGTGCTCGCCGGGGCCGAAGGCCACGAGTGGCGCCGCGCGGCGGAGCGGGCCGGCGAGAAGCTGGGCGTTCCGGTCAAGGTGTATCTCGTGGGAGACGGCCCTGATCACGACCTTGTTCCCGAGGCGGATGCCGACTGGGCGGCGCTGCACGGCACCGCCGCCGACGGTGCCGTCCTCGTACGCCCGGACGGTTTCGTCGCGTGGCGCGCGCCCACCCACCTGCCGTCCGCCGATCGTGTGCTGACGGACGTGCTGCAGACCGTGCTCTGCCGCGGCTGAACACCCACCGAAACGACCACGCCGAGGACATGCCGATGACATTCGAAGACGGCCCCGTCGCGGGCCGAGTGGACGTCCACCACCATTTCACCGCGCCGGCCTGGCTGGACTGGGCGGAAGAACGCGGCGTCGTCAACCGCGAGAGGCTGCCCTGGTGGACACGCTGGGACCTGGACGCGGCCCTGGAGGTCATGGACAAGACGGGCATCAGCACCGCCGTCATGACCGTCGCGATGCTCGGACGGTTCCGCGAGCGCGCGGAGCGACAGGAGAGCGCGCGGATCGCCCTGCGGGCGGCGGCCGATGTCGTCGAGGCCCATCCCGCGCGCTTCGCCTTCTTCACTCCCGTGTTCCTGGACGACCTGGAACTCTCGCAGTGGAGCCTGCGCTACGGACTCGACGAGCTCGGGGCCGTCGGGGTGAGCACGAGAACGAGCATGGACGGTGTCTACCTCGGCGACGCCACCCACGACCGCCTCTTGCAGGAGCTGAACGACCGGTCCGCCGTCATCAGCACGCACCCCATGGAAGTGCCGGCCGGAAAGGACGGCGGCGCCGCACTGCCGGGGATGCCGCCCTTCGTGTGCGACTTCCTCATGGACACCACACGCGCGGCCATCAACCTGATCCGGAACGGCACCCTGGACCGCTACCCGAATCTCAGCTTCGTCCTTCCCCACGGAGGAGGCTTCCTTCCGTACATGGCCACGCGGCTGGAACTCTTCGGCGGGCACCTCACCCCCCAGATCGAGCCGGGCAGGGTCCGTGACTACCTGCACAGGTTCTACTTCGACACGGCGGGCCCCATGTCCGACTCCGCCACGCCCACTCTGCTGGCCACGGTGGATCCCAGCCGTGTCCTCTTCGGCACGGACTGGCCGCCCACTCCCGCCCAGGTCGTCGCCGATGTCGCGGTACCCGCCCTGGACGGCGATCCCTTCCTCTCGCCGGAGCAGCTCAGGGGCATCAACCGGGAGAACGCCCTGCGTCTGCTGCCGGTACTGGCCCGCTCCTCCTAGCTCTTGCGCACGCACGAGAGAAGGCCGCCGCCCTCACGGGCGGCGGCCTTCTCTCCTCCGCGTCACCGGGTGGCCGGGGCCGTGTCTCTCTCCCAGTGGTAGAAGCACTGTGCCATCGCGTCCTTCGGACCGCGCCAGGTCTGCGGGTCGTACGGGCTGACGTACGCCTCGAGCTTGCTGCTGATGTCGCGGAACTCGGGGTGCCCGGCCACGCGCGCGATGGCGGGGCCCGGGTCCTGCTCGGCCTCGATGAAGTGCATGTACACATCGCCGAACTGGAAGAGGGAACGCTGGGTCACCCCGACGAGACGGGGCAGGTCGCCGCGGTCGGAGGCCGCGAAGACCTCGGCGATGTCCGGAGCCGAACGCGGGGCCATCCGGGCGACGATCAGGGCGTGGTGCATGGGGTCTCCTTACGCGGCGGCGCCGTTCAGGCGGGCGTGACGGGGGAGGTCCGCCGCTCGCCGGCGGCCTGCTCGATGCGGTCGCGGATGAGGGCCATCTGGACGGGCGAGTTGCGGTTGATGATGTCCGTCATCCCGGCGTCGTCGACCGGCGCGTCGGGCCGCATGGCGAAGTCCTGGGTCCAGTGCATCCGGGTGCCGTCGGGGGTCTCCTCGTACTCCCACCGGATGTTCATGTACTCGAACGGGCCGGGTTCCACCCGTCGGGCCGTGACGGTGAGTTTGTCGCGGTCGGTGGTCCGTTCCGACACCCAGCTCCACACCTTGCCGTTCTCGTCGGGGTGCATGGTCAGGCGGAAGGTGACCGTGTCGCCCTGCCGGGACAGCACCTCGGCGGCCGCGTACTCGCTGAACAGCTGCGGCCATCTCTCGACGTCGTTGGTCATGTCCCAGACGAGGTCGAGGGGCGCGGCGATGGTGATCTCGTTCTCGGTGTGCCCTGCCATCTCAGGCTCCTGTCATGAGCGTGCTGTTGACGAGGTCGAGGAAGTCGCGGGGGGTCTTGCACTTCTCCGCGTCGGTGGGCAGCGCCCGGGCGTGCCGGTTCTCCAGCTCGCCCACGATGCCGAGGAGGCCGAGCGAGTCCAGCCCGAACTCGGCGAAGGGGGTGTCGACCCGGGCTTCGAAATCGTGCGGGTCGACGGTGACGCCGGCGGCCTTCTTCATCAGCGCGGCCAGCTCTTCGAGGGTCACTTCACTGTTCATGCGCGTTCTCCTTGTCGTACGGGTGAGGTGGGCTTCACCGGGCGGTCGGTCCCGGCTCGCGGCGCAGTACCAGCGCCGCGTTGGAGCCCATGAGTCCACGGCTGAGGACCAGGGCCGTGCTCAGCTCGGCCGGGCGCGCCGTCGACGTCACCAGGTCGATGTCGTGGCAGATGTCGAAGACGTTGGGTGTGGGCGGGATCCGCCCTTCTTCCATGGCCATCACTGCGGCGGCGACGTCCAGCAGGGGTGCCCCGCAGTAGGACCGCCCGATGCCGGTCTTGGGGGCCGTGACGGGTACGCGGGTGCCGTGCGGGCCGAGGGCGTCGGCGAGGGCGAGCGCCTCGGCGCGGTCCGCCTCCGGGACCCCCATCGCGTCGGCGAAGACCACGTCGATCTCCTCCGGTGCGCAGCCGGCCTCGTCGAGGGCGCCGCGGATGGCGTGGGCGAGTCCCTCCCGCGAGCGGTCCCAGCGCGAGGCGCCGGTGAACGTGGCCGCATGGCCCGCCACGGTGGCGCGGACGTCCGCACCGCGCCGGTGTGCGCGGTCCAGGTCCTCGACGACCAGCACGGCACCACCCTCGGCCGGCACGAAGCCGCAGGCCGCGGAGGTGAAGGGGCGATAGGCCCGCGCCGGGTCCTCGACCGTGCTGAGTTCGGGGTATCCGAGCTGGCAGACCATCGAGTACGGAGCCAGCGGCGCTTCGGCCGCCCCGACCACGACCACGTCGGTGCCCCGCCCCACGGTGCGGGCGGCGTGCGCGACGGCGTCCAGGCCACCGGCCTCGTCGCTCGCGACCACCCCGCAGGGGCCCTTGAAGCCGCTGCGGATCGACATCTGGCCCGTGCTGGCCGCGTAGAACCAGGCGATGGACTGGTAGGGACCGACGAATCGGGACCCCTGTCCCCACAGCTTCTGCAGCTCCCGCTGGCCGAACTCACCGCCGCCGGAGCCGGCGGCGGTGACCACCCCGACGGAGTACGGGGAGTCGGCGGCGGCATCGCTCAGTCCCGCGTCCTTCAGGGCCGCGGCGGCGGCGGCCATCGCGAAGTGGGTGAACCGGTCGGTCTGGACGAGGAAGGTCTCCTCGATGAGTGCCGAGGGGTCGAATCCCCGGACCTCGCCGGCGACGCGGAGCGGAAGGTGCCCGCATCCCTCCCGGGTGATCCGGTCGAGTACGGACAGGCCCTCCTGGACGGACTTCCAGTAGGTCTCCGTGTGCAGTCCGTTGGGCGCGACCACACCGATCCCCGTGATGGCGGTGCGGCGGTTCGGCTGAGCACTCATCGTTTCCTCCCGGCCGTAAGGAGCACCGCGGACTGGAACCCGCCGAAGCCGCTGCCCACGGACAGCACGTTGGCGAGCTTGCGCGGGCGTGCGGTGCGCGGCACGTAGTCCAGGTCGCACTCGGGGTCCGGGGTCTCGTAGTTCGCCGTCGGCGGGACCACCTGGTGGGCCAGGGCCAGCACGCAGGCGACGACCTCGATCGCGCCGATCGCACCGAGCGAGTGGCCCACCATGGACTTGATCGAACTCATGGGCGTGTCGTAGGCGTGGGCGCCCAGGGACCGCTTGACCGCGGCGGTTTCGTGACGGTCGTTCTGACGGGTGCCCGAGCCGTGCGCGTTGACGTAGTCGATGAGTGAGGCATCCAGGCGGGCCTGTCCGAGCGCGGTGTCGATGGCCCTGGCCATCTCCAGGCCCTCACTGGTCAGTCCGGTCATGTGGTATGCGTTGCCGAAGGTGGCGTAGCCGCCGATCTCGCAGTAGACGTGCGCGCCGCGCGCACGGGCGTGTTCGAGCTCCTCCAGGACGAGCACGGCGGAGCCCTCTCCCATGACGAATCCGTCGCGGTGGGCGTCGAAGGGCCGGGAGGCGTGCGCCGGGTCGTCGTTGTTCGGCGATGTCGCCTTGATGGCGTCGAAGCAGGCCATGGTGATCGGGGAGATCGGGGAGTCGGACGCTCCGGCGATGCAGATGTCGGCGCGGCCGTCCTCGATCGTGTGGAAGCCGTAGCCCACCGCGTCGAGCCCGGAGGTGCAGCCGGTCGACACGGTCTGCACCGGCCCCTGGGCGCCGAAGTACTCGGCGACGTCGGACGCCAGGGTGCTGGGCGAGAACGCCCGGTGCAGCTGCGGGCCGGCGGCGCGGTGGTCGACGTCCCAGCGTTGCCCTCGCTCGCTGACCAGGACGTAGTCGTGCTCCAGGCGGGTCGTGCCGCCCACGGCGCTGCCGAGCGAGACGGCCACGCGCCAGGGGTCCTCGGCGCCGAACTCGATGCCGCAGTCGGCCACCGCCTCCGCCGCGGCGACGACGGCGAACTGTATGTACCGGTCGGCGCGTTCGACCAGCTCGGGGTCGAGCCCGTGCGCGAGCGGGTCGAAGTCGCACTCGGCCGCGATACGGGAGCGCAGGCCCTCGGGGTCGAACAGGGTGATGCCGCGCGTCGCGGTACGGCCGCTTGAGAGGAGGTCCCAGAAGGCCGGCACCCCGATGCCGCCCGGGGCGACGACGCCGATGCCGGTGACCGCCACCCGCCGGGTCACGAGGGCGCCCCGCTTCGCTCGGGCTGCGCGCCGTCCCCCTGCACGGCCGGGTACGTTTCGCCGCTCGCGTTCCCCTCCAGGGCCTCCGTGTCGACGTGACCCATGCTCGGCTTCGGAGCCAGCGGACCCAGATGGAAGACCATCCGCGCTTCGACGTCACCGATGTTGCGGAAGCGGTGCCGCATGCCGATGGGGATCATGAGGCCCTGGTCGGCGCGGATCGCATGTGCCTCGTCGTCCAGGTCGACTTGCAGCTCGCCCTGGACGACGTAGACGAATTCCTCGGAGTACGGGTGGTAGTGCTCGCTGATGCGTTCACCCGGCTGCATGATGGCCAGTCCCATGAACCCGCTCGTGGAACCCACGGTGAGGGGCGTGAGCAGGGTGCGCAGGTCGCCGCCACGCTTGCGGTTGGGCTCCGTCTCGCTGAGGTCCACGATGCGCGGGCTCGTCTTGTGCATGGTCCGTCTCCAGATCGGTCTGTGGGGTGTTCCAGGGGCGGTGTCGTCGATGGGCGGGTGTCGTCCATGGACTGTCATGTCAGGACTGGGCAGCCCTGCGATCGGTGATCAGCGCCATGTCGCTGTGTGCCAGGAGGCGGGTGGCGTCCCGGTCGCTCGAGAGCGGCCCTTCGACGCCGAGTGCGGCGCCGTCGAGCAGGCGGGCCAGCACGGCGGCCTTCCTCGTGCCGTGCAGGCCGAGCGCCCTCACCGGATCGGTCTCGGGGTCCCGCGTGTCGATGAGACGGACGACCAGGTCGTCCCGGTGGAAGACGGTGCTGCGGTGCACGGGGCCGGCGGGGTCGTCCGCGGCGGTTGCGTCCTGCTGGGCGAGCAGCCGTGCCAGCGCCATCCCGCACCCCTCACGGGCCGGGTAGTACAGGGCGTGACGCCGCAGACCGTCCGGTTCCGGGCCGCCACGGGCCACATGGTGCACGGCCGGCATGGCCGCGCGGATGAAGAAGGCCCGTGCCGACGCGGGGTCGGTCAGATCCCTGCTCTGCTCCAGGTGCGGATTGATGGCTTCCTCGACGGCCCGCACCTCCGGCTGACGCGAGACGTGGCGCAGCGCCGTCTGCAGATCGCCCTCCACCTCGACGGTGCGCACGACTCGGTTGCCGTGCATGAACAGCGTCGTCCGGCGCAGTCGTGTGGAGTCGTCGGCTCGGGCCTGGGGCGGCGCGTATCCGGCGAGGATGTCCGCGACCTTCGACTCGGAGCCGGGCTTGACGGTGAACGTCAGCGCGTGGCGCGTCACTCCGTCGCCCACCCGCACCGGCGCCTGGACCCCGTCAGCGCTCCCGGCTGTGGGCGGGAGGGCCCGCCCGGTCTCACGGACGACGTTGTAACGCAGCGACCGGATGTCCCGGACGCAGTCCTGCATGGGCCTGACGGTCTCGAGGTGCTCCTCACTGTTCACCCACGCGAGATACGGCGGCGCAGTCGCCCATTCGCTGGTGATGAGCCACTGGGACGGGTTCTCCACGGACTGGCACAGTTGGTCACCGAGGTGACCGGGAACCGAGGCGACCCGGCTGCGCATGTGCTCGTACGCGTCGAGGAACCGCTGATGGGCGCCTTCGTGGAGATCGACGAGCAGGATGACGCGCAGCCTGGAGCCGTCGAACGCCGACTGGGACGTGTACGTCGAAGTGTTCACCGGCAGGCCCTTCCTTCGATGGGCAGACGGCGGCCGCCGTGTCCGGCAGGGGGACGGCGGTCGACCCTGAGCCCTCATCGTGGGGCGGTGCGTCGGACTCCGCGAGCCGCACGGGTCATCAGAGGGAACTGCCCGGTGCGCAGGGCGGGTTTGTACCTCGCCAGGACACGAAGAAGCCCCGGCCCGTCAAGAGCCGGGGCTGTGGTCCGTACGGCTTACTCGGCGAGGTGCCGCTCCACCGTCTCCACCTTGGAGGTGAGTCCGTCCGTCACTCCGGGGCGGATGTCCGCCTTGAGGACCAGGGACACCCGCGGAGCCCGCCGCTCGACCGCGGCGACGGCGCGCTTGACGACGTCCATGACCTCCTCCCACTCGCCTTCGATCGAGGTGAACATCGCGTCGGTCCGGTGGGGCAGGCCCGACGCCCGCACCACGCGGACGGCGTCGGCGACGTACTCCCCCACGTCCTCCCCGACCCCCAACGGCGTCACGGAAAAGGCGACGATCACGCCTTCACCGCCCCTTCCTGGCGCGCCCGGGACGCGATGACCGCGTCCTCGGCCTCACGCCGCAGCTTGCGCTCCGCGAAGAACCCACCGGCAGGCAGCACCGAGAGGACGAAGTACAGGGCGGCGGTCTTCACCGACCACTTCGTCCGGTTCCACGCGTCGGCCCAGAAGATCACGTACAGGATGAACAGGACACCGTGCACCATGCCCATCACCGGCACGGCATTGAACTCCGTGGTCCGCTTCAGCACCGAGCAGACCAGCAGGAGGAGGAAGGAGATCGCCTCGGGGGCCGAGACCAGGCGGAGGCGGCGGATGGCGGTGGCGGTCTTGAGGTCCACGGGTCACCTTCGTTGGGAGACGGTCTTGCTGGGGCCTGACGCTTTGTGAACGCACGCACAAGCGTCCCGCCCATTGTGGCAAACCGCAGCGGGCCTGCGGCCCCTAGGGGTGCGGTCAGGGTCGTTCTCCACCCAGGGGCCCTGTCCGTGGCGCCCGGCCTGCGGCTACCTTCACGTACGTGGCGATGTTCCGACTTCAGAGCAGCAAGGTGCTCGCCGTCGACATGACCGGAGACGCCGTGAAGGCGAAGAACGGCTCGATGGTCGCGTACGACGGCGAGATGGCCTTCAGGAAGCTCAGCGGCGGCGGCGAGGGCATACGAGGCATGGTGACCCGGCGGCTGACCGGCGAGCAGATGATCTTGATGGAGGTGAAGGGGCGGGGGACCTGCTGGTTCGCGGACCGCGCCTCCGAGATCAACCTGGTCAGCATCCAGGGCGACAAGCTCTACGTGGAGTCGAGCAACCTGCTCGCGACCGACGGAGGGCTGCGCACCGGGACGGAGTTCACCGGCCTGCGCGGGGCCTCGCAGGGCAACGGGCTGTTCACGACGACCGTCGAGGGCCACGGCCAGGCGGCGATCATGTCGGACGGCCCGGCGGTGGTGCTGCGGGTGAGTCCGCAGTATCCGCTGACCGTCGACCCGGGGGCGTATGTGGCGCACCAGGGGAATCTCCGGCAGTCCTTCCAGTCCGGTGTGACGTTCCGCACGTTGCTCGGGGAGGGCGGCGGCGAGGCCTTCCAGATGCGGTTCGAGGGGGACGGGCTGGTGTACGTGCAGCCGAGCGAGCGGAACACGATCGCGGGTGACGTGTGATGGCCTTCCGGGAGATCAACGCGAAGATGGTCGAGGCGACGGTCGCGCCGGGACAGAAGCTGTTCAGCCAGCGCGGCGCGATGCTCGCCTACAAGGGCGAGGTGTCCTTCACGCCCAACATGGCCGGCGGCCAGGGCGGGCTCATGTCGATGATCGGCCGCCGGGTCGCCGACGAGGACACGCCCCTGATGACGGTCGAGGGCAGCGGCACCGTCCTCTTCGGGCACGGCGGGCACCACGTCCAGGTGATCCAGCTGTCCGGTGACACGCTGTACGTCGAGGCGGACCGCCTCCTGGCCTTCGAGGGCACGCTCCAGCAGGGCACGATGTTCCTGGGCTCGCAGGGCGGCGTCATGGGCATGGTGCGCGGGCAGGTCAGCGGCCAGGGGCTGTTCACGACCACGCTCAAGGGGCACGG
Source organism: Streptomyces sp. DG1A-41 (assembly GCF_037055355.1). GTDB lineage: Bacteria > Actinomycetota > Actinomycetes > Streptomycetales > Streptomycetaceae > Streptomyces. The sequence continues at coordinate 6,338,976 of NZ_CP146350.1, read as the reverse complement.
GGCCGTCGCGGTCATGGCCCATGGCGGGGTGATCGAGATCCCGATCACTCCCCAGCGGCCGGTGCACGTGGACCCGCAGGCCTACGTCGCCCACCACGGCGACGTCCGCAACAAGCTGTCCACGGCCCTGGGTTGGCGGGACATGGTGGGCCGTGGCTCGGGCGAGGCGTTCCAGCTGGAGCTCAGCGGCAGCGGTGCGGTGTACGTCCAGGCGTCGGAGGAGAAGCTGTGAGCACCTACGGAACCCCGGGCGCCGGCCCCGCGGTCTTCGACCCGGCGACGCTGCCGCCCGACGACAACGTCAATCCGTACACCTTCTGCGTGGAGCTCAAGGGGAGCCAGTGGTTCCTCCAGAAGGGGAAGATGATCGCCTACTACGGCTCGATCGACTTCAACGGCGTCGGACACGGTCGGCTGGACCGCCTCGTCCGTACGTCCTTCCATTCGCCACTGCACGCGAGCGACTGGGTCGTGGCGGAGGGCTCGGGCAAGATGCTCCTTGCCGACCGGGCCTTCGACGTGAACTCGTACGACCTCGAGAACGGCAACCTGACCATTCGCTCGGGCAACCTCCTCGCTTTTCAGCCAACTCTCTCGCTGAAGCAATCCATCGTGCCGGGCTTCCTGACCCTCATCGGAACCGGAAAGTTCGTGGCCGCGTCGAACGGCCCCGTGGTGTTCATGGAACCCCCCATCCGGGTCGACCCCCAGGCCTTGGTCGGATGGGCCGACTGCCCCTCGCCCTGCCACCACTACGACCATGGGTACATGACCGGCGTCATGGGCGGTCTACGTGCACTGACGGGCCTCGGCGGGGCCTCCGGCGAGGAGCACCAGTTCGAGTTCGTCGGCGCCGGCACGGTCCTGCTCCAGTCGTCCGAGACCCTCATGTCCGAGCAGGCCACGGGGGCCGTTCCGCACCAGGCCGGCGTGCCCGGCGGCGGGGCGCACAGCCCCCAGGCGGGGCAGTCCGGCGTACCGCGTCTTCCCGGACAGCTCGGGGACCTCCAGCGTCGCTTCGGGCTGTGAGCGGTAGTCTGCGGAGTGTGACATCGAACGCCTGCGCACCAATGTTCGGCGGGTGCGCTTCCGTCACACGAAAACCCTCACTAGTTCGCCTTTCAACCTTTTAGGTAGACTTCATTCATGGAGACCGAGACGGCCACCCGCTGGCTGACCGATGCGGAGCAGTGCGCTTGGCGCACCCACCTGGAGGTCAACAGGCTGTTGACGTACCAGCTCGAAAAGGACTTGCAGCCGTTCGGCCTGACAATGAACGACTACGAGATCCTGGTGAATCTCTCCGAGTCGGAGGACCAGCGAATGCGGATGAGCGACCTCGCCTCCGCCACCCTCCAGTCCAAGAGCCGCCTCTCGCACCAGATCACGCGCATGGAGAACGCGAACCTGGTCCGGCGGGAGAACTGCGAGTCCGACCGCCGGGGGCTCTACGCGGTCCTCACCGAGCACGGCATGGCGACGATGCAGAAGGTCGCGCCGCACCATGTGGCGTCCGTGCGGAGGCACTTCATCGACCTGCTGGCCCCCGAGGCCCTGACGGAGCTCGACAAGGCCCTCAAGCCCATCGCGGAGCACCTGCGCGGCCAGCGAGGACGCCCGTAACCCGGACGGCGCACCGGGGCCGTCCGGCCCCGGTGACGACAGGTTCTAGGCGAGCGGCAGGCGGAGTTCGAACAGGGCTCCGCCTGCGGGCCCCCGACCGGCCGTGAGCGTGCCGCCGTGCCGTACGGCGACGTCCCGGGCGATGGCGAGTCCAAGACCGGCACCGCCGTCGTCGCGGCTGCGGGCGGCGTCCAGCCGTACGAACCGCTCGAAGATCCGCTCGCGGTCGGCCTCGGGCACGCCGTCCCCGTCGTCCGCCACCCCGACCACGGCCCGGTCACCCTCCCGTCGCACGCTCACGGTGACGGCCGACCGGGCGTGCCGCTGGGCGTTGTCGAGCAGATTGGCCAGCACCCGCCCCAACTGCCCGCGCGATCCGGCCACCTTCACCGGCTCCGCGTCCACCGTCACGCCCGTCCGCCCCTCTGCCTCCTCCCGGGCCAGCCCGGCGAGGTCGACCTTCGTGTCGGTGGGCCGCTCCCCCGCGTCCAGCCGGGCGAGCAGCAGCAGGTCGGCGGCGAGCCGCTGGAGCCGTACGGTGTCCTCCACGGCCCCGTCGAGGTCCAGCAGTTCGGGATGCGCGGCGGCCACCTCCAGCTGGGTCCGCAGCGAGGCGATCGGGCTCCGCAGCTCGTGGGACGCGTCGGCGACGAAGCGCCGCTGCCGCTCCACGGAGGTCTCCAGGGCCGCGAGCGTCTCGTTCGTCGTCCGGGCGAGCCGGGCGATCTCGTCGTGCGTCTCCGGCTCCGGGACACGGCGTGCGAGGTCCTGGGAGGCGGTGATCGCGGCCATCTCGCTGCGGATGCCCTCCACCGGCCGCAGCGCCCGCCGGGTGACCAGCCAGGTCACCCCCGCGACGACGCCGAGCAGCAGCGGGAACCCGATCAGCATCACCGTCAGCGCGCTCCGCACGGCCCCGTGCTCGGCGGCCAGCGGGGCACCGGCAAAGACCACCAGACGCCCCCGGTCGTGGGTCTCGACCTCGACGGCGGCGAACCGGTAGTCCTCCGTGTCGCCGTCGATCGTCGCGGACCCGTTGCGGAAGGTGCTCTCACCGGCTATCTCCCCGGGTTCGAGCACCTCTTCGTGGTCGTCGGAGTCGTCGTCATCGTCCCCGCGAGGCGCCACCGGCGGCAGCGGCTTCACCTGATCGGAGTCGGTACCGCTGATCTTCTCCAGATCCTCGCTGGCCGCGACCAGCCGCTTCTTCTCGTCGAGGACCTGGACCGGCCCGTCGTCGCCGTCCAGCCCGGACAGCTTGTCGTACGGCGTCCCGGCTGCGAGTTCGGAGGCGACCGCCCGCGCGGAGTGCTCCGCCCGGGTGCCGGCCTCGCCGATCAGGTTGGACCGCAGGGACAGCAGGACGGCGGCCCCGGCGGCGACGAGCGCCACCGCGACGACGAGCGTGGCACCGAGCGTGGCCCGCGCCCGGACGGACCCGAGCAGCCGTCTCATGGCGACGTCTCCAGCCGGTACCCGGCGCCGCGCACGGTCCGGATCAGCCCCGCCCGCAGCTTCCGCCGCAGGGTGCTGACGTACACCTCGACGATGTTCGGATCGCCCTCGTACGCGAAGTCCCACACATGCTCGAGGATCTCGGACTTGGACACGACCTCCCCGGCCCGCAGCACGAGGTGCTCCAGCACGGAGAACTCCTTGGCGGTCAGGGCGACCTCGTCCTCCCCCAGGAACACCCGCCGAGCCGCGGTGTCCACCTTCAGATCCCCGTGCACATGCACGGGCGAGGCTCCGGCGCCCGCCCCGCGCCGCCGCAGCAGCGCCTTGATCCGGGCGACGAGCACCACATACGAGAAGGGCTTGGTCAGATAGTCGTCCGCTCCGGTGTCGAGCCCCTCGGCCTCGTCGTACTCGCCGTCCTTGGCGGTGAGCATCAGGATCGGCACCTCGTGCCCGGCGGCGCGCAGGGCGGCGCAGACCCGGTAGCCGTTGAGCCCGGGCAGCATGATGTCGAGGATGACCAGGTCGTAACGGCCCTCCGAGGCCTGATGCAGCCCCTCCCGTCCGTCGTGGACGACGTCCACGGCGTACCCCTCGGCCGTCAGGCCCCTGGCGAGCGACAGGGCCAGCCGCTTCTCGTCCTCCACGATCAACAGGCGCATGGGTAAAGAGTGGCAAAGGCAAGCTGAAGATCCCTTCAGGGGTCTTCAGGTTCCTCTCAGCGTCTGTCAGCCAGATTGGAACACATCGAAAACCCAACGACTCGGGAGGAATCCGCATGAAGCGCAACATCGTGATCGCCGCTGTGACCGCTGCCGCTCTGATCGGAGGCGGTACGGCCACGGCGCTCGCGACCACGGGAGACGATCAGGGCTCGGCGCGGCAGGCGGCGGACACCCGGCTGTCGGACGACGGCCGCGACGACCAGGACGGCGCGGACGCGCAGGACGACCGCGACGACGACGCCGCGCGGGCGGCTTCCGCCGATGTGACGGCGTCCGAGGCCATCGCCTCCGCGCTGAAGCACACGCCGGGCACGGTCGTCTCCGCCGAGCTGGACGACGAGGACGACAGCGACAAGGTGACCTGGAAGGTCGACGTCCTCTCCGGCGACAACAGCTGGCACGGCGTCCGTATCGATCCGTCCAACGGCAAGATCCTCGGCACGGAGACCGACGACGAGGACGACACGGCGCAGGTGCGGGCGGCGCTGAAGGGCTCGTCCGTGACGGCCGAGGAGGCCGCGAGGGCTGCCGCCGGCAAGGGCACGGTGACGTCCGTCGACCTGGACGAGGACGGCAAGAACAAGTCCTGGGAGGCCGAGACGCACAAGTCCGGCGGCGCCGAGCAGGACTGGAAGATCGCCCTCGACACGGGCAAGGTCACGGCGGACCACTCGGACGACCAGGACGACGACTCCGACGACCAGGACTGATCGGTACAGCCGCTCTCCTGCCGCCCCGGCGTCGCCGCTGACGCCGGGGCGTCGCGGTGCTCGGCGTTGTCGCTGGGGCCGGGTGGGTCCGCAGCCCGGCGTTGCGGGGTGCCGCTGCGCCCACCCGTGCCGCCCCAAGCGGCACGACTGCCCGCAGCGGCGGCCTGCGGCAGCTGAGCCACGACGCGCCCGCAGGCGCCGGTGCACGGAAGGGGACGTGTCGGGGGGTGTCCGTCCGCAGCGGTTGGCGCGTCAACGCCAGTCAGTCGGTCACCCACCCCATCGCGCCGTTCCGAGGACGGACACCCCCGGCACGGCCCCGACCCACCACCACCGCGTAGGCGAAGGCGCGCACCCCCACCCCAGACGCACAGGCCACCGCAGGCACCCCGCCCAACCACCGGAGGCACCCGCACAGGCCACCGCAGGCACCCCGCCCAACCACCGGAGGCACCCGCACAGGCCACCGCAGGCACCCCGCCCAACCACCGGAGGCACCCCGCTCAACCGCCGGAGGTGCCCGTCAACCCCGCCACCAGTTCGTCAGCCGCCCGATACGGATCCAGTTCCCCCGCCACGATCCGCTCCGCGAGCGCCCCGAGGCGCCGGTCGCCGTGCAGGTCCCCGATCCGCTCTCGCAGCGCCGTCACCGCGATCGTCTCGACCTCTCGCGCCGCACGGGCCATGCGCCGCTCCGCGAGCACCCCCCGCTCCTCCATCCAGGCCCGGTGCTTCTCCAGGGCCTCGACGACCTCGTCCATGCCCTCCCCGCGCGCGGCGACCGTCTTCACGATCGGCGGACGCCAGTCCCCGGGCCCCCGGGACTCCCCCAGCCCCAGCATGTGGTTCAGCTCGCGCGCCGTCGCGTCCGCCCCGTCCCGGTCGGCCTTGTTCACGACGTACACGTCACCGATCTCCAGGATCCCGGCCTTGGCCGCCTGGATCCCGTCGCCCATCCCCGGCGCGAGCAGCACGACGGACGTGTCCGCCTGCGAGGCGATCTCCACCTCGGACTGCCCCACACCCACCGTCTCGACGAGGATGACGTCACACCCCGCCGCGTCCAGCACCCGGATGGCCTGGGGCGCGGCCCACGCGAGCCCGCCCAGATGCCCGCGCGTCGCCATGGAACGGATGTACACGCCCGGGTCCGACGCGTGCTCGGACATCCGCACCCGGTCCCCGAGCAGCGCCCCTCCGGAGAACGGGGACGACGGGTCGACGGCCAGCACGCCGACCCGCTTGTCCTGCTTGCGGTACGCGGTCACCAGCGCCGACGTCGACGTGGACTTGCCGACCCCCGGAGACCCGGTCAGCCCGACCACGTACGCGTTGCCGGCCAGCGGCGCCAGCGCCGCCATGACCTCCCTGAGCTGCGGGGACGCCCCCTCCACCAAGGAGATCAACCGGGCCACGGCCCGGGGCCGGCCCTCCCTGGCCTGGGCGACCAGCGTGGAGACGTCCTGCATCACAGCTCCGTTCAGATGAGGGAGGTCCGAGAACCGGGTGCTCAGGCCTTCGGTACCCGCACGATCAGTGCGTCACCCTGGCCACCGCCGCCGCACAGCGCGGCCGCACCCACGCCGCCACCGCGCCGCTTCAGCTCCAGCGCGAGGTGCAGGACGAGCCGCGCACCCGACATCCCGATCGGGTGACCCAGGGCAATGGCACCGCCGTTGACATTCACCTTTTCGGTGGACACCCCGAGGTCCTTCATCGACTGCACGGCAACCGCCGCGAACGCCTCGTTGATCTCGATGAGGTCGAGGTCCGAGGCCTCCAGCCCCTCCTTCTTGAGCGCGTGCCGGATCGCGTTGGACGGCTGGGACTGGAGCGAGTTGTCCGGCCCGGCCACGTTCCCGTGCGCCCCGATCTCGGCGATCCACTCCAGGCCGAGCTCCTGCGCCTTGGCCTTGCTCATCACGACGACGGCGGCGGCGCCGTCGGAGATCTGCGACGCCGAACCGGCCGTGATCGTGCCGTCCTTGGCGAAAGCCGGACGCAGCTTCCCGAGGGACTCGGCGGTCGTGTCGCCCCGGATCCCCTCGTCCTTGCTGAACAGCACCGGGTCGCCCTTGCGCTGCGGGATCTCCACCGGCGTGATCTCGGCCTCGAACAGGCCGTTCTTCTGCGCGGCGGCGGCACGCTGATGGCTCAGCGCCGCGAACTCGTCCTGCTCGGGTCGCGCGATGCCGAGGCGGGTGTTGTGCTTCTCCGTCGACTCGCCCATGGCGACGCCGTCGAAGGAGTCGGTCAGACCGTCGTAGGCCATGGCGTCGAGCATCTGGACGGCGCCGTACTTGAAGCCCTCGCGGGACTTGGGCAGCAGGTGCGGGGCGTTGGTCATGGACTCCTGACCGCCGGCGACGACCACGTCGAACTCACCCGCACGGATCAACTGGTCCGCCAGCGCGATGGCGTCCAGACCGGACAGACACACCTTGTTGATGGTCAGCGCCGGCACGTTCATCGGGATGCCGGCCTTGACGGCGGCCTGGCGCGCCGGGATCTGCCCCGCCCCGGCCTGGAGCACCTGCCCCATGATCACGTACTGCACCTGGTCGCCGCCGATCCCCGCACGGTCGAGGGCGGCCTTGATCGCGAAGCCGCCGAGGTCGGCTCCGGAGAAGGACTTCAGCGAGCCGAGCAACCGCCCCATGGGCGTACGCGCGCCCGAGACGATCACCGAGCTGGTCGTAGCAGAAGACATGAGCTGCGATCCCCTTACCGGCTGCACAGCCGAGGAGTGAACGAGGGTTTACTTCGAATGTACTGACCAGTACTCCACCGCGTCATCGGGCTGTCAGTGTGATCGCGCGCACGTTGCGTAACCACCTCCGGAGCGCTGCACTGAATCCATGCTGACGCGAATCGACCACATCGGGATCGCCTGTTTCGACCTCGACAAAACCGTCGAGTTCTACCGTGCCACCTACGGCTTCGAGGTGTTCCACTCCGAGGTCAACGAGGAGCAGGGCGTGCGCGAGGCCATGCTCAAGATCAACGATACGTCCGACGGCGGCGCCTCGTACCTCCAGCTCCTGGAGCCGACCCGCGAGGACTCCACCGTCGCGAAGTGGCTCGCGAAGAACGGGGAGGGCGTCCACCACATCGCTTTCGGTACGGCGGACGTGGACGCCGAGGCGGCGGACATCAAGGACAAGGGCGTACGCGTGCTCTACGAAGAGCCGCGACGCGGTTCCATGGGGTCACGGATCACCTTCCTGCACCCCAAGGACTGCCATGGCGTCCTGACAGAACTGGTCACTTCGGCGCCCGTTGAGTCACCTGAGCACTGACCCTCGTACATAGGGGCCGGTAGGGTTGGGGGCGGTCGCCGCTCAACCAGGGTGACCGCGGTCCCGCCGTGCGACGGCAGGACCACCGGGGTCCGGGTTTCGGGGGACGAGCGTCGGGGCAGCAGCCCGTGCTCCGCCGATGATCTGACACCATTCCCCGGGGGCCCCGTTCGGCGGATGGACGGAGCTCGTTTGGAGAGAGTTGCGACCAGGGGACGGATGGGACCGCGCAGTGCGGGGCTACGAGAGCCAGGAGCGAGAGCCGGCGGCTGACGTCGACCACCTCTCTCGGTTCGAAGCCGAGATGAAGCGGCTGAAGACCGAGCGGGAAAAGGCGATCCAGCACGCCGAGGACCTCGGCTACCAGGTCGAGGTGCTGCGCGCCAAGTTGCACGAGGCGCGGCGCACCATCATGTCCCGGCCCTCCTTCGACGGCGGCGACATCGGGTGGCAGGCCGAGCAGTTGCTGCGCAACGCGCAGATGCAGGCCGACCAGATCCGCGCGGACGCCGACCGCGAGCTGAGCGAGGCCCGGGCCCAGACCCAGCGGATCCTCCAGGAGCACGCCGAGCAGGCGGCCCGGCTCCAGGCGGAGCTGCACCAGGAGGCGGTGACCCGGCGCCAGCAGCTGGACCAGGAGCTGGCCGAGCGCCGCCAGACGGTCGAGTCGCACGTCAACGAGAACGTGGCGTGGGCGGAGCAGCTGCGGGCCCGCACCGAGCAGCAGGCCCGCCGGCTGCTGGACGAGTCCCGCGCCGAGGCAGAGCAGGCCCTGTCCACCGCCCGCGCGGAGGCCGAGCGGCTGACGTCCGAGGCGCGGCAGCGGCTGACGAGCGCCGCCGAGGAGGCCCGGGCCGAGGCCGAGCAGATCCTGCGGCGTGCCCGCACGGACGCCGAGCGGCTGCTCAACGCCGCCTCGACGCAGGCGCAGGAGGCCACCGACCACGCCGAACAGCTGCGGACGTCCACCGCCACGGAGTCGGAGTCCGCGCGCCGCCAGGCCCAGGAGCTGAGCAAGGCCGCCGAGCAGCGGATGGCCGAGGCCGAGGAGGCGCTGCGCAAGGCGCGGGCCGAGTCGGAGAAGCTGGTCACCGAGGCCAAGGAGGCCGCCACCAAGGCCCTGGCGAGCGCGGAGACCGCGAACGAGACGCGTACGCGCACCGCCAAGGAGCAGGTCGCCCGGCTGGTCGAGGAGGCCACGAAGGAGGCCGAGAACACCAAGTCCGAGGCCGAGCAGCTCGTCGCGGACGCCCGCGCCGAGGCGGAGAAGATCGTCGCGGAGGCCGCGGAGAAGGCCCGCACGCTCACCGCCGAGGAGACCGCGACCCAGCTGTCCAAGGCGGCCAAGACCGCCGAGGAAGTCCTCAACAAGGCGTCGGAGGACGCCAAGAAGACCACCAAGGCCGCGGCCGAGGAGGCCGAGCGGATCCGCAAGGAGGCCGAGGCCGAGGCGGACCGGCTGCGCGCCGAGGCGCACGACATCGCCGAGCAGCTCAAGGGCGCGGCGAAGGACGACACCAAGGAGTACCGCGCCAAGACCGTCGAGCTCCAGGAGGAGGCCCGCCGGCTGCGCGGCGAGGCCGAGCAGCTGAGGGCCGACGCGGTCGACGAGGGCGAGAAGATCCGCGCCGAGGCCCGCAAGGAGGCCGTGGCGCAGATCGAGGAGGCGGCGAGGTCCGCCGAGGAGCTGCTCGCCAAGGCGAAAGCGGACGCGGACGAGCTGCGTACGACGGCCCAGACGGACAGCGAGAAGGTCCGCACCGAGGCCATCGAGCGGGCGACGACACTGCGCCGGCAGGCCGAGGAGACCCTCCAGCGCACCCGGCAGGAGGCCGAGCGGCACCGCGAGGAGGTCGTCGAGCAGGCCGAGGCCCTCAAGGCGGAGGCCGAGCGTGCGGCGCGGGAGCTGCACGAGGAGACCGAGCGGGCCATGGATGCCCGCCGCGCGGAGGCCGCCCAGGAGCTGACGCGGCTCCAGACGGAGGCGGAGGAGCGGCTGACGGCCGCCGAGCAGGCGCTGTCCGACGCCCGTGAGGAGGCCGCGCGGATCCGCCGCGAGGCCGCCGAGGAGAACGAGCGGCTGCGCGCCGAGGCCGCGGAGCGGATCCGTACGCTCCAGCAGCAGGCCGAGGCGGAGGCCGAACGGCTGCGCGACGAGGCCGCGTCCGACGCGTCGGCCGCCCGGGCCGAGGGCGAGGCCGTCGCCGTCCGTCTGCGGTCGGAGGCCGCGAGCGAGGCCGAGCGGCTGAAGTCGGAGGCGCAGGAGAGCGCCGACCGGGTGCGCGCGGAGGCGCAGGCCGCCGCCGAGCGGCTGGCCGTGGAAGCGTCCGAGACGCTGGCCGCCGCCCAGGAGGAGGCCAACCGGCGCCGCCGCGAGGCCGAGGAGGTCCTCGGCTCCGCCCGGCAGGAGGCCGACCAGGAGCGCGAGCGGGCTCGCGAGCAGAGCGAGGAGCTGCTGGCTTCCGCGCGCAGGCGCGTGGAGGAGGCGCAGACCGAGGCCGTACGGCTGGTCGAGGAGGCCGACCGGCGTGCCACGGAGATGGTGTCGGCGGCCGAGCAGCACGCGCAGCAGGTCAGGGACTCCGTCGCGGGACTGCACGAGCAGGCACAGGAGGAGATCGCCGGGCTGCGCAGCGCCGCCGAGCACGCGGCGGACCGTACGCGGCGGGAGGCGCAGGAGGAGGCGGACCGGGTCCGCGCCGACGCCTACGCCGAGCGGGAGCGGGCGAGCGAGGACGCCGGCCGGCTGCGGCGCGAGGCGCACGAGGAGTCCGAGGCCGCCAAGGCGCTCGCCGAGCGGACGATGTCCGAGGCGATCGCGGAGGCGGAGCGGATCCGCGCGGACGTCGCCGAGCACGCCCAGCGGGTGCGTACGGAGGCGTCGGACGCCATCGCGGAGGCCGAGCAGAGCGCCTCGCGCACCCGGGCGGACGCCCGCGAGGACGCCAACCGCATCCGCTCGGACGCGGCGACGCAGGCGGACACCCTCATCACCGAGGCGCGCAACGAGGCGGAGCGGCTCACGACCGAGACGGTCCAGGAGACCGACCGGCTGCGGATGGAGACGGTCACCGAGGCCGAGCGGGTCCGTACGGAAGCCATCTCCGAGGCCGAGCGCCTGCGTTCCGAGGCGGCCACGGAGGCCGAGCGGGTGCGGGCCGAGTCGGTCGCCAAGGCCGACCAGCTGGTCGGGGAGGCCACCGCCGAGGCGGAGCGGCTGCGGGCCGAGGCCGCCGAGACGGTGGGCTCGGCGCAGCAGCACGCCGAGCGGATCCGCAGCGAGGCCGAGCGCGTCAGGGCCGAGGCGGCGGCGGAGGCGGAGCGGCTCGTCAACTCCGCGCGCGGGGAGGCCGACCGGACGCTGGACGAGGCGCGCAAGGACGCCAACAAGCGGCGCTCCGAGGCGGCCGAGCAGGTCGACAAGCTCATCTCGGAGACCACGGCGGAGGCCGACAAGCTGCTCACCGAGGCACAGCAGCAGGCGCACAAGACCACCGCGGAGGCCGAGTCGCAGGCCGACACGATGGTGGGGGCGGCCCGCAAGGAGGCCGACCGGCTCGTTTCCGAGGCGACGGTCGAGGGCAACTCGCTGGTGGAGAAGGCCCGTACGGACGCGGACGAGCTGCTGGTCGGCGCGCGCCGGGACGCCACGCAGATCAGGGAGCGTGCCGAGGAACTGCGCGACCGCATCACGGCGGAGATCGAGGAGTTGCACGAGCGGGCCCGCCGGGAGTCGGCCGAGACGATGAAGTCGGCGGGCGACCGCTGCGACGCGCTCGTCAAGGCCGCGGAGGAGCAGCTCGCGAAGGCGCAGGCGAAGGCCAAGGAGATCGTCTCGGAGGCCAACTCCGAGGCGGGCAAGGTCCGTATCGCCGCGGTGAAGAAGGCCGAGGGGTTGCTCAAGGAGGCCGAGCAGAAGAAGACCACGCTGGTCCGGGAGGCCGAGGAGCTCAAGGCCGAGGCGATCCGCGAGGCCAAGCGCACGGTCGAGGAGGGCAAGCGCGAGCTGGAGGTCCTCGTCCGCCGCCGCGAGGACATCAACGCCGAGATCTCCCGTGTCCAGGACGTCCTGGAGGCGTTGGAATCCTTCGAGGCCCCGTCCCCCGCGAAGGACAACGGAGTCAAGGCAGGCGCAACAGTCGGCGCACCCCGTTCGGGTGGCAAGTCCTCGGAAAGCTAGCGAAACGGGGCGAATCCGGTGTGTGCTGGGGTCTTTGACCAAGTCTTTGGCAAGCAGTCCTGCGGTCAGCCACCCAAAAGGGGTCTCATTTTGCAGACCAAACGCGCATCCGCTCGATGACACACCGTTTCGGCCCCTAGGATTCCACCTATCACCTCACCGGTCTCATTCGACAGGAACCCCATGAGCGACACTTCCCCCTACGGCTTCGAGCTTGTGCGGCGTGGGTACGACCGCGCTCAGGTGGACGAACGTATCTCCAAGCTCGTCTCCGACCGTGACAGCGCTCTCGCCCGCATCACCGCTCTGGAAAAGCGCATCGAGGAGCTCCACCTCGAGACGCAGAACGCCCAGGCACAGATCAGCGACGCCGAGCCGTCGTACGCGGGCCTCGGCGCGCGCGTGGAGAAGATCCTCCGTCTCGCCGAGGAAGAGGCGAAGGATCTGCGCGAGGAGGCCCGGCGCGCGGCCGAGCAGCACCGCGAGCTCGCCGAGTCGGCGGCCCAGCAGGTGCGCAACGACGCCGAGTCGTACTCGGCGGAGCGCAAGGCCAAGGCCGAGGACGAGGGCCTGCGGATCGTAGAGAAGGCCAAGAGTGACGCCGCCCAGCTGCGCGCCGAGGCGCAGAAGGACGCGCAGTCCAAGCGCGAGGAGGCGGACGCCCTCTTCGAGGAGACCCGCGCCAAGGCCGCGCAGGCCGCCGCCGACTTCGAGACGAACCTCGCCAAGCGCCGCGAGCAGTCCGAGCGCGATCTGGCCTCCCGTCAGGCCAAGGCCGAGAAGCGTCTCGCCGAGATCGAGCACCGCGCCGAGCAGCTGCGCCTGGAGGCGGAGAAGCTGCGCACGGACGCCGAGCGCCGCGCCCGCCAGACGGTGGAGACGGCCCAGCGCCAGGCCGAGGACATCGTGGCCGACGCCAACGCCAAGGCCGACCGCATCCGTTCGGAATCCGAGCGCGAGCTCGCGGCCCTCACCAACCGCCGCGACAGCATCAACGCCCAGCTGACGAACGTCCGCGAGATGCTCGCGACGCTCACGGGCGCCGCGGTGGCCGCCGCCGGTACGCCGGCCGAGGACGAGCCGATCTCCCGCGGGTGCCGGCCCAGCAGTCCCGGTAACGACCCGGCGTACGGAGTCTGAATCTCCGCAAAGCCCTCTGCCGCTCGGGTGGCAGAGGGCTTTGTCCCGTTCTAGCGTGGCGGCATGATTGAGCTCGAGGGGCTGACCAAGCGTTACGGCGAGAAGGTGGCGGTCAACAACCTGTCCTTCACCGTCAGACCCGGCATCGTCACCGGCTTCCTCGGTCCCAACGGCGCGGGCAAGTCCACGACCATGCGGATGATCCTGGGTCTCGACCACCCGACCGCCGGCGACGTCCGTATCGACGGCAAGCACTACCAGCAGCTCAAGGACCCGCTGACGTACATCGGCGCCCTGCTGGAGGCCAAGGCCTGGCACGGCGGGCGCACGGCCTACAACCACCTGCTGTGCCTCGCGCAGAGCAACGGCATTCCGCGCAGCCGGGTGCGGGAGGTACTGGAGACGGTCGGGCTGACGGCGGTCGCCAAGAAGAAGACCAAGGGCTTCTCGATGGGCATGGGGCAGCGGCTCGGCATCGCCGCCGCGCTGCTCGGCGATCCGCGGATCCTGATGTTCGACGAGCCGGTCAACGGCCTCGACCCCGAGGGCATCCACTGGATCCGCACCCTGATGAAGTCCCTGGCGGCGCAGGGCCGGACCGTGTTCGTCTCCTCCCATCTGATGAGCGAGATGGCGCTGACCGCCGACCACCTCGTCGTCATCGGGCAGGGGCGGCTCCTCGCCGACACCTCCATGGCCGACTTCATCGCGCGCAACTCACGGTCGTACGTCCGGGTCCGCAGCCCGCAGCGGGAGCGACTGCTCGATGTGCTGCACCAGGCCGGGATCGTCGCCGTCGAGAGCGGGGACGGAGTGCTGGAGGTGGACGGCGGCAAAGCCGAGCACGTCGGCGAGCTGGCGGCGCAGCACGGGATCACGCTGCACGAACTCAGCCCGCAACAGGCGTCGCTGGAGGAGGCGTTCATGCGGCTGACCGCGGAGTCGGTGGAGTACCACGCGCACAGCGGGACGAGTCCCGAGCCACCGGGGCAGCAGTGGGGCGACGGCTGGAAGAGGGGCTGAACATGGCGACGACGCAGGTCGTACGGTCGGAGTGGACGAAGATCCGGTCGGTGGCGTCCACGGTGTGGACACTCTCGCTGGTGGTGGTCGTGACGGTCGCCCTCGGCATGCTGATCTCGGCCCTGTCCAAGAACGAGTTCGACTCCATGGGCGCGCAGCAGCGGGCGGAGTTCGACCCGACGTTCATCAGCTTCGCGGGGATGAGCCTCGGTCAGCTCGCGATGATCGTGTTCGGTGTGCTGGTGGTGTCGAACGAGTACAGCACCGGCATGATCCGCACCTCGCTGGCCGCCGTGCCGCAGCGCGGCTCCTTCCTGTTCAGCAAGATCGCGGTGGCCACCGCTCTCGCCCTCCTGGTCGGGCTCGTCACCAGCTTCGCCGCCTTCTTCCTGGGGCAGGCGATGCTGGGTGAGCACCGGGCGGAGATCGGCGACCCGGGTGTGTTGCGGGCGGTGCTCGGCGGCGGCCTCTATATGGCCCTGATCGCGATGTTCTCCATGGGCGTCGCCGCGATGCTGCGCTCGCCGATGCTGTCGCTGGGCATCCTGATGCCGTTCTTCTTCCTGATCTCCAGCATCCTGGGCAATGTCGACGCGACGAAGAAGGTCGGCCGGTTTCTGCCCGACCAGGCGGGCAGCAGGATCATGCAGGTGGTCCCGCCCCTCGACGACGACGTCCCGTACGGGCCGTGGGGCGGCCTCGGGATCATGGGGTTGTGGGTGCTCGCGGCACTGGTCGGCGGGTACGTGCTGCTGAAGAAGCGCGACGCCTAGAGGAGGCTGCCGGGGCGCGTCGCGCTCTACCCTTTACTTTCATTTGGGCGGAACCGTCAGCGCCTCGATATCCTCCTAACCCTTACGGGGGCGTGTGCCCCGCTGTCCTGAACCTTGCGATGGGTGCGGAGCATGATCGAAGCAGTCGGCCTGACCAAGCGCTACGGCGACAAGACCGCTGTGTCCAACCTTTCCTTCCAGGTGCGGCCGGGGGCCGTCACCGGCTTCCTCGGTCCGAACGGCTCGGGCAAGTCGACGACGATGCGGATGATCCTCGGTCTGGACAACCCGACGGCCGGGCATGTGACGATCGGCGGCTACCCGTACCGCAAGCTGCCCAACGCGCCCCGCCAGGTCGGTGCCCTGCTGGACGCCAAGGCCGTGCACGGTGGCCGGGCCGCCCGCAACCACCTGCTGTGCCTGGCCCAGCTGTCGGGCATCCCGCCCAAGCGTGTGGACGAGGTGCTCGGGGTCGTCGGTCTCCAGGACGTGGCGAAGAAGCGCTCCAAGGGCTTCTCCCTCGGCATGGGGCAGCGGCTCGGCATCGCCGCCGCGCTGCTCGGCGACCCGCAGGTGCTGCTGTTCGACGAGCCGGTCAACGGCCTCGACCCCGAGGGCATCCACTGGGTGCGCAACCTGATGAAGGCACTCGCGGCGGAGGGCCGTACGGTCTTCGTCTCCTCCCATCTGATGAGCGAGATGGCGCTGACCGCCGACCATCTCATCGTCATCGGGCGCGGGCAGCTGCTCGCCGACATGAGTGTCACGGACTTCATCTCCGCGAACTCCGCGGACTTCGCGCGCGTCCGCACGCCCGACACCGAGCCGCAGCAGCGCGAGAAGCTGTCGGCCGCGCTCACCGAGTCGGGCGGGCACGTGCTGCCCGAGCAGGACGGCGCGCTGCGCGTGACCGGGCTGCCGCTCCCCCGCATCAGCGACATCGCGCACGACCACGACGTACGGCTGTGGGAGCTGTCGCCGCACCAGGCCTCGCTGGAGGAGGCGTACATGCGGATGACGCAGGGCGCGGTCGACTACCGCTCGACCACCGACCAGAAGGAAGGGCTCCAGCAGCCGCTGCCGCCCGGGGCGCAGCCCCCGGTGCCGGTGGCCGGGCAGGGCCAGCCCGGCTGGTATGCCCCGCCGCCGCCCCAGCAGGGCGGGCAGCCGTTCGCGACGCCGCCGCAGGGCGCGCCGGGTCAGGCACCGACGGGTCCGTACGGCGCACCTGGAGCCCCGGGAGCGCCCGGGACCGCTCCGGTCGCCCCTGGCGCCTCCGGCCCGGGAACGCCCAACCCGTACGCCCACCGGCCGGCCAGGCGCCGCAGATGCCCGCGCAGGGCGCGCCGCAGATGCCCGCGCAGTCCGTCGGCCAGGCACCCGCGCCGGCGCCGCAGGCGAGCGCCGCGCCCGGCCGGGCACCGCAGGCCGGCCCCGCCGGCCCCGCCGGCCCCGCCGGCCCCGCCGGCCCCGCCGGCCCCGCCGGCCCCGCAGCCCAGGCGGGCGCGCAGGCGCCGTCGGCGGGCAGGCCGTCAGCCGCGCCCGCCACTCAGGCCTCTGCCCCGACCTCCGACCTGACCAAGCCCGAGGACCCCCGATGAGCAGCCCCCACCCCCAGATGCCGCCGGCCGCACCCACCTGGGAGGCGGCGCCCGGTTCTTCGTACCCCGGCTACACGTCGCCGATCCCGGTCGTGCGGACGCACCTCGGGCATGCCATCGCCTCCGAGTGGACGAAGATCAGGTCGGTGCGCTCCACGATGTGGACGCTCGGCGTGTTCGTCCTGCTCGTCATCGGCATCGGCACGCTGACCGGCGTGGTGGTGGCGAACTCCGACCCGGCCCTGTCCGGCGAGAGCCCGCTCGGCCTGGGCTTCTTCGGGCTGCTGCTCGGCAGCATGTGCATCATCACGCTGGGCGTGCTGACCACGGCCTCGGAGTACGGCACGGGCATGGTCCGCACCACGATGGTCGCGTGCCCGAGCCGAAGCCGGGTGCTCGCGGCGAAGGGCATCGTGTTCTTCCTGGTCGCCTTCGTGGTGACGCTGGTGTCCGCGTCCCTCGTCGCCTTCCTGCACGTGGCGATGCTGGAGGGCCAGGGCGCCAAGGACCCGTCCGGCGGGGAGTGGCTGAGGGGCACGGTCGGCATCTCGGCGTACGTCGCGCTGCTGGGCCTGCTCTCGCTCGCCGTCGGCTCGATCATCCGGCACTCGGCGGGCGCCATCACCATCATGATCGGCGCCGTGCTCGCCCCGTTGGTGATCGCGCTGTTCATGTTCTCGGAGTCGCTGCGGGACGTCCGCGACGCGCTGTTCGAGTACTCGATCCCGAACCAGCTGAGCGTCTTCTACTCCAACTCCCTGAGCCAGTCCGGCCCGTCCGGCTGGGACCCGCTGTGGATCATCCTCGCCGCGACGGCCGCAGCGTTCGCCGCCGCCTTCGCGCTGCTGGAGAAGCGGGACGTGTAGCCGTAGGCCGTGAACGGCCTAGAACCTCGGCGCGTTACGGGACCGCCGCACCCCCGGGGTGCGGCGGTCCCGCGCGTTCCAGCAGGCCTTGTGCCAGTGCCGGCGGTCGTCGACGCCCGTGTGCTCGGACCAGGCCACCACGTGCGGCACCCCGTCCGGGATCAGCTGGTCGCAACCGGGGCAGCGGTACGACTTGCCCTGCGCGCTCGCGCCGGCCACGTGCCGCACGCTCCAGCTCTCGCCCTGCCAGTTCTCCGAGGACTGCCAGCCGCCGTAGCGGCCGGGGCGGTCGTCCTCGGCGCTCCGGCCGGACGAAGCGGCGCCCTTGGGTCGGTTGCGACGCGGGGACACGGGACACCTCTCGGGGCTATACAGGACACGTGGCGTGCCCAGCCTACGCGGCGCTGACGGGGGTACACGTACGCCACCCAATCGCCACAAGTCCCTCGCCGGGCGAGGCGCGCCTCCGCCGAGGTCTCTCCTCGCCCCCGCCGAGCGCCCCATTCTGAAGACAATCCGCAAAATACCCCGACCGGCCGTGTCCTCGGCACGTGTCAGACGGTTGTGCCCTGTGGGGGGAGCTCCCTGTCGGAGCCAAGGAAGCAGGAAAGCGATGCGCGTTGGAAGTTTCGTGTTGGCGGCGCAGTTCCCCGGTCAGGGCGAGGGAGAGGCGCTGCACCGCGCGGTCCGCTCGGCCGAGGTCGCCGAGGAGGCCGGGCTCGACACGGTCTGGCTGGCCGAGCACCACTTCGTGCCGTACGGCACGTGCCCGTCGGCCGTCACCCTGGCCGCCTTACTGCTCGGCCGCACCCGCCGCATCCGGGTCGGTACGGCGGTCAGCGTCCTGCCCACCACCCACCCCGTGACCCTGGGAGAACAGGCAGCGCTGCTGCACCACACGAGCGGCGGCCGTTTCACGCTCGGCGTCGGGCGCGGCGGCCCGTGGGTCGACCTGGAGGTGTTCGGCGCGGGCCTGGAGGCGTACGAGAAAGGGTTTCCGGAGTCCCTGGACGTCCTGGTGCGCTGGCTGCGCGACGCCTCGGTGGCGGCCGACGGAGAGCGCTTCCGCTTCCGTGAAGTCCCGGTGATTCCCCGGCCGTCGGAGGCCCTGACCGAGATCGAGGGGCCCGAGCTCGTCGTCGCCTGCACCTCACCGGCGAGCGTGCGGCTGGCGGCCGAGCGCGGTCTCTCGATGCTGCTCGGGATGCACGTCGGGGACGAGGAGAAGGCCGAGATGGTCGCCCTGTGGCGGCAGCACGCGCGGGCGTGCGGCCGGCCGGCCGAGGAGATCCGGGGCGCGTCCCATGTGTCGGCGGGCGTCTGCCAGATCGGGGACCGGCGGGTCGACGCGGCCGAGACACTGATGAAGGCGATGCCGGGCTGGCTGAAGCAGGGCCTGGAGGCGCATGTCACGGTCGACGGGCGCACGCGCCGGATGCGCGACCCGCTGGCGTACACCGAACTGCTCTGCGGACTGCACCCGGTGGGTACCCCGCGGCTGTGTGCCGACCGGCTGGCGGCGACCAGCGAGCGGACCGGCATCTCCCGCTTCGCCCTGCTCGTCGAGGGCTCCGGGGACCTGGCGGCGACGGAGGAGAACGTACGGCGGTTGGGGGCCGAGGTACTCCCCCAACTCGCCTGACAGCACGGCGGGTTCCCGGGGCTTGCCGCTCCGGTACAAAACTGCACCTCCCGCGTACGGAGCGGCAAGCAAGCGGCGCCGCGTCAGCAGTCCCGGAACTCGGGTGACTGGTTGAGCACCTGACTGCGGACCGACGTGAAGCGGCCCAGCGTCTCGTCGACCGAGGAGTCAAGCGGGAACACCGCCACCCGGTGGCAGTTCTGGAAGGCCAGTCGCACACCGAAGTGCCGTTGCAGCGCGCCGCGTATCGCGTCACTCGCAAGCGCACGCAGCAACTGACCGCGTGCCTGCTCGTCCGGCGGAGGCGTCTGGTTGTCGGCGAACGCACCGCCGTCCACCTTCAGCTGGGCCACCAGGGAGCTGATCATCTCCCACGCAAAGGGCAGGGAGGTCCGGACGCAGTCGACGAATTCCGCTTCGTCGACCTCGCCTCGCTCGGCCTGTTCGAGTAGGGCCGGTGAGACGTCGAGCGACATGAGTTCTCCTCTCGCACCCCCGCCCGGCGGGCAGGGGTTGCCGGACAGATAAGGGAGTTCGCGATACCGGACACGCTGCGTACACACATCGCGACCTCCCGTCCATACCGTAAGCAACCGACGGTGACGGCACCAGGAGAATGCGCAGATGAGGCACTCACAATGACCACACCCTGCACACAATCGGCCAATACCGAACACGTGTTTTCCAGGGCGAATCGCTTCGACAGGTGCCCGTCGAGTAGCGTTGCCGACCATGCGTCTCGTCATTGCCCGCTGCTCCGTGGACTACGCCGGGCGGCTCACCGCCCACCTTCCCTCGGCCCCGCGCCTGATCCTGGTGAAGGCGGACGGCAGCGTCTCGATCCACGCCGACGACCGGGCCTACAAGCCCCTGAACTGGATGTCGCCACCCTGCACGCTGAAGGAGGGCACCGGCGAGGATGAGGGCGTCTGGACCGTCATCAACAAGGCGGGCGAGAAGCTCATCATCACGATGGAGGAAGTCCTCCACGACTCCTCGCACGAACTGGGCGTCGATCCCGGCCTGATCAAGGACGGCGTAGAAGCGCACCTCCAGGAACTGCTCGCCGACCGCATCGAGACACTCGGCGACGGCTACACCCTCATCCGCCGCGAGTACCCGACGGCCATCGGGCCGGTCGACATCCTGTGCCGGGACGCCGACGGCAAGACCGTCGCGGTGGAGATCAAGCGGCGCGGTGAGATCGACGGCGTGGAGCAGCTGACCCGTTATCTGGAGCTGCTGAACCGCGACCCCCGTCTCGCCCCGGTCCGCGGCATCTTCGCCGCGCAGGAGATCAAGCCCCAGGCCCGCGTCCTCGCGACCGACCGCGGCATCGGCTGCCAGATCCTCGACTACGACGCGCTGCGCGGCATCGAGGACGACAAGCTGCGCCTGTTCTGACACACCGCACGTACACGACGAACAGGGCCGGGTCCGGCGAACGGACCCGGCCCCGCTGCGTGTACGGCTGTCAGATCACCGGGTCCGGGCTGCTCTCCGGCGCACTCGCGGTCGTGCTCGCGGGGGTGCTCGGCGCCGGACCGCTGGCCGAGTCGGAGGTGGACGGCTGCGACGTCGGCGGCTCGGACGTGGGCGACTGTGAGGTCGGCGGCTCGGACGTGGGCGGCTGTGAGGTCGGCGGCTTGGACGTCGTCGGCGGCTTCGTCGTCGGCGGCTTGGACGTCGTCGGCGGCTCGGACGTGGCCGGCGGCTCGGAAGCCGTCGGCGGCTTCGGCGTCGACGCGGAGTCGCTCGGGTCCGGCGAGCCACTGGGATCGCCCGTCGGCGTCGGATCGTCCGAGGTGCCCGGCGTGCCGTCCGGGCCCGGGTCGGTCGGGCGGCTCGTCGCCGCGCCCGTGTCGCCGTCGCTGTCGTTCGCCGGCCGGTCGGCGCCCAGACTGCCGTCGTCGACGCCCTGGCTGGCCGAAGGGTTGACGCCGACATGGTCGGACGGCGGGTTCGTCTCGTTGTCGGACGTGGCGCCGAGGGTCACGACCGTGCCGAGCACGGCGACGAGCAGGGCACCGGCGCCGGCGGCCACGAGGTTGCGCCGTGCCATGCCCCTGAGGCCGCCCCGGGCCTTGTGGGACGCCGCGGGCGAGCTCTGGTGGGTGACCAGGGCCGGCGAGGGTGGCTGCTGAAGGGTCGGGAAGGCCGCCGGGACACCGCCGGCCGGGGACGCCGACTCCTCGTACCGGGCGTCGGGCACTTCCTCCCCCGTGGTCGGACCGAGTCCGATCGGCGTGCCCGAGCGGTCGGCGACCAGGGCGAGGGCTCGGCGGCCGGCGACGGTGCCGCGCTTGTCGGAGAGGGCGCCGCGCAGGCCGATGGAGGCCTCCAGTTCGGCGCGGGCCCGGTCGAGCTGTCCGCCGCACAGGGCGAGGATGCCGAGCTCGTGGTGGAAGTAGGCCTCTTCGGCGACGTCCCCGGCGAGCCGGGCGGCCTCGGCGCCGGTGCGCAGGACGCGTTCCCAGGCGCTCCAGTGCAGTCCGGCGGCGAACGCGGGCGCGGCGGTGCGCGCCAGGTGCGCGGCCGGGCTCTCCTCGCCCTCGGCGGGCGGGCTGGTGAGCGGCCCGAGCACGGCCAGGGCGGCGAGGAGCGCGTCGGCCTCGGCGCACACGCGCTCCGGGGTGACCGAGGGGTGCCCGGCCCACCAGGAGTAGTGCTGGGCGGCGCTGCGGGCGCCGGCCTCGGCCTCGTCGGCGTATCCGGCGGCCTCCAGCTGGGTCAGGACACCGGCGGCGAGGCGGTAGCGGGAGCCGACCGGGGATACCAGGCCGCAGGCGGCCAGTTCGCCGAGCGCGGCGTCCGCGTGGGTGTCGCCGACCAGGGCGGGCAGATGCGCCTGGTGCGGCACCTCGCCGCCGAGGGCGACGGCCAACCGCAGGGTGGCGCGCGCGGAGGCGCTCAGCCGGGAGGCGAGCAGCGGCGCGGGGGCGGCGGCCTCGCCGAGCGAGGGCAGCGGTACGTCGTCGCCGTCGGCGGCCTCGTAGGCGTCGGCCGGGGGCGCGTCCTCGAAGACGCCGAACTCGTCGACGGCGCTCGTCCCGGCGCGCAGCCGGTCGCGCTGCCGCAGCAGGGCGCCGGCCTGGACGAAGCGCAGCGGCAGGCCCTCGGACTCGAACCAGAGGTCGCCCGCCCAGTTGGACTCCTCTTCGGTGAGGGGCCGGCCGACGGCGTGTTCCAGCAGGTCGAGCCCGGCCGCGCGCTCCAGTCCGCCGAGGAAGACCTCCTCGACGGCGGCGTCGGCGGAGGGCGCCGGCACGTCCGGGGTGGCGCCGAGCAGGAAGGCGCACTCGGGGGTCGCCTCCAGCAGCGCGTCGAGCCCGGCGCCGCCGAACTCGAGGTCGTCGAGGACGACGACCGCGCCGACCTCACGGACGTAGTTGAGCAGTTCGTCCCGGTCCGGGCGGTGCAGGGGGGCGTTGTACACCGCGTGGAAGAGGTCGTACAGCAGGTCGTCGGAGGTGCGGCCGAAGCCGTTCAGGCGGACGACGCCGTCGGGGGCGAGGTCGGAGCAGTCCTCGCAGACGAGGTCGAGGAGGCGGGTGCGGCCGCAGCCGGCGGGGCTGGTGAGGCGGACCGAGCGGCCACGGGCGAGCAGGCGCACCAGTCGCTCGCGCTCGTCCTGGCGGGCCAGCAGCGGCAGGCTGGGCCGCGCGGGGCCGGGCGGGACGGGCGGCCGGGCCGCGCGCTCGGCCTCGGCGCGCTCCGCGGCGCTGAGCTTCGACGGTCTGGCGGGCCGTTCGGCGGGCGGGCAGGCTTCTATCTCGCTGCCGTCGACGGGGTTGACGGTCAGCAGGAAGTCGCCGGAGACCAGTTGCACCGTGCGGGCGAGCGCGGGCGCGTGCTGGCTGAAATCGGGTGTGAGGGATTCCCTGGGCGGGCGCTGGCGCGGCGACTGATCGTCGCCGTCGCGGCCGTACTCCTCGGGTCCCCGGGTGTTCGGGTCCATAGGTCAAAGCCCCCCAAAAGCGTGTGTGTGCTCTGAAAAGCCCTCCCGGCCTTGCTGCACACCGCGCTGTCGCTTCTGGTCCGGGCCCGCAGATAGGGTTTCAAGGCAGCGGGCAGCCGAACCCTAAACCTTCGCACAGTATCTACGACAGTCCGGGGTACCGCGCCGTCCGAGACGTCACGGTCTCGTGAGGATTGTGCGCGTCGCACGATTCGACGACGTCCGTCCGGGTCTCCCCGGTCTCCCGGTTCACACCCGCACAAGACGTCACACGCGAGGCAGTGTCTCCACCCCGTTGCCCCCCTCGATCGCCAGGATCCGGTGCAGGCGGGTGGCCACCAGCAGGCGCTGCATCTGCGGCGGCACGCCGCGCAGGACCAGGCGCCGGCCGCAGCGGCCGGCCCGCCGGTGAGCCCCCATGATCACACCGAGTCCGGTGGCGTCCCAGGAGTCCAGTTCGGACAGGTCCAGCACCAGGTCGCCGACTCCGTCGTCGACGGCCGAGTGCAGGACCGTACGGGCGTCCGCCGCGCTCCGGACGTCGAGGCGGCCCCCGACGACCAGCTCGGCGTGGTCGCCCCTGATGTGCATATGCGCTCCCCGTGCGTGCGTCTCGTGCTCCGCGTTCTGATGCCGGTGATGCAACCTCTGACTGCGTGAGGGGGGCAGAGGTTGCTTCTTGTAAGCGAACCGATACCGAATTCACCCGGGGGTGTGATGCCCCCGGGGCATGTGCGGTTTCAGTGCCTGTAGAAGCCCTGCCCGCTCTTGCGTCCGATGTCACCGGCGTCAACCATCCGGCGCATCGACTCGGGAGCCGCGAACTTCTCGTCCTGGGACTCGGTGTAGATGTTGCTCGTGGCGTGCAGCAGGATGTCGACGCCCGTCAGGTCCGCCGTCGCCAGCGGGCCCATGGCGTGACCGAAGCCCAGCTTGCAGGCGAGGTCGATGTCCTCGGCGCTCGCGACGCCCGACTCGTGCAGCTTCGCGGCCTCGACGACCAGGGCGCAGATGAGACGGGTCGTCACAAAACCGGCGACGTCGCGGTTGACGACGATGCAGGTCTTGCCGACCGACTCGGCGAACTCCCGGGCCTTGGCGAGGGTTTCGTCGCTGGTCTTGTAGCCGCGGACCAGTTCGCACAGCTGCATCATCGGCACGGGCGAGAAGAAGTGCGTGCCGACGACCCGCTCGGGGCGCTCCGTCGCGGCCGCGATCTTGGTGATCGGGATGGCGGAGGTGTTGGAGGCGAGGATCGCCTCGTCCTTCACGATCTTGTCGAGGGCGCGGAAGATCTCGTGCTTGACCTCGAGCTTCTCGAAGACGGCCTCGACGACGACGTCCGCGTCGGCCGCGGCGTCCAGATCGGTGGTCGCGGTGATCCGGGCGAGGGCGGCGTCGGCGTCGTGCGCCTCCAGCTTGCCCTTGGCGACGAACTTGTCGTACGACGCCTTGATGCCGTCGGTGCCCCGCCTCAGCGCCTCGTCGGTGACGTCGCGCAGGACCACGTCCCAGCCCGCCTGTGCGGAGACCTGGGCGATGCCGGATCCCATGAGGCCGGCTCCGATGACGGCGAGCTTCCGTGCCACTGTGCGACTCCCCTGACGCGCTGCTTATGTCTGCCTCTCGGGCGGACACTAGCGTTCGTGAGGGCCTGTGTGGCCAGTAAGTAATGCGCGTCACGTCTCACATGACGGACGTCACACCGGCAGGGGTCATCCCGCGCCCCGGACGGCGTAGTTGAGCACCTTCTCGCTCAACAACTCCTCGATGTCGTCGAGGAGGACGAGCATCTCCCGTGACACTTCCTCCGGGTCGCGCCCCTTGGTCATCTCGCGGCCGATCGCGACGAAGACGGTGCCGTGGACCCAGCAGATCTGACCGGCGATCAGTCTCGGCAGCGGGTCGCCGTCCTCGGCACCCGTCTCCTCGCGGAGGGTCGCCTCCAGGTTGTCCTGGACCTCCTGCTGAATGCTCCACAGCCTCGAACGCAGCGGCGGCGCCTCGTCGATGCAGCGCATGAAACGGTCGTAGCCCTCGATGAGGCCCATCCGGGGCGAGACGGCCTCGATCTCGGCACGGAGCTCGCGCAGCACCGCCCGGGCGGCGGACTCCCCGTCGTCCCGGCCGCGCACCCAGCGGGAGAGCCGGTCGACGACCCCCTGGGAGCGGTCGAAGAAGAGGTCCTCCTTGGCCGGGAAGTAGTTGTAGACGGTGTTCACGGAGACGTCGGCCGCCTCCGCCACGTCCGCGATCGTCACCGTCACGAACCCGTGCTCCAGGAACAGCCCCGTGGCGATGTCCGAGATGCGCTGCCTGGTCTCGCGCTTCTTCCGCTCCCTGAGCCCTTCTGCCATGTCCGAATCCTAGCTTCCTTGGACCCGGTGAAAATTTGGGGTCATTGCAAAATTTCAGTGACTCTGTTTTTCTATGGGGCATGGCAATCATCAGCACGGCCGGTCTGGCCCGTACCTTCGAGACGAAACGCGGCCCGGTCCAGGCCGTCCGCGGCATCGACCTGACCGTCCGAGAGGGAGAGATCCTCGGCTTCCTCGGCCCGAACGGGGCCGGCAAGACCACGACCCTGCGGATGCTGACGACCCTGCTGGAACCGACCAGCGGGGCCGCCACCGTCGCGGGCTGCGACCTGGCGACCGACCCGGCCGGGGTGCGGCGGGCCTGCGGCTACGTGGCGCAGTCCGGCGGGGTGGACCCGCAGATCAGCGTGCGGGAGGAGCTGGTCACCCAGGGGCGTCTGTACCGGCTGACGAAGGAGCAGGCCGCCGAGCGCGCCGAGGAGCTGGCCCGCGACCTGGACCTCACCGAACTGCTCGACCGCAAGTGCGCGGCGCTCTCCGGCGGTCAGCGGCGCCGCCTGGACATCGCGATGGCGCTCACCCACCGCCCGACGGTGCTGTTCCTCGACGAGCCGACCACCGGTCTCGACCCGGGCAGCCGGGCCGCCCTGTGGGACCTGGTGCGCCGGCTGCGCGACGAGCACGGCACGACCGTCTTCCTGACCACGCACTACCTCGACGAGGCCGACGCCCTCTCCGACCGGCTGGTCGTCGTCGACCACGGGGTGGTCGTCGCCGAGGGCACCCCGAGCGCGCTGAAGCTCCGGTACGGCGGCTCGCCCGACGCCTCGCTCCAGGACACCTTCCTCGCCATCACCGGCCGCAGCGCCGCACCGGCCGACCAGACTCCCGTCGCCGTCTAGGACACAGAGGACTCCCGATGCTGTCGCACGACACCGCGCTCGTCTACGGGCGCTATCTCCGCCAGTCCCTGCGCTCCCGCTTCGCGCTGCTCTTCGGCGTGCTGATGCCGCTGCTGTACCTGCTGTTCTTCGGCCCGCTGCCCACCGACCTGCCGCTCGGCGAGCGCGGCAGCTCCTGGCAGGTGCTCGTCCCCGGCCTGCTGCTCCAACTCGGTCTGTTCGGGGCGTCCTTCGCCGGCTTCTCGATCATCATCGAAAAGGGCCAGGGCGTGGTCGAGCGCATGCGCGTCACCCCTGTCAGCCGACTGGCCCTGCTGCTCGGCCGGGTGCTGCGGGACGCCACGGTGTTCGTCTTCCAGGCCGTGCTGCTGGTGCTGGCGGCGGTGGCGATGGGCCTGCGGGCACCGCTGGCCGGCGTCCTGATCGGCTTCGCGTTCGTCGCCCTGCTCTCACTCTCACTGGCCGCGCTGTCGTACGCGCTGGCGATGAAGCTGGACACCCCGCAGAGCTTCGGCCCGGCGATCAACGCGCTGACCATGCCGTCGATGCTGCTGTCCGGGCTGATGCTCCCGATGACCCTGGGCCCGGCCTGGCTGGATGTCCTCTCCCACCTCATGCCGTTCCGCTATCTGGTCGACGCCGTCCGGGACGCCTACGTCGGCTCCTACGCCACGGCACACATGCTGTACGGCGCCCTGGTGGCCGTCGGCCTCACGGCCCTGTCCGTGACAGTGGGCACACGCGTGTTCCGAACGGCCGGTGCTTGACGTGCTCCCTGGCCGCCTAGAGTCCGGGGAGTCCGGCCTGGGTCGGCTGACCCTTCCCGGGGCTTCCTGCTTCACCGCGCTGTGCGGGCACGTGTGCCCGTCCTACCGGCGCTCCACAGGCGTTTTGCGTCTCTGCCCGTCCGGCGGCGACGATTCGGCGTCCTTCGAAGAGGACGTTGCGGGCTGCGTTGTGGTCACGGTCGGGCACGGTGCCGCATCCGCCGCACGTCCATTCCCGGACGTGCAGGGCCTTGGGACCGTCCCGGAACCCGCAAACCGAGCAGACCTGGGAGGACGGGAAAGCACGGCCCACCTTGACGAAGGTGCGGCCGTGCTTGACAGCCTTGTACGACGTGAACGCCGGGACTTTCCCGCAAGATCGCCGCTAACTACGCTGGCCATATGGTCAATCTGACGCGCATCTACACCAGGACCGGCGACCAGGGCACGACCGCCCTCGGCGACATGAGCCGGGTCGCCAAGACCGACCTGCGGATCGCCGCGTACGCCGATGCCAACGAGGCGAACGCGGTGATCGGCACGGCGATCGCGCTGGGCGGCCTGGACGAGGAGATCGTCAAGGTTCTCACCCGCGTACAGAACGACCTGTTCGACGTGGGTGCGGATCTGTCGACTCCGGTGGTGGAGAACCCGGAGTTCCCGCCCCTGCGGGTCGAGCAGTTCTACATCGACAAGCTGGAGGCGGACTGCGACCGATTCAACGAGTATCTGGAGAAGCTCCGCTCCTTCATCCTCCCCGGCGGCACCCCGGGCGCGGCCCTGCTCCACCAGGCCTGCACGGTCGTACGCCGGGCGGAGCGCTCGACCTGGGCGGCGCTGGAGGTGCACGGCGAGGTGATGAACCCCCTGACGGCGACCTACCTCAACCGCCTCTCCGACCTCCTGTTCATCCTCGCGAGGACGGCGAACAAGGAGGTCGGAGACGTGCTGTGGGTGCCGGGCGGGGAGCGCTAGGTCTTACTGCGGGCCTCCTGCCACAGCCCGGCGGCGACCAGCACGCCGCCGACGCACATCATCACGATGCCGACCTTCGTGAGGGTGAAGACGGGGAACTCCACGTCACCGGTGAACAGCAACAGCCCCAGGCCGATCACGAAGGTGAAGGCACCTTCCACCAGGTTTCCGCGCGCCTTGCTCATCGATGCGCCTTCTCCTTCTCCCGCGTCACCTCGGACTCCCCCGCGGGCGCCTTCCGCGGCCAGATCGCATAGCTCAGGGCTACCAGGCCGTGGATGCCGGCCGCCCGCCAGGCCGCGTAGCGCCAGCTCTCCAGGGAGGTGACGCGGCTCGGGTCGTCCACGTACCAGATGGCGAGCTGGAGCAGCGCGGTCGCGACGGCGGCGCCGGTCAGGGTGCCCAGCCAGACCTTGCCCTCGTGACGCGCACGGGCCATGCCGTATCGCGGGGGCTTCAGCGGCGGCGGTGCGCCGCCGAAGCGGTGGGCCGCGTGGCCGTCCAGCCACTTCACCGTGCGGTGACCGTGCCCAACGGTGTAGCCGATGTACAGCGCGGCCAGCCCGTGCGTCCAGTTCGGCTCGGCGCCGTTCTTCAGGTCCAGCGCGGTGGCGACCAGCAGGACGACCTCCAGCAGCGGCTCGCACAACAGCAGCGCCAGCCCCGTACGCGGCATGCGCAGCAGGTAGCGGAAGGCCAGCCCGGCCGCCAGCAGCACCCAGAAGCCGATCTCACAGGCGGCGATCAAGGCGACGATCACGGTTCGCTCCTCTCGGTCACCTCTTCAGGCTCCCGTGCGCAGCGGCCCGAATCGTCGTCGCGACTGACGAACCCGCGGTACATCGAAAGATGCAGCGGGGGACCCTTCGCGGGATCCACGCACACGGCGCGACGGCCGTGTTGGATGGTGCCATGGCCGTACGACTGACCCGCCCACGCCGTTTCGACGTCCGGGTCGCGCTCGGCGGCCTGCTCGGCGGGCTGCTGCTCTGGGGCGTCGGTCTGGCCACCCGTCCGCACACCGAGGCGTACGTGCTGCTGCCCGGCCGCTGGCCGGTCCTGCTGCCGCTGCTCGTCATGTCCGGCTGCGAGCTGCTGCGCCGGACCGCCCCGCGCGCCGCCCTGCTGATCGGCACGGCGACGCTCGCCCTGGACACCGTCACGCAGGGCAACCTGGTCACGGTCCTGATGTACACCGATCTCATGTACGCGGCCGTCCTGTACGGCCCGCCCGCCTCGGCCCACCGCATCCCCAGGATCACCGGGCTGCTGTCGGTGGCCGGGACCGTGGTGCCGTTCGCGGTGTGGCGCGAGCCCGAGGCACTGCTGCTCGGCGTGGTCGTCGGCTTGGTGGCCTTCGCGCCCGCCGCCACCGGCCTGATCGTCCGCAACCACCGCGACGCCGCCGAGGCGGCCCGGCTGCGCGCCGAGCAGACCGCGCTGCTCGCCGAGATGGACCGTACCCAGGCCGTCACCGCCGAACGCGCCCGGATGGCCCGCGAACTGCATGACATGGTCGCCAACCACCTGTCGGCGATCGCCATCCACTCCACGGCCGCGCTCTCCCTGGACGACCCGAAGACCTCCCAGGACGCCCTGGCCGTGATCCGCGAGAACAGCGTCGAGGGGCTCGCGGAGATGCGCCGGCTGATCGGGATCCTCCGTGACTCCAGCGGTGACGTCGAGCCTGTCGCCGCTCCCACCCTCGACGGACTCGGCGCCCTGGTCGAGGGCGCCCGCGCCAACGGCCTCGACGTCACGCTGGACACCGCTCACGGCACGGCCCCCGCGCCCGTCGCGCTCGCCGCCTATCGCATCGTCCAGGAATCCCTCACCAACGCCCTCAAGCACGCCGGGCCCGGACAGGTCACCGTGTCCCTGGCCCAGCGGGACGGCGTGCTGACCGTCGCGGTGACCAGCCCGTACGGTGACCGGGACGGACCCGGCGCCCCCGGCTCGGGTGCCGGGCTGGTCGGCATGCGGGAACGCGCCGCGCTGCTGGACGGCACCTTCGAGGCCGGTCCCGAGGACTCGCCCGACGGCAACATCTGGGCCGTACGCGCCACCCTGCCCGTGCACGAGACCGTCGAAGGAGACACCGCATGATCCGCGTCCTGGTCGCCGAGGACCAGTCCGCCGTCCGCGCAGGGCTGGTCCTCATCCTGCGCAGCGCGCCCGACATCGAGGTGGTCGGCGAGGCGGCGGACGGCGAGCAGGCGGTGGCACTGGCCCGCGAGCTGCGGCCGGACCTGGTGCTGATGGACATTCAGATGCCGCGGCTGGACGGAGTGTCGGCGACCCGGCAGGTCGTGGCGGAACGGCTCGCCGATGTGCTGGTGCTGACCACCTTCGATCTCGACGAGTACGTCTTCGGAGCGCTGCGGGCGGGCGCTTCCGGCTTCCTGCTGAAGCACACCGAGGCGAAGGAGCTGCTGGAGGCCGTACGGACGGTCGCGCGCGGGGAGGGGCTCATCGCCCCGGCGGTCACCCGGCGGCTGATCGAGGAGTTCGCGGCGAAGCCGGCACGGGAGCCGACGGCCGACCCGGCCGTCCTCGACCGGCTGACCCGGCGTGAGCGCGAGGTGCTGTCCTGCCTCGGCGAGGGCCTGTCCAACGCGGGCATCGCCGAACGTCTCGACATGGCCGAGGCGACGGTGAAGACGCATGTCAGCCGCCTGCTGGGGAAGCTGGAGCTGCGCAGCCGGGTGCAAGCGGCCGTCCTGGCGCAGGAGTTGGGGATCTGACCCGGCCACGGCGTGGTGGTCCAGACCTATTGACCGGTGGTCCAGACCTTCCTATCCTCACCGCACCACGAGTGGCGTGAGGCTCAGTCACGCCCCCCACAACTCCATCGAGGAGGCGCAGCATGCGCTTCAGACACAGAGCCACAGCAGGGTTCGCGACCCTGTTGCTCCCGCTGGCCGCTCTCGTCGGCCTCGCGAGCCCGGCCCAGGCCGCGACATCCGCCACCGCGAGCTACACCAAGACGCAGGACTGGGGCTCCGGCTTCGAAGGCACGTGGACGGTGAAGAACACCGGCACCACGACCCTCAGCTCCTGGACCGTCGAGTGGGACTTCCCCTCCGGCACCTCCGTCACATCCGCCTGGGACGCCGACGTCACCTCCTCCGGCACCCACTGGACCGCGAAGAACAAGTCCTGGAACGGTACCCTCACCCCCGGCGCCTCCGTCTCCTTCGGCTTCAACGGCAGCGGCTCCGGCTCCCCCGCGAACTGCAAGCTCAACGGCGGCAGCTGCGACGGCGGCAGCGTCCCCGGCGACGCCCCGCCCTCCGCACCCGGCACCCCCACCGCCTCCGGCATCACCGACACCTCGGTGAAGCTGACCTGGTCCGCAGCCACCGACGACAAGGGTGTCAAGAACTACGACGTCCTGCGCGACGGCACGAAGGTCGCCACGGTGACGACCACGTCGTACACGAACACCGGCCTGACCGCCGGCACCGACTACTCCTACACCGTCCAGGCCCGCGACACCGCCGACCAGACCGGCCCGGTCAGCGGCGCGGTGAAGGTCCGCACCACCGGCGGCTCCGAGGAGCCCCCGCCCACCGGCGACAAGATCAAGCTCGGCTACTTCACCGAGTGGGGCGTCTACGGCCGCAACTACCACGTCAAGAACCTGGTGACCTCGGGCTCGGCGTCGAAGATCACGCACATCAACTACGCCTTCGGCAACGTCAAGAACGGCCAGTGCACGGTCGACGACACCTACGCCGCCTACGACAAGGCCTACACCGCCGACCAGTCCGTGAGTGGCACCGCCGACACCTGGGACCAGCCGCTGCGCGGCAACTTCAACCAGCTCCGCCAGCTCAAGGCGAAGTACCCGCACATCAAGGTGCTGTACTCGTTCGGCGGCTGGACCTACTCCGGCGGCTTCGGCCAGGCAGCGCAGAACGCGGCCGCCTTCGCCAAGTCCTGCAAGGCCGTCGTGGAGGACCCGCGCTGGGCCGACGTCTTCGACGGCATCGACATCGACTGGGAGTACCCGAACGCCTGCGGCCTGACCTGCGACACTTCGGGCCCGGCCGCGTTCACCACCCTGTCCAAGGCCCTGCGAGCCGAATTCGGCCCGGGCTACCTGGTCACCGCCGCGATCACGGCCGACGCCTCCGACGGCGGCAAGATCGACGCGGCCGACTACGGCGGCGCCGCGCGGTACCTCGACTGGTACAACGTGATGACGTACGACTACTTCGGCGCCTTCGACAAGGACGGCCCGACCGCCCCGCACTCCCCGCTCACCTCGTATCCCGGGATCCCGCAGGCGGGCTTCAACTCGGCCGCCGCGATCGCCAAGCTGAAGGCGAAGGGCGTCCCGTCCGCCAAGCTCCTGCTCGGCATCGGCTTCTACGGCCGCGGCTGGACCGGCGTCACCCAGTCCGCCCCCGGCGGCACGGCGACCGGAGCGGCTCCCGGTACGTACGAGGCGGGCATCGAGGACTACAAGGTCCTCAAGAACTCCTGCCCGGCCACCGGCACGATCGCGGGCACCGCGTACGCGCACTGCGGCAGCAACTGGTGGTCGTACGACACTCCCTCGACGATCGCCGGAAAGATGACCTGGGCAAAGAACCAGGGCCTGGGCGGCGCCTTCTTCTGGGAGTTCAGCGGCGACACCGGCAACGGTGAACTGGTGACCGCCATCGACAAGGGGCTCGACTGACGAACCGACCTAGGCAACGTTGACGCGCTGACCGGGCGGGGCCGCCTCCAGCCACGCGAGGAAACCGGTCAGCGCGTCCTCGCTCATGGCCAGCTCCAGCCGGGTCCCCCGGTGCAGACAGGCGAGGATCACATGGTCGGAGAGCAGCGCCAGCTCCTCCTCGCCCTCCGGGACCCGGCGGCCGACCACCTCGATCGCGGAACGCTCCAGGATCCGGCGCGGGCGCGGCGAGTACGAGAAGACACGGAACCACTCGACGCGGTCGCCGTTGTACCGGGCCACCCCGTACGCCCAGCCCTTGCCGTTGGTGTCGCCCTGCTCGGGGGCGTCCCAGCGCAGGCTGGCGTCGAAGGTGCCGCCCGAGCGCTGGATGAGCCGGCGGCGCAGACCGAAGACGAACAGTCCCACCACCACGAGAGCCACGACAATTCCGCACACAGTCAGAGCGAGGACCATCGACACCGACCTCCTCGTCTCCTAGGTAACGGAACGTAAAAAACACCCACATCCGCCTCAGCCGCGGCTGGGTCCGGATCTCTCCGGTACCCAGCCGCGGCTGAGTGACGTCATCACACGGCGGGCGGAGTCAGCGCGCCGCCGTGGCCGCACGCAGACGGACGTCCGCGCGGCGCTGGGCCTCCGCGTCGTCCTCCGCCTTCGCACGCTCGAGCTCCTGCTCCGCGCGCTGGACATCGATCTCGTCCGACAGCTCCGCGACCTCCGCCAGGAGCGAGAGCTTGTCGTCCGCGAACGAGATGAAACCGCCGTGGACCGCGGCGACGACCGTCCCGCCATCACTCGTACGGATGGTCACCGGGCCCGACTCCAGCACACCGAGCAGCGGCTGGTGACCGGGCATGACGCCGATGTCGCCGGACGTGGTGCGCGCGACGACCAGGGTGGCCTGGCCGGACCAGACCTCACGGTCGGCCGCGACCAGCGCGACGTGCAGCTCAGCAGCCAAGGGTGGCTCCTCGGGTCACCACCCGGCGGGAGTGCCGGGTGTTGGTTACAAGTCTAGTAGGCGTGACGGAGGGGGCGGGACGCGCCCGCCCCCTCCGTCATGAGCACGAGGCTCCTATGTCGAGCGCGAGGCTCAGGAGACGCCCAGCTCCTTCGCGTTCTTCTTCAGGTCCTCGAGACCACCGCACATGAAGAACGCCTGCTCCGGGAAGTGGTCGTACTCGCCGTCGCAGATCGCGTTGAACGCGGCGATCGACTCGTCCAGCGGCACGTCCGAACCGTCCACGCCGGTGAACTGCTTGGCGGCGTGGGTGTTCTGGGACAGGAAGCGCTCCACGCGACGGGCACGGTGGACGACGAGCTTGTCCTCCTCGCCGAGCTCGTCGATACCGAGGATCGCGATGATGTCCTGAAGGTCCTTGTACTTCTGCAGGATGTTCTTCACGCGCATCGCGGCGTTGTAGTGGTCCGCCGAGATGTACCGCGGGTCGAGGATCCGGGACGTGGAGTCCAGCGGGTCCACGGCCGGGTAGATGCCCTTCTCGGAGATCGGACGGGACAGAACCGTCGTCGCGTCGAGGTGGGCGAAGGTGGTGGCCGGGGCCGGGTCGGTCAGGTCGTCCGCGGGGACGTAGATCGCCTGCATCGAGGTGATCGAGTGACCACGGGTCGAGGTGATGCGCTCCTGGAGGACACCCATCTCGTCGGCCAGGTTCGGCTGGTAGCCCACCGCGGAGGGCATACGGCCGAGCAGGGTCGACACCTCGGAACCGGCCTGGGTGAAGCGGAAGATGTTGTCGATGAAGAACAGCACGTCCTGCTTCTGGACGTCACGGAAGTACTCCGCCATCGTCAGGCCGGCCAGGGCCACGCGCAGACGGGTGCCCGGGGGCTCGTCCATCTGACCGAAGACCAGGGCGGTCTTGTCCAGAACGCCGGACTCTTCCATCTCCGCGATGAGGTCGTTGCCCTCACGGGTGCGCTCGCCGACGCCCGCGAAGACGGAGACGCCCTCGTGGAGGTTGGCGACACGCATGATCATTTCCTGGATCAGCACGGTCTTGCCGACACCGGCACCACCGAACAGACCGATCTTGCCGCCCTTGACGTACGGGGTGAGAAGGTCGACGACCTTCAGGCCCGTCTCGAACATCTCGGTCTTCGACTCGAGCTGGTCGAACGCGGGGGCCTTGCGGTGGATGGGCCAGCGCTCGCCCTCGAAGGTCTCGTCGCTGTTCAGCACCTCACCGAGGGTGTTGAACACCTTGCCCTTGGTGAAGTCGCCGACCGGGACGGAGATGCCCGCGCCGGTGTCGATCACCGGGGCCTGGCGGACCAGGCCGTCGGTGGGCTGCATGGAGATCGCGCGGACCAGGCCGTCACCCAGGTGCTGGGCGACCTCCAGGGTCAGCGTCTTCTTCTCGCCCGCGAGCGCCGGGTCGGCGACCTCGACGTGCAGGGCGTTGTAGATCTCGGGCATCGCGTCGACGGGGAACTCCACGTCGACGACCGGGCCGATGACCCGGGCGACGCGGCCCGTAGCCGTCGCGGTCTCAACAGTGGTGGTCATTTATCGGTCACTCCCCGCGGTCGCGTCGGCCAGGGCACTGGCGCCACCGACGATCTCGCTGATTTCCTGGGTGATTTCGGCCTGGCGGGCCTGGTTGGCAAGCCGGGTGAGCGTCTCGATGAGCTCTCCGGCGTTGTCGGTGGCCGACTTCATCGCACGCCGCGTGGCGGCGTGCTTGGAGGCGGCCGACTGGAGCAGCGCGTTGTAGATCCGGCTCTCCACGTAGCGCGGCAGCAGGGCGTCCAGGACGTCCTCCGCCGAGGGCTCGAAGTCGAACAGCGGGAGGATCTCGCCCTTGGGCTTGGCCTCCTGCGCGACCTCGTCGAGGCTGAGCGGCAGCAGCCGGGCCTCGATGGCCGTCTGCGTCATCATCGACACGAATTCGGTGTAGACGATGTGGAGCTCGTCCACGCCGCCCTCGGCCGTCTCCGTCTCGATGGCCTCGATCAGCGGGGCCGCGACCTTCTTGGCGTCCGCGTACGACGGGGCGTCGGTGAAGCCCGTGAACGACTCCGCGACCTTGCGCTCGCGGAAGTTGTAGTGGGCGAGACCACGGCGGCCGACGATGTAGCTGACGACCTCCTTGCCCTCACCTTCGAGCTTCGCCGTGAGCCTCTCCGCGGCCTTGATGGCGTTGGAGTTGAAGGCGCCGGCCAGACCGCGGTCGCTCGTGAGGAGCAGGACCGCGGCGCGGGTCGAGTTCTCCGGCTCAGTCGTCAGCGGGTGCTTGGTGTTCGATCCGGTGGCGACCGCCGCGACCGCCCGGGTGAGCTCGGTCGCGTACGGCGTGGACGCCGCCACCTTGCGCTGCGCCTTGACGACGCGCGAGGCGGCGATCATCTCCATCGCCTTCGTGATCTTCTTGGTCGCGGTGACGGATCGGATGCGACGCTTGTAGACCCGGAGCTGGGCTCCCATGAGTCAGGTCCCTTCCTTACGTCACTTGCCGGCAGCCGGGGCGTCCTCGCCGAGCAGCTTGCCGTCGGAGGTCTCGAACTGCTTCTTGAACTCCGCGATGGCGTCGGCCATGGCCTGGAGGGTGTCGTCCGACATCTTCCCGCCCTCGCGGATGGAGGTCAGCAGGCCCTGCTCCTTGCGGTGCAGGTACTCCAGCAGCTCCTTCTCGAAGCGGCGGATGTCGGCGACCGGAACCTCGTCCATCTTGCCGGTGGTGCCGGCCCAGATGGAGACGACCTGGTCCTCGGTGGCCATCGGCTGGTACTGCGGCTGCTTCAGCAGCTCGACCATGCGCTGACCACGCTCCAGCTGCGCCTTGGACGCGGCGTCCAGGTCGGAACCGAAGGCGGCGAACGCCTCCAGCTCACGGAACTGGGCGAGGTCCACACGCAGACGGCCGGAGACCTGGCGGATCGCCTTGTGCTGGGCGGAGCCACCGACTCGGGAGACCGAGATACCGACGTTCAGCGCGGGACGCTGACCGGCGTTGAACAGGTCCGACTCCAGGAAGCACTGGCCGTCGGTGATGGAGATGACGTTGGTCGGGATGAACGCCGAGACGTCGTTGGCCTTCGTCTCGACGATCGGCAGACCGGTCATCGAGCCGGCCCCCATCTCGTCGGAGAGCTTGGCGCAGCGCTCCAGCAGGCGGGAGTGCAGGTAGAAGACGTCACCCGGGTAGGCCTCACGGCCCGGCGGGCGGCGCAGCAGCAGCGACACGGCGCGGTAGGCGTCGGCCTGCTTCGACAGGTCGTCGAAGATGATCAGGACGTGCTTGCCCTGGTACATCCAGTGCTGGCCGATGGCCGAACCGGTGTACGGCGCCAGGTACTTGAAGCCGGCCGGGTCGGACGCCGGGGCGGCGACGATGGTCGTGTACTCCAGCGCGCCGGCCTCCTCCAGAGCGCCGCGCACGCCGGCGATGGTGGAGCCCTTCTGGCCGATGGCGACGTAGATGCAGCGGACCTGCTTGTTCGGGTCGCCCGAGCGCCAGTTGTCGCGCTGGTTGATGATCGTGTCGACGGCCAGGGCGGTCTTGCCGGTCTGGCGGTCACCGATGATCAGCTGACGCTGGCCACGGCCGATCGGGGTCATGGTGTCGACGGCCTTGTAGCCCGTCTCCATCGGCTCGTGCACCGACTTGCGGACCATGACGCCCGGAGCCTGAAGCTCCAGGGCGCGACGGCTGTCCGTCTCGATCTCGCCGAGGCCGTCGATCGGGGTGCCGAGGGGGTCCACCACGCGGCCGAGGTAACCCTCGCCGACCGCGACGGACAGGACCTCGCCGGTACGGCTGACCGGCTGCCCCTCCTCGATGCCGCTGAACTCACCGAGGACGATGGCACCGATCTCGCGCTCCTCGAGGTTGAGGGCGAGGCCGAGGGTGCCGTCCTCGAACTTCAGCAGCTCGTTGGCCATGGTCGAGGGCAGGCCCTCGACCTTCGCGATGCCGTCGCCGGCAAAGGTGACCGTACCGACCTCCTCGCGCGAGGCCGCGTCCGGCTTGTACGCCTGGACGAAGTTCTCCAGCGCGTCCCGGATCTCCTCCGGCCGGATCGTGAGCTCCGCCATCTGGGTTCCCTGCTCTCCTTGTTGGGCCCGAAGTTTCTTAGGGGGTCTGGGGGCGACCCCCAGGATTCTTCTGCACGGCCCAACCAGGGCCGTCGTAAGTACGTACTGCCTATTGAGTTGCTGCTCAGCTCGTGAGCCGGCGGCTGGCGTCCTCGATGCGGTCCGCGAGGGAGCCGTTGATGACCTCGTCGCCGACCTGCACCCGGATCCCGCCGAGGACCTCGGGGTCCACGTCCAGGTTGAGGTGCATCTTGCGGCCGTAGAGCTTCGCGAGGGCGGCGCCCAGGCGCTGCTTCTGCGCGTCGCTCAGCGGTACCGCCGAGGTGACGGTGGCGACCATGCGGTCCCGGCGCTCGGCGGCGAGCTTGGACAGGGACTCCAGTCCCGACTCCAGGCTACGTCCCCGCGGCGCGGTCACAAGGCGCGTCACCAGACGCTCGGTGGCCGCCTGTGCCCGGCCGCCGAGCAGGCCGCGCAGCAGCCGGCTCTTGGCCGAGGCGGTGGCCTTGCGGTCGGTCAGCGCGGCGCGCAGCTCGGTGCTGCCGGAGACGATCCGCCCGAAGCGGAACAGCTCGTCCTCGACGTCGTCGAGCTTGCCCGCCTTCTGCGCCGCGGTGAGGTCGGCGGTGTCGGCCAGCGTCTCCAGCGCGTCCACCAGGTCGCGCGACTGCGACCAGCGGGAGCGCACCATTCCGGCGACCAGGTCGGCGGCCGGGCCGCTGACCTGGGTTCCGAGCAGGCGCTGGGCCAGTTCGGCCTTGGCCTCACCGGCCTGCGCCGGGTCGGTGAGGACCCGACGCAGCGACACCTCGCGGTCGAGCAGCGCGGTGACGGCGGCCAGCTCGTCGGCGAGCGAGCCGGCGTCCACGGACGTGGAGTCCGTCAGCGCGTCGAGACGCTCACGTGCGGCTGCCAGGGCCTCGCGGCTCGCTCCGTTCATCGGCCGGCCTCGGCCTTCTCCTCGAGGTCGTCGAGGAACCGGTCGATCACGCGGCTTTGGCGGGCGTGGTCCTCGAGGGACTCGCCGACGAGCTTGCCGGCCAGGTCGGTGGCGAGCTTGCCGACGTCCTGACGCAGCGCGGACGACGCGGCCTTGCGGTCGGCCTCGATCTGGGCGTGACCGGCGGCGACGATCTCCTCGCGCTGCCGCTGGCCCTCGGCCCGCATCTCGGCGATGAGGGCGGCACCCTGCTCCTGCGCCTCCTGGCGCAGGCGCGCGGCCTCGTGCCGGGCCTCGGCGAGCTGTGCCTTGTACTGCTCAAGCACGCTCTGGGCCTCGACCTTCATGGTCTCGGCCTCTTCGATACCGCCTTCGATCGCCGCGCGGCGCTCCTCCAGAACCTTGTTGATGTTCGGAAGCAGCTTCTTCCAGAAGAAGAAGAACACGATGGCGAAGGCGATGGTGCCGACGAGCAGCTCGGGGCCCGGAGGAATGAGCGGGTTCTGCTTCTCCTCGGCCGCCAGCTGCACCAGGTTGGCGATCACATCAGTGCCTTTCGTCGAAAGGTTCGGCTCGTCGGCGTTCGTCAGCCGCTGTAAACGAACGGCATGACGATGCCGATGAGGGCGAGCGCCTCACAGAAGGCGAAGCCGAGGATCTGGTTGGCACGGATCAGGCCGGCGGCTTCGGGCTGACGGGCGAGGGCCTGGGTACCGTTACCGAAGATGATGCCGACGCCGACGCCGGGGCCGATGGCGGCGAGGCCGTAGCCGACGGAACCGATGTTGCCTTCAAGGGCGGCGAGGGTCTCCATGGCAGCCATGCTGAATCTTCCTTCTCTTTCATGGACCGGCGGGGGTTGGCCACCGGACGTTCTTGGGGGCTTGCGGAGCGGCGCGGCTCAGTGGTGCTTGGCGAGAGCGCCCTGGATGTACGAGCAGGCAAGGAGGACGAAGACGTACGCCTGAACGGCCTGCACGAAGAGCTCGAAGAGGATCATGACCATCGTCATGACGAAGGAGACACCGGCGGCCGGGATCATCCAGCTGTTCAGCAGGTACCAGGAGGCGACGGTGAACATCACCAGCATCAGGTGGCCGGCGAACATGTTGGCGAAGAGTCGGACCGCGTGCGTGAAGGGGCGAACGAGCAGGTTCGAGAAGAACTCGATGACCATCACGAGCGGGAGAACCGGGCCGAGTTCCTTGTCGTAGCCGGTGACGTTCTTGAAGAAGCCGACGAAACCGTGCCGCTTGAAAGTCAGCGAGACCCACACCACGTAGACGATGGCGGCCAGCACCATCGGGTAGGCGATGATCGACGACACCGGGAACTGCGCCAGCGGGATCACGGACCAGATGTTCATGATCCAGATGAAGAAGAACAGCGAGACCATCAAGGGGACGTACTTCTCGCCCTCCTTCTTTCCGAGGGTCTCGTAGACGATGCCGCGGCGGACGAAGTCGTAGCCGGCTTCACCGACCATCTGGAGCTTGCCCGGCACCACCTTCGCCTTGCCGAAGGCGAGCGTGAAGAAGGTGACGACAAGCAGGGTGGTGATGACCGCGAGCAGCATCACCTTGTTGAACTCGAACCCTCCAACCGTGGCGATCGGCTTGAAGAGGAACGAGTGCAGGCCCGGAGCCGGAAAACCACACCCGTTGTCGGACATGATCCGACAGCTCCAGTCAAAGGCGAGCTGGGTCTGGTCAGCACTCACCGCGGGCTCCTTCGGCGTGACGCATGGGTACGGCAACCTCGTTGTGTCGGCGCGGCACAGAGCCGCGGTTCGGCACGGGACTGGTGTTACGGATGTGGGGGCGGCTGGGGGGCATCTCGCCTCGCGATAGAGCAGGCGTCAGCTCGGATGCCCGCGCCCGCGATGCCGCAGTTGGCACCGGACGATAGCAGGAGATCTCATGCCTACTTATCCCGGCCCTACCCCTCACGACGAGTGCCCCGACTTTTCGGGCTTCCCGCCCGTCGTCGACTCGGGCTCGACGTAAAGAATCTTGGCTTTCATGTGGGCACGCGTCTGCGCGGCGATCCACGCGAGGGTGCCGGCGACGAGCGTGAGAGCGAAGGCCTTGGGGTGGAACAACGTGGTGTTCTTGAAGGCGGCCATGAAGACGAACAGCAGCAGAATCTGCGCTGCGTAGAGCATCAGGCCCATCGCCTGGAAGAGGTGCGGAAGCGATTTGGCAGTGCGCTGGAGAACGTAGAGACCGATCCCCATGAACAGGATCACCACGAGCGCCGCGACGACCGCCCCGATCACCCCCTTGCCACCGGCCACCACGCCACTGATGACGGCGGCAACAGCACCGACGGCAGCCGTGGGCACGGCGGCCTGGGCCAAGATCCGGGCGTCATTGGACGGCATGGCGGCAACTCCGCTTTCGCAGGGGGCAGGGGTGTCGTCATGGACGAGCGTAGTCCCGGGCTGAGTGGAGACCTCACACCAATGGACCGTCGCACTACGGTCCTTCGGCTCTATCCGGGGGTTCTCGTGAACCGTATCACAAACTATTTGATGCAGTCTTTACCTGAAGGTGTGCGCGCAGTCACACATGAGAGTGAACATGCGCGTCTGAGCGAGAACACCGCCGACTTGTCTGGTATTGAGGCGCTTCGTTCGCCCATCACAACCCCACGACTTGGCAATGCTCTAGTCAGATTCTTACCTTGTCCCGGCCTTACGCCGGTCCGTCAGACGCGAACGGGCGCCAATGGCCGTTGCCCCGTTGACTCCTGAGACGCCGGACACCACCGGGGCGCGGTTCTCACGCGCGGCCGCCGCCGGCTGCTCGGCGGCGGCCGCCGGCGTCGAGGCCTCGGGTGCCAGGGCCGGGACCCCGCGGCGCCGGTAGCGCGGTGGCACGAACCGCTCCATCCAGCGCGGGGCGCGCGGCGTGAAGCGCGGCAGCAGGAGCAGGGCCAGGCCGATCGCGCTGAGGAACACGATGCCGAGCACGATCCACATGGACGCCGAGTTGACCGAGTAGGCGAGCGCCCCGAAGGCGATCAGTGCCGACCAGAAGTACATGATCAGCACGGCGCGGCTGTGCGAGTGGCCGATCTCCAGCAGGCGGTGGTGCAGGTGGCCGCGGTCGGCGGCGAACGGCGACTGGCCGCGCCAGGTGCGGCGCACGATCGCCAGGATCAGGTCGGCGGCCGGCACCGCGATGATCGTCAGCGGGAGCAGCAGCGGGATGTAGACGGGGACCGTCTGGTGCACGGCCTCCTTCTCCGACCCGACGTACAGGTTGAGCGCGTCCGGGTCGACCTGCCCCGTGACGGAGATCGCGCCGGCGGCCAGGACCAGGCCGATCAGCATGGAGCCCGAGTCGCCCATGAAGATCCGCGCCGGGTGCATGTTGTGCGGCAGGAAGCCCAGGCACATGCCCATCAGGATCGCCGAGAAGAGAGTGGCGGGGGCGGCGGCCTCGATGCCGTACGAGTACCAGATCCGGTAGGCGTAGAGGAAGAACGCGGCGGCCGCGATGCAGACCATGCCGGCCGCGAGACCGTCCAGGCCGTCGACGAAGTTGACCGCGTTGATGGTGATGACGACCAGCGCGACCGTCAGCAGGGTGCCCTGCCACTGGGTGAGTGCGACCGAACCGACGCCCGGGATCGGCAGCCACAGGATCGTCAGACCCTGCACGACCATCACGCCCGCGGCGATCATCTGGCCGCCCAGCTTGATCAGGGCGTCGATCTCGAACTTGTCGTCCAGCACGCCGATCAGCCAGATCACCGCCGCCCCTGACAGCAGCGCCCGGGGTTCGTTCGACGTCTCGAAGACCTGGCTGAGATTGGTCAGGTGGTCGGCGACCAGCAGGCCGGCGCACAGCCCGAAGAACATCGCGATCCCGCCGAGCCGCGGAGTGGGTTCCCGGTGCACGTCACGTGCCCGGATCTCCGGCATCGCTCCGGCCACGATCGCGAACTTCCGTACCGGCCCTGTCAGCAGATACGTCACCGCGGCCGTGACGCAGAGCGTCAGCAGGTATTCACGCACGGGCTTCCCCACAGGTCTCGCTGGCCATCACAGCCCCACACCCTAGCGATGCGCGCATACGTGTGGGGACTTCCGGGTAGCGACGATGGTTGCACGAGTAGCTGGGCACCCTGGTGCGCTTACCCCGGCTCAAGCCGGATACGGCGGAAATCCACCGGCCAGCTCCCGCACTTCTTCACGGGCCCTCGCGGTCTCGGTCACGCCCCTGAGCACCCCCACGAGCAGCTTCGCGATCCGCGTCATCTCCGCCTCGCCCATGCCCTGCGTGGTGACGGCGGCCGTGCCCAGCCTGAGTCCCCGGGCGTCGCCGTGCGGCAGCGCACAGCAGTCCATGACCAGGCCGGCGGCGGCGAGACGGCCCCGGGCGGTGCGGCCGTCGACGCCGAGCGGCGCCGGGTCGGCGGTGATCAGGTGGGTGTCCGTGCCGCCCGTGGTGACGACCAGGCCCTCGGCGGCCAGGAGGGCCGCGAGAACTCTCGCATTGGCGACCACCTGATGGGCGTACACGGCGAACGCCGGTGCTGCCGCCTCCCCGAACGCGACCGCCTTGGCGGCGATCGTGTGCATCTGCGCGCCGCCCTGTGTGAAGGGGAACACGGCCCGGTCGACCCGCTCGGCCAGCTCCGCGCGGCACAGGATCATGCCACCGCGCGGTCCCCGCAGCACCTTGTGGGTGGTCGCACAGACGATGTCCGCGTACGGCACCGGGTTCGGCGCCGCTCCCCCGGCGACGAGCCCGATGGGATGCGCGGCGTCCGCGACGAGATACGCGCCCACCTCGTCGGCCACCTCGCGGAAGAACGCGTAGTCGATGTGCCGGGGGTAGGCGATCGAGCCACACACGATCGCCTTGGGCCGGCGCGTGCGGGCCAGGGTGCGCACCTGGTCGTGGTCGATCAGCCCGGACTCGGCCTCCACGCCGTATCCGACGAAGTCGAACCAGCGGCCGGAGAAATTGGCCGGCGAGCCGTGCGTGAGATGGCCGCCGTACGGCAGGCCGAGGGCGAGGACGGTGTCGCCGGGGCGCAGCAGGGCGGCGTAGGCGGCCAGGACGGCCGAAGAGCCGGAGTGGGACTGGACGTTGGCGTGCTCGGCGCCGAACAGCGCCCTGGCCCGGTCCACGGCGAGGCGTTCGGCGACGTCGACGATCTCGCAGCCACCGTGGTGCCGCGCTCCCGGGTAGCCCTCGGCGTACTTGTTGGCGAGCGGCGAGCCGAGGGCGGCCAGGACGGCCGGCGAGCTGAAGTTCTCGGCGGCGATCAGCTGAAGCGTGGTCGCCTGCCGCTCCCGCTCGCCGAGCAGGATGTCGGCGAGCTCGGGGTCCTGGCGGCGCAGGAGGTCGGCCTCGATGGCAGGGGTGACCGTCATGGTGGGCTCCGGGCGGCGTCGACGGTGACGTACGTCCAATGTAGGCCCGGGGGCCCCGGGGCGCTCGGTCGTTACGTCTTTGCGGGGACGCCCGTCAGGGCCGTGACGACCGGATCGAGTGCCTGGTGTATCTCGTCACCGACGGACCGGAAGAACGTCAGGGGCGCCCCGTACGGGTCGTACACCTCGTCCGCCTCGGCGTTCGGTGCCAGCAGCCACCCGCGTAGAGCCGCCGCGGCACGCACCAGCGCACGCGCGCGGGTGACCACGCCCTCCTCCAGGGGCGGCAGGGTCGCCGGGTCGATGGCCTTCACCAGGCGGGTGAACTCCTTGAGCGTGAACGTCCGCAGGCCCGCCGAGTGCCCCATGGAGATGACCTGCCCCCTGTGGTCCCGGGTGGCGGTCAGTACCAGGTCGGCTCGGATCACGTGCTCGTCGAGGA
This sequence comes from Streptomyces sp. DG1A-41, assembly GCF_037055355.1. GTDB lineage: Bacteria > Actinomycetota > Actinomycetes > Streptomycetales > Streptomycetaceae > Streptomyces. The sequence goes on along the minus strand of NZ_CP146350.1, from coordinate 6,294,490 downwards.
GCTCACGGCCTACGAAGCCGGAGGCGTCCGCGCCGAAGTCGGCCAGCACGGTCTCCGCGTTGGCCTCCATGGGGGCGCCCTCGTGACCCCAGGTGCCCGCGCTCTCCACGATCAGCCCGCCGCCCAGGATCCCGAGCCGCTCCCGCACGAAATGGCGGGTCAGCCGCTCGGTGATGGGCGAGCGGCACACGTTGCCGGTACTGACGTGGAGGATGCGGAAGCTGTCGCGCGGCAGTCCCACGAAGGTCGTCGTGATCTCCGCCGCGCTTTCCCCGTTGCCTATGCCACGCCCCGCTCCAGGGGCCGTCAATTCGCCACCTCGAGGTCGGGTACGACCTTTCGCAGCTCTTCCGCGGAGAGCGCGCCGGCGCGCAGCAGCAGCGGCACCTCACGGGTCACGTCGACGATCGACGACGGGACGTTGCCGGGGGTCGGGCCGCCGTCGAGGTAGACGGAGACGGAGTCGCCGAGCATCTCCTGCGCGGCGTCGCAGTTCTCCGGCGCCGGGTGGCCGGTGAGGTTGGCGGAGGAGACGGCCATCGGACCCACCTCCGTCAGCAGCTCGATGGCGACGGGGTGCAGCGGCATGCGCACGGCGACCGTGCCACGGGTGTCGCCCAGGTCCCACTGGAGGGACGGCTGGTGCTTGGCGACGAGCGTCAGCGCGCCCGGCCAGAACGCGTCGACCAGCTCCCAGGCCAGCTCCGAGAAGTCCGTGACGAGCCCGTGCAGCGTGTTCGGGGAGCCGATGAGCACGGGGGTGGGCATGTTGCGGCCCCGGCCCTTGGCCTCCAGCAGGTCGGCGACCGCCTCCGAGGAGAACGCGTCGGCGCCGATGCCGTACACGGTGTCCGTCGGCAGCACCACGAGCTCGCCACGGCGGACGGCGGACGCTGCCTCACGCAGACCGGTCACACGGTCGGTCGCGTCGTTGGTGTCGTATCGCCGTGCCATCTTTAGCTGGCCTCCTCGTACACGTGCTGCTGGGATGAAGTTTGCGAAGACTGCGGTGTGCCCGGTGTGCTCACGGCAGCGCCTTGCGGGCCGTGGCGAAACGCGGGCGGTTGTTCAGATCCGGATGGTCTGCGGCGTCGGTCCAGCCCCGGTCCTCGGCGAAGATCCACGGCACCTGGCCGCCCTGGGTGTCGGCGTGCTCCACGACCACGACGCCGCCGGGGCGCAGCAGCCGGTGCGCGGTGCGCTCCAGGCCGCGGATGAGGTCGAGGCCGTCCTCGCCGGAGAACAGGGCCAGGCCGGGGTCGTAGTCCCGCGCCTCGGGGGCGACGTACTCCCACTCGGTGAGCGGGATGTACGGCGGGTTGGAGATGACCAGGTCGACCTGGCCGTCGAGGTCCGGGAAGGCCGTCAGGGCGTCTCCCTGGCGCAGCTCGACCCTGGACCCCTCCACGTTCTTGCGGGTCCACCTGAGGGCGTCCTCGGACAGCTCCACGGCGTACACGCGCGAGCGGGGCACCTCTTGGGCGAGGGCGAGCGCGATGGCGCCGGAGCCGGTGCACAGGTCGACGATGCACGGCTCGACGACGTCCATGGCGCGTACGGCGTCTATGGCCCAGCCGACCACGGACTCCGTCTCGGGCCGGGGCACGAACACCCCGGGGCCGACCTGGAGTTCCAGGTACCGGAAATAGGCGCGCCCGGTGATGTGCTGGAGCGGTTCGCGGGCCTCGCGGCGGGCGATGACCTCCCAGTAGCGGGCGTCGAAGTCGGAGTCCTTGACGGAGTGCAGCTCGCCGCGCTTGACGCCGTGCACGAACGCGGCGAGCTCCTCCGCGTCGGTGCGCGGCGAGGGCACGCCGGCGTCGGCGAGCCGCTGGGTGGCCTGGGCCACCTCCGCGAGCAGCACGCTGCGGGGGCTTGGGGGTCGCCCCCCAAATGACTGCTGCACGCAAGTCCTCCGGTACTCGGTACTTCCTGTGGATACTCCTGTGTGTCCTACGCGGCCGCGAGCTTCGCCGCCGAGTCCGCGTCGACGCAGGCCTGGATCACCGCGTCGAGGTCGCCGTCCAGGACCTGGTCCAGGTTGTACGCCTTGTAGCCGACGCGGTGGTCCGAGATGCGGTTCTCCGGGAAGTTGTACGTACGGATCTTCTCGGAGCGGTCGACGGTGCGGACCTGGCTGCGGCGGGCGTCGGCGGCCTCCCTCTCCGCCTCCTCCTGTGCCATGGCGAGCAGCCTGGAGCGCAGGATACGCAGTGCCTGCTCCTTGTTCTGCAACTGGCTCTTCTCGTTCTGGCAGGAGGCGACGACTCCGGTCGGGACGTGCGTGATGCGCACGGCGGAGTCGGTGGTGTTGACGGACTGCCCGCCCGGCCCGGAGGAGCGGTAGACGTCGATGCGCAGGTCGTTCGGGTTGATCTCGACATCGACCTCCTCGGCCTCGGGGGTGACGAGGACACCGGCGGCGGAGGTGTGGATACGGCCCTGGGACTCGGTGGCGGGGACGCGCTGCACGCGGTGCACGCCGCCCTCGTACTTCAGGCGGGCCCACACGCCCTGCCCGGGCTCCGTCGCGCCCTGGCCGCCCTTGGTTTTCACGGCCACCTGGACGTCCTTGTAGCCGCCCAGCTCGGACTCGGTGGCGTCGATGATCTCGGTCTTCCAGCCGACGCGCTCGGCGTACCGCAGGTACATGCGCAACAGGTCGCCGGCGAACAGGGCCGATTCGTCGCCGCCCGCGCCCGCCTTGATTTCGAGGATGACGTCCTTGTCGTCGCTGGGGTCGCGCGGGACGAGGAGGAGGCGCAGCTTCTCGGTCAGCTCCTCGTGCCGCTTCTCCAGCTCCTTGACCTCGGCCACGAAGTCGGGGTCGTCGGCGGCGAACTCGCGCGCGGTCTCGATGTCGTCGCCCGTCTGCGTCCAGGAGCGGTACGTGGCGACGATCGGGGTGAGCTCGGCGTAACGCTTGTTCAGCTTGCGCGCGTTGGCCTGGTCGGAGTGGACCGACGGGTCGGAGAGCTTCTTCTCCAGGTCGGCGTGCTCGGCGACGAGTTCCTCGACGGCCTCGAACATCTTGGGCTCCTGTGTACTGGCGGGGTGAAGGGGCGGGCGACCAAAAACGCCGGTCCCGGAGCGCCCGGTGAGGGGGCGCGCCGCGGACCGGCGAAATGGGGCTCGCTACTTCTTGGAGCCGGCGGCCTTGCCGAAGCGGGCCTCGAAGCGGGCCACGCGGCCACCGGTGTCGAGGATCTTCTGCTTGCCCGTGTAGAACGGGTGGCACTCGGAGCACACATCGGCGCGGATCGCGCCGGACTCGATGGTGCTGCGGGTGGTGAACGACGCGCCGCAGGTGCAGCTGACCTGCGTCTCGACGTACGCGGGGTGGATGTCGCGCTTCAAGGTGTCTCCTAGGTTTCGGGAGGGCGCCGGGTCGCTGCCGCGGGGTGCGGGAGCGTGAACCGGAGCCGACGTACCAGTCTGCCAGGACCGGGGCCATCCCCCAAAACCGGGGGTTGCTGTGATCTATTCCCCGCGGGCCGGTGGGGGTTGTTCGCGCCCACGCGGCGGAGCCGCGAAACGACACAGTTCCGCGCCCCTTGGGGCGCGGTCCTCAAGAGCCGCTCACGACACCCTTGGCTTCACCTGTCGCCGTGCCCTTCGTCGCGCTGTTCGGGATCGGCTTGTCGTTCGCCAGGGCCTTCCAGATCTGGTCGGCCTTCTTCTCCTGGAGGAGGACGCGGTTGGGGTCGGCCGGGTCGTAGGCCACCGGCATCGTGACCATGTGCATGTTGGACGGGGTGATGCCCTGGAGGCCGCTCGCGAAGGACGCGAGCTTGTTGACCGAGCCGAGGTCGGAGTCGGTCGTCACCGTCTTGGTCGCGGTCTCGGCGAGGTCGAGCAGCTTCTTCGGGTTGGTGAAGACGCCGACGTCCTTGATCTGGTGGACCAGGGCCTTGATGAAGGCCTGCTGGAGCTGGATGCGGCCCAGGTCGGAGCCGTCGCCGACGCCGTGGCGCGTGCGGACCAGGCCGAGGGCCTGTTCGCCGTCGAGTCTGTGGGAGCCGGCCTTCAGTTTCAGGTGGCTGTCGGGGTCGTCGATGCTCTTGGTCGTGGTGACCTCGACGCCGCCGAGGTCGTCGATGAGCTTCTGGAAGCCGGCGAAGTCGACCTCCAGGTAGTGGTCCATCCGCAGGTCGGTGATCGACTCGACTGTCTTCACGGCGCAGGCGGCTCCGCCGGTGGAGTACGCGGAGTTGAACATCACGCCGTTCGCGGCGGGGTACTCGTTGCCCTTGGTGTCCGTACACGCGGGCCGGTCGATGAGGGTGTCGCGCGGGATGGAGACCACGCTGGCCTTCTTGTGGCCCTTGTATACGTGCACGATCATCGCCGTGTCCGAGCGGGCGCTGCCGTCGTCGGTGCCGCCGCCGAGCTTCTTGTTGCCGCCGGCGCGGGTGTCGGAGCCGAGGACGAGGATGTTCTCCGAGCCGTTGTCGGCCTTCTTGGGCCGGTCCGCGCCGAGAGCCTGGTCGATGTTGACGCTCTTGAGGTTGCCGTTGAGCTTGAAGTACACGTACCCCGCCCCGGCGCCGCCCAGGACCACGATGCCCGCGGCGGTCCAGGCCGTCACCATCAGACCCTTGTGCTTGCGGGGCCTGCGGCGTCGGCCCTTGGCGCGGTGGCGCGGCCCGGTATCGTCCGGTATGCCCGGACCCGGCGTGCTCTCGGCAGACATGTGCTCCTCAGCTCGTCTACGGTCGGTTACCCCCTGCGGCCAGTACCAGGCGTGAACGATCGGGGACTTCCTCCTGGCACCATCGTCGCTCCGCCTGGTCAGACGGAGAAACTCGGGAAAGGGTTGCACAACGGACTGTGCCCACCGCGTGCGGCGGTGGGCACAGTGTGTGTTCGTCACAGCGAGGGGTACCTCGCTCACCTGCGGTTTCAGCCGAAGATGTCGTACTGCTTGAAATCGGTGCCGACGGACTTCCTTGTGGCGAAGATCTCGCTGGTCGCCTTGCCGGTGCCCGGGTACAGGTAGAGCGTGCCGCCGGGGGTGCGGGCCAGGAAGTCGGCCTTGCCGTCGCCGGTGATGTCGCCGGTCGCGTCGAAGGCGTTGTACGTCGTGCCGCTCCAGGTGCGCACCTTGACACGGCTGGAGAACGCGCCGGAGCCGACCGTGCCCGTGCCCTTGTACAGGTACACGTAGCCGCCCGACTTGCTGCGGGCGATCAGGTCGGTCTTGCCGTCCCCGGTGAAGTCGCCGTGGCCGCGCACGGAGTTGTACTGGTTCCAGCCGGAGCCGACCTTCACTCGGGGCGCGAAGGTGCCGTTGCCCTTGCCCGGGTAGATCCACATCACGCCCGCGGAGTCGACCGAGAGCAGGTCGGGCAGGTAGTCGCCGGTGACGTCACCCGGGGTGATGATGCGGGTGCGGGTCGCCCAGTTGTCGGCGATCTGCTGGGTGGACCAGGTGCCGCTGGAGATCACGTAGTGCGTCCAGTAGACGTCGCCGGTGGAGCTGACCCGGTAGACCAGGTCCTGGTAGCCGTCGCGGTCGAGGTCGGTCTGCAGGACGACGTTGACGCCGTTCCAGTTGCCCCAGGACTCGCGGGCGGCGAAGGACGTGCCGTTGGAGTTCTTGGAGTAGCCGGTCTTGGTGGAGGCGTTGCGCACCCACAGGTCGGCCCTGTGGTCGCCGTTGACGTTGGTGTCGTCGAGCCGCGGGTAGGCGGCGCCCACGTACGTGCTGACCTTGCTGAAGACGCTGTAGGCGCCCTTGGCGACGCAGTCCCTCACGCCCCAGGAGACGACACCGACGATCCGGTTGTTGACGACCAGGGGGCCGCCGGAGTCGCCGTTGCAGACGGTGGTGGTGCCGGCGTCGCTGCCGGTGGCGGGGTTGCCCGCGCAGACCATGTGGCCCCTGACGAAGTCGCTGCCGTACGCCCCGGCGCAGGTGGTGTCGGACTGGACGGGCAGCGTGGCCGTCTTCAGCGTCTCGGAGATGTCGTCGCTGGTGGAGCTGGTGCGGCCCCAGCCGTAGACCTTGGCGCTGGTGCCGGCCTTGTACGACGTGGTGTCGCCGGACGTCGTCATGCGGATCGGCGTCGCCTTGACCGGGACGGGCAGGGTGAGCACCGCGATGTCGTTGTCGATGGTCGTCGCGTTGTACGACGGGTGGTTCCACTGCCGCCAGACGCCGGTGACGGTGCCGCCGTGCAGGTCGGTGCCGTCGGCCGAGGGCAGCTGGGAGGTGCCGGTGACGATGGCGCCGTTGGCGCGCCAGTCGTAGCCCTTGACGCAGTGCGCGGCGGTGAGGATCTTCGTCGGCGCGACGACGGCGCCACCGCAGAAGAAGCCGATGTCGTCGCTGGTGGTCGAGGTGCCCCGGTCGTCGTAGTAGTGGAGCTGCGCCATCCACGGGGCCGAGGTGATGGTGGTCTCGCTGCCACCGATGATCTTCGGGTCGATGGCGGAGCCGCTGGTGTTCCTGCTCGTGCTGAGCGACGACTTGGTCGTCTTCCCGGCGACGTCGTCACCGGCCATGGCGCCCGCGACGCGCTTCTCCAGCTCGGCGAGCGACGGCGAGCTGGTGGCGGGCTTGATCGTCGGCCGCGGCAGTGCGGTGGCCGCGCCTGCGGACGTCGTCAGCAGCGCGGCGGCCACGGCGGCGGCCACACCGGCCGCGGCGACGGGCAGTGCGAGACGTATCCGGCGTCTGTGCCGACCGCCCCCAGGCATGGATGTACCCACGTATGTCCCCCCTCGGGATCACATGTTCGAAGAGAGCGTGATCCTACCTGCATACGAGCACCACAAAGGGCCGCCCCGTTCACGGGAGCGGCCCTTTGCCCAGTGCTTACCTCAGTCGCCGTTGCCCGGCGTCGGAGTGGTCTTCTGGATCTGCATCAGGAACTCGGCGTTCGACTTCGTCTGCTTCATCTTGTCGAGGAGCAGCTCGACCGCCTGCTGCTGGTCGAGGGCATGCAGCACCCGGCGCAGCTTCCAGACGATGGCGAGCTCGTCGTTGGCGAGCAGGATCTCTTCCTTACGGGTACCGGACGCGTCCACGTCCACCGCCGGGAAGATGCGCTTGTCGGCGAGCTTCCGGTCGAGCTTGAGCTCGGCGTTGCCCGTGCCCTTGAACTCCTCGAAGATCACCTCGTCCATGCGGGACCCGGTGTCCACCAGGGCGGTGGCGAGGATGGTCAGCGAGCCGCCGTCCTCGATGTTCCGCGCGGCACCGAAGAAGCGCTTCGGCGGGTACAGCGCCGTCGAGTCGACACCACCGGACAGGATGCGGCCGGAGGCCGGGGCGGCGAGGTTGTACGCACGGCCCAGGCGCGTGATGGAGTCCAGCAGGACGACGACGTCGTGGCCCAGCTCCACCAGGCGCTTGGCGCGCTCGATGGCGAGCTCGGCGACCGTGGTGTGGTCCTCGGCCGGGCGGTCGAAGGTCGAGGAGATGACCTCGCCCTTGACCGACCGCTGCATGTCGGTGACCTCTTCCGGACGCTCGTCGACGAGGACGACCATCAGGTGGCACTCGGGGTTGTTGTGCGTGATCGCGTTGGCGATCGCCTGCATGATCATGGTCTTGCCGGTCTTCGGCGGGGCCACGATCAGACCGCGCTGGCCCTTGCCGATCGGCGACACGAGGTCGATGATGCGGGTGGTCAGCACGCCCGGGTCGGTCTCCAGACGGAGCCGGTCCTGCGGGTACAGCGGCGTGAGCTTGTTGAACTCCGGGCGGCCGCGGCCGTGTTCGGGCGCCATGCCGTTGACGGAGTCCAGGCGCACCAGCGCGTTGAACTTCTCGCGGCGCTCGCCTTCCTTCGGCTGACGGACGGCACCGGTGATGTGGTCGCCCTTGCGCAGGCCGTTCTTGCGGACCTGGGCGAGGGAGACGTACACGTCGTTCGGGCCGGGCAGGTAGCCGCTCGTGCGGATGAAGGCGTAGTTGTCGAGGATGTCCAGGATGCCCGCGACAGGGATCAGGACGTCGTCCTCGGCGATCTGCGGCTCGGAGGCGATGTCGTCGCGGCCGCGACGGCCACGGCGGTCGCGGTAACGCCCGCGACGGCCACGGCGGCCACCCTCGAAGTCGTCCCCGTCCTCATCGGCCCGCTGACGGTCACGGTCCTGACGGCCGCCGCCGCTCTGCTGGTTCTGCTGGCCGCGCTGGCCGCCCTGCTGGTCGTCGCCCTTGTTGCCACGGCGGTCGCGGTCCCGGCCACGGTCACGGCGGTCGCGACGACGGCCCTCGCCGCCCTCACCCGCGTCGGACTTGGCGTCGTTCTGGGACTGCTGCTGCGGCTGCGACTCGCCCCTGGACTCGTTCTTCGCCTCGGCGGCGATCGTCTCGGGAGCGGCGGCGGCCGGCGAGCCGGCGTCGGCGGTGGCCCGGCGACGGCGGCGCTCGGAGGGCGCGTCATCGCTGGCAGGCTGGCCGGGGATTTCGATCTGCTGCTGGGCCACGGCGTTCTCGGCCTTGTCGGCCTTCTCTGCGGGGGCCTCGGAGGCCTGCTTCGCGTCCGCCTTCTTCTCCGCCTTGTCGGCGTTGTCCCCCGTACGGGTCCTGGAGGTGGCGCGGCGCTTCGGCTTGGTCTCGGCGGGGGCCTCGGCCTTCGCGGCCGGGGCGGCGCCGCCGGACGCCTGCGCCTCCTTGATGACCTCGATCAGCTGGCTCTTGCGCATACGCGCGGTGCCCCTGATACCGAGGCCGGATGCGACCTGTTGCAGCTCGGCCAGCACCATGCCCTCGAGGCCGGTACCGCGGCGCCGCCGGGAGCCGGCACCGGTGGCAGGCGCGGAGGCGTCCGTGGCGGGCGCGGCAGCGGTCTCCTCGACACGTGCGCCCATCAGATCGGTGGTGTCGCTCACGAAGGGTCCTTCCCTGGAGCGGACGTCGGCCTGTCTGGCTCGGCGACCGGTTGTGCTGTCCGGCTTCGGTCCGTGTGGTGTGAACCGTGCCGGGGCGGTGGTCCGCCTCAGCGGCGGAGGAATCTGGTGATGGCGCTTCCGTATGCCGTGGCACCCAATGTCAGTGTCACGCGGCGTGGTCGCACCGGTTCCGGAGCATGCCCTGCGCCCCGCTCAGTGTCCGTGTACGGCGTACGGTCCGACGTACGGAACACAGTGCGGTTTGGGGGGCTCCCGGAAGAATGTCTGTCCCGGACGGGGACACGAGGCACCTCGCCATGGTGGGGTCGGGTGCAGACTTGAGGTTAACACTACCGGATCCAACAAACATTCCCCCTCTCGAAATCCGGCAACCGTGCGCTTCTAAATGTCCGTGGAGGTCGCGAGCGGCAGCACGATCGCGCCCTGCGGATCGAGGCTCAGCCGGTTCGCGGCCCAGTCCGCGCCCGCCAGGGCCTCGACCTTGTCGGCGGTGCCCGCGTCGGCCAGCGCCATGACCGTGGGGCCGGCGCCGGAGATCACCGCGGGGACGCCCTCGGCCCGCAGCCGCTCCACCAGCGCCGCGCTCTCGGGCATGGCCGGGGCGCGGTACTCCTGGTGCAGGCGGTCCTCGGTGGCGGGCAGCAGCAGCTCGGGGCGCCGGGTCATGGCCTCGACGAGCAGGGCGGCCCGGCCCGCGTTGGTGGCGGCGTCGACGTGCGGCACGGAGCGCGGGAGCAGGCCGCGCGCGGTTTCGGTGAGTACCGGCTTTCCGGGCACGAAAACCACCGGAACGATGGAATCGGCGGGCTCCATCCTGATCGCCCGGGCCGCGCCGCCCTCCATCCAGGACAGCGTGAAGCCGCCCAGCAGACACGCGGCGACGTTGTCGGGGTGGCCTTCGATCTCGGTGGCGAGCTCCAGCAGCGCGGTGTCGTCGAGCTTGGCCTCGGCGCCTATGGTCACGGCCCGGGCGGCGACGATGCCGGCGCAGATGGCGGCCGAGGAGGAGCCCAGGCCCCGACCGTGCGGAATGCGGTTGGCGCAGACGATTTCCAGGCCGCGCGGCTGTCCACCCAGCAGATCGAAGGCGGTGCGCAGGGAACGTACGAGAAGGTGCTGCTCGTCGCGCGGGAGTGTCTCGCTGCCCTCACCCGCGATGTCGATGTGCAGCCCGGAGTCGGCCACCCGGACGACCACGTCGTCGTACAACCCCAGCGCGAGGCCGAGGGCGTCGAAGCCCGGGCCGAGGTTGGCGCTGGTGGCGGGGACGCGCACCCGGACGGCGGCGGCGCGGAACGCTGGACCGGCCATCGCTCGATGACTCTCCTTGAGCTGCGTGATGGTCGAATGACGTGGGATGGACATTCGATGGTGTACGAGAACCCTGGGGGCCGCGGAGACGGCGCGGCTCCGCGGCATATGCGGCGGGCGGGTTCAGTACAGCCTATCGAAGGAAGGTTCTGTGGCGACATAGGGCGCACAGGAGGCGCACGATGCGTGTCGTAAGCCCCCTGTGCACCCCCCGTAGGGAACCTCCCCGGCCAAGCGCCGTCTTACGCCGGACCGTGTCGAGCGTTACACCGGCGCTCGGCACGTCGGCGCACGTCAGGCCAGTCCGAGGCGCTCCGCCGCGGCCGCCGAGTCGACGGGCACGGTGACCGGCTGCGGGGCTCCGGCGACGGCCCAGTCGGGGTCCTTCAGCCCGTTGCCCGTGACGGTGCACACGATCCGCTGCCCCGGGTCGACCTTGCCCTGCTCGGCGGCCTTCAGCAGACCGGCGACGGACGCGGCGGACGCGGGCTCGACGAAGACGCCCTCCTGCGAGGCCAACAGCCGGTAGGCACGCAGGATCTCACGGTCCGTCACCTCGTCGATGAAGCCGCCCGACTCCTCCCGCGCGGCGAGCGCGTACTGCCACGAGGCCGGGTTGCCGATGCGGATGGCGGTGGCGATGGTCGACGGGTCCTTGACGATCTCACCGCGCACGATCGGGGCGCTGCCGGAGGCCTGGAAACCCCACATCCGGGGCGTCCGGGAGGCGACGCCGTCGGCGGCGTACTCCTTGTAGCCCTTCCAATAGGCCGTGATGTTGCCCGCGTTGCCCACCGGCAGAACGTGGATGTCGGGCGCGTCGCCGAGCATGTCCACGATCTCGAACGCGGCCGTCTTCTGGCCCTCGATACGCACCGGATTGACCGAATTGACCAGAGCGACGGGGTAGTTGTCGCTCAGGCCGCGCGCGAGCGTGAGGCAGTCGTCGAAGTTGCCGTCGACCTGGAGGATCTTCGCGCCGTGCACGAGGGCCTGGCCCATCTTCCCGAGCGCGATCTTGCCCTGCGGCACGAGCACGGCACAGACCATCCCGGCCCGCACGGCGTACGCGGCGGCCGAGGCCGACGTGTTGCCGGTGGAGGCGCAGATGACGGCCTTCGCGCCCTCCTCCTTGGCCCTGGTGATGGCCATGGTCATACCGCGGTCCTTGAAGGACCCGGTCGGATTCGCGCCCTCCACCTTGAGGTGGACCTCGCAGCCCGTGCGCTCGGAGAGCACCTGCGCGGGCACGAGCGGCGTGCCGCCCTCGCGGAGCGTCACGACCGGCGTGGTGTCGGATACCGGCAGGCGGTCCCGGTACTCCTCGATGATTCCGCGCCACTGGTGGGTCATTGCTGGTTACTCTCCTTCAACCCGCATGATGCTGGCGACACCACGCACGGTGTCGAGCTTGCGCAACGCCTCGACGGTCCCGGTGAGGGCGGCGTCGGACGCACGGTGGGTGACGACGACGAGGGAGGCCTCGCCGTCCTTCCCCTGCTGGCGAACCGTATCGATCGAGACTCCGTGCTCGGCGAAGACGGTCGCGACCTGGGCGAGAACACCCGGTTTGTCGGCCACGTCCAGGCTGATGTGGTAGCGCGTGACGACGTCGCCCATCGGGGACACGGTGAGGGCGGCGTAGGCGGACTCGCCCGGTCCGGTCGCGCCGTTGAGCCGGTTGCGGCAGACGGCGACGAGGTCGCCGAGCACGGCGGAGGCCGTCGGGGAACCGCCCGCTCCGGGGCCGTAGAACATGAGCTGCCCGGCGGCGTCGGACTCGACGAACACGGCGTTGTAGGCGCCGCGCACGGAGGCCAGCGGGTGGCTCAGCGGGATCATCGCGGGATGCACGCGCGCGGTGACGGACGCCCCGTCCTCGGCCCGCTCGCAGATGGCGAGCAGCTTGATGGTGCAGCCCATCTCCTTCGCGGAGGCGAAGTCGGCGGCGGTGACCTCGGTCATGCCCTCGCGGTAGACGTCGTCGAGGCGCACGCGCGTGTGGAAGGCGATAGCGGCGAGGATGGCGGCCTTGGCGGCGGCGTCGAAGCCCTCGACGTCGGCGGTCGGGTCGGCCTCGGCGTATCCCAGGGCGGTGGCCTCGTCGAGGGCCTCCTGGTAGCCGGCCCCGGTCGAGTCCATCTTGTCGAGGATGAAGTTGGTCGTGCCGTTGACGATGCCCATCACCCGGTTGATCTTGTCGCCGGCGAGGGACTCGCGCAGCGGCCGGATCAGCGGGATGGCACCGGCGACGGCGGCCTCGTAGTAGAGGTCCTTGTCGTGCTCCTCGGCGGCGGCGTGCAGGGCCGCCCCGTCCTGGGCGAGCAGCGCCTTGTCGGCTGAGACGACGGAGGCGCCGTGCTCGAAGGCGGTGGTGATGAGGGTCCGCGCGGGTTCGATCCCGCCGATCACCTCGACGACGACATCAATGTCGCCGCGTTTGACCAGGGCGGTGGCGTCGGTGCTGATGAGGGACTGGTCGATGCCTTCCCTGACCCGGTCGGGCCGCCGCACGGCCACGCCCGCCAGCTCCACGGGCGCCCCGATCCGGGCCGTGAGGTCGTCGGCGTGCGTCGTCATGATGCGCGCCACCTCTGAGCCGACCACTCCACAGCCCAGCAGCGCCACCTTCAGCGGACGCGTACGCATCATCCGACCTCGTTTCCTCATGACCTTCGACGGTGGAACCAGTCTCACTCACCGGACGGGAGTTTCTGCCCCCGGTCCGGATCGTGAGACGTCTATTTCATCTTCTCGGAGGCGGCAGACAGGAGATCTTCCGCCCCGTGGCCTTCGGCTTCTCGGTCTCGACGTTCTCGCTCAGCCGACGTCGAGACGCAGCAGGTCCTCCTCCGTCTCACGGCGGACGATCACCCGGGCCTCGCCGCCCCGCACGCTCACGACGGGCGGCCGCAGCACGTGGTTGTAGTTGCTGGCCATGGACCGGCAGTAGGCGCCCGTGGCCGGTACGGCGATGAGGTCACCCGGCGCCAGGTCGGCCGGCAGGAACGCGTCCTTGACCACGATGTCCCCGCTCTCGCAGTGCTTGCCGACGACCCGGGCGAGCATCGGCTCGGCGTCGGAGGTGCGGGAGACCAGCGCGACACTGTACTCGGCGTCGTACAGCGCGGTACGGATGTTGTCCGACATGCCGCCGTCGACGGAGACGTACGTCCGCAGCCCGTCGAGGGGCTTGATGGTGCCGACCTCGTAGAGCGTGAAGGCGGTCGGGCCGACGATGGCTCGCCCCGGCTCGACGGAGATGCGCGGCGTGCGGAGCCTGGCGGCCTCGCACTCACGGCTGACGATCTCGCTGAGCGCCTTGGCGATCTCGTGCGGCTCGCGCGGGTCGTCGTCGCTCGTGTACGCGATCCCGAGCCCGCCGCCGAGGTCGATCTCGGGCAGCTCGACGCCGTGCTCGTCGCGGACGTCCTTGAGCAGCGAGACGACCCGGTGGGCGGCGACCTCGAACCCGGACATGTCGAAGATCTGCGAACCGATGTGGCTGTGGATGCCGACGAGTTCGAGCCCGTCGAGCTGGAGGGCACGGCGTACGGCCTCGGCGGCGTGTCCGCCGGCCAGCGGGATGCCGAACTTCTGGTCCTCGTGGGCGGTGGCGATGAACTCGTGGGTGTGGGCCTCGACGCCGACGGTGATCCGGATCAGGACCTTCTGCCGCTTGCCGACGCTCTGCGCGATGTGGGCTACGCGGGCGATCTCCTGGAAGGAGTCGAGCACGATGTGCCCCACACCGGCCTCGACGGCCCTGGTGATCTCGTCGACGGACTTGTTGTTGCCGTGGAAGGCGATGCGGTCGGCGGGCATGCCGGCGGAGAGGGCGGTGGCCAGCTCGCCGCCGGAGCAGACGTCGACGTTCAGCCCTTCCTCGTGCAGCCAGCGCACGACGGCACGGGAGAGGAACGCCTTGCCGGCGTAGTAGACGTCGGCGCCGGTCCCGAACGCGGTGCGCCACGCACGCGCGCGTGCCCGGAAGTCGGCCTCGTCGAGGATGTAGGCCGGGGTGCCGAACTCCTCGGCGAGCCGCGTGACGGAGATCCCGCCGACGGTGGCGACACCGTGCTCGTCACGCGTCACGGTCTGCGCCCAGATCTTGGGGTCCAGGACATTGAGGTCGGCGGGCGGGGCGGAGTAGTGGCCCTCGGGGAGGACGTCGGCGTGACGGGGCCCGGCGGGGTGTGCGGAACGGCTCATTCTGCGTGCTCTTTCAGAGGTGGTCGGGTGCGTCGATGCCGAGCAGGGACAGGCCGCCGGCCAGCACCGCCCCGGCGGCTTCGGCGAGAGCGAGCCGGGCACGGTGGGCGGCCGAGGGTTTCTCGTCACCGAGGGGCAGCACGGCGGGGAGCAGGGGCAGCGTGGCGTCGGCGACGGCGACGAGGTGCCGGGCCAGGCGGTCGGGGCCGCGGTCGGCGGCGACGGCGGTGAGGATGCGGGGGTGGTCGCCGAGTGCGGCGAGCAGGGCTTCCGCGTCGCTCACTGGGCCGGGCTCGGGGTGGAAGCCCAGGTCGGCGGCGTTGCGCAGGAGCGCCCGGGTGCGGGCGTGGGCGTACCGGACGCGGAAGAGAGGATTGGTCTCCCGCTGGACCAGATGGTCGCCGGGGATCCGGGGCCGGTCGTGGGCGGCCGGACAGAGCAGAGCCCAGCGGGCGGCGTCGCGACCGAGGGGAAGGGGGTCGGCGGGGGCGGGGGCTGGGCGGACGGTGACGTCCAGGTCGGGGAGGGCGCGGGGCCGGCGGAGGGGCTTCGGGGGTGGCTGCCGGAATGACTCCCGGGGCGACTGCCGTCGACTCCGAGGACGGTCTCCCACTCCGGCGCGGGCCGACCGTCGAGCTCGATGCGGACGACGTCACCCTGGCTGCGCAGCACGCGGGCCAGGGCGTCCGTCACGACGACGGCACGAACCTCTGCCGGGCACCGGAGCCGCACGATGGTCCCACTGAACCCCTCGGCGTGGCCGTACCGCCACCCACGCCGCAGGACCTCCTCGACGAGGAGTGCGGAGGCGTTGCGTTCCAGGCTGAAGTTGAGGAATCCGGGCCCGGTGACGACGACATCGGCGATGGAGTTCTCACCGGCGAGCCGCGATCTCAGGATCTCGGCCACGCGCTGCGGCGGCTGCCCCGCCGCACCGGCCAGTTGGAGGGCGATGTTGGTGGCGTAGTCGCCACAGCCACCCGGCCCCGGCGGAGTGACCACCGCCCGCTCCGGCACGGTCACGCTGAGTTCACCCTCGTCGACAGCGCGGCGCACGGCGTGCAGCACGGTGCGGGAGAGCTCGACGGGGGTCACGAGGACAAGCGTATGGGAGGAGGGGGGTGGATATGCGAACCGGTTTCGAGGAGGTCCGGGATGTGGACGCGGATGCAGCGGAGCCGTACGCAGCCATGGACGGCCATCCCTGCGCAGCCGATGGATCAACCGCCGGCGCTCCCGGCCCGCTCGGCCTCCCCCGCACCTAGGACGGACCCGTAGGCCTGCGCACTGCCACCAGCGCCCCCTTGCCTCCCCCCGCTCCGCTCCCGCTCGACCAACTGCCGGACCATCCCGACGAGTTCAGCCGGCTCGAACGGTTTGGCGAGAAAGGCGTCGACACCCACTTCGAGCCCGGCCTCGACCTCGTACGGGGTGCAGGCACTGATGATGGCGAGCGGCACGTCACGGGTTCGCGGATCGGCTCGCAGCCGAGCGGCGGTCCGGATCCCGTCCAGCCGGGGCATGACGACGTCGAGGGTCACGACATCGGGCCGCACCTGATGAACGACATCAAGACACTCGGCACCATCGGCCGCGGTCACGACCTCCAGCCCCTCCAGCTCGAGGTTGACCCTGATCAACTGCCGGATGACCTTGTTGTCGTCCACAACAAGCACCCGGCCCGACACGCCTGGCACAACTCGAGAGTAGGTCGGCCCCGGCCACCGCGTCCGGGTTTTCCCCACTTCCACCCCGACCGGGGACCCGCAACCCCGCCCTCGACAGGGGAAACCCGTTCATGACCACTCCGGGGGAGCTGGTAGTGTTCTATCCGTCGCCGCGAGCAACGCGACCGACACGCCCCCGTAGCTCAGGGGATAGAGCAACGGCCTCCGGAGCCGTGTGCGCAGGTTCGAATCCTGCCGGGGGCACCTTGTTTGAGGTGCCCAAAGACCCCGCCATCAGCGCTTTCGCTGGGACGGGGTCTTCGCGTATACGCAGGCGTGTGCCGCTCGGAGCGGCTGTATGTCGGGTGTCGTGGACTATCCGTGGACTGGCCGCAGGCCAGGAACCCGCAGGTCAGGGCCGGAAAACGCCGAGGCCCCCGGACCGTAGTCCAGGGGCCATCATGCCGCAGGTCCGCGTGTCGAAGGGGTATCGGGATCAGGTCCTGTCGTCGAGCTAGTCCTCCTGCTGCCAGACCCGCGGCCAGTTACCAGAAGGGGGAGGCGGCCCTGATATATCAAGATCACGTCGCGCAAGGACATAGAAGGCGTCACGCGCTCGGCTCACCTGCTGCACGGCCCTTGTCCATCCCGCAGGATCATCCTTCAGACCGCGCGCGTACAGCTCAACGTTCCAAACCGCTTCGTGCCACTTACGTGCCGCCCCGATTGTTTCTGCGTCGCCGATCAGCAGCACAGATTCCCACTCGGCTGCACGCCGTACTTCATTCTCGGCAAGCTGCGCCATGCCCTGTTCGGGATCCAGCGGGTCCACTGCATGCGGAAACCCTCTTGCCGCACCCATGCGCTGTGCAACGCTCAGCTGCTGCTTCAGGGTGTTGGCGTAGGACGCATACGCGTCCAGCCTCTTTTCATCCCACCGCTCGGCTCTGCCTCGTCGCCACCGGCTCCGCTCCGTGAAGTTCGTCGCCACGTAGGAACTCGCGGCTCCAACTACGACACCCAGCAAAGCTGGCAACTGCTCCCACAACGCTAATTCCCCCTAGCCTGACTCGATCAGTCGGGGACACAGTGCCGTACTCAGGGACTCCGGGCCAGGTGGCAGGCCTAGTTCAGATACTCGCTGCGAACTGCTTCGAGTTGCCACAGGCAATCATCTGCCACGCCTTCCTTCGCCTCAGCATCCAAAGAAGCCCAACCTACTCACGTGAGTAGGTTGGGCTCGGACACGGCCGTCACGTCATTCAGGGACGGCATCGTCCAACAACGCGGCGATCCGGCGATTGGCGACATCCTGACGGCCGTCGAGGCACTTCGCGTACCGGCTCAGCAGCACTTCGACGCTGTTGCCCGCGCGCTCCGCGACCTCGGTGGGGTCGACGCCGGCGTTGAGCCAGGAGGAGAGCGCGGCGTGCCTCAGGTCGTACGGCCGAGCGGCCAGCGGCGAGGCCACCTGTTCCGGCGTGAGCGCCAGGTGTCGGGCCTCGTCCCAGACGCGCCAGTACGTAGTGGAGGCGACCACTCCCCCGCGTTCGTTGGCGAACAGCCGCCCGTCCTTGGCGGTGCCGAACTCCTCGATGTGGGCGAGGAGCATTCGGACGAGACGGGGCGGGATCGGGACGATGCGCGTTTCGTTCGCAGGGCGATTCTTGAGGCCGCGGTTGTCGTGAACCTCCCCGGTCCCGGTCCAGCGCTTCCCAACGGTCGGCCGGGTCTTCTCCAGGATCAGCGAACCCCACCCGGTCTCCGGCAGCGTGCAGTCCGGACGACGCAGCGCCACAGCTTCCGCCGGCCGAAGCCCAGCGAAGTACATGCAGGCGAAGAGCGCGACCATGCGCCGCCCCCGGGCCCTGCGGTAACCGCCGACGTATGAGACGGCGGCCAGGAGCTCACGTGCCTGCCGCGGGTTCACCACGACCCGGCGGTCGACTTCCTTGGTCACCTTCGGGGGCTTCCACTTCACGAGCGTGACCGGGTTCTCCGGGAGCTCCCCCAGTTCGACCGCGTAGGCCAGGGCGTTGAAGAGGACCGCCCGCTTGCGCCGTACTGTCTCGGCGGCGGCCGGAGCGCCGGAAAGCGTGAGCTTGAGTGAGTCGAGGACGCGGCGGATGTCTGCCGGATTCTTGAGCGTCGCCAACGGCAGCGAGGCCTTGGCCACCCAGCGAAGAGCGTTCGCGATGTCGACCTGCGGAGCTTCCTCGTCCGAGCCTTGGACGACGAAAGCCCAGCCCCGCAGCGCACGGCGCAAGACGTCGTCAGCTGGCCGCCCCGGGCGATCGCCTAACAGCTGAGTTGTGACGAGCGTCATCGTCTCGTTCAGGCTGTCGCGGGAGTTCGGAGCTGCGTGCGGCCACTTCATGGCGACGTACGCCCGTGCGAAGTCGTACCAGGTACGGGACGCTTTGACGGGTGTCATCGAGTCCGGCAGACCGGCTTCCGTGTCGAATGCCTCGCCCTTCTACGCAGCCCGAAGAAGCTTGGCGCGGAAGTTGTCGGCGAGTGCCTTGGTCCGGAAGGTCTCCGAGAACGGCGGGGCATCGCCGACTTTCCAGCGCACGTCATACGACGGCGTCTTGTACGGCCGCTTGCGGATGCCCCACACCCTCACGTCATGCGACTTCACGCCGTCTCCGCGAGCCCGTGGAGCCACGCGTTGAAGTCACTGCGCCACACGCGGAGCTCACCATTCGGAAGCTTGATCGCTTCCGGTGCCTGCCCCAGCTCCCGCCAGCGGTAGAAGGTTCGGCGGGACACTCCGCCGAGCTCGGCGAGGATCTGCGGGACAGTCATCAGTTCGTCCCGTCGGCGGTCCATGTCGGTTCTCCTTCCGTTCCGGGGGCGGGTTCAAGGGATGCGGCAAGCCAGGCTTCGGCGTCGGACAAGCCAGTGCCGGCAAAGACCCAGTGCGCGAGGACGAGCGTGGTTTCTCCGTCCTGGGGAGCGGCTGTGGCGGTTTGTGCGCGGCGCCATTCGGCGCGGGCGTCGCGGAGGGCGCCGAGGGTGGTGGAGTAGCGGCGGGACTTGGTGGAGAAGTGGCCGCGGAAGCCGAGCATGTGGGCCCAGGCGCGCAAGCGGAGGTGTTCGAGATCCTTGCGGGCGCCGAGGGTCCAAGCAGTGCGGATCATGCGCCGGGCGTGGTCGGTGATCCGAGCCTGTGCCAGCTCGGCGAGGAAGCGGATCGGCCGGTCCAGGGTGCCGGTTGCCGTCTCGGCGCCTTTGGTGGCGTACTTGGCGATGTACGCCGCTACGGCCCGCTCAGTCACCTCCTGGCCGCCGTCGAAGTCGGCGGAGCGGATGGTGCGCACGTCGAGTTGACGGCCGAAGGTAAAGGTGTGGGCGCGGCCGTCGATGTCCGGTCCGTTGACGCAGGTGGCGGTAACGGCGGCCTGGATGGCGTCGGTCAGCAGCTCGACGGAGGCCCAGGCGGGAGGGGCCGTGTCGCCGCCCTCCGGGCCGTCGAGGCGGATGACCGCGTGGAAGTGGACGGCGCCCCGCTTCTGGTACTCGGCGACCTTGGCGAAGGACACGCGTGCGTGATGCCGAAACGCGCGTTGGGTGAGTCCGGCGCGCTTGGCGATCTCACGGCGCAGGTAGATCGAGAAGCGCCGCCAGAGGGCTCCGGCGTGGGCATTCCAGAGCACGGCCGCCTCGTAGTCGTACGTGTCCGGATCGAGGGGCGTACCGAGGTCCGGGTCTATGTCGTCGTGCCGGATACCGCAGCGGCAGGGCCGCCCGCCGGAGGGGCGGTTGTGGACGGGGCCGAAGCTCGGTGCGGTGAGGGTGGCGAAGACGCGTGGGTGTGTGCCGACCTGTTCGGCGGTGCCCTTGCCGCCACGGAGTCCGGCGGTGATCAGGTGGAAGGTGTCTCGGCGGTAGACCTCCGCGCAGGCCGCACAGCGGGTGGCGCGACGGTTGTTGCAGCGGACGAGGAGGCTTCCGGCGGGCAGGGAGGACGAGTCGAGGTGGTGGAGGACGCGCCCGATCTCTCCGGTTGTCGAGTCGACGGCGTACTCGGTGCGGTGGCCGTCGAGGCGCACAGGGTTCGTGCAACCGCCCAGGCCGGAAAGTTGGCGGGCCAGCTCGGGCATGGTGCCGAGGGAGGCCAGCATGGAGAGTTCCACCAGCGGGGGCGGAGTCTGCCGGGTGATGATGGGTCTTCCTTTCGGCTGTTTCGGTGGTTGGGAAGGACGGCCCCGGGGCGGCGGGATGCTGGCGGCGTTTGCCGCCCCGGCGGCCGGTCAGCGCCTGTTGGCGCCGGTGACGAGGGAGCGCAGGACCACGGCGGCGATGGCCACGGACACGGCCGAGACGGCGACCGCCGCCAGGAGCGCGGTGAGGACGACGCCGACGACGACCACGGCGGCCACCGCACCGGCGCCGACCCCGAGGAACGGGGCGACGGAGCGGCCGGCGGAGGGAGCCGGGGCGTGATCCTGCGGGATGTGAGTGGTGATGCTCGGGACGTGCGGGGTGTCGGGCAGTTTGGGGCGGAACATCGCGGGACTCCTTGTCGGTCGGGGTGTCATTCGTGGGTGCCGTTGACGACGTCGACCCCGGAGCGGGTGCCGGACTCGATGGCCGGGGCGAGGATGGTGCGCGAGAGCCAGAAGCCGAAGAGCGCGATCACGACGGCGACCCAGAGGCGGATGCCGAGGAACTTGATCGCGGCCCAGGCGATGACGCCCAGGACGAAGACGAGCGGCAGCGAGACAGTCACAGGAGCTCCTCAGCGGACGCGGCAGCGGTGGGTGCGCGCGGCCAGCTCGGCGGCGGCGCGGCTGTCGTAGTCGGTGGAGAAGCCGCACCGCGGAGCCGTGCAGGCAGCGGTGTGCTTCTCGCGGCCCCGGCTGTCGTAGTAGGTGCCGACCTGGACGGGGCCGATGCGGACGACGCGGCGGAAACGGCGGTGGGCGGACATCAGGGCGTCTCCTTGTCGGTCTCGCCGGTGAAGTCGGTGACGTGGTCGGCCAGCCAGCGCAAGATCTCGTCGCCCTCGTAGCTGTCGGCGGCGAGGATCACCGGTTCGGCGATCAGCACGGCTTCGGTGAGTCGGTTCTGTCGGGTCAGCTCGGCGGCGCGCTTGAGCGCGCGGAGCGTGGACGGGCGCAAGGGGGAGATTCCTCCGGGTCAGGTGAGTTGGGTGGTGATGGCTTCGGCGAGCGGCATGGGCACACCGAGCCGGGCGCGAAGGGTCGAGGTGTCGATGTCGGTCCCGGTCCTGGCGCGGTGTTCGTCGGCGACCTTGCGGGCGAGGGTGACAAGCGCGGGTGGTACCGGGGATGCAGGCGGCGGCGCCGACTTCGGTGCGGCGGACGGCAGTTCAGGCGCAGCCGCGGGCGGCTCGATGTCTGCGGCGGTCCGTCCCGGCGCCTGTGCCGTCGAAGGCGGTTCCGGTGCCGTCGCCGGGTCCGCGCTGGGATGCGCTGCTCCGTGAGCGAGCAGCGTGCCGCCGAGGAAGGCGACCGCAGGCCAGCCGGCGACGAGGATGCGGAGCCAGGCCGGTACGTTCTCCAGGTCGAGCAGACCGGCGGTGGCGACGTTGGCGCCGAGGGACGCGGTCAGCGCGACGACGAACCAGCACCACCCGGCCGTCTTCGACTCACCGGAGCGCAGACGCCGCCAGGCCGCGACCAACAGCAGGTCGACAGAGACCGGATAGGCCCAGGCCTTCCAGCCGTCCTGTCCGGCGGCGAGTGCCAGGTCATGCAGGTGAGCGAAGGACAGTGCGGCGGCGATCACCGCTTGAACGAGCACGGCGTCCACACGGACGGGCAGGGCGCGCACGGCCACTCCTTCCAGTTTCGGGCATGGGTGGGGTAGGGACTTGGCGCGGGACGGCCACGCCGACCGTGGGAGCGAGTCGGTTACTCGGTGATCGGCTGAGGAGTGGCCAGGGGACCGGACTCCTTCACCGGCACGGGTGGAACGTGAGGCCGGAACGGCGCGAGCGCCGGAACGTCCGGGGCGAGGTGCGCCGTCTCGCGGCAGGTGGCCGCAGCGTCGGCGAGGGACAGGTGAGGGGTGCGGATGCGGGACCAGCCGCCGGACGTGTCGCCGACGACGGCGAGGCCGGGCAACTCGGCGGCGATGGCGCAGGCGGCCAGGACAGCCTCAGGGGCGATGTCACCGAGCGCCATCTTCGCGGACGCTTCGTCGTTCACCCGATGGCAGACCCGGCCGGTGAGCTGAGCCCGAAGCATGGTCGCCCCCTTGCCCAACTCGGCCCCGAAGCGCTGCCCGCACACCTCCAGATAGATGCCGGCCGCACGGCCGAGCTGGGCGAGCCGGATGAGCTGGGTGACCATCTCGTCCCGTCGCTCTTCCTCCTTCCTCGTGGCGACGAGGAAGAGTTCGGCCACTTCATCGACGAACAGCACGATGGGAGCCGGGCGTTCGTCCTCCGGCAGGCCCCAGACGTCCGAGGTGATCAGCTCATCCGGGGTGCCGGGCGCGATGCCCTGCCGCGCTTTGATCAGGTCGTACCGGTCCTCCATTTCCTTGACGAGCACGGGCAGCAGCTCGGCCGCCTGCTCCGGATCGGTCGCCAGCGCGGAGAGCCGAGGAGCGAACGGCGCCAGCTCCACACCGCGCTTGCAGTCGATCCCGACCAGGACCACCGGCTGAGCGGCCAGCCCGGCAAGCAGGTTCCGCAGGAACATGGACTTGCCGGACAGCGTGGCGCCGAGCACGAGTTCGTGAGGTACGGCCCGGTAGTCCCTTACGAAGGCGGTTGCGTCCTCACGCAGAGCCACCGGCACGCGGAGCGGACCAGCTTCGGTCCGGCGAGGCATCCGCACCTTCCGCAGGACGTCGAAGCCGACGAGCCGCAGTTCCACGACGCCGGGCTTGACGTCCCGCACATAGACGGCGTGAACACCCCAGGCATGCCGCAGCCGTTCGGCCGAGGCCGCCACGTCCGCCGGTTCCTGACCCGGAGCCAGCCGCAGCCGAATCCGCAGACCGGTCGAGGTGGGCCGGATCATGCCCCGGCGAGGAGGCACCGGCCGGACCTCACGGCGAGTCGTGGCCTTGACGGCCAGGGCCCGCCACCGGGGCGGCTCGACCGTCAGGCCGCACGCGTCCATGGTGGAGGTGTAGGAGGCCAGCAGCCGGGCCACAGAGACGGGCAGCCCGACCGTGGACCAGTACGCCGCCGGATGGGCATGCCGGGCGTAGGCCGCGCCCCCTATCGCAGCGAGCGACCCGCCCAGCTCGGCCCACGTCACCAGGTCGGTCACGACGATCAGCCCGCCTGCTCCATCGGGAAGGCGCCGGGAGCAACGGCGGTCGCCCGGTAGGCGATGCCGTGCCGCTGCTGCCCGTTGAAGACGCTCTCCCACGGCCGGGCGATGAGCCCCGGCAGCGAGACCGGGGCCCCGACGGTCAGACCGTCCGTCACACCGCTCTCGGGGACGGTGACCTGAAGCAGCGACGACTCACCCTCGTCGATATAGACGACGCCGACCGTCATCAGCGCCTCACCGCTCACGGCGTCCTTGGCGATCTCACCGGTCTGCCGGTCACGCACCTTCGGCGCCGGCGCTTCGGTGAGCAGGATCGTGGCGGCCGAGGCGTCAATACGGATCACACGCACAGAGATTTCTCCTTGTCGATCAACCAACTCGCCACCTGACAAGTTGACTTATCAAGTTCGAAGCTACGGATGCCAGGTTGACTTGTCAAGTGATTCGCGGTGGTCGGCGAGCGGCCATGGAGCCCCGAGCGCACCATGGAGTTCAGCGGCAAGGGAGGGCGCGAAATGAGTAAGAAGAACCGCGCTCCAGAACCACAGTCATGGGGCCCTCGTACTCCACAAGGAGCAGCACCGCCGCCGGGCACCTGGCCGGGACCACCTCAAGGATCACCCCCAAGTCAGCCCCCACACCAGGGCAGTACGGCACCCCCACCTAGGAAGCGGCACCGTGTCTTCCTGTGGGTCTTCCTCGCAGTGCAGCTCTTGTTCCTGGCCTGGGTCATAGTGGGCGCCACTGGCGCCAGCGGTACGCCCGAAGAATGCCGCGGCCTGACGGGAGACGATCTAGACCTGTGCAACGACGCGAACGACGTCGGAACCACGATCGGGGTGGGCCTGGTGATCGGGCTCTGGGTAGCCACGGACTTCATCCTGGCCCTGACATACGTGATCTACCGACTTGCCAGCCGCCAGCCTCGGAGCTGAGGCCCTTCACCCGTCAGCTGAGGCGGTAGGTGTCTTCAAGTTCCTGCCGGTCAGCAGGAAGCAGCACGTCAGAGACCTGCAACGCTTGCCCTGACGCGTCGCACGCGATGACCAGGACGCTCAGCACGGGCACACCATCCGGCAGGCCCAAGAGTTCGGCTTCACCTGTCTCAGGGAGCCGGGCTGAGACTCGTTCCGTGACATGGTCGAAGCGGATCTTCTTCCTCGCTTCCAGGTGCTCGCGCACACTGCTGGCAAGGACTTCAGCGCTCGCCAGCTCAGTGTCGTCCACCAGGCCGGCGGGGAAGTACGACGAGACCAGCTCAACTGCTTCGCCTTCCTCCTCAACGAGGAAGCGACGCATGAGGACTTCGGCCTTCTTCGGCAAGCCGAGCGCTGAGGCGACTCGCGCCGGGACAACGACTTCAGCGACTTCCACGAGGCGTCCCGGGGTCTGGGACTCATCGCGCTGCAGAGCCTCTCGCCCCCGCCTGTCCTTCTGCTCGATCACCTCCGGCCGGTCCCGAACGATCGTGCCGTACCCCTGTCGGGACTCCAGCCAGCCGTCACGCTTCAGCAGTTCCAGCGCCCGCACGACGGTGGGGCGGGACATCCCGAAGGACTGCACCAACTGGTTCTCGCTGGGCACCCGAGTGCCAGGCGGGTACGTGCCGTCCTCGATGCGACGCTGGATCGTCTGTGCGAGGCGCACGTACTTCGGTGGCTCCACTTCATACGCCATGAACGCCGCCTGTCGGGATTGGCCAAGTCAACTGGTCAACCAGACTAGCGAATCTTCGATTGTCAAAGTAGAAGCGGAGCGAACTCTTACCTTCCGGGCCAGGCATCGGCCACCACGAAAGAGACGACGGTTCCTCCGAAGCGGCTCGGTGCGGCGTGCCATGACTCGGCCAGCGAATCGACCAGGAGCAGCCCACGCCCGTGGGAGTCGTTGGCATCGGGGTGCCTCAGTCGCACGTTCGCCGGAAAGCCAGGGTTGTGCACGTCGACCCGGAGCGAGGTCCCCTCACGGAACCACTCGACCCATACGAGCCAGGGTTCGTCCGACCGGCCGTAAGCAATGGCGTTGGTCACCAGCTCCGAGATCATCAGCACACAGTCGTCGACGGAGCAGGCCGGGTTGTACGGAGCGATGTGTTTGCGGAACCAGCGCCGAGCCCGCGGCACAGACTCAGCGACAGGGTGCAAGGTCATCGCACCGAGGCGCGGTGACTCCTCAGACGGGTAGCGGTCGATCATGTAGGCCATGGGTGCTCACTTCCTGCCGCTGCCGTCGCAGTCGAGGCAGCGCCGCTTCGATGTGGCACGGGTGCGATCGGCGGCGGTGGCAAGCGCCAGGGTCGTTCGTGAGCCGACACGCTTCCAGCCGCGCCCCCGGCAACCCCGGCAAGGTAAGTGCGTGCCCTGATCCGGCCGCTGACTCGTCACACCGCGCCTCCTCCCACTGAAGTGGCCTTAGCCACTTTCTGGATAGTGGCATTAGCCACTTGGCCGACGCAAGCGATTCGCCGCAACTGGCCCCCTCAGGTGAGGGGGTAGCCCTGCTCGAACGCCCAGCGATGCGGCGGGTAGGTGGCCTCAGCGAACTCCAACGGCCGGTCCTGGAGGTCGAAGACGACGTGGTGCACGATCAGCACGGCGGAGTCGGCAGCAAGTTGAAGGTCCTCGGCCTCTTCCTCAGTCGCCGCACGCGCACACATGCGGTCTTCCGCGTAACTCCCCTGCCGCCCGGTCAGATTCTCGACGTACAGCAGCGTCCCCTCTTGGATCCGCTCCGGCTCCAGAAGCTTCGGCGCACGTTGACCGACATCCGGAGCGAACCACGAGGTGGAGAGCGTGATCGGCCCGTCCTGGTTGTTGGTCACCCGGCGCCGGTGCACCGCACGGCGATCCTTGACCAGGCCCAGCGCCTCAGCGACGTGATCCGGCGCCTCCAGCCAACCGGCAGAGGTGATCACGGCGTACTCGCCAGGCGTGTAGATCTTCCCGGTCTGCCGAGCGCGCCCGTACAACTCACGAGCCCGCCGGTTGACTTCGAGGCTCCGCACGTAGGTGCCCGACCCCTGACGCTTCTCGACGAGCCCTTGATGGCTCAGCGCCTCCAACGACCGCGCGGCCGTGGGCCTGGAGACCTTCCAGTCCGCCGCCAACTGCCGTTCGGACGGCACCTCATCACCTGGTCGCAGGTCACCCCGAAGAATCTGATCACGGATGTAGTGCGCGATCTGGAGATACTTCGGCTGAGCCTCCTCGATCTGCGGCATCAGTCCTCCTCACCCAAGCGAGCCCCAGGCGAGTAGTCGGGCACCCCGCTACCGAGCTGAGGCCGCTTCTCGATACAAGTGGCTATGGCCTCTAGCCACTATAGGGTGAGTGGTCAACCCCCCACCCCGTAGGCTGAGACGCATGACGCGGTTGATCGTCGCAGCAGGAGGAGGGGGCGACGCAGTCGCCGCCGCCATGATTCACGCCGCCCTCTACGGCGACGAGGACCAGGCGGTGATCCTCACGTACGCGTGGGACCGCCTCTTGGTCGACCCAGTACCGGGCCCCCGAGGACCAGACAACTTCACCGGTCTCCTGCCCCTCACCCCAGCAGTCTGGGCAGTGCCGGCCGAGGCCCGCCCGATCGCTCCGGCAGGCTCGAATCTCCCCCGACTTGCAGCAGAGCTCCCGCACACGCTCGCGCTGATCGATCCGCGCCACGGGGTCGAGGGCGTCACCCGCCAACTCGAAGAGCTGGTGGACCATTTGTCACCAGCGTCAATCGACCTCCTGGACGTGGGCGGCGACGTCCTCGCCCGCGGCGACGAGCCAACGCTGAAGAGCCCACTCGCCGACGCCGTCACACTCGCCGCGTGCTGCCAGGTGAACGCTCCCGTCCGCCTGTTGGTGGCGGGCCCCGGCCTCGATGGCGAACTCCCTCTCGACGAACTGCGCGGCATGCTCGGCCCGCTCATCCACACCCTCACAGCGAGGGACGTCGAGCCGATCAGCTCGGTCCTGGAGTGGCATCCCTCCGAGGCAACCGGGATGCTCGCGGCGACAGCCCGAGGCGTACGCGGCACTTGCGAGATGCGAGACGCCGGCCTCCCGGTCCCCCTCACCGACGAGGGGCCGACGGTCCATGAGGTCGACCTGGACGAGGCACTGACCCGCAACCAGTTGACCCGAGCCATCCTGACCACCGCCACCCTGGACGAGGTCGAGGCACACAGCCGCGAAATCTGCGGCTACTCGGAGATCGACTACGAGCGCAACAAGGCCGCATGGCTCAAGGACCAGCCACCGGTGCAGCTCGACCCAGACGCCGTACTGTCCCAGCTCGACCAGTTCGAAGCTGAGGCCCGCGGCCGCGGAGTTACCCACACGACGTTCCGCCGCATCACAGAAGCCTTGAACCTCAACGTCTCCTTGCGCGAGGACCTGCGCCAGCTGCTGATCAACAGCCGTCCGAAGCAGTACGACGCTCCCCTGTGGCGCACCACATCCGCTGCTGAGTAACAACCTTCTTCACGGGTTCAAGGCCCGCGCACGGCGCGGGCGCGCGCCGCCTCTGCGGCGCGGCCTGCCTCCTGTCTGCGCCCCGGCTGGCCGCGCCCGGCGGCGCGCTGGCGAGCTGCGGGCATGAGGTGGGAGACACCCTCTGTGGCTGGGGCGGTCGGCTCCACGGCTTTAGGCAGCCACTTTGGGGCGAGCCTCTAAGATCATGGCCCCAACGTCGTGCTTTAGCGGGCAGGTCCACAGACTGCCCGACTCGCCGGAAGCTTACGGGGCCATGATCACTCGCCCCAAAGCAGCTCCAGCCCAAAGCCGTTCCGCCGACCTAAAGCATCAACGAGCGGGACGCCCTCCACACAGGGCACGATGGGAGCCGACAGCAATGGCCTACCAAAGGAGGAATGAGTGAGAGGAAAGAAGAGCGAGTGGCTGACACATGAGTACTTCCGCACCTACCGGATAGCCAACGCTGTCGACATCATCACCCGCGACCCATTCGCCTACTTACGCGAATTGGAAGCATTGACCGTTGATAACGGAATCTACGAGTTCCTCCCGAACTGGCAAAAGGATTCCGCCCTTCATAAGTTCATCCGTTTTATCGCCGATGACATTCTCATGGGTGATACCGACGGCCCCACGCGGGTTCCCTTCGGAACCGACCCGCTCAATCCCCAGTGGATCCTCCCTGCAGACGCCGCGATGATGAACTATGGGATCATCCGCGAGCCTCTTTTCTTCATCCCGGACACCCCAGCACCCGCGCCGGGAAACGTTGACGACCCGTCGGAGTTGGACGATCCCCACCACGTCGCCAACGCTTGCTACGACTACCTTGTAGATCTGCAAGGGACCCAGGCCTATGAGGACCTCATGTCCCGCATCGCCGATGAAGTGTTTTTCGTCATGTTCTCGAATCGGCGAGCCTTGGCTAATTTGCATAAATTTCTGGCCGTATACGTCCGCGAAGTCGACCCGCAGTACATCGGTGAGGATGAAAATGAGCTAGGTCGACTACTCGAGCGTGACGGAGAGCTCAAGCGAGTTCGCCCTCCAGGTTGGGCACGGAAGGCCGTTTTCTATCGCGATCGTGGACGATGCACAAGTTGCGGCGTGAATCTCTCTGGCCTGATAGATACTTTCGATGTCGCCAATTATGACCACATGATGCCGCTGTCGCGTGGCGGACTAAACGACGTAACAAACTTGCAGCTGCTCTGCGAGAGATGCAACAACAGGAAAGCTGACCGAATTACCATTCCAAGCAACCGTTATCGTCGCTGGTACTGATATGTCATGCCAGAACGTCAAGGGAGACGGGACCGTTAGGATGGCTACATATTGACGGATCAACCGGCTGTCTCAATTAGACAGCCGCGACAGAAGGGCAGACAATAAAGGAGAGCAAAGGAGTCTGCCATGTCAGATCCTATAGAGATATTCAATGCACAGAAGCATGCTCAGGAAGAGGCTGCACGCCAAGCGCAGGAAGAAGCAGAGCGGCAGGCTGAGCGTGAGCGGATCGCTCAGGAAGAGAGGGAAGCGGCTCGCCAGCGCGCCAACGAGCAAGCACAGCGCGAGCAGCAAGGTCGCCTTTGGGGAGACAGGTAGCAGCATCCCCCAAGCGAACTCCGGGCCGTAACGGGGTTGGCCGACGCCGACTGGCAACGACCGAAGCCCACGGCATCCGAACTGGCAGAGCCATGGGCTTCTCCAGTGCCGCTGGTCAGCAGCAGTACCGATTAGTACACCGACATGCCAGGCTCGTTGACGGCAGCGCTGGCGGCAACGACGGCAGACGACAGCGGCACTCAGCGGCTCGGAACGGTGGCGGGACGAGACGATCTGACCAGCCCTCCACGCCGTGCCCGCATCTTCTAAGCGCCGGAGTCCAGACAACGCTGACGCCTCCTCGGGGTCCGATCGCTAGGCTCGGCTCCGTGAGCAAAGACGCCCGTCTCATAGCGAACCATCGAGTCCACGTCGTACCAGCGGTCTTGGCTCTGGCCAATCCACCGTCGCAGCGGGACGTGTGGCTCGACCCTTCGGTGTTCGAGAACGTGGACCACGTCTTTCATACGCTCTTCGATGACTCCTGCGACGCAGACGAGCCCGAGCGATTCCTCGGCATCAGTCTCATGCGCCAGTTTGGTGTCACGCTCAACGCTGCGGCGGCCCAGGCACCCAACGACACGGACGAGGAGTATCTACAGTCGCCCTGTTGGCCTGACGTCGTTGCCGCCGCCGGGCGTCTCGCTCAAGTCATGGTCGATAACGACTTGAAAGACCTTGCTGGGCTGCACGAGTCCACCTAAGCCCTGACACTCGAATTGAGCCGCAGCATTGAGTGTCTAAGTGCGTGACAACGCGGACAGACAGCGGCGGACACGCGCGGACGCCTACGGACCATCTCAACAGGTCAGATGAGCAGTGGCACAAGGTCAGTAGACCACTCAAGTTGCTTCGGGACAAAGAGGTCCGTGCCCCAATGTGATCGGGCGTGCGGGGACTGCGGGGAACTGCGGTGGCGGGCGGACAGGGCACCAGTGGGGCACCAGCAGCCCCGCCGGGCGGGATGGGCGCAGGCAAAGACTGCGGCCGCCAGGACGCCGCCGGCAACGGATGGCCGGGTACTGCTCGGGCGAGGCCTAATCACCGCGTTCGATGCCTGTGTGATCATTCGGCGGTCGCGCTCCCCGCGACGCAGTTCAACTCTTGCTTGGCCAAGGATGCGGCACAGCCCTGCAACATCAGCAGCGCGGTCTCCGAGTTATCTGCGAGGGATCCTTCTCCCCGCGCCGCTGCCACTAAGGGGTCCTTTCAGAATGCTGGGTTCTTGCGGGCGAGGGTCATGCAGTGAGCGAGCTGGAGGAAGGCGTCGTGCATGTCGTCTCGGGTTTCCCAGCGGGTCCGTAAGCGGCGTGGGCCGTGGAGCCAGGCGATGGCGGACTCAGCGACCCATCGCACCCGGCCCAGGCCCGAGCCATGGGGCTGTCCGCGCCGGGCGATCTTCGGGACGATGCCGCGCTCGCGCAGTCGGCGGCGGTAACTGTCGTGGTCGTACCCGCGGTCGGCATACAACGCCCGGGGCTTGCGCCTAGGCCTGCCCCGCTTGCCCCGCACCGGCGGCACGCCGTCGACCAGCGGCAGGAGCTGCGTGACGTCGTTGCGGTGCCCACCCGTCAACGACACCCGCAGAGGGATACCGTGCGCCTCGGTCAGCACGTGATGCTTCGAGCCCGGCCGCGCACGGTCAACCGGACTCGGACCGACTTTTGGGCTGCTTCGCCCCCGCTTGGCCTGCACGTGCGAGGCGTCAACGGTGACGCGGGAGAAGTCCAGGCGGTCCGCCGCCCGCAACCGGTCCAGCAGCACCCGCTGGAGTTCCTCCCACACCCCGGCCTGCTGCCATTCGGCCAGCCGCCGCCAACAGGTAGGACCGGAACCGAACCCCAACTCCTGCGGCAGGTACTCCCACTGGATCCCGGTGTAGAGGACGAACAGCACGCCCTGGAGCGTCTTGCGGTCATCGATCCGCTTGCGCCCCGGATACCGGAACCGCCGCTCATGCTTCGGCAGCAGCGGCTCGATCACCGCCCACAACTCGTCGCTGACCTCCCACGGCTTCCGCCGTGTCATGGTCACCCCCACAAAGCACGGGATCACGTCCACCTCCACCGTGCCACAAGTAGATCTTTCTGCAAGGACCCCTAAGATGTCGATGCTGGTGAACTGAGCGTACAAGATCACACGTTTCGGTTACACGAGATGGCAACTCGGCCGGTTGGGACTTCGTCGGCCGGCCTCTTGACGGACGTGTGGACTGTCGAGGTCGCCGCTGGAGTCTAAGAGTTTGGGTGGAGGGGTCTGATGTCTGCGAGTGTCGACCCGGTCGTCAGTGCCCGTATGTCCCGAATCCGAGGGCGCGACACCGCACCCGAGATAAAAGTGCGCCGGGAGTTGCATCGGCGCGGTCTTCGGTACCGGGTGAACTTCAAGCCCGTGCCCACATTGAAGCGGACGGTCGACATTGCCTTCACAAAGCAGCGAGTTGCTGTCCTGATCGACGGGTGCTTCTGGCATGGCTGTCCGGAGCACTTTCGGCCAGCCAAGGGGGATCGGAGGGAATTTTGGGCGGCCAAGGTCGCTGAGAATCAACGCCGTGATCAGGACTCCACCAGGGCGTTCACGTCGGCGGGATGGACCGTTCTTCGTTTTTGGGAGCACGCTGACCCGGTCGAGGTAGCCCACAAGATCGAGGACGAAGTGATCAGACGGTCCGTAAGTCGGCGGTCGCCTTCCGAGAGACCCTGTAGGTGACCTGCTCGCATCGAGCTCTCAATACGGTGGCTAGCGAGAGCGCGAGGTGCCAATCATCGTCGGGCAGCGGTGCGGTGTTGGGCTTGGTGACGGCGATAGTGATCAATTGCGACTCGGACTCCGCCCGGCGTAGGCAGGCGTGCCAGACCATGCCCTGTAGGCCGCTCATTGGGCCCCATGTGATGAAGGCCGACTCACTATGGGGTCCATCGGCGAGGCAACGCATCGGTTTCACGTCCAGTGTCTGCGCGCGAAGGGTCCATCCCGAGCCCATGGCGAGCCGAACGACCGACTGCGGACCGGGGTACTCGCGTGTCGTCATCTGAGCCATCGGCCCGACACCTTCGAGTGCCCGACGGTACTGCTTCGCCGGTCCGTCCTTGATCCACGGGCGAATCTTCTCCGTAGGCATGAACCTAGCGAGTCGCCCGCCGATCTTGGGGTCCTTGACGAACCGGTCGTACATTTCAGTCGCTGCAGGCGAAGAGACCTCCTCCCATCGCATGGCGTCGAAATGGCGGGTTAGCTCCGCGAAGATCTCCAAGCGGATCGGTTCCGGAAGGGTCGCCATCAGCCCCCCTCGACGGGCGGGAACTCCAAACGGACGCTGTCGTCGGCTCCCCCGAGGTCACCCACGTCGGCCATCCATTGGTCCAGAAGTCCCTTCACCCTCAGGTCCTCGAACTCGAACTGGTTCCGTCCGACTGATACCTGCTCGATCTCGCCCTCGGACACCTGTTCTCGCATGTCGTATACCTCGGCCAACCGGCGGATGTCGCTGACGAAGTCCAGTACCTCCACGTGAGTCTTTCCCTTGCGAAGACGGAGTCCGCGGCCAAGCTGCTGCACGAAGATACGTCGGCTGTGGGTCACCCGGGCGAAGCAGAGAATGTTGACGTCGGGCACGTCGACGCCCTCATTGAGGATGTCTACGGCGACGAGAATGGGCACTTCTCCTGTACGAAAGTTGAGCAATCGTGCCCGTCGCTCCCGTGTCTTCAGCCTGGCATGCAGCGTCTCGGCCCGCTCCCAGCCAGGCCGTCGGCCGAGCAGGTCGCGCATCCGCTCGGCGTGCTCGATCGTCTGGCAGAAGACGATGGCCCGCGGGTTCGTGGTCTGGTCCCAGACCTTCTCGAGGTGTCCCCGAACAGACTCGTCCCGCTCGGGGATGAAGAGGCGCTTGTTCAGGTCCTTGATGGAGTAGCCGTGCTCGGAAGCATGGCGGACGAAGTCCCAGTCAATGTTGTCGGCGAACACGCGGTACTTCACGTCCGCGAGGTAGCCCAGTCTCATGCCCTCCGAGATGGACACCCGCTCAACTGGTTCGCCGAAGGTCCGCTCAATGTCGTACCGGTCGCCTCGCCAGGGCGTGGCCGTCACACCCATCCGTTTGGCCTTGGGTAGCAGACCCATCATTGTGGCGTAGTTCCCGGTCTCCCCCACGTGGTGCGCCTCGTCCACGATCACCAGCTCGGGGGCGTAGCCCGATTGGATGTAGTCACGTGCTGTGTTCGATACGCCGAAGGTGACGCCTGGCAGGGAATCGGGTTTCGAATCGCCGTGCAGCAGACGGGTCGGTACGTCCTTGGGAACGTCCCGCCACATCGCCCGTTCGAGTTGCTCCACAAGGTCGATCATGTGCGCGGTGACCAGCACCTTGGCTCCCGGATTGGCGAGAAGGAATCGTCGCAGCAACCTGCCAGCGACGACCGTCTTGCCGAGGCCCGTAGCGAGGTAGATAAGCGCCTCACCGGCGTCCTCTAGGGCGGCCCAGGCCGCTTCTACGGCACGGTCCTGATAGGGGTGGAGGTCGAACGGCGTGACTCGCTCCGGAGCGCGATCGTAGATCGTCGCCAACCGCCGGCCGTCCCAAAGGGTCACGTTGACTCCAACGTCCCTCAGCGCGTCCGCTCGCTCCTTGGCTTTCTGGGTGAACAGTTGATTGGTGACCACTACCGCTCGGTGGATCGCATAGTGCCGCATCGCCGCGTGGGTTTCGTCCACGGCATCGCGATCCACATTGCCCGACTTCTTCCACTTCGACTGGAAGATCCAATCCTCACCGTTGAGTCGGCCAAGGAGGTCAGCACCTTTATCCCCGGGACCATCGATGTTGACCACATCCGTGAACGAGATCAGGCCGAGCAACCGCTCCAGCTGGCGCGTGAAGCCCTTCGGGCCTTCCTCAACAAGGAAGGCCGACTCTAGGAATGATCTGTTCATGCCTGGACGATCTCCGCGTCCAGTAGGTCCGCAGTAAGGAGCAGGCGGGACAGTTCCAAGGTGTTCTGCAGGGGTGGGCCCATCACCATCCGCTTAAGGTCGGTGAGGAAGGCGCTAACACGAGCCACTTGGTCCGCCTGCGTCTCCTCGCCGAGCGCAGCGTAAGTGGTGCGGAACAACCCGCCGTCCAGCACCAGTTCGGGACCGCTCGTAACGAGGTCGAGGACGCCCTCGACTCCCAGGTAGCGCGCGAACTCTCCGTTTTCCACCGCTGCCTTCCAATCGACATCCGGTGCCACCGCGATGGCGTACGACTCGGCGGCCCGCTTCGACTGACCGGATAGGGCGGACCAGAACGTGGCCGCGTCCTTCGAGGTGAGATCGGCGAGCCGATCTCGCAAGCCCTCCAGCAGCATCTCCGCGCGACTACGCACCGCGCTGGAGTCCACCCGCCGGTCCGGGAACTGCTCGAGGATCGAGGTCACCAATCCGTCAATGGAGCCCGATACGGAGTACACGCTCTTCAACTGCGGTGCCGCGCAGACGAGCGCGACGTTCAATGGGGACCACCCGTACCGCGCGATCAGCGTGGTATCGGAGTCCACGTAGATCTCTACCTCGCCAGCTACGATCCGAACCACGGCCGGCTGCCGGTGGCCGTCCTTGAGCAGTTCGACTCCGGAGGTGACGTAGACGCGAAAGACCGCCTGAGCGGTACCAAGGCGAACTTCGCGGTCAGTGTCGGGAAGCAGCGTTGCGTGCTCCCTGTACCTCGCGAAGCGCTGGTCCTCGGTCTCCGGCCGTGTCTCTGCGGCTGGCTCCGGCTGCTTCTGATCTTGAGACGATGAGTGGCCGTCGGCCGCCCCCGTCCCCAGATGTCCAAGCCCTTCCCCGGTGAGCCAGTCATCCTCGTCGGACGGCGGTGCAGGCTCCGGCGGTGGCCCATTCTTGACCCGATCATGGTCGGCCGCAGCCTCGTACCATTTATCGTCGGTCTGATACTCCGGATCCCCGCTGCGGAACTTCTGCGCCCACCTCTTCGCCTCATTATGGATGGCGGTACTGCCGTTGCCCGGCATGAGGTACCGGAGACCCGGTTTGTTCTCCCGGAAGGCGTTGAAGAACCGACTCATCGGAGAGTCGTTCTCGCGATTGAACAGGCGCTTGGCCAGCTGTGGACGCAAGGGCAGGTCGCCTCGAACCTTCTCGACCATGTATCGCCACTCCGGCGACGAGGTGTCGAAATTGGTCTTGCGGACGTTGACCGGCGCGTGGTCGAGATGGATCTCACCGACGATTCGGCCCATACCGAGTTCGATCGGATACTCCAGCTCAATGTCTCCGTCTGGCCCCTCCCAGTCGAACAGAGACCTGTCCCTTGTCGTAATCGCGCGCCCGCTCCGGAGAAACGTCAGACCGAAGTCAGACTTATCAGCGAACCTCTGCACGCCCAGCCAGCCCACGATCCGGCGCTCTCGCTCCTGGATTTCAGTGCTCTCACAATCAACGCACCGGTCGTACCTTGAGGTGTACCAGCGCCCACAGTTCATACAGGCGAAGGCGTTGGTGAGTGGCACGTGGATTTGTTTCGCGGCAGGCGCCTCCGCAGCCTTGTACATGACCGACCGGGTCGGGTCCCAGATACACGGCACGAGGGGGGGCACCTGACGAGAGTTGACGTACAGGCGCTGGTTCAACCCGCCCATCAACTGCGCGCCCGAATGAGGGCCGTCGGGATCACGCAGCATGTACGTGTAGATCCTCCCTAGGTTCCTGCTGACCTCCCGGATCGAACTCGCCGACTTCAACTTGACGACTACGTCGTCGCGGAGGTTCGTCACCGAGACTAGAGTGCCGTGCTCATCGGGATCCTTCCGCTCGTAACGAAGGGGCACCTCATACGACGACCGTCGCTGCATCTCCCTAAGATCGATGGTGGCGGTGATCCAGTGGTCGTCGCCACGCCGTCCCGAACGGACCTCCGTTACCGTGCCAAGGCGGGCCGTGGCGATGTTGAAGCCCATGCCGAACAGGCCGAGGCTGCCGAACCGTTGCTTACCCGACGTGCCGGCGCTCAGGGCGTACCGTAATTCCGCCGGAGACATCCCCCGGCCGTTGTCGCTCACTACGACCTTGGCACCCCGGTTCACCTTGCCCGCCGTGGGCAGAGTGACGTCTATTCGAGGTTCCAGCGTTTCATCGACACGGGTGGCCTCGACGAGCTCGTCGAGACAGTTGTCGATCAACTCGCATAGGCACTGGTGAAGTTGGAGGTCGACCTCCGCGATCATCTCCAAGATCCGGGGAGAGGGCGTCAGGTTGAGAGTGCCGGGTCGCGTCTCCGTCTCCGTCATGCTTCGGTTCCCTCCGCGCGCAGTGCGGCGTGGACACTTTCGGCCACGACCCGCGCCAACTCAACCGGAACTGCGTTGCCGAGCTGGCGCATCGCCTTGCCCCAAGGGCCATGCAGCTCGTAGTCGTCTGGGAAGGTTTGCAAGCGGGCACTTTCCCTGACCGTGAAGTAGCGGATGGAGCCATCCGCCTCACGCAGCATGTTCTCTCCGCCGGGAACCCCGTGACGCCCTGCTTTCAACGTCTTCGCTGGCCAGTCCACCGGACTACCGGTGTGACCAGGGTAGGAGCGAGCTCCCGGTTGAAGGACGTGGTTGAGGACGCCTCTAGTACCCGTCAGCGTTGGCTCGGGAAGACCGGCCAGCGCGTCGCGTACGGTGCGCCAGCGAGCTTGGACCTCGTCCGGCCGCAGTTCCGCAGGTATTGGGACGTTAGGCCGCTCTGGGCGTTTCGCCTTCGCCACTTCATGTTCCTGCCAGTACTCACCAGTTGTCCACTGAGCATGCAGGAGCGCGCGCCTTGAGTGTGTGACATGCGGGAATTCCCAGGTCACGTCCAGATCGTTTCGGAATCCAACCAGGAAGACGCGCTGGCGCTGCTGCGGCACGCCGTAGTCCGCCGCGTTAGCGAAGGCGGGAGTGACCCGATAGGCCAACTCTTGGTTGCTGACGTCTTTGCCTGCCGCCCGGAGCCGCAGCAGGTGATCCCCCCACAGTTCGTCGGGCTTCGCGGCGAGGAGTGGCAGTGAAAGCCTGGCCTGGATGTACTGGAAATAGTCAGCGAACCTCGGGCGCGCCAGACCCCTCACGTTCTCGACGATGAACGCGCGAGGCCTCAGGTGGGCGATCGCCTCCGCCGTGGCCGGGAACATGTCACGCTCGTCGTCGTCCGCCTTGCCGCGGCCGCCAATGGAGAACGGCTGGCACGGCGGGCCGGCAGCGACGAGATCCACCCCGTCGGTGATGCGGGACCAGTTGAAGTCCCGCACGTCGCCCTCCTCGACGTGCCAGTTCGCGACGAGCTCGTTCCCCCGGGCCTGGTTCTGTCGCACCGTGTCGCAGGCCCACTTGTCCAACTCCAAGGTCGCCAGCGGGTCGAAGCCAGCCTCCTGACAACCCAGCGCGAGCCCGCCAGCGCCAGCGAACAACTCCACGCTCGCGAGCCGGGCGGGCGTGTTCCTCATCAATAAGAGGGAGGGGTGGCGAACGGTAACGCTCGCAGGAACGACCGCAGTCTCAGACATGCACTTCTTCCAACCATAGCCTTAGTCTGAACATCATGATGCCGCACGCTCCGACGACCTCGCCAGGACTCGTGGGTCTCCTGTGAACCTTCCCCTTGATCGTGGACACCTGGAGACTGGGACCTGAGGTTCCAGGGGAAGTAGCACCAGGTGGGAAGCAAGTACACGAAGCGGTACACCGAAGAGTTCAAGCGGGACGCGATCGCGCTCGTCGACTCCTCGGGCAAGACGGTCACGGCGGTCGCCAGGGAACTCGGCATCAGCTCCGAGTCCCTGCGCGGCTGGTACCGCAAGGCGAAGGCGGAGCAGGGCGAGGGCGCTCCCGGCGAATTGAGCAGTGCCGAGCGCGAGGAGCTCAAGCGGCTGCGGCGGGAGAACCGCGAGCAGCAGCAGACGATCGAGATCCTGAAAAAAGCGACCGCCTTCTTCGTGAAGGAGAACGACCGGTGAGCGAGTTGTGCCGGTTCATCCATGCGGAGAAGGCGAACTACCCGATCGTTCTGTTGTGCCGGGTGCTGCACGTCGCCCGCTCCTCCTACTACGCGTGGCGCGAGGGCGGGGCCGCCCGCCATGCCCGGCAGGCCGCCGACGACGCGCTCGCGCACGAGATCACGGTGCTGCACGTCGCCTCCCGCCGCACCTACGGTGTCCCGCGCATCCACGCCGAACTGCGGCGTCTGGGGCGGCGGGTGAACCGCAAGCGCATCGCCCGCGTGATGCGCGAGCGCGACATCCGAGGCGTCACCCGGCGCAAGCGCCGCTCGTTGACCCGGCCCGACAAGAAGGCGAAGCCGGCCCCTGACCTGATCGGCCGCGACTTCCACGCCGAGCGGCCCGGGATCAAGCTGGTCGGCGACATCACCTACCTGCCCACTGCCGAGGGCTGGCTCTACCTCGCCTGCTGGCTGGACCTGGCCACCCGCGAGGTCGTCGGTTATGCCATGGCTGATCACCACCGCGCAGAACTCGTCGTGGACGCCCTCGACATGGCCTACGGCCGAGGCGGCCTGGAGCCCGGCTGCGTGATCCACAGTGACCGCGGCAGCGAATACACCTCGACTCAGTTCTGCGACCGAATAAGGGAGTTGGGACTGCAGAACAGCTGCGGACGCACCGGATCTTGCTTCGACAACGCGGCCGCGGAGAGTTTCTGGGCCCTGCTCAAGGAAGAGATCGGCACCCGCATCTGGCCCGACCGGGCCACCGCCCGCGCCGAGGTCTTCACCTTCATCGAGACCTTCTACAACCGCCGCCGCCTGCGCAAGCACAAGACCTTCGGCTACCTCACCCCGGCCGAGACCAGGCAGCGGCACCAACACGCCCTCGCGGCATAACCGACGAGTGTCCAAGATCACGGGGAAACTTCACCTGATCGCCTTCCGGGCTGTGACCGCTTGACGCCACGGCTCAGGCGACGTCGCCGAGGTAGCCAGCGACCGGATGCTCGCGGTCGCCCCCGCGCCGCCCTGGACTTTCACAGACCTGGCCGACGTCAGTCGCCCCTGGTACGAGCAAGTCAAGAGCCGCGCCAACATGTTGCCAACGAAGTAGTTCAAGGTGCCGCGACACACGCACCCCTCCCAGTTCGACATCCCAGCTGTAGTGGCTGAGCTACCACAGGAGTAGGCCTGCCTTGTCATCCCGACCTGCAGCTCAATGCGCCGGGCACGCAATTGCACAGGCCGAAAGCACAGTTGCCGACCAGGGTTGGCGACTCAGTAGCTAGGCGCGCTCGGCGCGGACAGCGCCCTGCGAGCCCGAGTGCAGCCCAAGTCTCTGGACTATCCGGGGACCGGCTCCTGTGAGCTCCGCACGGCGAACCTCCTGACCAGGGCCTCCGCTGCCGACCGAAGGGGCCTCCCTGCACGGTGTCCCAAACTGCGTAGCTCCAGCGCGGATGTCACTTACCACCACAGGTTTCGCTGGAACCAGACAACCGGCCAAGGTCACTCAAGCCTGCTGAAGAACCCAAGGTCGGGATCATCCAAGGTTCCGGCTACCAGCCCACGGTCCAAGAAGCGATTGAACTCCTCGCACGCCGTTTCGGGCAGCAAAGCGCAGCTGTGGCACGCTGCGAGATTGCAAGAATCCGGCCCCTGGCCGTAGCTGTCCATACAAACTGGGTCAGAGGAGCACCAGCGAGCATTGGTGATCGCGTTCCGCAGGACCTCTTCGAAGCGCTCAGGCTGGCCCATTCGCACAAGTCCGCCCAGGGTTCCTTCTGAGTCCCCGGCGGCTGTGTAGATGAGCAAGCCATTCATTCCCTCAGTGCCAGGTGAGTCGTAGAGGCGTTCCCGGAGCGACGCCGAGCTGTAGCCGCACTCGAACGTCAGCTGGTTGATCAGCAGGTGCGCGAGCGTGTGCAGCAAGACCAGCCGAGGAGTTACCTCTCGTTGGGCGAGGTGGCGTTCATGAGCGACCAACTGGAACTGCTGGGCCATCGGGACCAGCCGCTTCTGCACCAGGGAACCGGCCTCCCACTTCGTGAGAGCTTCCGGAGAGAGTTCCAGGTAGATGCCCTCTCCGAGCACTGTGTAGGCGGGGAGCCACGACTCGCCGGCATCAGGGGTCTGGCGGCGCAACAGGGCGGCGCGGGCGGCGGTGTCCTGTCGGGATGACTCGGCGAAGACCCGGTTGAACCCCCAGAGAACTCGGGTCTCCCGCAGCTTCTCGACGAGGCGGACTCGCGAGATCAACTCCTCGACGTCCCTAGCACGGGCGCCCTCCGGCTCCCTGACCACTAGTTCGGCGGAGTTGATCGTGTCTCGAATGCTCGTGTACTCCTGGTGACGGAACAACGCTGGGCCGTCGACAGACTCAGTCGTCAGCTGGTGGGATGGCTCCGCTGGGCCTTCCAGAATCGCGAGAGCCGACTCGATCTGCGTATCGGTGAAGCCCTCCAGGCGGAAGGCGTTCTTCTTCGCGGCACGCCGCAGGCGGCTCGCGGTCAGTTTGTCGCCGTCTTCCAGGACATCGCGTACGTTCGCCCGAGCCCTAGCGATCGTCTGTTCTTCGAGGGCCTCTAGCACGCTGGGATCCACTCCCACCGATGATGCCTCAGGGATGAAGATCGAGCTCTTGACCAAGGCGTAGTAGACGTTGGATGCACCTCGGAGACTGCCGCGCAGCGGCTCTCCACAGGTTCCTCTACCCATCTCCAGACCGAGCCAGGGCATCGCTCCACGGCAGGAGAACTCGGTTCCGTCCTCGAGGTGAGCAGTGAGGTATGTGGTCTCCTGCTCGTGCTCCCGGTTAGAACGCTCTACTGATGTGATGCCTTCCAGTCCCCGGTCTTTGTGGCAGGTCTCGCACACGACACGCTGCGAGGCCAGGGTGCCACCGCCCGAGGTCCGAAGCTTGAGCTTAGGAGACCGGCATTTCGGGCTGGCGGACTTGTGGACCCACTCAACCCAGGGGAAGTCCTGGAGGTGGCCACGCTCGCACAGAGCCACAAAGGGCACTTGGGCGAGAAACGGCGTCCAGGACGCCTTCTGTCCGGAGCAGTCGGGGTTGGCGCAGCGCGGTCGGTCTGCGATGTGCAGCGGCTGCGGAGTCAGAGCGCGGCACCGAGGGCAGAAGCTCCAGGCGGGGAAGCGCAGGACCGGGACCTGGAGCTTAGTGTTGTACTGGCCGGGGCTGGCCTTGAAGTTGTCCCGGTAGTCCGGCGGGGTGTAGAGGGCGTCCACCCCTAGGTGACTCTCCAGTCGCCACTCATGGATGCGGAACTCCTCTTGGTCCAGCCTTTCACCGGGGACGAACCAGTGGTCGAGGCCGGCGGTGATGACAGAAGTTCCATCCGCGAGGACCTGCATGGCTCCAGGCCCGAAGGGTGCTACGAGTTGAGAGCGCCGAACTTTGCCGCGGATCACTGCTTGGCTCCTTCGAGTGCGTACTGCTGAGTGATCTCGGCGCGGCATTCGGCGTCGGCACCGCGCATGGACGTGGGAGTGGGCCAGGTGCTTGCCTCAACGTTGCCGTCTGCGTAGTGGCCCGCAGCACGCATGAGGCTGCCGAGCTCAGCGGTTCCTCCCGGTGTCCCCCATGAGGTCGGCTGCCAGTTGGCCCATTCTTTGCGGAGTTTACTCAGAACGGAGACGACGCGACCCTCCTCGCCCGGATCGCAGAACGCCACCCGGGTGCGCAGGAGTTCCTCAGCCTCGTCGAACAGTTCCGCAGGGAAGGGAAACGGTGGAAGAGACTGATCGGCTGTCTGTCGGATATAGGCGACGGCGACGGCATGCAACGCGCGGTCCAGGGCCGGCGGGGCGAAGGGGGTCGCGCTGGTGGGTTCAACCTGGGCGTAAAGCCGCTGGTGGTAGCTGCGAAAGCGCTCGAAGTGGCTTCGGTCGCGCGGTTTGGCGGTACCGTAGAGGGTGACAACCAAGCCGGGACGCTTGTCCCACTTTCGGCCGACCCGGCCTGTGACCTGGATGTACTGGGAGGTGCTCTTGGGTTGGCCCACCACTGTCATGAGGGAAAGCCGGTCGATATCGATACCGACTTCGATCAGGCTGGACGCGAGACAGACATCGATGGCCTTGCCGCCCTTAGCCCTTTGAGCAAGCTTTTCCATCGCTTCGGGAATCTGGTCCTGCCGGAGTCGACTTGTCATCTCCTCGACCCTGTTTAGGTATCTGACCTCCGTGCGGTCGGCGTTGGAACGGTTGTTAATCGTCTTGAGGTAGTCGGGGATGTCGGACTGCATCAGCGACAGGGAATTACCAAGCTCCCGGAGGCTGTTGAAGAAAGCCATCAGTGTCCACCAGGGGTCCTGCTGCTCCTCGTCTGGAGCGTCCTTCGCCGCCTGCAGAAGTGCCGCGAAGGAGCGCACCTGCGTGGTCTGCATAGATCCGAGCGCGGGTGCGTGTACCCCGATGTACTTACGTCCTGGAAGTCGCTTACCTTCACTGTCCCGTGCGTACACCGCGAAGAAGGAGTCCTCCGCGTCGATTCCATGCGGAGGGAAAAGCAGGACCCTGTCGCGGGCATACAAGGCGCGGATCTGCTCCTCATGGCGACGAATAGTTGCCGTCGAGGCAATGAGCTTCGGCGGGGCCGGGGAGGCTGCGCGCCGGTCGGTGCACAGTTCCTCGATGAGGCCTTCGTACAAGCCAGTCATCGAGCCAAGGGGCCCTGCGATCAGATGGAGCTCGTCCTGGATGACCAGCTCTGGAGGCGAGTAGGCGCGTTGTCCAGACTTTCCCAGTCCGAACAAGGCCCGCGCACGGGGGTTCCAAGCGAGTTGCGCGAACTTGTCTACCGTCCCAATGACGAGAGACGGTCGGCACTCGTACACATCGTCGTCAACAACGTAGACCGGAAGCGGGCGGTCGGCCTTGGAGAACTGACAATTCGCGTCCGGGCACCGAAAAATGACTCGCCCACGGTACTCCTCGTAACCGGCGACGAAGTTCTGCTTTCCCTTGTGCTTTCGGCGCGGGGTTCTTCCTCGCCCGCCTGCCGTCAAGTTGGGGCTGTCAACGCTCTTCACCGGCCCCATCTGGGCGGCACACCAAGGACACCGCAGCAGCAAGAAGGGGTTCTCTCCCCCTTCGCGTTCCATCGCCCGCAAATCCCTGACGGCATCGGTGTTCTTGTTTGGTGTCGAGTCGCTGCCGACCCAGATTCCGATGGAGAACCGCTCACCGCCCAGCTCTTTCTCCCGCTGGCGGCGCAAGTCCTCAAGCGCACAGATCAGCCCAGCCGCACGCAGAAACTGCTGGGCTGTCAGAAGTCGCAGGGTGTAGCGCATGAGGATCGTGACGCTCGCATCGCCAGGTTCACGCAACCGTCTGAGCAGCATCGCGAAAGCGGAGAGGCCGAGGTACGCCTCGGTCTTCCCCCTCCGGTAGGGAAGAAGATCAGGTCGACGACGGAGCGGTCTGGGTGGGCAGGATTGGCTGTTGAAGGGACCGCAGCGAGCAGGAATGCGATTTGGAAAGCCCGCCATGCCCCACGTCCCTTCGCCTCGGTGCCTACTTCGTCAGGCGGTTCGCCCTCGACGTGAATCCGCTCATCGACGAGCTGTGTGGTACGCAGCTCCGCGCCGGAGCGCAACTGCTGCTTATACATGGCTGCGTTGGCCAGCCGAAAAGCCTTTCCGATATCGCTGTCCGGGTCGCGGACCAGCTCCAGCCCTTCGCGCATACGCTCCAACGCCCTGGTGCACTCAGTCATGTGGCGCTCGGCGGTCGTGCGGAACTCTCCTTCCAGAGCGGCCGCTTTTACCCTGCGTTTCTCGATCCAGCCTGCGTACTCTGTCAGGACCCGTTCGAGCTGGGCCATACCGCCTGGCTCGGCCCCGGCGAGTTGCCTCATGGAGACGGTCAGTGCCGTCCCGTCCTCGAGAACGATGTCGGGGGTAATGCTCGGCGTCTCGTACTCGGGGAGCGGATCCGCCTTGGCCCATTGCGAGCGTCCGTTGAGATCGGGATCGTCCCAATCGGCGGAACAGCCATGTCCGACGGCGTACGTCTGCTCGCGCCTGTAGAGAAGGCGGAAGGACGCGTCGTCAGGGTGCGCTCCGGCTTCGGGACCCTCGGGGTAGGGGACAATCCAGCTGTTCTCGGGAATCGCTGTCATGCCGGCCTGGAAGAGGCATGCGGCGTCCACCGCCTTGGTGCCCGGTGTCGACCGGTTCACGAGGGCAACTGTTGTCAGGATGCCCGCAGCGTGAGGTCGCAGGTTTACTGTCAGCCGCAGGGCGAGCCCTTCCAGCCCTGTGGACTCGTCAGCAACGGGAATGAGCTCGCGGTGGAGAAAGGGAGACTGCTGAAAGTGTTCAGCAGTCAGACGCCACACGGCCTTGACTGGGACACGGGTCCACCATGTACGCCTGGCCCCGCCCGGGAGGTCGATCCTGAACTGCTCGTATCGGCCGCCGGTGACCTCGATCTTCAGACCGGTCTGCGGCTCTAGGGCCATGAGGAACGAGATGCCCATAGCCGTGGGCCGCCGTTCGT
The DNA here is from genome assembly GCF_037055355.1 of Streptomyces sp. DG1A-41. Classification (GTDB taxonomy): domain Bacteria; phylum Actinomycetota; class Actinomycetes; order Streptomycetales; family Streptomycetaceae; genus Streptomyces. The sequence goes on along the minus strand of NZ_CP146350.1, from coordinate 6,249,616 downwards.
TGGCGCCGGAAAGGTCGAAGTCGGCGTCGTCAGAGGTCGCTCCGAGCTTCCCCGAGGATCCTTCCCATGTCCCGGTCTGCGGTCCCTCGGTATTTTCAGCAGTCAGGCCAGGCACGATGGCTTGGTCTGCAATCTTGGAGCCGGTCGCACCGGCAACGGGGTACAGCACACCGACGCCATAGCGAATCAGGGGATCGCGTTCCAAGATCTCCTCGCCGGTGGCAGCGCTAGTCCATGGCCCGTAGGAGTCCTCCTTCTTCTCGAAGGTGAACCTGTCGAGCGGCTTGCCGGCGGGAGCCGGGCCTAGGAGTTCATCCCGCAGCGCCTTTGTGATCTTGTCACGGCCTGCTGTCCGGTCGTGTTCAGCCATCGTCATTCTCCCAGTACCAGTCGTCGGAAGTCAGGGCGCGCTGTGTCACGGGCGATGATGGTGAGGTCGTCACGCGCCCGAGACGAGGCGATGTAAAAGAGCGCCTCGCTTCGGGGGTCCTTTATCTCTTCGATGTCAGTGACGATCACTGCCGACGCGTCCAGCCCCTTGAACGCATGGACCGTTCCGTAGCCGATGGACCCACTTCGCAGCTTGGCGAACGGGGCCAGCTGACGGGACCAACGGGGGTCTGCGCACAGTTCTGCAGCACTGCCATGTCCTCGGACTGACAGCACAACGATCTCGTCCGGGGCAAACCCGTCCGTATGAAGCCTGGCTAGGTGCTTGACCAGATGCTGGTCCTGCTCGGCAGGCGTAGACCACCACTCCCGTACGGCTTCACGGTCATTCTCCGCCCGGAGGGTACCGCTGTAGCCGGGCTCCAGACGCGAGGTCTCCTCCACGTACTGGCAGATCGAGGGGACATTGCGGCAGTTCGCCGTCAGGCTGAATGACGCGGAACCAGCGCCGGTCCGGTCCTTCAGCAGACCGATCCCCGCATACCCAGAGTCGTAGATCGCCTGGTTGGTGAAGTCGCCGAAACACAGCCACCTGCCACTGCCAAGTCCTCCGCGGACGGACATGTCAAGAACGTCCAAGTAGGCGTCTAGCATGAGGTCCTGCGCCTCGTCGACGACCAGTGCGTCAAAGGGTGGGTGCCCCTCAAGCAGGGAACCGAGGGCGCGCTCTGGAAGCACTTCAGTGAAGAAGTCACCTTCGCCCACGCGGTGCTGCTCCCGGGCCCTCGGCGCGAGCTTTCCCATGTAGCTGTGGAGCGTGCCCGCAGTGATCAGGCTGTCACCGGCCGTCTCCTCCTTGAGCCACTGTCCCAGGAGATTGTTGTAGCAGCAGAGGAGCACACGCGAGCCGTCGGCGGCGAGCCGACGGGCAGCCTCCAAGGCGACGAAGGTCTTGCCAGTACCAGCCGCCCCCTTCACGATGCAGCGCGGATTCTCGGCGATCATGTCGAGCAGTTGATACTGCTGACGCGTGAACCGTTCGACCTCCTCCCGGCGACGATAACGTCGGATCTTGGGCGGCTCGACGAACTCGAAGGCAGGTCGCAGCACATCCACGATACGAGTGCAGACCGCCGGAGTTGGCTCCACGTGTGACGCCGAGAACCAGGCGCGGGCACTCGGGGTTACGGCGAGTTGCTCACGATGACTTTTCAGGACACCTCGCAGCAACGCCGAGATGGGGTTACGGCGGAACGCGACAGTGTCAATCGCCTGCCAACTGTGCCACTCGGTCGGATTGGGTACCTGGAAGCGGGCGTGGGTGAAGCACACAGCGGAGGTGATGGGAAGGGAAGGCAGTTGGGGATTGGCCTTCCTGAGCTGCGCGGTGACCGCGTACTTGGCCTCGTCGGCCTGCTTGAAGGGACCGCGGGCCTCCGGTTGATGCTTACCTAGTCTCCAGTTTCCGTCTGCGAGTCGGGCGACGTGCAGATGCGACTTCACTTCCAAACAGACGATGCCGCTGCCCGGGACAATGACCACGAAGTCGGCCTCACCCTGAATCTGCCTGGGATGGCTGGCGATCCCCAGGGAGTGGAGAGCGATCCATCCTTCCGTGGCCGGATCATCGCGCAACCGTTCGAAAACCTCGCGCTCTCCCGGGCTTGTACTCTCCGGGTCGAAAGACGGCGGAATCATTCGTGTCATCGGAAGTCCTCCGTTGTACGGAGCCGGCAGAGGGCGTTCAGCGGGACCTGCAGGGTGTCGGACAGTACGTAGTCGATGCGGGCGACGAGTGTCTCGCTGTCCGCCCCGGTCGGTCTGACTGCGCACCAACCAGCGGCGACGAGCCTTCCCACTCTGTCCGGGGTCAGCGCTCGCTGAAGATCTTCCGCGTACCGCTGCCCGGCACTGCGGTGGGCACTGTCAATCCGCCGCAGCCGTTCCCAGACGCTGTCGACGTCAACGCCCGCTGCCAGGTAGCGCAGCACTACAGCGAAGTCCGCCTTGCTCCTCGGCCTAATGCACCAGTCGCTGATCCAGTAGCCCACGTTGGCCGTGGCAGCTCCCCGGCTACGGAGTTCATCAGCGACACCTCGGATGCCCCGTGGGTGCTGCTCGGTCCGCTCCCAGAGGAGCCCCTTCCACTCGGCCTGTGTGGTTCGCAGCGAGGCCGCGTCCGGACCGAGGATGGCGTCTGCCCGGTCCACGAGGTCCTGGTGATGGGAGCGATTCCGCAGGGCAAGGTAGTCGCCCTGGCCCACCGACGACGCGGGGACCTGCTCTACCTGGACGTCAGGAAGCCCTCCGGCCCGCAGCGAGAAGACCCGGGCGTCGAAGTCTGTTGGCAGGAGCACATGCGAGCCGTCAGCGAGGACCGCCGCATGTGCCTCGACCTGATCCGCAGCACCGCCGCGGCCTCCTGCCGAGGAATACCGGGGGAACGAAGCCCGGATCTCCTCGCTGGGAGAGCACTCCTCCGCAGCGAGCAGGCCGGCTGCATCCGGTTCCTCCTGCTGCCAGCCCTCTACGGGAGTCTCCGGGGCTCCGCATCGGAAGGGCTTCGACTTCTTGATGGGGCGCATGACGTGGGTGCTGGCGACTGGCCCGAACAGGAGCGGCGCCACTTCAGGGTCCTCGCGGAAAAAGCCATAGTGCACAAGCGCGAGGTTTTCAGTCCGGGGCGCGTTCAGGAGACCCTGGTGGATCCAGGTGGGCGATCCAACGACCACGACAGAGGTATAAATGTCGTGCCCAAGGAGGTCGGCGTGGGTTCCGATCGTCACCTCAACGCCGTTCAGCGCCATGGCCTCAGCAACCGCGTCGATGAACCTTCGGTCGGTCAGGACGACAAAACCGTCACGAGGGTCCTCCAGTGTCAGAAACTCCCGCGTGCAGTCGCCAAGCGGATCCCCGCCGTCAGCGGCAAGGCCTTGAAGACTTGGCACCACAACCCGCATCCGCTCAACGTGCCCAGGATCGACGACGCCCTCCAATCGGGCTAAATCCGACTCAAGTTGGCGAGCCGCAGTCTCGAACTTGAGCAGCGGATGGTCGAACGGGAGTGGAACGGTACAGACGAACCTCCTGCACCGGCGCAGCAGAGCAGCGCTGGATCTCCAGAGCTCGGAGTCCGCAGCTTCGCCGAGTCCTCGCAAGAAGCCCGTTGCCGCGAAAACGAAAGCCCGCGCAGTGGGATGCTCGACGGGCTGGTCCCAGATCTCGCACTTTGCCGCGCAGGCGTATACCTGGTCGATCTCTTCCAACGTCGTCATGGGTTCCCCGCTCAGCTCTGCCACGCAAGCACCTCAATCCCAGCGGGAACGCGGGCGAGATCTGCCGGAAGCGGCAGATCCTCCGGGCTTCTGGCCCGGTAACGCTTGAGGGCGTCGGCCGCCGCTTCGCCAGACGGTGCCGTACGCTCGACCAGCGCGACCGTGACCGGCGCCATCTCCGCACCAAGCCACCGGCAGACCGTGGCCGCACTGTCCAGGACCACCACCTTGGGCTTCCGCCTGGAAACGAGTTCACGGTAGTCCTCCGGGTCCTCCCGCGCTGGCAGTAGCACACTGCGGAACTGGCGCGCTTTTTCACGAATGGCGCGGGGACGGAGCAGAGCACTGAGGGGCACCGGCTCAGCCACCATCGAAGTTGCGATCAGAGTCTCGGACTCCTGTTGTATTGCGGTGCCGTTGCCGACGATCGCACAATGGAGGGCACTGAACCCACAGAAGTCTGCGGGGGGACCCGGCAACAGTCCAGCTGCGCCACCCAGAACGTCAATTCGCTCCGAAATGCGGCTCTGCCCCACGAACTCAGCCGCATTATCAGGCCACTTAAGAACATCGATCCGGTATCTGTCCGCCGGCATCCAGCTTCCGCCGACGTTGTAACCCTCCCGACTATTCTTCCTGACCGCCTCGTTGAGGATGCCTACGAATCCCGCAGCATTCTGCGTTGAGACAAGACGAACGAGATGTTTTCTCGGTTCAAGCCTGGCGGCGCTGTCGAACTGTGAGCCCTGAGGCGAGGTGTCCAGTTGCGGCTCAAACGCCGCGTACACAGCTCCGCATCCAACCAATACGCTGGCGAACTGGCGAGCGGGAACCGAAACCGCGATAGTGCCGCGAACACCTTGCTCCGTCAGTTCAGCAGCCCAGGCGCCGAGTTCGGCAAGCCAGACCGCCCACAGAGGGAGCGGAAGGCGCTTCTCCTCTGTACACAGCAGCACCCCGCTCAACCGCGTGCGGCCCCCCAGCGGTCCCACCCTAGACTCCCGTTGCAGCCACACCTTGACCTGCACATGCGGCACGTTCACAAGATCAGCACATTTGCTCGGCATGGTACAGCAGCACTACCCAGTGAGACAGTATCGGACTGCCCCCCAGTTCCTCCGATACGGTCAACCTCGAACGCATCCTCGGACTTGAGCTGCGCCGTGTCAGCAGTAGCAAGCGGACGGTCCCTACAAAGCCGTCCAGAAACCCAGATGGCAAACAATGCGCGCGCGTGTTCGATCAAAGAGGGCGCACCACGAGCCCTGAGTCGAAGCTCGCCCATCGGCTCCGCGTCCCGCCGGACCTCGACCAGGAGCACGGCACCGGGCCCACAGCGCGTGGACCATTTATGGACAAGGCACGCCCCGCTCACTGCGGACAAGGCCCTGAACAGCTGTTATTCATGGCCCCGAAGCGGCCTCCGGAGCCGTGTGCGCAGGTTCGAATCCTGCCGGGGGCACCCTGTGTCAGGTGCCCAAAGACCCCGTCATCAGCGGAAACGCTGAGTGCGGGGTCTTCGCGTATGTGCAGGCGTATGCCGCTCGGAGCGGGCGTATGTCGGGACTGTGTACCAGGCTTGGACGGGATCTTGAGGCATCGCCGCAGGTGAGACGGCTGGATCGGCCGATCAGTGAAGAGAGCTCGTCGCACAGCCGGCTTCGGCCCCGCCGTCTCGTGCCGAGGTCTCCGCCCCCCAGTCCCACAGCGCCTGGAGGACAGGGCCGAGGCGGTGTCCACTCGGGGTTAGCGCGTAGCGCACTCGCGGCGGCCAGCCGGGTCGACGGTCGCGCTCGACAACTCCGGCCTCGCCAAGCTGTGCCAACCGGTCGGACAGCACCTTGTCCGACAACATGGGCAGGGCCGCGCGCAGCTCGCTGTAGGAGCGGTCGCCACGCAGCAGCTCGCGAACCACCAGCGTCGTCCAGCGGCCGTGCAGGGCCGCCAGCGTGATCTCCACGGGGCACTCGGGGGTGGGCGCAGTGACGTTCGCGCGCGGGTCGTCGGGGAGCCCTGCCGGGTGACCAACCGTTCGGTGAGTCACGAGATCGCCTCCTAACGTGTCGAGCACTTCGATTCCCCCGGCCCGGAAGGACGTCCGTCGATGATGCGAGAACTGGCCGATCGGCCCGAAGAGGTGCCCGCGGTGTTCGCCGAGCGGTTCAACAGCGGCGACGCTACCGCGTTGGCACAGGTCTACGAAGACGCGGCGGTGCTGGTCCCACAGCCGGGAACGCCGGTGACCGGCACGGACCTGCACGCCGCCAACGGCCGCCTGCAGAAGCTCGGAGTTCCCGTCTCGGTCCGTCCGCGGCACGTGTACCGCAACGGAGACCTGGCGCTGCTGATAGTCGACTGGGTCATCGACGGCACCGACCGGGACGGACAGGCAGTGCACGTCGAGGGCACCGCCACCGACGTCGCCCGGCGGGGCTCGGACGGCCGTTGGCGGTACGTCATCGACAATCCCTTCGGCACCCGTGCACAGCAACTCCTCACGGAAGACACCCTGAAACCGACGTTCTGAGTGAGCACATCTGAAAGAGGTCCCTGGTGGATGCCAGGGGCCTCAGACACGGTCAGGCGGGTCACTCGTCCTCGCGCAGCAGACCCTCGATACGCCGGTTGGCGACGTCCTGCCGTCCGTCAAGGCACTTCGCGTAGCGGGTCAGCAGGACCTCGACACTGTTGCCGGCGCGCTCGGCGGCCTCGGTGGGATCGACGCCCGCGTTGAGCCCCGTCGACAGCGCCGAGTGCCGAAGGTCGTACGGTCGACTCGCGAGAGGCGAGGCAGCAACGGCAGGCGGAAGCGCGAGAAGCCGGGCTTCCCGCCACACGCGGTAGTAGGTCGAGGACGGGACGACAGACCGAGCCCTTCTCACTGGCGCTTGCGTACGCCCCGGACCTTCACATCGAGAGACTTCACGCCGCGGCCTCCAGCTGCCGCAATCACGTGATGAAGTCGCTCCACCACACTCGGAGCTCCCCGTGGGGCAGCTTGAACGCAGCTGGCCGTGCCCCAGTTCCCGCAGCGGTAGAACGTCCGGCGAGAAACGCCGCCCTGCCTTGGGCTTCGCGGCTGCCGGTCTGTGCGCCCCGGCCGTGGGGTTCCTTCTGTCCGGCACCGGACCGCACACCGTGCGGACCGGCGACCTGCTGATGCTCGCCGCCGCAGCGGTGCGAGCCGGACGCGTCGCACTCGTCGGCCGGCTCTCCGCGGGCCGCTCCCTGCGCCCGCTGCACCTGACGGCCGTTCAGGCCCTCGCCGGCTCCGTGCTCTTTGCGGCACCCTCCACGGCCCACCTGGGGACTCTGGCGCACAGCACTGCCAGTATGTGGGCCCAGCTCGTCTATCTGGCCCTGTTCTGCGGCCTCTTCGCCTTCCTGTCGCAGACATGGGCGGTGCAGCGGACGTCAGCCAGCCGGGCCAGCCTCCTGCTGGGCACCGAACCAGTCTGGGCGGTCGCGGTGGGAATCGGCCTCGGCGGCGAAAGGCTCAGCGTCCTGTCTGCCCTCGGTGCCTCGCTCATGGCCGCCGCAACCTACTGGGGTCAGGCCATCGAGCGCGCCCACCGCACCGGCCCGGAGCGGGACACCACAGTCCTCCGGACTGCCGGCACACTCCCCCGCGCCCACCACAGCGGCGCCGGAACAGGGCCCGTCCGTTCACAGCGTGGGCCGCCGGTCGCGCCTCCGGGGCACGCGCCGACGAGGACGTGACCACGGACCCCCGCCCGCAGCCCAGGCCGCCGCGGCCAGACCCGACGGTGGTAACGTAGCAGCCGTTACGCAACAACTGTTATGCAAAAGGGTGGCGGATGCCGAGACAGGTGGACCACGAAGCGCGGCGGGAGGCGATCTCCCAAGCTGTGTGGCGGGTCGTCTCGGACAGCGGACTGGAGGGCCTGACCCTGCGCGCGGTCGCCGCCGCGGCGGGCTGCACCACGGGGATGGTCACGCACTACTTCGCCGACAAGAAAGCGCTGCTGGCCCACGCCCGCACCGAGATGCACCGTCGGATGGCGGCGCGCATCGACACCCTTCCCGTCGGCGGGAACGCCCGCGACACGCTGTACGCCGTGGCCGAGCAGGCCCTGCCCCTGGATGCCGAGCGGCATCTGGAGGCCGTTGTCTGGTCCCAGTTCCTCCTCAGCACCCGCAACGACCTCGCACTGCTCGCCGAGCACATCCGCAGTCATGCCTCCTGGATCAGCCGCCTGACCGCTCTGGTGCGGGACGCCTGCCTTGACCGCCTGGAACCGGCCGACCTCCAAGCCAGGGTGCGCGGCCTCGTCGCCTGTCTGGACGGCCTCGCCCTGAACGCCGTGACCGACCCGGACGCCTATCCGCCCGACCTCCAGCGGCGCGTCCTGGAAACCCAGCTCGACCTGATCCTCGAAGGGAACCAAAGCCTGTGACCTCTCCTGACCCCGTCATCACCGCCGCAGCGGCCGGCGACTCGAGGATTCAGCAGCTGGTACGCGACCTCGACGCCGACCTCGCGGCGCGTTACCCGGACGAGCCCTGCACCGGCGGCGCCCACATCAACCCCGGGATCCGCTTCCTGCTCGCCGAAGTCGACGGCCGGCCGGTCGGCTGCTGCGCCGTGCAGCCCTTTTCGTTCCCGGACAGCGCCGCCGAGCTGAAGCGCATGTACGTCAGCCCAGAGGTACGCGGGAGGGGAATAGCCGCTCGTCTCCTGGCCGTGGCCGAACGCACCGCCACCGCCTTCGGCCACCCCGAAATACGCCTGGAGACGGCCGTCCACCAGCCCGAGGCCATCGCGCTGTACACCCGCGCCGGCTACACCCTCATCCCCAACTACCCGCCCTACCAGCACAAGACCCTCAGCCGCTGCTACGCCAAGCCACTGCCGCTGCCCGAAGCGCGCCCCGAGGACCGGGAGGAGATCACGGCCTTCCTCGCGGGCCAGGGGCTCTCGCCCCAGGACGTCCTGGCGCCCGGCACTCGTTACTGGTTCACCAGGGATGCGGCCGGGCCGGCCGCGACTGTGGGCCTGGAGCTACAGGGCCACTGCGTGCTGCTGCGCAGCGTCGCGGTCCGCCCCGATCTTCGGGGGTGTGGAGCCGCGCGGCGGCTGGTGCGGCGCGTTCTCGCGGAGGCGGCCACGCGGGGCGGGCGTACCGCGTATGTGTTCTCCACGGGCGCCGGACCGGTGTGGGAGCGGCTGGGCTTTCGGCCGGTGCCGGTCGCCGAAGCCGCCGAGGCCCTGTCCGACGCGCCACAGGTCCGCCAGTACCGGGCGACCGGCACTCTGGCCGACGAAGCCGCATGGCGCCATGACCTCGTCGATGTCACAACGGGCGATCTGCCGCCCGTGGGTGCTGACCGCTCCGCGGCCGATGTCCCGCCCACTGCTGTGGCCACCGGCAGATGAGACAGGCCGCTTCCGGGCTGCCGCGCCCTTTCGAGGCCCTGGGTGTCGCATGCCCAATCGTGTGATTGCCTCGCGCGCAGGTTCGGGAACGCGGCCGGTCAGCCGGATCGGGTACGAAGGCGTCCGTCCCACATGACAGATGCGCAGTGGGCGGCCATCCGGCTGCGTCCAAGCACGACGAAACGCGTTACGGCCGCGCCCGAACCGGCGTGACCACCCCGCTGCGCGACCAGGGACATCCGACCGAGCCCTCGGCACCCGCCGCGCCCGCGCCGCAGCGCTGCTCATGCTCACCCTGCCCGGCGGCGCCTACATCTGCCGGGGTGAGGAACTCGGCCTGTACGAGGTCGAGGACCTGCCCGAAAGAAGTGGTCGGCCCAGCGCACACGGCTGTTTACGATCTGGTCGAGGACGAGACCGAAGATCCGGTCGTGGGCATCGAGCACACCTTCAGGCGGACGAACAGGCCCCGGCGTATGCGCTGGTCGCGGCGGTTGCGGATGGTCGTGGCCGAGCACGTGGAATCAGCGCTCGCCTCGTGGGAGCAGCCGAATTGGAGGGCCTGTGGCAGCACACGTCTCCCCGGTGATCAACGCGACGGACCCCGGGCCGTCGACCCCGGGTCCGTCGCTCAGCAAGCCCGGCGGGATCAGCGAGCCGCCTCCGCGTCCCACTCGTCAGCCGGAGCGGAGGGCAGGCCGGCTGGCGGGTCGCTGTAGTCGGTGTTGAACGGCGGCGCCTCGTTGGTCCACTTCATCGTGAACGTCGTGTAGTTCAGCAAGTCGCCCTTCTTTCTGCCGTCGCCGCTGCGCGTGGACACCTTCTCTTCGCCGAGCGGCATGCCCGTCGACTTGTCGAAGATCAGGCGGCGTTCGACGCCGGGCGCGTACTCGGCGGTGAGGGCGACGGCGTAGCCGGTGCGGCCGGCGTGGTCCTTGACGTCGCCGAGGGAGCGCACGCCGGGCTCGGCGGCGAGGAGGCGGTAGGCTGCGGCGCGCAGGGCCGGGGTGGACGGCAGGGTCGTGGCGAGCTGGACGGCGTCCTCGACGACGATCCGGTCGAGGGTCCATTGGGGGCCGTTGTAGTGCTTGTCGACCAGTTCGAACAGGCGCTTGCGGAGGGCCTTGGCATCGGTGGGCAGCGTGGGCAGGAGGCGCAGGGGGACCTCCCCCATCGGCACGCTGTCCGCGATTCCGCCGGGGGCGTCGTGGTCGAACTCGCCCTTGCCGGCGTAGGTGTAGATCTGGTCGTCGTTCCCCAGGTCCCACGACCTGGGGGAACCGTCCGCCTTCCACACCGCTTCATCGGCTTTCGTGGACGGACGGGCCCCTGTGTCCAGCGACTGCGACCAGTACTTGTTGCCGGCGGTGGCCGTCCACCACCGCTGCTCGCCGCGGACGTCGATGCTGTAGTTCTTGCCGGGCACCTTGTAGCGGTCCGCGAACTGTTTCTCCACGTACCAGTACTTGCCGGAGCCGGCCGGTTGCTGCTCGACGTGGGAGGCGGCGGCGAGAAGGACCTGGCTGCCCGAGCCCAACGTCGCGGCGGGCGCGGCTCCCGGCTGCTCCGGTCCTGTGCCGGTGATCACCACAGCCGCGACCGCCGTCGCCGTGGCCAGGGCGAGAGCGGACAGGAGAGGGCGGCGCACCCTCCGCGTGCGGGCGGCGGCACGAGCCGTGCGCGTCGCGCGCGGAAGGCTCATGAACGTTGCGAGCTCCTCCTGCCGAACGTGCGAAGGTGTGGGCAGGTCGGGGTCGAGGTGGGCGGGGCGTGCGGCGGCCAGGCGGTGCAGGACGTCGTTCCTCACCGGGCTTCCTTTCCTACGGGGATCCGGGTTCGGGTGGACACGTGCCGCGCGGTTGCGGCCTCCTGCACGGGCGGGGAGACCGACGCGGCCCGGTTGAGGCGCGCACGCGCCCGGTGCAGGCGGACCCGGAGGGTGATGGGCGAGCAGCCGACCACGCGGGCCGCCTCCGCCGGGGTCAGTCCCTGCCACGCGGAGAGGATGAGCAGTTCGCGATCGTCCTCGGGCAGCGTGGCCAGCGCCTTGAGCAGCGCGCTGCGCTCGGACACGTCCTCGGCGACATCCGCCTCGGCCTGGTCCGTCCAGGCGCGCAGCTCGGCGGCGAGCGTCGCGCGCCTGGCCTCCGCCCGGATGCTGTCCCGCAGGATGTTGCGGGCGACCCCGAGCAGCCAGGGCAGCGGCTGCTCCGGTATGTCGTCCAGCCTGCGCCAGGCCACGGTGAACGTGTCGCTCACCACCTCGTCGGCTACCTGCCGTCCCGCGCGGCTGACCACGTAGGCCCACACGCGTTGCCGGCAGCCGTCGTACATCGCGGTAAAACGATCCGCGTCGTCATCGGGCACTGCCGCACCTCCTGTCCCTCCCGGTGTGTTCTGTCATCGAGTAGTGGTCGCGGTCAGGCGATCGTTACAGCAGGGCGCCGGAAAAAACGCTCAAGGAACGAGGCATACGTCACATAGAGCGCCCAGCGAACTCGAGCGAACACCCCAACGCGTCGGCCAACGCCTCGGCGTGCTCCTGCGAGACGTCGAAGAAACCCTGCGGCTGAAGGGGGCCGCGATCGGGCGCCGGACACACCCTCCGCCCTACGAAAAAGCGGAACGTAACCGGCACTTCGGAGACCACCGGTGCCGACGCCCTGAATGCCTGCCCTGGAGCGTTGATCACTCACCAGGACCGGGCATAGGTTTCATCGCGTGACGAACGTTCGAATCGGTGTGATGTACGACCGCGACTGGGCCCCGGAGGGGTTGCCCGGGTTCGCGCGGGATGTCGAGGCTCTGGGAGTAGACGACCTGTGGGTGGTCGAGGACCTCGGATGGAACGGGGGGATCTCGGCCGCCTCCCTGGCGCTGGGAGCGACGGAGCGACTGCGGGTGGGCATCGGGATCATGCCCGCGCCGTTGCGCAGTCCGGCGCTGCTGGCGATGGAGGTGGCGACGCTGGCGCGGGTGTTCCCGGGGCGGCTTGTTGCCGGGATCGGGCACGGGGTGCAGGAGTGGATGGCCTCGGTCGGCGTCGCGGCGCGGTCGCCGCTCGCCCTGCTGGAGGAGACGATCAGCTCCGTGCGCGCGCTGCTGCGCGGGGAGCGCGTCGAGCTGGAAGGGCGGGAGGTGCGACTGGCCGACATCCAGTTGGTGCATCCGCCTGTCGAGCCGCCCCCCGTGGTCGCGGGCGTGGTGCGGCCCCGCTCGCTGGAGCTGTCCGGGCGAGTCGCGGACGGCACACTGATCGCCGAGGGCCACGGCCCGCATGATGTGGAGAGCGCACGGGCATTGGTCGACAAGGGCGGAGCCTCTGCTGACCACGCTCTGACGGTGCTCGCCTTCTGCTCCGTGGGCGACGATGCCGAACAGGTGGCGCGGGCGCTGCGGCCCTGCGTCGAGGGCCACGGCGCCTGGCTCGGCCGCTCGCCGGAGCGGGTATTCACCGTCTCGGGCACGGCTGAAGAAGCTGCCGAACAGGTCCGCGAACTGGAGGTGGCCGGAGCGGGCACGGTCGTGTTGCGGATGGTCGGCCCTGAACCGGTGCGGCAGCTCGGGACCGTTCTGAAAGCCCTCGGGCGCCAAGCTCAGAACTGACTCGGGGCACCGCCCGGCGTAGTGCATCCCGAGGCGGCCAGTCGGCTACCAGCCGCATTTTTGTCCCTGGCCAGACGGCATGGGCGACAATGCCGGTCAGCGTCGTGCCTCTCCCTGAGCGATCTCCACCTCGTGGTGGAACGCGATCACACCGGTTGCCGCAGCGCAGGCCGAGACGGCCGTGCAGGCGGCGAGGAGCAGGGCGATCCAGGAGGCCGTGCGGGGACGGTCGGCGGGGGGTGCGAGGAGGGCCGCGACCCGCTGGGGGACGGGGCCGGTGGTGGCGGCGGAGGCGAAGTCCGGGCGGGTGGAGGGCGAGGCGTGGGCGGCGAGAGCGGCTCGGGCGATGGCCCGCGCGGTCAGGTGCCGGTCGCCCACGGCGGTGGCCGCGGCTTCGTCGGCCGCCCGTTCCGCGGCGAGTTGGACCCTGTCACGGACGCGGCGCAGGCAGGGATGGCAGTGGGCGGCGAGCTCGGCGGCGAGCAGGAAGCGGTAGTGGCCACCCGCGTTGTGGGCGCGCTCATGAGCGAAGAGGGCCTGACGTTCGGCCGGGGAGAGGCTGCGGAGCATCCCGGTGGTGACGACGATGCGGTGCGGGCGGCCCGGCAAGGCGTACGCGTCCGGGTGGGGTGAGTCGACGACGCACAGGTCGTCGGCGGTGGGGCTGCGGTCGGCCTGCCACCAGGCGGTGCGGAAGGCCCGGACCTGGCGCAGCGCCGAGCTCAGCAGTGTCCAGGCGCTGACCGTGAGGACGCCGGTGGCCGCGGCGGCCGCGGGCAGGACGAGGGTGGTCGGCGGCGCGGGCAGGGGGTGGACGAGTTCTCCGAGCGCGGCGAAGAGGGGGAGTTTGAGCAGGCCGGTCAGGACCAGCGCGCCGAGCGCGGACACCGAGGCGCCGGCCAGCACGAGCGCGGCCAGGGTCAGCGTCCACAGCGCGACGACGGGGTGGAGGCGGTCGAGCACACGCCCGGCGAGCGGCCGTACCGCGAAGGGCAGGAGCAGCGGGACGAGCAGCAGGACCAGCAACGGAGCGGTCATTGCTCACCCGATTCCAGGAGCTCGCGCAGGATCCGCTCGTCGTCGTCGCTGAGCTTGGCGACGAAGCGGGCCAGGACCGTCTCGCGGTCCGCGTCCCGGGTGAGTTCGGTGTGCATGCGGCGGGCGGTGAGGCCGGGGGCGTCCTCGACGGGGAAGTACGCATACCCGCGCCCCTGCCGCTCGCGGCCCGCGACACCCTTGGCGTGCAGGCGCGTCAGGATCGTCGTCACGGTGGTGCGGGCCAGGTCCACGGCGAGGTCGGCCTGCACCTGCCCCGGTGTGCGCGGCCCCTCGGCGGCCCGCAGCGCGGCCATGACACTGGCCTCGAGCTCGCCCGCCGGCCGTCGTTCGTCCTTCGCGTCGGTCATGGAACGATTCTCACCCCATCTTCGTCTACAGTGCCGTAGACCGTCTACAGAATTGTAGTCGACCGGGTGCCGTCTCCGCGTGCTCCCGTCCGTCCAGTATGAGAGGGCTCGCGTATGACGGGGCTCGCGACCACGGCCGCTCCCGCGGCATCGCAGTTGGCGGTAAACATCCTCAGCGCCCAGTCGCTGCTGTCCGCCTTCGGCGTGCTGGGGGTCGGCGTGGTGCTGTTCGCCGAGACAGGGCTGTTGATCGGCTTCTTCCTGCCCGGGGACTCCCTGCTGTTCACGGCGGGTCTGCTGTGCACGGGGACAGCCCCCGGTGGCCTGCGACTGTCCCTGGTGCCGCTGCTGCTCGTCGCCGCCGCTGGGGCGCTGGCCGGCTCCCAGTGCGGCTATCTGATCGGGCGGAGGGCGGGCGGAGCGCTCCTCGCCCGGAGCCGCTCGGCCCGCCTGCACGAAGGGGCCCGGCGGGCGCAGGAGTTGCTGGAGCGGTACGGGCACGCGAAGGCGATCGTGCTGGCCCGGTTCGTGCCGGTGGTGCGCACGGTGCTCAATCCCCTGGCGGGCGCCTTGCGGGTGCCGATACGGACGTTCACCGTGTGGCAGGCGGCCGGCGGCCTCCTGTGGAGCCTGGGCCTCGTCCTCGCCGGATACGCCCTCGGTTCGGCCGTCCCGGACGTGGACCGCTACCTGCTCCCGATGGTCGCGGTGATCGTCGCCCTGTCGCTGGTCCCCCTCGCCGCCGAGGTGTACCGCTCCCGTCGGGCGAAGGCGAAGGAGGCACGCGGATGATGCTCGCCTTCGACGGGGCCTCGGTCGACGGCTCCGCCTACACCGACGTGGTGGACCTCGCCCGCCGCTCCCCCGCCTGGCTGGACAGCCTCGTGTCCGTCTGGTCGACGTACGGACTCGCGGTGTTCGCCGTACTCATGGTCGTGGGCTGGTGGCGGGCTCGACGTGTCGACGCGTCTGCGGCGCTGGTTGCGCTGGCCGCGCCGGTGACCGTCGTGGTGGCGTACGCGGTGAACGACGCGCTGAAACTGGTAGTGCGCGAGGACCGCCCCTGCCAGAGCCTGCGGGTGGTGACGCTGGAGGCGTGTCCGGCGCCGGGTGACTGGTCGTTCCCCAGCAATCACGCGGCCATCGCCGCCGCGGCCGCCGTCGCGCTGCTCTTCGTCTCCCGCCGGCTCGGTACGGTCGCCGTGGTGGCCGCCTGCGCGATGGCCGCCTCCCGGGTCTGGGTCGGCGCGCACTACCCCCACGACGTCGTGGCCGGCCTCGCGGTCGGGGCTCTCGTCGCGCTGCTGCTGATGCCGGCGGTGCGCCGCCGCCCCGACGCACTGGCGCGGCGGCTGACCGCGACAAGGTTGCGGACGCTGCTGGTGGCGCCGTGAACCGCAGGGATGTCGCCGACCTGGCCGGCTGCACCGGGCTGGGCGCCCTGACGGCGTTCGGGCTCCTGGCCATGGTCGTGGTCGGCGGCGACGGCACCATGCTGTTCATGGACGAGGCCTTCCATTCCTGGCCTCTCACGCACCGCCCGGTCATCGCGGTGGCCCTGGCCCGGGGGCTCACCGCCATGGGCACGGGTGTGGTCCCTTACATGCTGGCCGTGCTGGCAGGACTCGTCGCCGCCCGTACGGTGCGCAGCCGTCGGCTCGCCGTCGCCCTCTGCGTCGCCTGCCTCGGGACCGGGCAGGCGGCCCGGTACGGCGTGATGCAGGTGATTGCCCGACCCCGGCCGCCCCGCGCGGAATGGGCGACGCACGCCTCGGGATGGTCGTTCCCCTCCGGCCACGCGACCACCGCCGCCCTCACCGCCGGACTGCTCGTCGTCGCGGTGCTCGTGCGCGGCCCGCGCGGCAGAACCCTGCTCGCCCTTGCCACCTGCTGCTGGGGCGCGCTGGTGGGACTGACCCGCGTCTACCTCCGGGTGCACTGGTTCACCGACGTCCTCGGCGGCTGGCTGTTCGGCGTCGGCTGGCTGGGACTGTGCCTCGCCACCACGGCCAGGTGGGCGCCCGAGCAGCTCATCGCCGCTACAAGAGACACACCGGAGGAGGTGCAGGAGCATGCGCCCCAAAATCCTGGTCGTCGAGGACGATCACGCCCTGCGTGACGTCCTGCTGCGCGGTCTGCGCGACGAGGACTTCGACACCCTGCCCGCGCCGGACGGTGCGACCGCCCTGCGTCTGGCCACCACTGACATCACCGCGGCCGTACTCGACGTCGGCCTGCCCGACGCGGACGGGCGGGACGTCTGCCAGGCGATGAGGGCGAACGGATTTCTGGCGCCGGTCGTCTTCCTGACCGCCCATCACCGGATCACCGACCGGCTCAGCGGGTTCTCCGCAGGCGGCGACGACTACCTGCCCAAGCCCTTCCACCTGGCCGAACTCGCCGCCCGGCTGCGGGCCGCCGTCAGACGCGCCGGCCCTCGTCCGACCGCCGCGGCCGGAGACCTGGTCCTGGACGCCGTCCGGCACTGTCTCACCGTACGCGGCGCCAGGGCGGACCTGACTCCGACGGAGTTCCGCCTGCTGGCCGCGCTCATGGCCGCGTCCGGGGGCATCGTGCGCCGGCGCGAGCTGGTCAGAGCGGGCTGGCCCGAGGGCGCGCACGTCAGCGACAACACGCTCGACCAGTACCTGACCCGGCTGCGCCGCAAGCTGCGCGACAGCGGCAGTGCGCTGACCGTCACCACGGCCCGCGGCATCGGCCACCGCCTGTCATGAGCGGATGCCTCTCCCGCCTGGTGTGGCCTCTGGTGCCCCGCACGCTGCGCGGCCGACTGTCCCTGGTGGCCCTCACCACCGCCGCCTTCCTGATGGTGATCCTCACCGTCGTGTTCAACACCGTGGTCCGCCAGCATCTCCAGCGTCAGGCGGACGAGGCACTGCGCACCCGGGCCGCCGCTGTCGCCACCACGGTCGACACCGGGCGAGCGGGAGTACGTGTCCTGGAGACGTCGAACGACGAACTCCTCGACACGAACGTGTGGATCTACGCGGGCCCGCGCCTGCTCGAACGGCCGCCCTCCGCCCCGGTCGCCGGTCCCCTCACCCGCGCCGCCGCCCGGCTCGCCGCGCACGGTGGGCAGCACTGCACCACCCTTGGACGCTCTGCGGGTCCCGTTCGGCTGTGCTCCCAGGCCATAGGCGGCACCGCGGCCGTCGTCACCGCCCTGAACCTTTCCCCCTACCGTAGTTCGGCCGCCACCCTGCTTTTCGCGTCCCTCACCCTCGACGCCGTCGTACTCGCCTGCACCTACGTGCTGACGCGGCTGGCGGTCGGCCGCGCCCTGCGCCCCGTCCGCACCATGACCGACCAGGCCACCCAATGGAGCGCCGTCGCCTCCACCGAGCGCTTCGGCGCCGCCGAACAGCCCACCGAACTCGCCCGCCTCGGTGTGTCCTTGGATGCACTCCTGGACCGCATCCGCGCGGTGCTGCGCCACGAGCAGCAGCTCACCGGAGAGCTGTCCCACGAACTGCGCACCCCGCTCAGCCGAATCATCGCCGAACTCGACTGGTGGCAGGCCCGGCCCCGCTCCGAAGCCGACACCCGGGCCACCCACGCGGCCATCGCCGACGCCGCCCAGTCCATGCGCACGATCTGCGACACGCTGCTGGACGACGCTCGCGACAGTGCGTCCACCGCGCCCGGCACCGCCGGCGTCATGCCCGTGCTGCGCCTGCTCACCGAACGTCTCGAGATCCCCGGACACGTGAAGGTGGTCGTCGACGTCACGCACCCGGGTCTGGAAGCCGGCGTTCCGCCCGCGCTCCTCGAACGCATCGTCAGTCCCCTCCTCGACAACGCTCTGCGGTACGCGCGCTCACACGTCACCCTCGTGGCGAGCCGGCAGCCGGACGGCATACGCATCGATGTCACCGACGACGGCCCGGGCGTACCGCATTCGTTCGCCGGACAGCTCTTCCAGCCGGGCCGGCGTGCCGAGCCCGGCGACGGGCACGGCGGAGCGGGCCTGGGGCTGCCGCTCGCGCGACGCCTGGCCCGCTCCGCCGGCGGGGAGGTCACCTACGACGAACGGCACGCCCACGGAGCGCGGTTCGTGGTCAGCCTGCCGGCAGGGTGACCCGGTCCCGACCGGTGACGTCCTTCCGCGTCACCGTCAGGAACACCACGAGGCCGAGGATGACCGACAGGAACAGCACGCTGGTGACCACCGTGCCCAGGCCGAGGCCGCCATCGGCGGTCGGCTGGGAGAGGTAGTCGCCCACCGAGGCGCCCAGCGGCCGGGTGAGAACGTACGCGATCCAGAAGCTCCACACGGCGTCGAAGCCCATCGCGAAGTGCACCACGCCGACCGCGGCGATCGCGAGGGCGAACAGGAGGGCCGACACCCAGTAGCCGAGCGACATGCGCTCGGCGACCAGGTCACCGGCCGCGGTACCGAGCGCGAAGGTGAACAGCACCGCGAGCCAGTAGAAGGACTCACGGCTCAGGGTGTCGATGCTGTGAATGGACAGCGTCCGCTCACGGCGGTACCAGACGACGAACACGACCGCGAGGGCGATCGCGAACACCGTCGTACTCAACTCCAGGGGGACGCCGAGGTTGTCGGTGAGGTTGTCGCTGATCAGGGTGCCGACGACGCTGATCAGGGCCACGGCCAGCCAGTACACGCCGGCGCGGTAGGCGGTCGTACGGAACTGCCAGACCAGCACCGCCGCCAGCAGCACGCTCATCAGCAGCGACACACCGGTCAGGCCCAGGCCCAGCTTCTCGTTCAGCATGTCGGCCGCGGTCTCGCCGACCGTTGTGCACAGCACCTTGATCACCCAGAAGTACACGGTGACTTCGGGCACCTTGTTCCAGCGCAGCCGCTGACTCGCGGGGGCCGAGGTGGTGGTGTCGGCCGTGGGAATCTCCGAGGTCTCGGATGTCTCGTAGCTCATGAGGCCCGACCGTTCCATCGGCTGCCTGAACGCATCCTGACTGCCGTCCTGACTGCCGCGTTCCGGGCGCCGGGCGGGTCACAGGGCCCCTTCACCGGAGCTTCATCCGGCGAGCGGTACGGGCCTTATCAGACGCGGGTTGCCTGGCGGACATGCACGTTCTTCTCCCGCCACCGGCCACCGCCGGTCACCGTGATCACCAGCGGTTGACGACAGCGGCCCACACCGCGCTGACCGGTTCCGTAGTTCTCGCGGCCTGCTGCACCTGGGCTGGGCCGAGCAGGTGGCCCCCGTCGCGCAGACGCTCACCGGTTTCGCGACCCTCGCCGCTCACGTCACCGTCGCCACCCACGTGACGACAGCGGCCCGGCAGGGGGCCGGACTGCTAATCCTGCGGGGAGATGCGGAGGGGAGCGCGCTGAAGAACGCCGCCGGAGCCTGGGAGCCGACCTGGCCGACGTACACCGTCTCATCCCAGCCGAGACCCATGCGGGGCGGACGAGGACGAGTTGGGCGAGGGTGAAGGCACCGGCGACCCGGGTCGGCCACCCCTGGCCCGCGAGCCACCGCGCTGTGCGGGCACGTGGGGGCGGGCCGTGGCGTTCCGCGCCGACGAACGGGACGTTCAAGGTCTTGGCCACCATCACACCGCCCCAGCCGACCACTGCATACCTCCGCCTGGAGGCAGCCGGTACGCCGTCGCGGCTGCGGCCGCGCGTACCGGGACCGTCACCGGCCTCTGCACGGCCGGGCCTCTGCTCTGCGCCGCCCCGAGGCTCGCCTGGCCGAACTGCGGGTCTTCGGCGAACGGTTGTAGAGGGAAGCGGCCGGCCGTTCTGCGCGCGCTCGCGGTCGTGGCGGTGACCTGCCGCTGCCGAGCGACGCGTTGGTACCCGAACCCGACCCGTGCGTCGGGCCGCTGCCGCGCGTCGCAGGGCCGAAAACGCAGGTCAACCACCGCGACCGCGACGCGGCCCGAAGGCGCTGCTCCTTCCCTCGTCGAGGGGCGGGACGGCGATCGCCGCTGCCGCATCCCTGTGCGCCGTACTGCCGAGGTGCGACTTGGGCATGCTTCCTGCTCGCGTGGCTGGAGCAAATGCAATTCTACATCTTGTAGTAGATCGCTCGCCCCGACTCGCATACTTCCTACATGCGGTAGTAGCTCGGCGGTAGCCTGAGAGGCGGAACCGAGGAAGGGCATGACGGTGCGCGACGGGAAGCACGACGAATCCAGGGAGTCATCCGGGAGGCGAGGGCGCGGGGAGTTGGAGAACAGCGTGCTCGCGGCGCTCTGGGCGGCCGACGCTCCGCTGACGGCGAGGCAGGTCATGGAGCGGCTGCCGGGGGGCCTGGCGTACACGACCGTGCTGACCATCCTGTCGCGGCTGTATGACAAGGGCATGCTCGTCCGGCACCGCGAGGGGCGCGGTTATGCCTACGAACCGGCCCGGGACGAGGCGTCCCACACCGCCGGGCAGATGCGCACGCTGCTGGAGCACGGCTCCGACCGGGAGGCGGTGCTGGCCCGGTTCGTCTCGGAACTGTCCGAGCAGGACGAACAGGTGCTGCACCGGCTGCTGGCCGGGCACGCGCATGATGACCGTGCGGCCGAGGGGCCGTGAGCCGGTGCGGATCGACGTGTACGTTCCCTTCCTGGTCACCGCCCTGCTGGCGGCGCTCGCGCCCCGGCCGGCGCGACGGCTGGCACCGCGCCCGGCCGCCTGGGCCCTGGCCTGCACCGCGCTGGTGACGGCGGTCGGCTGGCTGGGGTCGCTGGCCCTGCTGGCGTTCACCGCCTTCGCACAGATTCCCGAGGTCGCCGAGGAGGGCCGGTGGTCGGTGTCGGCCCTGCGCGCCGAGGACCCGGTGCACCTAGTCGTCGCGGTGGGCAGCGCCTTCGTCCTGGTCACCGCTTGCGCGGCCCTGGGTGTCGCCGCAGTGCGCCAGGCCCGCCACGTCGTCCGGTCCCGGCGGGAGTGCGCGCGGCTGCCCGGCGAGACGGAACTGGCCGTCATAGACGACGAGTCGCCGCTTGCCTTCGCGCTGCCCGGCGCGCCGGGGCGGATCGTGGTGTCCCGGGGCATGCTGCGCTGCCTGGCCGATGGCGAACGTGAGGCCCTCCTGGCCCACGAGAGGGCCCACCTGCATGGCGGGCACCACGTCTTCCAGACCGTCTGGCGGCTCGCGGCAGCCGTGAGCCCCCTGCTGCGCCCACTGGCGCGCGCGGGGGGATTCGTTCTGGAGCGCTGGGCCGACGAGGATGCCGCGGCACGTGTCGGCGACCGTACGGTGGTCGCGCGCGCAGTGGCCCGGGCCGCCCTCGCCTCCGCCGCCGACTCGTCCCGCGGCGCCGCGCTGGCGGCGACCGGCGGCGAGGTGCCGCAGCGGGTACGGGCCCTGCTCGCACCGCCGCCCCGGCACCGGGCACTGCCCTTCGTCGCGGGCGGACTCCTGCTCGCACTCTGCTGCGCGAGCCTGGCCAACGCCGCCTCCGACAGCGAGCAACTGCTCGACAGCGCCCAGCGTGCGGCCTGTGCGACGACGAACGCCCCGCGGACCGAGGCGGCGTCAGCCGACCATCTGCCGCTCGGACACGGGCCCGGCGTCCGCTGCGACCGTGACCGGCTCGAAGCACGCGAGCAGGGGCGCCACACCCTGCCTGGGCAGCAGCCATCTGTGCCACACGCCGGCCAGACAGCCGACAGCCGCCCCGCCGAGCAGGACTGACCCGAGTCGTGGCGGTTCGCTCCGGCAAGGACCCTGCGAGCGGGATTCCGTAACCATCCGTCATGCCCGAGCGTTTCAGGCCCTGTTTGCCGCGGTCGACCGATGAGCGGCCAGCGACCTCGCCGCCGCCGGGGGCCTTGGCGATGGCCCCGTCGACGGCGATCTGGTCGAGCACGAGCCCGACGATCCGGTCATAGGACTCCAGTGCGATCTGCTTGAACCGGACGAAGAGGCCGAGGCCGATCCACTCGTCACGGCGGTTGCGGATGGTGATCGCCGAGCAGGTCGTGTCAGCGATCGCCTGGCAGGAGCAGCCGAACCGCGGCAATGCGCTCCATGCCCCAGCGGAAGCCCGCCAGGTGGGCGGCGCCCAGCCCTTGCCCGCCCGGACGGTGCAGGACGTGGACGGGGTCGTCCCCCTCGGCCATCTCGTCGGCGATCTTGCCGGTGTTGTCCGGGCTGTTGCCGTCGGCGATCAGCACGTGTGCGTCGGGGACGGCCGAGCGCGGCCCGCTCGCCACGGTGGCGATGTTGCCACCTCGTTGTACGTGGGGACGACGACCAGGATGCGGGCCTCACCGGTGTCCTTGCTCATATGGACTGTGCCCTTTCCGTCGGGTGGAACCGCCGTCGGCGATCTCTCCTCTACGAGATGTAGTAGGTAATCGCCGGGTTCCACCAGAAGGGGAAAGCCGCATGGACGACCATCCGCGCGCCGGCTCGGGCGGCAGCTCACCGGTGCTGCCACTGGCGCCGCCGGAACCGCCGACCGCGCCGACCGCTCGCCGCCTGCCGGACGCCGCACCGCCGCAGTGGCACCGCGGCCTGACACTGACGGCCACGATCAGCCTGTTCATAGGCACCCGGTCCGCCTGGACCACCGCGATGGCCTCCGCGCCGCCCGTCGCCGCCGTCATCTCCGTCTGTTACGCCGGCATCCTCGCCGCCGGGGTCCTCGCCCTCGCCGTGCGGCGCCGAAGGACGCTGGCCCGGGTGGACCTGGGCGTACTCGCCCTGGCGGTCACGCTCGTCGTGTGCGGGTTCTGGCTGAACCACGCGGGCACCGACGAGGGCGTGCTGACGGCCCAGGCCGCGAGCGAGATCCTGCACGGGCACCCGGTCTACGGTCAGCCCTGGCCCTGGCTGTTCGGCACACCGCGCGTCGGCATCACCAAGACGATGTCGGGCGGGGCCGACTACACGTACGGCTATCCGCCACTGACGGCGCTGCTAGCCGCTCCCGTTCACGCCGTCCTGCACTCGACGGCCGCGGCGACGCTGGTGACGACCGGGGCACTGATCGCCGGTTCGGTCACGCTGTGGCTGCTGGTCCCGGCGCCGTGGCGGCCGTCGGTCACGGCCGTGTGCCTGGGCTTCGGCTTCCTGCCGTCCTACGCCCGCGACGGCTACCCGGCCATCACGGCGCTCGCCCTGCTGGTCCCGGTCGTCGTCCGCTGGCACCGTACCGGCGCGGGCGGACGGCTGGGCCGTGCCGGGGTGCTGCGCGCGGTGTGCCTGGGGCTGGCCTGCGCCGCCCAGCAACTCGCCTGGTTCCTGCTGCCGTTCCTGATCGTGGGCGTGTACGCCGTACGGCGAGGTGAACTCGGGAACCGCCGGGCCCTGGCCGTGGCCGCCCGGTACTCCGGCACCGCCGCCATGGCGTGGCTGCTGGTCAACACGTATTTCATCGCGCAGACACCGGGCGCCTGGCTGTCCGGCAGTCTGCTGCCGCTCACACAGAAGGCGATCCTGCACGGGCAGGGCGCCATGGGCATCTCTTACTACTTCACCGACGGCAGCAGCCAGCTGGACTACTACTCCTACGCCGGCATCCTGCTCCTTCTCGGACTGCTCGCCGCGACCGTGCTGTTCGTCCGCCGCCTCGGCCCCGCCGTCACCGTGCTGCCCTGGTGCGCCTTCTACCTCGCCACCCGCTCCCAGGACGGCTACTACCTGATGATGACGCCGCTGTGGATGGCGGCCGCCGCCACCGTGCCCGCCTCGGCGCTCGCCACCGCCTGGCAGCCCCGGCTGCCCCGGATCAACAGCCGCAGGGCCAAGACCGCCCTGGCGGCCGGACTGCTCGCCCCGGCCGTCCTGTGCACCGGCATCGCCGCCGCCAGCCCACCGCCACTGCACCTGACCATCGACCGGGTGGCCGTGGCCGACCGGTCCCGGCCGGGGATCAGCCGCCTCACCGTAGAGGCCGTCAACACCACCGGCACCACCATCGCCCCGCACTTCGCCACCCGCACCGGCCAAGGAGCGTCCGGCTGGTGGACCGCCAGTTCCGGCCCGTCCGTCCTCACCCCGCACGCCCACGCCCGCTACACCCTCAGGGCCCCCGGCGGCTTCCACGCCCTGCCCGGCAGCAAGAACCCCCACCTCTACCTGATCGCCGTCTCCGGCACGCCGATGACCATCACCACCACACCCGTCCCGCTGCCGACAACGAGCCACGGCGCATGACCAAGGGCAAGCACCGTGCGAGTGGCATAAAGGGAACAGTAAAGACATCTTGGGTAAATGATGCCGTTATGCCATCGTCCCCTCCCATGACAACGACTCAGCTCCAGCAGCCGCGACAGCCCCAACTCCCCTCGTCCCTCCGCCGGATGGCAAGCAAGGTCCCCGAAGTCACCGCCTGGTTCTGGGTCATCAAAGTCCTGACCACCGGAATGGGAGAGACAGCCTCCGACTACCTCGCCCACCTGCTCGGCCCGATACCCGCCGTGACCCTCGGCGGCGTCGCCCTGGCTGCCGCGCTCGCGCTCCAGTTCTCCGCACGCCAGTACGTGGCGTGGATCTACTGGACAGCCATCGTCATGGTCAGCGTTTTCGGGACGATGGCCGCCGACGTGCTCCACGTCGGCCTCGGCGTCCCGTACACCGTGTCCACGCCGGTGTTCCTGGCCGCGCTCGCGGCCGTGTTCGGGGTCTGGTACGCCGCCGAGCGGACGCTGTCCATCCACAGCATCCGCACGCGCCGCCGGGAGGTGTTCTACTGGGCCACCGTGCTGGCGACCTTCGCCCTCGGCACGGCTGCGGGCGACCTGACCGCGAATAACGCCGGTCTGGGATACCTCGGTTCGGGCGTCATGTTCGCCGTGGTGATCGCCGTCCCGGTCGTCGCCCACCGGCGGCTGGGGCTCAGCGCCATCGCCGCCTTCTGGTCCGCCTACGTGGTGACCCGGCCGCTCGGCGCCTCCTTCGCCGACTGGATGGCGGTCTCCACCGGACGCGGCGGCCTCGGGCTGGGCCTGGGGCCCGTCACACTGTGCTGGACGGTCGCGATCCTCGGCCTCGTCGGCTACCTGGCCGCGACCCACAAGGACGTGGCACGGCCCTGACCGCTGTGCCGAGGCAGCGCTGTGCGCCGGACCGGTCACCGCGATCAGGTCTGACCCGGCGCTCACCTCTGTCGACGGCGTCCACCCGCGCATCAACCGCCCGGCCCTGGAGTGGACACTGTCCCGCCTCATCGTGGAGCCGGTCACCGACGCACTCGCGCGCCACGCCGCCGCCCTGCTCACCGATACCGGCCTGCACGGCCACAAGCACGCCGTCGACGTCATGCTCAGCGCGACCGCCCTCGCAGCCCCGGGGTTAGTCACCGTGCTCACCTCGGACCCGGAAGATCTCAGGGCCCTGTGCGGAGCGCACGCCACCGTCATCAAGGCCTGACGCTCAAATTCAGATAAACCGCACATTTCACCATCGCGAGGCATGCACGGGGCCGCAGTGCCGACGCGACATCAGAGAACGCTCTGACCTGCGGGAACGACTGGGAATGGTTCGTCCTCCGGAGCCGTGTGCGCAGGTCCGAATCCTGGCGGGGGCACTTCGGATCAAGACCCTGACCTGTCGGCATACGGGTCAGGGTTTCTGTGTTCGGCCGCGTGCTCCTGCGCCCACGAGCGGAACGTGCGCGCCCGGCTTGGCCGGCCGTCGGCGAGCATCTGCTTCCGTGTGGCCTCCGCCCACGCTCAGCGGTCCGGCCGGCTGGTCCGGCGCCTCCTTCAGGTGACCGGGCGCTGTTCCCGCGTCCGAAGCCTGCGTGCGAGCAGGCCGAGCAGCACGGCGTTGCACAGCCCGGACAGGGCCGCACCCGCGGAGAAGACCAACGGGCTCAGCCAGGAGAGTGAGGAGGCCCACTCGGCGGGTACCGCCACCGCGATGGCGAGGATGCTGAGCGGCGCCGTGGCCATGAGCGGCCAGATCCCGGCGAACCCCGGGTCCTGCATCACGAATGCGGCACACAGGAAGAACCCCAAGGCAGCCGCGACCACGGCGAGATACCCCCGCGCGAGCCAGTTGTCCACCGCGGGCGCCAGCAGGGCCCGAGTTCTTTGCAGGCGGGGGCGCTCGGAACGCGCCGTGTCCGTCCCCTCCTTCTCGGACGGGTCCGGGATACGCGGGAGAGGCTCACCGGCGCCGGGCGATACGGCGGTCGCGGGCCTCGCTGCGACGGCACCGAGGACGGCGGCGTTCACCAGGGCGCACAGGAGGAGCCATACGGCCCAGAAGCCGATGGCGAGCACCTCGACCGGCCCGCCACCCCCGGTGCCGGGACCGAAGGGGAAGATCACGCTCAGGAAGGAGAGGGGTGCGGTGAGCATCAGGGGGCTCGGGGCGAAGCCGCTGTCCGGGAAGACGAGCATGACCAGGACGGAGGCGGCGACGACAGCCAGATAGCCCCGGGCGAGCCAGTTGTCCGTGGCGAGCGTCAGGAGCCGCCGCAGGCGCGGGAGGCGGCGTGGACGGGAGGCATTCACCATCGGAGGTTCCTTCGGTCGGTCCGGGTCGGTGAACTCCACGGTGGACCGGGGGGCGCGCTCAGGCATGAGTACGGGTACTCATTCAGTCGGCGGCGGGCATCGACGACCAGTCCTCCTTCGTCAAGGAACACACCGAGGCGGTGCGTTCGGTCGGCACCGTCGCGTAGGTCTGGCAACGCTCCTGCCCGGAGAGCTCGCCGATCGCCCTGATGATCTCGTCGGTGACGGCCCGACGGGCATGGGCAGGGCGTACGCCTTCATGGAGTGCGGCGTAGTGCAGCGGACTGCCGAACTCCAGGGTGATGCGGTGGTAGCGGGGCAGTCGCCGGCCGACGGGCTGGAGTCGGTCGGTGCCGGTCAGCGCCACCGGCACGACGGGAGCGCCGGTCGCCAGGGCCAGCCAGGCGACGCCGGTCCGTCCGCGGTAGAGCCGGCCGTCCAGTGAGCGTGTTCCCTCCGGATAGATGCCGAAGGCATGGCCGCCGGCCAGAATCCGTTCGGCTGCCCCCAACGCCGCCTGCGCACTGCGGTGGCCGCTGCGGTCGACGGGAACGCTGCCGAAGGCGGCGAAGAAGCAGCGCGTGAGGGTGCCTTGGAGACCCGGGCCGGTGAAGTACGTGTCCTTGGCCAGGAAGTGGACCGGGCGGGGTGCCAGGAGCGCGATGACGATGCTGTCGACGAACGACAGGTGGTTGCTGGCGAAGATGACCGGACCACGCCGTGGGACATTGCTCCGGCCGCGGACAACGGGCCGGTAGACCATCCGTACCAGCGGGGCGAGCAGAAGCCGGGTGAGGGAGTAGAGCATCGGCCGTCCCCTCATGGGCAGGTGACGACTTGGCCGGCCCAGGAGAGGCCGCCGCCGAACGCGAAGAGCAGCACGGGGGCGCCGGAGGGCAGTTCGCCGCGTTCGACCAGCTTGGACAGCGCGAGGGGGACGGATGCGGCGGAGGTGTTGCCGGAGTCGACGACGTCCCGGGCGATCACGACGTCGTCCCGCAGCCCGACCTGCCGGGTGAGCGACTCGATGATGCGCAGGTTCGCCTGGTGGGTGACCACGCCGGCGAGGTCGGCGGTGGCGATCCCGGCCCGGTGGCACGCTTCCCGGGCCACGGCGGGCAGTTCGCCGGTAACCCAGCGGAAGACGGCCTGTCCCTCCTGGGCGAATCGCGGCCGCCAGGAGTCCACCAGCCGCACCGCATGCCCCCGCGTCGGATCGGAGCCCCAGGTGACCGGTCCTATCCCGGCGCCCTCCCGTTCCGTCTCGCTGATCACGGCGGCGCCGGCACCGTCGCCCAGCAGGACGCAGGTGCCGCGGTCGGTCCAGTCCGTGACGTCGGACATCTTCTCGGCGCCGATGACGAGAGCGTGCCGGGCGGCCCCGGCCCGTACCGAGTGATCCGCGCAGGCGAGGGCGGTGCAGAAGCCGGCGCAGCCGTTGTTGAGGTCGAAGCAGACCGCGGACGGCACGCCGAGGCGGGCGGCGACCTGGGCGGCGATGGAAGGGCAACGGTCGATGGCCGAGCAGGTCGCGACGGTGACCAGGCCGATCTCGGACGGCTCCAGGCCGGAGGCGGCGAGGGCCTTGGCAGCTGCCGCGGCGGCCAGATCGATGACGGACTCCGCCTCCTCCGCGATCCGGCGGGTGGCGATCCCGGTGCGCTGCCGGATCCAGGAATCACTCGTCTCCACGAGGTTTTCCAGATCGGCGTTGGTCAGGACGCGGGACGGCTGGTGGTGGCCCAGGGCGGCAATACGAGATCCAGGCAAGAGGGCTCTCCGCTCGGTCAGGCTGCACGGCAGGTCCGGCAGGCCGGGGGCAATATAACAACCGATCGTTCGGAAGCTAAAGGGTGATGTGCGACTAACATTGGCTCCCATGAGCCCCCGGAATTCCGTCGTCGAGGCGCGCCGCACCCGGCAGCGCATCGTC
This sequence comes from Streptomyces sp. DG1A-41, assembly GCF_037055355.1. Lineage (GTDB taxonomy): Bacteria > Actinomycetota > Actinomycetes > Streptomycetales > Streptomycetaceae > Streptomyces. The sequence continues at coordinate 6,221,181 of NZ_CP146350.1, read as the reverse complement.
GACCGCAGTGTGGCGATCGCCTCGGTGGAAGGGCTGGAGGGGCTGACGATCGGCCGACTCGCGACCGAGCTGGGGATGAGCAAGGCCGGCGTGCTCGGCCACTTCGGCACGAAGGAGAGCCTCCAGCTCGCGGTGGTCGACGCCGCGGCGGAGTTGTTCGCACGGGAGGTGCCGCAGCGCGTGGGCGAGGCGCCGCCCGGGCTGCCGCGTCTGCGCGCCCTGTGCGAGGCGTGGGTGTCGTATCTGGAGCGGGACGTGCTGCCGGGCGGCTGCTTCTTCACCGCGGCGTCGGCGGAGTTCGACGGGCGGAGCGGGCCGGTGCGCGATGCCGTCGCCGGCATGAACGCGGTGTGGCAGCGCGACCTGCGCGTCCAGGTCCGGACCGCGGTCGCCGCCGGAGACCTGCCACCGGACACGGACGCCGACCAGTTGGTCTACGAGCTGGCCGGCATCATGCTGGCCCTCAACCACTTCCTCCAGCTCCAGCACGACCACTCCGCCCCCGACCGCGCCCGCCGCGCACTGCACCGGCTCCTCGGCGTCCGACCGGGACACTGAACCCGGCGGGTCGTTGGCGCCGCTGCGCCCGAGCCGGACTCCCGGTGTGCCCTTCGCCGCAGCACGACCGGCGCCACGAGCAGGCCGAGCACCGCCCAGGCGCCCAGCATGCCCGCGGTCTCGAGGTGCCGCCAGGACTCGTCGATCTCGACTGCGGCCGCCGAGTCCGGTACGGCGCCGTGCCGAACGCACCGTTCCACGGCGCCGCACTGAACATCTCCTCCGTGACTCTCCCTCCGATCCGGTAACCGGTGATTCCCAACCCGCCATAACCGCTACTTCGAGGACCGAGGTCATCCGTGCGGCAGACGGCGGCGCTCGTCGGACCGCTCAAGGACGTCGACGAGCCCGGCTCTTCGTGCAGTGGCGGCGTGCCGCCGTCGCCAGCAAGGCCGTGCCCGCGCAGCCGACCAGGAGGGCGCCCCATTCGGGGACGTGGGCTGCCCGCAGGAGGCCTGCGACGCCGAAGCTCGTGTTCCAGCCGGCCTCTGTGATGGCGGAGCCGAAGCCCTGGATGACCAGGAGGGCGCCGAACAGCCAGAGCAGGCCCTGGCCTGAGTGGGTGTCCGAATTCTTGAGCTGCTGTTTTGGCATGGCGGGGTCCCCTCCGGCGGTTCTTTTCGATGCGGTCGCATCACATCGTGCAGGGCCGGCGGATATGATGCAAGTGCATCGGAACCGGGAGAGCGAGCGAGGAGCGGCGCGTGCCCAAGCAGGTGGACTACGAGGAGCGGCGGCTGCGGATCGCGGAGGCGGTGTGCGCTCTGATCGCGCGTTCCGGGATGGAGGCCGTCAGCCTCCGGGACGTCGCCGCCGAGGCGGATGTGTCCATGGGTGCCGTGCAGCGATGCTTCCGCAGCAAGGAGGACATGCTGCTCTTCGCGCTGGAGCACATCTCACAACGCGTCAGCGAGCGCGCCAACCAGCGCATCGCCGCGACCTCCACCCCACAGGCCGCCTCCACCCTGCTGTCGCACACGCTGGCCGAACTCGCCCTGCTGGACGAGGGGTCGAGGACCCAGGCGCGCGTGTGGCTGGCCTTCGTCAGTCATGCTCCCGCCAGCGAGAGGCTCGCCGCCGTCCTGCTCGAGACGTACGGCAAGCTCCACGACCTCATCGTGTGGATCATCCGCTACGGCCAGGACACCCAGGAGATCCCGCAGCACCTCGACGCCGCCCAGGAGGCACACACGCTCCTCGCCGTGGCCGACGGCCTCACCGTCCACGTCCTCGCGGGGCATCACTCCCCGGAGTCGGCGTCGGCCGTCCTCCAGCGCCAGGTCGACCGCCTGTTGCGGTGAGCGTCCGCCGGGAGGTTTCAGCACTTTCGCCCCATACGCACCGTTGTTCTACGGTAGATAGGAACGACGCTGCTCATACCCCGCACCGATCATCGAGGTGACGGTCATGACGGAGACCACACAGCGCAGAAACACCGCTACCGGGACGGAAAGGCAGGACGGGGGCCCGGCCCCGCAGGGTCGCAAGGGAGACAGCACCGCTCCCCGGAGGCACGGGGAAGCACCGCGATCGCGGACGTGGTCGTGGCGAAGATCGCGGGCATGGCGGCCCGGGAGATCCCGGAGGTGCACAACCTCGGCGGAGGGATGACCAGGGCCTTCGGGGCCGTGCGCCAGCGCGTGCCCGGCGGGGGCACTGGGGTCACCCAGGGCGTGAAGGTGGAGGTCGGTGAGCGTCAGGCCGCCGTCGATCTCGACGTGGTCGTCGAGTACGGCGCCGCCATCGCCGACACCGCCGCGGACATCCGGACCAACGTCATCAACGCGGTGGAGCGGATGACCGGGCTGGAGGTCGTCGAGGTCAACATCGCCGTCGACGATGTCCACCTGCCGGACGAGGAGGAGGAAGAAGAGGGCGAATCCAAGCCGGAGGGGCGGCGCGTGGCCTGAGGCCTCGGGACCCGGCGGGGCGGGGGCATGAGCGTGGCATGTCCGTCAGGCGGCTCTTGAGCCACCGGTGGTGTCACGGAACCCCCGCCAGTCGCAGCAGTGCCGTCGTGGTCGCCGACGCCAGTACGACGACGAGGAACGGGGCCCTGCGCCAGGCGAGCACTCCGCCGGTCAGGACCCCGAGCGGTCGGGCGGGGCCGGTGAAGGCGTGGTCCTCGGTGAGGGCGGACGTGGCCGCCAGGGCGGCGAGCAGGAGGACCGCCGAGACCTCCAGCAGCTTTTCGGCGCGCTCCGGGAAAGTGAACCTGGCACGCAGGGCTGGTCCGGAGAGACGGAGCAGGAAGGTGCCGGCCGCCAGGGCGAGCATCGCCACCGGCAGCGGTATGGGAGCGTCGTCGCTCATCGCGCGGCCCCTTTCCTCGCCCCGACGACGAACAGGGGCAGGGCGGCCAGGGCCAGCAGGACCGGCAGGCCCGCCGGCAGGAACGGGGTGACGGTCAGGGCCAGGCCCGCGGCGGCCAGTGCCGTGCGCCGCAGGGGCCTGTCCTTCAGCGCGGGCAGGATCAGCGCCAGTATCACCGCGGGGAACATGGCGTCCAGGCCGAGGGCATCGGTGTCCCGCACGACGCTGCCGAGCAGTGCGCCCAGCGCGGCGCCTGCGGGCCAGCAGATCAGGATGCCCAGGCCGCAGAGCCAGTACGCGGCCCGCTTGCGCTCCGGCTCGTCCTGGGCGAGGGCGAAGACGACCGTCTCGTCGTTCATGAGATGCGTGCCGAGCACTGCGCGCCAGCCCCGCCCGAGGACGTCGGGTACCGCCAGGCCGAACGGCAGATGGCGCGCGTTGACGAGCAGCCCGGCCAGCAGCGCGGCGATCGGGCTGCCCCCGGCGGCGATGATCCCGACGAACAGGAACTCGGACGAGGCGGCGAGGACGAGCACCCCCATCACGACCGGGAACCACCAGGCGAACCCGGATGTGACCGCGACGGCACCGTACGACAGGCCGACCACCCCTACCGCCAGGCAGACCAGCGCGATGTCGCGGAGCAGCGGACCACCCGGTGCTCGACCATCGCGTGCTCGGCCATCCGGTACTCGACCATCTGGTGCTCCACCGTCCGGTGCTCCACCATCTGGTGCTCCACCGTCCGGTGCTCCACCATCTGGTGCTCCACCGTCCGGTGCTCCACCATCTGGTGCTCCACCATCCGGTGTTCGGCCAGCCCGAGTCCTCCAGAACGAACGCATGATTTTTATACTGAACACCAGCTATGATGTTCGTCAAGACGAACAAGCGACCGCTGGAGCAAACACCTCATGTCCGACGCCGGCCCCGCCCCCAAGCCACCGATCGACGCGATCGCCGCCTCACTGCGGACGGAACGCGTCCGGGCCGGGCTGTCCCTCACCGAGGTCGCGCGCCGGGCCGGGCTCGCCAAGTCCACGCTCTCCCAGCTGGAGTCGGGCACCGGGAATCCGAGCCTGGAGACGCTGTGGGCGCTCTGCGTGGCCCTGGAGATCCCCTTCTCGCGGCTTGTGGCCGTGTCGCGGCCGCCGGTGCAGGTGATCCGGGCGGGAGAAGGGCCCGCCGTCGGGTCCGAGCAGAGCGAATACCGGGCCACGCTTCTCGCCGCCTCCCCGCCCGGAGCCCGACGGGACGTCTACAGCGTCGCCGCCGAGCCCGGGCCGCAGCGCTCCTCGGCGCCGCACCCGCCCGGAGTCGTCGAGCACGTCGTGATCAGCGCGGGCCGGGCGCTGGTGGGCATCGCCGACGAGCCGGTGGAACTCTCCCCGGGCGACTACATCTGCTATCCGGCCGATGTCCCGCACGTCTTTCAGGCACTGGAGCCCGGAACTCGCGCGGTACTCGTCTCCGAGCACCACTGAGCGTCCACGGATTCCCGCCGCCTGCAAGCGTTTCCGGTCGGCCGTCGCGTCGCTCCGCCAGTATTGACGGGTACTCAGCGCGGTGCTTCCATCGCAGCTGTGAAAACGGTTTAACCGCCGGGGCTTCCGGCCCTCGATCGACGCGGTCAACCCGAAGGAGACGGACTTGTCATGCGCATGAGGATCACCGCCACAGTCCTGGCCGTCTGCGCCACACTCACCGTCGCCGCGTCGAGCCCCGCCCCGACGGTGAAGGCCGTGCGCGTGATGGAGAACCTCGGCCGCGGCGTCGTGGCCGTGCGCTCCAGCAGCACCCAGGTCCTGGTCTCCTGGCGGCTGCTGGGGCTCGACCCGGAGGGCATCGGGTTCAACGTGTACCGGTCCACGGCCGGTGGCGCGTACGTGAAGCTCAACTCCGGTGTGCTGACCGGCGGGACGAACTACACCGACTCCACGGCCGATCTCACGCGCTCCAACAGCTACCGCGTGGCCCCGGTCGTCGGCGGCCGGGAGCAGGCGCCCAGCGACGCCTTCACGCTGTCGGCCGGCCATGCCGTGGAGCCCGTGGTGCGCGTGCCGTTACGGCCCGGCGGTGCGGTGAAGTTCGTCTGGGTCGGCGACCTCGACGGCGACGGCGAATACGACTATGTCGTCGACCGGCAGACCTCCCCGCAGAAGCTGGAGGCGTACACCGGTGACGGCGACTTCCTCTGGCAGGTCGACCTGGGCCCGAACAGCCGGAACCAGGACAACATCGAGCCGGGATCGTCCGCGATCGACGTCGGCCACTGGGACGGCGTCACGGTCTACGACTTCGACAGCGACGGCCGTGCGGAGGTCGCCCTGCGGATCGCCGACGGGGTCCGGTTCGGCGACGGGACGACCTGGACGCACGAGAACGACGCGCGGCAGTTCATGGCCGTGCTCGACGGCCGGACCGGAGCACTCCGCAACTGGTCCGCCGTACCCACGACGTATCTCGCGGACGGCCCGATGGCCGCGCGCCTCGGAGTGGCGTATCTCAACGGCACCACGCCGAGCCTGGTCGCCTACATGAAGAACCGGCAGGGCAACGGGGCCTTCAACCTGATGATGGGCGCCTGGAAGTTCGACGGCGACTCGCTGGACCGCCAGTGGACGTGGCAGCGCGGCGGCCAGGACGCGCCCGACGGGCACAACACGCGCGCCGTCGACGTCGACGGCGACGGAACGGACGAGGTCGCCGAGATCGGGTTCGTGCTGGGCGGCAACGGCTCGCTGCGCTACTCGATGGGGCCGAAGGGCATCGTCCACGGCGACCGCTTCCACATCGCCGACATGGACCCGAGCCGCCCGGGCCTGGAGGGCTACGGCGTGCAGCAGAACAACCCGAGCGGTCTGCTCGAGTACTACTACGACGCCGCGAACGGCAACGTGATCTGGCGGCACGGCGGTGGTCCGGCCGACGTCGGACGCGGCATGGCGGGTGACGTCGACCCGCGCTTGACCGGCATGGAGGTCTGGTCCTTCTCCGGCCTCTACAACGCGGCCACCAACCGGCTCGCCGAGCCGGACACCTCACTGCGTCCCTGGCCGCAGCTGGGCCTGTGGTGGGACGGGGACCTCACCATGGAACTGCTCAACGACGGCAAGATCGAGAAGTGGGACCCGGCCCGTCCGACGCCGAGCGGCAGCCTGCCCCGGCTGGTCAGCACCTGGAACCACGGCGCGGTCAAGGCCGCCCAGGGCGGTCCCACCCTCGTCGGCGACCTCTTCGGCGACTGGCGCGAGGAGGCCGTGTACACCAACGCGTCCTACGACGAGCTGATCGTCTTCACGACGAACCAGCCGACGGCCCACCGGCTGTACACCCTGGCCCACAACCCCGCCTACCGGAACGCCATGACGTTCAAGGGCTACATGCAGTCCCACCACGTCGACTACTTCCTCGGAGCGGGCATGGCCGGGCCGCCCCGGCCGGACATCACGTACGCGCCGTGAGCGGTGCGGCGGCCGGCGGGCTTCCGGACTCGCCGGCCGGTGCGGCGAAGGAGGCCGCGGTTCAGGCTGAGCGCTTGCGGGAGGCCGACTTCTTCGCGGGCGTCTTCTTCGCGGTGCTCTTCGACGCGGTCTTCTTCGCGCCCTGGCCGGACTTCGCGGTCGACTTCTTCGCGGATGCCGTGGTCTTCTTGGCCGCCGTCTTCTTCGCGGTGGACGCCGACTTCTTGCCCCCGGTCTCCTTGGGCGCCGCGCGGGCCGTCTTGCGCTGCGGGAGCGACTTGACCTCGGCATGCTCGCCGGCCTCCTCGCCCCGGGACTCGCGTGCCGCGCGGACACTGTTCTCCAAGGCGGCCATGAGGTCGAGGACCTTGCCGCCCGCGGCCGGCTCGGGGGCCTGGGGCAGGGCCTCGCCGGCGGCCTTCGCGGCGATGACCTCCTCCACCGCCTCGCGGTACTCGTCGCGCAGGTCCGCCAGGTCGACCTCGCCCAGGGTCTCCATCAGGGCGTCGGCCAGGTCCAGCTCCTTGTCCCGGACCGTGACGTTCGTGTCGGGCGCCACGCCCTCGGGGGCGCGGACCTCGTCCGGCCACAGCAGGCCGTGCATGGCGATGGCGTCGCCGACCACCCGGAGCATGCCCAGGCGTTCCCGGCCGCGCAGGGCGAACTTGGCGATCGCCACCTTGTTGCTGCGCTTGAGCGCCTCCCGCAGCAGGGTGTACGGCTTCGCCGCCGGGGCGCCGCTCGCCTGGAGGTAGTACGCCGCGTCCATCTGGAGCGGATCGATCCGGTCGGCCGGGACGAAGGCGACGATCTCGATCGTCTTGGCCGTCGGGATCGGCAGGCTGGACAGGTCCTCGTCGGTGATCGGGATGATCGAGCCATCCGCGTCCTCGTAGCCCTTGCCGATCTCCCCCTGGGTGACCTCGCGGTCCTCCAGCTCGCAGAACTTGCGGTAGCGGATGCGGCCGCCGTCCTCGGTGTGGATCTGGCGGAAGGAGATCGAGTGGCTCTCGGTGGCGTTCACCAGCTTGATCGGAATGCTGACCAGGCCGAAGGAGATGGCGCCGTTCCATATGGATCTCACGTGCAGCACCCTTCCGGTCACTCTCGAGAGTGTTTGTCATGATTCGCGTGGAATTCTTATCGTATGGCGCCTATCACAGAGGTGGAGGGACGACGGCTCCCGCTCAGCAATCTGGAGAAGGTGCTGTATCCCGCCACCGGCTTCACCAAGGGCGAGGTCCTGCACTACTACGCGACCGTCGCCGAGATCCTGCTGCCCCATCTGCGCGACCGGGCGGTGTCCTTCCTGCGGTATCCGGACGGTCCGGACGGGCAGGTGTTCTTCACGAAGAACGTCCCGCCGGGTACGCCCGACTGGGTCACCACCGCCGAGGTGCCGCGGGTGGAGGGGCCCTCGCGGATGGTCCTGGTGCAGGACCTGCCGAGCCTGATGTGGGCGGCCAACCTCGTCGCGGAGTTCCACACCCACCAGTGGCTCGTCGACTCGCCCGACGAGGCCGACCGCATCGTCTTCGACCTGGATCCGGGAGCGCCCGCGAGCATCGTGCAGTGCTGCGAGGTGGCGCTGTGGCTGCGGGAACGGCTCGCGGCGGACGGCATCGAGGCCTACGCCAAGACCTCCGGGTCCAAAGGGCTGCATCTGCTCGCCGCGGTGCGCGGGGCGTCCTCCGAGCGGGTGTCCGAGTACGCCAAGGAGCTGGCCGTCGAGGCGGAGAAGGCCATGCCCCGGCTCGCGCTGCACCGGATGACCAGGAACCTGCGTCCCGGGAAGGTCTTCGTCGACTGGAGCCAGAACGCCGCGCGCAAGACCACGGCGACCCCCTACACCCTCCGGGCCCGCCCCGAGCCGACCGTCTCGGCGCCCGTGACCTGGGAGGAGGTCGAGGAGTGCGGCTCGCCCGGGCGCCTGGACTTCCACGCGACCGACATCGCACCTCGGGTGCAGGACTACGGCGATCTGCTCGCCCCGCTCCTCGACGCGGACAGGGCGGGCCGACTGCCCTAGCCACGGACTGACGGCACGCGCTCGCTCAGCGGCGAAGGGCTTGAGGGCGCGCGCTCAGCCAGGGGCTGGACGGCACGGCCTCAGCCAAGGCCTCGACGGCCCGCCCTCACACCCGCGTCCACGTGTTCCGGTCCCGTGCCATCGCGTGCAGGGCCTCGACGTCCGCCGGCTTCAGGACGCCGCCGTGGCGGGCCAGGGTCTGGACATCCAGGTCCGTGAGGACGCGGACCTCGCGCGGCGCGGCCGGGACCGACACGACCGTCGGGCCGACCAGGGCGAGGACGGGGCGGACCTCCGCCGTCAGGGCGTAGGAGGCGCGGTCGGCGTCGGCGCGGACACGGCGGAGCAGGGCGGTCGGTTCGCGGCGGCCCAGGGTGACCATGGGGTCGGCGACCGTCACCCGCTGCTTGCGCGCGTACAGGGCGTACAGGGCGAACAGTCCGCCGGGGCCGATCAGCAGGTGGTGGATGCGACTGCCCCCTGGAAGCGGGACGGAGTGCACGGCGTGCCAGCCGGCGCGGTCCAGGCGGTCCAGGGCGTCCCCGACCGCCTGCTCCGCCTCCAGGGCCCGGCGGCGCGGGTCGGGGCGCAGCCGGCGGGGCGGGCCGGGGTCCCGGTCGAGGGCCACGAGGAGGGCCTCACCGGGGCGGTTGGGGGCCAGGTCGTCGTCGGGGTGCAGGGTCAGACGGGCGAGCTCGGCGGGGGTCGGAACCACGGGCGGCCCCACCGTCACCGGGCCGGTGATGAAGGGCCCGAGAGCCCGGAGCACGTCGTCCTCGCGGTCCTCGCCCAGCAGGTTGACCCGGCCCGCCTCTCGGTCGTACCAGGCGATGTTCCTGCCGTCCGGGAGGCAGACGTACAGCCGCTCCTGACCGTGCCGCCAGGTCGGTATGACGCGCAGTCCGTCCATGCACCATCACCCCAGTCCATGGGAACAGGCGGGGTGCTGCGGGGGCAAGAACCCGGTTACCTTTGAGAGGAGTTGGGCGGTGATGCCGGGGAGGTGCCGTTGCGTACCCGCAGGAAACCCGATGTGCCGGCTCCGGAGAGCCCCTGGAGCGAGGTCGTCCCCGGGTTGTGGATGGGCGGCCATGAGTACACCGGCGCCTTGGGCCATCAGGAGTTCGCCGTCGTACGGGACGAGTTCGACCTCGTGCAGACGCTGCTGCGACTGCCGGGGCACGGGCCCGATCCGGACGTCCCGCACCACGTCTGGCCCATCCCCGACGGGCCGCTCGACGGGACGCAGCTCGCCGGCGTGATCCGGCTGGCCGAGGCCGCGTGCGAGGCGCTGGACGAGGGCCGCAAGCTGCTCGTCCGCTGTTACCACGGGTACAACCGCTCCGGCCTCGTCGTCGCGCACGCGCTGATGCGGCGGGGAGACTCGGCCGACTCGGCGATCCGGCTGATCCGGGAGCGCCGTTCGCCCTGGGCGCTGCACAACGATCTGTTCGTCGAGTACCTGCGGGCCGGGCTGGCGACGGCCCGGCTGCTGGAGGAGCTCACCGAGTAGGGCGGCACACGGACTCCCTCGCGCGCAAATAGGACTTCCATACGAATAAGGTGTACGGGGCCGACGGTCGGTCCGAGCCGTGTGATCGCCCTCGACCCGCAGGAGTGCAGTGCCCGTCAGCCGCCGTGTCGACAGCCCTTCCGGCCACCCCGATGACCTTTCCGGCCGTTCGGACGGCCTTCTAGGCCACTCGGACGGCCCTGCCGACTGCCCCGACGGCTCTTTCGGCCGCTCTGACAGCCGTTCCGGCCGCATCGGAAGCCGCCGCCGGAAACCCGGAGAGTTCGCCCGTCACGTCGCCGTCGTCGCTCTCCTGCTGGCGACCGCCGTCGGCTGCGGGGACGCCGGTGGGCTGGAGGGTGCCGGTGCGACGCCGACCGCGGTCGGGCCCGCCCGGCTCTGGCCGGAGCTGACGCCGGCGTCCAGTCCGGCCTTCGCGATCGGCGAGGTGAACACCGAGGTGGTCAAGGGCGTCAAGGTCCCCGGCGACGACATCCGCCGGGTGGACCCGGTCGGGGTCGTCCGGGCCGAGATCGCCGCGAGCCCGGGCGACTACGACGGCGACAAGGCGCCCTACCGCGAAACCAACCGCCGGATGGCCGACTGCGGCCAGGGCCCGGAACACGGACGCTGCCCGGTCCTCAGGCCGTACTACCGGGACCTGACCGGCGACGGGCACGACGATCTGACGCTGGGCTTCCAACTGCTGCCCGGCAGGACCACAGCGGTGCGCGTCTACACCGTCGAGAAGCACCGGCTCGTGCGGGTGATGGCCTGGGAGGACGCGCTGAGCGGCGTCGAGCTGGCCGGGCGTTCCCTCGTCATCCGCTCGCCCTCCGAGGTCGCGGGCTACGAGTACCGCCTCCAGTGGACCTGGGACCCGGACCAGCGGGCCATGCTCCTCACCCAGGACGAGATGCTGCGCACCGGCCCGCGGCAGCACTCCCGGCACCCCTCCGCCGCGCCCTCTGTCTCCCCCTCGGCGAGCACCGGATGAGACCCACGCTCCCCCAGTGGTCCGGGACGCTCGCCGCGAAGGCCGCCGCCTTCATCACCGTGATGTGCTGCGGGCTGGCCGCTCTGCTCGGCGTCCTGGTGCACGTGCAGGTGACGAACCAGACCGTCGGCCAGGCCCGCGACCAGGCGTTGCAGCGGCTGACGCAGGCGACGGAGCGGTACGAGGCCGGGGACTCGCTCAGGCGGGGCGCCGGGGTGGATCCCGCGGGGCTGCCCCGGCCGCTGCGGGAGCTGGCGGTGGCCGGGGAGCGCGGCACGATGGTGGCCGACTTCGCGGGGCGCCCCATGATGTGGGCGGCCGGGCCCGCCGACGGCGACCGGGCCCTGGCCGTGGCGGTCGACTACTCGCAGCAGGCCGGCACCATCCAGGGCCTGGACCGGGCGATCCTGTGGTCCTCGGGGCTGGCGATCGGGGCGACGCTGCTGGTCGGCGCGTTCGCGGTGACGCGGGTGACGCGGCGGCTGCACACCACGGCGCTGGTGGCCCGGCGGATCAGCGCGGGCGACCTGGACGCGCGCGTGAACGACCCCCGTACGGACCCGCGGACGAAGGACCCGGCGCGCCCGCAGGACGAGGTGGCCGCGGTCGCCGCCGCGCTGGACTCCATGGCGTCGTCGTTGCAGGGCAAGCTGCTCGCCGAGCAGCGGTTCACCGCGGATGTGGCGCACGAGCTGCGCACCCCGCTGACCGGGCTGCACGCGGCGGCGGAACTGCTGCCGCCCGGCCGTCCGACCGAGCTGGTGCGGGACCGGGTGGCGGCGCTGCGCACCCTCACCGAGGACCTGCTGGAGATCTCCCGGCTGGACACCGGCCGGGAGCGGCTGGAGCTGGACACCGAGCGGTTGGGGCCGCTGGCCGAGCGGGTGGTGCGGGGCGCCGGGAGCGACACGGAGGTCAGGGTCGTACGGGATGTGGCCGTGGAGACGGACCGGCGGCGGCTGGAGCGGGTGCTGGGGAATCTCGTGGCGAACGCGCACAAGCACGGGCGGGGGCCGGTCGTACTGACCGTGGACGGGCCGGTGGTCACCGTTCGGGACCACGGGGACGGTTTTCCTGAGTATCTGCTGGCGCACGGACCGCAGCGGTTCCGTACGGAGGGCGGGGCCAAGGGGCACGGGCTGGGGCTGACCATCGCGTTGGGCCAGGCCGAGGTGCTGGGGGCGCGCCTGGAGTTCGCCAACGCCCCGGACGGCGGAGCGGTGGCGACCCTGACACTCGCCGGACGCGTCCCGTAGTCCGACCTCCTATGGCCCACTGTGACGGGCGGGACCCCGAGGGCGTTCCTAATGTGGCGATTGGTCAGCTTCGGCACCTTCGCCCCCGCATGGAGGTAACCCCCGTGTCTCTGCGCTCCCGCCTCGCCATAGCAACCGCCGCCGGGCTCCTCGCCGCCGCGGCCGCCGTCACGCCCGCCGCCGCCGCGCACGACGACTGGGACCCGAGCGGCGGCAACGGGAACCACCACGGCCACCACGACCCGAGCGGCGGCAACGGAAACCACCACGACCCGCGCCTCTCCAAGGGCGTCGTCACGGCGAACACGCTGGCGCTGCGCAGCACACCGAACCGCGGCTCGCAGATCATCCGGTACGCCCACAAGGGCGACATCGTCAGCATCTTCTGCAAGACCGGCGGCGAGACCGTCAAGGGCAACCCCCTCTGGTACCTCCTCACGGACGGCACCTGGGCCTGGGGCGCGGCCCGTTACATCGACAACATCGGTCCCGCGCCACGCTGGTGCTGACATTCAGTCACCCAAAGGCACACAAGACGCACTGTTTGGGTAGGTTCCGGACATGAGCAAGGCCGGAATCACCGTGGCGACGGCGGACCCGCCCGCGCCCGCCGTCCGCCGCCTCCCCCGGCGCCGGGGCATCGAACTCGCCCTCATCGTCCTGGCCGTACTGCTGTCCGTGTACGGCTACTGCGCCGTCGGCCTCGCCCAGCACGGCACCCTCCCGCCCGGTGCCGCCGGCGACGGCGCCGGGCTGGGCGTGCTCGCGCTGCTGGCGCATCTGGCCGTACGCCTGCGGGCGCCGCACGCCGACCCGCTCCTCCTGCCCATCGGCGTGCTGCTCAACGGGCTCGGCCTGGTGCTCATCTACCGGCTCGACCTGGAGACCCCGGGCGACCGTGCGGCACCGGCCCAACTGATCTGGTCGACTCTCGGCGTGGCGCTGTTCATCCTGGTCGTCCTGCTGCTGCGGGACCACCGGGTGCTCCAGCGCTACACATACGTCTGCGTCGTCGCCGCGCTCGTGCTGCTCACCCTGCCGATCCTGTTCCCGGCGGTGAACGGCGCCCGCATCTGGATCCGGATCGCGGGGTTCTCCATCCAGCCGGGCGAGTTCGCGAAGGTGCTGCTGGCGGTGTTCTTCGCCGCGTACCTGGCCGCGAACCGCAGCGCCCTCGCCTACACCGGCCGCCGCGTCTGGAAGCTCCAGCTGCCCACCGGCCGTGTCCTCGGCCCGATCGTCGCCGTCTGGCTGGTCAGCGTCGGCGTCCTGGTCCTGGAGCGCGACCTGGGCACCTCCCTTCTCTTCTTCGGCCTGTTCGTCGTGCTGCTCTACGTCGCCACCGGCCGCACCGGCTGGATCGCCGTAGGTCTGCTGCTGGCCGCGCTGGGCGCGGTCGCCGTCGGCCGGCTGGAGCCGCATGTGCACAGCAGGATCGAGACGTGGCTGCACCCGTTCGCTTCGATCGAGGCGGGCGAGGGGCCGAACCAGCTCGCCCAGTCCCTGTTCGCCTTCGCGGAGGGCGGCATGCTCGGCACCGGCCTCGGGCTCGGCCACTCGGTCCTCATCGGCTTCGCCGTGAAGTCGGATTTCATCCTGGCCACGGCGGGCGAGGAACTCGGCCTGGCGGGCCTGTCCGCGATCTTCCTCCTCTACGGCCTGCTGGTGGAGCGCGGCTACCGGGCCGGCCTCGCCCTGCGCGAGCCCTTCGGGCGGCTGCTCGCCGTCGGCCTCGCCTCGCTCGTGGCGCTCCAGGTGTTCGTGATCGCGGGCGGGGTGACGGGCCTGATCCCGCTGACCGGCATGGCGATGCCGTTCCTGGCGCAGGGCGGCTCGTCGGTGGTGACCAACTGGGCGATCGTGGCCCTGCTGGTCCGCGTCAGCGACTCGGCACGCCGTCAGCACGACGGGCCGGGCACCCGGTGACGCGGCACATCCGGCACGCCGGCGTCTTCTGCGCCCTGCTGCTGGCGGCGTTGCTGTTGAACGCGGCCCGCGTCCAGGTCGTCCAGGCCCCCGAGTACGACCGCAACCCCGCCAACCGCCGCTCCGACATCGCCCGTTACGAGGAGCCGCGCGGCGACATCCTGGTCGGCGGCCGGCCCGTCACCGGCTCGAAGGACACCCGCGAGCACCTGCGCTACGAACGGACCTACACGGACGGCCCGTTGTACGCGCCGGTGACCGGTTTCGCCTCCCAGCTGTACGGAACGACGCTCCTGGAGAAGGCCGAGGACGGCATCCTGTCCGGCACTAACCCGATGCTCGCGCCGTTCCCGCTGTGGAACGACTTCACGCGGGCACGGAACTCCGGCGGCGACGTCGTCACGACCCTCGACCCGGCCGCGCAACGGGCGGCGTACCAGGGACTCGCCGGACTCAAGGGCGCGGTCGCGGCGCTGGAACCGTCGACCGGCCGGATCCTGGCCCTGGTGTCCCGCCCGTCCTACGACCCCCAGCCGCTGTCCGGGAACGGGTCGGCGGCGGCCGAAGCGTGGCGGCGGCTGAACGCCGACCGGGACCGCCCGATGCTCAACCGGGCGGTGCGGCAGACCTATCCGCCGGGTTCGACCTTCAAGGTCGTCACCGCGGCCGCCGCGCTGGACGCCGGCGTGGTCGAGGACCTCGACACGCCGACGGACTCCCCGGACCCGTACACCCTGCCCGGGACGCGGACCCGCCTGACGAACGCGTCGCGGGGGTGCCGGGACGCCTCCGTGCGCGAGGCCTTCACCCTGTCCTGCAACACGGTGTTCGCCAGGCTCGGCGTGGAGGTGGGTGTGACGGACATGACGGCCACGGCCCACGCCTTCGGCTTCGACAATCCGGCGCTGCGGATGCCCTTCCCGGTGGCCCGGTCCACCTTCGACACCTCGCTCGACCAGGCCCAGCTCGCCCTGTCGTCGATCGGCCAGTACAACACCCGCGCCACACCGCTCCAGATGGCGATGGTCGCGGCGGCCGTCGCGAACGGCGGTCAGGTCCGGGAGCCGTACCTGGTGGAGCGCACGATTCGGCCGGGCGGCAGCACCCTCGCGACAGCCGGCCCGCGCGCGGTCCGCCAGGCGATGTACCCCTCGACCGCGGTCCGGCTGCGCGCGCTGATGCGGGAGGTGGTCGAGAAGGGGACCGGACGCCGGGCCGCGATCCGCGGCGCCAAGGTGGGCGGCAAGACCGGCACCGCCCAGCACGGCCGCGGCAACTCCGGCATGCCGTACGCCTGGTTCATCTCCTGGGCCCAGGGCGACCGCGACCTGGCGCCGCGGGTGGCGGTCGCGGTGGTCGTGGAGGACGCGGAGGCGGAACGCCGGGACATCAGCGGGGGCGGCGACGCGGCGCCGATCGCCCGGGCGGTGATGGAGGCGGTGCTCAAGTCCCGCTAGCGGATGCCGAGTCGGTCAGCTGCGGCGGTTGATGGCGGTGAGGTCGATGTCGACGGGGAACGGGACGGTCAGCTCGAGCTTGTCGTGGAAGATGCCGGTCAAGCCGTAGGCCTGGGTCGCGGGATCGAGTTCGTAGACATGACCACCAAAAGCCCCTCGTTCTCCTCGACGCGCCAGTAGTGCGGAATCCCCGCCTGCGCGTACTTCCGCGGCTTGACCTCACGGTCCCGGTCCTCCGAGGCGACCTCTACGGCGATGACGACGTCTTCAGGCCGGTACCAGGTCTGCCTGGGACCTGTGTCGGCACCCGCGCGGAACACCAGGACATCGGGTTCCGGCCGATTGCGCTCATTCGGCTTGACGGTCATCTCCCGGATGACGTCGAGCTCCTCCGGCACCTGGTCCAGCAGGGCGTTGTCCAGCAAGCGGACGGCACGCGAGTGGAAGGGGGTCTGCGGACTCACGAAGACAAGACTCCCGTCGATCAGCTCCGTGTGCGCAGGAAGGTTGGGAAGCTCGTCGAGGTCGTCCGCCGTCCAGCCACCCTGCGGCGGACGAGGCCACTCGTAGTCGTCGTCCAGCCCGTAGTCGCGTGCGGCGCTCAGGGTTGCTCCCATGTGACGGAGTCTGCCTGGCACAGCCGGCGTACCCAGGGGAATATGCCGATTCGCCCGTCGGCCGAGTGACCGCCGGGTCGTTGACCAGAAGTGGCGCGCAGGGGATTGACGGCCTTGCTGACAGGCAGTCTCATAAGGGGAACAGTGACGTGTGCACAACGAGGTGGGCAGCCATGACGACCCTGACGGAAGCCGACGCGCTCGACGGCCTGCGCGATGCCCTGGGCCTGCTCAAGGACCGGGAACAGGTGGCCCAGCGGCTGCTCGACTCCTCCGCCAAGCACTCCTTCGACCCGGACAAGGAGTTGGACTGGGACGCGCCCTTCGAGGAGGGCAAGTGGTTCTGGCCGCCGGAGCTGGTGTCGCTCTACGACACCCCGCTCTGGAAGCGGATGGGCGAGGAGCAGCGGATCCTCCTCTCCCAGCACGAGGCGGCGGCGCTGGCCTCTCTCGGCATCTGGTTCGAGATCATCCTCATGCAGCTGCTGGTCCGGCACATCTACGACAAGGCCGCCACGAGCGCGCACGTGCGCTACGCACTCACCGAGATCGAGGACGAGTGCCGGCACTCCAAGATGTTCGCCCGCCTGATATCCCACGGCGGCACGCCCTGGTATCCGGTCAGCCGCGTGCACCAGCACCTGGGCCGCCTCTTCAAGACCATCTCCACCACGCCCGGTTCCTTCACGGCCACGCTGCTCGGCGAGGAGGTCCTCGACTGGATGCAGCGCCTGACGTTCCCCGACGAGCGTGTCCAGACCCTGATCCGCGGCGTCACCCGTATCCACGTCGTGGAGGAGGCCCGCCACGTGCGCTACGCCCGCGAGGAACTCCGCCGCCAGATGGTGACGGCCCCCAAGTGGTCCCAGGAGTTCACCCGCATCACCTCCGGGGAGTTCGCCCGGGTGTTCTCGGTGGCGTTCGTGAACCCCGAGGTCTACACGAACGTCGGCCTGGACAAGCGGGAGGCTCTCGCGCAGGTGCGGGCGAGCGGGCATCGCCGCGAGGTCATGCAGAACGGGTCGAAGCGGTTGACGGACTTCCTCGACGACATCGGGGTGTTGCGGGGGGTCGGGCGGCGGTTGTGGAGGTCGTCGGGGTTGCTGGCGTGAGAAGGACGGCCGGCTGGACGCCCCACTCGGTAAGTCCGGGCGGGGCGTCGCGGTGTCACTGCCGCTCGTCTTCCCCG
This sequence comes from Streptomyces sp. DG1A-41, assembly GCF_037055355.1. Classification (GTDB taxonomy): domain Bacteria; phylum Actinomycetota; class Actinomycetes; order Streptomycetales; family Streptomycetaceae; genus Streptomyces. The sequence continues at coordinate 6,203,862 of NZ_CP146350.1, read as the reverse complement.
TCGCCCCCTGGCTTGAGCCGGTCGTCGATGCGGATGGTCACGGGGTCGCAGTCGCCACCGACGTGAGGGTCTCGGGCGATCTCCTCGACGATGTCGCCGATGCGCTGGTGGAGATGGTGGGCGATGGCCTGGGTACCACGCCCGGCTTCGGCATCGTGCCTCACGTCGTCGAGGCTGGTGAGAATGGCGACGAGGCTGGGCCCGGAGAGTCCGGCCATGACGATGCCATGGGTCTCGCTGACGGCGCCGGGGATGTGGAAGTGCTGATCCGCCCCGGCGTGCTTGACCAGGAACTCCCAGGTATCGCGGTGGGCGTGAAGGACGGCGGCTGAGATACCGGCGGCCGCCCGAAGCGTTTCGGGGTTCAGTGAGTCGTCGTCCGGCATCCGCGGCTCCGGCCGGGCGACCGGCTCGGGCCGCTTGTCCTCCTCCGGGATCGAGGGCGGTACCGGTTCCGGAGCGGCCGGCTCCGCCATCGGGGAGGCCGCCGTGCGGAGTTGATCTCCGAGCTGGGCGATGGAGCCGCGAAGGGCGACGAGTTCGTTGCCGATGTTCGCGACGGGACCGGTGACGATGTCGTTGGTTCGGGTCAGGGCCTCACGGGCGACGGCCCGGACCTCCGCGAGTCCGGTAGTGATGGCGGCTGTGGCGTCCTGCCGACTCTGATCGATGGTGTGTTGCTGGTCCGTCACTTGCTGTTTGACGGCCGCGAGTTCGGCTGTGACGTGACTGAGCTGGTCGCTGATCCGGCGAAGGAGCTCCCTGTCATCTCGGCCGAATGGCACGTTCCCCCCTTGTGGTCACCACTGACCCTGAAAGGGTGAAGCCGGGGCAAGTCCCCGGCAAGAACGCGATCCGGCCACCCTCGCATCGCGAAAGCGAACCCGGGTTAGGTCATGTCCATGCAGGGTGACTACTGTCCTCCTTGAACTCGTCACCCTCCGTGGCCGCCCTCAAGGAGATCACCACCGCATGTCCCCCCACACCACCCGCCTCGTACCGCTGCCGCGTCTCAAGGTCGCCGCCCTCGGGGTCACGACCGCTCTCGCCCTGACCGCGTGCGGCGGCCAGGCCGCCTCGGACTCCGGCGCCGACGACACCCCGCAGGGCGTGGTCACCCAGGCCGCCGCCAAGAAGATCGCCGACCAGTACGAGGAGGCCAACAACAAGGCCAACGCCGCGCAGGACGAGAAGCTCCTGGGGACGGTCGAGGCGGGTCAGGTCTACGCGATGGACAAGGCCGTCTACACCCTCTTCGAGACCTGGCCGAAGAAGGAGCAGAAGGCCTACGCCGAGCCCTTCTCCTACCAGGACCGCGAGTACGTGATCCCCAAGAAGGGCACCGCGACCTGGTTCGCCGTCCGGGCCACGTCCAGCGTGGACCGCAAGAACAGCGTGCTGCTGGTCTTCGACAAGGTCGGCGGGACCTACAAGATGGTGCTGTCCCTCTGGGCCGATGGCGGCGAGCCCCTCCCGAAGCTCGCCGTCGACGATCACGGTCTCGCCGAGGCCGTCGACCCCGGCGCCGAGGTCGGCAAGCTCGCCCCCGCCGACCTCGGCGCCGCCTACGAGGACTTCCTCGAGACCGGCGGCACGAAGGAGGGCAGGGCCCTGACCTCCACGAAGCCGGTCGAGAACGCCAAGCAGACCTACCAGCGGAGCAGCACCGAGGGCGCGGCCGACGGCAAGGCCACCCAGAAGTTCTTCACCAAGCCCCCGGCCGACCCGAGCGTGTACGCCCTGCGGACCGCCGACGGCGGCGTCCTCGCCCTGTTCCCGGCCGCCCACAAGCAGGAATCACTGCTGAAGGAGTCCTACCGCTCCATCGCGGATCTCGTCCCCGACGACGAACAGTCCGCTCTCGGCGCCACCAGGGGCGCCCTCATCACCGACGTGTTCGAGGGCCAGGGCCTGGCCGAGCTGACCCCGAAGGCCGCCAGGATCACCGCCGTCGACTTCCAGCACGTCGACGCCCGCTAGCAGGCGGCCCCACTCGGCCGCACCGGCCCCGACCCACCCCACCGCCCAGGCGAAGGCGCGCACCCCCGCCGAAGCCCCACAGGCAGCCGCAGGCCCCCCGCCGCACCGCCGGAGGCGTCCGCTACGCAGCCCCCCGACCCCCCGATTACGCTGCCGGTCATGACACCAGCCGCCCCCACCCCCGCCTACCGGCGACTCAGCGTCGAGGAACGTCGTAGTCAGCTGCTCACCGCCGCGTTGTCGCTCTTCGCGCACCGCGCCCCGGAGGATGTGTCCCTGGACGACGTGGCGGAGGCGGCGGGGGTGTCGCGGCCCCTGGTCTACCGGTACTTCCCGGGCGGCAAGCAGCAGTTGTACGAGGCCGCCCTCCGCTCCGCCGCCGACGAGCTCCGGCACTGCTTCGACGAACCCCGCGAGGGCCCCCTGCTCCCCCGCCTGTCCCGTGCCCTCGACCGCTACCTCGCCTTCGTCGACGAGCACGACGCCGGCTTCAGCGCCCTGCTCCAGGGCGGCAGCGTCGTCGAGACCTCGCGTACGACCGCCATCGTCGACGGCGTACGCCGCGCCGCCGCCGAGCACATCTTCCGGCACCTGGAGGTCACCGGGCCCGGGCCGCGCCTGCGGATGACCGTCCGGATGTGGATCACCGCCGTCGAGGCGTCGTCGCTCATCTGGCTCGACGAGGACAAGCAGCCGCCCGCCGAGGAGCTGCGCGACTGGCTCGTCGAGCAGTTCCTGGCCATGCTGTCGGTGACCGCCCGCCGCGACCCGCAGACCGACGCCCTGGTCCAGGCCCTCGCCGAGGATGTCTGACACTGATCCCGTGAAGAGTGAAGACACCCCTTTCGAGGGCGGCCCCATGGACGGCAGGGTCCTGCCCGTCCTGCTCGGCATCACCGGCCACCCGCCCAAGACGTACCGCATCCCCGTCCCGGACTCCGCCGGCGGCCCGCCCACCGTCCTGGTCTACCGCCGCGTGCCCCGGACGCAGGGCAGAGTCGGTCTCACCCAGCGCTGGAAGTACGAGTACGCCCCCGAGGGCGCACCGACCCGCCGGCTCAACTGGCCCTGGTCGAAGCCAGACGCCACGCCGCCCGGCAAGCGGGACGACGCCGACGGGTGACCCCGTTGCGCCGAACCGCGCACACCCACCGCGCGCACCTCGCGCACACGCCTGATCCTCACGAGTGTCCGGTGGCCGAAGGGCCGCCCTCACACCGGAGGTGATGGCATGTCAGGAAGACTCGTGCGGCTGGTCTGCGTCGCGGCGACGGCGGCCACAACCGTCCTCGCCCCCGCCCCCGCCACGGCGGCCCCGGAGCCCGGCCCCGCACAGGACCCCGCCTCCGCCCAGGACGCCGCCTCCGTCGCCGGCCTCCTGACGGACTTTCAGCAGCTGTACCGGAAGGCCGAAGAGGCCACCGAGGCCTACAACGCCACCGAGGAGAAGCTGAAGAAGCAGCGCGCCGAGACCGACCGCCTGGACCGCGCCCTCGCCCGCACCCGGCTCTCCCTGCACGACAGCCGGGGCGCGGCCGGCCGCCTGGCCCGGCAGCAGTACCAGAGCAGCACCGACATCTCCCCGTACGTACGCCTGCTCCTGGCCCGCGACCCGCAGCACGCGATCGACCAGGGCCGTGTGATCGGCCGACTGGCGCGCGAGCGGGCCGAGACCGTGGGTCGGCTGACCGGCAGCGAGCGTAAGGCCCACGAACTGGCCCGCAAGGCCCGCGAGGCCCTCGACCGGCAGCTCGCCCTCACCGAGCGGCGGAAGAAGGAAAGGGACGAGGTCCGCGAGCGGCTCCACGACGTCGAGGATCTGCTCTCCTCCCTCAGCCGCGACCAGCTCACCGCCGTCGCCGCGTTCGAGAAGAACGGAATCGAGAAGGCGCAGGAGAAGTTCATGGCGTCCGGCGCGCTCAGCGACGGCGGCAGCGTCCGCCGGCCGACGGCCGGGGGCGGCCGGGCCGTCCGCTACGCCGTACGGCAGCTCGGCAAGCCCTACGAGTGGGGCGCCGAGGGCCCGACGTCGTACGACTGCTCGGGCCTGACATCGCAGGCCTGGGAGGATGCGGGGACGCCCATTCCCCGGACCAGCCAGGAGCAGTGGAAGCGGCTGAAGCGGGTCCCGCTCACCGACCTGCGGCCGGGGGACCTGGTCGTCTACTTCCCCGAGGCCACGCACGTGGCTATGTACCTCGGCGACGGCATGGTCGTCCAGGCGCCCCGGCCGGGTGCGAAGGTCAAGGTGTCACCGATCGCGGCCAACCCGGTCCTGGGCGCCGTACGCCCGGACCCGGACGGGAAGCCCCTGCGGCGGTACGAGCCGCCGGAGCTCCCCGAGTGGGCCACGGACGGGTCGGACGAGGGATACAACGGATACGACGGATACGAGGGCGAGGCGGACTAGGCGGCGCCCGCGCCGGACACCTCGACCAGATAGGCCTGCGCCTTCTCCGGGTCGTAGAAGAAGTTCTCGAAGTCGGCCGGGTCGTTGAAGCCGTTGGCGAACCGGTCGGCGACCGGCTGGAGCTCACCGGCGGCGCCGATCAGGTTCAGGATGTGCTCCGGCGGCGGCGCGAGCATCGCGTTGGTCCACTTGGTGACGTGCTGCGCGGTGTCCCAGTAGCGGTCGAAGGTGGCCCGCATCCACTCCTCGTCGAACGGCTTGTCGCCGCGCTCGACGATCGAGGAGAGGTAGGCGGCCGCACACTTAGACGCGGAGTTGGAGCCCTGGCCGGTGATCGGGTCGTTCGCCACGACGACGTCCGCCACGCCCAGCACGAGCCCGCCGCCGGGGAGCCGGCCGATGGGGTTGCGGACGGTGGGGGCGTAGCGGCCGGCCAGCGTGCCGCCCGCGTCGGTCAGCTCGACCTTGGTGGCCCGCGCGTACTCCCAGGGGACGTACCGCTCCATGAGTTCCAGGGTCAGGGAGAGGTGCTCCGCCGGGTCCTTGACGCCCTTGAAGACGTCGAGCGGGCCGCCGGGTATGCCCTCCCAGAACAGGATGTCGGCACGGCCGGAGGTGGTAAGGCACGGCATGACGAACAGTTCGCCGACACCCGGCACCAGGTTGCAGCGGACCCCTTCGGTGTCGGGGTGCTCGGGGCGCGGGCCCAGGCCGTGGACGTACGAGACGGCCAGCGCGCGCTGCGGCTCGCTGTAGGGGGACCGCTCCGGGTCCCGGGCGAACATCTGCACCAGCTCGCCCTTGCCCGCCGCGACGAGCACCAGGTCGTACGTGCGGGAGAAGTAGTCGAGGTCGCCGACGGCCGCGCCGTGGATGACGAGCTGGCCGCCGCGCTGGGCGAACGTCTCCATCCAGCCGGCCATCTTCACGCGCTGGTCGACCGACTGCGCGTACCCGTCGAGCCTGCCCAGCCAGTCGATCGCACGTGCCGCGGGACCCTCGGCCCAGGAGCCGGGGGCGGCGACCGAGACGCCGAGTCCTTCGATCTTCGGGGCCTGGGACTCCCAGAAGTTCAGCTGGAGGTCACGCTCGTGCTGCAGGGCCGTGTGGAACATGCACTGCGTCGACATGACCCGGCCGGTGCGGATCTCGTCCGCCGTCCGGTTGGACATCAGGGTGACCTCGTACCCCTGCGACTGGAGGCCGAGAGCTATCTGGAGCCCGGACTGACCGGCTCCGACGACGAGTATCTTCCGCATGCGGGGCTGTCCTCTACTCGGGGGTTTCGTCGAGCGCGTGGCCCACCAGGGCCAGGAGGGTCTCGATCACGGAGATCCGGCGACGCGCGTCCATGATCATGACAGGTATGTGTTTCGGGATGGTCAGGGCCTCCCGCACGTCCTCCGGCTCGAACAGCTCACTGCCGTCGAAGTGGTTGACCGCGACCACGTACGGCAGTCCGGAGCTCTCGAAGTAGTCCAGTACCGGGAAGCAGTCCCTCAGACGGCGGGTGTCGGCCATGACGACGGCGCCGATCGCGCCGCGCACGATGTCGTCCCACATGAACCAGAAGCGCTGCTGGCCCGGCGTGCCGAACAGGTAGAGCACCAGGTCGTCGTCGAGCGTGATGCGCCCGAAGTCCATGGCCACGGTGGTGGTGGTCTTGCCCGGCGTGTCGGTGAGATCGTCGGTGGCCTCGCTCGCCTCGGTCATCAGCGCCTCGGTCTGGAGGGGCGTGATCTCCGAGACAGCGGTGACCAGCGTGGTCTTGCCCACGCCGAAGCCGCCCGCCACCACGATCTTCGTGGCGATGGGGGCACGGGTGCGGTCCGTCTGCCAGGCGTGCATGCCCTCGTCGGGCTGGGCGAACGGGGAGGAACCAGCGACGCCGTGAGCGGCGTCAGAGACGACGGAGTCCACTCAGCACCCTTTCCAGCAGAGCTCGGTCCGGGCGGCCCGTGCCATGGCCGGTGCCCGTCCCGTACACACGGATCTTTCCCTGGTCCGCGAGGTCGCTGAGGAGCACGCGGACCACGCCGAGCGGCATCTTCAGCAGCGCGGCGATCTCGGCCACCGTACGCATCCGGCGGCACAGTTCGACGATGGCCCGCAGTTCCGGCATCACGCGGGTGGACAGGGAGCCGTTCGTCAGTTCCTTGCGCTCCTCCGGGGCGTCCAGCGCGGCCGTGCTCGCCACGAACGTCTCCACCAGCAGGACGTGGCCGAAGCGGGTACGGCCGCCGGTGAGCGAGTAGGGGCGGACCCGGGCGGGTTTGCGGTCACCGCCGCGGACCGGGAGCTGCTGCCTGGGCGTACTGCTCATCGTGCACTCCCCGTCGTCTGGGAATCCGCCAGGGATTTTCGGAGTTCGCTGCGGAGTTCGGGCGTCAGGACGTGGCCGGCGCGGCCCACGAACAGAGCCATGTGGTACGCCACCACGCTCATGTCGCAGTCCGCGGAGCCGTGGACGCCGAGCAGCGAGCCGTCGCTGATGGACATCACGAACAGGCTGCCCTCGTCCATCGCGACCATGGTGTGCCGGACCCCGCCGATGTCCATCAGCTTGGCGGCGCCGACGGTGAGGCTGCCGATGCCGGAGACGATGGTGGCCAGGTCGGCGGCGGAGCCGCGGGGGCCGGTCTTCTTGGTCCCGCGGGCCTGAAGGGCCTCCCGGGCCTGCTGGTTGCGGTGGTCGTCGGAGGACAGCAGGAGCAGTCCGTCGGACGAGACGACCGCGACCGAGAGGATGCCGGGCACCTCCTCGACGAGGTTGGTCAGCAACCAGTGCAGATTGCGGGCCTCACTGCTCAGTCCGATCAGTCCGAAGGTACTGGGAGCGGTCAACTGCTTGCCTCCTCGACTGTGCCCCCCGTGGCTTCTTCGGATTCAGCTGGTTCTGATGCGCCGGTGTCCGGCCGCTGGTGCGAGGCCGTCTTCTCGGCGATCTCCGCCTCCACCTCGCGGTAGCCCGCCTGGGCGCCCTGGCGGAAGCCGCCGAGGCGGCGGCGGAGGGCTTCGGCGTCGACGGAGCCGGTCCGCTGGCGCGGGGCCTGGGCCGGGGCGGTGATCTTGGGAGTGCGCTTGGGGAGGCCCTTGTCCGTGACGCGGTCCTCTTCGTCGTCGGGCGCGCGTTCGTGTTCCGCCTCGGCTTCGCCTTCGGCGGTGTCCTTCCCACCCGCACCTCCCGTGCGGGTTTCGTCGTCAAGTGCGGGCGGCCCCTGTGGGGCCGTTTCGCCGTCGGCCGCGGGCTCGTGCTGCGTCGGCTCCGGCTCCCCCTGCGGTATCGGGGCCAGCAGCTCCATCGTGGTCTCGGCGGGGGTTTCCGCCGGTGCCGTCACCTCTGTCGCGGGTGCGGCCAAAGCGGCATCCGCCGCCGCCTCGCGCCGTACCGCCTTCTCCGCCAGCGCCACCAGCGGGTCGCCGCTGCCCGCGCGGCCGTGCAGGACGTTGGAGTTGGCCTCGGCGTCGGCACCGGGGAACGCCACGGTGTGAGTGGCACCCGGAAGAGGTCCGGAGGCCGGGACGGACGCGGGCGGGGCCGCCGCCAGCAGGGTGCGGGGCAGGACGACGACCGCCGCGACACCGCCCTGCTTCTGCTCACGCAGCTGCACGCGCACACCGTGCCGGTGGGCGAGGCGGGCCACGACGTACAGGCCGAGGCCGAGACCGTCCTCGCCCTCCTGGTCGTACGGCGCCTCCGGGTCGAAGTCGGCGAGGCGGGCGTTCAGGCGCTCCAGCCGGTCCTCGGTCATGCCGATGCCCTCGTCCTGGACCGAGAGCATGACCTCGCCGTTCTCCAGCAGCCAGCCGGAGATCTCGACGGGCCGGTCGGGCGGCGAGAACGAGGTGGCGTTCTCCAGGAGTTCGGCCAGCAGGTGGGACAGGTCGTCCGCGGCGAACCCGGCGATGTGCGCGTGCGGCGGCAGGGCGGCGATCCGGACCCGCTCGTACCGCTCGATCTCACTCACCGCGGCGCGGACGACGTCCACGAGCGGCACGGGCCCCGCGGCGTGCTGGACGTGCTCGGTGCCGGCGAGGACGAGGAGGTTCTCGCTGTGCCGGCGCATGACCGTGGCGAAGTGGTCGAGCTTGAACAGCGTGGCGAGGCGATCCGGGTCCTGCTCGCGCTCCTCCAGATTCTCGATGACGGCCAGTTGCCGCTCGACCAGCCCGAGGGTGCGCAGCGCGAGGTTGACGAACGTGCCGCCGATGGCCGTGCGCAGCCGCTCCAGCTGGGCGGCGGACTCGGCGAGTTCGCCGCGCAGTTCCTCGCGCGCGTCGGCCATCTTCTGGCGCTGGCCGACGAGGTGCTTGCGGTCGGACTCCAGCGTGGCGATTCGCTCGGTGAGGGCGACGGCGTGCGCGTGCAGGGCGTTGACGGAACGGACGACCTGGGCGAACTCGTCGTTGCGGCCGGTGAACTTGACGGGTTCCTCGGCCGCCGGGACCTCCGCCTCGGCCAGGCGCTTCGAGCCCAGGCGCAGGACCGCGAGGGGACGCGTGAGGCTGCGGGCCATGCCCGTGGCGACGCCGACGGCGAGCAGCATCAGGGCGCCGAGGACGGCGATGCGGATCTCCAGCGCGGTGACGTCGTCGTCGCGCAGCGCCTCCAGGTCCTTGGTGCGCCGGTCGTAGAGGGCGGACTCCACGCCGCGCATCAGGTCGATCCGGGCGGAGAGGGCCGCGTCCAGCTTCCTGGCGTTGGTCAAGAGTTCGTTGCTGGAGAGGGTCGGCTGGTCGGTGAGCGTGGCGAGGTACTTCTCGGCGGAGTTGACCTCGGTGCCGGTGACCGTGCTGTCGAAGGAGGTCCGGGCCGGCTTGGGCGCGGTTTCGCGGAAGTCGGCCAGGGCCGCGTCGGAGCGCAGCCGGGCCTGCTGGGCGGCGGCGCTCAGGGCGTCGCGCTGCCGGGCGTCGGCGTCCGAGGAGGTCTCGGTCGGCAGGCCGGTGACGGGGTCGATGACCGTCTCGGTGCCACGCGGCACGCTGAGGGCGGCGAGCAGCAGCCCCCGGGCCGCGGCGGCCTGCTGCACGGCGGAGTCGAGCTCGGCCAGGGCGTATCCGCCTGAGCCCGCGCGGGGCGGCGCCTGCTGTGCCAGCCGCTCGGCGAGCCGGTGGAGTTCGGTGATGGCGACGGAGTACGCCTGGTGCGCTTGGAGAGCGCTGCTCTTGCCGGTGAGCGCCGACCGGCGCGCGGCCGCGATCGCGTCGAGGTCGGAGCGGAGCGAGGCGGGCGTGTCGGTGTCGGCCCGCAGCTCCTCGACCTGCCGGTCCACCCGGGCACTGCGCTGCTCGGAGGGCGCCTTGGACTTGGGGCGGCCGGCCGCGATGTAGGAGGTGACGTCGTCACGCTCGTCGGCGAGGGAGTGCGCGAGCGCGAGGGCGTCCTGCGTCTGCTCGGCGAGTGTCACCAGCTCCTGCGAGTCGTGGAGTTGCCCGGAGGCGGCGAGGACGGACGGGGTTCCCGCACCGGCGATGGCCGCGGCGACCACGGCCACGGCGACGATGAGCCGGTTGCGTACATGGGTGGGGCGGCCCTTGCCGGTGGGGGGCGTCGGCTCAGCGCCCTGAACGGGGGCCGTCTGCTTGCCTGTGCGACGAGGCCGCGTCTTCTGCACCGGTGCTCGCATTCCTGACTCGTGAACTCATGGGCCCGGATGACGCTCCGTCAACTGGTGCGCACTCCAGGTACACTTCCCGACCCTCCCAGCGCCGGTGGGCAGCGCACCCGCATCACCTGACCCGCCACCCGAAGGAGTGAACCCCGGAGGAGAGTTGGGGGGCAAGTTCCGCTGGCCCTTGCAGCGGCCTTGCGTGGCAGGCCGGTTGGACGCCGTGGGCGGGCGGTGGCAGTATTCGCCACCACGTCTTCCCGGAACAAAACATTCCATCCCAAACGGGGCGTCTGACCTGCATTGCCGCACCGGTCCGGCAATCATTGCCAGTCTTTTGCCGACCTTGTGAAGGGCTCGTGCAGACTGGCTGGATGCGTACGGAACTCGCCTCGGAACCGGGAGACGCGGATCGCGCCAACGAGGACTTCGCCAGTGTCGGACTACCGGCCTCCGGACAGGGCGGTTCGGTCGTCGTGCTGGACGGTGTCACACCGCCGAAGGGCGGGACGGGTTGTCTGCATTCCGTCCCCTGGTTCACCGCGCGCCTCGGTGGAGCTCTGACCGAACTGACCGTTTCGCTCCCGGATGTTCCCCTGGTCGACGCCTTGTCCCGCGCCATCGCGCGTACCGCCGAGGCGCACGCCTCAACCTGTGACCTTTCTCACCCCCGAGCTCCTCAGGCCACGGTGGTCGCGGCCCGCTGGTCCCCGGAGACGGTGGAGTACCTGGTCCTGTCGGACTCGGCTCTCCTCGTGGAGTCCCCGGACGGCGTGGTGACGCCCTTCCTGGACGACCGTCTGGCCCTCCTCCCCCGCTCGGCCCTGGCCACGGCCGCGCTGGTGGACTCCACGCTCCGCAACAAGGAGGGCGGCTTCTTCACGGCGGCCGCCGATCCCTCGGTGGCCCGCCGGGCGGTGACCGGCTCCCTGTCCCGGTGCGAGGTCCGGGCGTTGGCCGCCCTGACGGACGGCGCCACCCGCTGGGTCGAAAGGTTCGAGGAGGGCGACTGGACGGACTGCTTCCACCTCGTGCGCAAGGAGGGGCCCCAGGCGCTGGTGGACCGGGTACGGATGCTGGAGCGAGCGGATTCGGCCAGATCGTTCCTGGGCCGGGGCAAGACGCACGACGACGCGACGGTCGTCTACGTGGAGTTCTGAACCCGGAGAGTTCCGGGACACTCGGAGGGTTCCGAGCAGCCGGAAAGGCCCGAACACCGGGAACCGGGTGTTACTTCTCCATGCCGCGGTTGAGCTGGTGCAGCAGCCGGGCCAGTTCCGTGACCTCGTGGGTGTCCCAGTCGGCCAGGCGGCCGGCGTAGCGGGCGCGGCGGGCGTCACGCACCCGCCCGACCCGGTCGTGGCCCTCCTGGGTGAGGGCGACGAGCCAGGCGCGTCCGTCGGCGGGGTCGGGCTCGCGGGCGATCAGGCCGAGTTCCTCCAGGGCGCGCAGCTGGCGGGACATGGTGGCCTTGCCGACGCCGATGTAGGCGGCGAGCTCGGTGGCCCGCTGCTTGCCGCACTCGTCCAGCCGTACGAGCAGGCCGTACGCCGACGACTCGAGGTCGGGGTGGACCTCCCGGGCCATCTCGCCCTGACTGGCCCGGGCCCGCCGCAGCAGCACGGTCAGCTCCCGCTCCAGCGCCAGGAAGGCAGGCTGATCCACGCCGGTTCCGGCCAGAGAGGCGTCCCGGTGTCCGTCGTCGTTGCCGTCCTCGTGCACGTGAGCCCTGCCTCGGTTGTCCCGTACCTGCATTTTCCGCCACCTGCGGCCATCGCCGCAGTTCGGCAAGTATTCCGCAGGTCATGCGGTGCGCGTCCACAGGGCCGCCACACCGTGAAGGCCCGGGTTTCCCTCACGGGACCCGGGCCTTCCCTTATCCGGTGGCCTCCGTCACGCGGCCACCGGAACCTCCGGCGCCGCCTCCGCGGTGGCGGGCGCGAGCGCCAGCTCCAGGACCTGGCGGACGTCGGTGACGGCGTGGACGTCGAGCTTGTCCAGCACCTCCGCCGGGACGTCGTCCAGGTCGGGTTCGTTGCGCTTGGGGATGATCACGGTGGTGATCCCGGCGCGGTGGGCGGCCAGCAGCTTCTGCTTCACACCGCCGATCGGCAGGACCCGGCCGGTCAGCGAGACCTCGCCGGTCATCGCCACGTCCGTACGGACCAGACGGCCGGACAGGAGCGAGGCGAGGGCCGTGGTCATCGTGACGCCGGCGCTGGGGCCGTCCTTGGGGACCGCGCCCGCCGGGAAGTGGATGTGGACACCCCGGTCCTTCAGATCGCCCACCGGCAGTTCCAGCTCGGCACCGCGGGAGCGCAGGAAGCTCAGCGCGATCTGCGCGGACTCCTTCATCACGTCCCCCAGCTGACCGGTCAGGGTCAGCCCGGCCGCGCCCGTCTCCGGGTCGGCCAGCGACGCCTCGACGTACAGCACGTCACCGCCGGCGCCCGTCACCGCGAGGCCCGTCGCCACGCCCGGCACGGACGTCCGGCGCTCGGCCGGGTCCTGGGCGGACTCGGGCACATGGTGCGGCCGTCCGATCAGGCCGCGCAGGTCCTCGTCCCGGACGGTGAACGGCAGCTCCCGCTCGCCCAGTTCGTGCTGGGCCGCGACCTTGCGCAGCAGCCGTGCGATCGAACGCTCCAGGTTGCGGACGCCCGCCTCGCGCGTGTACTCACCGGCGAGCTTGCGCAGCGCGCCCTCGTCGATGGCCACCTCGTCCTTGTCGAGTCCGGCCCGCTCCAGCTGGCGCGGCAGCAGGTGGTCGCGGGCGATGACGATCTTCTCGTCCTCGGTGTAGCCGTCCAGGCGGACGATCTCCATCCGGTCGGCCAGCGCCTCCGGGATCGCCTCCAGGACGTTGGCGGTCGCGAGGAAGACCACGTCCGACAGGTCCAGTTCGACCTCCAGGTAGTGGTCCCGGAAGGTGTGGTTCTGCGCCGGATCGAGTACTTCGAGCAGGGCCGCCGCCGGGTCGCCCCGGAAGTCCGAGCCCACCTTGTCGATCTCGTCGAGCAGCACGACCGGGTTCATCGACCCGGCCTCCTTGATGGCGCGCACGACCCGGCCGGGCAGGGCACCGACGTACGTACGCCGGTGACCGCGGATCTCGGCCTCGTCGCGGACGCCGCCGAGGGCGACCCGGACGAACTTGCGGCCCATGGCGTGGGCGACGGACTCGCCCAGGCTGGTCTTGCCGACGCCGGGCGGCCCCACGAGCGCGAGCACGGCACCGCCGCGCCGCCCGCCGACCACGCCCAGCCCCCGCTCGGCACGCCGCTTGCGCACCGCCAGGTACTCGGTGATCCGCTCCTTCACGTCCTCCAGGCCAAAGTGCTCGGCGTCGAGGACGGCCTGGGCGCCCTGGATGTCGTAGGCGTCCTCGGTGCGCTCGTTCCACGGCATCTCCAGGACCGTGTCGAGCCAGGTGCGGATCCACGAGCCCTCGGGCGACTGGTCGGAGGAGCGCTCCAGCTTGTCGACCTCCTTGAGCGCGGCCTCGCGGACCTTCTCGGGCAGGTCGGCGGCCTCCACCCGGGCGCGGTAGTCGTCGGACTCCTCGCCCTCCTGCTCGCCGTTCAGCTCGCGCAACTCCTTGCGGACCGCTTCCAGCTGACGCCGCAGCAGGAACTCGCGCTGCTGCTTGTCGACGCCTTCCTGGACATCCTTGGCGATGGACTCGGCCACGTCCTGCTCGGCGAGGTGGTCGCGCAGCTGCTGGGTCGCGAGCTTGAGCCGGGCCACCGGGTCGGCGGTCTCCAGCAGCTCGACCTTCTGATCGGTGGTCAGGAAGGGCGAGTAGCCGGAGTTGTCGGCGAGCGCCGAGACGTCGTCGATGGCCTGGACGCGGTCGACGACCTGCCAGGCACCGCGCTTTCGGAGCCAGGCCGTGGCGAGGGCCTTGTACTCCTTGACCAGTTCGGCGACCTGCCCTGGCAGCGGCTCCGGGACGGATTCGTCGACGCGGGTTCCCTCGACCCAGAGGGCCGCGCCGGGACCCGTGGTCCCCGCACCGATCCTCACCCGCCCCCGGCCGCGGATCAGGGCACCGGGGTCGCCGTCGGCGAGCCGCCCGACCTGCTCGACGGTGCCGAGGACGCCGGTGTTGGCGTACGTGCCGTCGATGCGTGGCACCAGCAGCACCCTGGGCTTTCCGGGCTGTGACTTGGCGGCGGCCTGCGCGGCCTCCACCGCCGCACGCACCTCGGAGTCGCTCAGGTCCAGCGGGACCACCATCCCGGGCAGCACGACCTCGTCGTCGAGCGGCAGCACGGGCAGGGTGAGCGGTGTGGACGTCGAAGCCATGATCTCCCCTTCGGCAGTCAAGTTGAGCTATGCCGACTCAATGCGCGGGAGCCGCCGGATGTTCCCCACCGCCCGTTCGCTGTGAGCGATCGAACGTGACACCAGGGGCGATCGGAACCGTAGAGTCAGCCATGTAACAGACCAATACGTCGAGTGGCTATTACAGGGGGTGGCGTGGACGAGACCGTGCGGGCGTGGGTGGACGGGTGGATCGTGTCGCGCGGGGCGGCTCCGCCCGTGACCGAGCCGTGGGGCTGCACGATCGACGTGGGGACGAACGGCCACGTCACCCGGCACGTGTTCGGCGCGACCGGCGACGACCTCGACGAGACGGCCGTCCGCAAGGTGGCCGGCGCGGTGACCGGGCCGGCGTGTGGCTGAAGGCGTTCCGGGACCCGGCGGTGGCGGCCGGCCGGCTGGACGACAGCTGGTGGATCGACCCCGAGCCCGGCTACCTGATGACGGTCCGGCTGGCCCGGGGAACAGTCCGGACGTGCCCGGCGGCTACCGGCTGCGCAGCTGGTCGCGCGGCGGAGTGACGCGTGTGATGGTGGCCGCCCCGGACGGTTCCCTGGCGGCACGCGGGCAGATCGCCCCGACCGGCGCCACCGCCGTCGCCGACCAGATCGAGACGACCCCGGAGCATCGCCGCAAGGGACTCGGCAGCCTCGTCATGCGGACGTTGCAGAACGCCGCCGTCCGGCAGGGGGCACGGACCGGTGTGCTCGCCGGTACGCCCGCGGGTCGAGGGCTCTACGAGGCGCTGGGCTGGGAGGTGGCGGCCCTGCTCACCAGCGCGAAGCACTGCCCCCGGTCCTGAACGGCCTCGCCTTCAGCTCCGGGCCCATCCGACCGAGCCGGCATGCCTCTCCCGCCACCGCCGGACCACCGGCCAGGTCGCGATGCCGATGGCCAGGGCGATCAGATGCCCCCAGTTCGTCATCGGATCGGCGAGGGCGAGCAGGTCCTGGAGAAGCATCCCGCCGAAGGCGGCCAGCAGCGGCACGCGCAGCCAGAGCGGCAGCAGACCGGCCAGGGCGCCGGTGCCGGCGGCGACACCGAAGCTGACGCCGTAGTCGAGGCGGTGCAGCGAACTCTCGGGGAGCTGCCCGGCCAGCACCGCGAGACCCACCGGGACCTCGGTCGCCAGGGTGGCGAGGACATGCCCGAGCAGGAACACACCGGCCGTGCGCAGGCCGCCGATCCGCCTCTCCAGCGCGGTCAGCACGAGCACGAACCCGATCGCGAACGGCGAGGCCACCCCGCCCGCGAGCCACAGCGCACTGCCGACCAGCACCAGCTCCGGCGTCCGCACCAGGTGCGCCACATCCGTGCTGGAGCCCTGGAGCAGGGCGCGCACCAGGGCGGGATCCGCGTACGCGGAGATCAGCGAGGTGACGCAGAGGACGATCGTGTACCCGAACGTGAACGGCGTACCCGCGGGAGTGGGGAGCAGCCGCCACGGCCGCAGTACCCGGAGCCGAGGCCGGAACTTCTCCACCGCAGTGGACTCTCGTACGCCCGGGTCCACCGTCTCGCACGGCCCTCGGCCGGCGGCCCGCTGCCGCGGCACCCCGTCCAGCAGCCCCGACATGTCGGAAACGGGCGCGCCCGTCGGCGTCGGCGTGGCCGTCTCGTCGGCCTGCGCGGTGCGTTCCACGGCGGGCGCTCCTTCCGTCAGGTCCCACCCTTCGCGCACCTGCGACCCCTGTCTGTGACGGGCGCCACGCGAGAGCCGATTCACAGCAACCCGACAGCCGCCCCCCGCGTCCCCCGCCGGCCGCTCCGTAATCCTTGGCGCCGGACACCCTCCACCTGCCAGGATGCCCGGATGCCCCTCTCGAACGACATCCCCCACGTGCTGGACCGTCGCGAGGGCCCGCACGGCGAGGTCGTGCTGCGACGGCACGGCGACCGGCTGGAGATCATCGCGAACGGCTGTTTCCTGATGGACACCTCCGACGGCCGCTCGGAGCGACGGCTGGTCGACGCGGCTCTGGAGGCCCTGGCCGGACGGGACCGCCCGGACGTGCTGATCGGCGGACTCGGCGTCGGCTTCTCGCTCACCCACGCGGCGGCGAACCCGCGCTGGGGAGGGATCACGGTCATGGAACGCGAGCACGCGATTGTCGAGTGGCATCTCGACGGCCCGCTCTCCGCGTTCTCCGCCGAGGCCCTCGCCGACTCCCGCACGCAAATCGTCGAAGCCGATCTCGTCGCCTACGTCAATGAGACATCCGCCACGTACGACGCCCTGTGCCTCGACATCGACAACGGACCCGACTGGACCGTCACGGAGGGCAACGGAAATCTCTACGGAGAGGCCGGACTGGCAAGCTGCGCAAGGGTGTTGAGACCCGGCGGGGTTCTCGCCGTCTGGTCCGCCCAGCCCTCTCCGGAATTCGAAGAAACCTTGTGGAATGCCGGGTTCCAACAGGTGCGTACCGAAGAGATCACGGTTGCCCGGGGCGTTCCGGACGTCGTGCACCTCGGCGTCCGCCCTGGATAGCAAAGGTGTGCTGACTCCCCGTACGCTGCTCTTCTGGCGCCGATCATTCAAGCGTCAATCGCAACCATGCGCAGACCGAGGAATCACCCCACTGATTCCGGAAAGCACACCCCAGGGGCGGGCGATGGAGCAGACACACACCTCCCACAACGGTTCGGCGACGGCTACTCCGGGCGCACAGCGCCGGGTTCTCGTCGTCGAGGACGACGCCACGATCGTGGACGCCATCGCGACCCGCCTGCGAGCCGAGGGATTCCTCGTGCAAACAGCGGGTGACGGTCCGGCCGCCGTCGACACGGCCGAGGCCTGGCAGCCCGACCTGCTGATCCTCGACATCATGCTGCCCGGCTTCGACGGTCTGGAGGTCTGCCGCCGCGTGCAGGCCGCCCGGCCGGTACCGGTGCTGATGCTCACCGCGCGCGACGACGAGACCGACATGCTGGTCGGGCTCGGGGTCGGCGCCGACGACTACATGACGAAGCCGTTCTCGATGCGGGAGTTGGCGGCACGCGTGCACGTACTGCTGCGCCGCGTGGAGCGGGCCGCGCTGGCCGCCGCGACGCCGCGCAGCGGCATCCTGCGCCTCGGTGAGCTGGAGATCGACCACGCGCAGCGCCGGGTCCGGGTGCGCAGTGAGGACGTTCACCTCACGCCCACCGAGTTCGACCTGCTGGTGTGCCTGGCGAACACCCCGCGCGCGGTGCTCTCGCGCGAGCAGCTGCTCGCCGAGGTCTGGGACTGGGCGGACGCCTCCGGCACCCGCACCGTCGACAGCCACATCAAGGCACTGCGCCGGAAGATCGGCGCCGAGCGGATCCGCACGGTGCACGGCGTGGGCTACGCCCTGGAGACCCCGACGCCATGAGCGGCGGGCCGGGAGCACGGAGAGGCCCCGGGGAGCCGGAACCCTGGGGCGGGGTGAGCCCGTTCTCGATCAAGACCAAGCTGGGCGCGCTGGTCGTCATCTCGGTGCTGATCACCACGGGCCTGTCCGTGATCGCGGTGCACACCAAGACGGAGCTGCGCTTCATCACGGTCTTCTCGATGATCGCCACACTGCTGATCACGCAGTTCGTGGCCCATTCACTCACCGCGCCACTGGACGAGATGACCGCCGTGGCCCGTTCCATCTCGCAGGGCGACTACACCCGCCGGGTGCGGGAGAACCGCCGTGACGAGCTGGGCGACCTGGCCGTGACGATCAACGCCATGGCCGACGAGCTGGAGGCCCAGGACCGTCAGCGCAAGGAGCTGGTGGCGAACGTCTCGCACGAGCTGCGCACGCCCATCGCGGGACTGCGCGCGGTCCTGGAGAACATCGTCGACGGCGTCACACAGGCCGATCCGGAGACGATGCGCACGGCGCTGAAGCAGACCGAGCGGCTCGGCCGGCTGGTGGAGACGCTGCTGGACCTGTCCCGCCTGGACAACGGCGTCGTACCGCTGAAGCAGCGGCGGTTCGAGGTGTGGCCGTATCTGTCCGGCGTACTGAAGGAGGCCAACATGGTCGCCTCCGTGCGCGCGGGCATCGCCACCGGCTCGGGCAGTCACACCCGCACGGACGTCCATCTGCACCTCGACGTGCACCCGCCGGAGTTGACCGCGCACGCCGATCCGGAGCGCATCCACCAAGTCGTGGCCAACCTCATCGACAACGCGGTCAAGCACAGCCCGCCGCACGGCCGGGTGACGGTCAAGGCGCGGCGCGGCGCGCTGCCGGAGTCGCTGGAGCTGGAGGTTCTGGACGAGGGCCCCGGCATTCCGAAGTCCGAGTGGCACCGCGTCTTCGAACGGTTCAACCGAGGCAACGCCAAGCGGCCGCAGGGTCCGGGCAGCGACGGCGGCACGGGTCTCGGCCTGGCGATCGCCCGCTGGGCGGTGGATCTGCACGGCGGACGGATCGGAGTGGCCGAATCCGAGCGGGGTTGCCGGATTCTTGTCACTCTTCCGGGACTTCCATCTGTGCCAAGTTGACGTAAAGTTCGAAGCGGAGCCGCAAGATCCATGGTCGTCCGCACTGACGGACACGTGTGATCAGGCACAGGCCCGCGCCGTCGGCGCGTGAGGCCCTTCTCAGCCCTTCCCTCATTGAGCGGAACCACGCTTGTTTCCCGCCATTTCAAGCCCCGAAACGCACTCCGAGATGTGACTTGCACGACGTTGAACGGGCCCGACCTGACCTACCCGGTCCGGGAGGCGTAGCCTTGATTCCCGCTGTCCATCATCTTGTGAAGCGGAAGAGGGCGGTTGCCGCCGTGTCGCCACAGTCCCCCAGTAACTCGAGCATCTCGACCGACACCGACCAAGCGGGGAAGAACCCTGCCGCGTCGTTCGGTGCCAACGAGTGGCTCGTCGACGAGATCTATCAGCAGTACCTCCAGGACCCGAATTCGGTAGACCGAGCCTGGTGGGACTTCTTCGCCGACTACAAGCCGGGGGCGGCTGCCGCCTCGGCTCCGGCGGGTACCGCGGCCGCGGGGGCCGCGGGGACCACCACCGCTCAGCCGGCGGCCCAGGCCGCGGCCCCCGCCCCGGCGGCCCCGCAGCCCGCGGCCGCCGCTCCGGCTCCCGCTCCGGCGAAGCCCGCCGCGCAGGCCCCGGCTCAGGCTCCCGCTCCGGCGAAGGCCGCTCCGGCCCCCGCCAAGCCGGCCGCCGCCGCGAAGCCGAAGGCCGAACCCGCCGCCGAGGCCCCCTCGGGCCCCGAGCAGGTCGTGCTGCGCGGTCCCTCCGCCGCGGTCGCGAAGAACATGGACGCCTCCCTGGAGCTGCCCACGGCCACGTCCGTGCGCGCGGTCCCGGTGAAGCTGCTGTTCGACAACCGCATCGTCATCAACAACCACCTCAAGCGGGCGCGCGGCGGGAAGATCTCCTTCACGCACCTCATCGGCTACGCGATGGTCCAGGCCATCAAGGCGATGCCGGCGATGAACTGGCACTACGCGAAGGTGGACGGCAAGCCCACCCTGGTGAAGCCGGAGCACGTCAACCTCGGTCTCGCCATCGACCTGGTCAAGCCGAACGGCGACCGCCAGCTCGTCGTCGCGGCGATCAAGAAGGCCGAGACGCTGAACTTCTTCGAGTTCTGGCAGGCCTACGAGGACATCGTCCGCCGCGCCCGCGACGGCAAGCTGACGATGGACGACTTCTCCGGGGTGACGGTCTCCCTGACCAACCCCGGCGGCCTCGGCACGGTCCACTCGGTGCCGCGTCTGATGCCCGGCCAGTCCGTGATCATGGGCGTCGGCTCCATGGACTACCCGGCGGAGTTCCAGGGCACCTCCCAGGACACCCTGAACAAGCTCGGCATCTCGAAGGTCATGACGCTCACGTCGACCTACGACCACCGGGTGATCCAGGGCGCCGCCTCCGGCGAGTTCCTCCGCCAGGTCGCGAACCTCCTGCTCGGCGAGAACAACTTCTACGACGAGATCTTCGAGGCGCTGCGCATCCCCTACGAGCCGGTCCGCTGGCTCAAGGACATCGACGCCAGCCACGACGACGACGTCACGAAGGCCGCCCGCGTCTTCGAGCTGATCCACTCCTACCGGGTCCGCGGCCACGTCATGGCCGACACCGACCCGCTGGAGTACCAGCAGCGCAAGCACCCCGACCTGGACATCACCGAGCACGGCCTCACCCTGTGGGACCTGGAGCGCGAGTTCGCCGTCGGCGGCTTCGCCGGCAAGTCGATGATGAAGCTGCGCGACATCCTCGGCGTGCTGCGCGACTCGTACTGCCGCACCACCGGCATCGAGTTCATGCACATCCAGGACCCGAAGCAGCGCAAGTGGATCCAGGACCGGGTGGAGCGTCCGCACTCCAAGCCGGAGCGCGAGGAGCAGCTGCGCATCCTGCGCCGGCTGAACGCCGCCGAGGCGTTCGAGACCTTCCTCCAGACCAAGTACGTCGGCCAGAAGCGCTTCTCCCTGGAGGGCGGCGAGTCCGTCATCCCGCTGCTCGACGCGGTGCTGGACTCGGCCGCCGAGTCCCGCCTGGACGAGGTCGTCATCGGCATGGCCCACCGCGGCCGGCTGAACGTCCTGGCCAACGTCGTCGGCAAGTCGTACGCGCAGATCTTCCGCGAGTTCGAGGGCAACCTCGACCCGAAGTCGATGCACGGCTCCGGCGACGTGAAGTACCACCTGGGCGCCGAGGGCACCTTCACGGGCCTCGACGGCGAGCAGATCAAGGTCAGCCTGGTCGCGAACCCCTCACACCTGGAGGCCGTCGACCCGGTCCTGGAGGGCGTCTCCCGCGCCAAGCAGGACATCATCGGCAAGGGCGGCACGGACTTCACGGTCCTGCCGGTGGCGATCCACGGCGACGCGGCCTTCGCGGGCCAGGGCGTGGTTGCCGAGACGCTGAACATGTCGCAGCTGCGCGGCTACCGCACCGGCGGCACGGTCCACATCGTGATCAACAACCAGGTCGGCTTCACCGCGGCCCCCGAGTCCTCGCGTTCCTCCATGTACGCGACGGACGTGGCCCGCATGATCGAGGCCCCGATCTTCCACGTGAACGGCGACGACCCGGAGGCCGTGGTCCGCGTGGCCCGGCTGGCCTTCGAGTTCCGCCAGGCGTTCAACAAGGACGTGGTGATCGACCTCATCTGCTACCGCCGCCGCGGTCACAACGAGTCGGACAACCCGGCCTTCACCCAGCCACTGATGTACGACCTGATCGACAAGAAGCGCTCGGTGCGCAAGCTCTACACCGAGTCCCTCATCGGTCGCGGCGACATCACCCTGGAAGAGGCCGAGCAGGCGCTCCAGGACTACCAGGGCCAGCTGGAGAAGGTCTTCACGGAGGTCCGCGAGGCCACCTCGCAGCCGTCCGCCGTGGAGCCCTCCGACCCGCAGGCCGAGTTCCCGGTCGCCGTGAACACCGCGGTGACCACGGAGGTCGTCAAGCGGATCGCCGAGTCCCAGGTCAACATCCCCGACCACATCACCGTCCACCCGCGTCTGCTGCCGCAGCTCCAGCGCCGGGCGGCGATGGTCGAGGACGGCACGATCGACTGGGGCATGGGCGAGACCCTCGCGGTCGGCTCCCTCCTCCTGGAGGGCGTCCCGGTCCGCCTGGCCGGCCAGGACTCCCAGCGCGGTACGTTCGGCCAGCGCCACGCGGTCATCATCGACCGCACCACGGGCGAGGAGTACACGCCGCTCCAGTACCTCTCCGAGGACCAGGCGCGCTACAACGTCTACAACTCCCTGCTGTCCGAGTACGCGGCGATGGGCTTCGAGTACGGCTACTCGCTGGCCCGCCCCGAGGCGCTCGTGATGTGGGAGGCGCAGTTCGGCGACTTCGTCAACGGCGCGCAGACGGTCGTGGACGAGTTCATCTCGTCGGCCGAGCAGAAGTGGGCCCAGACCTCCGGTGTGGTCCTGCTCCTGCCGCACGGCTACGAGGGCCAGGGCCCGGACCACTCCTCGGCCCGCCCGGAGCGCTTCCTCCAGATGTGCGCCCAGAACAACATGACGGTCGCCATGCCGACGTCGCCGTCGAACTACTTCCACCTCCTGCGGTGGCAGGTGCACAACCCGCACCACAAGCCGCTGGTGGTCTTCACGCCGAAGTCGATGCTGCGCCTGAAGGCGGCGGCCTCGAAGGCGGAGGAGTTCACGACCGGCCAGTTCCAGCCGGTCATCGGCGACGCGTCGGTGGACGCGGCCGCGGTCAAGAAGGTCGTCTTCTGCGCCGGCAAGGTCTACTACGACCTGGAGGCCGAGCGTCAGAAGCGCGGCGTCACGGACACGGCGATCATCCGCATCGAGCGCCTGTACCCGCTGCCGGGTACAGAGCTTCAGGCGGAGATCAAGAAGTACCCGAACGCCGAGAAGTACCTGTGGGCCCAGGAGGAGCCGGCGAACCAGGGTGCCTGGCCGTTCATCGCGCTCAACCTGATCGACCACCTGGACCTGGCGGTCGGCGCGGACGTCCCGCACGGCGAGCGCCTGCGCCGCATCTCACGCCCGCACAGCTCGTCCCCGGCGGTGGGTTCCGCGAAGCGGCACCAGGCCGAGCAGGAGCAGCTGGTGCGTGAGGTGTTCGACGCGTAAGCGTCCTCGCGCGTCCTGTGTGACCGGGCCGCATCCCCGCTTCGGGGGTGCGGCCCGGCCGTTTGCGCGCACATAAACTTGACGGCATGTACTTCACGGACCGTGGCATCGAGGAACTGGAGAAGCGGCGCGGCGAGGAGGAGGTCACCTTCGAGTGGCTCGCCGAGCAGCTGCGGACGTTCGTCGATC
This sequence comes from Streptomyces sp. DG1A-41, assembly GCF_037055355.1. Taxonomy (GTDB): domain Bacteria; phylum Actinomycetota; class Actinomycetes; order Streptomycetales; family Streptomycetaceae; genus Streptomyces. Next base: position 6,180,795 of record NZ_CP146350.1, on the reverse strand, counting down.
TCAACCCCGACTTCGAGGTGCCGGTGGAGCGGCTGGCCACGTGGCTGGCGCGGCTGGACGACGAGGACGACGAGTAGGGGACGCGCGGGAGTCACGCGGCTCGCGCGGAACTCGCGCGGGAGCGGGGTCCGGCGCCGCTGGTGATCAGTCGCGCGGGAGCGTGACGCCGTACGCCAGACCCAGTGCGCCATGGGCCAGGAGCAGCGCTCCGGCCGTGGCCCAGCCCCAGCCGCCGCTGGGACGCCGTAGTCCCCAGGCGAGGAGCGGGACGCCCGCCGCCACCTGGGCGAGGGCCAGGGCGCGGGCTCTGGGGCCTCCGGTCCAGGGCATCCAGGGGCCCAGGCGGCTGTGGTCGACGATGCCGCGTTCCGCGAGCGCGTCGCGCCAGCCCGGCCACTCGACCGGGAGGCTGTCCGGCTGGAGCGCGGCGGCTTCCCGGAGGCGGTCGGCGGGTCGGCCGGGGGCGAGTTCGGGGGGCAGTGAGACGCCCACGCGCGCGAGGATCGCCAGCAGGCCACGCAGGCGGGTGCGGGCGTCGGCCGCGGAGTCGGGTTTCGCCAGCTGGTCGAGTGCCTGGAGGTCCAGGACGGGGTCGAGGCCCACGCGCGCGGCGAAGGTGCGCATCGCCTCCTCCTCCCCCGCCGGGACGCCGTTCGCGAGCCAGACGAAGCCGACCGGGCGGCGGAAGCCGGACGCGAGCGTGAAGCCCGCGTGGTCGGCGTCCCACCACAGGGCGAGAACGGGCCAGGGCGCGCCGACGGCGAGGGCCGTGGCCCAGCCGGTGACCACACGGTCGACGGGCTCGCCGGTGTCCCGCCAGGGCCCGCCCTCGGGGACGAGGACGCTCCATTCGTCGCCCGCCCTGGTGAGCTGCATACGTTCCCGCAGCAGGTGGGCGACGGGGGCGACGGTCCCGGGCACCGCCCGGCACAACAGCAGCGCCCCAGGGGCGGGACCGGTGCGGTCGGGCGGCGTCGGCATGGTCACACGTTAGGGCGATTCACTCCTCTTTGAGTACTTTTGCGCGCCTCGATATCCCCGGAACGGGTGTCTTGACTTTCCGCGGCCACGATATATCGTGAATGAGAGGAGACGCGATATGGCGCGTCGCGTCGGGGAGGTCTGCCATGTCCGAGTGGTCCGTCACGGAGCCGAGAGAACTCACCTTCGACGAGCCCGTGAGCGAGCTCCACGTGCGCCTCGTCAACGGAACGGTGAACGTGGTGGGCACGGCCGAAGGTTCCGCCCTCCTGGAGATCTCCGAGATCGAGGGACCGCCCCTGGTGGTGACCCAGCAGGGCGGGATCCTCACGGTGGCCTACGAGGATTTGCCCTGGAAGGGCTTCCTCAAGTGGCTGGACCGCAAGGGCTGGCGCCGCAGCGCGGTGGTCTCCCTGGCTGTCCCGGCCTCCACCCGGGTGGAGGTGGGAGTGGTCGGCGCGGCAGCCGTGCTCTCCGGGATCGAGGGACCGGCGGCGGTGAAGGGCGTCACGGGCGACACGACCCTCGTGGGGCTCTCCGGCCCGGTCCGCGCCGACACGGTCTCCGGGAGCGTGGAGGCCCAGGACCTGACCGGCGACCTCCGGTTCAACTCCGTCTCGGGCGACCTCACGGTGGTCGAGGGCTCCGGCTCCTCCGTGCGAGCCGATTCGGTCAGCGGCTCCATGATCGTCGACCTCGACCCGGGCGGCCCCACGGACGTGCGGCTGACCAGCGTCTCGGGCGAGATCGCGATCCGGCTGCCGGACCCTGCGGACGCGGAGGTCGAGGCCAACACGGCGAGCGGCGCGGTCTCCAACGCCTTCGACGATCTGCGGGTGCGCGGCCAGTGGGGCGCCCACAAGATCACGGGCCGTCTGGGCGCGGGCCACGGCAAACTGCGGGCCACCACGGTCTCCGGCTCGATCGCCCTGCTGCGCCGCCCCGCCGGGGAGGACGAGCCCGATGAACCGTGGGACGCCCGGCGGGGCCCCGGCAGCTCGCCGGCCGACCCGCAGGACGACCCGCAGGCCGGCTCGGGAGACAATTCCGTCTCCGACCGGGGCGCCGCCGACGCCGACGTCCCGGCCGACGGCACGACCGACAAGAAGGTGCTCTGACATGCCTCCCGTCTTCGCCCACGGCCGCCTCCGCCTCTACCTGCTGAAGCTGCTGGACGAGGCCCCCCGTCACGGCTACGAGGTGATCCGCCTCCTCGAGGAGAGGTTCCAGGGGCTGTACGCACCGTCGGCGGGCACGGTCTACCCGCGCCTGGCCAAGCTTGAAGCCGAGGGCCTGGTCACCCACACCACCGAGGGCGGCCGGAAGGTGTACTCGATCACGGACGCGGGCCGCGCCGAACTGGCCGACCGCAGCGGCGAACTGGCCGACCTGGAGCTGGAGATCCGGGAGTCGGTCGCGGAACTGGCGGCGGAGATCCGCGCCGACGTGCGCGGGGCCGCCGGCGACCTGCGCCGCGAGATGCGCGCCGCCGCGACGGAGGCCCGCCGGGAGAACGGCACCGGGCCGCATGGCGCGCCGGACGCCCCCTTCGGGGAATCCGGACAGTACGGCGACAAGGAGGCCTGGCGCGTCGCCAAGGAGGAGATGCGGCGCGCCAGGCAGGAGTGGAAGGAACAGGCCCGCCGCGCCAAGGACGAGAGCCGCCGCGCCCGCGAGGACGCCCAGCGCGCCCGCCGCCAGGCGAAGGAGGCCCAGGAGCAGGCCCGCGCCCAGGCCCAGGAGCAGGTGCAGCGCATCGCCCGCCGGGTCCAGGAACAGGTCCAGGACCACTTCGCCCGCGGCGACTGGCCGACGGGCCTGCGCGAGGGTCTGAGCGAACTGGCCAAGGAGGTCGGCGAGTTCGGCAAGGACTACGGCAAGGACTTCGGCTTCGACTGGTCCGGCACCGGCAAGCCGGCCGCACAGACGGAGGGGTCGCCGCCCACCGAGGACTTCCCAGCCTCCTACAGCCGGCCTGGGCCCACGAGGACGCCGCGGAGTCCACCGGCGACCCCGCCCGCGACCTGGACCGTCTGCTCGACCGCTTCCGGGACGACATCCGCGACGCGGCCCGCGACCACGGCGTCACCCCCGGCCAACTGCGCGACGCCCGCCGTCACCTGTCGACGGCTGCGGCCCACATAGGAGCACTGCTGCGCACCCCGAGGAAGTAAGGGGCTCCGCCCTTCACCCGGCCTTGGCCTCGCCGCCCCCGTACAAGACCCGCACCAGGGACTCGTACGTCACCCCGTGGTCGGCGAGGACCTCGGCCGGCACACCGGGGCGCATGGTCAGGGCCAGCAGGATGTGCTCGTCACCGATGTGCCGGTCCCGCTGGGCGAGGGCGGCCCGAAAGGAGCGCTCCAGTACGTCCTTGGCGCTGCGTCCGAAGGAGGCCCGTCCCGACCACCACCCCTTGTCCTTCCGGTCACCGGCCATGGCGCCGGCACCGTGCACCTCCTCCACCCGGGCGACGATCTCCTCCACATCGATTCCGAGCCCGGCGAGCGCGTCGGTCTCGGCCCGCGACAGCCCGGCCCGCCGCCGCGCCTCGCCCAGCGCCTGCCGCACGGACTCCCTCCGCTCGCCGAGCCCGAGAGCGGCCAGCGCGAACGAGCCACGACTGCCCTCCCGGTCGAGCAGCGCGAGCAGCAGATGCTCCGGTTCCACGACCTGCCCGCCACCACCGCCCTCCACATGGGCGAACGCGCCCTTGACCACGCTCCGGGCGTCCTTCGTGAACCGCTCGAACATCAATGCCTCCCGTACTTCTTGTGCACGGCCTGCCTGCTCACACCGAGTTCGGTGGCGATCTCCTGCCACGACCAGCCCTGGTTGCGCGCGTTGCGCACCTGTACGGCTTCCAGCTGCTCCAGCAGCCTGCGCAGGGCGGCGACGGCCCGCAGGCCGACCCGTGGATCACGGTCGCCCGCACGCTCGGCGAGATCGGTTGCTTCGGTCATGGTGTCAACTTACGTTGACGCCACCCTCTCGTCAACCCCAGTTGACAAGCCGAACGGCCGGCCCGAACCCGGACCGGCCGTCAGCGTCTTCAGCAGGGACTAGGGATTGGTGAGCACGACCTTCCCGAACTGCCCACCGGAGGCCAGCCGTTCAAAGCCCTCACGGGCGCGGTCCATGGGCAGCACCTCGTCGATGACCGGCCGCACTCCGGCGGCGGCACAGAACGCGAGCAGGTCCTCCAGCTCGTCCTTGGTGCCCATAGTGGACCCGACGACCTTGAGCTCCAGGAAGAAGATCCGGGTCAGTTCGGCGTGCGAGGGGCGGTCACCACTGGTGGCACCGGAAATGACCAGCGTGCCGCCGGGCTTCAGCGACTTCACGGAGTGCGACCAGGTGGCGGCCCCGACGGTCTCGATCACGGCGTCGACCCGCTGCGGCAGCCGCGCCCCCGACTCCAGGGCCTCCACGGCCCCCAGCTCCAGGGCCCGCTTCCGCTTGGCCTCGTCCCGGCTCGTGGCGAAGACCCGGAGCCCGGCGGCCTTCCCCAGCACGATGGCGGCCGTGGCGACACCGCCCCCGGCGCCCTGCACGAGCACGGAGTCGCCGGGCCGGACACCCGCGTTGGTGAACAGCATCCGGTACGCGGTCAGCCACGCCGTCGGCAGACAGGCGGCCTCCTCGAAGGAGAGCTCCTTGGGCTTGGGCAGGATGTTCCAGGTCGGCACGGCGACCTGCTCGGCGAAGGTGCCCTGGTAGCGCTCGGTGAGGATGGAACGGGGTTCCTTCGGGCCGACCCCGTGCCCGCTCTGTCCGATCACGGAGTGCAGGACGACCTCGTTGCCGTCCTCGTCGACGCCGGCGGCGTCACAGCCGAGGATCATCGGCAGCTTGTCCTCTGCGAGGCCGACGCCGCGCAGGGACCACAGGTCGTGATGGTTGAGGGAGGCGGCCTTGACCGTGACGGTGCTCCAGCCGGGGCGGACCTCGGGAGCCGGACGCTCTCCCAACTCCAGGCCGGCCAGTGGCTGGTCGCGGTCGATTCGGGCGGCGTAGACAGCGAACATGACCTTGACAATAGGTTCCCGAAGGGACCCGGGGAACCACCGGCCCGTGTGAGACACACCCTCTTGCCAGGCTCACGGAGTGGGTGCCGCTGCCGGGTGGGACCGCAGCCCGGCGGAACGGGGTGCCGCTTCTTTGGGACGGGTGCCGCCCTCAGCGGCACGACTGCCCGCAGCTAGGCGGTCCGCACCCGCCGACGCACGGAAGGGGACGTGTCGGGTGGTGTCCGCCCAGCGGTTGGCGCGTCAACGGACAGTCAGTCGGTACGCAACTCCATCGCGCCGCTCGGAGGACGGACACCCCCCGGCGCGGCCCCGACCCACGACCACCGCGCAAGCGCGACGCGCACCCCCACCACACCCGCACTGGCCGCCGCAGGCACCCCGCTCCACCGCCGGAGGCACCCGCACAGGCCGCCGCAGGCACCCCACACCACCCGAACAGCCGCACCTGAAGGCAAAAAAAGTGGCCCCGCCCAACCGGGCAGGGCCACCTCACAACAGGTCAGCGCCGGGCCACACCCTCAGCCCGCGCAGCCGCCGCCACCGCGGCCGTCACCGCCGGCGCGACCCGCTCGTCGAACGGCGACGGGATGACGTAGTCGGCCGCGAGGTCGTCCCCGACCACACCCGCCAGCGCCTCCGCGGCAGCCAGCTTCATCCCCTCGGTGATCCGCGACGCCCGCACCTGCAAGGCACCCGCGAAGATCCCCGGGAACGCCAGCACGTTGTTGATCTGGTTCGGGAAGTCCGACCGCCCGGTAGCCACCACGGCCGCGTACTTGTGCGCGACCTCGGGGTGCACCTCGGGATTCGGATTCGCCATGGCGAAAACGAACGCCCCTTCGGCCATCGACGCCACCGCGTCCTCCGGCACCGTCCCGCCGGACACCCCGATGAACACATCGGCCCCGGCCAGCGCCGCCTCCAGCGACCCGCTGATGCCCGCCTTGTTCGTGAACCCGGCCAGCTCCCGCTTCACCGGAGTCAGATCGTCCCGGTCCACCGACACGACACCCTTGCGGTCGGCCACCGCGACATCCCCGATCCCGGCCTCGACCAGCATCTTCGCGATGGCGACACCTGCCGCACCGGCACCGGAGATGACGGCCCGCAGATCCCCCAGCGCCCGCTTGCTCAGCCGCGCGGCGTTCCGCAGGGCCGCCAGCGTCACCACCGCCGTACCGTGCTGGTCGTCGTGGAAGACGGGAATGTCCAGCCGCTCCTGGAGCTTCCGCTCGATCTCGAAGCACCGCGGCGCCGAGATGTCCTCCAGATTGACCCCGCCGAACGACGGCGCGAGCCGCACCACCGTCTCGACGATCTCGTCGACGTCCGTGCAGTTCAGCGCGATCGGCACCGCGTCCACGCCGCCGAACTGCTTGAACAGAATCGCCTTGCCCTCCATCACCGGGAGGGAGGCCTCGGGCCCGATGTCACCGAGGCCCAGCACGGCCGTACCGTCCGTCACGACGGCCACGACCGACGACTTCCACGTGTAGTCGTGCACGAGCTCCGGCTGCTCCGCGATCGCGCTGCACACCTTCGCGACGCCGGGCGTGTAGGCCAGGGACAGGTCGTCCTTGTCACGGACCGGCACCGTGGCCTGCACGGCCATCTTGCCGCCGCGGTGGAGCGCGAACGCCGGATCGAAGGAGTCGAGGGGCTCCGCACCGCCCTCGTGACCCGTATGGTCCGTCGTGCTCTCGCTGCGAGGATTGACGATCTCCGCTGCCACTTCGTTTTACCCCTTAAATCTTCATTGGTTTGAGGGTGGCCACTCCTGGTGAGGCGTGGGCGGGACCGCGTACCGCCGTGGTCGTGCTGTGTACGTGATACGTACGGGCGCGTACGCGACGGGCGCGCCGCACACGCGCCCTGAGCCCCGGATGAGGGGTGTGAAGACCCTTCTTACCGGACGGACGGCGCCGACGACGAGTCCATAACGCGAAGGTCACACACGGGCGCCCTGACTCTTCGTCCAAAATCGGGACAAGGGCTGGACAAACCATCGACAACCGCTCAAGTGTCGGCGAATCCTTCGGACCCCGTATCGGATTCCCGGGCAATACCGAAGATCTTCCCGCCGGAAGGAGTGATTTCCGCAGAAGGTCCGGCCGTGATGTACCGGAGTGGTGCGGTTCGGGGGTCGCCCGTTATCCGATTTTGACATGGCTGGCCCCCAGAATGGCGCAGTCCGAATGGCAAGATGCCGTAATCACACGAGGTCGCGACACTCGAAGACGTGTGTTCTCGTCGACCCACGGCACTGTCGGCACCGTCGGCAGCGCTCCGCCCCATCGGCAACTCCACCCATCCGCCGGAGGAACCCACCATGACCGCAAGCTCCACCCGTCGTACGACCGCCGCGCACTCCCGGCTAGCAGCGGTCGGTGCGATCGCGGTCGCAGGCGCGCTGATGCTCACCGGATGCGGTGACCAGACCAAGGACACCGGCTCGGGCGAGACCGCGACGACCGCGGCCCCGCTCGCCGACAAGCTGCCGAAGTCGATCCGCGACAAGGGCGTCATCAAGGTCGGTTCGGACATCGCGTACGCACCGGTCGAGTTCAAGGACAGCTCCGGCAAGGTGGTCGGCATCGACCCGGACCTCGCGGCCGCCATGGGCAAGCAGCTCGGCGTCGACTTCCAGTTCGAGAACGGCACCTTCGACACGCTGATCACCGGTCTGCGCTCAAAGCGGTACGACATCGCCATGTCCGCGATGACCGACACCAAGGACCGCCAGGAGGGCATCGACTCCGACACCGGCAAGAAGGTCGGTGAGGGCGTCGACTTCGTCGACTACTTCACCGCCGGTGTGTCGATCTACACCAAGAAGGGCGACGACCAGGGCATCAAGACCTGGTCCGACCTGTGCGGCAAGAAGATCGTGCTGCAGCGCGGCACGGTCTCCGAGGACCTCGCCAAGGCGGAGTCGAAGAAGTGCCCGGCCGGCAAGAAGATCGCCATCGAGTCCTTCGACAACGACCAGCAGGCCCAGACCCGCCTGCGCGCGGGCGGCGCCGACGCCGGCTCGTCCGACTTCCCGGTCGCCGCGTACGCCGTGAAGACCTCCGGCGGCGGCAAGGACTTCCAGCTGGTCGGCGAGCAGGTCGAGGCCGCTCCGTACGGCATCGCGGTCGCCAAGAACCAGACGCAGCTGCGGGACGCCCTCAAGGCCGCGCTGGACGCGATCATCAAGAACGGCGAGTACGAGAAGATCATGAAGAAGTGGGGCGTCACGGACGGCGCCATCAAGGAAGCCACCATCAACGGCGGCAAGTGACCGCGGCACAGCGGCACTGAAAGGCAACACCCGTGACTGTTGACATCGACAAGACGACGGGCCCGGCCGACACGCCCCCGGCCGGACCGGAGGCCATCAAGGCCATCCCTGTCCGGCACTACGGGCGGTACGTCTCCGCCGTCGTCGCCATCGCCCTGCTGGTCGGGGTCGTCTACGCGTTCTCCCAGGGCAAGATCAACTGGGACGCGATCCCGGACTACTTCTTCGACGACCGTGTCCTTCAGGGTGTGGGCAGGACCCTCCTGATCACCGTCCTGTCCATGGTGATCGGCATCGTCGGCGGCATCATGCTGGCCGTGATGCGCCTGTCGAAGAACCCGGTGACCTCGGCGATCTCGTGGTTCTACATCTGGTTCTTCCGCGGTACCCCGGTCCTGGTGCAGCTGGTGGTCTGGTTCAACCTGGGCCTGGTCTTCGAGTACATCAACCTCGGGCCGTTCTACAAGGACGAGTGGTCGGACTTCATGACCCCGTTCCTGACGGCGCTGCTGGGCCTCGGTCTCAACGAGGCCGCGTACATGGCGGAGATCTGCCGGGCCGGTCTGCTCTCGGTCGACGAGGGCCAGACCGAGGCGTCGCACGCGCTGGGCATGAGCCACGCCAAGACGCTGCGCCGGATCGTCATCCCGCAGGCGATGCGCGTGATCGTGCCGCCGACGGGCAACGAGGTCATCAACATGCTGAAGACGACCTCGCTGGTCTCGGTCGTCCAGTACTCCGAGTTGTTCCGCGTGGCCCAGGACATCGGCCAGACCTCGGGTGCGCCGGCCGAGATGCTGTTCCTGGCGGCGGCCTGGTACCTGCTGCTGACCTCGGTCTTCAGCGTCGGCCAGTACTACCTGGAGCGGTACTACGCGCGTGGTTCGAGCCGGTCGCTCCCGGACACCCCGTTCCAGAAGATCAAGGCCAACCTGCTGTCCCTGTCGAACCGTCCGTCGGCGGGAGGTACCGCATGACTGCCATGGTCAAGGCCGAAGGCGTCCACAAGTCCTTCGGTCCCGTAGAGGTCCTCAAGGGCATCGACCTGGAGGTGAAGTCCGGCGAGGTGTTCTGCCTCATCGGCCCCTCCGGCTCCGGCAAGTCGACCTTCCTCCGGTGCATCAACCACCTGGAGAAGATCAACGCCGGCCGCCTGTACGTGGACGGGGAGCTGGTCGGCTACCGCCAGAAGGGCGACAAGCTCTACGAGCTCAAGGACAGCGAGGTCGCCCTCAAGCGCCGGGACATCGGCATGGTCTTCCAGCGCTTCAACCTGTTCCCGCACATGACGGCCGTGGAGAACATCATGGAGGCGCCGGTCCAGGTCAAGGGCGTGAGCAGGAGCCAGGCCCGGCAGCGCGCCCTGGAGCTCCTGGACCGGGTGGGCCTGGCCGACAAGGCGGGCAGCTACCCCTCGCAGCTCTCCGGCGGCCAGCAGCAGCGCGTCGCCATCGCGCGGGCCCTCGCCATGGACCCGAAGCTGATGCTGTTCGACGAGCCGACGTCGGCACTCGACCCGGAGCTGGTCGGTGACGTCCTGGACGTCATGCGCGACCTCGCCGAGTCCGGCATGACGATGATCGTGGTCACCCACGAGATGGGCTTCGCCCGCGAAGTGGGCGACAGCCTGGTCTTCATGGACGGCGGTGTGGTGGTCGAATCCGGCCACCCGCGCGAGGTGCTGACGAACCCGCAACACGAGCGGACGAAGTCGTTCCTGTCCAAGGTGCTCTGACTTCACACGGCGAGGGGGCGGTACGGGAACTCCGTACCGCCCCCTCGGCGTGCTACTTCAGGGCGAGCAACAGGGTGTCCGAGGGCGAGCACCACACCGGCCTGGCCTCGCCGAATCCCTTCTCGCGCAGCACGCGCGCGTGCCACGCCGCCGACGGCATGTCGCCGTCCGCGTGTTCGCCGTAGATCTCGTAGCGGCTGGCCGTGGGCTCCGCGAGGACCGGGTCCTTGGCGGCGAGCTGCCACCACTGCGACCAGTCGAGGATGCCGTCCCGCTTGGCCTGATCCATACGGGCGTGCCGCTGTACCCGCTCGGCGGCGTTGATCCGGGGCGTCGTCTCGTCGATCATATGGTCCGCGTTCATGAAGACACCGCCGTCGCGGACCACTCCCGCGACCTGGCCGTAGAGGTCCGCGAGGGGTTCCCGGTGCAGCCAGTGCAGGGCCGTCGCGGTCAGGACGGCGTCGTACGAGTCGTACGGCAGCTTCGCCGGCCAGTCGGGGTCCTTGAGGTCGGCCGTGACGAGGCTGACCCGCTCGTCGCCCGCGAACGTGCCCTCGGCGATGGCGAGGAGCGCGGGGTCGAGGTCGACGCCGGTGCTGGTTGCCTCCGGGAACCGGGCGAGCAGCCGGGCGGTGATGCTCCCCGTGCCGCAGGCGAGGTCGAGCACGCGCGGGGCGGTGCCCACGAGGGCCTCCACCATGTCGAGCATGATCCGGAACCGCTCCTCGCGGTCGGGCAGGTACCACTCCTGCTGCCGGTCCCAGCTCTCCTGCCAGGCCTGCCAGTCGGCGGTGGTCGTGGTGATGTCCGCGTCCGTCATCGAGCCCCTCCCTCGTAATACCCTGGAAGCACCATCAGCTGTTACGAGTGCGCGCTCACGACGATAAAGCCCCTCCGTAAGGACTACAAGTGGAACTGGCCTATTACTCGGACTATGCCGTGCGCCTCGTCAACACCGAGGAGCCGGCCCGGGGCACGGACACCCTGACGTCGGTCGAGGCGGTCCGTGACCTGTTCGGCGTCAACCAGTCGGCGGCCCGCCGCGCCACCGACGCGGACGTCACCCGCTTCCGCTCGGTCAGGGCCCGGCTGCGCGCGGTCTTCGAGGCGGCCGACAAGGGCGACGAGACGCTCGCCGTGGACCTGCTGAACTCGCTGCTGCTGGAGTTCCCGGTGAGCCCGCAGATCTCCGGGCACGACTTCCGCGACGACGACGGCCGCCCCCTGTGGCACATGCACCTGGCGGACCACCCGTCCAACGCGACCGCGGGCTACGCGGCGATCGCGGCGATGGGGCTGGCGTTCCACCTGACCGAGTACGGCGTGGACCGGCTCGGCCTGTGCGAGGCCGCGCCCTGCCGCAACGCCTACCTGGACACCTCCACCAACCGCTCCCGGCGTTACTGCTCCGACCGCTGCGCGACCCGCGCCAACGTGGCGGCCTACCGCGCGCGCAAACGCCTCGAAGCCGCCCGGCCCGACCTGCCCGAGAAGACGGGCCTGGCGGCCGACAGCGCCCAGCCGAGCAGCGCCCAGGGCGAACGCCGATCGGACCTGCGCGGCCGGTAGCGGAACCGGACCCGCCCCAGCACCAGGTCGTCGGGCACGACGCCGTAGTCGGTGCTGTCGCCTCCGGCGTACGCGTTGTCCCCGAGCACCCACCAGCCGTTCTCGCGCCGCTGGGCGATCCGCTTGACGACCAGCAGGTCCTGCTGGAAGGGGTGCCGCAGCACCACGACGTCGCCGGGCTTGATCCGGGACCCGTAGTGCACCAGGAGCCGGTCCCCGTGGTACAGCGTGGGCACCATGGACGGACCGGTCACCTCGGCCACCCCGAAGGGCGCGGCCGACCTACCCCGCTCGGACTCCTGCGACAGCTCCGGCATCACCCGGCACCTCCCCGGTTCTTCGTCCACCAGTCTCAGTCTCACCCCGGACTTTTGTCCTAAGCCCATGGGGGCACTCGCGAAAAGCCGTCCCTCACGGAGTAATGTCCCCTGTGAGAAGACGATCACGAGGAAGGAATGCTCCATGCTTTCCCGCCTGTTTGCCCCCAAGGTCAAGGTCAGCGCACACTGCGACCTTCCCTGCGGTGTGTACGACCCCGCCCAGGCCCGCATCGAGGCTGAGTCGGTGAAGGCCATCCAGGAGAAGATGGCCGGCAACGACGACCCGCACTTCCAGGCGCGTGCCACCACCATCAAGGAGCAGCGCGCGGAGCTCGCGAAGCACCACGTGTCCGTGCTGTGGAGCGACTACTTCAAGCCGCCGCACTTCGAGAAGTACCCCGAGCTGCACCAGCTGGTCAACGACACCCTCAAGGCCCTCTCGGCCGCCAAGGGTTCGACCGACCCGGCGACCGGCCAGAAGGCGCTGGACTACATCGCCCAGATCGACAAGATCTTCTGGGAGACCAAGAAGGCCTGAAGTTTCAGGGCAAACGAAGGGGCCCGGCCGGGAGAACCCCGGCCGGGCCCCTTCGTCATGGGGTGGCGGTCGGTGCCGGTCAGTGGAACTGCGGGACGATCAGGAAGATGCCGTACGCCACCACGACCGCGCAGGCGAGGAAGCACAACGCCGCCTGGGCGATGCCGAGGGCAAAGGTGCGGCCCTGCTGTTCGCGGGCGCCCTCCAGTTGGGCGAGGCCGAGGACGCCGAGGGCGAAGACGGCGACCACGGCGACGGTGACGCCGATGCTCACCGCGGTGACCTGGCCGAGTGCGGTCCAGTCCAGATGCATGTCGACTCCCCGACGTTCAGGCGGCCGTGCCGACCTTGGCGGGCGGCTCGGTGCGGATGGTGACCTCGTGTGCGTCGTTGACGTTGTGCGCGTGCACCGGGTTGCGGCGCGAGACGACCACGATGCCCACGGCGAGGGCCGCGCCGACCAGGGCGACGACCGCCGTACCGAGGTCACCGCCGCTCTGGACCACGCTTGCGGCCAGTCCGCCGACCAGGGCGGCGGCGGGCAGCGTGATCAGCCACGCGAGCGCCATGCGGCCCGCGACGGCCCAGCGGACCTCCGCGAGCCTGCGGCCGAGACCCGCGCCGAGGATGCTGCCCGAGGCGACCTGGGTGGTGGACAGGGCGAAACCGAGGTGAGCGGAGCTCAGGATGACGGTGGTGGAGGCGGTCTCGGCGGCGAAGCCCTGCGGCGACTGGATCTCGGTGAGGCCCTTGCCCATGGTGCGGATGATGCGCCAGCCGCCGAGATAGGTGCCGAGGCCGATGGCGAGGCCCGCGGACGCGATCACCCACAGGGGCGGGCCGGCGTCGTGGCCGAGCGCGCCGACCGAGATCAAGGTGAGGGTGATGACGCCCATGGTTTTCTGCGCGTCGTTCGTGCCGTGGGCGAGGGAGACCAGCGAGGCCGAGGCGATCTGACCGATCCGGAAGCCCTTGGTCACGGAGTCCTTGCGGGCGCGATCGGTGAGCCGGTAGGCGAGGTAGGTGGCCAGCAGCGCGGCGCCACCGGCCACGACCGGTGAGGCCACCGCCGGGACCAGCACCTTCTCGACGACCTTGTCGAAGTGGACGCCATGGCTGCCCGCCCCGACCCACACGGCCCCGATCAGCCCGCCGAACAGGGCGTGCGAGGAACTCGACGGCAATCCGACCAGCCAGGTCAGCAGGTTCCACAGGATCGCCCCGACCAGGCCCGCGAAGATCATCCCCGGGCTGACGAGGGTGTCGTCCACGATGCCGCCCGAGATGGTCTTGGCGACCTCCGTGGACAGAAAGGCACCGGCCACGTTGAGGACACCGCTGATCAGGACCGCCGTACGGGGAGCGAGTGCGCCGGTGGCGATGGACGTGGCCATCGCGTTCGCCGTGTCGTGGAATCCGTTGGTGAAGTCGAAGGCGAGCGCCGTCACGATGACGACCGCCACGAGGAACGTGATGTGGTCCATTCCTGAATGCAAACAAGTGCAGGCCAATAGGCGGGGAACGGCGATGCAAAGGCTGGTCAAGGTTCACGCGGGTGGCGGTGACGTCGCCCCTCTATGATCGCGCCCATGGGGATCCGCTGGACGTACGCCTTCATCGACCGCCCTCGCGAGGCCTTCGGCACCGCATGTGACTTCTGGACGGCGGTCACGGACACCCGGCTCTCCGAACCGCGCGGAGACGACTCGGAGTTCGTCACGCTGGTCCCGGACGACGCCGACGCCTGTCTGAAGGCCCAGGCGGTGCGATCGGGGGACGGCGGTGCGCATCTCGACTTCTGTGTGGACGACGTGAGGGAGTTCGCCGACTCGGCGATGCGGCTCGGCGCGAGCGTGGTGGCCGACCTCGGGTCGCTCGTCGTACTGCGGTCGCCCGGCGGGCAGTTGTTCTGCGCGGACCCTTGGCGCGGGCAATCGTCGCGGCCGCGGATGGTGCGGGGCAGCCGTCTCGACCAGGTGTGCGTGGACGTGCCGCCGTCCGCCTACGACGCCGAAGTCGCCTTCTGGAGCGGACTGCTGGCCGACTGGACGCCACGGCCCGGTTCGCTGCCGGAATTCCACGTGGTCGAGCCGCCGCCCGGCCTGCCGGTACGCCTGCTCCTGCAACGCCTCGACGAGGAACGCCCGGCATCCGCCCACCTCGACCTCGCATGCGCGGACGTCGCGGCGACCCGGGCGTGGCACGAGGAGCTCGGGGCCGTGTTCGTGGCCGGCTTCTCGGGCTGGACGGTGCTGCGCGACCCGGCGGGCGGCACGTACTGCCTGACGACCCGGAACCCGGAGACGGGCAGGCTGCGCGGCTAAATCCTCCGCCCGTGCTCGCCTCGTCCGGTACGGTCGCGGAATTGTCATTCACTGCTGGGAGCCATGAGGTCGTGTGTGGCCTCCCCGGCAAATCCCAGGCTGAGGGCAGGTTTCGTTCATGGCATGTCGTATCAGTGAGCTCGTACTCGGTTGCCGGGACCCCGAGTTGCTGGCCCGGTTCTGGTGCGAGGTCCTGGACTTCGTCGTGCTCGATCGCGAAGGGGACGACTGCATCGAGATCGGGCCGCGCGAAGGGTTCGGCGGCCCGCAGCCGACGATCGTCCTCAGTCGCAGGGATGAGCCGGAGAAGGGGAAGTCCCGGCTGCACATCGACGTCAACGCCACCGACCGCGATCAGGACGCCGAACTCGAACGCCTACTGAAGCTCGGCGCGCGCCCGGCCGACATCGGCCAGACAGGCGAGGAGTCGTGGCATGTCCTGGCCGACCCCGAAGGCAATGAGTTCTGCCTGCTCAAGGCCCGTCTCAACCCCCTGTGACTGCGTACGCGCACAGGACGGCTCGGCCATCCTCGGGCGTCGGGCAGGGCGGCAAATCCGGTGTCTCGTTGGGCTTCGTCTTCTCCCAGACGTACGGCCCCTGAGGCTCCGTCGCGTCCTGCATCCACAGCGTCAGCCCGCCCGCGACGGCCACCACCAGCGCCCACACGATCACCACACAGCGCCACACCCTGCGACGCCGCTCCCCCGTCATTCTCATGCCTCCACGCTAGTCCCTCAACCGCTCGGCCCGCGCCTGCACATAGCGCTGCTCGGGCAGGCCGAGGGTCTGCGCGGCCACCGACTCGCAGGCGGCACGGGCGGCACGGGCGGCTCGCGGGCGGCACGGGCGGCTTCGGGTCGCCCGCGCGCTCCAGGAGGCGCCCCGTACGGCGTTCACACGGTGCCCCTTCAACTCGCCGGCGGGACCGTTCAGTTCGGTCAGGCCGGCGTGCGGGCCGTGGACCATGGCAACGGCAACCGCGGTTGAGGCGTTCGACCGGGCCGGGGACCCGGCGGACGAGCACGTCGTACAGGCCCAGGCGTGGGGGCCGCCGCGGGTGTGTTCCCCACCGGCGCGCCCATCGGCGTCACCCGGCCCTCAGATGTCCCCGGAGCCGTCATCACGACCGGGTAGTCGGGGGCGCCGTGCCGGCTGGGGGCACCGGGCGTGCTCGGCGATCTCGGTGACCCGCTCCAGGCCCTCGCACTCCAGGACCCAGTAGCCGGCCGGCTTCTCGGTCTCGCTGTACGGGCCGTCGGTGATCACCGCCTTGCCGTCGTCACCGCACCATGACCAGGCACTTCATCAGTCCGCCCCTTCGGCTCTCACTGCCCTGGTGGGCGGCTCTCTTCAGGGACGTCGGAGCCGGGCCGGGATGCTCGACACGAGCTCAGGAATTTCCCACGACGGTTTCTCCAGGGGCGTCTTCGGGCGGGGTCGTCGCGGGTGGGGCGGTGGTTTCGGCGGACCGGGGCTTGGCCGCGGTCCGGGTGTCCTCGCCGGCGTGGCCGCTCTCGGCCCCCTCCGCGTCGTAGGCCGCGCACTCGGGGTTGCGGCAGGGACCCGGCACCCAGCGCGGGACCCACGCGCCCAGCGTCTTGTGACGCCGGACGACTGTTTCCACTGGCTGTCCGCAAGTCGGACAGACGTGTCCTTGGCTGCCCATGTCCTCAGGGTAGGCCGGTCGGGGCTTCAACGCTTCCTGCTGTACGTGCGCACCAGCACGCCGTTGCCGAAGGTACGCACCGACTCCAGAGCGAAATCCGAGATCGCGATTGCGGAGCCGAACATCGGCATGCCCGCGCCGTACACGAGCGGGTAGGTCTTGATGACGAGTTCGTCGATCTCGTCGAGCAGCTCTCCCGCGATCCTGGAGCCGCCGCACAGGTAGATGCCGAGCTCTCCGGCCTCGGCCTTCAGCTCGCGGACCTTTCCGACCAGGTCGTCCGCGATGATCTCGACGTTCGGGTCGGGTGATTCCTTGAGCGTGCTGGAGGCGACGTACTCGCGCAGGTGGGCATAGGGGCTGGTGATGCCCTCCTTCAGGGCGAGCTCGTAGCTGCCGCGGCCCTGGACGACGGTGTCGAACCGCTTGTTCGGCAGGTCGTCGAAGCCGAGGGCCCGACGGCCATGGGTGGCCGCGGTTTCCGGATACTCCGTCTTCAGGAAGGCGAGGAACTCCTCGTCGAGGAAGCGGAGCATCGACGTCGCGTCTCCGCCCGGGTCGCCGATGAAACCGTCGATGGAACAGGCGATGAAGTACGTGAGCTTTCGCAAGCCGGTCTCTTTTCGTAGGCTGCCGATGCAATGACTTCAGTTGTAGTACTTCTGATGTAGTGGTTGCAAGGGAGTATCGGCGAACCGTCGAAAGTGGGAGAAGGGACTCCACATGGTCAGCAATCCCGAGCGCCGGGCCGCGCTCGTCGACGCCGGCGTCGAGGTGCTCGCGCGCCAGGGAGCGCGCGGGCTGACGTTCCGCGCGGTGGACGCGGAGGCCGGCGTGCCCGTGGGCACGGCCTCCAACTACTTCACCGACCGGGCCGACCTGCTGCACCAGATCGACACCCGGCTGCACGCAAGGCTCGCGCCCGACCCCGACGTGGTCGCCGAGCTGATGACCCGCCCCAAGGACCGCTCACTGGTCACGGCCTTCATGTACGACCTCATGGCCCGCGCGACACGCGACCGCACGGGCTATCTGGCCCTCATGGAGCTGCGCCTGGAGGCCACCCGGCGTCCAGGACTGCTCGCCTCCTACACCAAGTCCGTGCGTGGTGACCTGGAGGAGGCCATGGAGTTCCACCGGACGGCCGGCCTGCCCGGCGGCGACGAGTCCGTCGCCGTGCTGTACCTGGCCATGCTCGGCCTGCTCCTGGAGCATCTGACCCTCCCGGGCGTCCTGGCGGGCGTACTGCCCGGAGTGAGCGTCCCGGACGGGCTGGTGGAACGGATCGTGGCGACTGTGTTGCCGGAGGGGTAGGAGAAGGCAGGGCCGGACGAAGGGGCGGAACCCGTGCCGGCGGGTGGGCCAGGCCGGCGGGAGAGGCCTAGGCCGGACGGAGGGCCGGACGGAGCCAGCGCCCAGTCGGGCCGGACGCGGGCAGAGAAGGCCAGGACGCGGCCTCATCAGTGCGAGGCTCCGCCAAGGCCGACCGGAGGGCCAGACAGAGCCAGGGCACAGTGGCGCCGGACGCGGACGAAAAGATCAGGACGCGGTCTCGGCGGTGCGGGGCTCGCGCCACATCGGCCACATGGTCGGGCCGCCCTCCGGGAGGTCGAGCGCCGGGCCGGCGAGCTCGAAGCCGAGGCGCTCGTAGAGCTTGCGGCTGCGGGCGTTGCTCGCCTCCAGGTAGGCGGGCAGCCCGTCGCGGTCGCAACGGTCGAGGACCGACTCGATGAGCGCCGTGCCGAGGCCCTCGCCCTGGCGGCCGGGGGCCACCCCGAGCATCCACAGGTACTCGTGGGCCCGCCCGGAGGGGTGGATGGCGGCGGTCAGCCGGCCGATCGCCTCGACGCGTTCGTTGTCCGGGTCGACGGCCTGACGCAGCTGGGCCGGACCGTCGTCCGCCGCGTCGCCGTCATGGTCGTCGGCCGGCATGGACAGCCACAGCGCACAGGCCGAACCGTCCTCGGTGAGGTCGATGCGCCCGGCCGCGAGCACGATGTCGGTGAAGGCGGCCATGAGCCCGGGATGCTTGGCACGACGATCCTCCGCCCCGGGGAAGACCCAGCCGCTCACGGGGTCGTCCTGGAACGCCTCGTCCAGCAGCCGGACGACCAGCTCCCGGTCCTCCTCGCCCGCCGTCCGGATCGCCACACCCATGTCCCGCCCCTTCGCTCGTCCCGACGGGCGTTGATCGTAGGGCGGTTGGGGGCCGTCCCGGCGAGCGGGGCGTGAGCTTGGCGGGATTTCATCGAACAGTTGCCCAAAGCGCCTGTCATCACCGGCCGTAGAGAGCGGATCCCGCACACAGTGGGGCAGTGCGGGACCCGCCTGAACCGGAGGCCCGGGGCCGTACGGAGTCAGGAGCCGCACGGCCCCGGCATCCGGGGTCCTGCCCTTCGGTCATCCGAAGGTCCGTCAGGTGCTGCCGACGGCCGGTCGCCGCACCGTCGGCCGTCGCCGACCGCCGATTTCCGCTCCGCCGGTCGTCAGCTGCTGCGCCGTGTCACGAACTCGGCGAGGGCCAGCAGACCGCCCGCCGCCTCCGGGTCCGGCACTGCGCGTGACAGTTGCTGCAAAGCCCCTGCCATCCGGTCGGCCGCCTGGTTCTGCGCCCAGTCACGGCCGCCCGCCCGCTCCACGGTCAGAGCGATGTGGTCGAGGTCCTCCTTCTCGCTGGGTCGTGCGTACAGTTCGGCGAGTTCCGCGGCCGCCGGCGTGCCGGAGGCGAAGGCCGCCACGACCGGCAGGGACTTCTTGCGGGCGGCCAGGTCCGCGCCGACGGGCTTGCCGGTGCGGCGTGGGTCGCCCCATATGCCGATGACGTCGTCGATGAGCTGGAAGGCGAGCCCGGCCTCCCGGCCGAACGCGTCCAGCGCCGCCACTTCCGCGTTCCCGGCACCCGCGTACAGCCCGCCGATCGCACAGGCGCTGCCCAGCAGTGCGCCCGTCTTGGCCTCCGCCATGGCGAGCACCTCGTCGAGCGTGACCTCGCCGGGACCGCGCTGCTCCATGGCCGTGTCCGCGTGCTGTCCCGCGCACAGTTCGACCACGCAGTCCGCGAGCCGGGCGGTGGCGGCCGGGGCCGCCGGATGCGGGTCCTCGGCGAGCAGCCGCATGGCCAGCGCCTGGAGGGCGTCCCCGGCGAGAATCGCGTCGGGGTCGCCGAACACGGTCCATACGGTGGGCCGGTGCCGGCGGGTGGTGTCCCGGTCCATCACGTCGTCGTGCAGCAACGTGAAGTTGTGGACCAGCTCCACCGCCGCAGCCGCCCGGACCGCCGCCGCCCGTGCCTCGGGTCCGCCGAGCGCGGCCGCCGCGGCGAGGACGAGCGCGGGCCGGATCGCCTTGCCCGAGCCGCCCTCGGCCGGTGTGCCGTCCGCCTGCTCCCAGCCGAAGTGGTAGAGCGCGATCCGGCGCATCGGCCCGGGGAGCGAGCCGAGCACGTCCCGCAGGACCGGGTCGACCTCCGCCCGGGCCCGCTCCAGGAACATGACCGCCTCGTGCCCCTCGGCCGGTCCCGGCCGGCCGTCCCGCTGTGTCCCGATGGGCCTCCGCCTTTCCGGTGCCCCGGCCGCGTGCCCGGGCTCGGTACCGCGCTGCCCGCCGGGGGCGGGCAGCGTCGTCTCCGTCCTGAACTCCGTAAGGGACTCACCCATGGGACCGCCTCGGAGACTGAGCGGACGATGGCGCTTCCGCTGCCGCTGGGCGCGTACCCCGAGGGTGTACCCGCGCTGCCGGGCGCGGACACGGCCGGCGTACCGGAAGCGTCACCGCCAGCGGCCGATCTCGACGTTCTCCAGGACGCCGAGCGCATCCGGTACCAGGACCGCGGCCGAGTAGTAGGCCGTGACCAGGTACTTGATGATGGCCTGTTCGTTGATGCCCATGAAGCGCACCGACAGGCTCGGCTCGATCTCGTCCGGGATGCCGGAGGCCCGCAGGCCGATGACGCCCTGGTCGCTCTCGCCGGTACGCATGGCGATGATCGACGTCGTCCGCTCCTGGGTCACCGGGATCTTGTTGCACGGGAAGATCGGCACCCCGCGCCAGGTGGGGATGCGGTTGCCGGCCATGTCGATGGTCTCGGGGACGAGCCCTCGCTTGTTGAGCTCACGGCCGATCGCGGCGATCGCGCGCGGGTGGGCGAGGAGCAGTTTGGTGCCGCGGCGCCTGCTGAGCAGTTCGTCCAGGTCGTCCGGGCTCGGCACGCCGTCGTGCGGCTGGATGCGCTGGTCGTACTCGCAGTTGTGCAGGAGGCCGAAGTCGCGGTTGTTGATGAGCTCGTGCTCCTGGCGCTCCTTCAGCGCCTCGACCGTCAGCCGGATCTGCTGCTCGGTCTGGTTCATGGGCTGGTTGTACAGGTCGGCCACGCGCGTGTGGATGCGCAGGACGGTCTGGGCGACGCTCAGTTCGTACTCACGGGGCCTGGCCTCGTAGTCGACGAAGGTGTGCGGGATGTCCGGCTCACCGGAGTGGCCGGAGGCGAGGTCGATCTCCTTCTCGCCGTACTTGTTGGAGCGCTGCTCGGGGATCGAGCGGCACTGCTGGAGGTGCTCGCGCAGCGAGTCCGAGCGCTCCGCGATCTGCTCGACGTCCTGGCGGGACAGGACGAGCACGGTGCACGCGGTGAGCGCGCGGGCCGTGTACTCCCAGATGGCGTCCTCGTTCAGCAGGGCCTCGTCGCCGAGGTAGGCGCCGTCGGCGAGGACTCCGAGGGACTCGTCGTCGCCGTACGGGCCCGTGCCGATCTTCTCCACCCTGCCGTGCGCCAGCAGGTACACCTCGTCGGTCTGGCTGCCGAACGAGGCGATCACCTCGCCAGCGGCGAACTCCCGTTGCTCGCAGCGCCGGGCGATCTCGGAGAGCACCTCCTGGTCCTCGTACGACCGCAGCGCCGGCAGTTCGCCCAGTTCCGCGGGGATGATCTCGACGCGGTCGCCGGTTTTCACGAACGTGATCCGGCCGTCACCGACGGCGAACGTCAGTCGCCGGTTCACCCGGTACGTACCACCCTGGATGTCCACCCAGGGCAGCATGCGCAGCAGCCAGCGGGAACTGATCTCCTGCATCTGCGGCACGGACTTGGTCGTGGTGGCCAGGTTCCGCGCGGCCGCCGTGCCGAGACTCTGCTGCGGCTTGGTCTGCTCCGTGCGGACCTCTTCGCCTACCGACATAGAGAACTGCCCTCCCGGTTGTGACCGACGCCCATATGCCTCGGGCATCGATGTGCGCGCACAAGCCTTCCCCATGTGGCGCCGCAGTGCTATTACACGAAAGAGCGGGAATGGATCTTCGTATAACTGGGCAGGAGGGCCTGCCCTTCCGGGGTTCGCGGGCGGCGCGGGCGGGCTCCGGCGGCTGGCGACAACCCGTGGGAACCTGTCGGTAATGCCGCTGGGGAGCGTGCGGGACCGGACCTAGCGTGGTGAGCCGTTCCTTCCACCGACTCCGGAGACGGCCCATCCATGCAGTACATCGCGCCGATCGGCATCGGCATCCTCTACGCCCTGTTGATGTCCCTCGTGCCCGAACCGCACCGGCGGCGCCTGAACGCGGTCATGGTCGCCGGTGCCGGCGCGGCGTACCTCAGCGGCGGCGGCATGGGCGGCTGGGAGTTCCCCTTCACCGCTCTGCTCACCTACGTCGCCTTCCGCGGCCTGGAGTCGTGGACGTGGATCGGCATCGGCTGGCTGCTGCACACGGCGTGGGACATCGTCCACCACGTCAAGGGCCATCCGATCATCCCCTTCGCCCACACCTCCTCCCTGGGCTGCGCGGTCTGCGACCCGGTGATCGCCATCTGGTGCCTGCGGGGCGGCCCCTCGCTCATCGACCTCGTACGCGACCGTCGTCGGTCCGGGCAGCCGCAGCCCGGCCCGGGCCCGCGGGAAGGTGTCAGCCACGAAGCCCCCTCTCCCACCCCCGGGTGACAATGGCCCGGTGACCAGCCCCGACACCCCCGGATTCGCCGCACTGCGCCCGCGGCTGCCCTCGCCGGTACAGGAGGCCGCGGACGACCGGTTCGAGCGCCACGGCGTCCGGCTGGTGCTGAAGCGGGACGACCTGATCCACCCGGAGCTGATCGGCAACAAGTGGCGCAAGCTGGCGCCGAACCTCGCGGCGGCGGCCGGCCGTACCGTCGTCACCTTCGGCGGCGCCTACTCCAACCACCTGCGCGCCATGGCCGCGGCCTGGCCTGCTCGGCATTCCCACGGTCGGCGTCGTACGCGGCGAGGAGCTGGCCAGGCCCCTCAACCCCTCGCTGACCCGCTGTACGGCCAACGGCATGCGGCTGCACTTCGTCGACAGAGCGACGTACCGCCGCACGTCCGAGCCGCGGACCCTGGCCGCGATCCTGCGCGCGGCGGACGCCGACGAGGCGTACGTCGTCCCCGAGGGCGGCAGCAACGCGGAGGCCGTACGCAGCTGCCGGGCGCTCGGCGCCGAACTGCACGACCGGGCGGATGTCGTCGCCGTGGCCTGCGGCACCGGCGGCACACTGGCCGGACTGGCCGCCGGACTCGCCCCTGGGCAACGTGCCCTGGGTGTCGCGGTCCTCAAGGGCGGCTTCCTGGCCGCCGACGTCAGGGCCTTGCAGCATCAGGCCTTCGGCGGCCCGCGCGGCACCTGGAGCCTCGACGACCGCTTCCACTTCGGCGGCTACGCGCGCGTGCCCGACGAGCTCGACACCTTCGCCGCGGACTTCGAGCACCGTCACGGACTGCCCGTCGAACGCCTGTACGTCGCCAAGCTGCTGTACGGACTCGTCGCCCTGGCCGGCGAAGGCGCCTTCCCACGCGGGACGACGGTGGCGGCCGTGATCACCGGCCGTCCCTTCCCGTGACGCCCGGCAGCGCGTCCGTGCCGTCCGCCCTCTCCCGCCCCTACGCCCTCTCCCGGAAGGCCGCCGCTTCTTCCAGGTCCAGCCTGCGCAGCAGCGTCCGCAGCATCTCGTCGTCGATGTACCGGGCGTCCCGGAGCTTGACGAACACCTCGCGCTCGGCGCTGATCATCTCCCGCGACAGCCGCCGGTAGGTGTCGTCGACGGACTCCCCGGTGACCGGGTTGACCTGGCCGAGCCGTTCCCAGACGGCGTTGCGGCGGCGCTCCAGCACGGTGCGGAGCCGGTCGGCGAGCGGCGCGGGCAGGGCGTTGCGCTCGTCGGCGAGGAGTTCGTCCAGGCGCCGTTCGGCGGCCCGGGAGGCCTGCGCCTGGGCGTTGGCCTCGGCCAGTGTCTCGGCTTGTGTGTCCCGCCCGGGGAACTTCAGCAGACGGATCAGCGGGGGCAGGGTCAGGCCCTGCACGACCAGCGTCCCGATGACCGTCGTGAAGGTCAGGAAGAGGATGAGGTTGCGGTGCGGGAAGGGCTCCGCGCCGTCATGCAGGGTGAGCGGGACCGAGAAGGCGATGGCGAGGGAGACCACGCCCCGCATACCGGCCCACGCGACGACGAACGGCCCCTTCCAGTTCGGGCTCGCCTCCCGCTCCCGGATCCGGGCCGACAGCAGCCGCGGCAGGAAGGTCGCCGGGTACACCCACACGAACCGGGTCACGACGACCACCAGGAAGACGGCGACCGCGTACCAGGCGGCCAGGACGCCCTCGTGCTCCCCGAGGCCTCTCAGCACCACCGGCAACTGAAGTCCGATCAGCGCGAACACCGCCGACTCCAGGACGAAGGCGACCATCTTCCACACCGCCTCCTCCTGGAGGCGCGTGGCGAAGTCGACCTCCCACGCGCGGTGTCCCAGGCAGAGCGCGACGACCACGACCGCGAGGACACCGGAGGCGTGCACCTGCTCGGCGACGGCGTACGCGACGAACGGGGTCAGCAGGGAGAGCGTGTTGTGAAACAGCGCCTCCTTCACGTGCGTGCGCAGCCAGTGGATCGGCGCCATCAGCACGAGCCCGGCCACGACGCCGCCGACCGCGGCGAGCAAGAACTCGCCGATGCCCCCGGCCCAGGTCGCGCCCTCGCCGACGGCGGCGGCCAGGGCCACCCGGTAGGCGGTGATCGCGGTGGCGTCGTTCAGCAGGGACTCGCCCTGGAGGATCGTGGTGATCCGCGACGGCAGCCCGATGCGGCGGGCCACGGCCGTCGCCGCGACCGCGTCCGGCGGCGCCACCACCGCGCCGAAGACCAGGGCCGCGGTCAGCGGCAGGCCCGGCACGATCAGGTACAGGGCCCAGCCGACGACGAAGGTCGCGAACAGCACGTACCCGACGGACAACAGCGCGACCGGCCGCAGCTGCGCCCGCAGGTCGAGGTACGAACTGTCGGTGGCGGCCGTGTGCAACAGCGGGGGCAGGATGAGCGGCAGGACGATGTGCGGGTCGAGGGTGTAGTCCGGCACTCCGGGCAGAGAACTGACCGCCAGCGCGACCGCCACCAGCAACAACGGCGCCGGCACCGGTGTGCGCCTGGCCACCGCGGCGATCGCGGCGCTGCCCGCCACCAGCAACAGCAGTGGCATCACGTCCATCGTCCCCGCCCGCCCTCTTTTTTCCACGCGGTCTTCCGCGCGACCGCCGTAACCTGGCAATCATGAAACAGTGCACGCATGCCGACGCGCTGCCGCACCCCGAGCCCGTTCCGCTCTGCGAGACGTGTCCGGAGTGCCTGGCGGAGGGCATGGACCCGGTGCAACTGCGGCTGTGCCTGAGCTGCGGTCACGTCGGCTGCTGCGACTCCTCGCCGGGGCGGCACGCAGCGGAGCACCACAAGGAGTCCGGGCATCCCGTGATGCGGACCCATGAGCCCGGGGAGACCTGGCGCTGGTGCTTCGTCGATCATGTCCTGGTGTGACTCGACAGGACCCCGGCGCGGGACGGTTCGACCGTCTGACGTCTGGGTACGTCAACCCGGCGCACGCTCTTCCCTTTTGGGCCCGCAGAACCTCTAGACACGGAGCGTATCCACAGGTTTACTGTGAGTGACGGCAAGGGGTTGGGGTCCCGGGGACAGGACCGTTGAGAGCGCGGTAGCGTCACCGCTGAACCATGTATCGCGTTATCCCGGGGGGCGACCCTCGGCCCTGAAACACTTGTACCACCATGGAGGTGAGGGTGTCCCAGATCGCAGGCGAGCCCGCGACGCAGGACTTCGTGGAAGTCCGGCTGCCGGCCGCGGGTGCCTACCTGTCGGTGCTGCGTACGGCCACGGCCGGTCTCGCGGCCCGTTTGGACTTCACCCTCGACGAGATCGAGGACCTGCGCATCGCGGTGGACGAGGCCTGCGCGATCCTGCTTCAGCAGGCCGTGCCCGGCTCCGTGCTCAGCTGTGTCTTCCGCCTCGTCGACGACTCACTCGAGGTCACCGTCTCGGCGCCGACCACGGATGGTCATGCCCCCTCGCGGGACACCTTCGCCTGGACGGTCCTGTCCGCTCTCGCGGGCAAGGTCTCCTCCGCCGTGGACAAGGACAAAACCGTTTCGATCAGCCTCTACAAACAGCGCGGCGCGGGACCCGGGCCGGCGTGAGGAACGAGGACGGGCCGGTGCGGGACGAAGAGCGCGGCACACGAGAGCTGCCGGCCGAGGGCACGGGCGCAGGCGCGAGTACGGCGCCCATCGGCACGCGGCGCATGGCGGACGGCATCGACGGCATCCCCGAGCAGGCCCGCCCGCATCCCGAGGACGACTCCGCGGGGGCCGTCCTCCCGGGCGGCGGGCGGCCGGACCGGGACGATGCCGTGCGGAGCGCGCCTCCGGGCGGAGGGATCGCGGCATCTCCTGCCCAGGGGGGTCCCCCCACTCGCGCGCAGTCGGGAGTGGCGGAGGAGGCGAGGGCTCGGGGAAGGGCGACGGGCGGGACGATGAGCGAGCACGAGCGACACTCCGAGGACGAAGCGCCACGCGCACACCACGCACAGGGCGCGCAGCACGGCTCCCCGGACCGCAGCGGGGCGCGCGAGATGTTCCTCAAACTGCGCACCCTGAGCAGCGGCAGTCCCGAGTACGCGGAGCTGCGCAACCAGCTGGTCCGTATGCACCTGCCGCTCGTGGAGCATCTCGCGCGACGCTTCCGCAACCGCGGCGAGCCGCTCGACGACCTCACCCAGGTCGCCACGATCGGGCTGATCAAGTCGGTCGACCGCTTCGACCCTGACCGCGGCGTGGAGTTCTCCACCTACGCGACCCCGACCGTCGTCGGCGAGATCAAGCGGCACTTCCGCGACAAGGGATGGGCGGTGCGCGTCCCGCGTCGGCTCCAGGAGCTGCGCCTGTCGCTGACCACGGCCACGGCCGAGCTCTCGCAGCTGCACGGCCGCTCCCCCACGGTCCACGAGCTCGCCGAGAAGCTGGCGATCTCGGAGGAGGAGGTCCTGGAGGGCCTGGAGTCCGCCAACGCGTACTCCACGCTGTCCCTGGACGTCCCCGACACTGACGACGAGTCCCCGGCGGTCGCGGACACCCTCGGCGCGGAGGACGAGGCGCTGGAGGGCGTCGAGTACCGGGAGTCCCTCAAGCCGCTGCTGGAGGACCTCCCGCCACGCGAGAAGCGGATCCTGCTGCTGCGGTTCTTCGGCAACATGACCCAGTCACAGATCGCGCAGGAGGTCGGCATCTCACAGATGCACGTCTCGCGGCTGCTGGCGCGCACACTGGCGCAGCTCCGGGAGAAGCTCCTCGTCGAGGAGTGACGGCTACTTCTCCACGTTGCCGGGCCCGCGGATCCCGAGGGCCCGGGTCGTCTCGGGGTTCACGAGCAGGACGAGCGCCGCGACGGCCACGACCGCGAGGGCGATCCCGGCCGGAATGGCCATGCTGTCGGCCTGGAGCAGGTTGTAGGCCACCGGCAGCGCCATGAGCTGGGTGATGACGGCCGGGCCGCGGCTCCAGCTGCGGCGCCCGAGCAGCCCGCGCGCGGCGAGCAGCGGCAGCAGCGCGAGCACGACGAGCGTGACACCCCCGGTCACGGCCTGCTGCCGGTCGTCCGGCTCACCGGTGATGCCGAGGACGAGCATCCAGACACCGCCGACGACCAGCGCCAGCCCCTCCAGTGCGGCCAGCAGCGCGGCGTACGTCAGCCGCCGCGGGCGGGGGCCGGTGATGTCCGGGGTGGTGGGGGTCTGCTCACTGCTCACCCCTGAAGAGTAGTCCTCGTCCACGCGCCCCTCATGGCGAGGTTCACTCCCGCCCTCTTACCTGATCCCTACCTCGGTATGGGCCCGGTACCCCCCAGTAGGTACGCTGCCAGTCATGCGTGCACTTCTCGTGGTCAACCCGGCGGCAACCACCACAAGTGCGCGCACACGCGACGTACTGATCCACGCGCTCGCCAGCGAGATGAAGCTGGAAGCGGTCACCACCGAGTACCGCGGCCACGCGCGCGACCTCGGCCGGCACGCGGCGGACAGCGACGACATCGACCTGGTGGTGGCCCTCGGCGGCGACGGCACGGTCAACGAGGTGGTCAACGGCCTCCTGCACGCCGGCCCCGCCCCGGGACACCTTCCCCGCCTCGCCGTGGTCCCGGGCGGCTCCACCAATGTTTTCGCCCGCGCCCTGGGCCTGCCCAACGACGCGGTGGAAGCCACCGGGGCTCTGCTGGACGCCCTGCGCGACGGCAGCGAACGCACCGTCGGCCTGGGCCTGACCTCCGGCACGCCGGGCACGGAGGACGAGGCGGTGCCCTCCCGCTGGTTCACGTTCAACGCGGGGCTCGGCTTCGACGCCGGTGTGGTCGGCCGGGTGGAGCAGCATCGCGAGCGCGGCCGGAAATCCACACACGCTCTTTACGTACGCCAGGTCGTGCGCCAACTCCTCGGCGAGCCGAACCGCCGGCACGGCACGATCACGCTGGAGCGGGTCGGCGAGGATCCGGTCACCGATCTGGTGCTGTCCATAGTCTCGAACACCTCCCCGTGGACGTTTCTGGGGAATCGCCCGATCTACGCGGCACCTAAGGCCTCGTTCGATACCGGCCTCGACCTCTTCGGTCTGAGCCGACTGTCCACTGCGGCGGTTGCCCGGTATGGCACCCAGTTGCTCACTTCATCCCCCGAGCATGGGCCTCGCGGCAAGCACGCCACCTCTCTGCACGATTTGACCGAGTTCACCTTGCATTCGAAGGCCCCACTCCCCCTCCAGATGGACGGTGACCACCTGGGGCTGCGAACAAGCGT
Organism: Streptomyces sp. DG1A-41; assembly: GCF_037055355.1. Lineage (GTDB taxonomy): Bacteria > Actinomycetota > Actinomycetes > Streptomycetales > Streptomycetaceae > Streptomyces. The sequence continues at coordinate 6,152,215 of NZ_CP146350.1, read as the reverse complement.
GACGTTCACAGGCGTACGCCGTGCACTGCGTGTGATTGTGTGAGCAGAACTGGCTAAAGTCCTTTCACTCGAACGTTTAGGCCAGGATCCACCCCATGGAAGTACGGCTGTGACCTAGTCGACACCGAAGAATCAAAAAAAACTTTCCAGAAGGGGTTGTATCCGCCGCTGAGGTTTGCGAGTCTCTACGTGGCGATCGGGACGGCCCGCAACATCGGCCTCCACTGATCACCAGAACCCCTCTTCAATTCACAGGACCCACGCCAGGGAACCTGGCGGTCGGCCCTTCACTTGTTGAGGGATTCGTGAAAGCGTTCACATTCACAAGCATCCCTGCACGTAATATCAAGGAGAGGTAGCAGCCATGGACTGGCGTCACAACGCCGTTTGCCGCGAGGAAGACCCCGAGCTCTTCTTCCCCATCGGCAACACCGGTCCTGCGCTGCTGCAGATCGAGGAAGCCAAGGCCGTCTGCCGTCGCTGCCCGGTGATCGAGCAGTGTCTGCAGTGGGCGCTCGAGTCCGGCCAGGACTCCGGCGTCTGGGGTGGTCTCAGCGAGGACGAGCGTCGCGCCATGAAGCGCCGCGCCGCCCGCAACCGGGCCCGTCAGGCCTCCGCCTGACAACCCACCCCTGCTGACAGCCTGAGCTTGGCGGCGCGTACAGCGAGTACGCATCTCCCGCCCCCGAGCCGCAGCGCGCAGTTCCCCCGATGCGCTTAGCAAAGCAGCAACGAGCTTTAAGCCCTGGGCCACCAAGTGGCCCAGGGCTCAATGCTTTTCAGGACGCTGTCGGGCCTGATCCAGCCGGGCGTTGGCTACTTCCGTGCCGGAACCGGGATGTCCAGGATCACACGCGTGCCGCGCTCGGGAGCCGGGACCATGTCGAAGGTTCCCCCCAACTCGCCCTCCACCAGAGTCCGTACGATCTGGAGGCCGAGGTTGCCCGCGGTCTGCGGATCGAAGCCTTCCGGCAGGCCGACGCCGTCGTCCTGGACGGTGACCAGCAGGCGGGCCTCTTTCGTCGTACCGCCGCGGACCGCCGCGACCTCGACCGTGCCGGTGTCGCCCTCGCGGAAGCCGTGCTCCAGCGCGTTCTGAAGAACCTCGGTCAGCACCATCGACAGCGGGGTGGCGACCTCGGCGTCGAGGATGCCGAAGCGGCCGGTGCGCCGGCCCGTGACCTTGCCCGGGGAGATTTCCGCGACCATGGCCAGGACACGGTCGGCGATGTCGTCGAACTCCACGCGCTCGTCCAGGTTCTGGGAGAGCGTCTCGTGCACGATCGCAATCGATCCGACGCGTCGCACCGCCTCCTCCAAAGCCTCACGGCCGCGGTCGGATTCGATGCGCCGTGCCTGGAGGCGGAGCAGGGCCGCCACCGTCTGGAGGTTGTTCTTGACGCGGTGGTGGATCTCCCGGATCGTCGCGTCCTTGGTGATCAACTCGCGTTCGCGGCGGCGGAGTTCGGTGACGTCACGGAGCAGGACCAGCGAGCCGATGCGGGTGCCCTTGGGCTTGAGGGGGATCGCGCGGAACTGGATGACCCCGTCGCTGGCCTCGATCTCGAACTCGCGTGGCGCCCAGCCGCTGGCGACCTTGGCGAGCGCTTCGTCCACCGGGCCCCGGGTCGGGGCGAGTTCGGCGGTGGTCTTGCCCAGGTGCTGGCCGACGAGGTCGGAGGCGAGGCCGAGGCGGTGGTAGGCGGACAGCGCGTTCGGGGAGGCGTACTGGACGATGCCGTCGGCGTCGAGCCGGATCAGGCCGTCGCCCACCCGGGGTGAGGCATCCATGTCGAGCTGCTGGTTCGCGAACGGGAAGGCGCCGGCCGCGATCATCTGCGCGAGGTCGGAGGCGCTCTGGAGGTACGTGAGCTCCAGGCGGCTCGGGGTACGCACGGTGAGGAGATTGGTGTTGCGCGCGATGACACCGAGGACGCGCCCCTCCCGCCGTACGGGGATCGACTCGACCCGGACGGGGACCTCTTCGCGCCACTCGGGATCCCCCTCGCGCACGATGCGGCCCTCGTCGTGGGCGGCGTCCAGCATCGGGCGGCGGCCACGTGGGACGAGGTGGCCCACCATGTCGTCCTGGTAGGACGTCGGACCGGTGTTGGGCCGCATCTGCGCGACGGACACGTACCGCGTGCCGTCACTGGTGGGGACCCACAGCACCAGATCGGCGAAGGAGAGGTCGGAGAGCAGCTGCCACTCCGAGACCAGCAGGTGGAGCCACTCGAGATCGGTGTCGTCGAGGGCGGTGTGCTGGCGTACGAGTTCGTTCATGGAGGGCACGTGAGCGAGCGTACCCGGGGGTTTGTACGGCTCTGAAATGTACGGGCCCCGACAGATACGGGCTCCTGGAACACCCGCGGGCCGCGGCGCCTGGGAGGGACCCTCAACCCTCCCGGCACCGCAGCCCGGAGCAGTATCGGCCGTGGGGTGTGCGGTCCCGGTCGGCCGAAGGACGAGGAGCCGGGGCAGTCAGGGCAGAGAGCCTCGGTTCCTCTGTCCGCCTTCCTGTGCGGGGAAGGCGGAGGCTGGTGCGCGCTTTTCCACACGCGCTCTCGTCACGCATTGTGGACTAGACCACTTGTGGGTGTCCATGCGTTGAAGGCTGTTCGTTGTTGTTATTTTCTCCGACTGGCCGGACGCACCGGCGTCCTCCAGGCAGCCTAACCCGTGTGGGTTCCTGTGCGGGGCCAGATGGACATGGCAATTTCCGCGACTGCCTCCAGTTCCTCCCGGCTCGCCCCGTCCCGCGACTGTTGTGACATGCCCTGGATCATCGCTCCGGTGTGGCGGGCCAGGGCGGCGACGTCGGTGTCCGGAGGCAGCACGCCGGCGGCGACATCGGCTCTGATGCGGCTCTCGAACGCGGCGATGTTGGCGTTGCGGCGGTCCCGCAGCGACTGTTCGACCTCGGGGGTCGAGCAGTTCGCGGCGGCGTGGACGACGAGGCAGCCGTGCGGGTGGCCGGGCTCCGTGTACGCGGTGGCGGCCTCGCGCAGCATGCGTTCCACGGCGGCCCGGGCGGTGGGCTCCTCGGCGAGGGCCAGGTCGGTGAACGAGCCGTACCTCGTGCCGTAGACCTGCACGACCTCCTCGAAGAGGGACCGCTTGTCGCCGAAGGCCGCGTAGAGGCTGGGGGTGCCGATGTCCATCACGCGGGTCAGATCGGAGACGGACGTGGCCTCGTAGCCGTGCTCCCAGAAGGCCAGGAGCGCCCTCTCCAATGCCGTCTCGCGGTCGAAGGAGCGGGGGCGGCCGCGGGGCCTTCCCTTGGCCTTGCCCGTCGTGGTTCCGGGCCTCTCGGCCTTCGCGGTTCCGGGCCTCTCGACCCTCGCGGTCCCGTCGTCGTTCACCATGGAGTTCATTTTATAGCGGGCACTAGAGAAATGTCTGCGGAGTGCGGTACGGTCGTTTCTGTAGCGACCACTAGGAAAATACGAAAGGGGCGCCGCCATGGGCGTGCTCACAGGCAGGACGGCACTCGTCACGGGGGCGAGCAGGGGCATCGGGCGAGGGATCGCCGAGCGGCTGGGGCGCGACGGCGCGCGGGTCGGGGTGCACTACGGCAGGAACGAGACGGCGGCGAAAGAGACGGTCGCGGCGATCGAGGCGGCGGGCGGCTCGGCGTTCGCGGTGGGCGTGGAGCTGGGCGTACCGGGAGATGCCGAGGCGCTGTGGGCGGAGTTCGACCGGCACGCGGACGGGCTGGACATCCTGGTGAACAACGCGGGGATCGGCAACACACGGCCGATCCAGGAGCTGGACGAGCAGGAGTACGACAAGGTCTTCGCGGTGAACGTGAAGGCGCCGTTCTTCATCCTCAAGCAGGGCATGAGCCGGCTGCGGGACGGCGGCCGGGTCGTCAACATCTCGTCGGGGCTGGCCCGGACCGCGGTGATGCCGGACAACATGGCGTACGCAATGACGAAGGGCGCGCTGGACGTCCTCTCACGGGACCTGTCCAAGGTGCTGGGCCCTCGGGGCATCACAGTGAACTCGGTGGCGCCGGGGATCATCGACACCGACAACACGGCCCGGCTGCTGCGGGGCACTGCCGACGGCTGGGCGAAGGCCGCGGCGATATCGGCACTGGGCGGGGTGGGCGAGCCGGCCGAAGTCGCCGACGTGGTGGCGTTCCTGGTCTCGGACGGGGGGCGGTGGATCACGGGGAGCTGGGTGGATGTGACGGGGGGTTCGCTCACATAGAGGCCGTCGGCACGCAGCCGGGGCCCCGCCCTGGCCATCGGCGACCTCCGTCATCACGCCCTGTTCCCAGGCCCCTTCCCGGTCGTCAGCGAGTCTCCGTCACCTTCGCCAGCGCCCGAGGCGCGTCCGGGTCCTGGCCTCGGGCGATGGTGACCTCGTAGGCCAGGAGCTGGAGGGGGATGATCTCCAGGACGGGCTGGACCTCCTCGGCCACGTCGTCCGTCGGCAGGACGAAGCCGGCGGAAGCCTGCTCGACCTGATGCCTGGGGCCGATGACGACCAGGTCGGCACGGCGGCCGCGCAGCCGGTCGAGGACGGGCTGGAGCGCTTCGCCGCCCTTACCGTCGGTGACCACGGCGATGACCGGGGAGACGTTGTCGACCATGGCGAGCGGCCCGTGCAGCAGGTCGGCGCCGGAGTACGCGAGGGCGGGGATGTAGCTGGTCTCCATCAGCTTGAGGGCGGCCTCCTTGGCCGTGGGATAGCCGTAGCCGCGTGAGGTGATCACCATGCGCTCGGCGAAGCGGTAGCGGGCTGCGAGGGTGCGCACCTCGTCCTGTCGGGCGAGCAGTTGCCCGGCGAGGTCCGGGAGCACGTGCGCGGGCGCCCCGTCGCCGCCGCGCAGGCCCTCGACGAACAGGTAGAGCGCGAGAAGGGAGGCGGTGTACGTCTTGGTCGCGGGGAGGGCCTTCTCCGGTCCGGCCATGATGTCGATGTGGTACTCGGAGACGCCTGCGAGCGATGAGTCCGGGTTGTTGGTGACGGCGAGCGTGATCGCGCCGGCCTCGCGGGCGGCCCGGGTCGAGGCGACCAGGTCCGGGGAGCCGCCGGACTGGCTGACGGTGACGACGAGGACGTCCGTGAGGTCGGGCCGGGCGCCGTAGGCCGTGGTCGTGGACATCGAGGTGAGTCCGCAGGGCAGGCCGAGCCGGATCTCCAGGAGGTACTTGGCGTAGAGGGCGGCGTTGTCGGAGGTGCCGCGGGCGGTCAGCAGGACGAAGCGGGGAGCGCGGGTGGCGATCTGCCGTGCCACGTCCCGGATGGCGGGGGCGCCGTCGGCCAGGATCCGGCGCAGGACGGCGGGCTGCTCCGCCATCTCCCGGGCCATGATCCGGCCCGGGCGCTCGCTGAGGGTGTCCGGTGCGGCGGCGGTCATGGCGGGGTTCCTCCCGGGGCGGGGGCAGATGCAGCTCCCATTCCACTCCCCCGCACCGCGGAACGCCCACGCGGGACCGGCGCTGTTCACCTACCGGAGACCTGGCCGGCACCGGGCGGCTGCCCCTGCGGGACCGGCGGCATTCGCCCTGGGAGCGGCGCCCCCGCTCTGTTAGATTGGTCTAAACCACATGGCCCCTCCCGGGTCCAGTCCCAGTTGAGCATCCCTCTTCAGATCGGCAGGCCCAGCGTGGAAGTTGTCATCGTTCCGGACGCCAAGGCGGGCGGCGAGCTCATCGCCGAGGCCATGGCTCAGCTGCTCCGGCGCCGGCCCGGTGCCCTGCTCGGCGTGGCGACCGGCTCGACGCCGCTGCCCGTGTACGAGGCGCTGGCGGCCAAGGTGCGCTCCGGTGCCGTGGACGTGACACGGGCGCGGATAGCCCAGCTCGACGAGTACGTGGGGCTGCCCGCCGACCATCCGGAGTCGTACCGCTCGGTGCTGCGGCGTGAGGTGCTGGAGCCGCTCGGGATCGGGATGGACCAGTTCATGGGGCCGGACGGCTCGGCCAAGGACGTGCAGGGGGCGTGCGAGGCGTACGACAAGGCGCTCGCGGACGCCGGGGGGGTGGACCTTCAGCTTCTCGGGATCGGGACCGACGGGCACATAGGGTTCAACGAGCCGTGCTCGTCGCTGGCGTCGCGGACGCGGATCAAGACGCTGACCGAGCAGACCCGGGTCGACAACGCGCGCTTCTTCGACGGTGATATCGACCAGGTGCCGCACCACGTGATCACGCAGGGCATCGGCACCATCCTGGAGGCCCGGCACCTGGTGCTGCTCGCCACCGGCGAGGGCAAGGCCGACGCGGTCGCGGCGACGGTGGAGGGACCGGTCGCCGCGGTGTGCCCCGCGTCCGCGCTCCAGCTCCACCCGCATGCGACCGTCGTGGTCGACGAGGCCGCCGCGTCGAAGCTGAAGCTGGCCGACTACTTCCGGCACACCTACGCCAACAAGCCGGAGTGGCAAGGGATCTAGGTGTGCTGTTCGGTGAGGTTGGTGACGCGGGGCCTGGCAGGCGCATCTGCGGCGCCGACGAGATGCCGCCGATTCCCTGCGCCCTGATCCGAACGACAGGGCCCTAGCTGCCGAGCGTCCCCACCTCGATGGCCTCGTCGTCGGTCGGCTCGTCCTCTGCTCGCAGGCCGGCCACCCACAGTGGCATGACCCAGTGAACGACGAGGACGGCGATGAGGAGGGGGGCGGCGTAGGCCTTCGGGGCATCGCCGTCGACACCGCCCGTGATCAGCAGGGCGACTGCCGCCGCGGCCAGGAGCAGGGTGTCATGCGGTGGGCCCGGGCCAGCACGCGGCTGCGTTCGGCCGACTGCCGCTCGTCCAGTAGATGTTCGCGCAGCTCCAGCAGACCCCGGGTGGCGCCGTTGATGAGCCCGGTCGCGACCATCCAGGGCAGTAGCAGCACCGCCGTCGCGGCGACGGGCCACAGCGGCTCGTCCTTGGCGAGGAGGAAGTGGCTCATCAGAGCGCCGATGGCCACGGTGAGGGTGATGTGCGCGGCGACGGCCAGGCGTCGGCGTGCCGCGGTGGCGTACCAGGCCTGGCCCCGGCGGTCGTTCATGAGCCGCAGCATGCTCCGGTCGTAGCGGGTCAGGTGTGTCGTCGTCATGGCTGGTTCCTCCCGTAGACCTCGTCCGTGAGCGGCCGGAACGGTTCGAGGGAGAACAGGGCCTCGACCGGCAGATTGAAGAACTTCGAGATCTTCAGTGCCAGATCGAGGCTCGGGTTGTACTGCCCTCGCTCGATGTAGCCGATGGTCTGGTAGTGGGCTCCCACCGCCTCGGCCAGGCTCTGGCGCGACACCTTCCGTTCGGCACGCGCCATGGCCAGCCTGTTGTATACCCGCTCACTCATGTATAAGAAGTACTACATCCCGAGGTGACCTTACAACCCGGCGATCACCTCGGCCGCCGCCCGGCCGCAGACGCGGGCCGCGCCGTGGGTGGCGATGTGCAGGGCGCCGCGGGGCGCGGCCTGGGGGACGCCCATTTCGACCACGATGGTGTCGGGGCGGGCGGCCAGCAGTGTGTCGAGGGCCGAGGCCATCCAGGGGTGGCGGTGTTCGTCGCGGACGACGGCGACGATGCGGCGCGGACCGGCTGCCTCCAGGGCCGCGCGTCCGGTGCTCTCACCGGCGCCGGCACCGCTCTCCTTGCCGTCCTGCGACCTGCCGTCCTCCGCCGAGTAGCTGCCCGTCACCGTGCCCGGCAGGAGGTGGACGAGTTCGGCGGCGATGCCCCAGGGAGTCTCGTCGCCCACCGCGATGTTGGCGACGGGGGTGAGGGCGGCGACGTAGGGCGGTTCGGCGAGGGGCTTGAAGGTCTCCGGGCTTCCCAGGCCCGGTGCGACGGTGACCGTGAGGGCGCGGCGGGCGGCGTGCAGGCCGATCTCGCTGCCGCGGGTCCCCTCGGCGGCGCGGCCGGGCGTGCTCGCCCAGCGGGCCAGCGCCCGGACCCGGTCCGCGGCCTCGGCCAGGCGTTCCTCCGGCAGTTCGCCCGTGCGTACCGCCGCGACCAGAGCGTCCCGTAGGCGCCGTACGGTCGCGTCGTCGGCCAGGCCGCCGCCCACGCAGATCGCGTCGGCACCGGCGGTGACGGCGAGGACGCTGCCGCGTTCGATGCCGTAGGTGCCCGCGATGGCCCGCATCTCCATGCCGTCGGTGACGATGAGGCCGTCGTAGCCGAGTTCGCCGCGCAGCAGGCCGGTCAGGATGCGGCGGGAGAGGGTGGCCGGGCGGTCGGGGTCCAGGGCCGGGACCAGGATGTGGGCGCTCATCACGGCCCGGCTGCCGGCGGCGATGGCCGCGCGGAACGGCGTCAGTTCGCGGTCGCTCAGCACGTCGGCGGGGACGTCGATGCGGGGGAGGGCGTGGTGCGAGTCGACGGCCGTGTCGCCATGGCCGGGGAAGTGCTTGGTGCAGGCGGCGACTCCGGCGGACTGGAGGCCCGTCACATAGGCGGCGGTGTGCCGGGCGGCCAGGTCGGTGTCGGCGCCGAAGGAGCGGACACCGATCACCGGGTTGCGCGGATCGGAGTTGACGTCGGCGGACGGGGCCCAGTTGAGGCTCACGCCGCAGGCCGCGAGACGGCGGCCCAGTTCGTGGGCGACCTCTCGGGTCAGCTCCACGTCGTCCACCGCGCCGAGGGCGTGGTTGCCGGGGAAGGAGGAGCCGGTCCGCACCTCCAGGCGCGTCACATCACCGCCTTCCTCGTCGATCGCGACCAGGACGTCGTCGCGCTCGGCCCGCAGTTGCGCGGTGAGCTCTGCCAGTTGGCCGGGCGAGGCGATGTTGCGTCCGAACAGTCCGACGGAGGCGAGGCCCTCGCCGAGCCGGCGCAGCAGCCAGTCGGGGGCGGAGGTGCCGGTGAAGCCGGGCTGGAGAACGGTCAGGGCGTCACGGGTGAGCGTGTCGGTACCGTCGGCGAGTGTCGTCATCGGGTGGGGTCATCCCTTCACGGCGCCCGCGGTCAGGCCCGCGGCCATCTTGCGCTGGACGAGGAGGAAGAGGGCGACGATCGGCACGGCCATCATCGTGGCGCCGGCCATCATCGGGGCGTATTCAGTGCCGTGCTTGGTGGTGAAGTTGCCGAGCCACACGGTCGCCGTCTGGTTTCTCTGGCTGAGCAGCATCAGGGCGTACAGGTACTCGTTCCAGGCCTGGATGAAGCCGTAGACCGAGGTGGCGACCATGCCGGGGGCCAGGAGCGGGAAGACCACCCGGAGGAAGGCACTCGTGCGGGAGCAGCCGTCGACCATGGCCGCCTCCTCCAGTTCCCTCGGGATGTTGACGATGAAGCCCCTCAGCGTCCACACGGTGAACGGGAGGATGAAGGTCAGGTACGTGATGATGAGGCCGGTCAGCCGGTCGTACTGGCCCAGGTCGTTGAGCAGCAGGAAAACCGGGATGATCATGGCGACCAGCGGGACCGTCTGGACGGCGAGGATGCCCACGATCACGATCTTGCGGCCGCGGAAGGCGAAGCGCGAGATGGCGAGCGCGGCCAGCAGCCCCACGGCCAGGCCGATGACGACCACCGCCAGCGACACCACCATGCTGCGGCCCACCGGGCCCCAGAAGTCGGCGATGTCCAGCGCCCGGCCGAAGTTGGCGAAGGTGACGCCGGTCGGCAGCAGGCTCGGGTCCGGGTCGATGGCGTCCTCGGCGGGTTTGAACGCCGTGTTGAGCATCCAGTAGAGCGGAAAGCCCGCGGTGACGAGGACCAGGAGGCCGAGGACGTTCCACCAGAGCTTCGGCGCCCGGCGGCCGGTCAGCGTGCTGCTCATTCGACCTCTCCGATCTTCAGCATCTGCCGCATGTAGACGGCGACCACGCCGAGCAGCAGCAGGACGGTGATCAGCGCGATGGCCGAGCCCTGGGCGTAGTCGTTGACCACGAACGCCCGGTCGTAGGAGTAGGTGTTGAGGACCTGGAACTCCGGCTCGGGGTGACCGTTCCGCATGACGAACACCTGGGGGAAGACACCCATGTCCCAGATGACCGACAGGGTCGTGAGCATCACGATGATCGGCTTCAGGACGGGCAGGGTGACATGGCGGAAGACGCCCCAGGAGCCGGCGCCGTCCAGGCGAGCCGCCTCCTCCAGCTCCTTCGGCACCTGGGTGAGACCCGCGCTGAGCGTGATGACCACGAACGGCACGGCTCCCCACACCACCAGCAGCATGACCACGGCCAGGCCCTCGGGCCCGCTCGCGAACCAGTTGTGGCCGATCATCTCGACGCCGGGCAGCTTGCTGAGCAGCGCGTTGAAGACCCCGTAGTCCGAGTCGAAGAGCCACTTGAAGACCGTGGTCGCCACGAGCACGGGCATGCCCCAGCTCGCCACCAGCACGATGTTGATGAGCACCTTCAGCCAGCCGGAGACCCGCTGGAGCAGCAGGGCGATCGCCATGCCGACGACCATCGTGAAGACGACGGCCCCGGCCGCGAAGACGATCGTGCGGACCACGACGGTCCAGAACTCGCCGTCGCCCAGCACCTCCGCGAAGTTGTCGAACCCGACCGACTCGGCCGGCTGGAAGCCCCACAGCTGGGACTGTCCGAACTTCTGGAAGGACAGGGTGACCAGTCGGGCCAGCGGATAGCCCATGACCAGGGCCAGGATCAGCAGGCAGGGCGCGAGCAGCAGCCAGGGGACCGCGGCCGGGCTCGACGTCCGTGGCCTACGGGACGTGTCCGCCATGCCCGGTGGCGGCGGTGCCTGCCGCGGTGGCGGCACCTTGGCGGGGGTGGTGGTGTCTGCGGCACTCATCGCGCGCTCCTCGGCGGTCCCTCAGTTCGTACGGAGGGCGGGGCTCCGCCCTTGAAGGAGCCCCGCTCGAAGGTCACTTCGTGTTGATGACCTTGTCGATCGCGGCGTCCGCCTCCTCGGCGGCGGCCTCGACCGACTTCTTGCCGGTGCCGATGCTCTGGAGCATGGTCTGCAGGATCTGCGCCTTCTCGACCTGGCCCCAGCCGGGGGCCATGGGGACGAACCAGTTGGACTCGGCCGCGGTGGCGGGGACCGCCGTCTTCGGGTCGTTCTTCAGCGTCGCGAGGTCGGTCTTGTTGTTGGGCAGGTTGCCCTTGGCCATGAGGCCCTTCTGGCCGGAGGAGCCGGTGAACGCGTTGATCCACTCGGCGGCCAGGGCCTGGGCGTCGGACTTCACCGGGACGGCGAGGTCGGACCCGCCCAGGAAGACGGGCATGTTCTTGCCGGACGGGCCGGGCATCACGAAGTTCTCGAGGTTGCCCTTGAGCTTGCCGGTCTTGTCGTTCTTGGGGTCCTCGGCGGTCGCGCCCTCCCAGGCGGCGCCGAAGATCATGGCGGACTTGCCCTGGCCGTAGACGATGTAGCGGTCGGACTCGTCCTTGGTCTTGTCGCCGTGCATGTACGTGTCGACGACGTTCTTGAACTCCTTCAGGCCCTGGAGGGACTCGGGCGAGGAGAGAGAGGCCTTCCACCGGCCGCCCGACTCGGTGGCGATGGCGCCGCCCGCGTCGTAGACGAACGACATGGCCGCGTACCAGTCGCGGGTCGGCTGGTACCAGGCGCTGAACGTGTCGCCCTGCTCCTTCTGGATCTTGTCCAGGGCGGCGGTGAGTTCCTTGTACGTCTTCGGGGGCGTCTTCACCCCGACCGAGGCCGCCACGTCCCCCCGCCAGTTGGCGACGCGGCCGCCGGCGTAGTACGGGACGCCGTAGGTCTTGCCCTCGTAGGTCACCGAGGCCTTGAGTCCGTCCAGCCAGGCGTCCGAACTGCCGAAGTCGGCGGGGTCCAGCGGGGCGAAGGCGCCCTTGACCATGTAGCCGAGCATCTCGGTGTTGCCCATCTCGACCACGTCGGGGACCTTGTCGGTGGCGAGGACGGCGTCGAGCTTGGCGTTCTTGTCGGGCCAGCCGTAGTACTCGTGGTTGATCTTGAGGCCGGGGTGCTTCTTCTTCACCGCCGCGTCGGCGGCCTTCACCAGATCCGGCCAGTTGTTCTGGGCGTCGACGGTGAGCCAGACGGTCAGCTCCTCGGCGTCCGCGCCCTGGCCCGAACCCCCGCTGCCGCCTTCGCCCCCGCACGCCGCGATGGAGACCATCATGCCCGCGATACCGATCGCGGATATCAGCTTGCGCTTCACGCCACCCTCCTCAGGGATGCCACCGACCCCCTGCTCCCCCCGGTGAACGTGGGGCCAGGCCCTGGACCAATGGTGTAGACCAGTACGGGGAGCTTGGACCAGACCAGAAAGCCTGTCAAGGGTCCGCATTGAGGCTCTGACCAGCCGTTATGCGACCTACATATGCAGGAACCTTTAAGTAAGAACCCGGCGAAAACCCGGCCGGGCACGGCATACTCCAGGTAGACCACTAGGAGTTGTGGACTAGACCAAAAGAAGCGCCGACGGTATACAAGTGGGATCTGTCGGCACAGGAGCCGGGAAGGCGGAGCATGAGCACCGACATCAGCAGTGCGGCGAACGAGAGCGGGGCGCCCGTCCGCACCGCACGCGTGCCCAAGTACTACCGCCTGAAGAAGCACCTGCTCGACATGACCGAGACCCAGGCGCCCGGCACGCCGGTCCCGCCCGAGCGCACCCTGGCGGCGGAGTTCGACACCTCGCGCACGACCGTGCGCCAGGCGCTCCAGGAGCTGGTCGTCGAGGGCCGGCTGGAGCGCATCCAGGGCAAGGGCACGTTCGTCGCCAAGCCGAAGGTCTCGCAGGCACTGCAACTGACCTCCTACACCGAGGACATGCGCGCCCAGGGTCTCGAACCCACCTCGCAGCTGCTGGACATCGGCTACATCACCGCCGACGACCGTCTCGCCGGGCTGCTCGACATCACGACCGGCGGACGGGTGCTGCGCATCGAGCGGCTGCGCATGGCCAACGGCGAGCCGATGGCCATCGAGACCACCCACCTGAGCGCGAAGCGCTTCCCGGCCCTGCGCCGGTCCCTGGTGAAGTACACGTCTCTCTACACCGCGCTCGCCGAGGTCTACGACGTCCATCTCGCGGAGGCCGAGGAGACCATCGAGACCTCGCTGGCCACCCCGCGCGAGGCCGGCCTGCTCGGCACGGACGTCGGCCTGCCGATGCTGATGCTCTCCCGGCACTCGCTGGACCGGGAAGGGCAGCCGGTGGAGTGGGTGCGGTCGGTGTACCGGGGCGACCGGTACAAGTTCGTGGCGCGTCTGAAGCGCCCCCAGGAGTAGCGGACCGGCAGCGGAGTCGTCGATTTCTTTTGGGTACCGCATGACGGACAAGGGGTTCCGTTTTCGCCACACCCTGACCTAGATTGCCTGCGCATTACACAGGTGATCACTTGAGGGGACGGAGCCGCCTGATGTCGCAAGCCCCAGAAGCCGGCAGAGGGACGACGGTGACGCCGATGCGCGTCGTCATCGCCCTCTGCCTCATAGCGCCCTTCGTGGCCATGCTGTGGGTCGGCTCGTACGCCAAGACCGACCCAACCTTCATCGGCATGCCGTTCTTCTACTGGTACCAGATGGCGTGGGTGCTGATCTCCACCGCGCTGACGATGATCGCCTACAAGCTGTGGCAGCGTGACCAGCGCGCCCGCTCTGCCGCGAAGGGCGGTGCGTCGGAGTGAAGGACGGCGTGAACGGCGTCGCACTCGCCGTCTTCATCTTCTTCTTCCTGCTCGTCACGGTCCTGGGCTTCCTGGCCGCGCGGTGGCGCAAGGCCGAGAACGAGCACAGCCTGGACGAATGGGGCCTGGGCGGCCGCTCGTTCGGCACCTGGATCACCTGGTTCCTGCTCGGCGGCGACCTGTACACGGCGTACACCTTCGTGGCCGTACCCGCGGCGATCTACGCGGCGGGCGCGGCCGGTTTCTTCGCGGTGCCGTACACCATCCTGGTCTACCCACTGATCTTCACGTTCCTGCCCCGCCTGTGGTCGGTCTCGCACAAGCACGGGTACGTGACGACGTCCGACTTCGTGCGCGGGCGCTTCGGCTCCAAGGGCCTCTCCCTGGCCGTGGCCCTCACCGGCATCCTCGCCACGATGCCGTACATCGCCCTCCAGCTTGTCGGCATCCAGGCCGTGCTGGACGTGATGGGTGTCGGCGGCGGCGAGAACACCAACTGGTTCATCAAGGACCTGCCGCTGCTGATCGCCTTCGGTGTGCTGGCGGCGTACACGTACTCGTCGGGTCTGCGGGCGCCGGCGCTGATCGCGTTCGTGAAGGACACCCTGATCTACATCGTCATCGCGGTGGCGATCATCTACATCCCGATCAAGCTGGGCGGATTCGACGAGATCTTCGCCAGGGCGGGCGAGGCCTACAGCCAGACCAACCCGGCGACGGGCGCGCCGCGCGGTGCGCTGGTGCCGCCGGAGGCGGGGCAGTGGACGTACGCCACGCTGGCGCTGGGCTCCGCGCTCGCGCTCTTCATGTATCCGCACTCGATCACGGCGACGCTGTCCTCCAAGAGCCGTGAGGTGATCCGCCGCAACACCACGATCCTGCCTCTGTACTCGCTGATGCTGGGCCTGCTCGCGCTGCTCGGCTTCATGGCGATCGCGGCCGGGATCAAGGTGCAGAACGGGCAGCTGGCGATCCCGCAGTTGTTCGAGACCATGTTCCCGGACTGGTTCGCGGGCGTGGCCTTCGCGGCGATCGGCATCGGGGCCCTGGTCCCGGCGGCCATCATGTCCATCGCGGCCGCGAACCTCTTCACCCGCAACATCTACAAGGACTTCATCAAGCCGGACGCCACGCCGGAGCAGGAGACCAAGGTCTCCAAGCTGGTGTCGCTGCTGGTGAAGGTGGGCGCGCTGGCCTTCGTCCTGACCATGGACAAGACGGTCGCCATCAACTTCCAGCTGCTGGGCGGCATCTGGATCCTGCAGACCTTCCCGGCCCTGGTCGGTGGCCTGTTCACCCGCTGGTTCCACCGCTGGGCCCTGCTCGCGGGCTGGGCGGTCGGCATGATCTACGGCACGGTCGCCGCGTACGGCGTCGCCTCCCCGACCCAGAAGCACTTCGGCGGCTCGTCGAAGGAGATCCCGGGCATCGGCGAGATCGGCTACATCGGCCTCACGGCGTTCGTCCTGAACGTCGTCGTCACCGTCGTCCTGACCTTCGTCCTCAGGGCCCTGAAGGCCCCCGACGGCATCGACGAGACCAAGCCGGGGGACTACACGGCGGACGCGGGCGACCCCGGGGTCCAGGTGGAGCTTCCGCCGGCGACGGCGGGCACCTCGCACTGAGTCGCACGTGACGACGGGCCGCCGGTGGAAAACCGGCGGCCCGTCGTCATACCCGTCGCGCACACTCGGACCATGGACATCCTCATCCGGCTGGTGAAGCCCAGCGAATACGACGCCCTCGGCGAGATCACCGCCCAGGCCTACCTCAAGGACGGCCTCCTCGACTTCGGGGAAAGCGACGGGTATCTCGGCGAACTCGAGGACGTGGCCAAGCGGGCCGCCGCCGCGGACGTACTGGTGGCCACCCAGGGCGAAAACCTCCTCGGCGGCGTCACGTTCGTACCCTCCGGCGGTCCCATGGCCGACATCGCCCTGCCCGGAGAGGCCGAGATACGGATGCTCGCCGTCGCCCGGGAAGCCCGCGGCCGGGGCGCCGGAGAGGCCCTCGTCCGCGCCTGCGTCGACCGCGCCCGTGCGACGGACGGCTGTGTCCGCGTCGTCCTGTCGACGCAGCGCACCATGCACTCCGCCCACCGCATATACGAACGCCTCGGCTTCGTCCGCGTCCCGGAGCGCGACTGGAACCCGATCCCGGAGCTCGACGACATCACTCTGCTCACCTATGAGTTGACGCTGTGAAACGGTCGCGACACTACATCTAGGGGTGCTTTCACCACCCGGCACAAGATGTATGCTCATGCTCGCTGTCGCCGCAGGGGAATCCGGTGCGAATCCGGAACTGTCCCGCAACGGTGTACCCATGCCTTTTCATGCGTGCATGGGAATCAGTCCGAGGACCTGCCGACAGCGCGCCCGGCCGTCGGCCGGTGCGTCCTGACGTCCGGGCCTCGTGGAATGGGCCGGTGGACGCGACGCCGCGTGCGCTCGCGTGCTGCCCCCTGCCCTCGACGAGGCCCCCGTGCCGAGCGAGGGAGAGCCCCACGTGACCATCGCGCCAGCCGATCCGGTCTCAGCCGCCGAACAAGAGCACGACGGTCCCGGTGCCGCACTGCTGCGGACCCTGGCCGAGCTGACCGCCGACCTCCCCGACGCCGACCCCGGCCGGGTCGCCGCCGCCGCGCTGCGCGGCCGGTCCGCGCGGGCCGACGAGTCGGAGTTGCGCGAGCTGGCGACGGAGGCGGCCGCCGGCCTCATCTCCGAGGATCCCGCCTACTCCCGGCTGGCCGCGCGCCTGCTGACGATCGGGATCCGCGCCGAGGCCGCCTCGCAGGGCGTCACGTGCTTCACCGAGTCGGTCGCGGTCGGGCACCGGGAGGGCCTCATCGCCGACCGGACCGCCGCGTTCGTACGCCTTCATGCCGACCGGCTCGACGCGCTCGTCGACACCCACGCCGACGACCGCTTCGGCTACTTCGGACTGCGCACCCTGCACAGCCGCTACCTGCTCCGGCACCCGATCACCCGCAAGGTCATCGAGACACCCCAGCACTTCATGCTGCGGGTGGCCGCCGGTCTCGCCGAGGACGACACCTCCCGGGCCGTCGACGAAGTCGCCGCGCTCTACGGGCTGATGAGCCGGCTCGAATACCTCCCCTCCTCCCCCACCCTCTTCAACTCCGGCACGCGGCACCCCCAGATGTCGTCCTGCTACCTCCTCGACTCCCCCAAGGACGAGCTGGACTCCATCTACGACCGGTACCACCAGGTGGCACGGCTGTCGAAGCACGCCGGCGGCATCGGCGTCGCGTACTCCCGTATCCGCGCCCGCGGTGCGCTGATCCGCGGCACCAACGGCCACTCCAACGGCATCGTCCCGTTCCTGAAGACCCTCGACGCCTCGGTCGCCGCCGTGAACCAGGGCGGCCGCCGCAAGGGTGCCGCCGCGGTCTACCTGGAGACCTGGCACTCCGACATCGAGGAGTTCCTGGAGCTGCGCGACAACACCGGCGAGGACGCCCGCCGCACGCACAACCTGAACCTCGCGCACTGGGTGCCCGACGAGTTCATGCGCCGCGTGAACGCCGACGCGCAGTGGTCGCTGTTCTCCCCCTCGGACGTGCCCGAGCTGGTCGACCTGTGGGGCGAGGAGTTCGACGCCGCCTACCGGGCGGCCGAGGCGAAGGGTCTCGCCAAGAAGACGCTGCCGGCCCGCGAGCTGTACGGCCGCATGATGCGCACCCTGGCGCAGACCGGCAACGGCTGGATGACCTTCAAGGACGCCGCCAACCGCACCGCCAACCAGACGGCCGAGCCGGGCCACGTCGTCCACTCCTCCAACCTCTGCACGGAGATCCTGGAGGTCACCAGCGACGGGGAGACGGCGGTCTGCAACCTGGGGTCGGTCAACCTCGGCGCGCTCGTCCACGAGGCCGGCGGGGACATCGACTGGGAGCGGCTGGACGAGACCGTCCGTACGGCCGTCACGTTCCTCGACCGGGTCGTGGACATCAACTTCTACCCGACCGAGCAGGCAGGCCGGTCGAACACCAGGTGGCGTCCCGTCGGCCTCGGAGTCATGGGCCTCCAGGACGTCTTCTTCACACTGCGCCTGCCCTTCGACTCGCCCGCCGCCAAGGCGCTCTCCACCCGCATCGCCGAACGGATCATGCTCGCCGCCTACGAGGCCTCCGCCGACCTCGCCGAGCGCAACGGCCCGTTGCCGGCCTGGGAGAAGACACGTACGGCCCGGGGCGTGCTCCACCCCGACCACTACGACGTGGAACTGACCTGGCCGAAGCGCTGGGCGGCCCTGCGCGAGCGCGTCGCCGCGACCGGCATGCGCAACTCCCTGCTCCTCGCCATCGCGCCGACGGCCACGATCGCCTCCATCGCGGGCGTGTACGAGTGCATCGAGCCGCAGGTGTCCAACCTGTTCAAGCGCGAGACGCTGTCCGGTGAGTTCCTCCAGGTCAACTCCTACCTGGTGGCGGAGCTGAAACGGCTCGGCGTGTGGGACGCCCGCAGCCGCGAGGCCCTGCGCGAGGCCAACGGCTCGGTACAGGACTTCGCCTGGATCCCCGAGGACGTCCGGAAGCTGTACCGCACGGCGTGGGAGATCCCGCAGCGCGGACTGATCGACATGGCGGCGGCCAGGACCCCGTTCCTGGACCAGTCCCAGTCCCTGAACCTCTTCCTGGAGACGCCGACCATCGGCAAGCTCTCCTCGATGTACGCCTACGCCTGGAAGTCCGGGCTGAAGACCACGTACTACCTGCGCTCGCGCCCGGCGACCCGCATCGCCCGCGCGGCCCAGGCCACCGTCCCCGTGCAGGCCACCCCGGACCCCGAAGCGGTCGCCTGCTCCCTGGAAAACCCCGAGTCCTGCGAGGCCTGCCAGTAATTCCCACCCGCCACCCGACCGCCACCCCTGGAGGACGGCGCTTCGCGCCGACTGTTATGACTCAGAACCTTCTCGACCCCGGCTTCGAGCTGACTCTTCGCCCCATGCGCTACCCGGACTTCTACGAGCGCTACCGGGACGCCATCAAGAACACCTGGACCGTGGAGGAGGTCGACCTGCACTCGGACGTCGCCGACCTCGCCAAGCTGAGCCCCGCCGAGCAGCACCTGATCGGCCGTCTGGTGGCCTTCTTCGCGACGGGCGACTCGATCGTCGCGAACAACCTCGTACTGACCCTCTACAAGCACATCAACTCCCCCGAGGCGCGGCTGTATCTGAGCCGCCAGCTCTTCGAGGAGGCCGTCCACGTCCAGTTCTATCTGACGCTCCTGGACACCTACCTCCCCGACCACGACGACCGGGCGGCGGCCTTCGCGGCCGTCGAGAACATCCCTTCCATCCGCGAGAAGGCCGAGTTCTGCTTCACGTGGATGGACTCGGTGGAAAAGATCGACCGGCTGGAGACGCAGGCCGACCGCCGCCGCTTCCTGCTGAACCTGATCTGCTTCGCTGCGTGCATCGAGGGCCTGTTCTTCTACGGTGCCTTCGCCTACGTCTACTGGTTCCGCAGCCGGGGCCTGCTGCACGGGCTGGCCACCGGCACCAACTGGGTGTTCCGCGACGAGACGATGCACATGTCGTTCGCCTTCGACGTGGTCGACACCGTCCGCAAGGAGGAGCCGGAGCTGTTCGACGACCGGCTCCGGCAGGAGGTGACGGACATGCTCCGCGAGGCCGTCGAGGCCGAGCTCCAGTTCGCGCGCGACCTGTGCGGTGACGGCCTCCCGGGCATGAACACCGAGTCGATGCGGCAGTACCTGGAGTGCGTCGCCGACCAGCGGCTCAGCCGCCTGGGCTTCGCTCCGGTGTACGGCTCCGAGAACCCCTTCTCCTTCATGGAGCTCCAGGGGGTTCAGGAGTTGACCAACTTCTTCGAGCGGCGGCCCTCCGCGTACCAGGTGGCGGTGGAGGGCACCGTCGACCTGGACGAGGACTTCTGAGCCGGCTGGCCTTCGCGGGTCTCCTGGGCCTCCCTGATCTGACGGTCGACGCGCCTGTCGCGCATGATGCCGATCACTGACGGGAGGACCAGGAGGACCAGCATCCCGAGTACGAAGATCATTGCGATGAGCGTCTGTGCCTGGTTCGTGTCCATGGACACCACTGTCGCGCCGATGACTCCTTACCGTCAGTGGCAGTACTGCCGTAGACCCTCGAATTACTGCCACTGACGAGGCACACTGGAGGCATGCTCCAGAACGTGGCCGTCGTCCTCCTCGACGGTGTGAACCCCTTCGAACTCGGTGTGGTGTGCGAGGTCTTCGGCACCGACCGCAGCGACGACGGCCTGCCGGTCTACGACTTCGCGGTGGCCTCGGCCGAGGGCCCGGCCCTGCGCACGAACACGGGCTTCTCCCTGCACGTCCAGCACGGCCTGGAGCGGCTGGAGACGGCCGACCTGATCGCCGTGCCGGCGGGGCAGTGCTACGAGACCCGGGCCTTCCCGCCGGAGCTGCTGGACGCCCTGCGCCGCGGTGTGGACCGCGGCGCCCGGGTGCTCAGCGTCTGCTCCGGCGTCTTCGTGCTGGCCGCGGCCGGGCTGCTGGACGACCAGCGCTGCGCCGCGCACTGGCGGCACGCGGAGGCCCTCGCCCGGCAGTACCCGCGGATCACCGTCGAGCCGGACGTGCTCTACGTCGACGAAGACCCGGTGATCACCTCCGCGGGCACGGCCGCCGGCATCGACGCCTGCCTCCACCTGGTGCGCAAGGAGCAGGGCTCCGAGGTCGCCAACAAGATCGCCCGGCGGATGGTGGTGCCGCCGCACCGCGACGGCGGACAGGCCCAGTACATCGAGCGCCCGCTGCCGCACTCCGAGGCCGACACGATCGGCGAGGTGCTGGGGTGGATGGAGCGGCACCTCGACGAGGAGGTCACCGTCGAGCAGCTGGCCGCCCGCGCCCATATGTCCCCGCGCACCTTCGCCCGTCGCTTCCAGCAGGAGACCGGGACGACTCCCTACCGCTGGATCCTGCGCCAGCGCGTGCTGCTGGCCCAGCGGCTGCTGGAGGCGACGGACGAGACGATGGACGCGATCGCCGGTCGAACGGGGTTCGGCAACGCGGCCGCGCTGCGCCACCACTTCGTCCGGGCCGTGGGCACGACGCCGAACGCCTACCGGAGGACCTTCAGGGGCCCCGAAGCGGCCTGACCCTCTCCCCCGCTCACCTCGACACCGGCCGCAGCAGCAGGTCGTGCGGCCGCAGCGTGATGCCGACCCGCGTGCCGTCGTTCGAGCCGGGTACCTGCTCGAAGCGGTACTTGGTGGCCAGCGCCGCCGTGATCAGCGTCAGCTGGGCCATCGAGAAGTGGTCGCTCGGGCACTTGCGGTTGCCCACGCTGAACGGGCTCATGGCGTGCTTCGGGATGTCCTTGACCCGCTCCGGAAGCCAGCGGTCGGGGTCGAACTCCAGGTGCCGCGCGTACGACTTCGGATCGCGCTGGATCGCGTACGGGCTGTAGACGATGTCCGCCCCGGCCGGAATCCGGTATCCGCCGAGTTCCGTGTCCCGCACCGCCCGCCGCGTCAGAATCCACACGGCCGGGCTCAAACGCATGGACTCGACGACGACATTGTTGGTGTGGCTGAGTCCTCGGACGTCTGCGAATGCCACCGGCCTCCCACCGGTGACGGCTTCTACTTCGTCGCGCACCCGGTCCGCGTGTTCAGGGTGTTCCGCGAGCATATGCAGCAGCCACATGATCGTGGAGGCGACGGTTTCGCTGCCGGGGGTGAGGATCGCGACGACCTGGTCGTGGATCTCCTGTTCCCCGATGGGGTCGCCATTCTCGTCCGTCGCCTCCAGCAATGCCGTCAGCAAATCGTCCGGCTTTTGACCGGATGCTCGGCGCTCGGCGACGATCTCGTCCACCAGGAGATGCAAATCGGCCAATGCCCGGTTGAATTCGCGGTTGGCCGGGAGCGGCAGCTTGTATAGCGGTCCGAGCGGCACCACCATCCGCCGGTACATCCCGCGGAAGACGGTGGCGAGCGCGACGCACAGCCGCTCCGCCCGCTCGTCCATGTAGTCGCCGCGCAGCAGGCAGCGGGCCGCGATGCGCACGGCCACCCGGAACGACTCAAAGGTGCAGTCGATGGTCTCCCCCGGCTTCCAGCGCTCGGCCAGCGCGTGCGCCTCCTCCTCCATGATCGGCCCGTAGGCGGGGATGGCGTCGAGGCGGAAGGCGGGCTGGATGGTGCGCCGCTGGCGCCGGTGGCGCGGGCCGTTCGCCGTGGCCACGCCCTCCTTGCCGAGCAGGCCCTCCAGGGACTCCCACAGCGGCCCGGCGATGATGAAGTCGTTGCTCAGCGCCAGCGCGCCGGTGAGCGCCGGGGTGGTGACGGCGTACACCGTCTTCGGCCCGAGCTTCAGCCGGACCACGTCGCCGTGGTCGCGCAGCCGGGACATGAACGCCAGCGGGTCGCGCACGAGCTTCCAGCCGTGCCCCAGGACGGGGACACCGCCGCCGGCCGGGGCGGTTCACGCAGCTCCGGGACCAGAGGGGCTTCAGGCCTCACAGACTCGACGGTCATTTCTCACCTGCCGCTTCGTTGTTGACGTACGGGGGCGTGGACCGGTCGTCCCAGCTGTCGACCATGTACCGGCCGGACTCGTGATGGAACCAGTAGACGGAACTGAACCAGTTCCGCATATTGCTCAGACAGGCCCGCACGGCGGCACTGAGTTCCTTTCCCCGCACGGTGCCGTCGGCGAGGTCGTCAGCGAACCGTAACGCTCCCTGTTCGACGTCGAGGAATTCATCGATGCAATTCTCGACACGGCGCCTTACTTCTATGACCGCCTGTTCCAGGGTCAGCCCCTCATGGGTGATGAGGCTGATTCCAAGATTGTGTACCTCGTCGCCCGCTATTTCCTTCGGAAGCGAGCAGAGGTCGTTGTACCAGGCGGCGAACTCCTGACTCAGCAGCGCGGCCCGCCGATATGCCGGGTGTTTCCGCACGGCGTCGGGGAGTTCGCATCCCGCGGTCGGCTCCAGCAGATCCGTCCAGATCCAGTGGGCGAAGGTGAGCCGGCGCAACCGGAGATACTCCTCGACCGTGGGCACGATTCCGAGGGTGCGGTTGCGGAACTCCCGGTCGTACGCCTCGATCACCGCGTGGAAGTGCCGGGCGAACCGGAGGTTCCACGTCGTCGGCAGGAAGGCGTACAGCCGCAGCACGCTGTCCGCGAACCCGGCGACCAGTGGGTCCCCGTGGTGCAGGTGCTCCCCGGGGGAGTCGAGGGCCGAGTGCAGCCGGGCCCGCAGCCGCCGCCAGGCGATCGGGCGGCCGTGCACGATGTCGCGGTCGTGACGGTCGTCCCAGACGAAGAACCAGGCGCTGTAATCCGCGATTGCCTGCATGACCTCGTCGGAGGCGCCGATGTAGTACCCCGCCATGAGGTCGGTGTAGCACAGGCCGTCGGCATATTCCTCCACCTTGTCCGCGGACATGAGCCGCTTTTCGAGCAGCCAGGCCCGGGTCTTCTCCTGGCACTTCGGCCAATACGGGTGGAGTTGCCGGGGAAACGCCGCTTCGATCACCGGAAGGGAGAGCGACGGTGGAACTGCGATGGTGGTCGGTGTCGATGTGGTGCCGTGTGACAAAGCATGCACGAACTAACCCCTCTCAGCCGCCAGTTGGCGCGGGCGCCCCTCCTTTCGTGCCGGGCGTGCGCCGTTGCATGTCCCGCTCCTCCCATTCAGCACCACAACTGACCGCTCTGGGAACGTTTTTGCTTCATTCACTGCCCCACAGTGCCGGGAACCTCCGGTGGAGTGGCTGGCACCGGATCATCAGGTGAGCGGAAGCCATCGAACGGGCCACGGACAGGCGAACAGCACAGACGAACGGCGCCTGTTCAGGAGGGGAAACCCGAACAGACGCCGTGCGCCTGGTGATCTTGCGGTCTCAGTCGTTCGCGACGACGGGGTACCGGGGTTCGTTCTCGGCCATCTGCCGCAGCGCCTCCTTGCGTTCACGCTTGGAGAGGCGGTCGATGTACAGGTAGCCGTACAGGTGGTCGGTCTCGTGCTGCAAACACCGAGCGAAGTATCCGGTGCCGCGCACCCGGATCGGGTTGCCCTTCTCGTCCTGCCCGGTCACCTCGGCGTAGTCGGGCCGGGCGAGCGGCGCGTACGCGGTCGGCACCGACAGGCAGCCCTCGTTGCTGTCGTCCAGCCGGCGCTTCTCGGCGGGCAGCTCGACGAGCTCGGGGTTGCAGACGACGCCGGTGTGCCGGACGCCCTCGTCGTCCGGGCAGTCGTAGACGAAGACCTTCAGGTCGACGCCGATCTGGTTGGCGGCCAGGCCCACACCCTCGGCGGTGCGCTGCGAGGCGAACATGTCCGCCACCAGCTGCTGGAGCTCGTCGCCGAAGTCGGTGACGTCCTTGCACTCCTTGTGCAGCACCGGGTTACCGACCACCGTGATCGGCCGCGAGGTCCCCCGCTCCCGCCAGGCCGCCTCGCGCTCCTCGCAGTCCTCCGTGTCGATCACGTACCCCTCGTCATCGACGGGGAGCACGCCCGCGCGCTGCTGATCGGTGTCCTGCTGAGCCATGACGTTACGTACGCCTTCCTGAACCTAACCGAGCTGAGATGCTGATACAGGGTACGCGGGTGCCGGATGCCGCTTTTCGGGGCGCGGGGCTGTATCGATGTGCGGCTCCGCCGCGTGGGCGCGAGAAACCACGACGGCGGCGCACCCGGCACACGACCTAGCACACCTCTTCCAGATCGCGCCAATCCCGAGAATCCGGGCTGTCGGCCACCCACCCGTCCAGCAATCCCCGAACCAGCGAAGCCGGCGCAGCCAACCCGCACTCCCGCTCGGGAACCCACAGCTGCCCGTCCGTCCGATGCCCCAACGGCCCTGGATGCCCCGGCTCACTGTGATCATGCGGATCGAGATGCTGCCCGTCCCCCTCGTCGGAGGGCATCCGTGACTCGGAGCACATCCGGCACAGCAACCGCACCGAAGAAGACCAGTCCTCCGCGGCGAACCCGGCATCCGCGGCGAGCTGTTCCAGCGCGTCCCGGTCCGCCTCGGTCGCCGCCTCCAGCAGCACCACCCACGTCGGCACCGGCGACGGCGCCCACAGCTCGATCTCGTCGAACACCGGATACGTGTGCCCGGCGGCCGTGGTCCGCTCGCCGTGCGGCACGCCGTCGTGCAGCACGACCTCGCCCCAGCGCCGCCCCGACGACGGCAGCGGAATGGACAGCACCTCGATCCGCGCTGGATCCAGCCGTCGTCCCCACACGACCTCGGCCTCCCCTTCCGGGGACAGCCGTACGGCCGCGCTGCCGAGGTCCATGCCGACGGGCTCACCGGAGTCGTGGGACGCCCCCGGCACCCGCAGCCCGTAGGCCTGCCAGGCGCGCCGGGCCAGCGGCCAGTCCTGGAGGGCGGTCGCGGCGATGCCGACGTTCCACCAGTCGGGCGCTCCGGTGTCCCGGTCGAGCAGCGCCACGGCTCTGAGGCCCGCCGTCCTCGCCTGCTCCCAGTCGTGCCGGAACTTGTGCAGCAGGGCGAGGTTGAACCAGGACTCGGACAGCCAGGGCTCCAGGTCGGCGGCACGTGTCAACAGTGCGCCCGCGTCCTCGTACCGGCCGTCGCCGATGAGAGTGAACGCCCGGTCTGTGGCCTGCCGCCAGGAGGCGGAGGGCCGGTGCCGTCCCTTGCCGAAGATCCTCACGATTCCCGCCTGCCAGTTCCGTGCGGTGGGCTGGCCGTAACTGTGTTTCGAGCCCCCGGACACCTTTTCCTTCGCATCCAACCACGTACGGCCTCCGGGGCGCTCATTACCCATGGGTTACCCCGTCACGGGCAAGGTCAGACTGCTTCTTGCCAGTACCCGGGCCAGCGATTCCACCACCTCCGGGGCGTACTCCCCGGCGGTGGCGAGCCGGAGTTCCTCCAGCGCCGTCAGCGGTCCGCCCAGGCCGCCTTCCCGGGACTTCTCCTCGTACGCGTTCACGGCCCGGACGATCCGCGCGGCGAGTGGCTGCTCCGCGTAGGGGTCGGCCTGCCGCTCCACGACCACGGCGACCGCCTCGTCGACACCCGTCTGCCGTACGACGGCCCCGCCGAGCAACGCGATCCGCCGCTGTTCCGCCGCGGGCAGCCCGGCGGTGGCGCCCGTCGGCACCGGGTCGACGAGGCTCAGCTGGCCGATGTCGTGCATGAGCGCGGCGTACTCCAGCACGCTCAGCTCGGGCTCGGTGAGACCCAGATCACGCCCCACCGCCTGGCTGAGCGCGGCGACGCGGCGGGCGTGCCCGCAGGGCGTGCACCCGGCGACCTCGGTGGCCCGGGCGAGGGAGGCGATGGTCTGCCGGTAGGTCGCCCGGACCGCGGCGTACCGGCGGAACGACATCTGGGCGAGCAGCAGCGGCACGGAGAAGACGGGCAGCGCCCACAGGCCCACGACGGCGACCGCCAGGGCCATCACCGCCCCGGTCGCGATGACGGCGGCGCCGATGCCGCACACGGCCCGCAGCTCGTCCCGCAGCACCGGCCCGAAGGGCCAGCCGGTGCGGGAGTGGGCCAGCGCGGCGGCGAGCACCGCGTCGCACAGCGCGGTCAGGGACAGCAGCGCGAGCAGCAGCAGCGCGTAGGCGGGGCCGCCCCAGTCGTCGAACATGCCCCGGTTGTACGGGGGCTGGAAGCACACGGCGACGAACCCGACGGTGAGCACGCGGCGTGCCAGGTGGTCGAGCGTGGGTCCCTGCCCGCGCGCCACGTGCGGCACGCTGGCGAGCAGCGAGGCGGCCAGCACGACGGCGACGACCTGGGCGGGGCCGTGGTGCGTGGCCCGCCCGCCGGCCTCGCCGAGCAGCGCGTACGACAGGGCCGCGGCGGCACCGAGCGGCGCCGGCTCCTGACCTGCGCTCCGTTGCGCCGAGCGAGCTCCCCGACGGTGACGAGGACGCCGAAGGCGAGGGCGACCCGGCGTTCCTCCAGCCCGTGGTAGAGGGTGACGGCGAGGGATCCGGCGGCGAAGAGGGCGGCACAGGCGTGGACGAGGGTGAAGAGCGGCGGCGGCCGGTACGCGCTCACCGGTGTGCTCCCGGCCGGCTGGAGACGGCTGCGCCGGGCGGGGGAATCCGGGGCGGGTCGACGTCGTCGGCGGTCACGGCGGGGCGCCACCCGGCCCGGCCGACGGCCTCCACCAGGGCCGCGACCATCACCGGGTCGAACTGGCTGCCGGAGCACCGCTTCAGCTCCGCCAGGGCGACCGCGACAGGCCGGGCCCTGCTGTAGCTCCGTGTGGAGGTCATGGCGTCGAAGGCGTCCGCGACCGCCACGACCCGTGCCGATTCCGGGATCTGACTGCCCACCAGGCCGTACGGGTACCCGCTGCCGTCCAGCCGTTCGTGGTGGTGCAGCACGGCGGCGCGGGCCTCCCCGAGGAAGCCGATGCCGCGCACCATCTCGTGCCCGTACTCGGGGTGCAGCTCGATCACCCGCCGCTCCTCGGGCGTGAGCGGCCCGTCCTTCCTGAGCAGCCGGGTGGGAACGCCCAGCTTGCCGACGTCGTGCAGGATCCCGGCGAACCGGAGCACCTCGACGCGCTTGTCGTCCATGCCCAGCTCGCGCGCGATCATCATCGAGGCCTGCCCGACCCGCTCGCTGTGTCCGCGCGTGTAGCCGTCCTTGATGTCGACGGCCTGGACCAGCGCCCGGATGGTCGCCTGGTGGGCAGCCCGTTCCCGGTGGTACTGCGCGAAGGCCCACCAGGAGACGCACATCGGCAGCAGCACGAGCAGCGCGGCCACGGGACCGTACGGGCTGCGCCACAGCACGGCCATCATCAGCCCGGCCAGTCCGTGCACGGCGATGGGCGCGAGAGAGCGCGCCACCAGTCCGCGCCAGGCCCGCCGTACCGGGACCCGCTCGGCCAGGGCCAGGATCCCGCCGTCCAGCAGCGCGAGCACCAGGCAGAACGCCAGCACCGCCGCCCCGGCCGGTCCGAGCGCGTAGGGGACGTCGCCCGCCACGACCGCGTCCCGCCCGCCGAGCGCCCGGTGCACCCGGGCCGCGGCCCACACGCCGACGACGAGCTGGGCGGCCCGCCAGACCCGTCGCAGCGCCACGGGCCGCTGCTCGACGTGCGAGAGCAGCGCACCGGGCACGGCCACCAGGGCGGCGGCGGGCGCGGGCAGCAGGAAGACACCGGCGAGCAGCACGGGATAGAAGGTCCCGGCCGGATGGGAGATCCCGACGAACCGGGACCGGGCGACGCGCTCGCAGCTCGCGTACAGCGCGGCGAGCAGCGCCACGACCCACCAGGGCGTGCGGACGCCCGGGAGCGGCAGCAGACAGAGGAGGGCCGCGACGGCGACACAGGCGACGTACACGCGTCCCCGTACCGGTACCGCTTCCATGAGCCCCTCCCCCGGCCATTCCGTCAGGGCCGGAGCCTAGGACGGCGGCGGGGGGCTCCGCGGGCCGGTAACCCGCGGATTAGCACGTTCGAGTGATGCGTTCGAGGAGGACTACCCCTGCGGAGGCGGGGTAGTCGAAAGGCGCGGGAGTGTCAGGACTCCTGCGGCGTGGCAGGCGAGGCCGTGACGTCCTCTTCGGGGACGGCCTGGCCGGAGCGGATCAGCTCGATCCGCCCCATGACCTTGTCGCGCAGGTCGCCCGGCACGTCGTCATGCCCGCAGCAGCGCTTGACCAGCTTCTTCACGGCCTGCTCGAGCCCGTACTTCTCCAGACAGGGCGAGCATTCCTCGAAGTGGTGCTCGAACTTCACGCAGTCCGAGTCCGGCATCTCACGGTCGAGGAACTCGTAGAGATGATCGAGGATTTCGCTGCAATCCGTCTCGTGCGGCTCTCCGCAGCTCATGACCCCGAGCCTTTCTCTTCGTTCGACTCTCCGGCGCCGGCCGGGACCATCCCGCGGTCACGGGCGTAGTCCTCCAGCATGCCGCGCAGCTGACGGCGGCCCCGGTGCAGCCGGGACATCACCGTACCGATGGGTGTCCCCATGATGTCGGCGATCTCCTTGTAGGCAAACCCCTCGACATCCGCCAGGTAGACGGCGATGCGGAACTCCTCGGGGATCGCCTGGAGCGCTTCCTTCACGTCCGAGTCGGGCAGGTGGTCGAGCGCCTGCGACTCCGCGGAGCGCAGACCCGTCGACATGTGCGACTCGGCGCGGGCGAGCTGCCAGTCCTCGATCTCCTCGGCCGCGCTGCGCTGCGGCTCGCGCTGCTTCTTGCGGTACGAGTTGATGAAGGTGTTGGTGAGGATCCGGTACAGCCACGCCTTGAGGTTGGTGCCCTCGCGGAACTGGTGGAAAGACGCGTACGCCTTGGCGTACGTCTCCTGCACCAGGTCCTCCGCATCGGCCGGGTTGCGCGTCATGCGCAGCGCGGCCGAGTACATCTGGTCGAGGAACTCGAGCGCGTCCCGCTCGAAGCGCGCGTTGCGCTCCGCGGCCGTCTCCGCGCCCGTGCCGCCCTGGCCCTCGGGCTGCTCCGCCTGGCCGTGTTCGGTCCCTGCGTCGGTCCCAGTGACCGGACCCACCTCCTCCAGTGTTCTCGTGAGACCGAGACCGGTCTCACCCGAATCGGAGGATAGACGACGATCCGGTCCGCCCGCCGCCCGAACAGGAGCGGTCTTGGCCGCGTGCAGCACCGTCCAGTCCAGGTCGGCGCGGCTGCTGCGGCTCGGGCAGTAGATCGAACCCATGCGGCGGACTTCCTCTCCTACGGCGTCGGCGCTGGTCTCCAGCACGTACGTCCCGCACAACAGTGCTCGCCGCCCCGGCATTCCCGAAGCTTTACCCGAGTGACCCGGTCCACTCCACGACCGCGTCCGTGATGACCGCCACTGCCTCTTCCTGCGTGATCTCCGCGCGCTTGGGGACGGCGAAGCCGTGATCGCCGTACGGCACCTCGACCAGCTCGTACGGCCCCTCGGGGAACTCCTCGGGTCTGCCGAAGGGGTCGTTCCCGCCCTGGACGACCAGAGTGGGCACCCCGGAATCCAGCAGTTCGGCGGCGCGGGACTTCTCGGGCTTGCCGGGCGGGTGCAGGGGGAAGCTGAGGGCGAGGACCGCGTGCGCGCCGAGTTCGGTGGCGGTACGGCAGGCGACCCGGGCCCCGGCGCTGCGGCCGCCGGACACGACCGGCAGTCCGGGCCCGGCCAGCACGGGCCAGAGGCCCCGCCACCCGACGTCCAGCGTCCTGGGCGCGGGCGCCAGCTTCTTCCCGGCCACCCGCCAGGGCTGCTCCACCCGGGCCACGGTGACGCCGTGGGCGGGCAGGACGGCTGCCAGGGCCTTCAGGTCGCGGGCCTCGATGCCGCCGCCGGCGCCGTGACCGACGGCGAGGACGAGCCGGGCCTTCTCCGCCTTGTGCCAGGTGATGCGGGCGGGGCCGGCGTCGGTCTCGACGGTTTCGCTGGTCTCGTCGGTTTCGCTGGTCGTGCTGGTCTCGCTAGTCGCGCTGGTCACCTTCGTCACTTTCGTCACATCAGAAGAGTGTGCCTTCTTCCGGCCCTTCCAGCTCCTTCAGCAGCTCCGAGCCGTTGTTGCGAACGTTGCTGACGGCCGTGGTGACGGGGTAGGCGCGCATCAGCCCGGCGGGCGGCGGGGCGAGCAGCTCGCGCAGGTCGTCGGCGTCCGTGCGGGACGGGTCCAGCCAGTCGTCCCAGCGGTCGGGCGTCAGCATCAGCGGCATCCGGGGGTGGATCTCGGCCAGGGTCCGCGGACCGTCCGCCGGGGACACCGCCAGCGGACTCGTCTCGGCATCCGTGGTGATCACGGAGCACGTCACCCACCAGGCCTGCGGGTGGTCGTCGGGCAGCGTCCTGTCCCGCCAGAACTCGTACAGCCCGGCCATCGCGAAGACCGACCCGTCCGCCGGGGTCACGAAGTAGGGCTGCTTGCGGGGCCGCTTCTTCTTGCCCTCGACCTCCAGCTCGCGCTCCTGCGTGCCGGTGACCCACTCGTAGTAGCCGTCGGCGGGCAGGATGCAGCGCCGGGAGGTGAAGGCGCGGCGGTAGGACGGCTTCTCGTGGACGGTCTCCGCGCGGGCGTTGATCATCCGGGCCCCGCCCTCGGGGGTCTTCGACCAGGACGGGACGAGCCCCCACTTCAGCTTGCGCAGCTGCCGAACCGGTCGCGGGTCGTCCGCTTCTTTCAGAGGCCGGTCGAGGACGGCGTAGACCTCTTTGGTGGGCGCCACGTTGTAGTCGGGCTCCAGCGTCTCCTCGGGCTCCCACTTCTCGATCTCGAAGATCCCTGCGAGATCCTCCGGCCTACGACTCGCCGCATACCGTCCGCACATCTGCAACACCCCTCCGAGCTGCGGAAACGCCAGATCACGCCGCCTCGGTCAGCACCAGTCGGCAGACACTCGTAACCCGGGTCATCACCACCTTACGGAAGGAGGACGAGCGGGCCGAGGCTGCCACCGGGGCAGGAAAAACTCGCACGTTCGTGTCGGCAGCGATCCGTTGTGCCTCCCACAAGCGGCTGCAAGGATCTTGCTCCATGACGAAGCTCGCGTTCATCAAACTCGGGGATGGGCTCGATCATCGAGAGGAGCGCGCGGGTGGTTGCCACGCCCGCCGCAGCGCGGGGCGTGCTCATCGGGCCCGACGGGAGTAGTGAGGAACAGCACGACGATTCCACGGATTTTCCAGTCCGACTTCCAGGCCGCCGCCGCGCGGTTACGCGTACCGGAGATGGGGACCTGGCCCATCTGGTGCGGCTGACCCGGCCACGTCGGGTGCTGGAGGTCGGCATGGGCTACACCACGCCATTCCTCGCAGCTGAACTGGCTGACCTTCGGGAGAGTCTCCGGGCGAAGCGGAATCCCTCGCCGAAAAGACTCGCCGCCACCTGTCGAGTGCGGAGCGGCTAGCCTCCTCCGCCCCCGGTGACAGAGGTACTGAAGGAGCTGGCCCTCGAGGACTCGGTCACGGTGGTCAACGCCCATTTCAAAGAGCTGGACGACCGGCTGCCCGCCGACTTGCGGCCGATCGACTTCGCCTGGGTGGACGCCTGGGAGTGCATCGCCGAGTGCCAGCGCAAGCACCCGGGCGAGCTGGAAGTGCTCAACCTCCTGGAGTCCCACAAGCTGATGCAGAACAGCATCACCATCCTCTCCCGGACGTCCAGCCGCACCAAGCGCCGCTACGCCAAGCTCGGAGGCGAGATCGACTCCGGCACCGAGCTGCACGCGGCCGCCCGGCGGCAGGCGGGGATCCGGTGACAGCGCAGACGGACGCCCGTAGTTTCCTGTTCGTGGTGGCCAGCCACCGCACCGGCGGCCGGACCGAGGAGCTGGCCCGCAAGTTCGCCGCGGATCTCCCGTCCGATGCCGCCCAGCGGTGACTCCGGCTGGCCGACCATGCGCTGCCCGACTTCGTCGACCTCCGCGGCCACGGACCAGTGTCGGCCCCGGGCGAGAACGAGTCACTGCTGCTCGATGCCACGCTTGAAGCGAGCGACCTGGGCATCGTGTCGCCGCTCTATTGGTACAGCGTCTCGGCGTCGGCCAAGCTCCATCTCGACTATTGGGGGCGCTGGCTCGAAATGGACGGCATCCACTTCAAGCAGCGCATGAGGGGCAAGCGACTCTGGGCCATATGCACACCCGGAGGGCAGGGACCGCGACGACACCCGGGCAGTTCATGGTTCTGAGGTAACAAACCCGCTGGTCATGCGTCAGCCGGTCAGGGGCTGCAGCCGGACACCGAGGAAGCCGGTCGCCATTGTGCCGGCGAGTTCACTCGTCCGGCGCGCTCCTCAGGCGGCACTCGTCGTCGAGCGACCCCATGCGGCCGGCGGTTGCACGATGCGCTCAGCCGACGCCTGACCACGGGCGTTGACGGTTTCCAGACGGGCAACGAATGGCACGGTCCATCGCCCCGCATCACAAGAGCCGCAAACGAAGTGCGTCGCTCACACAGGGCTTTCGCGTCCCAGGACAGCATCCAGGAATCCGAGTTCGTCAATCCTTGGATTTTCGCTTCGCGGTGGCCACGGCGGCGGCGAAGCCGTCAGGCGCCGTGACATCCGTGATGCTCCAGCCGTCGGGTGCCTGTGCGGGGTGAGCACCCGTACCGAGACAGTCCTTCGACAAGTCCCCTGCGATCCCCGTGCCCAGACCCTTGAGATAGGCCTCCTTGCGTGTCCAGACACGGGCAAACGCGCGCGGTCTCGCGTCGACGTCCAGGGCCTCCAGTTCGGAGACCTCCCTCGGGTGCAGCATCCGCGTCAATTCGGCGACCGTCTCAGGAGCAGGCAGGCGTTCGATGTCCGCGCCGACCGGAGTGGGCGACAGCGCCAGCAGCACCATGGGACTGCTGTGGGAGAGGGAGAAGTGCACCGCGCCGTCGTCGAGGGTGGGCCGCCCGTGCGGGCCTCCGCAGCGCGGGCAGGGATCACGCACCAGACGCAGCGCCTGAGGGGCCCGTCCCGTGGCGGAAGCCAGCAGCTGACGCAAGGCCAGATGGGCGAGCAGGTAGGTGAGTCGGTCCTCTTCGCGCCGGAATGCGGCGGCGCGGTTGAGTTCGTCCTCGTGCAGCACAGCGGATGCGAGCCGGCGCGCCCGATGTCCGTCCCGCCCGGCGTCGGCGATCCACACCGAGGGCGTCTGCGGCTGAATCAGCGACCTGGTCAAAGAGAAGACGTTGGGGACTGTGGAGATCGGCGTGGCCGGCACATGGAGAGCATAGACAGCGGGGCCCGACCGCGCGCCGGAGAGTTATCCGATGCTTCTGCCGCCGGGCGGCGTGGCCTACGCATGTCGTGAGTTGTGGGAGCGGGCCGGATGCATGCCGCCGAGCTGGTCGAGACGGGGGTGACCCCTGAGGCCTCTCAGCCTCGCGGGACTGGGTGGGCCTGGGCGGGACGGACCGAGCGGAAGGCCGTCGCGAGCTGTTCGAGCAGGGGCGCTGCGGACGGGTGCGGGTCGCGACGGGGCGTGATCGTGTAGATGCCGCGGGTCGGAGGATCGACGAGAGCCACCGTGGTGACGTCGGTCCGCAGCGCGCACGTCAGCACTCCGGGTATCAGCGCGATGGCATGGCCGGTTGCCACCAAGGCCATCTTGCCGAGCAGATCGGCGGCGGTGAGGTCGATGCGGGCGGTGACTCCGGCGCGGGCGGCGTGCTGGCGCAGCAGGGCCGCCGAGCCGTCGTTGTCCTCGACCCAGGTCTGGTCGGCCAGCTCCTGGATGGGCACCGGCCCGTGTCCGGCTTGCGGATGGCCGACGGGCAGCACGACGACCATCTCGTCCAGCCCCAGTAACCGTCGTTCCAGACGCGGGTCGTTGGGCAGCCCCGGTGGCGCGTCGGTGACGACGGCGACGTCGAGATCGCCGGCGATCACGCGCTCGTGCAGCTCCGGGCTCAGCTCGGGCGACAGGTTCCACCGGACGGGTCCGGCGGTCTCGAGCAGGCGGCGGATCGCCGCGGGCACGATCCCTGCGGCCAGAGACGGCGTCGCACCGACTGTCAGCGGCCGGCCGAGCGCCCCGTGACGAACGTCCTGGATGGCGCGTAAGGCGCGGTCGGCCTCGTTGAGCGTGGCCAGGGCGTGGCGACGGAACACCTCGCCGGCCGGCGTGGGACGCACGCCGCGCAGATGCCGGTGCACGAGCGGCACCCCGAGCTGACGTTCCAGCCCGGCGATCTGCCGGGAGACGGCCGACTGGGTGTAGCCGAGCTCGGTGGCCGCGGCCGAGAGCGACCCGAGCCGGCACACCGTCACGAACGTCCGCCACGCAGTCAGTGCCATGGAACGAGTATGCCTAGCCGGTATGCGTGTTCCGCATCGTCGCCCTGCGAGATCTGCGCTTGTCGCGGATCTCCTGGTACACCAGGCTGGGACGCATGACCGCACCGCAGACGATCGCTGTCCTCGGCCTGGGCCGCATGGGAGCCGCATGCGCGACGCGACTCGCCGACCAGGGCTGGAATGTTGTCGGTTGGACCCGCTCCGGGCGCGCGGAAGTCGCTGTCGAGACGACCGGCGACCCGAACGATGCCGTGGCAAAGGCCGACGTCGTCCTCCTGGCACTCTTCGACGGCCAGGCCTGCCGACAGGTCGTCGACCAGGTCAGCGGCTCGCTGCGAACGGACACGATCGTGCTGAACACGAGCACCGTCGCACCCGCCGAGGCGGCGGGTCTGGCCCGGCAGCTCGGCCCGTCCTACGTCCACGCGCCGGTGCTCGGCTCCGTGCCCTCGGCAGCGGACGGCACCCTGCGGATCCTCGCCGCCGCCGACCAGGAGTCGCTCGATCGAGTCCGAACGGTTCTGGAGGCGCTTGGCACCGTACGACAGGTCGACGACGCCGCCACCGCCGCCTCGCTCAAGCTGATCGCCAACAACAGCCTCGCCGGCGCCGTCCTCGCGCTGCGCGACGCGCTCCAGCAAGCCGACGCCCTGGACCTGCCCCGTGCCGAGGTGCTGGACGTTCTTGAACTCGGCCAGCTCGGCGGGCTCGTGGCCCGCAAGCGAACCCTCCTCGCCGGCCAGTCGACCGCGAGCACCGCCCAGTTCACGATCGGTGCGCTGGCCAAGGGCATGGCACTGCTGGCCGCCGCGTCGAACACCCCCCTGCGCAGCGCGGGCGAGCTGGCCGACACCCCGGTCCAACCTGAGGCCGACATCGCCATGGCGGCCACGGTCCCCGCCGTCGGTGACGCCGTACTCGAACCGCTGCGCGCCTACATCCGCGGACACGCCACCGGCGACGCCGGCCATTTCCGCGAGGCGTTCCTGCCCTCCGCCCACATCGAGGGAATCCGGGACGGCGCCTTCGTCTCCTGGCCCCTGGACGATTACTGCGCTCTCTTCAGCGGCAGGCCTGCCCCGGACGAACCGACCCGTAAGCGCCGCATCGACTCCGTCGACGTCCACGGCACCGTCGCCACCGCGACCATGACGCTCTGGCACGGTGCCGACACCTTCACCGACATCTTCCTGCTGGTCCTCGTAGACGGCAGCTGGCGCATCGCCAACAAGGCCTATCGCCGGCACCTCTGACGAGCAACCGCGCCTGTCGGGGGGCATTTCGATACCCGCACGTTGGTCACCTCGCCGCATGGCAGGCGGCGTCGATCTCCTGCCGCATGGCGGAGCTGACGACTTCCGCACGCTCGAACAGGTAGAAGTGGCCGCCCGGCCAGGAATGCGTCGTGGTCCGGGCTGACATGTGCTCACTCCAGAAGGCGGCTGTCTCCGCGGGAGCCACCGGATCGTCCCGGCCGGTGAACACCGAGACGGGAACGTCCAGTGGCGGCCCGGCGTGCCTCCGGTACGTGTCCACGATCGCGAGGTCGTTGCGCAGCACCCGCAGCATCAGGTCCAGCACGTGGTGATTACGGAGGGCAGCACCACGAGCGTGGCGCCCGCGGTGAGGGTGTTCCAGATCTCGAAGGTCGTGACGTCGAACGCGGGGTTGCAGGTGTTGGCCACCTGGTCGCCGGGCCCGATGGCGCAGAAGACGGGATCGCGAACCAGCCGGATCACGCCCCGGTGCGGCACGATCACTCCCTTGGGCCGACCCGTCGATCCGGAGGTGTAGGTGATGTAGGCAGGCTCCTCCGGGCCGGGGGGCCGGCTCCGCGACGACGCCGACCCGCCAGGCCGACGTGGGCACCGGGACGATGCGGTGACCGTCCGGCAGATTCGCCCAGCGCTCGCGGCGCGAGTGGGGCCCGTAGGTGACGACCAGCTCGGCGCCGACCTCGTCGAGGATCCCGCCCAGGCGAGCCTCCGGGGCCATCGCGTCGAGCGGCACGCAAGCCGCCCCCGCGAGCAGGACACCGAGGAATGCCGGAACGAGCTCGAGCGACCTCTCCACCGCGACCGGAACGGCGTCCCCGGGGCGGACCCCGGCGGCGACGAGATCGTCGGCCAACTGCTGCGAGACGTCCCACAGTTCCCGTGTAGGAGAGCGATTCCCCGGTGGCCGGAACGCGTACCGCGCAACTCTCCGGACGGCGTTTCACCCATGCGGCAACAAGATCCTGGACCCGGCCGACCGCCTTCATGCGCTGCTCACTCCCCGCCAAGTCGAGATAGGCACTATGACGCACCTGTCGGGCATCGCACGCGAATTCAGCCCGGCGGTTCCACTTTCGAGGATCACCACCAGGCCGCACCTCAGAACGATGCATGTGACAGGCAGCCAGGGACCAGAGCGGAAGGCTGCATGTTTGTGCATGTCCCTGCATGCCCACAGCTGATCTGAACGGGTTTCGCCTGTGTCTCCCGATCCGGCATGCGGAGCACGCGGCCCGCCTCACCGCATTCACCAGCACCCGGTGACGGGGAGAGCAAGGGCCCCGGCTCACTCCGGGGCTCCAACGCCTCGAACTGGGCGTTTACCGTCAGGAACGCTCGCTGCCACGTGGGCGTCTCAGATACCGCCGCACATACGTGCCACACTGCCAAATTCCACACGACCACAGGGAGCCATCGCCGAACATGGACAGCACCGCAACCGCCTCGCTCGCCTCCCTCTGGGACGAGGTGTCCGGCACTCAGCCCGACCCCGACCTCTGGGTGGTGATCGCGACTCTGGCAGTCGCGCTCGCCGTGGTGATCCCGCACGGCCTGTGGCGTGTCTCCCGCAACGCCATCACCATCGCCCACGAGGGCGGCCACGGGCTCGTGGCCCTGCTCACCGGCCGCACCCTCACCGGCATACGGCTGCACTCGGACACCAGCGGCCTGACCGTCAGCCGCGGCAAGCCGTACGGCATCGGCATGATCCTCACCGCGGCCTCCGGCTACACCGCCCCGCCCCTGCTCGGCCTCGGCGGCGCGGCCCTGCTGGGCGCCGGCCGCATCACGCTCCTGCTGTGGCTGGCCACGGCCCTGCTTCTGGCCATGCTCGTGATGATCCGCAACGCGTACGGCGCCCTCACCATGATCGTCACCGGCGGCCTGTTCGTCCTGGTGTCCTGGCTGGCCGGCCTCGAGGTCCAGGCGGCGTTCGCGTACGTGGTGGTGTGGTTCCTGCTGATCGGCGGGGTGCGCCCCGCCTTCGAGCTGCAAGCCAAGCGTGCGAGGGGCGGCGCGGGCGACTCGGACGCCGACCAGCTGTCACGCCTGACGCACGTACCGGCGGGATTGTGGTTCTTCCTGTTCCACGCGGTGTCGCTGTGCTCGCTGATCGGGGGAGGGCGCTGGCTACTGGGCCAGTGACCAGCCCAGAAACGCGGGACTGTGCCGATGTGCGGCTCCGCCGCATAGGCGGCAGCAACCACCACGGCGCCGCACCCGGACAACGGCCCGCCCCCTTGCCTCCTTATAAAGTAAAGGCATGGCCCCGAACACCGCAGACACCGCCCTCTGGCCCGCCCCGCACGCGAGCGGAGCCGTCGACGCGACGGTCCACGTGCCCGGGTCCAAGTCGGTCACCAACCGCGCCCTGGTCCTCGCCTCCCTCGCCTCCGAGCCCGGCTGGCTGCGCCGCCCCCTACGCTCCCGCGACACCCTGCTGATGGCCGGCGCGCTGCGCGCCATGGGCATCGAGATCGAGGAAGGCGTCGGCCCGGACGGCACCGGCGAGGCCTGGCGCGTGCTCCCCACGGGCCTGCGCGGCCCGGCCACGGTCGACGTCGGCAACGCCGGCACGGTGATGCGGTTCCTGCCGCCGGTCGCCGCGCTCGCCGACGGTCCCGTCCGCTTCGACGGCGATCCCCGCTCGTACGAGCGTCCCCTGAACGGAGTCATCGACGCGCTGCGTCAGCTCGGCGCCCGCATCGACGACGACGGCCGTGGCGCGCTGCCGTTGACCGTGCACGGCAGCGGCGCCCTGGACGGCGGCCCCGTGGCCATCGACGCGTCCTCCTCGTCACAGTTCGTGAGCGCCCTGCTGCTGTCCGGTCCGCGCTTCAACCAGGGCGTCGAGGT
This sequence comes from Streptomyces sp. DG1A-41, assembly GCF_037055355.1. Classification (GTDB taxonomy): domain Bacteria; phylum Actinomycetota; class Actinomycetes; order Streptomycetales; family Streptomycetaceae; genus Streptomyces. The sequence continues at coordinate 6,113,783 of NZ_CP146350.1, read as the reverse complement.
CCGCCACACCGGCGCCACGCTGCCCTCCATGCCGCACATCCGCATGACCGTCGACATGCTGCGCGCGGTCGGCGCCCAGGTGGACACGCCCGAGTCGGGCGGCGAGCCGAACGTCTGGCGGGTCACGCCCGGCGCGCTGCTCGGCCGCGACCTGACGATCGAGCCGGACCTGTCCAACGCCCAGCCGTTCCTGGCGGCCGCGCTGGTGACCGGCGGCCGGGTCGTCATCCCGGACTGGCCGGCCCGCACCACCCAGCCCGGTGACCGGCTGCGCGAGATCTTCACCGAGATGGGCGGCTCCTGCGAACTGACCGAGTTCGGGCTCGTGTTCACCGGCTCCGGCTCGATCCACGGCATCGACGTCGACCTGAGCGAGGTCGGCGAGCTGACGCCGGGCGTCGCGGCGGTCGCGGCCCTCGCGGACTCCCCGTCGACCCTGCGCGGCGTGGCCCACCTGCGGCTGCACGAGACGGACCGGCTGGCCGCGCTGACCAAGGAGATCAACGAACTCGGCGGAGACGTCACGGAGACCGCCGACGGTCTGCACATCCGCCCGCGCCGACTGCACGGCGGGATCTTCCACACGTACGACGACCACCGCATGGCGACGGCCGGCGCGATCATCGGCCTCGTGGTCGAGGGAGTGCAGATCGAGAACGTGGCGACGACGGCCAAGACCCTGCCCGACTTCCCCGACCTGTGGACCGGGATGCTCGGGGCGTAGGACACGGGGACCAGGTCATGCGCCGTTACGGCAAGCACACCGACGAGGACGACATCCGCACCCGTCCCGGCCGCCGGAACACCCGGCCCCGGACGAACATCCGGCCCAAGCACGAGGACGCCGCCGAGGGCCTCGTCCTCACCGTCGACCGGGGCCGCCTGACCTGCCTCGTCGGGGACCGCGTGGTGATGGCGATGAAGGCCCGCGAACTGGGCCGAAAGGCGGCGGTGGTCGGCGACCGCGTGGCGCTCGTCGGCGACATGTCCGGCAAGAAGGACACGCTCGCGAGGATCGTCCGCATCGAGGAGCGGACGTCCGTGCTCCGCCGCACCGCGGACGACGACGACCCGTACGAGCGCGTGGTCGTCGCCAACGCCGACCAGCTGGCCGTCGTCACCGCCCTGGCCGACCCGGAGCCCCGCCCCCGGCTGATCGACCGCTGTCTGGTCGCTGCCTACGCCGGCGGCCTGGACCCGCTGCTGGTCCTGACCAAGTCGGACCTCGCCCCGCCCGACAAGTTGCTGGAGCTGTACGGCCACCTCGACATCCCCTACGTCGTCACCAGCCGCGAGGAACTCCAGAACGGCAGCGCCGTCGCCCGTGTACGGGAACAGCTCGACGGCAAGATCACCGCGTTCGTCGGCCACTCCGGTGTCGGCAAGACCACTCTGGTCAACGCGCTGGTCCCGGAGGAACAGCGGCGTACGACGGGGCATGTGAACGCGGTGACGGGCCGCGGCCGGCACACCACCACCTCGGCGCTCGCCCTGCCGCTGGCGGGCAGCGACGGCTGGGTGATCGACACGCCGGGCCTACGGTCCTTCGGGCTGCACCACGTGGACCCGGCCCAGGTCATCCACGCCTTCCCCGACCTGGAGCCGGGCACCGAGGGGTGCCCCCGCGCGTGCAGCCACGACGAGCCCGACTGCGCGCTGGACGCGTGGGTGGCCGAGGGGCACGCGGATCCGGCGCGGCTGTACTCATTGCGGCGACTGCTGTCCACGCGGGAGCGGAAGGAAGGCGACTGACCTCCGCGTTGTTTGCCATGGCGTGCGGACGGTAAGTGCATAATCGCACCGAGCCGGATACAGGACCGCCCAGAAGCTGAAGAATCCGGCGTATGCGCTCAAACTGACTAAGCGGTCGCTGAACGTGGGATACGGGAGGAACGACTCATGGCGTGGCTGCTGGTCATAGTGGCGGGGTTGCTGGAGACCGGCTTCGCCGTGTGTCTGAAGCTGTCGCACGGTTTCACACGGCTCTGGCCGACGCTCGCGTTCTGCGTCTTCGCCCTCGGCAGCTTCGGCCTGCTGACCCTGGCGCTGAAGAAGCTCGACGTGGGTCCCGCCTACGCCGTGTGGACCGGTATCGGCGCGGCGGGCACGGCGATCTACGGCATGGTGTTCCTCGGCGACCTGGTGTCGACGCTGAAGATCGTGTCGATCAGCCTCGTCATCATCGGTGTGATCGGGCTTCAGCTGTCGGGTTCGGCGCACTGACGTCCTGTCAGCCGGCCTGCCGCTGAAGGATGCTGCGGACCAGGTCCGCGACGCCGCCGTCGCCGGGTGGCGCGGCCACGCAGGACAGCGCGAGCCGGACGGCGAGTTCGCAGGAGCGGGCCAGGTCGGCGGTGTCGGGCCCGGGGGTGCCGGATCCTGCCAGGGCGGTGACGGCCCGGTCGCGGACGAGGGCGACGAAGTCGCCGGGTGAGGGCAGTGGGCCGTCGGCACGGCGCTGGGCCGGTACGGCGGAGGTGGGGGCCACCGCCGACGGGGTCGGGGACGGCAGCCGTTCGCTCCAGCAGCCGGTGAGCATGGCGCGGACGAGGGCGTTCTCGCGGGCCATCGAGGTGGTCCACTCGGCGGTGGCGGTGAGCCGGTCGCCCGGGTCGCTGTGCGCGATGAGCGCGCGGTCGACACCGGCGAGATATCCGTCCGCCTCTCTCCTCACGAGCGCCCGGGCGAGCCCGTCCTTGCTGCCGAACTCGTTGTACAGCGTCTGCCGGGACACTCCTGCCGCCGCGGCCACGTCCACCATCCGCACGGCGGACCACGGCCGGCGCGCCAGCGCCGCGTAAGCGGCGTCCAGCAGAGATTCACGCGCTGCAGGCATCAACGCCTCCCCTTGGGGCGAGCGGCTCTGCGCCCAGATTTGACGCACACGAAACCACTGTCAAGGGTTCACGGACGTACGCGGGGGCGCCTTTGAGCCGACCTACGCGGGCACCTCCGGCGGCTGAACCGTGCCCCTCGCCCAGCCGCCGCCGACCGCCCCTGCGGGCAGTCGTGCAGCTCAGCTGCGGGCAGTGTTGCCCGCTCAGCCGCGGGCGGCTGGTCCCGCTCAGCCGCGGGCAGTCGTGCCGCTTGGTGCGACACGGGTGGGCGCAGCCGCACCCCGCCCCGCCGGGCTGCGCACCCACCCCGCCCCAGCACCACCCCCGCAGCACCCCACCCCCGCAGCACCCCACACCCGCCGAGCCACCACAACGCCCCCACACCCGCCCCCAAACCCCCTGTAGCCCCACGCCCACCTCGGCAGATAGGTTCGTTACATGCCCGACTACCTCGACGACCTGCGTCTCGCCCACGTCCTCGCCGACGCCGCCGACGCCGCGACGACGGACCGGTTCAAGGCCCTCGACCTCAAGGTCGAGACCAAACCGGACATGACCCCTGTGAGCGAAGCGGACAAGGCCGCCGAAGAACTCATCCGCGGCCAACTCGCCCGCGCCCGCCCCAGGGACGCGATCCTCGGCGAGGAGTACGGCGTCGAGGGCACCGGCCCCCGCCGCTGGGTGATCGACCCGATCGACGGCACCAAGAACTACGTACGCGGCGTCCCCGTCTGGGCCACCCTCATCTCCCTGATGGAAGCCGGCGAGGGCGGCTTCCATCCCGTCGTCGGCGTCGTCTCCGCCCCCGCCCTCGGCCGCCGCTGGTGGGCCGCGAAGGGCTACGGCGCGTTCTCCGGCCGCAGCCTCACGAAGGCGACCCGCCTCCAGGTCTCCCGCGTCGGAAAACTCGCCGACGCCTCCTTCGCGTACTCCTCGCTCAGCGGCTGGGAGGAGCAGGGCCGCCTGGACGGCTTCCTGGACCTCACCCGCGAGGTGTGGCGCACGCGCGCGTACGGCGACTTCTGGCCGTACATGATGGTCGCCGAGGGCGCCGTCGACATGTGCGCCGAGCCGGAGCTGTCGCTCTGGGACATGGCCGCCAACGCGATCATCGTCACCGAGGCCGGCGGCACCTTCACCGGACTCGACTCCCGCCCGGGCCCGCACAGCGGCAACGCGGCCGCGTCGAACGGCCTGCTGCACGACGAGTTGCTGGGGTATCTCAACCAGCGCTACTGAGCGCGCCCGCTGTTACCGAGCGCCCCCTTGTTGCCACTCCCTTTGCCTGTCACTCTGAGAATCCGCCCGCTTGTGAACTTGTGAAAAGATGAACAAACGGCGGGACACTCCCAGGAGGTGGCTCCACCCATGCTCGTCCGTGACGCCATGAGCACCGTCGTCCTCACCATCGGCCCGACCCACACCCTCCGCCAGGCCGCCGCACTGATGGCCGCCCGCAAGGTCGGCGCGGCCATCGTCCACGACCCCGACGCCGGCGGCATCGGCATCCTCACCGAACGCGACATCCTCATCTCCGTGGGTCAGGGCCAGGACCCTGACACGGAACGAGCCCACGCCCACACCACCACCGACGTCGTGTTCGCCACTCCGGCCTGGACCCTGGAGGAGGCGGCCGGCGCCATGGCACACGGCGGCTTCCGTCACCTGATCGTGCTCGAGGACGACGCGCCCGCCGGCGTCGTCTCGGTCCGCGACATCATCCGCTGCTGGGCACCGGCCCGTCAGCAGGTACCCGCCTGACAACACGAACGGCCCGGGCCCTCGAAGGGGCCTGGGCCGCCCCTACCGCAAGCCGTAGCCTCCGTCGAGAATAGATATCGTCTAAAATAAGTGGGGCTCTAACTTCACACCTGTTCGCGACCTGGTCTCTTTTGCTGTTAGGCTGGTGACCATGAGCGACCTTCTGGAACGACTGCGCGGACGCGGATGGCGGATGACCGCGCAGCGGCGCGTCGTGGCCGAGGTCCTCGACGGCGAACACGTCCATCTGACGGCCGACGAGGTCCACGCCCGGGCCGTCGCCAAGCTGCCCGAGATCTCCCGGGCGACCGTCTACAACACGCTCGGCGAGCTCGTGTCGCTCGGCGAGGTGCTCGAGGTCTCCACCGACCAGCGCGCCAAGCGATACGACCCGAACGCCCACCAGCCGCACCACCACCTGGTCTGCGCCCAGTGCGGCGCGATCCGTGACGTGCACCCGGTCGGCAACCCGCTGGCGGACCTCCCCGACTCGGAGCGCTTCGGCTTCACCGTCTCGGACGTCGAGGTGACGTACCGCGGCGTCTGCCCGAACTGCGCGGCCGCCTAGTCATCGCACACGAGAAGCCCCGGCCCCGATGGGCGCCGGGGCTTCTCACTGCACGCACACTTTCAAGCCTTCCTGGGCGGCCGGCCCCGGCGAGCTGCTGGGCGGCATGCTCTACGGCCCGAGCATGCTGAACGGCGAAGCTCCTGAAGGCGGACGAGACGACTGCGCTCGACACCGTCGCTCCCCATGGACTGGGTGGGAGATCCGCACCGGCACGACCGACCGCCTCCAGTCCGCCTACCGCACCCAACCGCCGGTAGACACACCGAGGGCCGGAACCCTTTCGGATTCCGGCCCTCGGCCTTCAGTAGCGGGGACAGGATTTGAACCTGCGACCTCTGGGTTATGAGCCCAGCGAGCTACCGAGCTGCTCCACCCCGCGTCGGTGAATGCAACGTTACGTCAACGCGGAGGACGGATGCAAATCGCTTAGCTGGAGCTGCGAGCCGAGAGCCTCATGATGCCCACGGCAGGGTCACGCCGACAGCTCCTGCCTCAGCGCATCCCGCAACCGAGCCGCCCGCTCCGCCACGGACCCCGGCCCCAACGCCACCGCCCGGTCGGCCCACCGCTGCCCCTCCGCCAGCTCCCCCCGACGCGCGTAGACCAGGGCCAGCCGCAACGCCGCCCGCCCGTGCCCGGCGTCAGCCGCCCGCGTCCACCACCCAGCCGCCTCGGGCTCGCTCCCCTCCCGGGCGAGCAGCAGCCCGAGATTGAACGCCCCGTTGCGGGACCCGGCCTCGGCCGCCTCCCGGTACCACCGAGCCGCCTCGACGACGTCCCCACGGGCGGCGGCGAGCATGCCCACCCGCACCTGCGCCCGCCGGTGCCCCCGCGAGGCCGCTCTCTCGTACCACTCCTCGCACTCGCTCCGCCGGTGCACCGGCTCCCCGAGCTCGTGCGCGGGCTCCGGCGGCCGACGCGCGTCGAGCACGGTCGCCAGCCGGTACGCGGCCTCGGCGCTCCCGCCCCCGGCCGCACACCGCAGATGCCGCTCGGCCTCCTGCTCGTCACCCTCCCGCAGCCGGGCCATGCCGACCTGGAGCGCCGCCTCGGTGTGCCCGGCGGCCGCGGCCCGCTCGTACCAGCGCAGCGCGGCCTGCTCCTCACCCCGGCCGGCGTGCAGGATGCCCAGGTTGAAGGCGGCGTCCACGCTCCCGGCCTCCGCGGCCTTGGAGAACCACGGCTCCGCGCCCGTCTCGTCCCCGCCCCGCAGCAGCAGGATCGCCAACGCGTTCGCGGCCTCCCGGTGCCCGGCGTAGGCCGCGCGCCGGTACCACTGCTCGGCCTGCGCGGTGCGCCCCTGTTCGGCGCAGAGCAGCCCGAGGTTGTAGGCGCCGTTCACGTCGCCCGCGTCCATGGCGGCCCGGTACCAGCGCTCGGCGGTCTGGGTCTCGCCCCGCTCGGCGTGCAGCGCGCCCAGCGCGTTCGCCGCGTTGCCGTCACCGTCCTGGGCGGCCCGCAGCCACCACACTGCGGCGTTCTCGGTGTCGCCCGCGTCACGCAGCAGGAAGCCGAGCGCGCAGGCGGCCCGCGCCTCGCCGTCCTTGGCGGACGTCAGGTACCAGCGTCCGGCCTCCTTGAGCTCGCCGCGCTTCTCCAGGATCGTCCCGAGGTGCAGCGCGGCCCGCCGGTGGCCGCGCGCGGCGGCCTGCCGGTACCACTGCTCGACCTCGTCCAGCGCCTGGACACCGTTGTCACCGCCGGCCTCCCGCGCCACCTTCCGGTCCAGCGCCCGGGCCAGGCGGTACGCCGCCTCCCGGTGCCCGCGCTCGGCCGCCACCCGCATCCACTGCTCGGCCCCGGCGTCACCGCGGTGCTCCAGCAGGTCGGCGAGCGCGTACGCGCCCAGCGTGTGGCCCTGTTCGGCGGACTGGCGCAGCCAGTACTCGGCGGCGGGTTCGTCGCCGCGCTCGCGGTGGTGCCGACCGAGGGCGTGCGCGGCCGCCGCGGATCCGGCGACGGCGGCGATCCGCCACCAGCCGGCGGCCTCGTCGGCGTATCCGCGCTGGTGGAGCAGGACTCCGAGGTTGTTGGCGGCGGCCCGGTCGCCCGCGGCGGTGGCTGCACGCAGATGGGGTTCGGCACCGTCGAGATCACCACGGCGCAGCAGCATGGCCCCGAGGACACTCATCGCCTCGACGTCGCCGGCCTCCGCAGCGAGCCGCTGACGCAGCTCTTCGGCCGCCTCGTCGGCGATCTCCCCGGCCTCGTCCGGGGTGTCGGTGTCCTCCCGGCTGGAAGGCTGCACAAAACGCCCTGTCTCGAACAGAGTTGTCTTGTCCCCCATAACGTCCATCGTCGCACCACCTGCAACCTGGGTACACCTGGTATACCGCAGCCAGTGAGGTCACTACAGCGTTTTGTCGACATGCCCACAGAGAGACAAGTCAAACACAGATTTCCCAACTCCCCCCGGCGGCGCGGCCGCAGCCCAGGCCAGCACATGCGTTCACACATCACGAAGGCCCGGATTCCTTTGTGGAATCCGGGCCTTCATGGTCGCTCCGTCACTCGGACTTCGCGATTTCAGTAGCGGGGACAGGATTTGAACCTGCGACCTCTGGGTTATGAGCCCAGCGAGCTACCGAGCTGCTCCACCCCGCGCCGTTGTGTTCACAACCGTATCACGGCGCGGGGTGGACATTTGACCAGGCCAGGCCCCTAGCTGCTCGGCTTGGGGCTCGGACTGCCGCTCGGGCTGGCGCTGGGCTTGCTCTCGCCGCCGCCGGCACCCCGCGGCCGGCCTGGGCCTGCGCGTCCTCGGCTCGCTGCAGAGCGTCCTCGAGGTCCTTCTGCGCCCGGCCGTACGCCTCCCAGTCGTTCTCCTTGAGGGCCTCCTGGCCCGCGTCGAACGCCTTCTGGGCGTCCTCCAAGGCCTGTTGGACCGTCGGGTTGTCGGACGTCGGCGGTGGCGTCGTGGTGTCACCCTCGTCCGGTGGCTCGGGGGCCTGCCCCTCCGTCCCGAAGATCTTGTTGAGGGCCCCGTCGAGCGTGTTCTCGAAGGCGGTCTGACCTCCGTAGGTGACCAGCACCTTCCGCAGCAGCGGGTACTTCAGTCCACCACCGCGTACGTAGACCGGCTCCACGTAGAGCAGTCCGCCGTCGAGCGGCACCGTCAGCAGGTTGCCGTACTCGACTTCGGAGTCGCCGCCTCTCAGGAGCCTGATGGACTCGGCGATCTCCTCTTGGGAGTTGAACTGGCTCTGGACCTGCTTGGGTCCGTTGACCGTCGTGTTCGTCGGCAGTTTCAGGATTCTGATCTTGCCGTAGTCACTGGCGCCCGCCTCGGCGTCGACCGCCATGAACGCGCTGAGGTTGTCCCGGCCGTTGGGCGTGAAGGTCGTCGTCAGCGAGAACGACTGGGCCTTCTGGTCGGGCATCTTCATGCTCAGGTAGTACGGCGGCACCGCGTTGCCCGACCGGTTCGTCGGGTCGTCCGGCACCTGCCACACCTCGCTGCCGCTGAGGAACGTCGTCGCGTCCCTGACGTGGTAGCGGGTGAGCAGCTCCCGCTGGACCTTGAACAGGTCCTGCGGGTAGCGCAGGTGGTCCATCAGGTCCTTGGAGATGTCGCTCTTGGGCTCCACCGTGTCCGGGAATGCCTTCATCCAGGTCTTCAGGACCGGGTCCTTGGTGTCCCACTGGTAGAGCTTGACCTCGCCGGTGTACGCGTCGACGGTCGCCTTCACCGAGTTGCGGATGTAGTTGACCTGGTTCTGCTGGGCCACCACCGCGCGGTTGTTGTTGGCGGCGGTCAGCGAGTCCGCCGTCGTGTCACCGAGGGTCGTACGCGAGGAGTACGGGTATCCGTTGGTCGTCGTGTACGCGTCGACGATCCACTGGATACGGCCGTTCACCACCGCCGGGTAGGCGTCGCCGTCGATGGTCAGCCAGGGGGCGACCGCCTCGACGCGCTCCTTGGGTGTGCGGTTGTACAGGATCCGCGAACCGTCGCCGATGGCGCCCGAGTACAGGATCTGCGGCTCACCGAACGCCACCGCGTACGCGGCCCGGTTGACCGGGTTGGAGAGGTTGACCCCGCTGTCGCCCTTGTAGCTGGTGGTCTTCTCGCCGTTGTCGTCGGAGTAGTCGATCTCCTTCTGGGGACCGCCGACGATCGAGTAGGTGGTGGTCTTCTCACCGTAGTAGACCCGCTGTTCGTACGTGCCGAGGTCGCCCTCGGAGGGCAGGTCGGACTCCGTGAAGACCGGACGGCCCTGGGCGTCGGCGCTGGTGCCCTCGGCGGCGACCACTCCGTAGCCGTGGGTGTAACGGAAGTGGTTGTTGATCCAGTTCTTCTTCGGGATGCCCGCCAGGTTCAGCTCACGCAGGCCGATGACCGTGTCCTGGTCCTTGCCGTCCTTGGTGTAGCGGTCGACGTCCAGGTTGTCCGGGAACGCGTAGTAGTTCCTGATCTGCTGGAGCTGCTGGAACGTCGGCGAGACGATGTTCGGGTCCATGATCCGGATGCTCGCCGTGGAGTCGACGTCGTCGCGGAGCGTGGTCTTGTCCTCGGTCTTGCTCGTGCCCGAGTAGTCGGTGACCTTGGTGCCGTCGATGCCGTAGGCCTTGCGCGTCGCCTCGAGGTTCTTCTCGACGTACGGCGCTTCCTTGGCCTGCTCGTTCGGCTGGACCTGGAACTTCTGCACGATCGCCGGGTAGAGGCCGCCGATGAGGATCGCGGAGAGCACCATCAGGCCGAAGCCGATCACCGGCAGTTGCCAGGTGCGCCGCCACAGGGTGGCGAAGAACAGCAGCGCGCAGATGACGGCGATGCAGAACAGGATCGTCTTGGCCGGCAGGTAGGCGTTGGCGTCGACGTACCTCAGGCCCGTCCAGTTGTCGGTCGCCCTGAAGTCGCTGGACTTGACCGCGAGTCCGTACCGGTCGAGCCAGTACGCGACCGCCTTCAGGGCCACGAAGACGCCGATGAGCACCGACAGGTGCCCGGTGGCCGCCGCCGTGGCGCGGGCGCCGGGGCTGGTGACGCGCAGGCCGCCGTACAGGTAGTGCGTGAGCGCGGCGGCGATCACGGACAGGATCGCCGCGGCGAAGCCGAAGCCGAGCAGGAACCGGTACCAGGGCAGGTCGAAGGCGTAGAAGGAGACGTCCAGCTTGAACTGGGGATCCTTCTGGCCGAAGGGCACGCCATTGACCCACATCAGCCACGTCCGCCACTGGCCGGACGCGGAGGCGCCGGCGATCAGGCCCACCAGGGCCGTGATCCCGAGCAGCAGCCACTTCTTGTAGGGCGCGATGCCCATCCGGTAGCGGTCGAGGTTCTGCTGCTCCATGGACATGGCGCTCAGCGGCGGCCGCAGTCGGTGCGCCAGCCAGATGTTGAAGCCGACCGCGAGGGCCATGAGCAGACCGAAGACGAAGAAGAGCCCGATCTTGGTCCACAGGGTGGTGGTGAAGACCGACGAGTAGTTCACCGACCGGTACCAGAGCCAGTCCGTCCAAAAGCCCGCGAACATGGTGAACACCATGCCGAGGGCGGCCAGGACGCCCAGTGTCATGAGCAGGGTCCGGACACGCCGGGACGGGCGGCCCACTCTGATCCGCGGCCCCGAAGGGCCTCCGCCGCGGTCCGGCATCTGGAAAGCCAAGGTGCGCACCTCGAAGTTCGCTGTTGATTCGTCAGGCCCGCGTCTTCACGGACCGTCTGCGGCCCCCGTGATCGTGGGCCCCCACCTATGCAACTTACTCACCGTTTACTCGGTTCCCGATTCCGGTCGGGAACGAGGCAGGATTGTGACCATGTCCAACACTCCCATGGCAGCGAACCCGCTCACCCGGGCCGTGCTCGAGATCGACGAGTACGTCTCCGGCCTCGGCTGGGACCAGCCAGCCCGCCTCTTCGCCCTCGTCGACACCGCCCGGCTCCGGGCCGAACAGCCCTCGCTCGCGGACCGGCTCGGTCTGGGCGACGAGTCGGAGAACTCCGGCCTCACCCCGATCGAGCAGGACGAAGTTCCAACGGGCAAGCCGCTCGACGAGTTCCTCGCCACCATCGCGTGGCCCGACGCGGTGGCCGGCTGCGCCCTCGCCGTGGAGCGCCTGATGCTGCCGCCGTCCGCGGAGGCCCAGGTTCCGCAGGGCCTGGACGAGGCCGCGCTGTCGAAGTGGGTGGCGGACCACCCAGCCCGTCAGGAGGTCCGGATGACGGTCGCGGTCCTGCGGGACGGCAGCCGCGAGTCGGCCCTGCGCCTGCGCGAGAAGGACTCCCCCACGGAGGTCCTCACCGGCTCCGACCTGGTACCGGGCCTGGCGGAGGCTTTGGCGGCGACGTTCGAGGAGTAGTAGCCGGGCGGCCGCGCGGCCCGGGCCGGTCCCCGGCCCTGCGGACTACTTGCCGCACTTCGGCAGATCGGCGGTGTCGCCGCTGCGGACGTCCTTGAGAGCGCCGAGAGCGTCCTCGATGGTGTTCACCTTGATGAGGGTGAGCCCCTCGGGGGTGTCCTTGGCGGCGGCCTCGCAGTTGTCCGCGGGCGTCAGGAAGTACTGCGCGCCCTTCGCCCGCGCGCCCACGGTCTTCATCTCGATGCCGCCGATCGGGCCGACCTTGCCCTCGTCGTCGATCGTCCCCGTACCGGCCACGAACTTGCCGCCGGTCAGGCTCCCCGGCGTGAGCTTGTCGTAGATGCCGAGCGCGAACATCAGACCGGCGCTCGGCCCGCCGACATCGGCCAGCTTGATGTCGATGGTGAACGGGAACGTGTGGTCGGTCCCCGCGGAGATCCCCACGATGGCCCGCTTCTCGCCGGCGTCGTCCGAGGTCGTCGTGGTGATGGTGATGTTCTGCGTCTTCGTCGGCGTCCGCTTCTCCTTCTCCGCGGCGGTCTGCTCCTTGGCTGGCACGATCGTGAAGCGGACGTCCTGGCCCGGCTTGCGCTTCGTGACGAGCTTCGCGACGTCGGCCGGCTCCTTCACCGCCGTACCGTCGACGGCCTTGATCACGTCCCCCGCGTGCAGTTTGCCCTCGGCCGGGGACCCCTTGACGACCGTCGAGACGATGACCCACGACTTCACCGGAACGTCGAGTTCCTTCAGCGCGGCGACCTTGGCGCTCTCCTGGGACTGGCTGAACTCCTCGGCGTTCTCCTGCGTGGACTGCTCCTCGGTCTTGCCGTCCGGGTAGAGCGTCTCGTGCGGCACCACCTTGTTGTCATGCGCGAGCCAGCCGTAGACGGCCTCGACCAGGTTCATCCGGTAGTCGGCGCTGGTGACCCGCACCGTCGTCATGTTCAGATGGCCACTGGTCGCATACGTCTTCCGCCCCGAAATCTGGAGCACCGGCTCGCCGCCGTGATCGCCCAGCGTGTTCACCGTCGGCCCCGGGGACATCTCCGAATACGGCACGGGGATGAACACTCCCGCGCACAGGAGCGCGATCAGTATCAGGGTGGAGGCGAGCATCGTCGCGGTGCGGCGTGGCATGACTCGACAGTACGGGACGGTCCTGTCAGCGCACCGTCAGGGCCGCCCGTCCGGGGCGGCCCTGTGGGCTCAAACGCCTGTGACCTGCTGTTTTCCTGGCCGTCAGCTACCCGGCCGGGGCTTCTCCATGGCCTCGCGGAAGCGGGCGTAACCGATGAGTTCCGGGCCGTCGCCACGGACCTTGCGGGTCCTGTTGGCCCAACTGCCCCAGAGGCCCGCGCCGATCGCAGCCACAAGCGGAATCAGCAACCAGGCGAGCGCCGCCATGCCGACCTCCAACCCCTTTGAGCGTCCGCAACTGACTGATCAGCAGATTAACCATCCGCAGTGACAACGCTCACGCCAGGGGTGCGGTTACGCAACCGGAATACGGCGCCCCGGATTCAGCAGGCGCCCACCCACTCCTCGGTACCGTCGGAGAACTTCTGATGCTTCCAGATGGGCACTTCGTGCTTGAGGTCGTCGATCAGCTTCCGGCAGGCCTCGAAGGCCTCTCCCCGGTGCGGACAGGAGACGGCGACGACCACGGCGAGGTCCCCGACACTCAGGTCGCCCACCCGGTGCACGGCGGCCAGCGCGCGTACCGGGAACTCGGCGACAACCTTCTCGGCGATCCGCCGCATCTCGGCCTCGGCACTGGGGTGGCACGAATAGCCCAGCTCCGCGACGTCGGCACCCCCGTCGTGGTTCCGCACGGTCCCCACGAAGAGCGCGGTGCCTCCGGCCGCGTCGTCCCCGACGGCCCGGAACACCTCGTCCACGGAGAGAGCCGTGTCCCGAATCCCGATCAGCCTGATCGGGTCCTGCGCGGCCTGTTCACCGGGGTGATCGCTCGTGGATGCCATGCCTCCATCGTGCCGCACGGGACCGACAGGACGGAATAGAGGTATCACCCGGCACGCGCGCGTACGGGTTCGGAGTCTCCTACAGAGGCGGCTCTCAGATCCGCCGCCGGGCCTTCCGGGCCCGTCGCACCACCGCGGCCGCACCCAGCAGCGCCACCGTCGCACCCGCGGCACCCGCCGCCGTCGCGTCCTTGCGGCCCAGTCGCCGCCCGGCCACCGTGTGCCGGCCGGAGACCTCCTCCAAGAGCTCCGCCAGCACCTCCTCGTTGGTGTACCGCGGCCGCCACCCGGCGTCGTGCAGCCGACTGCCGCTGACCACCCAGGGGTACATCGTGTACGCCAGATCCCCGGCCGGAGACGGCGTGAGCCCGATGCGGTGCAGGCGCGCCGCCGCACCCAGCGCGACCGCCGACGGCAGCTCCATGCGCCGGATGCCGCTGAGCTCCTCGACCTCCTCCTGCTCCAGCCACCCGTCGCACCCGACGGTCAGTTCCCCGTCGACCTTCTCCAGGACGGCGTACTCCAGCGCGCTGCACAGGTCCTCGACGTGGCAGAACTGCCACGCGGGCCGCGACCCGGCGACGACGAGCAGCCGAGGAGACTCGAAGTACCTGGTCAGCGCCGTGTCCGTGCCTCCCACCAGGATCGCCGGCCGCACCACGGTGACGTTGAGCCCCGGGTGCGCCCGCGGCGCCCGCCGCGCCAGCCGCTCGATCTCCAGCAGGTCCCCGACGCCCGTCGCCTCCGCCGTGGCCCGCAGCTCAGCGTCCTCGGAGAGCGGCAGCTCGTTGTCCGGCAGCGCTCCGTAGACCATCGCCGAGGTGCACAGCACGACCCGGTGCACTCCGGCCGCCGCGGCCGCCGTCAGGACGGTCTGTGTCCCCCGTACGTTGTAGGCCGTTCGGGCGGCGGCGTCGGTCTCCAGGTCGAGGTCCAGCGCCAGGTGCACCACCACGTCGGCGCCTCGCAGCTTGTCCGCGATGGCCGGATCCCGTACGTCCAGGATGTGCCACTGCGCCGCGGCGCAGTCGCCGCGCCGCTCGTCGATGGCGACGACCTGCTTGACCTCGTCGGACGCGGCGAGCTGCTCGGTGAGCAGGGCACCGACGCCGTACGCGGCACCGGTGACCGCGACGACGGGTCCGCGCGCCGCGGGACTCGCGGAACTGGTTGACTGGTTTCGCGCTGCGCGAACCTGCGGATCTGGGGAACTCACCGGGCGTCTCCAGCGGTTGTCTTCAGTACGAGCACGAGCTAGGCGTGCGTACCAGGTGGCATCCATCCTGCCGCAGGCCGTCAGTCGGCGAAGCACCGAGGCCCGATCCGCCCCGAGGTGTCTACGCTGGGTGGTGATGTCGGGCAGCCGTGCCGCCGGAAAGAACCGGCGGCCCTACCAGCCGAGGAATCCCGTGAGTGACACCCCATTCGGATTCGGCCTTCCGCCGGAGGAGCCGGACGACGGCGACGAGGGCAAGAAGAAGGACCAGCAGAGCGGTGGTGGTCAGGGACCGGCCAATCCGTTCGGTTTCGGCGGCCTGCCCGGAGCCGGAGGATTCGGCGGCCCCGGTGCGGACAACCCGTTCGCAGCCATGTTCGGCTCCCTGAACCCCAACGACCTGGGCGCCGCGTTCCAGCAGCTGGGCCAGATGCTCTCCTACGAGGGCGGCCCCGTGAACTGGGACATGGCCAAGCAGATCGCCCGCCAGACGGTGTCCCAGGGCAGCCCTGACGGCACCAAGGACACCAGCGTCGGCCCCGCCGAGCGCAAGGCCGTCGAGGAGGCCGTCCGCCTCGCCGACCTGTGGCTCGACGACGCCACGTCCCTGCCGTCCGGCGCCGGCTCGGCCGTGGCCTGGAGCCGCGCCGAGTGGGTCGAGGCGACCCTGCCCGCCTGGAAGGAGCTCGTCGACCCGGTCGCCGAGCGCGTCGGCACCGCTATGGGTGACGTCCTGCCGGAGGAGATGCAGGCCATGGCCGGCCCGCTGATCGGCATGATGCGCTCGATGGGCGGCGCCATGTTCGGTACGCAGATCGGGCAGGCCGTCGGCGTGCTCGCCGGTGAGGTCGTCGGCTCGTCCGACATCGGCCTGCCGCTGGGCCCGGCCGGCAAGGCCGCGCTGCTGCCGGTGAACATCGAGACGTTCGGCAAGGACCTGAGCGTCCCGCAGGAGGAGGTGCGGCTGTATCTCGCCCTGCGCGAGGCCGCCCACCAGCGGCTCTTCGCGCACGTGCCGTGGCTGCGCTCGCATCTGTTCGGCGCGGTAGACGGCTACGCCCGCGGGATCAAGGTCGACACGGCCAAGCTGGAGGACGTGGTCGGCCAGTTCGACCCGCAGAACCCCGAGCAGCTCCAGGAGGTGCTCCAGCAGGGCATGTTCCAGCCCGAGGACACGCCCGAGCAGAAGGCCGCCCTGGCGCGTCTGGAGACGGCGCTGGCGCTCGTGGAGGGCTGGGTCGACGCGGTGGTCCACGCCGCCGCCAAGCCCCGTCTGTCGTCCGCCGACGCCCTGCGCGAGACGCTGCGCCGCCGCCGCGCCTCGGGCGGCCCGGCCGAGCAGACGTTCGCCACGCTGATCGGCCTGGAGCTGCGCCCGCGCCGCCTGCGTGACGCCTCCCGTCTGTGGGCCTCGCTCACCGACGCGCGAGGTGTCGACGGCCGGGACGCCCTGTGGCACCACCCGGACATGCTGCCGACGGCCACCGACCTGGATGACCCTGACGGCTTCGTGCACCGTGAGCAGATCGACTTCTCCGAGCTGGACAAGATGCTCGGCGAGGCGGCGGACAAGCCCGACCTGGAGAAGAAGGACGAGGGCGAGGACAAGAACAAGGGCGACGACGCCGGGTGAGCCTCTACGACGACGCGGTCCTCGTGCTCAAGGAGTACGAGGACCAGACGGACCTGCGCCAGGCCTACCTCGACCATCTGGCGGAACACCCGGACGGTCTGTGGAAGGCCTGCCCGGCGGGTCACATCACCGCGAGCGCCCTGGTGATCGACCCCGTGGCCGGCCGGGTCCTGCTGACCCTGCACAGAAAGCTGCGGATGTGGCTCCAGACGGGCGGCCACTGCGAGCCGGGCGACAGCTCCCTGGCGGCCGCGGCCCTGCGTGAGGCGACGGAGGAGTCCGGCGTCTCGGGGCTCTCGCTGCTGCCGGGCGGCCCGGTGCGCCTGGACCGGCACCCGATCCCGCCGCCGTGCCACTGCCACTTCGACGTCCAGTACGCGGTCCTGGCGCCGCCGGACGCTGCGCACGAGATCAGCGACGAGTCACTCGACGTGCGCTGGTTCGGCTACGACGAGGTCGCGGAGGTGGCCGACGAGTCGGTCGTACGTCTGCTGGAGGCCACACGCGCGAGGCTCGCGGTCTGAGGCATGTGTAAGGGGCGGCCACCAAGGTGATCGCCCCTTACGTTTTGCCGGGTCCGTGGCGGGTCAGTTCCAGACGTTGCCCTGGTTCTGCCCGCGTGCTCCCTGCTGGCCCATGCCGTACTGGGCGGCGAGGCCCGAGCCGATCTGTGCGTTCTGCGGCGGCAGCAGTTCGCTCGGCTGGACGAGCGCGAAGCCGGTGCCCATGAAGCTCAGCTCCCAGCCCTCGCCGGTGCTGCCGCGACGCCGCCACACCCCGGAGGAGTGCGTCTGGGCCTGCATCTGCACGCGCAGACTCGTCGACCAGGCGACAATCGCGTCGGCGTCGCAGTTGACGTACTTGTCGGGCGTCACGTGCATCAGCAGCGGCATACCCGAGGTCATCAGGGCCACCTTGCCCCGGCCGGTGATGTTGAGCTGGTACTTCCCGGAGCCGGAGATGCCGTAGAGGCTGTCGACGGCGATGACCTCGTGGTGCAAGGAGGAGTCCATCGCCAGCACATAGCTGCTGTCGACGGTGAGACCGTCCTGCTCCACCTCCATGACGTGGACGTGCTGCTTGAGGTTGGCGAGGTAGACCGTGCCCTGCCCGTGGCAGCGCATCAGGTCGAGTCCCTCACCGGTGTGCGCACGCGCGCGTGCCTGGTCGTTGCTCTGGTACTCGGCGTCGAACTCGACGAGGCCCTGGTAGGCGACCATGGTGCCCTTGCGGGCCAGGATGCCGTCGTGGCCCTCCAGGGCGACGCGCAGCATCTGCTTGTTCTGGAGACTCCAGCGGTCCTGGGTCTGCTGCTCGTTGTAGGCGAAAATCGGGCTCTGCATGGCTTCTGGCTCCCCCTCAGCCCCGGGCCCGGAGGCGGTCTGTGCTGTCCTCGCTGGGCTGGACGACGACGATGCCCTGACCGGAGAAGGCCATCTGGTAGGCCTCGCCGCTGCCGCGGCCGATCAGCGACTGCGCCCGGAAGCTGCGCTTGCCCTTCACCTTGAGGTTCGGGGACCAGGCGACCAGGGCGTCGGGGTCGACGTACGTCTCGTCCTCGCCGCCTCCGCAGTCGACGACGATGGGCTTGCCGCGGGAGGTCAGCGCGACCCAGCCCTGCCCGGAGATCCTGGTGTTCCACAGGCCCTGCCCGGCGAACTTCGCCAGGCCCTTGACCCGCTCGACGCCCCAGGTGAGGTGGGCGTCGAAGGCGAGCAGGTTGGTGGCGTTGACGGAGATGCCGTCGCCGTTGAGATTGATGACGACGACGTTCGCCCCGTAGTCGGAGAGGTAGAGCAGTCCGTCGCCGGAGCACTTCATCAGGGGCGCGCCCTCGCCGGTCATCCAGTCCTTCGCGATCTGGCGCACGGCCGGCGGGTTGGGCTCGTACTGCACGAACCCTTCGTAGGCGACCATCGACCCCACGCGCGCGAGGAGGTCGTTTCCGGTCTGCATGGCGACCTTCAGCATGTGGTTGCCGTGGTTCTCCATGCGGGCGGTGACGGGTGCGGGGGCGTGGCCCGCGAGTTGCTGTGTCATGACGGGCTCCCTCAGACCTCGTACGGCTGGACGACGATGAAGTTCCCGGGCGCTCCCCGGAACTGGAGGTTGACGCTCTCCCCGGTGTCCCCCGGGTAGGCGTGGCGGCGCATCCGCACCTGGCTGGAGACGACGACCTGGGCGGCGGCCGACCAGGCGACCACGGCGTTGCAGTCGGCGAAGGTGGTTGGTGTGACGGGCAGGACCACGGGCGTGCCGTGGGTCTTCACGACGATCGTGCCGGTGCCCGTGAACTGCATCGTGAACAGCGCGCCCCCGGGGATGCCGTGTCCCTCGATGCGGCGCACCTCGTACTGGAGGCCCTCGTCGAAGGCGAGGACGTTCTCGGCCGAGACGCAGATGCCGTCGCCCTGGAGCTCGATGGGGTGCAGCATGGTGGAGTCCTCGGCGAGAAACACCTGCCCCTGGCCGGTACAGCGCATCAGCTGCATCTCCTGGCCGGTGGCGTTGCCCACGATCCGGCCGGCGAATCCGGCGCCCTTGTAAGCGAAGTCGACCTTGCCCTGATAGAGCACCATGCTGCCCTGCCGGGCCAGCACGGGCTGCCCGCCGATGCCGAGGTCGACGCGGACGAGCTTCTTGTTCTGCTGCGTCCAGCGCTGCCCGGTGGGGGTCTCCTTGAACTGCTGGAGCGCGGCGGCGACACCGGGGCCCTGCGGTGCTCCCTGGGGAGCCCCTTGGGGCACTCCTTGAGGCGCTCCGTAAGGGGATTGCCCGGTCTGCTGCCCGAAGGGCGGCTGCTGGCCGTAGCCCGGGGGCGGTGTGGGCTGGCCGTAGCCGGGAGGCGGGGCCGGGGCCTGGGGTGCTTGCGGTGCCTGGGGCTGGCCGTAGCCGGGGGGCGGCGGGGCCATCTGGCCGGGGACCTGGCCGTACGGCGGCGGCTGCTGGACCGGCTGGCCGTGCGGCGCGGGCGCCGGGGCCGGGGGCGGCACCGGGGAACCGCCGGGCGGGGTGTTCACGGGCGCGACGATGGTGGGGGCGGCATGCACCTGGGGCGCGGGCGCCGGGGCCGGAGGCGGAGTCGCGCCGGGCGGGGGCGCGAAGCCCTGCGCGGCGGGCTGGGGAGCGGGCGCCGGGGCGGGAGCCGGGGCCGGAGGCGCTGCCGGTGCGGGCGCGGGTTCGGGCGCCGAGGCGGGAGCCGGGGCGGGTTCGGGAGTGCCGGGGACGCCGAACGCGGGCGGCGCGAAGCCCGGGGCGGCGCCGGCCTGCGGCTGCTGCGCGGCGGGGGCGGGCGGCGCGGGCGTCTCCTCCTCGGCCACCTCGCCGCCGAAGTTCTTCAGCAGCGCGTCGAGACCGCCGTCGAAACCCTGTCCGACGGCCGCGAACCGCCATACGTCCTTCAGGTAGAAATCGCCGAGCATCACGGCCCGTTCGGTGGAGAACTCCGAGCCGCTGAAGGGGTAGCGGGCCACCTCCTCGCCGCCCGCGACGATACGTATGTAGCCGGGGGCGATCTGCGACATCTGCCCGGCGCCGTCGATCGTCGCCGTGAAGGACAGCTTCTGGATCTGCGGCGGGATCCGGTCGAGCGTCACCCTGAAGGACTCCGTGTCGCCCGCCTGGGCGCCCAGGAGCTGAATGGCCTCCTCGGGGGACTTCGGCTGGTTGTAGAAGACGAAGTACCGGTCGTCCGAGAGCCGTTCGTCGGCGTCGAGGCCGAAGCAGCTGATGTCGAAGCTCAGCCCGGGGCCGGAGATCTGCACGCCTACGTACAGATCCGTACCCGCGGTGAGGTCACTGATCCTGGCCTTGTGGCCGCGTTGGAATTCCCTGGCCATGCGTAACGACCGTCCCCCATCCAGAACGTGATTGCGTCGCGCCAGGCTAACGGCAAACCCGGACACCGGACGCAGTCGGTACAGACCCGGTACAGAACCCGCGCTCGGCCGTATCGGCTGCTCTCTAGCGGAAAGCGGTCACTTACCCCGCGCTCACCATGGGCCCTCGTTCCGGGCACTCAGCCCACGGGACGCTCAGCCCACAGGACCCTCACCCCGTGCGCCGGGCACATGAGGCAACCGCGCGGCCGCGACCACGCCTTCGAGGTAGCCCCGGGCCCGCTCCGTCCGCGGATAGGCCTCCAGCAGCTCCCAGAATCGGGGGCCGTGTCCGGGTACGAGCAGATGGGCGAGTTCGTGGACGAGGACGTAATCGACGACGTACTCGGGCATGCCCTGGAGGCGGTGCGACAGGCGGATGCTGCCCTCGGACGGGGTGCAGGACCCCCAGCGCGTGTTCTGGTTGGTCACCCAGCGCACCGAAGTGGGCCGGGCCCGCCCGTCGAAGTACTGCTCGGAAAGGCGCCGGGCCCGCTCGGCCAGCTCGGCGTCGCCGAGGGCCCGCTTGCTCTCCTGGGCGGCCAGCTTGTCGAGCATGACGTTCACCCAGCGCTGCTCCTCCGCCTCGGACATCCGGGCGGGGATGAGCACAATGGTGCGATCGCCCTCGCGGTACGCGGAGACCGTTCTGCGTCGGCGGGCGCTCCTGCGGACCTCGATCGAGCTCGCCCCCGAGCCGCTCGGCGGCTGGCTCGTCGTGCTGCGCTGTGGCTTTCCGGCGCGGTGCAGTGGGTCGGCGGGCACGCCCCGACGTTACCCGCTGTACCCGGGGAAGTCCCGGCTCCGAGACGGTTCGATACCGATGCCTCCCACCGGCCGCCGGATTTGTACGACGAATTCCCCTGCCTGTGGACAACTTTCGGCAGCCGGCGAGGGGTTTGGGCATGCTGGCTCTTGTCGGCGAAGCGACGGACAGGCCCGGCCCGGGTCCAGGCCGGTCTGTGGCCGGTTCGGCGTGCGGTCGGTCTTGCCGTGCGGTCGGTCATGCCGTGCGGTCGGTCTTGCCGTGCGGTCGGTTTCGGCGCTGCCGTCTCACGCTCAACCGGCATACGGGGACGATCTACGACATACGGGGGCCTGTCATGCATCCGATGGTGAAACCCGCGCTCAGGCGCGGCTGGCGCGACCTCAACACCGTGCAGTTCGGGATGACACCGGCGCATGCGATGACGCTCGGCCCGATGGACCTGGCGACGGGCAGTTTCCTCGATCTGCTGAACGGCACGCGAGGCCTGGAGCTGCTGCGCGAGGAGGGACGCCGGATGGATCTGCCCGACGGCCATGTCGACGGGCTGGTGCGGCGGCTCGCTCGGGCCGGACTTCTGGACGACGCACGGGGCGGCGGGCCGGACGCCGACGCCCTGCGGCAGAAGAAGGAGGTCCTCGACCGGCTGCGTCCCGACCTTGCTTCCCTGTCCCTGACCACCTCGGCACCGGGCGACGCGATGCGGCAGCTGGCCGCCCGGCGCTCGCAGCGGGTGCAGGTCCGGGGCGCGGGCCGGGTGGGTGCCGTGCTGGCGTCGCTGCTGTCGGGGGCGGGTGTGGGCGAGGTCGACGTGCGCGACGGCGGCCGTGTGGAACCGTGGGACGTCGCTCCTGGCGGGCTGCCCGCGGAGGCCGTCGGCGACCGCAGGGACGAGTCGGCCCGCCGGGCCGTGCGCCGGGCGGCCCCTGACCGGCCACCGCGCCGCGCGGCAGCCCACACTTCCCCGGAGGAAGGTGACCCGGGCTTCTCGCTGGTGATCGTCGCCCCGCGGGACGATGTCGCCGTGCACGCGCCCGACCCGTCGGCCGCCGAGCCGCTGATGTCCTGCGGAACACCCCATCTGTACGCCGGCGTCGTGGAGGGGACCGGGGTGGTCGGCCCGCTCGTCCTGCCCGGCGAGACGGGCTGCGCGGGGTGCCTGCACGAGAGCCGCGCCGACCGTGATCCGACCTGGCCGCGCCTGGTCGCCCAGTGGCGCTCCGGCAGGCAGCGGCAGGTACGGCCCTGCGACCTGACGCTGGCCACTACTGTGGCCGGACTGGCCGCAGCCCACGCGCTCGCCTTCCTGGACGGCCGGGTTCCGTCGAGTGCGGGGGCACGCTGGGAGGTCTCCGTACCCAGTCTCCACTGGCATGCGCGGCCGGTCTGGGCGCATCCGGCATGCCCGTGCGGGGCGGCGGAGAGAGGAAAGGGGGAGCACCCCTCGGAGGATCGGGAGTCACACGAGACAATGGCGGTGCAACGGCCGTCGGCGCAGTGCCGTGAGGCATCGGCGAAGCGGCCGGCTGGGACTTGGAGGGCGCATGTCTGATCTTCCCCGGAAGGCGGTCACCCGGACCGCCAAGCTCGCCGCGCTCCCGCTCGGCATCGCCGGGCGGGCGACCTGGGGATTCGGCAAGCGAATCGTCGGCGAGTCCGCGGAGCTCGTCGGCCGCGAACTCCAACAGCGCACGGCGGACCAGCTGTTCAAGGTGCTCGGCGAGCTCAAGGGCGGCGCGATGAAGTTCGGCCAGGCCCTGTCCGTCTTCGAGTCGGCACTGCCCGAGGAGGTGGCCGGCCCCTACCGGGCCGCGCTGACCAAGCTCCAGGAGGCGGCGCCGCCGATGCCGACGCGCACCGTGCACGCGGTGCTCGAGGAGCGGCTCGGCGAGGGCTGGCACGAGTTGTTCCTGGAGTTCGAGGACAAGCCCGCCGCGGCGGCATCCATCGGCCAGGTGCACCGAGGTGTGTGGCATGACGGCCGCGAAGTGGCGGTCAAGGTGCAGTACCCGGGCGCCGGCGAGGCCCTGCTGTCCGATCTGAACCAGCTGAGCCGCTTCTCCCGCCTGCTCGGCCCGCTGATCCCCGGCATGGACCTCAAGCCGCTGATCACGGAGCTGAAGGACCGTGTCTCGGAGGAGCTGGACTACAGCTTGGAGGCGCAGGCCCAGCAGGCCCACGCCGAGGAGTTCGCGGACGACCCGGACGTGCTCGTGCCGCAGGTGGTGCACCAGTCCGACCAGGTCCTGATCACCGAGTGGATCGACGGCATCCCACTGTCGGAGATCATCACGGACGGTTCCCAGGAGCAGCGCGACCGGGCCGGCCAGCTCCTGGCCCGCTTCCTGTTCTCCGGCCCCGCCCGCACCGGCCTGCTGCACGCCGATCCGCACCCGGGCAACTTCCGGCTGCTGCCCGGCGGCCCGGAGGGTGAGGACGACTGGCGCCTGGGCGTCCTGGACTTCGGCACGGTCGACCGTCTCCCGGGCGGTCTGCCGGCCACCATCGGCGAGTCCCTGCGCATGACCCTCGACGGGGAGGCCGAGACGGTCTACGAGCTCCTGTGCGCGGAGGGGTTCGTGAAGGAGACCATAGAGCTGGATCCCGACGCGGTCCTGGACTATCTGCTGCCGATCATCGAACCGGCCGAGGTCGAGGAGTTCACGTTCACGCGTGGCTGGATGCGCAGCCAGGCGGCCCGCGTCGCGGACCCGCGCTCCCCCGCCTACCAGCTGGGCAAGCAGCTCAATCTGCCCCCGTCGTATCTGCTGATCCACCGGGTGACGCTGAGCACGATCGGGGTGCTGTGCCAGCTGGGGGCGACGGTGCGTCTGCGCGAGGAGTTGGCGGAGTGGCTTCCGGGGTTCGTCCCGGAGGACCCGGCGGGCGGCGAGGAGTCGGTGGCGGGGGCATGAGCCTCAGCGGGCACCACGGGTGACCGGTGCCCGCGCTTCACCACCAGTCCGAGTCCAGGCGCCCCTCGATCGGCCTGAGGTTTTCCCGGGAGCAGGCCTCGCAGAAGGAGCGGCGGACGCCGTTCTCCATGGAGCAGGTCCAGGTGAGCGGTGGGCCGTCGGCCGGGGTACCGGCCGACGTGCCGCAGCGGTCGCACGCGAGCGGCCGAGGCTCCGCGGCAAAGCCGTCGCCACTGTCTCCGGGGGGACTCGTCACCCGGCGACGATATCGCCGTGCCCGATGGCCCACGGAGCACAACACCGCGGGGGCCGGTCCGTTCGGCACGGACCGGCCCCCGCGGGGAGAGCTCGGCCTCCCGGGCTCGGGAGGCCACCGCTTCAGGTGAGGTCGGTTACTGCATGACCGCCATGGCGAGCGCCCGGCGGGCACGCCGTGAGGCGCGCTCCGCCCTGCGCTGCATCCGGCGGGCGGTCGCCAGGCGCACGGCCGGGCGTTCCCGCTCCGCCTCTTGCAGTCGCTCGCGCATATGCGCACGAGCCATGGCTTCTGGGATGAGTTGCATCTCTCGGGTCCTGTTCTGACGCGAGTCCTTCGCGCCGGTGGTGGTGAAGTCTTGGGTCGCGGAGCCTGCGGGCTCGTAAGTGGACGGCTTCATCGGGGCCTGCTTCTGGGGGTCGTGCGTGAGGGGACGGTCGATCGTTCCTGCGGTGTTCATGCTGTGACCGGGTTCTTGCGCGGGCGGCCACGCGGCCGCTTCCGGGCGACGACGACACCCTGCACGAACAGCTCGCCACCCCATACGCCCCAGGGCTCACGCCGCTCCTTGGCGCCGGCGAGGCAGGCCTCGACCAGCGGACAGGTGCGGCAGAGGGACTTGGCGTACTCGACGTCCGCTGGCGACTCGGCGAAGAAGACCTCCGGGTCGTAGGAACGGCACGGGACGGGTACGCCGAGGTTCTCGATGGCGTCGTCGAGCGCGGTGAGCGCAGTGAGCGGGATCAAGGCGGAGTCCTCCGTGGGGCCGGGCTTGGGGATCGTTTCGGAAGGCGGTACGGACGGGGCGTGCGCTTCGAGTTGCACGGTTCGTCTTCCTCGTCTGGTCGTTCCGGCCTGTTGGCCGAGGGGCGGCTGGTACCGGGTTCTTTTCTTGTCCCGAGGCTCCTTCGGTCCGTCGTCCCCCGTTCAGGGACAAACAGAAGGGCCGCGGATCCCGGATGGGGTTCCGCGGCCCTGAAGGCGCCGGCCTGATTCGGCGATCAGGCTGGATCACTCCAGGGTTCTGGCCCACGGAAGGCCCACATCTGGTGGTGCTGCGTCGTCTGCTTCCGGAATCCGGCACCGGTCGCCGTAAAGGCATAGGCCTGCGCCTGTGCCACTACTGCCGCTTCCAGTGCCTTGGTCGGTCGCTCATTGCGCTCACGGACAGGAAGGCCCGCGGGAGCAACGGAGGAGGACGCCGGACGCACGGCACGAATGCCGGACAGACCGGTGCCCAGGTTCGAAACGCCGAGCATGCACGTGGAGACGGCCGAGCGATCGGTCATTTTCACGGCGCTGATGATGGAGCTGGTGTTGATGCTGATCACTGGACTCGCCTCCTCTCGGCGTCTCGGGGGACTGGGTGAACCAGCCCGACGGGTATGCAAGTACAACACGGAATCAGGGCCTCCGAGAAGGCCGCTGCTCTCGTGCCTAAGAACCTATGGGGATTGCTGGGGCATGCGCAAACTATTTTTTCCACGAGTTCGTGTCAGTCCTGATCTGTGCCCCCTCCGACGAACTGGCCTGCGCAAATGGCCAGTACGTCGGCTCCGTAGCGGTTGAGCTTGCGCATCCCCACGCCCGGGATGCGCGCCAGCTCGTGCTCGTCGTCGGGCGTGGTCTCGGCGATCGCCATCAGGGTCCTGTCGGTGAAGACGCAGAAGGCGGGCTGGCCACTGCGTCGCGCCTGGTCGGCACGCCACTCGCGCAGCCGCTCGTAGAGGCTCTCGTTCATGTCGGAGGGGCAGTCGTCGCAGCGCATCAGCTTCATCTCGCCCGCGTCGGTGAGCGTGCGGCCGCAGACTCGGCAACGGGCGGGCGTTCGCTGGACTCGTCTCGGGGCGGAGCGCCTGGTTCCGGGGATTCCGCGCTCGATGCCGCCCGTACTTCCGGCGGCTGTACGGCCGGTGGTGCCCGTCGAACCCGGGCGCAGCCCGTCGAGGAAGCGGCTGGGGCGGCGGTTAGGACGGCCGCCGGGGGAACGGGAGAGGGACCAGGAGATATGGAGGCGTTCCCGCGCACGGGTGACGCCGACGTAGAGGAGGCGGCGCTCCTCCTCGATCTGTTCGTCGGTCTTGGCGTAGGTGATCGGCATCATGCCCTCGGCGACGCCGACCAGGAAGACGACGTCCCACTCCAGGCCCTTGGCGGAGTGCAGGGAGGCGAGGGTGACGCCCTGCACGGTGGGGGCGTGCTGGGCGTTCGCCCGTTCGTCGAGTTCGGCGACGAGGTCCGCCAGGGTGGCGCCGGGTTTGGCGGCGGCGAAGTCCTGGGCGAGGTTCACCAGGGCGGCCAGGGACTCCCAGCGTTCTCTCACGGCACCGGAGCCAGGCGGCTGCGGGGTCCAGCCCTCCCCCGACAGCACGGCGCGCACCTGGGAGGGCAGGTCGACGGCGTCGTCCAGGAGGGAGTCGTTGCCGCCGAAGCGGGCCGCGCCGCGCAGGGCGACGCCCGCCTTGCGCACCTCCGGGCGGTCGAAGAACCGCTCGGCGCCTCGCAGTTGGTAGGGCACTCCGGCGTCGGCGAGGGCCTGCTCGTAGGTCTCGGACTGGGCGTTCGTCCGAAACAGGATGGCGATCTCGGAGGCCGGGACTCCCGAGTCGATGAGCTCGCGGATGCGTCGGGCCGCGCCCTCCGCCTCGGCGGGCTCGTCCGTGTACTCGGTGTAGACCGGCTCGGGCCCCGGGGCGCGTTGGGAGACGAGCTCCAGGCGGTGGTCGGCGGCGCGGCCCTTCGCCTGGGCGAGCAGGCCGTTGGCGAGGTGGACGACCTGGGGGGTGGAGCGGTAGTCGCGGACCAGCTTGACGACCGTGGCGCCGGGGTGGCGGGCCCGGAAGTCGAGCAGGTGATCCGGGGTCGCTCCCGTGAAGGAGTAGATCGTCTGGCTGGCGTCGCCGACCACGCAGAGGCTGTCCCGGTCGCCCAGCCACAGCTCCAGCAGGCGCTGCTGGAGGGGGCTGACGTCCTGGTACTCGTCGACCACGAAGTGCTGGTACTGGGCGCGGACCTGCTCGGCGATGTCGTGCCGGTCCTGGAGGACGGCCACGGTCAGCAGCAGTACGTCCTCGAAGTCGATGACGGCGCGCTCGCGCTTGACGTCCTCGTAGGCGGAGTAGATCTGGGCGATCTCGGCGGGGTCGCGGGGGGTCTCGCGGCCGGCCTTGGCGGCGGCGGGCGCGTAGTCGGCGGGGACGGTCTGGGTGACCTTGGACCACTCGATCTCCGCGGTGACGTCCCGCAGCTCGCCACGGTCGAGCCGGATGCGGCAGGCGGCGGCCGCGTCGGCGACGAGCTGGATCTTGCGGTCGACGAGCCGGGGCATGGAGCCGCCGATCGCTTTCGGCCAGAAGTACTGGAGCTGGCGCAGCGCCGCCGAGTGGAACGTGCGCGCCTGGACACCGCCGGCACCGAGCTGGCGCAGCCGGCCGCGCATTTCCCCGGCGGCGCGGTTGGTGAACGTGACGGCGAGCACGCTGGAGGGGTGCAGGATGCCGGCGCGCACTCCGTAGGCGATGCGGTGGGTGATCGCCCGGGTCTTGCCCGTGCCGGCGCCCGCCAGGACGCAGACCGGACCGTGCAGGGCCGTGGCCACCTCGCGCTGCTCGGGGTCGAGCCCGTCGAGCACCGCGTCGGCGGAGTCCGGTACCTGCGGGAACAGGGTGGAGTGCGTTGCTGCTGTCACACAGCCATGCTGCCAGGTCCCGCGAAACGGCTGTGCCGGTTGTCCACAGGCAGGCACTGATAGTCATACCGATGCGGCAGGCGTCACGTCCGGCGGGGCGCGGGCGCCGGGAATGGTTGCCCTTTCACGTACGTTCCACCACTGCGACCACCCGTCCCCGAGCCACCGAAGGAGCACGAGAGACATGCCGGGCACTGTGACGATGTACAGCACCACGTGGTGCGGCTACTGCCGTCGGCTGAAGAGCCAGATGGACCGCGAGGGCATCGCGTACACCGAGATCAACATCGAGCAGGACCCGGAGTCCGCCGCGTTCGTGGAGAAGGCGAATGGCGGAAACCAGACGGTGCCCACCGTTCTGTTCCCGGATGGCTCCACCCTCACCAACCCGTCGCTGGCTCAGGTGAAGCAGAAGATCGGCTGAGGCGGAAGACCGGCTGAAGCGGAAGATCGGCCTAGGCAGAAGATCGGCTGAAGCAGAAGCACCGGCGCCTGTTCGCCGCGGTTGTGCCGGGAAGGCGGTTCCTGAGGCGGCTCAGGGGCCGCCTTCTCGAGGTCTGTCTGATGGTTTGTCCCACACCACGACGTAGCGCCACAGCAGTGTGCGGCGGAAGTCGCAGCCGGGCAGCAGGCGGTGGGCCGCCTTCCGGATCTCTCCCCAGGACATGTGCACGTCTTCCATGGGCATCCCGGCCGGGCCCCGCTTGCCGCCGTGCCGACGGGCGTGCCACTGACTCACGGGCACGCCGCACGCGCTGATGACCCAGTCCAGGACCGTCCGGTTGGCGGCCATGCCGACGATCACCAGACGGCCGCCGGGCGCGGTGAGCCGGGCGAGGCGGGTGACGGCCTGCTCGAACGGCGCGTGGTGGACCACGGCGACCGCGCTGACGAAGTCGTACGCGCCCTCGGGCAGGGACCCGTCGGCGAGGAAGTCCCTCTCCAGGTATGTGACGTTGCCGGGCACCTGCGCGTGCTCGCGGGCGAGCCTGATCATCTCCGGCGAGCGGTCCACACCCGTGACGGATGCCGCCCGGGCCGCGAGCTTGCGGGTGAGCAGGCCGTCGCCGCAGCCCGCGTCCAGGGCCTTGCCGCAGCCGTCCGGGACAGCGTCGAGCACCTCGGGGTGGTGGTGGACGTTGTGGTTCCAGTACGGGTCGGACACGCGGACGGTCCCGTCAGACGGCGCTTCTCGTCGGGAGCGGCTTGCCGTACCAGAGCTCGATCAGGCGGGCCGCGATCGAGATGCCGTACGGCGGGAGCACCTCGCCCGACTCGAAGGCGGCGCGCAGTTCGTCGCGGGAGAACCAGCGGGCCTCGTGGATCTCGTCGCCGTCGACGTCTATCCCGGTCGAGGTGGCGCGGGCCAGGAAGCCCAGCATGAGGCTGGACGGGAAGGGCCAGGGCTGGCTGGCGACATACTCGACCTGGCCGACGGTGATGCCGACCTCCTCGTGGACCTCGCGGCGCACCGACTGCTCGATGGACTCGCCGGGCTCGACGAAACCGGCGAGCGTCGAGAAGCGGCCCTCGGGCCAGTGCACCTGGCGGCCGAGCAGGATGCGGTCGTCCTCGTCGGTCACGGCCATGATCACGGCGGGATCCGTACGCGGGTAGTGCTCCGCGCCGCAGGCCTGGCAGCGGCGGATGTGACCGGCCGCGGCGATGACGGTGCGCTCGCCGCAGCGCGAGCAGAAACGGTGTGTGCGCTGCCAGTTCTCCAGGCCGACCGCGTGCACCATCAGGCCCACGTCCCGGGCCGACAGGAGAAGGCCCGCCTCCCGCAGACCCGCCGGCCGCGCGGACTGGTCCATGCGCCCGGGCAGGGAGTCCTTCTGGAGGGCGAAGTAGCTGACGCCGTCCTCGTCGATGCCGAGGAAGTAGCGGTGGGCCTCGGTGAGGGGGGCCTCGAAGGAGGGCGTCATGACGAGTTCGGTGTGCCCGTCCGCCGTCTCGTCGATGAGGACCTGGCCGCCGGAGACCACGAAACAGCGCGTGGAGGGGTGGCTCCACGCCGCCGCGAGCCAGGCCTCGTCGAGCCGGTGGTGCGCGGCCCGGTCGATGCCGCTCGGTGCGGTGAGCGAGATGGGTCGGTCGGCGTTCTGGTCGGTCCAGGTGGTCACGGGTGCTTCCAACTCCCCGGTGGAACGGTCGGGTTCGGCGGGCTGATCAGCGGGACGTACGGCGGGAGGCGACCGGGTCCGGCGGGGTTCCGCGGCGCTGGGCGGCTCTTCCAGTGTGCCCCGCGCGCGCTGCCGGTCCGGACGGCACGGGACGCTCAGGGCGCATGGCGCCAGTGCTCGGCGAGGTCGCCCCACAGGTACGCGGTGGTCTCGACGCCCTTGAGGAGCAGGTCGAGCTCGACTTTCTCGTTCGGGGCGTGCCAGCCGTCGGACGGGACGGAGATGCCGAGGAAGAGCACGGGTGCGCCGAGGACGTCCTGGAGGTCCGCCGCCGGTCCGGAGCCGCCCTCGCGTGTGAAACGGACCGGCTTCTCGAAGGCCCGGCCCATGGCGCGGGCGACCGACTGGAGGGCCGGGTGGTCCAGCGGCGTCAGGCACGGGCGCGTGGCCCCGCTGAACGTGACCTCGCAGCGGATCCCGGCGGGCACCTGCTGCTCCGCCCAGGCCCGGACGGCCTTCTCGACATGGTCGGGGTCCTGGCCCGCCACCAGCCGGAAGGACAGCTTCACCATGGCCGAGGACGGCACGATGGTCTTGCTGCCGGGGCCCTGGTAGCCGCCACCGATGCCGTTGACCTCCGCGGTGGGGCGGGCCCAGACGCGCTCCAGGGTGGTGTATCCGGACTCGCCCTGGGTGGCGTACGACCTGGCCGTGCGCAGCCACTGCCGCTCGTCGAAGGGCAGTTCGGCGAAGAGTTCCCGCTCGCGGTCGGTGAGCTCGACCACGCCGTCGTAGAAACCCGGGATCGCCACGCGCGCGTGCTCGTCGTGCAGGGCGGCGACGAGGCGGGCGGCGGCGGTCGCCGGGTTGGGCACCGCGCCGCCGAAAGAGCCGGAGTGGATGTCCTGGTCGGGGCCGTGCAGCCGTATCTCGCACTCGGCGAGGCCGCGCATGCCGGTGCACACCGTGGGGGTGTCCTCGGACCACATGCCGGTGTCGGAGACGATCACGGCGTCGGCGGCGAGCCGCTCGGCGTGCTGCTCGACGAGGGCCCGGAAGTGCGGCGAGCCGGACTCCTCCTCGCCCTCGATCAGCAGCTTCAGGTGCACCGCCGGGGTGACGCGGCCGGTGGCGGCGAGGTGGGCGCGGACTCCCAGGGTGTGGAAGAACACCTGGCCCTTGTCGTCGGCCGCCCCGCGCGCGTAGAGGCGGTTCTCGCGGACGACCGGCTCGAAGGGGTCGGTGTCCCAGCCGTCCTCCCGGGCGGCGGGCTGCACGTCGTGGTGGCCGTAGACCAGCACCGTGGGCGCCTGCGGTTCGTCACAGGGCCACTCGGCGAAGACGGCGGGCGCGCCCGGGGTCTGCCAGACCTCGGCCGTCGGGAAACCGGTCTCCTTCAGTTTGGCGGCGAGCCAGTCGGCACTGCGTCGTACGTCGGGCTCGTGGTCCGGCTGGGCCGACACCGACGGGATGCGCAGCCACTCGGCGAGGTCGTCGAGGAAGGCGGCGCGATGCTGCTCGATGTACGTACGGACGACACTGTCCGGGGTCTGGCTCATGGTCACGAGCCTATCGGCCCGCACTGACGTCCTCGGAGTGCGGTTCCTCACCGGACGGTTCCTCGAGCAGCAGCCGCTCCAGCGCGGCCCGGTCCGGCAGGTCGTCCGGCCGTACGACCTCGCCGCTGCGCACGTACAGGAACGCGGCCGTGACCGACTCCAGCGGCACGCCCTGCTGCTCTGCCCAGGCGAGGCGGTAGACGGCCAGCTGAAGCGGGTCGGCGCTGCGGGTGCGGTTCGTCTTCCAGTCGACGATCTCGTACGTCGTCTCCTGACCGTCGCCCTTCTTGTAGACGGCGTCGATGCGGCCCCGTACGACGCGGCCGGCGATCTCGAGCTGGAAGGGGGCCTCCACCCGGTGGGGCGTGCGGTGCGCGTACTCGGTGCGTTCGAAGGCGTCCTTGAGCGCTTCCAGGTCCTGTTCGTCGGCGATCTCGGCGTCGCTGCCGGGCAGTTCCCCGGGCTCCAGGAACGGCAGCGTCA
Source organism: Streptomyces sp. DG1A-41 (assembly GCF_037055355.1). Lineage (GTDB taxonomy): Bacteria > Actinomycetota > Actinomycetes > Streptomycetales > Streptomycetaceae > Streptomyces. Next base: position 6,081,812 of record NZ_CP146350.1, on the reverse strand, counting down.
GCGCTTCGAAACGGGCCTCGACCCAGGCGTGGAAGCGGGTGCCGCGGCGTGCGGCGGGCTGCGGCGGGCGGGGCATGGGGCGGGCCAGTTCCTGCGCGAAGCCGTCCGGGTCGGCGGCCAGGCGCAGCAGCTGGGACGCGGTGAGCGCAGCGGGCAGGGGGACCTCGGTGACGCTGTCGCGGGCGCGCAGGAGCTCTCCGGTGAGGGCGTCGAGGTCGCGGTCCCAGGAGGCGACGGTGCGGGCTTCCTCGGGGGTGAGCTGCGGGTGTTCCGGCGTCGTCGGGTGTGGGCGCGAGGTGGTTTCCAGTGGGCCCGCCTGGTGCGGGACGGTCGGGCGGTCCGCCGGCCACTCGTCCCGGCCCGCCGGCCACTCGTCCCGGTCCGCCGGCCACTCGTCCCGGTCCGCCGGGTCTTCCGCGACGGCGTCGCCCTCGAAGGGATCGTCGTCGAACGGGTCCGGTTCGTCGTACGGAGGCTCGTCGTCCTCGGGGGGCGGCGGCCACTCCGGGTCGTCGTCCCCGTCCGGGTCGTGCACGGCCGCGGGGTGTCCGTCCTCCTGGGACGTGAGGTCCTCCAGGTGCGCCAGGACGGTCGCGGCGGCCGCGCGGCGGCGGGCCAGGGCCGTCTCGTCCAGGGGCAGGGGCCACACCTGGTCGGCGGTGGCCTGGTGCAGGGCCGGGTTCTCCTCGTCCTCGGCTGGTTCGTCGGCCCAGGCCTCGATCTCGCCGTACCCGGCCGCACAGTGGTCGTGGAGGGCCTGGAGGAACGCGGACGGTCCGCGGCGCCTCTTCTGGGTGGGTCCCCACCAGTGGCCGGAGCCCAGGAGCAGGGAGCGGGGGCGGGTGAAGGTGACGTAGCCGAGGCGGAGCTCCTCGGTGTGCTGGTGGTCCTTCATGGCCTCGTGGAAGGCCTTCAGGCCCCTGGGGTCCCAGGACTCCACGTCGGGCAGGGTGTCGGCGTCGCCGCGCAGCCGGTGCGGCAGGACCTTGCCCTGGGAGGTCCACTTCTCGCGGCCCTGGCTGCTGGGGAAGGTGCCGGTGACCAGGCCGGGGACGACCACGACGTCCCACTCCAGGCCCTTGGACTTGTGGGCGGTCAGCACCTTGACGGTGTTCTCGCCGCCGGGGAGGGCGTTGTCGAGGCCCTTCTCGTACTGGGCTGCGGTGCGCAGGAAGCCGAGGAAGGCGAGGAGGGTGGCCTCGTTGTCGCCGGCGGCGAAGGAGGCGGCGACGTCCAGGAAGTTGGAGAGGGTCTCGCGGCGGCGGGCGGCCAGGGCGTGCGGGGACGCCGACAGCTCGACCTCCAGGCCGGTGACGGCGAGGACGCGGTGCAGGACGTCCATCAGCGGGTCGGCCAGACAGCGGCGCAGCTCGCGCAGTTCGGCGGCCAGGCGGGCGAAGCGCACGCGCGCGTCGGCCGAGAAGGGCAGCCCGTCGTCGTCCCCGTGGCCGTCCAGAGGTGTCTCCAGGAACGTGTCGAGGGCGTCCGCGAGCGAGATCACCTCCGCAGGGTCGACTCCCTCGACGGCCTCGGCCAGCCTGCGGTCCGGGTCGTCGTCGCCCTCGACGCGCGCGTGGGCCACGAGACGCCGGGCGCGCCGCCCCAGCAGGGCGAGGTCGCGCGGGCCGATACGCCAGCGCGGGCCGGTCAGCAGGCGCACCAGGGAGGCGTTTGCGCCGGGGTCCTGGAGGACCTCGCAGACGGCGACGAGGTCGGCGATCTCGGGCAGGTGCAGCAATCCGGACAGGCCGACCACCTCGACCGGGATGTCCCGGGCGACCAGGGCGCCCTGGATCTCGGCGAAGTCGGTCGCCGTGCGGCACAGGACGGCGATCTCGCCGGGGGCGGTCCCGGTCCGTACGAGGTGGGCGACGGAGTCGGCGGCCCAGGCGATCTCCTCGGCGTGGGTGCGCAGCAGGGCGCAGCGCACCATGCCGTCGTGTTCGGCGCCGGGGGCCGGGCGGAGGGCCTCCACGCCCGCGTGCAGGGCGCGCAGGGGCTCCGCGAGGCCGTTCGCGAGGTCGAGGAGGCGGCCGCCGCTGCGGCGGTTCTCGCTGAGCGCCTGCCGGGTCGCGGGGCGGCCGTCGGCGTGGGGGAAGTGCTGGGGGAAGTCGTCGAGGTTGGCGACGGAGGCGCCGCGCCAGCCGTAGATCGCCTGGCAGGGGTCGCCGACGGCGGTGACGGGGTGGCCGGTGCCCTCGCCGAACAGGCCCGCCAGGAGGACGCGTTGGGCGACCGAGGTGTCCTGGTACTCGTCGAGCAGGACCACCCGGAACTCGTCGCGCAGAGCGCGGCCCACTTCGGGGATCTTCGCGAGCCGGGCCGAGAGGGCGATCTGGTCGCCGAAGTCGAGCAGGTCCCGCTCGCGCTTGGCGGCCCGGTAGCGGCTGACCAGCTCGGCCAGTTCGCGACGGGCGGCGGCCGCCTCGGGGACCTTGCGCAGGTCGGCGTTGGTGAGCTTGGCGCCGCGCAGGGTCAGCAGCAGTTCGGCGTCGTACGCGCGCAGTGCTTCCGGGCGGACGAGGTGCTCGGAGAGTTCGGCGTCCAGGGCGAGGAGGTCGCCGACCAGGTCCGGGAAGGAACGGGTCAGGGCCGGGTAGGTCCCCGGGGCCTCGCGCAGCACGCGTGCGGCGAGCTGGAAGCGGGTCGCGTCGGCGAGCAGCCGGGACGTGGGTTCGAGACCGATGCGCAGGCCGTGGTCGGTGAGCAGGCGGCCCGCGAAGGCGTGGTACGTGGAGATCACCGGCTCGCCCGGCGGGTTGTCCGGGTCGATGGCGTCCGGGTCGGTGACGCCGGCCTTGACGAGCGCCTTGCGGACGCGCTCGGCGAGTTCGGCGGCGGCCTTGTTGGTGAAGGTGAGACCGAGCACTTGCTCGGGTGCGACCTGGCCGGTGCCGACCAGCCACACCACGCGGGCCGCCATCACCGTCGTCTTGCCCGAGCCGGCTCCGGCCACGATCACCTGCGGGGCGGGAGGCGCGGTGATGCACGCCATCTGTTCCGGGGTGAACGGGATGCCGAGGAGTTCTTTGAGCTGTTCGGGATCGGAGATACGGGCGGGCACGTCAGAGAGGCTAGCGGCGGCCACTGACAGTGGCGGCCCGGTCGCCTGCCGGGCCAGAAGAAGCGCAGGTCAGCACATGTGGTGCGATAGGTCACTCGACGACATGGCGGCCCTCCTGCCGCGCGGTGCACGAGGCCCGGAACGCGCAGTGCGTGCAGTGCTGGCCGGCGGTCGGCGTGAACCGTTCGTCGAGGACCTTGCCGGCCGCGGTGGCCAGCAGGTCGCCGACCCACTCCCCCTCCAACGGCTCCTGGGCCTGCACCTTGGGCAGGGTCTCGCCGCCGTCGCGCTGGGCGGCGCCCTGGCGCAGATGGACGAGTTCGGCGCCGCCCGGCTCGGGTCGCACACCGTCGAAGAGGTCGTCGACGGCGCCCTCGCGGACGGCCAGTTGGTAGACGGCGAGCTGCGGGTGGCGCTCCACCTCCTTGCCGGTGGGCGCCTGTTTGCCGGTCTTGAAGTCGACCACGTAGGCACGGCCCTCGCCGTCCGCCTCGACGCGGTCCATCTGGCCGCGGACGCGCACCTGGTAGTCGCCGGCTTCGAGGGTGACGTCGAAGTCGTGCTCGCTGGCCACCGGCGTACGCCCGGTGCGGTCCATGACGTGCCACTTCAGGAACCGTTCGAGCGCCACGCGCGCGTTGTCCTTCTCCTGGTCCGACTTCCACGGCGCGTCGAAGGCGAGGGCGTTCCACACGGAGTCGAGGCGTTCCAGGAGGACGGAGAGGTCGGCCGGGGTGTGCCCGGAGGCGACCTCGTCGGCGAGGACGTGCACCACGTTGCCGAAGCCCTGGGCGGCGGTGGCGGGCGCGTCGGCCTTGACCTCGCGGCCCAGGAACCATTGCAGGGCGCAGGTGTTGGCGAGCTGGTCGAGGGCGCTGCCGGAGAGGACGACGGGCTGGTCGCGGTCGCGCAGCGGCACCTTGGACTCGGTCGGCTCGAACATGCCCCACCAGCGGTAGGGGTGGGCGGACGGCACCAAGGGGCGGCCGTCCTCGTCGGCGAGGACGGCGAGCCGGGCGAGGCGGCGGGCGGCGGCCTCCCTGAGTGCGTCGGAGACGCGTGGGTCGACGGTGGTGGCGCGCAGTTCGGCGACGAGTGCCGCGACGGACAGCGGGCGGCGCGGGCGTCCCGTGACGTCCTTGGGTTCGACGCCGAGTTCGGTCAGGAAGCGGGAGGGCTGGTCGCCGTCGTCCGCCGGGGCCTTGACCGCGGTCACGACGAGGCGTTCACGCGCGCGCGTGGCGGCCACGTAGAACAGGCGGCGCTCCTCGGCGAGCAGCGCGCCGGGGGTGAGGGGTTCGGCGAGTCCGTCGCGGCCGATGCGGTCGGCCTCCAGCAGGGAGCCGCGGCGTCGCAGGTCCGGCCACAGGCCTTCCTGGACGCCCGCGACGACCACGAGGCGCCATTCCAGGCCCTTGGAGCGGTGCGCGGTCATCAGGCGGACGGCGTCGGGGCGTACGGCACGGCGTGTGAGGGTGTCGGCGGCGATGTCCTCGGCTTCGATCTCCTCCAGGAAGTTGAGGGCGCCCCGGCCGCCGGTGCGCTCCTCGGCACGGGCCGCGGTCGCGAACAGCGCGCAGACGGCGTCCAGATCGCGGTCCGCGTTGCGCCCGGCCGCGCCGCCGCGGCGGGCGGCCCGCTCCAGCCGCGTGGGCCACGGCGTGCCCTCCCACAGGTCCCACAGGGCCTCTTCGGCCGTCCCGCCGCCGGCCAGCCGCTCACGGGCCTTGCGCAGCAGCGCGCCGAGGCGCTGGGCGCCGCGCGCGTACGTGGGGTCGTGCACGGCGAGACGCTCCGGCTCGGCGAGTGCCTGCGCGAGCAGCACGTCGGAGGGCGGCGGCAGCGGGTTGCCCACGGCCCGCTCCTCGTCGCGCAGGGCCCGGCCGAGGCGGCGCAGGTCGGCGGCGTCCATGCTCGCGAGCGGGGAAGTGAGGAGGGTGAGAGCGGTCTCGGTGTCGAGCCAGCAGGTGTCCGGCCGCGCGGCAGGGGCGTCCTCGGAGGAGGTGTCCCTCTCGGAGTCCTCAGGCTCGGCAGGTCCCGTCTCGGAAATCCCCGCCTCCGCCGTGGCCACCGCCCGCAGCGCCGTCAGCAGCGGTGCCACCGCCGGTTCGTGGCGCAGGGGCACGTCGTCGCCGTCGACGTCCACGGGCACGCCGGCCGCCGTGAGGGCGCGGCGGGCCGTCGGGATGGTGCGGGAGCCGGCGCGCACCAGGACGGCCATCTCGCTCCAGGGCACGCCGTCTTCGAGGTGGGCCCTGCGGAGGATGTCGGCGATGTTGTCCAGCTCCGTCCCGGGCGTCGGGTACGTGTACGCCTCGACGCGGCCGCCGTCCCGTACGGGGGCGAGCGCGCGGTGAGCGCGCACCTTCTCGGCGGGCAGGCGGGTCAGCGGCATGCGCTGGGTCAGCAGCCGGGTGGCGGCCAGCAGGGCGGCGCCTGAGCGGCGGGACGTGCGCAGCACCGCGACCGGGGCCGGGCGGCCGTCCGCGCGCGGGAAGGCGTGCGGGAAGTCGAGGATGCCGTTCACGTCCGCCCCGCGGAACGCGTAGATCGACTGGTCGGGGTCTCCGAATGCGACGAGGGTGCGGCCGCCGCCGGTCAGCGCCTGCAGCAGTCGTACCTGAGCGGGATCGGTGTCCTGGTACTCGTCGACGTAGACGGCGTCGTACCGGGCGGCGAGCCACGCGGCGACCTCGGGCCGACGGGCGAGGAGCACCGCGCGGTGGACGAGTTCCGCGTAGTCGATCACACCCTGGAGGTCGAGCACGTCGAGGTACTCGGCGAGGAAGGCGGCGGCGGCACGCCAGTCGGGGCGTCCCGTGCGGCGGGCGAAGGCGTCCAGGGCGTCGGGGCCGAGACCCAGTTCACGGGTGCGGGCGAGGACCGCGCGGACCTCGTCGGCGAAACCACGGGTGGTCAGGCAGGCGCGCAGTTCGTCCGGCCAGCGCACGTGCGCGAGGCCGAGCCGCTCCAAATCCACCTGGCCCGCGAGCAGCTCCCGGACCGAGACGTCCTGCTCGGGACCGGACAGCAGCCGCAGCGGCTCCACGAACAGGTCGCTGTCCTGGTGGGCACGGACCAGGGCGTAGCAGAACGAGTGAAAGGTAGTCGCCCGGGGAGCGTGGGCCGCGCCGCTCCGCAGGGCCATGCGATCACGCAGCTCCACGGCCGCCCTGCGGCTGAAGGTGAGCACCAGCACGCGCTCGGGGTCCCCGCCCCGGGCGATGCGCTCGGCCACGGACTCGACGAGCGTGGTGGTCTTGCCGGTCCCCGGACCTGCGAGAACGAGCAGCGGGCCCGTGGTGTGGTCAACCACGGAGCGCTGCGAGGCGTCCAAAAGAGGGGGGTCCACCCGGGCAGGAGGGGTACGTACGAGTCGGTAAGCGCCACGGCTCCCCCGCCGCACGCGGGGGTGCGACAGGCCGCTGGTGGAGGAAGAGGAGCTCACGTGGTTCGCCGGTCCTGGTGGAAGTGCTGGTTGGCGAGCCACCGCGCGTGGCGGGCGGTGACCGCGGGGTGACGGGGACGCGTTCAGCCGACGCTACGCCGACGGGTGGGGCGGAAGCAGGGCTTCCCCTTCTTCCCGCCGGTCACTCCGAGCGCTCATGGCACCCACGTCCCTCATCTCACGAACGTACGTCATGCCGACGGCGTGCCCCGATTCTCCCGTACGGATCACGGGTCACACGGGAGGGCGTCCGATGGCGGAAGCTGTCAGGTGTGACCCTCCGCGCGTTCGCCGCCGTCCCAGCGCGCCCGTCTCATGTCGAGGCGCGGCAGGTGGCCCTCGGCGGCCCGGCTCGCCTCCTTCAGGGGCGTGCCCTCCGCGCGGTAGTGGCCGAGCGCCCGCTGCTCGTGGCCCGGCAGCAGGACTCCGTCCGCGCGGACGACGCGCCACCACGGAACGGCTCCGCCGTAGAGAGCCATCACTCGGCCGACCTGCCGCGGACCGCCCTCCTCGAGCCACTCGGCAACGTCCCCGTATGTCATGACACGGCCCGGCGGGATCTCCTCGGCGGCGTCCAGGACCCGCTCGGCGTACGCGGGCAGCGCTTGCCCGGGCTCCTCACGGGGGCCGTCGTACTCCGCGTGGGCGTCCCGCGCGTCGGCGTCCTCCGGCAGACTCTCCTCACTCATCCGTCCCATCCTGCCCCACCCCACCGACAACGGGACGGGCGTGCTCCGGAGCGTTTGCCTCGCCCGGCAGGAGCGCGTAGGGCAGACTGTCCGCCCCCGCATGTGCACCCTGATGCCCCCGTGTGTCGGTGCGGCATGCCACCATCGTGCGGGCGGTGACCGGTGATACGAGACCAAGAAGAGACGATGAAGCAGCAGGGTGCGCACCCGGAGGACACGGAGGGCACCTCTGACGCTGCGTCGCGCCCGGGCACCGCGGACGAAGGCCCGAAGCGGGCCGGTGACCAGGCCGGGACGGCCGCCGAGGAGTCCGGCAGGAAGGCTCCGACGGCATCCCGGAAGCCCGGCAAGAAGGCCCCCACGGCCGTCGAGGAAGAGGACACCGTGCACATCGACGAGGTGGAGGGCGACGAACCGCTGCTCCCCGCGCGCGTGCACCGCCCGTCCGATCTGATGCGGTTCCTGGTGGGCGTGCTCGCCGTCGCGCTGCTGATCGGAATCGCCGCGTTCGCGCACGGCACCACCTCGGGCCTCGAACAGGACATCAACAAGGGCACGGGCCAGGCGCCCGACCTGCTCATCAAGATCGCGGGACTGGCCTCCAGCATCGCGATCCTGCTGGTGCCGGTCGCCTTCGCCATCGAGCGGCTGATCAAACGGGACGGGCTCAGAATCGCCGACGGCGTGCTCGCGGCCGTGCTCGCCCACGGTGTGACCCTCGCCACCGACCTGTGGGTCGCCCGCGCCGCCCCCGACTCGATCCAGGAGGCGCTCACCCAGCCCTCCCCCGGCGACATCCACGCGCTGACCGACCCCGTGCACGGCTATCTGGCGCCCGTCATCGCGTACATGACAGCCGTCGGCATGTCGCGCAGGCCCAGATGGCGCACCGTGCTGTGGGTCGTGCTGCTCCTCGACGCCTTCTCGATGCTCGTCACCGGGTACACGACACCGTTCTCGATCATCCTGACGGTGCTGATCGGCTGGACCGTGGCCTACGGCACGCTCTACGCGGTCGGCTCGCCCAACGTCCGGCCCACCGGGCAGACCCTGATGGCGGGCCTGCGGACCGTCGGCTTCCGGCCCGTCAGCGCGTCGCGCGAAGACATCCCGGACAGCAACCCGGACACCGGGGACCGCGGCCGCCGCTACTTCGTCACGCTCGAGGACGGCCCGCCGCTGGACGTGACGGTGGTCGACCGGGAGCAGCAGGCCCAGGGCTTCTTCTACCGCGCCTGGCGCAACCTGACCCTGCGCGGCTTCGCCACCCGCAGCAGCCTCCAGTCGCTGCGCCAGGCCCTGGAGCAGGAGGCGCTGCTGGCGTACGCGGCGATCGCGGCCGGCGCCAACGCGCCCAAGTTGATCGCCACCTCGGAACTGGGTCCCGACGCGGTGATGCTCGTCTACGAGCACAGCGGCGGCCGCACCCTGGACTCGCTGCCGGACGAGGAGATCACCGATGACCTGCTGAGCGACACCTGGCACCAGGTGAAGGCTCTTCAGTCCCGGCGCATCGCGCACCGCAGGCTGGTCGGCGACGCGATTCTGGTGGATCGTTCCGGCACGGTGATCCTCACCGACCTGCGCGTCGGCGAGATCGCGGCCGGCGACCTGCTGCTGCGCATGGACACGTCCCAGCTGCTGGTGACCCTCGGCCTCCGGGTGGGCGCCGAGCGGGCGGTCGCCTCGGCGGTGGAGGTGCTCGGCCCCGACGCGGTGGCGGACTGTCTGCCGATGCTCCAGCCCATCGCCCTCAGCCGCTCCACACGCGCGACGCTGCGCCGACTGGCCCGGGAGCGGGCACAGCGCGAGCGCGAGGCGGTCCTGGAGGCGTCCCGGCAGGCCAAGCAGGCGCGCCTGGAGGACGCCTCGGACGAGGCCGTTCCGGTCCTGGAGAAACCAGACAAGAAGGCCGTACGGGCGGAGCAGCGGGCCGAGAAGCGGGCCATCGACGAGGCCCTGGAGGAGGCGCGCGAGGAGGACCTGCTCACGCAGATCCGGCACGAGGTGCTGCGGATCAGGCCGCAGGCACCGGTCGAGCCGGCCCGGCTGGAGCGGGTGCGGCCGCGCACGCTGATCAGTTTCATGGCCGGCGCGATCGGCGCGTACTTCCTGCTGACGCAGCTCACGCACATCGAGTTCGGGCCGCTCATCGCGAACGCCGAATGGGGCTGGGTCGCCGCGGCCGTGCTGTTCTCGATGTTCAGCTACGTGGCGGCGGCTATGGCTCTGCTGGGGTTCGTGCCCGAGCGGGTGCCGTTCCTGCGGACCGTGGCGGCGCAGGTCGCCGGGTCGTTCGTGAAGATCGTCGCCCCGGCGGCAGTGGGCGGTGTCGCCCTCAACACGCGCTTCCTCCAGCGCGCGGGAGTGCGGCCGGGGCTCGCGGTTGCGAGCGTCGGAGCGTCGCAGTTGTTCGGGCTCGGCTGTCACATCCTGATGCTGCTGTCCTTCGGCTATCTGACCGGCACCGAGAAGACGCCGTCACTGTCGCCGTCCAGGACCGTCATCGCCGGTCTGCTGACGGTGGCGGTGCTCGTGCTCGTGGTGACCTCGGTGCCGTTCCTGCGGAAGTTCGTCGTCACGCGCGTGAGGTCGCTGTTCGCCGGTGTCGTGCCGCGCATGCTGGACGTGCTCCAGCGGCCGCAGAAGCTGGTCACCGGCATCGGCGGCATGCTGCTGCTGACCGCCTGCTTCGTGATGTGCCTGGACGCGTCGATCCGCGCGTTCGGCGACGAGTCCACGTCGATCAGCCTCGCCAGCGTCGCCGTCGTCTTCCTCGCGGGCAACGCCCTGGGGTCCGCGGCGCCGACCCCGGGCGGTGTGGGCGCGGTCGAGGCGACGCTGACGGTCGGTCTGATCGCCGTCGGCCTGCCGAAGGAAGTCGCGGCCCCGGCGGTCCTGCTGTTCCGCCTGCTGACGCTGTGGCTGCCCGTGCTGCCAGGCTGGCTGGCCTTCAACCACCTCACCCGCAAGCAGGCCCTCTGACCCGGCCGCCCCAGGCCCTTCAGCACCACCGGAGCACCACCAGCCCCCTTACCTCGTACGGCACGCGTCCCGCGCGTCCGGCCTCCCGCCGCCGCAGGATGGAACCATGCCCACGCTCCTCCGGCTGCGCGCCGCCGCCCTGACCGCCACCGCCGTGCTGCTGTCCTCCGTGCTGACCGGCTGCGGTGACGACGACGCCAAGGACGAGGACCTGACGAAGCAGGAGCTGAGCTGGGAGGACTGCCCGACCCCGTCCGATGCCCAGGGAGGAGGCACCGCGCCCTCACCGCTGCCGGACGGCGGCGAGTGGCAGTGCGCCACCATGAAGGCCCCCCTCGACTGGGACGACCCCAAGGGCGACACGATCGGCCTCGAACTGATCCGGGCCAGGAGCAGCGGCGACGAGAACGCACGCATCGGATCGCTCATCTTCAACTTCGGCGGCCCCGGCGGCTCGGGCGTCACCTCGCTGCCGGCCTTCGCGGAGGACTACGAGACCCTGCGCACCCGCTACGACCTGGTCAGCTTCGACCCCCGCGGAGTCGGCCGCAGCGCCCCCGTGATCTGCCAGAACGACCAGCAGCTCGACGCGTACTTCCAGCAGGACGCCACGCCCGACGACACCGCCGAGCGCACCGAACTCCTGGACAACACCAAGGAGTTCAACGACGCCTGCGAGAAGAACTCCGAGAAGATCCTGCCGCACGTGCGCACCACCGACGCGGCCCGCGACCTGGACCTGATGCGCCAGGTCCTGGGAGACGGGAAACTGCACTACTTCGGCATCTCCTACGGCACCGAACTCGGCGGCGTCTACGCCCACCTGTTCCCCGAGCGGGTCGGCCGCGCCGTGTTCGACGCCGTCGTCGATCCCACGCAGAACCCCGAACAGGGCTCGCTCGCGCAGACCAAGGGCTTCCAGCTCGCGCTGGACAACTTCGCCGAGGACTGCGTGTCGAAGACCGAGGAATGCCCCCTCGGCGCCAGCGCACAGGACGTGAAGGACCGTATCGCCAGGCTGCTGAAGGACCTCGACCGCACACCGATCCCGGGTGTCTTCCCGCGCGAGCTGACCCAGAGCGCGGCGGCCGGCGGCATCCTTCAGGCACTGTACTCGCAGGACTTCTGGGAGTACCTCACCGAGGGCCTGCAACAGGCGTACGACGGCGACGGCAGCATCCTGATGCTGCTGTCCGACTCGAAGAACGGGCGCAAGGAGAACGGCGAATACAGCAACATCGCCGCCGCCAACGCCGCCATCAACTGCGCGGACGACAAGCCCCGCTACGACACCGCCTTCGTCGAGCGGAAACTGCCCGAGTTCCGGGCGGCCTCCGACCTGTTCGGCGACTACCTGGCCTGGGGCATGATCAGCTGCACCGACTGGCCCGTGCCGGGTGCCGCCGACCACCCGGAGGTGAGCGCGCCGGGCTCGGCGCCGATCCTGGTCGTCGGCAACACCGGCGACCCGGCCACCCCGTACGAGGGCGCGCGGAAGATGGCGGAGGCGCTGGGCGCGGGGGTCGGGGTGGAGCTGACGTACCGGGGGCAGGGGCACGGCGCGTACGACAGCAAGAACAAGTGCGTGCAGGACGCGGTGAACGGCTATCTGCTGGACGGAAAGGTGCCCCGGGCGGGGACGATCTGTACCTGAGATCAACCCCGAGCTCGGCAAACACACAGGTCAGAAGGTTATCCACAGGCTGCGACGGCCGACGCGGGATCTGCCTACCATGGCCTGACCGCCATCCGCGGCACGATGCGGACGGCCTGCGAGGGGGATGGGCACATGACGCGTTTCGCACGGTGGACCGCTCTGACGGTCGCCTCGGCACTGCTCGCCGCGGGGTGCAGCGGCGGCTCGTCGGACGACGACGGGGGCGGGGTCTCCTGGGGCCGCTGCAAGGCCACAGCCGACGCCCCCGCGCCGAGCAGCGACTGGCAGTGCGCGACGCTGAAGGTGCCGCTGGACTGGTCGAAGCCGGACGGCGAGACGATCGCGCTGTCGCTGATCCGCGCCAAGGCCCGCGGTGACGACCGCGCCGGCTCGCTCCTGTTCAACTTCGGCGGCCCCGGCGCCTCGGGCGTGTCCATGATGCCGTCCCACGCCCCGACCGTCTCCCGGCTGCGTGAGCGGTACGACCTGGTGAGCTGGGACCCGCGCGGGGTCGGCGCCAGCGAAGGGGTGCGCTGCCGCGGCGACAAGGAGATCCAGGCAGCCGAGTCGGTGGACGTCACCCCGGACACACCCGCAGAGGAGAAGGCCTACTTCCAGGACGCCGCCGACTTCGGCAAGGGCTGCCGGAAGGACGCCGGGAAGCTGATGGCGCATGTGTCGACGACCGACTCGGCCCGCGACATGGACCGCATACGGGAGGTCCTCGGCGACGAGAAGATGCACTACTTCGGCATCTCCTACGGCACCGAACTGGGCGGCACGTATGCGCACCTGTTCCCGAAGAACGTGGGCCGGATGACCCTGGACGCGGTCGTCGACCCCGGCGCCGACGCGGTGGGACATGCCAAGAACCAGGCCAGGGGCTTCCAGCGCGCGCTGAACGGCTATCTGACGTCCACGGGCCAGGACCCGGAGGAGGGCTCGCGGAAGATCGCGGACCTGCTGCGCCGGATCGACGCCCGGCCCCTTCAGACGGCCACGCCCGGGCGGAAGCTGACACAGACGCTCGCGGTCACCGGCATCATCCTGCCGCTGTACAGCAAGGACAGCTGGCCGACGCTGACCAGCGCCCTCGACGCGGCCGAGCGGGGAGACGGCTCGGAGCTGCTGGCCCTCGCCGACCGCTACAACGAACGCGACCCGTCGGGACGCTACGGCACGACGACCCACGCGCAACGGGTCATATCGTGCCTGGACGACAGGCAGCGGCCGACCGCGGCGACCACCAGGAAGCTACTGCCGGAGTTCGAGAAGATCTCCCCGGTCTTCGGGACGTTCCTCGGCTGGGACACGGCCGGCTGGTGCCACGACTGGCCGGTGCCCGGACAGCACGACACCCCGGAGGTGAGAGCACCCGACGCGGCACCGGTCCTGGTGGTCGGCAACACCGGCGACCCGGCCACCCCGTACGAGGGTGCCCGGAGGATGGCCGACGAGCTGGGCAAGGGCGTCGGAGTGATGCTCACCTGGCGGGGCGAGGGACATGGCGCGTACGGCAGCGGCAGCGACTGTGTCGACTCCACGGTGGACGCGTATCTGCTGGACGGCACGGTGCCACAGGACGGCAAGGTCTGCTCATGACGACGGCGGGGGCTCCGGGCACCCGTGGTGCGCGAAGCCCCCGCCGCTCGGGAAGGGAAACCGGATACGGCCCGGTACGCCGGCCCGTCCGGTCAGTACACCGGCTTGTCCGGCTCGATCTGGTTGACCCAGCCGATCACGCCGCCGCCGACGTGGACCGCGTCCGAGAAGCCCGCGGACTTAAGGACCGCGAGGACTTCCGCACTGCGGACACCCGTCTTGCAGTGCAGGACGATCTTCTTGTCCTGCGGGAGGCTCTCCAGGGCGGTGCCCATGAGGAACTCGTTCTTCGGGATCAGTCGGGCGCCCGGGATGGAGACGATCTCGTACTCGTTCGGCTCGCGGACATCGATGATGTCGATGCTCTCGCCGTCGTCGATCCACTCCTTGAGCTGCTTGGGAGTGATCGTGGAGTCGGCCGCCGCCGCCTGGGCCTCCTCGGAGACGACGCCGCAGAAGGCCTCGTAGTCGATGAGTTCGGTGACGGTCGGGTTCTCGCCGCAGACCGCGCAGTCCGGGTCCTTGCGGACCTTGACCTGGCGGTACTGCATCTCCAGGGCGTCGTAGATCATCAGCCGGCCGACCAGCGGCTCACCGATGCCGGCGAGCAGCTTGATGGCCTCGTTGACCTGGATGGAGCCGATGGACGCGCACAGTACGCCCAGGACGCCGCCCTCGGCGCAGGAGGGGACCATGCCGGGGGGCGGGGGCTCCGGGTACAGGCAGCGGTAGCAGGGCCCGTGCTCGGACCAGAAGACGGAGGCCTGGCCGTCGAAGCGGTAGATCGAGCCCCACACGTACGGCTTGTTCAGCAGCACGCAGGCGTCGTTGACCAGGTAGCGGGTCGCGAAGTTGTCCGTGCCGTCGACGATCAGGTCGTACTGGCTGAAGATGTCCATCACGTTGTCGGCCTCGAGCCGCTCCTCGTGAAGGATCACGTTCACGTACGGGTTGATGCCCTTGACGCTGTCGCGGGCGGACTCGGCCTTGGAGCGGCCGATGTCGGACTGGCTGTGGATGATCTGGCGCTGCAGGTTCGACTCGTCGACCTCGTCGAACTCCACGATGCCGAGCGTGCCCACGCCCGCGGCGGCCAGGTACATCAGCGCCGGCGAGCCCAGGCCGCCGGCGCCCACACACAGCACCTTGGCGTTCTTCAGCCGCTTCTGCCCGTCCATCCCGACGTCGGGGATGATCAGGTGGCGGGAGTACCTGCGGACCTCGTCTACGGTGAGCTCGGAAGCCGGCTCGACCAGGGGTGGCAGCGACACGGGGACTCCGTTGGTCGGTCAATCACTACGGTTGTTCTCCCCGTAACAGTGCCATGCGCTTTTTCATTCCGAGACACCTGTTCCGATACGCGAGACGATTTCGTCCCAGTAGCCGGGCATGGTCTCCCAGGGGTCGGTGCGGCCGCCGTCGTCCGTCTGGTCCGTGAACCAGATCGTCCCGGCGCCCTGTCGGCGGGCGATGCGCAGTGCCTCCGCCAGGTGCGGGCGGGACACTCCGTGGACGAAGTGGCAGAAGCGCTCGGGCGGATGGTCGGCGGTCCACTCGGCCACCTGCGACCATCGGTAGTCGTTCCACGGGCCGGAGAAGGTGACGAGCTGGTCGGCGAGCCCGGTGTAGCCCGGGTGCGGGTGGATGCCGTGGCCGAGGATGATGTGGGCATCGTCACGAATCACGCGGAGCGTGGCGACCGTACGGCGCACCTCGGGCAGCCCGACGTGGTCCGCCGGGCAGCGCTCCAGGAGGAAGCCGTCGACCTGGTACCAGTCGACGAACCGGTGGGCATCCGAGATCAGCTCTCCGAAGTTCCGGGTGCCGTAGCGGGTGTCGAGGCGGCCGAGGACGCGGATGCCCGCGTTGCGCAGGCGGCCGGCCGCCTCCAGGCAGTGCGGGTCGGGCCGGGCGCCGGGACCGTCGGCCACGTTGAGGACCACCCAGTGCAGCGGGGTGCCGGGGCGGGTGAGTGCGCCCCACTCGGTGGGGGCGAGGAGGGGGTGCGCGTAGCCGGGGACTCCGACGCCGGGGCGGAGTTCCGTGCCGGAGGTGTGGGGCCGGCTGCTGGTCAGATGCGGCATGCGGCCTCCATCCAGATGTCGGCGAGGGACTCCTCCAGGCCGATCCGGGGGCGCCAGCCGAGCCGGTCGCGGGCTGTGCGCACATCGGCCTGCTGCCAGCTGCCGCAGCCGTCCGGGTACGGGTACGCGACCGAGGGCGCGTGGTCCGGGTCGGGGCGGGGGTGGCCGATGGCCGGGCGCAGGGCACCGGGAGGGCCGTCGAGTTCATGGAGGGCGCCGCCGTATCCGGCCACGCGGGCGAGGACCGCGGCGGCGTCGCGCAGGCGTACGGCGCGGCCGGAGCCGATGTTGATGACGCCCTGCGCGGCGGAGAGCGAGGCGGCGTGGACGGCGCGGGCCACGTCCCGGACGTCGACGAAGTCGCGCTGCGCGCCGAGGCCGCCGAGTTTCAGCTCGCCGTCGCCGGACTGCATGGCGCGGCGCATGGCCTCGGCGAGCCAGGCCCAGTGGTGAGCCGGCGGGGGTGCCGGGCCCGGCCGGTGAGAAGACGCGCAGGACGACGGCGTCCAGGCCGGAGCCGAGGACCAGTTCGGTGGCGGCCAGTTTGCTGACGCCGTACGGCCCGCCGGGCCGGGGGACGGCGTCCTCCGCCGTGGAGGAGCCGGGCTGGCTGGGGCCGTACTCGGCGCTGCACCCGATCTGCACCAGACGGGCCCCGCAGCCGCTGCGGCGCAGGGCCTCGCAGACGGTGGCCACGGCGACGGTGTTGTGGCGGGTGAGCTCGCGGGCACCGCCCCTGGTGGCGCCGGCGCAGTTGACGACGACGCCCGGGTGGACCGCGTCGAGGAAGCGGGTGAGGGCGCCGGGGCTGCCGGACGCGAGGTCGAAGCGGACGTCGGCGTCGTCGCCGCGGCCGAGGGCGGTGAGTTGCACGGCCGGGTCGGCGAGCAGGCGGTCGGCGACGAAGCGCCCGATGTAGCCGTTGGCTCCGATCAGCAGGACTCTCATCGCGCGGCTCCCGGGGCGGCCGGGGCTGCTGGGCGGGTGGTCATGCGGGTTCTCCTTGAGGCGGAAAGGGAGGTGGGGAAGGAAGGGATGTGAGGAGTGCTGCCGCTGGCGACGGGGCCGGTGGCAGCTGCGCTCACGGGGAGGGCTCCGGTGGTGCGTGGGCCGAGGCCCTGGTCAGCTTGCGGGTCGCGTGGACCAGGAGGGCGAGGGCCGCCGCACCACAGGCGAGGGCGGGGACGCTGCCGGCGCCCCATGTGGTGACGAGGCTTTCGACGGGGATGGCCAGGAAGCCGCAGGCGGGGAGGCGGGAGGTGAAGACCGCGGCGAGGGCGGCGGCCTGGATCGTGGCCGTGGCGGTGAGGACCACGGCCGGGGCGTAGGCGAAACCGTGCGTGGTGAGGAGGCGGGCCAGGAAGAGGAGGGCACCCAGGGTGAGGGCCTCCGCGTGGGCCGCGGGCTCGTCGAGGACTGCGGCGCAGAGCGTGAGCAGGGCCGCCAGGGCGCCCAGGAACAGGGCGAACCCGCCCAGCAGGAGCGGTCGTACGGCGGCGGCGAAGTCCTCCAGGCCGTGGCTGGCCGCGAGTTTGCGGCGGGCGCGCACGGTGAAGAGGTGGGCGGTCCAGGCGGCGGGCGCGCAGGCCAGGGCGAGGGCCAGGACGGGGGCGGTGGTGAGGGGCCAGGGGCCGTCGGCCGTGCCGGTGGGCAGGCCGTCGGGGCCTCCGGCGACGGCGCTGTCGAGCAGACCGTTGCCCAGGACGGCGTAGGCGACGAGCCATGTGGTCCAGGTCCTGGCCCGGCCGGGGGCTGTACGGTCGGGTCTGCTCAGGGGGCCTCGGCGCAGAGCAGCGCGGAGGGCCAGGACCACGGCGAGGGTGCCGGCCGCCGCCGCGAACAGGCGCGACTGGCCGTGGGTGAGGTGCACGGCGGCCACGGCGGCGGCGCACAGCGTGCCCGGCAGGAGCGTCAGCAGGGCCCAGTCGGCGCGTGCCCGTGGAGCGGCGAGCGCCGAGAGCGGGGGTGCGTCCCCGTCCCGGGAGACCCGCGCGTACATCTCCTCCGCGAGGGAGAAGACGTCCCGGTGGCGGAAGCGGGCGGCGGTCCGGTCGGTGATGCCGTGCGCCTCCAGGCCCGCCGCGATCTCCAGGGGGTCCACCGCGCGTTCGCAGAGCTCCCGGTGACGGTGCATCAGCGCCTTCACGGGGTCGGCGGCACCGCGACGCGGGGCGGACGGCTTGCGGTCGGCGGCCGCCTCCGGGGCGGGCTCAGACGTGGCCGCGGGGCTCAGCGCCTGCTCCGAGCGGGCGTCCCACGCCTTCGGGCTCGTCGGGGTCTCCGGGCGGTCCAGTTCACCCAAGCCGGTCATCGTGCTCCCTCCGGGGCGGGGACGGGAGTGGTCGCGCGCACGGGTCTGTTCGTCGCCCAGCCGGAGCGGTCGTGGGCGACGAGGCCGGGCGACGGGGCGGCCCAGCGGATCGGGACGTGGTCCTCGGCGGGGACCGCGAAGGGCAGCGGTGCCCCCGTTTCATCGAGGATCACACGGCGCATCGGCGTGCGCGCGACGATCTCCAGGTAAATGCCGTGAAATGCCTCGACGTTCTGCTCGACCGTGAACAGTTCGAGGGCACGGGCGCGGGCGGCGGCACCCAGGCGCGCACGGCGCTCGGGGTCGCGCAGCAGCGCCACGCACGCCTCGGCGAACGCCCGCGGGTTGCGCGGCGGCACGACGAGCCCGGTTCCGCCGATGACCTCCACGACCGCGCCGACGTCCGTCGACACCGTCACGCGTCCGCAGAGCATGGCCTCGACGAGGCTGATCGGGAAGCCCTCGACGACGCTGGAGAGGACGGTCACGGCGCCCGAGGCGTAGGCGTCGGCGAGGGCCGGGAGTTCGGGCCCGCCGATCTCCTCGAAGGACACCGGGTTGTCGCCGTCGGCGTGCGGGCCGTCGGCCTCGTCGGGGAAGAGCTGGGCGGCCAGGGTCCGGCAGTGGCCGAGATAGGCCGTGCCCTCGGCACCGGCGGGGGCGCCGACGATGCGCAGGCGCGTCTTCGGCTGCCGCTTGCGGATCTCCGCGAAGGCGTGCAGCAGCGAGACCAGGTCCTTGGCCGGTTCGACGCGTCCGACCCACACGAGCGTGTCCGGGTCGGCGCACTCGGGGGACTCGCCGACCTCGGCGAAGGGCCGGGCGTCCATGCCGGGGTAGACCGTGCGGAGCTTCTCGCGGTCGGCGCCGCAGCGCTCCTGCCACCGGCGGGCGTGCGTGTTGCCGGCCGTGACGACCTCGGCCCGTGCGTAGGCCTCGGCCGCGAGTCTGCCGTGGAAGGCCGCCAGTAGGAACCGTACGGCGGGCGGGGCGCCGGGGGCGGTGAGGTAGTGGGTGCGCAGGCGCACGCCGTACTCGGTGACCAGCAGGGGCACGCCGGTGAAGTGACGGGCCAGCAGGCCCGGCAGGGCGGCCGGGCCGCCGGACGCGGCGTGGCAGAGGTCGACCGCACCGAGTCCGTCGTCCTCGTACCAGTCGAGGGAGAGGGGGCGCAGGGCGCGTTCCAGGTGTGCGGCCACGGCGAGCAGATCAGGGACGCGCGCCTCGCGCGCCGCGCGGTGGGCGCCGGGCGCACGACAGGCGCGTTCCAGTGTGCGTACGGCGGTCTCGGAGCGGAGAGCTCCCACCAGGCCGCCCTCCTCGCGGGCGAGTTCGGCGAGCCGGTACAGAGCGTTGGCGAAACGGTCCGCCTCGGGGGTCGACACGCCCGCGGAAAGCCCCTGGGCAGCGGCGGGCGCACCCTCGGAAGAACCCTTGGCGGCGGCCGGCGCGCTCCCGGGCGCCCCGCTCAGCACGGCTGCCAGTTCGCCGAAGCACTCGGTGAAGCGCCGGCGCGCACGGCGGCCGAGGACCACTTCGTCGTCCTCGGCCATCCACAACGGCGCGGTGCGCACCCTGCGGACGTTCGGCGGCAGCGGGATCCAGCCCTCGTCCTCCTGGTGTTCGCTGCGGCTGAGCGCGTAGACGTCGAACTCGTGCCGGCCGAGCCCGCGCACCAGCCGGTCGCACCAGAGCCTGGCGTCACCGCTCACGTACGGATAGCCACCCTCCGTAAGCAGTCCGATGCGCACGAGTGCACCCCCGATCTCCCGTATGGGGAGCCACCGTTGCCCGGCGGCTCGCAGCGGGACGAACGTATGCGGACAAGGCGGTGGCGCGACGGACGGTTGTCCGTCGCGCCACCAAAAGGGGTGAACGGTCGTAACTTTCGCGCGCGGATCGCGTTCTGTCGCGCTAGGAGATCAACCGGACACGGATCGTCATGCCGCGACGGACTCCCGTCGCTCCGTCCGGCGTCGCGCGGCGGCCTTCGGGTCGAGCGCCGGTACGGCGGCCCAAAACTGCCTGATGCAGGGGGCCTCGTCGACGGGCCCTTCCTCGACGGTCCCGCCCTGCCGCATCACCGCGACCCGGTCTCTGACCTGGCGTACGACGGCCAGGTCGCGCGCGACGAAGACCAGCGCGAGACCGAGTTCGCGTCGCAGTTCCCCGAGCAGGGCGGCCACCTGCCCCTGGGTGGTGACGTCGAGGGCCGACACCGGCTCGTCGCAGACGATGACGCGCGGCTCGGCCGCGAGCGCCCGGGCGATACCGACGCGTTGGCGCTGCCCGCCGCTGAACTCGTGGGGATAGCGGTCGTAGTGGACTCCTTCGCGACCCACGCGCTCCCGGATGCGCCCCTCGTCTCGCTCACCCCGCGCACGCAGCGGGTCGGCGATGGACTCGCCCACGCTGCGGCGGGGGTTGAGGGAGGACGCGTTGCGTGGGCCGAGCCCGGGTGTCAACTTCCGGGGTACGGCCAGGGATTGGCCCGGCACCGGATGCCGTCGTGGTCGAGGAACTTGGTCTGCTGCTGCATGACCGGGGCGAGGCTGCCGTCCTTGTCGCAGGTGACGTGGCCGTAGCCGAGGCGGTGGCCGACCTCGTGGTTGATCAGCATCTGCCGGTAGGCGTGGATCTTGTCGCCGTACGTCTCCGAGCCCTGCGCCCACCGGTAGGCGTTGATCATCACACGCTCGGTGGCGGCCGAGTCGCAGGAGACGTTGTCCACGGTGGTGTCCAGACCGGACTTGGCGCACCAGTCGGCGGTCGTGCCGGGGCTGGCGAGCGTGATCACGAAGTCGGCCTTGCCGGAGTAGATCCGCTCGAAGGTGCGCGCGCCGTTGTGGGCCCAGCTGCGCTGGTCGTTGAGCGTCTTCTGCACGGCCTCGGCGAACAGTTCGGCGTCGAGCCCGAGCCCCTGCTCGACGTCCACGCGATACGTGAACTTCTGCCCCGCGCCTGGCGCCTCGGCGATCCCGGCCACGGCATCGAACTTCCCCGAGCCCTTGAACGTGGCGCCGAGCGGGTACGTCCTGCCCATCTTCTCGCCGTACGTCAGCGCCTTGGCGCCGGGGTTCGGTGCGGACCCCCGTCCGTCCGCGCGGGACGCGGAGTCCCGGATGTCGCGCGCCTGGTCGGTGGCGGACTGCGACTGCACGTCGGCGCCGCCGGGTTCGTCGGTGACCTGACCGGCGACGATCACGGCCAGGACGGTGGTGACGGCGGCGGCCGCGATGCCGGTGAACGTACGGCCCTTGGCGCCCTTGACCGGCGCGGGCGTGCCGGTGGGCGCCGCGTCGTCATCGTCGTCGTCGGAGCGGATGCCGGCCGGGAGCCGGCACTCCGGTCCGTGACGGAGGCGTCGGCGTCCGCCGCGTGCGCGGAGGCGGGCGTACGGGGTGCGAAGACGTCGTCCTCCTCGTCGAAGGCGTCGAGATAGTCCTGCCGCGGCCCGGGCACGGAGGCCCGCCGCTGCCGCGGTATGGGAGCACCGCCGCCGCTCCTCAACTCACCCCAGCCGCCCCCGGCTTCCCACTGCTCGGGATGGCCTCCCCGGGCTTGGGGGAAACCGTGCGCGGGAGTCCCGTCCAGCAGCCGCGGAACGCCGTCCGCGGCAAAGCGAGGAACACTCTGCGCGGGAGTCCCGTCCGGCAGCCGCGGCACCCCGCGCGCCGGCGCTCCGTCAGGAAAGCGGGGCAGCCCCCGCGCCGGGGCGCCGTCGGGCAGGCGCGGAGCGCCGTGCACGGGCGTGCCGTCCGGCAGCCAGCCGTCCGGAAGGCGCGGCATCCCCTGCGCGGGCGTCCCGTCCACCGGCGCGGGCCGAGGCCCCGGCGTCCGGCGAGGGCCCGCGCCCGGCGGCGGCCAGCCGCCCTGAGACGCACCGCGGGGCGAGGCCATCCGGCCTCCCCGGCCCGTATCCGGCGCCTGGCCCTGCACCGGTTGCTGTCCCGGCCCGGCCCGGCCGTCCTGTACTGCGGTTGTGTCCGCGGTGTCGCCCTTGGCGACCGGCCCACGGCGGCTGTGGCGTCCCACGTCGCGCCTCAGCCCCCCATGCTCTCGTCGGTGCCCGCTTGGTCGACGGCCTGGTCCGCGCGAGCCCGTCTCGCTCGCCGCTCGCCCAACTCCCCCGCGTCTTCGAGGAATTCACGAAACGCCATGGCCACCGTCTCCGGGTACTCCATCATGGCCACGTGTCCCGCGTCCGGCAACGTCACCAGCCGCGAGTCGCGGAACGCCCGGGCCGCCTTCTGGGCCATCCGGAAGCCGACGAGCTGGTCACGGCCACCGTAGACGAGGAGGGTCGGCGCGAGAACCCGCTCGGCCTGGCGCCACAGCCCCTGCTGGCCACCGAGCGCGTACGCGTTGACGATCCCGCGCGCGGAACGCGTCATCGCGTCCCAGAAGTATGGCAGCCGCAGCCGCCGCTCCATCTCGTGCACCGCGTTGCTGAATCCTTCCGGCGTCACGCGCCCCGGATCCCCGTAACACAGCGCCATCACGCCGCGGACGCGCTGCTCGGCCGTCCACTCCCGGGTCAGCCGGGTGAAGAGGGGGGCGACGCCCGGCACCGCCAGCAGCGCTGTGGGCACGGCGGTGCGCTGCACTCGAATTTCGGGCAAAGCAGGCGACACGAGCGTGAGCGTACGGACCAGATCGGGCCGTGCCGCGGCGACACGGGTGGTGATGGCGCCACCGAGCGAGTTCCCGAACAGGTGCACGGGGCCGCGGCCGGTGGCGTCGAGGTACCGGATGACCGCGCGCGCGTGCCCCGCGACGGAGTAGTTGCCGTCGTCCGGCGGCGGGGAGTCGCCGAAGCCCGGCAGGTCGAGGGCCTCGCTCTCGACGACGTCGTCCAGCAGCGACATCAGCGCCGACCAGTTCTGCGAGGAGCCCCCGAGTCCGTGCACGTACAGCGCGGGAGCCAGCCCCTGGCGCGCGGGGCACCTCGACCGCACCGTGAGCGTGTACCCGGGCAGCTCGACCGAATGGAGCCGCTCGCCCTCGGCGACCCGGACGGTCCCCACCTTCGGCAGCACATTGGCGGGCGGCACGAACGGCAGCTCGGTCGAAGACATGCGGCAATGTTACGAGACGATCACGTAGTGGCTCATGTGTTCGCCGTCACAAGAATCGGCCGTGTGAGGCGGGCACATGAGGCAGACGCAGGGAAGGTGCCAAGGAAGGAAAGACACCCGGGAAGGGGGAGGCGCCTGGGAAAGGCAGGGCAGACGAGAAGCAGTCAACGGGATGCGCATCGCGTCACGTCCCGGACGCGGATCGCATAGCGTCCGGATCGGGTGTCTCCTAGGCTCGTAGAGAGGGCACCCGCGTGTGGCCCCTGCATTCCCAGGGACGTTCGTAGGAAGGGAGCCCAGCATGTCCGTAGACCCCACAGACCCGGAGACATTCGAGGTCGAGGAGGCGCCGGAGACGCCGGAGTACGACGTCGAGGCCCCCGAGGTCGACGCGACCGAGCAGCACACGGACGTCGCACCGGACCGCGACGACCCGCTGGACCACGTCGACCCCGGCCGCGCCAATGAGGCCGACCTGGTGGAGCAGGCCCGGATCGTCTCTCTCGACGAGGACGACTACCGGTGACGCACGCCGCCGGGCCGCGACCAGAAGCATCACCGAGCAGGAAAGGAGCCGCATTTTGCCCGCTCTGCACCTGTTTGAAACCTTCTCAACCGCTTTCGTAACCGTCCGGTCCGTGAAATTCTGCGTTCTCACCGCGCACACCACGGTTACCGAAAAGTACGATGGCGACGCGGCCAGATCCGCACGTGGACGACTTTGGGAGGCGGCGTGACAGCCATCGAGCAGACAGAGGCGGTTCGCCCGCGGGGCACACGCCTGCCACGCCGTGCCCGACGGAACCAGCTCCTGGGCGCCGCCCAGGAGGTCTTCGTGGCCCAGGGCTACCACGCGGCCGCGATGGACGACATCGCCGAGCGCGCCGGCGTCAGCAAGCCAGTGCTCTACCAGCACTTCCCGGGCAAGCTCGACCTCTATCTCGCACTGCTGGACCAGCACTGCGAATCGCTCATCCAGGCCGTACGGAACGCGCTGGCGTCGACGACAGACAACAAGCAGCGCGTCCGGGCGACGATGGACGCCTACTTCGCGTACGTCGAGGACGACGGCGGCGCCTTCCGCCTGGTCTTCGAGTCGGACCTGACGAACGAGCCCGCCGTGCGCGAGCGCGTCGACAAGGTCACCAACGAGTGCGCGGAGGCGATCTGCGACGTCATCGCCGAGGACACGGGCCTGTCGCGCGCGGAGTCGATGCTGCTCGCCTCGGGCCTGGGCGGCCTCGCCCAGGTGGTGGCCCGGTCCTGGCTGCACAGCGACCGCAGCGTGCCGCGCGACCAGGCCGTACA
Source organism: Streptomyces sp. DG1A-41 (assembly GCF_037055355.1). Classification (GTDB taxonomy): domain Bacteria; phylum Actinomycetota; class Actinomycetes; order Streptomycetales; family Streptomycetaceae; genus Streptomyces. The sequence continues at coordinate 6,057,586 of NZ_CP146350.1, read as the reverse complement.
GCTGCTCGCCTCCCTGGCGTGGCGCGGCATCGCGGGCTTCCCGCTGCACGGAACCGAACAGCAGCACCACTGACGGCCGCTTTGTTCCCGCCCGCTGTTCGCTCGTGGCGTTCCCGGGCGGAGCATGCCGGTCCCCTCACCGGGCTAATGTGTGCTGCGTACGGCGCGGAAGGTCGCGCACATCACTGACCGTCGGAGGGACATAGCCGTGGAGGTCAAGATCGGCGTGCAGCACGCGCCCCGCGAGATCGTTCTGGAGAGCGGTCAGAGTGCCGAGGAGGTCGAGCGGGCGGTGTCCGAGGCGCTGGCCGGGAAGTCGCCGCTGCTGACCCTCGTGGACGAGCACGGCCGCAAGGTCCTGGTCCCGGCCGACCGTCTCGCCTACGTCGAGATCGGCGAGCCCGCCCCGCGCAAGGTGGGCTTCGGCGCTCTGTAGGCGCATGTGTGGAACGGGGCGGGGCGGCTGTCGGCCGGCCCGCCCCGTTCGCGTTTCCTCTCCCCCGCGGCACCCCGTGCGGCACACGGGTTCCTCCACGGACGGAGCACGGTTCACGCACAGAAGTGGATTGGATTCCGCAGGTCAGGGGTAAGACGGGCTACGACCGATTTGGGCAGCCGGCCATGTGGGAGGACCCCGACATGCTCCTGGAAGCGCTGAGTTCCGCGATCCTCGGCCTGGCTCTGTCATGGGCGGCCACGCATCGCCTGGCGCACCGGCTCCCGGCCCGCCCCCTGGTCCTGTCGACCGGCGTCGCGGGCGCCCTCTTCGGGGCCTTCGTCATGCACAGCGCGCTGGACGCCGGGCATCTGCTGCTGGTGCTGCTCGGCGCGGTGATCGTCTCGGTGGCCTCGCTGTCGCTGCTGCTGCGCCCCGCGGGGCGCCTGCGCCGACGATCAGCGACGGCTTAGCCGGAGCCGACCGGGGCGCGGGAACCGCGCACCCAGCCGACAACGGCCCACAGCCGCCACACAGTGGGAACCACCCTGTGCGGAGTGCTGCAAACCAGAACCACCCTGCGCGCAGGTTCCCCTACGCGGCCAATCCCAGCGCAGCCATCCGCTTGGTGTGCGCCTCGGTGATCCGGGAGAACATCTTGCCGACCTCGGCCAGGTCGAAGCCGTCCGCGACACCGCCGACCAGCATGGTGGACAGCGCGTCCCGGTCGGCGACCACCCGCTGGGACTGCGACAGGGCCTCGCCCATCAGCCGCCGCGCCCACAGCGCGAGCCGCCCGCCCACACGCGGATCCGCGTCGATCGCGGCACGCACCTTCTCCACGGCGAAGCCGCCGTGCCCGGTGTCGTCGAGCACGGCCAGCACCAGACTGCGGGAGTCGGAGTCCAGCCGGGCGGCGACCTCCCGGTAGAAGTCGCTGGCGATGGAGTCGCCGACGTAGGCCTTGACGAGGCCCTCCAGCCAGTCCGAGGGGGCCGTCTGCTTGTGGAACCCGTCGTAGGCCGCGACGAACGGCTCCATCGCCCGCGTCGGCTCCTCCCCGATCTCGGCGAGCCGGTCGCGCAGCCTCTCGAAGTGGTGGAACTCGGCCGAGGCCATCTTCGCCAGCTCCGCCTTGTCCTCCAGCGTCGGCGCCAGCTTGGCGTCCTCCGCGAGCCGCTCGAACGCCGCCAGCTCGCCGTACGCCAGCGCACCGAGCAGGTCCACGACCGCGGCACGGTACTGCGGGTCGGCGGAGGCCGTCGCCCAGTCCCGGGCGGCGACTCCGGTGTGGGCCGGGGTGGCGGTGGTGTCCGAGGCGTTCTCAGGCTTGTCAGAGCTCGTCATGAAGCGCACAATAGCCCGCCCGCCGGGAGGCGTAAGGCCCTGGTCAATCAGTGTGACGACGACTACGTGACCAAATCGGCCATCGCGTGTGCGGGATTCCGGGGTATGGTGGTAATGCGCCTGCTGGTACGTCGACGTACCTCGACAGGCCGCACGTATGAGGATGCCCGGTCGGTGGCCCGATCGGCTCCGACCCGACAGCCCTCCCCGGCGTACGGCACTACGCGTACGAGACCCGGAGGGGACACCCTCAGCGGCATGAGCGCTAGAGCGTCGGCGCGGTCCCGTGCTCTACGGCCCGCCCGTAGGCAGCCGACGTCCCCGGCACGGTCCGACACGACCCCCGCGCTCGCCTCGCGTCGCCCACACAGAAGAGGCAGCACCCTGACTACGACGTTCCGAGAGCTCGGAATTCTTCCCGAGACCGCCGAGGCCCTGGAGGCCGTCGGCATCATCACCGCCTTCCCCATCCAGGAGATGACGCTCCCCGTGGCCCTGTCGGGCTCGGACGTCATCGGCCAGGCCAAGACCGGTACCGGCAAGACGCTGGGCTTCGGCCTCCCGCTCCTCGAGCGCGTCACCGTCCCCGCCGACGTCGAGGCCGGACGCGCCAAGCCCGAGGACCTCACCGACGCCCCGCAGGCGCTCGTCGTCGTCCCCACGCGCGAGCTGTGCACGCAGGTCACCAACGACCTGCTGACCGCGGGCAAGGTGCGCAACGTACGCGTCCTCGCGATCTACGGCGGCCGGGCCTACGAGCCCCAGGTCGAAACCCTCAAGAAGGGCGTCGACGTGGTCGTCGGCACCCCGGGCCGGCTGCTCGACCTCGCCGGACAGAAGAAGCTCAACCTGAAGCACGTCCGGTGCCTGGTCCTCGACGAGGCCGACGAGATGCTCGACCTGGGCTTCCTGCCCGACGTCGAGAAGATCATCAACATGCTTCCGGTCCGGCGCCAGACGATGCTGTTCTCGGCCACGATGCCGGGCGCGGTCATCGGACTGGCCCGCCGCTACATGTCGCAGCCCACGCACATCAGCGCCACGGCGCCGGACGACGCGGGCAAGACGGTCGCGAACACCAAGCAGTTCATCTACCGCGCGCACAACATGGACAAGCCGGAGATGGTCGCGCGCATCCTTCAGGCCGAAGGCCGGGGCCTGGTCATGGTCTTCTGCCGTACGAAGCGCACCGCGGCGGACCTCGCCGACCAGCTCCAGCAGCGCGGGTTCGCGTCCGGCGCGGTCCACGGCGACCTCGGCCAGGGCGCCCGCGAGCAGGCGCTGCGGGCCTTCCGCAACGGCAAGGTGGACGTCCTCGTCTGCACCGACGTCGCCGCCCGTGGTATCGACGTCGAGGGCGTGACCCACGTCATCAACTACCAGTCGCCGGAAGACGAGAAGACGTACCTGCACCGCATCGGCCGTACGGGCCGCGCGGGCGCCAAGGGCATCGCGATCACGCTCGTCGACTGGGACGACATCCCGCGCTGGCAGCTCATCAACAAGGCGCTGGACCTGGGCTTCAGCGACCCGCCGGAGACATACTCCACCTCCCCGCACCTCTTCTCCGACCTCGGTATCCCCGAGGGCACGAAGGGCGTCCTGCCGCGCTCGGAGCGCAAGCGCGCCGGGCTGGACGCGGAGGAGCTGGAGGACCTGGGCGAAACGGGCGGCCGGGGACCGCGCGGGCGCGGGGGCCGCGGTCGTGGCGGCCGGGACGAGTCCCCGTCGGCCGACCGTGAGCGTTCGGACCGTACGCCGCGACGCCGCCGCCGTATGCGCGGCGGGACGCCGCTGGACGGGGCGCCGGAGTCCGCCGGCACCGCCGCTCCGGAGACCACGGCCGCAGGCGGCTCCGCCGAGGCGGAGACCGTCACGGCTCCTCGCACCCCGCGTCGCCGTCGCCGCACCCGCGGCGGCGCCCCGGCCGAGTCCGCGCCGGTCACGGCGGTCGAGTCCCCGGCGTCCGAGCCGGCAAAGGGCGCCGTCGCGACGGCGGAGGGCACGAGCACGGAGGCGGCGAAGCCGCGCCGGCGCCGTACGCGCAGGTCGGTGACGTCGGTGGAGACGCCGGCGGCGGAGGCCGCGGTGACGCCGTCGGCTGCCGCGGAGGCCCCGGCGGATGCGGATGCCGCGTCGGTCGTGGCCGCCCCGGTGACCGAACAGTCCGAGGCTCCCGCGGCCAAGCCGCGCCGCCGCACCCGCAAGACCACGGCTGCGTCCGCGGCCGAGTCGGCGGTCGACACGGCCGAGGGGACCGCCGAGTCCGCACCGGAGCCGACGGAGACGAAGCCGCGCCGCACCCGCAAGACGGCTGCCTCGTCCGAGCCCCCTGCCGCTCCGGCCGAGGCCACGGAGACCCAGCCGCGTCGTACACGCAAGGCCGCAGCCGCGGCGGAGGACGCCGTCGACACGGCCGAGACCGCCGAAGCGAAGCCCAGGCGTACGCGCAAGGCAACGGCAGCGACGGAGAACGCCGTCGGCCAGGCGCAGGCCACCGAGCCCAAGCCCCGCCGCACGCGGAAGACCACCGCAGCAGCCGAGACCGCCGCCGACACCGCCGAAGGCACCGAGGCCAAGCCCCGCCGTACGCGCAAGGCGACCGCCACAGCGGAAGACGCCGTCGACACGGCCGAGACGGCCGAGGCCAAGCCCCGCCGCCGCACCCGCAAGGCCGTCGAAGCCGCCGAGCCCACCGAGTCCGTCGCCGCCGGGATCCCGGCCCAGACGACTCAGGAGCCGGAGGAGGCCGAGGCCAAGCCGCGGCGTATCCGCAAGGCGACGGCCAAGGCCGAGGCGAGCGTCGACACGGCCGAGGGCACGGAGGCCAAGCCGCGCCGGACGCGGAAGACGGCGGCCGTCGCTGCGGATGCCGAGACCGCCGAGGCCAAGCCGCGCCGCACGCGGAAGACCGCCGCAGCAGCCGAAGCCGCCGCCGACACCGCCGAAGGCACCGAGGCCAAGCCCCGCCGCCGCACCCGCAAGGTGACCGAGCCCGCCGATATCCCGGCACAGGCCGGGCAGGAGCCGGAGGCCGTCAAGCCGCGTCGCGCGCGGAAGTCGACCGCGGCCGCCACGGCCTCCGCCGAGGCCGCGGTTGACGCGACCGAGGCGAAGCCGAGGGCCCGCCGCACCCGCAAGGCCACGGCCGGCGCGGAGCCCACGGAGGGCTGACACTCTCCCCGATGGCCCGGTCCCACTCGCGTGTGGGGCCGGGCCATCGGCATTCGCCCGAGCGCCCCACCGCCCCGTCCCGCGTCCCGGTCGGCCGCCACCCGCCGGCGCGCCGCACCACCACGCGCCCACCCGCTACCCTCACCCCGTGACCAGGCAAGCCACCTTCACCCCGCCCCCGGGCGCCCGCGCCTACCCCCTGCGCACAGCACGCGGTGAGTTCGCCGTCGTCGACTCGTCGCCGAAGACGGGGGCGGAGGTCGAGGGAGTCGCCCTGATGCTGCCCGGATTCACCGGCAGCAAGGAGGACTTCCGACTGCTCCACGAGCCGCTCGCAGAGCGCGGGTACCGGGTCGTCGCCGTGGACGGGCGTGGGCAGCACGAGTCGGACGGCCCCGTGGACGACGAATCCGCCTACGCCCAGCGGGAACTGGCACGGGACGTGCTCGCGCAGGCCGAGGCGCTCGGCGTGCCCGTGCACCTCGTCGGGCACTCGCTCGGCGGGCAGATCGCGCGTGCGGCCGTGCTGCTCGACCACTGCCCCTTCCTCTCCCTCACCCTGGTCTCGTCCGGCCCGGCGGAGATCTCCGTCTCCCAGCAGCAGCGGGTGAAGCTGCTGCGGGACGCGCTCGCCGTGCTGTCGATGGAGGAGGTGTGGGAGGCCATCCAGGCCATGGGGCCGCCGGAGGAGGTCGGCGGGCCCGCCCGGGGCCCCGGCGACCCGGAGCAATTGCGCCGCCGCTGGCTGGGCCACAGTCCCGCCCAACTTCTCGCTACCGGCCGCCAGTTGTGCACCGAGCCGGACCGCGTCGACGAACTCGCCGCCGTACCGCTGCCGTTCCACGTCCTGTCGGGCGCGCACGACGACACCTGGCCGGTGGCGATCCTCGACGACATGGCCGTACGGCTGGACGCGCACCGCACGGTCGTCGCGGGAGCCGAGCACTCCCCGGGCGCTGAACAGCCCCTGCCGACCGCCCAGGCCCTCGCCGACTTCTGGGACGGAACCCGCACCCCCTAGTACTGCGTCCGGAGGTGCTCCCAGAAGCCGTCCCGCAGTGCGCGCCGCAGGTCCGCCTGTCCGCGCAGCGAGTACTGCAACAGGCCCTCCGCCTCCACGAGCAGGTCCTGGTCCACCGAGCCGGGCAGGTAGGGGTGGCCGGGCAGGAGCTCGACCAGCGTGTCCCGGCCGCGGGCGGCCAGCCACTTCGCCGCGATCTGCGCGCCCACGAACCGCACGTCCTCACGGGTGGGCCGGCCCGCAGCCGCCTCGTAGGCGGGGGCCGCGCGGCGGGAGACGTAGGGCTTGAAGAAGTCGAGGTCGAAGGTGCGCTGGCTGTCGACCTCCCACAGGAGGGGCTCCGCCTGGTTGCGGCCCTCCGGCGCCTCGATGCCCCAGAGGTGCACGCGGGCGCCGTACCCCTGGGCCGCCTCCACCGCCGACACCAGGTCCTCGTCGCCGCCGAGCAGGGCCGCGTCGCTGATGGCGCGGTGCCGGGCGAGGGACTCCAGGTCGGTCCGTATGAGTGAGTCGACGCCCTTCTGCTGGTTGTTGGAGTTCAGGTTGCCCAGCCGCACCTTGACGTCCGGCAGTTCCGCGATGCTCTGCTGCTCGGCCGTGTGGATGCGGCGGCGGGCGCCGTCGTACCAGTAGACCCGCAGCAGCCTGCTGTCCGCGAAGATGGTGCGGGCCGTGTCGATGAACGCGTCGATCAGGCCCTCGGCGTCCAGGTCGAAGGCCCGGCGGTCCTCGGTGCCGGCGACGAGCCGTCCCGCGGCCGCGTACAGATACCCGGCATCGACGAAGATCGCATGGGTCGAGGGCGTCTTCGCCACCTCGGCGAGCATGCGCTGGAGCAGCTCGTTGGTGCGGTCGATGCGGGCGCTCAGGGCCGCGAGGTCGTCGTTCATCGCCTCCATTGTCCCGGCGGTCACGCTGTGAACACAACTGGTCCCGGTCGGTCCCGTAACGACAGCCTTACGGCTTGGTAATTAGCCGTTCGAAAAATTTCCTTAGCGTAGGGAATGTTTCAACGGTGCAGTTCTGTTGACTCATATGGAACACCGGGCACCGCTGCCCCGTGGGTCCACCACCAAGTAGTTCTCCTCAGGAGGATGACCAGACGAAGGGAGAAGCCCTTGCGCTTCGAAATCATGCACCTCGACGACGTCGACGGCACGCCCGTGGACACGACCGTCGTGGACGCCGCCTCCGTCAACCGCATCGTTCAGCAGGCCGCCGCCACAGGGCAGCGCCTCTGGATCCGCCCGGCCGGGACCACGGCCTCATAACGCGCGCCGCTCTCCCACTCTTCGCAGCCCCCGCACGGCATCGGCCGTGCGGGGGCTTCGCTGTTGCGGACCTCCGTGGCGGGGGGCGTACTGGCTGAGGGGGACGGTGAGAGCGAGGACAGGAACGGTGGACCACATGTCCGTGACGGGCCGGTCGAACGAGGAACTGCACGAGCGGGCCGCCGCCGAGGCCACGCGGCGATACGAGGACTCCGCCGCGGAGCGTGAGCGGGTCGAGGGTCGGATGGCGGCCGGTGTGCGGTTCCCGGACACCCCGGACGCACTCGCCGTGCGCGCCGACCGGATCCTCGACCGGGGTGGTCTGTCGCCCTCGGCGGTGGTGGCGGACATCCACGGCGAGGCCATGGACCTGCCCCACACCAACGAACGCATCATCGACCTGTCGAACGAACTCCAGGCCTGGAGCTTCCTGCCGCGCGGGGTCAGGGCCGGAGCCACGGTCGCCCGGATCACCCTGCGCCGCGAGGGCCGCGAGCTTCCGCACGGCACCGGCTTCCTGGTCTCGCCGCGGCTGATGATGACCAACCACCACGTGCTGCCCGACGAGAGCTTCGCCCGCCAGTGCTTCGCGGAGTTCAACGCCCAGGTAACGGTCGACAACGTCCCCGACACCGCCGTCCGCATGGAGTTCGACCCGGGGACCTTCTTCGCCGCGGACAGACGGCTGGACTTCGCCCTCGTGGCGGTCGCACCCGCCCTGGACGGCCGCCGACCGGGCGAGATCTTCGGCTGGAACCGGCTCAGCGTGCAGCTCGGCAAGCTGGTGCTCGGCGAGAAGGTGAACATCATCGGCCACCCGGACGGACGCCTCAAGGAGATCGCCCTGCGCGACAACGCGCTGCTGGTACGGCTCGACGACTTCGTCCACTACCGAACCGACACCCGCCCCGGAAACTCGGGCTCCCCCGTCTTCAACGACCAGTGGGAGGTCGTGGCCCTGCACCACAGCGGCGTACCGAAGAAGGACGCTCAGGGCCGCGTCCTGCGGAAGGACGGCCGGCCCTGGAGCCGGGGCGACGGCGACGACGTGATCGACTGGGTCGCCAACGAGGGTGTCCGCATCAGCTCGATCCTCAAGCATCTGGCCCGGCTGGACCTCGACCCCGGGCGGCGCGCGCTGCTGACCGAGATGGGCCCGGACTCCGGCCTGGACCAGAGCACGGCCGCCCCCGCACTTCAGCCGGAGCGGACCACGCCGGCCGCAGCCGGCCTCACAACCCCCTCGGCCCCCGGCGTCCCGGTGACGGTGACCATCACCGAGAGCGAGACCCGGACGCAGAGCCCCAAGAAGGGACGCCCCGCCCGCGGCACCGCCTTCGGCGGCCGTCAGCACCTGGTCTTCCTGCACGGCAGGGACCAGCAGAGCAAGAAGCCCGACGAGCTCCGCCGGAGATGGACGTCCGGCCTGAACCGCGGCCTCACGCTCGCGGCACTGCCCACGGTCGACCCGGAGGACGTGTGGTTCCCGTTCTACGGCACGAGACTGGCCGACCTCGTGAGCGGGCGGGAGAGCACGGCCCGGGCCGTCGGACTCGACGAGGTGAGCGCCGCCGCTGCCGCCGAGGTCTTCGCCGCCGAATCGCCCACCGGCTCCTACGAGCAGCTGCTCCACGAGGCGGCCGCCCGGGCCGGCATGCCCCAGAACGGGCCGGCGACCACGGAGGGCTTCGGTGCGGGGCTGGTCGGCGCACTGCACCGGCCGCTGAGCTGGCTCGCCACCAGATCCGACCTGGACGAGTGGACCATCGCCACGTTCCTGCGGGACGTCGACCTGTACCTCTGCGACAGCTCCGTGCGGCAGGCCGTGCTGGACAGCGTCCTGGAGACGATGCCCGCCACCGGCGAACTCGTGCTGGTCACGCACAGTTTGGGCACGGTCGTCGGCATGGACCTGCTGGCCCGGCTCCCGGACGGCCTCGACCCCGTCCTGCTGGTCACCGCGGGCAGCCCGCTCGGGCTGGACGGCGTCAACGAGCGGCTCCTCGCCCGCGGCCCGCACCGGCCGCCCAGGGTGCGCGACTGGGTCAACGTCTGGTCCCCCACCGACGCGGTCGCCGTCGGCTGTCCCCTGGCGGACGAACGGTGGGGCAAGCTCACCCAGCTGGCCGTCCAGAACGGCCGGGACCGCGCCCATGACATCGACGAGTACCTCGCCCACGCGGGACCGGCCAGGGAGATCGGCACCGTGCTCACCCGCCCGGCCTGACCCGGCGGTCCCTCAGCTGCCCTGGATCACCTGCGTGACCCCGTTGATGATCTGCTGTACGGCGATGGCGGACAGCATCATGCCCGCGAGCCGCGTCACCAGGACCACACCGCCGTCCTTGATGATCCGGATGATCACCAGCGAGTAGCGCATCACCAGCCACAGCACGACGTGGATGGCGAGGATCGCCGTCCACACGGAGACCTGCGTGGCGACGGTGTGGGCCTTCTGCACGGCGAGGATGACCGACACGATTGCCCCCGGCCCGGCCAGCAGCGGCATGCCCAGCGGCACGAGAGCGACGTTGACGTCCTTGGTCTGCTTCGGCTCGTCCGTCTTGCCGGTCAGCAGGTCGAGCGCGATCAGCAGAAGCAGCAGACCGCCCGCGATCATCAGCGCGGGCACGGACACATGCAGATAGTTCAGGATCTGATGCCCGAGCAGCCCGAACACGGTGATCACACCACCGGCGACACAGACGGCCTGGAAGGCCATCCGCTTCTGCACCTTGCCGGGCCGGCCGGCGGTGAGAGCGAGGAAGATCGGGGTGATCCCGGGGGGATCCATGATGACGAAGAGGGTCAGGAACAGGGAGCCGAAAACGGCGAGGTCGAACATGAGCGTGATGACCTTGCGGGGTTACTGAGGGTGGGCAGCGGGCGTCCGCGACCGCTGTGGGCAGGCGTTCCGCATGGCGATGGGGGCACCGCCCTGCTCGAACGCAGTTGAGAGCTTGGGGGAGGGTGGGCACGGCCGGCAACGCCGGGTGCCTGACAACGGACCTACAGGAGAGAAAGCTCAGACCCCGCCGGCCCCGGGCACCGGAAACGCCCCGAAGGCCCGCCGCGTGATCTCCCCGTACACCTCGGGATCCGTCGTGTACTCCCCGAGCACACACGTCTTCCGGCTGCCGTGATAGTCGCTGGATCCGGTCACGAGAAGCCCCAGCTCCTTCGCCAGCCCCCGCAGCCGGGCACGCGTATCCGCGTCGTGGTCCATGTGGTCGACCTCGATGCCGTCCAGCCCGGCCGTGGCCATCTCGGCGATCGCGGCCTCCGGCACCGTACGCCCCCGCTTGCTCGCCCCGGGGTGCGCGAACACCGCGGCCCCGCCCGCGCCCTTGATCAGCCGGATCGCCTCGAAGGGGTCGGTCTCGTGTTTCTCCACGAAGGCCCGGCCGCCGTCGGCCAGCCAGTCCTGGGTGAAGGCGTCACTGACGGTCGGCACCACGCCCAGCTCGACGAGCGCGGTCGCCACGTGCGGTCGCCCGACGGACCCGTCACCGGCGATCCGAGCCACCTGTTCCCAGGTCACGGGCACGCCCAGCTCCTGAAGCTTGGCGATCATGCCCTGCGCCCGGGGCACCCGGTCGTCCCGGACCAGCTCGCGCTCGGCGAGCAGCGCCGGTTCCCCGGCGTCGAAGAGGTACGCCAGCATGTGCATGCTGATGCCGTCGAGCCGGCAGGAGAGTTCGGCTCCGGTGACCAGCGTGAGCCCCTCGGGCAACGCGGCGATCGCCTCGGCGTGGCCCCGGGTGGTGTCGTGATCGGTCAGCGCGACGACGTCCAGCCCGGCCGCGGCGGCCTTCCGCACCAGCTCGGCGGGAGCGTCCGTACCGTCGGAAGCGGTGGAGTGGGTGTGCAGATCGATGCGCACGACGCGGACTCCAGACACGGACGGGACGGACAGGGCTGCTCAAGGATAACCGGATTTTCACCGACCCCTGTCACACCCGAACCTGGCAAGCGCCCCCTACAGCCAACGCCCTGAAGGGGTGCGGGAACTTCGCGACAAGCCACAGACCCCCCGCAGCCACCGGCGCACCCGAAGACCCGCCCCTCTGGGCGCTACGGCTGAAGCAACCTCGGCGACAGGGCCCCGCACGGCACCAACTCCACCTCCGCGCCGGCCTCCCGCAGATCCGCCAGCACCAACTCGTCGTACATCAGCAACCCGGACTGCTCGGGCCACACGACCGCCCACAGCCACATCCCAAGCGCCTCACCGGCGAAAACCGCACGATCATCCGGCGCCCCGGACACATGCCACAACGGCGTGGGACGCCCCGCGGCCAGCACCTTCGCCTGAGCCGGCTTCCCGACGTCCATGTAGGGCCCCGGATCCGGACCCTCGATGCCCGCGTACCGCGCACCGAGTCCGACGCCGAGCTCCTCCGCCACCAGGATCAGCTCGCCCATGCCGCCGAGCGGCCCGGGCCCCGTGCAGGCCACGGCCGTGGCGCGGCCGCCCGTGCGGTCGTCCCCCGCGCAGGCCACGCCCGTGAACAGCCAGCCGACCGGCAGCGGCCATGGCATCCACACCGGCACGTGGGTGCGGTGCACCACGACGTTGAGGGCGTCGACACTGGGCGGTATCACGGGCTGCACCGGATGGACGGCGCCGTGCGCATCGCATTGCCACGCGTCGGAGAAGAGGCCGGGAGCCCTGACCCGGCCACCGCACTTCGGGCAACTGGGTTCGCCCCTCATAGGGCCCCACGGTCCTACCCCCGCCCCGTCACGTCAAGGACGATCACCCAACCGGACGGAACCCTTCACTCCCAGACTGGATGTAGCTTGCATTAATTACCTTACCTAACTTAATGTGTGTTCACACCAACTACTTCCGTCCGGGAAAGGGAGCAACCATGAACCCCTTCGACGCCGGAGCGGGCGGCCTCCTGAAGCAGCCCAAGTCCGTGTGGGCGACCGCCGGGGCGTCGGTCGTCGCCTTCATGGGCATCGGACTCGTCGACCCGATCCTGCCGTCCATCGCCCAGGGCCTGCACGCCACGGCGAGCCAGGTCTCCCTGCTCTTCACCTCGTACTTCCTCATCACCGCCGTCGCGATGCTGGTGACCGGCTTCGTGTCCAGCCGGATCGGCGGCCGGAAGACACTGCTGCTCGGCCTCGCGTTCGTCGTGGTGTTCGCCGGGCTCGCGGGCACCTCGGGATCCGTCGGCGAACTGGTGGGCTTCCGGGCCGGCTGGGGCCTCGGCAACGCGCTGTTCGTCTCGACGGCCCTCGCGGTCATCGTCGGCGCGGCGGCCGGCGGCAGCGCCGCGGCGATCCTGCTGTACGAGTCGGCCCTCGGCCTCGGCATGGCCTGCGGTCCGCTGCTGGGCGCCCTGCTCGGGGACGCCAGCTGGCGCTACCCGTTCTTCGGCACGGCATTCCTGATGGCGGCCGGCTTCCTGTGCATCGCCGTGTTCCTGAGGGAGCAGCCGAAGCCGGCCCGCAAGACCTCGCTCCTGGACCCGGTCAAGGCACTGGGCCACGGCGGCCTCGCCTCGGCGGCGGTCTCGGCGTTCTTCTACAACTACACGTTCTTCACCGTGCTGGCCTTCACGCCGTTCGTGCTGGACATGAGCCCGTACCGGTCGGGGGCGGTGTTCTTCGCCTGGGGTGTGCTGCTCGCCGTCTTCTCGGTGCTCGTGGCGCCCCGGCTCCAGAAGCGGTTCGGCTCACTGAAGGTGCTCGGCGGTTCGCTGGTGCTGCTCGCGGCCGACGTGCTCGTGCTCGGCTACGGCGACCACGCGACCGCCGTGGTCTGCACGATCCTGTCCGGCGCCTTCATCGGCGTGAACAACACCGTCTACACGGAGCTGGCCCTCGGCGTCTCGGACGCGCCCCGGCCGGTGGCGAGCGCGGGCTACAACTTCGTGCGCTGGTTCGCGGCGGCGGCCGCCCCCTACTTCGCGCCGAAGATCGAGGAGTGGACCGACCTCCACATCCCGTTCGCGGTGGCGGCGGTCACCGCGGTCGTGGGCGCGCTCGTGGTCGCCGTACGACGGAAGGCACTCACGGCGGAGGCCGAGGAGCTGGAGACGGCGCACACGACCGAGGACAGTGTCACCGTCTTCGCCAACTGATGCTTCCCGGCCAGGGGTTGGTGAGCTTCCTCACTCCAGCGGGACGGACTTCCGGGACGGATCCCGGAGGTCCGCCCCCTGGTTCAGCCACCGCTCCTGGAGCGCCTGCGCGCCGTGCACGCGCTTCCAGGCGGCCTCGTTCGGGGTCATCGGCAGCAACGGCAGGAACCGCACGGGGTCGAGGGGCTCGTCGAGCTCCAGGTCCTCGACCAGGCCGCCCGGCTCGGCGACCAGGACCGAGGTGAAGGGAGCGCCGGGCCACAGCGGTTCGCCGACGTCGAGAGAGGCTCCCGGAGCCACGACCAGGCCCTCCACCTGCGGAGACGCGGCGAGCACGGCGAGCGGGCGGAGCACCTTGTCGGTGTCGGCCAGTCCGGCACGCACCGAGAGGACCAACTCGGCGCGCGGGCCCTTGACCGGGTCGGCGACCACCGCCGTGGGGTCCGTCATGGGGTGCGCGGACATGCCGAGCGTGACGTAGCGGACGATGTCCCCCTCCTGGAAGCGGAGCACCTCGATGCGGTCCGTGCCCAGGAAGGTGACCGCGGCACGCGCGTCCGGTTCGCCCAGCGCGGTACGCATCCGGGCTTCGACCAGAGGAAGAACATCTGCCATGCGGCGAGCATAGAACTCGTCAGTAGCGGGCAAACAAGCGCCTTGACACGTCGGGCGACTGATACTCTTGCCCGGTGGTTCGGGGCAGCACGCAGAAGCGTCGCGATCAAGCCCCGACGCCGAAGGAACTCCCTTACGAGGGACCGGCCGGAGGAGGTGGGACTGCAATGGACCGAAGTCGACCGTGCAGTAGCACCACGCTCTTCCCGCCGCTGACGTAGCTGTTCTGGCTCTGGCTGGTCGCCACCTCTCGCACTCGCTTCACGCGGAAGAGCGCTTCGTTTCGCTTTGCCTGATCTGCCTCAGTAGCTGAATCAGTAACGAGACTCGCCACCGCGACGGTGCGGTGCTCCCCGCTTTGTGGACGTGCCAAACATCCTCAGTCCCAACGTCCTCATTCCGGGCAGTTCCACCTGTCGGGTCCGGCGCCTTTTCGTTGCCTGTCGCGAAGGAGCCCGCCATGTCGATGATCCGCGACCTGCGCGCCGTCGTCCGTCCGTCCCGCGTGTCGCTGCGCAAGGACGGTGGGACGTACGACGCCACCCGCAGCCCCGCGACGGCCTCCGCCGTCGTCGACTGCGCCGTCTACCGGGACGGCCGCCGCATCGAGACCGAGACCCCGCTGACCCCGCACGAGGCGGTGCGCCTGGTGCGCCGCGACGGCGGCTTCGTGTGGATCGGCCTGCACGAGCCGACCGAGGCCGAATTCTCCGGCATCGCCAGTGAGTTCGGGCTGCACCCGCTGGCCGTGGAAGACGCCGTCCAGGCCCACCAGCGGCCCAAGCTGGAGCGCTACGACGACTCCCTCTTCACGGTCTTCAAGACCATCCACTACGTGGAGCACGACCAGCTCGACGCCAACAGCGAGGTCGTCGAGACCGGCGAGGTCATGTGCTTCACCGGGCGGGACTTCTTCATCACCGTCCGGCACGGCGGACAGGGCTCCCTGCGGGCCCTGAGGCACCGCCTCCAGGACGACCCCGAGTTGCTGTCCAAGGGCCCCTCGGCCGTGCTGCACGCCATCGCCGACCACGTCGTCGACGGCTACATCGCGGTCGCCGACGCCGTGCAGGACGACATCGACGAGGTCGAGACCGAGGTGTTCTCCCCGGGGCGCAAGGGCGCGCCGCGCGGCACGGACGCCAGCCGGATCTACCAACTCAAGCGCGAGGTGCTGGAGTTCAAGCGGGCGGTGTCGCCGCTGCTGCGGCCCATGCAGCTGCTGAGCGAGCGGCCGATGCGGCTGATCGACCCGGACATCCAGAAGTACTTCCGGGACGTCGCCGACCACCTGGCCCGCGTCCAGGAGCAGGTGCTCGGCTTCGACGAGCTGCTCAACTCCATCCTCCAGGCCAACCTCGCGCAGGCGTCCGTGGCGCAGAACGAGGACATGCGGAAGATCACCTCGTGGGCGGCGATCATCGCCGTACCGACCATGGTGTGCGGGGTGTACGGCATGAACTTCAAGTACATGCCGGAGCTGGAGTGGCGGTACGGCTATCCGGTGATCCTGGGCATCACGGTGACCATCTGCCTGGGCATCCACCGCACGCTGAAGCGGAACGGGTGGCTGTGAACGGCGTGGATAGGCTGGGGGCCATGACAAGCGAGCTGCTCGGCCGGGCCCTCGTCGAGGAGGCCACGAAGAAGTCCGGCCTCGTCTGGGTCCAGGGCCCCGACGGCCCGGCGCGTGCGCTGTGGCACGTGTGGCACGAGGGTGCCGCGTGCCTGGTCGGCGACGGGCCCGGTGAGCAGCCGCTGCCGGGCCTGGCCGACGGGACCGAGGCCCAGGTGACGGTCCGCAGCAAGGACAAGGGGGGCCGGCTGGTCTCCTGGACGGCCCGGGTCACCGAGCTCGCACCGGGCTCCGAGGCGTGGGACGCGGCGGTCGCCGAGCTCAAGGGCAAACGGCTGAACGCGTTCGACGGCGAGGCCATGCCCGACCGCTGGGCCCGCGAGTGCCGGGTGCTGCGCCTGGAGCCGACCGGGACGACGGCGCCGCTGCCGGACGACTCCCTGTCCGAGCCGCCGCTGCCGACCCCGGCGATCACCCGCCGGCCGATTCCGGCGGGTCTGCCCCGCCTGCTGCTGAAGAAGCGCAAGCGCAAGTGACAGCCTAGGACGTCGGCAGCTGCCTGCCGTAGTCCACCGTCTCGTTCTTCTCCGGCTCCCTCAGGGAGAAGTCCTGCCCCCAGGCGGAGAACGTGAGGGTACCCGCCCCACCGGCCCGCTCCAGCCGCAGCGGATACGGCTTGCCCTCGAGGGACACCTCCAGGGTGCCGCCGGAGCCCTTGCCGCCCGAGATGCGGATGGTGCGGATGCCCGCCTGCTCGTCGTGACCGTCCGTCGCGAGTTTGCCGTGCAGGGTCAGCAGACCGTCGAGGAGGACTCCCTTGTCCGTGAAACCGCTGAACTTCCTGTACGAAGGATCGCCCTGCGGCACCTTCACGAACTTGCCGCCGAGCTTGGACGCTGCGGCAGCGTCCGCCGTGCCCTCCCCTCCCTGGCCCGCGCCGTGACTCCAGAACGCCGCGTCGGCCTTGACGAAGAGCTGCTCGCCGACGCGCAGCAGCTGGAAGGTCGCCCCCTCGGTGGTGACCGACCCCTCGCCGCCATCGGTCTTCAGCCGCATGTCGAGCGCGTACGTCCGCCCACCGCTGACGACGTTCCCGTGCAGGCGGACCGCCCCGGCGGACTCGGCGGCCGTACGGGTCTTGGCCTGGATCTTCTCGGCGGGCAGTCTGCCGACGCCGTTGGTGCCCTCGTTCGGATCCTCCGCGCAGCCCGTGAGCACCGTTCCGGTCACGGCCAGTGCGCACATCGCGATCGCGAGTGCGGCACTGCGGTTGCGGCCCTGGCGAATCGGAGTCACAGGTGGGGCTGCCTCTCTGACGGGAGACCTGAACGGCGTACCGCAGGGTACCGGGGACGTGCGGGCAGGTCGGAGCCAGTCCGTCAGGACCGCCCGCCGACGCGCCCCCGATCGGGACGGGCTAGCCTGAAGCCCACCCGAGCGGGCAATTCGGAAAAGACAGGCACGCAGACAGGAACCACGGAACACCCCGCACGAAAAGGAGCCGCGGCCATGGCAGCGGGCGCCCCCCGGATCTTCGTATCGCACCTCTCCGGTGTCGCCGTCTTCGACCCCGCCGGCGACCAGGTGGGGCGTGTCCGCGATCTCGTCGTCATGCTGCGGATGGCACAGCGACCGCCGAGGCTGCTCGGCCTCGTCGTCGAACTCGCCACCCGCCGCCGCATCTTCCTGCCGATGACCCGGGTGACCGCCATCCAGTCCGGGCAGGTCATCACCACCGGCGTGCTCAACGTCCGGCGCTTCGAGCAGCGGCCCACCGAGCGGCTGGTCTTCGGGGAGCTGCTGGACCGGCGCGTCACGCTCACCGAGACCGGCGAGGAGGTCACCGTCCTCGACCTGTCGGTGCATCAGCTGCCGGCCCGCCGCGAGTGGGAGATCGACCGGGTCTTCGTCCGCAAGGGCAGGAAGGCGAGCGCCTTCCGGCGCGCCAAGGGCGAGGCGCTGACCGTCGAGTGGAGTGCCGTCACCGGCTTCACGCTGGAGGAGCAGGGGCAGGGCGCGGAGAGCCTGCTCGCCACCTTCGAGCAGCTGCGCCCAGCCGACCTGGCCAACGTCCTGCACCACCTCTCCCCCAAGCGCCGCGCCGAGGTCGCCGCCGCCCTCGACGACGACCGGCTGGCCGACGTGCTGGAGGAGCTCCCGGAGGACGACCAGATCGAGATCCTCGGCAAGCTCAAGGAGGAGCGCGCCGCCGACGTCCTGGAG
This sequence comes from Streptomyces sp. DG1A-41, assembly GCF_037055355.1. GTDB lineage: Bacteria > Actinomycetota > Actinomycetes > Streptomycetales > Streptomycetaceae > Streptomyces. Next base: position 6,039,825 of record NZ_CP146350.1, on the reverse strand, counting down.
GCCATGGACCCGGACGACGCGGCCGACCTGCTGGGCGAGCTGCCCACGGACGATCAGGAGCGGCTGCTGAGCCTGATGCAGCCCGGCGACGCGGCGGACATGCGGCGCCTGATGTCGTACGAGGACCGCACGGCGGGCGGTCTGATGACCACCGAGCCGATCGTGCTGCGCCCGGACGCCACCGTCGCCGACGCCCTCGCCCGCGTCCGCAACCCCGACCTCTCCCCCGCCCTGGCCGCCCAGGTCTACGTCTGCCGGCCACCCGACGAGACACCGACCGGCAAATACCTCGGCACGGTCCACTTCCAGCGGCTGCTGCGCGAGCCACCGCCCTCACTGGTCAGCTCGATCGTGGACAGCGACCTGCAACCGCTCGACCCCGACGCGGACCTGCCCGCCATCGCCGGGTTCTTCGCCACGTACGACATGGTCGCGGCGCCCGTGGTCGACAAGGCCGGCTCGCTGCTGGGCGCGGTGACCGTGGACGACGTACTCGACCACATGCTCCCGGAGGACTGGCGGGAGACGGAGTTCCACCTGGACGAGGAGGAGGTGGCGACCGATGGTTCCTGATCGCGAGACCCTGCGCGAGCGCACACTGTCCGGCGCCACGGCCGCCACCCGGCCGCGCACCGCCCGCCTCGACCAGCCGGGGGTGCCCAGGCGCCGGATCCTGCCCGAGTACGACCCTGAGGCCTTCGGTCGGTTCTCGGAACGCATCGCGCGCTTCCTCGGCACCGGACGGTTCCTGGTCTGGATGACGGCCGCCATCATCCTGTGGGTGGCGTGGAACACCCTCGCCCCTCGCGACCTGCGCTTCGACGAGTACCCGTTCATCTTCCTGACCCTGATGCTGTCGCTCCAGGCCTCCTACGCCGCCCCGCTGATCCTGCTCGCGCAGAACCGGCAGGACGACCGCGACCGGGTCAATCTGGAGCAGGACCGCAAGCAGAACGAGCGGTCGATCGCGGACACCGAGTACCTGACCCGCGAGGTCGCGGCCCTGCGCATCGGCCTCGGCGAGGTCGCCACCCGCGACTGGATCCGCTCGGAGCTCCAGGACGTGGTCAAGGAACTGGAGGAACGCCACAACGGCCACCGTCACGGCTCGGTCGTGTTCCCGGCGGAACGGCCACCGGGACGTGACGCAGACGACCGCTGACGGCCTTTCCTACGGCACGGTACGGCGCCGTACCATCGACCCTATGGCTACGGAAGACGCGGTGCGCGAGGCACTGGCGACGGTGAACGACCCCGAGATCCACAAGCCCATCACCGAACTCGGGATGGTCAAATCCGTGGAGATCGGCGCGGACGGGGCGGTCGCGGTCACCGTGTACCTGACGGTCTCGGGCTGCCCGATGCGGGACACGATCACGCAGCGCGTGACCGAGGCGGTGTCCCGGGTCGAGGGCGTCACCCGCGTCGACGTCACACTGGACGTGATGAGCGACGAGCAGCGCCGCGAGCTGGCCTCCGCCCTGCGCGGCGGCCAGACCGAGCGCGAGGTCCCCTTCGCCAAGCCGGGCAGCCTGACCCGCGTCTACGCGGTCGCCTCCGGCAAGGGCGGCGTGGGCAAGTCCTCGGTGACGGTGAACCTGGCGGCGGCGCTGGCGGCCGACGGCCTGAAGGTCGGTGTCGTCGACGCCGACATCTACGGCCACAGCGTGCCGCGCATGCTGGGTGCCGACGGCCGTCCGACCCAGGTCGAGAACATGATCATGCCGCCGTCGGCGCACGGCGTGAAGGTCATCTCCATCGGCATGTTCACCCCGGGCAACGCCCCGGTCGTCTGGCGCGGCCCGATGCTCCACCGCGCCCTCCAGCAGTTCCTCGCGGACGTGTACTGGGGCGACCTGGACGTGCTCCTGCTGGACCTGCCGCCCGGCACCGGCGACATCGCGATCTCCGTCGCCCAGCTGGTCCCGAACGCCGAGATCCTGGTCGTCACGACCCCGCAGCAGGCCGCTGCCGAGGTTGCCGAGCGCGCCGGCTCCATCGCCGTCCAGACCCACCAGAAGATCGTCGGCGTGGTCGAGAACATGTCCGGCCTGCCCTGCCCGCACTGTGGCGAGATGGTCGACGTCTTCGGCACGGGCGGCGGCCAGGTGGTCGCCGACGGCCTGACCCGCACGACCGGCACGAACGTCCCGGTCCTCGGCAACATCCCCATCGACGTCCGCCTCCGCGAGGGCGGCGACGACGGCAAGCCGGTGGTCCTGACGGACCCGGACTCCCCGGCGGGCTCGGCGCTGCGCGCGATCGCAGGCAAGCTGGGAGGCCGGCAGCGGGGCCTGTCGGGCCTGTCCCTCGGGATCACTCCGAGGAACAAGTTCTAGATCGAAACGCCCTTGGGGGCAACGCCCTCAGGGGCGCGGGGCTGTGTCGATATGCGGCTCCGCGCGTGGGCGCGAACAACCACATCGCACCCGCAGCCACCCGAATGCTGTCCCTCCACGGCGAAGGGGCGCCGAACCGAACCCGGCGCCCCAGCAACTCACGCGTACGCGGCGATGTCCTTGACCACGGCGAAGCCGAGCCCATACGCACTCATGCCACGCCCGTACGCGCCCACATGAACACCCGCCGAGGTCGACCCGGCCAGCACCCACCCGAACTCCGACTCCCGGTAGTGGAACGCCGTCGGCACCCCGTCCACCGGCAACGACAGCGTCGACCAGTCGGCCCCGTCCAGGTCGTCCGCCAGCACCCACGCCGTCTCCGTCTGCTGCTCCAGCCAGTCGTCCCGCAGGGAGTGGTCCATCTGCCCGGGCCACGTGAAGGACAGCAGCCCCACACCCGCGAGCCACGCCGCCGAGGACACCGACGTGGCCTCCAGCAAACCCGTGCCGTCCGCGCTGCGCCGTGAGGGATTCGCCGCCACGGTCACCACGACCGCGAACGTCTCCTTGGCCTCCTGATCACCCCCGGCGGCGAACTCGTTGCGCACCGTGGGCTCGTCACCGTGCCCGATCGACCCGTGTTCCACGGCCCCGTCGGCCGTCGTACCGACCTGCATCAGCCAGCGCGGCCCCGTGAACGCCTCGTCGAGGCCGTACCACGGGAAGGGCGCGCGCAGGTAGTCGTCGACCGTACGCCGGGCGGAGGGGACCTGTTGTCCGCCCTCCGCGGCCGGCGCCTGTGCGACTGACCCACTCGTCGTCTCCATGTGCCCGAGCCCTCCTCGTTCTAGTCGGACCGGGCGGCCCGCCCCCCTTCGGGCGTACTCGACCGGTCCGCACAACAACTCGGCAGCATAGCCACACCGCCGCGAGCAGCAGGGAAAGCGCCCGGCGCGTAGGCCGCACGGGCGCCTGGTTCAGGCCGTACACGGCCCGACCGGAGTATGAAACGCGTCACGCACGCCGGGGCGCACACCCCGGCGCGCGGCTCAGGTGGCGTCCGCGTCGAAGGGCGGCCGGTCGTCCCGGTCGGGGATCTCGGGCTTCTTCGTCATGTCGATACGGCCGCCGGACGAGCCGGAGGACGACGAGGAGGACGTGTCGGAGTCACGGCCGTGGACGGCGTCGGTGACCTCGGCCATCTCCTTCTTCAGGTCGAAGCCGTTGCGGATTTCCTTGAGCCCCAGGTCCTCGTTGTCCAGCTGCTTGCGGATGAACGTCTTGGGGTTGAGGTCCTCGAACTCGAAGTCCTTGAACTCCGGGCCGAGTTCCTCCCGGATGTCGTGCTTGGCGCTCTCCGAGAACTCACGGATCTTCCGGATCGTGCGCGTCACGTCCTGGATGACCTTGGGGAGCTTGTCCGGACCGAAGACGAGCACGGCAAGGACGATGATCGTCACCAGCTCGAGTGGTCCTATGTCATTGAACACCTGAAGCTCCTTGCGATGTCCTCGGTCCTCGGCCCTCGGTGGTCATGCGGGTCTTGCCGTGGTCCGGGCCGGATCCACGGTACCCGGCGATCCGGTCCGACCGGTACCGTCCCGAGACCTCCGAGTGCGGGGAGTGGGAGCGCTTTCCCGAATGTTTGCCTTCTTCGTTCCTGTGAATCCCGGCTTCAAGCCTGTAGATCCCGGACATCACGACTCAGCTGCCGCCGGAGGACCCGAGGACGAGCGACACCGTCCGCTCCTTGCCGGCGCGCTCCACGGTCAGGTCCAGCCGGTCGCCGGGACGGTGGGCACGGGTCTTGACGATCAGCTCCTCGCCGGAGTGGACGCGCTGCCCGTCGACCTCCGTGATGACGTCGCCCGCCTTGATCCCGGCCTTGGCGCCCGGGCCGCCCGCGGTCACCGGCGGTCCTCCCTCGCGGCCCTGGGCGGCGACGCGGGCGCCGTCGCCCGTGTACTCCATGTCGAGCGTGATGCCGATCACGGGGTGGGTCGCCTTCCCGGTGTTGATCAGTTCCTCGGCGATGCGCTTGCCCTGGTTGATGGGTATGGCGAAGCCGAGGCCTATCGAGCCGGACTGGCCGCCGTCCGGCTCGGAGCCGCTGTCCGCCGACCGGATGGCCGAGTTGATGCCGATGACACGGGCCTTGGCGTCGAGCAGGGGCCCGCCGGAGTTGCCCGGGTTGATGGGCGCGTCGGTCTGGAGCGCGTCGACGTACGACACGTCGCTGCCGTCGCCCTTCTCGCCGCCCGCCGTGATGGGCCGCTGCTTGGCACTGATGATGCCGGAGGTCACGGTGCCGGCCAGGTCGAAGGGCGCGCCGATGGCCACGACCGGGTCGCCGACCTGCACGTTGTCCGAGTTGCCGAGGGGCAGCGGGGTGAGTCCGCGCACACCCTTCACCTTCACGACGGCGAGGTCGTAGCCGCTGTCCCGGCCGACGAGCTCGGCCTCGGCCGTCTCACCGCCGTTGAAGGTCACCGTGATCTCGCCGGCGGATCCGGCGGGCTGCACGACGTGGTTGTTGGTGAGGATGTGCCCTTGGGTGTCGAGCACGAAGCCGGTGCCCGTGCCCTGTTCGCCGGAGCCGCTCACGTGCAGGGTGACCACGCTGGGCAGGGCCCGCCCGGCGATCCCGGCCACACTGTCCGCGTCCCGCCCGGCGGGCTCCTTCCCGGCCTGCGGCAGCTCGACGGTCCCGACGCCGCCGTTCCGCTCCAGATACGTCCCTATGGCGCCGCCGACGCCCCCGGACACGAGCGCGAGCAGCACGGCAGCACCGGCCAGCGCCTTACGGCCCCGCCGACGCCGCTGTTCCGTGCTGAGCACCCCGGCGCCGTGCTGCTGGAGCGGGCCATGGCCGCCGGGGGCCACGGGAGCTGCCCAGGGGTCGTAGCGCTGCCAGGGGTCCGGGGCCGGGGGCTGGGTGTCGGCGTGGACAGCCGCAGGGGGCACCGGCGCGGGGGCGCTGGGGAGCGGCACGGGCGCGGCCGGTCCGGGGATGCCGGGAGACGCCGCCGGTGTCCCGGCAGGCGGCGGAACGGGCGTGCCGGGTATGGCCGACCGGTCCGCTGTCACCATGCCGTGCGCCGGAGTCCCCGCCGGATGCTGCACCGGCGGCGCGGGCGCCCAGGGGCCGGGTTCGCCGTAGGGCGGCGTGCTGTACGGATCGGGATCGTGCAGGGGCCTGGGGGCGCCATCCACCGGCACGGCGGAGGTCGCGTTCCCGGTCTCCGCGGCGCTCCCGGCAGGCCCGCCCTGGGCCGGCACGGCGGACGCGGCGGGAGCGCCGTCCTCGGCAGCCCCGGCAGGCACCTCGGGCACCCCGGCGGGCTCGCCGTCGGCCGGTGCGGCCTCGGGGCGCCTCAACTCGTAGTCGCCGCCGTCCCCGGCCTGCCGCACGGCAGGCCGGGCCAGCTCGAAGTCGCCGTCGCTGTCAGCCACGTCCCCCGGGGCCCACCCCGTACTCTCCGGCCCCCCCGGAAGGCCCTGCGGCCGAGGACGGCTCCACCACTTGGCCTTCGTGGGCTTCCCCTCGTTCATGCTCTCCCCACAGCCGCGGCACGGCTCGACGGCGGTCGCCGCAGTTCGTCGAATCGGCGCCACGGCCACGCCTCGGCCGCGGGCGCCACCCCCGGATTCAATCAGGTTCGCTCGCCGCCGCGCAGCGGCCGGTCAGCGGGCCGTACGGGAGGAGGCGGGAGGAGAGGGGGACGAGGTCGTGTCCGGGAGGGGAACGGCGAGCAGGGGCGCCGCGATCTCGGGGACCGTGGACCACGAGGTCAGGGCGGCCGGCGGGGCCGCCTCGATCGGACGTATCAGCGGGGACATGGCGGCGGCACCGGCCATCACCGGGGCGGCCAGCGCGTGCACGGCGTGCTGCCCTGCGGCGGAATGCGGCACCCCCGGCAGCAGGGGTGCGGAGATTTCGGTCGGGGCGACCGGAGTGCGGCCGAGCACACTCTGGCCGTGCACCTGCCCGAGCAACGGCGCCATATTGCGGCGCCGCTGGGATTCGGGCTGTGTCGCGGCGCCCGCGCCCTGCGTGCGCATCGGTGTCACGTTGCTCCCGGTGCCGAAGCCGCCGCGGGCCTCCGTGTCGGCCGGGGTGCCGGTGGTGACGCCGCCCAGCGCGATCGCGGCCAGGGACACGGCTCCGGCGGCCGCGAAGGCGAACCGCAGCCGCGAGGAGGATCTCTCGGGCTCGTGCCGACCGACGTCGTGAATACGGAAGCCCCGGCTGCCCGCGGGAAGGCCCCGGTCGTCGGACGACAGGCCTCGCTCGCCCGAGGGGAGGCTGCGGTCCCCCGCGGAGGACGGCAGCAGGGGCACGTGCGGCCGGGCCGGGACGTACCCGAACTCGAACCGGTCGCCGCGCCTGGCTCCGAAGGCCCCGGACGATCCGAACCGTCCGGACAGTCCGCCGGGCAGCATTCCCCCGCCCGGCGGTGCGACATCACCGTCCGGGCCGCCACCCGCGGGTAGTCCCTGCAAGCGGGCCAGGAAGCTCTCTGAGGGGGGCGGCGGGGCCGCCTCCGCGAAGACGTTCTTCAGCCGGCGCTGGGCGTCCACCTCCGCCTTGCACTTCGGGCAGGTGGCCACATGCGCCAGTACGCGCTCACGCGCGTCATGACCGAGCTCTCCGTCCACCAGGGCGGAGAGTCGGTCTCCAAGGTGCTGCTCTGCGAGGTGTCCCTCGGAAGCTTTCGGCCGTGATCCGCTCACGCGCTCGCGCCCCCTCCTCCCAGTGCGGGAACACGGGGCACGAAGGAGCGGCGCTCGGCGCGCGCCTGAGGCGAGCGGTGCGCGAGGGCCTTGCGCAGCTGGGAGCGGCCACGGTGGATCCGCGAACGGACCGTGCCGAGCTTGACGCCGAGAGTCGCGGCGATCTCCTCGTACGACAGTCCTTCGATGTCGCACAGGACGACCGCGGCGCGGAACTCGGGGGCGAGGGTGTCGAGGGCCTGCTGGACGTCCGCGTCGAAGTGCGCGTCGTTGAAGACCTGCTGCGGAGAGGGCTCCTTGCTGGGCAGCCGCTCGGCCGCGTCCTCGCCGAGCGCGTCGAAGCGGATGCGCTGCTTACGGCGGACCATGTCCAGGAACAGGTTCGTGGTGATGCGGTGGAGCCAGCCCTCGAAGGTGCCCGGCGTGTACGTCGACAGGGAGCGGAAGACACGGACGAAGACCTCCTGCGTGAGGTCCTCGGCGTCGTGCTGGTTGCCGGTCAGGCGGTAGGCGAGCCGGTAGACCCGGCCGCTGTGGGTGCTGACGATCTCCTCCCACGTGGGCGGAGTCCACGCCTGCCCGTCCGCGTCGGTGGTGAAGGTCGCGGTCTGGGCGAAGTCAGCGGCGTGGCTGTGGTCAGCAGTGTCGTTCACGGATGTCGGCCTGCCCGCCGATGTGAAGAAGCGCCGGAGCACTCCTCCCCTATCCACAGGCGCGGCCGCACCTCCCCTGTCAGCTCTGGTGGTGTCCAGTGGAGCCCCTACCATAGCCACCTCGCCCGTTAGGACCGGATAAGCGGTTTTACGAGAATTTGATCTGTGCTGATACGCCTCGTACTGCTGCGTCGGCACTTGCTCGGTGCCTCGACCCACTGCCTGCCCCCCGTCACGGCCCGCGCCACTCGCTCACCCCTCTAAACGACCGGTCCCATCTGCGGGTTCCCGGGCCCAACGGATACAGTCACGCCCAGGCATTTCACGGGGACAGGAGAGGGTCATTACCGGCAACCGGCAGACGAGCTGGGCGTTCGCCGACGCCTATGTCGCCGAGGACGACGCGCTGCGCTGGGCCCGCGACCGGGCCCGCGAGGCGGGTCTGCGCTCGGTGTCGCCCGGCACGGGCGCCGCGCTGCGGTTGCTGGCCGCCTCCGTCGACGCCAAGGCCGTCGCGGAGATCGGGACCGGCTGCGGTGTCTCCGGGATCCACCTCCTGCACGGTATGCGTCCCGACGGTGTCCTGACCACCGTGGATCCGGAGCCGGAGCACCAGCAGTTCGCCCGCCAGGCCTTCCGCGCCTCCGGCTTCGCCAGCAACCGGGCCCGCTTCATCCCGGGCCGCGCCCTGGACGTGCTGCCCCGCCTCGCGGACGCCGGCTACGACCTGGTCTTCTGCGACGGCGATCGCCTGGAGGTCATGGACTACCTCGCTGAATCGTTGCGGCTGCTGCGCCCCGGCGGGCTCGTCGCGTTCGAGGGCGCCTTCGCGAACGGCCGGACGGTGGACTCCGGTCCGCAGCCCACCGAGGTGCTGCGGCTGCGGGAACTGCTGCGCGCGGTGCGCGAGAGCCAGGAACTGGTGCCGTCGCTGCTGCCGGTGGGCGACGGACTGCTGTGCGCGGTGAAAAGGTAAGGGGGCCGCACGTTAGCCGAGCGAAAGCGCGGGCAGGCGAAAGTCATCGGTGAGAAAACAGCCGCCCCGGCACCTCATGTGATGCCGGGGCAGCTGAAAGGGTACGGTCGCTCGCGCGTCAGCCGACGACCTTCTTGAGGGCATCGCCCAGGGCGTCGGCCTCGTCCGGGGTCAGCTCGACGACGAGCCGACCGCCGCCTTCGAGCGGAACGCGCATGACGATGCCCCGCCCCTCCTTGGTCACCTCGAGCGGGCCATCACCCGTCCGCGGCTTCATGGCCGCCATGCTCGTTCCCCTTCCTGAAACCCAGCTCATCGTCAAGGCCGACGGACCCCTGAAGAAGGGCACAGTGCGGTCCTTGAGGCAGGACACGCGACACCGGCATCGAACACATTGCTTCCACGCCATTATCCCGCATCTCAGGACCCGATGACCAACATCAGTCGGCATCGCTTGGGCAACGCACGCGAGCAAAACCACTCAATTCGGCGATGTGACTGCGATACTGCGCCCTCGCACACACTTCCGCCGAACGGATCCGGACGAGAATTCTTTGACGCAGGTCACACCTCCGGTCCGATCGCCCGTCGACGATCTCCGTCATGCTGTGCTCAGACCCGGGACGTACCGGCCGGTAGGTCCCCGAGCAGCGACACGGAGGGGATACGCCATGGCCGACACGGTGCTCTACGAGGTGAGCGACGGACTCGCGACGATCACGCTGAACCGCCCGGAGGCGATGAACGCGCTGAACGTGGCGGCCAAGGTCGCCCTGCGGGAGGCGGTCCGGTCCGCGGCGGACGACACCGCCGTACGGGCGGTGCTGCTGACCGCCGCCGGTGACCGGGCGTTCTGCGTCGGCCAGGACCTCAAGGAGCACATCGGGCTGCTGGTCGAGGACCGGGAGACCGGTTCGCGGCAGACCATGAGCACGGTGCGGGAGCACTACAACCCGATCGTGCGGACGCTGGCCGGGGCCGCGAAGCCGGTCGTCGCCGCCGTGAACGGGGTGGCGGCCGGGGCGGGCTTCGGCTTCGCGCTCGCCGCGGACTACCGGATCGTGGCGGACACGGCCGCGTTCAACACCTCGTTCGCCGGGGTGGCGCTGACCGCCGACTCGGGGATCTCCTGGACGCTGCCGCGGGTGATCGGCCCCGGGCGGGCTGCTGACCTGCTGCTCTTCCCGAGGAGCATCAGCGCGCAGGAAGCGTACGAGCTCGGCATCGCCAACCGGCTGGTGCCGCCCGGCGAGCTGCGCGCGGAGGCCGAGAAGGTGGCGCGGGCGCTGGCCGAGGGTCCGACGGTGGCGTACGCGGCGCTGAAGGAGTCGATGGCCTACGGGCTGACGCACTCCCTGGAGGAGACCCTGGAGAAGGAGGACGAGCTCCAGACCCGGGCGGGCTCCTCCGAGGACCACGCGATCGCCGTGCAGGCCTTCGTCAACAAGGAGAAGCCCCGGTATCTGGGCCGCTGACCTGCTGCGACGGGGTCATGCGCGACGCGCGAAGCAGGCCTGGAGGTGGTCGTCGACCAGTCCGCAGGCCTGCATCAGCGCATACGCCGTCGTCGGGCCGACGAAGCGCAGGCCCCGCTTCTTCAGCGCCTTGGACAGGGCCGTCGACTCGGGTGTGACGGCAGGGACGTCGGAGAGCGCCTTCGGGACCGGGCGGGTGCCCGGCTCGGGGGCGTGCGACCAGATCAGCTCGTCCAGTTCGCCCGGGGCCCACCCGGCCAGCACGCGCGCGTTGGCGAGCGTGGCGTCGATCTTGGCGCGGTTGCGGATGATGCCGGCGTCGGCCAGAAGGCGCTCACGGTCCTCGTCGGTGAAGGCGGCCACGGAGGCGATCTTGAAGTCGGCGAAGGCGGCGCGGAAGCCGGGGCGGCGGCGCAGGATCGTGATCCAGGACAGGCCGGACTGGAAGGCCTCCAGGCTGAGACGCTCGAAGAGCGCGTCGTCGCCGTGGACCGGACGGCCCCACTCCTCGTCGTGATACGTCACGTACTCCGGGGCGGACAGGGCCCAGGGACAGCGCAGCGCGCCGTCCGGGCCGGCGAGGGCGGCGCCGTCGCTCATGGCCGGTCCTCCTGGCGCGGGCCGGGCTTGTCCATGGACACGTGGTTCTCCGCGGAGGTGTGGTTCTCCCCGGACACCGGGCCGTGGCCGGCGGCCGTTCGGGCTCCCGCCAGGGCCGATTCCAGGTCGGCGATGCGGGCGTCACGCTCGGCGAGCTCGGCGCCCAGGCGGCTGAGGGCGTCGTCCACGTCCGCCATGCGGTAGCCGCGGGCGGCGAGCGGGAAGCGGAGGCCCTCCACGTCGGCGCGGTTGACCGGGCGGTCCGGGGGCAGCGGGTCCCGCAGCCGCTCGGGGGCCGCCTCGGGCAGCGGGCCGTTCTCGCCGCCGCCCACCACGGCGAGGGTCACCGCGGCGACCACGACGGCTAGCGCGACGACCAGGAACAGGAACATAACCATCGCGGAGCCCCCACGGTCGGATCTGTCGGTGTCTTCGGACACGGATGGTGTCAGGCTCCGATCGTGCCATGCGAGTCCGACAGTTAGGGTCGCAGGCGGCGGAAGACGGGGACGTTCCAGGAAAGGTCACAGCGGATGCTCAGGCTGGGCAGGCGGGAATTCGGGCCGCACGAGCCGGTGATCATGGCGATCGTGAACCGGACCCCGGACTCCTTCTACGACCGGGGCGCGACCTTCCGCGACGAGCCGGCCCTCGCGCGCGTGGAGCAGGCGGTGGCCGAGGGAGCCGCGATCATCGACATCGGCGGGGTCAAGGCGGGGCCGGGCGAGGAGGTCACGGCCGAGGAGGAGGCCCGGCGGACGGTCGGCTTCGTGGCGGAGGTGCGGCAGCGGTTCCCGGACGTGGTCATCAGCGTGGACACCTGGCGGGCCGAGGTCGGGGCGGCCGTGTGCGAGGCCGGGGCGGACCTGCTGAACGATGCGTGGGGCGGGGTGGATCCGGGGCTGGCCGAGGTCGCCGCGCGGTACGGGGTGGGGTTGGTGTGTACGCACGCGGGCGGTGCGCAGCCGCGGACTCGGCCGCATCGGGTGGAGTACGACGACGTCATGGCCGACATCCTGGACGTGACGGTCGGGCTGGCCGAGCGGGCGGTGGAACTGGGCGTACGGAGGGAGTCGATCATGATCGACCCCGGGCACGACTTCGGGAAGAACACGCGGCACAGTCTGGAGGCGACCCGGCGGCTGGGGGAGATGGTCGCCACGGGGTGGCCGGTGCTGGTGTCTTTGTCCAACAAGGACTTCGTCGGGGAGACGTTGGATCGGCCCGTGAAGGAGCGGGTGGTGGGGACGTTGGCCACGACTGCGGTGTCCGCGTGGCTGGGGGCGCGGGTGTACCGGGTCCATGAGGTCGCGGAGACGCGGCAGGTGTTGGAGATGGTGGGGGCGATTGCGGGGCATCGCGCTCCTGCCGTTGCCCGGCGCGGGTTGGCCTAGCCGGGGTACCGGGGGGCTCCGCCCCCTGGCCCCCGGACCTATGCCCATCCGCCGCCCGAAGCGGTCGGCCGGGAAGCCCGGCTCGCCTCTACCGGCCCGCTTCCTTCGACACCAGTGCCACCGCCTCGTCCACGTCGTCCGTGACGTGGAACAGGAGGAGGTCCTTCTCCGCGGCCTTGCCCTGGGCGATGACCGTGTGGCGGAGCCAGTCGACCAGGCCGCCCCAGTAGTCGCTGCCGAAGAGGACGATGGGGAAGCGGGTGACCTTCTGGGTCTGGACGAGGGTGAGGGCCTCGAAGAGTTCGTCGAGGGTGCCGAGGCCACCGGGCAGGACGACGAAGCCCTGGGCGTACTTGACGAACATCATCTTCCGGACGAAGAAGTAGCGGAAGTTGAGGCCGATGTCGACGTACGGGTTGAGGCCCTGCTCGAACGGCAGCTCGATGCCGAGGCCGACCGAGATGCCCTTGGCCTCCAAGGCGCCCTTGTTGGCCGCCTCCATCGCGCCCGGGCCGCCGCCCGTGATGACCGCGAAGCCCGCGTCCACCAGGCCCCGGCCCAGCCGGACGCCCGCGTCGTACTCGAGTGAGTCCACCGGTGTCCGGGCCGAGCCGAACACGCTGATGGCGGGCGGGAGCTCGGCGAGCGTGCCGAAGCCCTCGATGAACTCCGACTGGATGCGCAGCACGCGCCAGGGGTCGGTGTGGACCCAGTCGGAGGGTCCGCCCGCGTCCAGCAGCCGCTGGTCGGTCGTGCTCGCCTGTACCTGCCCCCGCCGCCGGAGGACCGGGCCCAGGCGCTGTTCCTCCGGCGGCTGCTTCTTCCCCTCGGGGTTGCCGGTCGCCATGTGCGCTCCCTCCGTCGTGCCTGTCGTTCCGCCTCAGCGTAGATCTACGCGGGTTACGAACGAGGGACGTGAGCATGTCCGCGATGGAGCGCCGTAAACACAACGGCGTCCCGGCCGGTCAGGCCGTCAGCCAGGTCCGCAGGCGCTCCTCGCCCGCGAGGATCTTCGCGATCTCCACGCGCTCGTCCCGCTTGTGCGCCAAGTGGGGGTTGCCCGGGCCGTAGTTGACCGCGGGGACACCCAGGGCCGAGAAGCGGGAGACGTCCGTCCAGCCGTACTTCGGCATCGGGGTGCCTCCCACCGCCTCGATGAAGGCCTTCGCCGCCGGGTGGGACAGGCCCGGCATCGCGGCCGAGCTGTGGTCGACCACCTCGAACTCGTCCACGCCGCAGTCCGCGAAGACCTCGCGGACATGGGCCACGGCCTCCTCGGGCGTGCGGTCGGGCGCGTAGCGGAAGTTGACGGTGACGACGCACTCGTCGGGGATCACGTTGCCGGCGACTCCCCCGGTGACGCCCACCGCGTTCAGGCCCTCACGGTACTCCAGGCCGTCGATCACCGGCCAGCGCGGCTGGTAGGAGGCCAGCCGGGTGAGGATCGGGGCGGCCGCGTGGATCGCGTTGGAGCCCATCCACCCGCGTGCCGAGTGGGCCCGCTCGCCCTTGGTCTTCAGCAGCACTCGCAGCGTGCCCTGGCAGCCGCCCTCGACCTGGCCGTCCGACGGTTCCAGGAGGACCGCGAAATCGCCCTGGAGCCACTCGGGGTGCGCCTCGGAGACGTGCTTGAGGCCGTTCAGCTCCGCGGCGACCTCCTCGTTGTCGTAGAAGACGAAGGTCAGGTCGCGGTTGGGGGCCGGGACGGTGGCCGCGATGCGCAGCTGCACCGCGACGCCCGACTTCATGTCGCACGTGCCGCAGCCCCACAGGACGCCGTCCTCGTCGAGCCGGGAGGGGACGTTGTCCGCGATCGGGACGGTGTCGATGTGACCGGCCAGGATGACCCGCTCCGGACGGCCCAGGTCCGTCCGCGCCACGACGTTGTTGCCGAACCGCTCGACCATCAGGTGCGGCAGCGCGCGCAGCGCGGTCTCGATCGCGTCCGCCAGCGGCTTCTCGGTGCCGCTCTCGGAGCGGAAGTCGACGAGCCGGGCGGTGAGCTCCGCGGCGTCCAGCGTGAGGTCAAGGGAGGTGTCGGCCATGCCGTCGACCCTAACGCGCCAGGGCTGTGCACACTGTCCACACCCGGCTCAAGCACTCCGTACTCTCCAGTACCTTGTACGGCGTGCCAGAGCCGTCCTCTTCTCCCAAGCGTCGCGGCCGCGTCTTCCGATGCGGATCCGCGTTCGTGATCCTGCTCGCGCTCGCCGGTTACCTCGTGGTGCAGTACGTCACCGGAGGCACCGGCGGACCGGGCTGCAAAGTCGTCTCCGGCAAGGGCGACGGGGCGTCGTACGAGTTCACACCCGAGCAGGCGGTGAACGCGGCGACGATCGCCGCCGTGGGCGACGGGCGCGGCCTGCCGGAGCGGGCCGTGACCATCGCCCTGGCGACCGCGCTCCAGGAGTCGAGCCTGCGCAACATCAACCATGGCGACCGTGACTCGCTCGGCCTGTTCCAGCAGCGGCCCTCACAGGGCTGGGGCACGCCGAAGGAGATCATGGACCCGGCGTACTCGGCCGGCGAGTTCTACGACCACCTGGTCAAGGTGCCCGGCTACACACGGCTGCCGCTCACGGTCGCCGCGCAGCGGGTGCAGCGCAGCGGCTTCCCGCAGGCCTACGCCAAGCACGAGCCGGACGCCGCGCTGCTCGCCGCGGCCCTCACCGGGCACTCCGCGGCCACCCTGACCTGCGAGGGCCGCCCGGCCGCGACCCGGGCGACGGGCCCGGACGGGGTGCGTGCCGCGCTCGTGCGGGACTTCGGGCGCGATGTGCTGGCGCCGGCCGGTGCGGAGGTGGGCAGCTCGTCGGCGGCCTCTCCGACTCCGTCCCCGAGCGGTACGGGCGGGTCCGGCGGGCGGACCGTGACACTGCCGGTGGCCGCCGACACGGGTTCCGCCGCCGGGCGGAGCGTGGAGCAGCGCGGCTGGCAGCTGGCGCACTGGGCCGTGGCCAACGCCTCCGAGCTGCATATCGCGCGCGTCACGTACGCGGGGCGGGAGTGGGTCGCCGGGAACACCGCCAGCGAGTGGCGGGACGCCGGGACGAAGGGCACCGCGGGGGCGGAGCGGAACGCGGACGCCGTCCGTATCGTGACCATGCGCTAGATCGCGCAGGGGTGCGGGGCTTCACTCCTGGGGGTTACCCGGACGGCGCGGCGGCAACGGGGTGCGCAGGTTTTGCCGTCCTCGACCCGGAAACCGTGAGAACCCTTGGAAACAAAGGGCTGGAAGGATTCGGCGGGCTTTCCGGTGGGAGCCTCTTTGCCCGTTTTTATCCGCAGGCGATAATGCGACGCATTACCAACTCTTTACGTTGCGGCGCCGCAACCTTCGCGGGCTTCGAGCGGTAGTCACTGCGTCCGAGCCGGGGAGATCAACAGCCAGTCGATCAACTCCCGGACCCGGCCGGACACTTCACAACCTCACCGTTCTCTCCCGTCGAAGGAGCACCATGTCCCTCCCCCTGACCCGCCGGATCGCCCGTGCCGCGTTGATCGTCGCTGCGGGAGCGGCTGCCGGGGTCGGTGCGGCCGGCTCCGCCAGCGCGGCCCCCGAGCTGCCGGCCACCCCGAACCTCGGCGGGCTGACCGCCCTGGACGGGGCGAACGCCGGCAACACCGTCGACGGCGCGGCGCAGAACGTCACCAAGTCCGCGGGTGACACCGGCAGCAAGACCGTCAAGAAGGCGGTGCCGGCCGCGGGCAAGACCAGCGGCAAGGCGGTCAAGAAGACCACGCCGGTCGCGCAGAAGGCCGCCGGTGACACGGCGGGCTCGGCCGGGCAGCTCGTCGGTGACGCGGCCGGTTCCGCGCAGGGTGGTCTGCCGACGGACTCTCTGCCGAAGGGCGGGGCGCCGTCGGCCGACTCGCTGCCCGCCAAGGGTCTGCCGGTTGGCTGACGCCGGGTCTTAGCCGCCGACGGGGTCCAGGGAGTTTCCCTGGACCCCGTCGGTTTGTTTCTGTCCGGGTCGGTGCAGCCGGGGTGCCTTGGCCGGTGCTCGGCACTGTGGGCTGTGCCCACCCTCCCCCAAGCTCTCGGCTTCGCTCGAGCAGGGGGACCCCCATCGCCCCAGCGGAACGACTGCCCACAGCCAGGCCTGCCGCAGAAGGTTACAGACGCTCTACCGCCGCCGCGACCCGCTCGTCCGTCGCCGTCAGGGCCACTCGGACGTACTCGGCGCCTGCCGGGCCGTAGAAGTCGCCGGGGGCCACCAGGATGCCTCGTTCGGCCAGGTGGGACACCGTGTCCCAGCAGGATTCGCCCCTGGTGGCCCACAGGTAGAGGCTGGCCTCGCTGTGGTCGATGCGGAAGCCGTGGGCGAGGAGGGCCTCGCGCAGGAGCGTGCGGCGGGCGGCGTAGCGCTCGCGTTGGACGCGGACGTGGTCGTCGTCGCCGAGGGCCGCGATCACCGCTGCCTGGGTCGGTGCCGACGTCATCATGCCGCCGTGCTTGCGGATCTCCAGGAGGGGAGCCAGGACCGCGGGGTCGCCGGCCAGGAACGCCGCCCGGTAGCCGGCCAGGTTCGAGCGCTTGGAGAGGCTGTGGACGGCGACGATGCCCTCGTACGAGCCGCCGTTGACGTCCGGGTGCAGCACCGAGACCGGGTCGGTCTCCCAGCCCAGCTCCAGGTAGCACTCGTCGGAGAAGAGCAGGACGCCGTGCTCGCGGGCCCAGGCGACGATCCGGGTGAGCTCCGCCTTCGGCAGGACCTTGCCCGTCGGGTTGGACGGGGAGTTCAGCCACAGGAGCTTCAGGCCCTCGGGGTCCAGCTCCGTCGGGTCGTCGTAGACCTGGTACTCGGCGCGGGCCAGACGGGCGCCCACCTCGTACGTCGGGTAGGCCAGGCGCGGGTAGGCCACCCGGTCGCCGGGGCCGAGGCCCAGCTGGGTCGGGAGCCAGGCGACGAGCTCCTTGGAGCCGACGATCGGCAGGACGTGGCGGTGGGTGACGTCCCGGGCGCCGAGGCGGCGCTCGACCCAGCCGGTGATCGCGTCGCGCAGCTCGGGCGTGCCCCAGACGGTCGGGTAGCCCGGGGAGTCGGCCGCGGCGACCAGCGCCTTCTGGATCAGCTCGGGGACCGGGTCGACCGGGGTACCGACCGAGAGGTCCACGATGCCGTCCGGATGGGCGGCGGCCGTGGCCTTGTACGGCGTCAGCTTGTCCCAGGGGAAAGTGGGGAGACGGTCGGAGACTGCGGACACGGTTTCTGGCTCACTTTCTGGTGCGTACGAGCCGTCGCGCGGCAAACGCCTCGGCCCCGTACGGCGACCAGGGCGTGGTCGGGCCGTACGGGACCGAGGCGGCACGGATGTGCGGGCCGCTTGCGGTGACTAGGCCTGCGGCGGCAGCGCGGCGATGAAGGGGTGGTCGCGCTCGATCAGCCCCAGCTTGCTGGCACCGCCGGGCGAGCCGAGCTCGTCGAAGAACTCGACGTTCGCCTTGTAGTAGTCCTTCCACTCCTCCGGAGTGTCGTCCTCGTAGAAGATCGCCTCGACCGGGCAGACCGGCTCACAGGCACCACAGTCGACGCATTCGTCCGGGTGGATGTACAAGGACCGGGAGCCCTCGTAGATGCAGTCGACCGGGCACTCCTCGATGCACGCCTTGTCCTTGACGTCGACACAAGGCTGCGCGATGACGTAGGTCACGCTGTCGTTCCTCCTCGATAGGGCGCTGGCGGGCCTCCTCAGGCTCCGCCGCCTGGCGCGCGGGAGCGCGGCGTCGTCGATGCCCGCCCCTAGTATCTCCGTTCCTGGGCATGATCCGTACAGGAGGGGTGAACCGACCTGTGGAAATCTCTGCCGCCGGGCGACTCGAGGTCCGTATCACCGCTTCTGACGTGGGCAAACGGGTCTCCGTGCGGAGCATGATCGAACACGCGGCTTCAGGTGAGAAGTTCACCGACACGGTCGGTGTTCTCACATCATGGGACAAAGGTGTGTTGCTGATCACACGGAAGGATGGCGAGAGCGTCCGCATCGCGGAATCCGCCCTGGTCGCGGGCAAGGTCGTACCCTCCGCGCCGGCGCGTCGCCGCGGCCCGGCCGCCTCCTACGAGGAGCTGGCCCGGGTCGCCGCGCGCGCCTGGCGGCCCGTGGAGAGCGAGCGGCTCGGAGACTGGGAGCTGCGGGCCGCGTCCGGGTTCACGCGGCGGGCGAATTCGGTGCTGCCGCTCGGCGACCCGCGCGTCTCCCTGGGCGAGGCCCTTGACGCCGTTCGGCGGTGGTACGGCGAGCGCGGCCTGCCCGCCTACGTCCAGACCGCGACCGGTGCCGAGGGCACGCAGGAGCTGCTGTGCGCGGAGCTGGAGGAGCGGGGCTGGGTGCGGGAGGTGACCGCCGAGCTGTGGGTCGGGCCGCTGGCGCCGGTCGCCGACCTCGCCGAGCCGTCGGGGGTCGTGCTGTCCCGGGAGGCCGACGAGGCGTGGCTGGCGCGGTACCAGCGCAAGGGCGTGAGCGAGGTCGCGTTGCGGGTGCTGGGGAGCGGGCCATCCGTGTGGTTCGCGACCGTGGCAGGTTCGGCGGAGGAAGCGGCTCCGGCCGCCATCGGACGGTGTGTCGTCGACGGGCGGTGGGCCGGGTTCGCCGCCGTCGAGGTCGATCCGGATCTGCGGCGGCAGGGGCTGGGCACGGCCGTGATGGCGGCGCTGGCCCGGCAGGCCCTCGACGAGGGCGCCTCGGCCGCGTGGCTCCAGGTCGAGGCCGAGAATGAAGGAGCGCGGGCGTTGTACGCCGGGATGGGTTTCGCCGTGCACCACGCCTACCACCACTACCGGGAGCCGGATGACCGCGCCTTCGGCCGGTAACCGATCGTCGTGAGAGGGCACGAGCCAGCTATGCGTTCCCCGTATCCCCCGTCCCCGGAGCGTTCCGCCGAGCTGCGGCGGCGGTTCGCCGAAGAGGCCCGTTCCGAGCGGCCCGATCTGTCGACGCTGTGCCTGCTGGTGGGCGCGGAGGCGGACGGAGGGCTGGACGAGGCGGGCATGGACGCCGCGCAGGTCGAGCTGGACCGGCTGGCAGGGCTGCTGCCGTACCGGCCCGGGGGTCCGCCGGCATGGGCGGCCGCCTCGCGGGAGCTGCTCGGGGACCGGCTGGGGTTTCACGGCACCCCGGCCGACTACCAGCGCCTGGAGTCCTCCCTGCTGCACGAGGTGCTGGTGCGGCGCCGTGGGCTGCCGATCCTGCTGTCCGTGGTGTGGATGGAGGTGGCTCGGCGGGCCGGGGCGCCGGTGTACGGGGTGGCCCTGCCGGGGCATTTCGTGGTCGGGTTCGGGTCTGACGAGGGGCAGGTGCTCGCCGATCCGTTCGACGGGGGGCGGGTGCTGACGGGGGCGGACGCCGAGCTGCTGGTCGCCGGGGCGACGGGAACGCGGCTCGATCCGTCGATGTTGCGGCCGGCCGATCCGCTGGATGTGGTGTTGCGGATCCTGAACAACGTACGGGCGTGGGCGGCGGCTCGGCCGGAGCGGTCGGATGTGGCGTTGTGGGCGGTCGAGTTGTCGTTGCTGTTGCCTTCGCATCCGGCTCGGTTGCGGTACGAGCGGGCGCAGCTGCTGGTGGGGCGAGGGGATTTTCTGGGTGGGGCCCTGGAGCTGGAGGCCTACGCGGAAGTGGTGCGGGCGGTGGATGAGGGGGCTGCCGAGCGGATGCGGGGGAGGCTCACGCGGCCCGGGCGATGCTCAACTGACGCCTGCTCGCCATCGGGGCCTCGCTCACGACCAGCCCTTTCCCGTGCTGCTCGGACCGCCTCCGCGCGGTTTCTCACCGCCGGCTTCTGGATGGCTGTGCCGAGGAAGTCGGCAGTGCGCTTGAATCGGCGCACGTAGCATCCCCGACTCCATGGGTGAACTTGGTTCGACCCATGGAGTCGGAGTGACCTTAGGCGGTCCCACGAGAGCAGGAGGGATCAGTTTCGGTCATTCGAAAGCAGCTGGATTCCCGTCAGACGGGTTGAGGGGGCGCCCCGGCCACGAACCGGGGCGCCCCCTCAACCTGCTCGCGGCTAACTGGGGTTGGTGTCGATCACACCGACGCGGTCCGCCGCCGTCTTGCCGAGCAGGGCCGGTCGCATGGCGCCGATGACGTCGTCGGGCGTCACGGGAGTCTTCTTGCCGTTGCCCCGCGTGATCAGCACGTCGTCGTAGGCGCCGCCGTACAGCTCCTTCAGCGCGGCCTTGTCGTAGTACTCGACCAGCTTGTTGTCGACGGCCTTGACGCGGAGGAACCTCCACAGGGAGTTCTGGGGGCTGAACTTGACCTCCACCCCACCCGCCTCGACCGTGACAATGCCCGACATCGCCGGCTTGGCGAACTTGTTCATCATCCGGTCGACCTCGGCGTTGGAGATCTTCGGCTGCTGGGTGGCCGTCGGGATGGCCACCGAGGTGGCCGAGCCGGTCTCCACCTGGGTGCGGTACGCCTTCTCGATCGACGCGGTCGCTTTGGCGACGTCGATGCCCTTGCCGGGCTTGCCGTAGACCGGGAGGGCCTTACCCGGCTCGAATTTGATCGTGCCCTCGGTGACCGAGCCGGAGCCGCCGGCCGCGCTCTCCAGGGAGGCGTGCAGCTTCTCCTCGTCGACGGGCATGACGGGCGTGACGACCCGGTGGTTGCCGAAGAGCGAGCCGATCACGGAGACCGGGTTGTAGTCGCTCTTCGCCGCCGCGTCGGCCGTGGCGTCCATGTCGAACTGGAGTCCCGCCTTGTCCGGGTCGAGGGACACGGTCCTGCCGTCCACCGACAGCTTCAGCGGCTTGCCCACGCGGGCGTCGAAGGCGTCGTCGAGCTTCTTGACCGCGCCGTCACGGGTCGTGCCGCCGATGTCGACGCCGAGCACGGTGGTGCCCTTGGGCACGTCGGTGCGGTTCATCAGCAGGCCGGCGCCGTAGACGCCGCCGGCGGCGACCACCACGGCTGCGGCGAGCAGCACGAGCTTGTTGCGCCCCTTCTTCTTCGGCGCCTTCGAGGAGCCCGCCGGGGGCTGGGAGACCGGCTCGGGCAGCTTCGGGGCCGTGTGCGGCACCGGGCCGTCACCGGGCGCGCCCGGGCCGTACGACGAGGCCGCGCCGGGCGGTACGACGGGGATGCCGCTGGTGACGGTGTGCCCGGAGACGTTGTCGTGCCGGGGGCCGTAGCCCTGGCCGTCCGGCTCGGGGCCGGCTTCTGCGGGGTGAGGATGGCGGTGTCGTCGCTCATCCCGCCCCCGGGGCCGTGGCCTGCGGCGCCGTGGCCGGTGGGAGCGGCAGCGCCGGGGGCGCCGCCGAGGGGGCCGGGGCCACCGGGACCCGCGGGGGCGCCGGGGCCGACAGGGCCTCCGGCGTTGCCCGTACCGGCAGGTCCGCCAGGACCCCCGGGGCTGGCCGTACCGGCAGGTCCGCCGGGTCCGCCCGTGCCGGCGGGGCCGCCTATGGCTCCGGGACCGGCGGGTGCGCCGAGGCCGCCCGGTCGGCCGGGGTCGTTGAAGGCACCGGGGCCGCCGGGGGGGCCGGGCTCGTCGAAGGCACCGGGGCCACCGGGCCTGCCCGGCTCGCTGAAGCTGCCGAAACCACCGGAGCGGCCGGGCTGGTCGAAGCCGCCGGGAGCGCCAGGGCCACCCGGCTCGTTGAAGGCGCGGGGGCCGCCGGAGCGACCAGACTCGTTGAACGCGCCGGGGCCACCAGGGCCACCCGGCTCATCGAAAGCGCCATGTCCGCCGGGCCCGCCCGGCTCGTTGAAGCCGCCCGGGCCGCCCGCCGGTGGGATCATCGGACCGTCCCCGGTCACCGGACCGGCGGTCGGGCAGGCCGGGCCCTGTGTGCCGGTGCCGCCGGGCCCGCCCGCGTCGCCGAAGCCGTCGGATGCGCCCTGACCGTTCTGTCCGCCGTAGCCGCCCTGGCCGCCGAGGCGGTCGTTCTCCGAGAAGTACGGCAGGTCGTCGCGGCGCGTTTCGCCACCGTCACTGCCCGGGGCGGGACGCGAACCGTTGCCGAGCGGGCCCGCCGCCAGTGCCTCGGTGACGTCGAAGGAACCCGTGCCGCCACCGTGCCCGGGCGCGACGGGGCCGCCGGTCGCGCCACCGGGGAGCCCCGCACCGTTCGTGCCGCCGGACCGGGAGCCGCCCGGCCTGCTCATGGAACCGACCACGCCTCCGGGCCGCCCGGCACCGGTACCACCGGCACCCGGACCACCCGCACCGGAACCACCCGCCACCGGACCCGAACCGCCCGGCAGACCGGCCCCGTTGGTGGAGCCGCTTCCCTGACCGGCCTTGCCCGAGCCGGACTTGCGGGGCGCGAACCAGTCGCTGGTCGGCTTGTCCTCGGCGGACTGGGCTGACTGGGCTGACTGGGCAGGAGGCTCGACCGTGCCGGTGCCCCTGGGCGTGACGGCGCCCGGAGCCGTGGCGTCGTTGCCCGCACCGGCGCCGGTACCGGTCACGGCGTCGCCCGAGCCCTCCGCATCCGCGACGGGCTTGCGCACCACCACCGGCGGAATGGGCCGTGACCCGGGGATGTTGATCCGGATCCGGGTCGTCAGCGTGGTCTCGGTCTTGCGTTCCTCCGGCCGCGTGGCCGAACGGCCCGCTTCCGTACCGCCGTCGGAGACCGTCGGGGTCCCGTACGGCGGCGTACCCGACGGGTAGGCGGCTCCGCCGCGCCCGTTGGGCCCGGAGGACGGAGTGTCAGTTTCACGACTCAAGGCAGGTTCTCCCGGTTGGCTCCGCCGCCCGACACAACCTCACGCGGGCGGCTCGGCGGCGCGCACCACCATACTGGCCACTTCTCACCCGTATCCCAGGACCGCTGGGGAAACTCACACCGGACCCCCACGGGCGCGTCCTGGCGAAGTGGTACGTCACTTGCCAAGTCGGACGGGGTCACCGTCCGGTTGCCGCCCCGGGGCGAGGGTGGCGCAGATCACAGCTACGCCGATGCCCCCGAGCAGGAAGAGATAGGAGCCGCCTCCCGCCGCGAAGAGGAAGTCGCCCTCCGGGCGGCTGGCGGTGAGCAGGACGACGGCGAGCATCCAGCCGGCGGCGGCCGCGACACCCCCGGACCGCCCGCGGGTGACGCGCGCGGCACCGAGGACGAGCCCGGCCTCACCGGCGAGGGCGAGCAGCAGCCCGCCCGGGAACCACCCGGGCTGCACCAGCGCCCCGGCCGCGCCGACCACGGCCCCGAGCAGGAAGAACCCCGCACAGGCGGCGATCCGTCCGGCGGAGGGCGGCCGCATCGGCTGGGCGAGCATCGGACTCCGGTCGCTCATGAGACCTCCTCGACACCGGCGAACAGGTCCGTCTCCCGCTCGCCGGAGCCCCGCTCGCCCCGCACCAGCTCGTAGTACTCGGTCGTGAGGATCGGCTGGGCGAGTTCGTTGGACAGCGCGAAGTACGGCCCGGCCACGGTGATCTGGGTGGCGTGGGCGCGCATTGCGGCGGCCTTGGCGGCGGCGTACGCCGTGCCGTCGACCGCGGCGGTGATCCGCTCGTCGGCCACGACGCCCGGCACGTCGTCGACGTCGGCCGCCTTGGTGAAGGGGAGGCCGGGCAGCTCCTCCCGGAGCCGGGCGAAGGACTGCTCCACAACGGACCGGGGGGCCCGGTTCCAGTAGATCTTCGGGATCGGCCTGGCCTTCGGCGGACAGCTCGGCGGCCCGCATGGCGACGCGGTGGGCCTGGATGTGGTCGGGGTGGCCGTAGCCGCCGTTGTCGTCGTAGGTGACGAGGACCTGGGGGCGTACCTCGCGGATCACCTCGACGAGGTGCGCGGCGGCCTCGTCGACGTCGGCCTGCCAGAAGCAGGCGGGGTCGTCGTTGTCGGGCAGGCCCATCATTCCGGAGTCGCTGTAGTGTCCGGCGCCGCCGAGCAGGCGGACGTCCCGGACGCCGAGCTCGGCCATGGCGGCGGTGAGCTCCTGGCGGCGGTGCCGGCCCAGGGCGGGGCCGGTCAGGTGCGCGAGCTCGGGCGGGATGACCTCGCCGCGTTCGCCGAGGGTGCAGGTGACGAGGGTGACGTGGGCACCCTCGGCCGCGTACCTGGCCATGGTCGCGCCGTTGTTGATCGACTCGTCGTCCGGGTGCGCGTGCACCAGCAGCAGACGCCGGTCGGGCAGTTCCGTCATGGAACCACCCTACGAGGCACCGGACCGCTGTTCGTCGCGCCCCGGCCCGTCAACCCTCGCCGTCGAGCACGTAAGCAATGGCCAGAGCGATCCGCTCAATCCAGTCGATGGCGTCCGTCACCTCGGCCTCGTCGATCGGACGGCGCTGCTTGAGATCGCCGTCGATCAAGTCGGCGTCGTGCGCGATCTTGTTGCGGCGCTGGGTGATCTCCAGGTATCGGCTGCGGAGCTTCTTCTCGTCGAATGTGGTCCGCCCCTGGAAGAAGTGCTGGTTGATGCATCCCGCCGCCTCGTACCAGACTTTCTTCTCCGTCACGAGCTTGAGCACTTCGGAGATCTTCCCGGGGTGCTGGAGTGCCTGTACGGCGAGCTTCTCGCGCAGGTGCTCCGCGACGGCCTCGGAGAGCGTGACGTCACCCCGCCGTACCGCCTCGACCCGGTGCAGCGGCAGTTCGTACCTCCGCAGCTGGGGTGGCATCTCCGGGCTGTCCTTGGCCGTCAGTTCGGCCACCCTGCGCAGCACCTCCTCGTGCAGCCAGTGGTCGATGGCGGCGACGGCCTGTACCCAGGCCGCCCGGTAGAAGTCGTCGATGTCGATCGTGGGCGACCGGAAGGGCGTGAGCATCCGGCCTGCCTCGACCATGCGCCGGGCGTACGACAGGTTCGTCATGAACGCCTCGAACTGACGCGTCTGCGGTCTGGAAACAGCCATGCACAACCCCACGATCACTCTTCGCCACGATCTTCACCAGCACGATCGCGGAGTCGCCGGGGGGCGGGTCAAGACAGGACGTGTGACACGGGCGAAGGTGACCGAAACTGTCCCTTCCGTTTCCGGATCACGCCCCTCGCGACTCGTCCTCATCCACCCCGTCGTCCTGGTAGCGCGGCAAGCCGCTCGTAGGGATGGTCCACTCACCGATGGTGACGTCCTCGCCGTAGACGAAGTTCTTGCGCACCGCGTAGCGGGGGCCCTCCGGCGTGGAATGGATGTCGGTGAAGACGGCACCGCTGCCGGTACGGGGATCGAAAATCACGTAGATCGGGATGCCGATCAGCGGGTAGTCCCGCATCTTGCCCACCCAGTCGTTCTCCGGGTTGGACCGGGAGACGATCTCGATGGCGGCGACGACCGTACGGGGGTCGACGGAGCCTTCGACGTCGAGGTCTGCCCAGGCGATCACCATCACATCCGGGTGCCGCATGATGCCCTCGGGCACGTCTTCCACGTCGGGCGTGCCGTTGTGGGCCAGCAGCTCGTCCGGCATGACCCTCTCCAGACGGCGGCTGACGTGTGCGGCCGTGACCTCGTGCGGGCCTCCCGGCGACATCATGTCGTGCACGATCCCTTCCTTGGTGACTTCGAACTTCCCGGGAAGGGTGTCGTCCATTGACTGCACGACATCCCTCATGGCCCGGTACAGATGGGAGCCGTCCCGCCGCGCGTTGCCGGGTGCGATGGTCATGGCGCTCGCTCCTCGTCGTCTGTGCCCAGGGGCAAGGATCGTCACGTTCATGCTAGGCGGCCTCCCGGGGGTCGGAGCGGCAGTCGCGGCAGCGGCCGGGGCGGGGAGCGCGGAATCCGCGGTCGCAGCCGTCGCAGTTCTGCATCGGGTGTCGTGCCGGTGGCGGCGTCGCGACGGCCGGCGCCCGGAACGGAGCCGGGGGCGGGAGCTGGGCGACGAGGCGGTGGGCCAGGAGGGCGGCGGGGCGGCGCACGCCCTCGGGCGGCAGGTCGGTGCTCAGGGCGCGGCGTACGGCTGCGGGGGCGACGTCCCGCTCCAGCCAGGCGGCAACGCCGGGGGCCAGGTGGGCGGTGTCGCAGGTGGACAGGAGCAGTCGGGGGTCGTGGCGGTGGAGGTCCGCGAGGAGGTCGGTGGCGGCTTGAAACAGCGCGGGGGCTGGGTACGCGGGGCTCGGTACGGCGGGGAGTGGCTTGCGGGGCGTCCGTTTCTCACGCGCCGCCCGCGTGGGGTGCGCCCTGGTTTCCTCACATGCCTCACGCTGCTGCGGTGCCGCTGCGGCTCGGGCCTCGGGGTGGCCGTGAGTCTCGGGGCGGTGGCGGGCCGCCGCCGGCTGATTGCACGAGATCGTGCGGGTCACGATGCGGCCGGTGGAAGTGCGGACGCGTTCGCGGCGCAGGTAGCCGTGAGCCTCCAGTTCGCGCAGGGCGGCGGCGATCCGGGTGGCT
Source organism: Streptomyces sp. DG1A-41 (assembly GCF_037055355.1). GTDB lineage: Bacteria > Actinomycetota > Actinomycetes > Streptomycetales > Streptomycetaceae > Streptomyces. Next base: position 6,013,355 of record NZ_CP146350.1, on the reverse strand, counting down.
CCCTCGGGGAACCGGGCGGCGAGTGTCTTGATGTCGGCCGGGGCGCCCTTCGGCAGCGACTGGAGGTGCGTGCCGAGCCCGATGGCAAGAAGTGAGAGCTCCTTGTGCTGAGCCAGGTGGTTGCCGATCACCGTGAAGCGGGTGGTGTGGCGGGTGTTGTCGTGCTGGAGCCCGCCGGTGCGGTGGGCCCCGCCAGGCCGCCGATTCGAGTGCTTGTTGCCCGCAACGCGGGCCTGGGCGTGCGGGGGCACGCTAGGGTTCTGGGTACCCATCGGGAAGCTGTTACCTTCCTCGGTGGTCAGGCCCTCGCACTGGGATTGCCGTCCCGGCGGGGGCCGTCGCATGTCTGTGGTTGTGTTGCGCCGAGCGTAGAGCCAGCAAGGGGCTGGGAATCCAGTCGAGTTGCCGATGTTCACTCGCGCGGGTGAGCGGCCGTCGCGGGCGGGAGGGGTGGGGTTTGGTGAGGTACTTTCACCGCCGTGGTTCTTGGGAAAAGAGAGTGCCCCTTTCGCCGAAGCACGAGCTTTCGGGTTCCGGCGGCACACCGGCTTCGCCGCTCGGAGAGGATGTCTGCCATGCCGAAGACCACACAACTGCGTACGTACACGGTCCGGGACGGCCTGCTCGACGAGTGGGTGCAGCGGTGGCGGGAGGAAATCGTCCCGCTGCGACTGGAGTTGGGGTTCACGATCGGAGGAGCGTGGGTGGACCGTGAGCTCAATCAGTTCCTCTGGCTGATCTCCTACGAGGGCTCGGAGACCTTCGCCGAGCGCAACGCGCTGTACTGGTCGTCGCCCGAGCGCGAAGCGATGGACCTGAACCCGGACGACTACCTCGTCCGCACCGAAGAACGCGCGGTCGAGCTGGCCTACTGATCACTACGTCACATAGGGTCGAGCGGCAGCAGGTGCTGCCGCCGTTCCTCGTGGGTGAGGGTACGGAAAACCCTCCCCCGGGCAGCGGCCTCCAGCCGGTCGTAGTCGGGCTCCGCCTTCCATACCCGCGCCGTCCCATCGGCTGATGCCGTGAGCAGCCGCGTGCCGTCCGGGGACCAGGCCACGGAGAGCACCTTGTCCTGGTGCACACCTACGACGGCGACCTCTTCAAGGGTCGTGGCGGACCAGACCCGTACAGTTCGGTCGTCGGCGCCCGTGGCGATGTGCAGGCCGTCGGGTGACCAGGCGACGGCGCGAAGCCGTCCTTCGTGCCCCTTGAGTACCTCGATGCGTCGCCCGGTGGCCACGTCCCACACAGCAGCGGTCCAGTCTCCGGAAGCGGTGGCGATCCTTGTCTCGTCCGGAGACCAGGCCGCGTCCTCCACGTAGTTGTCGTGGCCGCGCAGCACCGTGAACTGCCGCCCCTCCCTGATGTCCCACAGTCGACACGTACGGTCGTCGGAGCAGCTGGCGAGCAGACGACCGCTCGGCGACCAAGCCACGCGTCCCACCCAGTCCTGATGTTCCGTGAGTTTCAGCAGCTCGGTCCCGTCCGGCGCGGACAGGACGCGCACGGCACCGTCGTGGCCACCGGTGGCGATCCGGCCGCCGTTCGGAGACCATGCGCACCCTTCGATGACCTCGCCGTTTCGCTCGAACAGCGTGCTGCCGCGCCCGTCGACTATCCAAAACAGTCCGTCGTTCGTACTGAACGCGAGCCGTTCCCCCTGTGGAGCCCAGGCGACAGACCAGACCCGGTCCTCGCGCTCGATCACCGGTCCGGCCGGAGCGCCGGTCACCGCGTCCCACACCCGTACGGTGCCGTCGTCCGAGGCCGTGGCGAAACGGTCGCCATCGCTGGACCACGCGGCACGGTTCACCGGGCCTCGGTGTCCATCGGCCAGTACGACCTCGGCACCACGCGGGCGCAGGTCCCAGACCATGCCAGTGCCGTCGGTGGAGCTGGTGGCGAGCATGGTCCCGCAGGGCGACCATGTGACGCCCCACACGGTGTCCGCGTGGCCCCGCAGCACGGCCAGGACCTTGGCGTCCTCGGTGTCGACGATGCGCACGGTGCGGTCCGAGGAGGCGCTGGCCAGCATCCGACCGTCTGGCGACCAGGCCAGGTTCCACACGTAGTCGGTGTGTCCTCGCAGCAACAGGCGCAGGTCGCCGGTCCTGGCATTCCAGAGGCGGGCGGTGTGGTCCCCGGAGCCGGTGGCGATGTGCCGTCCGTCGGGTGACCAGGTGATGCCCTCGACGAAGTCCGAGTGCCCGGTGAGTGTGGTGGCCGCCGTCCCGGTCGTCAGGTCCCACACGATCGCGGTCTGATCGTGGGAGGCGGAGGCGAGGCGATCGCCACCCGGCGCCCAGGCCACACCCCACACGTCATCGCTGTGCCCGTGCAGTTCGTACACGACCCGACCGCTATCGGCCTCCCAGACCCGGACGATCCGGTCCTTGGAGCTCGCCGCGACGTGCCGGCCATCCGGCGACCAGGCGACCTGTCTGCTGAGGTCCCCAGCTCCGGTGAGCAGCCGGACCGGATCTCCCGAGGCGGCATCCCAGATCCGTACGACTCGGTCACGGCCGGCGGTTGCCACTCTCGTCGAGTCCGGCGACCAGGCAACGGACTCGACCATGACGCCGTCGCACGGCAGCACCAGCCGGGTGCGTCCGGACGGTGCGTCGTGAACGCGGGCTGTGCCGTCCCTGGACGCCGTGGCCAGCATGCGCCCGTCGGGGGACCAGGCGATGTGCCGGACTGTGTCGGTGTGTCCGTCGAGCCGGGCACGGACGTGACTTGCCGCCAGCGCCGCCATCAGCCCGCGTCTGGCCGAGGGCGTGGGTGTGCATTCGCCGAGCGCGGCGAGCGACAGCAGCAGGGAACGCTCCGGTTCGTCCTCCGCGCTCAGGAGAACCTGCCGACCGATGCTGTCGGAGACGCGGCTGAGGAAGGTCAGGTCGCGGCATTGCGAGGACTCGACGAGTGCGCGGGCGGGTGGGGACGCCTGCCCGGATTCCTCCAGTGCTTCCAGCCAGCGCCGGGCCGCGCTGAGGCGTTCCCCGGTGAGCAGGTAGTCGTCGCTGCGTCCGGCCCGCTCCCAGTCGGCCGCCCACCGTTCCAGTTCAGCGCGCTCGCGGAGTCGTTCGGCACGCGCCTCGACCTCCTGCCGTAACGGGGCCCACTGGCGGAACAGGGCCTCGTGCGTCACCTGTGCGTAGGGCTCACTGGTGGTTGTGGAGCCGCCGTGCGTGATGTCGGTGCGCAGCAGCCGCGCCTCTACGAAGGCATCGACGACATGGCGGTCCTGTCCGTCGAGTTCGGACAGCGGTACATGGCGGCGAGCCACCTCCTGCCCCTCGACAGTGACGAACCGGAGCAGAACCCGGAGGACGGCGTCGACGCCCACGCCTGCACCGAGCCCGGTCACGGTGTTGTCTGCCTGCCGCGCCAGCGCGCCAGGCACTCCGCCGAGCCGCCGGTACAGCTCCTCGGTCACCGTCCCGCCAGGGCCGGAGGCGAGGTACAGCTCTTGGAGGAGATAGGCGAGCAGCGGAAGTGCGTCGTCCGTCCCGGTCTCGCTCACGATGGAGTCGACGACTCCGGCCTCGAAGCCGAGCCCGACGAGGGCCCCCGGTCGCTCCACGACTTCGACAAGTTGCGCTCTGCCCAATGTGCCGATGACGACGGGGTGCTGGAAGAGCTCCGCCTGTCCGGTGCCGAGAAGTCTGCCGAGCAGATCCACCCTGAGGGTGGCCAGCACGCGCACCGCCGGATCCTGTTCCACACAGGTCCGCAACGCTTCGAGGAACTGGACGCGTTCCCGCTCCCCCGCCAGGGTGACGACCTCTTCGAACTGGTCGACCACGAGGAGCACCCGTCGGAACCGGCCGCCACGCAGCCGCGACAGCTCGGCTCGCAGCGCGTCCGGCCCTTGACGCAGCCTGCGCAGTACGGCACTCGCCGGTTCCGGCCCGTCGGCGACGGCCGCCAACGCACCCGCGAGGGCGCCCAGCGGGCTGGGTCCGGGAGCGAAGGCCGGTACGACGGTCCAGCGGCGCTCCCGAAGCCGAGGCATCACCCCTGCCCTGACCAGCGAGGACTTTCCGCTTCCGGACGCCCCGACCAGCAACAGGAACCGATCAGCGGGGTGGGTCGCGGTGGCGTGCAGCCTGCGCGTCAGTTCGGCCGCCTGTGCCTCCCTGCCGAAATAGACGGGCGCCTCGTCCTCGTCGAAGGCGTCGAGGCCCGGGTACGGAACCCGGTCACGCGGCCACTCGACCCGAGGCGGTGCGGGGTTCTCCAGCCGGTAGACAACGACCTGCCCGATCACAAGTGCCACGATCAGCACTCCGATGGCCGGAACGGAGAACCGCTGAATCGCCGCCATCGCCCAAGGGACATCATCGGTACTGGTCGCGTAGTTGGTAGCGATCCCGAGCAAGCAGGCGACCAGCGCCAGCATGATCTGAAGCGCGACCTGCATACGGTTCCTCATCGGCCACCGCTCACGACCGCGCCGCCACCCGCCAGCACCCGCTCAGCCTCCGCTCCCACCGACCTCTAAACGCCGGCACCGTGTCATTCGTCCCGGACCCCCGTGGATCGGTGAGGCAGGGCGCTCGTGACCATCTTCTGGGGCATCTCAGATGCGTTCAACGGTGCGCATGCGTTTCGGCCATGCGGAGTCACGGCTCTTCCGCCCCGGCGGGGGTCGGTGAGGGTGTGAGCTGCGGGCGGCAGGGGCGGGGTAGGTGAGCTTCTTCTCACCGTCGTGGCACGGGGCACGGGCAGGCGGGTTCCGGTGGCGGACCGACTTCGCACTCGGCCCACACCGTCTTACGCGGGTACGGCCCAGGGGCCGTGCCCCAGCGGTCTGCGAGCGCGTCGACGAGGACGAGGCCTCGGCCGGCCTCGGCATGCGGGGTGGAGTGTTGCAACCGCGGGAGGCGGTCACCCCGAGTGTCGGTGACCTCAATGCGCAAGGTGTCGCCGACGACGTAGAGGGTGAGCCGGAAGTCCCGTCCAGTGACACGGCTGTGCGCGGCGGCGTTGGCGGCGAGCTCGGCCACGATGTGCGCCGCCGGGTCCAAGGGGAGGCTCCAGGAGCGGAGCTGCTCGGTGGCGAGCAGTCGGGCGAGGCGGGCTCCGCGGCGCGTGGGTGACAACTGAACGCTGAAATTGCGGATCGGTGTGCCGAGTTGAATTTCGGGGGTGGCGGTTTCTTGATTCACGTCACTCAGCGTGGCGGAGTGCACTTACCGTGAACAGTGACGACGCCGTTGCGTACGGTGACTGCCCGCGGCTTGTCCGGTGGTGTCCGGGCCTGTCGGAACGGGCTGGAAGGGTACGAGGCGGGTCAGTAAGGCCGTACGACGGAGGGGCACAGCATGTCGGTGGACGGTGAGGTAAGGCGGCTCAAGACCGAGGCGGACGAACCGGGTTGGGAGGTGGATCCGGATGACGAATGGGGGCTGGCGGTCATCGCGACCGTTGGGCGGCAGCTGAAGCTGCGGCGGGAGGCCGTGGGGATGCGGGCTGCCGAGTTCGGGGAGGCGGTGGGGTACGGCGAGGACATGGTGTACAAGATCGAGGCCGGGAAGCGGATCCCACAGCCCGAGTATCTGGACATGGCCGACGAGGTGTTGGGCGCTGGTGGGCTGCTCTCGGCGATGAAGGAGGACGTGAAGAAGGTTCGGTACCCGAAGAAGGTGCGGGACTTGGCCGACCTGGAGGCAAAGGCGGTCGAGCTGCTCTCGTACGGCAGCCACGCCCTGCACGGCCTTCTTCAGACAAGGGAGTTCGCGCGGGCACTGCTGATGACGCGCCGCCCCACGCCCCCGGACGAGCAGTTGGAGAAGGCGTTGGCCGCGCGCATGGCCAGAAAGGCGATCTATGAGCGCTCACCGGGCCCCGAGCTCAGCTTCGTCCTGGAAGAGACGACACTGCGGCGCCCGATCGGGGGCAAGATGGTGCAGCGCAAGCAGCTTGAACACCTCCTGGAAGTCGGCCAGTTGCGGAACGTCGAAATTCAGGTGATGCCGATGGACCGCTGGGACCACCCTGGTTCAGGAGGACGGATCCAGGTGTTGAAGTTCGGTGACGGGACGGCGTTTGGACGTATGGACGACGAGTTCAACGGCCGCCCCGTCCACGACCCGAGGCAGGTGCGAATCCTCGAACTGCGCTATGGCATCATCCGGGCCGAGGCTCTGACCGCACGGGAGTCAAAGGCTTTCATCGAGCAACTGCTGGGAGAGACATGATCCGCAAGGCCTCCGCCGACGACGTTTCCGAACTCGTGTGGTTCAAGAGCAGCTACAGCGACACCAGCAACCCGAACGACTGTGTCGAGGTCGCCAACACCCCGACCACCATCCACGTCCGGGACTCCAAGCACACTGTCGGCCCCCGCCTCCAGCTCTCACCCGTGGCATGGGCCGACTTCGTGACGTACGCGTCCAAGGGCTGAACGGCTACTCGACCTCGACCTCCGGTACGTCCACGTCACCACCCAGGGAACGGGCGATGGCCGTGAACTCGTTCAGGGCGGACTGGAGGTCACGGACGATCTCCTCGGCGATCACCTCGGGCGACAGGCCGCTGTCAGCGTCGTCGAGGGCAGGGTCCTTCATCCACGTGATGTCGAGGTTGACCTTGTCGCGGGCGATCAGTTCCTCGTAGGTGAACTTCTTGAACGGCTCGTTCTCGTTCTCCGACTCGACGCGGGAGGAGCGGGGCTCACCCGGTCGGTAGGCCGCCACGAAGTCGTCCAGGTGGGCGCGGGTGAGCGGGCGCTGCTTGAGCGTGAAGTGCTGGCCGGTGCGGAAGTCGTAGACCCACGTTTCGGTGGTGTGGGGCTTGCCGTCGGCGCGCGGGGGCTTCTTCTCGAAGAAGAGGACGTTGGCCTTGACGCCGCCCGCATAGAAGATGCCGGTGGGCAGCCTCAGGATGGTGTGCAGGTCGAACTCGTCCAGCAGCTTGCGGCGGACCCTCTCACCTGCGCCGCCCTCGAAGAGGACATTGTCCGGCAGGACGACGGCGGCACGTCCGCCGACCGCCGTGAGCGACATGATGTGTTGCAGGAAGTTGAGCTGCTTGTTCGTGGTGGTGGCGGTGAAGTCGTCACGGTCGTACTGGATGTCCTCCTTCTCGACGTCGCCGTCCTGGCCGATCACGGTGATCGCGGACTTGCGGCCGAAGGGAGGGTTCGCTAGGACGAGAGTGGCGTGCTTGCCGCTGGGCTTGTCGGCGAGGGCGTCACCGACGGTGATCAGGCTCGGGCCGTCGCTCTTTCCGATGCCGTGGAGGAGCATGTTCATCGCGGCGAGGCGGGCGGTGCCGGTGACGAGTTCGTTGCCCCAGATCTTGCGACCCTCGTCGTAGGCCTTGCGGTCGTCCAGCGACATGGTCTTCATGTGGTGATCGCGGATGTATGCGTGGGCCGCGATGAGGAAGCCGCCGGTGCCGCAGGCCGGGTCGGTAATCGTGTCCTCCGGACCGGGCTGCATGACGTCGACCATGGCGTCGATGAGGGGCCGGGGCGTGAAGTACTGGCCGGCGCCGGTCTTGGTGTCCGAGGCGCCCTTGGCGAGCAACCCCTCGTAGGCGTCACCCTTGAGGTCCGTGCCCGTGACCATCCAGTCCTCGCGGCCGATCAGGTCGACGACCAGCTTTTCGAGGAGGGCGGGCTTGGTGATCCGGTTCTGGGCGTCGGCGAAGATCGTCCCGATGGTGGTGTCGGGGCGACGGCCCAGGTGTTCCAGGACGGCCCGGTAGTGCAGTTCGAGTTCGGGGCCGCGCTTGGTGACGAGGGACTGCCAGTTGTACTCGGCAGGGACGATGGCGCTCATGTCCCGCCCGTCCCAGGGGTCGTTCTCCATCTCGTCGACCATCTTGAGGAAGAGCAGGTAGGAGAGCTGCTCGACGTACTCAATGGTGGACATGCCGTTGTCCCGGAGGACGTTGCAGTAGTTCCAGAGCTTGGCGACGAGTGTGTTGGTCTGGGCGACCGCCTTGGCCGTCTTGACCGGCTCAGGGGCGGGCTGCTGGGCGTCTACTGGGGCGGTCACAGCTCGAACTCCTGCTGTACGGCGAGGGCTGGGGCGGGGGTTGATTCGGGGATACGGCGGTCTTCGGCAGCGCGGGGTGCAGGTGCCTTGGCCAGCTTCCTATCCGTGGCCTTGCGCGGACGCTTGCCCTTCGGCTTCGCCGCATACTCGTCAGCAATTGACGCTAGGAGCACAGCGGCTGGTTCGTCTTCGGGATTTTGCGGCACGAGGTCACCACTGAAAGCCTTGCGCAATACAGCGCGGTGCAGGAGATCCGCTCGACAGTGCGCTGCGGAGACAGTTAGCCCCAGACGCTCGATTCCTTCTACGAGTTCCTGCGCACGCGCCGCGACCTCCTGCTGCACTACTGCTGGTGGAACAGGAATGGGCAGGTCACGGCACGTTGATAGCGCCACGTTAAACTGACCGGCTGTTGCCTTGGCTGTGGACTGGAGCATACCCAAGATCTTGGACGATCTCAGCACCAAGGCCAGCCAATCCGGAGTTACTGAATCATCCCCACGGAAGGCAACAATCGCCTGATTGATATTCCACTCCGGATATATTGCCGGAATCAGAGCCGTCTTCCCCAGTGGCGGTCCGACGATATTCGTTACAACGTCTCCAGGCTTCACGCATGATCGCTTTAGCAAGCCTTCATGCGTCTCAACGTCAACAAAGGTTGGGTTAACGGAAAAGTCAATACCACCCTTCCTTGCGATATTGTAAACCTTGAGGAATGGCACATCCCCGGAACCAGGGTGCATGAGGTGCGCTTTGGGTGTCGAACCGCAAAAAATCTTCACGCACACCTCTTCGGCCCTTCGCCATCTCCACTCCGGCGGCAACTGCGGAAGAGCTTCGTACCGAATCCTATTTGTCTTGGAGGGGCCGAGTTGCAGCAAAGAGTCCGCAGTCAGCGGCTCGCGATTCCTCCAACCTTCCCCCAAGGCCAGGTCGTCGATACAGCGGGCAACAAGCTTCTCCGCCCTGACATCGATCACCTTGACTTGAGCCTTCGCCTTATCAAGCCGCGACAGCTGCTCTTCCAGTGCTTCGACGATCCGGTGCTGCTCGGCGAGCGGTGGCACAGGAACCGGAACTTCACGCAGTCGCTGTTGCGGCAGGTGCTTGATAGTGCTCCCTGTAGCGAACCTCGCCAGCTTCCCAGAAGATGCCGCGTATTCCAGGTAGTAGCGCAGGTAGCGGGTGTCTAGCGCCTCTGACGCCCGCACCCGATGCAGGGCCTTCTGATATGCAATGGGCTCTTCCCGGTTCCAGATAGCGCAACGTCCGATCTCCCCGCCCTCGCAGACCACCAAGTCACCCTTGGAAACCGTGAAGCGGTCGAGGTCATCAGGTTCGATGTCCATCGTCAAGAGGTCGACGGTGTCAATCTCACCCCACTGAACATTGACGTTGCGCAAGTATGGCGTCGGATTCTCACCAGTGGACTGCTTCTTGTCCAGCATCTTGCCGAGCGACGTATCAGCGATCTCCCCCAGCTTGGCCCAAGCCCACCCCGCCGGAAGTTCCCTCTCCCCGTCCACGCCGCCGTTCTCGCTCAAGCCAGTTCCTGATTCAGCTCATCCAACAGTTCCAACGCCCGGTCCTTGTCCCCGAACGCCTGCATGAAGCCCCGGCCTCCACCGCGCTCCGAGAAGGGCGCGTGGCCGAAGTCCCCCGGCTCTATGCCGACATCGACGGCAATGGCGTTCTTTATCCGCTCCAGCCACCACAGCTGATCCTCGGTGAACTCCACCCCCGCCTGCCGCTGCCGCAGCAGCCAGCCCTCGAAGCGCTCCTCGACCACCGTACGGTACGGCCTCAGCTCGTCGTCCGCGCCCAGCTCATAGCGGATGAGCCGCACCAGGTCACCGAGGCCCGCCTCCTTGCCCGGACTGGCTGCCGCCTTGCCGACCTGCTCGTAGTAGTCCCACAGGACCGCCGTCGTCCATGAACGCTTCGTCGCCTTGATGCGGCCGGCGAGTTCCTTCAGCGCGGCCCGCGCCTCACCGGGAGCGAGCCGCGCCCCGCTCCCCAGTGCGACCTGTATCGCCGCGTTCTCGTCCCGCTGCTCCTTCTCCAGCAGTTCGTTCCACTCGGACAGCTCCTTCTGCGCACGCTCCTCCATCGGAATCTCGCGCAGCTCGGTGACCTTGACCTCGGTCGTCTCGTCGTAGGTCAGGTCCTGCTGGTGACGGATCTCCAGGATCAGCTTGCGCAGTGCGGGGCGGGCGGTGAGTGGGGCCACTGCGTCCTGGACGAGCTTCTCCGCGAGCTCGGGACCGCCCTCGTGCCGGGCCCGGTCCTGGGTGTCGACGTCCACCGCGTCCGTGATGCGGCGGGCCAGGTCGGCGAGGCTCACGCCCTCGGAGGTCTGGGTAATCAGGTCCCTTTCCTCCTTGCCGAGCTGGCGGTCGATGCGGGCCAGGCGGCGGGCCAAGACCTCCGCCTCGTCGGCCGTCAGGGACCGCGTGCCCGCCTTGTCGAGGAGCTTGGCCAGCGGGATGCCGCGATGCGCGCCCGCCGGGATCAGCGGCCGGGCGTCCACGAGTGGGGAGTCGGTGACTCCGACCGCGTCGACGAGGACGAAACGGTCCTTCTTCAGATCGGGCGCCGCCTCCGGGGTGACCGCCTTCAGTTCGTCCGCGTCGATGGAACGGGCGCCGCGCCCTTTCATCTGCTCGAACATCACCGGGCTTTTCACCGGACGCAGGAAAATCACGCACTCCAGCGGCTTCACGTCCGTACCCGTGGCGATCATGTCGACGGTGACGGCGATCCGCAGCCGGGGCGAGTTGCGCAGGTCGTTGATGAGGGCCTCGGGGTCGTCGCCGTTGTCGCGGGACTTGTAGGTGATCTTCTTGGCGAAGTCGTCGCCCCGGCCGAAGATCTGCTTGACCTGCTTGAGCACCTCGTCGGCGTGATCGTCGTACGGGCCCGCAAAGATCAGGGTTTTGGGGACTTCGGCCCGTTCGGGGAACCACCGCTGCCAGTTGTCCCGGTAGGTCGTCAGCACGGCACGGACCTCGTCCTCCGTGATGACCGTGCGGCCGATCTGCGGTGCGGTGTAAGTGAAGTCCTCGTCCAGTTCCTCGTAGCGCTGGCTGCGGGTCTGCCGGTCGCGGATCCGTACCGTCGTCCCCGCCTCGATCCTCGCGACGACGCCCTCTTCCCGCAGGTCGGTCACGATGCGCGCGATATCGAAGTCGACGTTGACGCCGTCGGCGACCGCCTGTTCGTAGGTGTAACGGGAGACCTCGTTGTGGTCGAAGAAGCCCTTGGTCTGACGCGTGGGCGTGGCGGTGAGACCCACGAGGTGGGCGTCGAAGTACTCCAGGACGCCGCGCCACAGGCCGTAGATGGAGCGGTGGCACTCGTCGATGACGATCACGTCGAAGGACTCGATCGGGACATCGGCGTTGTATTCGACGGTGATCGGCTCGTCCGTCACGTAGGAATCGTCCAGGGGCGACGCTGCCTCGTCCTCGCGGTCCTCAGTCTCCGCCCCCTCGGACAACTGCTCTCCCTTGAGGAGCGAGTACATCCGCTGAATCGTCGAGATGACGACCGACGACGTCGCCTGGAGACCTCCTCGGCCCAGCATGTCGACGTTGTAGAGGTCGGTGAGCTTCCGGTTCTCGTCCGGCGTGCGGTACTTGTCGAACTCCGCACGGGCCTGGCGGCCGAGGTTGTTGCGGTCGACGAGGAAGAGGATCCGGCGGGCGCCGGCGTACCGGAGCAGCCGGTAGGCCTCGGTGACAGCCGTGAACGTCTTGCCTGCACCGGTGGCCATCTGGATCAGGGCGCGCGGCTGGTCGGCGGCCAGGGAGTCTTCCAGGCGCGTGATCGCCTCGACCTGAGCCATGCGCAGGCCGTGAGTCTCCAGCAGCGGCATGCTCGTGCGCAGGGCCGCCCGGAAGGTGGGCGCGTCCTGGTGCTCGTCGGCGTGCCGCATCCACGCGGCGAGGGTTTCGGGGCGGTGGAACGCGAAGACTTCGCGGGAGCGGGCGTCCGGGTCGACGCGGTTCAAGAAGAACGTCTCGGTGCCGGTGGTGGCGTAGCGGAAGGCGAAGGGTTCGTCGCGGCGCCACACCGCCATCGCGTGTTCCTTGAGCACGCCCGCCGCGTACCGCTCGTTCTGGGCGAGGGCGCCGGCCAGGGGAGTGCCCTCACGCTTGGCCTCGATGACGCCGACGATCTTCCCGTCGACGTAGAGGACATAGTCGGCGCGGCCGGTGGCGAGGGTGAACTCCCTGATCGCGACGCCCGTGCCCGCCAGCGGGTTGGCGTCTGCCTTGTCCTGGATGACCCAGCCCGCCTTGGACAGCATGGCGTCGATCCTCTTCCGTGCCTGCACCTCGTTGAGCGGGGTGGGACGCTGGGCGCGCTCCACGATGGCGTCGCGGGCGGCGGAGGCCACCGGGCGCGGCTTGAGACGCTCCACGTCGTACCGCTGCTGATGTGCCGTCCGCAGCTCGGCGATCTGTGCCTGCAACTCCTCGATCTGCGCGGTGTACGTGGCCTTCGCCTGTTCCGCACTAATGATGATTTTCTCCGCCTCGGCGCGGGCCCGGCGCTCGGCTTCCAGGCGGTCCCCGACCTCAGACAGCTTGACGCGGGACTCGGCGAGCGTCCGCCGGTGCCCTTCCAGCGCCTCACGCAGCTCCGCGATCTCCTGGGGATCGGTCTCCCGCGTCTCCTCAGGCAGAGTAGGCGGAACGAACGCGGTCACCGCGCGGGTGCCGCCCATGGCCCGGTCGAAGAGGTCGCCCAGCTGCCAGCACAGCTTCAGGGCTTCCAGGGCCTTGGTGGTGTCGAAGAGGTGGTTGTGCGCAGCGTCGTTGCGGCCCCGGCGCAGCTTGTGGAAGGCGTCCCTGCTCCAGCCGACGAGGACGCCGGCCCGGGTGAGGGCGTTGATGCGGTCGACCTGGTTCGTCCCTTCGACGCGCGTGCCCGTCCGCGTGACGAACTCCTCGGCCAGCACCTCACCGAACTGGCCGGCGCTGACGTAGGCGGCGTTCGGATTGGTCAGGACGGTGAGCTCGGCCTGCGAGCCGTAGATGGCGAGGAGCGGCTGGTACCCGTAGAGACGTCCGAAGTTGGGGGACGCCTTCGCCTGCTCCCGAAGTCGCCTGTCCACGCTCTCGTCGTCCACGCGCCGTCCCCTTGCCCCTCGTTCGTGCCCGCCCGCCAAGCTTACGGAACCCGACTCGGGAAAGCCTGGCATCGGGACAGACGAGGCATGGACTCCGGCCGGGACCCGGGTCTTCGCCGGTCCCCGGCCGGGAGACGCGACGTCAGAACTTGATGCTGCCGATCATGCCCGCGATGTTGGTCGTCAGCTCCTTGATCGTGGGAGCGACGGTCGAGGAGGCGAGGTAGAAGCCGAGCAGCATGCACACGATCGCGTGCCCGGCCTTCAGTCCTGACTTCTTGATGAGCAGGAAGACGATGATCGCCAGCAGCACCACCGCCGAAATCGAGAGTGCCACGGCGGCTCACCTCCAAAGATCCACGAGGGCGCGGGGGGGGGTCGGACTATGGGGGTATCAAATCCGTACAGCAGCCAGCAGGTTCATACCCACTATGCGACATTGATCATAACTATCCGTCCGTGCGCATCGATCGGCGCACGGCCGCACAAGGGGGCGCATGGCCAATATGGTCAGGGCATGACGACCGAGCCTGACTCCTTTCCCCGACGGCACGCCCGTACCCAGCGCTTCACGCTCGGCGCGCCGCGTTCGTTCACCGTGGCGCCTGACGGTTCGCGTGTCGTGTTCCTGCGCTCCGGTTCCGGTACGGACCGGGCGAACTCGCTGTGGGTCCTCGACACGGAGGAGGGCGGGGAGCGCGTGGCCGCCGACCCGCGCGCCCTGCTGGGCGGCGCCTCGGAGGACCTCTCGGCCGAGGAACGCGCCCGGCGTGAACGCAGCCGGGAGGGCGGCGCCGGCATCGTCGGGTACGCCACCGACACGGCCGTCGAGTTGGCCTCTTTCGCCTTGTCAGGGCGGCTATTCGCGGCCGAGCTGCGGGCCGGGACGGCGCGTGAACTGCCCACGCCCGGGCCGGTGATCGACCCGCGTCCGTCGCCCGACGGGCGGCATGTCGCCTACGTCGCACAGGGTGCGCTGCGCGTGGTGGGCGCCGAGGGGGAGGGCGACCGGGCGCTTGCCGAGCCGGAGTCGGAGAATGTCTCATATGGACTGGCCGAGTTCATCGCGGCCGAGGAGATGGGGCGCTCGCGCGGCTTCTGGTGGGCCCCGGAGTCGGACCGGCTGCTCGTGGCGCGCGCGGACGACACGCCGGTGGGGCGGTGGTGGATCTCCGACCCGGCGCATCCGGAACGCGAGCCGCAGCGGGTGGCATATCCGGCGGCGGGCACCGGCAACGCGGACGTACGGCTGTTCGTGATCGGTCTGGACGGGGTGCGTACGGAGGTCGCCTGGGACCGGGCGAGGTACCCGTATCTGGCGCGTGTGCACTGGTCAGCGGCGGGCGCACCGTTGGTGCTCGTTCAGGCGCGCGACCAGCGCAGCCAGCTGATTCTCGCGGTGGACCCGGAATCGGGCGCGACCCGGATGGTGCACGCCGACGAAGATCGAACATGGCTTGATCTTTTCCCCGGGGTGCCGTGCTGGAGTCCGGCCGGGCAGTTGGTCCGGATCGCGGACGAGGGCGGTGCGCGGGTGCTGGCGGTCGGGGACCGGCCGCTCACGGGAGCGCAGTTGCACGTCCGGGCCGTGCTCGACGCCTCCGACGACGACGTGCTGATCTCCGCGTCCGCGGGCGAGGAGGCCGCCGAGGCGGAGACGGGCCAGGTGCATGTGTACCGGGTGAACGAGCTGGGTGTGGAGCGGGTGTCGCAGGAGCCGGGCGTGCACTCGGCGGCACGGGCCGGGGACGTGACGGTTCTGGTCTCGGCGACGCCGGACCGGCCAGGTGCGCGAGTGCGGGTGCTGCGGGGCGGGAAACCGACGGTTGTCGTCCCTTCGTACGCCGAAGATCCTGGTATGTCCCCCCGCGTGACGCTCACCGAGGGGGGCGCACGCCGCATCCCGTGCGCCGTGCTTATGCCTCGGGACTACGCCGATGACACCCCCCTGCCGGTGCTCATGGACCCGTACGGCGGGCCGCACGGGCAGCGGGTCTTCGCGGCCCACAACCCGCATCTCACCTCGCAGTGGTTCGCGGACCAGGGATTCGCGGTGGTCGTCGCGGACGGCCGGGGCACCCCGGGCCGCTCCCCCGCCTGGGAGAAGGGGATCCACCACGACTTCACGCTGTCACTGGACGACCAGGTGGAGGTCCTGGAGGACCTCGCGAAGAGGTATCCGCTGGACCTGACCCGGGTGGCGATCCGCGGCTGGTCCTTCGGCGGCTGGCTGGCCGGCCTCGCGGTGCTGCGCCGGCCGGACGTCTTCCACGCGGGGATCGCGGGCGCGCCGGTGACGGACTGGTGCCTGTACGACACGCACTACACGGAGCGCTACCTGGGGGATCCGGCCGAGCACCCGGACGCGTACGCCAGGAGCTCCCTCGTCACGGCGGACGGCCTCTCCTCACCCGCCGAGCCGCACCGCCCGCTGATGATCGTGCACGGCCTCGCCGACGACAACGTGGTCGTCGCCCACGCCCTGCGCCTCTCCTCGGCCCTCCTGGCCGCCGGCCGCCCGCACGAGGTGCTGCCGCTGTCCGGGGTCACCCACATCACCCCGCAGGAACAGGTCGCGGAGAACCTGCTGCTGCTCCAGGTCGACTTCCTGAAGCGGTCCCTGGGGATCACCGGCGCCTGAGCATGCAACGGGCCGGGGCGACATGGCGCGCCCCGGCCCGTTTACGGCACCCGCACGGCCGTACGCTGTTCAGCCTGACGCGTCCGTATATCGGGATCGGGTCGGCGAAGTTGCCTGCGTGTTAACGCAGTTCGCGGGGGTTTGCGGGGCTATGCGCTCCCGAAGGCCACGAGCTCCACTTCGAAGCCGTGGTGCTCGCGAGGTAGGCCGCGTAGTGCCCGGGGCCACCGGCGTGCGGATAGCGGTCGGGGAAGAGAGGGGTCCAGCCGTGCGCGGGGGCCTCGGCGGCCAGTGCGTCGACCCGCGCGGCAGGTCCCGCGTGGAACGCGAGGTGGTTGAGCCCCGGCCGCATACGGTCGTGCCCGGCGGCGCTCATCGCCGGTGACTGTTCCACGACGAGGTAGGTCGGGCCGAGCCGCCAGCTGCGGCCGTGCTCCCACTCCTGGTACGGGTCGTAGCCGAGGCAGCCCAGGAGCCAGCCCCACTCGTGGACCGCCCGGGGCAGGTCGGGAACCCACAGTTCGATGTGATGCAGCATGTCGGGAGCCTCGAACGCCGGATCCCGGCACCCCTGGGGGATGCCGGGAACCGGGACGGTTCGGTCAGGCCGCGTGGACCACGTCCTTCTCCTCGGCGAAGTGGCAGGCCGACTCGTGGGCGGCCGGGGTGTCCTCGCCCTTGAAGCGCTCGGGGACCGCGAGGAGCGGGACCTCCTGGGCGCACTTGTCCTGGGCCTTCCAGCAGCGGGTGCGGAAGCGGCAGCCCGAGGGCGGGTTGGCCGGGGACGGGACGTCGCCGCTGAGGATGATGCGCTCGCGGCCCTCGCGGGACTCCGGGTCGGGGACCGGGACCGCGGAGAGCAGGGCCTGCGTGTAGGGGTGGGTCGGGTGCTCGTAGATCTCCGTGTCCGTACCGATCTCGGCCATCTTGCCCAGGTACATCACACCCACCCGGTCCGAGATGTGCCGGACGATCGACAGGTCGTGCGCGATGAAGAGGTAGGACAGGTTGAACTCGTCCTGGAGCTTCTCCATCAGGTTGATGACCTGCGCCTGGACGGACACGTCCAGCGCGGAGACCGGCTCGTCGCAGATGATGATCTCGGGGTTGAGTGCCAGGCCGCGGGCGATGCCGATGCGCTGGCGCTGCCCGCCCGAGAACTGGTGCGGGTAGCGGTGGATGTACTCCGGGTTGAGGCCGACCACGTCCAGGAGGTCCTGGACCTTGCGGCGGCGGTCGCCCTTCGGGGCGACCTCGGGGTGGATCTCGAAGGGCTCCCCGATGATGTCGCCCACCGTCATACGGGGGTTGAGCGAGGTGTACGGGTCCTGGAACACCATCTGGATGTTGCGTCGTACGGCCTTCAGGGCGCGGCCGGACAGCTTGGTGATGTCCTGGCCCTTGTAGAAGATCTCGCCCGCGGTCGCCGTCTCCAGCATCATCAGCAGCTTGGCAACCGTGGACTTGCCGCAGCCGGACTCGCCCACGATGCCGAGCGTCTCGCCCTGGTAGAGGTCGAAGGAGACCCCGTCCACGGCCTTGACCGCGCCGATCTGACGCTTGAGCAGGATGCCCTGGGTCAGCGGGAAGTGCTTCACCAGGTTGCGCACCTGAAGGATCGGCTCCCCGCGCTCGACCGGGGCCTCGATGGCGGCCACGGCCTCCTCGTCGCTCGCGGCCTCGACCGTCTCGACCCCGGTCACGTTGGGAGTGGCGTCCATGGACTCGTCCGTCTTCTCCAGGTCAGCCATGGATCGTCTCCTTCCAGAAGTGGCACGCGCTGCCGCGGCCGACGAGCTCGCCGCCGTCCCGCTCGGCGACCGGGTGCAGGGGCGGGACGTCCGTACGGCAGATGTCCTGCGCCTGCGGGCAGCGCGGGTTGAAGGCGCAACCGGACGGGATACGGGTCAGGTTGGGCGGCAGGCCCTTGATCGCGTACAGGTCCTGGCCCTTCTGGTCCAGGCGCGGGATCGACTCGAGCAGACCCTTGGTGTAGGGGTGCGCGGGCCGCTTGTACAGCTCGTGCACCGGGGCCGTCTCCACGATCCGGCCCGCGTACATCACGGCGATCTTGTCCGCGACGTCGGCGACGACGCCGAGGTCGTGGGTGATCAGGATCAGGCCCATGTTGTACTCGCGCTGGAGCTCCGCGAGCAGGTCCATGACCTGGGCCTGGACCGTCACGTCGAGGGCCGTGGTCGGCTCGTCGGCGATGATCAGGTCCGGCTCCAGGGCGAGCGCCATCGCGATCATGATGCGCTGGCGCATACCGCCGGAGAACTGGTGCGGATAGTCGCCGACGCGTTCCTTCGCGGCCGGGATCTTCACGCGGTCCATCAGCTCGATCGCCTTGGCCTTGGCGTCCTTCTTGCTCAGGCCCTGGTGGACGCGGAACATCTCGCCGAGCTGGTAGCCGACGGACAGCACCGGGTTCAGCGAGGACAGCGCGTCCTGGAAGATCATCGCGATCTTGCTGCCCCGGATCCGGCGCCGGGCGTCGCCGGACATGGTCAGCATGTCCTCGCCCCGGTACAGGATCTGGCCCTGGGGGATCCGCCCGGGCGGCATGTCGAGGATGCCCATGATCGCCTGGGCGGTCACGGACTTGCCGGAGCCGGACTCGCCGAGCACGGCGAGGGTCTCGCCGGAGCTCACGGTGTAGTTGACGCCGTTGACGGCCTTGGCCACGCCGTCGCGGGTGTGGAACTCGACGTGCAGATCGCGCACTTCGAGCAGGGGGACGTCGCCCCCGGCCGAGCCTCGCGGCTCGGGCACGTCACGGGTCTCTTCGATGGTGGTCACGTACGCCCTCCTCAGCGCAGCTTCGGGTCAAGGGCGTCGCGGACCGCGTCGCCGAGCATGATGAACGCGAAGACCGTGAGGCTGAGCATGCCCGCGGGGAACAGCAGCGTGTGCGGGTTGTCCCGGATCACCTTGCTGCCCTCGGAGATGTCGATGCCCCACGAGATCGTCGGGTCGCTGAGGCCGAGGCCGAGGAACGACAGCGTCGCCTCCGCGGAGATGTAACCGCCGAGGGCGATCGTGGCCACGACGATGGTCGGCGCGATGGCGTTCGGCATCACGTGGCGGAACAGGATCCGCGTGGTGCCGGCGCCGAGTGCTCTGGCCGCCGTCACGTAGTCGGCCTGCTTGGCCGTGATCACGGAGCTGCGCGTGACGCGCGCGATCGAGGTCCAGCCCAGGCAGGCCAGGGCCAGGATCACCACGTACACCTTGCGCTCGGTGAAGGCGTTCAGGACGACCATCGTGCCGAGCAGGAACGGCAGGCCGAAGAAGATGTCGACGATCCGGGAGATCAGCGAGTCGATCCACCCGCCGAAGTAACCCGCCAGCATGCCGAGCAGACCGCCGAGCAGGGTGACCAGGGCGGTCACTCCGACGCCGACGAGGATGGAGGCACGGGTGCCGTGGATGACGCGCGCGTAGATGGAGCGGCCCTGCTGGTCGTAGCCGAACCAGTCGGGCTGGAAGAAGTGCCCCAGCTGCGGCTTGCCCAGGTAGTGGTGGACGAGGTCGCCGTCACGCGGGTCGACGCTGGTGAACCAGCCGGGGAACGCGGCGATCACCAGCAGCAGGAGCAGCAGCACCGAGGAGATCCAGAACATGGGCCGGTGCCGCAGGTCGTACCAGGCGTCGCCCCACAGGGAGCGCGGCCTGTCGCGCTTCTTGGCGCTCTCCTCGGCGGGTACGCCGACGGCCGGCGGGGCCACGGCGTCCACGGTCGCGGCGTCGGTGGTCTGGGCCTTGGTCACGTCAGGCATACCGGATCCTCGGGTCCAGGACCGCGTACAGCAGGTCGATGAGCAGGTTGATCAGGAGGATGACGAGGACGAGCACCGTCACCACACCCGTGACCGTCGAGCCCTCGCTCGTCTGGATCGCCCTGTAGAGGAGGTTGCCGACACCCTGGATGTTGAAGATGCCCTCGGTGATGACCGCGCCGCCGATGAAGCCGCCGACGTCGGTGCCGACGAAGGTGACCACGGGGATCAGCGAGTTGCGCAGCAGGTGGACACCGATGATCCGGCGCCGGGGCAGGCCCTTGGCGAGCGCGGTGCGCATGTAGTCGGCCCGCAGGTTCTCGGCGAAGGTCGTCCGCGTCAGCCGGGCCACGTACGCCATGGACAGCATCGCGAGGACGAAGGCCGGCAGGAACAACTGCGAGAAGTCCGTGGAGTCCTGGACGTTGGGCGGCAGCCAGCCGAGTTCGTCCGCGAAGATGAACCGGGCGAGGAAGCCGAGGACGAACACCGGGACGGAGATCACGGTCAGCGTGAAGACCAGCACGCCGGTGTCGGCGGCCTTGCCGGCCCGCAGACCGGCCCACGCGCCGAGGCCCACACCGATGATGATCTCGATGGTGAGGGCCAGCAGCGTCAGCCGCAGCGTCACCGGGAAGGCCTCGGACATGAGCTCGGTGACCGGACGGCCGGCCAGGTTCTTGCCGAAGTCGCCCTGGAGGAGATTCCACATGTAGTGGACGTACTGTTCGAGGACGGGCTTGTCGAAGCCGTACTCGCGCTTGATCTGCGCGATCTGTGCGGGATCGGGAGCCTTGTCCCCGTAGATGGCCCGGACCGGGTCGCCCGGCAGGATGTGGACCATCAGGAAGATCAACAGAGTTGTCCCGATGAAGATCGGGATCATCTGGAGCAGTCGCCTGGCGGCGTAGCGCCCCATCTTGCGCCTCCATGCCGTGAGGGGTCGGCGAGGCCTGCGCACTCATCTACCGCAGGTGAGGGGGTGAGGTGGAGGCCTGTGCCTACGGACCGGCGCCGCCGCTCCCCTGACGGGAGAGGCGGCACCGGTCTGCGGTCGTCTTCTTACTTCTGCTTGACCTGGACGGTGTCGAAGATCGGGTCACCGTCCTGGCCGTACTCGATCTTGCCCAGGATGTTCTTGGACTGACCGCTGTTGACCTTGTAGAACCAGAGCGGAATCGCCGGCATGTCCTTGGCGAGGAGCTGCTCCGCCTGCTGGTACAGCTTCACGGTCTCGTCGATCGAGCTGGCCTTGTCCGCCTCGGAGCTCAGCTTGTCGAACTCCTTGTTGGAGTAGCCGCTGGTGTTACCGGCCGCCGTGCTCCCGTACAGGTCGCGCATGAAGTTCGAGTTGACCGGGTAGTCGAGCACCCAGCCACCGCGGTACATGGACTTGACCTGCTCGTTGTCACGGGCGTCGAGGTCGGCCTGGAAGGTCGGCTTCGGGTCGCCGGTGCACTCCACGCCGGTGGACTTGCGGATCGAGTTGCAGACCGCGTCGACCCACGGCTTGTGGTCCTGGTCGGCGTTGTACTGGATCTGGATCTTGTTGCCCGGGACGCCGCCACCCTCCTGGATGAGCTTCTTGGCCTGGGCCGGGTCGAACTTGACGATGTCGCCGAGCGCGCCCTTCTTGTAGCCGAGGACGCCGGGGGCGACGTAGGAGTCGGCCGGGGTGCGCGTGCCCTGGAGGACGGTCTTGGTGATCGTCTGGCGGTCGATCGCCATGGACAGACCCTGGATGACCTTGGGGTCGATGTCCTTGAACTGCTTGGTGTAGAACGCCGGGACGATCGACTGGACGGCCGAGTACGGCTGGTCGATGGCACGGTCGCCGAGGTCCGTCTTGTAGCTGGTCAGCGCGGTGGTCGGGACCTGCTCGATCCAGTCCACGTTGTCGGAGCGCAGGTCCGAGTAGGCGGCGTCGGCGGTCGTGTAGTTCTTGAAGTCGATGCCGCCGTTCTTGGCCTTGTTCGGGCCCTGGTAGTCCGCGAACTTGCGGACC
Source organism: Streptomyces sp. DG1A-41 (assembly GCF_037055355.1). Lineage (GTDB taxonomy): Bacteria > Actinomycetota > Actinomycetes > Streptomycetales > Streptomycetaceae > Streptomyces. Next base: position 5,991,775 of record NZ_CP146350.1, on the reverse strand, counting down.
TTGATGAGCTTGTTGTGCTCCCAGGAGACGAACTTGTACGGGCCGTTGCCGACCGGCTTCTCGCCGAAGGCCTTCGGGTCCTTGAAGAAGGCCTCGGGCAGCGGCGCCCACACGTCGTAGCCCAGCTTGTACGCGAAGTACGAGACCGGCTGCGTCAGCTTGATCGTGAAGGTGTTGTCGTCGACGACCTTCAGACCCGACATCTTGTCGGACTTCGGCTCACCCTTCTCCGGGTGCACGTCCTCGAAGCCCACGATGTCGGAGAACCAGCTGGAGTTGGTCTGGTTGTTCTTGATGTTGGCCGACCAGTTCCAGGAGTCCACGTAGGACTTGGCGGTGACCGGGGTGCCGTCGTGGAACTTCCAGCCCGGCTTGAGCTTGACGGTCCACTCGGACGCGTCCTTGTTCGGCGTGACCGACTCGGCGTTGACGTACTCGAGCTTGCCGGTGCCGGGCTCGTAGTCGACCAGGCCGGCGAAGATCGTGCGCAGGACACGGCTGCCCTGGCTCTCCTTGGCGTTGGCCGGCTGCAGCGGGTTCTGAGGTTCGCTCAGCTGCGCAGTGACGATGCCGTTCGGGTCGGCCTTCCCCTTGTTCATGTCGTCGCCGGCACTGTCGTCGCCGCCGCCGCAGGCGGTGGCGGCCAGGGCGACGACTATCGCCCCCGCGACCCACTTGGCGCTCTTGGCACCGCGCATGGGTTCCTCCTATGAAGTCATTGGTTCACCGCGAAGGGAGCACAGACAGACCACCGCCACCGCCCGTCGCCGGTGCCGGAAATCGTCAGGTGCCCCCGCGCTCGTGAGTCGGCGCCGCCTCCAGCGCATGACCCGTTCATCCGAGCTCTACGCGCCTAACTATCTGCCAAACGCCAGGAGCGAACCACACTCTCGAGGTCTCGGTTCGATCACAGCTGACGCCTACATCTTCCAAAATCCGGACAAAGGGTTTGGTGAAAGATCCCTGCGAAACGGACTTGTTACACATCTATCGGTAACAGGCGTCCGCATTCCGGACGCGAGGATGAGATAAACCGCTTGCGGCTACCGTGGCTGCCGTGCAGGGTGCCCCTCGTGGCGGTCGCGCGCTCAAGAGGCCTCCGCCGCAGGGCCGTTGCACGGCCCGTGCGCGGGCAGGGCGCCGCACTTCCGCAGCAGGGTAGTGCGAACGGGGCGCTCCGGACGGCCGTCCCGGGCAAATCGAGGGTTTTCCCTAACCCTTCCCTTCGCGTTCCCTCCGCTTCACGACGACACCGGGCACCCCGCGATGCGGGGTGCCCGGTGTCGTCGGACGGCAGGCGTCAGCCGTGCTTGGCGCGGCTCGCGGCGCGGGCGCGCTCGCGGGCGTCCAGGTTCACCTTGCGGATGCGCACGGCCTCCGGGGTGACCTCGACGCACTCGTCGTCGCGGCAGAACTCCAGGGACTGCTCCAGCGACAGCTTGCGCGGCGGGACGATCGACTCGGTCACATCGGCCGTGGACGACCGCATGTTGGTGAGCTTCTTCTCCTTGGTGATGTTGACGTCCATGTCGTCGGCGCGGGAGTTCTCGCCGACGATCATGCCCTCGTACACCTCGGTGCCCGGCTCCACGAAGAGCACACCGCGCTCCTGGAGGTTGGTCATCGCGAAGGCGGTGACCGCACCGGCGCGGTCGGCGACCAGGGAGCCGTTGTTACGGGTCTGGAGCGTGCCGAACCAGGGCTCGAAGCCCTCGTGGATGGAGTGGGCGATGCCCGTGCCGCGGGTCTGCGTCAGGAACTCGGTCCGGAAGCCGATGAGGCCGCGCGAGGGCACGACGAACTCCATGCGGACCCAGCCGGAGCCGTGGTTGGACATGTTGTCCATACGGCCCTTGCGGACGCCCATGAGCTGCGTGACCGCGCCCATGTGCTCCTCGGGCACGTCGATCGTCATGCGCTCGACCGGCTCGTAGACCTTGCCGTCGACGTCCTTCGTCACGACCTGCGGCTTGCCGACGGTCAGCTCGTAGCCCTCGCGGCGCATGGTCTCGACGAGGATGGCCAGCGCCAGCTCGCCGCGACCCTGCACCTCCCAGGCGTCCGGCCGCTCGGTGTCCAGCACGCGGAGGCTGACGTTGCCGATCAGCTCGCGGTCGAGGCGGTCCTTGACCTGGCGGGCGGTGACCTTGCGGTCCTTGACGGCCGCCTTGTTGTCGGCGCCCTTTCCGGTGGCGCCGCGGCCGACCAGCGGGGAGGTGTTGGTGCCGATGACCATGGAGATCGCCGGCTCGTCGACGGTGATCAGCGGCAGCGCGACCGGGTTCTCCGGGTCGGCAAGGGTCTCGCCGATCATGATGTCCGGGATACCGGCGACCGCGCAGATGTCACCGGGGCCGGCCTTCTCCGCCGGCTTGCGGGTGAGCGCCTCGGTCATCATCAGCTCGGAGATGCGCACGCTCTGGACGGACCCGTCGCGCTTCATCCACGCGACCGTCTGGCCCTTCTTCAGCTCGCCCTGCTGGACGCGCAGCAGCGCGATACGGCCGAGGAAGTTGTCGGCGTCCAGGTTGGTGACGTGCGCCTGGAGCGGGGCTGCCTCGTCGTAGGTCGGGGCCGGGATGTGCTCCAGGATCGTGGAGAAGAACGGCTCCAGGCTGGTGGAGTCGGAGGGGACCGTCCCGTCCTCCGGCTTGGTCAGGGACGCGATGCCGTCGCGGCCGCAGGCGTAGACGATCGGGAACTCGATCTGGTCCTCGTCGGCGTCCAGGTCCAGGAACAGGTCGTACGTCTCGTTGACGACCTCGTCGATCCGCGAGTCGGGGCGGTCCGTCTTGTTGATGCAGAGGATGACGGGCAGCCGCTGCTGGAGCGCCTTGCGCAGCACGAAGCGGGTCTGCGGCAGCGGGCCCTCGGAGGCGTCCACGAGCAGGACGACGCCGTCGACCATCGACAGACCGCGCTCGACCTCGCCGCCGAAGTCGGCGTGGCCGGGGGTGTCGATGATGTTGATGGTGATCGGGTCCCCGCCGTCCTTCGGGTGGTACTTCACCGCGGTGTTCTTGGCGAGGATCGTGATGCCCTTCTCACGCTCCAGGTCGTTCGAGTCCATCATGCGGTCGTCGACAGAGTCGAGCTGGTGCGCGGCGAAGGAACCGGCCTGCTTCAGCATGCCGTCGACGATGGTGGTCTTGCCGTGGTCGACGTGGGCGACGATGGCGACGTTGCGGATGTCGTGGCGCGTGGCCATATTGAGGCGTACTCCCGGAGTGGTGAGGAATGCCCTGCGCGTACGTCGGTGGTGCGCGGGCCCTGCCGGGCTCAACATGCCACGGCCTCACCCCATGGTACGGGTCCGCTGCCCCTGGGGTGAGCCGGGATGCGTCGGTGCAGGTCAGGGCCGTTTTTTCGGGTGCTCGGCGGCGGTGCCGGGGCCATGCCGGGGGCTGCCGAACCGGCCGGTCGACCTCAGCTGGCCCTCGCCGACGGGCCCGAGGCCGGCTTCGCGCCCTTCGTCAGGAAGCCCATGTCCTCGTAGACCGGGGTGCCGAAGCCGAAGGCACCGGTGTTCACGAGGTTCTTGCGGGCCGCGACGAGCTGGGGGCGCTGGAAGAGGGGGATGGAGCCGGCCGCCGCCCAGATGCGGGAGTCGGCCTTGCGGATGAGGGAGCGGGACTCGCCCTCGTCGAGGGTGGACACGGCCTCGTCGAAGAGCTGGTCGACCTGGTCGGTGCCGACGCGGGTGTAGTTCTGCTCGACGTTCAGGGAACCGTCGGCGGCCGGGACGGGCTTGGCGTAGACGGGCCGGGCGTCGGTGGCGGGGAAGGCGGTGGCGGGCCAGGAGTAGAGGGCGAGGTCGTACTGGCCGGACGCGATGTGGTCCTTGAAGTAGGACTCGTCGGAGACCTTGGAGATGTCCGTGCCGATGCCGACGCGCTCCAGCATGCGGGCGATGCGGTCGGCGACCGTGCGCAGCGTCTGGGAGCCGGGCCCGGAGGGGAGCACGAAGCGGAGCGTGAGGGGCTTGCCGTTCTTGGCCAGCGGGGCGGCCCCGCGGTTCGCCGGGGCGGCGGTGCCCTTGGGGGCGTACGCGCCGGGGGCGCCGCCCTGGTGGGGGTGCTTGTACTGCTTTTCGTCCTGGGCGAGATGGTCGGCGGGGTCCTGCCCGTGGCGTGCCTTGTTGTCCTCGCCGACGATGTACGTGCCGCCGTCGTCCTGCTCTTCCTCGGAGGCGCCGGCCTTCTTCCCCTCGGCGCCGGCCGCCTTTTTCTCCTCCTCCTTCTTCTTGTCCTGCTCCTTGACGGGGCCGCCGCGCACCCACCCGGCGTCGGCGAGCAGGGCCTGGGCCTCCTTGGTGTCCTGGCCGCCGAGGGCGCCGCTGTTGTCGGCGTAGTGGGCCTGGCCGGAGAGGGCCAGGTGGCTGCCGACCGGGACGGCGGGCAGGCCCAGGGGCTTAAGGACGGCCTCGGCCAGTTCCTTGCGGTCCAGGGCGCGGGCGACGGCCCTGCGGACGCGTTCGTCGGCGAGCGGGCCCTCGGCGCCGTTCAGGGCGAGCTGGGTGTAGGCGGGCTCCAGGGACTTGCGCACCTCGAAGCCGCGCAGGGCCTGCTGCTGCCGGGCGTACTTGGCGGCGGCCTTGCGCAGCTTCTTGCGGGCGACGGTCTCCTCGTCGGCGGCCTCCTCGTCGGAGCCGTTGGCGACGCCCCCGGAGGGCAGGGCGTCCGCGGCGGACCGGTCGGCGCCGGGGCCCATCAGCGGGCTGCTGGAGCTCTGGGGGCGGGCGGCGACCGTGATGCGACGGGCCGCGGAGGGGTCGACCTCGGCCACGTCGAGGGTGCCGGCGGCCAGCTCGGCGGCCAGCTTGTCGCGCGGCACCGTGCGCAGCACGATCTCGGAGAGCTTGGCCGGCTTGCCCCACCAGCGCGGGTTGCGGGCGAGGGTGATCTCGTCGTCCTCACCGTCGACCTTCTTCACCGTGAAGGGGCCGGCGCTGACCTTGAGCTTCTTGCGTGCCCCGTCGTTGAAGGAGTCCGGGGTGCCCATGACGTCCTTCGGGTACAGCGGCGAGAACAGCGACCGCCAGTCGGCGTAGGGGCGGCTGAAGGTGACCCGGACCTCCAGGGCGTTGTCGCCGCGCTCGATCTTCTGGATGCGGTCGTAGCCGGCGTTGCGGGCGGTCCAGTAGGCGGTGTCCTTGCCGGACAGGGCGCGCCACTGGGCGGCGAAGTCGGCGGCGCCGATCTCCCGGCCGTCGCTCCAGACGGCCTGCTGGTTCAGCTTGTACAGGACGACCTGCTTGGGCTCGGTCTCGACGACCTTGGCGGACTCCAGGTAGGCCGGATTGCGCTCGGGGCGGCCACTGGCGTCCATCCGGAACATCGACGGCAGGACGGCCTGGGCGACGCGGACGGTAGTGGCGTCGGCGTCCGACTGGAAGGTGTTCAGGGTGTCGGGCACGGAGTCCACGGCCCAGCGCAGGGTGCCGCCGTCGGCGATCCGGTCGCGGCCAGCGGGCTGGATGTCAGGCGCGGCGAGCGGCTTGCCGGCCGGGTCCTCGGAGCCACATCCGGCGAGCGCGGGCACCGCGAGCACACCCGCGGTGAGGAAGGCGACCGAGCGCGTGACCGCACGCGGGCCGACGCCGTGCTGGGACATCTGTGCTACCTCCGGGAAGCCGCGGGCGTTATGATCACTTTTGGCGGTATTTGGAGTTCATCTGATGTATGCGGCCACTGAAGAGGAAAGGGTTCGGCAACACAGAGCGACACGGCGGTCACGGGCGGGAAGTCACCCGTGCGGCGCAGCGCACCGCAGGGTGCACCCACACGCCCTCGGCCAATCGATGCACATCCCTTCACAGCACAAGGTGTGACGCGCAACACTCGCAGGCGCATGAACGTTGCCGCCTTGGGCCTCGAAGGACCCGTGGAAGTGAGGGCAAGTCATGTCCGTTCACGACGAACTGACGTCAGTCCAGCGCAGTCTCGACGAGCTGTTCCGCTCGCTGGGACGCCTGGAGAAGCAGCTCGGCACCGGCGGCCTGGAGATGCGCCGCGTCCGTGCCGACGCCAACCACCTGCGCGAGAGCGTCGCCCTGCTGCGCGACGCCGCCGCCACGCCGGCCGCACCGAAGCGCCCCGACCTCGTCACCATCTCGGACGCTCCGTACGACCCGTCCCTGTGGGTCGACTCGGACGACGAGGGGCTCGGCGCCCGGGACCGGCGCGCTCCCTGACCGGGCAGGAGTCGAACGACCGGCACCTCCCCCGAACCGACCGGAGTCGTCAAGTGGCCACTGGTACGGAACCTCCCGCCACAGAAGCTCATTCCCGAAGCGGCGGCGTACGGGCGGGCACGCGCGCCGCGATCGACGCCCCGCACCTGCGCACCGACCGCTGGTGGCTGGCCCCGGCCGGCACGGTCGCCGGTCTGCTGGCCTTCATCGTCTACTCGACCTGGCGGGCCTTCGCGAACGCCGACTACTACGCGGCGCCGTACGTCTCGCCCTTCTACTCCCCCTGCCTGGCGGAGAACTGCGAGCCGATGAAGGCCGGCCCGAACTGGGAGATCTTCGGAAGCTGGTGGGGGATCTCCCCCGCGATCATCATCCTGATCTTCCCGCTCGGCTTCCGTCTGACCTGCTACTACTACCGCAAGGCCTACTACCGGGGCTTCTGGGCGTCCCCGCCGGCCTGCGCGGTGGCCGAGCCGCACAAGAAGTACACGGGCGAGACCCGCTTCCCGCTGGTGCTCCAGAACATCCACCGGTACTTCTTCTACGCCGCGCTCCTCGTCGCCGGGATCCTGACCTACGACACCGTGCTCGCCTTCCGCGACGAGAACTACGAGTGGGGCCACATGGGTCTCGGCACACTCGTGTTCCTGGTCAACATCGTGCTGATCTGGGCGTACACGCTGTCCTGCCACTCGTGCCGGCACATCGTCGGCGGCAAGCTCAAGCACTTCTCCAAGCATCCCGTGCGCTATCGGATGTGGCAGTGGGTCGGGAAGCTCAACGCACGGCACATGCTGCTCGCCTGGGCGTCGTTGGTGAGCGTGGCGCTCGCCGACTTCTACGTCTACCTGGTCGCGTCCGGTGCCTTCGACGATCCGAGGTTGTTCTGATGTCCGTGGTCGACCGGCAGGAGTGGGACGTCGTCGTGGTCGGGGCGGGCGGCGCCGGGCTGCGCGCCGCCATCGAGGCCCGCGAGCGAGGCGCCCGTACGGCCGTGATCTGCAAGTCGTTGTTCGGCAAGGCGCACACGGTGATGGCCGAGGGCGGCATCGCGGCGGCGATGGCCAACGCCAACGAGAACGACAACTGGCGGGTCCACTTCCGCGACACCATGCGCGGCGGCAAGTTCCTCAACCAGTGGCGGATGGCCGAGCTGCACGCCCAGGAGGCACCGGACCGGGTGTGGGAGCTGGAGACCTGGGGCGCGCTGTTCGACCGTACGAAGGACGGCCGGATCTCGCAGCGCAACTTCGGCGGCCATGAGTACCCGCGCCTCGCGCACGTCGGCGACCGCACGGGCCTGGAGCTGATCCGCACCCTCCAGCAGAAGATCGTCGCGCTCCAGCAGGAGGACTTCAAGGAGACCGGCGACTACGAGTCCCGGCTGAAGGTCTTCCAGGAGTGCACGGTCACGCGCGTACTCAAGGAGGGCGGGCGCGTCTCCGGCGTCTTCGGCTACGAGCGCGAGTCGGGCCGTTTCTTCGTCCTGGAGGCGCCGGCTGTCGTGATCGCGACGGGCGGCATCGGCAAGTCCTTCAAGGTGACGTCGAACTCGTGGGAGTACACCGGCGACGGCCACGCGCTGGCGCTCCTCGCGGGCGCTCCCCTGCTGAACATGGAGTTCGTGCAGTTCCACCCGACGGGCATGGTCTGGCCGCCGTCGGTGAAGGGCATCCTCGTCACCGAGTCGGTGCGCGGCGACGGCGGGGTGCTGCGCAACTCCGACGGCAAACGGTTCATGTTCGACTACATCCCCGACGTCTTCAAGGACAAGTACGCCGAGACCGAGGACGAGGCCGACCGCTGGTACGACGACCCGGACCGCAACCGGCGTCCCCCCGAGCTGCTCCCCCGCGACGAGGTCGCGCGGGCGATCAACGCCGAGGTGAAGGAGGGCCGCGGGTCACCCCACGGCGGGGTCTTCCTCGACGTGTCGACGCGTATGCCCGCCGAGGTCATCAAGCGGCGGCTGCCGTCGATGTACCACCAGTTCAAGGAGCTGGCCGACGTCGACATCACGGCGGAGGCGATGGAGGTCGGGCCCACCTGCCACTACGTGATGGGCGGTGTCGCCGTCGAGTCCGACACGGCGGCGGCGCGCGGGGTGCCGGGGCTGTTCGCGGCCGGTGAGGTGGCCGGCGGCATGCACGGCTCCAACCGGCTCGGCGGCAACTCGCTCTCCGACCTGCTGGTGTTCGGGCGCCGCGCGGGCTGGCACGCGGCCGAGTACGCGGCGGGGCCGGCCGGGGCGCGGCCCGTCGTGGACGACGTCCAGATCGACTCCGCCGCCGCCGAGGCCCTGCGGCCCTTCTCGGCCGAGGCGGAGATCGAGGAGCCGAAGGGCGGCCCGCCGGAGAACCCGTACACCCTGCACCAGGAACTCCAGCAGACCATGAACGACCTGGTCGGCATCATCCGCCGCGAGACGGAGATGAAGCAGGCCCTGGAGAAGCTCGCCGAGCTGCGGGTCCGGGCGCGCCGGGCCGGAGTCGAGGGGCACCGGCAGTTCAACCCGGGCTGGCACCTCGCCCTGGACCTCAGGAACATGCTGCTGGTCAGCGAGTGCGTGGCGCGGGCCGCGCTGGAGCGCACCGAGTCGCGCGGCGGGCACACCCGCGAGGACCATCCGGGGATGGACCGCAAGTGGCGCCGGATCAACCTGCTGTGCGCGCTCGCCGATCCGACGGGCGGTCTGGCGGCGACGGACCCGGTCCGCGGCCAGATCAACCTCACCCGCGAGACCACCGAACCCGTACGTGCCGACCTGCTCGCCCTCTTCGACAAGGAGGAGCTGGTCAAGTACCTGGCCGAAGAGGAGCTGTACGAGTGAGCAGCTACGAGGCCCGCTTCAAGGTGTGGCGGGGCGATGCGCAGGGCGGCGACCTGGAGGATTTCAAGGTCGAGGTGAACGACGGCGAGGTGGTGCTCGACATCATCCACCGTCTCCAGGCCACCCAGACCCCCGATCTCGCCGTGCGCTGGAACTGCAAGGCGGGCAAGTGCGGTTCGTGTTCCGCCGAGATCAACGGCCGGCCGCGCCTGATGTGCATGACGCGCATGTCGGTGTTCGACCGGGAGGAGACGATCACGGTGACGCCGCTGCGGGCGTTCCCGGTCGTCCGCGACCTGGTCACCGACGTCGGCTTCAACTACACCAAGGCCAGGGAGATCCCGGCCTTCGTGCCGCCTGCGGATCTCGGCCTTGGCGAGTACCGCATGATGCAGGAGGACGTGGACCGCTCGCAGGAGTTCCGCAAGTGCATCGAGTGCTTCCTGTGCCAGGACACCTGCCATGTGGTCCGCGACCACGAGGAGAACAAGCAGGCGTTCGCGGGGCCGCGTTTCCTGATGCGGGTGGCCGAGCTGGACATGCATCCGCTGGACGCGGCGGCGGAATCCGGCCTGGACCGCAAGACCACCGCCCAGGACGAACACGGCCTGGGCTACTGCAACATCACCAAGTGCTGTACGGAGGTCTGCCCGGAGGGCATCAAGATCACGGACAACGCGCTGATCCCTCTGAAGGAACGGGCTATCGACCGCAAGTACGACCCACTGGTGTGGCTCGGCTCGAAGATCAGGAGGCGCTCGTCAGCAGGCTGAGCGCCTGCTGGAGGTTGTGCTCGGCGATCTCCCGCATCCGCTCCGGCTGCGGGAAGTCGCCCTCGATCAGCGTCAGCGGCCCCGAGACCAGGCCGAGGTGCATCGACAGGCGGTAGAGACGCAGGCGGGCCTCATCCAGGCCCGGGGCGCGCAGGGCGTCGTAGTGGGGGCCGAAGCGGAGCCTGAGGAAGACGTGCTCGTGCTCCGCGTCGAAGTACATCAGGCCCTCGATGTCGATGAGCGCCGGGTGCCCGTCGGGCGTGAACAGGACGTGGTCAGGGCCGAGTTCGCCGTGTATGAGGGTGTGGCGGCTCCTGGGGCGGACCTCTGCGGCCAGGGCCTGGAGCGTGTCTTCCAGTTCCCGGCGTGCGGCGGCGGCGCGGGGCTCGCGCCGGGCCGCTTCCGCGATGCAGCGCAGAGCGCCCTCGGTGACGCGCTGTTCGCAGGAGACGCCGTGGGAGGAACCGCCGTTGTCGACGACGGCGACCTTCCCGAAGCGGGGGCCGGTGTGGGCGTGCAGGGTGGCGAGCAGTTCCGCCATCCGGTCCATGAGCCGAGGTGCCTCGCGCGGGTCCCGGGCGAGGGCGTCCTCCAGGCTGCCGCCGGGCATGTCCTCCACGACGGCCGCGTCGGCCGGGAGGTGCGTGTGCGTGGCGTCCGCGTACAGGAGGCGCGGGGTGCGGACGCCGGCGGCGGCCAGCCGGTCGTGGGCCGCCGTGAACAGGCCGAGGCCGGTGCCGTGGGAGAACACGTCCCGGGGGTCGGGATCGGGCTGGTCCCAGTAGTCCTCGTCGGCCGACCACGCGTAGGCGATGACTGTGGAGTCGTCGTCGAGGGTCAGGCGGTAGACGCCCTTCTTGGTGCCGCCCCGCAGGCGTTCCACGGCGGTGAGGCTGCGGGCGGGGCCGAGGGCGGCGCGGGCGAGAGGCGCGAGGTCGGTGCGGGCCAGTTGCCGTCGGATCTTGGTCACCGCACCCAGTCTTCCTTGTACGCCCGCCAGTCCGCCTCGGTCGCGGCGAAGTCGATGTACAGCGCGACGCCGAAGCGGGCCCGGCCGGCGTCCGTGCGGGACAGGCCCAGGCGGACGCCCCGGACGGCGGCGGGCACGGTCTCGGCGTGGTTCCAGTGGCCGAAGCGGTTCTCGTGGAAGAAGGGCAGGCCCATCAGCAGGTCGGTGGAGGGCGGGGTGACCTCCAGGGCGAGCGAGGTCTGCTGGGCCACGTAGCCGCCGTAGGTGCTCTCCAGGGGCTGCATCGTGTCGTACGACATGACGGCGATCTGGTCGACGCGGCGGGCGACGCGGCCGAAGAACTCCTGCGACCACCACTTGGGGTGGCCGGTGACGCGTCCCCACACGGTGTGGAAGGCCGGGAGCGGGTCGATCTGGTGGGCGGCGACGGAGAGGAGGGCGTCCCGGGAGCGGGTCTCGCGGCGCAGGGCGCCGAGGAGGGTGAGGTAGTTGCGGTCGCCGGAGTGGAGGGGCTCCAGGTCGAGATGGATGCCCTTGTAGCCGGTGTCCAGGACCTGGCGGGCGGAGCTGAGGACCGCTGCGCGGGTGTCCGGGTTCTCCAGGCGCATACCGTCGGGGCTCTCGGTCGCGAGGACGTCGCCGAGGAAGGCCTGGACGCGGACGCCGGGGAGTTTCTCGTGTACGGCGTCTACGAACCAACGGGCTTTCGGATAGGCGGACTTGGGGAGTGTGCCGTCGTGTTCCAGCGGGCCGGAGTGCACGTACAGGTCGCGGATGCCGGTGCCTTGCAGTCGGCGGGCCAGGGCGGTGACGTCTGCGTCCTTCTTACGCCCGTCGACCCAGGCGTGGCCGAGCCAGAGGGCGTCGCGGTTTCGGGTGTGGGTGCCGTGGGCGGGGTCGCCGGTGTGGTTGATGTAGAGAGCTGTTTCGGCGGTGAGGAGGGGGAGGAGAAGGGCGAGGAACAGGCACAGGGCGATACGGCGTACCCGGCGGAACCGGCGGGTTCGCCGTACTTGAACCCCGCCGTCCGCGCTGCCGGTGACCCCGTGTTCGTTCCCCTCCGACGCCTCGTCGGGCCTGGGTTCCGCGTGCCCCGTCGTGTGCATGCCTGTCTCCCCCTCCGCACCGCCCCGCCCCACCACCCTCGCCGCCCCGGCACTCCTGATCGCGCAGGGGCGCTGATCGGTCCGCGCGTGACGGGCGTTGCCAGGGATGACGACGGGTGACGTGACTCGGTTGCAGCCGGTGCACGCGTACGGATGCGAGGACGGCCAGTACCGACGAACGCCCCGCTGACCGCCGTTCCCGTGTAGGGATTCCGTAACGGACCTGAGAGCACACCAGCGCCCGTTTATATGATGATCCAACTTGCGATGGCCCAGGGTGAGTTGACCGGGCAGGTCGACAACGGATGTACGGGGGTGGGGGAAGCGTGATCCAGCCGGAGAAGATCCCGCAGTTCACAGGGAATCTGGAGCAGCTGGAGACCGACTACGCGGACCTGAAGAAGGACGCGGGTCATGTCCGGGATGCCGGTGGTGACATCCACTCCAGGTTTCAGGGGTTGTCGGCGTATTACCAGGCTCCGGAGGCGGAGCAGTTGTTCGCCACGACCAAGCCGGTCAAGGAGAAGGCCGACCACTTCGCCACCGGCCTGGAGACGGTGTCGGGCGCGTTGTCGTCGTACGCCACCGAGGTCAAGCCGCTGGTCACGAAGTTGAAGGAGCTGAAGGCCAAGGCGCAGACCTTCGTCGACTCCGTGAAGGACGATGACGAGTGGGAGTACGACGAGGACAAGGTCGACGAGCACAACCGGCTGCGGGATGACATCACCGCGACGGTGGCGGCGTTCTGGGCGGCGGAGCGGACCTGCCACAACAAGATCACCGCTCTGTGGGGCGGGACGCAGATGGTGGCCGGGGACGGTTCGGAGAAGAAGAACCAGTACGGCTTCAACGCGGCGGACATGAAGAACGCCAAGCTTCCCTGGGGTGACCCGGTGGAGGAGAAGCACAAGTGGTACGAGGTCGGCCACTGGGTGAAGTCCTTCGTGTGGGACGGCCTGATCGTCGACGGTGTGTGGGGCACGATCAAGGGCCTGGGCACGCTGGTGGGCTTCGGCGGCTGGGACGCGATGGGGCAGGCGTGGAAGGGCCTGGCACAGCTCGCGACCGGCCTGGTGATCACGGCGATCCCCGGGGCGAGTGCCCTGTTCTGGACGCTGCCGGACGACAAGCTGCCCTCCTGGCTGCGTGATTCGCGTACGGCGATGAAGGAGACCGGCAAGGCGCTGGTGGCGTGGGACGAGTGGGGCAAGAACCCCGCCCGCGCGGCGGGTGCGGTCACCTTCAACGTGCTGACCACGGTCTTCACCGGCGGCGCGGGTGGTGCGGCGGCGGGTGCGGGCAAGGCCGGCGCGGTCGCGAAGGCGCTGTCGGTGGCGGGCAAGGCCGGCCGGGTCATCGACCCGATGACCTACATCGCCAAGGGCGCGGGCGCCGGTTTGTCGAAGATCGGCGACATCACCAAGGCGCTGAAGGGCGTCGGCACCATCGACATCCCCAAGCTGCCGGAGAACGCGGTCACGCTGCCCGAGGGCACGGTCATGCTCCCCGACGGCACGGTGCACCTGCCCGAGGGCGCGGCCCTGCCGGAGGGCGCGACGAAGCTACCCGACGGCAATGTGCGGCTGCCGGAGGATGCCCCTGTCCTGCCCGAGGGCACCACGAAACTGCCCACCGAGGACGGCGCCCCGGCGCGCTACTACGACCCGGACGGCAACCTCCTCGACGAGCACGGCAACGTCCTGCAGAAGTCCGCCGACGGCCCCGGCGACGTCGTCGACCAGTCCGACATGCCCGATACCCCCGGCACACCGGCTTCGGGCGCGGACACCCCACGCGTGGACTCACCCGCCCAGCAACCCGCCCTGGTCGGCGCGGGCACCCACACCGCCGAACAAGCCGGCCAGCACATCCGCCTGGGCGACAGCCTCGACAACAACCTCGGCGATGTCGGCCGGGTGCCGGACAACGGGGTCACTCCAGTGGTCCACGCCGGGGGTGACTTCCCCTCCACGAGTGCGGTGGGCGATCACATGCCGGGCGGCGCGGCAGGCCACACGCCCGGCGGTCACGTGGGCGACCACATGCCCACGAACGAGCTGGACAACGCGCGCCCCGGCGGCGACGGCACTCCCCCCGCAGGCACCGGCCGGCCGGACACACCCTCCACCGCCGGCCACACCGACGGCCCGAGCACCGGCGGCACGCACGGCGACGGGCCGGGCGCCGGTGGCGGCCACCATGAGCCGCCGACGACCGGTGGCGGCCTGCCCGGAGGCGTGGACGACGTGGCCCACGGGGCGGACGACGCTGCCGGTGGGGCGGACGATGTTGCCGGTGGGGCGGCTCACCACGCGGACGAGGCGGCGCAGCACCGCGCGGAGTACGAGGCGGCCCGCGAGAAGCCCGCCGACGAGCGGACACCCCAGGAGAGGGCGGCGATCACCCGCGAGCACGTCCGGCTGGCCAACGAAAACCCGGTCTGGCGCGCGGAGCACTATGACAAGTGGGGGATCGGCAAGCGCAACAGTGCCGAGAAGTTGGTCGACGGCCAGGTCCTGCCGCAGCTCACCGAAAAGCCGGGCGGCGGCTGGATGGCCACGCATGATCTTCCGCACGGGCCGTCGGAAACCAAGTTCGACCCCGTGCATCTCGGCCCGGACACCGCTCCCGCACACAGCCGTCCACACCTCGACGAATCGGCACGCAACCGCAGGCTGTCCGTGGACCTGATGAACGCCGAGCGAGCTTTCGACGACACACCGTCGGCCGCCAACGCGGACGCCCTCGACAAGGCGCAGAAGGCCTACGACGAACACCTGGGAGGCATCCCCAACAACAGCAAGCACTCAGAGGCACTCGGTGAGGCAGCAGCCCGCCACCACGTCATACCGAAGGAATTTCCGGGCGCCGAGCGCATCGAACTCCCGAAGACTCCCAACGGTGCCAACATGTTCGATGACGTGTACAAGCTCAGCGACGACGGTGACTACCTCATCGTCGAGGAGAAGGCTCCGTCGGGCGACCTCGACTGGCGCAAGGGCAAGGCTGACCCGGATCCGCTGGACCCGAACGCTCATGACGGCGGAGCCCACGGCATGAGGGTGAAGCAGGGCACCAGGCCTTACATCCGCACCATCCTGGCAGAGATGACACATCGTGGTGGAAAGGATGCAGAGATCGCTGCAGATCTCCGCGCCGCGCTGCGGGATGGAAAGGTGCAGTACGTTCTGGTGAAGGCGGTTGACAACACCGGTCACTCCTACGCCGGTGCCGTCATCGAGCATTTGAAGATCTAGTCCGAGGAGAGCGAGTGGTCACCCGCATCCCCCGCCATGAGTTCCGCACGGACAACGCGGCCGAACTCATGGCGCCCATTATCAAGAGCACCAAGGACGTACTCGACCACGTCGAGACCTCGGAGGACGATCGGTACGACGCACTGTCGGTCGCGCTCACCCTCGCGAAGTGGCGCTGCCTGACGGATCCGACAGCAGGTGAGTTCCCGGCCTGGGAAGCGTGGGTCACTGCCATGCAGATCGGCTGCGGGCTCTTCGCCGCCGGCACGGCCACCGAGGGCACCGTGCCGTGCCGGGTGGGCAGTACCGGTGAGGTCAAGCACCTCCCCGCCACCGGCCCGCAGGACTACCTCCACGCGGGCAACTGGCTCACCTCCTTCTATCTGGCGGTGATCTGCCGCGAGAACGACCGGGTCAATCAACTGGCACAGGTGCCCGTCTCATTCCTGCGTGAGTCCGGCGCGGAGTTCGACGAGTACATCTACGCCTGGGTGGAAACTCTGCAGAACTTCTGGTTCGGGCGACAGGAGACTTGGGACACGCTGGTCACCGCGATCGACGGCACGGCCCCCGAGGCAGCCACGATCGCCGGCCCGGAGCTCATGCTGAAGATCCTCTATCCGCCGCTCGAGCTCTTCCACCGCTATCTGCGCCGGGAGAACGAGCAGTTCCACGCGGCTCTCGTCGACGCCCTCACCTGGCACAAGGAGTACTGGACCGCGAACGAAGCCCGCTCACTCAGCGGCGAGGGACTGGTCGCTCTCGGCCCGCTCGCCATCGCCTGCATGGCGTACGACGCCGACATGCCCGTTGAAGTCGAGTCCGAGTACATCCCGCGGGCTCTGCTTCGGCGGTCATGGGTGGGCGAGTACGACACCTGACGCAGCCGATGCCGTTCGCTTTCCGGCACTGCCCTACGGCACGTGCCGGGAAGGTTCGGTTCTGGCCGCCCGCAACGGCGTCTTCACCAGCGTTCCCGACCTGTTGACCAGGAGTTCGGGGATGTCGTCCTCGTAGAAGCGCACTTGGCCGATGATTCCCTCGGTCCTGGCGTTGAAGGCGAGCATGTCCGCAAGGGCGACCAGTTCGGGGAGCAGCTCTGCGTGGATTTCCTGCCGGGCCGTCAGGCACCAGTGGTCGGCGCCCTGGAAGAGCTGGCCGGTCAGCAGTCCCCCGATGCGCGTCGCCGGACCCCGGTCCGCGAGCAGGGGGACGAAGTCCGGCCAGTCCGCCTCGCTGCTGCCGTCGTCCGCGCTGTCGCCCTCCACGTGCCGGCGGAGGTGCGCGAGTACGGCCTCCGGCACGGTCGGCGACAGGTCGAGGGCCAGGTCCACGGCGAACACGTCACTCATGAGGGGTGAGTCTAGGATCCGTCGCCCTGGACGAGCCCTGGGGGCGCCAACTGGGCGGGAGGGGCCGCGATTCGGCATCGGGCACCCGGCTCATAGGCTCGAGGGCATGACACCGGACAACGTCGCCGACCCCGAACTGCCGATGCTTTCCGCCGCGCAGGCCACGCACTTGCGCGCACTCGCGGCCCCGCACTACCGGGAAGGCCACCAGTACTCCCTCGACTCCTTGGCACACACGTGCAGCAAGACCCCGGAGGAGCACTGGCCCGACCTCGTCGCCGCACACTTCGGCCGCTTGCGGCAGGCGAGCCAGGGCGATGAGAGCGTGGCGGGACTGCTCCGGGGTGTCCACGCCCGGCTGTTGCCCGTCGAGTCGATCACCCCGGAGCTTTCAGGCGTCCTGCGGTACGCGCGGGTCGTGGCCGACGGACTGGTCTTCGCCTACGCCCTGGACGGGCCCACCAGCGTGCGGATCCTCACCGACCGGGACGTGGAACGCGTAGGGCTTCAGGCTCTCGGGGACGCGGCGCGCGCGAATCTGATGCGCGTGCCCGTGCGGCACGAGGAGGTGGGCGTCGAGGGACAGGCGAGGCTGCATTCCGTCTACGGGGACTCCCCGTTCGTCGCCGGCAAGGCGCTGTTCCTCGCGGAACTGGCCTGGAAGGGCGTCGG
Organism: Streptomyces sp. DG1A-41; assembly: GCF_037055355.1. GTDB lineage: Bacteria > Actinomycetota > Actinomycetes > Streptomycetales > Streptomycetaceae > Streptomyces. The sequence goes on along the minus strand of NZ_CP146350.1, from coordinate 5,974,622 downwards.
CGAGAAGCTCCCGGACGCAGGTGCCCTCGTCGTCGTGCCGACCCGGCACAACCTGGTGTACCACCCGATCACCGACGGTTCCGTGGTGGATGCCGTCAACAGCCTTGCCGCTTATGCGCTGGGTGCTCACGAGGACGGGCCGGGTGCGCTCTCACCACGCGTCTACTGGTGGCACCGCGGCTCCCTGACGTCGCTCACGGTCATCGATCAGGACACGCTCACCTTCTCCGTGCGGCCGCCGTCACATCTCCTGGGCCTGATGAAGGGCCTGGTCCGTCTCGACGGGGCCGGCCGTCTTGCCAGCCGCGCCGCTGCTGCCTCCTGCGACCCCGGTGAACTCACCCGCGCCGCAACGGAGTCGATGGACCGCCTCGTGCAGGAAGGGACCGCCGGACTGGGCGACGCGTTCGCTTCCGCTCTGACACTCGCTCTCGCGCGCTGCGCCACCGACCCCGACGTCGCGCACATCGACACGTGGGACGCGTGGGCCACCGCGACCCGGCTGGGCTCCGCGCTGTTCACCGGCGCGCCGTCGCAGGAGTGCCGCCTGGGCGAGGACCGCGTCTGGCGGCTCCCCGCTCTGCCCGCGGAACCGCCCGCTGACGCCCGCGCCTGGCTCGATGCCCTCTACCTCGCGATCGTGTGCCGTCAGACCGACCGGATCGGGCGGCTGTGCCGGGTGCCGCTGGAGGTGCTGCGCCAGGACGACTCCGTGGACGAGTACGTCCTGCACTGGATCGGCACGCTGCAGGCCTACTTCTCGAACGGCCCGAGCATGGATGACGTCGTCGAGAAGCTCGTGGCCACCATCGAGACGTCGGGGAGGGAGGGCGTGACCCGAGCGCCGCTGGAGTTCGTGAACGGGATCGACTACCAGCCCGCCGCCCTCTTCCACCGGCTCATCGCACGTGACCACGACACCTTCGCCAAGGTGCTCGCCGAAGCTGTCGCGGAGCACGGCAGTTACTGGGGCGCGTCGGCGGCCCCGCGCGCCAGGGTGGCACTCGGGCCGCTCGCGATGGCGAGCCTCGCCTACGACTACGGGTTTCCCGTCGATCTCGCGCAGCCGTATCTGCCCAGGCATCTGCTCAACCGCGAGCGGTTGGAGGAGATTTGCTGACGACGGGTCGCAGACCTGGCTAGAACAGACTCAGCAACGCCTCCGCCGGATCCGGCAGCCCGCTTCCCCCGTCCGGCAGGGGCAGTTCGAACCACACCGTCTTCCCCCGGGGCGTGCGGCGCGAGCCCCACGCGGCGCTGAGGAGGCCGACCAGCTGGAGGCCGCGGCCGCCCTCGTCGGTGTCGCGGGCGCGGCGGCGGCGGGGCTGGACCAGGCCGGAGTCCCAGACCTCGCAGACCAGGGTGCGGTCGAGGAGGAGGCGGAGACGGATCTCGCCCTCGCCGTAGCGCAGGGCGTTGGTGACGAGTTCGCTGACCAGGAGCTCCGTGGTGTCGACCAGGGGTTCCATGTCCCAGCTGAGCAGCTGGGCACGCGCGTACTCGCGGGCCCGGCCCACGCTGCGCGGCTCGCGCGGCAGGGTCCAGTCGCCGACGGACTCGGTGGGCAACCCCTGTACACGTGCCATCAGCAGCGCGATGTCGTCCTCGCCGTGATGGGTGTCGAGGGTGTTGAGGACGTGGTCGCAGACGTCCTCCAGGGGCTGGGCGGGATCGGCGAGGGTGCTGACGAAGGCCTGGAGGCCTTCGTCGAGGGGGTGGTCGCGGCTTTCGACCAGTCCATCCGTGTAGAGCGCGAGCAGGGCGCCTTCGGGCAGTTCGACCTCGACCTCCTCGAAGGGCTCGCCGCCGACGCCGAGGGGCAGGCCCGGGGGCACGTCGAGCATCAGGGCCGGCTCGCCCGGTTCGACCAGGACGGGCGGCAGATGGCCCGCGTTGGCGAAGGTACAGCGCCGGGTGACGGAGTCGTAGACGGCGTAGACACAGGTGGCGAGGTACACCTCGGAGAGGTCCGCCTCGCGGGGGCGGCGGGCCGCCCGGGTCGCCTGCTGGACGCCGCCGGGGGCGCCGAGGCCGCGGGCGATCTCATCCAACTGGGAGAGCACCTCGGCCGGTTCGAGGTCGAGCTGCGCCAGAGTGCGTACGGCGGTGCGGAGTTCGCCCATGGCGACGGCGGCGCGCAGGCCGCGGCCCATGACGTCGCCGACGACCAGCGCGGTGCGGTGCCCAGGGAGTTCTATGACGTCGAACCAGTCGCCGCCGACCTCGCTGGGCCGGCCGGTGTTGGCGTTCCCGGGCAGATAGCGGCAGGCGATGTCGAGGCCGGAGGCCTCCGGGTCGCCGGGCGGGAGCAGGGACCGTTGCAGTATCAACGCGCGTTCGTGCTCGCGCCGGTAGAGGCGGGCATTGTCGATGCAGACGGCGGCGCGCGCGGCGAGTTCGACGGCCAGGTCCCGGTCGCGGTCGCCGAACGGCTCGCTGCCCTTCGTCCGGGCGAACTGCACCAGCCCTACGACGGTGTCGTGGGCGACCATCGGCACGGCGATCGTGGACTGCACGAGCCCGCCGTCCTCGCCGGGGACGGTCTGCGGGCGGGCCGTGCGCAGGGCGTCCGCGCAGGGCGAGTTGAACGGGTAGTGGTGGACGGCGCCGACCGAGACGGGCACGCCGGTGCCGGCGAAGGGCTCGTCGGAGACGGCACTGGCGAAGGCCACCCGGCGCAGCTCGCCACTGCCGTCGGCGAGCCCGGGCGGGGTCTCGTCGCCGACCAGCAGGCCCTGGTACAGGTCGACGGTGGCCAGGTCGCAGAAGCCGGGCACGACGACGTCGAGGAGCTGCCGGGCCGTGGTCTCCAGGTCGAGGGAGTTGCCGATGCGGGCGCCGGCCTCGTTCAGCAGGGCGAGGTTGCGGCGGGCGGCGGCGGCCTCGCGGGCGGCGGCGCGGCGCGAGGTGATGTCCGTGCCGAGCCAGGCGATGCCGATCGGCCGGCCCGAACCGCTGTGCACGCGATAGAGGTTGACGGACCAGTGGCGGCGCTCGTCGGAGCCCGGCACGAAGCCGGTGACGTGCATGTCCGTGATGGAGTTGCCGGTCTCCAGCACGCGGCGCAGCGTGGCGGCGACCCGCTCGGCCTCGCCGCGCTGGAGGTAGTCGTGGACGCCCTTGCCGCGGTGGTCGTCGGGCGTGCCGCCGAAGATGGACGCGAACCGGTGGTTGGCGCGGCGGACCCGCAGGTCGGAGTCGATCAGCAGGAAACCGAACGGGGATTGACTGAAAATGGCCTGCGAGGCGGCGAGGTCGGTCTCGATGCTGCGCAGCGTGCGGACGTCGACGACGATGCAGACGGCGGCCTTCTCGCCGTCCTCGGTGCGCGTCGGCATGACGTACACCTCGGCGAGCCCTTCGTGCCCGCACTCCCCCTCGACGCCCTTCGGCATCCGGAAGGGCACCACGCCGGTCCATTCGCGCCCGTCGAGGATCTCCGCCATCTTGCGCATGCCCCGCTCGCGCAGGCTCGGGTCGATGAACGTCTCGATGGGGTCCATGCCGACGGCGCGTTCGGCGGGGATGCCGAACAGGTGCTCGGCGCGCAGGCTCCACTGGTCGACGAGCCCGTCGGGGCCGATGGAGAAGGACGCGACCTTGATGTAGTCGTAAATGGATCCCGGGGGACTGCTCTGCCACATGGCGTCCCCGGGCTGCACCCCGTCGACCGCGAGCGCACCTCCGACCGCGGACGCCAAGCCGTCCGCGGCCCTCGCCCTCGCGCCCGCCGACGGGTCCTCGGACTCCGTGGCCTTCGCTGGTATCTCGCTCACGCGAACCGTCCCCTCCAGCTCACCGCGCCCGGCACCGGTCACCGGGGGCGGCTGCCCACAGTATCCAGCACTACGGTGCCGCACAACACGGTGTTCACGATCACAGCACGGTCCCGATGGTTTTCGGTCCGGACCGTGAGAACACTTCCAGTCTTCTAACCAGGGGACACGTCGTCGAATCCCGTCCGTCGGCAACCGCCACTGGCCTGAACCATTCGCTCGACAGGGGCGGGGCGGACGTACACCGATTTTTCACTCCGGAACCGCGAGTTCGAACCACACGGTCTTGCCCACTCCGCCGGGCCGGGTGCCCCAGCGGCGGCAGGAGGAGGCCACCAGTTGGAGCCCTCGGCCGCTCTCGTCCTCGGGCCTGGCGGTGCGTTCGCGGGGCGGGTCCGGGAGCGGGTCGGAGACCTCCACCAGGAGGACGCCGTTCAGTTCGGAGGGGCGGACCAGACGGACGCCGATGGGGCCCGTGGCATGCCGCAGGGCGTTGGTGACCAACTCGCTGACCAACAACGCCGTGAGGTCGGCGAGGCTGTCGAGGCCCCAGCCGCGGAGGTGGCCGCGCACGGCCTGGCGGGCGGTGCGCACGGCGCCCGGCTCGGCGGGGAATGTCCACTCGGCGCGGTCACCTTCGGTGTCGATCACGCCGATCACTTCCCCGACAGCGGCCCACCTATGTCCCGTTTCGTAGGATTAATGGGCACATACCCGATATCAGGGGCGGAGTACCGCGTGGGGCGGCCCACTGTGGCACGAAAGGCGTACAGGGCGCCCGTACGACCGCCTTCGGGCCTCGCACGCCGCCGGTTGGCCTCAGGCGCCGGGCGCTTCTCCCGTACCGGGGCCGCCGAGGGGTCCCAGGTGCGCCAGTGTCCGCCGTACCGCGGGCACGTCCTGGTCGGCCCAGTCCACGCCCCAGATCTCGTCGGGGCCGAGCCAGCGCAGTTCGTCGTGGTCCTGAAGGGGCTTGGGGGCGGCGGAGCCGGGTCGCAGTCGCGCGGTCCACACATGCAGGACGTACGGCGACTTCAGCGGCCACTCCCCCGGGACGCGCCCGCCGGCCTCGGCGTCGACGCCGAGTTCCTCGCGCAGCTCCCGTACGAGCGCCGCGTCGGCCGTCTCCCCCGGCTCGACCTTGCCGCCGGGCAGCTCCCAGCGCCCGGCCAGCTCGGCGGGCGCGCTGCGCCGGGCGGCCAGCAGCCGCCCGTCGTCGACCAGCGCGGCACCTACGACGACGATCCGCTCACTCATGCAGGGAGCCTACGGGAGCGCGGCCGGGCCCCGTCCCGGAGCGCGGGCACACCCGTGGTCAGTCGTGCGCCCCGCCCGGCCCGTTCTGACCGAGCCGCTCGACCCAGTACAGCTGCTCGTGGCCGCGGCCGTCGAGGCTGTCCGCGATCTTCTGGGCCTCGGCCCGGGTCGCGTACCGGCCCACCCGGTAGCGGTTGCCGTTGTCGTCCTCCCGTATCACGAGCCAGGGAAGAGTGATCGTGCTGTCGTTCATCGCGCCCCTCCACTTCCCACCCGCGGCCTGTGCCGTGCCCCACCCGATAAGGAAACCGCAATGCGCATATGCCCGAGCCTACGCCTAACCTTCACGCAGCGAATACGGCTTTTCACAAAGAGGTACGCAACCAGCCAGAACGCAGGGGGCGCACGACAGCGAACGCGCCGTCATCGCACCTCGACGCACCCGATCGAAGGCATACCGCAGACGCCGCCGCCGACCTGGGAGAACCGACGACCGGACAGGGGACACGGACGACCCCGGCCGAGAACGGCTCTCGCGGTGGCCGTGTGAGCGGGGCGCGCGGGGGGCGCGCCGCGGGACGGAAGTGAGCGTTCGCTACTTGACCGGAAGGTGGTAGGCGACCCGGTACCGATCGGCCGGGATGACCACGTCGGCCGTCTCGACCGGGCGGCCGGAGGCGTAGAACGTGCGCTGGATGACCAGGACCACATGCCCGGGGACGCCCCCGAGGACGAGCAGTTCCTCCGCGAGCCCGGGGCGGGCGCCCACTTCCTCGGTGACGTTGTCCACGATCACGTCGATCGCGCGCATGCGCTCGACGACGCCCATGCCGCCGAGCGGCCCCTCCTCCGGCAGCATCACCGGCGTACGGCCGGTGACGGCGAGCGGCTCCCAGGACGTGGAGAGCATCATCGCCTCGCCGCCCTCGCGGAAGAGGTACCTCGTGCACATCACGCGCTCGCCCGGCTCGATGTCCAGCCGCTCGGCGACCGCGACACTGGCCTCGGTCTGCTCGCTGCTGGACTCCCATGTGCCGCGCCCCTCGCCGTCGGCCTGCTCCTGGCTAAACGGCGTGGCCCCGCCGGTCGGGCGGTATCCGGAGCGGGCGATGCGCCGGGGTACGGGCCGCTCGCGCACATACGTCCCCGAGCCGGAGCGGCCCTCGACCAGCCCCTCGGCCATGAGCACCTTGCGGGCCTCCAGGGCGACGGTGTCCGAGACGCCGTACTCCTGGCGGATTCTGGCTTGGGAGGGGAGACGGGTGTGCGGTGGCAGCTGACCGTCGACGATCTTCTTGCGGAGATCACCCGCGACGCGCAGGTACGCCGGCTGCTCACCGAATGTCACTGGCCGCTCCCATCAGCTTGTACAGACAGCAACAGCGTCGCAACCGTAGGTTGTGCCAGGCAAGCAAAGGCCAGAGAATCACTCGATGTGATGACATGGGGGCCCCGAAGGCTTTACGCAGGCATTTTCTCCCCGCTATAGCCGCCGTCACACCTCGGCTTCGGAGTCCCCGCCCTCGGTCTCGCCCGGGGAGGGCGGCGTCGTCGCGAGTCCGAGGGCCTTGCGCGCGGTGACGGTCGCCGGGCCGTCGACGTACTCGTAGGCCTTGTCGTAGTGCGTGTAGTACGTGTCCGGGTCGCCGGCCGCGCTCGCCTTGGACCACTGCTCGCGGGCGTCTTCCATGTCCCTCACCAGGTCGGCGACGGGCTGCTGGGCGGTGGACTGCCAGAAGTGCCCGCGCAGTGCCTCGACCTGCTCGCCGAGCACGTCGTCCATCTGCTTGGCCCAAGCCCGGTGGCCGGTGAGGTCGTCCTCGGGGGTCTCCTCGGGCTCCTCGTACAGCGCCGCGTCGACGGCCTCGGCCGTGGACAGGAAGACGACCTGGTCGGCGTCGAGCGTGGTGGGGTCGCCGCGCAGGGAGCCGGTCAGCTTCGTCTTCGCGTCGGTGTTGCCGAAGACGCAGGTGATCGCGCGGTCGCCGTATCGCCAGCTCTCCCTCGACGGCATGAGGTAGTACACGTCGACGTCGGCCGGCATCGCCCAGGAGTCCATGGCGTATTGGTCCTGGAGCTCGTAGCACCGCTCGTCGGCGATCTCGGTGACCTCGGCGTCGCCCGGGAAGGCGCCGCCCGGCAGCGTCACGACCGCGAACACCTCGCCGTCGTGCCCGCCTCGGCAGGACACCGGGTCGACGTCGTAGGTATCGCCCTCCAGCCCGCCGGGCGCGTCGAAGCAGTCACCCTTCTTCAGCGACAGACTCTCGTTGCCCTGCGCGCCGTCCTTGAACCCCTCCCAGGCCTCCGACGCCACACCCGTGGACAGCGTCACCGCCCACAGCACGATCCCGACGGACGACAGCACGGCCCCGGCGATCGCCAGCCCCCGGCCGCTCTGGCCGTTCCGCCTGATCTGCCGCAAGGCGATCAGCCCCAGCACGAGCCCCGCGGCGGGCAGGAAGCAGAGCAGGCCGAGCACGAGCGCGGTGACGGCGAGCGCGTTGACGGAGACCGGCGCGCCGTACGGGCGGCCGGTGGGGCCGTAGTGGGCGTACGGGCCGTTCGGGCCGTTCGGGCCGTTCGGGCCGTTCGGGCCGTTCGGGCCGTTCGGGCCGTTCGGGCCGTTCGGGCCGTTCGGGCCGTAACCCTGGGCTCCCTGGGGCCGGTTCGCAGGCGGCGGGCCGTACGGGTCCTGGGGCTGCTGGTTCCCAGGGGACGGGGGTGTCGACACGGGTACGGTGCTCCTGGCTGAGGCGGTGGGAGAGAGTGGCCGTGCGAACCGACGTACGGCTGGCCGCATCGTAAGCGGCGGGCTCACCGGTGCGGAATGCAGACGATCGATCCGTCGGTACGGGCGGCGAACCGACTCACGGCACGCTGGGCGTCGGGGATCGGCGACGGCACGGTGTTCTCGGCCACCGGGGTGTGAACGCCGCCCGGCCCTCCTCGCGGACTGGCGCGGTGCGTGAGGAACTGGCGGAGGCGCTGGGGGTGCCGGCGGACCGGGGCGGGCGCGGCAGGGCGGGAGTTGCTCGCGGTGCTTCCGGAGGTGGACGGTCTGGAAACCGCGCTGGGGGCTGTGGACCGCGCGGACCGTGGAACTGCGCGAGGAGTGGGCGGCCGGCTTGCCCGCGGAGGCGCACGGTGTGCTGACGGGGGATCCTGCGGCCGACCGGCGGGCCCTGGACGCGTGGGCCGCGCGGCGGGCGGGCGGGACGATCGAGCGCGTGCCGGCGGCGCTACGGCCGGACACGTCCCTGGTGCTGGCCACGGCACTGGTGCTGCGGACGGACTGGGAGGTGCCGTTCGAGGGCCACTTCGGCGGCTGGCTGGGCCGCTACGGCCGGGCTGGGCTCGTGCGGGAGGTTCCTGACATCGACAGCGTCACGGTGGCCCGGACCGGCTCGGGGGCCGTCACGCGGGTGGTCGTGCGCGGGGACAGGGGAGTCGACGTCCACCTGCTGCTGGGCACGGAGCGGATGAGGCCGGGAGAAGTGCTGGCCGGCGGGCATGCTCGACGCGATACCAGGCAGCCGCCTCCCGGAGGGTGCGGCCGGTCCGGGACTGTCCGTCCACAAGCGGCGCACCCACACCGCCGAGCCGCCGTCCCTGACACTGTTCGCCGTGGAGTTCACCCTGCGGGCGGAGCACGATCTGTTGGCGTCACACGCGCTCTTCGGCCTGACCACGGTCCCGTGACACCCCGGGCCCTCCCTTCCCAGGAGTGAGCCCCGCGCCGCTCGTCCTGCGCTCCGCGCTGCAGGCCGTGACAGCCACGTTCAGCGCGGAGGGCTTCAAGGCGGCCGCGGGAACCACGATGAGTGCGGTCCACCGGGGCCGGTCGCCGGAGGAGCCGCCGTACGAGACGGTCCGGGCGATGGCTGTCTTCGACCGCCCCTTCGGCTTTCTCGCCGTCCACTGCGAGACGAGCCTCGTCCTCGCGGCGGGCTGGGTCACCGACCCGAAGCCCTTCCCGGAGGACGAGGACGCCTACGTACTGGACACGTCAGGAGACTGACGGGCGGTCACGAAATGGGTCAGAACTGGAGCGCCCAGGCGTCGATCCGCCCGGTGTCGAGGCGGGCGTTGTCGCTCACGCGCAGTTTCCACGTGCCGTTGGCAGCCTTGGCGGAGGCGTTCACGGAGTACGTGGTGTCGATGTTGTCCGCACTGCCGCCGGTGCCGTACGACTTCAGCGTGTACGCCGTGCCGTCGGGGGCGATCAGCTGGACCTGGAGGTCGCCGATGTAGGTGTGGACGATGTGGACCTCGACGGCCAGGGCCGAGGGCGCGTTGCCGGAGACGCCGGAGACGGTCACCGGGGACTCGGCGGTGGCGTTGTCGGCGATGGGCTGGTCGGCGGTGTTCTCGAAGCGCGGGCCGGGCGGGGTGGTCGTACCGCCGCCGACGTTCAGGAGCCGGTTGGGTGATCCGCTGCCGGGGCTGGTGACGACGCCGGTGGTGGCGGCGGCCGTCAGCGCGGTGGAGACCTGCGCGGGCGTGGCCGTGGGGTTGTCGGCCAGGTGCAGGGCAGCGGCTCCGGCGACGTGCGGGCTGGCCATCGACGTACCGGAGATGGTGTTGGTCGCCGAGTCGCTCGTGCTCCAGGCCGAGGTGATGGACGAGCCGGGCGCGAACAGGTCCAGGACCGAACCGTAGTTGGAGTAGCTCGCCCTCGCGTCGCTCGACGTCGTGGCGCCGACCGTGACGGCCTCGGTGACACGTGCCGGGGACCGGGTGGAGGCGTTGGTGGACTCGTTGCCGGCCGCGACCACGAACGTGACGCCGGAGGTGATGGCGTTGCGTACGGCGGTGTCGATGGCCGTGTCGGCCGGACCGCCGAGGGACATGTTGGCGACGGCCGGCTTGACGGCGTTCCGCGCGACCCAGTCGATGCCCGCGACGACCTGGGCGGTGGTGCCCTGGCCGGAGTTGTTCAGCACGCGGACGCCGACGACCTTGGCCTTCTTGGCGACGCCGTAGGCGCCGCCGGCGACCGTGCCGGCGACGTGCGTGCCGTGGCCGTGGCCGTCCTGGGCGGTGTTGTCGTTGTCGACGGCGTCGTAGCCGTAGGAGGCCCGGCCGCCGAAGTCGCCGTGCGTGATGCGGACGCCGGTGTCGATGACGTACGCCGTGACGCCCTCACCCGCCTTGTCCGGGTAGGTGTACGAGCTGTTCAGCGGGAGGTTCTTCTGGTCGATGCGGTCCAGGCCCCAGGACGGCGGGCTGGGCTGGGTCCCGGTGATGGCGAACGTCCTGTTCTGGACGACTGAGGCGACGGCCGGGTCGGCGGCGAGACGTTTCGCCTCGGTCTCGGAGGCCTCGACCTCGTAGCCGTTCAGAGCCTTGGTGTACGTCCGCTCGATGTCGGCGCCGTACTCGTGCGCCAGGGCACGGCCCTCGGCGGAACCGGCCTTCCGCGTCTTCAGGGTCACGATGTAGCTGTCGGCCACGGCGTTCACCGCGCCCTCGTACTGGATGCGCCCCTCGGACGCGGCCGGGGCCGCGCCGGCGGGGAGGGTGGAGACGAGGCTCGCGACGAGCGCCGCGGTGGCCGTCGCGCCGAGCGCGGCCAGTCTTCGCCGGGTGGGTCTGTGGGGAGTACGCATCACTGCCATCTGAGGGGTCCTCCTCAATCGGTGGTGCGCTGTGGGGTGTGGTGCACGCCCGTCGGCCGCCCGAAGGTCATGGTCATGTCAATCAACGAGCGACATCTGCGCGTCAGCGAAAGATTGAGGCCTCCACAGGAATTGCACAAGGGCCCTGCACGGCGGAGTCCTGCCGCCACCACCACAGCAGCGCGTCGACGGCGCCGGAGCCCAGCGCGGCGGCCGCGCCGCTCACGGGTTGGACATGACGGCACGGCCGAGGCGACGCCATTCACGGGTGCGGGTGGGACCGTCTTCGCCCTCCACAGCGCTGTCGATCCGCTGCGGAGGGCGGGGTGGGAAGAGGCCGCGGACCATCTCGCGCGGTACGGGTGGGAGCCGGGCGGGGACATCACGGAACCGTGGGAGTAGGGCCTGCCTTTGAAGGGTCGATGCCGGGGGCGCGCCACGGCGTGCACGGGACGGTCTGCTGTCTCGCATGGCGGCGGGTACGCGACGGGGGTTGCCGGTGTTTCGCGCGCGGGCACGCAAGTCGGCCAGGTCCCTCGCTGCGTACACCGCAACCGACCAACCGCCTCGGCTCGCGGCGTGTACGCAGCAACGGCAGTCGCCTGCCCGGGCGGTACGCACGCAACGGTCAGCCGCCTCGACTCGCCTCGCGGCACGCAGTTGCGCGTACGCAACACTCAGCCGTCTCCCGCCGCGGCCGGGGCCGGCGGTCAGTCGTCGAACGCCGTGGCGCGCGTCTGCTTCTCCCAGGCCACGACCTCCTCGCGGACCTGGTCGAGGTGGCCGAGAACCGTGGTGACGCTGTCCTCTCCGAGCGGCAGCCGCAGCGGGGTCCGCTCCGCGTTCAGCGCGGCCAGGATGACGGCCGCCGCCTTCGCCGGGTCGCCGGGCTGGGCGCCGTCTCCGCCGGCGACGAAGCCGCGAGTCTGGCGCACCTTGGCGTACACCCCGCTGTCCGCGCTGACGCCCGCCCTGTTGGTGTCGAAGAGCGCCGTGCGGAACGCTCCCGGTTCGACGATCAGCACCTTGATGCCGAACTCCTGGACCTCGTCCGCGAGCGCCTCGGACATGCCCTCCAGGGCGAACTTCGTTCCGCTGTACGCCGAGAAGCCCGCGAAGGAGCCCTGCCCGCCCACGCTGCTCATCTGCACGATGGCGCCCGAGCGCCGGTCCCGCATGTAGGGCAGCACGGCCCGCACGAGGGCGGCCGGGCCGAAGACATGCACCTCGAACAGCGCCCGCAACTCCTCGTCGGTGGTCTCCTCCAAGGCACCGACATGCGTCCGGCCCGCGTTGTTGACCAGGACGTCGATCCGCCCGTGCCGCGCCACGACGTCCCGTACGGCGGCCTCGGCGGCGCCCGTGTCGGCGACGTCCAGGCGCAGTGCCTCCACCCGGTCGGGGTGGGCGGCGACCAGGTCGTCCAGCGCCTCGGGGCGCCGGGCCGCGCCGACCACGACGTCGCCCGCGGCGAGGGCCACCTCGGCGATCGCCCGCCCGAAACCGCTGCTCGCGCCGGTGATCAGCCACACCTTGTTCATGCCCGCTCCTCGTCTCCCGCCCTGACGTTGCGTGAACCACCCTTTCCCGTCGGGCAGTTGTTCGTCCAAGACATTTGGTGATAACCGATGGTTATGACGATGGACGTTCATGTGCGGGACCTCCGCTACTTCCTGACGGTGGCCGAGGAACTGCACTTCACCCGCGCCGCCGAGCGCCTGTACGTGTCGCAGCCCGCGCTGAGCAAGCAGGTCCGGACGCTGGAGCGGCAGTTGGGCATCGAGCTGTTCCGGCGCGACCGGCACGGAGTGGCCCTCACCGACGCCGGTAGGGCCCTGCTGCCGTACGCCCGGCAGGTGCTGGCGGACTGGGCGGAGGGGGCGGCCGCGGTGGAGGCGGCCCGGGCGGCGCAGCGCAGCACGCTGGTAGTGGGCATGAGCACCAGCCCGGTCCGCGGCGGCCTGCTGCCCGCGATCCGCTCCCGCTTCACGGCGGCGCACCCGGAGGCCGTCATCCGGCTGCGGCAGGTCAACTGGGAGGACCCGACCGCGGGCCTCGCCGACGGCGCCGCGGACGTGGCCTTCGTCTGGCTGCCCCTGCCCGGCCAGGAGCGTTACGACTGGACGGTCGTAGCCGAGGAACCGCTCATGGTCGCCGTCCCGGACACCCACCCCCTCGCCGACCGCACCGAGGTCGACTTCACGGACCTGCTCGACGAGCCGTTCCTCGCGCTGCCCGAGAGCACGGGCCCGCTGCGCGACTACTGGCTGGCCCTGGACGCCCGCGACGGCCGCCCTCCCCGGGTCGGCGCCGAGATCGCGAGCACGGAGGAGACGTACGAGGCCCTGACCGCCGGTCTCGGCGTGTGCCTCGTGGCCACGGGCAACGTCCCCCTGCTCACCCTGGGCGGCGTGACCGCCCGCCCGGTACGCGGACTCACGCCCAGCCGCTGTGTCCTGGCCTGGCGCCGGGAGGACGGGCGACGTCCGCTGGTACGGGAGTACGCGGAGGCCTGCCGCCGGGTCACGGGACGAAAGTAGCCGATCTGCTCAGGCGCCGGCCCGGACGCCGTTCACCGGTGACGGTCACGCCGGCCGCCCGTGAACACCTCGTTGCACGCCACCCCGTACCCCTCCGGGCCGCTGATACCGACCGGGTGTTCGAAGGGTCAGGGGAAGCGGGGCGACGGTGGACCGGACCGTGTGCGGAGGGCCGGCCGCCGGGCTGGTGATCGCGACCGTGACCGCCCCGGTCGGAGTGTCCGGCGCGGTGTCCCTGCTCCGGTCCAGCTGAGCGTCTTCGGCGTGCCCCACCCGGAGGTCACCCCGACCAACCTGCTGTACAACGTGGTGGCCGGACCCGTAGCCCTGTGGCGCTACCGACCCGACGGCGACCTGCGCGGCGACCTCGCCCGGCGCCTGGTGCCGGGCGCTGCCCGGCGTCGTCCCCGGCGCCACCGTCCGGTCTCCGCCCTCCCCGGCCCGGACGTCTTCCGGCTCCTGGCAGCCGCCCTGCTGCCGCTCGGCCTGTGGTTGTTCCTGCGCGCCCTCGCCCCGGCACGCCGCCGCCCGTCGCCCGCAGGCGAGTTGGCCCCGCGCACGCTGACCGGCCTCGCGCTGGCGGTCGGTGTGGTCGGGGCATCTACGGCATCGGCGGCGGCTCTCGGCCCGATCCTCGTCGGACGGCGACTGCCCGTCGCCCGCGTCGCCCCGGCCGCGCTCGCCGCCACGTTCACCACGTCGCTCGTCGGCGCCACCGCCTATGCGCTGCTGTCCCTCACGAGCTCCGCAGACGTCGCCCCAGACTGGTGGCTCGGCCTCGGCTGCGGCGTGGGCGGCCTCATAGGCGGCTGCCTCGGCGCCCGCCTCCAGCCCCGCCTGCCCGGCCGGGCCCTACGCCTCCTGCTCGGCACCCTGGCCACGGCCGTCGGCGCTCTGTACGCGGCTCAGACTCTGAACCGAGCCCGGCACCGTGGCGTGAGGGACCACTGGATGATGCACGAGGGCGAAGAACACGGTCGGTTTCCGGCCATGGCCCGCCGTGTCGGGCCGGACGCGCAGCAGCCGCCGCCCCGCATTTTTCAGTGCTGGTCAGGGCCTACTTAACAACTCCCCGGCCGTGCAGAGTCGGTGCGGGCCGGTGGCGATCCCCCCGACACCGGCCCTCTGGCAGGCGGCCCCGGATCCCATGCCCCCTCCGGTGACTCGGGGCCGCCTGCCACTCGCGTACGCGGCTGCGTACGGACCATGCGCCGACGACGGGGAAAGGGACACTTCTTTGCGGAACAAGCGCCAACGGACCAGCAGGAGACCGCGCGGGCACGGCAGGACGGTGTGCGGCATCGCCGCCGTGCTGGCCCTGGCCGGCCTCACCGCGACCGCGACGGTCACCTCCGCCGCACCGATCGGGTCGTCCGGCCCGTCCACCCTGTCCCCGGGCCGCCCGGCGGGGCCGGCCGCGCGCGTGACGCTGCTGACCGGTGACACCGTCGGTGTGGACGGCAACGGCCGGGTGGTCGAGGTGCGGCCGGGCAAGGGCCGTAGCGGTGTCGGGTACTCGGTACGGCGCTTCGCCGGCCACACCTACGTCGTTCCGCTCGACGCGACGAGGCTGCTGGGCAGCGGCAGGCTGGACCGCCGTCTGTTCGACGTCACGGAACTGGTCGAGGACGGTTACGACGACGCGCATCGGGGACAGATGCCACTGATCGTCTCCTACAAGGGCTCCGGCCGTGCCCAGAAGGGGGCCAGGGATGCCCTGGTCGCCGCGGAGGCGGAGGTGACGCACCGGCTGTCGGCCCTCCGCGGCGACGCGCTGACCGCCGACAAGCCGGACGCGGGCAAGGTGTGGCAGGCGCTGACC
The DNA here is from genome assembly GCF_037055355.1 of Streptomyces sp. DG1A-41. Lineage (GTDB taxonomy): Bacteria > Actinomycetota > Actinomycetes > Streptomycetales > Streptomycetaceae > Streptomyces. The sequence goes on along the minus strand of NZ_CP146350.1, from coordinate 5,959,606 downwards.
GACTCCGTCGGCGGCCGCTCCGCGGTGACCGCTGCCCCCGGTATCGACCGGGTGTGGCTGGACGGGCGGGTCAGGATCAGCGCGCGGGAAGCCGTCGCCCCCGACCCGCGGGGAGGGGTCGCGCAGATCGGTGCCCCGACCGCCTGGAAGGCGGGCTACGACGGCAAGGGCGTCAAGGTCGCCGTCCTGGACACCGGCATCGACGCCACCCACCCGGACCTCAAGGGCAAGATCCTCAAGGCCAAGGACTTCAGCGGCTCCGGCTCCACCGACGACAGGCAGGGGCACGGCACCCACGTCGCCTCCACCATCGTGGGCTCCGGGGCGAAGAGCGGCGGGACGTACAAGGGGGTGGCTCCCGGCGCGGAGTTGATGGTCGGAAAGGTCCTGGACGACACGGGCTTCGGTGACGACTCGGACATCATCGCCGGTATGCAGTGGGCCGTGGCGCAGGGCGCCAAGGTCGTCAACATGAGCCTCGGCGACGTCGACACCCCCGATGTCGACCCTCTGGAGAAGGCCGTGAACGACCTGTCGGCCTCCTCCGGCGCCCTGTTCGTGATCGCCGCCGGCAACTCCGGCCCCTCGGACACCACGCTCGGCTCCCCGGGATCGGCCGCCGCCGCCCTGACGGTGGCCGCCGTCGACCGCCACGACGAGATCGCCTCCTTCTCCAGCCGCGGCCCCACCGTCGACGGCCGCCTCAAGCCGGACATCGCCGCGCCCGGCGTCGACATCATCGCCGCGAAGGCCGCCCACGGCACCGAGGGCAACGACGAGGCGCCCGGCTATGTGTCGATGTCCGGCACCTCGATGGCCACCCCGCACGCTGCGGGCGCCGCCGCCATCCTGGCCCAGGAGCACCCCGGCTGGACCGGCGAGCGGCTCAAGGCCGCCCTCACGGCCTCCACCAGGGGGCTGACCGGCGTGACTCCGTACGACGTCGGCGTCGGCCGGGTCGACCTCACCCGGGCGATCGGCACCACCGTCAGCAGCGAGCCGTCGTCGGTCGACTTCGGGACCCCGAACCCCTGGCCGCACCAGGACGACACCCCCGTCACCCGGACTCTCACCTACCGCAACGACGGCACCCGGCCGGTCACCCTGCGCCTGGGCCTCACCGCGACCGGCCCCGACGGCAAGGCCGCGCCCTCCGGCATGGTCACCGTCTCCCCCGCCCGGCTGACCGTCCCTGTAGGCGGCTCGGCGCGGGCGACGGTCAGGGCGGACACCCGGCTCGGCAGCGCCGACGGCCTCTACTCCGGCGCGGTCACCGCGAGCGGTGACGGACAGAGCGTCCGCACCGCCGTGGCGGTCGACCGTGCGGTGGAGTCGCACACGCTGACCCTCGTCACCACCCGCCGGGACGGCAAGCGCGACAACGAGCCCGACGTCACCGTGGCGGGCCTGGACACGGGCAAGCAGTTCACGCCCTACGACGACGGAAAGGCGCGGAACGGCACGGTCACCCTGCGGCTGCCGAAGGGCCGCTACGCGATCAGCGCGACGACCATCACCCCGGCAGGCCGGTCCGCCCAGTTGGTCGCTCCCCGCCTCGTGCTCGACCACGACACCACCGTCGCCCTCGACGGGCGCAAGGCCAAGCCGGTGAAGGTGACCGCTCCGGATCGCCGGGCCACCCTGCGCGACGGCCAGGTCGTCTTCGCCGCCCGCGGCGCCAAGCGGGCCTACGACTTCGCCGCCGCCACCGGCCTCGACGCCGGCACGACCTTCCTCGGTCAGGTCGGCCCGAACGCCCCCGCGGGCTCCTTCATCGCCCAGGCCGGCGGCGTCTGGCAGCGCACCGCGACATCCCCGGCGTACAACCTGGTGACCACGCGCACCGGCGGCTTCTTCGACGGCCTCACCCGTACCTTCGCCTCCACCCGGGGCATGGCCAGGGTGAACACCTCGGTCGCCACGGCCCTGGCCAAGGCGGAGACCGCGCAGAACAACGCGTGGACCACGCCGGGCCGGCCGGCGCTCGACCAGGTCACGTCGGCCTTCGAAGGGCCGCTGCGTGCGGCGCCGACCGCGAAGATCGTGCAGTATCTGTCGACCGACCACGGTGTGCGCTGGATCCTCGGTGCCCGGACGCAGAACGGTACGGACGGAGAGGGTCTGACCGCCTTCGCCACTTCGCGCCGCTTCGAGCCGGACCGTACGTACCGTGTCACTCTGGACGGCGGTGTCCACGGCCCGGTCGTGACACCGACGGAGGTCGTGGGCGGTGTGCGGATCGGGCGGTACTACGCGCTGTGCGTGCCCATGTTCTCGGACGGGCCCGGCAACTTCTCGTACTCCGTGCAGACCAGTGTCCACACCCGGCTCACGTCCGGCGGCAAGGTCATAGGCGACTTCACCGAGGACACCTGCCCCAACACCTACTCCAACCTGCCGGCCCGGACAGCGCGCTACAAGCTGTCCATCACCGCCGACCGCAGCAAGGGCTACAAGGTCAGTGACCACGTCGAGGGCGTGTGGACGTTCACCTCGGCGAACACGCCCGAGACCCGGACGGTCGCCTGGCCGCTCTCCGTCGTCCGTTTCCATCCCGAGCTGAGCCTGACCGGCACGGCGAAGGCGGGCGCCCGGATCACCGTCCCGCTGTCCCTGCAAGGCCCGGCGGCGGCCAAGGGGCATCTGAAGTCGCTGACGGTGAAGGTGTCCTACGACGGCGGCCGCACCTGGAAGCAGCTCCCGGTGCACACCGGGGCGGGGGGCAAGCCTCACCTGACTCTTACCAACCCGGGGAAGCCCGGCACCGTCTCCTTCAGGACGGCCCTCGCCGACACCGCCGGCAACACCTACACCGGCACGATCCGCAACGCCTACCGCACCGTCCGGTAACGGGAAGGCACCCCCGGCGGTGGTGGCCCGGCTCGGCCACCACCGCCGCACACACCACAGCTCAATCAGGCTCTTACGCAAGCTCAATCGGCTTCCTGCTCACGAACGGAACCACCATGGCCGCACACGGTCGCCGGCGCCTGACCCGCCGCGATGTCCTGCTCAGAACCGCCGCCGGCGGGCTCGTCCTCGGCGCGGGCGCCGCGGTCGCCGGTCCGCTGCTCGACTCCGCCGACGCGGCGCCCAGTGCCTTCGGATACCGCGACGACGGACGGGCGTACGTCATCACCACCGGCGCCGACCTGGTCTTCAAGGTCGACCACCGCAACGGCGACCTGACCTCCCTGGTCTACAAGGGCACCGAATACCAGGGCTACGGCAACCGCAACTCACACGTCGAGACCGGCCTGGGCACGTCGACGGTGAGCATCCGCAAGAGCGGCGACACCGTCCTGGTCACCGTCGTCCACGGCACGATGCACCACTACTACGCCGCCCGCCGCGGCGAGAACAACGTCTACATGTGGACCAACAAGGCGGACGCCTCCATCACCGCCACCCGCTACATCGTCCGCGTCAGGCCCGGCCTCTTCCCCAACAACGACCCCGACTCCTGGGACGCCCGCACCGACACCCTGATCGAGGCCCAGGACATCCGCCGCAAGCCGAACGGCACCACCCGTTCCAAGCACTACTCGAACCAGCGCGTCATCGACTACGACCACGTGGGCTGGAGCGACGGCAAGGTCGGCATGTGGATGGTGCGCAGCAACCACGAGAAGGCGTCCGGCGGCCCGTTCTACCGCTCCCTGATGCGCCACCACTACGAGGACGGCGCGGGGCTGTACGAGATCCTCTACTACGGGGAGAACCAGACCGAGCCGATGCGTTTTGGCCTCCAGGGGCCCTACGTCCTCGCCTTCACCGACGGCGGCGCGCCCGCCCGCTCGCTCACGCACGACGTGATCGACACGTCGTGGGTCGACGGTCTGGGTCTGGCCAGCTGGGTCGGCCGCGGCGGTCGCGGGCGGGTCGCCGGCGTCGGCATCAGCGGCCGCGGCGACGGCCACGCCTACACCGTGGGCTTCTCGAACGCCACCGCCCAGTACTGGGCGAAGGCCGACGCGGCAACCGGGCACTTCGTCTCCCCGTACATGCTGCCGGGCACCTACAAGCTCACCGTCTACAAGGACGAACTCGCCGTCCACACCGCGTCCGTCACCGTCACGGCCGGGAAGACGACGGCCCTGCACACGCTGAAGATCACCGCCGACCCGAGCCGGAACGCCGCTCTCTGGCGCATCGGCGACTGGACCGGCACCCCCGGCGGCTTCAAGAACGCGTCCCTGATGACCACCATGCACCCCTCCGACGCACGCGCGAGGCCCTGGACCACGGGCGTCTACACCGTGGGCTCCTCGTCCTCGGCGGACTTCCCCTGCTACCAGTGGGCGGACATCAACAACAGGCTGGCGATCCGCTTCAGGCTGACGCGGCAACAGCTCGCCTCCGGCCACACCCTGAACATCGGCATCACCACCGCGTTCGCGAACGGCAGGCCCAGGATCAGGGTCAACGACTGGGTCTCGGCCGTACCCGCAGCCGCCAAGGAACCGACGACCCGCTCGCTGACCGTGGGCTCCTACCGCGGCAACAACCACACCTACCGCTACGCCATCCCGGCGAGCGCCTGGATCAAGTCCGCCACCGCTGATCAGGAGCTGACGATCGACATCGTCAGCGGCTCGGGCGGCACGGCCTACCTCAGCCCCGGGGTGTCGTACGACTCCATCGAGCTGGTGCCCTGAGCAGGGCGTTCCCGCGCGGTGGACCGGGATTGCCTCCGGAGGGGTGAAAACGTAGGTTGTCGCCCGTTCCTGTGTTCGAGGCTTGAAAGGTGCCACTTCGTGGGCCGACGCGAGAAACCGGTGGATCCCAGCGCCGGTCCGGTGCAGCGCCTCGCGCACGACCTGCGGCTGCTGAGGGAGAAGGCCGGGAAACCGCCGTACCGGGAGATGGCGGAGCGGGCGGGCTACTCCACGACCGCCCTCTCCCAGGCCGCGGCCGGCGACCAGCTGCCGACCCTGGCGGTGGTGCGCGCCTACGCGGAGGCACTCGACGCCGACCCCGACGAGTGGGGGGCCCGCTGGCGGGAGGCGGACGCCGAACTGCGCGCTCCCTCGGCCGACGAGCGGGCTCCCTACCGGGGGCTGGCCCGCTTCGAGCCGGACGACAGCGACCTGTTCTTCGGCCGGGAGGCGCTGGTCCGCGAACTCCTGGACCTGGCGCGCGCGCACCGGTTCGCGGCGGTGTTCGGGCCCTCCGGCAGCGGCAAGTCCTCGCTGCTCCGGGCGGGCCTCATCCCGCTGCTGCGGAAGGCCACGGGTGCCGACCGCCCGGCGGTGGTCCGGGTCCTCACCCCGGGCGAGCGGCCCGCCCACACGCACCGGCAGGCGCTCGTGCCCCAGGACGGCGAGCTGGACACCTGGGTGATCGTCGACCAGTTCGAGGAGCTGTTCACCCTCTGCCACGACCGCGAGGAGCGGGACCGCTTCCTGGACCTGTTGCTCAGCGCGCGGGAGCCGGAGAGCCGCCTGCGGGTGGTGGTCGTGGTGCGCGGCGACTTCTACGGCCACTGTGCCGAGCACCGGGAGCTGGCGGAGGCGGTCGGTCACGCGAACCTGCTGGTCGGGCCGATGAGCGGGGACGAGCTGCGGGAGGTCGTCACCGGTCCCGCCACCGCGGCGGGGCTCAACGTGGAGCGGGTGCTGACCGCGCGGATCATCGAGGAGGTCGGCGACCAGCCGGGTGCGCTGCCGATGCTCTCGCACGCCCTGCTGGAGACGTGGCGCCGCCGCCGGGGCCGCACGCTGACGCTGGCCGCCTACGAGGAGGCGGGCGGCGTGCGCGGGGCGATCGCCGCCACCGCCGAGCAGGTCTACGGCGACCTGGACGAGGACCAGGCCCGTACGGCCCGGCGCATCCTGCTGCGGCTGATCGCCCCGGGGGACCGCACGGCCGACACGCGCCGCCCGGCGTCCCGGTCCGAGCTGGGGCCGGGTGCGCCGGACGTCCTGGAACGTCTGGCCTCCGCCCGCCTGGTGGCCCTGGACGGCGACACCGTGGAACTCGCCCACGAGGCCCTGATCACCGGCTGGCCGCGTCTCGCCGGCTGGATCGAGGAGAGCCGGGAGCGGCTGCGCGCCCAGCGGGCCCTGGGCGAGGCCGCCCGCGCCTGGGAGGAGCTGGACCGTGACCCCGGTGCGTTGTACCGGGGGACCCGGCTGGACCGCGCCGAGGAACTGTTCGGCAGGCAGCGCGAGAAACGGGAGAACCGGGAGAAAGGGGAGGACGACGATCTCACCCGGTCGGAGCGGGCCTTCCTGAGCGCCTCGGCCGCGGCCCGTGACGCCGAGCGGGACGCCGAGACGCGCACGGCCCGCCGTACGCGTGTGCTCACCGTCGGGCTCTCCGTGTTCCTCGTGCTCGCGCTGGCCGCGGGGTTCGTCGCCTGGCAGCGCGACCGGGTGAGCGAGGAGGAGGCCGCCAAGGCCGCCGCCCGCCGCCTGGCCACCGTCGCCGAGAGCCTGCGCGCCACCGACCCGCGCACCGCCTCCCTGCTCGGCGCCGCCGCGTGGCGGATCGCCCCGCTCACCGAGTCCCGCTCGGCCTTGCTGGGCGCGCTCGCCCAGCCGGAACAAGACGCCTTCACCGACCCGCAGACCGGCGAGGACGTCCGGCGCTTCCTCACCGACCAGGGCCGCACCCTGCTCAGAGCCGACGGCAGCCGCGTCACCGCCTGGAACGTGGCCGAGCACCGCCGCACCGGCGCCTACCACCTGCCGAGCGGAGCGGAGGCGTCCGATACCGGCCCGGACGGCCGGTTCCTCGTCCTGACGGCGGCGGACAGCGACACCCTGTGGAACCTCCCGGAGGGTAGGTCCGCCGCCGATCTGGGCGATGCGTACCTCGGGGCGACCGCGCCCGACGGAGACGCGTACCTCATCCAGCCGTTCGACGGGCCCGGCGAGGTGCGGGTCCGGCGGACGGACGACGGCAAGGTCCTCTTCAGCACCGGTGTCTCGCGTGGCCTCACCACGGCGGCCCTCAGTTCCGGTGGACGTCTGGCCGCCCTCTGCCCCGCCGAGAGCCCGCCCCAGGTGTGGGACACCGTGCACGGCAGGCAGCTGCCCGGCGCCTGGCGGAAGGCGGGCAAGACCGTGTGCGGCACCGGCTCGGGAGCGGACGGCGGGGACCGGCTGCTGCGCCTCAGCGCGGACGGCAGGCGGCTGGCCGTGCTCCACGGGACAGCGGCCACCGTCTGGGACGTCCGCAGCGGGCGCGTCGTCGCCGACTTCGCCAGCGGCGGCACCAGCGGCTTCGCCCAGGCCGACCTCTCGCCCGACGGAGAGTTCCTCGCCACGGCCGACGACCAGGAGATCGCCGTATGGCAGCTGGCGTCGGGGGGCGGGCAGGTCTTCCACCGGCCGCTGGCCGGCGCGGAGGTCAGCGACCTGACGTGGACCCCGGACCACGGCCGCCGCATCCTGCGCTACGTCGATCGGGCGACCGTCCACACCTTCGACCTCACGGACCGCCTCGCCCCCCACTGGCAGAGCACCCCGGCCGACGCCACGCTTCTCGGCCCGGACGGCACCACCCTCGCCACCGCCACACGGTCCGGGTCCGGCTACCGCTTCGAACTGCGCTCCACCCGCACGGGCGCCGTCCTCGCCCGGAGCGCGCTCGGCCCCCTGCCGAGCGTCACCGGCGACGAGACCCCGCTGCTGGCCTTCAGCCCGGACGGCCGCACGCTCGCCGTCGCCGACACCACCTCCTCGGGCGGATCCCTGCGGCAGCGCTTCACCGTGTGGGACGTACGGGCCCACAAGGTCCGAACGAGCTTCACCACCTCCGGAGCGGCCGACCGCCCCGTGTCCGCGCTCGCCCTGGGCACCGGCGGGCGCACGGTGATGGCCGTGCGCTCCGCGGGCGACGGCGAGGCGGCGGAGGTCTGGGACACCCGGACCCACCGCGGCCCGCGAACCCTGCACGGTTTCTTCGGACAGGCCGTGGCCGTGCGGCCGGACGGACGGCTGCTCGTCGGCTCCGCCGACCAGTACGCCGACCTGCCCTCCGGCAAGGTCACCGGGTGGGCGCTCGCCGACGGCCGCGAGGTCACCGCGCTCGCCTTCAGCCCCGACGGCACCCGGCTCGCCGTGGGCGACACCACCGGGCACGTGACCCTCTGGGACGGTGACCTGCGCCACGCCACGGGTGTCCTCACCGGCACCTCCGACACGGCACCGAGCAGCCGGGCCGAGGCAGTGGGCGCACTCGCCTTCTCCTCCGACGGGGACACCCTCGCCGTGGGGGGAGCCAACGGCACCCTGCGGCTGTGGGACACCTCCGGCCAGCGGCTGCTCGGCGGCGACCTGCCCTCACCCGGGGACGAGATCCGCTCGCTCGCCTTCGGCCGGGACGACGGCACGGTCTACGCCACCGGCCCGAACGTGGTGCTGCAACGCCACCCCATCGCCCCCGACGCGGCCGTCCGCGCCGTCTGCGAGCGCGCCGGCGGCGGGCTGACCCCGGCGCAGTGGCGGCGGTACGTCCCCGACGCGCCGTACCGGCAGGTCTGCCCGCCGGCGCACTGAACCCCCGCAAAAGGGACATAGCACCACCGGAGTGAGCCCCGGAATTGTTCACAGTGACCCCGGGCCTCGCTGAAAAACGCCCCTGACCAGAACGATCAGAGACCACCACGGCCGTCGGCGTCCTCCTACGCGGCGGCCGGGCCGGCGTCCGGTCCCGCGACGCCCGGAAGGTCCTCTCCCTCAGGTTCTGGTCACATGCGCTCTCACACCCTGCTCCCTTCCCTCCTGCTGCTCGGCTCGCTCACCCTCACGGCAGCCTGTGCGCACGGCACGTCCGAGTCCCCGGCCACGACATCCGCCGGCGCGCGGCCCGGCTCGTCGCCGTCCCCGGTCCGGACGGTCGACCCGTCGAAGATCAAGGGCTTGGAGATCGACAACAACAGCAGCGAGAGCAGCTCCTGCCCGTTCGCGACCAGCTACCCGGACGTGCCGGGCGCGGAGGCGATGACGGCCGCGATGAAGAAGTACGTGGAGCGGCGCCTGGCGACCTTCCGCTCGGGGGCGTGCGGGGACGACTCGGCAGGCGCGGAGGGCCGCGACCTCAACATCAGCCACCAGTTCCTGGTCGCCTCCGGCGACGTGCTCGGCGTCCGCCTCACCACCCAGGACCAGAGTGCCGCGGCGGACGGACTGTCCACTAGTACGTACTGGTACGACGGCAAGGCCGGCGCCTACCGCACGGCACTCGGACTCGTCGCCGACGGCTCCCGGGACGCCTTCCTCGCCGCCTTGAAGGACCAGCTCAAGGACCGGGAGGGCGTGGACGCCGCCGGCCTGGACGACACGTTCTCCGACCCGGAGAGCCGCGACACCGCCCTGGACGACATGGCCTTCACCGCCGACGGCGGACTGCGGGTGCACTTCGACCGCGGCGACGTGGGCGTTCCGGCCGCCGGGGCCCAGACGGTGACCATCCCCGAGAAGACGATCACTCCATGGCTGTCCGCGTTCGGCAAGCGCGCCCAGCGGCAGACCGTGAGCCCCAGCCGTTCACTCGACCTGGGCGCGCCCCACGTCCCCGCTCCGGCCGTCCCCACCCACACCGCCTCCGGTGACGACGACACCGACTGCAAGAAGGTCAAGTGCATCGCCCTGACCTTCGACGACGGCCCCGCCGCCCCCGAGACCGCGACCCTGCTGACCTACCTCGCCCAGTACAAGGCGCGCGTCACCTTCTTCACCGTCGGCCAGAACGTCGCCACGCACCCCGACCTCGTCCGCGCCGAGGCGAAGGCCGGCCACGAGATCGGCAACCACTCCTGGAACCACCCCGACCTCACCCGGCTCACCCCTCAGCAGATCGCCTCCCAGCTCAACCGCACCAGCGCCGCCATCAAGGCAGCCACCGGCAAGACCCCCACCCTCTTCCGCCCGCCCTACGGCGCCATCAACCACACCGTCAAGGCCGCCACCACCCTCTCGCCGGTGCTGTGGGACGTCGACACCGAGGACTGGAAGTACCGCTACCCCGCCAGGGTCGCCCAGACCGTCATCGACAAGGCAAAGCCCGACGACGTCGTCCTCATGCACGACATCCACGCCACCTCTGTCGCCGCCGTCCCCCAGATCCTGCGCACCCTCACCGCCCGCGGCTACCACTTCGTCACCGTCAGCCACCTGCGCGCCACGCTGTGAGGTGAGGGCAGGGCCAGGACGTGCCGGGCCGGTTCCGTGAAGGAACCCGCCCGCCGTCATCGGCATCTACCCAAGCGACCCTTCTACCCGAGCGACCCTCAAGCGCGTGATCACCTCCAGAGGGTGGAAGAAGGGATGAATGGGGTGAAGGGGGACGGGGAGCAACGACCCGCCATGTCCGTCGTCCTGATCGTTGACAACGATGAGGCCAGGCTGTCCACGGCCGTGCCCGGCGCCCCGACCTCTACACCCGGCGTGCCGTCATCGACCAGTTGGTTCGGCGCCGGATCACCCTCAGACGCGGATCCTCGGCGGCGAGCCGCTCCAGCAGGTCCCGCTGCCGTCCGTCGAGCAGTCGTCGACGGCGATCACCTCACGGACCGCCGCTCCTCGGACGAACGCCGAGCGCACCGCGTCTGCCACATGGGGGGCGTCGTCGTACCCGATGGCGACGATGGCGATCTGCGCGCGCTGAAGAGCCATGGATTCCCGGACCGAAGAAAGTCATGTGCGTAATGCTCACTTACGAGGGCTTCCCACCTCGACGGGGAAGAGGGCGCGAACGGGGCCGGGGTTGCGTTCGGCCTTGATCTCGTCCTGCACGGAAACGAAGAAGGGGCCTGCCTCCGAAGAGACAGACCCGATCCGAGCTGCGGGTTTATGAGATCAACCCAACCCTGCTACGCCATCCGCTACACGTTGAAGCGGAACTCCACGACATCCCCGTCCTGCATCACGTAGTCCTTGCCCTCCATACGGGCCTTGCCCTTCGCGCGGGCCTCCGCCACCGAGCCCGTCTCCACCAGGTCGTCGAAGGAGATGACCTCCGCCTTGATGAAGCCCTTCTGGAAGTCGGTGTGGATGACGCCGGCGGCCTCGGGGGCCGTGGCGCCCTTCTTGATGGTCCAGGCGCGGGATTCCTTGGGGCCGGCCGTGAGGTAGGTCTGGAGGCCGAGGGTGCGGAAGCCGACGTGGGCCAGCGTCGCGAGGCCGGGCTCCTCCTGGCCGACGGACTGGAGCAGTTCGAGGGCCTCGTCCTCGTCGAGCTCGGCGAGGTCCGACTCCAGCTTGGCGTTGAGGAAGATCGCCTCGGCGGGGGCGACCAGGGCGCGCTGCTCGTTCTTGAAGTCCTCGTCGACCAGCTCGTCCTCGTCGACGTTGAAGACGTAGAGGAAGGGCTTGGTCGTGAGCAGGTGCAGGTCGTGGAGGAGTTCGTTGCGCTCGCTGCCCTGGACGATGCCGTGCGCGAAGAGCGTGTCGCCCTTCTCCAGGATCTCCTTGGCCTCCTCGACCGCCTTGACCTTGAGCTGGATGTCCTTCTTGATCCGCGACTCCTTCTGGAGACGCGGTAGGACCTTCTCGATGGTCTGGAGGTCCGCGAGGATCAGCTCGGTGTTGATCGTCTCGATGTCGTCCTTGGGCGAGACCTTGCCGTCGACGTGCACGACGTTCTCGTCCTTGAAGGCACGGATGACCTGGCAGATCGCGTCGGACTCGCGGATGTTCGCGAGGAACTTGTTGCCCAGGCCCTCGCCCTCGGACGCGCCGCGCACGATGCCCGCGATGTCGACGAAGTCGACCGTGGCCGGGAGGATCCGCTCCGACTTGAAGATCTCGGCCAGCCTGCCGAGCCGCGGGTCGGGGACGCCGACGACGCCCACGTTCGGCTCGATCGTGGCGAACGGGTAGTTGGCCGCCAGCACGTCGTTCTTGGTCAGGGCGTTGAACAGGGTCGACTTGCCGACATTCGGCAGACCGACGATTCCGATCGTGAGCGACACGTTGCGACTTCCCGTGAGTGGAGAGGGCCAGGGGGCCAGGGGACCGGCCGATCCACCAGTCTACGGCGTACCCGAAACCACCCTGGCGGCCTATCGAACGCTTGGCCAAGCCTCGGCCCACGGCGTGTCTGAAGGGCTATTCGGCATATTGAACGACCTAAGTTGGTGCAGTGGAGCAATACAGGACGCGACCTGCCCAGTACGGACCGCGACGTGACCGGCCGAGATCGTCCCTGCCGCCGCAGGCGGGACGGGGAGCGAGCGGCGGGGCGGTGCGAGCGGTCCGGCAGCCCGGACCGCAACGCCGGCCCGCGGCGGTACGGCGGCCGGCCCCGCGCCGGCACCCGCCGCGGCGAGGCTGCCGAACCCCCGGCTGACCGGTCTGGGCAGCGGGTTGTTCTGCGCGCTCGTGATGTTCCTGCTCGGCGGGCTCTGCGCGGTGCTGTTCGGGGCGTCACTTACGGCGTACGGGGTGCTGTTCCTGCCGGTGTGCGTGCTCACCGCCGTCTGGGTGCGCCGCGGGGATCTGATGACCGCGCCCGTCGTGGTGCCGATCGCGTTCGCCGTTGGGCTGCTGCCGGTGGCGGACGGCGACGGTGGGACCGGCGGCAAGCTGATGGGGCTGGTGACGGCGCTCGCCACACAGGCCGGGTGGCTGTACGGCGGCACGCTCATCGCCGGGGTGATCGTGATCGCCCGGCGGATGCGGCTGGTGCACCGGCGACGGGCCGCGGCCGGGACGCGTCCGCCGACGTGACAGCCGGGGTGCCGAACGCCGGTGCCTAGTGTCCCGCCGCCCGCATCGCCGCCCCCACGATCCCCGCGTTGTTCTGCAACTGCGCCGGGACGATCTCCGCCTTGATGCCCTCGATGTGGGGCAGGAACTTCTGTGACTTGCGGCTGACACCACCGCCGATGATGAACAGGTCGGGCGCGAACAGCATCTCGACGTGTGCGAGGTACTTGCGCACGCGGTGCACCGCCCAGTACTCCCACGTCATGTCGTGGTCCTCCCGGGCCTTGCTGGAGGCCCGCTTCTCCGCGTCGTGCCCGTCGAGCTCCAGGTGGCCCAGCTCGGTGTTGGGGACCAGCACGCCGTCGGCGAAGACCGCGCTGCCGATGCCCGTGCCGAACGTGAGCACGATCACCGTGCCCCGGCGGCCGCGGCCGGCGCCGAAGTGCATCTCGGCGACGCCCGCCGCGTCCGCGTCGTTCACCACCGTCACCGGCAGTCCGCCCAGCCGCTCGCCGAGCAGCACGCGCGCGTCGGTGTCGATCCAGCTGTCGTCGACGTTCGCCGCTGTCCGGATCGTGGCTCCGTCGGTGACCACGCCCGGGAACGTGACCCCGACCGGGCCCGTCCAGCCGAAGTGGTCGACGACCTGCTTGACGCCGTCGGCCACCCCGTCGGGCGTGGCCGGCTGCGGGGTGAGGACCTTGTGGCGCTCCTGCGCCAGGTCGCCCTTGTCCAGGTCCACCGGGGCACCCTTGATCCCGGAACCGCCGATGTCCACGCCGAAGATGTGCATGGCCCTACGTTACGACGAGGGACTGACAGTCACCGGCCGGAGGGCGATCCCCGCCCAGCGGCTCCCCGATCACTCCCCGGAATCCTCACCGGTTCCGGCGCCGCGGCGCTCGGCGACCAGCGCCGCCGCCTCCTCGCGCAGGTCGCGGCGCAACTCCTTGGGCAGCGAGAAGGTGATGGACTCCTCGGCCGCCTTGACGATCTCGACGTCCTCGAAGCCGTGCCGGGAGAGCCACTCCAGGACCTGCTCGACCAGGACCTCCGGGACGGAGGCGCCCGAGGTCACACCGACCGTGGAGACACCCTCCAGCCAGGCCTCGTCGATCTCGTCGGCGAAGTCCACGAGGTACGCCGCGCGCGCTCCCGCGATCTTGGCGACCTCCACGAGCCGCTTGGAGTTGGAGGAGTTGCGGGAGCCGACCACGATGACCAGGTCCGACTCGGCGCCCATCTGCTTCACGGCCAGCTGGCGGTTCTGCGTGGCGTAGCAGATGTCGTCGCTGGGCGGGGAGATGAGCTGCGGGAACTTCTCCTTCAGGGCGTCGACGGTCTCCATGGTCTCGTCGACGGACAGCGTGGTCTGGGAGAGCCAGACGACCTTGGACGGGTCGCGGACCTCGACCTTCTGCACATCGCCCGGCCCGTCGACGAGCTGGATGTGGTCGGGGGCCTCGCCGGAGGTGCCGATGACCTCCTCGTGGCCCTCGTGGCCGATCAGGAGGATGTCGTAGTCCTCGCTCGCGAAGCGGACGGCTTCCTTGTGGACCTTGGTGACCAGCGGGCAGGTGGCGTCGATGGTGGCGAGGCGGCCGCGCTCGGCCTCCTCGTGGACGACGGGGGCCACGCCGTGCGCCGAGAACATGACGATGTTCCCCGGGGGCACCTCCTCCGTCCGCTCGACGAAGATGGCGCCCTTCTTCTCCAGGGTCTGCACGACGTACTTGTTGTGGACGATCTCGTGCCGGACGTAGACAGGAGCGCCGTACTGCTCCAGCGCTTTCTCGACGGCGATCACGGCGCGGTCCACACCCGCGCAGTAGCCACGGGGGGCGGCGAGCAGGACACGGCGGCCAGGCGAAGCAGACATGCGTCCCATCGTAAGGCCGGGTTCGGCGGGTCGAAGATCGCGTGCGTGTGGAGTCCCCGGGAAGACTGACAGGGCGCGATGTGAGTGACGGGTTGCGAAGGCGCCGGGACCCCGCGTCGCCGGGCGGGTGGGCCGCGTTGTCAGCGGTGGCCACTACTCTCGCGGACATGGCTGTGAACACGTCTCCGGAATCCCCGCTCCCCGTCGGTGAGGTGTCGCGGCTCATCGGGGGGTGGATCGACCGGCTCGGTGCGGTGTGGGTCGAGGGGCAGATCACGCAGTTGTCGCGGCGGCCGGGCGCCGGTGTGGTGTTCCTGACGCTGCGGGATCCCTCATACGACGTCTCCGTCAGCGTCACCTGCTACCGGCAGGTGTTCGACGCCGTCGCGGACGTGGTGAGCGAGGGCGCCCGGGTCGTCGTCCTGGCGAAGCCCGAGTGGTACGCCCCGCGTGGGCAGCTGTCGCTGCGGGCCGCCGAGATAAGGCCCGTCGGGGTCGGCGAGCTGCTGGCGCGGCTGGAGCAGTTGAAGAAGGCCCTCACGCGCGAGGGGCTGTTCGCGCCGGAGCGCAAGAAGCCGCTGCCCTTCCTGCCGCAGCTCGTCGGGCTGGTCTGCGGACGGGCCTCGGCCGCCGAGCGGGACGTGCTGGAGAACGCCCGGCACCGCTGGCCCGCCGTGCGCTTCGAGGTGCGCAACGTCGCCGTGCAGGGCGTGCACGCCGTGCCGCAGGTCGTGCAGGCCGTGAAGGAGCTGGACGCGATCGAGGACGTGGACGTGATCATCGTCGCGCGCGGTGGCGGCAGCGTGGAGGACCTGCTGCCGTTCTCCGACGAGCAGTTGATCCGGACGGTCGCCGAGTGCCGTACGCCCGTGGTGTCCGCGATCGGGCACGAGCCCGACAATCCGCTCCTCGACCACGTCGCCGACGTGCGCGCCTCCACCCCGACCGACGCCGCGAAGAAGGTCGTGCCGGACGTCGGCGAGGAGTACGAGCGGGTGCGGCTGCTGCGGGACCGGGCGCGGCGGTGCGTGGCGGCGCTGGTGGAGCGGGAGGAGCGCGGGCTGGCCCACGCGCTCGCGCGGCCGTCGATAGAGGATCCGCACCGGATGATCGACGAGCGCGCCGACCATGTGGCGGACCTGCTCGACCGGGGCCGGCGCTGTCTGCGGCACCAGCTCGACCGGGCCGACTCGGAGCTGTCGCACACGCACGCGCGCGTGGTGGCCCTCTCCCCCGCCGCGACCCTGAAGCGCGGGTACGCCGTGCTCCAGAAGGCGGACGGGCACGCCGTCCGCGACCCCGGCGAGGTGGCGGCCGGCGAGGCCCTGCGCGCGCGGGTCTCCGAGGGTGAGTTCTCCGTACGAGTGGACACATAGGGTGGGTGGATGACCAGCGAGGTTGATGAGACACCGGGCATGACCGAGGCGCTCGGGTACGAGCAGGCGCGGGATGAGCTGATCGAGGTCGTCCGCCGTCTGGAGGCGGGCGGTACGACGCTGGAGGAGTCCCTCGCGCTCTGGGAGCGCGGCGAGGAGCTGGCCAAGGTGTGCCGGCGCTGGCTGGACGGGGCGCGGGCGCGGCTGGACGCGGCGCTGGCGGAGGAGACCGCGGACGAGGCGGACGCGGAGTAGCACGAACGGCTCACTGTGAGGTGAGACACGACGTTCCGGATTTGATTGAACGTTGAACTTCACTCGCGTACGGTCGGAGACATCAGACGTACCCGCTCGAGAAGGTTCAGAAGGTTCATCCATGACTCTCGTCCTTGATCCCGCCGCGCAGGACCTGCTGTTCCGCGAGGCCCGCACCGCCAACACCTTCACCGACGAGCCGGTGACCGACGAGCAGGTGCAGGCGATCTACGACCTGGTCAAGTACGGCCCGACCGCCTTCAACCAGACCCCGCTGCGCATCACCCTGGTCCGCTCCCCCGAGGCCCGCGAGCGCCTGGTGCGGCACATGGCCGAGGGCAACCAGCCCAAGACCGCCGCCGCCCCGCTGGTCGCGATCCTCTCCGCGGACAACGAGTTCCACGAGGAGCTGCCGCACCTGTTCCCGGCCATGCCGCAGGTGAAGGACCTCTTCTTCGCCGAGCGCCCGGTCCGCGAGAACGCCGCGACGCTGAACGCCGCCCTCCAGGCCGCGTACTTCATCGTCGGCGTCCGCGCCGCCGGTCTCGCCGCCGGCCCGATGACCGGCTTCGACTTCGAGGGTGTGCGCAAGGAGTTCCTGGATGGCGACCACACCCCGCTGATGGTCGTCAACATCGGCCGGCCGGGCCCGGACGCCTGGTACCCGCGCTCCCCGCGTCTGGAGTTCGACCAGGTCGTCACGACCGTCTGACCGACGGACGACGGAAACGAAAGGCCCCCGGCACACACCGGGGGCCTTCTCCATGTGTACGGGTCTCACTCCGTGCGTACGGGGTCTCACTCCGTTTTCAGCGCGTCCGCCATCTTGGTCAGCTGCGCGAACGACGCGGTGCCCGTCACGACCGTCGTCGAGCCCTTGGTGCCCTCGAGGACCAGCGCGTCGTACCGGCCGCCCTCGTAGCGGGTCCAGGTCCGGCCGTCGATCTTCTCGGTCTTCCCGGTCTCCCGCGCGCCCTGGGTCGCCTCGTCGACGAAGACGGGACGCCGCTGAGTGGACTGCTCGACGGCCACGTACTCCCCCTCGGGATCGTGGAAGCCGAGGTGCCAGGCGTCGAACTCGTCGCCCTGGAAGCGGACGGAGGTGGCCTTCCATGTGTCGGGCAGTCCTTGGGGCGCGGCCACGGGGTACGAGGCGGCGCGGCGTGCCGTGAGCAGCTCGACGCGGTAGTCGACGCGCTTGATGTCGGGCGCGCTGTCGTCGTGCGGGATGAAGAGGTATATGACGCCCGCCACCAGGACGATGACTCCCATGGAGAGGATCATGTCCCGCGCCGTCTTCTGCTTGCCGTTCGTGCCTGCCACGCCCCCTATCGTCGCAGGTCTCCGGTGCGCTCATCCGTGGGGGCCCCTGCTCATTTTGCGGGCTCGGCGATAGAGTCGGGCAACAACACCCTCATCCGGCCGTCGTCGTACAGAAAGGTGCGCTCCGATGACCGAGAATCATCACTTGCCGTCCGAACTCGATGTGCCCTCCGAGGCCCCCGACCGCAACCTCGCCCTGGAGCTGGTCCGGGTGACCGAGGCAGCGGCGATGGCCGCGGGCCGTTGGGTCGGGCGGGGCGACAAGAACGGCGCCGACGGTGCCGCGGTGCGTGCCATGCGGACCCTCGTCTCCACCGTCTCGATGAACGGCGTCGTCGTCATCGGCGAGGGCGAGAAGGACGAGGCCCCGATGCTGTTCAACGGGGAGCGCGTGGGCGACGGGACCGGGCCCGAGTGCGACATCGCCGTCGACCCGATCGACGGCACCACGCTGACCGCGAAGGGCATGACGAACGCGATCGCGGTGCTGGCCGCCGCCGAGCGCGGGTCCATGTTCGACCCGTCCGCCGTCTTCTACATGGACAAGCTCGTCACCGGGCCCGACGCGGCCGACTTCGTCGACATCAACGCGCCGGTGTCGGTGAACATCCGACGGGTCGCCAAGGCCAAGCGGTCCGCGCCCGAGGACGTGACGGTGGTGATCCTGGACCGGCCGCGGCACGAGGGCATCATCAAGGAGATCCGGGACACCGGTGCGCGGATCAAGCTGATCTCCGACGGCGATGTGGCCGGCTCGATCCTGGCGCTGCGCGAGGGCACGGGCGTCGATCTGCTGCTCGGCATCGGCGGTACGCCGGAGGGCATCATCTCGGCCTGTGCGGTGAAGTGCCTGGGCGGCACGATCCAGGGCAAGCTGTGGCCCAAGGACGACGAGGAGCGGCAGCGGGCGGTCGACGCGGGGCATGATCTCGACCGGGTGCTGACGACGGAGGATCTGGTCACCGGGGAGAACGTGTTCTTCGTGGCGACCGGGATCACCGACGGGGAGCTGCTGCGGGGTGTTCGGTACCGGGCGGAGACCGCTACGACCGACTCCATTGTCATGCGGTCCCGTTCGGGCACGGTTCGTCGGATCGATTCCGAGCATCGGCTGAGCAAGCTGCGGGCCTACAGCGCGATCGACTTCGACAAAGGGAAGTAGCGCCGCCCAAGGGGTGGGGACTGCGGATCACCGGCGAGTGCGGGTCGGTTGTGGTTGATCGCGCAGTTCCCCGCGCCCCTGGCTTGGGCGGCTCGCCCGCGACGAAAGGGCGCCCCCGGTGCGGTGGGGGCGCCCTTTTCGTCGTGCGTGCCGGTCAGCCCGCCGCGGCTATCGTGCTCGCCGGACGGGCCGCTTTCTTCAGCTCCAGGTCGCGGCGGCGGCGTCGGGCCAGGACCACGCGGCGCTCGGCGGCGGTGAGGCCGCCCCAGACGCCGTAGGGCTCGGGCTGGAGGAGGGCGTGCTCGCGGCATTCGACCATCACCGGGCAGCGCGCACAGACCCGTTTCGCCGCCTCCTCCCGGGACAGCCGGGCGGCGGTGGGCTCCTTGGAGGGGGCGAAGAACAGCCCCGCCTCGTCACGCCGGCACACCGCCTCGGTGTGCCACGGGGCGTCTTGGTCCCTGTCTCGCGCTGGCACCCGCGGGGCCGGAACGGCAGCTACCAGGGACGAATGCGGCGGTTGCAGCACGGTCTACTCCTGACGACGGCTTCGCGAGCGAGAGACGATGCAGCAAGGCCTACCCGCTGTGCGCGCGCCTATGCACTGAGTTCCGAAGCGCTGGTTTCGCCCCCGTTTTCGGGCTCCGTGGAGCGGCGTGACCGGTGGACCGATTCGCTCCGGTCCCGGCGGATTCGCGACTGTCAATGGTTCAGGTGTCTGCGCAAACCCTTGTCAGCCTTGCGCCGCACCCGGTCGAGGATGTCCGCGACGACCTTGCCGCGCCGGGGCCGCGCCTCGACGCTGCCCAGGACGGCCCAGCCGTCGACATAGACGATGGGGGCCTCCGGTTCGCCCGAGTCGAGCGTGTCCACCTCGAAGCTGCCGAGCACGCCGCCGCCCATGCCGCGCAGCGACACGTTCTCCGGAACCCGGATCTCGACGCTGCCGAAGATCGAGAACGACTTGATCACGACCTGCTGGTGATCGAAGAGCGCCTCGCTGAGGTCTATCTCGACACTGCCGAAGATCGCGTACGCGTGGATACGGCGGCCCGCGCGCCAGCGGCCCTTGCGGACGGCGCTGCTGAAGATCGCGACCACGTTGTCGTCCGGGTCGATCGGGATGGCGCCGGCCGTGGGGCGGTACGGGGCCGGGGCCGGTGACGGGCCGGGGCCCTGGCGGTGGGCGGCGGGCAGATCCCGTATGAAGACGTCCAGTTCGCCGACCGTCTTGGCGCGCAGCACCCCCTCGACGCGCTCGGCGTGCTCGTCCGCGGTGAGACGGCCCTCGGCGAGGGCGTCGTGCAGGATGTCGGCGATGCGGTCGCGCTCGGCGTCGGAGGCGCGGAGCTCGGAGACGGCGGGCGCGGTCTGCTTCTGAAGGTCCACGGCAGCAGCGTACCGAAACACGATAGATCGCGACACCCCCTGTCGCGGCCGAGTGTGACGAACTGAGCCTTACCTCACGGGCTCGCTGTCGGAGACAGGTTCTAGTCTGGTGGGCGCTCGCCAAAGGAGGCGGGCCGCCGTCTGTCGAGTGAGGAATGGGCTGAGATGCCTGAGTTCGCGTACACCGATCTGCTCCCCCAGGGAGAGGACACCACGCCGTACCGGCTGGTGACCTCCGAAGGTGTCTCCACGGTCGAGGGGCCGGACGGGCGGACCTTCCTCAAGGTGGAGCCGGAGGCGCTGCGCAAGCTCGCCGAGGAGGCCATCCACGACATCCAGCACTACCTGCGCCCGGCCCACCTCGCGCAGCTGCGCCGCATCATCGACGACCCCGAGGCGTCCGGCAACGACAAGTTCGTGGCGCTGGACCTGCTGAAGAACGCGAACATCGCGGCGGCGGGCGTGCTGCCGATGTGCCAGGACACGGGCACGGCGATCGTGATGGGCAAGCGCGGTCAGAACGTGCTGACGGAGGGTGGCGACGAGGAGGCCCTGTCCCGCGGCATCTACGACGCCTACCAGAACCTCAACCTGCGCTACTCGCAGATGGCTCCGCTCACCATGTGGGAGGAGAAGAACACCGGCTCCAACCTTCCCGCGCAGATCGAGCTGTACGCGACCGACGGCGGCGCCTACAAGTTCCTGTTCATGGCGAAGGGCGGCGGCTCGGCCAACAAGTCGTTCCTGTACCAGGAGACGAAGGCCGTCCTGAACGAGTCCTCCATGATGAAGTTCCTGGAGGAGAAGATCCGTTCGCTGGGTACGGCTGCCTGTCCGCCGTACCACCTGGCGATCGTGGTCGGCGGTACGAGCGCCGAGTACGCGCTGAAGACCGCGAAGTACGCGTCCGCGCACTACCTGGACGAGATCCCGGCGGAGGGGTCGGCGCTCGGGCACGGCTTCCGGGACAAGGAGCTGGAGCAGAAGGTCTTCGAGCTGACGCAGAGGATCGGGATCGGGGCGCAGTTCGGCGGGAAGTACTTCTGCCACGACGTGCGCGTGGTGCGGCTGCCGCGGCACGGGGCGTCCTGCCCGGTCGCCATCGCCGTGTCCTGCTCCGCCGACCGTCAGGCCGTCGCGAAGATCACGGCCGAGGGGGTCTTCCTGGAGCAGTTGGAGACGGACCCGGCGCGGTTCCTGCCGGAGACGACGGACGAGCAGCTGGAGTCCGAGGGTGACGTCGTCAAGATCGACCTGAATCAGCCGATGGAGACGATCCTGGCGGAGCTGACGAAGTACCCGGTGAAGACCCGCCTGTCGCTGACCGGTCCGCTGGTCGTGGCCCGTGACATCGCGCACGCCAAGATCAAGGAGCGGCTGGACGCGGGTGAGGAGATGCCGCAGTACCTGAAGGACCATCCGGTGTACTACGCGGGCCCGGCCAAGACGCCGGAGGGTTACGCGTCCGGCTCCTTCGGCCCGACGACGGCCGGGCGGATGGACAGCTACGTCGAGCAGTTCCAGGCGGCGGGTGGGTCCAAGGTGATGCTGGCGAAGGGCAACCGGAGCAAGCAGGTCACGGACGCTTGTGCGTCACACGGTGGCTTCTACCTGGGCTCCATCGGCGGCCCGGCGGCGCGGCTCGCGCAGGACTGCATCAAGAAGGTCGAGGTCGTCGAGTACGAGGAGCTCGGCATGGAGGCCGTCTGGAAGATCGAAGTCGAGGACTTCCCGGCGTTCATCGTCGTGGACGACAAGGGCAACGACTTCTTCCAGGACCCGGCGCCGGCGCCGACGTTCACGAGCATTCCGGTGCGGGGGCCGGGGCTGGCGTAGGGCCCGGGAGGGGCGACGGGGAGTGGACTTCGCCCCCGCCGCCCCTACCCGTCCCGTCCTCAGGGGCTCCGCCCCTTCGACCCCGCCGGGGGGCTCCGCCCCCTGGCCCCCGGCCTTGCCCCCCAACCGCCCGACACGGTCGGACAAGAGCCCCCGGCACCGGCGGGGACTACGTCCCCCGCACCCCTCAGTGGCCTCGGGCCCCCAGGTCCCCTCACGGGACTCGGATGTCTACCCCGTCACGGGCCTCGGATCCCCACCCCGGCCACGGGCCTCGGATCCCCCTCACGGGTCTCGGTCCCCCGGCCCCTCACGAGTCTTCAAGCCCCGCCCTCCTGGGTCTTCAAGCCCCGCCCGCGGCGGTCCTCAAGCCCGGTCCGCGTGGGTCTACGAGGCCCGCTCCCCAACGGGCCATCATGGGCCCGCCCCGCACAGGCACTCAGGAACCGCCTGCCCCACGGTCATCAGAGCCCCGCCCTCACGGGGTTCCAGACGACCTCCATGCGCCTCCAGGCCAGGCCCAGCCCCCACAGGCCTTCAAAGCCCCCTGCGCCATCACGGGCAGGCCCCGCGCAGGCACTCAGGACCCGCCCCCACCGTCATCAGGACCCCGCCCTCACGGGACTCCAGACCCGACCCCCATCCGCCTCCAGGCCCGGCCCAGCCCCCACAGGCCTTCAAAGCCCGCACCTCATGGCCATCAAGGCCCCCAGAACACGCCCTCATCGTTTCAGGCCCCACCCCCTGATCCGTCTCCCCCCATTCGCCCCACCCAGGAACATCACCGCCCCCTCGATCGCTATAGGCGGTATGAGCGACGAATACCGCATCGAGCACGACTCCATGGGCGAAGTACGTGTCCCCGCCGACGCCAAGTGGCGGGCTCAGACGCAGCGTGCTGTCGAGAACTTCCCGATTTCCGGTCAACGGATCGAGCGGGCGCACATCGAGGCGCTGGCCCGTATCAAGGGCGCCGCGGCGAAGGTGAACGCGCGGCTCGGGGTGCTCGACGAGGATGTCGCCGGGGCGATCCAGCAGGCCGCCGGCGAGGTGGCCGAGGGGAAGTGGGACGCGCACTTTCCCGTCGACGTGTTCCAGACCGGGTCCGGGACCTCGTCCAACATGAACGCCAACGAGGTCATCGCCACCCTCGCCACCGAGCGGCTGGGCAGGAGCGTCCACCCGAACGACCACGTCAACGCCTCCCAGTCGTCCAATGACGTGTTCCCGTCCTCGATCCACATCGCCGCCACCGCCGCCGTCACCCGTGATCTGATTCCAGCCCTGGACCACCTCGCCGCCTCCCTGGAGCGCAAGGCCGGGGAGTTCTCCGATGTCGTGAAGTCGGGGCGGACCCACCTCATGGATGCCACGCCCGTGACGCTGGGGCAGGAGTTCGGCGGGTACGCCGCCCAGGTGCGGTACGGGATCGAGCGGCTGGAGGCGTCCCTCCCCCGGCTCGCCGAACTGCCGCTGGGGGGTACGGCCGTCGGCACCGGTATCAACACCCCGCCCGGTTTCTCAGCCGCCGTGATCGAGGAAGTCGCCCGTACGACCGGGCTGCCCCTCACCGAGGCCCGGAACCACTTCGAGGCGCAGGGCGCGCGGGACGGCATCGTCGAGACCAGCGGGCAACTGCGGACCATCGCGGTCGGGCTGACGAAGATCGCCAACGACCTGCGGTGGATGTCCTCCGGGCCGCGCACCGGCCTCGCCGAGATCGCCCTGCCCGACCTCCAGCCCGGCTCGTCGATCATGCCGGGCAAGGTGAATCCGGTCATTCCGGAGGCCGTGCTCATGGTGTGCGCACAAGTCGTCGGCAACGACGCCACCGTCGCCACCGCCGGCGCCGCCGGAAACTTCGAGCTCAACGTCATGCTGCCCGTCATCGCGAAGAACGTGCTGGAGTCCATCCGGCTGCTCACGGGCGCCACGCGGCTGCTCGCCGACCGGACCGTCGACGGCATCACCGCCGACCGCGAACGGGCGCGGGAGTACGCCGAGTCCTCGCCCTCCGTCGTCACACCGCTCAACAAGTACATCGGCTACGAGGAGGCCGCCAAGGTCGCCAAGAAGGCGCTGGCCGAGCGGAAGACCATCCGTCAGGTCGTGCTGGAGAGCGGGTATGCGGAGCGCGGGGAGCTGACCCTGGAGCAGCTCGACGAGGCGCTGGATGTCCTGCGGATGACGCGCCCGTGACGGTTCGTCGAGAACGTAGGCCCGGCGCGTGAACCGTGACACGCGCCGCAGCGTCGTATGCCCATGGCACCTAATATCTGTGCATGGCAGACGGTGGAGCGGTGAGACGCGTGGAAACGGGTGGTGCGGCAGGCTTCTGGGAGCCCGGGAGCGAGATCCTGTGGCGATACCGGGAGAACGGCGGCTCGCGTTTCCACATCGCGCGTCCCGTCACCGTCGTACGGGACGACGCGGAGCTGCTCGCCGTGTGGCTGGCGCCCGGCACGGAGTGCGTGCGGCCCGTGCTCGCCGACGGCACCGCCGTGCACCTGGAGCCGCTGGAGTCCCGCTACACCAAGCCGCGGACCGTGCAGCGCGACCGCTGGTTCGGCACGGGCGTGCTGAAGCTGGCCCGGCCCGGCGAGCCCTGGTCGGTGTGGCTGTTCTGGGAGCCGGGCTGGCGGTTCAAGAACTGGTACGTGAACCTGGAGGAGCCTCTGGCCCGTTGGGCGGGCGGCGTGGACTCCGTCGACCACTTCCTGGACATCTCCGTGCACCCGGACCGCACGTGGCACTGGCGCGACGAGGACGAGTTCGCCCAGGCTCTGCGGGACGGGCTGATGGACGACCGGGGGGCCGAAAGGGTACGGGCGGCCGGGCGCGCCGCCGTGGAGGTGATCCGCGCCTGGGGGCCACCGTTCTCGGAAGGCTGGCAGCACTGGCGCCCGGATCCGTCCTGGGCGGTACCGTCACTGCCGGAGGACTGGGATCGTACGCCCGCGCATGTGTCCTCATGAGACCCTTGATGCGCCCCCGGGCAAGAAACGTAGGATCGTCCTCCGCAAGGGCGCGCGGCGGCAACTGACGGAGCACGCGCTGGGCTTGACCGATCGTCACCGAGGGGCGGCAGGACGTGAGCGAGGGGTACGAGGGCAACACCGAAAGGGCCTGCGCCACAGGTCCCCAGGACCGCAGACGGTCCGCCGGTGGCACAGGAACAACCTCTGACCACGCGGGAATTCCGTTCCTGGGGCACGTATTCCGGGTATCGGAGTTTCGGCGGGACCAACTGCACCTCTGGCGTGCAGCCCCGGACGGATGGATTCGACACGCGTGACGGAGCAGCCGACCTCCTTCGAACGCCCGCAGCCGGGCGTCGACCCCGCGGACCCCCGCGGGGCGCTCGTGCATACCTCGACACCGGCGCGTGCGCCCGGCACGGGCGCCTTACCGGTACAGGGCCGCTGCGGCGGCGACGTCACCGCTCCGCTCACGACTGCGCACACCACGCCGGGCACGTCGGAGCCGGGCACCTCCACGCCGTTCGGCAAGGGCAAGGACACCGTGAGCGACCCCGTCTCCGAGCATTCCCAGCCGGGTACCGAGCAGACCGCCGAGCGCGAGACTCCTCGGCCGCGGCCCGCCCCCGAGGGCATTCCGGTCCAGCCGGCCGACGAACAGGACCGGCCGGCGCCCGGCCCCGAGGGCCACGAGCGCCGCAGCGGCCAGAGCCTGGCGCCCGGCCGTCCCACGCCGATGCGGCGCGACGGCGACCGGCTGCGCTTCGTGGGTGCCGCCACCCGGCGGATCGCCCGCGGCATCGATCTCGACGAGATCGTGATGGGGCTGTGCCGGGCCACCGTGCCCACGTTCTCCGACGCGATCCTGGTCTACCTGCGCGACCCGCTGCCCGTAGGCGACGAGCGGCCCACCGGCCCGCTGGTGCTGCGGCTGCGCCGCACCGACCGGATACCGGCCGAGCGCGACACCGAGAACGGCTTCCTGCCGGCCGCGCAGCCCGAGCCGAACGAGCTGGACACGGTCGGCGCCGAGCTGTGCGAGGTGCGGCCCGGCAGCGCGCTCGCCGAGGTGCTGCGGGGCGTGCGCCCGGTGTTCACCGACGCTCCCGCGGCCCGTGCCGCGCTGCCCGAACTGCTCGGTGACGGCGGCGAGTTCGCCGTACCGGACGGGCAGCGCGCGATCCTCGCCCCGCTGCGCGGCCGGCGCCGGGTCATCGGTGCCGCCCTGTTCCTGCGCCGCCCCGAACGCATCGCCTTCGAGCCGGACGACCTGCTGGTGGCCGCCCAGCTCGCCACGCACAGCGCCCTGGGCATCGACAAGGCCGTGCTGTACGGCCGCGAGGCCTACATCGCGGACGAGCTCCAGCGCACCATGCTGCCCGAGACGCTGCCCCGCCCCACGGGCGTGCGGCTCGCCTCGCGGTACCTGCAGGCCGCGGAGACCGCCCGGGTCGGCGGCGACTGGTACGACGCCATCCCCCTGCCCGGCAGTCGGGTCGCCCTGGTCGTCGGCGACGTCATGGGCCACTCCATGACCTCGGCCGCCATCATGGGCCAGCTGCGCACCACGGCCCAGACCCTCGCCGGTCTCGACCTGCCGCCGCAGGAGGTCCTGCACCACCTCGACGAACAGGCCCAGCGCCTCGGCGTGGACCGCATGGCGACCTGCCTCTACGCGGTCTACGACCCGGTATCGCACCGCATCACCATCGCCAACGCCGGTCACCCGCCGCCCGTCCTGCTCCACCTGGGCGGCCGTGCCGAGGTGCTGCGCGTGCCGGCCGGTGCCCCCATCGGGGTCGGCGGCGTCGACTTCGAGGCCGTGGAGCTGGACGCGCCCGCCGGTGCGACCCTGCTGCTGTACACCGACGGCCTGGTCGAGTCCCGGCTGCGGGACGTGTGGACCGGCATCGAGCAGCTGCGGGAGAAGCTCGCCGCGACCGCGCAGCTCACCGGGCCGGACCATCCGCCGCCCCTGGAAGCGCTGTGCGACGAGGTGCTCGACATGCTCGGCCCGGGCGACCGGGACGACGACATCGCGCTGCTCGCCGCCCGCTTCGACGGCATCGCGCCCAGCGATGTGGCGTACTGGTTCCTGGAGCCGGAGGACGCCGCGCCCGGCCGGGCCCGCCGACTGGCCCGGCGCGCGCTCCAGCGCTGGGGCCTGGAGGAGCTCAGCGACTCCGTCGAGCTGCTGGTCAGCGAGGTCGTGACGAACGCCGTGCGGTACGCCTCCCGGCCGGTCACGCTCCGGCTGCTGCGGACGGACGTCCTGCGCTGCGAAGTGGGCGACGATGTCCCGCAGTTGCCGCGCCTGCGGCAGGCCCGCGCCACCGACGAGGGCGGACGCGGGCTGTACCTGGTGAACCGGCTGGCCCGGCGCTGGGGCGCGACCCGGCTCAGCACGGGCAAGGTCGTCTGGTTCGAGCTCAACCGCGGCTGACCCGCCGGGACGGCTGCAGGGGAGGACGCTCCGCCGAACCCGCGGTCGGCGCGCGCCCGGCCCGGGCGTGGGCGGCGATCCCGCCGGCCAGGAGTTGCCACCGGCTGCCGGCAGGCGCCCGCCCGCATCCGCGGCGAACGCCTGCCGACCTGGTGAACATATGGCCGGGAGGGGACGATCCGGCTCTCCGCCCGCCGGATCGTCCGCAACATGCGCTCAACCACAAGCCGGTGCCGTTGACCGGGCCGGTCACGACATTCGGGTGAAGATCGAGTGCACTTCCTACTCCGCCCGGCATGCGAAGGGCGCCCGGTGTGCACCGGGCGCCCTTCAGCGTCTCCTGCTCTTCTACTGCTCGTCGCCCGGCTTGACCGGGTCGAACGGACCGCCGCCGCCATCGCTCGGCGGTGTCGTCTCCGGGCCCGTCGGCGGGGTCAAGGTGGGCGGTGTCGTCGTCGGAGTCGGCGACGGCGAGGTGCTCGGCTCCTGTGTCGTCGGCGGCGGTGACGACGACGGCTCCTCGGTCGTCGGCTCCTGCGTGGGCTCCTTGGTCGGCTCCTGCGTGGGTGTCGGCGTCCACGTCGGCTGGACGGCCGCGCCCTGCTGGGTGTCCAGGTCGAACTTGGTGACGTCGCCCATCACGCCGAAGGTGTACGCCGCCCAGATCAGTGCCGGGAAGCCACCGCCGTTGACCCGGGGCTGGCCGCCCGCCTTGTACATCGGGACCTGGGCGTGGGTCTTGGCGTCCTCGCCGAACAGGCCGACGGAGGTGACCAGGTTCGGTGTGTAGCCGGTGAACCAGGCCGACTTGTTGTTGTCGGACGTACCCGTCTTGCCCGCGACCTGCTGGCCGTCGCGCTCGGGGTTGTTCCGCACGGACGCCTGCGCCGTACCGTCGTCGACCACGCCGGTCAGCACCGAGGTCACCGAGTCGGCGGCCTCGCGGCTGATGGCCTGGTCGCCGACCGGGTCGGGCATGGTGACCGTCTTGTTCAGGTGCTCCGCCGACTTCACGAGGGCCGGGGTGACCTTCTTGCCGTGGTTGGCGAGGGTCGCGTAGACGCCCGCCATCTCCAGGGGGCTCGCGCCCATGCTGCCCAGGGTCTGGGCGGGCACGGCCTCCATGTTCTTGGTGTCCATGCCGAGCTTGCCCGCGACGTCGACCACGTCGGTCATGCCGACGTCGACGCCCATCTGCGCGAAGACGGAGTTGACGGACTTGTTCATCGCCGTCTGGACGGTGATCTTCCCGTAGTTCTCGTCGTCCTCGTTCTCGGGGGCGAAGCCGACCTCGCTGCCGTTGTCCACGACCTGGCGCTTGCTCGTGCCGTCGTAGACCGTGTTCGCGGTGATCGGCTTGCCGTCCTGCGTCTTGGCCTGCTCGTCCAGGGCCGCGGCGAGGATGACCGGCTTGAAGGTGGAGGCGGGCTGGTAGTCGGAGCGGGTGGCGTTGTTGGTGTAGTGCTTGAAGTAGTCCACGCCGCCGTACATCGCGACCACGGCGCCCGTCTTCGGGTTCACGGACGCGGCACCGGCCTGGACGTCCCCGTCGACCTTGCGTTTTTCGGGGTCGAGCTTGCTGGTCAGCTGCTGCTTGACGGACTTCTCCAGCGCCGCCTGCTTCTTCTTGTCGATGTTGAGCGTGACGGTCCAGCCGCCGGCGCTGACCATCGCCTCGGCCTCCTTGGTGCTGCCCGCGGTGCCCTCGGCGACGAGTTGCTTCTCCAGCGCCGCGTTGGCCGCGTTGACCAGGTAGCCCTTCTGGCCCTCCATGCCGGGGGCGGGCCTGGGGTCCTTCGGCACCGGGAACTTCATGGCGTCGCGCTCGGACCGGCTCAGCCAGCCCTCCTCGACCATGTTGTTCAGGACGTAGTTCCAGCGGGCCTTCACCAGCTTCTTACCCGTCGGGGAGGCGACCGCCCAGTCGTACTCGCTCGGGGCCTGGAGCAGCGCGGCGAGGTAGGCCCCCTGCGCGACCGTGAGGTTCTCGGCGTCGGTGCGGTAGTAGGCCTGGGCGGCGGCCTGGATGCCGTAGGCGTTGCGGCCGTAGTAACTGGTGTTGATGTCGCCGGCGAGGATGTAGTCCTTGGACTTCTCCCGGTCCAGCTTCAGCGAGATGACCAGTTCCTTCAGCTTGCGCGAGACGGTCTGTTCCTGCGTCAGGTAGTAGTTCTTGACGTACTGCTGGGTGATCGTCGAACCGCCCTGCGCGCCCCTGCCCGAGAGCGTGTTGAGCAGGCCGCGGGCGGTGCCCTTGAGGTCGACGCCGGCGTCCTTGTAGAAGGTCTTGTTCTCGGCTGCGACGAAGGTGAGCCGCACGCCCTTGGGGACCCTGGACAGATCGACGACCTCGCGGTTGACCTTGCCGTCGCGGGCCATGATCGTGCCGTCGCTGTACTTGTAGATGTTGCTCTGCCGCTTGGCGTCGGCGTTCCCCTCGGGGATGTCGATCACCATGTACAGCACGATGAAGGCGCCCATGCCGAGCAGGCACAGGCCGAAGAAGGTGCCGAGGATCTTCTTCCAGGTGAAGAGCCTGCGTATGCCGCTCTTCCCGGCCGCGCCCGACGAACGGCGGCGCTTGGGTGCCGCCCGGCGCCCACCGCGCTGTCGGGCGCGTCTTTCTTCCGCTCGTCCCATGGGTCCGATCCGCTCCGCTTCGTTCATGTGTGCTCACATGTCACACGGGTTCGCCGCTCAGGTCAGCTCAGAAAGCTAACACCGGGAGATATGAGATAGGGCTGCCGATCCGCCTCTTTGCGGACGTGACAATCAGCACCCATCCCAACGGAACCGACGTTCGAGACACGCGCAGGGTTGCCAGGACGGGGAAAAGTGATATCACTTAGATAGATGGAAGCTATGCAGGAGTGGCTTCCCGCGAGAACGGGGGATCACCCATGCCCACACACCAACCGCAGGTCACCGCCGACGTGCCCGAAATGCCGGCGCCCCGCGTGCGGGAGTTCGCCGCGCACAGCATCGGTGGCGGACTCGCCCTGCTGCTCGGCCTGCTCGGTCTGCTGGCCGGCGCCGGGCTGATCGCGGCCGCCACATCGGTCGACGGGGGCGGAGCCAAGGCCGCCCTGATCATCGGCGGCATCCTGGTCGGCCTCGCGGCGTTCCTGGCCATGTGCGGGCTGAACATGGTGGCGCCCGGCGAGGCCCGGGTCGTCCAGCTCTTCGGCCGCTACCGCGGGACGATCCGGCAGGACGGTCTGCGCTGGGTCAACCCCCTCACCTCTCGCACCAAGATCTCCACGCGCGTCCGCAACCACGAGACCGCCGTCCTTAAGGTCAACGACGCCTACGGCAACCCGATCGAGCTCGCCGCGGTCGTGGTGTGGCGGGTCGAGGACACCGCCCAGGCCACCTTCGAGGTGGACGACTACGTCGAGTTCGTCTCCACGCAGACCGAGGCGGCCGTGCGACACATCGCCATCGAGTACCCCTACGACGCCCACGAGGAGGACGGCCTCTCGCTGCGCGGCAACGCCGAGGAGATCACCGAGAAGCTCGCCGTCGAACTGCACGCGCGCGTGGAGGCGGCCGGGGTGCAGATCATCGAGTCGCGCTTCACGCACCTCGCATACGCCCCCGAGATCGCCTCGGCGATGCTCCAGCGGCAGCAGGCCGGAGCGGTCGTCGCGGCCCGGCGGCAGATCGTGGACGGGGCGGTGGGCATGGTCGAGGCCGCGATCGCCCGGATCACCGAGCGGGACATCGTGGAGCTGGATTCCGAGCGGAAGGCGGCGATGGTCTCCAACCTGATGGTGGTGCTGTGCGGCGACCGTGCCGCGCAGCCGGTCCTCAACACCGGGTCCCTGTACCAGTGACCGTGCCTTCCGAGGGCCCGGGTTCGCAGCGCCGGCCGCAGCAGCAGCGCAAGCAGGTGCTGCTGCGGCTGGACCCGGCGGTGTACGAGGCGCTGGCGCGGTGGGCCGGGGACGAGCTGCGGTCGGCCAACGCCCAGATCGAGTTTCTGTTGCGGAAGGCGCTGGCCGAAGCGGGGCGACTGCCGCGGGAGACCGGGCCGCTGCCGCGGCGCGGCAGGCCGCCTGGAGGCTCGGAGCAACGCCCTGTTGCGGAACCGTGACAACAGGCCCCGACCTGCACGCCCGTACCGCCCGCCATGACTTGCGCACTCGACGTATACACCCCACGTATACACCCCGTGTACAGTCATGGTCATGTCCATTGGTCACACTCTCCTGGGGCTCCTGGAGTCCGGCCCGCGTCACGGTTACGACCTGAAGCGGGCCTTCGACGAGAAGTTCGGTCACGACCGGCCCCTGCACTACGGCCAGGTCTACTCGACGATGTCCCGGCTGCTGAAGAACGGGCTCGTCGAGGTCGACGGCATCGAGGCGGGCGGCGGGCCCGAGCGCAAGCGGTACGCGATCACCGAGACCGGCATCACCGACGTCGAGCGCTGGCTCGCGACGCCGGAGAAGCCGGAGCCGTACCTCCAGTCGGCCCTCTACACCAAGGTCGTCCTCGCGCTGCTCACCCACCGCGACGCCGCCGACATCCTGGACACGCAGCGCTCGGAGCATCTGCGCAGCATGCGGATCCTGACCGACCGCAAGCGCAAGGGCGACCTCGCCGACCAGCTCATCTGCGACCACGCCCTGTTCCACCTGGAGGCGGACCTGCGCTGGCTGGAGCTGACCGCGGCGCGTCTGGACAAGCTCCGTGAGGCGGTGACCCGGTGACGATTCCGCCGGCTCGCTGCTCGCCGCTCAAAACCTGCGCAAGGCGTACGGGCCGACCACCGCCCTCGACGGTGCCGAGTTCTCCATCCACCCGGGCGAGGTCGTCGCCGTGATGGGTCCGTCCGGGTCGGGCAAGTCGACGCTGCTGCACTGCCTCGCCGGGATCGTGACGCCCGACTCCGGATCGATCACGTACAACGGGCGTGAGGTCACGGCGATGAGCGACGCCGAGCGCAGTGCGCTCAGGCGCTCCGAGTTCGGGTTCGTGTTCCAGTTCGGCCAGCTCGTGCCCGAACTCACCTGCGTGGAGAACGTGGCGCTCCCGCTGCGCCTGAGCGGGTCGTCCCGCAAGGAGGCCGAGCGGACCGCGCTGGCGTGGATGGAACGGCTGGAGGTCGACGACCTGCGCAGGAAACGGCCCGGCGAGGTGTCCGGCGGTCAGGGCCAGCGCGTCGCCGTCGCCCGCGCGCTGGTGACGAACCCGCGTGTGGTGTTCGCCGACGAGCCGACCGGCGCGCTCGACTCCTTCAACGGCGAGCGCGTGATGGAGCTGCTCACGGACGCCGCCCGGTCCGCCAACGCCGCCGTGGTGCTCGTCACCCACGAGGCCCGGGTGGCCGCGTACTCCGACCGCGAGATCGTCGTACGCGACGGCAAGTCCCGGGACATGGAACGCGCCGTATGAGCGCCTCACAGTGGGCGCGGAATCTTTCCATGGGGGTCCGGTTCGCCTTCACGGGCGGACGCGAGGGGTGGATCAGGGCGCTGCTGACGGCCGTCGGCGTCGGGCTCGGAGTGGCGCTGCTGCTGCTCACCACCGCCATCCCGAACGCGCTGGCGGAACGGGACCGGCGTGAGGCGGCGCGCACCGACCACACCTTCACCCAGCAGGAGATACCGAAGGCCGACAACACCCTGGTCGTCCTGGACACGGACACCATCTTCGGCGACAGGGACGTGCGGGGGCGCATGCTGGAGCCGGAGGGCCCGCGGGCTCCGCTGCCGCCGGGGCTCTCGGAGTTCCCGGCCAAGGGTGAGATGGCCGTCTCCCCGGCGCTGAAGGAGCTGCTCACCTCCGACAGCGGGAAACTGCTGCGGGAGCGGCTGCCCTACCGGATCACGGGCACCATCGGCGAGCAGGGGCTCGTCGGCTCCCAGGAACTGGCCTATTTCGCGGGCGGCAAGGGGCTCGCCGACCGGCTCCGTTCGACCAGTGGGGCGCGGATCGACAGCTTCGGCAATCCGGACCTCGCGCCGTCCGACCCGTGGGACCCGGTGCTGCTCCTGCTGGTCCTGGTCGTCTTCGTGGTGCTGCTGATGCCGGTCGCCGTGTTCATCGCCGCGGCCGTGCGGTTCGGCGGCGAGCGGCGCGACCGCAGGCTGGCGGCGCTGCGGCTGGTCGGCTCCGACAGCCGGATGACCCGGCGGATCGCCGCCGGCGAGGCGCTCGCCGGATCCGTGCTGGGACTCGTCCTCGGCACCGGGTTCTTCCTGCTGGGACGCCAACTGGCGGCCTCCTTCGAGGTGTACCGCGTCAGCGTGTTCCCGAGCTATCTGAACCCCTCTCCCCTGCTGGCCGCCCTGGTCGCGGTGACGGTCCCGACGGCGGCGGTGCTGGTGACCCTCCTCGCCCTGCGCGGGGTGGTCATCGAGCCGCTCGGCGTGGTGCGCACGGCCAAGCCCGCGCGGCGCCGGCTGTGGTGGCGGCTGCTGCTGCCGCTGGGCGGGCTCGCGATGCTCTTCCCGATGGTCGGGCAGGGCAACGACGACGGGACCTTCAACCAGTACCTCGTCGTGGGCGGAGTGATGCTCCTGCTCGTCGGCGTCACGGCCCTGCTGCCCTGGATCGTGGAGAGGGCCGTCGCCCGGCTCGGCCCCGGCGGGATCGCCTGGCAACTGGCCGTGCGCAGGCTCCAGTTGAGCAGTGGCGCGGCGGCGCGCATGGTCAACGGCATCGCGGTGGCGGTGGCCGGGGCGATCGCACTGCAGATGCTGTTCGCCGGGGTGGAGGGCGGCTACACCAGGGCGTCGCAGTACGACGTCACCCGGGCCCAGATGCAGGTGGACGTGCCGGACGGCGCCGAACCCGCTCTCGTCGCCGAGGAGTTCCGCGACACCGAGGGCGTGGGCAAGGTCACCACGCTGTCCGATGGCTATCTGCGCGACCGGCGCGGTGAGGAGGGCTCCGACGTCCAGATCACCGTCGCCGACTGCACGTCGCTGCGCGAGGTGGCCATGTTGCCGTCCTGCCGCGACGGCGATGTCTTCGCCGTTCCGAGCGCCGAGTACGACACCGACTCGATGGCCAAGCCCGGCAGGACCCTGTGGGCCGACCCGGTCGACGCCGACCGCCCCGGCGACCACTGGGGCTCCTGGACCGTTCCGCAGGACATCCGGCAGGCCCGGACCCGCGAGGACCCCACCGGGTACGAACGCGGCGGCATCCTGATCACACCCGGCGCCCTGCCCGAGAAGCTCGGGGCGCTCGCCTCCGCACGGCTCTTCCTGAGCCTGGACCGCTCCGTGCCGGACGCGTACGAGTACGTGCGCAACACGGCCGCGCGACTGGACCCGATGTCCCAGCCCATGACTTGGCACAGCACTGAGCGCAACGAACGCTTCGCCACCATCCGCACCGGCCTGTTCGTCGGCGCCGCGTGTGTGCTGGCCCTGATCGGCGCGAGCCTGCTGGTCTCGCAGTTGGAGCAGTTGCGCGAACGCCGCAAGCTGCTGTCGTCCCTGGTCGCCTTCGGCACCCGGCGCCGCACCCTCGGCCTGTCGGTGCTGTGGCAGACGGCGATCCCGATCGGACTGGGCCTGCTGCTCGCCGCGGCGGTGGGCATGGCCCTGGGCGCGGTCCTGCTTCGGATGGTGAACACCTCCGTCCGGGTGGACTGGGCGAGCGTGCTGTCGATGACCGGCATCGGCGCGGGTGTCGTCCTGGTGGTGGCGCTGCTGAGCCTGCCGCCGCTGTGGAGGATGATGCGGCCGGACGGGCTGCGGACCGAGTAGGGCCGAGCGGGACCGAGCGACTCCTCGTCCGAGCCGTCAGGCGTCCCGGTCCAGGACCCGTACGGGCAGCGGCCGCAGGGCCTCCCGCAGCGCCGCCGCCAGTTCCTCGTACTCCGCGGCGCGCGCGGCCCCTGCCCGCATGGCCAGAGCGACCCTGCGGGTGGGGGCCGGGTCGGTGAAGTACCCGGTGAGCAGCTGGTTGCTGCGGGAGATCTCGACCTTGAGGGCGGTGCGCGGCAGCAGCGTGACACCGAGCCCGCCCGCGACGAGCTGCACCAGCGTGGACAGCCCGGCGGCGGTCGTGGTGACCGGCGCGTCCTCGCGGCCGGCCTCCCGGCAGATGTCGAGGGCCTGGTCGCGCAGGCAGTGCCCCTCGTCCAGCAGCAGCAGGTTCAGCTCGCGCAGCGCCTCGCGCGGTATGCCCTCGCGCCCGCCCAGCCAGTGGTCGAGCGGTGTGACGAGCACGAAGTCCTCGTCGAAAAGCGGCAGTTCGGCCACTCCCGGCACGCCCAGCGGCACGGCGAGCAGCAGCAGGTCGAGCCGGCCGTTGGTCAGGCCGTCGAGCAGGTTGGCGGTCTGCTCCTCGTGCACCTGGAGGTCGAGGTGCGGATACCGCTCGTGGACGAGCCGCAGCACGGTGGGCAGCAGATACGGCGCCACGGTCGGGATGACCCCCAGCCGCAGCACGCCCGTGAACGGGGCCCGGACCGCCTCGGCCTCCTCCATGAGCGCCCCCACCTCGGCCAGCACCGCCTTGGCCCGCGCGGCGATCCGCTCGCCCTCGGGTGAGAGCAGCACCTTGCGCGTCGTACGCTCGAGGAGCGTCACTCCGAGTGTCTCCTCCAGCGCCGAGACG
The DNA here is from genome assembly GCF_037055355.1 of Streptomyces sp. DG1A-41. Lineage (GTDB taxonomy): Bacteria > Actinomycetota > Actinomycetes > Streptomycetales > Streptomycetaceae > Streptomyces. The sequence continues at coordinate 5,923,723 of NZ_CP146350.1, read as the reverse complement.
GCCCCCGAGAGGGCGGGCTGGCTCATGCCGATGGCCCCTGCGGCGTCCCGGAAGTGCAGGTGCTCGGCCACGGCTGCGAAGGCCCGCAGCTGGGCGAGGCTGGGCTGCCTGCGCTTATTACCCACAGTCACTAATAACTACCTCCGATCAACCCGACCGAGTGTAGCTATTTCCGTAATCAATCGACCCTGTGCCAACATCAATAACGTCCAACCCATGGGAAACACCCGCAATCCGGGTGTTTCTTCGCTGCAAGGAGAGCGTGTGCTCACTGTCGGTGACAAGTTCCCCGAGTTCGATCTGACCGCCTGCGTCTCGCTGGAGAAGGGCAAGGAGTTCCAGCAGATCAACCACAAGACCTACGAGGGTCAGTGGAAGGTCGTCTTCGCGTGGCCCAAGGACTTCACCTTCGTGTGCCCGACCGAGATCGCCGCCTTCGGCAAGCTGAACGACGAGTTCGCCGACCGCGACGCCCAGGTCCTCGGCTTCTCCGGCGACTCCGAGTTCGTCCACCACGCCTGGCGCAAGGACCACGACGACCTGCGTGACCTGCCGTTCCCGATGATGGCCGACTCCAAGCACGAGCTCATGCGCGAGCTCGGCATCGAGGACGAGGACGGCTTCGCCAAGCGCGCGGTGTTCATCGTGGACCAGAACAACGAGATCCAGTTCTCGATGGTGACCGCGGGTTCGGTCGGCCGTAACCCGAAGGAGGTCCTGCGGGTCCTGGACGCGCTCCAGACGGACGAGCTGTGCCCCTGCAACTGGTCGAAGGGCGACGAGACCCTCGACCCGGTCAAGCTGCTGGCTGGTGAGTAAGGCATGTCCCTCGACTCCCTGAAGTCCCGCATACCGGACTACGCCAAGGACCTGAAGCTCAACCTGGGCTCGGTCATCGGCAACTCCGACCTGCCCGCGCAGCAGCTGTGGGGCACGGTCCTCGCGACCGCGATCGCCTCGCGCTCGCCGATCGTGCTGCGCGAGCTGGAGCCGGAGGCGAAGGCGAACCTGTCGCCCGAGGCGTACACGGCCGCCAAGTCCGCCGCCGCGGTGATGGCGATGAACAACGTCTTCTACCGCACGCGGCACCTCCTTACGGACCACGAGTACGGGAACCTGCGCGCGGGCCTGCGGATGAACGTCATCGGCAACCCGGGCGTCGACAAGGTCGACTTCGAGCTGTGGTCCTTCGCGGTCTCCGCCATCAACGGCTGCGGCATGTGCCTCGACTCCCACGAGCAGGTCCTCCGCAAGGCCGGCCTCGACCGCGAGGTCATCCAGGAGGCGTTCAAGATCGCCTCCGTGATCCAGGCGGTCGGCGTGACACTGGACGCCGAGGCGGTTCTGGCCGAGTAACCCTCGGCGGTACGCCACGAATCACAGGAGCCCCGCCCACCGAGAGTGGGCGGGGCTCCTGTTGCTTTTCGAGCCAGGCGTCCTGTCCGACCGTGTCGGGCGACGGGTGGGCACAGGTCAGGCGGTCCAGGGGGCTCCGCCCCCTGGACGGCCCGGGCTACTCCGACGGCGCCTCCCCTTCGGGCTCCGCACTCACCGCCGTAGCACCTCGCGGGCGGACCGAATGCCGCAACGCCGACTGCCGCGAATACGCCCGCAGATACCCCGCCACCGTGTTCGTCACAGCCACCAACGGCACGGCGACCACCGCACCCCCGATCCCGGCGACCATCCCCCCGCACGCCACCGACAGCACCACCGCCAGCGGATGCACCCGCACCGCCCGACCCAGAATGAACGGCTGGAGAATGTGGCCCTCGATCTGCTGCACCGCCAGCACCACCGCCAGCGTCATGACAGCCGTGAACACCCCCTGGGTGACCAGCGCGACCACCACCGCCAGTGCCCCGGACACCACCGCGCCCACCAGCGGGATGAACGCGAACAGGAAGATGAACACCGCCAGCGGCACGGCCATCGGCACATCGAGGAAGTAGATCCCCAGCCCGATGAAGATCGCGTCGATCAGCGCGACGATCACCGTGCCCCGCACATACGCCGTCAGCGTCCGCCACGCCGCCGGCCCGGCCCCGGCCACGCCCGGCCGCGCCGCCGCCGGCACCAGCTTCAGCGTCCACTGCCAGATCCTCTTGCCGTCGTAGAGCAGGAACAGCGTCGAGAACACGGCCAGCAGAATGCCCGTCAGCGCCTCGACGACGACCGTGACGCCCTCCAGCCCGGCCGAGGTGATCTGGTCGGTGTTCGCGCCGACCGCCTCCCGCAGGTTCTTGGCGATCTCGTTGATCTGTTTGTCCGTGACGTGGAAGGGGCTGTTCAGCAGCCAGTTCCGCAACTCGTCGATGCCGTCCTGGATCTGGCCCGAGAGATCGTCGATGTTCTCCATGACCTGCCAGGTCACGAACCAGCCGATCAGCCCCATGACGACGAAGCCGAGGATCGCGGTCAGCGCCGTGGCCGGCCCACGCGGCACTCCGAGGCGTCGCAGCCGCGTCACGGTCGGCTGGAGGATGGCGGTGATGAGCAGTGCGCTCGCGAAGGCCAGCACCACGAGCTGGACGGCGCTGATGATCCGCATCAGCACCCACAGCGTGCCCGCGAGGACGAGCAGCCGCCAGCCCGCCTCCGCCGCGACCCTCACTCCCCACGGCACGGCCAGCGCGGGATCGGGCCGGGCGGGAATGTCGGGCGCGTAGTCCGGGGGCGGCGGCACCTGTTCGTCGGACGATGTCCGGGACTCGGTCTCGTCCCGCTCCCGTTCGGCCTCGGCGCGGCGTTCGTTCCACCGCTCGCTCATCTCGGTCAGTCCGGCACCGAGCCGGCCGAGCCACCCTGGCACTCGCGACATGATCCGTCCTCTTCCCCGTCTCTCCGCACCACTCCTTCCTGGAGTCGTCCGTCAAGACCGTACAGGGCGACGAGCCCCTCACCGTACGACGGTGAGGGGCTCGCGCTGAGGATGGCTGCGGCTCAGGGCCGGGGGCTCAGTACCAGTTGTTGGCCTGCCAGAACGACCAGGCATCACACGGGCTGCCGTAGCGGTCGTTCATGTAGTTCAGGCCCCACTTGATCTGGGTGGCCGGGTTGGTCCGCCAGTCGGCACCGACGGACGACATCTTGGAACCGGGCAGCGCCTGGAACATGCCGTAGGCCCCGGAAGAAGGGTTGACCGCCTTGTAGTTCCAGTCGGACTCGTGGTCCACGATGTTGCTGAAGCACTGGAACTGACCCGCCGGCACCATCTGCCGCGCCATCGCCTGGATCTGCGCGATGGTGTAGGAGGTCGCGACGGGGAAGTCGGAGATGTCCTTGGAACGGCTGGCGGCTTCCTTGGCTGCCGCGCGCTCCTTGGCGGCCTTCTCGGCCGCGGCGGCCTTCTCGGCGGCTTCCTTCTTCTTGGCGATGGCCGTCTCGGCGGCAGCCTTGCGGGCGGCCTCCTCGGCGTCCTTCTTCGCGCTCGCGTCAGCGGCGATGGCCTGTGCGTCGGCCTGCTGCGTCAGCGACGCCGTCTGCACCTGGGCCTGCTGGCCCGCGGGAATGTCCGCGAGCAGCGTGGTGCCGCTAGCCGTCGCTTCGGCGTCGTTGTTCTGCGCGGTGCTGCCAGAGGCAACGCCGACGACGCTTCCGACAGCGGTGACCGCCGTGGCCGAAGCCACTGCGAATCCCCGGACCGAGATCCGGCTCACACGGTTTTCCTTCCAGCATCGCCCGTTTTGGTGACCCTCGCGGACGCAATCGTGCCCCTGGCACTGGCCTCCCCAACTGCGGGGTCACGGGAGGCGCGGGCCCGGTGGGCAACTCCCTCACGGGGAGTGCCGCGTGGTGCTCGGGCGGCATACGACATCGCTATGCAGTTGACGCTGTGCTTTTAGTGGTGCCGTACCGCTGGGGGTACAGGTGTGTCGTATGCGGGGCCTGACAGGAGTGAGACTCTGCCGTAACCCGACGGCGCAAGGCAATTCCCAGTTGCGTGTGAAAGCTCACATCCCGTTTGACGCAGGAGATTCACAGAAAGGGCCACACGTGAAGGCGCCGCCCGGCTAGGCTCTTCGCCTTTCCGGACGGCGCCAACTACTGCGTAACCGCCCCCGTTTAGGGCAGGACGGTCAGATCTGCCCGTCTTCGAGCATTTCGGTCACAAGAGCGGCGATCTGCGACCTCTCGGACCGGGAAAGGGTCACGTGCGCGAAGAGCGGATGCCCCTTCAGCTTCTCGACGACGGCGACGACACCGTCATACCGGCCGACCCTCAGGTTGTCCCGCTGAGCCACGTCATGGGTGAGAACCACCCGTGAATTGGCTCCGATACGGGACAGAACGGTAAGAAGTACGTTCCGTTCCAGCGATTGTGCCTCGTCGACGATCACGAACGCATCGTGCAGCGAACGGCCGCGGATGTGGGTGAGGGGCAGCACCTCCAGCATTCCGCGGGCGGTGACCTCCTCGATGACCTCCCGGCTGGTGACCGCCGACAGCGTGTCGAACACCGCCTGCGCCCAGGGGCTCATCTTCTCCGCCTCGGTGCCGGGCAGATAGCCGAGCTCCTGACCGCCCACCGCGTACAGCGGACGGAAGACCATCACCTTCTGGTGCTGACGGCGCTCCAGCACCGCCTCCAGACCCGCGCACAGCGCCAGCGCCGACTTGCCGGTGCCGGCCCGGCCGCCCATCGACACGATTCCGATGTCCGGATCCAGCAGCAGGTCCAGCGCGATCCGCTGCTCGGCGCTGCGACCCTTGATGCCGAACGCCTCGCGATCCCCGCGCACGCCACGGATATTACCCTCGGCCGTGACCCGCCCGAGCGCCTTGCCGCGCTCCGACTGGATCATCAGGCCCGTGTGCACCGGCAGGTCGGCGGCCTCGGGGACATGGACATGCCCCTCCTCGAAGAGGATGTCCACCTGCTCACCGGACAGGGTCAGTTCGGACATACCGGTCCAGCCGGAGGAGTCCGTGATGGCGAGCTCCGCGCGGTACTCCTCGGCGAGGAGTCCGACGGAGGACGCCTTGATCCTGAGCGGAAGGTCCTTCGACACCACGGTGACGTCGAACCCCTCGGCCTGCAAGTTGCGGGCGACCGCGAGGATGCGGGAGTCGTTGTCCCCCAGGCGATAGCCGCTGGGCAGCACACTGGGGTCCGAGTGATTGAGCTCGACACGGACGGTTCCGCCGAGGTCCCCGGTCGGGATGGGGGCATCGAGGCGGCCGTACCGCACCCGGTAGTCGTCGAGCAGGCGCAGGGCCTGCCGGGCGAAGTAGCCGAGTTCGGGATGGTTCCGCTTGGCCTCCAGTTCCGTCACCACGACGATGGGAAGCACGACCTCGTGCTCGTCGAAGCGGCTCAGGGCGTTCGGGTCGGCCAGCAGGACGCTGGTGTCGAGAACATAGGTGCGCCGGTCGGGCTTGTGGCGCTTTGTGCTGGTCACCACGGAAGGACGTACCCCCTCGGATGAGGTCGGGGAGCGACGGAGTGGAGCTGGACCGGTCGTCGGCCGCCCTGCACGGGCCGAGAACCGGCCCTCCGCCTCTTCGTCCGTGCTGTGACCGCACGATCGGGCTGGTGCAAAGGGCCTCCCGGGCGGACGGCCCCGTGCCGTCCGCTGAGGATCCGACACCCGGGGTTCGGGCGTCGACCTGACTGGCTTATGCCCTCGAACGAGCGTCGCCATGCCACGGCATACGACGGCGAACCGGTGAACTCCGTGTTACGCGCGTCTTCGGAGGGGTACCGGGACGTTTTGCGACCTGCGGTGACCGTGGGGCCCGGCGGCCTCCGGGGTCGCGCGACGTCTCGCGCCGGGCGCAGGACGCCGGGGTACGTTTCAGCCGCGGTGGGCCGGTGGCGGGCGGTGCACCCGCCGCCGTAGCGCCGGGGGCGGGCGGTGCGTCAGCCTCCCGTAGGCCGGTGGCGGGCGGGCGGTGTGTCAGCCGCCGTAGGCCGATGGCGGGCGGTGCACCCGCCGCCGTAGGCCGATGGCGGGCGGTGCACCCGCCGCCGTAGCGCCGGGGGTAGGCGGTGCGTCAGCCGCCGTGGGCCGGTGACGGGCGGTGCACCCGCCGCCGTAGCGCCGGGGGTAGGCGGTGCGTCAGCCGCCGTGGGCCGGTGACGGGCGGCGTATCAGCCGCCGTAGCGCCGGTGGCGGGCGGCGTAGTCGCGCATGGCGCGCAGGAAGTCGACCTTGCGGAAGGCCGGCCAGAACACGTCACAGAAGTAGTACTCGGAGTGCGCGGTCTGCCAGAGCATGAATCCGGACAGCCGCTGCTCGCCGCTGGTGCGGATCACCAGATCGGGGTCGGGCTGGTCGCTCGTGTAGAGGTGACGCCCGATCATGTCGATGTCGACGGCCTCGGCGAGCTCCTCCATAGAGGTGCCCCGGTCCTGGGCGTCGAGCAGCATGGAGCGCACGGCGTCGGCAATCTCCTGGCGGCCGCCGTAGCCGATGGCGACGTTGACCAGTATCCCGTCGACGTGCGCGGTGGTCTCCTCGGCCTCCTTCAGGACCGTCTGCATCCCGGAGGGCAGCAGATCCGGCGTGCCCACGTGGTGGACCCGCCAGCGGCCGTCGGCGGCCAGGGTGCGCACGACGTCCTCGATGATGCCGAGCAGCGGGACAAGCTCCTCCTGCGGCCGGTCGAAGTTGTCCGTGGACAGCAGCCAGAGGGTGACGACCTCGACGTCCGTCTCGGTGCACCAGCCGAGGAACTCCTCGATCTTCTCGGCACCGGCCCGGTGACCGTGGACGGTGCTGGAACCGGCGGCCTTCGCCCAGCGCCGGTTGCCGTCCATGATGACGCCGATGTGCTTGGGCACCTGAGCGTGGTCCAGGTGGCCTTCCACCCGGCGTGCGTACAGCCTGACCAGCAGGCCACGCAGCTTGTCGCGCAGGTTCACGTGATTGTCAGCCCCTCCGTACGGATCGGACGGGCCGCGGCGTGCGGCCCGGTCGTGGCCGCGGGCGGTCCCCGCCCGTGTGGCAGTCCCCGGAGGCGAAGCCTACCCCCGCTGCCGCCGTGGGGCCGCGCACGGGTGCGGAACGCAAAATTCCGGCCGGTGCTTCAGGGCGAGCCCGGCGCACAAAAAACGGGCCGGTCCGTGGGGGGATACGGACCGGCCCGAGGGGGGGCTTCCACCATAACCCTTCGTAAGTGATGCTGCGTGCATCGGCGTGCCACAACTACTCTCCGGAGCCGCCCGGCGACGCGGCGATGCCCGCGGAACCCCACGTTCACGGCTCGCTCCTGGCCGAAACACAGCCCATACGCAGGGGAATCGTGCACCCTGAGGCGGGATCCGGAGGATTTGCCGCACCTTGGGGCCCGCTCGCCGACTCATCCCCGTAATACCCCCCGACGGGTGAATCCGGCCGTGAACGCCCGCTTGACCCCCGTACCTCACCATCTCGCCCTCGAGGTCCTGGTACCGCGCAGCCCCCTCCACTGCGCGGTACCGCCCGCACAGCCGTACTTTGCTTGCGCGAATTACCTTGGTCTGAACTTACGCGAGGCTCGGCGCGGAGGCGAGCAGCAGGCGATAACGATGTGAAAAACCTAGATGAATGAGTCCGATGTGTGTGCTGGTCGCGACCATGGCGAAGGGCGCCCGTTGGTCAGTGTGTGAAGACAAACCTGGACGCCCTTCTGGCGGCACTGTACGTGTTCATCGACGACCATGTGGCGCCTTGTCGCCGGATCGGGCGACCCCCGAAACTGACGGACGCCGAACTGCTGTGCCTGGCGGTCGCCCAGGTCCTGCTCGGCTTTCCCTCTGCCCGGCACTGGATCCGCTTCGCCCACGCCCGGTTGGGCCACCTCTTCCGCTACCTGCCCCAGCAATCGGCCTACAACAAGCGCCTCAACGCCGCCGGGCCGCTGATCAGCCATGTGATCGAGGCCCTGGCCCGGCAGGTGCCGACCTGGCACGACAGCCTCCGGCTGATCGACTCCACCCCGCTGCCCTGCGCCGCCTCCCGCGAGACCGTCAAGCGCTCCGACCTGGCCGGGCACGCCGGATACGGCTACTGCCGCAGCCATTCCCGGTTCTTCTGGGGGTTCCGGCTGTACCTGGTCACCACCGCCGAGGGCATGCCCGTCTCCTGGTGTCTGGCCAACCCGAAACTCGGAGAGCGGGAGGTGATGGCCGCTCTGCTGGAACGCGACCATCACCTGACCCGGGCGGGGCAGGTGATCCTGGCCGACAAGGGCTTCGCCGGCCGGGAGTTCGAAGTCTTCGTCACCGACCGGCTCGGCGCCCACCTGGTACGGCCGGACCGCAAGGACGAACCGGCCCGCTTCGGCAAGATCGCGCGTGTCCGCCAGTGGATCGAGGCCGTCATCGACACCCTCAAGGGCCAGCTCAGCCTGGAACAGCACGGCGGCAGAACCCCGGCCGGAGTCTTCGCCCGAACCGCCCAACGCCTGCTGGCCCTGGCCACCGCGATCTGGCACAACTGGCACACCGGAGCAACGGCCAAACGCTCGCTGATCGCGTACGACCACTGAAGACTTCGGACTCATTCATCTAGTCGGGAGATGCGCAAGCGGATGGAGTGAAAAGGGTGGGCCGGGGAGCCGATCGGGCGCGGGGAAGGCGCTCGGTTAGGGCCCTGCAGGTCAGCTTCTGTCCCCTTCCGGGCCTTGCGCCGTGTCATGACGACAGCCTCGAGGATCCCTTGGGACGCGGCGAGCGCACGGCGGACCGAGCGGCAGCTCCTGGCCGGGCCTGGCCGGGAGTGGGACGCCGCTCGCCGAGGTGGTCGGCGCGATGATGGGGGCGCACGCGCAGGTGTTGTCCGCGGCCGAGGTGTCGGTGGGGGTGCGGGCGTCCACGCTGACTCGGGCGGACGTCCGGACCGCACTCTGGGACGAACGCACACTGATCAAGACGTACGGCCCGCGCGGAACGGTCCATCTCCTCCCGGCGCGGAAACTCCCTCTCTCGTCGGCCGCGGTGACCGCGGTCCCGACCGGGCCGAGCCCGTTCCCGCCCGACGTACGGCTCACCGAGGAACAGGCCGCCCAGGTCGTGGCGGCGATCGGGGAGGCGCTCGAAGGCACGTGCCTGACGCTTGACGGGGGAGCTGGCCGCCGAGGGCGGCATCGAGGAGGTCGACTTCTAGGGCACGCGGGCGTGGGTGGCCGCGGGTGACACCGAGTTCCCGGACGGGCCCGTCCGAGGCGTGCGGCTGCTGCCGTACTTCGACGCGTACATCATTGCCGCACAGCCCCGCGAGCGGCTGTTCCCCCGTGCGGCCTTCGAGCGTGCCCTGGCGGGCGGCCAGGCGGGCAACTACCCCGTGCTGCTGGTCGACGGTGTGGTGGCGGGCGTCTGGCACCAGCGGCGCCAGGGCCGTCGTACGACCGTCACGGTCCAGGCCTCTCGTCCGGCTGACGGGACGGCGGGAACGGGAGCTGGGGGAACAGGTGGAGCGGGTGGGTGAGGTGCCGGAGGCGAGGGCCGAGTTGGTGGTGGTGGAGGAGGGTGGGTCCGCACGTGTGATCAGGCACGTGCGGTGAGCGTGCCCGGCTTGCGGGCCTCGAAGAGGTGCCGGGTGCTGTGGGCGACGAAGGGGCCTTCGGCCTGGATCCGCTCGTGCAGCGTGCGGAGCTGCGGCTCGTATGCCTCGACGGTGAAGCCGGGCACCATCCACACCACCTTCCGCAGGAAGTGCACGACCGCGCCGATGTCGTGGAACTCCATGCGGAGCCGCTCCGCCCGCAGATCGACGACATCGAGCCCCGCGGCCTCGGCGTCGGCCCGCTCGCGCTCGGGATCGCGAGCGCCGCGTCCCTCGTCCGGCCGAGGACCGAGGAAGTGCTCGACGAGTTCGAAGACGCTGCCCGGCCCCACGTGCTGGGCGAAGTACCTCCCTCCGGGCTGGAGGACACGGGCGATCTCGTCCCAGTGGGGACGGACGGGATGCCGGCTCACGACCAGGTCGAAGGCCGCGTCGGCGAAGGGCAGCGGGTCGTCCTCGGGCGCGGCGACGACCGCGACCCCGCGCGGACGGAGCAGGGCGGTCGCCTTGACGACGTTCGGCGGCCAGCCCTCGGTGGCGACGGCGAGCAGGGGCCTCTGCGGGGCCTTGGCGAGAGCGAAGTCCAGCACTTCCCCGCCGCCGGTCTGGATGTCGAGCACGGCACTCGCCCGCCCCAGCCGCCCGGCCATCGACATCGCGTACCCCCAGGAGGGCCGCGCCTCGGTGGCCCGCCCCTCGAACCAGGAGAAGTCCCAGCCATCCGTGGGGACGTCGGCGCCTTCGGTGACGAGCTCTTCGAAGGTGCGGTGTGGTCGGTGCGGTCGGTGATGCTTTGCCATGGGCCCCTTCTCACCTCTGCCGGTCACGCCTACCTGGCACGCCGGCATGTCACGCCTGCCCGTCACATCAGAACGAACAGGACATGCTCGTCGTCTCCGTACCGGACGGTGCCGGCGGGACGGAAGCCGTGCTTCTCGAGGAGACGTACGGAACCGGTGTTGCCGTTGAAGGGGTCGGCGTGCAGAGGCCGGTTCTGCTCCCGCTCCAGGAAGAGTCCCAGGGCTCTGCTGCCGATGCCGCGCCCCCAGTACGCGCGCCCGAGCCAGTACCCCAGGAAGCGGCGGTCCCCGTCCCACCAGGCGACGAAGTTGCCGGCGACGTCGCCGTCCACGGTCACGGTCTGCACGAAGCAGGTGTCGTCCCCGAGGACCCGCTCCTTCCAGTGGGACATGAAGGCCTTGCGCGGCCGGGGCGTGAACCTCGACCGCCGGGCTGCCTCGGGATCCTGCTCGTAAGCGCAGAACGCGTCGAGATCGCTCTCCACGACCTCACGCAGCCGCACGTCCTCGATACTCATGCCCGTGAGTGTGGCACCGGGCACTGACAATGCCGCCGCGGAAGCCGCCACGGCCCAGGGGCCTACGGAACGAGCGGACGCACTTCCTCGGCGGCGAACCGCACGAAAGACTCGGGGTCCGGTTCGTCACCGGTCGGCTGAAGCACCACGGTGTCGGCCCCGGCCTCGGCCAACCGCTCGACAACCTTGGCTACGGCACCGGCATCCCCGGCGACGCCAAGATCCGGAACGGCTTCGAGTCCCTCGGCGACCAGCTCGGCACGCACCCGGTCGGCCGCGTCGGCCCCGGTGGCGGTGAGCAGATACACGACGACAGGGTGCGGCCCGGCCCCGCGGCCGGCCGTCTTCCGCCCCTCCTCGATGAGCCGCCGCGCGTTCCGCACGCCCTCCGGACTGGTGGCGGCGGTGAGTACGGTCCCGTCGGCGGCCTCCCCGGTGAGCCGCAGCGAACGCGGCCCGGTGGCCCCGGCCAGCACCCCGACTCCGCCACCTTCCGGCGGCCAGTCGAGGGCAACGTCGTCGAGCCTGACGTACCGCCCGTCGGTGGTCACCCGCTCCCCGCCCAGCAGAGCGCCCAGCGCGACGAGATGCTCCCGCAGCAACGTCACCGGCGACTCGACCCGCGCCCCGACCTGCCCCATCCAGTCCTGCACGCCATGCCCCACCGCGACGATCGCCCGCCCCGGAAACATCCGGTGCAGCGAGGCCACCTCCATGGCCGTGATGGCAACGTTCCGCAACGGCACGGGCAGCAGCCCGACCCCGATCCGCACGCGCTCGGTCCAGGCGAGAGCAGCGGCGGCGGTGGAGATACCGCCCTCTCTGAAGCAGTCTTCCCAGAGCCAGAGTTCTTCGAGCCCTGCCTCATCGGCGAGCTGCGCCACAGATCGCAGACGTTCTGGGGCGAGTTGTGGGCGGAAGACAGCGCCGAGTCCGGTCATGCTGCTCTTCCTACCCGGGCCGGGAGGAGACGGACAAGGCATTTTGCGTCTCCTACGCATCGACCAACGGCGACTCGAAGCTTGGCCCGCGCCGCGCTACCTCGGCCACCAGGCGATGTCTCGCCAGGACACCGGGAAGAGGGAATGGAGGATTCCTCCGCTACCTCCCTCTACGTCGTCGCAGTGCACGCCCAGGGAGCAATGGACCGTGCCCACCTGACGCAGTGCACGAAGGAGTTGCCGGCGCACGGCGAACCAGATCCCGGACCTGGGGTCGTGCACGGAATCAGCGATGACGACGTGAGATGTCATGTGGTGGCATTTCCGGAGGGTTGGCCGGGTGAAGGATCAGGGGCGGGCCGAGCGGACGCCGGCGCGGCGACCACGTTCGATGTCCTCGGCGGTGGCTCCCCCAGTCTGCGACAGAACGGCGGCCTCCGTCCGATCCCGTCTGCTGGCTCAGGAAGCGGAAGCGGCGGGGCGTCGAGTCGTCGGAAGCCGGCGCGGCGATCACGCCGATGAAGCGAGGGTCTCCCGCGAGCCACACCACGCCGATTTCGGCCTTCAGCTCAGGTTTTGCGCGAGGGGCCATCCGGCGGTTCCACCAGCCCACTCCCCAGTGCCGGGGAAACACCATGGGCAATAGCTCCTCCATGCGGGCCGGGTTCGGGAACTCGAACCCCCAGGTCGCGGACCGTGCCGATGTCACCCGGTGTGGGGTCGAAGCGACCCTGGGGCAGGTCACCGTTTCGGGCAGCGGACGAGTTGACGTAGGGCGACTGTTCGGTGAGCAATTGTCAAGACCTGTGCATCGATCTTGGTCAGGTCGCAGTCCCGATGGGCGGCGTGACTGATTGTTGATCTTCTTCTCGTGCGAGGTCCGCGCAAAGCGTCGCCCGTATGAGGAGACCGTGGCTGCCCGTGAAGACGTCGGCCCGACCTGGTCCCTTCCCTCAGCTCTCCCGTACGGCCAATCGGCCGATCAGACAGTTCGTCGGCCGGCTGCCGGTCAGTCAGCGGGCAGGCCGAACCAGCGGAGGAGTACGGGTCGTGCGTCGTCGGGGGCGTCCTCGGGCCCGCGGGCATAGCGCGCGAGCAGGGCCAGATAGTCGTCATGGAACGCGTCCAGCTCGCCCTTCGTGAGGTGGATGAGGCTGCGTGAACCCCGCATCCAGCCTTCGGACTCCGCCTGTCCGGCGGTGAACTGCCGGGCGAGCTCGACGTCCTCCTCCATCCGCAGCCGGTCCAGCTCGGCCGACAGGGCACGCTCGGCCTCCGTCAGCTCACCCTGCGGCGGCCTGCGGATGTCGAGGCCGCGCACCCCGCGCCACCAGCGCTCACGCCCGGTGGAGCGCTCGGGGATGTCCTCGATGAGGCCACTACGCTCCAGCATGCGCAGGTGGTAGCTGAGCGTCCCGGTGTTCTCGCCGAGGGCGGCGGCCAGCGTGGTTGAGGTGGCCGGGCCCACCGCGCCGAGGTGGCGCAGGATACGCAGGCGCAGGGGGTGCGAGAGGGCCTTGAGGACCTCCGGGCTGTCGACCGTGCGCCGCCCTGCGGCTTCCGCTCTCCGCTCTTTCGTCATGGCGGCAGTCTATCCAGATAGCAGCGATTCCTCTGCACACCTTCCTCTGCAGAGTAATCTCTGCAATGCTGGGGCGTATGACGCCGAACCGAGTGACCTCGAATCGCACAGTCCGCCGCTTCACAAGTGCTGCTGCGGCAGCCCTACTTGCCGGACTCGCCCTGGGCGCCGCACCCGCGCATGGAACTGAACGGGCCGCGGATCTACCCGAGTTCGACTTCTCCGCCTGCCCGACCGTCGATGAGCTGCCCACGGGTGCAGACCCCGGGACCTGGCGCTGCGAGGTCATGCACGCCACGGGGCATCTGCGCATGGGCGCCGTCGACGAGCCGCTCACCAAACCTATGAAGATCACCTTTGCGGAAGGCCGTGTGGACGGTGAATTCCGCCAAGTTTTCGGGGAGATGACCGCTGCGCCAATCCGGGCGGGAGGCACCCCGTTGACCCTGACTCCGCAGTACGGCGGCTACTCGGACTTCCTGTCCGACGACACCCGGCGCGGCGAGTTCGACATCAAGTTCGCCATAGGCTTGGCGCACGGGCGGCTGGCCCTGCCGTCGTCGGGCTGCTCGGTGGGCAGCAATGCGGACGCGGTCCATCTAGTGCTCAAGGACACCGATCCCACCCGGGTGATATCCAGGGACCCCCTGGTCGTTGCTTTCGGTGCCCAGGACGCGGAGTTCGCCGCCCCGGGCACTAGTGGCTGCGGCCCTCTGAGTCGCGCGGTCGACCGGGCCCTGGGCCTGCCGTCCGCGGCGGGGGCGAATGCCTTCGACATGGATGTCACGGTGGCCATCCGGTCCTACATGTAGACCGGTCCAGTTGAGTAATTGTCAATAGCTGTGAGCCGGTTGCCGTGGTTCATGCCGCGTGAGTCTCGGAGCGTTCTACGAGGTGGCCGCGCTCGAAGCGGGCTCCGGCCCGGACAAGCGCGACGAGGTGGGGTGCGTTGACCGCTCGCCACCGCTGCTGGGCGGACTCGACGAGCTCGAAGACCATGGCGAGGGCGGCCGCCGCGCTGCCGGCGCCCTTGGTGACCTTGGTCCTGAGCCGGACCTCGCGAGGGTCGATTCGATAGCGTTCGTCGTGCGCAGGTGAACCCGTGCTCGGCGGGGAAGTCGTAGAACGCCAGCAGTTCGTCCGACGTCGTCGGTGATCTTCCGAGCCGCCTTGGGCCACTTCACGCCGTACGTTTTGTCGAATGCGGCGACCGCCTTGACGGCGCGCTCACGATCCTCGGCGTTGTAGATGTCCCGCAATGCCTTGCGTGCACCAGGCTGGGCTGACTTCGGCAGGGCGTTGAGCACGTTGGCCGCTTTGTGAACCCAGCACCGCTATTGGCGGGTTTCGGGGAACACCTGCGCCGGGGCCTTCCAGAAGCCGAGTGCGCCGTCGCCGACCGCGAGGACGGGGGCACGCATCCCGCGCCGGGCGGCATCACGCAGCAGATCGGCCCAGGACTCCGCGGACTCACGGTAGCCGTCGGCCATCGCGATCAGCTCCTTGGTGCCGTCCGCACGCACACCCATGACGACCAGGACGCAGGACTTGGCCTCCGTGAGGCGGATGCGCAGGTGGAGGCCCTCGGCCCAGACGTAGACATAGTCGGACCCGGGAAGTCGGTGGTAGCCGTTGCGCACCACCAGCCGCCGCCCGGTCTCATCCCGCTCGTCGCGAGCTCGGCGATGTAAGCGGTGGCCTCGGCCCCCAGCGCGGCGGCCAGCATCCGCCTCGCGCCCTCCCGGACGATCTCATCCAGCAGCGAGCTGCCGCTTGGCGTGGTGCCGTCCTCGTTGACTACCGTAAGCACAGGCGTGCCTTCCGACCGACGGTGCAACGTCGGCTTTGCTCGATGACCTATCGATCGATCCATCGGGAAAGTACGCCTCCTCCCGTCAGACAGGGGGCGGGGTCCACGAACTCGTGGATGTAACAGCCCCGGCGGACTCATCCGAGCCGTTCTTCGAACGGTCGAAGACGATCACGCCGCCGGCCGACGACGCGAGCGTGTCACCCCGCACAGACCCCGAGGGCTTCGACGTGTTCGTATCGCTTTCGGTGGTGCCGTCTGGAGTGACTCTGGCCCAGGCACTCGGTGCTCCCAAAGCCACAAAGGCCACGGCCAGGGCGAGACCTCCGAGCGCTCCCCGCTTCACTTCAGGCACTGCTTCGCTCCCGCGGTCGAAACGATGCGCGTGGTCTGCCAGACCCCGTCGCTGGTCTTCTCCAGCCGGGTGTTGTAAAGGATGAAGTCCTCATCGGAAGGCGTGGTGACCTTGGGCTTGTTCGTCTTGAGGTCCTTGGCGTAGCCCTTGCTCTCGTCGGCGCAGAACACGACCGAGGCCGCTTTGCTGCCGTCGAGCGTCACAGTCCGGTCGTAGTACCGGATGGTGCCCGTGATGCCACGGCTGGCCTTCTTGAACTTGTCCACCCAGACCGCCGCTGCCTACAACGCCCTGCCGGTGTTGTAGAAGTTCATCGCCTCCGCCTTGGGGTCCGTTCCCGTAATCGCCGCGTTGACCGCACGCATACGCTCGGCGTTGTCAGCGAGTACGGCGTTCTTGACCGCATCACCCGTCTTGCCGCCTTCGAAGGTCATGATCAGGTCGGACGGCAGCTTGATCTCCGGGCGACCGGCGGCCTGCGGGGCCGATTCGGTGGGCGATGTGGTGCTGGCGCCTCCGGCATCCGCTCCCGCGATCTTGTCGTTGTCCTTGCTCTTGGAACTGTCATCGCTCCCGCACGCGGACAGCGTCAGGGCCGCAGCGGCGGTCAGCGTGAGCGCTGCGAAAAGAGTGGGCGGCGGTTCACGGTCGACTCCCGGTAAGAGGCGAGGCTTCTCTTGGGCGACCCAAAGCTATCCAGCGGTGTGGAGCCGCAGCAGGGTGAAGCTTGTCAACTGGCGGGGTGTATGGGGAGGAATCGGCGATTCGTCGAGCAGTTTCAGCCGTAACGGTTGCATAAAGCGCCAATCCGTTCTTCAGGAGTGGGCGTTTCAGCCCTGAACCAGCAAAGGGCTGTGTGGCGTGAGCCCATGTGGGGCCTACTCGCCTACGGATACGTTCGGGTTCGGACAACCAGTGGCCCAGGTGGCAGGTGGGACGGTCGGAGGGAGCTCGTATGGGGCGGCAGTGGCGTGACGGGCGCGGGGAGTTGGTCGTCCATGGGAGTAACGGGAGTAGTGGAGGGCGGACCGTCCGGGTGCCGTTGGAGATCGCCACCTCTTATCGGGCCCGTACGAAGGGGCTGTTGGGGCGGAATTCTGTCGAGGGGGCGATGCTGCTCTCCCCCGCCAACAGCGTGCACACCTTCCGGATGCGCATGCCGATCGATGTCGCCTATCTCGATCGTGCCTGTCGCGTCATCGCCGTGCGGACCATGCGGCCGGGGCGGTTGGGGATGCCGCGACTGCGTGCCCGGCATGTGGTGGAGGCGGAAGCGGGGGTGATGGCGGGGTGGGGAGTGAAGGAGGGTGTGTTGGTCGAGGTCGTCACGTAGCCAGAGCTTGGCGCAGGGCCTTGCCGGTCCGGATCCGAGGCAATGACGGGGCTCGACGGCGCGACTACCTGTCACCCTCTTCGCGTGCCGTAGTGGGGCGACCGCGGACTCGACCGCGTCGATCGTGTGCACGGGGGGTCGTCGTCCGACGCATACAGCCGGGCGCGGACGGACTCTCCTGACGAGGTTGCCAGCCAGTAAGACGACGGAAGGCCCTCGGCCGGATGGAGAACGGGAACGCCCAATGCCCTGGCCAGGCGCCGAGCGAGTTCCGGCTCAGCCGGTACCTCGTTGACCAGGGCGTCCTCCACATAGATGTCGAGGGCCAACGACAGATCGCCGCGCAGCCTGATGTAGCCGCACAGGACAGGTGCGGTCCAGTCGCGTCCACTCTGGTCGCCGTCCCGGTCGGCCGCGTCGGCCCTGAGCCGTAGCGGCTCAAGTTCCGCAACGCTGAAGAGGTTTCCGATCACGAGTACGCCCCGTCGTGAACCATCTGCGGTCGGTTGCGGCTGCGATGCGTGGGGGCGTCATGACGTCCACTGCTGGGCGACCTTCCTCGTCGTGACGGGTAGGCTCGGGTCGGAGGCAAGTCGCGCCAGGGCCTCACGGCTGTCCGGCTCGTCATCCGTACGGTGGAGGAACCAGACGGCCTCCTCTACCGCACGGCCGCGCCGGGCGGACCGCTCGGCAAGTTCTGCCGCCCAGAGGGCCGTTGCCGACGGAGCCGCTGGTTCCTGGTCGCCTGCTGCCCCTCCGCCGTGGGGGAGGTCAGCGAGCCAGCGGAAGACGGCTGCAGTGACCCGGTCGGCGATCCGCGCGCACCAGAGCTTGGCGAAGGACTCGGCGTTCATGCCTTGCAAGTCGAACCCAAGCGACTCGCACTCGCGCCACGCCTCGTTCATCCGCTCGCGAGTGACCAGCCGTGGGTACGGCATGAGGGCACGGACCACCTCAGCGATGGCTCTGAAGTCCACCGGAGCGTCACCGCACGGCTGCGCGTCATCCGGCACCCGCTCGACAGCCAGACATGCCTCCAGTGCCGAACGCGCTCGGGCGAGGCTCCCGGCATCCGGCGCGGTCACGCCCCACCCGAAGTCGTTCTGCCAGGAATACGGGAGATCGTGCAGCCCCTCGGGCAGCAGCGGCTCCTCGTCACGGGTGACTTGCCGGGACCGAGCCTCGTACACCGAACGGCGCAGCCCGAGAAGCCGGGAGCGCACATAGGGGCGGAAGTCCCGGACCTCGTCGTCGTGTACGAGACCCAGCAAAATCTGTTCGCCGCGCGGACTACCCAGCGCGACCAGCACGCGCACCGCCGCCTCGACCGCCAGGCCGACCCGCACGAACGCGGCTGCGAGTAGCGCGGCGTCCTCCGCCTCCGCATCGTTCAGCGATCCGGCGGTGGTTGCACGCTCGAGGAAGGCGAAGGCGTCGCACGCCAGCGTCTGCCGCACAGAGGCCGCCCACTCGGCCGCCACCCTGTCGATCTGCTGTTCGGTCGGTGGCGCAGGCACCGTGGGGATCCCCATGTCAGCCCAGACTCCGAGCACCTGCGCCACCCGTTCCCGAGTGACCTGGGACGTGGTCGGCATGATCCGGGTCAGCCAAGCGTCTGCCTCGTCCAAGATGTGGTCATCGCGGTCGTCGTAGAAGTCCCGCAGTTGCTCGTCCCAGTCGTGCACACTCTGCCGTCGCTCGGGCAGGCATGCGCGCAGCACGGACCGAGCCTGCTCATGTCTCCGCTCATTGGGCGCAAGTGCCTCCAGTTCCTGAGACCTGCGGTATGTCAGATCGTGCCAAGGCGGCGGCAGCTCGCGCATGGCAGCGGGCAGCAGGTAGGTGTCCACAAGTCGCTCTCCGTTCGTGCCCCCCGGCAGTTTCCTGAGGCGTTGGCGTCATGAGACGCCCAGGTAATCCATCGCTTCCTTCGGGGTCTTCATCCTGGACCACTCCATGGTCCCTGCCTGCTTCCGGGCCTGGATCTCTGCCTCCATCCGCTTGAGCTGGCTCGGGGAGATGTCCGTACCAGCGATCCGTACGGGCACCCCGTTCTTCGCCATCGTTCCGGCCGGTGTCCCTTCAGGCTTGTACTTGACGCCGTCCCGCTTTCCGCTCTTGTAGCCGCTGAAGATATTGGTCCATTTCTCAGTGGTCTCTATCTCGACGCGTGTCGCCCTACCTGCGCCACCCTTCCCCTCCCATTCGGCCAGATCCTCGACCTGCCGTTCGAAGTCGGCCTTGATGGTGGCATTACCCGTGTTCTTGACCTCCACGGCGTGGACCTTGCCATCCTTGCCCTTGTAGAGCACGTCGGCGTCGTTGATTTCGGAGATGTTCGCCGTCTCGCCGTTGCCGAGATCGACGTTCTCCTTGCCGAAGTCCTTGCCGACAGCGGTGTGCACGGTCGTGCCAGGCGCTGCCTCGTCGTCGGCGGCTCGCTGGACGGCGTTCAGCTCAGCGCGTGCCTGGCTGAGTTCGTCGGTGTTCTTGGCGTTCGTGACCTTGCTGGTCAGCGACGAGCGTGCCTCTTTGGAGATGCTCTTCGTCCTGGCCAGTTTCGAAATCTCGTCCAGTGCCCGGGCCGCGTCCTCCTTGCCGATCTCCTTCTTGTCCGGGTCCGGGTTGTCCTTTGCCCGCTGAACGAACTCGTCGATCTTCCGCGGTGCGTGCTGGACGCCCTCGTCGTCGAGTGCCTTCTTGACTGCGCCGTGGCGATCCGCCAACTCGGCACCGTCGGCAACCCTGTCGGCCTCGTCGGCCTCCTCGCGAGCGTCCTTGGCCCCCTCCTTGGCCTCCTCGTCGCAGCCGCCCTCGGCGAGGATGACGTGCGGGGAGTCGGACGGGCCGACGGCGAGGATCGTGTTGCCTGCGCCGGAGGAGCCGGTGAGGAGGCCAGTGGTGGTCCCGGGTGGGTTCCCGCCGTACGGGATCCGGCGGGTCGGCGCCGCGATGGTGCAGCCCGACTCGCGGGCCTTCTTCTCGGCCGCGTCCGCCGCCTCGTCGGCGTCCTTCGCCGCATTCCGAGCGCCCTCGGCATCACCCGCCTTCGCGGCCTTGCGGGCCTTCTCCGCCGCGTCCGCAGCCTTGTCGAGGGATTCACCGATCTCGGCCAGCTTCTTGAACTTGGTGAATTTCGTGATGGTCTTCGGACTGAAGATGCCGATGACGTTGACAACGGTGTTGCCGACGGAGGCGCCGTAGTTGCCCTTCTCCCAGTTCTCCTTGTCGACGAGCGTGTCGACCGCCAGGTCGGACACGAAGTCCTCGGGCGAGTTGACCCAGCCCCATACGGAGGAGACGTAGTTCCCCTTGTCCCACTCCTTGCCCAGCTCGTCGGCCTTGTCGCCCCACCAGTTGGTGGTGTAGTCCTTCAGGCCGTTCCAGCTGTCCTTGACCGAGCCGACCGGGTCGCTGACGAAGTCCATCGTGCTGGCCAGGAAGCTCTTGGTCGGCGCGACGAAGAAGCCCCGGACATGGTCCATGAACGTCCTGTCGTGGCGTTCCTGGTCATGTACGTCGTCCCAGAGCGACTTGTCGTCGAAGGGGCCCGGAGCGAGCGGCACCGTGTCGCCCGGCCCCGCACCCTCATAGGTGATGATCTGGGCCGACGACGCCGGACTACCACCGCTGTTGTCGCCGCCCGTACCACCACCGGCGCCCGTGCCTCCCTGGCCACCCGAACCGCCCTGGGTGCCCGGGGCGCCTTCGGCACCCGCCTCACCGTTCGCGCCCGAACCACCGTCTGCCCCAGCACCACCGTCCGCATCCGCGCCGCCGTCCGGGGCGGCGCCGTTGCCGCCGTTGCTGCCGTCGGCGCCGGCGTCCGAACCACCCTGCCGCGTACCGTCGTTGTTTCCGGCCGCACCCGTCTCCGTACCGTCGCCCTGCGGAGCGGAGCAGGCCGTGCCCGTCACCGAACAGACCGCCGACTCAATGCCGTCTGCGATGCGCCCGCCGAGGCCGCCCACCGACAGCGCGAGGATGATCGCGGCGACTACCGCGACGAGCCCCGCGTACTCCACCGCGGTCTGGCCCTCGTCCCGTCGCCAGCGGATCATCCTCGCCAGGCTGAACGCCCGGCGCTCCTCCCTGTCCTGGGGAGCGATCTCGAACCACTCACGCGACCGGGCCCGACGCAACAGCACGATGACCGCCACCGGCATCGCCGCCTGTGTGATGCCCCGCAGATCACCGTGCACCAGCGTGCCGAACGACAGCCACACGATCCACGCCTGTACGGCGATCAGTGCACGGCTCGTCCACACCCCGCCCCGCCACAGGCGCCGGGCCAGATAGACCCCGGCCACGCTGGGCAGCGAGTCGTACACCAGGATTCCGAAGATCTCCCCGGAGTAGTACGACACCACCGACAGCACGGTGACCACGTACAACACCGTCAGCGCGAACTGCACCCACAGGAGTACCTGCGCCCAGCCCAGTGCCCGTGGCAAGGGCGAACGCCGGCCCCACGACGGGATGTTGTGCGCACCCCAAATCCCGCTCGGCGGGATGGGGTTACCGGCTCCGGACATGCGTGACCTCAGCTCGTGAAGCGGCAATCTAAGACGGACACGCGGCCGAGGCTAAGGAGAAGCGATCACTCACACATGGGCCCGTGGCCCCAACCCCGGGCCCATTTCAACCCACAGCGGTGCACTGGGCCTCTCGATGCCCTGTCCTGCTCCTGAGAGGTGCGCGGGAACGGGCGCGGCCCGTCCTCGTCGGCGCCGCGATGGCGCGAGGACGGGCCCCGGGTGGGTCGGTGGTGGCTCAGCTCTCCGTGCGCGGGAAGGAGACCTCGACACGGCGGTTCTTCTTGCGGCCGGTCTCCGTGGAGTTGTCCGCGATCGGGTACTGCTCGCCGTAGCCGCGTACCTCGTATGTGACGTTGGAGTCGTTCAGTTCCTGGTCCAGGACGTTCTGTACGGCGTCGGCGCGCTTACGGGACAGGACGTCGCCGTGGGCGGAGGAACCGAGGTTGTCCGTGAAGCCGAAGACGCGGATCTTCGTCGCGTTCTGTGTCCTGATCTCCTCGGCGATCGTGGAGATACGGGCCTTCGCCTCGGCGCTGAGTTTAGCGCTGTCCTTGCCGAAGAGGACCTCGGCCTGGAGGGCGAACTTGACGTCGGCGTTGGTGTCTTCGCGGCGTTCGTCGCCGCTTTGGTCTTCTACGACCTGTTTGATGTCGAGGACCTTGGCGGCGGCCAGGGTGGCGCCCTCGGGGAGTTTGAGGTCGGGGTCGTTGGAGTCGACCTTGACCGGAGCGGCGGCGGAGGGCTCGGTGCCTGGGGGGACGCTGGGGCCTTCGTCGGCGTGAGCGCCCACCGCGCTGTGGAAATTCGTGGCGACCATGAGCGCAGCCGCAGCGACGACCAGGGAGAGACGCTGCGCTGTCACGCCGCCCGAGGTTTGGGTAGTGGTCACAGTGCGCCTCACCCAGAAATCTTGATGAGAGCACTCGCGAACAGCGGCAGTTGGAAGGTGGCTTCGGTCGTGCTCGCCGGGGGAGCTGGGAACTGCAGGAACACAGCCATGGATTCCCCGGGCTTGAGTGCCGAAAAACCAGTGGTCGTCAACGGACGCCCATCCGTGTCGCGCAGCACGTAGTACCGCTTCTTGCCCTTCGAGTCGACGAGTGTGGCACCACCGAACGACCTGCCATTGTTGATGATCTCGGTCTCGTTACCACTTAGCTCGGCCGGGATGGTGACGATTTCGGAGCCGTCGTTCTTCAGGTTACCGTTCACGGTGACGAAGCCACCGGAGTCACGCTCAGCAGAGGTGATCTGGAGGAGCAGGCCGCTCGGCCCCTTCGCCTCGGCCAAGGGCTCACTGGTCTGCCCCTCCTGAGCACTCGGCTTGGATCCACTGTCCTTGGAGGCGGACGCCGAAGGCTTCGGCTTCTCGTCGTCGCCACCATCGCCGCCGCAGCCGGCCACACTGAGGGCCAATCCGGCCGCAACGGTCACCGCGACCACCCCCCTGCGGGCCTTCGTAGTGAACCGAATGCTCATCACTCTGCTTCCTTCAACTCGTCGTTCGCTGTCAGTCGGCCAGATGGACGTCGAAGAGGTCCTCGGGCTTCGGGAGAACGTCGGGAGGATCGCCCGGCTTCAGGTCCCAGTCAGTGCAGCCGGCCATCTCTGTCCTTGCAGGAGAGCCGCGGCAATACGTTCCCACCCGCGTCCGCAGCGGGAGGCTTGAACGTACAGCGGGGCTCGATCACGGCGGTGGCGGACGCATTCGCTTTACGGTCCGCCGTGCCGGGGACGATCGAGTCTCCGACGGGCTTGTTGGTCTCGACCTCAACCGTGAAGCCCAGGAGACCGTCCGGTTCGCATCCGATCACACGGGCGTCGTTCTGCGCGGCGAGCCGGTGTGCACGCCAGCACGATGGGCCGAGTCCATCGGCGTTGCCTTGGAAGATGTCCTGCCACCTGGTCCAGTCGAGTACGTCGTTCACCCATGCGCCCGCGAGTAGGTCCCGCCTGTCCTGGGCCGCCGCGAGGGCTGCCGCGTCCGCGGCCGTCTGGGCGCCGTTCCTATTGACCGCAGCCTGGCCGACCGCAAAGTACGCGAACGCGAGGAAGAGCAGGCTCCCCACCACGGTGATGTAGATGGGGAATGCCTGCCCTGCGTCGCCGTACCTGCGAGGTCGGGTCAAGGGGCGACCTTGTTGATCTGCGTGGTCAGCTTGTTGACGATCGTCTGACCGATGTTCGTCCCGGCGATCAGCACCACGATCGCCACGACCACCGCGATGATGCCCAGGTACTCGACCGCGGTCTGCCCCTTGTCGCCGGCGCGGCGCTGCATGGCTTCGACCGTGGTGTTCTTCCAGCCGTTGACGCGGACCTTGGTCGCAACGGCGGTCTTCAGCATCAGGTCGCTCATGGGGTTCCCCTCCGGGTTCGGCGGTGCCGCTTTCGGCGCGAGAAACGTACGGCGGAACACCCCGCGTCCCATAGGGCCCCGGGGCCCAATCCGGGGCCCAATCAGAGGCCCAGCGCGACTTCCGTGACTTGCCTTTGACGACTTGGGCCCGCAGGCCCATCCACCTCTCCCCCGTACCGTCACCGCAGGTCACCCCAGTCCTCGACGTGAGTCCGATGCCGTGCCGATCCACTTGGCGGCGGCCTCGGAGCGACTGGTGCTGTGCAGCTTGGCGAAGATGCGGTTGATGTGATTTTTGACGGTCTTCTCGCTGATGAAGCAGGTGGCGGCGATCTGCTGATTGGTCATGCCGGACGCGATGTGGTCCATGATCTCCGCCTCCCTCGTGCTCAGTTGGAACCGTGACCTGTCGGGGGCGGCCGGACGGCCGCTTGTCCACCCAGACGAAGACTGTCCCACATGCGGTTGCACTTGCGAAAGGTTTTCTGAAGAAGTAGGCGGGGATGGCATAGAGGGAAGAGCGAAAGGCGCTGGCCCAGATGGTTGTTGGGGTTGAGTATGCGAGTGGGCGGAGTTGGGAATTCCGTATGCAGTCGCACTCGATGACTGGCCCAGGCCCTCGGGTAGGGGCGTGGGCGCCGGTGCCTGGCTCTGGCGGAGCTGGGTCAGCAGGGCACCCGCCGCGGTCGGCGTGAAGTGGGCTCGGCCCTCCTTGATGTCCCGTACGGCATCGACCAACTGGTCGGCTGTGAACTCGCCGTGGACCAGGTAGCCGCCCGCCCCTCGGCGGAGAGCCTCCTGGACGATCTCCGACTCCCTGCTGTACGTCAGCATCACCACCGGGGCGATCTGCACCAGGTACGGGAGTGCCGAGATTCCGTCCACGCCAGGCATGCGGACATCGAGGAGGACGACGTCCGGGCGATGCCGGTGGGCGGCCTCGCAGGCCTGGCGACCGTCGGCTGCCTCCGCCACGACCGTGATGTCCTCGCGGCCGGAGAGCAGGGCGGTGAGGCCGGCGCGGACCACGGGATTGTCGTCCGCCACGACAACACGCAGCGCGGCGGCTCGTTGGGCTGGTGGGAAGTCGCCGAACGGGTTCGGGGGCGGTTGGAGTGGCTGCTGAGAGTCGGGGCGGGGAGTCAGGTCCGGCATCGGTGCGGCCTCCTCTCGTGGTGTGGGGACGGTTTGCGGCGTGCTCAGGCGTTGTTCGATCGCGGTGTCAGAGCCGCCAGTGGAAGTTCCAGGCGGACCTCCGTGCCTCTGGGGTGGCTGCCGCGGCCTATGCGGATCCGGGCGCCCACCGAAGCGGCCCGCTCGACCATGCCGACCAGTCCGAAGTGTCCCGCCCGACGCAGCTGTTCGAGGGTCGTTCCCGGCGGGAGACCTCGACCGTCGTCGTACACGCTGATACGGAGGAGGTCGCCGTGGACACCTGCGTGGACATCGACACGAGCGGGCTGCGCGTGGCGGTGGGCGTTCTCCATGGCCTCCGAGGCGATGGTGAGGAGTTGGCGGGCCACGGCGGGTGGGACTGGAGGGACGGCCTCCTCGCCGGTTGGGCGGTAGACGGCGGGGAGGCCGGTGCGGCTGCTGAAGTCTCGGGTGCGGGCCGCGAGTTCCACGAGTACGTCGGTGGCGTGGTCGGGGTCGGAGTCGCGGCGGAGATCGGCGAGGAGTTCCCGGGACTCGGCGGCAGCGCGGCGGGCGGAACGGGCGACGAGTTCGGCCTGCTGTTTCACCAGGTCCGCATCCATGCGGTCGGCACCGGCCGAGCTTGCCAGGCCGTCGGCGGCGAGGGCCACGCCGTGCAAGGTCTTGGCGACCGAGTCGTGCATCTCGCGGGCCAGGCGGGCGCGTTCGGCGCTGACGGCCTCGGTGACGGCCAGTCGGGCCTGCACCGTCGTCAGAGCCTGTGTGGCCGCGCCGAAGCGGAGCATGAGGTTGCGCAGGCTCGATCCCACGGCTCCGGCGATGACGCACAGGCCTGGGAGGAGAGACGCCTCGGCGAGGCCGGCGTGCAGGTTCGCGGCGGTTGCGTAGACCAGCAGGAGAATCAGCGACTGGAGCGAGGCGAAGACGGCTGCGCCCCGCCAGCCGTAGACAAGGCCGGCGAGGAGGGGGGTGCAGACGCTGACGTAGGCGAGCGTGGTGTCCGGACCCGCCGAGATCAGGAGCAGGGAGCCCAAGAGGGTGTCCACGGCCAGGAGCGAGGGATGGCGCAGGAGGAGAGGACCGAATCGTTCCCAGTCTCGGAAGAGAACGTAGGAGCCCATGAAGGTGACGACCACTGCGGCGGCCACCAGCCGGGTGGGCAGGCCCGGGTTGGCGTTGAGCAGTGCGGCGGGGGCGGCCAGGGCGATCATGGCCAGGCGGAAACCGAAGACCTGGCGGCACATGGCCTGGAGCGCGTTGATCTGGATGGGGATGGCGGGGGTGTCCTCAGCGGCGGGTACGGGGTGGGACGCCCGGCCATTGGCCGGATCTGGGTTCCCCTCCGCAGCGCTACGGCCTTCGTGGCCGGGAGTGCGTGGCCGCTGAGGCGGTTCAGGGCGTTCGTCGTCCCCCGCGCCGTTCGCGCGTGCCGGTGCCCCGCCGTTCGCAGCTGCCGTCAGCCCGCCCCTCGCATCCGCCGCCGACCCGCCGCTCGCATCGGCCGTTGCCCCCTGGTGTCTGTCCGCCGTCGCCCGGTCATGGGCTCGCGTCGGCGGCCGGTCGTTCACCGGGACCGCCGTCGGACGCGGTGTGGGCGGCGGCGTGGCGTCCCTCCGGGCCGCCGCCGCTTCCCGCCGAAACCCCCGCCTGATCCGCATTGTCCGCTCGGGGACGGCATCCCCGCTTCCGTCGGGCCGGACGGCGTCCGCGGGGGCCGGGGCGTCTGCCGGGACCCATCCCGGTGGGAGGGCCGGTGTCGCGTACGTCACCGGGATGTCCGGGGCTCCCGTTCTCACGTGATCCGGCAGGACCGTGCCCGCCGGAGGTGTCGAGATCTCCGATGGCTTGGGACGGCGGCGCAGCAGCCTGGTCCGCTCCCTCGTCGTCGACATGCTGTCGCCCCCCGTCCTACTCACCCATGATCGTGCTGAAGTCCGTGCCGGAACCGAGCAGCATCCCCGCGCCGAGGAGGATCATCGTGGCCGGGACCATGAACGTCGTGATCATCAACGTCGCCTTGGGAACCGCGCGTGCGGCCTTCCGGCGGGCGTTCTGCGCATCCGTGCGGCGCATGTCCTGGGCGAGCGCGACGAGGGTGTCCACGATCGGGGCGCCCAGCTCCTCACCCTGCTGCAGCGCCGTCACGAACATGGCCACCTGCTCCGAGTCATTGCGTCGCCGCAGCTCGGCGAAGGCTTCACGGCGGCTCATGCCGAGGTCCATCTGGCGCAGGGTGATGCGGAGTTCGTCGGCCCACGGACCCTCGTACTTGGACGCGACGCGGTCCAGCGCCTGGCGGAAGCCGAGTCCCGCGCTGACCACAACGGCAAGGACGTCGAGGAAGTCCGGCAGTGTCCGCTCGATGGCGTCCTTGCGGACGCGGATCGCCGACCAGATGCCGACCTCGGCCCAGAAGGCCGCGAAGGCGAACATGATCAGGGCGCTGAAGAGGCTTCCCTCGCTGAGCGCGATGAGACCGCCCAGTCCGCCGATCGCCCCGTACACCGCGCGCCGGGCCGCGTAGCGGTCGATGGTGAGACCGCCGGGGTTGCCCGCTAGGTCGATTTTGCGGCGGTACTTGGCGACCCGCTTGGGGCCCATCAGCCGCAGGACGGCAGGCGCGTACCGCATGCCGAGCCGGTCGACGAGCGAGCCCACGGCACTGGTGCGGGACGAACCGACCTCCAGTGCCACGGCCAGGTCGCCCGGAAGTTTGGCCTCTGCGCGGTAGATGCGCAGGCCGGCGAAGATGCCCCACACGCTGAGGCCCATGACCAGTGCCAGCAGAAGTCCCATCGCGGCGCTCCTTCTCCAGTGACTCGGTGGCTCAGACGTCGATGCGGGACAAGCGGCGGATGAGGAAGAACCCGATGGCGTAGAGGCCGAACGCGATGATCACGCAGGCCTGACCGACCGGCGACCCGGTCATGCGGTCCAGTGCTCCGTCCTCGATGGCGTTCAACAAGAACAAGGCGCCCACACCCAGCACCGGCACCGCGTACGACGTCATGTTCACCTGCGACAACTGCGTCCGCACCTCCCGCCGCGTCTCCTTGCGCTCCTCCAGCGTCTCGGTCAGGTTCCGCAGCGCGCTCACCACCTGACCGCCCGCCCGGTTCGACAGCACGAGCGTGGTGACCAGGACGACGAGTTCGCGGGACGGCAGGCGGTCCGCCAGCTCGCCCAGTGCGTCGTCCATCGACGCACCGACGGCCAACTGGGCCGCCACTTTGCCCAGTTCCTCGCCCGCGGGCGCCTCCAGTTCCTCCGCCGCCATCCCGATCGCCGTGCGCAGTGCCAGGCCGGCCTGAGTGGCGTTGGCCAGGATCCTCGCCAGCTCGGGGAGCTGGTTGATGAACTTCTCGATGCGTTTCTGGCGTTGCCAGTTGAGGAACTGCACCGCCACCCAGATGCCCAGCAGGCCCGCGAGCGGGCCGAAGAAGGGGGCCAGGGCCGCCTGGCCGATCAGCCACAGGCCGGCGACCGTGGCGAGCATGTAGACGAAGAACTCGCCCGGGGTGATGTCCAGGCCCGTCGCCGCCAGGCGGAGTTCGAGCTTCCTGCCGAGCTTGGTGCGGCGCAGGCGGCGGTCCAGGCCGCGAAAGCGGCGGCGACGGCCGCCGACCGGTATCTGGCCGGTGGCCGACAGACGGTCGACGAGCGCCTGCCGCTGTGCCTTGCCCATGGCGTAGGAGTGCAGGCCCACGACCGCGAGGACGCAGGTCAGCAGGGTGATGCCGGTGGTGAGCGTGACGAGGGATTGCAGATCCATGGGGGCGGCTCTCTTCTCCTACCTGGCTTCTCGGGTGGCCAGCTCGTCCGCGGACTGGGCGATGCCGAAGGCCTGGGGGACGGGCTGACTCGCCATGTAGAGGCGGTCGGCGATGCGGCGTGGGAGCGGGAAGTACGCGAACGCGCCGTAGATGCGCCCGTCAGCCGCCATCGGCTGGGCGTTGAAGCGGGCGACCGTCACCAGTCGGTACGGCTCGCTGCCGTGGCTTTCGAGCAGCGCGATCTCGGTGATGCGACGGGCGCCGTCCGCGAACCGGGTCAGCTGCACGATGACGTCCACCGCGCTGTTGATCTGGTCGTGCAGCGCCACGAAGGGAATCTCCACGTCCGACATGGAGGCGAGCGTCTGGAGCCGCATCAGCGCGTCCTCCGCGCTGTTGGCGTGCACGGTGGCCAGCGAGCCGTCGTGGCCCGTCGACATGGCCTGGAGCATGTCCAGCGACTCGCCGCCGCGGACCTCACCGACCACGATCCGGTCGGGGCGCATACGGAGGGAGTTGCGGACCAGGTCGCGGATGGTGACCTGGCCCTTGCCCTCCACGTTGGGGGGCCTTGACTCCAGGCGGATCACGTGCGCCTGCTGGAGCTGGAGTTCCGCGGAGTCCTCGATGGTGATGATGCGTTCGCCCTCGGGGATGAGCCCGGACAGCGCGTTCAGCAGGGTCGTCTTTCCCGTGCCGGTCGCGCCCGAGACGATGATGTTGAACTTCGCCTGCACCAGGCCCGCGAGCAGGTACAGCATGTGCTCGTCGAGCGAGCCGAGGCCGATCAGCTCCTGGAGCGTGAAGGAGCGCGGGAAGCGGCGGATGGTGAGGGTGGCGCCCGTCAGGGACAGGGGCGGGATGATGACGTTGACGCGCTCGCCGGAGGGGAGGCGGGCGTCGACCATCGGGTTCGACTCGTCCACCCGCCGATTGACCGTCGAGACGATCCGCTCGATCGTCTGCATGAGCTGGTCGTTCGATGCGAAGCGCAGGGGTAGTTGCTCCACCCGCCCGCCGCGCTCCACGAAGATCGCGTCCGGGCCGTTCACCATGATCTCGGTGATGGACGCGTCCTCCAGGAGCGGCTCCAGGATGCCGAGGCCCAGTGCCTCGTCGACCACCCTGCGGATCAGCTGCGAGCGCTCCACCGTCGACAGGACCGGGCCCTCGCGGCTGATGATGTGCCCGAGCACCCGCTCCAGCCGTGCCCGGCGCTCGGCGGCGGCCAGCGAACTCATCTCCGCGAGGTCGATCTCCTCCAGGAGCTTGGCCCGGTAGGAGGCGACCATGTGGCCGTCCTCGCCCCGGTTTCCCTTCTCCTCGGGGGTGTTGATGCGTGCTCGCAGGCTCATGGGTCCGGGGCTCCTCGTTCGCCGATGGTCAGTGGTCGAGCGGCATCGTGGCGGTCTTGCGCGCCGGGTCGAATTCCCAGCCGGGGACGAGGGAGGGGATCTCGACGGTGGCGGTGACCGTGACCTCCTCGCCCGACTCCGCGCCCGAGCAGGAGGTTTTGTCGGCCAGCCAGTCGCTCACCGCGTTCCCGCAGGCCTGTTGCGCGGTTCCGGGGTCCAGTGAGGCACTGCGCGCCCCCGCCCGCGCCGCCGTCCCCGCCTGCTGCGCCGTGTAGGCGATCAGGCCGAGTTGTACGGCCGCCATGGCCACGAGCAGCAAG
Organism: Streptomyces sp. DG1A-41; assembly: GCF_037055355.1. Classification (GTDB taxonomy): domain Bacteria; phylum Actinomycetota; class Actinomycetes; order Streptomycetales; family Streptomycetaceae; genus Streptomyces. The sequence continues at coordinate 5,893,393 of NZ_CP146350.1, read as the reverse complement.
ATGGGGAGGAACCCCAGGTACTCGAGGGCGACTTGGCCGCGATCGCGCGCTTTACGGTCGTACGACATCTCACTTCGCCTCCTCGACCGCACCCGCGTGACCCTTGACCGTGAACGGGAAGGCGATCGTGCCCGGGAAGAGGACGGGGACCTGCAGCTTGACGTCGGAGGTGATGTAGCCGGAACCGTAGCCCCCGCAGCTCACCTCGGCGCCGGTCCGCCACGCGTCCGACAGCTTGTCCAGCCCCGCCTGTTGGCACTTGCCGTCAGGTCCGTACTCCGCCGCCGTCGCCGCCCGCACCGCCTCGTCCGCGGCATTCCCCGCGAGTGTGAACGTGTACCCCACCAGCACGAGCTGCCACAGCACCACCAGCGTCACGATGATCGTCGGTGTCATACCGAGAAACTCGATGGTGACCTGACCCCGGTCCCGCTCCCGCCCTCTCAAGACAGCCAGCACGCTCACCCCTCCCTCCTCCGCCGAAAGCTCACAGCCCCCCGGTCCCCACCCCGGAACCTCCCCGCCTTCTGTGCCCCCTCGGAGACCTTGACCAGACCCAGCTCTCCCGCCAGCCCCCACAGCGCCTGCTTCACCGCGCTCCTGCTCTCCAGCTCGTGAACACGCCCGGCGTCCACGACGCTCTGGAGTTCCCTGAAGTTGGCGGGGATCGAGGTCGCCGCGACCGCCGTGCCGGTGATCTTCTGGATGAGCGGGGGCTGGATCTCCGTGCCCCGCGTGTGGCGATTGACGACCACCGTGGTCTCCTCCGCCTTGCGGATCTGCAACCGGTCCCACATCCGCACGGCCCGCTTCGCGCCCCGTACCGCGACCACGTCCGGCGTGGTGATCAGCAGCGCCCGGTCCGCCATCTCCACGGCCGCCGCCCCCGCCCCGCTCAGCTGGGCGCCGCAGTCGATGACGACGACCTCGTAACGGGAGCGCAGAGCACTGACGATCTGCCGGGCGGCGCGGTCGGTGACGTCCTCGCCGCGTTCGCCCTCGGCCGGGGCGAGGAGCAGGGCCAGTCCGGTGTCGTGGCGGAAGACGGCGTCGGCCAGGACACGCGGGGAGATGTCCGTGATGGCGGCCAGGTCGACGACGGAGCGGCGGAACTGGACGTCCAGGTAGGAGGCGATGTCGCCGGTCTGGAGATCCATGTCGACCAGGGCCGTGCTGCGGCCCGAGGCCTGGGCGGCGAGCGCCAGTTGGATCGCCGCCAGTGTCGCGCCCACGCCGCCCTTGGCCCCGCTGACCGTGACGACCGTGCCGCCGACGCCGGTGAACACGTCGCCGCCGGCGCCCAGGTGCCGTCGTACGCCGACGGACCACTGCGCGACCGCCTGGACGCGGCTGGCGAGTTCCTCGTAGCTGAGGGGCAGGGCGACCAGGCCGCGGGCGCCGTAGTCCATGGCGGCCTGGAAGAGGCCGGGGCTCGCGTCGGAGGTGACGAGGATGACGCCGACGGCCGGGAAGCGCAGGGCGACTTCGCGGATCAGTTCCAGCGCGGGGACCGGGCCGATCCGCTCGTGCACCACCACGACCTCGGGCAGTTCGTCGACGGACTCGGCGGCCAGGCGGGCGAGGGTGTCGATGAGCTGGGTGGAGTCGACCACCGGGGCGACCGGCTCGGCGTCCGGGAGCTGGCTGAGCAGCGTCGTGATGGACCGGACGGCGTCCGCGTCACCGACTGCCGGGAGGATCCTCGTGGGCATGCGAGCCTCTCACTTGTCCTTCGCGAGTTCGTACGTCCGGTCCTGCTCGGGGACGGTGGTGTCGCCGCCGGGCGCGACCAGGGCGAGCCGGACCCGCTGGGCGAACGACTCGGCGTAGGTGATGCGCTGGGCGTCGAGGGCGGACAGCGCGAAGGTGATGGGGACGGCGTCGGTGGCCTGCTGGGTGCGGTTGTTCTCGTCGGGTTTCAGCGCGGTGAGTTCGCCGACGTCGATGACCTTGGCGTTGGTCACGATGATCTTCGACTGGTCGGGGTCGCCCTCGCGCTTGCCCTCGAAGGTGGCGTAGACGTTGACCGAGGAGCCGGGCGTGATCTTGCCGGCCACGCCGGTCGCCGCGTCGATCATGATGGCGACCTCCTGCTGGCCGGGCTGGAGGGCCGGCTGGCGGACGATCATGTCGGACTGGAGCAGGGAACCCGCTTGCAGCTTGGTCACGGCGATCTTGCCCTGGATCTCGCGCAGGTCGGTGACCGCGTTGTCGGACAGCCACCGTTCGGGCATCTTGATCTTTTCGAACTGGCCCGTGCTGAGGGTGGTGTAGGGCGGCACGTCGGACTTCAGCCGGTAGGCGGTGACCTCGGGGCCCACCTTGGACTTCACGTCACTGATGACGGACAGCACGCCGGTGAAGGCGCCGAGGGCGCAGACGACCGACAGGAGCAGGAGAATCACGCCGCGGCGCTGACGGGAATTCATGAACCGTACAACCTCGTTGGGGATATCGGTCGAGCGGGATCGGGGCAGTGCTGACGAGCGGTGTCAGGGCTGTCAGGGCTCACCCGACGGCCGTTCGGTTCTCTAGCTGCTTGAGGGGCGGGGTGTCGTGGACGGGTGGCGTGGCCGAGCAGAACACGCAGCGGTCGCCGATGACGTCGATGCCGCACCAGTGGCAGCGGGTCCGCCGTACGGAGGTGACCAGCTGGTAGAGGACCGACAGGTCGGGCAGGTAGCTACAGAACTCGATCAGCTTGCCGGTGCCCCACCAGCCCGGAGATTCGGCCGGGAGGGGGATCTCGCGCAGCCCCTGCACCTTCCAGGAGGGGGCGAGGGTGCCGGTGACCCAGTCGGACTGGAGCTGGCCCTTGGCGACGAGCATCCACGTGCCGAACTCGGGGCCGGGCAGGGCGGCTTCGGGAGTGATCCTGACGAGCTGCGGTTCGGGGTGGGCGAGGACACCGAACTGGCTGCCGGGCACCCAGGATTTGGCGTGCGACTTCAGGTCGACGGGGACGCGGTCGAGCCGGGCGACGGAGTTGAGCAGCGCCCCGGCGTGGATGTAGTGGACGAGCAGGCCAGGCCGAGGCGAGCACGCCGGGGCTGATGTCGCAGGACGCGAGCTGCCGTAACTGGCGGGCCAGGACGGCGAGTCCGAGCGGGGGCAGATCGGGGCGGAAGAGGGCGATCCGGTCGCTCTCCATGAGGGAGCGCAGGGTGTGCAGCCGTCGCTGCACGGCGGTGGGTGCGGCCTGTGAGCAGACCACGATCACATGCCCGTGGTGCTCGACCAGGGTCTGCATCTCGGCGAGCGCCTGCTCCAGGGGGCGCCGGTCGACGTCCCGCAGCACGACGGCGGGCAGGGTGCGTTCGTCCTGTGGCGGCAGCGCCATGTCGGCACTGGTCACGGCAATGGCAGTTGGCACGCGCAGCTCCCCGTTTCCCCATGCCCGTCGGCCCGCCGTCTTGTCACTGCGGCACACGTCGGTGACTTCACTGCGTGACTACCTCAGCACTGTATCCACGGCTCTGTGACCGGAGAACAGCGTTTGTGTAGCTGAGGAGCAACTGTCGTTGCACAAGATGCGCCAAAACGGGGCAGGTTGAGCATCTTGCCGGTCGCCGGCGAGGTCTCGGGTGGTCCCGGCCGGTGGTCCTGGAGGGCCCAGTGTTGACGGTGGGCCTCGGTTTGGGCCCTGAGGCCCACGCCTCCCGCCGGGGCGCGTCCCTACTCTCACCGTCCACAGGCACGTGGTTCGGGCAAGGAGGGGGCCGTATGACTGGCGGGGGCGACATACGGACGTACGGGCACAGACCGGTCTTCGACGATCGCGGCGCGACCGGCACCGAGTACCTCGGCATGATCGTGGTCAGCGCGGCGATCGTCCTGGCCGTCTCGGCCACCGGCGTCGGGCAGCTGATCTACGACAAGATCGCCGCGCAGATCTGCAAAGTGACCGGCGACGGCACCTGCGGGTCGGGCAGGCCCGGGCCGGGCAAACCCCTCACCGACGCCGACTTCGAGCCGGCGCTTTGCCAGGTCTCCTCCGTCACCGACAAGGCGGGCTCCAAGGCGAAGATCTTCTTCTGGGAGATCGGCAAGGAGTACGGCTTCCAGGAGCAGCACATCAAGGCGAACACGGACGTCAACGGCGACGGCGAGATCGACGACAAGGACCAGCTGGTCTATCTGACCTTCACGGACGCCGCGTCCGTCGCCGCGAAGAAGGACTTCAAACCCGGCATGAAGGTGGGCCGGTTCGGCACCGACAAGGTGGAGCTCGGACTCGGCATCAAGGTCACGGGCGGCGACACCTGGGTCTTCCAGAGCCCCGAGGAGGCCCAGCGGTTCCGGGACGACGTGGAGAAGCTCCAGATGTACGAGATGCGGCGCACCATGCCCGGCGGCGCGGAGGCGAGCCTCGGCGACAGCATCGCCTATCTCTTCGGGACGGGCCCGCTCAAGGACGAGGAGGAGACGCAGCAGCGGATCAAGGACGACCTGGGCGACAACCGGAAGATCACCTACGGCAAGGTGGGCCTGGAAGCCTCGGCGTCGGCGGGCCTGAAGATCTCAGCGGGCGACGAGAAGAAGCTGAGCGCCGCGCTCGGCGGCACCTTCAAGTACTCCCCCGACGTCACCTGGACGGACAACTCCTACAAGAACACCAAGTCGTACACGTACTCCTCGTCCATCGAGTACGGCTCCAAGGTGGGCTACGAGGCGGGCTCGCTCAGCGGCGAGTACGCGGCGAACACGACACAGACCGGCACCATCACGGTCACCTACGACAAGGGGACCGGCAAGCTGGTCCGTGTCGACATGACCCGTACCGTCGAGAAGGGCGGCCAGAAGGACGGCGCCAAGGCCGCTGGTGACAACGGCAAGGAGGACGACGAGAAGCGGGGTGGGAACGCCGGCGTGAAGGGCACCGACTCACAGACCGGCATCGAGATCGTCACCCACACCGTCACTTTCGACTCCGGCCCGGCCGGCGACCAGGACCGGGCGGTCGCCGAGCGGTGGCTGGACAGCAACAACGAGCAGGTCGCCACGCCCTTCCAGTACATGTTCCATGACCACGCGCCGACGACCCGCCCGGGCGCCGACGACCCCTTCGGGCAGCTGATGTTCGACAAGGGCAGGTCGAGCCGGATGACGTACACCGGTGAGGTGAACGCGGCCGAGTACGGCTTCGAGTTGAATCTCGGGCTCAGTCTGGGCATGACGATCAGCACGGAGAAGAAGTCGGAGACGCTGACCGGCGCCCAGTTCCTGGGGGCGCCCCGCGGGAACGGTCGCTCCTATCTTCCCTACAGCTACTGTGCGAACTGACGAGACGGAGCCCAAGCCGATGAAGACCCGCCGTGCCCATCTGGCCGCCGCCCTGCTGACGACCGCCGTGGTCCTGACCGGCTGCGGAAGCTCCGACGCCGGCTCGGTGCCCGACGGCTGGGGCACCCTGAAAACCAAGGGCGTCGACGTCTCGTACCCGAAGGGGTACGAGGAGCAGAGCGCCGGCGAACGCGGCAAGCACAACGCGGCGGCGGCGGTGCGCACGGAGGACGGCAGGAAGGTCTCGGTCATCACCGTGCAACTCGGTTTCACCCAGGCGAACTCCGCCGAGCAGGCCGCGATCGCCGCCGAGGCGGGCATCCAGATGGGCGCGGACGTCAAGGGCCAGAAGGATGTGGAGCTGGCCGGCACGGACGAGGCGAAACGGATCGACTTCGCCTTCAAGGCGACCGGCGAGGACGGCGGCCCGCCGAAGGGCGCCCCGGTCGAGGGCGTGATCCTGGCCGGGCTGGACTCGACCGACTCCACGTTCGCGATCCGGGTCGACGCGCAGCAGGGGTCTCTGTCGGACGGGGACCTGGACCGGATCATCGACTCGGTCGAGGTGCACTAGGCATGGAGGTGCCGGGCGCCGGTTACGTCGTACTCGCGCTGCTCGTGGCGATGTTCGGCGCGCTGTCGTGGAAGTACGCGCGGCGGCTGGTGACGGTGTCGCGGGTGCTGCGGCGCGGTGTCCGGGCGGAGGGTGAGTGCGTCCGGGTGGAGACGGAGCCGTATCACCGCTCCGATGCCAGACGGCACTTCTTCGCCTTCCGTACGGCCGACGGCACGCCCGTCGAGTTCGAGGACCTCGCGGGCTGGTCGGTGACGAAGGGCACCCCGGTCACCGTCACGTACGACCCGCGCGATCCCGAGGGAACGGCGACGGTGGCGGGGCGGGGCAGCTGGTCCCCGGTGCTTCAGTCGCTCGCCCTGGTCGCGGGCTGCGGCATGGCCGCGCTGGGCTTCGCGGTCCTCCTCTACTTCGAGATCTTCGGGAGCGGTTGATGGCGCTCGTCCGCTGCTGGGCCGTCGGCATCGTCGTCCTGGTCGTCAGCGAGTACGTCCAGATGACGCTGGTGTACGGCCCTCTGGTCGGCCCGCGGGGTGTCGGCTCGTTCGGTGCCGCGCTGGCGCTGGTGCACCTGCCGAACCTGGTGTGTGTCGTGCTCGCCACCTGGGCGGCGGCGCGGGTGCATCCGGAGCCGTGGCGCGAGATGCCGGTACGGCACCTGGCGGCGGCGTGCGCGGCTCCGGCGGCGGCGCAGGTGCTGCTGCTGGCACTGCGGCCGGGCGTGCTGGACCCGGCGGGCCCGGGCTTGTGGATGTCGACGGGCGTGCTGCTGACGGGGTGTGCGGTGGGGGTGCTGATGGACCGGTTGGGCGGGCAACGCGTGGTCCGACGCGGTGGGCCCGCATAACCGGCCTCTGTCCGCCTCCCCGGCGTCCTAGAAGAACTCCCCCCACGGCTGGTCCCAGATCTGCTTCACGCACAGGATCAGGAACAGCAGGCCCGCGACGGCGAGCATGGCGTTGCTGATCGGGCCGCTGCGCCACTCCCTGGGCGTGCGGGGGGAGTTCAGGAGCCAGATCAGCGTGCCGGCGAGGAAGGGCAGGAAGGCCGCGCCGAGGACGCCGTAGATGATGATCAGCCGGAAGGGCTGGCCCTCGAAGAGGAGGATCATGGGCGGGAAGGTCAGCCAGAGCAGGTAGGCGCGGAAGGGCCAGGAGCGTTCGCGTTGGCCCGAGGCGACCTCCTCGCCCTTGGCCTGGCCCTTGCCCGACAGGCGGGCCACGAAGTCGGCGAACATCAGGCTCACGCCGTGCCAGACGCCGATCAGCGAGGTGAAGGACGTGGCGAAGAATCCGATCAGGAAGAACTTCGCCGTCGCCGTGCCGTACTCCTTCTCCAGGATGTCGCCGAGCTGGATCAGGCCCTTGTCGCCGCTCGCGATCGCGATGTTCGCCGAGTGCAGGAGTTCCGCGCCGACGAAGAGCATGGCGATCACGAAGATGCCCGTGGTGGCGTAGGCGACGCGGTTGTCCAGGCGCATGACCTTCATCCAGCCGGTGTCGGTCCAGCCCTTGGCGTTGACCCAGTAGCCGTAGGCCGCGAGGGTGATCGTGCCGCCGACGCCGCCGATCAGGCCCAGGGTGTTGAGGATCGAGTCCTTCTCGTCAGGGAGGACCGGGAGGAGCCCGGCGAAGGCGTCGGGAATGTTCGGGGTGACGCGGATCGCCAGGTACACCGTCACCAGGAACATGACGCCCACCAGGACCGTCATGACCTTCTCGAACACCGCGTACTTGTTGAACCAGACGAAGACCAGACCGACCAGACCGCTGGCGATGCCCCACCACTTCAGGTCCATCACGTCGGGGAAGAGCGCCTGGAGCGGCAGCGCGCTCGACGACATCGCCGCCGCGCCGTAGACGAAGCCCCAGACCACGACGTAGACGGCGAAGAACCAGGTGGTCCAGCGGCCGAGGCTGGCCCAGCCGTCGAACAGGGTGCGGCCCGTGGACAGATGCCAGCGGCCCGCCGCCTCGGCCAGGGAGATCTTCACCAGGCAGCCGATGATCGCGGCCCACAGGAGGGTGTAGCCGAAGTTGCTGCCCGCGATCAGCGTGGCGACGAGGTCGCCGGCCCCGACACCGGTCGCCGCGACGACGATGCCCGGGCCGATGTACTTCCAACTCGCCTTGCGCTGCGGGGGGTGTTGCGACGCCTCGTGGTCCGTGGTCTTTCCCGTGGTGTCCGCCATGCAGGTCAAGAAAGCCCAAAGGCGCCGGTAGGACAAGAGGGCGTGACCGGATCTTCACCTGATGCGCGTACGAGGCGCCCTCCCGGGCAGGCTTCCGGACAGGCCCCCGGACGGACCCCGGACAGGCCCCGGACGGGCCCCGGCGGCTGGGCACACCGCCAGGGCCGATCCAGCGGAGCGTCACGGCTGTCGCCGACCACAGCCGTCCGATCCGCACGTGCCGAGCTCGAACCACACGGTCTTGCCCGGCCCGTCCCGGTGGCAGCCCCAGCGCTCGGCCAGCGCGTCCACCAGGAACATCCCACGGCCACTCTCCCCGGTGCCGGCGTCCAGCACCCGGGGCACGCGGCATTCCGTATCGGCCACCTCGCAGCGCAGTACGCCGTGCGCGGCGAAGAGTGTGAGCCGGAAGCGGCTCTCGGCGTGCACGAGGGCGTTGGTGGCCAGTTCGGCGACGAGCAGTTCCGCGACGTCCGCCACCTCACCGCGCTCCGCTAGCCCCCACCCCTCCAACTGCCTGCGCACCTCCGCGCGTGCCTCGCGGACGGCGGAGGGCTCGGGGGCGTACTCGACGCTCAGGTGGCCTGCTCCCAGGGGTGGTTGCGGGAACGGGCCGTACCTGGCGTCGGGGTCCGGGAGGTGGGGCCCGGAGAGTTGCAGCATGGCTCCAGGGTGGCCCGGTTGCCGGTCCGGCACAGGGGGAGGACTACCCGATCCCCTACCTGCATGTGCGGGTGGGGTCACGCGTACTGGAGGCGGACCGTGGCTCCCTGGGCGTCGTCGCGGATGTCCACGTACGCGCAGACCTGGCGCGCGTACCACAGGCCCGGGCCGGGTTCCGGGCCGGTGGGCGGTGGCGGGACGAAGCCGGCGAGCGGGTCGCCGACGGGGCGGGCCGAGCGCAGCTCGCAGACGCAGGCGGGTGCCTCGCCCCACAGCAGGGCGGTGCCGTCGAGGGGCGCCAGGGCCGCCGCCGTCTCCGCGACGGCCGTGGCGAACAACTCGGCGTCGGCGGCGGGAAGTCCCCGGGCTTCCGCCCAGGCCTGCACGGCTCCGGCGTGCGGCTCCGCGAGGGGCTGCGCGCCGGCCGGGGGCAGCGGCAGCGGTACGGCGTCGAGTTCGGCCGCGAGCCGCACCGGGTCCTGGTACACGTCCGTGTCGGGGTGGGCGCGGCGGGCCGCGGCGACGACGGCGGGGCCGGCGGTGCGGGTGTCGTACGCGCACAGGGCGGTCGTGGACGTGGGCGCGAAGAGGAGGTTGGCGAGGGCCTCGTAACGGATCCACTCGGTCGTCTCGCGGGCCGAGCGGCCGGCGCGGCCGCTCCAGACGGGCTCCATGAGGAGATGGATCCGGCCGCCGGGGCCGGCGTGGGCGGTGAGGTAGGAGGCGGCCTGGGCGACGGCGTTGGCGGCGGAGCCGGTGTACCAGTCGGTGTGCGGGATGCACGTGACGTTCTTCGCGTCCCCGCCGAGGGCGTCCCGCAGGAGGTCCAGGTTGCGGGGGTCGGCGACGGCCACGGGGGGTGGTTCGCCGGGGGCGGCGAGTCCTGCGCCGAGGAAGGGCAGGGCGGCGGCCACGAAGTCGTCGTCGGTGTCGAAGACGGCCATGCGGTGGTCGAACGCGGCGGGCATCGGGGGCTGTCGGGTGGTCATGGATTCCTCTCGGGGTCTGCGGTACGGGCTGGGTATGCGGTACGGGCGGGTCAGCGCTGGGCCGTCACCCAGGCGGCGATCTGGCTGCGGTTGCTGAAGCCGAGCTTGCTGAGGATGCGTTCCACATGGCCTTCGGCGGTACGGCGGGCGATCACCAGGCGGTCGGCGATCTGCTGGTTGGCGAGCCCTTCGGCGACGAGCCGGGCGACCTCGGTCTCGCGGCGGGTGAGACGGACCGCGGTGTCGTCGTGCGGGGCCCGGGACTCCCCGGGGTGCGGGCGGGCCGGTTCCTGGAGCGCATGGCCGACGAGCTCGGCGAGGCCGAGGCTCGCGCCGCGCCGGTGGGCCCGTTCGAACGCGTCCCGGCCCAGGGCCCGGCAGGCCCGCTCCTCGCTGTCCCGGCGTGCGGAGTTGAGGGTGCGCGCGCCCCAGCGGGCGGCGTCGATGTCGGCCCAGACGCGGTCGGCGCCGCCCAGCAGCACGGCCGCGTGCTCGTGGGCGCCGCGTTCGGCCGCGATGGACGCGAGCAGGTCGAGGGTGAGGGCGATGCCGATGACGTCGTGGACGGCGAACTTGAGCCGCAAAGCCTCGCGGGCGTGCCGCTCGGCCCGGGCCCAGTCGCGGCGCACGGTGTGGGCGAGGGCGAGCATGCGCAGCACGTACGACCGTACCCACTGCTCGCCGTGCCGCTCGCACAGCCCGAGGGCCCGCTCGCACACCTCGACGGCCCGGTCGGCCTCGCCCAGGAAGCCCAGGGCGCAGGCGAGTTCGACCTGGTCGAGGCCTACGACGCTGAGGTGCTGGCCGGGCACGGGGCCGCGGGCGACGGTGGTCTCGAAGTGCCGCAGCGCCCCGGGCAGATCGTCGCCGAACAGCCGCAGGACGCCGATGACGTACTCGGCGTGGGCGGCCTCGGCGGCGTCGCCCAGGACCCGGGCGAGGGCGAGGGCGTCCCTGGCGTGCCGGCGGCTGCGGGGGAAGTCCTGGGTGGCGGCGGCGAGCAGCCCTGCGACCCAGAGGCCGCGGGCCCGTTCCGGGGTCGGCTCGGGGTTGGCGGCCAGGGCCCGGTCGAGCCAGTACAGGCCCTCGCGTGGGGCGCCGCAGGCGTGCCAGTAGAACCAGAGGGTGCCGGCGAGCCGCAGCCCGGCGAGCGCCTCGCCCGGGGTGGCGAGGCTGAAGTCGAGGGCGGCGCGCAGGTTGTCCCGGTCGGCGCGCAGCCGGGCGACGGTCTCCGGCTGCCCGGGCCCGAACCAGCCGCGCTCACACTCCTCGACCCGCCGCAGCATCCAGTCCCGCTGCCGCCGCCGGGCAGCGTCCTCCTCCCCGACAATCCGCCGCAGCTGCTCCAGCCCGTACTGCCGCAGCGTGTCGAGCATCCGGTACCGCGCCCCACCAGGCCCCGGCTCCCGGCACAACACCGACTTGTCCACGAGCCCGGCGACGGCGTCCAGCACCTCGTCGGCACGGAGAGCCGGGGCGGGACGGGCCGGCCGGGCGCCTGCGGCCTCTGCGGGTGGCGGGGGCGAGGCCGGGCCGCCTGAGCCGCGCACGGGCGGGGACACCGTCAGACCGCCTGCGTCGGGCAAGGGCGGCGGCACCGTCAGACCGCCTGAGTCAGGCAGGGACGGGAACGAGGTCATGGCGCCGGGATCGGGCGGGGGCAAGGGCAGGGTCAGGCCGCCGGGCGCAGGCGCCGCCACGCCCCCCGGACCAGGCACGGACGGAGACAGAGGCAGGCCGCCGGGCGCAGGCGCCGCCACGCCCCCCGGACCAGGCACGGACGGAGACAGAGGCAGACCGCCGAGCGCAGGCGCCGCCACGCCCCCCGGGCCAAGCACGGACGGAGACAGAGGCAGACCGCCGAGCGCAGGCGCCGCCACGCCCCCCGGACCAGGCACGGACGGAGACAGAGGCAGACCGCCGAGCGCAGGCGCCGCCACGCCCCCCGGACCAGGCACGGACGGAGACAGAGGCAGACCGCCGAGCGCAGGCGCCGCCACGCCCCCCGGGCCAAGCACGGACGGAGACAGAGGCAGGCCGCCGCCGGGGCCGCTCTCGGGCCTGGAGGCGAGCAGGGACTCGGGGCGCATCCCGGGCGACGGCAACGGCACGGGCCCGCCGCCCTGACCGGACACCGGCAACGGACCAGACCCGCCTGCCCGACCCGACACCGGCAACGGACCAGACCCACCTGCCCGACCGGGCACCGGCGGTACCACGTTTTCCGAACCGCCGCTGAGCGGAGGCAGCGTCACGGCCCCTGCGAGCGTCCGTGCGGGCCGCGTACGTTCACCGGAGCCGTCCGCGAACCCGACGCCGCCCGACGGGACATCGGGACGCGCCCCGCCCCGGGCACCACCCGCGAACGCCCCGCCGGCCACGTGTCCGCCGCCCGGCGGGACACTTTCCGCCGGCACCGGGTCCGTTCCCCACCGTGCGGCCCCCTCCGCGGTGTCGTCCGCGCACACCGCCTCCGCCGTCTCCAGGTCGAAGCTGCCCGCCAGGACCGAGAGCCGGGCCCACACCAACTGCTCGGGGGCGGTGCACAGGTCGTGGCTCCAGGCGACCGCCGCGCGCAGGGTCTGGTGGCGGGGCAGTGCGGCGGGGCTGCCGGTGGTGAGGAAGCGGTAGCGGTCGTCGAGCCGGTCAAGGAGCTGGTCGACGTCGAGGACGCGCATGCGGACGGCGGCGAGTTCGATGGCGAGGGGGAGGCCGTCCAGGCGGCGGCACAGGCGGGCCACGGAGGCGCGGGTGTCCGCGGTGAGGCGGAAGCCGGGGACGACCGCGGCGGCCCGGTCGGCGAAGAGCGTGAGGGCCGGGTAGCCCTCGGCGGCGGAGAGGTCGCCGTCCGGGTCGGGCACCGGCAGGGGCCGCACCTCCAGCAGGTGCTCCTCGGTGAGGCCGAGCCGGTGCCGGCTGGTGGCGAGGACGCGGACGCCCTCGGTGCCGTGCAGCAGGGCCGCGGCGAGCTGCGCGCAGGCCCCCGCCAGGTGCTCGCAGTTGTCGACGACGAGCAGCAACCGCCGGTTGCGCACCTGCTCGACGAGGGCGTCCAGCGGCGGCTGGGCGGAGTGGTCGTGCAGCCCCAGCGCGTCGGCGGCGGCGAGCGGCACGAGCGCCGGGTCGTGCAGCCCGGAGAGGTGCACGAAGCGCACGCCGTCCGGGAAGGCCCGCTGCACCCGGGCCGCGATGCGCGCGGCGAGCCGGGTCTTGCCGACGCCGCCCGGTCCGGTCAGCGTCACCAGCCGTGCGCGGGCCAACAGCTCGCGTCCCTGGGTCAGTTCGCCACGCCGGGCGACGAAGCTGGTCGTCTCGACCGGCAGATGGTGGTCCCGTCGTGGCGCTGATCCGCCCATGATCAGCCAGTCCTCTGGGGGTGTGGTCCGGGCCCTCACTCTCCCCCGTTGCGTACATATATGCACGCTCGGGTCACACCCGTGGGTGCACTTCGGCCGGGACAGCGCGACCGCCGGGCCGCACGCGTACACTGTGCGTCCACTTTCGGTCTTGACCTGGTCATGCCATTGGCAGAACGATGTGCGCCACCCGCACCACGTACGTCGCACGGAACAACCCCACCTCCCACAAGGAGATTTCATGCGACTCCGCATACGAGGCTCCGGTGCCCGCACCGGCAGACGCACCGCCGCCCTCGCCGCCCTCCTCGCACTCGCCCTCGCGGCGCCCCTGACCGCGACGACCTCGGACGCCACCGCCGACAGCGCCCCCAAGGCGGCCCCGTCGGCCGACGACGTCCGGCAGTACGAAATCCACATGCACTCGACGGCCAAGGACCGCACGGCACTTCAGCGCACCGGCGTGACCGTGGACGAGGCCCATGGCCACGGTGTCGTCGTCTCCGGACGCGCGGACCAGATCAAGAAGCTGCGCGCGCTGGGCTACGAGGTCACCCCGTTCGGCGCGGTGCCCGACCGGTCCGCCGGCGAGGACGACGTCCGGATCCACGACTTCCCGTCCGCCGACTCGCGCTACCACAACTACGCGGAGATGACGAGCGAGATCAACTCGATCGTCTCGGCCAACCCCTCCATCGCCAGCCAGCGCGTGATCGGCAAGTCGTACCAGGGCCGGAACATCGTCGCCGTCAAGATCAGCGACAACGTGGGCAGCGACGAGTCCGAGCCGGAGGTGCTGTTCACGCACCACCAGCACGCCCGCGAGCACCTCACCGTCGAGATGGCGCTCTACCTGCTGCGCGAGCTGACCTCCGACTACGGCTCCGACTCGCGCGTCACCGGCATGGTGAACAATCGTGAGATCTGGATCATCCCGGACATCAACCCGGACGGCGGCGAGTACGACATCGCCACCGGGTCTTACCGCTCGTGGCGCAAGAACCGCCAGCCCAACAGCGGCAGTTCGTATGTCGGTACCGACCTCAACCGCAACTGGAACTACCGCTGGGGCTGCTGCGGCGGCTCCTCGGGCTCACCGTCCTCCGACACCTACCGCGGCCCGGCGGCCGAGTCCGCGCCCGAGGTGAAGGTCGTCGCCGACTTCGTGCGCAGCCGGGTCGTCGGCGGGGTGCAGCAGATCAAGGCCGGCATCGACTTCCACACGTACAGCGAGCTGGTGCTGTGGCCGTTCGGCTACACGTACTCCGACACGACGACCGGGATGACCGCGGACGACAACGCGGCGTTCAAGGCGGTCGGGCAGAAGATGGCCGCGAGCAACGGGTACACGGCGGAGCAGTCCAGCGACCTGTACATCACGGACGGGTCGATCGACGACTACCTCTGGGGCGCGCACAAGATCTTCGGGTACACGTTCGAGATGTATCCGAGGTCCGGCGGCGGTGGGTTCTACCCGCCCGACGAGGTGATCGAGCGGGAGACCTCCCGTAACCGGGACGCGGTGTTGCAGCTGCTGGAGAACGCGGACTGCATGTACCGGTCGATCGGCAAGGAAACGCAGTACTGCCGGTAGCCGCTCGGCCCGCTACTCGGCGTCTTCCTCGAAGTAGGCGTCCAGCACCGCGTCCAGCTGCTCGTCCCACTCCGTGAAACGGCTCCTGGCCGGTGCTTCGATCTCGATCGGGTACCAGCGCCGGTCAGGGGTGTGGACGGTGACGGTGTAGCGCTTGCCGAAGCGGGCGGTCTCCGTTTCGACCGCCCCGATCTCGTCCCAGCGGAACTCGCACTCCTGGTCGTCCAGGGACAGTCGGACGCCTCTGTGGTCGGCGACTATCCTCGCGCGGCGGTCGGACGCCTCGAAGACGGGACCGTCGACGTCGGCCTCCTCCGGCTCGGAGGGGGACGTCTCCGCCGCCTCCTCCGACTCAGGGGCGGCCTCCTCGGCTTCCTCGGCCTCGGCGACTTCAGGCTCCTTCTCCGGCCCGTCGCCCTCCGTCCTTCCGGACGCGGGTGACGTGAGCCCGGGTATGAAGGCCGGGTCGAATCCGGCGCCCTTCACGGGCTCGGCCTTAAGGGGCTGGCTGCTCGAACCTATGCGCTGCTCCACAGCGGAGCAGTATGGTCGACAAACCTGTGCCGCACACAGCCAGCCCCGACTTCGTTATCAGATTAGGACGGCCAGCGCGTCGATCTCGACGAGGAGACCCGCGGGCAGGCCCACGTAGACCGTCGTGCGCGCGGCGGGCGGCTGGGTCAGGCCCTGCTCCTCGAGGTACGCGTCGTAGATCTCGTTGAACTCGGCGAAGTGGGCCACGTCCGTCAGGTAGACGCGGACCATCATCACGTCGTCCCAGCCGGCGCCGCCCTCCTGAAGGACCGCCTTGACGTTGGCCAGGGTCTGGAGGGTCTGCTCGCGCAGGGTCGGCCCGGCGGGCGTGGGCGGCTTGCCCTCCTCGGCGGGCAGGAAGCCGACCTGGCCGGCGACCTGGAGGATGTTGCCCTTCTTCACGCCGTGCGAGAACTTCGCCGGCGGGGTGGTGTGGGTCTTGGGGGTGAGTGCGGTCTTGTCCGTCATGCGGTGCCCTTCACTGGTGTTCTGCCGGAGTACTCGCCGCTGATGGCGTCCGCCGTACGGCGCACCAACGGCAGGAGGGTGAGGAGTTCGTCGGCGGTGACGACGACGTTCGGCGCGGAGACAGACATCGCGGCGACGACCCGGCCGTCGGCGCCGCGGATGGGCGCCGCGACGCAGTTGACGGACTCCTCGTGGCCGCCGAGGTCGGTGGCCCAGCCCTGTTCGCGCACCTTCTCCAGCTCGCGCAGGAACGCGCCGGCGTCGGGTGTCGAACGGGACGTGTACGCGGGGTAGTCGAGCTTCTCCGCCACCGCCCGGCGCTCGTGCTCGGGCAGGTCGGCCAGCAGCAGCTTCGCGACCGCGGCGACGGTGATGGCGACGGGCTTGCCGATCCGCGAGTACATGCGCACCGGGTACCGGCTCTCCACCTTGTCGATGTAGAGGACCTCGTCCTCCTCGTACACGGCGAGGTGCACGGTGTGGCCGCACTGCTCGTTGAGGCGTACGAGATGGGGGTGGGCGATCTCACGGACGTCGAGGTTCTCCATCGCCTCCTGGGCGAGCGCGAAGAGGCGGGCGCCCAGGCGGTAGCGCTGGTCGGACTGGCGGTAGACGAGGCCGTGCTCGTGGAGGGTGCGCAGCAGGCGCAGGGCCGTGGACTTGTGCACGCCGAGACGGTCGGCGACCTGCCCCAGGTCGGCGGGGCCCTCCGCGAGCAGCGGCAGGATGCCGAGCGCCCGGTCGACGGTCTGGCTCATGGCGTCCGTACCTCCTCCGGGGCCCGCTGGGTGTCCGACGGGCAGTCCGCGCAGGGCGGCGGGGAGAACCCGGCGGCGAAGGCGCCCCCGGGGGAGGGAACGACCTGCGCGGCCGCTTTCGTTGACCCCGGGTGGCCGAGATGTTAGACAGCGTCGGGCGATATACGCAATGGCTGTTGCACATAATGCAACGCCCCTGATCAGGGAGGCTCCATGACAGCCGATACCGCCGCCGACTCCCTCGCCCGGGTTGCCGCCGAGCGCGTCGACCACCGTTTCAAGGGCCTCCCGCCGGACGCCGACGGCCTGACCGTGGGCGAACTGGCCGCCCAGCGCCGGAACCTCTTCACGGGCGGCTTCACCACGCCCGTGCTGGCGCTGTCCGCCGAGCGCCTGGAGCACAACCTGAGGCTGATGGAGACGTACGCGGACCGGCACGGCCTGGCCTTCGCGCCGCACGGCAAGACCTCCATGGCGCCGCAGCTGTTCCAGCGGCAGATCGAGCACGGGGCGTGGGGCATCACGCTGGCGGTGCCGCATCAGGTGCGGGTGGCGCGCGCGTTCGGGACCCGGCGCGTGTTCCTGGCGAACGAGCTGGTCGACCCGGCGGCCCTGCGCTGGGTCTCGGCCGAGCTCGACGCCGACCCGGAGTTCCGCTTCGTGTGCTACGTCGACTCCGTGCGCGGGGTGGAGCTGATGGACGCCGCGATGAGCGGTGCCCGGCGCCCGCTGGACGTCGTCGTCGAACTCGCCGCCGGGGAGGGCGCCCGTACCGGAGTGCGCACGGAGGCGGAGTGCGCGGCGGTCGCGGACGCGGTGGCGGGTGCGCGGCCCCTGCGGCTCGTCGGCGTCGCGGGCTACGAGGGCGAGGTGCCGAAGGCCGACCCGGAGCGGGTGACGGCGTGGCTGCGGCGGCTGGTCGCGCTCGCCGCCGACTTCGACAGGGCCGGACGGTTCTCCGGTGCGGACGAGATCATCGTCAGCGCGGGCGGCAGCGCCTGGTTCGACGCGGTCGCCGACGTCTTCGCGGAGATCCCCGAACTCTCCCTGCCGGTGCTGAAGCTGCTCCGCTCGGGCGCCTACGTCTCGCACGACGACGGCCACTACCGCAAGCTGACCCCGTTCAACCGTGTGCCCGAGGAGGGCGCCCTGGAACCGGCGTTCCGCCTGTGGACGCAGGTGGTGTCACGGCCCTCCGCCGAGCAGGCCTTCGTCAACGCGGGCAAGCGGGACGCGGCCTACGACCTCGACCTGCCCTTCGCCCAGGTGATCCGCCGGGACGGCGCCGAGCGCCCGGCCACCGGGGTGTCGGTGACGGGCCTGTCCGACCAGCACGCCTGGCTGAGCACCACGCCGGAGGCGGATCTTGAGGTGGGTGACTGGGTCGGTCTGGGTCTGTCCCATCCGTGCACGTCGTTCGACAAGTGGCCGCTCATCCCGGTCGCTCAGGCGGACGGCACGGTCGTCGACTACGTCCGTACGTTCTTCTAGGAGGCCGGCGCGGTGGAGGAGCTCGTCATCCGGGACGCGGACGTCATCGACGGCTCCGGCGCGGACTCCTACCGGGCCGATGTCGTGGTCGGCGGCGGCCGGATCACGGGAATCGTCAAGGAGGCCGCCGCGGCCGGCTGCCAGCGGCCCAAGGCGCGCCGGGAGCTGGACGCCGAGGGCCTCGTCCTCTCCCCCGGCTTCGTCGACATGCACGCCCACAGCGACCTGGCCCTGCTGCGCGACCCCGACCACAGCGCCAAGGCCGCGCAGGGCGTCACGCTGGAGGTCCTCGGCCAGGACGGGCTGTCGTACGCGCCGGTCGACGACCGCACGCTCGGCGAGGTGCGCCGGGCGATCGCCGGGTGGAACGGCTCGGGCGACGACATCGACTTCGACTGGCGGACGGTGGGCGAGTACCTGGACCGTATCGACCGCGGGGTCGCCGTGAACGCGGCGTACCTGATCCCGCAGGGCACGGTCCGCGCGCTCGCCGTCGGCTGGGAGGACCGGGAGGCCACCCCGCAAGAGCTGGACCGGATGCGCCAGTTGGTCGCCGAGGGCATGGAGCAGGGCGCCGTCGGCATGTCGTCGGGGCTGACGTACACGCCCGGCATGTACGCGAGGGACGCCGAACTGACCGAGCTGTGCCGGGTGGTGGCGTCGTACGGCGGCTACTACGGCCCGCACCACCGCTCCTACGGCGCGGGCGCCCTGGAGGCGTACGAGGAGATGGTCGCGCTGACCCGGGAGGCGGGCTGCCCCCTGCATCTCACCCACGCCACCATGAACTTCGGCGTGAACAAGGGCCGGGCGCCTGAGCTGCTGGCCCTGCTGGACGAGGCGCTGGCGGCCGGGGCGGACATCAGCCTCGACACGTATCCCTACACACCGGGCTGTACGACGCTGGCGGCCCTGCTGCCGAGCTGGGCGAGCGAGGGCGGCCCCGGGCAGGTCGTCGAGCGGCTGGCGGACGACGAGACGGCCGAACGGATCCGCCGCGACCTGGAGGTCACCGGCTCGGACGGCTGCCACGGCCTGCCCGTCGAGTGGGACACGATCGAGATCTCGGGCGTGGGCGATCCGGCGCTGACCGAGTTCGTCGGCCATACGGTCCAGGAGTCGGCGGACGTGCGGGGCGAGGCACCCTGGGAGACCGCGCGCGGGCTGCTGCTGGCCGACCGGCTGGCGCCGACGATCCTCCAGCACGTCGGCCACGAGGAGAACGTCCGGGCGATCATGCGCCACCGCGTCCACACCGGCGGCTCGGACGGGATTCTCCAGGGCGCCAAGCCGCACCCGCGGGCGTACGGCACGTTCCCGCACTATTTCGGGCACTACGTACGGGAGTTGGGAGTGCTGTCGCTGGAGGAGTGCGTCGCTCACCTCACCTCGCGCCCGGCGGCCCGGCTCCGGCTACCGGACCGGGGCCTGGTGCGCGAGGGGTATGCAGCCGACCTGGTCCTCTTCGACCCGGCGACGGTCGCGGCGGGGTCGAGCTTCGCCGAGCCGCGCGTGCTCCCGACGGGCATCCCGTACGTGCTGGTCGGCGGGCGGTTCGTGATCGAGGACGGGCGTCGCACGGACGCCCTGGCGGGCCGGGCGGTTCGCAGGACTCCCGCGTGACCGCCCGACCCGGGGCGCTGCCCTCGCCTTACGGCTTGGGCAGGGTGCAGCCGCTCGCGCTCAGGTCGAGCTTGTTGTCGATGCCGAAGCAGGCCGGGATCTGGTAGGTCTCCTGGCCGTAGTTGATGCCCTTGCGGACCGTCACATTGCCGCTGGCGTCGACCTCGCAGGGGTTGTTCACCGTGCAGCGCTCGCCGTCCTCGTTGCCGGTGTTGTTGACGGCGACGACCTTGCCGGTGGCCTCGTCGACGACGGGCGAGCCGGACGTGCCGCCGATGGTGTTGCAGGCGGAGGTGTAACGGACCGAGTCCTTCCAGGTCCAGTCGCCCTCCTTCAGGCGGTACGCGAACCCGTCGATGTCGCAGCTGTAGACGCGCTTCCAGTAGCCGGAGGGGATGCTGATGGCGGTACCGGCGACCGGGTGCGTGTCGTTGAGCGTCAGCGGGTTGATGCCGTACGAGCTCTTGATCTGCCCGTAGGTGGTGGTGAGCTGGTAGAACGCGACGTCCGTGTCGGTCATCGTGCCGTACGCGAGCTTGGCGGCGCGCAGGGTGGCGACGCGCGAGCCGGAGGCGTTGAGCAGGCTGAAGGTGCGGCTGGACGCCTTGTCGACGAGGACCTCGCCGGGGCCGGGGAAGCCGGACTCCAGGCAGTGGCCGTTGGTCATCACCAGCGCCGGGTCGTTGGCCTCGGAGTCCGGCATGCGGACGACGGAACCGGAGCAGTTGCTGAGCGCGACGGTGCCGGCCAGGTTCACGGCCTTGGCCGACGGGTTGAGCCCGGACAGCGTCTGCTCCACGGACGTGACCACGTCCGTCACGGCGGACGTGGCCGAGCCCGTGTCCGCGACCTTGCCGACGCCCGTGGGGGCGGCCTCGGCAGCGGTCGCGGGAGCCGCGCCGGCCCCGGCTATCGCCAGGGCGCAGAACGCGGCTGCGAGAGGTTTTCTCATGGGGGGTCCCCTCTTGCGACGGAGGCGGCCGGAAATCTTCCGGCCGCCTGCACTGTTGTCATGCGCATTGTGATCGTCGCAAGGCGGGTGGGGCAAGGAGTTGTTCTGCGCGCGTGACCCGCCCGTTCGGCCCGACCCTACTCAACGGCCCTGACGGGCGGACTACTTGGGGCCCTTGGTGCCGCCGGGACCGTGTCCGCGCTTTCCCTCGGATTTGCCCGGGGTGGACGCGGCGGCGGGAGCGGAGGTCGTCGGAGGGCCGGCCGTGGGGCTGCCGGCCGAGGGACTCGGGGCGTCCGTCCAAGACTCGGACGGGGTGGGGCTCGCCGCCGTGGACGGGCTCGCGGACGCGGCGCCGGACGGTTCGTCACTGTGCGCCGGCCGGTCGACGAGCGGGACCGTGGGAGCCGATGCCCGACCGGTGCCGGTGGACGGCTCCGGCGGTGACTCCCCCGCCGTCGGACCCGTCCGGCCGCCGCCCTGGCGCGTCCCGCCGGAGGGCGCGTGCGAGAAGCCGAGCCCGGCGATCAGCGAGGCCGCCGACACGACGCCGACGACTCCGGCGGCGACCGCCACGCGGCGAGCACGCCGGGACCCCCGTCCGCGCCGGGAGCGGCGGCCCGCACCGGACCGGCCGGGCGCCGGCGCCGGCACCGGCGGCAGCTCACGTGTGTCGCCCATGCCGAGCGTGGCGTCCTGGGCGTCCGTGGGGGCGTACACGTCCTGCCATCCGTGGGCCGCCGCGGGATCGGGGTACGCGTCATAGGCCGGGGGCGGGACGGCCCGCGGCACGTACACGTTCGGCGGGCCCTGGGGCTCGCCGCTCGTCGCCCCATCGGCGTACTCGGATGGCCTGAACATGTCGGCGAATTCTAGGTACCCATGGTGCTGGTGGGACAGCGTGCGGCGATATCCACCCAAACCGACGCGTCTCACGTGGCGGAAAACACGGCCCGTGACGCAATACCGGGCCGTAAGCTCCCAGACATGCAGGTGATCCAGTCGACCAAGCTCGCCAACGTCTGTTACGAGATCCGGGGCCCGGTGCTCGAGGAGGCGATGCGGCTGGAAGCCGCCGGTCACCGCATCCTCAAGCTGAACACCGGCAACCCGGCCGCGTTCGGCTTCGAGTGTCCGCCCGAAATCTTGGAGGACATCCTCCGGAACGTGTCCTCGGCGCACGGGTACGGGGACGCCAAGGGGCTGCTGGCCGCGCGCCGCGCGGTCGTGATGCACAACCAGACCCTCGGCATCGAGACGGACGTAGAGCACGTCTTCATCGGCAACGGCGTCTCCGAGCTGATCGTGATGGCGATGCAGGGCCTGCTGGACGACGGGGACGAGGTCCTCGTGCCCGCCCCGGACTATCCGCTGTGGACCGCCGCCGTCTCCCTGTCCGGCGGCACCGCCGTGCACTACCGGTGCGACGAGCAGTCCGACTGGATGCCGGACCTGGCCGACGTCGAACGCAAGGTCACCGACCGCACCAAGGCGATCGTGATCATCAACCCGAACAACCCGACCGGGGCCGTCTACGACGAGGCGATGCTCAAGGGGCTCACCGACATCGCCCGCCGCCACAATCTGCTGGTCTGCTCGGACGAGATCTACGACAAGATCCTCTACGACGAGGCCACGCACACCCCGACCGCCGCCGTCGCCCCCGACCTGCTGACCCTCACCTTCAACGGCATGTCGAAGGCGTACCGGGTGGCCGGCTACCGGGTCGGCTGGATGTCGATCTCCGGGCCCCGCGCGCACGCCGACTCCTATATCGAGGGCCTGACGATCCTCGCGAACATGCGCCTGTGCGCGAACATGCCGGGGCAGCACGGCGTCGTGGCCGCGCTCAGCGGCCGCCAGACGATCAACGACCTGGTCCTGCCGGGCGGCCGGCTGCGCGAGCAGCGGGACGTCGCCTACGAGCTGCTGACCCAGATCCCGGGCGTGACCTGCGTGAAGCCGAAGGGGGCGCTGTATCTCTTCCCGCGCCTCGACCCCAAGGTCTTCAAGATCAAGGACGACCGGCGGATGGTCCTGGACCTGCTCCGGCGCGAGAAGATCATGGTGGTACAGGGCACCGGCTTCAACTGGCCGGAGCCCGACCACTTCCGGGTGGTGACCCTGCCGACGGTCGGGGACCTGCGGGACGCGGTGGGCCGGATCGGGCACTTCCTGGACGGCTACAGCCAGACCTGACGGGACATCTCGCTCACCGTAGGTGTGCAGCCAGTCCGGATTGTGAACGACTCAACTTTAGACAGAATCTAAGCTAGGATGGCTTCCTGTAAGCACTCAGGAGGCCCTCCCATGTACGAACCGATCCGCACCAAGTCGGTCCACAGCACGGTGGACGGCCCCACCCCCGACTTTCCCCACCGTTCTCGCGAGGAAGAGCTGG
Source organism: Streptomyces sp. DG1A-41 (assembly GCF_037055355.1). Lineage (GTDB taxonomy): Bacteria > Actinomycetota > Actinomycetes > Streptomycetales > Streptomycetaceae > Streptomyces. The sequence continues at coordinate 5,870,516 of NZ_CP146350.1, read as the reverse complement.
ACATCCAGCTCGCGGGTCATCTCGCCGCCCTGCTCACCGTCACGGACGAGCTGCGTGCGACGGTGACCTCGGGTGACCTGGACACCGCGGCGGAGCGGCTCGCGGAGCAGGTGGGCCGGCTGCGCGGAGGGCGCACGCCGGTGCGTGCGCCGATGAGCGGCACCCGGCGCGAGCGCGGTGCGACAGCCCTGCACCGGCGGGCGCACGCCCTGGCGGGCCGCGCGCTGGTCGTCGCCGCCTCCCGCGCCGACACGGCGGCCGCCATCCTGGCCGCCGAGCGGATGGACGCGCACGCGGCGGCTCTGGAGCCGCGCGAGCTCGCGTCCCGCTGAGCCCCGCAGGGCTCCCCCGACGGCCCCGGTCCGCGCGCACCCGCAGCGACGCGCGGACCGGGTGCCACAGCACTGCGCTGGCTTGAGCCGTTGCGCGCCGTTGTGGTTCTCGGCTCTGCGTTCGTGCGGGTTGTGCGTGGCTGGTCGCGCAGTTCCCCGCGCCCCTTGAGGGCGCGACGGAAACGCCGGAGGCAGGGATTCGCACGCCGTTGTGCGAACCCCTGCCTCGTTGTGCTGTCACCGCGGCCGGCCGTGACGATGTTGCTGGTCAGGGCACGATCGGAGCCGGCCGCGGCGTCGGTGGAGGGCTGTCTCAGCCCAGGCGCTGCACCAGCGCGCGGTATTCGTCCCAGAGCTCCTGGGGCGTGTGGTCACCGAAGGTGTTGAGGTGCTCGGGGACCAGGGCGGCCTCCTCGCGCCAGACCTCCTTGTCGACCGTGAGCAGGAAGTCGAGCTCCGAGTCGGCCAGTTCGAGGCCGTCGGTGTCGAGGGCGCCCTTCGTCGGCAGGATGCCGATCGGCGTCTCGACGCCCTCCGCCGTGCCCTCCAGGCGTCCGACGATCCACTTCAGGACGCGGGAGTTCTCACCGAAGCCGGGCCAGACGAACTTGCCCTCGTCGTCCTTGCGGAACCAGTTGACGTAGTAGATCTTCGGCAGCTTGGACTGGTCCTTGTCCTTCGCCACGTCGATCCAGTGGGCCATGTAGTCGCCCATGTTGTAGCCGCAGAACGGCAGCATCGCGAACGGGTCGCGGCGCAGCTCGCCGACCTTGCCCTCGGCGGCGGCGGTCTTCTCGGAGGCCACGTTGGCACCGAGGAACACGCCGTGGTTCCAGTCGAAGGACTCCGTCACCAGCGGTACGGCGGTGGCACGGCGACCGCCGAAGAGGATCGCCGAGATCGGCACGCCCTTGGGGTCCTCCCACTCCGGCGCGATGATCGGGCACTGGGCGGCGGGGACGGTGAAACGGGCGTTCGGGTGCGCGGCCGGCGTCTGCGACTCGGGCGTCCAGTCGTTGCCCTTCCAGTCGGTGAGGTGGGCGGGCGGCTCCTCAGTCATGCCCTCCCACCAGACGTCGCCGTCGTCCGTCAGCGCCACGTTGGTGAAGACCGCGTTGCCCCACAGCGTCTTCATCGCGTTGGCGTTGGTGTGCTCGCCGGTGCCGGGCGCGACACCGAAGAAGCCCGCCTCGGGGTTGATGGCGTACAGCCGGCCGTCCTCGCCGAAGCGCATCCAGGCGATGTCGTCGCCGATGGTCTCGACCGTCCAGCCGGGGATGGTCGGCTCCAGCATGGCGAGGTTGGTCTTGCCGCAGGCGCTCGGGAAGGCCGCCGCCACGTACTTGGCCTCGCCGCGCGGCGGGGTGAGCTTCAGCACCAGCATGTGCTCGGCCAGCCAGCCCTCGTCACGCGCCATCACGGAGGCGATGCGCAGGGCGTAGCACTTCTTGCCGAGCAGGGCGTTGCCGCCGTAGCCGGAGCCGTAGGACCAGATCTCGCGGTCCTCGGGGAAGTGCGAGATGTACTTGGTCGTGTTGCAGGGCCAGGGGACGTCCTCCTGGCCGGGCTCCAGCGGGGCGCCCAGGGTGTGCACGGCCTTGACGAAGAAGCCGTCGGAGCCGAGCTCGTCCAGGACCGCCTGGCCCATGCGGGTCATCGTGCGCATGGAGACGGCGACGTACGCCGAGTCGGTGATCTCGACACCGAGCGCGGACAGCGGCGAGCCGAGCGGGCCCATGCAGAAGGGCACGACGTACATGGTCCGGCCGCGCATCGAGCCGCGGAACAGGCCGCCCTGACCCCCGGAGCCCTGGAAGATCTCCCGCATATCGGCGGGGGCCTTCCAGTGGTTGGTCGGGCCCGCGTCCTCCTCCTTCTCGGAGCAGATGAACGTCCGGTCCTCCACGCGGGCGACGTCGGTGGGGTCGGAGGCCGCGTAGTAGGAGTGGGGGCGCTTGATCGGGTCGAGTTTCCGGAAGGTGCCCTTCTGGACGAGCTCCTCGCACAGTTGCTCGTACTCGGCCTCGGATCCGTCACACCAGACCACGTTGTCCGGCTGGGTCAGCTCGGCGATCTCGCTGACCCACGAGATCAGGCCCTGATGGGTGGTGGGAACGGTGGGAGCCGCGATGTCGCGCGCCACGATTGCTCCTAAATGAGGGATTTTTTGATGTGGAGGCCCCGTGGGGGCTGCGACCCGGATGCTTCACGGTGAGGCTTGGCGCTCATCCGGTGCCGACCGCACTCATTTGATCATCCGATGCGCGCGCCCATCTGTCCAGAGGAGCGCACAGGTGAGCAACGTGAGGATTGCCACGGTTTCTCGCGCCCCTTTACATGCACGTTGCGTTCACCTGACCGTCCGTTTGCGTAACCATCCTTCGGCCACGATGAGAGGATGGCCACTCTTCATCGGCCGATCGACCGGACCGATGGGTCAGTTACGGTTCCGTAGCTACCATTTGGCCATGACTGCGTTCGCCCCCGACGCGCCTTCGGACACGCCGGCCGACGGCCGTGGTCCGACGGCGCTCTCGCTGCCGCACCCGGTGAAGCCGAAGCTGCGCGGCTGGATTCACCTCGGCATGTTCCCGGCCGTCCTCGTCGCGGGCCTGGCGCTGACCGCCCTCGCCGACTCGACCAGAGGGCGCATCGCCTGCGGGATCTTCGCGCTGACGGCGTGCCTGCTGTTCGGTGTGAGTGCGCTGTATCACCGGGGCGACTGGAGTCCGCGCATGGACGGCGTCCTGCGCCGGCTTGATCACGCCAACATCTTCCTGATCATCGCGGGCACCTACACGCCGCTGACCATGCTGCTCCTGCCGGGCGCCAAGGGCCAGTGGCTGCTGTGGGGCATCTGGGCCGCGGCGGCGGCCGGCATCCTCTTCCGCGTCTTCTGGGTCGGCGCCCCGCGCTGGCTCTACACGCCGTGCTACCTCGCGATGGGCTGGGCGGCCGTCTTCTACCTGCCGGACTTCATGCGAACCGGCGGCATCGCCGTCCTCGTCCTCGTCATCGTCGGCGGCGTGCTCTACAGCGCGGGCGGCGTGATCTACGGGATCAAGCGCCCCAATCCGTCACCGCGCTGGTTCGGCTTCCACGAGGTGTTCCACTCCTTCACCCTGGCGGCCTTCATCGCGCACTACGTGGGCATCTCGCTGGTGGCGTACCAGCACGGGTAGATCCCCCTCTCGCCCCAAGGCCACGGCTTTCGAGCCGTGGCCTTTTTGCATGCGCGGGAGCAGGCAAGAATTGACAGTCCCAATCTTTTGATAGTTACTCTCATTTCATGGCTACTGTCATTACACCCGACCCCCGCCGCTGGTGGGCCCTGACGGCCCTGGTCGCGAGCATGCTCACGCTCGGCTTCGACATGACGATCCTCAACGTCGCACTGCCGACGATGGCCGAAGAGCTCGGCGCGAGCACCGGTGAGCAGCAGTGGATGGCGGACGCCTACGTCGTCGTCTTCGCCGCGCTGATGCTCCCGGCCGGGCTGCTCGGCGACCGGTTCGGGCGGCGGCTGATGCTGGTCACCGGGCTCGGGATCTTCCTCACCGGTTCGATCGCGGGCGCTCTGGCCCCGGACGTGACCTGGGTCGTCGCCGCCCGTGCCGTGATGGGTGTCGGAAGCGCGCTGGTCATGCCGCTCGTCCTGTCCGTGCTGCCCTCGCTGTTCGGGCCCGGCGAGCGCAGCAAGGCCATCGGCGTCATGTCGGCCGCCTCCGCGCTCGGCATGCCGCTCGGCCCGGTCCTCGGCGGCTGGCTGCTCGACCACTTCTGGTGGGGCTCGGTCTTCCTGGTCAACGTCCCGATGGTCGCCATCGGCATCACGGCCTGCCTCTTCCTGCTCCCCGAGACGCGCGACCCGGCCTCCCCCAGGGTCGACACCGTGGCGACGGCGCTCATCGCGGCCGGCCTCGGCGCCCTCGTCTACGCCATCATCGAGGCGCCCACGCGCGGCTGGGGCGACCCTGTGGTGGCCGGGTTCCTCGCCGGTGCCGTGGTGCTGCTGGCCGGGCTCGTGCTGCGCGAGCGCCGGGCGGCGCGGCCCATGCTCGACATGGAGCTGCTCGGCCACCGCGGCTTCCTCGTGAACGGGCTCACGGCGACCCTGGTCACCTTCGTCCTGGCGGGCCTGCTGTTCCTGCTGCCGCCCTACCTCCAGGCCGTCCTCGGCCACGACGCCCTCGGCACCGGGCTGCGGCTGCTGCCCATGATGGGCGGGCTGATGGTCGCCGCGCGCGGTGCCCAGCCGGTCGTCGCCCGGTTCGGTCCCCGCGCGGCGGTCAGCTGCGGCCTGGTGGTGCTGGCGTTCGCCGCGTTCCTCGGCAGCCGTACGACGGCCGACTCCGGCTACGGCTTCACCGCGCTGTGGCTGACCGTCACCGGCATCGGCTTCGGCTTCGCGGTGGTCCCGGCGATGGACGGGGCGCTGGCGGCGCTGCCCGCCGACCGGGCCGGCAGCGGCTCGGGGCTCCTGATGACTTTGCGCCAGGTGGGCAGTGCGATCGGCATCGCCCTGCTCGGCAGCCTGCTCGCGGGCGTCTACCGGGACCGGCTCGACGTCACCGGACTGCCCGCCCGGGCCGCCGACACGGCCGGGGAGTCCGTGGTCGCCGCGCACCTCGTCGCCGAGCGCACCGGCACGCCGGGCCTGGCCGCCTCCGCGAACAGCGCGTACGTCCACGGCATGGGCGTCGTCCTCCTGGTGTGCGGCGTCGCCGCCCTGGTCGCCGCGCTGCTCGCCGGGGCGTTCCTGCCCGGCACCCGGACCGCCCCGGACGGCGAGGGCGGCACCCCGGCCGTGGCCGAGCCGGAGGCCGATGCCCGACAATGACCTTCATGACGGCCCCACGCACCACCCCCGCCGACCGGCCCTCACTGGGGCTCCGGGAGCGGAAGAAGATCAAGACCCGCCAGGCGATCCGCGCCGCGACCTACGCGCTGATCGAGGAGCAGGGTTACGACGCCACGACGATCGAGCAGATCGCCGACCGGGCCGAGGTGTCGCCGTCGACCGTCTTCCGGTACTTCCCGACCAAGGAGGACATCGTCATCACCGACGAGTGGGACCCGGTGATGCTGGCGGAGCTGCGGGCCCGGCCGGAGGACGAGTCGTGGGCCGATGTCATGCGGCATGTGATGCGCACGGCCCTCGACCTGAGCCTCGCCGAGGACCCCGAGGTGACCCGGCTGCGGACCCGGCTCGGGGTCGAGGTGCCCGCCGTCCGCGCCCGCATGATGGAGAGCATGGCGGCGACCGGCCGGCTGCTCCGCACGGGCCTCGCCGAGCGCTCCGGGCTCGACCCCGACAGTCTGGAGCTGCGGGTCTTCGCCATGTCGGTGATGGGCGGCCTGCTGGAGGTCTCCCACTACTGGGCCGAGACCGGCCACCGGGACGACATCCGGGATCTCGTCGACCGTGCCCTGGACGTCCTGGAGCACGGCCTGCCGACCGGAAAACCCTGAGGCCGCGGCCCGCCGCCGTGACATCCTGACCGGGTGAACGGTCCCGAGATCCGCGTCGAGTTCGCCCCCGAGCTGTACGTGTTCGTCCCCCAGGCCCGGCGGGCGGGCAGCCTGCGGGCCACCACGGACGGTGTCTCCAGCCTGGGCCATGTCGTGGAGTCGCTGGGCGTGCCGCTGACCGAGGTGGGCGCCCTGGTCGTGGACGGCCGCGAGGTGTCCGTCTCGCACGTCCCGGCGGCCGGCGAGTCGGTGACCGTGCGGACCGTCGCACGCCCCCAGCGAGTGCCGGGCGCTCCCCTGCGCTTCCTCCTCGACGTACACCTCGGCACGCTGGCCCGCCGGCTGCGGCTGCTCGGTGTCGACACGGCCTACGAGTCGACCGACATCGGCGACCCCGCCCTCGCGGCGCGTTCGGCGGCCGAGCAGCGGGTGATGCTGAGCCGCGACCGGGGGCTGCTGCGGCGGCGCGAGTTGTGGGCGGGGGCGTTCGTCTACAGCACCCGGCCGGAGGAGCAGCTGCGCGACGTCCTGGACCGCTTCGAGCCCGAACTGCGGCCCTGGACACGGTGCACGGCCTGCAACGGGCTGCTGCGCAAGGCCACCAAGGACGAGGTCGCGGACCAGCTCAAGCACGGCACGCACGCCACGTACGACGTGTTCGCGCAGTGCACGGCGTGCGGCCGGGCGTACTGGAAGGGCGCGCACCACGAGAAGCTGGAAGCCATCGTGGAACGCGCCCTCACCGAGTTCGGAAGCTAGCTCCTCCTCATGTCTCCCCTGCCGCAGGCGATCCCGTCCCCATTGCGGTCCAGGCGCAGCGGGTCGTCCTTGCCGTTGATCTTCAGGCGGCCGTAGTCGTTCGTCTTGAGCCACTCGCAGCGGGCTGCCGTCGACTTCTTCACGTCCGCCGGGAAGTCGGTCGGCACGCAGACGTTGATCGAGCCGTAGTGGCGGTCGCAGCCGGAGATCGTCGGGCTGACCTTCTGCGATGTGCGCTTCTTGCCGGGTTTCACGACCTTGCCCTCGGGCGCGTCGGCGAAGTCGTGGACGTGCGCCGACGCGTCCGCCGCCTCGAGGGCCTGCGGGCCCTGGAGGTGCACCCACTTCGCCACCGACGGCACCCCGTTCGCGTCCACCGCGAAGAGCATGTACCAGCCGGGCGGGGCCAGGTTGGGGTTGCTGGTCACGTTCAGGTCGACGTGGTCGCCGTCGACGGACAGCGGCAGGTCCACGAACCGCTGGTTCGGGTCGGAGGAGTGCGTGACGGCGGCCGGGCGGATCAACTCGGCCTTGGCGATGGGCCGGTCGACGGTGATCCGCTGGGTGTCGCCGTAGGTCCACTCGGTGTCGATGACGGAAGTGATCCGCGGGCGCGGGCCCTTGAACAGGTAGGGCGGGCTGTAGACCGACACGTCGTGGTTCCAGGAGCCGTTGCCCGGGTTGTCGCCGGTGGTCATCACGCGGCCGTCCGGGAGCAGGAACGCCGAGGAGTGGTAGCCGCGCGCCTCGGGGTCGACGGCCACCGGGTCGAAGGTCTCCGTCTCGGGGTCGAAGACCGACGTCTCGTAGACCGGGTTGGCGCGGTTGTGCAGCGCGCCGCCGGTCTCCAGCACCTTGCCGTCGGGCAGGAGCACGGCGGAGACGTACATCTTGCCCTGGTCACCGCTCTGCGGGACGGGCCCGTCGCCGAGGTCGACCGTGCCCTGCGGGATCGGCGGCCCTGCCACGTAGGAGGGGCTGGGCTGCTTGAGGTCGATGATGTCGGTCAGGCGGTTCGCCTCCGGGTTGGAGTCGATGTTGCCGCCGCCGAGGGTGAGGACCTTCTGGTCCTGCGCCGGCGGCAGCAGCACGCTGGCCGACTGGTCGCGCTCGTCCTTCTTCCGGAGGCCCGGGACCTGGGTGATGGTGTTGGCGCCGTAGTCGTAGATCGCCGAGCCGGTGCCGGGGATGTTGTTGCCGAAGACGTGGCTGCCCGAGTAGAAGAGGCGGCCGTCCTGCATGAGGATCATCGACGGGTACAGGCCCCAGTAGGACCAGGTCTGGTTGACCTTCCAGGTCGGCTGCCACTGCTGCTCGGCCTCGGAGAACAGCTCGGCGGTGACCGAGCCGGTGGAGTCCTCGCGCAGGCCGCCGAAGGAGATGACGTCGCCGTTGCCGAGGATCGTGGCCGACGGGTACCAGTGGCCGTCGTTCATGTCGTTGGTCTTCGTGTAGGTCTCGGTCTCCGGGTCGAAGAGGTACGAGTCCTTGTAGCCCTGGTAGCCGACGCGGCCGTCCGCCGACGGGTAGCCCTTGTTGCCGCTCATCACCAGCACGCGCCCGTCCTGGAGCTGCACATGGCCGGCGCAGAACATGTCCTTCGGCGTGGGGACGACCTTGTAGGAGCCGTCCGCCGGGTCGTATACCGCCGAGGTGAAGGTGCCGGCCTCGAACATCGACTCGTCGTTGCCGGAGCCCGCGATCAGCAGCACCTTGCCGTTGTGGAGGACGACGGAGTGCATGGAGCGGACCGGGTTCCGGGTGGGCAGCACGTCCCACTTGCCGTTCGCGCACTGCTCTGCGGTGCCGGTGCAGTCCGGCGGCGGGACCGGGTCGGTGACCTGCTCCATCGTGTAGTCGTCGGTCGTGGCGGAGCCGGTGCCGTAGACGGAGACGCCCCAGGAGATGCGGTCGGTGCCGGCCGGGACCTCGGGGGTGCGGACGGTGGCCTCGGTCCAGTCGGCCGCCAGGTCCAGCGTCTTGAGGTCGGTCCAGTACTGCCAGCCGGCCGTCGTGTCGTGCCGGAACAGCGTGATCGACGCGTCGGGCGTGGTCGTCTTGTACCAGAGGCCGAGGTCGTACTGCTTGCCCGGCGTCACCACCGGCGCGCAGTCGGCGGACTCGGTGATCAAAGCCTTGCGGTCGCCGTCGACGCGGCGGGTCAGCTCGACCTTCATGGCCTTGCCGCCGGTGTGCGCGTCGGTCGTGGTGGTGAAGGTGAAGTCGTTGTCGCCCCAGCCGGACTTCTCCCAGCAGTACGGCATGTCGCCGGTGCCGGCGGTCTCGAAACCGGGGTTCCTGATGAGGTTGGCGGCGGAGGCGGGCTGGGGCGCGGTCAGCAGGAGGCCGGCCGTGAGCGCGCCCACGCCGGCGAGTGCGGTCCTTCTCCGGTACTTGTTCACACGGCTCTCCTAGCGGTGCGGCTCTCGCGCACGGGCTTCTCAGGGCCCCGGCGCGGCAGATAGACCAGCGCTTCGGTCGCCACGAAGCGCAGGACGAACGTCGTCACCAGCGCGAGCGCGGTGGCGGACAGCACGCCCAGGTGGAACTGGTGCACGAACACGGCGATCAGCGGGATCCGCAGCACCAGATCGGCGTTGGCCAGCAGCGCGAACCGTCCGGTCCGGTCCCACCAGCTGCGGTGCCGGCGCCGTTCGCGGAACAGCAGGTGCTCGATGAGCACGAAGTTCCAGGCGACGCCGAGCTGGTTGGCGAGGATCTCCGCCGGTACGTAGTGCATGCCGGCGGCGCTCAGCGCCCACAGGCCCAGCAGGTTCGGTACGAAGCCGGTGAGCCCGATCAGGCCGAAGCCGACCATGCGCGCGACGGGCGAGGCGGCGCGCAGTCCGGCCAGGTGACGCAGGAACCGGAAGCCCTCCTGCGCTGTCGACTTGGACTCCCCGGCGAACCGGTCCTGGAAGACGAAGGGCACCTCGGTGACCCGGCGCGGGCGGCTGCGGACGGCGAGTTCGAGGAGGATCTTGTAGCCGAGCGGCTGGAGAACCTCGGCCGTGACGGCGCTGCGGCGGATCGCGAAGAAGCCGCTCATCGGGTCGCTGATGCCGTGCAGCCGGCGCGGGAACAGCGCCTTGGTCAGCCAGGTCGCCCCGCGCGAGACGGCCACGCGGTAACTGCCCGCGAGCCCGGCCCGGCTGCCGCCCTTGATGTACCGGGAGGCCACGACCAGCCCGGCGTTCGCCCGCTCGCCGGTGGCGACCAGGTCGGGCACGAGGGACGGCGGGTGCTGGCAGTCGCCGTCCATGACGACGATCCAGTCGGACGTGGCCGCCTTCAGCCCCTCGACGACCGCGCCCCCGAGCCCGCCCACCGGCTCCTCGCGGTGCAGGACGGTCACCGGGAAGGGGCAGTCCTGCGCCGCCTGCTGGATGACCTCGGGCGTGTCGTCGGTGGAGTCGTCCACGAAGACGACCTCGCACGGCAGCCGGGCCGGCACGGCCTCGGTGATCTGGTGCAGCAACTGCCGTACGTTCGCCGACTCGTTGAACGTCGGTACGACGATGGTGACGGCGCCCGGTTCGGGGATCTCGGCGGTCTCGACGACCTCGCCGGGGACGGTGGACTCCTGGCTCATCGCGTGCCTCCGGCGGTGGTCTGGATCTGGCGTATCTCGATGCGGTCCTCACCGGTGCCGAACGTGGCGACCGGGGCCGAGTGCTCCATGGCGGCCTTGACGTTGGGCAGGTCGGCCGCGTCCCGCCGCACGGTCGGCGAGGCGACGACGTAGTCCAGGTCCTTCCAGCCGCGCGGCATCGTCTTCGTCACCGCCGGGTCGAGGTCGGCCTTGTAGAACCAGATGACGCCGAGCCCCGGCCGGTAGCCCTGATGCACGAGGTCGAGCCAGAGGGCGTCGTCGACCAGGACGCGGGTGCGCTCCGGGTTCTCGACCTCGGTGGCCAGCCACTGGGACGCGGCCTTGTAGGGGGCGTTGGCGTCGGTGGTGACGGCGGTGCGGGCGCCGTCGTACCAGTGCGGTACGACGTAGGCGCCGGCGGCGAGGGCGAGGACGGTGGCGAGCGCGTGGCGGCCCACGCTGACGTACCGTTTCTCCGCCTCGGAGCGCCAGCGGCTCAGCACCGCGTGGGCGACGGAGGCGGTTCCTCCGGCGAGGACGAGGGCGAGGAACGGCAGGGCCTGGATGACGTACATCGCGGGCAGGTAGCCGTTCGGGCGCAGGGCCAGCGCGGCGAAGATCGCGACGGCCAGGGCCGGTCCGGCGAGGGCCCGGGCGGTGACGGACCAGCGCCAGGTGGCGAGGAGCAGGAGAGCGCCCGCGAGGCCGCCGAGGGGCAGGATCTTGTCGTAGTACAGCCACGACTGGAGCACGCCCCAGGAGCCGGAGCCCTGGTCCAGGATGAAGCCCGAACCGGGCCTGGTCATCTGGTACTTGACGCCGTCCCAGAGGGATACGTGCCCGCCGCCCGGCAGCAGCTCGCCCTTGAGCAGGGCGAACAGCGGATACGAGAAGCCGATCAGGGCGCAGGCCGTGACGGCTCCGGTGAGCGCGAACTTGCGGGTGTCCTTGTGGCTGTGCCGCCACATGGTGAGGAACAGCGCGGGCAGGACGACGAGCATCGTCTCCTTGGTGAGGACGGCCGTCGCCGCCGCTATCCCCGCGCCGAAGTGGTGCCAGAGGTGGCGGCTCGGGGAGGCGGCCAGCGTGAAGGCCAGCAGCGTCCACATCACCGCGAGGTTGTCGAGGAAGATCTCCCGCTGGAGGACGACCGCCAGCGGCGAGAGGCCGAAGAACACCATGCCGAGGGCCGCGGCCCAGCGAGGCAGGGCGAGACGGCGGCCGAGCACGTAGACCAGGACCGCGCTGATGCCGCTGATCACCAGCATCGCGGCCCGCATGGTGCCGACCGTCATCGACTCGGGGCTGATCAGCGCGGGGATCCAGGTCAGCACGGCGATCTGGATCCAGCCCAGCGGCGGGTGGTCGTACCAGTAGGTGTAGTGGGCGAGGCCGTTGCCCTGCTGGACCGACCAGGCCTGGGCGAGGTAGGTGCCCTCGTCGTCGCTGAGGGCCGGGTAGTCGGCGATGTTCCAGCCCTGCACGACGAGGATCGCCACGAGCAGCACACCGCACAGGAGCAGGTCGGGGCGGGAGGAGCGCAGCCGGCTCGGCGGCTCGGGCCGTCGGCGGGCACCGGTGCGGGGCGCAGGCCGGCGCTGCGCGGGGACCTTCGCAGTGGTCGCCGCGGGAAGGGTGGAGGTCACGCGGGAACGTCCTCTCGGGTCACGGGAACGTCCCGCCGGGTCACGGCCGTCTCGTCGAGATGCGCGCCGACATGGGTCGTCAGCTCCCAGTCGTTGCGGCCGCGCTGCTCACGCCATACGGCACGGACGGCCGCCCCGGCGAGCAGGACCTGGTAGAAGGGGCCGCCCACGATCAGCTTCAGGTAGTGCGCGAACCGCACACGCAGCCCGTACTGCTTGCCGAAGTCGTGCAGTCCGACGATCTCGAAGACGAAGGTGACCAAGGCGGTGACGGCCGGCAGGAAGGTGATGAAGGCGATGCCGACGGGCACGTCGAGGAACAGCGCGATCGCCACGTTCAGCGGGATGATCAGGCCGGTGAAGGCCTGCATGAACGGCGTCATCAGGGTGTAGCGGGCGAGCAGCCGCTGCCCGAGGGTGGGCAGTTGCTTCCAGTCCTTCTTCCGGTACACCTGGAGGAACCCCTGGTTCCAGCGGGTGCGCTGCTTCAGCAGGGACATCAGCGAGCCCGGGGTCTCCTCCCGGGTCACCATGTCGGAGTCGTAGGCGACGACGACCTTCTTGCCGACGCTGGAGAGCCTGACGCCCAGGTCGCAGTCCTCGGCGAGGCAGTTGGGGTCCCAGCCGCCGGCTTCCCTGAGGACGTCCGTGCGGACGAAGACGGTGTTGCCGCCCAGCGGAATGAAACCTTTCTGCGCGTGCAGATGGAGCCGCGAGCGGAACCAGAAGAAGTACTCCAGGCAGTTGCGCAGGCTGTACCAGCTGGAGTGGAAGTTGATCAGCTGCACCCCGCCCTGGACGACGTCCGCGCCGGTGGTGCGGAAGGCGTGGTCGACGTGCGCGAGGAGCTCGGGGTGGACCTGGTCCTCCGCGTCGAACACGCCGACGACGTCGCCGCGGCAGTGCGGCAGGGCCGTGTTCATGGCCTTCGGCTTGTTCTTCTTCTCGTGCGTGTCGACGACGACACGGACCCGTGGATCACGTGCCGCGGCCCGCTCGGCCACGGCGGTGGTCTCAGGGTCGTCGTGCCCGACGATCACGATGATCTCGAAGCCCGTGTGGCTCGACTCCAGCAGCCGCTGGATCGTGTGGTCCAGCACCGCCTGTTCGTGCCGCGCGGGCAGCAGCAGCGAGAAGGAGACGTGCTCGTCCCCGTCCGGACTGCTGAACCGCGTGGAGGCGAGCACTTCCGGCGTACGCCAGGCGTGCATCTGCCACCACAGAGTGAACGCCGCCATCCAGAACAGGGCCAGTGAAACGGCAGCGATGAAGACAGACGTCAGCAAACAGATCCCCCCAGATCCCAGAACCCCCCGCCGTGACGGCCCATCTCATCCGTCATGGCACTGTGCAGAGATTAAGGGGGAACTGTGAAGCCTGGGGGCTGTTCAGATAAAGAGCGTGTTTCCGTTGATTCCCGACTTCAGTCGCTCAACACCGCACGCAGCCTTGCAGCTTCGGTCGTCGGGGCGTCGCATGTGAAGTTACGGCAGACGTACGCGGCCGGTTCACCGCCCACCAGCGGACGGTCCGCGAGCAGCGGAAACTCGTCGCTCCCGGGGGCGCCGACGGCGACGACCGCGCCGGGCGCGGTGCCCAGCAGTGCCGTGCGGTGCAGCATCCTCGTGCCCTCGTGGTCGAGCGACGGTCCCACGATCGCGACCTCGCGCGGCCCGTCCAGCGCGGCCTCGGCGGCGGCGAGCCCCCAGCCGATGAAGCGGGGCACGCGCGGCCCGAGCGCCTTGACGACGCCGAGGGCCCTCTCGGCGGCGGTGCGGTGGGGCTCGGACCCGGTGTGCGCGGCGTAGCCGAGCAGGGCGCTCGCCGCCGCGGTCCAGCCGGACGGAGCGGCGTTGTCGGTCGGGTCCTGCGGGCGGCGGATCAGCCGCTCGGCGTCGGCGGCGGTGTCGAACAGGGCGCCCGACTCCTCGTCGGTGAACCGGGCCAGGACGTGGTCGAGCAGGAACCCGGCGAACTCCAGCCAGACGCCCTCCCCGGTGACGGACGCCAGCGCGAGGAAGCCCTCCGCCACGTCGGCGTAGTCCTCCAGCACACCCGCGTTGGCGCCGGCGTGGCCGTCCTTGCTGGTGCGGCTGAGCCGGGCCTGCTCGTCGAGGTGCAGCCGGACGAGGAGGTCGGCGGCGGCGAGGGCGGCCTCGACGAGGTCGGGCCGGTCGAAGTAGGCGCCGGTCTCGGCAAGCGCGGCGACAGCCAGCCCGTTCCAGGCGGCGACGACCTTGTCGTCCCGGCCCGGGGCCGGACGCCCGGCCCGCTTCGCCAGCAGCCGCTCGCGGATGGAGGCGATCTTCCCGGCGTCGAACAGGCCGTCCTGCTGCGGCAGTTGGAGAACGGACTGGCCGTGCTCGAAGGTGCCCTCCTCGGTGACGCCGAGGTACTGGGCGGCGAGTTCGGCGTCCTGCTCTCCGAGCACGTCCCGCAACTGCTCCGGCGTCCACACGTAGTACGCGCCCTCTACGTGCCTGCCGGTCCCGTCGTCGCTGTCGGCGTCCAGCGCGGAGGCGAACCCGCCCTCGGCCGTGCGCAGTTCGCGCACCATGAAGTCGGCGGTCTCCAGCGCGACCCGGCGGGCCAGCTCCGAGCCGGTGGCGCGCCAGAGGTGGGCGTAGACCCGGCACAGCAGGGCGTTGTCGTACAGCATCTTCTCGAAGTGCGGCACGACCCAGTCGCGGTCGACGGAGTAGCGCGCGAAGCCGCCGCCGAGCTGGTCGTAGATGCCGCCGCGCGCCATGCGCTCGCAGGTGTCCCGCGCCATCTCGAGGGCGCCCTCGGCACCGGTGCGGGCGTGATGGCGTAGCAGGAACTCCAGGACCATGGACGGCGGGAACTTCGGCGCCCCGCCGAATCCGCCGCGCTGCGGGTCGTACTCGCGGGTGAGCGCGAGCAGCGCCTGAGCGAGCTCCTGCTCGCCGGGAGTCTGGGCGTCCCCGTAGGAGATCTCCCGCCCGGCCAGGTCGCGGACGATCTTCCCGGCGACCTCGGTGACCTCGTCCCGCCGGTCCTCCCACGCCTGGTGGACGCCCTGGAGCACCTGCCGGAAGGACGGCATGCCCTGGCGCGGGGCGGGCGGGAAGTACGTGCCGAAGTAGAACGGCTCGGCGTCCGGGGTGAGGAAGACGGTCATGGGCCAGCCGCCGTGCCCGGTCGCCGCCTGCACGGCCTCCATGTAGACCGCGTCGACGTCCGGCCGCTCCTCGCGGTCGACCTTCACGCTCACGTAGTGCGCGTTGAGGTACTCGGCGGTCTCCTGGTCCTCGAAGGACTCGTGAGCCATCACGTGACACCAGTGACAGCTGCTGTAGCCGACGCTGAGCAGCACGGGCACGTTCCGCTTGCGGGCCTCCTCGAAGGCCTCCGCCGACCAGGGCCACCAGTCGACGGGGTTGTCGGCGTGCTGAAGGAGATAAGGGGACGTCTCGTGCGCCAGTCGGTTCGGCATGGTGTCCATCCTGCCGCAGTACCCAGCCCGGCACGCGTCAGGCGCCTCGCGGGCGACGCTCGGGACGCACGCCCGACGGACGCGCGGCGTCTCAACCCGCCCGTGTCTTCACACAATCGGGCCGGTCACGCCCCCTCGCCCCGATGCGCCGTCGGCAGCACACTTGACCAAGGAAACGACCGAGGGAACGACCGAGGTGACAGCGAGAGCGCCGTTGCCGCCAGAGGGGGACGTGACATGCGAGACAGTCATCGGGCGGAGGCCGAGCGGCTGTTGGCACGGGCCGTGGAGGAGGAGGTACGCCGGACCGGCGGGCGCACCGACGGAAAGGTGCTGCTCGCGCGGGCGCGCGGGGCGCTCGACGCGATGGCGCAGAGCGCGGCCGAGGAGTACGAGGCCTACACGCGTGCCCTGGACGAGGCGGAGGCCGGACAGCTCACCTTCGGGCAGCGCTACGCCCGGGAGGGCGCCGGGACACCGCTGCTGGTGGCCGGGGTCGCGGCGGTCGCGGCCGTCGTCGCCGACATGGCCCTCGGCACGAGCACCGGGACGGCGCTGGGCGCCGGCGTGACGGTGGGTGTCGTGGGCGCCGCGGCGACCGTCGTGAAGGTCGTCGGCTCGCATCTGCCCGCCGCACACCGCCGCGCCGGGGCCGTGAGCCAGCCGGGCGGACCGGAACAGCTGCGGCTCCAGTGGCTGACGGCACTGGAGGTGCGGGGCATCCGGCCGTTCCTGGACCAGCAGCGGGTGCTCGCCGCCTCCACGGGGCCGAAGAAGACCGGGCCGCGGCTGCGGGGCGCCGACAAGAGCGCGGCGGCGCGCGGGCGCAACGTGCTGGAGCAGTCCTTCGCGCAGCTCCCGGAACCGGCTCAGCCGTTCGCGGGGCGGCGGCACGAGCTGGCGCAGATCCGGCAGTGGGTGCAGGCGGCCCGCGCGAGCACGGAGACCCAGCCGACGGTGGTCGTCCTGCACGGCACGCCCGGCAGCGGCCGTACGACCCTCGCGGTGCACGCCACGCACGATATGAAGGACTACTTCCGCGGCGCCTGCGTCGTCGACCTGCGCGCCGACAGCCCGGGCGAGTCCCCGCTGTCCACCCGCGACGCCCTGCTGCACCTGCTCAACCGGCTCGGCGCGCCCCGCGAGCAACTGCTGTTCCGCGAGCGCTCCTCCCCCGGCCAGCAGGTCAAGCGGCTGAGCGAGCTGTACCACCAGCATCTGACCGGCCTGCCGGTCACGGTCGTCCTGGACGACGCCTCGGACGCCGAGCAGGTCCGCGCCCTGGTCCCGGAGCGGTCCGACAGCCTGGTGCTGGTGACCGCGCGGGGCCCGCTGGAGCTGGGCGGCCTGCCCGCGCGGGTGCACCAGCTGGCGGTGGATCCGCTGGACGCCGCCGGCGCGGAGGAGCTGCTGGGCGCGGCGGCGCAGGACCGCTCCGGGCCGTACGACGCCGAGTCCGCCGACCGGGTCCGGGAGCTGTGCGGCGGGCTGCCGCTGGCGCTGCGCATCGCCGGCTCGTGCCTCGGCCCGCGCTCGCCGCGCGCGCTGGCCACGGACCTCGGCGCGTACGGCCCGGTCGAGCCGGTCGAGCGCGCCCTGTGGCTGCGCTACACCGACCAGCCCGAGACCGTACGGCGGCTGCTGCGCCGCCTGGCCCTGGCCGGCCGGGCCTCGCTGGGCGCCGCCGCTGCCGCCGCGCTGCTGGCCACCGACGAGGCGGAGGCAAAACGCCATCTCCAGGCCCTGACCCGCGCGGGCCTGATCGACCACGTCCGGGGCGACCGCTACCGGCTGCACGACCTGGTCCGCTCCTTCGCCCTGGCACGGCTCCTCGACGAGGAGGAACCGGCCGAGCGCACGGCGGCCCAGGAACGGCTGATCGTGAACTACGCCGAGCTGGCCGACTCGGTACTGCGCATGGTCGACGGCAACATGTCGACCCGCACGAACCGCTTCAGCCCGTACGGCTTCCCCTCCCTCGACGAGGCGCTGCGCTGGCTGGACGACGAGTCCAGCTTCATCACGGCGGCGCTGCGGCACGCCGAGGGCGTGAACCAGGCGGCGGTCCTGAACCTGCTGGGCGCCCTGTGCGACTACTGCCTGCTGCGCGGCGACCTCTACCGCCTGGGCGAGATCAGCGAACTGGCCCAGGCCGTGGACGAGGGCCTGCTGGTCCGCTCGGTGCAGTGGCGCACCGGCATCGCGGCACGGCAGCTGGGCGAACTGGACAAGGCGCGTACGACCCTCGCCTCGGTCGTCGACCTCTACCGGGAGGCCCATCACGACGCGGGTGCCGCTCGCGCCCTGTGCTCCCTCGGCATCACCCTGCACCACCAGGGCAATCTGACGGAGGCGTCGGCGAAGCTCCGCGAGGCCCTGGCCCTCCAGTCCTCCCCGAGCTGGCGACGGACCGGGCGTGGACGATGCACGCCCTGGCGGCGGTGGAGCGGGACCGCGCCCGGCTGGCCGAGGCGCTGGAGCTGCTCACCGAGTCGCTGGTGCTGCACCGCGCCGGCGAGTCCGTGCACGGCCAGGCGTGGGCCCACTTCCAGCTCGGCCAGCTGGGCCTGCGCATGGGCGACGTCCCGCGCGCCGAGTCCGAGCTGCGCGCGGCCCTGGAGCTGTACGGCCGCACCCGCGACGCCCGCGGCGAGGCCTGGGCCCTGACCCAGCTGGCCCGCGCCCGGCTGGTCGCCGGTGATGCGTCCCCGGCCGTGGAGGACCTGCGCGGGGCCGCCGCCCGGCACCGCGAGAACGAGGACGCGCGCGGCGAGGCGTGGACGCTGTACTACCTCGGCCAGGCCCTGGAGGAGACGGGCAACCTGGACCAGGCGGTCCGCGAACTGGAACGCTCCCGCACGATGTTCTCCCGCATGCGGGACGTCTACGGCCTGGCCTGCGCCCGCCACCACTCGGCGCGCGTCACCCGCGACCAGCGCGCCGCGCAGACGGGCTCCCTGCGGAACTCCGGTTTCGCCCGTCAGCTCCTCGTGGACGCCCGAGCCGACTTCCAGCGCATCGGCGTCGCCCACGGCGAGGCGTGGACCTGCCTGGAACTGGCGGTCGTGGACGCGGGCAACGCCCGCACCCAGCAGGCCCTGGCACTGTGCGACGAGGCGGCGGCCCTCTTCACGTCGTACGGCGACCGCCGGGGCGAGGACTGGGCCCGCTTCCTGCGCTGCACGCTCCTGCCGTACGCCGCCCCGGGCGGTGTGGAGGTCGGTACGGCCGTGGCCCAGGAGGAACTGGCCGAGCTGTCCCGCGCGAGCCATCCGCTGCGCGACCAGAAGCTGGACGACTACCTCGACGCGTACGCCTTGCTGCTGGAACGCGGCGTGACCCTGGAGGCGGGCTGGCAGGCCTGGCGGCTGGGCATGGTGCCGAACCGGCATGCGCGCGAGGTGATGGGCGTGGCCGTGGAGGCGAAGGCGTAGGCCCGGGTCTCGAGGTACGCGGACACCCGTCGGCGGCGATACGGCCACCGACGGGTGCCGCCCCTGGTGGGGGGAGGAGCGTCAGCCTTGCTTCTTGCCCTGACCGGAGGGCTCGGCGTCCGCGGACTCCGGCTCGGCCGGCTCGGCCTCGGGGTCCGGGGCCTGGGCGAAGTCGACCCTGTTCATGTGCCGGGTCATGGACTTCATCAGGGCCCACACCGCCAGGGCCATCGCCGCGAAGACGATGAAGCCGAGGACGCCGGGGGTGACCTTGTCCTCGTCGACCTCCTTGGCGAAGGAGACGAGGTGCGTCATTGCCAGGCTTGCGCTTGCGCTCATGTCAGGCATTGTCGCGGACGCCCGCGAAGAGGTCGTCCTCGGGGAGGGAGGTATCGACGAGGGACTTCGCCAGCTCGTACTCCTCCGTCGGCCAGACCTCCTTCTGGATCTCCATCGGCACCTTGAACCAGCCGCCGTCCGGGTCGATCTGCGTGGCGTGCGCGATCAGCGCCTTGTCACGGATCTCGAAGAAGTCGGCGCAGGGGATGTGCGTGGTGAGCGTGCGCTGCTTCATCCCGAACTCCTCCCAGCGCTTGAGCCAGTCCCCGTAGGGCGACTCCAGGCCGCGGTCGAGCATCGCCTGGTGCAGCGCCTCGGTGCGGGGGCGGTTGAAGCCCTGGTTGTAGTAGAGCTTCTGCGGCTGGTACGCCGGGCCGTACTCGGCTTCCGGGTACTTCTCGGTGTCCGCCGCCCCCTCGAACGCCACCATCGAGATCTTGTGGGTCATGATGTGGTCGGGGTGCGGGTAGCCGCCGTTCTCGTCGTAGGTGGTGATCACCTGGGGACGGAAGGCGCGGATCTTCCGCACCAGCTCACCGGCCGCGTGGTCGACGTCCTCCAGGGCGAAGCAGCCCTCCGGCAGCGGCGGCAGCGGGTCCCCCTCGGGCAGGCCCGAGTCGACGAAGCCGAGCCACTCCTGCTTGACGCCCAGGATCTCCCGGGCCTCGTCCATCTCCTTCTTGCGTACCTCGTGGATGTGCTCCTCGACGTACTTGTCACCCTGAAGCTTCGGATTGAGGATGGAACCGCGTTCCCCGCCCGTGCAGGTCACGACCAGCACGTCCACCCCCTCGGACACGTACTTGGCCATGGTCGCCGCGCCCTTGCTCGACTCGTCGTCGGGGTGGGCATGAACGGCCATCAGTCGCAACTGGTCAGTCAAGACTCAATCCTCAGTAAGTCGGCGCCCTGTGTGCGTCGGCGCAATCAGCGGCTTCTATAGTGACCGAATCGGGAGGCGAATAATTCCGGGACCGGGTCCCGGGCCCCCTTACGGGACGTTCGTTCCGGCCCCGTCTGGAGGACGATCATGAGTACGGCGAGCACGCGACTGCCCGAGGGCCGCTACGGCCGTTCCTCGGACGAGCGCGCCGACCGCACACTCAAGGTCGTCGGCGCCGTCCTCGCGGTGGCGTTGCTGGGGCTCGTCGGCTGGTTCGGCTACCACTACGTCGCCCAGAACGAGATCAGCGCCGAGGTGATCAGCTTCGAGCCCGGCAAGGAGTCCGTGCAGGTGCACCTGGAGGTCCGCAAGGACGCCGGCACCGACGGCTACTGCACCGTGCGCTCGCAGGCCGAGAACGGTGCCGAGGTCGGCCGGGCCGATTTCCGCTTCGACGGGGACGCCACCCGCATCGACAAGGTCGTCACGCTCCGTACGACCTCCCCGGGGACGACGGCCGAGCTGCTGGGCTGCCACACCGGCTGAGCCCCCGCCGGAGTCCCCCGGAATACGTAGCGCCTGACCTGCGCTGACGTGAATCTGGTGGCTTATGTCCTCCCCCTTCCGCTCCTGAATTGTTAGGCTCGTGGTTTCGCCCATCCGTGAAGGAACATGCTTCTGGGTAGGGCGATGCTTTGTATTCCCAGTACCTACGAGGAGCACCTGTGACCCAGACCAGCGAGAACGTCACCTGGCTGACCCAGGAGGCGTACAACAAGCTCAAGGCTGAGCTTGAGTACCTT
Source organism: Streptomyces sp. DG1A-41 (assembly GCF_037055355.1). GTDB lineage: Bacteria > Actinomycetota > Actinomycetes > Streptomycetales > Streptomycetaceae > Streptomyces. Next base: position 5,849,799 of record NZ_CP146350.1, on the reverse strand, counting down.
ACTGGTCCCGCGCGGGCGGAGATCTCCGCGAAGATCGCCGCAGCGCGCGAGGAGGGCGACCTGCGTGAGAACGGCGGGTACCACGCAGCCAAGGAGGAGCAGGGCAAGCAGGAACTCCGTGTGCGCCAGCTCACCCAGCTCCTCGAGAACGCCAAGGTCGGCGAGGCGCCCGCGGCGGACGGTGCCGTGGCGCCCGGCATGGTCGTCACGATCGCGTTCGACGGTGACGAGGACGACACGCTGACGTTCCTGCTCGCCTCACGCGAGTACGCGAGCGCCGACATCGAGACGTACTCCCCGCAGTCCCCGCTGGGCACCGGCGTGATCGGCCACAAGGTCGGCGAGGACGCGGAGTACGAGCTGCCCAACGGCAAGAAGGCCTCGGTGAAGATCCTCAAGGCCGAGCCGTACGAGGGCTGACACAGCCGACGTCCTGACCTGCCCCCGGCGCCCTCGCGGCGCCGGGGGCATCGTCATGCCGTCGCCGACCGGTACTTGCGCACCGCCAGCGTCCGGAAGACGACCAGGATCAGGATCGAGTAGATCAGCGAGGCCCACACGGGGTGCTGCATGGGCCAGGCGTCCGATTGCGACCGGCCCGGGTTGGCGAACAGCACGCGGCAGGCCTGGACCGTGGCGCTGAAGGGGTTCCACTCGGCGATATGGCGCAGCCACGGGGTCATGTGGCTGGTGTCCACGAACGCGTTCGAGATGAACGTGACCGGGAAGAGCCAGATCAGTCCGCTGGACGTGGCCGCCTCCGGGGTCCGGACGGACATGCCGATCAGGGCGCCGATCCAGGTGAACGCGTACCCCAGCAGGAGCAGCAGGCCGAAGGCCGCGAGGACCTTGCCCAGGTTCGTGTCGCCGTTCGACCCGACGCGCCAGCCGACCAAGAGGGCGACCACCGCGAGGACGACCAGAGTGAGGGCCGTCTGCACGGAGTCGGCGAGGGTGCGTCCGGTGAGGACCGCGCCGCGCGCCATGGGCAGGGAGCGGAAGCGGTCGATGAGGCCCTTGTGCATGTCGTCGGCGATACCGGCGCCGGAGCTGGCGGTGGCGAACGTGACGGTCTGCGCGAAGATGCCCGCCATCAGGAAGTTCTTGTAGTCGACGGCGCTGGTGCTGCTGCCGATCTGCATGGAACCGCCGAAGACGTACGTGAACAGCACCACGAACATGATCGGCTGGATCAGCCCGTAGATGATCATCTCCGGGATCCGGGACATGCGGATCAGGTTGCGTTTCGCGACGACCATCGAGTCCCGGATGGACTGGCTGACCGGGTTCGCGGCCGGCGCGACCCGCACGGTGTCGGTGACGGCGCTCACTTCGCGGCCTCCTCGTGGTTCTCCTCGTTCTTCGCCTCGGCCACGTGTCCCGTCAGTGACAGGAAGACGTCGTCGAGGGTCGGCCGGCGCAGGCCGATGTCGTCGATCTCGATGCCCCGCGTGTCCAGTTCGCGGATGACCTCGGCGAGGAGCTTGGCGCCGCCGGTCACCGGCGCGGTGAGCTTGCGCATGTGCTCCTCGACCGTGGTGTCGCCCTTGCCGAAGCCGGCGAGCACCTCGGCGGCGGCCTGGATGTGCTCGCGCTCGTGCACCACGACCTCGACGCGCTCGCCGCCGGTGCGGGCCTTGAGCTGGTCGGAGGTGCCCTTGGCGATGACCCGGCCGTGGTCGACCACCGCGATGTCGTGCGCCAGGTGGTCGGCTTCTTCCAGGTACTGCGTGGTCAGCAGCAGCGTCGTGCCGCCGGAGACCAGTTGTTTGATGACCTCCCACAGCTGCTGGCGGTTGCGGGGGTCGAGGCCGGTCGTCGGCTCGTCCATGAACATCACGGGCGGCGAGACGACGAGGGCCGCCGCGAGGTCGAGCCGGCGGCGCATGCCTCCGGAGTAGGTCTTGGTCGGGCGGTCGGCCGCGTCCGCGAGGTGGAACTGCTCCAGCAGCTCGGCCGCGCGCTCCTTCGCCGCCTTGGCCTTCATCTGGTAGAGCCGGCCGACCATGTGGAGGTTCTCGCGGCCGGTCAGGTACTCGTCGACGGCCGCGAACTGGCCGGACAGGCCGATGGATCGGCGGACGGCGTCGGGCTGTTTGAGCACGTCGATGCCCGCGACGACCGCCCGTCCGCTGTCGGGGCGCAGCAGGGTGGTCAGGCAGCGGACGGTGGTCGTCTTGCCCGCGCCGTTCGGCCCGAGCAGGCCGAGGACCGTGCCCTCGGGGACGTCGAGGTCGACGCCGTCCAAGGCCTTGACGTCACCGAAGGTCTTGATCAGACCTTCGGCATAAATGGCGCCTGGCATATGAGTCTCCACGTCTTCGAGGATCGCCGGACAGGTGAGTCACGCTTCGCACGAACACATCATAACGCGATGTATCGCGTCTCGCAACGAAATTTCCGCGTCGTGCTCCATGCGACGAAAGGATCTTGAACCCGGCTCCTGAAACGGCCAGGCGGTCAGCCCATGACCGTGTAGCCCGCCTCGCGCAGCGCCTGGCCAACCTCGGCGCAGTGCGCCGGGCCCTTCGTCTCCAGGTGCAGCTCGACCTCCGCCTCCGCGAGCCCGAGCCGTGGGTCGGTTCGCACATGGCTCACATCGAGGACGTTAGCGTCGACCACTGACAACACGCCCAGAAGCGTGGCCAGAGCGCCGGGCCGGTCCGTCAGCCGCAGCCGGACGGCCAGGTAGCGGCCCTGCGCGGCCATGCCGTGCCGCAGCACCCGCTGCATCAGCACCGGGTCGACGTTGCCGCCGGACAGCACCGCGACGACCGGCCCCTCGAAGGAGCCGGGCTCGCTCAGCAGCGCCGCGACCGGGCTCGCCCCGGCCGGCTCCACGACCAGCTTGGCCCGCTCCAGGCACAGCAGCAGCGCGGCGGACAGCTCGTCCTCGCTGACCGTGCGCACCTCGTCCACCAGCTCGCCGACGATCCCGAACGGCACGTCGCCGGGCCGCCCGACCTTGATGCCGTCGGCCATCGTCGCCGGGTTCTCGACCGTGACGGGCCGGCCCGCCGCCAGTGAGGGCGGATACGCCGCCGCGCCCTCCGCCTGGACGCCCACGATCCTCAAGTCCGGCCGCAGGGCCTTCACCGCCACCGCGATCCCGGCGGCCAGCCCGCCCCCGCCGATACCGACGACGATCGTGCGCGCCTCCGGGCACTGCTCCAGGATCTCCAGGCCGACCGTGCCCTGGCCCGCGATGATGTCGGGGTGGTCGAAGGGGTGGATGAACACCGCGCCCGTCTCGGCCGCGTACTCCTGCGCGGCGGCCAGCGTCTCGTCGACCACGTGGCCGTGCAGCCGCACCTCGGCCCCGTAGTCCCGGGTGGCGCTGACCTTGGGCAGCGGGGCGCCCTTCGGCATGAACACCGTGGAGCGCACGCCGAGCAGCGCGGACGCCAGGGCGACACCCTGCGCGTGGTTGCCGGCGCTCGCGGCGACGACACCGGCGGCGCGTTCCTCGGGCAGCAGACCCGCGATCCGGACGTAGGCGCCGCGCAGCTTGAACGAACCGGTCCGCTGGAGGTTCTCGCACTTGAGATGCACGGGCGCGCCGACCAGTTGGGACAGGTACCTGCTGCCCTCCATCGCGGTCACCCGCGCCACGCCCGAGAGCATCTTCTGGGCGCCGCGTACGTCGTCGAGGGTGACGGGCCGCAAGGAGTCAGCCGTGCTGTAGCTCATGACTCCAGCATCGCAGTTCACGGGCGGGAACCGCCGTTGTGACCAACCTCCGAGACCCGCTTTGCGCAGCACCGGTACGGCCCTCGCCCCGGCCGCGTACCCTGTCCCCCAATCAGCCAGCCCTCCACGAAGTGAGCCCCCGGCCATGCCCACAACACCTGAAATGTCGATGGACATGACGACCGTCGGTGACACCGGTCTTCTCGACACCCTCCAGCACGAGGTGGCGGTGTTCGCCCGCCGTGCGGAACAGACCCGGCTCGGCGGGGTCGGGCAGGTGCGCAACTCCATGGACCGCGCCGCGTACCTGCTGCTCAACCGTCTCGACAAGGAAGGCCCCATGGGTGTCAAGGCGCTCGCCGCGAGCATGGGGATCGACTCGTCGACGGTCACCCGGCAGGTGGCTCCGCTCGTCGACACCGGCCTGGTCAAGCGCACGTCGCACCCCGAGGACGGGCGGGCGGTGGTCCTCCAGCTGTCCCCGCGCGGGCAGGCGCGGCTGGAGGAAGTTCGCTCGTCGCGGCGGCAGTTGATGGCCGAGCTGACCGAGGACTGGGAGCCGGAGGAGCGCGAGGCGTTCTGCTCGCTCCTCACGCGCTTCAACAGCGCGTTGTCCGCCCGCATGGCAGCGTCCGGGGTACCGGGGCCCGAGGCGCAGTCGCCGTCCTGAACACCGTACGACGCGGCTTCCGAGCGCCGTTCACGCTCCAGGGGCCGCCCGCACGGAACGTGCCCACCACGCGCGCGTGGCAGACGGAGGGGGCGGGCGCGACGCTCGTGTGGCAGTGGCGGCCGGGTCCGGGGGGCTCGGCGACGGGCCGGCCGGGCATCCGCCGTCCCGACCCGGTGCGCGGCTCTTGACCGCGGGGCCGCCCCTGGCCTGATATGAGACCGGGTGCCCGTCGTACGCGGCCGTCGCGCCGTACCCGGCCGGGCCCGCATCCTCAGGGTCGCCGTCGGGCGGGAGGCGCGATGCGACAACGGCATGCGTCCCGGGCAACCCGTCGAGCCCGGGAGTTCGAGGCGTTCGTCGCGGGCGCGGCCGGGCGGCTGCTGCACACCGCGACCCTGCTCACCGCGGAGGCCCCGGACGACAACCCCCGCGCGCGACGCCTGCTGACCCTGTCGCTGGCGCACACGTACGCGTGCTGGGACCGGCTGCGCGGCGAGGATCCGTACGACCGCACGCGGCAGTACCTGGCCACCCGCTTCGCGCGCGGCGCCTGGCACCACTACGGCGGTCTCGGCCGCTCCCGACCGCATCCGGCGAGTCCCCTGGCCCCGCTCACCCCGCAGGAGCGCCTGATCCTGGTGCTCCGGCTCTACGAAGGCGTCGCCGAGGAGCAGACGGCGGCCCTGCTCGGCCTGTCCACGGAGCGCGTACGGGCCATCCGCCACCGGGCGACGACGACCCTGCTGCACCGCTCGCGGGGCCCGGCGCCGACGGCGACGGCCGCGAAGGCGGTGCCGTCATGAGCCCCCTCGGCCGGAGCCGCCTCGGTGAGAGCCGCCTCGGTGAGTGCGAGCGCCGTCCCGGCGAGCGGAGGCGGGCATGAGAGGGAACGACCGTGAGGCGGCCGTTCGGCGGCTGCTGGAGCAGGCGTCGTCGCCGTCCGTGCCGCCCGAGATCCACACGGAGGCGGTGCGCCGGGGCGGCCGGATGCTGCGGCGCAGGACGGTCGCGCGGCGCCTGCTGTGGCTGCTGGTGTTCGCGGCGGCCGTGGCGTTCACCGTGTGGGCGCTGAGCGCCCGCCCGTGGGTGGAGCCGCCGTCGGACACGACTCCACCCCTCACCGGCTGGTGACCCCGCCGGGGCGTCCTAGCCGAGCGCCTGCTGAAGGTCTTCCAGCAGATCGTCGGCGTTCTCGATGCCGACGGACAGCCGCACCAGGTCGCCGGGCACCTCCAGGAGCGAGCCGGCCACGGAGGCGTGCGTCATGCGGCCGGGGTGCTCGATCAGCGACTCGACGCCGCCCAGGGACTCGCCCAGAGTGAACACCTTGGCGCGGTTGCAGATCTCGACGGCCGCCTCCTCGCCGCTCGCCACGCGGAAGGAGACCATGCCGCCGAACGACTTCATCTGCTTGGCGGCGACCTCGTGACCGGGGTGCTCCGGCAGGCCCGGGTACAGGACGCTCGTCACGCGCGCGTGCCGGGTGAGCATGTCGGCGACCTTGGCGGCGTTCTCGCTGTGCCGGTCCATGCGCACCGCGAGCGTCTTGGTGCCGCGCAGCACCAGCCAGGAGTCGAAGGGCCCGGCGACCGCGCCCATCGCGTTCTGGTGGAAGGCCAGCTCCTCGCCCAGGTCCGGGTCGTCCGTGATCAGCGCGCCGCCGACGACGTCCGAGTGGCCGCCCATGTACTTGGTCAGCGAGTGCACGACGACGTCCGCGCCGAGCGAGAGCGGCTGCTGGAGGTAGGGCGTGGCGAAGGTGTTGTCGACGACGAGGCGGGCGCCCGCGTCCCGGGCGACCTGAGCGACGGCGGCGATGTCCGTGATGCCGAGGAGCGGGTTGGAGGGGGTCTCCACCCACACGGCCTTGGTCTTCGGGGTGATGGCGGCCCGTACGGCGGCCGGGTCGCTCGTGTCGGCGACCGACCACTCCACGCCCCAGCGCGCGACGACCTTGGCGAACAGGCGGAACGTGCCGCCGTAGGCGTCGTTGGGGATGACCACGTGGTCGCCGGGGCTGAGCAGCGTACGCAGCAGGCAGTCCTCGGCCGCCAGCCCGGACGCGAACGCGAGACCGCGGCGGCCGCCCTCCAGGGCGGCGAGGTTCTCCTCCAGCGCGGCCCTGGTCGGGTTGGCGCTGCGGCTGTACTCGTAGCCGCCGCGCAGGCCGCCGACGCCGTCCTGCTTGTAGGTCGAGACCTGGTAGATCGGCGGGACGACCGCGCCCGTCAGGGGGTCGGCGGTGTTGCCCGCGTGGATCGCGAGCGTCTCGAAGTGCTGACTGATGTGCCTGTCGCTCATGGGCACCGAGGGTAGTGCGCCGACGCGCTGAGTGCCGGGGGACGAGGCGACACGGGCACCGGAGCCGGGTTTTCCAAGGGCGGCGGGTGCGGTTCGGCGAGTTTTCCACAGGTTCGGGACCCAGGTTGGCCAATTGTCGGCGCGGTCTGGTTCGCTTGTTGCATGGAGATTCTCTGGGTCCTGATCGCACTGGTCATGCTGGGCTTCGTGCTGCTTCCCTTCCTGCGGCGCAGGCGCGGTGCCGCGATCGGGCTGGTCTCGCCCGACCACCCGGACGCCGCGGACCCGGCGAACTACGGCTTCGTCCGCGAGGAGGAGCTGGACATCCGTATGCCCGGCCCCGACCAGGACTTGCTGGACGTCCTTGACGTGGTGCAGCGCACGCAGGACTATCGCGCGGCGCAGCAGCTCCTGGCGGGCACGGAGACGGAGGGCGAGCGCCGCTGGCAGCGTGTGCAGGCCTTCGCGGGTGCGGCCTCGCTGGAGCTCTCCCAGCGGCCCGGCGGGGTGAGCGAGGCGCCGGGCGGGCAGTGGCTGCGGGTGTGGCGGACCGAGGCGCCCAAGGACGCGGGCGGCGCGGCGGTGCACGCCGAGTTCCTGGTGCAGCAGGCGTGGCGGACGGCCACGCCCGGGACGGACGAGTTCCGGATCATCATGGAGGAGGCGAAGGCGGCGTGCGGCGAGGCGGCGCTGCTGGCCCCCGGCGACCCGATCCCGTACATCGTCGAGCTGTCGGTGGCCCGCGGGCTGGGCTACTCGCAGAAGGACTTCGAGCAGCTCTGGCTGAAGATCCTGGACCGCGCCCCGGCACACATGGGAGCGCACCTGGCCGCGCTGCACTACTGGTGCGAGAAGTGGCACGGCTCGCGTGAGCTGGCGTACGAGTTCGCGGAGGCCGCGGCGGCCCGTGCGCCCAAGGGCTCCCTGCTGGCGGCGATGCCTCTCTTCGCGGTGTTCGAGCACCTCCCGGAGGTGACCCTGGTCAGCAGCTTCTGGCAGACCGAGGTCGTCACGAAGGCGGTCCACGGCGCGCTGCACGCGGTGCACTCGGCCCGCCCCGACGACCCGATGCTGGCGCATGTGCGGCACATGCTGGTCTTTTTCCTGGTCCGCAGCGAGCGCTGGGCGGAGGCCATGAACCAGCTGGTGCACATCGACGGCCATGTCGGCGCCCTCCCCTGGACCCTCTCCGCCGACCCCGCGGCGGAGTTCGCGGTGTACCGGGCACTGGCGGTGGCGGGCTACGAGGCGAACGGCGGCAACCCGGCGAGCCTGCCGCACTGAAGACGGGCCCCGGGCCGCCCGGTGGGCGGACTCCGGCCTCCCCCAGGCGCGGGCTCCGGCCGCGCGAGACGGTGACTCCGGCCGCGCGAGACGCGGGCCCCGCACTGAGACGGGCTCCGACCACCCGGTAGGCGGGCTCGACCGCCCCCAGACGCGGGCTCCGGCCACCCGAGCCACCGATCCCGCCGCGCGAGACGCGGGCCCCACACTGAGACGGGTCCCGACCACCCGAGACGCCGGCTTCCGCCACCCGAGGGTGGTCGCCGGCGCGGCGAGCGCACAGGCCAGACGGCCGCGCCCGTGCCAGACGCGTGCCAGATCGTGCGGGGGGGCTCGGGCCCGGCCGCCTCCAGGCACGGGCCCCGGCCGTCCGAGATGCGGCTCCGCCCGCGCGAGACGCCGGTCACGGCCACCCGAGACACCAGACCCGGCCACCCAAGCCACCGATCCCGCCGCGCGAGACGTGACTCCGGCCTCGCGAGACGCGGGCGCTGTCCACCCCGAGACGCGGCTCCGACCGCCCGAGAGACCGGCTCCCGCCACCCGACGCGGGGCCCATGCCGTCCAAGACGCCGGCCCCGAACGCCCCCAGAGGCAGATCCCAGCCGCCCGAGCTACGGCTCCGACCGCACGACACGGGGGCTCCAAACCGAACAAGACGCCGGCCCCGGCACGGCAGAGGGAGTACGCCAGGGGAGTTCCCGGCCACCCGAGACGCGGGGCCCAGGCGGAATTCCCTCCACCCCCCACACGTTGAACCTGGCGTCGCCCCGCGTGGGTGTCGTGCCGATTGGAGACCGCATGTTCCTGCACAGCCGTACGCCCCAGCTGCCGACCCCCGAGCAGGCGCTGCCCGGCCGCCCGGAGCCGGTGTTCTCGGTCCCCGACCGCCACACCGTCCTCGGCAACCCGCTGCTTGGCCCCTACCCCGAGGGCCTGGAGACCGCCGACTTTGGCCTGGGCTGCTTCTGGGGCGCCGAGCGCAAGTTCTGGCAGCTCCCGGCTGGGGTGTGGACGACCCTGGTCGGCTACCAGGGCGGTTACACGGAGAACCCGACGTACGAGGAGGTCTGCTCGGGCCTGACCGGCCACACGGAGGTCGTCCGCGTGGTCTACGACCCGAAGCTGATCTCGTACGAGGGCCTCCTGAAGACGTTCTGGGAGTCCCATGACCCCACGCAGGGCTTCCGCCAGGGCAACGACGTGGGGACGCAGTACCGCTCGGCGATCTACACCCACACCCCCGAGCAGGCGGCCACCGCCAAGTCCTCCCGCGACGCCTACCAGAAGGTCCTCACCTCTTCCGGCTACGGCGAGATCACCACGGAGATCGTCCAGGCGGAGGGCCGCCCGTTCTACCCGGCGGAGGGCTACCACCAGCAGTACCTGGACAAGAACCCGGCGGGTTACTGCGGCATCGGCGGGACGGGGGTCAAGCTAAGTGACCCGTTCGAGACGAACTGGGGGGCGTCCTGCCCGACCGGCATCGCGTCGGCACCCGAGGTAACCGACAGGTAGCCCGTGGTGCGAGCGCTGGCACTTGATGACGAGGGCGAGCCGTGACACAGCGTCCTGTTCGGTGCCACGGCTCGACTCCCCCGCGCAGCCCCCACTCGTCCAGGCCTGAGTAGATGAGCGCTGTGCGAAACGGAGGAGACCCGCACCACCCCGGGCCCGGGGAACCCGGCGCAGCCGCAGCGTCACGCGACGGCCCGCCCTCGACGTCAGGGAACTTTACGGGCGAACCACCAAGCCACTCAGCGACCGGCCCCCGCTGACGGATCGAGGGCAAGGGTGGGTCACGTCGTGCCGCCGACATTCAAGCTTGGTGTCAGGACGATAGGGGGTGGCAGTTCGCCTGCGAGGAGTTGGTCGACTTGGTGGATGGCCAGTTCGCCCAGCCGTCGCTTGTCGAGGTGGAGGGTGGTCAGTGGCGGGTCGACCAGATCGACGACGCTCAGCCCGTCGTAGCCGACCAGTGCGCAGTCGTCCGGTACTTGGACGCCGAGCCGGCGGGCGGCCCGGAGCGCGCCGATCGCAACCAGGTCGTTGAAGGCGACCACGGCGGTGAGGTCTGGGCGCGCGGCGTACAGCGCCTCGAAAGCGGCGGCGCCCCCGGCCGGGGACTGCTCACCCATGACAACCCAGCCCTCGTCGACCGGCAGCGCGTGTTCGCTGACGACGTCGAGGAAGGTGCGGCGCCGGACCATCGGGGCGCTCAAGCACTCGCAGTCGATCATGCCGATCCGGCGGTGACCCCGGTCGATGAGGTGCTGCAGCCCGGCCCGGATTCCGGTCGCGGTGTCGATGTGGACCAACGCGTGGTTCGACGAGTCCAACCCGCGATCGACTATGACCAGCGGCACGGTGCCCACGTACGGCTCGAGCTGCGCATCGGGATGGCTGATGTAGCCGACAAGAGCGTCAACCTGTTGGCCGAGTGAGCGGACCAAGGCCAGTTCCCGGGACCGGTCGTTCTCGGTGCTGGCCACGAGCACCTGCCAGTCGCGTTCGTTCGCGGCCGCAATCACTCCTGCCACGAACTCTGGGAAGAAGGGGTTGACCACGTCGGGGACGATGAGCCCGACGGATACGACGTCCGGGCGGACCAGCCCCCGGCCGAACCGGCTGGGCCGGTACCGCAACTGCCTTGCGACATCGAGCACGCGTTGCTGAGTGGCCGGGTCGATCTCCCCCTTGCCGTTGATCGCCCGGGAGACGGTCTGATGGGACACGCCTGCCGCCTGAGCAACGTCGCGGAGCGTGACGCGCTTGACGGTTCTCACACCCCGCGCCCGCTGGTCTTCCGTTTCCCGCTGTCCGGCCACGCTGCCCACTCACTTCTGTTCCTGTGCCGCCCTGTGTCCAAGTCAATCAGGTTCACCGGCCTGCCGCGCCATCACCAGCCCGGCACTGCCACGAGAGCAAGGCAGCGCCAGAACGCCACCGGCGGATCGTGAGCCGTCTGGCGGCGGGCGTTGACGGAATCCGCTCCCCTGAGCAAGAATCACGTTAACGGTCACGTTAACGGTCACGGAAAAAGCGAAGGAGAGCACAGTGTCTTCTTTGAGGGGCCCCCTGCCGCACGAGCCCCACCCGATCTTCCGTAGCGTGTTCCGCAGCTGGCACGCAAAGGCCGGCGTCTTTTCGGCGCTGCCAGACGCACCTGTGGAGCCGGATGATCCGCAGCCTTGGTGGCGCCAACTGAGAGTTCGGCGGCAGAAGCCGAGCAGCGGTGGATCTTCGCTCAGTCGGTCCACGGCGCGTCCCCGGGGCTGTCCTGCTCCCAGTGGGGATGGTGGGAGCTCACAAGGAGTGCTCCGTGGTTCGAGGATCAGATCCTCCGGCGAGGGGCGGATCGAGGGTGAGTCCGCGGCAACGGGGCGACGACCGTGCCGATCGCCAGAACATTGCTGCGAACACCGGTTGCAATGACGTCGGGGAACGGCGAACCAACGCACAACACAGCTGCCGCAGTGGCCACCGGATAAGGCTCCCGGAGATGCGTGAAGCGCCCCCGCCCCGACCGACGCTCGGGCCGCGACCGCCATATGGCGGGGTGTGTGGCTGTGCCGCTTTCCGGCTGGGCGGTGGTCGTGGTGACATGCCGACCGCGTAGCTCATCCCGCGTTCTTCCAGGCCGAGGCGGAAGGTTGCCGCATCGCCGTAGCCGCCGTCGGCGACGACGAGCGGGACATCGATGCCCCACGACCTGATCTCGTCGTTCCTGTCCCGTCTCAGCCGAGCTGTTCCCGTTTGTGCTGTTGTCGGTGGGGGCGGCAAGCGATCGCCTGTCGCTGCTCGTCGCTACGGCGGTGGTCTCCCCGGAGGGCGAGAAACCGACCGCGCGCAGTCATGCGGACTTCTCCGTCAGGGCACGCGGCTTGGTACGCCGCCTACTACGCGCCGTGATGTCCGCATGAGGATCTACGAGAACAGGCGCCGCTGTCAGTCCGTGGCTCTAGCGTGGGAACGGACAGCACCAACACCTACTGGGGGACACATGAGGGACGCTGCGCTCTTGGCGGCCACCGAAGACCACGTACGCGTTGTACGGGAAGCTCGACGAATCGTGAGACAGATTCTCGCTGACGACGCGAACCTCAGTGGACACGAAGTGCTGCGTCGCCTTGACGAGCTGGTGGTTGAAGCCTCGGCGGAAGCCGAACGCGTCGCGACCAAGCTCGTGAGGGAGGCCGTGTGCCGTCACTGTGCACACTCGATCATGCGAGTGGGCGATTCCGCCTGGCGCCACGATGCAGCTCCGCCCATGTCGCGAGGCTGTCGGGCAGCGAGCTTTGATCGGGACGGCACCTGGGACGACTCCCTCGACCGCGCGTGGAAGGCAACCCCGCCGAAGGGACATCGCTGAGGTCCCCACGCTCCAGAGACGCCACGGGTCACATGGCAGCGCAGGCTCGCTGGGACGGGCGTGTCCTGCCCGATCGGCGTGGCCGAGGCCGACGGATGAGCGCCGGACGCTTGTGACGCGCGGGGGTAACAGCGGCACCATCGGAGCCCCGTGGGGCGCAGGGGCAATAAGGTGCCTCCGTGACTGCGCCCTTGAGTTCCACGAAGACCCGTGACGCGCTCCGGATATCGGCACGTGTCTCCGCAGAGTTGCTGCTGGTGCTCGCGATGCTGACGGTGGCTCTGTGGCTGCTGGGCCGGATGTGGTCGGTTGTGTGGCCGCTCGTCGTCGGGTTGCTGCTGACCACGCTGACCTGGCCCCTGGCCCGTCTCCTGCGTCGCCGCGGGTGGCCGCCCGCGCTCGCCGCGTCCGTCGTGACCGTGCTGTTCCTGCTGGTCGCCGCGGGTGTCGTGGCGCTGATCGCCGTGCCCGTGGCGTCCCAGTCCGGTGAGCTGACCGACGGCGTGGTCGAGGGCATCCAGAAGCTGCGCGAGTGGGCCGCCGGGCCGCCGCTGAACATCGGGGACGCACAGATCAACAAGGCCTTCGACAGCGCGGTCGCCCGCGCTCAGGAGGGTCTCGGCAGCATGGTGGGAGCTGTCGTCACGGGAGTGAGCACCGTGGTGAACGGGGTCGTCACCGCCGTGCTCGCCCTCTTCCTGATGTTCTTCTTCCTCAAGGACGGCCCGCGGTTCCTGCCGTGGCTCTCCCGTCAGCTGCCCGGCCGGCTCGCCACCGACGTCCCGACCGTGTTCGACCGCGGCTGGAACACGCTGGGCGCCTTCGTGCGGTCCCAGGCCGCCGTGGGCCTGCTCGACGCCGTCCTGATCGGCCTGGGCCTGTGGATCCTGGGCGTACCGCTGGTGCTCCCACTGGCGGTGCTGACCTTCGTCTCCGCGTTCGTGCCGATCATCGGCGCCCTGTTCGCCGGTTTCGTCGCGGTCCTCATCGCGCTCGTCTACAACGGCCCGACGGACGCGCTGATCGTGCTGGCCATCATCGTCGGGGTGCAGCAACTCGAGGGCAACGTGTTCCAGCCCATGATCCAGAGTCGTGGGCTCGGCCTGCACGCGGCCGTGGTGCTGCTGGCGGTGACACTGGGCGGCAATCTGGCCGGCATCGTGGGCAGCCTGCTGGCCGTCCCCGTCGCGGCACTGATCGCGGTGGTCTGGAACTACGTGCACGAGCAGCTCGGCGATCCGCCGCAGGAACCGGACGCCACGGACGAGCCGGACAGCGCCGCCCCCGTGCCGTCGTAACGGTTCCGGACGCGCGAACGGCCCCGCCCAGGTCGCGGGGCTCCTTCTCGCTTGCGAGCCTGCGAGTGAAGGGAGTTCCGCTCCATGATTCCTGTCACCGCGTCTCCCGTGCGTCTCGAGGCGTCCCTCGACGCCCGGTTGTCCCGATGGCTGTGGCTGGTGAAGTGGCTGCTCGCCATCCCGCACTACATCGTCCTGTTCTTCCTGTGGATCGCGTTCGTGCTCGTGAGCGTCGTCGCGTTCTTCGCCATCCTGTTCACCGCCCGGTACCCCCGGTCGCTCTTCGACTTCAACGTCGGCGTGCTGCGGTGGAACTGGCGGGTCAGCTACTACGCCCACACCGCGCTCGGCACCGATCGGTACCCGCCGTTCACCCTCGCCGACGTGCCCGACTATCCGGCCCGCTTCGACGTCGCCCATCCCGAGCGGCTCTCGCGCGGCCTGGTCCTGGTGAAGTGGTGGCTGCTGGCGATCCCGCAGTACATCGTCGTCGCGATGTTCGTGGGCGGCGGCTGGGACTGGGACGACGGGGACGGCTGGCGGGGCAGCGGGCTGATGCCGTTCCTCTCCCTGGTCGCGGTGGTCGTCCTGCTGTTCACCGCCCGCTATCCGCGGCACCTCTTCGACTTCCTGCTCGGCCTCGCGCGCTGGTGCGCCCGGGTGACCGCCTACGCCGCCCTGATGACCGACCAGTACCCGCCGTTCCGCCTCGACATGGGCGGTCAGGAGCCCCCTGACCGAGGGCCTCTGTCAAAGAGCCCCTGACTCAAGGGCCTTGTCCCAGGGACCTCCGCCCGTGGGCTCCTGACAAAGGCCTCAATCCCCAGCGAACCGATTCCTCCCGCTCTACGCTCCTCCGCATGACGGTCAGGAGCATTACGGGTGATCATGGTCGTCGCCCTGGCCCTCGCGGGGGTGGCGCAGGGCGGGGTGAGCTCCGCGCAGGCGGGGGACGGCGGACGGCAGCTCCTGTTCTGCAACCACGCCTACGGCGTCCTCGACCGGGAGACCGCCGACGCCATCGAGCACTCCGCCTATCTGCGGGACTTCGCCAACGTCCAGGTCCGCACCACGACCGGTTCCGGCGGGCAGACCTGGACCGGCCGCTATCTGACGGGCCGCGAGACCTATCTCGAGCTGTTCGGGGTCGGCGACCTCCCCGGCAAGGGCGGCACCCTCGGAGCCACCGGCATGGGCGTCTCGACCGAGCGGGAAGGCGACCTGGCGAGGGTGATCGCGCGGCTGCGCGAGGTGGGGGTCAGCGACCCCGTCGAGTTCCGGCAGACCCGCGACTTCGGCGACGGCGTCCCGGTGCCCTGGTTCGACGCCGTCTTCACCACCGACCAGTACGACCTCTTCGGCGCCTGGGGCATGGAGTACCGGCCGGAGTACTTCGCCGACCCGCGCGGCAACACCGAGCCCGCCGCCCACCCCGGTGACGTGGGCCGGGAGCGCTACCTGTCCGACGGCTACCGCGACCACCTGATGCGGGACGTGACCGGCATCCGCCTCGCGGTGACCGCCCGGGACCTCGCCAATACGGTGCCGCTGCTGAAGGCCGGCGGATTCACCGTACGGTCCCTGCGCGGCGGCGCCGTCGCGAAGGGCGGCGGCACCACGCTGCGTTTCGACGCCGTGCCCGTCGACCAGGTGGGACTGCGGCAGGTCGAGATGTCGCTGAACAGTCCGGTGTCGTACCGGCACGAGGAGCGGATCGGTCACTCGGCCCTCGTCGTCGGTCCGGGGGCCCGTGCCGTGTGGACCTTCGGCGAGCAGGACCGGCCGAGTCGCTCCGGGTGACGCCTTGGGGGTCAAACACCCTCTGGCCCAGCCTCTCCTGAAGGAACTCCTCCCAGGTCCGCTTCCCTTCCTCCGCCCCCTCCAGCGTCAGGTTCGCCCCCGCCGGGTACGCCCGCCCCGCCTTCCTGGGAATCCGCACCGGCAGCATCGGGCGGCGCCGGCCGCGCAGGCGGAGGTAGGGGCGGGCCAGGGGCTGCGAGGTCGTGGACGTCCGGTCCCGCCATGTCCGCGACGAGGCCCGACGGGTCGCCGAGGGTGAGTTCCGCGAGGCGGGCCGACCTCCCGCGAGTCCACCGGCTGGAGCCGGAGGCCACCGGGAAGACCGGCAGCTTCGCCATCTTCTCGACCATGGTCAGCGCCAGGTCGTGGAACTGGGCCGCGCAGGGTCGTCCATGGGATGCCGGAGTCGGCGACGGCCCGCTCCGACTCCAGCTTGGTCCGCATCCAGGCCAGTCGGACCCGGTCCGCGCCGATGACCGAGATGTAGAGAAGGTGCCGTACGCCGGCCCGGGACGCGGCGCGCACCAGGGTGCGGGTCGCCTCGTCGTCGCCCTTGGGGCCGCCCGCCAGGTGCAGCACGGTCTCCACGCCGTCGACGGCGGCCTCGACGCCCTCGCCCTTCGGCAGGTCGCCGGTGACGTGCTCGACGCCGTCCGTGGCGGGACGGGCGTACCGGGTGAGGACCCGTACGTCGTGGCCGGACGCGCGCAGCAGCGGCAGGACGTGGCCGCTCAGGGTGCCCGTGCCGCCGGTGACCAGGATCGGTGATGTCATGGCTGCTCCCCAGCTCTTCGCCTTCTGATGTCGCCTTCGCCGTGACGAGGGGCGGCGCGAAGATGTGACGAGCGGGGTGCGCGGGCTCAGCCGCCGCTGCCGTACGGCCGTGTGATGATCTCCAGGCGGTGGCCGTCGGGGTCGTCGAAGTACGCGCCGCGTCCGCCGTCGTTGTGGTTGATCTCGCCGGGACGGCTGTGGAACGGATCCGCCCAGTACGTCAGACCGGCCTCCCGGATCCGGGCGAAGATCTGGTCGAACTCGTCCTCCGAGACGAGGAAGGCGTAGTGCTGCGGCGTGATGGCGCCGGGGCTGTCCATGTAGTCGAGCGTCACGCCGTTGGGGATCTCGACCGGGAGGAACGGGCCGTAGGGCGGACTCACGTCCAGCCCCAGGATGTCGGCGAGGAACCGGGCCGAGACGCGCTTGTCGTGTGCGGCGACGATGGTGTGGTTCAGCTGCACGGTCATGGTGGGCCTCCCCTGACGTACCTGGCGAACCCCTGGTGCACTCCCCCCGTGTGGAGTACCCCGCAGGAGCCTCCTCGTGCATCACGAACGCCCTGAGGGCACCGGCGCGCTGCCGGGGCCCTCAGGGCGGATGCGAAGCCGTCGGTCTCAGCGAAAGCCGTCGGTCTCAGATGGTCGCGGTGTCGATCACGAACCGGTAGCGCACGTCGCTGGCGACCACCCGCTCGTAGGCCTCGTTGATCTGGTCACCGCGGATCAGCTCGATCTCGGCGCCGAGGCCGTGCTCGGCGCAGAAGTCCAGCATCTCCTGGGTCTCCGCGATGCCGCCGATCATGGAACCGGCGAGGGTCTTGCCGCCGCCGATCACCGAGAAGAGGTTGAGGGCGATGGGCTCCTCGGGGGCGCCGACGTTGGCCAGCGTGCCCTCGGTCCTCAGCAGCGAGAGGTAGGCGCCGAAGTCCAGCGGCGCCGAGACCGTGGAGACGATCAGGTCGAAGGTGCCGGCCAGTTCCTCGAAGGTCTTCGGGTCGCTGGTGGCGTAGTAGTGGTCGGCGCCCAGCTTCAGGCCGTCCTCCTGCTTGCGCAGGGACTGCGACAGCACGGTCACCTCGGCACCCAGCGCGTGCGCGATCTTCACGCCCATGTGGCCGAGGCCGCCCAGGCCGACGATCGCGACCTTCTTGCCGGGGCCGGCGCCGAAGCGCTTGAGCGGGGAGTAGAGGGTGATGCCGGCGCACAGCAGCGGTGCGGCGACGTCGAGGGAGAGGCCGTCGGGGATGCGGACGACGAAGTTCTCGTCGACGACGACCTTCTGCGAGTAGCCGCCGTAGGTGGGCTCGCCGTCCTTGCCGATGCCGTTGTACGTCGGGACGTTGCCCTGGACGCAGTACTGCTCGCGTCCGGCCTTGCAGTTCTCGCACTCGCGGCAGGAGTCGACCATACAGCCGACGCCCACGCGGTCGCCGACGGCGAACTTCGTGACGCCCGGACCGACCTCGGAGACGACACCGGCGATCTCGTGGCCGGGAACCATCGGGAAGATCGCCTCGCCCCAGCCCTCGCGGGCCTGATGGATGTCGGAGTGACAGATTCCGGCGAACTTGATGTCGATCAGGACGTCGAACGCGCCGACCTCG
This sequence comes from Streptomyces sp. DG1A-41, assembly GCF_037055355.1. Lineage (GTDB taxonomy): Bacteria > Actinomycetota > Actinomycetes > Streptomycetales > Streptomycetaceae > Streptomyces. Next base: position 5,832,001 of record NZ_CP146350.1, on the reverse strand, counting down.
CGGCGCTCGATGGTGGTGCGCTCCAGGGGAGCCTTGGGCGCGGGGGCGGCGTACGCAGCAACAGTGGTCATGCCGGGGGTTCTCCTAGCAGGGTTCCGTGCCCGGCTGCCTTCTGGATGTTCTGACCGGGCACGATCACCACCGTGCCAAACCCGCGAGCGTCTACCCAGACCACGGTTTTGCGTACGCACAGCGTGCGTACCACTGGTGAGGTCAGGCTCCTGTGCGTACGACCGTGAATACTGGAGGGCATGGACGAACAGCCCGAACCCGTACAGGAGCCCGCAGCGGAGACCGGCGGGGGCCTGGACCGGCGTGCCGACCTCAGTGAGTTCCTGCGCACCCGGCGTGCCCGGCTGAAGCCGGAGGACGTGGGGCTGCCCGACTTCGGGCGGCGGCGGGTGCCGGGGCTGCGCCGCGAGGAGCTGGCCCAGCTGGCCGGGGTGTCCGTGGCGTACTACACACGGCTGGAACAGGGCAACGGGCGCAACGTCTCGGCGGAGGTGCTGGACGCGATCGCGCGCGCCCTGCGGCTGACCGGCGCCGAGCACGCCCATCTGACGCACCTGGCGAAGCCGAAGCAGCACAAGAAGAAGCCGGCGACGCGGACCCAGCAGGTACGGCCGACGTTGCGGCATCTGCTGGACTCGATCGACACCGTCCCGGCGTACATCGTCGGGCGCCGCTCGGACATCCTGGCCTGGAACCGGATGGCCGCTGCCCTCTTCGGCGACTGGGGGAACTGCCGGCGCCGGAGCGGAACTGGGCGCGGCTGGTGTTCCTGAATCCGGAGTACCGCGAGCTGTACGTGGAGTGGGAGCGGAAGGCGTCCGACATGGTCGGCTATCTGCGCTGGGACGCGGGCTGTCATCCGGACGACCCGCAGCTGTCCGCCCTGGTGGGCGAACTCTCCGTGAAAAGCGAGGAGTTCCGCCGGCTGTGGGCCGCGCACGACGTCAAGGAGAAGAGCTACGGCGTCAAGCGGATGCGGCACCCGCTGGTCGGCGACCTGACCCTGTCCTTCGAGACGTTCCGCCTGGTCGACGACGCCGAGCAGTCCCTGATCACCTACTACGCGGAACCGGGCTCGGAGTCGGCGGAGGCGCTGCGGCTGCTGGCGAGCTGGGGCGCGGACGCGACCCGGGCGGGGGCGGGGAGTTCGCCTCCACCGGCCTGACGCACGCGAGCGGCCCGCCGGAAGCCGAGGCTCCCGGCGGGCCGCTCACTGACGAGCCCTACAGCTCACCCTGCGGACGAGCCCTGCGGCTCACTTGCCGTAGTACGCGTTGTAGATCGAGACCGTCGACTTGTTGCCCTGCTTGTCGGCGATCTTGGCGTGGAAGGAGATGGCCTTCCCCTTCGCCGGGTTCTTGAAGCTGACCTTGCCCTTCTTGACGGTGAGCTTCTTCCAGGTCTTGCCGTAGTCGTACGACACGTACACCGACAGCGACTTCAGGTTGCTGCCCTTGGCCGCGCCCTCGACGGTGACCGGGATGCTGACCGTCTTGCCGGCCGGGACCTTGCTGTCCAGCCCCGTGACCGCGTTGAAGCGGGCCGTGGAGGCGGGCAGCTGCTTGAGGCCGGAGGTCTTCTTGGAACGGAACGTCCAGCTGGCGTCGATGCGGGTGGAGGCCGCCGCGACCTTGACGCTGCGCTTGACCGACGTCGTCAGCTTGTACTCGGCGTCACCGGACGGGACCTTGAACTCCTTCTCGCCGAACAGCGGGTCGTCGTTGCTGCCGACCTTCTTGCCGTTGCGGTACAGGGTCGTGTCGACCGAGGAGAACTTCGAGTAGCCCGCGTTGCCCTTGCCGTCCGCGAACAGCGGCAGGGAGCCGTAGAGCTGGTTGCCCTCACGGAAGAGGCCGAAATCGCCGTTGATCCGCGGTCCGAAGACGGCCGTGTTGACGGTCTTCGAGTAGGTCTTGCCGGCGGCGTACTTCTGCGTACCCAGCGTGTAGCCGGCCTCGTCGGCCGGGAAGCCGTCCTCGTCGACACCGCCGTACTGGGCGAATTCGAGCTGCCACTGCACGCCGCTCGCGGTGGACAGGTGCAGCGTCCGCGTGCCGGGCAGGGACTGCTCGATGCCGATCGAGGAGGCGCCGCTGCTCCACGGCATCCAGCCCACGGCGCTGATGGAGCCCTTCTTGCCGCTCGCCGCGGCGCCGAGGCCCGCCTTCACCGTGGCGAGCTCGCTCGCCTTGTAGTGCTTGGTGTAGCCGGTGGCGAGCTGCTTGACCTTGCCGCCGCCGGTGACGTCGTACTGCTCCTTGTCACCCTTGGTCCAGTGGCCGTCCCACTGCTGGGTCACCGAACCGTCGGTGATCTGCGGGCCGACGTGCGCGGTGTTGATGTCGGCGAAGGAGTCGAGCATCCAGCCGAAGCCGTAGCTGGAGTCCTTCGTCTCGACCGTGTAGTCGGTGTAGGCGAACTCCGACTTGGCGGTCTTCTCCGGCACGGTGATGTTCACCGGCTTGGCCTTGCGGGCGTCCAGCGTGACCGTCGTGTTCTTGGTGACGTTCAGCTTGGGCTGGGCCAGCCAGTCGGCGCCCTGGAACTTCTCCGGGTCGTCGCCCGCGTAGATGTTCGTGTTGAGGACGTAACCGCCCTTGGGCACACGGGTCGTGACAGTGCCGTCCGCGTCGTACGGCATGAAGAACTTGCCCTTGCCCAGGCCCGAGACGGCGGCCAGGTCGGCGCTGTAGTTCTTGGTGGGCTTGCCGTCACGGCCGACGAACTTCAGCGTGACGTCGTACGACTCGACCTCGCGCTGCACCGCCGCGGCCGTGCGGACGGTCTGGCCGCCGCCCGTCGCCGTCACGTACGAGGAGTAGGCGCCGTCGAGCGTGCCGCCCAGCTTGGTGTTCACGGTGAACGGGACGGTGGCCTTGCCGCCGGCCGGGACGGTCACCGAGGTGGCGCCGAGCTTGAAGAAGCCGGCCGGGGCGGCCTGGCCCTTCGGGTTGGTGGCGGTCGACGTCAGCTTCAGCGTGACGTCCTTCGTACCGAGGTTGCGGTACGTCAGTTCCTTGGTGACCGGCTTGTCGTCGGTGTGCGGCCACTGCTGGACGCCGAAGCTCACCGACGCCGGGTCGGCGATCACGGACTGCTTGATGGCCCTGTCGACCTGGATACGGCCCGAACCCTGCTGGAACGGCGTGTACGTGCCGCCCTTCGTGGAGCCGGTGAGGGCGCCCTTCAGCTCGGCGTACTTCCACGCCGGGTGCTGCTGCTTCAGAAGCGCAGCGGCGCCCGCGACGTGCGGGGTGGCCATCGACGTACCGGAGATCGTCATGTAGCCGGCCGGCTTCTCGCCGACCTCGCCGGCTATCAGGTTGCCCTTGGCGGAGGCCGCTGTGATGTCCACGCCGGGCGCGGTCACGTCGGGCTTGAGTGCGCCGTCCATGCCGGGGCCGCGGCTGGAGAAGTCGGCCAGCACGTCCTTGTCGTCGACCGCGCCGACGGTCAGGGCCGCGGCGGCGCTGCCCGGGGAGCTGATGGTCTGCTCGCCGAAGTCGCCCTCGTTGCCGGCCGCGATGGCGAACAGGATGCCCTTCTCCTCGGACAGCTTGTTCACCGCCGCTTCCAGCGGGTCGATCGCGGGCGTGTCGCCGCCGCCCAGGCTCATGTTGACGACGTCGGCGCCCTGCGCGGCGGCCCACTCGATGCCGGCGAGGACCTCGGAGTCGCTGCCGAATCCGCCGTCGTCGAGCACCTTGCCGTTGAGGATCTTCGCGCCGGGCGCGACACCCTTGTACTTGCCGCCGGACTTCGCGCCGGTACCGGCCGCGATGGAGGCGACGTGCGTGCCGTGGCCGACCTTGTCGGTCGTGTCGGGCGAGGTGGTGAAGTTCTTGGCGCCGATCACCTGGCCCTTGAGGTCGGCGTGGGTGGCGTCGACACCGGTGTCCAGGACGGCGATCTTCACGCCCTTGCCGTCGTAGCCGGCGGCCCACGCCTTGGGGGCGCCGATCTGCGGGACGGACTTGTCGAGGCTGGCCTTGCGGACGCCGTCGAGCCAGACGTGCGCGATGCCGGAGGCGGTCTTGTCGCCGTTGGTGACCGCGTCCCACAGCTCGGGCGCGTCCTCCTTCGGCGTCTGCACCGCGTCCGCGTTCACGGATTTCAGGGAGTGGCTCAGCCGGCCCGCGTCGCGGACGTCGGCCTTGGTGGCCGCGGCGCTGCCCTGGTAGCCGACGATGACCTTCAGGCCCTTCTTCTGGGCCTTGCGGGTCGCGGACTTGTTGAGCTCGGTGACGTCGAAGAGCCGCTGGTCGAGCTTGCCGGTGGCGACCAGGCGGGCCGCGTCGGCCGGGATCACCAGCGTGTGGCCGTCGAGCTTGCGGACCTGGACGGGAATGTCCTCGCGTCCCTTGGCCCGCTCCAGGCCGATGACCCGGCCCTTGGCGTCCAGGACGACCCGGTCACCGGTGATCAGCGTGATGCGGTGCTTGGCGGCGACCGACGCCTGCTGCGCGGCTGCGGTCGTCCGTTCGCCGTTCGCCGACGCCGGGCTGGTCATTCCCGCCGCCAGGGCCACGGCTGCCGCTGTGGCGACCGTGGCCGCGCACGCCCTTTTCACTTGTCTGCGCAAGTTTCCCCCTTGCAGAAGTACCGGGCGAATTCCCCGTTCACCCGGCCGGGGGTCATCTCGTACGCATGGGCGTACACCCCCCGGAACACGCAGTATGCCGACGGGTGATCAGGCACTCAATAGATGAGAGAGAGGTAAGAAATCCGTGGGCAGGCTGTTACACGGCCGCCGGAACTCCGTTACAGAGCTGGACGACTGCGCACGCGTGTTCCCCTTGACACGGAAGGGGGAGAGACGACGGGAGCCGCCGCCACCCCGGACTCGGGGCAGGGCGGCGGCTCCCTCATGTGAAGGTACGGGTCGTCAGACCGCCGAGCCGGCCTTCCAGTCGGCCCAGCTCATGTTCCATCCGTTGAGCCCGTTGTCCGGCGCGATGGTCTTGTCGCCGGTGTTCTCGACGACCACCACGTCACCGATCATCGAGTTGTTGTAGAACCACGCGCCCGGGGTGTTCGGGTCGTTCGCGCCCTTCGCGTCCTGGAGGCCGACGCAGCCATGGCTCGTGTTCACGTTGCCGAAGATGGACTTCGCGCCCCAGTAGTTGCCGTGGATGAACGTGCCGGAGCTGGACAGGCGGATGGCGTGCGGCACGTCCTTGATGTCGTACTCGCCCTTGCCGTCGTCGTCCGTGAAGCCCACGGTCGCGCCGTTCATGCGCGTCTCCTTGAACTTCTCGGACATCACCATGATGCCCTCGTAGGTCTTGTTCTCCGGCGAGCCGGCGGAGATCGGGATCGTCCGGACGACCTTGCCGTCCTGCGTGACCTTCATCTGCTTGGTCTTCGCGTCGACGTACGAGACCTGGTTGCGGCCGATCTTGAAGGTGACCGTCTTCTGCTGGACGCCGTAGACGCCCTCGGCGCCCTGGACACCGTCGAGCGCGAGTTTCAGCGTGACGGTGGAGCCTTCCTTCCAGTAGTCCTCGGGGCGGCAGTCCATGCGGTTGGCGTTGAACCAGTGGCAGGCGACCTCCTGGCCGCTGGTCGTGCTGACCTCGATGCCCTTCTGGACGGCGGCCTTGTTGGTGATCGCCTTGTCGAAGTTGATCGAGACCGGCATGCCGACGCCCACGGTGGTGCCGTCGTCCGGAGTGAAGGTGCCGATGAAGCTGTTGGCCGGGGAGACCGTGGTGAACGAGGCGTTCTCGTGGGCGACGCGGCCTTCGGAGTCCTTCGCCTCCGCCGCCAGCTTGTAGGTGGTGGAGCGCTCCAGCTGCGTGCTGGGCTTCCAGCTGGTCTTGTCGGCGGATATCTGGCCGCTGACCTCCGCGCCGTCGGACGTCGTCATCTTGACGCTCGTGAGCGTGCCCTTGCTGACGGTCACGGTGGCGGAGTTGTTGATGGAGGCGTTGTCGGAGCCGTCCTCGGGCGTGATCTTGATCTGGGCCTTGGACGCCTTCTTGGCCGCGGCCTCGTCGACCTTGGACTGGGAGCTGTCGCCGCCGTCGCTCCCGGAGGCGTTGTCACCGCCGCCGGAACAGGCCGAGAGCACCAGCACTCCGCCGAGCAGTGCGGACGCGACCGTCAGGCCCTTGCGCCGCTTGCTGACCGTCATCACACGCTTCTCCATCGTTGCCGATTTCCCCAAAACCCCGAGTGTCCCCGTCAAAGTCCCAAGTGCCCCCGTCAGGACTCGAGAGTCCTCGCCGAGAACTTTCAACGCTACGACCGGTTCGTCCGGTTCCCCATGTCGCGCACGTGTGGGGATCACCACGTCCGCGCCCGTCCGCGGCGAACGGGCGCGGACGGCGCGGATGAGGTCGGTGCGCTGCTTGAGACGCGGAGACCCCGGACGACGGTTGCCGCCCGGGGTCACTATTTTCCCAAGTGCCTCAGCTGTCGCTGTCGTCGTCGACATCATCCTCGTCGAGGTCCCACTCCGGCGAATCGGGGTCGTAGTCGATCCGCTCGCTGCTCCAGGAGGCCTGCTGGAGCTCCACCCCCGGCACCTGGCTGACCAGGTCGAACGGGTCCACGAGGTACGCGAGGGCCTCGGCCGTGTCTTCCGTCACAGCGCTCTCGGCATGGGCCCGTTCCGCCGCCGGCATCCCACCGTCGTCGGCGATCCGGCGCAGCGCGGCCTTGGTGATCCCGTCCGCGTCCTCGACCTCAAGAACGAGTTCTACTCGAAGGCGGACAAAACGTGATGTCTCTGGAGTGCTCATGGCGCGAGCGTACGTCGAGGACCTCCCGTGACTTTCCCGTGACCCGCGACTTTCACTAACATCGCCCCACACGGCCAATTCGCCAGCGCCACAAGGGGATCGATATTCCGTGTCATCCGCTCGCCGTCCGTTGCTGACCGCCACTGCCGCGGCGACCCTGCTGGGCGCCCTGTGGTTCGTCCCGTCCGCCAACGCGACGTCGGACTCCCCGGTGAGAGACGCGGTCGCGGCGAGCCCGTCGCCGCAGGTTACGGAGCAGGCGCGGATCGCGGCCATGACCGCGGGCGACTCCGTCACCGGCACCCGCCTCGCCGACACGGGCAGCTTCGACAGCACGCCGTACGTCATCGGCGGCACGCTCTTCCTCACGCTGGGCGCGGGCTTCGTCGCGTACTCGGTCCGCCGGGAACGGCTCGGCTTCTGACGTCACGCGGCCGGGGCCCTGCCGCGTGGCGGGGCCCCGGCCGGTCTTCTCTACCAAAACGCCGTGCTTCTCCTACTGAGCAGTCCTTCTCCTACTGAAGCGCCGTTTACCGAAGCGGCCCGGTGACCGTCTCCACCGCGGCCAGCAGCCGTCCGTCGCGCACGAACGCGTCCGCCGCGGCCAGGTCGGGCGCCAGGAACCGGTCCGGCCCCGGACCCTGGACTCCCGCTTCCCGCAGGGCGTCGATGACCGCCCGCGTCGCGGGCGCCGGGGTCAGCTCCTCGCGCAGTTCGATCGCGCGCGTGGCGGCGTACAGCTCGACGGCCAGGACCCGGGTGAGGTTGTCGACGGCCGTGCGCAGCTTGCGCGCCGCCGACCAGCCCATCGAAACGTGGTCCTCCTGCATGGCGGAGGACGGGATCGAGTCGGCGGACGCCGGTACGGCGAGCCGCTTCATCTCGCTCACCAGCGCGGCCTGCGTGTACTGAGCGATCATCAGGCCCGAGTCCACGCCGGCGTCGTCGGCGAGGAACGGCGGCAGGCCGTGGCTGCGGTTCTTGTCGAGCAGCCGGTCGGTACGCCGCTCGGCGATGGAGCCGAGGTCGGCGACGGCGATGGCGAGGAAGTCCAGGACGTAGGCGACCGGCGCCCCGTGGAAGTTGCCGTTGGACTCCACGCGCCCGTCGGGCAGCACAACCGGATTGTCCACCGCGGCGGCCAGCTCGCGGTCGGCGACCAGCCGGGCGTGCGCCATGGTGTCCCGCCCGGCCCCGGCGACCTGCGGAGCGCAGCGCACCGAGTAGGCGTCCTGGACGCGCGGCGCGTCGTCCTGGTGATGGCCGGTCAGCCCCGACCCCTTCAGCACCGCCAGCATGTTGGCGGCACTGGCGGCCTGCCCCGGGTGCGGCCGGATGGCGTGCAGCTCGGGGGCGAGGACCTTGTCGGTGCCGAGCAGGGCCTCCAGCGACAGGGCGGCCGTGACGTCGGCGGACCGGTAGAGGGTGTCCAGGTCGGCTAGGGCCATGACCAGCATGCCGAGCATGCCGTCGGTGCCGTTGAGGAGGGCCAGACCTTCCTTCTCGCGCAGTTCGACCGGCTGGATGCCGTGCGCGGCGAGGAGTTCGGCGGCCGGGCGTACGACGCCGTCGGGGCCCTCGGCGTCCCCCTCCCCCATGAGCGTGAGCGCGCAGTGGGAGAGCGGCGCGAGGTCCCCGGAGCAGCCGAGGGAGCCGTACTCGTGCACGACCGGGGTGATACCGGCGTTGAGGAGATCGGCCATGGTCTGCGCGACCTCGGGCCGTACGCCGGTGTGTCCGGAGCAGACGGTCTTCAGCCGCAGGAACATCAGGGCGCGTACGACGTCCCGCTCCACCCTCGGCCCCATACCGGCGGCGTGCGAGCGGACGATGTTGCGCTGGAGCTGTGCGCGCAGCTCCTGGCTGATGTGCCGGGTCGCCAGGGCCCCGAAGCCGGTGCTCACGCCGTACACGGGGTCGGGCTTGGCCGCCAGCGCGTCCACGATCTCGCGGGCCGCGGCGAGGGCGGCCACCGCCTCCTCGGAGAGCTGGACGCGGGCACCGCCGCGCGCCACGGCGAGCACGTCGGACGCGGTCACCCCGGACGTCCCCACCACCACAGTGTGCATATCCATATTCAGGAGCGTACGCAGTGAATTCGATGATGTCACCACTGGGGACCCGGTTCACCCCTTACCGATACGTCACAGGCACACCACGGCCCACATGCCACAGCCCACTCGCCACGGCCCGCCCGCTACGGCGCGTGCCGCCCCCGGAACCGCCGGCGCTCACCGTTGGCCTCCTGGGACGGCTCGTCCGCGAGCCGCACGACGGGGTCGTCGGGCCCGGCCCGCCCGGCGACGACCGGCCGCGTGGCCCGCTCGGCCTTCGCCCGGTACTGGGCGGCGTCGGCTAGCCGGAACAGCCGCCGGGCCGAGCGCACCGGCCCGATCGGGTCCTCGGTGGACGCGACCCCGCAGGCCACCCCGTCCCCGAGCTCCAACTCCGCTGCTCTGCGGCACAGTTCACCGGCGGCCTTGACGACCTGGTCGGCGGGCGGCCCGATTGCGAGCAGACAGAACTCGTCCCCTCCGAGCCGTGCCGCCAGGGCCCCCGGCAGCATGGCCCCGCACAGCGACAGCACCGAGCCGAAACGCTCCAGGAGCCGGTCGCCGACGGAGTGCCCGTGGGTGTCGTTGACGCGCTTGAGCCCGTTCAGATCGCAGACGACGAGGCTGACGACGGCTCCGTCCCTGCGGTGCCGCTCGATCGCCTGTTCCAGGTGGACGTCCACGGCGCGGCGGTTGGCCAGCCCTGTCAGCGCGTCGGTGAACGCGAGGCGCCGGGCCTCCTCCAGCCGCTCGGTCTGGGCGATGCCGGCGGCGACGACGGCGGCCAGGACGGTGGCGAAGTCGGCGTCGGCCCGCTCGAAGACGGGCTCCCCGACCGGCCGGGCGACGTACAGCTCGCCCCAGGCCCGGCCGTGCAGCACGATGGGCGCGACCACGCAGCAGCCGCGGCCACGACGGCGCAGGGCGGCGACGCGCTGGTGGCAGTACCCGGGACGCCGCCCGGCGGCGGGCCCCTCAGCCGTCTCCACCCACGCGTCCGGCTCCCCGCCACCGGCCCACTGCTCATGCAGGAACTCGGTGATCTCCGCGAACTGGTGCACCGGGTAGGACTCGTCCTCCGGGAACTCCTCTTCCCCGTCGGCCAGCTCACCGACGTTCACGAGGACCTTCAGCCGCCCGAGCTCCCGCTCCCACACCGACAGCGCGGCAAAGCTCCCGCCCAGCGCCCGGCACGCCCCGACAGCCGCCGCACGCCACGCCTCACGCGACCCCTGCGCGGCCGCCATCCCCTGAGCCAACGCGACGACAGCCACGAGCCGCCTGTCCTCACCCATCACCCCAGGCTAGGCAGTTTCCAGCCATTTGGCTCTGTTGACGGGGCGAACGGGGAGGCCCGACTGCGGGCAGTCGTGCCGCTGGGGCGGCTCCCGTCCCAAAGAAGCGGCGCCCCGCTACGCCGGGATGCGGACCCACCCACCCCAGCACCAACGCGGCAGCACCCGGCAACCGACCCTCAGCTCACTCCCCCGGCCACTCCGGCCGCCGCTTCTCGTTGAACGCGGCCACCCCCTCCGCCCGATCCCCCGAAAACGCCACAGCCCGCCAAGCCGCATCCTCCACCTCGAGCCCAGCCCGTAGATCCAACCCCTGCCCCAACCGCAACGCCCGCTTCGCCGCCCGCAGCCCCACAGGTGAATTCCCGGCGATCCGAGCAGCCAGTTCCAACGCCGACTCCCGATCCCGCCCCTCCTCCACCACCTGATCGACCAGCCCCAACTCCCCCGCCTCGGCAGCCTCCACCCGCCGCGCCGAGAAGATCAGCTCAGCCGCCCGCGCCGCCCCCACCCGCCGCGGCAGCAGCTGCGTCCCCCCGCCCCCGGGAATCACCCCCACCGACACCTCCGGCAACCCCACGACCGCCGTCCGGTCCGCCACGATCACGTCACACGCCAGCGCCAGCTCGAACCCGCCCCCCAGCGCGAACCCGTGCACCGCCGCCACCGTCGGCACCGGCAACTCCAGCACCCCGGTGTAGGCCCCCCGCGCCACCGGCCGCTGCCGCACCAGCTCCGCATCGCTGAGCGAGTTCCGCTCCTTCAGATCGGCCCCGACACAGAACGCCCGCTCATGCGACGAGGTCAGCACGACCACCCGTACGTCCCGGTCCTCCCCCAGCGCCGCACACGCCCCGGCGACGGACCGCGCCATCTCCGTCGACACCGCGTTCATGGCTTTGGGCCGGTCGAGGACGAGCTCCGCGACATGCCCCTGCTCATGCCGCCGCACCAGCACGAACTCCCCGAACCGCTTTTCACTCATGACGCCCTCCGGTTAACGCAGGTTAACAACATCGCCGCTCCGATCATCGCAGTCCCGCCCTGCCCGCGAAAGAGCGGACGCGCCCGGTTCCCGCGCCCCCACCCCGCCCACCCGTTCGAGTGACATCACCCCAACTCCGGCCCGATCGCCCATAGGAGCGCATAGCGTGCATCCGCCACGGCGCACTGGGGGCGCGTGCGTACCGGGGAGGGATTATGACGACGACGAACACGCCGCCGAAGCCGCAGCGGAACACCGGAGCACCGGCACCCCGCCGACCGGAACCGGCCACACCCTACGAACCGGCCGCGGCGGAAACCGACCCCTTCTCCCCCGCGCCCGGGGCCGCCACCGCAGACCCCGCCCGCGCAAGGCCCTGCTCGCCGCCGGCGGCCTCGCCCTGGCGGCCGGCGCCCTGAGCCTCGCGTGCCTGGCCTCCGGCCCCGGACCCGGCACCGACAACGTCGGCACCGTCGAGGCCGAGCCCCGCCCGGACCCGGTCACGACCGGCACGGACGAGGCCACGAACACCGCCGCCACCGAGGCGAGACCTTCCTCGCCCACCGCCCTGGGCAGCCTGCCCCCGTCGCCGGGCACCCGCGGCCCGGCCGCCGCCTCGCCCGCTCCGTCCACGTACGCGTCGACCTCCACCGACACCCGAGGCGCGCATACGGCAGCGACTCCCCGACCCGCGACCACCGCCGACACGACGAATCGCCCGGCACCGCCGGGCACAGGCAACGACATCGCCCCACGCCCGGCCCAGACCCCGCCCTCACCACCGAACCGGACCGCACCCGCCCCGGCACCCGAGCCCGAGAAGCCGAAGAAACCGGACGACCCGGGCCTGTGCGTGCCGGTCATCGGCCTGTGCGTGGACCCGCCGCGCTGAGAGCCCCAGTCGGCCCCGGTCAGCCCCGGTAGGCCCCCGCCCTCAGCCGCCGTCCCGCCGCATGAGCAGCCACGGCTCCACGACGCCCAGCCCACGCACCGGCCGCTGCCACATCGGCTGCAACGCGAACCGGTACGCCGGCGGCTCCTCGCCCTCCTTCTCCGCCGCCGCGGCCTCCTCGGCGGCCTCCGCCTCCGAGGACGGGGCGTCCTGCGTGCGGATCAGTTCCTCGGCGAAGGCGGTGTCGACGAGTACGGCGTCCTTCGGAGCTATCGAGGTGAGCCGGGAGGCCAGGTTCACGGTCGTACCGAAGACATCACCCATACGGGTGGTCACCGTGCCGAACGCCATGCCGACGCGCAGCTCCGGCATCGTCTCGTCGTGCGCCATGGTCTCGATCAGCCGCAGGGCGATCTCGGCGGCCGTGCCCGCGTCGTCGGCGGCGTACAGCACCTCGTCGCCGAGGGTCTTGATCAGCCGGCCGCCGTTCGCGGCCACCAGGTCGGCGGCGGTGGTCTCGAAGGCCTCGACCAGCTCGCCGAGCTCCTCCTCCTCCATCCGGCGGGTGAGCCGCGTGAACCCGACCAGATCGGCGAAGCCGACCGCGAGCCGCCGGTCCACCATCTCCTCGTCGTCCGCGGCCTGCACGACCCGTCCGGCCGAGGCGGCGAGCTGCCGCCGCCAGACGTAGACCAGGAATTCCTCCAGCTCGGGCAGGAGCAGCTCGACGATCGGGTACGTCACCTCGGTGCGCGTCATGCCCGGCTCGGGCGGCTCGGTAAGGCCCTCCAGGAAGGAGTCGATCTGCCATTCGGCGAGCCGCGCGGTGGTCTGCCCGGTGGACCGGGCCACCTGTACGGCCATCGCCTCGCTCAGCAGCCCCGCCTCGACGAGACCGGCGAGGCGCCGCAGTGCGAGTACGTCGGCCTCCGTGAGCGCCTTGGCCTGCCCGATGTCGGCGAAGCCCATCGCCCGCCAGAAGCGGGAGGCCAGTTCCATGGAGACGCCGGCACTGCGGGCCGCCTGGAACGGGGTGTAGCGGCGCTCGGCCCCCAGGATCAGCTGTTCCAGACGCAGGGCGAGCGGATCCTCGCCGGGGTCGGCGCCCTGCGCGTCCGTGCCGGAACCCGAGTCGTCGACGGTCACGCGTGCTGCCCTTCCGATCTGTCACGGTCATGTATCGACCGGCCTCAACTCTACGGCAGGTGTGCGCCAGCTCACTCCGTCAGGTTCAGCGGAGGGGTGAGGTGCCCGGCGTTGTACACGCATTCGGCGTCGTCCCACCGTCCCCGTGGCTGATCGATCCGCTTGGCTGCGGGCAGTCGTGCCGCCAGGGGCGGCGCCCGTCCCAAAGAAGCGGCACCCCGCTCCGCCGGCAGCGCACCGCCCCGCCCCCAGCCCCAGGCCGAGCACCTGTCAAGCAGGCCGCAAGTGCACGATGTCCCCGGCGCCGACAGGCTCCTGCACCCCCTCCCCCGTAGCCAGCACCAACCGCCCGTCCCCGTCGACCGCAACCGCTTCCCCCACCACGGCCCGATCCCCCGGCAACTCCGCCCGCACTTCCCTCCCGAGCGTCGCGCACCCCGCCGCGTACGCCTCCAGCAACCCGCACGAACCCGCGTCACCCCCCGCCGCACGCCACCTCCCGTACCACTCCTCCAGCGCCCGCAGCACCCCCCGCAACAACGGGTCCCGATCCGTGCTCACGGCCCCGGCCAGCCCCAGCGACCCCGCCGTGGGCACCGGCAGCTCGTCCTCCTTCAGCGTGACGTTGATACCGACCCCGATGACGACCCCTCCGTCACCCGCCCGCTCGGCCAGAATCCCCCCGGCCTTGCGTTCCTCTCCCCCCACCGTGACCAACAGGTCGTTCGGCCACTTCAGCGCCGTGTCGACACCCGCCGCCCGCGACAGCCCCGTCGCCACCGCGACGCCCGTGAGCAGCGGCAGCCACCCCCACCGCTCCACCGGCACCTCGCTCGGCGTGAGCAGCACGGAGAAGAACAGGCCGGAGCGGGGAGGCGCCGCCCACTGCCGGTCGAGACGCCCGCGCCCGGCCGTCTGCTCCTCGGCGACGAGCACCGCGCCCTCGGCGGCCCTGCCCTCGGCAGCCCGCGCGACCAGGTCGGAGTTCGTGGAGCCGGTGCGCTGGACCACGTCCACCTCGGACCACAGCCCGCCCTCACGCACCAGACCCCGGCGCAGGGCGGTGATGTTGAGGGGCGGACGGTCCAGGTCCGACCAACGGCTACCGTTCGGCTCTGATGCATCTCGCGGCGTCATGCAAGCCACCCTAGGTGTGGTAAACGCCGCACTGCCGAAGCGGAGGCACCGCACTACGCTACGGATGAGTAACCGTCCCCCCTTTTGAGCAGGCAGGGAGCCGCATCCCGATGTCCGAGCCGGAAGAGCAGCAGCCTGACATTCACACGACCGCGGGCAAGCTCGCGGATCTGAAGCGCCGCATCGAGGAAGCGACGCACGCCGGCTCCGCACGCGCCGTCGAGAAGCAGCACGCCAAGGGCAAGCTGACGGCCCGTGAGCGGATCGAACTCCTGCTGGACGAGGGCTCCTTCGTCGAGCTGGACGAGTTCGCCCGGCACCGCTCCACCAACTTCGGCCTCGACAAGAACCGGCCGTACGGGGACGGGGTCGTCACCGGTTACGGCACCGTCGACGGCCGGCCCGTCGCCGTGTTCTCCCAGGACTTCACCGTCTTCGGCGGGGCCCTCGGCGAGGTCTACGGGCAGAAGATCGTCAAGGTCATGGACTTCGCCCTGAAGACCGGCTGCCCGGTCATCGGCATCAACGACTCCGGCGGCGCCCGGATCCAGGAGGGCGTCGCCTCCCTCGGTGCCTACGGCGAGATCTTCCGCCGCAACACCCACGCGTCGGGTGTCATCCCGCAGATCAGCCTGGTCGTCGGCCCGTGTGCGGGCGGGGCCGTCTACTCGCCCGCCATCACCGACTTCACGGTCATGGTCGACCAGACCTCGCACATGTTCATCACCGGGCCCGACGTCATCAAGACCGTCACCGGCGAGGACGTCGGCTTCGAGGAGCTGGGCGGAGCCAGGACCCACAACTCGACGTCCGGCGTCGCCCACCACATGGCGGGCGACGAGAAGGACGCCATCGAGTACATCAAGCAGCTGCTGTCGTACCTGCCGTCCAACAACCTCTCCGAGCCGCCGGCCTTCCCCGAGGAGGCCGACCTCGAGGTCACCGACGAGGACCGCGAGCTGGACGTGATCGTGCCGGACAGCGCGAACCAGCCGTACGACATGCACGCGGTGATCGAGCACGTCCTGGACGACGCCGAGTTCTTCGAGACGCAGCCGCTGTACGCGCCGAACATCGTCACCGGCTTCGGACGGGTCGAGGGCCGGCCGGTCGGCATCGTCGCCAACCAGCCGATGCAGTTCGCCGGGTGCCTGGACATCAAGGCGAGCGAGAAGGCGGCCCGCTTCGTGCGGACCTGCGACGCCTTCAACGTCCCGGTCATCACCTTCGTCGACGTCCCCGGCTTCCTGCCCGGCGTCGACCAGGAGCACGACGGCATCATCCGGCGCGGCGCCAAGCTGATCTACGCCTACGCCGAGGCGACCGTCCCGCTCATCACCGTCATCACGCGCAAGGCGTTCGGCGGGGCGTACGACGTCATGGGCTCCAAGCACCTCGGCGCCGACCTCAACCTCGCCTGGCCCACCGCCCAGATCGCCGTCATGGGCGCCCAGGGTGCGGTCAACATCCTGCACCGCCGGACGATCGCCGAGGCCGAGGCGAACGGCGAGGACCTGGAGGCGGTCCGGGCCCGGCTGATCCAGGAGTACGAGGACGCCCTCCTGAACCCCTACGTGGCGGCCGAGCGCGGCTACATCGACGCGGTGATCCTGCCGTCCGACACCCGCCGGCACGTCGTACGCGGTCTGCGTCAACTGCGGACGAAGCGGGAATCCCTGCCTCCGAAGAAGCACGGCAACATCCCCCTCTAGCACCGGCGAGCCCAGGAGGCCCACATGACGATCAAGGTCGTACGGGGCAACCCGACCCCGGAGGAGCTGGCCGCCGCTCTGGCGGTGGTCAGGGCCCGCGCCGCGGCGGCGGCCGCAACGCCGCCCGGCGCGCCGGCCATCCGCGATGCCTGGTCCGACCCGTCCCGCATCGCGGCCCACCGCCTGCCCCAGCCGGGGCCGACGGCATGGGGCCGCACGTACTGGCCGGGCTGACCCGTAGGGGTGGGGGCCGGACAAGTTGAGTACTCGTACTCAGGCGCCGCCCCCGCCCCCGTCCGACCATGGAAGGCATGCTGTGGTCCGACCCCGAGAACGAACCGCCGAAAGAACTGCGGGACACGCAGGACATGCTTCGGCGGCTGGGCGTTCTCATGGCGTTGGCCATGGTGCTGGCGATGATCGTGATCGGAGTGAGGTGAGAGGCGACAGGTGACGCCGATACGCTGAACGCATGACAGATCAGCCGCGCCGCCGACTCGTCCTCGCCTCCCAGTCCCCCGCCCGGCTCGGACTGCTCCGCCAGGCCGGATTCGCCCCCGAGGTGATCGTGAGCGGCGTCGACGAGGACGCCGTCACCGCACCCACCCCCGCCGAGCTGGCGCTCGCCCTCGCCGAGGCGAAGGCCTCCGTGGTGGCTGCCCGGCCGGAGGCCAAGGGCGCGCTCGTGATCGGCTGCGACTCGGTGCTCGACCTGGACGGCCAGGCCCTCGGCAAGCCCGCGGACGCCGAGGAGGCCACCGCCCGCTGGAAGGCGATGCGCGGACGCGCCGGAACCCTCCAGACCGGCCACTGCGTCTACGACACGCTCTCCGGCCGCTACGCCTCCGCCACGGCGTCCACCGTCGTCCACTTCGGCGAGCCCACCGACGAGGAGATCGCCGCTTATGTCGCCTCCGGCGAACCCCTCTACGTCGCCGGGGCTTTCACGCTGGACGGCCGCTCGGCCCCGTTCATCGACGGCATCGACGGCGACCACGGCAACGTGATCGGCCTCAGCCTGCCCCTCGTACGGCGACTCCTCGCCGAACTGGGCGTCGGCATCACGGAGTTGTGGGCGCCGGCGGAGAAGTGAGCGGGGCCCCGTCGCCGCCGGTCCCGTCCCGGGGCGCGGCGTCGGCGGGCTCGGCCGGACGGTCGTAGGTCATCAGCAGCAGCACGATCAGGCCGAGCACCAGCATCATGAACAGGAACGCGTGCCAGCCGACGAGGCCCCAGGTGAAGGCGCCGAGCAGCCCGTGCACGACCGCCGCGCTGATCAGCAGCACCCGCCCGAGTCCCGCCGGGGGCCGGTCCCGCAGGGCCACCAGCAGGGCGACCAGGCCGCACAGCGCGAAGTAGAGGCCGAAGACGATCCCGCCGATCTTCGACGACACGGACATCATGTGCGGGTCGAGCCCGGCCAGGGACATGTCCTGCCGGTCGACGACGACGCCGAGGAACCAGTTCAGCGCGGCGATGCCGAGTGCCTCCCCGAACAGCACCACCGCCACGATCCACGCCACCGGCCTGCGCACCACCGGGCCCACCCACTTACCCCTAGTACGTTCGAGACATCGCGAACGCTACTAACGGGTAAACCTCGGGACAAGGGTTTTGCGGCGGGCAAAGAATCATTGGGCCATTCGTAGGGACTCCACAAAGAAACCGAGTGGCCCGCAGCACGTGATGACAGAGACCTTGGCCACAGGGGAGGGCTAGGGTTTGCCGAAGGAGTACTGCGTACCGCGGTGCGACAAGGGATTTCGCGGGTCGAGCTAGCCTCGCATCACGCTCCGTGTGGGCAAGCTCACCACTGGGGACGGGTCGAAGTGCCGTGTCGGCAGTCCCTAAACTCGGCTTGTTTCAAGGAGGGAGCCTCATCGTGCGCAAGGTGCTCATCGCCAACCGTGGCGAAATCGCTGTCCGCGTGGCCCGGGCCTGTCGGGATGCCGGCATCAAGAGCGTGGCCGTCTACGCCGACCCGGACCGGGACGCTCTGCATGTCCGCGCCGCGGATGAGGCGTTCGCCCTGGGCGGTGACACGCCGGGCACCAGCTACCTCGACATCGAGAAGGTGCTGAAGGCCGCGCGCGAGTCGGACGCGGACGCGATCCACCCCGGCTACGGCTTCCTGTCCGAGAACGCCGACTTCGCGCAGGCGGTCCTGGACGCGGGCCTGATCTGGATCGGCCCGCCCCCGCAGGCGATCCGCGACCTGGGCGACAAGGTCGCCGCCCGGCACATCGCGCAGCGCGCGGGCGCCCCGCTGGTGGCGGGCACGCCCGACCCGGTGTCCGGTGCGGAGGAGGTCGTCGCCTTCGCCGAGCAGCACGGGCTGCCGATCGCCATCAAGGCGGCGTTCGGCGGCGGTGGCCGCGGTCTGAAGGTCGCGCGGACGCTGGAAGAGGTCCCGGAGCTCTACGACTCGGCGGTGCGCGAGGCCGTGGCGGCCTTCGGCCGGGGCGAGTGCTTCGTCGAGCGCTACCTCGACAAGCCCCGCCACGTGGAGACCCAGTGCCTGGCCGACCAGCACGGCAACGTGGTCGTGGTCTCCACGCGTGACTGCTCCCTCCAGCGCCGCCACCAGAAGCTGGTCGAGGAGGCGCCCGCCCCCTTCCTGTCCGACGCGCAGGTGGAGCAGCTGTACTCGGCCTCCAAGGCGATCCTGAAGGAGGCCGGCTGACGTCGGCGCCGGCACGGTCGAGTTCCTCGTCGGCAACGACGGCACCATCTCCTTCCTGGAGGTCAACACCCGCCTCCAGGTGGAGCACCCGGTCACCGAGGAGGTCGCCGGCATCGACCTCGTCCGCGAGATGTTCCGCATCGCCGACGGCGAGGAGCTCGGCTACGACGACCCGGCGCTGCGGGGGCACTCCTTGGAGTTCCGCATCAACGGCGAGGACCCGGGCCGCAACTTCCTGCCGGCCCCGGCACGGTCACGGCCTTCGCCCCGCCGTCCGGGCCGGGCGTGCGGCTGGACGCGGGCGTGGAGTCCGGGGCGGTCATCGGCCCGGCGTGGGACTCCCTGCTGGCCAAGCTGATCGTCACCGGCCGCACGCGCAAGGAGGCGCTGGAGCGCGCCGCCCGTGCCCTGGAGGAGTTCCAGGTCGAGGGCATGGCGACGGCGATCCCGTTCCACCGTGCGGTGGTGACGGACCCGGCGTTCGCGCCTGAGGTGCACGGCCAGGACGGGCCGTTCACGGTCCACACCCGCTGGATCGAGACGGAGTTCGTCAACGAGATCAAGCCCTTCGCGGCGGCTGCGGACGCCTTGGAGGCGGACGAGGAGCCGGGCCGCGAGACGGTGGTCGTCGAGGTCGGCGGCAAGCGCCTGGAGGTCTCCCTCCCGGCGTCCCTGGGCATGTCCCTGGCCCGCACGGGCCTCGCGGCCGGGGCCAAGCCCAAGCGCCGCGCGGCCAAGAAGTCGGGCCCCGCCGCCTCCGGCGACACCCTCGCCTCCCCGATGCAGGGCACCATCGTCAAGATCGCGGTGGAGGAGGGCCAGGAGGTCAAGGAGGGCGACCTGGTCGTCGTCCTCGAGGCCATGAAGATGGAACAGCCCCTCAACGCCCACAGGTCCGGCACGATCAAGGGCCTCAGCGCGGAAATCGGCGCGTCGGTCACGTCGGGCGCGGCGATCTGCGAGATCAAGGACTGACCAGGACGGACGACACCCACGGCGCGGCGCCGAGTCGGGACCGCGCCGTGGGACGCCTCCGCTCAGCTGCGAACCGCCATGGACGCCCCAGCTGCGGACCGCTGCGGCCGCCCCAGCTGCGGGCAGTCGTGCCGCCAGGGGCGGCACGGGTGGGCGCAGCGGCACCCCGCAGCGCCGGGCTGCGCAGCGCCCCGGCCTCAGCAGCCGCCGGCAGCACCCCGCAACGCCGGACCGAGGAACCCGCACCGGCTCGGCTGCCGCCGGCCGCCGCAGCGCCGGGCTCCGCAACGGCCCGGCCGAGCAACAAACGTTGAGCACCTGGCAAACCAGCAGCGACTCAACCCACCCGTCGGGTCAACGCCGCCGCAGATCCGCAACCCTGCTCCGCTCCGCCCCAGGACTCTGCTCCCCGAGCACCGTGGCCGACCGCAACCCACCCCCCGCCCCCGGCACCTGCCGCCGAGGCCCGGGCAACGGCACATCCCGACGCTGCTGACGAGCCGGGCCGGCATCACCCCCGGAGCCCCCCGCCCCCGCCGACCCCGCGACAGCGATCTGCACTCCCTGGTCGGCAAGCGCCTGAAGCTCCGTCGCCGCACGGTCCTCGTGGGCGGGCGGTTCGTCCGTCACAAGGCGGGTGATGAGATCCGTCGGCACGGTCTGGAACATCGTGTCCGTCCCGAGCTTGGTGTGGTCGGCGAGGACCACGACCTCCGCGGCCGCCTGCACCAGCGCCCGGTCGACCGAGGCCGACAGCATGTTGGACGTGGACAGCCCGCGCTCCGCGGTCAGACCGCTCCCGGAGAGGAACGCCCGCGACACCCGCAGCCCGTGCAGGGACTGCTCGGCACCGCTGCCGACCAGGGCGTAGTTCGAGCCGCGGAGCGTACCGCCGGTCATCACGACCTCGACCCGGTTGGCATGGGCCAACGCCTGTGCGACGAGCAGTGAGTTGGTGACGACGGTCAGCCCGGGCACCCGGGCGAGCCGGCGGGCCAGCTCCTGGGTCGTCGTACCCGCCCCGACCACGATCGCCTCGCCCTCCTCCACGAAATTCGCGGCGAGGTCGGCGATGGCGGTCTTCTCGGCGGTCGCGAGATGAGACTTCTGCGGAAAGCCGGACTCCCGCGTGAAACCGCCCGGCAGTACCGCACCGCCGTGCCGGCGGTCGAGGAGTCCTTCTGCCTCCAGCGCGCGCACGTCCCGCCGTACGGTCACTTCGGAGGTCTGGACGACGCGGGCGAGCTCACGGAGCGACACGGCCCCGTTCGCTCGCACCATTTCGAGGATCAATTGGCGACGTTCTGCAGCGAACACGAAACTGACAGTAACGCCAGCGACCGTCTGCTTTCAGCAGTTTGCGCTGAATAGCAGAAGATGTTCGCACGCACCAGCGCGAAGTGGTATAGGGCCTAGTCCGACCGCCTATGCCGTACGCATGGTCGAACACTCCCCGTGACCAGGGAGGAGTCGGATTCGGCCTCAGCCCTCGCCGGTGTCCTTCCGGGTGTGCAACTGCCGTGCCACCTCGGCGATCGAGCCCGACAACGAGGGATAGACGGTGAAGGCGTTCGCAATCTGTTCGACTGTCAGATTGTTGTCGACCGCGATCGAGATGGGGTGGATCAGTTCCGAGGCACGCGGCGCCACAACCACACCGCCGACCACGATCCCGGTCCCGGGCCGACAGAAGATCTTGACGAAGCCGTCGCGGATGCCCTGCATCTTCGCGCGCGGGTTGCGCAGCAGCGGCAGCTTCACGACCCGGGCGTCGATCTTCCCGCCGTCGACGTCGGCCTGGGTGTAGCCGACGGTGGCGATCTCCGGGTCGGTGAAGACGTTCGACGAGACGGTCTTCAGGTTCAGCGGGGCCACGGCATCGCCCAGGAAGTGGTACATGGCGATACGTCCCTGCATGGCGGCCACGGAGGCGAGGGCGAACACGCCCGTCACGTCACCGGCCGCGTACACGCCCGGAGCGGTCGTACGCGACACCTTGTCGGTCCAGATGTGACCGGACTCGCGCAGCCTGACCCCGGCTTCCTCCAGCCCCATGCCCGCGCTGTTGGGAACGGCACCGACGGCCATGAGGCAGTGCGACCCGGTGATGACCCGCCCGTCGGAGAGGGTCACCTCGACCCGGTCGCCCACCCGCTTGGCGGACTGGGCCCGCGAGCGCGCCATGACGTTCATGCCGCGCCGCCGGAAGACCTCCTCCAGCACGGCGGCCGCGTCCGGGTCCTCACCGGGCAGCACCCGGTCCCGCGACGACACCAGCGTCACCTTCGAGCCCAGCGCCTGATAGGCGCCGGCGAACTCGGCACCGGTCACACCGGACCCGACCACGATCAGCTCCTCGGGGAGCTCGTCGAGGTCGTAGACCTGGGTCCAGTTCAGGATCCGCTCACCGTCCGGCCGCGCGTCGGCCAGCTCGCGGGGATGCCCGCCGGTGGCGATGAGCACCGCGTCGGCCGTGAGGATCTCCTCACTCCCGTCGGCGGCGCGCACCACGACCTTGCGCGACCCGTCGAGCGCCTGCATGCCCTCCAGCCGCCCGCGCCCGCGCAGGACACGCGCCCCGGCACGCGTCACGGAGGCCGTGATGTCGTGCGACTGGGCGAGCGCGAGCCGCTTCACACGCCGGTTGACCTTCCCCAGGTCGACTCCCACCACCCGGGCGCTCTGCTCCAGGGGCGGGGTGTCGTCCGCGACGATGATCCCCAGCTCCTCGTAGGAGGAGTCGAAGGTGGTCATCACCTCGGCCGTGGCGATCAGGGTCTTCGACGGCACGCAGTCGGTCAGCACCGACGCACCGCCCAGACCGTCGCAATCGACGACGGTCACCTCCGCACCGAGTTGCGCGGCCACCAGGGCCGCTTCGTATCCGCCGGGTCCGCCACCGATGATCACGATCCGAGTCACGTACTCCATTGTCCCGCACGCCTCAACATGGCACCGTCCCGGGGGGCCGCCCGATGCGGCTCCGTTACGCGAGTGACCCCGGGGCACCTGCCGTACCCTCTCCCCATGTCGCTCTACGCCGCGTACGCCGGCAACCTCGACGCGCGGCTGATGTCCCGCCGCGCCCCGCACTCGCCGCTGCGCGCCACCGGCTGGCTGAACGGGTGGCGACTGACCTTCGGCGGCGAGCACATGGGCTGGGAGGGCGCCCTGCCGACGATCGTCGAGGACCCCGTCTCCCAGGTCTTCGTCGCGCTGTACGACATCGCCCCCATGGACGAGGAGTCGCTCGACCGCTGGGAGGGCGTGGGGCTCGACATCTACCGCCGTACGCGCGTACGAGTCCACACGCTGGAGGGTGATGAACAGGCGTGGGCCTTCACCCTCAACGCCTACGAGGGCGGTCTGCCCTCCGCCCGCTACCTGGGCGAGATCGCCGACGCGGCCGAGTCGGCCGGTGCCCCGCACGACTACGTGATGGAACTCCGCAAGCGTCCCTGCTGAGCCCGCCTCGTCGGAAACGACAAGACAACGATCGCCAACCCGTGAGCTCTGCCATCTACGCGCGTAGGCCATCACCGGTTACCCTCGTGCGCGTGAACGCATCTCTTCTTCCGGACGACATCCAGGGCGACCCCCACTCCGCCGCCGACGCCGCCGCCGCCCGCCTGCGCGAACTCACGGGCGCCGAGACCCACGACGTCGCCCTCGTGATGGGCTCCGGCTGGGCCCCGGCCGTGGACGCCCTCGGCGCCCCCGAGGCCGAACTCCAGGTCACCGAGCTGCCCGGCTTCCCGCCGCCGGCGGTCGAGGGCCACGGAGGCAAGATCCGCTCGTACCGGATCGGCAACAAGCGCGCCCTCGTCTTCCTCGGCCGCACGCACTACTACGAGGGCCGCGGCGTGGCCGCCGTCGCCCACGGCGTCCGTACCGCCGTGTCGGCCGGCTGCAAGACGATCGTCCTCACCAACGGCTGCGGCGGCCTGCGCGAGGGCATGCGCCCCGGCCAGCCGGTCCTGATCAGCGACCACATCAACCTCACGGCGACGTCCCCGATCATCGGCGCCAACTTCGTCGACCTCACGGACCTCTACTCCCCGCGCCTGCGGGCGCTGTGCAAGGAGGTCGACCCCACCCTGGAGGAGGGCGTCTACGCCCAGTTCCCCGGCCCGCACTACGAGACTCCGGCCGAGATCCGTATGGCCCGGGTCATCGGTGCGGACCTGGTGGGGATGTCGACGGTTCTGGAGGCGATCGCGGCGCGCGAGGCGGGTGCGGAGGTTCTGGGCATTTCCCTGGTGACGAATCTGGCGGCGGGGATGACGGGAGAGCCGCTGAACCACGAGGAGGTTCTCCAGGCGGGCCGGGATTCGGCGACCCGCATGGGTTCACTGCTCGCCCAGGTCCTGGGGCGCCTGTAGGCAACCCGGCGCTGGGACTGCGGCCGGGTGGGTCCGCAACCCGGCGGAGCGGGGTGCCGCTTCTTTGGGACAGTGCCGCCCCGAGCGGCACGACTGCCCGCAGCTCGGCGCAGGCAGCTGAGCCGAGGCGCGCCCGCACCCGCGCACGGCGAGAAGGGGATGTGTCTGGGGGTGTCCGCCCGCGGCGGTTGGCGCGTCAACGGACGGTTAGTCGGTACGCGACCCCATCGCGCCGTTCCGAGGACGGACACCCCCGGCGCGGCCCCGACCCACCACCCGCGCGCGACACAGCCCCACCGAAGCTGCACAGGCCGCCGCAGGCACTCGCTTGCACCCGCAACACACCACAACGGAGAGGCTGACACAGACCGTGCACGACGAACTCATCGCACAGGCCCAGGCGTGGCTCACCGAGGACCCCGACCCGGAGACCCGCACCGAGCTCGCCCGCCTCATCGACGCCCAGGACCACGCCGAGCTCGCCGCCCGCTTCAGCGGCACCCTCCAGTTCGGCACGGCCGGCCTCCGCGGCGAACTCGGCGCCGGCCCCATGCGCATGAACAGCTCGGTCGTCATCCGTGCGGCCGCCGGCCTCGCCGCGTACCTCAAGAAGCAGGGTTTCTCCCAGAGGGAAGGGGGCGCCGGTCTCGTCGTCATCGGCTATGACGCCCGCCACAAGTCGCACGACTTCGCCCGCGACACCGCCGCCGTCATGACCGGCGCCGGCCTCCGCGCGGCCGTGCTCCCCCGCCCCCTCCCCACCCCCGTCCTCGCCTTCGCGATAAGGCACCTCGGCGCGGTCGCCGGCGTGGAGGTCACCGCCAGCCACAACCCGCCCCGCGACAACGGCTACAAGGTGTACCTCGGCGACGGCTCCCAGATCGTCCCCCCGGCGGACATCGACATCGCGGCAGAGATCGCCGCCGTCCCGTCCCTCACCACCGTCCGGCGCCCCACCGAAGGCTGGGACACCCTCGACGACAGCGTCCTCGACGCCTACCTCGCCCGCACCGACGCCGTACTCGCCAAGGATTCCCCGCGCACCGCCCGCACGGTGTACACGGCGATGCACGGCGTCGGCAAGGACGTCCTCCTCGCCGCCTTCGCCCGCGCCGGCTTCCCGGAACCGGCCCTCGTCACGGAGCAGGCCGACCCCGACCCGGACTTCCCGACCGTCGCGTTCCCCAACCCGGAGGAGCCCGGCGCGATGGACCTGGCGTTCGCGAAGGCCCGCGCGACCACCCCCGCCCCCGACCTGATCATCGCCAACGACCCGGACGCGGACCGCTGCGCCGTCGCCGTCCAGGACGGCGACGACTGGCGCATGCTCCGCGGTGACGAGGTCGGCGCCCTCCTCGCCGCCCACCTGGTCCGCCGCGGAGCGACCGGGACCTTCGCGGAGTCGATCGTCTCGTCCTCCCTCCTCGGCCGTATCGCCGAGAAGGCGGGCCTCCCCCACGTCGAGACGCTCACCGGCTTCAAGTGGATCGCCCGAGCCGAGGGCCTGCGCTACGGATACGAGGAGGCCCTCGGCTACTGCGTCGACCCGGACGGCGTACGCGACAAGGACGGCATCACGGCAGCGCTCCTGATCACGGAACTGGCGTCGCAGCTCAAGGAGGAGGGCCGCACCCTCCTCGACCTCCTCGACGACCTGGCCGTGGAACACGGCCTGCACGCGACGGACCAGCTCTCGGTCCGCGTCGAGGACCTCTCCCTCATCACGGCCGCGATGCGCCGCCTGCGCGAACAGCCCCCGACCGAACTCGCCGGCCTGCCGATCACCCGCACCGACGACCTGACCCGGGGCACGGCCACCCTCCCGCCCACCGACGGCCTGCGCTACACCCTCGACGGCGCCCGGGTGATCGTCCGCCCGAGCGGCACGGAGCCGAAGCTGAAGTGCTACCTGGAGGTCGTGCTGCCGGTCGCCACCCACGCCGACCTCCCCGACGCCCGTGCCCGGGCGACGGACCTACTGGAGTCGATCAAGCGCGACCTGTCCACGGCGGCAGGTATCCGACCGTACGCGCGGTTCTCGTAGCCGCACGCCGAACCCGGGCACGGAGATCAAGCCGGCCCCGACGAAGCCGAGCACGCCGCCCCGGGGCCGGGCACCCGCACAGAGCCGAGGGCTCCGCCCCGGGGCCGGACACCCCCCGAAGCCAAGAGCTCAACCTGGGGCCGAGCGCCCCGAAGCCAAGAGCCCCGCCCCAGGGCCGCCCCCACAAGACCGAGGGCCCCTGCCCGGGATCGCCTCCACAACCCGGTCATCCACGCCCGGTCGCCCCACCCGGCGGACTTACCACGCGGTCAACCCACCACCAGAAGAATCACCACCAACACCGCCCCCGCAACCGCCGGCCCCACCACCTCGTAGGCCCACCGCACGGTCACCTCCCCCTGCGCCGTGTCCGCCCGGTGCCGCGCCTCGTGCAGCCCCCGCAGCTCATCCATGATCCGGTCGGTCTCCGCCCGCACGAGCCCGTCGGACGCGGGCCCGCCGCCGAGGCCGCCGCCCAGCCCCGCCCGCATCCCGAGCGCACTGCCGCGCCCCTCGTCCCGGCCCATCTCCCGCCGCGCCTGCGCGGTCGCCCGCATCTCACGCCGCGCGGCCTTCTTGCGGGCGCGCAGCGAGACGGGCACGGCCCACAGCTGGTACTTCGCGCCGGACTCGGTGAGGACCTCGTTCGTGTAGGCGGACTTCAGCGAGGCGATCCGCCCCCAGGGCAGCACGATGACGCGGAACGGGTTGCGGATGCGCAGCCGGTCGTCGCCCGCGTACACCGCGGGCCGCAGCGTGAAGGCGACGACCAGCGGCACGATCAGGATCAGCACGGCGAGCGCCATCCACGGCGTACGCCCCTCGCCCGAGATCACCGCGTCGATGCCGAGCCACCCGGCGACGGCAAGCAGCAGCACGCCACCGGCGATGGCCGGAACCGACCGGTACACCCGGTCCTCGGACTCGGGCTCCGCAGGCTGCGGCGCTGGTGACTGGGGTTCGGGGCTCGTCATGCCTCGATTCTGCCGGACCTGTTGCCGACCACCTCAACCCCACCCGAGCAAAGCCGGGGGCTGTACAGCCGCTACGCGCGTAGATATGCTCGTCTGGTGACCATGCCCAGTTCTGCACTCACCGCAGCTCACCCCCTCAAGGACGTCATCGCGTCCGACAGCGCGCTGCGCCGCTTCCTCCACGGGCTCCCCGGCGTCGACGCGGTCGGGCTGGAGGGCCGTGCGGCCTCGCTCGGTACCCGTTCGATCAAGACGACCGCGAAGGCGTACGCCATCGACCTCGCCATCTCGATGGTCGACCTGACGACGCTGGAAGGCGCGGACACCCCGGGCAAGGTCCGGGCGCTCGGCGCGAAGGCGGTCCGGCCCGACCCGACCGACCGTACGGCGCCCACGACGGCGGCGGTCTGCGTCTACCCCGACATGGTGGCCGTGGCCAAGGAGGCAGTCGCCGGCTCCGGCGTGAAGGTCGCCTCCGTCGCCACGGCGTTCCCGGCCGGGCGCGCGCCGCTCACCGTCAAGCTGGCCGACGTCCGCGAGGCCGTCGCCGCGGGCGCCGACGAGATCGACATGGTCATCGACCGCGGCGCGTTCCTCTCGGGCCGATACTTGAAGGTGTACGACGAGATCACCGCCGTGAAGGAGGCCTGCGGCACGTCCGCGCGCCTGAAGGTCATCTTCGAGACGGGCGAGCTGTCGACGTACGACAACATCCGCCGCGCGAGCTGGCTCGGGATGCTGGCGGGCGCGGACTTCATCAAGACGTCCACCGGAAAGGTCGCCGTCAACGCGACCCCGGCGAACACGCTCCTCATGCTGGAGGCGGTACGTGACTTCCGCGCGCAGACCGGCATCCAGGTCGGCGTGAAGCCGGCCGGCGGCATCCGCACCTCGAAGGACGCCATCAAGTTCCTCGTCCTGGTCAACGAGACCGCGGGCGAGGACTGGCTGGACAACCACTGGTTCCGCTTCGGCGCCTCGTCGCTGCTGAACGACCTGCTGATGCAGCGCCAGAAGCTGGCCACCGGCCGCTACTCCGGCCCCGACTACGTGACGGTGGACTGATCACCATGGCTTCGGTATTCGCATACGCCCCGGCCCTCGAGTCGCGCTCGATCGTCGACATCGCTCCCTCGTACGGCCTGTTCATCGACGGCGAGTTCGTGGAGGCGGCCGACGGCAAGGTCTTCAAGACGGTCTCGCCGAGCACCGAGGAGGTGCTCTCCGAGGTCGCCCAGGCCGGCGAGGCGGACGTCGACCGCGCGGTACAGGCCGCCCGCAAGGCCTTCGAGAAGTGGTCGGCGCTGCCCGGCTCGGAGCGCGCCAAGTACCTGTTCCGCATCGCGCGGATCATCCAGGAGCGCTCCCGCGAGCTCGCCGTCCTCGAAACCCTCGACAACGGCAAGCCGATCAAGGAGACCCGCGACGCGGACCTTCCCCTGGTCGCGGCGCACTTCTTCTACTACGCGGGCTGGGCCGACAAGCTCGACCACGCCGGCTTCGGCGCGAACCCGCGGCCGCTGGGCGTGGCGGGCCAGGTCATCCCCTGGAACTTCCCGCTGCTGATGCTGGCGTGGAAGATCGCGCCCGCGCTCGCCACCGGCAACACGGTCGTCCTGAAGCCGGCGGAGACCACGCCTCTCTCGGCGCTCTTCTTCGCGGACATCTGCCGCCAGGCGGGCCTGCCGAAGGGCGTGGTCAACATCCTCCCGGGCTACGGCGGCGCGGGCGCGGCGCTGGTCGCCCACCCGGACGTGAACAAGGTCGCCTTCACCGGCTCCACGGCCGTCGGCAAGGAGATCGCCCGCACGGTCGCCGGCACCCGCAAGAAGGTCACGCTCGAACTGGGCGGCAAGGGCGCCAACATCGTCTTCGACGATGCCCCGATCGACCAGGCCGTCGAGGGCATCGTGAACGGCATCTTCTTCAACCAGGGCCAGGTCTGCTGCGCGGGCAGCCGCCTGCTGGTCCAGGAGTCGATCCAGGAGGACCTCCTGGAGTCCCTGAAGCGGCGCCTGTCGACGCTCCGCCTGGGCGACCCGCTCGACAAGAACACGGACATCGGCGCGATCAACTCCGAGGAACAGCTCACGCGCATCACCTCCCTCGTCGAGCAGGGCGAGGCGGAGGGCGCCGAGCGCTGGTCCCCGGCCTGCGAACTGCCGGAGAGCGGCTACTGGTTCGCCCCGACGCTGTTCACGAACGTCACCCAGGCGCACACCATCGCCCGGGACGAGATCTTCGGCCCGGTGCTGTCGGTCCTGACCTTCCGCACCCCGGACGAGGCGGTCGCCAAGGCCAACAACACGCCGTACGGCCTCTCCGCCGGCATCTGGACGGAGAAGGGCTCCCGCATCCTGGCGGTCGCGAACAGGCTCCGCGCGGGCGTCGTCTGGTCCAACACGTTCAACAAGTTCGACCCGACCTCGCCGTTCGGCGGCTACAAGGAGTCGGGCTTCGGCCGCGAGGGCGGCCGCCACGGCCTGGAGGCGTACCTCGATGTCTGACTCGCGACTCAGTGTCCTCAAGACCTACAAGCTGTACGTGGGCGGCAAGTTCCCGCGTTCCGAGAGCGGCCGGGTGTACGAGGTGACCACGAAGACATCAGCCGCTGACGCGGCGGGCAAGGGCAAGTGGCTGGCGAACGCGCCCCTGTCCTCCCGCAAGGACGCCCGTGACGCCGTAGTGGCCGCCCGCAAGGCGTTCGGCGGCTGGTCCGGCGCGACGGCGTACAACCGCGGCCAGGTCCTCTACCGCGTCGCGGAGATGCTGGAGGGCCGCCGCGACCAGTTCACGCGTGAGGTGGCCGACGCCGAGGGCCTGTCGAAGTCCAAGGCGGCGGCGGTCGTGGACGCCACGATCGACCGTTGGGTCTGGTACGCGGGCTGGACCGACAAGATCGCCCAGGTGGTCGGCGGCGGCAACCCGGTCGCGGGCCCGTTCTTCAACCTGTCCTCCCCCGAGCCGACGGGCGTGGTCGCGGTCCTGGCGCCCCAGGAGTCGTCCTTCCTGGG
Organism: Streptomyces sp. DG1A-41; assembly: GCF_037055355.1. GTDB lineage: Bacteria > Actinomycetota > Actinomycetes > Streptomycetales > Streptomycetaceae > Streptomyces. The sequence continues at coordinate 5,801,950 of NZ_CP146350.1, read as the reverse complement.
CCTGGTGTCGGTCGTCGCCCCGGTGATCGCCACCGGCAACACGGCGGTCGTGGTGGCCAGCGAGAAGTCCCCGCTCCCCGCCCTGTCCCTCGCCGAGGTCCTGGCCACCTCCGACGTCCCCGGCGGTGTGGTCAACGTCCTCTCGGGCCGCACGGCGGAGATCGCGGCTCCGCTGGCAGCCCACCAGGACGTCAACGCGATCGACCTCGCGGGCGCCGACGAGACCCTGGCGAAGGAACTGGAGATCGCCGCGGCCGACAACCTCAAGCGCGTCCTGCGTCCACAGCCTGTGGATTACGCGGAGACTCCCGGCATCGACCGCATGACGGCGTTCCTGGAGACGAAAACGGTCTGGCACCCCACGGGGTCACTGGGCGCGTCGGGTTCCTCGTACTAGGCACCCCTCACAGCGGAAGCCCCGTCCCTTCTCCGTCCGGGAGGGCCGGGGCTTCTCTCGTGCGCGCACGCCTCCCGGTCAGATGCCGAGCCTCTGTGCGATGCCGTCGAGCACGCAGTCGAGGCCGAAAACGAACTCCCAAGCCCGGTCGTCCTTGCGGGACGCGTTGAGGAGGTACTGCTCGAATGCCGGGTATCGGCCCGTGCTCATCAGGTAGCGCATCTGCGGGGCGAGCGCCTGACGCGTCTCGTCGCCGCTGGTCCATCCGTGGCGTTCCTGGTACTCCCGCAGGCCGATCTCGGTCTGGGCCGAACCGTGCACGAAGGAGGTGACGGTCCGCAAGGCGGCCATCACCGAGTCGGCGTCCAGGCCGCAGGCGGCGAGCGCGGCCAACTGCCGGTCCGCCACGGCCATGCGCGACGGCGTCAGCATGATCACCGGGGTGGGCATGGCCGCCATCCACGGGTGGGCGAGCATCAGCTCCCGCGCCTGGAGGGCGTATGAGCGCAGCACCTCCCGCCAGTCCGTCGTCCCGTCCGGCACGGTCAGCTCCCGGGACACCCGGTCGATCATGAGCGCCCAGAGGTCGTCCTTGCCGTCGACGTGCCGATAGGCCGCCATGGGGGCGACGCCGAGCTTCGTCGCGAGGCGGCGCATGGTGACGGCGGCGCCGCCCTCCTCGTCGGCGATCTCGACCGCGGCGGCGGCGATCCGCTCCAGGGTCAGCGAGGCGCGGGGCGCCGGGGCGGACCGCTCCATGCGCTCCCAGAGAGAAGGTGCCTCGGTCCCGCTCTCTTGGCCCTCCTGCTTCGCGACCGGCATGACCCGGCTCCTCTCCCTCGACTGTCGTGTACAGCGTATCGCCAGTAGACGTCGTACACATTGATGTGTACGTTGTACGCACCGAGATACGTCGTACACCACCAGGGGAGACCCATGCCCACCACCACCCCACCCCTCCGCGTCGCCGTCCTCGTCGGCTCGACACGTGAGGGACGTTTCGCGCCCGTCGTGACGAAGTGGCTGACCGGCCACCTCGACCAGCGCGACGATCTGCACGCCGACGTCGTGGACCTGGCGGAGACACCGCTCCCGACGGTGTTCCCGGCGTTCGGCCAGCAGCCTCCACCCGGCACCGAGGAGCGGTTGGCCCGCGTGTCACCGCGGCTCGCAGAGGCCGACGCCTTCGTCCTCGTCACGCCCGAGTACAACCACAGCTTCCCGGCGTCCCTGAAGAACGCCATCGACTGGCACAACGAGGAGTGGCACGGCAAGCCCGTCGGCTTCGTCTCGTACGGCGGCCTGTCCGGCGGTCTGCGCGCCGTGGAACAGCTGCGGGTCGTCATGGCCGAGCTGAACGCCATGACCATTCGCAACACCGTCAGCCTCCACGACGCGTGGGGCCGCTTCGACGCGGACGGCAACTGCACCGACCCCGCCGCCGACACGGCCGCGAAGGCCCTGCTCGACCAGCTCGCCTGGTGGGGCCACGCCCTACGGGACGCCAAGTCCGTCCGCGGCTACGTCGCATGACGGCCGGGGCCCGGCCCGAGGAGGCCATGGACTCACCTGCGGGCACCACAGCGGACCCGGCCCGGCCGGACGCCCCGCCCTCCCGGCTCGTCGTCCTCGGCCTGCTGCTCGGCATCGTGCTCGCCACGCTCGACGGAACCGTCGTCGGCACCGCACTGCCCACCATCGTCGGAGACCTGGGCGGCCTGGACCACCTGTCCTGGGTGATCACGGCCTACCTGCTCACCACCGCCGTCACCACGCCCATCTGGGGCAAACTCGGCGACCTGTACGGCCACAAGTACGGCTACCTCACCTCCATCACCGTGTTCCTCATCGGCTCCGTGCTGTGCGGAATCGCCCAGGACATGGGCCAGTTGATCGCCTTCCGCGCCCTTCAGGGGATCGGCGCGGGCGGGCTGTTCGTGGGAGCGCTCGCGCTCATCGGCACGCTGCTCACCCCGGCGGAGGCCGGGCGCGCCCAGTCGCTGATCGGGATACTGCTGCCCGCCGCGATGATCGGCGGCCCACTGGTCGGCGGCTTCCTCACCGACCAGCTCGACTGGCGCTGGGTGTTCTACGTCAACGTTCCGGTCGGCGCCGTGGCGCTCGTCCTCATCGGCTTCGGGGTGCGGCTGCGCGCCACCCGCACCGAGCCGCGCATCGACCTCGCCGGCGCCGGGCTGCTGACCGGCGCGATCCTCGCCCTGACGCTGCTGGGGAGTTGGGCCGGGACGACGTACGCCTGGTCGTCACCGCAGGTCATCGGGCTCGCCGTGGCCTCCGCCATCGCGCTTGCCGCCTTCGTGCGGGTCGAGCGGCGCGCCCTGGAACCGGTGATCCCGCCCCGGCTGTTCCGCGACCGCAACTTCACCGTGGCGCAGATCCTCAGCTTTGTCACCGGCGCGGCCATGCTGGCGGCGGCGAGCTATCTGCCGCAGTACATGCAGTTCGTGCGGGACATGTCGTCCACCGAGAGCGGGATGCTGCTGCTCCCGTTGATGCTGGGCATGATGGGCGCCCAGCTCGTCATCGGCCGCCGGGTCGCCGAAGGCGGCCACTACCGCCTCTACCCCATCGCGGGCGGCGCGCTGGCCGCGGCCGGGGCGCTGGCCCTGCTGACCCTCGGCACCAGCACGTCGACGCCCGTGGCCTCCGGCCTGACGCTGCTGCTCGGCGTGGGCATCGGCTGCCTGATGCAACCGACGATGCTCATCACGATGAACAGCGCGGAACCGCGCGACATGGGTGCGGCCAGTGGCACCCAGACGCTGCTGCGCACCATCGGCGGCTCGCTCGGTGTCGCCGTCCTCGGCTCCGTCTACACGGGACGGCTCACCGACGTCGTCACGGACCGGCTCGGTGCCGACGGCGCGCGGCTGACCGGCGGCGAGCTCACCCCCGAGCTGCTGCGCGACCTGCCGGAACCGGTCCGGCACGCCTTCCGGACGGGCGTGGTGGACGGGCTGCACGGAGTCGCGCTCGGCACGGCCGCACTGTGCGCCGTGGCGTTCGCGGTGTCCTGGCTGGTCCGGGAGGTCCCGCTGCGGGGCCGGTAGCGCCTGGGGCGTCATCGGCTTGAAATCGGCGAGCTGGGTGCCGACACCGTTGTCGAGCGCGTCGACTTTGAGAGCCGGGCCATCGCTACCGCCTACCGGCACTCTGGGTAATCGATGCGACACAAAGAGCAGTTGAGATGTGACGCGCGCATCAAAGGCGCCCTGCGGGGTCGTACGGCCCCCGATGGATGCGTCACACTGGTGTCCCGTGAGTTCCCCTCTGCCCCTACCGACGCGAGTCGTGCTGCTCTGCGGCCCCTCCGGCTCCGGCAAGTCCCTCCTCGCGGCCCGCTCCGGCCTCCCGGTGCTGCGGCTCGACGACTTCTACAAGGAGGGCGACGACCCGACGCTGCCGCTGGTGGCGGGGAGTTCGGACATCGACTGGGACCATCCGGAGTCGTGGGACGCGGACACTGCCATAGCCGCGATCACCCGGCTGTGCCGCACGGGCCGTACGGACGTCCCCGTCTACGACATCGCGCTGAGCGCCCGCACCGGCACGGAGACGGTGGACATCGGGCGGACCCCGCTGTTCATCGCGGAGGGCATCTTCGCCGCGGAGATCGTCACGCGCTGCCGGGAGCTCGGCGTCCTCGCCGACGCGCTGTGCCTGAGCCGCGGCCCGGTGAAGACGTTCCGCCGCCGCTTCCTGCGGGATCTGAAGGAGGGCCGCAAGTCGGTGCCGTTCCTGCTGCGCCGCGGTTGGCGCCTGATGCGTCAGGAGCGCTCGATCGTCGCCCGTCAGACGGCGCTGGGCGCGTACGCCTGCGACCGCGACGAGGCGATGGGCCGGCTGGCGGCCGCGGCGGCGGGCCGGTGCGCGAGTCTCGGTACGGCGGCCTAGGCAGCGAAAAAATGCGGGACTGGACGGACCCCCCGGCCCTCCAGTCCCGCTCCCCCGTGTCCCCCACTGTCCTGAGGAGACGCCCCCCAGCGTCTCCGCAGTTCCCCCGTGGGCCCCGGTTCCAGTCCCCCGTGGGGCCTCTTTGGTGCTTCCCCCCAACCTTCAGGCCACGAGCTCGCCGAAGGCGTCCTCCTCGTCACGGCCGAAGCTGAGGACCTCGTCCTCGCGCAGCCGGCGGAGCGACCGCCAGATGCTGGACTTCACCGTGCCGACACTGATGTCGAGGATCTCCGCGATCTCCGGGTCCGTGCGGCCCTCGTAGTAGCGCAGGACCAGCATGGTGCGCTGGAGCTCGGGCAGCCGGGCCAGCGCCTGCCACAGGACCGCGCGCAGTTCGGTGCCGCGCATCGCGTCCGTGTCGCCGGGCGTCTCCGGCAGTTCCTCGGTCGGGTATTCGTTGAGCTTGCGGCGCCGCCAGGCGCTGATGTGCAGGTTGGTCATGGTGCGGCGGAGGTATCCGCCGACCGCGGCCTTGTCACTGATCCGGTCCCACGCCCGGTACGTCGAGAACAGCGCGCTCTGGAGCAGGTCCTCGGCCTCGAAGCGGTCGCCGGTGAGGTGGTAGGCGGTGGCGTACAGGGAGGCGCGGCGCTCCTGGACGTAGGCGGTGAACTCCGCCTCCGACAGCGAGCGGCGCTCCCCCGAGTCCTCCCTGTACGCGGCTCCCCCGTGAACCGCCCCCGTCCCCTTGCTGTCCCCCGTGTGCGCGTCAACCACCGTCATGAACGCGGTGTGCTGACGCCCGGTGCCGCGAGCGCACCCCCGCCCGCTCACGGCACCGGACTTCTCGGAACCCCGGTTCACGTCGTGGAGACGCGTGATCACTGCGCTGGTGCTGGTGCCGTGCAGCGTGTTCATCTCGCGCCCCCCGTCGTGGACTTCCGGTGTGCGGCCCGCCGGTCGGGCGGGCTTTCCTGCTTGTGCGAAAAGCTTGCCGCCGCACTTTCATGGCCGTGTCCGCCGACTGTCACAGACCTGTCACAGGGGTCGGCCACAGGACCGCCACGGCTCGCGCACAGGCGCCGGCGGTAGGCGCGGGCCCCATATCGGCCCACAGGTCGAACCCCGGCCCCTCCATGGGCCAGAATGTGCCCGTGCCTTCCCTGTTGCTGATCGAGGACGACGACGCCATCCGGACGGCCCTGGAGCTCTCGCTGACGCGCCAGGGTCACCGGGTGGCGACCGCTGCCAGTGGTGAGGACGGTCTGAAGCTGCTGCGCGAGCAGCGGCCGGATCTGATCGTGCTGGACGTGATGCTGCCCGGCATCGACGGGTTCGAGGTGTGCCGGCGCATCCGGCGCACGGACCAGTTGCCGATCATCCTGCTGACCGCGCGCAGCGACGACATCGACGTGGTCGTCGGCCTGGAGTCCGGCGCCGACGACTATGTCGTCAAGCCCGTGCAGGGGCGGGTACTGGACGCCCGGATCCGGGCCGTGCTGCGGCGCGGCGAGCGGGAGTCCAACGACGCGGCGACGTTCGGCAGCCTCGTCATCGACCGCTCGGCGATGACCGTGACGAAGAACGGCGAGGACCTCCAGCTCACGCCGACCGAGCTGCGGCTGCTGCTGGAGCTGAGCCGGCGGCCGGGGCAGGCGCTGTCCCGGCAGCAGCTGCTGCGGCTGGTGTGGGAGCACGACTACCTGGGCGACTCACGGCTCGTGGACGCCTGTGTCCAGCGGCTGCGCGCCAAGGTCGAGGACGTGCCGTCGTCCCCGACGCTGATCCGTACCGTGCGTGGTGTCGGCTACCGGCTGGATCCGCCTCAGTGACACAGCGGCACCACCAAGGGGGGACCGCGGCTGGACCGCGGCGCGCAAGGGAGTTCTGTCGCGGCTGCGCTTCACGAGCCTGCGGCTGAGGCTGGTCGTCGTCTTCGGCCTGGTGGCGCTGACGGCCGCCGTGTCCGCGTCCGGCATCGCCTACTGGCTCAACCGCGAGGCCGTGCTCACCCGCACCCAGGACGCCGTGCTGCGCGACTTCGAGCAGGAGATGCAGAACCGGGCGGGCGCACTGCCCGAGCATCCGACGCAGGACGAGCTCCAGCACACCGCGGGCCAGATGGCCGGCAGCGACCAGCGCTTCAGCGTGCTGCTGGTCGCGAGCAACGCCGAGGGCAGGACCGTCTACGGCAGCTCCGGCGGTCTGAGCGGCTTCTCGCTGCGGGACGTGCCGGTCTCGCTGCGCACGGCGGTGAACAAGACGCAGAAGACCGACGGGGCCGACAAGCACCCGCACCACCTGTACTGGCAGCGGGTCATAGACCACGACACGCCGTACCTAGTGGCCGGGACGCGGGTGATCGGCGGCGGTCCGACCGGTTACATGCTGAAGTCGCTGGAGCCGGAGGCGAAGGACCTCAACTCGCTGGCCTGGTCGCTGGGGATCGCCACGGGGCTCGCGCTGATCGGCTCGGCGCTGCTCGCGCAGGCCGCGGCGACGACGGTGCTGAAGCCGGTGCAGCGGCTCGGGACGGCCGCGCGGCGGCTCGGCGAGGGCAAGCTGGACACCCGGCTCAGGGTGTCCGGGACCGACGAACTCGCCGACCTGTCCCGGACGTTCAACAAGGCGGCCGAGGCGCTGGAGAAGCGGGTCGCCGACATGGCCGCGCGGGACGAGGCGTCCCGGCGGTTCGTGGCCGACATGAGCCATGAGCTGCGTACGCCACTCACCGCCATCACCGCCGTGACGGAGGTGCTGGAGGAGGAGCTGGAGGCGGAGACCGGCAGCATGGACCCGATGATCGAGCCGGCCGTGCGGCTGGTGGTCAGCGAGACGCGGCGGCTGAACGACCTGGTCGAGAACCTGATGGAGGTCACCCGCTTCGACGCGGGCACGGCCCGGCTCGTCCTGGACGACGTCGACATCGCCGACCAGATCACCGCGTGCATCGACGCCCGCGCCTGGCTGGACGCGGTCGAGCTGGACGCGGAGCGCGGCATCCACGCCCGCCTCGATCCGCGTCGTCTGGACGTCATCCTGGCCAACCTCATCGGCAACGCGCTCAAGCACGGCGGCTCCCCGGTGCGGGTGTCGGTCCGTGAGGAGGACGACTCGATCGTCATCGAGGTGCGGGACCACGGGCCCGGCATCCCCGAGGACGTCCTGCCGCACGTCTTCGACCGCTTCTACAAGGCCAGCGCCTCCCGGCCGCGCTCCGAGGGCAGCGGCCTGGGCCTGTCCATCGCCCTGGAGAACGCCCACATCCACGGCGGCGAACTCACCGCGGCCAACTCGCCCGACTCGGGCGCGGTGTTCACCCTGCGGCTCCCGCGCCACACGTACGCTCCGGGGGAGCAGCCCGCCGAAGGCGAGCGGAAGCACGAGGACGACACCGACCAGGACCAGGGCGAGGACTCGAAGGGGGACGCCTGATGACCACACGTCTCGTGTCCGGGGCTCGGATCGGTGCCGTGTCCGTGCTCGCCCTGCTGCTCGCCGGCTGCGGGATCCGGGCCACGGAGGTGCCGACGAACTTCGGGCCCGCGCCCTCGCGGGTGCGCTGTTCGCTCGCCGAGCCGGACGCGTCGGCACAGGCCGCCCGGGGGCTGCCGGTGCAGGTGTTCCTGCTGTGCGGGTCGTCGCTGGTGACCGTCGACCGGACCGTACGGGTCCCGGACGGCGCGGCCGACTCCGGGCGGCGCATGCTGGTGGCGCAGGGCCTGCTGAACCAGCTCGCGACGCCGCCGTCGCCCGCCGAGAAGGAGGCCGGCGACAGCACGGACGTACGCGGCGGCATCACCGTGAGCGGGCCCCGGCCCGGCGATCCGGAGGACACGCTGCGGCTGAGCACGGCGCCGGACAGCCTCACCTCGTACGCCCTCGCCCAGATCGTCTGCACCTTCTCCGACTCGGCGGCCGCCGAGGGCGACGGCTCCGTGGTCCTGGGCGGCCCCGGCGCCGAGCCCCCGCGCCGCTGGCAGTGCACCGACGAGGTGCGGGCCCGCCCGGGCAGCAAGGAACCGCCGTCCAGGGACGTGGCCGGAGAGTGAGCGGGCCGGGCTCCGAGGGGTTGTGGCGCATGCCTCACCGGCGTATCGGGCGGTATCGCGGAACCGATTCCGCCGGAGGTCGCGTCTAGGGGGGCGTGCAGCGTCAAGGCTCCATCGGCGGCAGCGCCGAGTTCCGCATCCGTGTGACAGGAGGTGTCCTCCTCGTCGCACACCTCGCGTTCGTCGCCTGGTTCACGCTGCGGCCGCTGGACGTGCCCTGGGTGATGCCCGCCAATCTGCGGCCGTTCGACGGCATCCGGGCCGATCTCGCCCTGGGATGGCCGGAGGCGGCCCGTCACATCGGCGAGAAGCTGGCGCTGCTCGCTCCGCTGGGCGTGCTGCTGCCGATGGTGAGCGGCAGACTGACCGTCTCGCCCCTGGCGTCCCTGCTGCGCACCGTCACGGCCGGCGCCCTGCTGTCGCTGGGCATCGAACTGCTCCAGACCGGCGTTCCGGGTCAGGTCGTCGACGTCGACTCGCTGTTCCTGAACACCGCGGGCGTGGCCCTCGCGCATCTCGCGCTCGTCCCGGCCGGCCGCTCCTGGCTGCGCCGCCGCACTCTCGCGCGTCTGACCAGTACGCCGCTTGCCCCGCAGGAGCCGGCTGAGGGTCGGACCCCGACGATTCCCAGGGTCGGGATCGCCCCCTGGAGCGACGCTTTGCCCCCTTCGTCTCCGTAGCGTGGAGTGCAGATGGGGTACTCGGACGAGAGACCTCACGCCGACGCCTCACGAAGGAGCCGCACATGTCCCGCCTCGCCCGCCCCACCCACGGCCGCATGATCGGCGGAGTGTGCGCCGCGCTGGCACAGCGCTTCGGCACCTCCGCGACGACGATGCGGGTGATCTTCCTGGTCTCGTGCCTGCTGCCCGGCCCGCAGTTCCTGCTGTACATCGCGCTGTGGATCCTGCTGCCCTCGGAGAGCAAGGTGCGGAACAAGGCACAGACGGCCTGGTAACGGCCTGTACGCGAAAACACCGATGGGGCGCACCCTGTGTCCAGGGGTGCGCCCCATCGGTGTGTGTTCCGCCCGGGCGGGAGGTTCAGCCGACCGGAACGCCGTTCACCGGCAGGCCGTGCGTGGGCAGGCCCTGCACCGGCAGCCCGCCGAGCAGCTCGGCGGCGGGCCCGGCCGAGCCCCCGGCGAGCAGCTGCTCGGCGACGGGCTGGGCGGCGGCGAGACCGGCACCGGCCGCCGTCTGCCCCTGACCCAGCGCCTCACCCGAGCCCGGCAGCGTCCGGGAGGGCTGCTCCGCCGGAAGCGCCTGGGTGACGGTCTCCAGCGTCTGAGCGGTGTCCGGGAGGGCCGGGGCGGCGTTGGCGGCGCCCGCACCGGCGGCGGCGAAGGCGGCACCGAGGGCGGCGACACCGAGAGTCCTGGCAGCAGACTGCTTCATGAAATGCGTCCTCATCATGGGGTGACGGGGTGTGTGAGCGGTGCAACGACCGTAATCAGGCGGCACCACCCGCCGCAAACATAGAAATATGGACGGCTTGTGAACACCGCCCGCATCCCCTGCGTGCCAATGAACCCCAGGTCAGTTCTCCGAGGCCGCAGAACCGCTGGTGGAGGCGGTCTGCCGGAACAGCCATTCGGATTTCAGCTCGGCATATCCGGGCTTGATCACGTCATTGATCATGGCCAGCCGTTCATCGAAAGGAATGAACGCCGACTTCATAGCATTGACAGAAAACCATTGGATATCGTCGAGCGTGTAACCGAATGCCTCGACCAGGTGCTCGAATTCCCGGCTCATGCTGGTGTGGGACATGAGGCGGTTGTCGGTGTTCACCGTGGCGCGGAAGTGCAGCCGGCGCAGCAGTCCGATGGGGTGCTCGGCGTACGAGGCCGCCGCCCCGGTCTGGAGGTTGGAGCTCGGGCACAGCTCCAGGGGGATGCGCTTGTCCCGGACGTACGAGGCGAGCCGCCCGAGTTCGACGCTGCCGTCCTCGTGGACCCGGATGTCGTCGATGATCCGCACGCCGTGCCCGAGCCGGTCGGCGCCGCACCACTGGAGGGCCTGCCAGATGGAGGGCAGCCCGAAGGCCTCGCCGGCGTGGATGGTGAAGTGGTTGTTCTCGCGCTTGAGGTACTCGAAGGCGTCCAGGTGCCGGGTGGGCGGGTAGCCGGCCTCGGCACCCGCAATGTCGAAACCCACCACTCCCAGGTCCCGGTGGCGGTTGGCGAGTTCGGCGATCTCCAGGGCGCGGGCCGCGTGCCGCATGGCGGTGAGCAGGGCCCCGACGCGGATGCGCAGGCCCTTCTCCCGCGCCCGGCGCTCCCCTTCCCGGAAGCCCTCGTTGACTGCCTCGACGACCTCTTCGAGGCTCAGGCCGCCCTCCAGGTGCTGCTCGGGGGCGTAGCGCACCTCGGCGTAGACGACGCCGTCCTCGGCGAGGTCCTCGGCGCACTCGGCGGCGATCCGGACCAGGGCGTCGCGGGTCTGCATGACGCCGACGGTGTGCGAGAAGGTCTCCAAGTACCGTTCCAGGGAACCGGAGTCGGCGGCCTCGCGGAACCAGACGCCGAGTTTCTCCGGGTCGGTCTCGGGGAGCTGGGAGTAGCCCGTCGCGTGGGCGAGTTCGACGATCGTGGCGGGACGCAGGCCGCCGTCGAGGTGGTCGTGCAGCAGAACCTTGGGCGCCCGGTGGATCTGCTCCGGTGTCGGGGTGTTCGCGATGGTCTGGCTCGTCATTTCCGCACTCTAACTCCTACGCGCGTAGATGGCGGGTCCTCGTATCCTTTGCGTTTCCGTCGATACCTAACGGTGACCCCAAGGACGGGTCGAGTACACCCGCGCTTCTGACACTGTTCTGTCATGGCACACCAACCGACGCCGGTTCGCAGGGCCCGGCTGGGCAGGACATTCGGTCCGGCGCCGTCGGCGGTGAGCGGCGTCGTGCTGCTGCTCCCCGGCGGCGACGAGGTCTCCGGCCGCAGACCGTCTCCCATGGTGGCGACCGCCTCCGTACGCGCCCTGGGGCGCCGCCTGGCCCGCGCGGGCCGGGACGAGGGTCTCGTCACACACGTGGTGCACTACCGCTACCGCGGCTGGAACGGCAGCGAGGCCAACCTCGCGGCCGACGCGGCCTGGGCGGCCGACGAGGTCGTACGGCGTTACGGAGACGTTCCCGTCTGCCTCGCCGGTATCGGCATGGGCGGCCGGGCCGGGTTGCGGGCGGCTGGGCACGAGGCCGTCAACTCCGTACTGGCGCTCGCTCCCTGGCTGCCGGAGGAGGATGTGGCCGCGCCACCCGAACCGGTGAAGCAGCTGGTGGGGCGGCAGGTGCTGATCGTGCACGGCACGAACGACGCGCGGACGGATCCCGAGTTGTCGTTCCGGCTGGCGGCGCGTGCGAAGAAGGCGAATCGGGATGTGTGCCGGTTCGAAGTGCATGCGGACGGGCACGGGTTGAGTCAGTACCGGGACGAAGTCCTCGCGTTGGCCGAGGACTTCGTGATGGGGGTCCTGTTCGGGCGGGACGTGTCCCGGCCTGTGCGGGATGCGTTTGCCGCGCCACCGCCGTTGGGGTTGCGGATGCCACTGGCTGCGGGGTTCAGTCCTTCGAGGCGGTAGCGCCGTTTGAGGTGCTTGTGGTTTCGGGGTGCGGGTTGTCGGTGGTTGCTCGCGCCCGCGCGGCGGAGCCGCACATGGATACAGCCGCGCCGCTAGGTCGGCAACAAGCTGCCTCTTCTTGAGAGCAGGAACTTCTTGAAGGCTGCTACCGGGGGTGTGTCCGGGTGGCCCTCCAGCCAGGCCACGCCGATTTCGCGGGCCGCTCGGGGGGACGTGACCGTCAGTTCGACCACTCCCGGGCGGGGGACGGCCGGTGGGGGCAGGAGGGCGACGCCGAGGCCCGCTGCCACCAGGCCCCGCAGGGTTTCCGCCTCCTCGCCCTCGAAGGCGATGCGGGGCTTGAAGCCGGCCTCCTTGCAGAGGTCGTCGGTGATGCGGCGCATGCCGTAGCCGGGTTCCAGGGTGACGAAGGTCTCGTCGGCCGCTTCGGCCAGGCGGATGCGCCGACGGGTGGCGAGGGGGTGGTCGGCCGGGACGACCAGGCGGAGTTTCTGCTCGTCGAGGCGGCGGGCGACCAGGTCGGGGGCGTCGGGGACGGGGGACGTCAGGCACAGGTCCAGTTCGCCGGCGCGGAGGCGTTCGAGCATGGCCTCGCCGTAGTTCTGGACGAGGCTGAAGCGGACGCGCGGATGATCGGCGCGGAAGGCCTGGAGGAGGCCCGGGACCGTCTCGGCGCCCATGGTGTGCAGGAAGCCGAAGGCGACCTTGCCGGTGGCGGGGTCGGCGTCGGCCCGGACCTGCTCGGCGGCGCGCTCGACCTCGGCCAGGGCGCGCTCGACGGAGGTGAGGAAGGTACGCCCGGCCGGGGTGAGGGAGACCGTGCGGCCGTGGCGGGCGAAGAGATCCACGCCGAGGTCCTGCTCCAGGCGGGCCATGGCCCGGGAGAGGGTCGACTGGGGGACGTTCATCTCCTGGGCGGCGCGGGTGACGTGCTCGGTGCGGGCCACGCCGGCGAAGTACGCGAGGCGGGGGGCCAGCACCTTCGACATCTGTGCCATGTCTTCTGTGTCACCGGATGGTGACAGTCGAGCCGCTGAACTGTGCTGATGCGCCATGGGAACGATTATGGCGGTTCCATGCATTGGACGGATCAGTGGGCGCGTACGTAGTTTCGAAGCATGTCTCCCGCCAGTACCGGGGCGTCCACCACCGTGGGCGCCGATGCCTCTGTCCCTGCCGCCGACTCACGTATGTCCCCGGGCGGGCCCGGCTACCGCCGGATGAGCCTCGCCCTCTTCCTCGCGGGTGTCGCGACCTTCGCGCTGCTGTACTCCACGCAGGCGCTGCTCCCGCTGATCTCCGGCGAGTTCGGGGTGACGGCGAGCGACGCGAGCTGGACGGTGGCCGCCGCGACGGGCGGGCTGGCGCTGTTCGTCCTGCCGATGAGCGCCCTGTCGGAGCGCTTCGGGCGGCGTGCGGTCATGACGGCCTCGCTGGCCGTGGCGGTGACGGTCGGACTGCTGGCACCCTTCGCCCCGTCGCTGGGGGTCCTGGTCGTGCTGCGGGCGCTCCAGGGCGCGGCGCTGGCCGGACTGCCGGCGTCGGCGACGGCGTACCTCGCGGAGGAGGTCAGTCCCAAGGCGCTGGTCACCGCGATCGGACTGTTCGTCGCGGGCAACAGCGTCGGCGGGATGAGCGGCCGGGTCATCACCGGCTGGGTCGCCCAGGAGTGGGGCTGGCGGGTCGCCGTCGGTGTGATCGGCGCGCTCGCGGTGGCGTGCGCGGTGGCCTTCCGGCTGCTGCTCCCGGCACCGAAGAACTTCAAGACCGGCTCGCTGCGCCCGCGCGTGCTGGCCCGGACGGTCCGTGACCACCTGTCCAACCCGCTGCTGTGCCGGCTGTACGCGATCGGCGCGCTGTTCATGACGGTGTTCGGTGGCGTGTACACGGTCATCGGCTACCGGCTGACCGAGGCACCGTTCTCGCTGCCGCAGGGCATCATCGGCTCGGTCTTCCTGGTGTACCTCGTCGGTACGGTGTCGGCGTCGACGGCCGGCCGCCTGGTGGGCAGGCTGGGCCGCCGGGGCGCGCTGTACGCGGGCGGCGGTACGACGGCGGCGGGTCTGCTGCTGTCCCTGGCCGGCTCCCTCCCGCTGATCCTGCTGGGCCTGGTCCTCATCACGGCGGGCTTCTTCGCGGGCCACGCGGTGGCGTCCTCGGCCGTCAGCAAGACGGCCACGACCGGCCGCGCACAGGCCTCGGCGCTCTACCAGTCGGCGTACTACATCGGCTCCAGCGCGGGCAGCACGGTCGGCGCGATCGCCTTCCACGCCGGCGGCTGGGCCGGGACGGTCGGGGTCGGCCTGCTGGCGGTCCTGGGCGTCGTCACGATCACGGTCTTCGGGACGCGGGCGGCACGGGTGCAGCGCCTGGCCACGGCCGCCTGAGCCCGGAGTCCGGCCGTTCCCCCTGGTCGGGGCCGGTTGTCAGTGGGTGCGGATAACGTCCGCGTCTGCTGACCACCGGACTCGGCCCAGGGGGATTTTTCATGGAGTTCCGCATCGACCGTACGGCGTTCGCCGAGGCCGTGGGCCGGGCGGTGCGGGCGCTGCCCGCGCGGACGCCGGTGCCGGTGCTGGGCGGGCTGCTGCTGGAGGCGGACGCGGGGCGGCTGGCCGTGACGGGGTTCGACTTCGAGGCGGCGGTACGGGTGGAGGCCGACGCCGAGGTCGCGGCACCCGGGCGGGTGCTCGTCCCGGGGCGGCGGCTGCTGGACGTCTGCCGGGTGCTGCCGGACGGGCCGGTGAGCTGCGCGCTGGAGGCCTCGCGGTTCACGGTGGAGGCGGACGGTACGCGGTTCGGGCTGTCGACGCTGCCCGTCACCGAGTACCCGGCCCTGCCGGTGCCGCCCGCGCCGTACGGCACGGTGGACGGCGCCGCGTTCGCGACGGCCGTCGCCCAGGTCGCGGTGGCGGCCGGGCGCGACGACACGCTGCCGCTGCTGACGGGGGTCCAACTGCGTCTGGACGGCGAGGAGATGACACTCGCCGCTTCGGACCGCTACCGGTACGCCGTGCGGCGGCTGGAGTGGCGGCCGGGTGCGGCGGCCGACGGTGTGGTGGACGCGTTGCTGCCCGCGCGGCGCCTGCTGGACGTCGCGCGGTCGCTGGGCCGCTGCGGGGACGTGCTGATCGGCTGGGACCCGGCCGGTGGCGGCGGACTGATCGGCTTCGGGGGCGGGCGGACGCGGACGGCGCTGCGGCTCCTGGACGGACGGCTGCCGACGTACAGGTCGCTGTTCGACATGGCGGGGGCCGCGGTCGCCGAAGTGGAGTGCGAGGGGCTCGCGGAGGCCGTGCGGCGGGTCGCGGTGGTGGCGGAGGCGAACAGTCCGGTGCGGCTGGACTTCTCGTCCGACGGGTCCGTCATGCTCCGCGCCGGCGACGGCGACGACGTGGCGGCCCAGCGGCTGCCGGCCACGCTGACGGGCGCCGACGAGGTGCCGATGGCCTTCAACCCGGCCTATCTGCTGGACGCGCTGACGTCCTTCGAGACTCCGCGCGTACGGCTGGAACTGCTGGGGGCGGGGCAGCGGGCGCTGCTGCACGCGGTGCCGGGCGAGGGGGCTGCCGAGGCGGCCGGGGAGATGGCCGGGGAGCACCGGCATCTGCTGATGTCGGTGAAACAGCTGGTGTGAAGCACCGCTCCTGCCTGCGCTTTCGTGCGCTCGGGGGGCCGTTGTCAGTGGGCTGCGGTAGCTTCCGAAGTGCTGGGCGCGATGGCGCGTGACAGAAATTCCACAGGGGTGGGTGGACGATGACGAACGGCACGGCGACACCGACAGACCTGGACGCCAGGCTGGAGGCACACCGGACGGAGCTGACGGGGTACTGCTACCGGATGCTCGGCTCCTCCTTCGAGGCCGAGGACGCGGTACAGGACACGATGGTCCGCGCCTGGCGCAGCTACGACAAGTTCGAGGGCCGCTCCAGCCTCCGCTCCTGGCTCTACCGCATCGCGACCAACGTGTGCCTGGACATGCTGACCGCGGGCAACAAGCGCGCCAGGCCCATGGACCTGACCGAGTCCACCCCGCTCGCCCAGGCGGCCCTCACCCCCCGCCCTGACAACACCTGGCTGGAGCCCATGCCGGACGCCCGTGTGCTGCCCACGACCGCCGACCCGGCGGAGGCGGCGATAGCCAAGGAGTCGGTGCGGCTCGCCTTCATGGCCGCCCTGCAGCAGCTGCCGGCCAAGCAGCGGGCCGTGCTGATCCTGCGCGAGGTGCTGGCCTGGAAGGCCAGCGAGGTCGCCGAGCTGCTGGACACGTCCGTGGCGTCGGTCAACAGCGCCCTCCAGCGGGCCCGCGCGACACTGGCCGAGCGGCAGGAGCCGGGCGCCGACGCGACCGTCTCCGACCCGCTGGACGAGGACCAGCAGAAGCTGCTGGACCGCTATGTGGCGGCCTTCGAGGGCTACGACATGTCGGCGCTGACAGCCCTGCTGCACGAGGACGCGGTGATGACGATGCCGCCGTTCGACCTGTGGCTGACCGGCGTCGGCGACATCACCGGCTTCATGACCACCCTCGGCGCGCCCTGCGCGGGCTCCCGGCTGGTGCCGGTCCAGGTCAACGGCCTGCCGGGGTTCGCCCAGTACAAGCCGGACCCGGAGAAGGGCGGCTTCACGCCGTGGGCGGTCCAGGTGCTGGAGATCTCAGACGGCCGGATCACCGGGTTCCACTGCTTCCTCGACACCCAGCGCTGGTTCCCCCTCTTCGACCTGCCCCTCCACCTCGAAGCGGAGCCCGACCAGGTCGAGAAGGGCGCGTAGGGCCGGGTCGGGGTCGCGCAGTCGTATCCGGCCCCCGGCCCTGCGGGCGGCGAGCTGGAGGCGTGCGAGCAGGTCGACGGCGGCGAGCCCCGGCGGCCCGAGGCCTCCGACATCGCACACCACGACCCGGGCACGGCCGGCTTGCAGCAGTGCCCTCACGTCGTCGCTCAGTCCGCTCACCTCGTCCCGGGCGACGGGGCCGGGGAGCACGAGCACGGGCGGTGTCATGGCGTCCACGATCGGTAGACCGGGCGGGCGGCGGTAACTCATCGCGGCGGTCCGTCCTCTCGGCGCCGTAAGGATCACATTGACCTCGGGACGGCCTGCCCCGGAGGGTTGGCTGTATGCACCATGCAACTGCCCCTCCCGCGCTGTCCGACGCCCGCATCTCCGGTGAGGGGGCGCCGTGCAGGGGGTGCTGAGCGGCTTCGCGGTCATCGCGGTCGTCATCGGGGTCGGCTATCTGATCGGTCGCCGTGGACATCTGGGCGACGGCGGGCGCGAGGTGCTGACCAGGCTGGCCTTCCACGTGGCGTCTCCGGCCCTGCTCTTCACGACGCTCGCCCAGGCCGACCTGTCGGTGATCTTCTCCGACCGGCTGCTGGTCACGGCGATGAGCACGGCGGCGGTGGCGGGTGTCTTCGTGGCGGTGGGTGCCGCGCGCGGCTGGGGTGTGGGCCGGACGACGATCGGCGCGCTGTGCTCCAGCTACGTCAACTCGGGGAACCTCGGCATCCCGATCGCGGTGTACGTGCTGGGCGACGCGTCGCTGGTCGCGCCGGTGCTGCTGTTCCAGCTGGTCGGGGTTACGCCGGTGGCGCTGACGGTCCTGGACCTGGCGAGCGGCGGCGAGAAGCGGCCCCTGTGGCAGCGCCTGCTCACGCCCCTGCGCAACCCGATAGCCCTGGGCTCCCTGGCCGGTGTGGCGGCGTCGGCGTCGGGTCTCACGGTACCGGGCCCCTTGATGGACCCCCTGACTCTCATCGCCAACATGTCGGTCCCGGCGGTGCTTCTGGCCTTCGGCATCTCGCTGCGCGGCAGCACGATCCCGCTGCGAGGCGCGGAACGGGCCCCTGTCCTCCTCGCCGTGACCCTCAAGGCGGTCATCCAGCCCTTGGTCGCCTGGGCGCTCGCCGTGGGCGTCTTCGGCCTCCACGGGGCCTCCCTGCTCGACGTGGTGGTGACGTCGGCACTTCCGGCGGCGCAGAACCTGTTCACGTACGCGAGCAGTTACCGGGTGGGCGAGGTGCTGGCGAGGGAGGCGATCTTGTTGTCGACGGTGTTGGCGGTGCCGGTTCTGGTGGTGGTCGCGGCGTTGCTGGGGTGACGGTCAGTCGACCGGGAACTCACCGGTGTCGATCGTCACGTCGAACGGGTCCGGCAGCTTGATGGGGTCACCGAACTTCACGGCGCTCAGCACGCGGTAGACATCGCCCTTCGGCTCCCCGTAGAGCGTCGCGGTGGGGCCTCCGGGAGCCCAGCGGTCGATGAGGAGGTAGAGCGGAATCCCGGCCGTGGCGTATGCGGCGGGCTTGCTGACGCGGTCGTGACGGGCGTTGGCTTTGGAGGTCACCTCGACGACGAGTTCGGCCAGGGCCGCCGGGATGTGGGAGTCCGCCTCCGCGCACTCCTGCACGGGCGCCACGAGCAGGTCCGGGATGAGCATGCCCAGACGTGACGGTACGGCGATCGCCAGTTTCTGGAAGACCTCCCAGTCCTCGGGGATCGCGGAGTAGAGGCGACGCTGGATGCGGGCCGCGATCACGTTGTGGCGGGACGCGGGAGCAGGTGACACGGTGATGATCCCCTCGATGATCTCCACCTTGCTGCCCTCAGGCCATTCCATGTCCTCCCAGAACCGGACGAGGTCGTCCCAGTTCTGGTCGGGGTCCTGGCTCACGGTGAGTGCGCTCATGGCGGTCTCCTATCGGTGCGTCACCGATCCCAGCATGCCGAACGGGACCGGCGGGTCCACCGATCCCGTTCACCCGAATGAGAAACCGCCTGGTCAGGCGATACGTTCCAGCACCACCGGCGACGCCGTGAAGGCCGTCCCCGGAGCGGCGATGTCGTACGAGCCCTCGACCGACTCCAGCGCGTACTCGAAGCGATCCGGCGTGTCCGTGTGGAGGGTCAGCAGGGGCTGGCCCTCCCGCACCGTGTCGCCCGGCTTGGCGTGCATCTCCACGCCCGCGCCCGCCTGGACCGGGTCCTCCTTGCGGGCGCGGCCCGCACCGAGGCGCCAGGCAGCGACGCCGATGCCGTAGGCGTCGAGGCGAGTGAGGACGCCCGAGGCCGGGGCCTTGATGAGGTGCTGTTCGCGGGCCACCGGAAGCGCCGCGTCCGGGTCGCCGCCCTGGGCCGTGATCATGCGGCGCCAGACGTCCATCGCCGAGCCGTCGGCCAGGGCCTTCGCCGGGTCGGCGTCCTTCACCCCGGCGGCGTCCAGCATCTCGCGTGCCAGGGCGATCGTCAGCTCGACCACGTCCGCCGGGCCGCCGCCCGCCAGGACCTCCACCGACTCACGGACCTCCAGGGCGTTGCCGGCCGTCAGGCCGAGCGGGGTCGACATGTCCGTGAGGAGCGCGACCGTCTTCACACCGTGGTCCGTGCCCAGGCCGACCATCGTGGCGGCCAGTTCGCGGGCGTCCTCCAGGGTCTTCATGAAGGCGCCCGTGCCCACCTTCACGTCCAGGACCAGCGAGCCCGTACCCTCCGCGATCTTCTTCGACATGATCGAGGAGGCGATCAGCGGGATCGCCTCGACCGTGCCCGTGACGTCGCGCAGGGCGTACAGCTTCTTGTCGGCCGGGGCCAGGCCGTCGCCCGCCGCGCAGATCACCGCGCCGGTGGTGTCCAGGACGTGCAGCATCTCCTCGTTCGAGAGCAGGGCGCGCCAGCCGGGGATGGACTCCAGTTTGTCGAGCGTGCCTCCCGTGTGGCCGAGGCCGCGGCCCGACAGCTGCGGGACCGCCGCGCCGCAGGCGGCCACCAGGGGGGCGAGCGGCAGCGTGATCTTGTCGCCGACGCCGCCCGTGGAGTGCTTGTCGGCCGTCGGGCGGGACAGGGACGAGAAGTCCATGCGCTCGCCGGAGGCGATCATCGCGGCCGTCCAGCGGGCGATCTCGCGGCGGTTCATGCCGTTGAGCAGGATGGCCATCGCGAGGGCCGACATCTGCTCGTCGGCCACCTCCCCGCGGGTGTACGCGTCGATGACCCAGTCGATCTGCTCGTCGCTGAGTTCGCCGCGGTCCCGCTTGGTGCGGATGACGGAGATGGCGTCCATGGCCATGGCTTGGCTTCCTTCCGAGGATTCCAGAAGCCGTACGGCCCCCCTGATCGACTCAGGAGGGCCGCACGGGAGTTACTTGCTGAGGTGGCCGGGCCCGAAGGCCTGCGGCAGCATCTCCGACAGCGGCAGGATGCCCGCCGGTGTCTCAAGCAGCAGGTCCGGGCCGCCGAACTCGTACAGCAGCTGGCGGCAGCGGCCGCACGGGACGAGCGACTCGCCGTTCCGGTCGACGCACGTGAAGTGCGTCAGCCTGCCGCCGCCGGTGTTGTGCAGCTCCGACACCAGGCCGCACTCGGCGCACAGGGCGAGCCCGTACGAGGCGTTCTCTACGTTGCAGCCGGAGATGATCCGGCCGTCGTCGACCAGGGCCGCCACGCCGACCGGGTAGCCGGAGTACGGGGCGTACGCCCGGGACATGGCGTCCCGGGCCACCGCGCGCAGCTTCTCCCAGTCGACGTCCGGGCCTGCGTCGGTCACTTGCCCTGCCCCTTCCGGTACGGCATGCCGTTCGCCCTCGGCATCCGCAGGCGCTGGGCGGACAGGGCGAGGACCACCAGGGTGATGACGTACGGCGTGGCCGAGACGACCTGGTTCGGGACTTCGTCGGTGGTCGCGTACCAGGTGAACACCAGGGCGCCGGCGACCAGCGTGCACACGGCCGGGACGTACCTCTTGCGGATCACCAGCCAGATCGCGCCGATGACCAGCAGCAGCGCGCCGAGCAGCAGCAGGGCGTGGACGTTCGCGGAGCCGCCGCGCAGGTTGAGGCTGTCGGTGTAGCCGAAAAGCCCTGCGCCGAGGGCGAGGCCGCCCGGCATCCAGTTACCGAAGATCATCGCCGCGAGGCCGATGAAGCCGCGGCCGCTGACCTGGCCCTCCAGGTAGAAGGGGTTGGCGACGATCGACAGGAAGACACCGCCGAGGCCGGCCAGACCGCCGGAGATGATCACGGCGATGTACTTGTACTTGTAGACGTTGACGCCGAGGGACTCGGCGGCCACCGGGTTCTCGCCGCAGGAGCGCAGCCGCAGGCCGAACGCGGTGCGCCACAGCACCCACCAGGTGCCGGGGATCAGCGCGACGGCGATCAGGGTCAGCCAGGAGACGTTGGTGACCAGGCCGCCGAGCAGGCCGGCGATGTCGGAGATGAGGAACCAGCCGTGGGCGTTGAGGTCCCGCAGGGCGTCGGACAGTCCCGGCACCGTGAAGCTGCCGAGGGAGTCGACCGCCGGGGACTGCTTGGCGGAGCCGCCCGTGTGGCCCTCGAAGGCGAGGGGCGCGAGGTAGCGGGTGGCGCCGAGGGCGAGGATGTTGATGGCCACACCGGAGACGATGTGGTTGACGTTGAAGGTGACGGTCACGAAGGCGTGCAGCAGGCCGCCGATCGCGCCGCCGAGGATGCCGACCAGGACACCGGTCCACGGGCCCCACTGGAAACCGGCCCAGGCTCCGAACCAGGTGCCGAGGATCATCATGCCCTCGAGGCCGATGTTGACCACGCCCGCGCGCTCGGCCCACAGGCCGCCGAGACCGGCGAGGCCGATCGGCACGGCGAGTTGGAGCGCGGTGGACATCTGGCTGACGTTGGTGATGCCGTCGGCGCCGGTGATGAGGCGGACGATCGAGGTGAGCGCCAGGCCTCCGGCGATGATCAGCAGCAGGACGGGCCACGACAGGCGGCGGCCGGTCGGCGCCGCGGGCTGCAGCGTGGGCTGGTTGAGGTCGGTCGCGGTGGTCATCGGCCAGCCACCTCCTTCGTGGTGTTGTTGTTGCCGAGGACGTGACCGGCGGCCAGTTCGGCGCCGACCCGGCGCTGCTGGCGGCGCAGGCCCCACTCGCGGACGGCCTCGTAGGAGACGACGACCGAGAGCACGATCAGGCCCTGCATGATGACCGCGATCTCCTTGTCGTAGCCGTGGAAGTCCAGCTCGGGCGAGGCCTTGTCGAGCCAGGCCCACAGCAGGGCGGCGAAGGCGATGCCCACGGGGCTGTTGCGGCCGAGCAGGGCGATGCCGATGCCGAGGAAGCCGATGCCCGTGGGGAAGTTGAGGCTGTAGGTGTGGGTGTCGCCGAGCAGGATCGGCAGGCCGGCGAGGCCCGCGATGCCGCCGGAGATCAGCATGGCGCTGAGCACCATGCGCCCCGGGTCCACGCCGCTGGCCGCGGCGGCGGTCTGCGAGGCGCCGGAGGCGCGCAGGTCGAAGCCGAAGCGGGTGCGGTTGAGGACGACCCAGTAGCCGATGCCGAGCAGGACGGCGAGCAGCACCAGGCCGTAGATCTCGCCGGCCGCGCCCATGTTGATGCCGGGGATCCAGCCGGACTCGTGCATCTCGCCGGTGGTGTTGTTGTTGCCGACCTTCACACCGAAGACGTTCGGCAGCCACAGGTAGGCGATCACGGAGGTCGCGATCGCGTTGAGCATGATCGTGGCGACGACCTCGCTGACGCCGCGGGTGACCTTGAGGACACCGGCGATGCCGGCCCAGAAGGCGCCGGTGAGGACGGCGGTCAGGAGCAGCAGCGGGATCTGGAGGCCGGCCGGCAGAGCGACGTGGGCGCCGACGATGGCGGCCAGCATCGCGCCGAGCTGGTACTGGCCGTCGACGCCGATGTTGAACAGGTTCATCCGGAAGCCGATGGCCACCGCGAGCGCCGCGATGTAGTACATCGACGCCTGGTTGATGACCAGCACCTGGATGTCCGAGAACCCGATCTGCTCGAACATGAGGGCGAACGGCTCGACGGGGTTCTTGCCCGACGCGACCAGCACGATCGCGCTCAGGACGAAGGCCACGGCGAGCGCGATGACCGGTCCGGCCACCGCGAGGAGCACGCGCTCCCTGTCGAACTTCTTCATCAGCGGGCCTCGTCTTCCGGAGACTCGGGGGCGTCGGCCTTCGAGATCCCGGGGGTCTCTTCGTGCTCGAGGTGCCCGGTGGCGGCACCGGTCATGGCCGAGCCGAGCTCCTCGGGGGTGATGGTGGCCGGGTCGGCGTCCGCGACCAGCTTGCCGTTGTAGATCACGCGTAGCGTGTCGGACAGGCCGATGAGCTCGTCCAGGTCGGCGGAGATCAGCAGGACGGCCAGGCCCTCGCGGCGGGCCTCGCGGATGTGGTCCCAGATGGCGGCCTGGGCGCCGACGTCCACGCCCCGGGTGGGGTGGGCGGCGATCAGGAAGCGCGGCTTGTGGCTCATCTCGCGGCCGACGATCAGCTTCTGCTGGTTGCCGCCGGACAGGGAGGCGGCGGTGACGTCGATGCCGGGGGTGCGGACGTCGTACGCCGTGACGATCCGGCGGGTGTCCTCCTGGGCCGCCTTCGGGTCCAGCCAGACGCCTTTGGCCAGGGGCTTTTCGGTGACGTGGCCGAGGATACGGTTCTCCCAGAGGGGGGCCTCCAGGAGCAGTCCGTGCCGGTGGCGGTCCTCGGGGATGTAGCCGATGCCCTGCTCGCGGCGCCTGCGGGTGGGCCAGGCGGTGATCTCCTCGTCGGCGAGCCGGATGGTGCCGGAGTCGGCGGTCCGCAGGCCGATGAGCGCGTCGACCAGCTCGGTCTGGCCGTTGCCCTCGACGCCGGCGATGCCGAGGACCTCGCCCGCGTGGATGGTGAAGCTGATGTCGTCGAGGAGGGCCTTGCCGCCGGGGGCCGCCAGGCGCAGCTTGTCGACGCTGATGACCGGGCGGTCGGTGACGGTGGACTCGGCCGTCTCGGGCGTGGGCAGTTCGCTGCCGACCATCATCTCCGCGAGCTGGCGCGGGGTGGTCTCGGCGGGGACGGCCGTGCCGACGGTGGTGCCACGGCGGATGACGGTGATCTCGTCGGCGACGGAGAGCACCTCGCCGAGCTTGTGCGAGATGAAGATGACCGACAGGCCCTCGGACCGCAGTTCGCGCAGGTTGGCGAAGAGGGCGTCGACCTCCTGCGGCACGAGCACGGCGGTCGGCTCGTCCAGGATGAGGATGCGGGCGCCGCGGTAGAGGACCTTGAGGATCTCCACGCGCTGGCGGGCGGCGACGCCGAGTTCCTCGACCAGGAGGTCGGGCTCGACATCGAGGCCGTAGCGCTCGGAGAGCTCCTTGATCTTGCGGCGGGCCTTGGCTCCGATGCCGTACAGCTTTTCGCTGCCGAGCACGACGTTCTCGAGGACGGTGAGGTTGTCGGCGAGCATGAAGTGCTGGTGGACCATGCCGATGCCGCGGGCGATGGCATCGGCCGGCGACGAGAAGCCGACCTTCTCGCCGTCGACGGCGATGGTGCCCTCATCCGGCTTCTGCATGCCGTAGAGGATCTTCATCAGCGTCGACTTGCCGGCGCCGTTCTCGCCGACGAGGGCGTGCACGGTGCCCTTGCGGACGCTGAGGTGGATGTCGTGGTTGGCCACGACGCCCGGGAATCGCTTCGTGATCCCGGCGAGCTCGACGGCGGTCACCGATTCCTGGACCGCCGCTCCGGCCGGAGGGCTGCTGGACGCGTTGATGGCGCACTCTCCTGGGGACGGGGGTCGTCTACGCGCGTAGCGCCCCTACGGCATACAAAGGGGCCGACGCACCGCGACAACGGGGTACGAGGAGCAGCCTCCCCGTACCCCGTTGAGCGGACGTAACCCCGGGGTTACTGCCTGCTCAGCAGTCGGTCGTCAGCTGCTCTTGACCTTGATCTCGCCGTTGATGATCTTCTCCTTGGCCGTCTTGATGGCTTCCTGAAGCTCGGCGTCGTCCGCGAACTTCGGGTTGGAGTCCGACAGGCTCACCTCGCCGGTCTTCAGATCGCCACGAACGATACCGGTCTCGGGCTTGCCGTCCTCGACCGACTTCGCCAGGTTGTACACCGCCTTGGCGACGTCCTTCATCGCCGAGGTGAGGATGAAGTCCTTGTACTTGGCAAGGGCGGCCTGCTTGTACTGGTCGGAGTCCACACCGATGGCCCACACCTTCTTGGCGGCGGCGGCCTCGATCACACCCTGGCCGGACAGGCCGGCGGCCGCGTAGACCACGTCGGCCTTCTTCTCGATCTGCCCCTCGGCGGCCGTCTTGCCCTTGTCGGGGCTGGAGAAGCCGCCCTCCTCGGCCGTCTGGGTGAGGTACTGCGAGAGGACCTTGACCTTCGGGTTCGTGTCCTTGACGCCCTGCTCGAAGCCCGCCTGGAACTTGTGGATCAGCGGGATGTCCACACCGCCCACGAAGCCGACGACGTTCGACTTGGTGCTCTTGGCGGCGGCGACACCGGCCAGGTACGAGGCCTGTTCCTCGCTGAAGACGAGGTCGGCGACGTTCTTGGCGTTGATCGTGGCGTCGTCGACGATGCCGAAGGTGGTCTTCGGGAACTTCTCCGCGGCGCCCTTGACGGCCGAGGCGTACGCGTAGCCGACACCGATGACCGGGTTGTAGCCCTGCTTGGCCAGCGAGACCAGGCGCTGCTCCTTGTCGGCGTCCGTCTCGCCCTCGGTGGGCTCCACGTCGGCCGTCTCGTAGCCGAACTCCTTCTGCGCCTGCTCCAGACCCGCGTACGCGGCGTCGTTGAAGGACTGGTCGCCCTTGCCGCCGACGTCGTACGCGATGGCGAGGCCCTTGTTCCCCTTCGAGTCCGACGACCCGGAGGTCGAGGTGCTGCCGCAGGCGGCGAGGGCGAGGGCCAGGGAAGCGGTCGCTGCGCCTGCGACCGTGATCCGGGAAATCCGGCGCATGAGTGGTGCTCCTGTCGTACAAGCTTGTACAAGCGCCGGACGGGTCGGCTGCGGCGCTGGTTTCGCCGCACATTAACGCGCGTAGACCTACCTGGAAACCCCTTCTGTCCACCTTGTTATGCGCCCGTGGCCAAGCCATCACCGGCTCTTGGCCGGTGGTTGCCGACCGCGAACGGGGCGTGGCGCTGGGTGATCCGATTCCCGGACGTGCTTGCTGGTTCCTGGCTCCTGGTCTCCGGTTCCTGGTCCCTGGATACCCCCGGGGAACGGCGGAGCGGGCGGGCACCCAGGGTGCTCGCCCGCTCCGGCTGTCGCAGACCGTTGACGTACGACTCGTCCTACTCGGTCTTGACCTTGATGGAACCGTCGTCGATGCCTTCCTTGGCCTTGTCCACGGCTGCCTTGAGACCCGGGATCTTGGCGTACTCGGGGTTCGCCTCGGAGAGGCCGACGCCGTTGACCTTCAGGTCGAAGGTCTGAGTGCCGGTCAGGGGCTTGTCGTCCTGGACGGACTTGGCCAGCGCGTAGACCGCGCCGCCGACGTCCTTGAGGGCGGAGGTGAGGATGTAGTTCTTGTACGGGGCGAGAGCGGCCTGCTTGTACTGGTCGGAGTCGACGCCGATCGCCCAGACCTTCGCCTTGGCGGCGGCCTCGATGACGCCCTGCCCGGAGAGGCCGGCTGCCGCGTAGAGCACGTCGGCCTTCCTCTCGATCTGACCCTCGGCGGCGGCCTTGCCCTTGTCGGGGCTGGCGAAGCCGCCCTCCTCGGCCGTCTGGGTCAGGTACTGGGACAGCACCTTGACGCCGGGCTTGGTGTCCGCCACGCCCTGCTTGTAGCCGGCCTCGAACTTGTGGATCAGCGGGATGTCCACACCGCCCACGAAGCCGACGACGTCCGACTTGGTGGCCTTGGCCGCGGCGACACCGGCGAGGTACGAGGCTTGCTCCTCGGCGAAGACGAGGGAGGCGACGTTCTTGGCCTCGACCACGGAGTCCACGATGCCGAAGGTGGTGTCCGGGTACTTGGCGGCCGCGTTCTTCATCGCCGGGCCATAGACGTACCCGACACCGATGACCGGGTTGTAGCCCTGCTTGGCCAGCGAGGCCAGGCGCTGCTCCTTGTCCGCGTCCGTCTCGCCCTCGGTGGGCTCGATGTCGGCGGTCTTGTAGCCGAACTCGTCCTTTGCCTTGGTCAGGCCGGCGTAGGCGGCGTCATTGAAGGACTGGTCGCCCTTGCCGCCGACGTCGTAGGCGATGGCGACGCCACGGTCCTTGTTGTCGCTGCCACCACTCTCACCACTGGTGCCACCACAGGCCGTGGCGACGAGCCCGAGCGACGCGACCCCCACCGCGACGCGGGTCAGTTTGGAAATCCGACGCATCTTGAAGCTCCCCATTCTCCAAAGCCCCGCAGCGGGTACTCGGTTCGGCGCACATTAACGCGCGTAGACACTCCTGGGAACGGTTCACCGCGGGGCCGTTACCCATTCGTGCCGATGGCCGGTTACGCCCCTGTGAACCACGGGAGCGAACGGGGGCGAAAGGTGTACTCGGGCACACGGCGCATGCCTGCTCGTCACGCGCACCAGGCTGCCCCTGGGCCGCCCGGGGCGCAACCGGAGTCTTCGCCGGTCGTGCGCGGGAGACTCCACCGGGGCGGGCACCGGGCGGCCCAGGGGCAGCCGGACCGGCCCGAGGGGGTGCCGTGCCTGGGCGATACGCCGGGCGGCCTGGAAGGGAGCGGCCGGACGGGCCCGGGGCCATGTGTCCGAGCAGCGCCCGGCCGCCCAGCCCCGTAGTCACCCATCCGGCCGGCCCAGTGCCGCCCGGCACGCGGCCCCAGGGCGGTTACGTCGCTCGAGCCCCCGCGACACTCCGGCGGTCGGCCGCTAGCGCAGGCCGTTGACCAGGGCCGCCGCCGTGAAGAGTTCCACGCCGACCGTGATGGCCGACTCGTCGACGTCGAAGTCGCCCTGGTGGAGGTCGCGTACCTGGCGTTCGCCGGGGGTGCGTACGCCCAGGCGGGCCATGGCGCCGGGGACGTGTTCCAGGTACCAGGAGAAGTCCTCGCCACCGAGGCTCTGCTCGGTGCCTACGACCGATTCGACGCCGCGTCGGGCGATCATGGCGTCGCGCAGCAGTTCGGTCACGCCGGGCTCGTTGACGACGGGCGGGACGCCGCGGACGTAGTTGATCTCCGACTTGGCGCGGTGCACGTTGGCGATCTCGTCGATCGCGGCGACCACGACGTCGGGAGCCTGCCGCCACGCCTCGATGTCGAGGCATCGCACCGTGCCGGAGAGCTCGGCGTGCTGCGGGATGACGTTCGGCGCGTGCCCGGACTCGATGCGGCCCCAGGTGATGGCGAGCCCGCTCCGGCTGTCGAAGCGCCGGCCGACCAGGGCGGGTACGTCGGTGACGACGCGGGCGGCCGCGGTGACCAGGTCGGTCGTGAGGTGGGGGCGTGCGGTGTGCCCGCCCGGGCCGTTCAGGGCGATCTCCAGCCGGTCGCAGGCGGAGGTGATGGGCCCTTCCCGGAGTCCGACCTGGCCGGCGTCCACCCGGGGGTCGCAGTGCACGGCGACGATCGCGCCGACCCCCTCCAGCGCCCCGCACTTGATGACGTCGGCCGCACCGCCGGGCAGCACCTCCTCGGCGGGCTGGAAGATCAGCCGGACGGGGCGGGGCAGCAGGCCCTGCTTGTGCAGTTCGGCGAGGACGAGACCGGCGCCGAGGACGACGGTGGTGTGCACGTCGTGGCCGCAGGCGTGCGCGCGGTCGGGCACGGTCGAGCGGTACGGGCACTCGCTCTTCATGTCGGGGATGGGCAGGCCGTCGATGTCGGCCCGCAGGGCGAGCATGCTGGGGCCCCCGTCCCACCGCTCGCCCTCTACGCCGATGTCACAGACGAGTCCTGTCCCGACGGCGAGGACGCGCGGCTTGAGGCCGGCCTTCTCGAGCCGCTCCTTGATCGCGGCTGTCGTGCGGAACTCCTGGTTGCCCAGCTCGGGGTGCATGTGCAGGTCGCGTCGGAACGCGATGAGCTCGGCGCGCAGAGCGTCGGGCAGCGCGCCGGGGAGCACGGCTCCCCCGGGAAGATCGACCTCGGACTCCAGTGACATCAATTGCTTCACCCTCTGAAGGGTAGGGCGCCAGGGCGGTCGTCCGACCCTCGATCAACAAAACTTCAACCCGTTCGGGGAAGAAAATATGACCGCCCAGCGCATAGCTATCAACTGAGATGGGTAAACTCGCCCGCCTTCAGGGCCGAGCCGGTCACCACGACCCACGGAATGTGACGTCAGCCACATCTGGCTCACGGCACCGGTATCCATCCATCCTCCTCCACGGATACCACGCCCTGCGCGGGGAACACGGCCTTGTTCGTCTGGCGGACGCACGGCCCCGATAGTGTGCGCCCCGTGCGCGCCGACAGCCCCGAGTTCGTCCAGTCCGCCCAGGCCTCGTACGACGCCATCGCCGAGGACTACGCCGCCGGTTTCCCGGACAGTCTCGCCGGGAGACCGCTGGAGCGGGCCCTGCTCACGGCCTTCGTCGACCTGGTGCGTACTCCCGGGGCGCCCGTGCAGCCACCGGTCGCCGACATCGGCAGCGGGCCCGGACACGTGGCGGCCCGGCTGCACGACCTGGGGCTGCCGGTGTTCGGGGTCGACGTCTCGCCCCGCATGGTGGCCCTGGCCCGCCGGGCGCACCCGGGGCTGCGTTTCCACGTCGGTTCGATGACGGCCCTGGACCTGCCGGACGAGACGCTCGGCGGCATCGTCGCGCTGTACTCGATCATCCATGTGCCGGACGATCACCTGTCCTCGGTCTTCGCCGGGTTCCACCGCGTCCTGGTGCCGGGGGCGCCCGTGCTCCTCGGTTTCCAGTCCGGGACCGAGGACGGCCGCGCGCACCTCACCGAGCGTTTCGGGCAGGAGATCTCGCTCGACTACTACTGGCGCACCCCGGAGACCGTCGCGGCACACCTCACGAACGCGGGCCTGGAACTCCACGCCCGCGTACTGCGGGAGCCCGAGGGCGAGGAGCAACACCCTCGTGCGTTCCTGCTGGCCCGCAAGCCGGCGCCTGCCGGAGCGTGAGCCTTGGCCGCGGGGGGTGGGTGAGCCGCCCTTGGGTGAGTGGCGCGGCCGTGTCGGTGCCTGAGCCCACCTCGATGTGTGCCTGACCCCGCCGCCGTGGACCACGGGCCGTGCACAGGTACGCCCCCGGCCGATGCGCGAACCCGCCCTCGGGTGAGCGATGCGCCGGTGTCAGTGCCCGATCCCGCCCCGGAGCCTGCCTGACCCCGCCGCCGTGCACCACCGGCCGTGCACAGGTACGCCCCCGGCCGATGCGCGAACCCGCCCTCGGGTGAGCGATGCGCCGGTGTCAGTGCCCGATCCCGCCCCGGAGCCCGCCTGACCCCGCCGCGTGTGCACCACCGGCCGGGCACAGGTACACCCCCGGCCGATGCGCGAACCCGCCCTCGGGTGAGCGATGCGCCGGTGTCAGTGCCCGATCCCGCCCCGGAGCCCGCCTGACCCCGCCGCGTGTGCACCACCGGCCGTGCACAGGTACACCCCCGGCCGATGCGCGAACCCGCCCTCGGGCGAGCGGTGCGCACGTGCTGATGCCCGATCCCGCCCCGGAGCCTGCCTGAGCCCACCGATGCGTGCCCGCCCGCCGCGGTCAGTGCGTGTGGCGCCCCTGCCGGTGCGTGAGCGGCCGCAGGTCTTCGGGCCCTTGCCGCCCGGCCTGGCTGGCCGTCAGGTCCGCGGGGTCTGACTGAACCGCCGGGGCGCCTGACAATCCGCCTGGCCCCCGGCTCCCCAGGCGTCTCCGGTACCTCAGCCGGCAGCCACCGCGCCCGCGGCACCTGCCGCCCCGGCGGGACCGGCGACACCTGCCGCGCCCGCCGTCCCGGCCGAGTCCGCCGGGCCCGTCATACCCCCGGGCCGGCCGCATCCGCCGTGCCCTTGGGACCCTCGGATGCCGCCGCGCCCCTCCGTCCCCCCGGTCCGACCGGACCCGCCGGTCCAGTCTTGCCCGCTGGCCCAGTCACGCTCTCCGCCCCAGTCACGTCCTCCGGACCCTGCGCCCCCGCCGTAGACAACCGCTGCACATCCCGCGCCGCCCCTGTCACCCCCGACAGGAAGCCCTGGGCGCGAGGGGAGGCGTGGTCGGTCAGCCAGGTCGGGTCGATGTCGCAGACCGCTACGCGGACCTCGGTGCCGGAGAGGGCGAGGGGGAGGGTGTGGACGACCGTGGAGGGGAAGCTGAGGATCGTGCGGCCGATGGGGCCGCGGCGGGCGATCAGTTCCAGGGGGAGTTCGGGGCGGACGATCTCCAGGCCGGTCTCGACGGCGAGCCGGTGGAGCTTGTCCGTGCTCTCGCGGCGGTGGGCGAAGTAGCGGGTGGCGCCGTGGGTCCTGGCCAGGGAGCGGACGGCTTCCAGGTAGCGGTCGTCGTCGACCACTCCCGTCTCCACCAGCGACGTGCCGACCATGTCGGCGCCCTTGGTGATGCGGGGCGGGCCGAAACGGGCCCGGAGCCAGGCGAAGTCGTTGGCGCTGACGGTGACGCCCGCCGGCGTCTCCTCCATCGGCATGGAGGAGAAGATCTCGACGCGGCGATCGCCGCCGGGGGTCAGGCGGCGGCGCGCCGAGGAGGACACCGGCGCGAAGATCAGGTCCCGCGGGCCGGGGCGGCCGCCCTTGCGGTGCCAGCGCACCAGCCGTTCACCCCGGGCCAGCTGGCCGACGAACTCCATCGTCGCCGTGCCGTCGTCGACGACGACCAGGTCACGGGCCCGTGTGATCGTCAGCAGCAGCTGGACGTAGCGGGAGAAGGGGTCCCCCAGCACGATCCGGCGCGCCTTGCGGAGCAGGCCCGCCAGGCCGCCGATGGTCTGGAAGGGCGCCATGGGGCCGCCGCGCGCCTCCTCCCAGCGGACCTCGTGCCCCTCGTCGCGGGCCAGGTCGGACATCCGCCGCAGCTGGCCGCGCGTCATCGGGTCGACGGGCGACAGCACCACGAGGGTGAGCCCCACGCCGGGCGCATGCGCGTGCGCCCACTCCAGCACGTTCAGCAGCTGTACCGGACTCTCGACGAAGGCGAGAGTGTGGGGGCCGGCATTCCCGGCGCGGGGGCTCATCGACGTACGACCGTCCCGTCGTAAGGGGGTTGTGGGGGTTGTGCGCTCAGACGCCTACCGGCTCGCCCGCCGCGTCGGCGATCTCCGCCTCGGCGACCACACCGGCGACGCGGCGCAGCTTCTTCATCGGGGCCAGCTCGGACTCGTAGACCCTCTTCACGCCGTCACCGAGGGAGGCCTCGATGGTGCGGATGTCGCGGACGAGGCGGGTGAGGCCCTGCGGCTCCACGGAGGCGGCCTGGTCCGAGCCCCACATGGCGCGGTCGAGGGTGATGTGACGCTCGACGAACACCGCGCCCAGCGCGACCGCGGCCAGCGTGGTCTGGAGGCCCGTCTCGTGGCCGGAGTAGCCGATCGGGACGTTCGGGTACTCCCGCTCCAGGGTGTTGATGACGCGGAGGTTGAGCTCCTCGGCCTTCGCCGGGTAGGTCGACGTGGCGTGGCACATCAGGATGTTGTCGGAGCCGAGGACCTCGACCGCGTGGCGGATCTGCTTCGGGGTCGACATGCCGGTGGAGAGGATCACCGCGCGGCCGGTGGCGCGCAGGGCGCGCAGCAGCTCGTCGTCGGTGAGGGAGGCGGACGCCACCTTGTGGGCCGGGACGTCGAACTTCTCCAGGAAGGCGACGGCCTCGGTGTCCCACGGGGAGGCGAACCAGTCGATGTTCTTGGTCTTGCAGTACTCGTCGATCTGGCGGTACTCGTCCTCGCCGAACTCCACGCGGTGGCGGTAGTCGATGTACGTCATCCGGCCCCAGGGCGTGTCGCGCTCGATGTCCCACTGGTCGCGCGGGGTGCAGATCTCCGGGGTGCGCTTCTGGAACTTGACCGCGTCACAGCCGGCCTCGGCGGCCGCGTCGATCAGCTTGAAGGCGTTCTCGAGCTCGCCGTTGTGGTTGATGCCGATCTCGCCGCAGACGTAGACGGGCTTGCCCGGGCCGACCTCGCGCGAACCGAACTGACGGATACGGGAGTTGGTGCTCATGGCAGGAGATGTCCTTACTTGGTGAGGGAATCGAGAGAGGGGCCGAGGATCCAGCTGGCGATCTCTCGGATCGCGCCGTCACCACCGGGGACGGTGGTGACCGCGCGTGCGGCGCCGCGCACGACGTCGTGGGCGCTCGCGACCGCCACGGGCCAGCCCACGAGGGCGAAGCACGGGAGGTCATTGACGTCGTTGCCGACGTAGAGCACGCGCTCCGGCGCGATGCCCTGCTCCTCGCACCACTGCTTCAGCGCGAGGTCCTTGCGGTCGATGCCGTGCAGCACCGGGAGCTTGAGCTTCCGGGCCCGGGCGGCGACCACAGGGTTCTGTTCCGTGGACAGGATCAGCATCTTCAGGCCGCTCCTGCGGAGGGCCGCGATGCCGAGTCCGTCCCCGCGGTGCACGGAGACGAACTCCCGTCCGTCGGAGTCGACCAGCACCCGGTCGTCGGTCTGGGTGCCGTCGAAGTCGAGGACGACCGCGTCGATGTCGGCGGCGGTCGGCAGCGCGCCGGGGCGGTCCGCGTCGAAGAGCGGCGCGAGGGCCCGGGCGCGGGCGAGGTCGTGCGGGTCGTCGATCTCCAGCACGCGCGCGGCGTCGGTGCGGACCAGTTCGGTCCGGCCGAAGAAGCGGTGCTGGTGCTTGCGGAAGCCGACCGCCTCCATGGCGTAGGCGGCGCCCGTCTCCAGCAGGTCCTGGGGGCGGTCCTGGCGGCGGGGGCGGAAGGACTTGTCGTGGTTGACGCCGTAGCCGCCGCCGACGGCCGCGTCGGCCTCCGTGACGGTGCCGGCCGCGACCTCGTCCTCGGCGTCGCGCCAGACGAAGCCGTGGAACGGGGCCACGGTGAGGGCCGTGTCGGCGCCGTTCTCGGCGATGGCCGCGGCGACTCCGTCGACGTCCTCGCGGGCGATGAACGGGCTGGTGCACTGCACCAGCAGCACCACGTCCACGACCGCGCCGTGCAGGGCCTCGTGGGCGTCCATGGCGTGCAGTACGGCGGCCTCGGAGGTGGCCGTGTCGCCGGCGATGGCGGCGGGCCGCAGCACGACCTCGGCGCCGGCCTGACGCGCGGCGGCCGCGATGGCCTGGTCGTCGGTGGAGACCACGACGTCCGTCACGAGCCGGGCGGCGCGGCACTCGCGCACCGCACGGGAGATCAGGGGCACGCCGCCGACGGGGGCGAGGTTCTTCGCGGGCACGCCCTTGGAGCCGCCGCGCGCGGGGATCACCGCGAGCACGCGGCGCACCGAGGCGCCTGTGCCCGCTTCCGGGTGGGACATGGGGTCTACTCCTTGGGCTCCTTGGGCGGAGGGCTCGGGGCGGCTCACAGCTCCCCCATCCGCCGGATGACGGGCGCCACGCGCTGCACGCCGTGCCGGTAGGCGCCGCGCGCCGCCCGGCGCACGATCTGCCGGACCGGGCCGGGCTCCCTGTCGGCGGCCGGAGCGCCGGGCAGCGGGGTGCCGTCCGGGCCGAGGTGGTGGCGGGCGAGGATCCCGGGCAGATAGCCGGGCGCGGTGACGGGTGTGTAGTACGGGGTCAGCGGCGGCAGGCCGCCGGGCCGGTCGAGCAGCTTGGCGATGCGTTCGCGCGCCGCGTCGAAGGCGGATGCGTAGGATCCGTCCGCCACGACCCCCTGCCGGGCCACCCACTCCTCGTCGGGTGCCGGCCGGTGCCCGGTGTCGAGCTGGTCCCAGGAGGCGAGGCAGCCGGAGCCCACGAAGTGGTGGTTGCCGAGCGACTCGCGGATGCCGAGGTCGGTCAGCACGACCGTGGGGATACGGCGGTGCAGCGACTCCAGGGCGGCCGTGGAGCTGACCGTCACGAGCAGGTCGGTGCGGTCGAGGACCTCGCCCATGTTCCCGTACACCAGACGGAAGTTGGTGGGCGGGTCGAGGCGTTGCACCAGCTTCTGGTACGGCAACTCCTCGATGTGGGTGGTGTGTTCGCCCGGCTTGGAGCGCAGCTTCAGCAGCACTTCGCGCTCGGGGTGCTTGCGGGCGTGCTGGACCAGCCGGTTCAGCAGGTACGTACGGTCCTTGCGGCTCTCCGGCACGGAGGGCTGGGCGGCGAAGACGACCGTGTACGGGTCGTGTTCACCTTCGTAGTCCGCACCGCCGAGGAACGGCAGGGCCACCTCGGTCACCGACGAGGCGTCGGCGCCCACCCCTTCGTAGACGGCCCGGAAACGGTCCGCGTCCTGGCGGGAGTTGGCGAGGACGAGGTCCGCGCCGTGCCGCAGCAGCAGGCCGTCGGCGAGCTTCTCGTAGACGACACCGACGTAGCCGGTGACGACGACGGGACGCGAAGTCCGGTCCTCCCAGACGCGCCCCAGGCCGTGCAGCATCGCTTGCACACCGCCGCCGACGAGGGCGAGAACGAGGATGTCGTAGGACTCCTCGGCCATGGTGCGCAGGAACTCGACGGCGGTGACCTCCCGCAGCGAGTCGGCGCGCACGCCCACTTCCTCCAGTTGGCGCGGCGTGGGCGTGGCCCGGCCGCGCAGCAGGAATCCGTCGAGGGCGGGGCCGACTTGCGCGCCCTCGCGCGGTGCGGTTTCCATGGACTGTCCCGGGGCGATGCGGTGCGCGGTGAGCGCACCCCATTTCCAGCGGGTGTCGGAGTCCGCGAGGACGGCGATTCGCGGGCGCTTCGGTGTACTTGCTGGCACGTCGACGACGCTAGGAAGCAATTCCTAGGTATGGCGGAACCACGACTCAACGAAAAGTTAACAACGCACCACCGGGAGCCGAACTGGCCCGTGGCGAACGGGGAAGTACACGGGGTGCACCGTTCTGACACATTGAGTTCACCCAGTGTATGTTCACCGGAAAGTTCCGGAGCCGGACGGCCTCCTAACGTTTTGCGGGTGCCTAAGCTTTCCGTGATCGTGCCGTTCTACAACGTGCAGCAATACGCCCCGGACACACTCAGAAGCCTTCGGTTGAACGCCGCCCGCGATTTCGAGTTCATCCTGGTCGACGACCATTCGAAGGACGGGACACCGGCCATTCTCGAACGGGCGGCCGAGGACCTTTCGGATGTCGCGCAGGTGCGTTACATCCGACACGAGGAGAACGGGGGGCTCGCCACCGCCCGCAACACCGGCCTGGACGCGGCGCAGGGCGAGTACCTGACGTTCCTGGACGGCGACGACTGGCTGGCCCCCGGCTACCT
Source organism: Streptomyces sp. DG1A-41 (assembly GCF_037055355.1). Taxonomy (GTDB): domain Bacteria; phylum Actinomycetota; class Actinomycetes; order Streptomycetales; family Streptomycetaceae; genus Streptomyces. Next base: position 5,765,942 of record NZ_CP146350.1, on the reverse strand, counting down.
CGCCGAACTGGTGTCCGCCTTGGACGCGTTGGGCTGCGACTTCATCCGCACCGACCATGTGCAGGCCACCGCGCGCGCCCGTTCCGTGTCCCGGGTCCCGGTCGGCCGGCGCTGGGAGGCGTTCGACCCGCGGGAGGCGATTCTCCCCTCCCACCGCTCGACCTCGGTGGACTACGCCTACGCCTGGGCCGGCGCCTACCACCGCCGTCTCCTGGACCGGGGCCTGCTGCACTTCACCGACGGGCTGCGCACGGCCGAGGACCGGCCGTGGATCTGGAAGCTGCACCGCGAGGCGGAGTCGTTCGCCGTGGTGAGCCTGCTGGGCGTGTTCTACCGGCGCGGGGTGGCCTCGTCCCTGACCCAGATCGGCGATGTCCGCCAGCTCGACTTCATCCGCGCCTTCGACCAGGTGATCGAGGAGACGGCCGCCGACCGTGAGGCCGACCGGCTGCTGCCGAAGGCGGTACGGACGTACTGCGCGATCATCGCGCACCACCTTTCCAACGAAGACAGGTTCGAACCGGCCGTGGCGAGGCAGCTGCGGTCGATGAGCGCGGCGGCCATCAAGCGCATGCCGCAGGACGCGCTCGGTGACGCACTGGAGGCCATGGACATGGACCGCTCGTCCAAGCTGCGGCGGCTGCGGCGCAGGGTTACGCCGGCGGGAGCGGCCGCCTGATGCCCGGGACCACACAGATCTTCTGCGCCTCGACGCTGTACGGCGTCGCCACCCTGGCCGCCGCGATCGACTCCGACCTCTTCGAGGAGCCGGACCGCCGGGTGCTGCTGGTGTTCAACAACTCCGCGACCCCGGAGACCACCCCGGCCCTCGACGAAATGCCGGGGTTCGCGCCGCTGCGCGAGCACTTCGACGACGTGCTGTCCTGGAACGACGCCATCCGCCCGTTCCACCCCGGGGCCTGGACGCCGCGCTCCGACGACATCCCGCTGTTCGAGCGCTATCTGCGGATGCTGTGGGGCCTCGGCGACGACCGCATCAGCCTGGCCCTGGAGTCCATCCAGGTCGCGCCCGCGCTCACGGTGGCGCAGTTGTTCACCGACGCCCCCATCGACGTCTACGCCGACGGGCTGATGAGCTACGGCCCCACGCGCAACAAGCTCGACCCGCTGGTCGGCACGCGCGTGCGGCGGCTGCTGCACCTCGATCTGGTACCGGGGCTCACGCCGATGCTGCTGACCGAGTTCGAGGTGCCGGCGCGGCTGGTGCCGTCGCCCGCGTTCCTCAAGGTGCTGGGCGAGGTCACCGAGACCGTGCCGGAGCTGCCCGACCTGCCGGGCGACGCGGCGCTGCTGCTCGGTCAGTACCTGTCGGCGCTGAACATCCTCTCGCCCGAGGAGGAAGAGGACCTGCACGTGCGGATGATGCGGGGCGCGGTCGCCCGCGGCCACCGCACGGTCGTCTTCAAACCGCACCCGACCGCACCGGCGCGCTACAGCCGCGCTCTGGAGACCGAGGCCGAGAAGCTCGGCGTGGACCTCACCGTGCTGGACACGCCCGTGCTCGCCGAGGTGCTGTTCGAACGGACCCGGCCCGCCCTGGTCGTCGGCTGCTTCTCGACCGCGCTGTTCACGGCCTCGGTGTTCTACGAGCTGCCGGTCGCGCGCATCGGCACCGAGCTGCTGCTGGAGCGGCTGACGCCGTATCAGAACAGCAACCGGATCCCCACCACCCTGGCGGACGCGCTGCTGCCCGACCTGGACGGCGGCAAGGCCGGCGACCTGCTGCCGGCCGAGCTGCTGTCCGATCTGGTGACCGCCGTCGGATTCACCATGCAGCCGCAGATCTATCCGGACCTGCGCCCGCAGGCGGAACGGTTCCTGTCCCGCCATCTCGGTCCGCGCACCCGGCGCTACTTCAAGAAGCGCCGTCTCACCTCGCTCGGGCTGCCCGGCGGTATTCCGCAGCGGCTGGCGTTCCTGCCCCGCAATTCCACGGCGCGCCGGGTGGTCCGGCGGGCGCGGGCGCTGCGCAAGGCGGTGCGCCGCTGAAACAGGTTCGCCCGGCGCCCGTCTCGGCGACATCGAGATGAACCCATGGAAACCGGGAGGCGAAGCCTGTTGCCATCGAACGTAATTGCGTCAATTCCCGGCCTAGGGTGACAGGCGCCCTGCCCGCCCACAGGCGGCTCATGAGAAGGACATACGAGCTACAGAGGTTTTCAGCGTGACCGAGACGGTCGTCAGCACCCGCAAGCCCCGGCCCGAAGTAGCCGTGCTGGTCGAACCACCGGGCGCCACGACCGTCCCGCGGCGCCGGAACAGCTCCGGCGGCCGGCTGCGTGCCCTGGACGGACTGCGGCTGGTGGCCGCGCTGATGGTGGCGGCGTACCACTACGGCGGACGCGACGGTGAGGTCTCCGAGGCCTGGGGCGGCTCGCCCAAGGAGCAGTTCCCGACCCTGCACGAGTACTTCGCCTACGGCTGCCTCGGCGTCCAGGTGTTCTTCGTGATCAGCGGGTTCGTGATCTGCATGAGCGGTTGGGGCCGGCCGCTGAAGTCGTTCTTCGCCTCCCGCGCCTCCCGGCTGCTGCCCGCCTACTGGGTGGCGGTCGTGCTCGTGACGGCGGTGTTCGCGCTGCCCATGGTGGCCTACAAGGCGGTCTCGCCGAGCGACGCCCTGGTGAACCTGACCATGCTTCAGATGCCGCTGGGCGTGGACCGGGTGCTCGGGGTGTGCTGGACGCTGTGGGCGGAGGTCCGCTTCTACGCGCTGTTCGCGCTGTGCGTCGTGCTCCCCGGGGCGAACCGCCGCCGGGTGATCATGTTCTGCGCCGGCTGGACGCTGGCGGCGGTGATCTCGGCGAACGCGCACATGCCACTGCTCGACATCGTCGTGATGCCCGAGTACGCCCCCTTCTTCATCGGCGGTGTCGGCCTCTACCTCGTCCACCTCGACCGGCGGGACGCCTACGGGTGGGGCATCGTCGCCGTGAGCTGGCTGATCGGTCAGCACTACGCGGTGCAGGGGCTGTGGCACGCCCCCGAAGCGGGCGGTTTCTCGTACCGCTCCTCGGTCGGCATCGTCGCCGTCGTGACCTTCGGATTCGTCGCGGTCGCGGCGATCGCGCTGGGCTGGCTGCGCTGGGCGAACTGGCGCTGGCTGACGGTGGCGGGGGCGCTGACGTATCCGTTCTACCTCGTCCACGAGCACCTCGGCTGGGTGGTGATCCACGCCCTGCACCGCGGCCTGGGTCTGCCGTCCGCGGCGACATTCGCCCTGACAGTGGCCTCAATGCTGCTGCTGGCGTGGTTGCTGAACAAGTATGTCGAGAAGCCGCTGACCCCGCGGCTGCGGGCCTTGCTGGCCAAGGCCCGCTGAGCTGTTCACGGGACGTTCAACCAACCGTCGGTTTGGGCACCGCTCAGGGAGAAGGCTCGTCTCATGACCAACGCACAAGTGACCGACACGTACCCCGGCGAACTCGCCGACGTCCCGGGCTGGTTCCCGCCGCTGGACCAGATGCTGTTCACCTGGTTCCTGGAGCGGCAGCAGAAGCAGGGGATGCGCGGAGACCTGCTGGAGCTCGGCGTCTACATGGGCAAGAGCGCGATCCTCCTCGGCCATCATCTCCAGGACGGCGAGAAGTTCACCGTCTGCGACCTGTTCGAGGGCGACGCCCCCGACGGGGCCAACCAGGCGGAGGCGACGAAGTCGTACGCCTCGCTCACCCAGCAGGCCTTCGAGCGGAACTACCTCTCCTTCCACGACACCCTGCCGACGGTGATCGCGGCCCCCAGCTCGGTGGTGTCCGAGAAGGTGGCCCCCGGCAGCTGCCGCTTCGTCCACGTCGACGCCTCACACCTGTACGAGCACGTGTACGGCGACATCGGCGCGGCCCACGACATCCTGATGCCCGAGGGCATCGTGGTTCTCGACGACTTCCGCTCCGAGCACACCCCGGGCGTCTCGGTCGCCGCCTGGGAGGCCGTCCTCAACCGCGGCCTGCGCCCGGTCTGTCTCAGCACGCAGAAGCTGTACGGCACCTGGGGCGACCCCGAGCCGCTCCAGGAGGAGCTGCTCGCCATGCTGCGGCAGCGCTCGGACTGCGGGCTGAGCGTGCAGGAGGCGGCCGGGCACCGGCTGGTCCGCGCCCGGTCCAAGGGCATGAAGCCGCCACCCTTCCCGCCCTCCCGGCACTACGTGGCGCCGATCCCGCCCAACGCCCCGGCCGCCAAGGTCACCGAGTCCCGCGCCGCACGCCCGGCCCGGCCGGCCCCGTCCCGGGCCCGCCGGCTCGCCAAGGACCTGCTGCCCCCCGCGGTCACCCGGGCCGTACGACGGGCACGCGCGAGCCGGGGATGAGACCCCGGGGCGTCACGCGACCCCGTACCGCGCCCCGATCCCCCCGATCACGAGCGCCAGCCCCTCCTCGAAGTGCCCGTCGTAATCCTCGAAGATCTCCGCGCCCGCCTGGGCCGACAAGGGAAAGTCGGCCATCAGGCGGGCGCGTTCGTTCACGTCGTAGCCCTCGCGCCGCTCGCCCGGCAGCGGCTGGACGCCCTGCTCCTCGGTGACGAAGCCCAGCGTGTACAGATACGCCGTGGTGAGCGCGCGGACCGCCTGGGGGAGGGTGAAGCCGGCGGCCGTCAGCAGGCGCAGGTTGTCCTCCATCTGCCCGGCGTGCTCGATGCCCGTGAAGCGTGAGCCGCTGAACACCTTGGCGCCGTCCCGGTAGCCCAGCAGGGCGGCGCGCAGCCCGCGGTTGGCCTTCAGCAACCGTTCCCGCCAGGTGTCGGCCGGATCGAGCGAGGCCCCGGCGACCATCCGGCGGTACATCTCCGTCGCCATCTCGTCGAGCAGCGCCTGCTTGTCCTTGAAGTGCCAGTAGAGGGCGGGCGCCTTCACGTCCAGTTCCCGGGCGATGGCGCGAAGGGTCAGGCCGTCCAGGCCCACCTCGTTCAGCAGCCGCAGCGCGCTGTCCGCGACGCGTCGGCGGTCCAGGGGCTCGCGTCGTTCCGTACTCACGCTTGACAACTTAACACCGTTAAGGCGACGCTCGGGGCAGAGGTCACTTAACAGCGTTAAGGAGAGGGTGGCGCATGGACAGGGACGTACTGGTGGTGGGCGCCGGCCCGACCGGTCTGGCGCTCGGCGTCGATCTCGCCCGGCGTGGTGTGGCCGCGCTGGTGGTCGAGCGGGCTCCGGCGCTGTTCCCCGGTTCGCGCGGCAAGGGCATCCAGCCGCGCACGATGGAGGTTTTCGACGACCTGGGCGTGCTCGACGCGATCCGCGCGGCGGGCAGCCCCTACCCGGTGGGGGTGATCTGGCAGGACGGCAGGCGGGCGGGCGAGCACCGGATGTTCGACCCGGCCGAGCCGAGCGAGGACTCGCCGTACACCGAGCCGTGGATGGTGCCGCAGTGGCGCACGCAGCAGATCCTGCGGGCACGGCTCGCGGAGCTGGGAGGGACGGTGGCCTTCGGCCGGGAGGTCGTCGGCCTGACGCAGGACGCGGACGGGGTCCGCGCGGAGTTCGCCTCCGGTGAGCCCGTCACCGCCCGGTACGCCGTCGCGGCGGACGGCGGCCGCTCGACCGTACGCCGACTCCTCGGCATCGGCATGACGGGCGAGACCGTCGACCCGAAGCCGACGCTCGTGGCGGACGTCCGGATCAGCGGCCTGGACCGGGACCACTGGCACATCTTCCCGCCGGGCGGGGACGGCGACGGCTTCCTCGCGATCTGCCCGCTGGCCGGCACGGAGGACTTCCAGCTGGTGGCGCGGATCCCGGACTTGACGGCCCCGGACCTCTCCCTGGAGGGCATCCGGAAGGTCGTCGCCGCCCGCTCGCACCTCACGCCGGAGGCCGTGACCCAGGTGCGCTGGGCCTCGGACTTCCGCCCCCGGGCGGCCCTGGCGGACCGCTTCCGCTCCGGGCGGGTCTTCCTCGCCGGCGACGCGGCGCACGTGCACTCCCCGGCCGGCGGCCAGGGCCTCAACACCAGCGTCCAGGACGCCTACAACCTGGGGTGGAAGCTGGGCGCGGTGCTGAAGGGCGGTGCGCCGGCGTCGCTCCTCGAGACCTACGAGGAGGAACGGCGGCCGATCGCCGCGGACATGCTCGGCCTGTCGACGAGCGTCCACCGCGGGGAGACCCGGCGCGGCGAGGCGACCCGCCAACTGGGGCTGGGATACCGGGAGTCGTCACTCACGGAGGAGACCCGTACGACCCCGGGCGCCCTCCGGGCCGGCGACCGCGCACCGGACGGCACGCTGGGAGGGGTACGGCTCTTCGACGCCTTCCGGGGACCGCACTGGACGCTGGTGGCTGTGGGGACGAAGGCACCGGCGCTGCCGGAGCCGGTGCACGGCGTCGGCGGGGCGGAGCAGGCGACGTACGGAAAGGGCCTGTTCCTGGTACGGCCGGACGGCTATGTGGGCTGGGCGGGCGACACGGGCGACGGACTGAGGCGGTACATGGCGCGCGCCGGTCTCTGGTCACGCACCCGCGACGGACAACTCATCAGCACGGTGTCCCCGCTACAGACCCCGGCCGCCGCGGTGTATCCGGCCCGCACCCTGAGCGACACCCCCTAGCTAGAACGCGTCGGCCGGGACGTGCGTCCCCCACACCTCCCGCAGGGCGTTGCACACCTCGCCGACCGTGGCACGGCCCCGCAGCGCGTCCTTCATCGGGTACAGGACGTTGTCCTCGCCCTCGGCGGCCTTCTTCAGGGCGGCCAGGGCCGCGTCCACCGTCGGCTGGTCGCGCTCGGCGCGAAGCCTGGCCAGCCGCTCCGCCTGCTGGGCCTCGATCGCCGGATCCACCCGCAGGGGCTCGTACGGCTCCTCCTCGTCGAGCTGGAAGCGGTTGACGCCGATGACGACACGTTCGCCGGAGTCGGTCTGCTGGGCGATGCGGTAGGCGCTGCGCTCGATCTCGTTCTTCTGGAAGCCGCGCTCGATGGCGCCGACCGCGCCGCCCAGCTCCTCGACCTTGGCCATCAGTTCGACGGCCGCCGCCTCCACGTCGTCCGTCATCTTCTCGACGACGTAGGAGCCCGCGAAGGGGTCGACGGTCGCCGTCACGTCGGTCTCGTACGCGAGGACCTGCTGGGTACGGAGCGCCAGGCGGGCGGACTTGTCCGTGGGCAGGGCGATGGCCTCGTCGAAGGAGTTGGTGTGCAGGGACTGGGTGCCGCCCAGGACCGCCGCCAGGGCCTGGACCGAGACGCGGACCAGGTTCACCTCCGGCTGCTGGGCCGTCAGCTGGACGCCCGCCGTCTGCGTGTGGAAGCGCAGCATCAGCGACTTGGGGTTCTCCGCGCCGAACTCCTCCCTCATCACCCGCGCCCAGATCCGGCGCGCTGCACGGAACTTGGCCACCTCCTCCAGGAGCGTCGTACGGGCGACGAAGAAGAAGGACAGGCGGGGCGCGAAGTCGTCGACGTCCATTCCGGCCTCGACCGCCGTGCGGACGTACTCGATGCCGTCGGCGAGGGTGAACGCGATCTCCTGCGCCGGGGAGGCTCCCGCCTCGGCCATGTGGTAGCCGGAGATCGAGATGGTGTTCCACTTCGGGATCTCGGCCCGGCAGTACTTGAAGATGTCGGCGGTCAGGCGCAGCGAGGGCTTCGGCGGGAAGATGTACGTCCCGCGGGCGATGTACTCCTTCAGGACGTCGTTCTGGATCGTCCCGGTGAGCCGGTCGGCACCGACGCCCTGCTCCTCCGCGACGAGCTGGTAGAGGAGCAGCAGCAGGGCCGCGGGGGCGTTGATCGTCATCGACGTCGAGACCTGGTCCAGAGGGATGTCGCCGAACAGCACCCGCATGTCGTCGACGGAGTCGACGGCGACGCCCACCTTGCCGACCTCGCCGTGGGCGAGCGGGGCGTCGGAGTCGTGGCCCATCTGGGTGGGCAGGTCGAAGGCGACCGACAGGCCGGTCGTGCCGTGGGCGATCAGCTGCCGGTAGCGGGCGTTGGACTCGGTCGCCGTGCCGAAGCCCGCGTACTGGCGCATCGTCCAGGGCCGGCCGGTGTACATGGTCGGGTACACGCCACGGGTGAAGGGGTACGCCCCCGGCTCCCCCAGCTTCTGTGCCGGGTCCCAGTCCCGCAGGTCGTCCGGCCCGTAGACCGGTTCGATGGGCAGCCCGGACTCCGACTCGCGCGCCATGGTCTGATGCCTCCCGCAGGACGGTCCGAATGAACCTCGCTCACCACCATGCCCTCTGGTTCGGGACGGGTCACCCCAGGGGAACATCTCAGGTGACGATCCGGGCACACCGGTGAGACGACGGAGGGCCGCGTGCGTACCACGGGCATGGGCAGAGCAGCGATCGCAGTGGCAGTCGCCGGGGCGGCCGTGCTGGCCGGCTGTACCGTGCAGGCCCCCGACGGCGACGGAAAGCGCCGCTCACCGGTGCACATCGAGTTACCCGGCGACACCCCGCCCCCGCCGCGCACCCCCGACGACGACGGCGGACCGGACACCGCTCCCGCCCCGCCCGGCGACGACAAGCCCGGCACCGCCCCCGTCCCGCCGCGTGTGCTGTGGTCCCGCGGCGACACCGGCCGGGACGTCCGCGAGCTCCAGGCCCGGCTGCGGCAGGTCGCCTGGCTCTTCGACGGGCCGACCGGCACGTACGACGAGTCGACCGAGCGGGCGGTCAGCGGCTTCCAGGGCAAGCGGGGGCTGCCGCGCACCGGGCGGACCGACACCGTCACCTGGCAGCGGCTACTGCGGATGACCCGCGAGCCGGGCACCTGGGACCTGTACCTCATGGGCGGCCAGCCGGCCGATCCACCGGACCCGCGCTGCACGACCGGGCGGGTGCTGTGCATCGACAAGACCAGCAGGACGCTGCGCTGGATGATCGACGGCCGGACCGTGTCGACGATGGCGGTCCGCTTCGGCTCGCGCGGCACACCGACCAGGGAGGGTGTGTTCTCCGTCTACTGGAAGTCCCGCGACCACGTGTCGACGCTCTACGACTCGCCCATGCCCTACGCGATGTTCTTCAGCGGCGGCCAGGCCGTGCACTACTCCCCCGACTTCGCGGCCCGGGGCTACGCGGGCGCCTCGCACGGCTGCGTCAACGTACGGGACGAGGGGGCGATCGCGGAGCTGTACGCGCAGGTCCGCGACGGCGACAAGGTCGTCGTGTCCTGGTGAGGACGCGGAAGGGGAGATGGGGCGCGGGCGGGACCGGGGGAACGTGTCCCGCCCGCGCTCAGGTGCACGAGCCGTGGGTACGGGGGGAACCCCGGCTCCGTGCGACGGCCGATGACCAGTCGGCTCACTCATTACTGCGCCGGGGCGGCCGAAAACGTCACACCCTCGGCGATGATATTTTCACGGAGTACGAAACTGCAGGTCACAGCGGTGCGAGAGACCGCGCGGACCGACCTCGGCCCGCGCGGTCATCGTCGCCGCCCTGCCTCTCGTCCTGCTTCTCGGCCCGCTTCCCGCCCCGCCTCTCGTCCTTCTTCTCGGCCTCGTCCCGCTTCCGGTCCTGCTCCCCGGACCTGTCCTCGCGGTTGCGCCGGTCCGTGTCCCCGTCCTGCCGCTCGCCCGAGCGGCCGCCGGACAGGACGCCCGTGCAGTACTTCCAGACCCGGGAGCCGCCCGCCGCGTCCCGCAGGGCGCGCCCGCGGTCGGCGTCCAGCCGCTTTCCGTCGCGGAGATCGCGGCAGGCCGAAGCGATCTCCCCGCGGCTGTCACCGGGGCGGTCGCCCCGGTCGCCGGCGCCGGGCTGCGGGGCCGGGTCGTCGCCCGCCACATCCCGTCCGGGGTCACCGGCGTCGCCCGTCGAGCCGCCGCTCGGGGCGTCGTCGGGCGTGGACCCGCCCTGCGCGGCGTCGCTCGGCGAGGGCGACACCAGCGGGCGCTCGGGCGGAGTGACAGCGGCCGAGACCGAGGAGCCGGGGTGGGGCTCGTCGTTGCCGAACGGTGCCTTCAGGGCTCCGGTTCCGGCCACGAGGGCGGTACCGCCGGTCATGCCGACGGCCAGCACGGCGGCCAGGGCGAGGCGCACGGGACGGGCCCAGCGAGGCCGCCGGACGTCGCCGGGGCCGCTGCCGCGCGGGGTTCCGATCCGGACCAGCCCGGCGTCGGCGACCTCGGTACCGGCCCGTCCGCCGTCGGCCGCAGGGGCCGCTCCGGTGTATGCGCGTTCCGCTCGCGCCTTACGGAAGGCGGCCATCGCCGCGGCCTCACCGGGGAGTTCCTCGCTGGTCAGCGGGGGTGAGGCGGAGAGCGCGCGAAGTGCTGCGGCGAGCCGTTCGGCCTCGTCCCGGGCGGCGCCGTCGACAGCTTCGAGTGGCTCTCCGCTCAGCAAACGCTCCGCCGTCTCGCGGTCCAGCCACCAGTACTGCTCGTCGGCCATCACACATCCTTCTGCGTCCGCGCGACGCTGTGCGTCACACGTGCGGACGCCATGGCACCGCCGCGCGGTTCTCGCTGGGGCGGCAGGGCGTCGAGCACTCCGGCCGATTCCGGATCGGCCTCCGGATCGCCGCCGAGCAGTTCGGCGAGCCGCTTCAGGCCCCGGTGGGCCGCCGTACGGACGGCGCCCGGGCGCTTGCCGAGGGTCTCGGCGGCGGTCTTCGCGTCGAGCCCCACCACCACCCGCAGCACGACCGCCTCGGCCTGGTCCTGCGGCAACCGGGAAATCAGGGAGAACGTACCGTCGGTGGCGAGTGCCTCGATGGCCTCGTCGGCGGTGTCGGACTCGGCGGCCCGGCCGGTCAGTTCCGTCTCGTCGCCGCCGATCGCGGGCCGGCGCCCGCGCATGCGTATGTGGTCCAGCGCGCGGTTGCGGGCGATCCGTGCGGCCCAGCCGCGGAAGCGGTCCGCGTCGCCGGTGAACCGCTCCAGGTCCCGGGCGATCTGCAACCATGCCTCGGACGTCACGTCCTCGGCCTCGGGGTCGCCGACCAGCGTCCGTACGTACCCGAGCAGCCGCGGGTGCACGGCCCGGTACACAGTCCGGAACGCGTTTTCGTCTCCGTCCTGTGCCGCGCGCACCGCGGCGGTCAGCTCCGCGTCGTCCCCCAGCACCGCACCCCTTATGCGCCTAAACCGGTGCCGCTTTTCGCGGACCGGGTTCTCGCCGTTGTGGTTCCTCAATTGATGGTTGCGGTAGCAGGACCGCAGGTGGTTGCGGTGGTCTTGGTGCCTCCGCGTTGGCGCGAAAGGCACGTTACGACCTGAAACCACTCCCCGTCCATGTCCGCCCAGGATGCAACTAAGCCGTGACACGGTGGGGTGTGACAGAAAACGCACCCCGGACGCTGTAGGGAGTACGGGCCGCCGCGCGGTCCGTGCCGCGCGACGGCCGGGGCCTCTCCTGTGGGGGGTGGCGGCCTCGGCCGTCTCCGGCGCATACCGCCCCTTCGCGCTCGGCGTCAACGGCGCAGCGCTTCGCCGGGCGGGATGCGGGACGCTCTCCAAGCCGGGTACATGCCGACGAGCAGCCCGGCGGCCGGGCCGAGTGTCGGGGCGACGGCCAAGGTGGCGGGTCGATCACCGGCGTCCACTGCTTCGCTGCGGCGACAGTGACCACGACGACCGTGCCCGATCGAGGTGCCGACGAGGCGACGTAGTTGAAGCCGTCGGCGCTACGTGATGCTCCGGCTCCTGTTGCCGAATCCGCTACGGGCGGCGGTCGTCGGGCTGGGCGGGCTTGCCCTTGGCGCCGGACGAGGCGCCGTCGGCGGCACCGTCCCCGCCGCTCTGCGCGGCACCCGGCCCGTTGTCCGCGTTGCCGGCGCCGTTGTCCGCGTTGCCGGCGCCGTTGTCCGCGTTGCCCGAGCGGTTGTCGGCTCCGGCGGATCCGGGGGCGCTCGCGCTCTGCTCCGGCTTGGCGGTGCTGCCGGGCTTCGCCTCGGACCGGGCCAGTTGCCTGGCGCAGTACGCCGTGACGTTCCTCTCACCGCCCGCGGCCTCGACGAGGCGCTTCCAGGCCGTCGCGTCCATGGCCTTGCCCCGGCCGTCGACCTGCTCGTAGGCGCGGCACTGGGCTTCGGTGTCCTGGGCGGGGGCGGGGCGGTCCGGGCGCGCGGACGCGGAGCCGGTCGGGGAACCGGGTGCGGTGCCGGTGGGCTCGCCCGCCGGGGCGCCGGGGGCGCGGGTGGGGGCGGGCGGACGGCCGTGGTCGTCGGCGCCGTCCGTGGATCCCACCGAGCCGATCGCCGCGACCGCGACACCGCCCAGCGTGAGACTGGCGAGCAGCACGGAGAGCGTGGCCTTCAGCGAACGCCCCGGATGCCGGCGCTCCCGGGGCCGCCAGTCGTCCCGGCGGCGGGTGCGGGCCCGGTGCGCTCCGGCGTCCCGGGCGGCCAGGAACGCGGCCACGGCCCGCTGCTCGGCCTCGGCGTCGATCCGGTCCCGGATGAGGGCGGCCGCGAGCAGCGCCTCCAGCTCGGCCTCGTCGAAGAGGGGACGGGAGCCGAGGCCGGCCGTCCCGCGGTGGCCGGGCAGCCGGCCGTCGGCGTCCCACGTCGCCCGGTGGTCGTACGCGGAACTCCCAGGGTGCACACGCCGACGGCCCGGGAACCCGCCGTCGTTCTGATGTTCACCCATGTTCTGTTCCGTCCCTGCTCGATCCACACGTCCCGCGGTGCCCGCCGTGTCCGTACGACCCGGCCGACCCGGCCCAGCGGCCCGGCGTTCCGGGCCCGATCCATACGTCTCGTTCGTCCGCCCCGTTCAGGCCACCGGGCCCTGGCGTTCCGCCCGGCCCGCCGTCATCGCTCATTTCGACTCCCCCAGCGTCCGGGGAGCCTCATCCGTCACACCTTCTGCGCCCAGCCGGGTGGCGAGGCGTTTCAGGCCCCGGTACGCGGCTGTCCGCACGGCCCCCGGCCGCTTGCCGAGGACGCGGGCGGCGGCGGGTCCGTCCAGCCCCACCACGACCCGGAGCAGCACGGCCTCGGCCTGGTCCTGCGGCAGGCCGCTGACCAGCCGAAGGGCCTGCTCGGTGGACATGGCCTCCAGCGCCTGGTCGTGGGTGCTGTGCGGCCCGGGCAGGTCCAGGACGTCCTGCTCCAGCGCGGACGACCTCGGCCGTACGCGCTGGCGGCGCAGGTGGTCCAGCGCCCGGTGCCGGGCGATGGTCGCCGTCCAGCCGCGGAACCCGGCCCCGTCGCCCTTGAACCGCCCCAGGTCCCGGGCGATCTCCAGCCAGGCGTCGGAGGCCACGTCCTCCGCGTCCTCCCCGACCAGTCCGCGCAAGTAGCCGAGCAGTCCGGGCTGCACGATCCGGTAGGCGACCGCGAAGGCCGCCTCGTCACCGTTCTGGGCCCGCGCGACGGCCGCGCCCAGTTCCCCGTCGCGCTCCTGCGTGCGCCGGGGTTCCCCTCGCTGGCCCAAAAACCGTCCTCGTCCGTACCGGGTTCGCGGCGGATCCGCTCCGGCCGGAACATCCCGGATGCCCGGCATGCCCTGCCCGGTGCGCCCGCACCGCGGGGAACGCGTCCGTGCCACGTCCTCCACGTTGATCAGCGCCGGGCTGCGGAGAAATGTCACAGCACGCGGGGGCTCCCCGCGCGGTACGGACCGCGGCAACCGTACTGCGCGAGCACGCGAATCTGCACAACCGGGCGACGTATGGCCGTCGCAGGTGTGCGCTGGGTGAGTGGCACCGTGTGACGCCGGGTGCCGATGTGGCCAGTGTCCGGCTTCGGCCGGGCGGGCCTCACGTTCGGCGCCGACGGCGAGGACGGGGGCGACGGCATCCTGCTGGACCGCCGAGCAACAGCACCGGCCTCGGCTACGCCGACTCCGTCGTCTTCAGCAAGCCCACGCTGGGCACACCGACGGACGCCAACCCGGCCGGACGCTGACGCCGTGACACCTCGGGGGCTCCGTGCACCGCACGGGGCCCCTGCCGGTCCTGCGCCGCTCCTCCGCCGTTTGCCGGATTTCTCCGGCAGACCGAACGGACAGCTCCACAGGGGGGAATGACGATGACGATCACCGCATCCCATCGCCCCCCAGAGGACCGGAATCGAGCCGCGCATGACACGCCTCCTGCTGCACACCGCCGTCGCCACCGCCCTGGCCGCCGGCACGCTCGGCCTCACCCAGCCCGCCCGGACCTCCTCCTCCGACGGCGTGCACACCGTCCGGGTGCCGGACGGTGACCCGCACGAGCGGTCCCTCGCCCCGCGCACCACCGAGCCGTTCAGCATGATCGGCGTCACCTGGGACGACCCGGCCGCGGCCCTGGACGGTACCGCGCAGGTACGCACCCGCTCCCGCGAGAGCGGCGAATGGAGCGCGTGGCACGCCCTCGACACCGACGTCCGGACGCCCGAGACCGGCCCCGACCGCCACCGCGCCGGAGTCCGGGGCGGCACCCAGCCGCTGTGGACCGGGCCCTCGGACGGCATCCAGGTGCGGGTGTCGGGCACGCGGCTGCCCGAGGGGCTGCGCGTCGAGCTGGTCGACCCGGACGGCGGGTCGGACGCCGTGCACACCACGGTCGTCGAACCGGACGCCGCCGCCCCGGCCGCCGGTGGGCCCGCCGCCGAACGTCCCGCCGTCACCTCACGCTCCGCCTGGGGCGCCGACGAGTCCCTGGTGAAGGACCCGCCCACCTACACCACCGGCACCCAGGCGATGTTCGTCCACCACACGGCGGGCACCAACGACTACACCTGCGCCGACTCGGCGTCGATCGTGCGCGGCGTGTTCCTCTACCACGTGCGGAGCAACGGCTGGAACGACATCGGCTACCACTTCCTCGTCGACAAGTGCGGCACGGTCTTCGAGGGCCGTGCGGGCGGCATCGACAGACCCGTCCTCGGCGCGCACACCTACGGCTTCAACACCGGCACCAGCAGCGTCTCGGTGCTCGGCGACTACACCAAGACGACCGCGAACACCGCCGTGCGCAAGTCGGTCGCCAAGGTCGCGGCCTGGAAGCTCGGCCTGTACGGCATCGACCCGACCGGGACGGTGGTGCTCACCGCCGGTGCCGACAACGGCAAGTACAAGGCGGGCCAGAAGGCCACGCTGCACCGCATCTCCGGCCACCGCGACGGCTATCCGACCGAGTGCCCCGGCCAGAACCTCTACGCCGACCTGCCCGAGATCCGTACCCTCGCCGGGACGACCGCCAAGCCCAAAGCCCTGGAGCCGGCCGCTCCCGGAACCGAGGGCGACGCCACGGTGGTGCTCGCGCGCTGACGCTAGTTCCGGGGTGCGGCCGTCGTCGCGTCCCGGCACAGCAGCCGCAGCGAGCCGTGCCCGGCGTAACAGCGGCGGGCCTCGTCGATCGGGTCCCAGAGGCGTCCGTCGGGGGTGCGGATCCAGTGGTCGCCGCCCGTCGCCCACCACTCGGCCCCGGTCTGACGCGCCATCACCTCACCGGCGTAGGCCCCGAACCCGCGCAGCACCTCCTGCACGGCGGCGTACGGCGCTCCTTCCCGCCGTATCCCCTCGATCATCCGGTCGATGCTCCACAGACTCTGTGCCGAGTAGTCGAGGCGCAGCCGTGCTCCCTCGCGCATGGTCGCCACGGTGTCCGCCGCCCACCGCAGCGGCTTGGCCGCGGCCGAGGGCCTGGTTTCCTGCTGAGTCGTCACATCCCGGAAAGCGCTGCGGCGTGGCGTTTCGTCACACGGAATCGGCGGCTGCCCGCAACCGGCGCAGGACCGCCCCACGTCGGCCCCACGACGGTCACAGGACTCTTCCAGGAAAGGGGGTTTAGGCCGGTCGGAGGCCCAGCGGTCCGGTCCTCAGCCCTGCTGCCGACTCCGGCGCGAGACGACCGCGCGCAGCACCCGCCGCCCCTCGGTCGACACCTCCAGCGCCCGCCGCAGCCCGGCCGGGCCGTGTCCGGCCAGGACCTCCAGGACGGTGATCTGGCGGCGCAGTTCCGCGGCGACGAGCGGCGACATGCCCTCCGTACGACCTTCGCGGCGCACGGAGACCGACGAGGCGTCGTCCTCGGCGGTGTCGAGGAGGCGGTGGATCTGGAGGGAGGCGACGGAGCAGGCGTCGGCCCACACCCGTACCCCGGCGGGGGACCGCTCGACGGGAGCGGCCTCGAGCATCCGGTGGGCGAGCACGACCGCCTCGTCCCCGGTGCCGGCGGCGTCCAGCTTGCCGCGCGCCAGCTCCAGCCCTTCACCCCAGTCGCCGGTACGGGCGGTGTCGGTGAGGCTCGCCCACAGCGGCCGCAGGATCTCGTCGTCGCCGCCCAGGAGGGGCACACACCGATCCAAACAAGCCAGCCCGCTCGCGGCCAGCCCGCGTTCGTCGGCCTGTGCGATCAACTCCACCAGGCTCATCCACGCCTCCCTCCGCGGGCCTTGTTCAGGGCCCTACCAGGCCGCTTCCAGCCCTCACCCCTCACGGAACCCGCACTTCCCCTTACTGCGTGCAACAGCCCCGGAACGTCACAGGGGCACGACGCCCAGTCGGTCGAGGAAGCGGAAGAAGAGATTTTCGGCCAGGGGATCGGGGTCTGAAGTGAGTACGTCCACCAGCGCGTCGGCGTTCACTTCGCGCCCGGCCTCCGCGGCCCAGCGGACGGCGTGCCCGGCGGCGTCGCGCGGTTCGAGGAAGTAGTCCTCCAGCGTGAGGCCCTCCCGGCCGGCCCCCAGGTACCCGGCCATGGCGGCCCGGGCGAGGCAGGTCGTCCACGTCCCGCTCTCCGGCGCCGCGGCCTCCAGCACCACGCACTCGCTGTTCATGACGTACCCGAACAGCGCGGGCGCCCCGGTCTCCCGGGCGAGGGCGTTCATGTTCCCGACGTCGCCGTCGCTGCTCGGGTACTCCCAGACCTGCCACCCGCCCGGCGCCGAGGTGCGCCGCACCATCGCCTCCGTCGCGCCCACCAGTGCGTCCAGCTCCGCCAGCGGCCGCTGCCCACGGCCCACGACGAAGTACCCCCAGTACCCCATGCTCCGGTTCCCCCCGGCATATTCGATTCGGCTCGTCTCAGAAGACCACCACACCCGTACGGCGGTTCGCAGCCGTACGGGCCAATTCGTGCGTGGTCAGCCCAGCCTGTCCGCAAGCGCCCGGAACTCCGCCCAGGACAGCTCGGGCCTGTCGGGGTCCCACAGCTTCTGGACGGTGGCCCGCAGCGGCATCCGGATCCCGGCCGCCACCTGGTCCTGCGTCTGCGCGTTCGCGAGGTCGCACCAGACGGCGAAGGACCCGCCGAGGATCTGCCCGTCGTAGCGCTCCGGCACGGCCGTCGTGCCGCGCAGCACGCGTGGCGTCCACTGCTCGTAGATCCGCTGCCCCGTCGGATAGACGAAGGTCTGCGGCTGGCCGAGCACGTAGTACAGGAACTCGTCGTTGTAGTTGATCACCTTCCGGCCCTCGGCCAGGTACTCCGCCGGCTGCCGGGCGCCGATCTCCTTGCCGGTCCAGTAGGCGACCTGGATGTCCCTGTCCGCCTTGACGGAGGTGCCGCGGAAGAAACCGTCGTTCCACGCGCGCGGGGTGCGCTGGTGCTTGCGGACGGTGTCGGCCCGGTCGTTGAGCCAGCCGGTGGCGAGGTCGGCGACCGTCGCGCCGGAGCCGTACCTCTCCCGCGCGGCGGTGGCCAGCTGCGGGAACGACGCCTCCGGATCGGAGCGCACCAGTGCCTGGTACTCGTCGCCGCCGAGGTGCCAAGGCCCGCCCGGGAACAGGTCCGCGTACTCGTTCAGCAGGTCGTCGACGATGTCGGCGCTCTCGCTCTTGGAGATGTCGATGGCCCCCTGCACCGCCGACCCCTGCGCGGTGCGCAGCTGGAGGTCGGGGTGGGCGTCGATGACCGCGCCGAGGTGCCCCGGGGAGTCGATCTCGGGCACGACGGTGATGTGCCGGCTCTCCGCGAGGTCGATGATCTTCCGCACCTGCGCCTTGGTCAGATGCTGCCGGGACACGATCTCCGGGTGCGAGTCGGACTCGATCCGGAACCCCTGGTCGTCGGAGAAGTGCAGACCGAGCTGGTTGAACTTCAGATCGCCCAGCTCCCGGACCCGGTCCTCGATCCAGCCCGCCGTGAAGTTCTTGCGCGCGATGTCCAGCATGAACCCGCGCTGCGCCTTGGCCGGCTCGTCCCGCACCACGCCCTCGGGCGCCGTGCCGCCGTCGTGCACCTCCTGCTTGAGGGTGCGGGTGCCGTAGAAGACGCCCGCGTCGGCGGGTCCGCTGATCTCCACCCGCCCGCCGCGCACGGTCATGACGTACGACTCCGGGTTCGCGCCCTTGTCCTCGTTCAGCGTCAGCCGCAGGTCCCCGGCGCGCCGGTCGTCCTTCTCGCCCTCGTACGTCAGGCCCAGCTCACCGGCGATCAGCCGGCCCTCGTCGGCCAGCGCCGGGTCGTCCACGACGACCCGGTTCCCGCTCGCGGGACGCCAGCCCGGGCCGCGCGCCGCGGTGTGCTCGCGCACGGCGGGGATCGTCCGCGGCGCCTTGGACAGGGCGTACGAGCGGCTCGGACTCGGGGCGTCCTCCGGCGAGGTGCCGTGCGGGGCGGCCGCGGTCCGGCCCTGGGAGGATCTGGCCTCCGGCCCGCCGTCGCCACCCGAGGCCGCCCAGAGCCCCAGACTCACCCCGGCCACGACCACGACCAGCGCGACGGCCATGGCCGCGACCAGCACCTGCCGCTGCTGCCGCTGCTTCACCTGCTTCGCCGAACCCCGGCGCCTGTGCTGACTCACACCCGCCAACCTAAGACCCCATGCCACCCGGCGCGCGTCCACCACGCGTCGCGAAACTCTCTCTCCCGGGTGAAATTCGGGCATCCATCGGACACGTCATGGTCGTACTCGATAGCGTGACGTCACATCTCTCACAACATGCCCTGCCGACACACGTGACGCCCACAAGGACCCACGCTGCCTGCGCACCGTCTCCCAGACCTCCCCGGCCGACTCGCCATACCCGTGGAGCACTTCAACGCAGCCTCCGCTCAGGCCCTGGAGCAGACGCTCCTCTCCTGCCTGCGCAGCCCCCGCTGGTCCCGGCGGGTCGCGAAACACCGCCCCTATCCGGACCTGGCCTCCCTGCTGGCCGCGGCGGACGAAGCGGCCTACGACCTGACCTGGCCCGACCTGACCGAGGCACTGGCAGCCGAGTCCCTGCCGA
The DNA here is from genome assembly GCF_037055355.1 of Streptomyces sp. DG1A-41. Classification (GTDB taxonomy): domain Bacteria; phylum Actinomycetota; class Actinomycetes; order Streptomycetales; family Streptomycetaceae; genus Streptomyces. The sequence continues at coordinate 5,746,877 of NZ_CP146350.1, read as the reverse complement.
CCCTCCCGCCGGACACCTACTCCGCGGCCCACACGGCCCTCAGCGCAGCGCACGCCGCCTATGAGGCCCGCTTCGGACACGTGTTCGTCATCTGCCTGGCCGACGTGGCGCCGGCGGAGACCCTGGACCGCCTCCTGGAAGCCATCCGGTCACGATTGACCAACGATCCGGAGGAGGAGCGGATGGTGGTGGCCGACGAGCTACGGCGCCTGGCAAGGGAACGGCTGGTCCACGCCCTCAGGGGCGCGGGGCTGTAGTCGATATGCGGCTACCGCCGCGTGGGCGCGACAAGCCACGACGGCGCCACACCCGGCCGATAACAGGACACCCCACCCCAGAAGCCGCCGAAGGCTAGCCCGTACGCATGCCAGTTTGATCACACAGCCAGACCCCGGCTCAGCCCAGCGGCAGCGCCTCGCTACGATGCTGGGGGCCGGTGGACCGTACCCGGCCGGGCCCGACCGACACACCAAGCCGGCGCGGCCCCAATCCCCGCTCCCGGAGGAAACTTCCGTGCCGGCTGGAACGCTGTACCGCGGCCGGGAAGGAATGTGGTCCTGGGTGGCTCACCGAGTCACCGGCGTCCTCATCTTCTTCTTCCTGTTCGTTCACGTGCTGGACACCGCACTCGTCCGTGTGTCGCCCGAGGCCTACGACAACGTCGTGGCCACGTACAAGACGCCGATCGTCGCGCTGCTGGAGTACGGCCTCGTCGCCGCCATCCTCTTCCACGCGCTCAACGGCCTGCGCGTCATCGCCGTCGACTTCTGGATCAAGGGCGCCCGGTACCAGAAGCAGATGCTCTGGGCCGTCGTCGCGCTCTGGGTCGTGCTGATGCTCGGGGCGATCTACCCCGTTCTCGGCCACGCCGCTCGTGAACTCTTCGGGAGCTGACGCCAATGTCCACGACTGAGAAGACCGCTGCCGGCGTCGGCCCCGTCGAGGGCGGCGCCGTCTACACCGTCGACAACCCGGCGCCCCTCATCGAGGCCCCGCGCAAGCGCACCAAGAAGACCCCGAAGACCACCCGGGGCAACTTCGAGCTGGCCGCCTGGCTGTTCATGCGCCTGTCGGGCGTGTTGCTGGTCGTCCTGGTCCTCGGCCACCTGCTGATCCAGCTCGTGCTGGACGGCGGTGTCTCCAAGATCGGCTTCGCCTTCGTGGCGGGCCGCTGGGCGAGCCCCTTCTGGCAGGTCTGGGACCTGCTGATGCTGTGGCTCGCGATGCTGCACGGCGCCAACGGCCTGCGCACGGTCATCAACGACTACGCGGAGCGCGCGAACACCCGGCTGTGGCTCAAGGGCCTGCTCTACACCGCCACGGTGTTCACCATCCTGCTGGGCACGCTGGTGATCTTCACCTTCGACCCGAACATCCGCTAGGCACGGGGCTGCGAGAATCATGAAGATCCACAAGTACGACACCGTCATCGTCGGCGCCGGTGGCGCCGGTATGCGCGCCGCCATCGAGTCGACGAAGCGCAGCCGCACCGCCGTGCTCACCAAGCTCTACCCGACCCGCTCCCACACGGGCGCCGCGCAGGGCGGCATGGCCGCCGCGCTGGCCAACGTGGAGGAGGACAACTGGGAGTGGCACACCTTCGACACGGTCAAGGGCGGTGACTACCTGGTCGACCAGGACGCCGCCGAGATCCTGGCGAAGGAGGCCATCGACTCCGTCCTCGACCTGGAGAAGATGGGCCTGCCGTTCAACCGCACCCCGAACGGCACGATCGACCAGCGCCGCTTCGGCGGTCACAGCCGTAACCACGGCGAGGCCCCGGTCCGCCGCTCCTGCTACGCGGCCGACCGCACCGGCCACATGATCCTCCAGACGCTGTACCAGAACTGTGTCAAGGAGGGCGTGGAGTTCTTCAACGAGTTCTACGTCCTGGACCAGCTGATCACCGAGGTCGACGGCGTCAAGAAGTCGGCCGGTGTCGTGGCGTACGAGCTCGCCACCGGCGAGATCCACGTCTTCCAGGCGAAGGCCGTGATCTACGCCTCCGGCGGCTGCGGCAAGTTCTTCAAGGTGACGTCCAACGCGCACACGCTGACCGGTGACGGCCAGGCGGCCGTCTACCGCCGGGGCATCCCGCTGGAGGACATGGAGTTCTTCCAGTTCCACCCGACCGGCATCTGGCGCATGGGCATCCTGCTGACGGAGGGCGCCCGTGGTGAGGGCGGCATCCTCCGCAACAAGGACGGCGAGCGCTTCATGGAGAAGTACGCGCCGGTCATGAAGGACCTGGCCTCGCGAGACGTGGTGTCGAGGTCCATCTACACGGAGATCCGGGAAGGCCGCGGCTGCGGCCCCGAGGGCGACCACGTCTACCTCGACCTCACCCACCTCCCTCCGGAGCAGCTGGACGCCAAGCTGCCCGACATCACCGAGTTCGCCCGTACGTACCTCGGCATCGAGCCGTACACGGACCCGATCCCGATCCAGCCCACTGCCCACTACGCGATGGGCGGCATCCCGACGAACGTCGAGGGTGAGGTCCTGGCGGACAACACCACGGTCGTCCCGGGCCTGTACGCGGCCGGCGAGGTCGCCTGCGTGTCGGTGCACGGCGCGAACCGCCTCGGCACGAACTCGCTCCTGGACATCAACGTCTTCGGCAAGCGGGCCGGCATCGCCGCGGCCGAGTACTCCCAGACGGCGGACTTCGTCGAACTGCCGGAGAACCCGGCCGAGTTCGTGATCAAGCAGGTGGAGATGCTGCGCGACTCCACCGGCACCGAGCGCGTGACGACGCTGCGCCGGGAGCTCCAGGAGACCATGGACGCCAACGTCATGGTGTTCCGCACCGAGCAGACGATCAAGACTGCGGTCGAGAAGATCGCGGAGCTGCGCGAGCGCTACAAGAACGTGTCGATCCAGGACAAGGGCAAGCGGTTCAACACGGACCTGCTGGAGGCCATCGAGCTGGGCAACCTGCTCGACCTCGCCGAGGTCATGGCGGTCTCCGCGCTCGCCCGCAAGGAGTCCCGCGGCGGTCACTACCGCGAGGACTACCCGAACCGCGACGACGTCAACTTCATGCGCCACACCATGGCGTACCGCGAAGTCGGCGCCGACGGCTCCGAAACCGTCCGTCTCGACTACAAGCCGGTCGTCCAGACCCGCTACCAGCCGATGGAGCGTAAGTACTGATGGCTACCCCCGTTCTGGACAAGTCGGACGCGGCCGGAAAGCCCGAGCCCGGTTTCGCCGACTCCCCCTACATCACGGTCACCTTCCGCATCCGCCGGTTCAACCCGGAGGTCGCGGCGGAGGCGAGCTGGGAAGACTTCCAGCTGGAGATCGACCCGAAGGAGCGCGTCCTCGACGCCCTCCACAAGATCAAGTGGGACCTCGACGGCACCCTCACGTTCCGCCGCTCCTGCGCCCACGGCATCTGCGGCTCGGACGCGATGCGGATCAACGGCAAGAACCGCCTTGCCTGCAAGACGCTGATCAAGGACATCAACCCCGAGAAGCCCATCACGGTCGAGGCGATAAAGGGCCTGACGGTCCTGAAGGACCTGGTCGTGGACATGGAGCCGTTCTTCCAGGCGTACCGGGACGTCATGCCCTTCCTCATCACGAAGGACACGAACGAGCCCACGCGCGAGCGTCTCCAGTCCGCCGAGGACCGCGAGCGCTTCGACGACACGACGAAGTGCATCCTCTGCGCGGCCTGCACCACGTCGTGCCCGGTCTTCTGGAACGACGGCCAGTACTTCGGCCCGGCGGCCATCGTCAACGCGCACCGCTTCATCTTCGACTCGCGTGACGAGGCGGGCGAGCAGCGCCTGGAGATCCTCAACGACCGCGACGGCGTCTGGCGCTGCCGCACGACCTTCAACTGCACGGACGCCTGCCCGCGCGGCATCGAGGTCACGAAGGCGATCGCCGAGGTGAAGCGAGCGCTGATCACGCGCCGCTACTGAGGTTGTCCGCCGTACGGCTGTGAGGGCCCCGTTTCCGCTGGAAACGGGGCCCTCGGGCATATGCCACACCATTGAGTGAGCGAGGCTGAGAGGGACGCTCGGGCGGCTTCGGACCTACGATGATGCTCTCGACACCAGCCCACGGGAGGCACGTGATGCCCGCAGCATCCGTCGAGCGGCCTCACGACGAACGTCCGCTGATCGCGGAGGCGAACCGTCTCGTGGACCGCGATCCGGGCTACCGCGTCGAGATCATCGGAGGCCGGATCCTCGTGTCCCCGCCGCAGGACGGCCCCACGCCGGAGTTCTGACCCACCCTGACGGTTCCATTCCTTGCGGCGGGACTGCATGCCGCGGGGACCCGGGTACTCCAAGGGGTCGGCCTGTGGCTTCCCAGCGTCTCCACGTCCTCGGCGATCCGGTCGACGACGCGTACGGCAGCCACCAGGTCTACGCACCGGGCCAATCGGTCACTCTCCCCGACTCCGTCGGCGCCCCCGTCACCTTCGACGTCGGCGAGGTCCTCAAGTCCGGCCAGCCGGAAGGCGGCTGAGCCGATCCGGACCGAAACGGAACTTGTCCGGCCACTTGAGGCTCGCTGTCCGTCACGGGTGTGACTGTCGTGGTCAGACTGCCCGCAGGGCATACCTCAGAAGGACCGCCGCCGCACTGCTGGCCACGGCTTCCGCGCAGCTCACGACGTCCCCCACCGCCTCGGCGGCACCCTCCCCGGTCCTCGCGCGGGAGAGCTTCGACCGCCTCCCCCTCGGCCCGGTCACCGAAGGCCGCGGCTGGACCTCGGAAGGCCCCGGCTGGACCTCGGACACCTCCGACGGCACGCTGACCTCACCCCCGCCTCCACCGGCCACGGCCGTGAACTCGCATCCATACCGAGGGCAACGGCCGCGCCTTCCTGGAGTTCCCACGCCCTGTCTCCCCCGGCAACAGCTTCTGGGCCCGGATGCGGCTGAGGGTGGACGCCCTCCCGGCCGCCCCCGACTGGGCGCACTGGACCCTGGCGGAGGCCTCCGGCCCGGACTCCCCGACCCTGGTCCGTCCGCTCGGCGGCCAGTACGTGCCCACCGAGAGCACAACTTCTGCTGGGTCGGCTCCGACCTCGGACCGACCGGGGACTGGACCGCCTGGAAGACCTCCGGCCCGACCTGACCGTCTCCACCGACCAACACGGCGGTACGTCGGACCCGTTCGTCTTCCCGACGTTCGACGAACTCAAGCTGGGCCGGCAGCTGTACCAGGCCGACCCGAACCCCTCCTCGTACGACGTCCGGACGGACGGCATGCCGGACGCCCGCACGGGCGTCCGGCAGCAGCAAGAACCATGCGGACAGTCATCGGGTACCACGTCTTGAACACGTTCAAAAAAGAGCCTACAGTCTTCCTCGACAGCATTTTGAACGTGTTCAAGAAGGGTGGGGCAATGGACCGCACGGTCGTCGCCTACGTCATCTACCTGCTGGTCAGCGTCGGGTTGACCATCTGGGTGGCCCGCACGCTCAGCCGGAACGGGAGGGTCTTCCTCGCCGATGTGCTGCACGGCAACGAGAAGCTCGCCGACGCCGTCAACCACCTCCTGGTGGTCGGCTTCTACCTCGTCAACCTCGGGTTCGTCGCGCTGTACCTGAGCGGCGACGAGACCATCACCGACACGCGCGGCGTCTTCGAGGCGCTGTCGACCAAGCTCGGCGTGGTGCTGCTGGTGCTCGGCGTGATGCACCTGGCCAACGTCTATGTGCTCAACCGGATCCGGCGCCGGGGCGCCATGGAGCGGGAGCAGGTGCCGCCGGTGCCGCCGCAGGGCTGGGTCGCCCCGTCGGCGCAGGCCTGAGCGGAGGCCGGCATGAACGCCACCGGCACGAACGCGACCGGCACGAACACACCCGCACCGGTCCGCCGGCTCACCGTCCTGTACGACGCCGAGTGCTCCCTGTGCGCGTTCCTGCGCGACTGGCTCCGGCGGCAGCCTCAGCTGGTGCCGCTGGAGCTGGTCCCGGCCGGCTCCGAGGAGGCCCGGCGGCGCTTTCCCGGCCTCGACCACGGTGCCACCCTCGACGAGATCACCGTCGTCGGCGACGCCGGGCAGGTCTACCGGGGCCCCGCCGCCTGGGTCGTCACCCTGTGGGCGCTGCGCGAGCACCGGCCGCTCGCCCACCGGCTCAGCACCCCGTCCGGCGCCCGGCTCGCCAAGGGCGCCGTACTGGCCGCCGCCAAGTGGCGCGGGGCGCAGTGGAGCCGGGGGCAGCGGGGCGGGGCGCAGTGGGGCGGCCGGGTGTACCGGCGGGCCGACGGGTGGGCGTACGACCCGGACCTCGGCTGGGCCCACAGCGCGCCGGGCTGCGCCGACGGCACCTGCGCCCCGCGCCGGGTGCCGGGGCGCTGACGTTAGGCTCTCTTTCCGTGCCCGCGAAGAACGACGGCCCCGACGACGGCGCCACCCCGACCAAGTCCGAGCAGACCCGCGCCCTGATCCTGGAGACGGCCATGCGGCTGTTCCAGGAGCGCGGCTACGACAAGACGACGATGCGGGCCATCGCCAAGGAGGCCGGGGTCTCCGTCGGGAACGCGTACTACTACTTCGAGGGCAAGGAGCACCTGATCCAGGGCTTCTACGACCGGATCGCCGCCGAACACCAGGTGGCGGTCCGGGAGATCCTGGACCGGGAGACCGATCTGGAGGCCCGGATCGCGGGTGTGCTGCGGGCGTGGCTGGACATCGCAGCGCCGTACCACGAGTTCGCGGTGCAGTTCTTCAAGAACGCCGCCGACCCGGACAGCCCGCTCAGCCCCTTCTCCCCGGAGTCGGAGCACGCGCGCGAGGAGGCCATCAGCGTCCACCGGGAGGTGCTGGCCGGGGCGACGAAGAGCAAGGTGCCCGACGAACTGCGGGACATCCTGCCCGAGTTGATGTGGCTGTCCCAGATGGGGCTCGTCCTGTACTGGATCTTCGACCGGACGGAGGGACGGGAGCGCAGCTACCGGCTGGCCGAGCGCGGTGCCCGGCTCACCGCGCGGGGCGTCGCCCTGGCCCGCTTCCGGGTGCTGCGGCCTCTCGTGCGCGAAGTGCACGAGCTGTTCACGGATTTCCTGCCGGGGATGACGCGGGCGATCCCGGACCCGGCGGCGCCGCGTCGCTCCCCCTCCTGAGGCACGGCGTCAGATTCCGGTGAGGCTCCAGAGGCGGAACACGCCCGTGCCGTCCGACAGATACTGGCCGCCGCCGATGTCCTCGGTGGTGACGACGTACTCCTTGGCCTGCCACAGCGGCAGCACCGGCACGTCCTGGGCGACGGTCTGCTGCACCGAGCGGAAGTCCCGGTCGGCCTCTCCGCGGTCGGCGTAGCGCTGGCTGTCCTGGATGAGCCGGTCGACGGTCTTGCTGCTGTAGCCGGTGTTCATGGCGCTGCCGGTGCCGACGAGCGCGGCTCCGAAGGTGTCGGGGTCGGGGAAGTCGGCGACCCAGCCGACGGCGTACGCGTCGAGTTTGCCGCTCGCCCACCGCTTCTGGAAGCCGGTCCACTCGTAGCCCTGGAGGGTGACCTTGAACAGGCCGCTCGCCTCCAGCTCCCGCTTGATCTCGGCGGCCTCCTGCGCACCGGCGCCGCGGCCCTTGGCGTAGCCGTAGGTGAAGCGGACCGGCAGGGTCACGCCGGCCCGGGTGAGCAACTGCCGCGCCTTCTTCGGGTCCGGGCCGGGGTAGTCGTCGAAGAACGAGGCGGTGTGCCCGGTGAGGCCCGCCGGGATCAGCGAGTACAACGGGTCGACGGTCCCGTCGTAGACGGTGGCGGCCAGCCGCTCGCGGTCGATCAGCCAGGCCACGGCCTGCCGGACCTTCGAATCGTGCAGGGGCTTGCCCGCGCGGGTGTTGAAGTACAGGTTGCGGGTCTCGGAGCCGTCCGCCTCGAAGACGCGCTGCGTCGGGTCGCTCGGGTTCAGGCCGGCGAGGACGTCGGGCGGCAGCTGGCGGGTCGCGACCTCGACCTGCCTCGCCTTCCAGGCGGTGTCCAGGGCGTCGGGGGTGGCGTAGTAGCGCAGTTCGACGGGCCGGTCCGCGCCCCCCTTGACGGCGCCCCGGTAGCGGCTGTTGGGCGCGAGGACCGCCTTGTCGTCCTTCGTGTAGGAGGTGAGGGTGTACGGGCCGGTGCCGTCGACACCGTCGCCGGTGCGCAGCTTGTCGGCCGGGTACGCGGTGTGGTCGACGATCGAGCCCGCGCCGGTGGCCACCTTGAACGGGAACGTGGCGTCGGGCGAGGACAGGTGGAAGGTGACGGTCGGCCCGTCGGCGTCCACCGAACGGAGAGTGTCGAGCAGGGGCGCCGGACCGACCGGGGACTTGATCTTCATGATCCGGTCGAAGGAGTACTTCACGTCCTCCCCGGTCATCGTCCGGCCGCTCGGGAAGGTGAGGCCGGAGCGCAGTTCGCAGCGGTACGTGGTCAGGTCGCCGCCGGTGAACGCGCAGCTCCTGGCCGCGTCCGGTACGGGTGTGCTGCCGCCCGGGGCGAAGGTGAGCAGCGACTGGAAGACGTTGCTGAACAGCGCCCAGGAACCGGCGTCGTAGGCGCCGGCCGGGTCGAGGGACGTGACGGCGTCCGTCGTGCCGACGGTGATGGTCCTGCCGTCCTTCTTCGACGGCACGAGCTGCCAGGCGCCCACTCCCACGACTGCCAGGACGAGCAGTCCCGCGAGTATCCGCATGCGAACCGATCGCATCGGCCTTCGCCCTCCCGAGGCCCTTGGGCCCTTGTGCCAGTGCCACACCCCTTTGTGGCGGCCTCACCCAATCACAGGTGTTTGACCTGGCGGAAGGGAGATCTATCGAGTTGGGAAAGACCTTACCAATGGGCGTTTCGGTCCGCTTTCGCAGCGCTCACGCAGGGTCAGGCCTGCTTCGACGCCAGCTCGATGACCGTGATGTCCGATGGTGCCCCCACCCGGGTGGGCGGGCCCCAGGCGCCCGCGCCGCGTGAGACGTAGAGCTGGGTGTCGCCGTAACGCTCCAGGCCCGCGACGGTCGGGTTCGCGGCGGCGGCAAGGAGGTTGCCGGGCCAGAGCTGGCCGCCGTGGGTGTGGCCGGAGAGCTGGAGGTCCACGCCGTAGTCGACGGCGTCGTGGATCTGCACGGGCTGGTGGGCGAGGAGCACGCAGGCGCGTGCGGTGTCCCGGTCGCCGAGGGCCCGGGCGTAGTCGGGGCCCTGGCCCTCGTCCTCGCCGGTCACGTCGTTGACTCCGGCCAGGTCGAAGTGCGGGAGTTCCCTGCGGGCGTTCTCCAGGGGGGTGAGGCCGAGGCGCCGGACCTCCTCGACCCACTGCTCCGCGCCGGAGAAGTACTCGTGGTTCCCGGTGACGAAGTAGGACCCGTGACCGGCCTTCAGCTGGGCCAGCGGGGCCGCCGCGGGGCCCAGGTCCTTCACACTGCCGTCGACCAGGTCGCCGACGACCGCGATCAGGTCGGGCTGGGTCGCGTTGATCGTGTCGACGACCTTCTGCGCGAAGCCGCGGCCCAGGACCGGGCCGAGGTGCACGTCACTGACCACGGCGATCCGGTACCCGTGCGCCGCGCGCGGCAGTTTGGCCAGCGGCACGGTGACCCGCTTCACCTTGGGCCCGCGCAGTACGCCGTACGTCCCGTACCCGACGGTCCCGACAGCGGCGGCCGCGGCGGCCCCGGCGACGACACGGGAGACGAAGAGGCGGCGGGACGGGCCGGTGGGGGCAGTGGTGCCGGTGGCGCCTGGGGTGGTGAGCGGCTGCGGTGAGCTGCCGGGGGTGGCGGGCCCGGGTTCCTCCCGCGGGTGCGGGGCGGTGGCGGAAGCGCCCGCTTCACCGACCGCACCGGCACGATCGGCCTGCGGCCCGGACGCCGTCGCCGAAGCCGTCGCCCCGCCAGCCACATCGTCCCCGTCCGCCCGCGGCCCGGCCACCGCCGAAGCGGCTGCTCCGCCACGCACGCCAGCGCCACTCTCCCCCTGGCTCCCGGCCGCCGTCGCGGAAGCGGGCCCCCCGCCAGGCGCACCGGCACGATCCGCCTGCGGCGCGGGCGCTCCGCCAGGCACACCGGCTCCGTCCGCCCACGGCCCGGCCACCGCCGAAGCGGCTGCTCCGCCGGACACACCGGTACCGACCTCCGCCCGCCCGTCAGCCACCGCTGCGGAAGCAGGCACTCCGTCAGGCACGCCAGCGTGGCCCTCCTGCGGTGCGCCTCCCCCGTCGGGCGCGGCAGCCGTGCGGGAGAGATGCTCCACGTCGGGGGTCGGCTCCGAGCCCGTCTCGTCCAGGGGGCTTCGCGTCATCGGGCCGGGCTCCGGGCCCGGGTTCGTCGTTCTCGCCCGGCGTTCGGCGAACCACCGCAGCAGAGGCCGTACGACCTCCCCCGCCAGCACCGCCAGGAACAGGTATATCGACAGGGCCAGCCACAGGAAGCCCGGCCAGGCGAGGACCTGCTGGAGCCAGAACGGGGCGCCCGAGCGTTCGGCGACCAGGGCCGTGATCGCGAGGATCCAGCCGCCGGCGATCAGGACCGCGCCCGCGCGGCGCGTGAGGCCCGGGCCGCGGGTCGTGTCGCGGAACAGACGGCGCCACACGTACCAGTTGGCCGTCACGATGACGGCCAGGACGAGAGTTGCGACGAGTACGAACAAGGCGATGGCCACGGTGTCGTGTCTCCCGATTGCCGCTATGACGTCCGGCGCAGTGCGCGCAGACCACGCAACCCGATGGCCCCGATGACCGTCCCCAATACGAAGGAAACGACGGCGAGCAGCAGGTGCACCCAGAAGTACGCCGTGGGATGACCGTCGTCGAAGGCGAGCCCGCTGCTGTCCTTGACAAGGTTCTTGACGAAAGTGATCCAGATGACCCAGCTCCACACCCCGAAGGCGAGCAGGAACCAGGAGACGGGGCGGCTGAGCTTCACAAAACCAGACCTTTCATCACAACGCCGGGCTCCCGGGGGCGGCCGGGGGTCCGGGGGTTGTCCCCGGATGAGCACAGCATGAGACCAGTATCGCCAGAGCCTGTCCGGTTCCGGTCCCGGGGTGGGGGCACGGGCGGGACTTCCTCCCGTATGGCATGTACGTTTCCGATCGTGCCCGCTCCGAAGAAGACCGCCAGGCGATCCCTGCTGGTCACCTCCGCCGTCCTGTCGTCCCTCGCCCTGGCCGCACCCGCGGCCGTCGCGGCCCCGAGCCCCTCGGGCAGTCCGTCGGCGAGCCCGTCGGCCACTCCCCCGGCGTCGATGTCGACCGTGGGCGGCGCCCGGCTCGGGCAGCCGGGAACGCAGGTGAACCTGGCGAGCGGCGTGCCGGTGCTGCCGAAGGACGTGAGCGCCCGCTCCTGGATCGTCGCCGACGCCGAGTCCGGTGACGTGCTGGCCGCGCACAACGCGCACTGGCGGCTGGCCCCGGCGAGCACGCTGAAGATGCTGTTCGCGGACACGCTGCTGCCTAAGTTCCCGAGGACGGCCAAGCACAAGGTCGCCCCCTCCGACCTGGCGGGCATCGGCTCGGGCTCCAGCATGGTCGGGATAAAGGAGGACGAGACCTATACCGTGCACGACCTGTGGCTGGGCGTCTTCCTGCGCTCCGGCAACGACGCCGTGCACGTGCTGTCCGCGATGAACGAGGGCGTCGAGAACACCGTCAGGGAGATGAACGAGCACGCCGAGGAGCTCCAGGCCCTCGACACACACGTCGTCAGCCCGGACGGCTACGACGCCGAGGGACAGGTCTCCTCCGCGTACGACCTGACGCTGATCGCCCGCTCCGGGATGCAGAAGAAGGACTTCCGCGAGTACGCCTCGACGGTCAGCGCGAAGTTCCCCGGCGCGACGGAGAAGAACAAGAAGGGCAAGACGGTCCGCAAGTCCTTCGAGATCCAGAACACCAACCGGCTGCTGAGCGGCGACGCGGACCTGCCCGTCTACCAGGGCATCGCCGGCGTCAAGAACGGCAACACCACCAACGCGGGCGCCACCTTCACCGGTGTCGCCGAGCGCGATGGCAAGGTGTTGCTGGTCACGGTGATGAACCCGGCGAAGGACGAGCACAACGAGGTCTACAAGGAGACCGCACGGCTGTTCGACTGGGGCTTCAAGGCGGCCGGGAAGGTGCAGCCCGTGGGCGAGCTGGTGCCGCCGAAGAGCGCCGCGCAGGCCGGCGCCCAGCCCGGCGCGAACCCCTCCGGCGAGGCCGGCGGCTCCGGGAACGGTGGCAGCGGCACGGCCGGGACCGGTTCGAAGCCGATGGCCAGCGCCCCGGCCGCGAACGGCTCCAGCGGCATCGGGACCGCACTCGGCATCACCGGCGGTGTGCTGGTGCTGCTCGCGGGCGGCGCCTTCCTGGTCAACCGCCGTTGGCCACTGCCGGATCTGGTGCGTCGCCGGACTCGCCCGTGACGTCCGGGACGTCCGGGAGTTCGTCCTCCTTGCTCTGCGTCGCCGTCCAGGCGGCACAGAACAGCACCAGCTTCGAGGTGAAGTTGATCCACAGCAGCAGTGCGACGGGCACACCGAACGCGCCGTACATGCTCTTCGCGGCCACGCCCTGCAAGTAGCCGCTGAGCAGCAGCTTCAGCAGCTCGAAGCCGACCGCTCCGGTCAGCGCCGCCACGACCAGGCGGTGGCGCGTGGGCTCGACGCCGGGCAGCAGGGTCAGGACGTAGAGGAGGAGCAGGAAGTCGGCGAGCACGGCGACCAAGAACGCGGCGATGTGCAGCAGGACCCCGCTCCAGCCGCCCTCGTCGATGCCCAGGTGCTGGGTGATCCAGCCGATCATCGCCGAGGCGACGGCGGAGGCGGCGATGGTGACGAGGAGCGCGCCGCCGAGGCCGATCAGGACGCCCGCGTCCTTGGCGTAGCGCAGGACCGGGCTCTCCTCCTCGTCGGGCAGTTCCCACACCGCGCGCAGGCACTCGCGCATCGAGCCGGCCCAGTTGATGCCGGTGAACAGCAGCAGGGCGCCCGCGATGAGGCCGATGGTGCCGGCGTTCTCCACCAGGCCGGCGATGTCCAGCTGGTCGGATATGCCGGGCACCTGCTCGGCGATCCTGTCCTGGAGCCTGTCCTGCTGCTGCGTGCTGAGCGTGGCGGCGGCGATGGTGGCGGCCACCGTCAGCAGCGGGAACAGCGCGACGAAGCTGGTGAAGGTCATCGCGGCGGCCAGCCGCGTCCACTTCACGCGGTCCAGCCGCTCGTACGACCGCCACGCGTGGGTGATCATCAGCCGTGTCGCCCACGGCCCGACGACCGGGAGCCTTTTCAGCCAGTCCATGATCCGACTCTGCCCTCCGCCCGGAAGACCCATGTACGGGTACCCCAGAACCGCAGAATCGTGGCCAGTGCCATGCCGATGACCGCGCCGGAGACGGTGTCCGCGCGCTGCGAGGTGAGTCCGAGGCCGTAGTGGCTGACGGCGAGGCAGAGCAGTTGGACGGCGGCACCGGCGAGGTTCACCGCGAAGAAGACGGCGTACGGGCGCAGGCCCCTGGGCCGCCTGTTCCGGTAGGTGCCGAGGGCGTTGCCCGCGTAGGCGACCGAGCACGCGGCCACGAAGGACAGGGCCTTGGCGGTGAGCGGGCCGAGTCCGGCGGGGCCGCGCAGGTACGTGAAGAGGGCGAGGTCGACGGCGTAGGCGAGGAGACCGACGGTGGCGAAGCCCAGGAGCTCCCGGCGGCAGGGGGCCGTGGGGCTCGACCATGCGCGCGTGGTCACCAATTGGCCACCGCCAGGCCGTACATCGCCACCCACACCAGGCCGATGAGGGCGAGCGCCCGGTCGCGCAGGACGACGTCCTCGGGTTCGCCGGCCGTGCCGCGGTCGGCGAAGACGGCGTACCTGAGGACGGCGAGGATGAAGGCGACCATGGACAGTTGCCGCCAGGGCAGCACGCTGGTGTGCGGGACGCCGCCCTCCTCCATGGCCCACAGGCAGTAGCCGAGGACGGCGACACCGGCCGCGAGCTGCCAGACGAAGCGGAGGTAGCCGGTGGTGTACTCGGTGAGCAACGCGCGTGTGGCGCCCGCTCTTCCGGCCATCTGCACGGCTTCGGAGTAGCGCTTGGCCGACACCATGAACAGCGCGCCGAACCCGGTCGTGATCAGGAACCAGCGTGACAGCGGGATGCCGAGGGCGAGCCCGCCGACCATCGCCCGCATCAGGAAACCGGTCGTGACGACGGCGAGGTCGACGACGAGGACGTGCTTGAGGCTGACGCAGTAGGCCAGTTGCATGCCGAGGTAGGCGGTCAGCAGGGCGGCGACGGCCGGGGAGCAGAGCCAGGCCGCGGCGGCGGGCGCGAGCAGGCCGAGGCAGCCGCCGACGGCGTAGGCGACGGGCACCGGGACCTGCCCGGCGGCGACCGGGCGGTGGCGCTTGGTGGGGTGGGCGCGGTCGGCGTCGGCGTCGCGGGCGTCGTTCACGAGGTAGACGGCGGCGGCGCAGGCGGTGAAGAACACGAAGACGAGGGCGAGTTGAGTCAGGGCATGCCGGGAGAAGAGCTCGCCGGCGGCCGCCGGGGCGGCGACCACCAGGACGTTCTTCACCCACTGCCTGGGCCGCGCGGTCCGCAGGAGACCGGCCAGGAGACTGCCTTTGCGGGGTAGCGCGGACCGCTCCTGGGGGGTGCGCTGCCGCAGGACGGCCGTCTCAGTCATGGTGGGCCTCTCCCCTCATCCAGCGGGCGCCGAGCCGGGCCGTGAGCGCACCGAGGGCCGCGCCCGCCGCGACGTCCGAGGGGTAGTGGACGCCGGCCACCAGCCGCGAGACGCACACGGCGGCGGCGAGCGGCGGGACGGCGCGTGCTCCCAGGGCGCCGAAGGCGACGGCGGCGGCAGCGGCGGAGGTGGCGTGCGAGCTGGGGAAGGAGTGCCGGCCGGCGGTGCGCACCAGGGGCTCGACGTGCGCGGGGCGCGGGCGGCGCACGACCCGTTTCACCCCCATGCTGACGAGGTGCGCCCCGGCGGTGAGGGCCGTGCCGCGCAGCCAGGCGCCGCGTCTTCCGCCGTCGACGGCGGCTCCTGCGAGCCCGGCCGCCAGCCAGAGCGCCGCGTGTTCCCCCGCCCAGGACAGGGCACGCGCGGCGCCGGCCACGCGTGGGTCGGTGCCGCACGCCCTGAGCGCCGAAACGATCCGGTGGTCCATGTCGTGCAGGTCGTCGAGGTCGTCCATGTGGACTCACTGTTCACGCCCACCTGGCCTGAACTCCGGCAATATTGAGCGACATCCCATTAATCACCCGTTTCGGGGAGGAATGCCATGTTCTCGAACTAATAACCCACATAGGGGCGATACGGTCAAGGGCATGTCTGCCGACACCGATTCCGACCCGGACGTCATGGGCCTGGACCACACCACCGTCACGGGCTGGGGCCGCACCGCTCCCACCGCCGCCCGCCTGATCCGCCCCCGGACGTACGAGGAGGCCGCGGCAGCCGTCCGGG
The DNA here is from genome assembly GCF_037055355.1 of Streptomyces sp. DG1A-41. Lineage (GTDB taxonomy): Bacteria > Actinomycetota > Actinomycetes > Streptomycetales > Streptomycetaceae > Streptomyces. The sequence continues at coordinate 5,731,491 of NZ_CP146350.1, read as the reverse complement.
AGTGCGGGGCCCGCGGCGGGATCCCCCGGGGCCTGGGACGGGCCTACGGGGACGCGGCGCAGAACGCGGGCGGGTCCGTGCTCGACATGACGGGCCTGGACCGCGTCCACGCGATCGACGCCGACGGTGGCACCGTGCTGTGCGACGCGGGGGTCTCCCTGCACCGGCTGATGGAGGTGCTGCTGCCGCTCGGCTGGTTCGTGCCGGTCACCCCCGGCACGCGCTACGTCACCGTCGGCGGGGCGATCGGCGCCGACATCCACGGCAAGAACCACCACGTATCGGGCTCCTTCGCGCGGCACGTGCTCGCCTTCGAACTGCTCACCGCCGACGGCGAGATCCGCACGGTGATCCCCGGCACGCCCCTGTTCGACGCCACCGCGGGCGGCATGGGACTGACCGGTGTGATCCTCACGGCGACGATCCGGCTCCAGCCGGTCGAGACCTCGCTGATGTCGGTCGACACCGAACGCGCGACGGACCTGGACGACCTGATGGCCCGGCTGGCGGCCACCGACCACCGCTACCGCTACTCGGTCGCCTGGATCGACCTGCTGGCCCGGGGCGCCGCCACCGGCCGCGCGGTCCTCACCCGCGGCGACCACGCGCCCCTGGACGCGCTGCCCGCCCGCCTGCGCCGGGACCCGCTGTCCTTCCGCACCTCCCGCCTCCCGTCCGTCCCCGCCGTCCTCCCCGAGGGCCTGCTCACCCGCACGACCGTGGGCCTCTTCAACGAGCTCTGGTACCGCAAAGCCCCCCGCGCCCGGTCCGGCCAACTCCAGCGCATCTCCGCCTTCTTCCACCCCCTGGACGGCGTTCCCCACTGGAACCGCGTCTACGGCCGGGGCGGCTTCGTTCAGTACCAGTTCGTCGTCGGCTACGGCCGGGAGGACGCCCTGCGCCGCATCGTGCGCCGTATCTCCGAACGCCGCTGCCCGTCCTTCCTGGCCGTCCTCAAGCGCTTCGGGGAGTCCGACCCGGGCTGGCTGTCCTTCCCGGTGCCCGGCTGGACGCTGGCGCTGGACATCCCGGCGGGCCTGCCCGGCCTCGGCACGTTCCTCGACGAACTCGACGAGGAGGTCGCCACCGTCGGCGGACGCGTCTACCTCGCCAAGGACGCCCGGCTGCGCCCGGAACTGCTCGCGGCCATGTACCCGCGGCTGGACGACTTCCGGGCCCTGCGGGCGGAACTGGATCCGCACGGGGTCTTCACGTCCGATCTGTCCCGCCGCCTCGGCCTCCAGGCACAGCCATAGGCACAGGCACACCAGGCAACCTCTAGGAGCTGTCATGAAGGACGCCTTCGGTCTCCCTCAGTCCCTGCTCGTCCTCGGCGGTACGTCGGAGATCGCGCTGGCCACCGCCCGCCGGCTGATCGCCCGCCGCACCCGCACGGTCTGGCTGGCCGGCCGCCCGTCGCCCGCCCTGGAGGAGGCCGCCGGGCAGTTGCGCGGGCTCGGGGCCGATGTGCACACCGTCGCCTTCGACGCGCTCGACCCCACCTCCCACGAGGCCGTGCTCGGCAAGGTCTTCGCCGAGGGCGACATCGACATGGTGCTGCTCGCCTTCGGCCTCCTCGGCGACCAGGCCCGCGACGAGCGGGAGCCGGAGGCGGCGGTGCGGGTCGCGCAGACCAACTACACCGGCGCGGTCTCGGCGGGCCTGGTGTGCGCCCGCGCGCTCCAGTCCCAGGGGCACGGCTCACTGGTCGTCATGTCCTCCGTCGCGGGCGAGCGGGCCCGCCGCGCGAACTTCATCTACGGCTCAAGCAAGGCCGGCCTCGACGCCTTCGCGCAGGGCCTGGGCGACGCGCTGCACGGCACGGGCGTGCACGTCATGGTCGTACGCCCCGGCTTCGTCCGGACGCGGATGACCGCAGGCCTTCCCGAGGCGCCCCTCGCGACCACGCCCGAGGCGGTGGCGACGGCCGTCGAGCTGGGGCTGCGGCGCCGCTCGGAGACGGTGTGGGTGCCGGGCGCGCTGCGCGTGGTGATGTCGGCACTGCGGCACCTGCCGCGCGGTGTGTTCCGGCGGCTGCCGATCTGACCTACGAGCGGATCACCAGGTGGGGACGGAGCCGCGCTCCACATGCCCGGCCTGGGGCGGGACCACCGAGCCGCCGAAGGGGAACTCGCGCAGCTTGCGCCACACCCCGTCGGCGCCCTGCTCGTAGAGGGCGAAGCCGGTGCACGGCCACTCGGCCTCGTAGTCGGCGAGTTCCTCGAAGGCGCGGTCCATCGCCGCCTCCTCGATGCCGTGCGCCACCGTGACGTGCGGGTGGTACGGGAACTGAAGTTCCCGTACGACCGGCCCGGCGGGATCGCGGACCTGCTCCTGGAGCCGGGTGCAGGCCTCCGCACCCGCGACGACCCGGACGAACACCACCGGCGACAGGGGCCGGAACGTGCCGGTGCCGGACAACCGCATCGGGAACGGCCGGCCGGCCGCGGCGACCTCGGACAGATGCGCCTCGACGGCAGGCAGGGCGGACTCGTCGATCTCCGTCGGTGGCAGCAGGGTGACGTGCGTGGGGATGCCGTGAGCCGCGGCGTCGCCGAAGCCCGCGCGCAGCTGCTGAAGCCGGCTGCCGTGAGGCTCCGGGACCGCGATCGAGACACCGATCGTTACGGTCCCCACATCGTCTCCTGTCGGTTCAGTTAACGGGCCGCTGATACGACCACCCGGCTATCGACTGTACGGCCACGACCCGGTTACAGGCAGGCGCAACCGAAGTGATGTACAGCGCTGTTCGGTGGTACGGCTGTGCGCGGGGGCGGGTTCAGTGCTTGGCGGGCAGGAAGCCGACCTTGTCGTACGCCTGGGCGAGGGTCTCGGCGGCGACGGCGCGGGCCTTCTCGGCGCCCTTGGCCAGGATCGAGTCGAGCGTCTCCGGGTCGTCCAGGTACTGCTGGGTGCGCTCCCGGAAGGGCGTCACGAACTCGACCATGACCTCGGCGAGGTCCGTCTTGAGCGCGCCGTACATCTTGCCCGCGTACTTCTCCTCCAGCTCGCCGATGGTCTCGCCGGTGAGGGTCGAGTAGATCGTGAGGAGGTTGCTGATGCCCGGCTTGTTCTCGACGTCGTAGCGGATCACCGTGTCCGTGTCGGTGACCGCGCTCTTGACCTTCTTCGCGGTGGCCTTCGGCTCGTCGAGGAGGTTGATGAGGCCCTTCGGCGTGGACGCCGACTTGCTCATCTTGATCGACGGGTCCTGAAGGTCGTAGATCTTCGCCGTCTCCCTGAGGATGTACGGCTTCGGGACGGTGAAGCTCTGTCCGAAGCGGCCGTTGAACCGCTCGGCGAGGTCGCGGGTGAGCTCGACGTGCTGGCGCTGGTCCTCGCCGACCGGGACCTCGTGCGCCTGGTAGAGCAGGATGTCCGCGACCTGGAGGATCGGGTACGTGAACAGGCCGACGGAGGCGCGCTCGGCGCCCTGCTTGGCGGCCTTGTCCTTGAACTGGGTCATCCGGCTCGCCTCGCCGAAGCCGGTGAGGCAGTTCATGACCCAGGCGAGCTGGGCGTGCTCGGGGACGTGGCTCTGGACGAAGAGCGTGCAGCGGTCCGGGTCCAGACCCGCGGCGAGCAGCTGCGCGGCGGCCAGGCGTGTGTTCGCCCGCAGGTCCCTCGGGTCCTGCGGGATGGTGATCGCGTGCAGGTCGACGACCATGTAGAACGCGTCGTGGGTCTCCTGGAGGGCCACCCACTGGCGGACGGCGCCGAGGTAGTTGCCGAGGTGGAACGAGCCGGCGGTGGGCTGGATCCCGGAGAGCACGCGAGGTCGGTCAGAGGCCATGTTGCTTATTGTCTCAGAGGGCCGTGGGTGGTTTCGGCGGCGGGGAACCGCGGACCTGTTGTGGCTGGTCGCGCAGTTCCCCGCGCCCCTTACGGGGTGCTTCAGCCGAGGTCGATCTCCGGGTACAGGGGGAACGCCGCCACCAGGTCCGTCGCGCGGTGGCTGATCTCGTCGGCGATCTTCGCGTCGAGGACGTGGGCCGCCTTGGAGGGGGCACCCGACTTGGTCGTGCCCGGCTCCGTCGTGGTGAGGACGCGGTCGATCAGGGCCGCCACCTCGTCCATCTCCGCCGTGCCCAGGCCGCGGGTGGTCAGGGCCGGGGTGCCGATGCGGATGCCGGAGGTGTACCAGGCGCCGTTCGGGTCGGCGGGGATCGCGTTGCGGTTGGTGACGATGCCCGACTCGAGCAGGGCGGCCTCGGCCTGGCGGCCGGTGAGGCCGTAGGACGTGGCGACGTCGATCAGGTTCAGGTGGTTGTCCGTGCCGCCCGTCACGAGGGTCGCGCCGCGGCGCATCAGGCCGTCGGCGAGGGCGCGGGAGTTGTCGACGATGCGCTGGGCGTAGTCGCGGAAGGACTCCTGGCGGGCCTCCGCGAAGGCGACCGCCTTGGCTGCCATGACGTGCGGGAGCGGGCCGCCGAGCACCATCGGGCAGCCGCGGTCGACCTGGTCCTTCAGGGAGTCGTCGCACAGGACCATGCCGCCGCGGGGGCCGCGCAGCGACTTGTGGGTGGTCGTCGTCACGATCTGGGCGTGCGGGACCGGGTCGAAGTCGCCGGTCAGGACCTTGCCCGCGACCAGGCCGGCGAAGTGCGCCATGTCGACCATGAGCGTGGCGCCGACCTCGTCGGCGATCTCGCGCATGATCCGGAAGTTCACCAGGCGGGGGTACGCCGAGTAGCCCGCGACGATGATCAGCGGCTTGAACTCGCGGGCCGAGGTGCGCAGGGCCTCGTAGTCGATGAGGCCGGTGGCCGGGTCCGTGCCGTAGGAGCGCTGGTCGAACATCTTGCCGGAGATGTTCGGGCGGAAGCCGTGGGTGAGGTGGCCGCCGGCGTCCAGCGACATGCCGAGCATGCGCTGGTTGCCGAAGGCGCGGCGCAGCTCCGCCCAGTCGGCCTCGGAGAGGTCGTTGACCTGGCGGGCGCCGGCCTTCTCCAGGGCCGGGACCTCCACGCGCTGGGCGAGGACCGACCAGAAGGCGACGAGGTTGGCGTCGATGCCGGAGTGCGGCTGGACGTAGGCGTGGCGGGCGCCGAAGAGTTCCTTGGCGTGATCGGCGGCGAGGGACTCGACGGTGTCGACGTTGCGGCAGCCGGCGTAGAAGCGGCGGCCGATGGTGCCCTCGGCGTACTTGTCGCTGAACCAGTTGCCCATCGCCAGCAGCGTGGCCGGGGAGGCGTAGTTCTCCGAGGCGATCAGCTTGAGCATCTCGCGCTGGTCGGCGACCTCCTGGCCGATGGCGTCGGCTACGCGGGGCTCCACGGCGCGGATGACGTCGAGGGCGGCGCGGTAGGCGGTGGAAGCGGTGGAGAGGGGCTCGGCTGGCATGTAGGACCTCCGGACGTTGCGTTCAGCGTTCACGGTACGGCCCAGGCGCACGGCACGGTTCCGGTCCCCGGGGTTCAACCGGGTCCGTGGGCCGCTTCCCGATGGTCGGTCCCATCCCAGCACGCCAGTCACGGCCCGGTGATCAGCCTACCGGACCATGCGTGCGGGTTTCGTTGTGGCTTGTCGCGCAGTTCCCCGCGCCCCTAAGAGGCAATTTCCCTCAAGCACGCCTAAAGGATCACATGGGGAAGGAAGCGGGCGTATTCGTCTGTGACCAAGCCCGATGACTCGCGGATGCCCAGGCCCGCCGACTCGTTTTCCACCACCCAGGCGCCCAGGACCACGTGGTTGTCGTCGAAGGTGGGGAGCGGGGCCAGTCGCTGGTAGCAGCAGGGTTCGTCTCGGCGGGTCCGGGGGGATCCGGGGTCGTGGATCGTGACGCCCGCGCCCTCTCGGCCGAGGAGGGGCTTGGCGACCCAGCCCGGTAGGTCGCGGGGGCCGTCGAGGTAGGCCGGGAGGAGGTTGGGGTGGTCGGGGTACAGCTCCCAGAGGATGGCCAGGAGCGCCTTGTTGCTGAGGAGCATTTTCCAGGCCGGCTCGATCCAGAGGGTCGTGCCCGTGCCGCCGCCGTTGTCGAGGGTGTCCAGGACGTGGTCGGCGAAGCGGTCGGTGGTGAGCCACTCCCAGGGGTAGAGCTTGAAGACGCTGCGGATGAAGCGGAGGCGGTTGTCGACGAAGCGGCCGGAGAGGCGGTCCCAGCCGATCTCCTCCATGGAGATCCAGTCGGTGGCGAGGCCCGCCTGCTCCGCTGTTTCCTTGAGGTAGGCGACCGTCATCAGGTCCTCGCCGAGTTCGTCGGCGGAGGAGTACGCGAAGTACAGGGGGCTGCCCGGCGGGAGGAGGGCGGCCTGTTTCCCCCAGGCGTCGATCAGGCGTTCGTGGAGGGAGTTCCACTGGTCGGCGCCGGGGAAGCACTCCTCCATCCAGAACCACTGGGGGGAGGCGGCCTCCACCAGTGAGGTGGGGGTGTCGGCGTTGTACTCCAGGAGCTTGGCCGGGCCGGTGCCGTCGTAGCGGAGGTCGAAGCGGCCGTAGAGGGAGGGGAGTTCGGCGCGGCGGCGCCAGGACTCGGCGACCCTGCGGGCCAGGCGGGGGTCGGTGATGCCCAGGTCCGCGAAACGCTCCTCGGTGACGATGTGGTCGGCCGCCGCCAGGCACATGCGGTGGAGTTCCTCGACGACCTCTTCCAGGGCCTCGATCTCCGGGAGGGAGAAGACGTAGTAGGCGCTTTCGTCCCAGTAGGGGCGCAGGGAGTCGTCGGGGTAGCGGGTGAGGGGGTAGATCAGGCCCTGTTCCTCGACGGTCTGCTGCCAGCCGGGGCGGGGGGTGATGGTGCGGCGTTCCATGTGCGTACGGCCCGGTCAGCCGCCGCCGCTGCCGGAGCCCGAGCAGCCGAAGCCGCCCCGGTCGACGGCCTCGCTGCGGCTGAAGGTGCCGTGGTCGGCGTAGCGGCCGCTGACGTCGGCGTCGTAGTACCAGTCGGCGTTCGTGGTGGTCTTGCCGGTCTTCTTGCGGCCCTTGCCGTAGGAGGAGGACGAGGAGCCCGACTCGCAGTTCTTGTCGGCGACGATCTTGTAGCCGTTGATGTAGTCGTGACTGTCCCGGTCCACACATCGGCGGTCCGGGTCGGAGCCGCACGCGGACAGGGCCGCCGCGAGGACACCCATGCCGCCCAGCACCACCGTGCTCGAGCGCAGCCGTCGCCGTGTTTCCGCCATGCGTGTCTCCCCGTGTCCCCGTCGTGTGCTGCGTGTCCCTGTCATGTACTGCCGAGCGGCCAAGCCTAGAGACCGGTGTGAAGACGCGCGCATGGCCCCCCCGGCTCACGCCCCCAGACCCTACTGTCGTTTTGTGATCTTTGGAATGGTGTGCGCCCTTGGTGCGGCGGTCTGCTTCGGTACGGCGACGGTGTTGCAGGCGATGGCCGCGCGGGCGGTGGCGACCGGCCCGGGCGGGGATGCGGCGCTGTTGTGGCGGGCGCTGCGGCAGTGGCGGTATCTGGTCGGGCTCGGGATGGACGGGCTCGGCTTCCTGCTCCAGATCGCCGCGCTGCGGTCGGTGCCGATCTACGCCGTGGGGGCGGCGCTGGCCGCGAGTCTCGCGGTGACGGCGGTGGTCGCGGCGCGGCTGCTCAGGGTGCGGCTGAGCCGCGTGGAGTGGGGGGCGGTGGGGGTGGTGTGCGCCGGGCTGGCGCTGCTGGGGCTGACGTCCGGGGCGGAGGGCGAGCAGGCCGGGCCGGTCTGGCTGAAGTGGGCGATGCTCGCCGCGGCGGGCGGGGTATTACTGCTCGGAGCGGTGGGTGGGCGGCTGCCGGAGCGGGGGCGGGCGCTCACGCTCGGGCTGGGTGCCGGACTCGGGTTCGGGGTGGTGGAGGTGGCGGTGCGGCTCGTCAACGGCCTGACGCCTGGTGCGCTCTTCACGAACCCGGCGGTGTACGCGCTGCTGCTCGGCGGCGGGGCGGCGTTCCTGCTGCTGACCTCCGCCCTCCAGCGCGGGTCGGTGACCACGGCGACCGCCGGACTGGTGCTCGGGGAGACCGTCGCGCCCGCGCTGATCGGCGTGGTGTGGCTCGGGGACCGTACGCGGCCGGGGCTGGGCTGGCCGGCGGTGCTCGCTTTCGCGGTGGCGGTCGCCGGGGCGCTGGCGTTGTCGCGGTTCGGGGAGGCGCCGGCCGGGCAGGCGGAGAGCGCGCTCGCGCCCAGGTGATCGGGGGCTCACGCCCAGGTGATCGGGGTGTTTTCCTTCTTCAGGGCCACGCGGGACAGGGAAGTGCTTCGTCTCATGGGGTGACCATCGATCATCCGGGCAGTACCGCGCACAGCGCGTCCAGCGACCCCGACCACGCGTGGTCCGGCGGTGTCCCGTAGCCGACGACCAGGGCGTCGGCCGGCTCGGCGACCGCGGCTGCGTGCCGGTAGCGGGTGAGGCCGTGGACCGCCAGGCCCCGCCAGTGGGCTGCCTGGAGCACCGACTGCTCGGTGCCGGGCGGCAGCCGCAGCAGGACGTGCAGCCCGGCCGCGATGCCGGTGACCCGGGCCTCGGGGGCCCGGGCCGCGACGGCGGCGACCAGGGCGTCCCGGCGGCGCCGGAGGCGCAGGCGGGCCGCCCGGACATGGCGGTCGTAGCCCCCGGACGTGAGGAACTCGGCCAGGGTCAGCTGGTCCAGGGCCCCGCAGGTGTCGATTCCGCCCTTGGCCGCCGCGGTCTCCTCCGCGAGGTCCGGCGGCAGCACCATCCAGGCCAGCCGCAGTCCGGGCGCGAGGGACTTGCTCGCGGTGCCCAGGTAGACCACCCGGTCGGGGTCCAGGCCCTGGAGCGCGCCCACGGGCTGACGGTCGTAGCGGAACTCGCCGTCGTAGTCGTCCTCCAGCACCAGAGCGCCGGTGCGGCGCGCCCAGTCCACGACGGCCGCGCGGCGGTCGCGGTGCAGGGGGACGCCCATGGGGAACTGGTGGGCGGGGGTGAGGAGGACCGCGTCGGCGGCGGACAGCTCGCCGGGGTCGGTGCCCAGCCGGTCGAAGGGCAGCGGGACCGTGTGCAGGCCGGACTCGGCCAGGAGCCTGAAGTGCACATCGAGCCCGTACGACTCGACCGCGACCGTCCGTGCCCCGCGCGCCCGCAGGGCCGTGCCGAGCAGCTTCAGGCCGTGCGCGAACCCGGCGCACACCACGATCCGTTCGGGGCCGGCGCGTACGCCCCGGGCCCGGGAGAGGTAGCCGGCGAGCGCGGCGCGCAGCTCGGGACGGCCGCGGGGATCGCCGTAGTCGAGGGCGTGGTGGGGGGCGGCGGTCAGGGCGCGGCGGGCGGCCTTGAGCCACTGCGCGCGCGGGAAGGAGGCGAGGTCGGGGCGGCCGGGGCGCAGGTCGTAGGCGGGGCGGGTGCGTTCGCGGTGGTGGGGTGCCGTGCCGGCCGGCGGGACGACCGTCCGGTCGGCGACCCGGGTCCCCGAGCCCTGCCGGGCGGTGAGCCAGCCCTCGGCGACCAGGTCGGCGTAGGCGTCGGCGACCGTGTTGCGGGCGATGCCCAGGTCGGCGGCGAGCGCGCGGGAGGAGGGCAGCCGGGTGCCGGGGGCCAGCCGGCCGGAGCGCACCGCCTCGCGCAGGGCGTCGGTGAGCCCCCGGCGCAGGCCCGGGCCGGTCGGCTCCAGGTGCAGGTCGATGCCCAAAGTGGCCCACTGATCCGCCATGGAAATGGACCATACCCCTGGGCTGCTTCCTTCCTAGGGTCGAGGGCATGACGAAGCACACCGATGACACGACGACCGTGGAGTACGCCCCCGAGCAGCCCGCCCGCCTGGAGTGGGCCAAGCACGCGCCCGAGGTCTACAAGGCGATGGTCCGGCTGGAGATCGCCGCCCGGCAGGGCCTCGACCACACGCTGTACGAGCTGGTGAAGATCCGCGCCTCCCAGATCAACCACTGCGCCTTCTGCATCGACATGCACACCAAGGACGCCCTCGCGACGGGCGAGAGCGTCGAGCGGATCCTCCAGCTCAGCGCCTGGGACGAGTCGCGGCACTTCTACACCGCGAAGGAGCTCGCGGCGCTGGAGCTGACGGAGGCCGTGACGGTCCTGACGGACGGCTTCGTGCCGGACGAGGTGTACGAGAACGCCGCCAGGCACTTCGAGGAGGCCGAGCTGGCGCAGTTGATCGCCGCGATCACGACGATCAACGCCTGGAACCGGTTCGGGGTGACCTGCCGTATGGCGCCGGGGCACTACCAGCCGGGGCAGTACAAATGACGGCTCGGACGCGGGCGCTCGACCCGGCGGTCAGCCGGGCCATGTCGACTTTGAGCGCCACAGCGAAAAAGGGCCTCGGCGACCCGGCCCTGGCCGAACTCGTCATGGTCCGCGCCTCGCAGCTCAACCACTGCGCGTTCTGCCTCGACATGCATCTCGCGATCGCCCGCGAGTACGGGGTGAGTGAGCGGCAGCTCGATCTGCTGGCCGCGTGGGAGGAGGCCGAGGAGGTCTTCGACGAGCGGGAGCGGGCCGCGCTGGCGCTGACGGAGGCGGTGACCGTGCTGACGGACGGGTTCGTGCCGGACGAGGTGTACGAGCGGGCCGCCAAGCACTTCGACGAGGCCCGGCTCGCCCATCTGATCGGCCTGGTCGTCGCCATCAACAACTGGAACCGGCTGATGGTCAGCCGCCGCGTTCCGCCGAGGGGTTACACGCCATGAGCAAAACCGATGTGTTCCGCGCCCTGCACCATCACCGGGCGCCCGGCGACCCCCTCGTGCTGCCCGGGCCCTGGGACGCGGCCAGCGCGCGGGTGTTCGCCGAGGCCGGGTTCCCGGCGCTCGCCACGCCCAGTGCCGGGGTCGCCGCCTCCCTCGGCTACGAGGACGGGCAGGTCCCGGCCGACGAGATGTTCGCGGCGGTCGCCCGGATCGTCCGGGCCGTGGACGTGCCGGTGTCGGCGGATGTGGAGGGCGGATACGGGCTCGCGCCCAAGGTGCTGGTGGAGCGGTTGCTGGAGACGGGGGCCGTGGGCTGCAACCTGGAGGACTCCGAGAGCGGGGTGCTCAAGGACCCGCACGCGCACGCCGACTGGCTGGCCGAGGTGCGGGACGCGGCCGGTGACCGGCTCTTCGTCAACGCACGCGTGGACACCTTCGCCCGCGGGGTCGCCGATCCCGAACGGGCCGTCGAGCGGGCCGCGTTGTACGTCGCTGCGGGCGCCGACTGTGTCTACCCGATCGGCGCCCCGCCGGACGTGCTGCCGCTGCTGCGGGCCGGGATTCACGGGCCGATCAACGTGGGTGCCCCGACCGAGGGTGGCCCCTCGCCCGCCGAACTCGGCGCGCGAGGGGCCACCCGGATCACCTTCGGGCCGGGACTCCAGCGGCGGGCCGCCCGGGCCCTGCGGGAGATCGCGGCTCGGTTGACGTAGGGGACGTCAGGACAGCCACTTCTTCCACGTGGACCGGTGGCTGTCCACCCACTTCTTCGCCGCGTCCTCCGGCGTCATCTTCTTGTCGGCGATCATCAGGGAGACCTCGTTCTGGTCCTCGGTCGTCCACTTGAACTCCTTCAGGAAGGCCGCCGCCTTGCCGCCGTTCTTAGCGAAGCCCGAGTTCAGGTACTTCTGGAGCGGCGTGTGCGGATAGGCGCAGGCGACCTTCTCCGGGTCGGCGTCGCAGCCCTCCTTGTACGGCGGCAGCTTCACCTCGGTCATGGGGACCTTCTTGAAGAGCCACTGCGGCGAGTACCAGTAGGTGAGGAAGGGCTTCTTCTCCTTGGCGAACTGCCTCATCTGGGTGATCTGCGCCGCCTCGGACCCGGCGAACACCACCTGGTAGTCCAGCTTCAGGTTCTTCACCAGCGCCTTGTCGTTGGTGACGTAGGACGGCGAACCGTCCATCAGCTGGCCCTTGTCGCCGCTCTCCGGGGTGCGGAACAGGTGGGAGTACTTGTTGAGGTTCTTCCAGTTCGTGATGTCCGGGTGCTGCTTGGCGAGGTACGTCGGGACGAACCAGCCGATGTGGCCGGTGACGCCGAGATCGCCGCCGGGGGCGATCGTCTTCTTGTCCTTGACGTACCGCTGCTCCTGCTCGGGGTGGCCCCAGTCCTCCAGGATCGCGTCGACGCGGCCCTGGCTGAGGGCGTCCCAGGCGGGCACCTCGTCGACCTGGACGGTGTCGACGCGGTAGCCGAGCTCGTGCTCCAGGATGTACTGGGCGACGGCCACGTTGGCCTGGGCGCCCACCCAGGACTGTACGGACAGGGTCACGGTCTTGGCGCCCTGCGCGCCCGCGAAGGGCGAGGCCTGCTTGGTCATGTCGGCGGCACCGCAGCCGGTGAGCAGCGCCAGGGAGCTCAGAGCGGCGACCAGGGCCGTCTTACGGACTCGCATGTCACGCTCCCTTCTTCGCGCGGCGTTCGGTGGGCTGGGTCACCCGGTCGAGCATCAGGCCGAGGCAGACGATCGCCGCGCCGGCCACCAGACCGGTGGCGAGGTCCCCCTGGGCGAGGCCGAAGACGACGTCGTAGCCGAGGGCGCCACCGCCGACCAGGCCGCCGATGACGACGACGGCGAGGACCAGGACGAGGCCCTGGTTGACGGCGAGCAGCAGGGCCGGGCGGGCCAGCGGCAGCTGCACCTGCTTCAGCTGCTGCCAGCTGGTCGCGCCGAGCGAGCCGGAGGCCTCCAGCGCGGCCGGGTCGACCTGGCGCAGGCCCTGGGTGGTGATGCGGACGACGGCCGGGAGCGCGTACACGATCGCGGCCGCGACGGCCGGGGCGCGGCCGACGCCGAACAGGGCGACGACCGGGATCAGGTACACGAACTGCGGCATCGTCTGGAAGACGTCCAGGACCGGGCGCAGCAGCCGCTCCAGCCGGTCGCTGCGGGCCGCCGCGATGCCGGTGGCGAAGCCGACGACGAGGGTGACGGCTACGGCCGCCAGGACCTGGGAGAGGGTGTCCAGGGACGGCTTCCAGACACCGAGCACGCCGATCGCGGCCATGGCGAGGACGGCGGTGAGCGCGGTGCGCCAGGTGCCGATCACCCAGGCCAGGGCGGCGACGATCAGCAGGACCGACCACCAGGGCAGCCACTGGAGGCCGCCGCGCACGGGGTCGAGGACCCAGGTGGTGAAGTGGCCGGCCCAGTCGGCGGTGCCGCCGATGACGGGGACACCGGAGTACAGGTGCGCGGTCATCCAGTCGACGGCGCGGTTGACGGGCTCGGCGATGCCGACGATCCAGGCTTCGGGCCAGTCGAGCCGGCCGGCGAAACGGCCGGCGACCGCCACGACGACGACACCGACGAGGGCGAGGAGCCAGCCGAGCCCGCTGCGGGGCTCCGGTTCGGCGCCGAGCTTCTCCCCCGCCGCGCCCGTGACGCGGTCCAGGACGACGGCCAGCAGCACGATCGGGATACCGGCGGCGAGCGCGGCGCCCACGTCGACCGAGGCCAGTGCCTGGTAGACGCGGTCACCGAGACCGCCCGCGCCGATGACGGCCGCGATGACGGCCATGGACAACGCCATCATGATCGTCTGGTTGACGCCGAGCAGGAGTTCCTTGCGGGCCAGCGGGAGCCGGGCGGTCAGCAGCCGCTGCCGTGCGGTGGCGCCGAGCGACTCGACGGCCTCCAGTACCTCCTTGTCGGCACCGCGCAGACCGAGCGAGGTCAGGCGGGCCATGGGCGGGGCGGCGTAGATGACGGTGGCCAGGACGGCCGCCGGGACGCCGATGCCGAAGACCAGCACGACCGGCAGCAGGTAGGCGAAGGCGGGCAGCACCTGCATGGTGTCCAGGACCGGGCGCAGGACGCGGTCCATCCGGTCGGAAAGGCCGGCGGCGAGCCCGAGCAGCATGCCGACGACGACCGACGCGACGACCGCGACGACCATCAGGGCGAGCGTCTGCATGGTCGGCACCCACATGCCGAGCAGGCCGCAGGCGAGGAAGGCGACGGCCGTGCCGAGTGCGAGCCGGACGCCCGCGACGCGCCAGGCGACCAGCGCGCCCAGGGCCGTGACGCCCGCCCAGCCGATGGCGAGGAGGGTGAGGTAGACGGCCCGTACGGCGATCACGACGACGTTGCTGACGTGGCCGAAGAAGTACAGGAACAGCGGGTGGCTGTCGCGGTTGTCGATGATCCAGTCGCTGGCCTTGGAGAGCGGCTCGGAGACGTCGACGGTCAGTGCGCTCGGCCAGGTGCCGCTCGCCCAGCGGGCGTTGGCCAGCGGGACGAGGATCGCGGCGACCAGGGCGAGCAGCAGCAGCTTGCGGACAGCCGGGTTCTTGAGGAGGCCGGGCAGGCCGATACGCGGCGGGGAGGCGGTGATGGTCGCCATCACACCGCCTCCTTGGGCTGTTCGGTACCCGGCGGCGCGGGATGCTCGGTGCCGGCGACGACGCCGAGCAGGGTGTCGGAGTCGATCACGCCCACGCAGCGGCCCTTGTCCATGACACGGGCCGGTGCGCCGGCGCGGGCGACCGCCTCGATCGCCTCGGAGACCGTCGCCTCGGGCCGGACCGCCGGTCCGCTGCCGTCCTGGTCCGCCGAGGGGCGGCGCATGGCCGTGCGGACGGTCATGACCTGCTCGCGCGGGACGTCCCGGACGAACTCGCGGACGTAGTCGTCGGCGGGCGAGCCCACGATCTCCTCGGGCGTGCCGAGCTGCACGACGTGACCGTCGCGCATCAGGGCGATGCGGTCGCCCAGCTTGAGGGCCTCGTTGAGGTCGTGGGTGATGAAGACCATCGTGCGGCCCTCCTCCTGGTGCAGCCGCACGACCTCCTCCTGCATGTCGCGCCGGATCATCGGGTCGAGCGCGCTGAACGGCTCGTCGAACAGCAGGACTTCGGGGTCGACGGCGAGCGCCCGGGCGAGCCCGACGCGCTGCCGCTGCCCGCCGGAGAGCTGGCCGGGGCGGCGGTGTTCCATGCCCTCCAGGCCGACCTTGGCGACGACCTCGGCGGCCCGCTCGCGCCGCTCGGCCTTGCCCATGCCCTGGATCTCCAGGCCGTAGGCGACGTTGTCGAGGACCGTGCGGTGCGGCAGCAGGCCGAAGTGCTGGAAGACCATGGCGGCGCGGTGGCGGCGCAGTTCGCGCAGCCGGGAGCGGTCCATGGCGCGGACGTCCTCGCCGTCGATGGCGATGGTGCCGGCGGTCGGCTCGATCAGCCGGGTCAGACAGCGCACCAGTGTGGACTTGCCGGAGCCGGACAGGCCCATGACGACGAAGACCTCGCCCTTGCGCACGTCGAAGCTGACGTCCCGGACGGCGGCCGTGCAGCCGGTGCGGGCGCGCAGCTCGGCGGGTTCGAGGGCGGTGAGCTCGGGGTCGGCGGGAACGCGGTCGGCCTTGGGGCCGAACACCTTCCACAGGCCCTCCACCGAGAAGACGGGGGTGGTGGTGTCCATGGTCTGCTCCCTGGGGGGTTCGAGGGTCGCGGTCACCGGGAACCACCACCGATCAGTTCGGCGGCCTTCTCCCCGACCATGAGCACGCCGATCATCGGGTTGACGGTGGTCATGGTGGGGAACACGGAGGCATCGGCGACGCGGATGCCCTCCAGGCCGCGGATGCGCAGTTCCGGGTCGACGACCGCGAGCCGGTCGTCGGCGTCGCCCATCTTGCAGGTGCCGGCGGGGTGGTAGACGGTGTGGGCGACCTTGCGGGCGTACTCGCCGAGCTCCTCGTCGCCGGTGATGTCCGGGCCGGGGCAGACCTCGCGCTTGAGCCAGCCGGCCAGCGGTTCGGTCTTGGCGATCTCGCGGGCGATCTTGATGCCGTCGACGAGGGTACGGCCGTCGTAGTCGTCCTCGTCGGTGAAGTAGCGGAAGTCCAAGGCGGGCTTGACCTCGGGGTCGGCGCTGGTGAGGTACAGCCGGCCGCGGCTCTTCGGCTTGGGGATGTTCGGGGTCATCGAGACGCCGAACTTGGGCCGCTGGTAGCCCAGTCGCTCCGGGTTGTCCGTGAACGGGACCTGGTAGAAGTGGAACATCAGGTCGGGGTGCGGCAGTTCGGGGTCGCGGCGCACGAACAGGCCCGCGTCCGAGTCCATCGCGGAGTTCTCCGGGATGGGGCCGTTGGTCTCCCACACGATGACCGACTCGGGGTGGTCGAGCAGGTTCTCGCCGACGCCCGGCAGGTCGTGCGTGACGGGGATGCCGAGCTGTTCCAGGTCCGCCTTCGGGCCGATGCCGGAGTGCATCAGCAGGCGGGGCGAGTCGACGGCACCGGCGCACAGCAGGACTTCGTTGCGGGCCTTGACGAGGATCTCCTCGCCGTCCTTGGTGCGCACGTGGACGCCCTCGGCGCGGTTGCCGTTCAGCTCCAGCTTGTACGCCCAGGTCTCCAGCAGGATCGTCAGGTTGGGCCGCTCGTCCATCACCGGGTGCAGATACGCCACCGACGCCGAGGACCGCTTGTTGTTCTCGGGGTGGTAGGCGAGGTCAAAGAAGCCGACGCCCTCGGTGAACGGCTTCTGGTTGAAGCCCTCCACGCGCGGCACGTCCAGCGCCGTCTGGGCCGCGTCCACGAAGTCACGGGCGATGGCGTTCCGGTCCCGCTCGTCGACCGGGACGATGTTGTTGAGCAGGCGCGCGAAGTACGCCTCCATCGGCACCGCACCCCAGCCCTTGGCGCCGGCGGCCTCCCACTCGTCCCAGTCGGCGGGCAGCGGCTTGAACGCGATCAGCGTGTTGTGCGAGGAACAGCCGCCCAGGACCCGGGCCCGGCTGTGCCGGATGTGCGAGTTTCCGCGTGGCTGCTCGGTGGTGGGGTAGTCGTAGTCGAGCTCGCCGCCCAGCAGGCCCATCCAGCGGCGCAGGGTCAGCACGTCGTCGCGGCCGACGTCGCTGGGGCCGCCCTCGATGACGGCGACGGAGACGTCGGGGTTCTCGGTCAGGCGGGAGGCGATCACGGAACCGGCGGTTCCGCCGCCTATCACGACATAGTCGTACTCAGGACTGGTGTGGGACATGGCGTGTTGCTCCAGAGGGGGGTGGACCAGAGGGGTCGAAGGGGGCCGGGCTCGAAGGGTGGTGAGGTCGGCGGGTGAGAGGTCAGGCGCTGGCGGAGGTCAGCCCGCGAACCAGCGCACCGGCTTCGGGGCGAGGTTCTGGTAGACGTGCTTGGTCTCGCGGTACTCGGCGAGGCCGGCCGGGCCGAGTTCGCGGCCCACTCCGCTCTTGCCGAAACCGCCCCATTCCGCCTGCGGCAGGTAGGGGTGGAAGTCGTTGATCCAGATCGTGCCGTGCCGCAGCGGCCGGCCACGCGCCGGGCGCGGCCCGCGTCGGCGGTCCAGACGCCGCCCGCGAGGCCGTACTCGGTGTCGTTGGCGAGGGCGACGGCCTCGTCCTCGGTGCGGAAGGTCTCGACGGTGAGGACCGGCCCGAAGACCTCCTCCCGTACGACGCGCATCTCGCGGTGGCAGTGGTCGAGGACGGTCGGCTCGTAGAAGTAGCCGTTCTCCGGGCGCTGCGGGGAGGGCTCGGGGCGCTTGCCGCCGGAGCGCAGCACGGCGCCCTCCTTGAGGGCGGACTCGACGTACATCTCGACCTTGGCGCGCTGCTGCTCGGAGACCAGCGGACCGCACTCGACGCCGTCCTCGGTGCCGCGGCCCAGGCGGATCTTCTCGGCGCGCCGGGCGATTTCGGCGACGAACCGCTCGCGCACGGACTCCTCGACGATGAGGCGGGCGCCGGCCGAGCAGACCTGGCCGCTGTGGATGAAGGCGGCGTTGAGGGCCTGGTCGACGGCGGTGTCGAAGCCCTCGTCGGTGGCGCAGGCGTCGGCGAAGACGACGTTGGGGTTCTTGCCGCCGAGTTCGAGGGCGACCTTCTTGACGGTGGGCGCGGCGGCCTGGGCCACCTTGGTGCCGCTGATCAGGCCGCCGGTGAAGGAGACGAGGTCGACGTCGGGGTGCTCGGAGAGCCGGGCGCCGACCGAATGACCCGGCCCGGTGACGATGTTGGCGACACCGGCGGGCAGTCCGGCCTCGACGAGCAGCTCGATCAGCGCGATCGTCGTCATCGGGGTGATCTCGCTCGGCTTGATGACGAAGGTGTTGCCGGCGGCCAGGGCGGGGGCGATCTTCCAGCTGGCCTGGAGCAGGGGGTAGTTCCAGGGCGTGATCATCGAGCAGACGCCGATGGGCTCGTGCACGACGACGCTGTGGATGTCGGACGAGCCGGCGTCCACGACCCGGCCCGGGCTCTCGGCCGCGACCAGGTCGGCGAAGTACCGGAAGGCGTCGGCGACGCAGTCGATGTCGACGCGCCCTTCCTCGACGGTCTTGCCGGCGTCACGGCTCTCCAGGAGCCCGAGCTGCTCACGGTCGCGCACGAGCAGGTCGGCGACGCGGCGCAGCAGCGCGGCCCGCTCGGCGGCGGGTGTGCGCGGCCACTCCCCCTCGTCGAAGGCGCGCCGGGCGGCGGCGATCGCCAGATCGGTGTCCTTCTCGTCACCCTCCGCGACCACGGCGAACGGCAGGGCGTCCGCGGGGTCGAGGATCTCGCGCGTGGCGCCGGAGACGGCCGCACGCCATTCCCCTCCCGCGTGGATGGTGCTGCGCGCCTGGAGTTCGTTGCTTTCCGCCATGATCGTTTTCGCCTTCCGTTCCTGATCAGCGCCCCTGTGTCACACATGTGTCACCAAGAGACCGAGTGCGCCTGCCCTGGTCGCCCGGATGCATGCGCGATCCCTGGCCGAAAGTGCGCTGTGTCACGGGAGATGCGGACAATCATGCTGAAAGCGGGCACGATCAGGCGCGGAGACGTCAGATCGTCCGAGGCCGGAAGTCCTCCGGCGGATCCTCGCCCACGCGCCCGTCGATCGACTCGCGTATGAGGTCGGCGTGGCCGACGTGGCGGGCGTACTCCTCGATGAGATCGACGAGCGGACGCCGCACGCTCGGGGACCGGCCGTCGCGGGTAGTGAACGCGGCGAGCCGCCCGGCGTCACTCCCGGCCAGCGCCTCGCGCAGGTTCACCGTGGGCGTCGTCACGTCCCTGCCACCCCATCAGGCGGGTCTCGGTTCCGGCCTCGGCACCTCCGCCCGGGAGATCGGCGCGGCGCTCGGCGTCGCGGTCACCGGCACGGTCCTGGCCTCCCGCGGCGGCCTCCACGACGGCATGGCCCCGGCCCTGCGCACGGTGGCCCTGCTGGTCCTGGCGGCCACGGCGGCGGTGGTCGCCGAGTACGGCTGCTCCCGGAAGGCGCCGGGGAGGGCGCCGGACAGACCTCTGGGCGAGCCTCTGGAAAACCCGCAGGCCCCGCACCGGACGGAACCGGTACGGGGCCTGCGAAGGAACGCGGAGAGACTCCGGTCGGATGAGCCGGACGGCTCAGACGACTCGCATGACTCGGACGACTCAGATGAGACCGAGGCCGCGGACCGCCTCGCGCTCCTCCTCGAGCTCCTTGACGGAGGCGTCGATCCGGGCGCGGGAGAACTCGTTGATCTCCAGGCCCTGGACGATCTCGTACTTGCCGTCCTTGCAGGTGACCGGGAAGGAGGAGATCAGGCCCTCCGGGACGCCGTAGGAGCCGTCCGACGGGATGCCCATGGAGACCCAGTCGCCCTCGGCGGTGCCGTTGACCCAGGTGTGGACGTGGTCGATGGCGGCGTTGGCGGCGGAGGCGGCCGACGAGGCGCCACGGGCCTCGATGATCGCGGCGCCGCGCTTGGCGACGGTCGGGATGAAGTCCTCGGCCAGCCACTTCTCGTCGTTCACGACCTCGGCGGCGTTCTTGCCGGCGACCGTGGCGTGGAAGATGTCCGGGTACTGGGTGGCGGAGTGGTTGCCCCAGATGGTGAGCCGCCTGATGTCGGCGACCGTGGAGCCGGTCTTCTTCGCGAGCTGGGTCAGGGCGCGGTTGTGGTCCAGACGGGTCATCGCGGTGAACCGCTCGGCCGGTACGTCGGGCGCGGCGGCCTGCGCGATGAGCGCGTTCGTGTTGGCCGGGTTGCCGACGACGAGGACCTTGACGTCGTCAGCGGCGTGGTCGTTGATGGCCTTGCCCTGCGGCTTGAAGATGCCGCCGTTGGCCTCCAGCAGGTCGCCGCGCTCCATGCCCTTGGTGCGGGGGCGGGCGCCGACGAGCAGGCCCACGTTCGCGCCGTCGAAGGCGACGTTCGGGTCGTCCGTGATGTCGATGCCCTGGAGGAGCGGGAACGCGCAGTCGTCCAGCTCCATGGCCGTGCCCTCGGCCGCCTTCAGCGCCGGCGTGATCTCCAGGAGGCGCAGCTTCACCGGCACGTCCGCGCCGAGCAGCTGACCGGAGGCGATGCGGAAGAGCAGGGCGTAACCGATCTGGCCGGCCGCGCCGGTGACGGTGACGTTCACGGGAGTGCGGGTCATGGCGTTCTCCGTATGACAGCTGGCGGTGGGGCGTCCCTGCCCCGGACGTTTGATCGATCTCTTGGCGTCAAGAGATCGATCCAGCGGTCAGGCTATCGCGCATCCGGGATCCCGGACGGCCGGGTCGGTGTGGCCCACCCCACAACTCAGCCCGCACCCGTACATAAAAGGCGGCCGCCCGTCCGGGAGAGGAGGACGAAGGCGGCCGCCGGGGGAACCGACCATGCCGGACTCCCGTGGGGGTACGGTTCGCGTGCCCGCGATTCCGCGAGGCATTCCTCCCTCTCCGGAATTCCTTCCCCGACCGGCCCTCCGGCCGAGAACACCTGCCCCCCGAGGCAGCCCACACCCGACATCGCGGCCAGACGCGACGGCGTTTCCGGGCGCGCGACGCCCCACGGCGCGCCAGGCGCCGCCGGCCCGGGGCCTCCGGCCGGAGCCCATGCCCCCTCCGGAAGCCGCGGGCCCCGCCAGGTACCAGACGGCCCACCGCATGCCGGGCACCCGCCGGAACCCAGTCCCCCGGCCGGAGACCAGGCACCCCGCCAGGGCCAAGACAACCCTCCGCACGCAATGCACCCGCCGATGCGAGGCGCCCCACGGAGCGCCAAGCGCCGCCGGGCCGCAGTGGCCGGGCCGCCGAGTGCGGCCGGTCCACCGGTGGGCGGGCAAGGAGACGGCCATCGTCACGACCGCCCCGGAACCTCCAGCCGAAAGCCGGGCACCCTCCGGAAACCGCGCGTCCCACCAGGAAGCCAGACGGCCCGCGATACCAGCCCCCGGCCGGAGGCCACGCGCAGCCACCAGGGGCAAGACAACCCGCCGCACGCCGGACACCGCCGGTGCGAGGAGCTCCACGGTGTGCCAGGCGCCGCCGGACCCGGGGCCTCCGGCCGGACTCCGCGCGCCCTGCCAAGGGTCAGCCGGCCCGCCGCACGCCAGGCGTCGTCGGATCCCAGCCCCCTCACCGGGCCGGAAACCACGCGCCCCGCCACGTGCCGAGTGGTCCCCTACTCCGTGCAGCCCTGCCGGCCGGATGCCAGGGCTGCGCAGGCCCTGGCGGTGGTGGCGTTCTTCACGGAGACCATCGGGGTGTACGCGATGGTGTCGCCGGCGACGGTGATGCTGCCGGACTGCTTCGCCTTGCCCGCGCTGATCTGGACCTCGTCGCCCTGGGCCGCCTGGGTGATACGGCCCCAGGCGGCCTTGCAGGTCTCGCTGTAGCGGACCTCGACGACGGTCGTGCCGACGGTCGCGGTCTGGGCCGTGGTCACCAGGTCACCACTGCACCCCATGCTCTCCGCGTCCTTGCCGGTGCAGCTGTCGCCGCTGCACTTCACGCCGGGCGGCAGTTCCGGGTTCGTGCTGGCGGTCGGCGAGGGCGACTTGGTGCCGCCCTTGGCCTCGTCGTCGCCACCGCCACCGGTGAGGTGGAACGCGCCGGCGATCACCACGAGCACGCCCACGACACCCGCGAGGAACGTCGCGGTCCGCCGCTTGCCGCCAGAACCCGCAGAGCCGCCAGAGCCCCCGGCACCACCGGCGCCCGCCGGGACCGCGTCCTGCGGCGGCGCACCGTACGCGCCCGCCCCGGCGCCCGGTGTGCGGGCGGTTCCGGGGCCCGAACCCGGCGTGGAGCCGGTTCCCGTGCCGCCCGTACGGCCGCGGCCCTGGTACCCGGACGCCACTCCCCACGAGTTGACCCCGGTCGCACCGCTGCCGGTGGAATCCTGCACCTCGGGGGCCGTCGGCTGCGGCGGCACGGTCGGGGCGACGCCCGCCGGGCCCGCGATCCCCGGCGTGACCGTGGCGCTGCCGCTTCTGCGGGCCGTCCGGCCGCCGCCCGCGGAGGCCGTCTTGCCGTCGGAGGCCGACGTGCCATCCCCCTTGGAACCGGCCGAGGAGCTCCCGAAGTCCTGCCCGCCGAACTCCCCGAGCGCGGCGCGCGCCTGGGAGATCCGGATGGCCTCCATCGTCATGTCGTGCCGCATCTCCGAGCGGCTCCAGGCACGCTCGGCGAGCTCCCACATGGTGGTCAGATGCACCGGATTGGTCCCGGTGACCTCGGCCAGCGCCACGATCGCGCCCTTGGGCGCGAGCAGCCGGCCGTTCAGATAACGCTCCCACGACGTCTTGCTGTAGCCCGTGCGGTCCGCCACCGACGCGATGCTCAGACCACTGCGGTCCACGAGCCTGCGCAGCTGGCTGGTGAACTCCCTGATCTGCGGATCGAGCTCATCCGGCAAGGCCCTCCAACGAGGCATTGCTTCCCCCTCTTCCCCCGGTACGTGCTGTTGTTACCCGCGCTGTTCGCCCCGCGTCGGCAACCTCGGCCGAGTCCCCGTTCTGGCTACCCACAGGGATGCGTCCACTCAGGATCTCAGTTCCCTGAGCGGAGGCGCACAGGAGCGCAAGAGCCGCGCGCGATACACCCTGGACCGTCCCGATTGTCCATGCCAACCCCGTGGTTGCACCACTTCGTGCCGAATCTGCCGGAGGAAGTGCCGGAACCAGTACCGGAACCGTCACTTCCGTGCCACAGCGCACTGACAGCCGTTGAACAGGCTCTTCGCCGTGCAGGAAGGTTGGCCGTGGCGGCGGCCCGTCCTTCCTCGGGGGAGAGGACGGACCGCCGTCCGGTCACTCGCTGGTGACCGTGAAGTGCAGTGTGTCCTTCAGGAACGGGATCTGGAGCCAGGGATTCGGCTGCGCCATCATCGCCAGCAGGACGATCGCCAGGCCCATGGTGCCGTACGTGACGATGTCCGTGAACCGGGAGCGGACGGCGAGCATGCCGACGTCCGGCAGCAGCCAGCGCAGCACGCCACCGCTCAGCAGGGCGCTGCCGATCAGCAGCGTCCCGAGCCGGAACTCCCCGAGCGCGGTCACCAGCAGGCCGAGTCCGACCAGCCCCAGCACGGCGAGGACGGGCCACTGCCGCGCCGGCGCGAACGCGTCCCCGGACGCGGCCCGGCCACCGCCCTCGGGCCGCGCCGTGTCCTTGGTGAACAACGGAAACCGCCGGGTGACCCGCCGCGGCCGCCCCTCGGCATCGGGCGCGCTGACGGGGTCCCGCACGGTGATATCGCCGTCCTCCTCCCGCACCACCCCCGGGTCGGTATCACCGCTGCGCGCAATCGGCGCGTCCTGCTCACTGCGCACGGCCTGCGCACTCCGACCGGCCGTGACGTCCTCCACGCCCGCACCATGCCGCGTGCCCCGGCCGCTCGGCGCTCCGGCAGCGTTCGGGACGGCCGGGCCGCCCTGGGCGTCCTGCACGCCCCGGACGACCGCAGCGCCCTCCGCGCCCGCACCCTTCCCCGCGGCCGGCGCACTCTCCGCGTTCCCGGCGTCCGACGCGCTGCCCGCGCTCCCCGCCTTCCGTTCAGCCGGCACTGCGCTCCGCCGCCTCGACCACGTTGACGAGCAGCTGGGCGCGGGTCATCGGGCCGACTCCGCCGGGGTTCGGGGAGATCCAGCCGGCGACCTCGGCCACGTCGGGGTGGACGTCGCCCACGATCTTGCCCTCGGCGCTGCGGGAGACGCCGACGTCGAGGACGGCCGCGCCCGGCTTGACGTCCTCGGCGCGGATCAGATGGGCGGAACCGGCCGCGGCGACGATGATGTCCGCGCGCTTGAGGTGCGCCGACAGGTCACGCGTGCCGGTGTGGCACTGGGTCACGGTCGCGTTCTCGCTGCGCCGGGTCAGCAGCAGCGGCATCGGGCGGCCGATGGTCACACCCCGGCCGACCACCACGACCTCCGCGCCCTTGATCTCCACGCCGTAGCGGCGCAGCAGGGTCAGCACGCCGTTGGGGGTGCAGGGCAGCGGGGCCGGCTCGTTCAGGACGAGACGGCCGAGGTTCATCGGGTGCAGGCCGTCCGCGTCCTTGTCCGGGTCCATCAGTTCGAGGATGCGGTTCTCGTCGATGCCCTTGGGCAGCGGCAGTTGCACGATGTAACCCGTGCAGGCCGGGTCCTCGTTCAGCTCGCGGACGACCGCCTCGATCTCCTCCTGCGTCGCCGTGGCCGGCAGCTGGCGCTGGATGGAGGCGATGCCGACCTGCGCGCAGTCACGGTGCTTGCCGGCGACGTACTTCTGGCTGCCGGGGTCGTCCCCGACCAGGATCGTGCCGAGGCCGGGCGTGACGCCCTTCTCCTTCAGCGCCGCCACGCGGGCGGTCAGATCGGACTTGATCGCGGCTGCGGTGGCCTTGCCATCGAGAATCTGGGCGGTCATGCCCCCATCCTCGCGGATGACCCGCCCGCGGTTCCAATCCGGCCGCAATCCGGGCACCGCGGGGCCCCTCCCCCGTATCCGCCCATGATCAGTGATGTTGCACTTGCACAACACATCGGGAATGCGGCTGGACAAGCCCGTCAGTGGTGAAGAACGATGACCTGACAAGTGCCGCGGGCAGCTCAACGGGGGGACGGCCGCAAACTGAAGAACTCTCCTCCGTACGTATGCCACGCGTCGTCCCCGCACTCGGACCAACGGAGGAAAGCCCCCATGAGCTACGGCGACCCGAACAACCCCTACGGCGCTCCCCAGGGACAGCCGCAGCAGCAGCCGCAGCAGCCGGGCTACGGCTACCCGCAGCAGCAGGGGCAGGCCCCCGGTTACGGCTACCCGCAGGCCCCTCCGGTGTCCCCCTACGGCGGGCCCGCCGCACCGACGACGATGCCGGGCTCGGTGAACGCGGCCAAGGTGATGATGTGGGTCATCGTCGGTCTCCAGGT
Organism: Streptomyces sp. DG1A-41; assembly: GCF_037055355.1. Classification (GTDB taxonomy): domain Bacteria; phylum Actinomycetota; class Actinomycetes; order Streptomycetales; family Streptomycetaceae; genus Streptomyces. The sequence goes on along the minus strand of NZ_CP146350.1, from coordinate 5,706,512 downwards.
CCTCGGCGTGGCGTTCTTCGCCTTCGCCGCCGTGGCCCTCAACGCCGCGAAGGACGACGAGTCCCTCAAGGACAACACCGCCTTCCAGGACCTGGTCGGCCAGTCGACCGGCGTGATCTGGGGCTACGTGGTGTTCGGCCTGGCCTGGCTGGTGTTCGCGGCCGTCCTGGCGACGAAGTTCAAGAACGGCGGCAACGGCGCCCGCGTCACCATCCTGGTCTTCGCCATCATCACCGCCGTCCTCGGCATCTACCCGTTCATCATCGTGGGCCTGGTGCACACCGTCCTGGCCATCCTGGTCGCGGTGTTCGTCGGCAACGCGAACGGCAAGGCCTGGTTCAACCGCCCCCGTTACTGAACGCACCCCGGCGAGCGGACCAGTTCACGCCAATCACATCCAAGGGCCGTGTCTCACCCGTACGAGGGGGGCACGGCCCTGGTGCGTCGCCCTAGTCTGACGGTGGTAGCCGTCAGGCACGGGGAGAGCACCTTGTACAGCATCATCGTGGTACCTCCGCCGACCACGGAGGACGAGCGAAACCTCAGCCAGATCAGACTGGCGCCCGGCGAACGCCTCAGGTTCGGCCGGTCCGCACCCGACAACGACCTCCGCATCACCCACGACGGAGTCTCCCGCCGGGCCGGTGAGATCACCGCGCACGGTGCCTTCTGGATCCTCAGCAACCTCAGCCGCGAACAGACCTACGTGGTGGAGAACCCGGAGGGCGCGGGCGAGCACGTCAAGGTCGCGCCCGGGCGGCTGGACGCGCCGATCCCCTTCGAGTTCTCACGGATCGTGCTGCCGGCCGCCGGCGACCTGCTGGCGCTCCAGGTGTGGGCGCCGCGCCACGACTACCTGAGCGGCGCGGGCGGCCTGGACGGCGCGACGACCGCACCGGCCTTCTCCCTCGACCGCACCAAGCGCTACTTCGCGGTCCTGGCCGCCCTGTGCGAACCGCGCCTGCGCGGTGCCCCGCACGCCCCGCTGCCCACCGTCGACCAGGTCGCCGACCGCCTGCGCTCCACCTGGCCGGCCGCGTCCCGCACGTCGGTGCAGTGGAACATCGACTACCTCGCCGTGAAACTGCGCCTCAAGCCGGGCCCGGAGAGTGCGGACACCGGCCCGCGGCTCAACGGCAAGAAGGAGTCCCTGGTCTCCCTGGCGCTCCGCTTCGACCTGGTCGGCGAGGACGACCTGAGCGTTCTGGCCGCCCCGTCGGGCCGGGTGACCCGGTGACCGAGCCCTACGCCGTCGCGGTGCCGAAGGGCTACCGGGTCGGCGTCTGGGAGGTGCGCGAACCCATCGCGACCGGCGCCTTCGGCAGTGTGTACGCGGCCCGGCGCACCGGGGAGAGCACGGAACTGCCGCGAACGGCCGCCCTGAAGTTCCTTCCCACCGGCACGGCCACGCCCCGCCGGCTGACGCATCTGCGCGAGCTGATCGAGCGGGAGGTCGAGCTGTACCGGCGGCTGAAGCAGCCGCGGCTGGTGCGGATGTACGAGACGCTGACGGTCGACGACCCGGACCGCCCGGAGCTGGACGGCGCCACCGTCCTCGTCCTGGAGCGGGCCAAGGGCTCCCTGTCCGCCCTGCTCACCACCACGCCCCGGCCCGAGGCAGGTCCCGCGCTGCTCGCGCAGATCTGCGAGGGCCTGGCCCAGCTGCACGGCGCCGGCTGGGTGCACGGCGACCTGAAGCCGGCCAACGTGCTGCTGATGGACGACGGTTCGGTCCGCCTCGCCGACTTCAACATGGCCGCCGAGCTGGAGGGCACCCACGCCTACACCCCGGCGTTCTCCACCCCCGACTACACCCCGCCCGAGCTCCTGTGGACCGAGATCGGCGAACGGGGCCGCAGGATCCGCCCGTCCGCCGACGTGTGGGCCTTCGGCGTCCTCGCGCACCTCGTCCTGACCGACTCCTTCCCGCTGCCCGGCGCGACCCCGACGGCCCGTCGCGACGCGGCCGCCGCCTATGTCCGCGGCTCCGAGGAGCTGCGTCTGTCGCCCGAACTGCCCGACGACTGGCGGCAGATCATCTCCGCCTGCCTGACCCGCACCCACCAGGACCGCGTCTCCGGCGAGGCCCTGCTCGGCCGCGTCCGGGGGGCCACCGGCACCGGCCGCCGCTCCTTCCGCCTGCCCCGCCTGCGCCGGGCCCGCCGCCGCTTCCGCCGTACGGCGGTCCTGGCGGCCGGTGCCGCCGTCGCCGCCCTCGGCTACGGCGTCGCCACCTGGGCCGATCCCGGCGACGACGGTGGGAGCAAGGCCGCCGAGTCCCGCAAGGTGACACCCGCCACCTACGGCGCCTCCGAACTCCGCACCGACAAGCACGTCCCGGTGGCCTACCGACGGCTCATCGTCGACTCGGCCCACGACTGCGTCCAGCCGGAGATCACCCCGGCGCTCATCGCCGCGATGCTGAAGGTGGAGAGCGACTTCGACCCCGATCTCTCCGAACCGGACGCGGGCAAGGAGGGCGAGTACGGCATCGCCCGCTGGACGCCGAGCATCCTGCGCTGGTGGATCCGCGCCGACGGCGTCCCCGCGAAGGAGACCCCCAGGCCGCCGCTCACGCCCTCCGAGTCCATCCCGGCCATGGCCCGCTATCTGTGCTTCGCCGAACCCCGCCTGGAGGCGGGGCTGAGCGGCGACCGCCGGGTGCTGGTCGCCGCCGCGTACCGGACGTCGTACAAGACGGTGAACGACGCAGGCGGCGTTCCCCCGAAGTACCGCGACTACGCCGCCCGCATTGCCCACTACCTCAAGGAGTACGCCCCGCCCGGCAAGAAGTGACCCTCAGAGGTCTGAGGTTTCCTCGTCGTCCCGGCCCCGGCACGGTGGAAGCCGTGCACCTGCGGGGTGGCACGACCAGCGGCCTCCGGCCCGCTCGGGGGAGGGCCGGAGGCCGTTGCACCGGTGCCGCCTTCTCACTCCGGTGAGAACTACAGCGGAGACCGGTGCGTCTGGAGCCGGGCCGACCCGGACTGGTGGAACGGCAACATCTCGTGCGGCTGGGCCGACGACAAGAACGTCAAGTCTGTCTTCAACAACGGCACGGGCAGCCGCTTCACCGGCGTGGCCTCCTACCTCGACAAGGACTGCAAGAACCGCGTCGGCTGCACCAAGCAGGGCGAGGGCGGCAACCTCGCCGGGAGTTACGAGGTGCGCTCCCACCGGTGGGTCGACGGAGCGTGCGGCAGCCGAGCCAAGGGCCAGGCGCAGTGCATGCTCGGCAAGCGCGGCTACAGCGTCGCGGCGCCGCGCAGTCCGACATGACTGTGACGTGAAAGGGCGAGGGCCCGCCGGTCACCGACCGGCGGGCCCGACAGCACATGCGGCTCAGTGGAAGAAGTGCCGCGTCCCCGTGAAGTACATCGTGATGCCCGCCTTCTTCGCGGCCTCGACCACCAGCTCGTCACGGACGGAACCGCCGGGCTGCACGATGGCCTTGACGCCGGCGGCGCCCAGGACGTCGATGTTGTCGGGGAACGGGAAGAACGCGTCCGACGCGACGTACGACCCCCGGGCCCGCTCGGCCCCCGCCCGCTCGACCGCCAGCTTGCAGGAGTCGACCCGGTTGACCTGCCCCATGCCGACGCCGACCGAGGCACCGTCCTTGGCGAGCAGGATCGCGTTGGACTTCACCGCGCGGCAGGCCTTCCAGGCGAAGGCGAGCTGCTGGAGCTCGTCGGCGTCCAGCGCCTCGCCGGTCGCCAGCGTCCAGTTGGCCGGGTCGTCGCCGTCGGCCTGGAGCCGGTCGGTCACCTGGAGCAGCGCGCCGCCGTCGATCGGCTTGACCTCGACCGGGGCGGAGGGCCCGTCGGGGCAGCGCAGCACGCGGATGTTCTTCTTCTTGGTGAGGGCCTCCAGGGCGCCGACCTCGTAGTCCGGCGCGACGATGACCTCGGTGAAGATCTCCGCGACCTGCTCGGCCATCTCCTTGCTGACCGGGCGGTTGACCGCGATCACGCCGCCGAACGCCGACAGCGGGTCACAGGCGTGCGCCTTGCGGTGCGCCTCGGCGACGTCCGAACCGACCGCGATACCGCAGGGGTTGGCGTGCTTGATGATCGCGACGCAGGGCTCGGCGTGGTCGTACGCGGCACGGCGGGCGGCGTCCGTGTCCGTGTAGTTGTTGTACGACATCTCCTTGCCGTGCAGCTGCTCGGCCTCGGCGAGGCCGCCGCTGCCGGACACGTACAGGGCGGCGGGCTGGTGCGGGTTCTCGCCGTAGCGCAGGGTGTGCTCGCGCTCCCAGGTGGCGCCGAGGAAGTCGGGGAACTGCGACTCGTCGACGGGCGCGTAGGAGGAGGCGAACCAGGAGGCGACGGCGACGTCGTACGCGGCCGTGTGCTGGAAGGCCTCGGCGGCGAGCCGCTTGCGGGTGGCGAGGTCGAAGCCGCCGTTCTGCACGGCGGACAGGACGTCGGCGTAGCGGGCAGGGCTGGTGACGACCGCGACCGAGGGGTGGTTCTTGGCGGCGGCCCGGACCATCGACGGGCCGCCGATGTCGATCTGCTCGACGCACTCGTCGGGGGTGGCCCCGGAGGCGACGGTCTCGCGGAACGGGTAGAGGTTGACGACGACGAGGTCGAACGGATCGACTCCCAGCTCGGCGAGCTGCCGCTGGTGGTCCTCCAGGCGCAGGTCGGCGAGGATGCCGGCGTGGACCCTGGGGTGCAGCGTCTTGACGCGGCCGTCCAGGCACTCGGGGAAGCCGGTGAGCTCCTCGACCTTGGTGACCGGGACGCCGGCGGCGGAGATGCGGGCGGCCGTGGACCCGGTGGAGACGAGCTCCACACCGGCCTCGTGCAGGCCGCGGGCGAGCTCCTCCAGCCCGGTCTTGTCGTAGACGCTGACGAGCGCCCGGCGAAGGGGCCGCTTGTTGCTCTCGGCGGTCACTGGATAACTACCTTTCGTCCCTCAATGCGATAGCCGTTGCGGGCGAGCCGCCCCACGACCTCGACGAGCAGCCTTCGCTCGACTTCCTTGATGCGCTCGTGCAGAGCGCTCTCGTCGTCCTCGTCCCGGACCTCGACCACGCCCTGGGCGATGATCGGTCCGGTGTCGACGCCGTCGTCGACGAAGTGGACGGTGCAGCCGGTGACCTTGGCGCCGTACGCGAGCGCGTCCCGCACGCCGTGGGCCCCCGGGAAACTGGGCAGCAGGGCGGGGTGCGTGTTGACGAACCGCCCGCCGAACCGCGCGAGGAACTCCTTGCCGACGATCTTCATGAACCCGGCGGAGACGACGAGGTCGGGTTCGAAGGCGGCGACGTCCTCGGCGAGGGCGGCGTCCCACTCCTCGCGGCTGCCGTACTCCTTGACCTTGCACACGAAGGTCGGCAGCCCGGCGCGCTCGGCCCGCGCGAGCCCCTCGATGCCCTCACGGTCGGCGCCGACGGCCACGACCTCGGCCCCGTACGCCTGCGCGCCGACGGCGGCGATCTCGTCGAGCAGCGCCTGAAGGTTGGTGCCGGATCCGGAGACCAGCACGACGAGGCGCTTGGCGCGCTGGGCCACGGGCTTGGCGGCCACGGTGGGGGCCTTTCTCGGGGGAGCGTCTGTCCAGGCGGCCGACCCTGGCGTTTGTACATTCATACGAATGCTTCGCGCCCCCGGATACGGGGAAGCCTACGAACCGGCCGACCGTCAGCAACGATACCGGCACACCGGGCAGCCCCCACGGGACGGGGGCATGGCCGGAAGGTAGCGTCTGGGCGGAGCCGGTTCGGGAACGCCGTCCGGACGCGACGCGTTCAACAGATGGCGGACCTGCGTCCGACACCGTTCAGTTCTGTCCACCCATTCCTGCTCACCGACTCGTTCCTACTCATCAACGGGAAGACGCTCACTTGATGCCGGACCGCAGCATGCGACTCCTCACGTTCCCCCAGCTCTCGGCGCAGGGAGGGGAGCGCGGCAGCGTGCTGCTGCGGGAGCGCCCCAGCTCACCACCCGACGCGCCTTCGGACGGCGACCGCGGCGAGGAGCGGGGGCGCGGGTCCCAGGAGGACAACCCCTTCGCCCCGCCGCCCGAGGGCACCCCGGACCGGCCCTGGCAGCCGCGGCGCCCGTCGGGCGACGACTCCCAGGACGGCGGCGAGGGCGACCGCGCGCCGTGGGGCAGGCAGTGGAGCGACCGGCAGCCCGGCCGCTCCCCCGGCGGCTTCGGCGAGCGCCCCCGCGGCGGCCCCGAGGGCCCGGGCGGCCCCCAGGGCGGCCAGAACCCGCGCTGGGACCCGACGGACCCCGCCCAGCGCCATGCGCGCTATGCCCTGCTCTCGGGCATGTGGGCCTTCTTCTTCGCCCTCTTCAGCTGGCCGTACGTGGCTCTGCTGCTCGGCGCGCTCTCCCTCTACTGGGGCATCAGCGCCCTGCGTGCCAAGCCCCGCAGGGCCGACCCGGACGCCCCGGTCTCCGAGCAGCCGGGCCGCCCCCAGACGACGGCCGCGGTGAGCGGCCTGGTCACGGCGTCCCTGGCCATCGCCCTGGTCGCCGCGTCCTTCACGGCCCAGCTGGTCTACCGCGACTACTACACGTGCACGAACGACGCCCTCACGAACGAGGCCAGGCAGTCCTGCACGGAGCTGCTGCCGAAGGAACTGCGGGGGTTGCTGGGGGCCAACGACTGACGGCCTGGCCGCCCGTTGCCTCACGGGGTGTCCGGCTTTCGCGTGGAGTCAGGCGGAGGCAGGACGTCGTAGGGCTCGGGGGCCGGGTCGGCCGGCAGGAAGTCGTACGGTTCGAATGTGGTGTCGTCCTGGTCCTGGAGGCCGTACAGGGCGTCGTGGTCGAAGGGCGCGTAGGGGACGTAGGGGGCGTCCGGTGTGGGGGGTGAGGTCCTCGGCTTTGTATCACCGTCGTGCGGGGAGGCACCGCCTCCGGGGGCTCCGGCGGCTCCAGCGCTTGCGGTGAGCCCGGCGGCGCCAGCGCTTCCGGCGGTCCCAGCACCTCCGGCGCCCCCGGCGTTTCCGGCGCCACTGGCGGGCCTGGTACTTCCGGCGGCGGCAGCGGTCCCGGCGCTTCCGGTGAGGCCGGCGCTCCCCGCACCCCCGGCGACTCCGGCGATCCCGGCGACTCCGGTGCGCGTGAACCAGCCCCGGCCGGGGCGCGTGCCCTTCCGCAGTCGCCTGCCCTTTCCGGCGACCTCGGCCCGTTCCTTCCGCTGCTTGCCGATTCTCGGCCCGTCCGCCTGCGGCGCCCGGCACCGCCAGGCCCGTACGGTCACCGCCGTCGGGACGGCCACCAGCACCAGCCAGACCAGTGTCGCCGCACCCACCTGCCACCACACCGGCCCGAACCGGGCCAGGACGGTGACTCCGAGCGGCCCGCCCGCCAGCGCGGCGAGCCCCGCGAGTACGGCGGCGCACAGCACGGCCGCCAGGGCGGCGGCACGAGCGGTGCGCCCCGGCGACCAGACGACACCACGCCCGCCGCCCGGCCGCGTCCCGTCACGCTCTGCGGAGGCCGCCCCCTTCGCCACGGCCCAGCCGACGACCACCCCGGCGACCATCGGCACGGCCCCGGCCGCCGCCCAGTGCACCAACCGCCCCTCCCCCGCCTCCGGCACCGCCGCCAGCAGCGGAAACGGCGGCAGGAACGGAGCCGGCGCGGAGGACAGCGGGCTGACGACATGGCCGGCGCCGAGCGCGAAGCCGGGGCCGAGGGCGTAGGCGGCGCCCCACACCGCCGCGTTCGGCACCAGGGCCGCACACAGCAGCAGCACCGCGAACCGCCCCGACCACCCCTCCGTCAGCCGCAGCCACGCCGCCTGGGCCGCCGCGCCGTGCCCCACCAGCGACACCGCCACCAGCAGCGCACCGCCCCCGAGGAGCACCGCGGCCCCGGCCGCCGCGGCCCGGGCGGCGACGCCCGGGCGCCCGTCCGGACCGAGGACCAGCGGGCGTACCCACGCCGGCAGTACGCCCAGCAGCCGCCGCGGCGGCCCGCCCGGACGGCCGTACGCCGACCACACGCCCACCCCCGCCGCCACGACGGCGACCAGCGGCACGTACACCCCCGTCCACACCCACGACGGCCGCAGCGCGCCGCCACCGGCGTAGACGGCGGCGGGCGCGGCGACGGCGAGGTAGCCGAGGACGACGCCCGTCCACGCCGTACGCACGGAGACCAGCGGCGGTCCGGCGGCCACCGTGAGGCCCTCGCCCTCCTCGACGCCCTCGTCGAAGCCGTCGTCGGTGCCGTCGTCCCCGTCCGCCGGCCCGCCGTCCGTGGCGTCCCGCGCCGCCCGGTGCAGCAGCCACACCGGCAGCGCGAGCAGCAGCAGTGGCGGGACGCCCACGGGAGCCGGGACGCCGGCGAGCGTGTCGGTGCGGACCAGTTCGGCTCCGTGGGCCAGCAGCCACAGCGCCGCCGCCACGTGCAGCGCGCCGCCGGGCCCGCTGTCGGGGTACGGAGAGGTGATCCACAGCATCATCGCCAGCACGGCGAACGACGCGAGTCCGAGGCCCGCCGCGACCGCACCCCCCATGAGGGCGCCGACCAGTCCGGACGAACGGTCGCGCATGCGGGCGAGCAGGGGCGACGGCGGACGTCGGCGAGCGGTCATCTCGATCACGCCCGCCATGCTCCCAACGACACGCGCTTTCCCGCCGTAACAGGCGAACCATCGCTGTGTCGCTCAATATATGGTTATGTACTTTTCCGTACGGAGGGGCGCCCTGTGACACAGAGCCCTGCCATCCCGCTCCCGCCGCCCAAGGAACGCCGACGCCTGCGCGAGGCCGCCTCGCTGACGCGGGCTCAACTCGCCTCCCGAGTGGGCGTCACCAGCGAGACGGTGCGCGGGTGGGAGACCGGCCGCTCGACGCCGCGCGGCCGGAAAGGGCAGAAGTACGCGAAGCTGCTGAACTCACTGGGCGCGGAAGGGGAAGTGACACCGCCTCATGCGGAGCGCGGGACCGCCGCCCCGAGCGATCGCAGCCGCGCCTCGGCCGGGGACCGCGGCCGCGCCTCCGGCAGGAACAGGGGTCGCACCTCCGTCACGGACCCGGACCGCACCGCCCTTGGCCACCGCAGCCGCGCCTCGGCCACCGAACACAGCCGTAGCACCGGCACCGGTCAGAACCGCGGCCCCGCCGCCGGCCATCGCCACACCGCCGTTGCCGACCATCGCCACCCCACCACCGGCGCTGACAGCAGCTGCAGCACCGCCGCCGGCAGCAGCCACACCACCGTCACCGACCGGCGGCCCGACCCTGCCCGCGCAGCGGCCCCGCGGCGGCCGGACGGCGCGATCGCCGCCCTGACCCCCGATCAGGCCTTCGACGCGCTGTACTCGTTCTGCGCGCCCGCGCTCGTCCGGCAGACCTATCTGCTGACCGGCCGCCGGGAGCTGGCGCGGGAGTCGGTCGAGCGGGCCTTTCACATCGCCTGGCAGCGGTGGCCCGAGGTGGCCTGCGACCGCGACCCGGCGGGCTGGGTGCGGGCGGTGGCGTACGACTACGCCCTCTCCCCGTGGCACCGGTTCCGCCCCCGCTTCCGGCACCCCGAGCCGCCGCCCGCCGACGGGTTCGACCGCGCGCTGCTGGACACCCTGCTGAAGCTGCCGCCCTCGTACCGCCGCACGCTGCTGCTGCACGACGGTGTCGGTCTCGGCCTGCCGGAGACGGCGGCGGAGACGGAGGCGAGCAGCCGCGCGGTCGCGAACCGGCTGATGCACGCGCGTGAGGCGGTCGCCGAGCGGCTGCCGGAGCTGGCGGACCCGGAGGTGCTCCACTGGCGGCTGGTCGAACTGGCCTCCATCGAGCGGCTGCGGGCCGCCAAACCGCTGGTCGTGCGCCGGACCGGGGAACGCCGGGCCCGTTTCTGGACCCGGGCCGCCATCGCCTTCACGATCGCCCTGATCGGAGCCACGGCCCTCACCGCCCGCACGGCCCCCACGCGCTACGAGCCACCGGTGCCGGAGGGCGAGACCGTCGAGGGCGTGCCGCCACGGGTCGCGCCCGGACCGCTGTCGGAGTCGGAGCGGGAGTTGCGGGCGAAGCTGCGCAAGGAGGAGCAGCGAGGGCCGGTCCGGCTGATGCCGCAGCCACGCTGACGCCTGATTCACGAAAAGGCAGTGGGCCCGCCCCCGTGCAGGGAGCGGGCCCACCTGTGAGCTGTGCTGTACGACTGAGCCGTAGGGCGCTGCCGCTGCTCAGCCGGCGAGGCCGTGCTTAATTGCCGAGAATGGCGCGCGCCAGCTTCGCCGTCTCGGTCGGCGTCTTGCCGACCTTGACGCCGGCGGCCTCGAGGGCCTCCTTCTTCGCGGCGGCCGTGCCGGAGGAGCCGGAGACGATGGCGCCGGCGTGGCCCATGGTCTTGCCCTCGGGCGCGGTGAAGCCCGCGACGTAGCCGACGACCGGCTTCTTCACGTTCTCCTTGATGAAGGCCGCGGCCCGCTCCTCGGCGTCGCCGCCGATCTCACCGATCATGACGATCAGGTCGGTGTCGGGGTCGGCCTCGAACGCGGCGAGGGCGTCGATGTGGGTCGTCCCGATGACCGGGTCGCCACCGATGCCGACGGCGGAGGAGAAGCCGATGTCCCGCAGCTCGTACATCATCTGGTACGTCAGCGTGCCGGACTTCGACACCAGGCCGATGCGGCCCGGCTTGGTGATGTCGCCCGGGATGATGCCGGCGTTGGACTGGCCCGGGGTGATGAGACCGGGGCAGTTCGGGCCGATGATCCGGGTCTTGTTGCCCTTCTCGACCGCGTAGGCGTAGAACGCCGCCGAGTCGTGGACCGCGATGCCCTCGGTGATGACGACCGCGAGCGGGATCTCGGCGTCGATGGCCTCGACGACGGCGGCCTTGGCGAAGGCCGGCGGGACGAAGAGGACGGATACGTTCGCGCCCGTCTTCTCGATCGCCTCGGCGACCGTGCCGAAGACCGGGATCTCGTTGCCGTCGACGTCGACCGACGTGCCCGCCTTGCGGGGGTTCACGCCACCGACGATGTTCGTGCCGTCGGCCAGCATGAGCTTGGTGTGCTTCATGCCCGTGGCACCGGTCATGCCCTGGACGATGACCTTGCTGTCCTTGTTGAGGAAGATAGCCATGGCTGTTTAGTCCCTCGTCCCTTACTTCGCAGCCGCGAGCTCGGCGGCCTTGTCGGCCGCGCCGTCCATGGTGTCCACGCGCTGCACCAGCGGGTGGTTGGCGTCGGAGAGGATCTTGCGACCCAGCTCGGCGTTGTTGCCGTCGAGACGGACGACGAGGGGCTTGGTGACGTCCTCGCCCTTGTCCTTGAGCAGCTGAAGCGCCTGCACGATGCCGTTGGCGACCTCGTCACAGGCGGTGATGCCACCGAAGACGTTGACGAACACGGACTTGACGTCCGGGTCGCCGAGGATGATCTCCAGGCCGTTCGCCATGACGGCGGCGGAGGCGCCACCGCCGATGTCGAGGAAGTTGGCGGGCTTCACACCGCCGTGCTTCTCACCGGCGTACGCGACGACGTCCAGGGTGCTCATGACGAGACCCGCGCCGTTGCCGATGATGCCGACCTCGCCGTCGAGCTTGACGTAGTTGAGGTTCTTCTCCTTGGCGGCGGCCTCGAGCGGGTTGGCCGCGGCCTTGTCCTGGAGAGCCTCGTGGTCGGGGTGACGGAACTCGGCGTTCTCGTCGAGGGTCACCTTGCCGTCGAGGGCGATGACGTCACCGGAGGCGACCTTGGCCAGCGGGTTGACCTCGACCAGGAGGGCGTCCTCCTTGACGAAGGTGTCCCACAGCTTGACGAGGACGTTCACGACCTTGTCGGCGACCTCGGCCGGGAACTTCGCGGCCTCGACGATCTCGCGGGCCTTCGCCTCGGTGACACCTTCGTTGGCGTCGATCGGCGTCTTGGCGACGGCCTCGGGGCGGGTGGCCGCCACCTCCTCGATCTCCATGCCGCCCTCGACGGAGGCGATGGAGAGGAAGGTGCGGTTGGCACGGTCCAGGAGGAAGGAGACGTAGTACTCCTCCACGATCTCCGGGGCCGTCTCGGCGATCATCACCTTGTGGACCGTGTGGCCCTTGATGTCCATGCCGAGGATGTTGGTCGCGTGCTCGACCGCCTCGTCGGGGGTGGCGGCGAGCTTCACGCCACCGGCCTTGCCACGGCCGCCGACCTTCACCTGGGCCTTGACGACGGACTTGCCACCGAGGCGCTCGGTGGCTGCGCGGGCCGCCTCAGGCGTGTCGATGACTTCACCGGCCAGCACCGGTACATCGTGCTTGGCGAAGAGGTCCCTCGCCTGGTACTCGAACAGGTCCACGCGCTTCCGTCCCTATCAGTGATCTCGCGGTTCGTTGTCTGCGTGGGCGTGCCGCGAGGGCAACGTGACGTCCGCCGTCTGTCACAAGGGAGGCGCACACGGTGTCCGAGCGCGCGGCATGTCCGTCTCGCAGGTTATCGCTGCTTGCGGGGGGCCTCTAAATCGAGGGTCACACCTGAGCGGTGATACCTGTCACATGATGCCGCGCTCTCTGGCACGGCGTGCCTGGGGTGAGGGGCCTCACCGGGCTGGGGTTGACCCGGTGAGGCCCGTCCGGCACCCCCGAAGGAGCGAAAAGGTCCTGTTCAGGGCCCTGCTCTCCGGGGCGCGGGGTGGTTGGTCCCCACCCCAATGGGGACCACCCGACCCCATCCACGAGGTTTCGGCCTCGGACGACCGACGGTTTTCGGCCGCCCCGAGTCGATGCCTCGTGGAGTCGGGGGTGAGAGGTGCGGGGTGCGCTCGTCGGGGCGGCAGGGTTCGCACGGGGAACCGCACCGGGAGCGGCGGTCCGCCGTGCTAGCCGGGGAAGACGGGAATGTCCCGGTGACTGTCCCGGCTGCCGGCCGCGCAGGAGCGGGCCGCGACACCGGGCAGGAGTCTCAGCGGGGCCCGGAGGCTCAGGGTGACGGCGTGCGGGTCTCCGTGGCGGGACGTGCTGTTGTCGGCCGTGGACCTGTTGCCGAGCCTGCCGTCAGGCCGATCCGCAGGCCCATGCCCGCCCGGGGCGCGTCCGACGTGGGCGGACGGGCCGGCGTGGTCAGCGAGTCCGGTGTGGCCCGCGTGCTCTGCGCGACCGACGGCTCGGTACTCGGCGCCGCACACCACGGTGTCCGCCCCAGCGGCGACGAACTCGGCCGCACCGGTCCGTCCGACGACGGAGGCAGGGACGCCGGCCGGGGAGGGCGCCGCCCGGCCCGGCTGTGAGCCGGCCGTGACCGGGGCGGGGCGGGGGTGGCTCAGGAGTTCTGGGTAGCTGGGACCGCCGGGAACTGCGGGAAGCCCGGGCCCTCCCGGGAGCGTGACTGCACCGGCGGCGGGTGCGGGCAGGAGGTTTGACGGCCCGGACGGGGCCGGGAGGCCGGGGAGGTCTGGCAGGTCCGGGAAGTCGGGGAGGTCTGGCAGGTCCGGGAGCACTGGCGGCTTGGGCAGTGCGGGCAGGTCCGGGAGCGTCGGAGGCTTCGGGGCCATGGGCGGGGCGGACAGCACCGGCAGATCCGGCAGCACCGGAGACTTCGAGGCCGACGGCGGGGCGGACAGCACCGGCAGCTTGGACAACGTCGTCGGCGTCGATGCCGACGAGGACGGCTCCTTCGCCCGCGCCGCTCCCAGCCCCTTGCTCACCGCCTCGCCCGTATGACCAGCCACCCGCACGCCACGCTCCCCCACGGCTCCTACGGCCTCCGAGACCCCGGCGATGCGAGCGCTGCCGACTCCGGACACGGGGCGAGGACCCGGCGAGTCGACCCGCCCGTCAGCGCCGTCCGCCGCATACGCCCGCTCCCCGCACAGGAGCCCGATGACGAGCACCCCGCCCACCAGCAGCGCCACTTGGAGCGCACGCCGCCCGGCCGCCGTGCGCAGCATGCGCACGGCGGCACTAAGCAGGACTGCTGACCAGGTCAAGAGGGGGAGCTTCCTCCCGTGCTACGGAACAAGTGCGGAACGCATCACGCGTTACGAGCAACGAGTCGGCACAACGCGGTACTGCCCGGCGCAGCGCGGCACCCCGCCGAGCAGGCGCCGATCCTCGCACGGGAGTGCGGAGGTTGCGCAAGCCGTTCTTCGCTGATGGACAGTCATATCCGGTTTTGCCGAACGAAGTCGGACGACGACGCATCGACAAGTCGGCATCCGACCGCCCCGCACCACCGCGGCCCACGGCACGACACGCCGCATCCTCACGCCGCATCCGGTATCGGCAGCGGACGCTTCTCGATCGCCGCCGCCATCACCTCCGGGAACAGACCGGGCGTGCAGGCGAACGCCGGTGCCCCCAGCGCGGCGAGCGCGGCCGCGTGCTCCCGGTCGTATGCCGGCGCCCCCTCGTCCGAGAGCGCCAGCAGCGTCACGAACTGCACCCCTGACGCCTTCATCGCCGCCACCCGCTTGAGCATCCCGTCCCGTATGCCTCCCTCGTAGAGATCGCTGATCAGCACGACCACCGTCTCCGCGGGCCGGGTGATCTGCGACTGGCAGTAGGCGAGTGCCCGGTTGATGTCCGTGCCGCCGCCCAACTGCGTCCCGAAGAGGACGTCGACGGGGTCGTCGAGCTGGTCCGTCAGGTCGACGACCGCCGTGTCGAAGACGACGAGTCGCGTGGAGATCGTCCGCATCGAGGCGAGCACCGCTCCGAACACCGATGCGTACACGACCGATGCCGCCATGGATCCCGACTGGTCGATACAGAGGATGACCTCCTTCTTCGTGGACTGGGACGCTCGCCCGTACCCGATGAGCCGCTCCGGCACGATCGTTCGGTACGGGGGCAGGTAGTGCTTGAGATTGGCCGCGATCGTGCGGTTCCAGTCGATGTCGTGATGCCGGGGCCGGTTGATCCGGGCGCTGCGGTCGAGGGCGCCGGTGAGGGTGGCGCGAGTGCGGGTGGCGAGCCGCTTCTCCAGGTCCTCGACGACCTTGCGTACGACGGCCCGTGCCGTCTCCTTCGTCGTCTCGGGCATGGCCTTGTTGAGCGACAGCAGCGTGCCGACGAGGTGCACGTCGGCCTCCACCGCCTCCAGCATCTCCGGCTCCAGCAGGAGCGTGGCGAGACCGAGCCGGTCGATGGCGTCGCGCTGCATGACCTGTACGACGGAGGACGGGAAGTACGTCCGGATGTCGCCGAGCCAGCGCGCCACGGACGGCGCCGACGCCCCCAGTCCCGCCGAACGGTCCCGGCCCCCTTGCGGCTTCTCCCCCTTGCCGTAGAGCGCGGTGAGCGCTCCGTCCATCGCCGCGTCCCGCCCGGACAGTTCACACCCGGTGCCGTCCGCCGCGTCGCCCCCGAGCACGAGCCGCCACCGCCGCAACCGCTCCTGCACCGGGTCCGTCACCTCGGCCGTCATCCACGTCCTCCTTTTCGAGGCCGTTCCCACAGCGGGATCACCGGCACGGCCGTCGTCGGCCGGCCTTCCGCCGGCGACCCGTTCCCGGCCGTGTCTCCCGCTTCCGCGGTCGGAGCCGGCCGCCTCAGTCCGTCGGTCGTCATCCCGTCACCCCCACCAGGTTGTTGCGGATGTGTTCTTCCCCTTCGTCCAGGCCGAGCAGCAGTCGCACGACCGGCAGCACGGCGTCCGCGCGCACCGTGTCGAGCTCTGCGGCGAAGCCGGGTATGCCTGGTATGCCGGAGCCTGCTCCTGTCGCGCCGCTCCCGGCCCCCGGCCCGCGCCGGACCAGTTCGCCGAGGGTCCGCCGGACCCCGGGCTCGTACGCCGAGAACGTCCGCCGCAGCAGGGGCAGCACGTCCGTGAACGCCTCCACCGGCACCCCGGTCAGCCACGCGTCGACCAGCCCGAGCAGCCGGTCGTCGTGCACCAGGAGCATCCCGCCCCCGGAGCCTCCTCCGACGAAGCCCTCGATCCACGCGGCCGCGTCCGCCGGTGGCGTGCCCGGGGACAGGACGAGCCCCATGAGGCGCGCCGCCTCGTCCTGCGCCAGCTCCCCGTCGTCGAGCAGGAGCCGCACGGCCCGCCCCCGAATCACCCCGGGCACGGTGTCCCGCCCGCACAGCACCCGCAGCACCGCCTGCCAACGGGCACTCAAGTTGCCTTGTCCCGCTGCCGGGGCGTCGCCCAGGAGCCCCACGGCCCCGTGCACGGCGTCGACATGACGCCGCATCTCCTCGGCGCCGTCCGCGTCGAGCGCGGCGCATGCCGGGGGCAGGCCGACGAAGACCCGCTCGGCCAGACCCGCCGCGACCTCTCCCAGGGCTCCGGTGTCCGTGCCGCGCACATCGCCGTAGCGCAGGGAGCGGACGAGGGCCGGCAGCGCCTGGGCGAGCTGGCCGACATCCGTGTCGAGGGCCGCCCGGTCGGCAAGGAGTCGCATCACCGTCGGCAGGGCCTCGGGCAGTTCGGCCAGCAGGCAGCGCTCGGCGAGCGCCGTGACGTCGGCGAGACCCTGCGCGGCGACGGCGTCCGCCTCGGCCTTGGCGGTCACGGCGGACAGGACGGTCGTCCCCCACACCCCGGCCTCGGCGACCCGCACGGACAGCTCGGGCTCCCAGCGCAGCCGCCACGACTCCCGGAACGTGCCCGTGCTGCCCCGTGAGGCGGCCGGTTCGCCCCACGCGATGCCGAGCAACCGCAGCCGGTGCAGCAGCCTGCTGCGGGCGGCGTCGGTCTCCTTGCGCAGGTCGAGCTCCACCTCCCGCTCCAACGCCTCCGGTTTCAGCCGCAGCCGGCGCTGGAGCCGGGCGAGGTCCCGCTGCAACGGTACCGCCGGCGCCGTCGGCGGCACCTCCCCCAGCACGTCCCCCACGACCAGCCGGTCCCGCACCAGCGCCAGCGGCACGTCCGAGCCCTCGCACATCACCGCCCGCACCGCGTCGGTCGTCTCGCTCAGGCCGGGCAGCGGACGGCCGCGCATCGCGGCGAGCGTCTCGGCCAGCCGCACGGCCTCGATGACATGCGCGGAGGAGACGAACCGGTCCTCGGCGCGCAGCAGCCCCGCCACCTTGGTCATCCACCGCTCGACCGGCCGGTCCGGGGCGCTGAACAAGTGCCCGTACCAGCCCGGCGAGTCGATGCCGGCCCCGTAACCGCTGTTCCGGGACAGCCTGCGGTGGGTCCAGGGCACCCAGGTCATGTCCGTCTTGACCTTGGGCAGCCCCTTCAGCAGCGCCTTGTCGGCGACGACGGTGGTCTTCCGCCTCAGTGCGGGCACGTGCCACGCCCCGCACACGACGGCCACACCGTCCTCGAACTCCCGCTGCGTGGCTCGCACCTGGAGCCGCATGTACGCCTCGCGCACCAGGTCCCGGTCGTGTCCCTCGCTGCCATAGGTCTCCCGCAGCGCCCCCATCGCCTCCTCGATCGCGGTGAACGGCGCGAGCGCCTCCCCCTTCTTCCCCACGCCCCGGTGCTCCACGACGTCCTCCCACCACCGCTCCGGGTCGTCGTAGCCGGCGGTCTCGGCGAGCACCCCGAGCGGATCGATCCGCACGTCGGCGGGGCCGGAGGCGGGGCCGTAGTCGCCCTCGTTGTCCGCCGTCTCGGCGTCCGGAGGAGATTTCCCCTCCACTCCGGCCCCGTCCTCCTGCCTTCCCCAGGCCAGCGTGTGCGTGGCCGGCAGGTCGATGAAGCGGGCCGGGACGTCGTGTTCCAGGGCCCAGCGGATGGCGACCCACTCCGGGGAGAACTCGGCCAACGGCCAGAACGCCGAGCGGCCGGGCTCGTCCACGGCATGGGCGAGCAGGGCGACCGGCGGCCGCATCTCCTCGTCGGCGGCGAGCGGGATCAGCGCGTCGGCCTCGGGCGGTCCCTCGATCAGCACGATCCGCGGTCGGGTCTCCTCCAGCGCCGCCCGCACCGCCCTCGCCGACCCCGGCCCGTGATGCCGTACCCCGAGCAGCACCGGCCCCGCCCCGGCCGCCCGGCCGACAGATTCTTCCACGCCCGTCACCTGTCTCCCTCCCATCCCGTGCCCGGCCCCGCAGCCAACCCCCGCCCCGCGTCGCTCACACGCTCACCTCCCGGCAGGCCCGGTAGAAGTCCTTCCAGCCGTCCCGCTCGCGGACGACCGTCTCCAGGTACTCCTGCCAGATGACGCGGTCGGCCGCCGGGTCGCGGACCACCGCGCCGAGGATGCCCGCGGCCACGTCGCCCGGCCGCAGCACGCCGTCGCCGAAGTGGGCTGCCAGGGCGAGCCCGTTGGTGACGACGGAGATCGCCTCGGCCGTGGACAGCGTGCCGCTCGGCGACTTCAGCTTCGTCCGGCCGTCGGTCGTGACCCCGTCGCGCAGCTCACGGAAGACCGTGACGACCCGGCGGATCTCGTCGAGGCCGTCGGGCGCGGCCGGCAGGTCGAGCGAGCGGCCGATCTGGTCGACGCGGCGCGAGACGATGTCGACCTCGGCCTCGGGGCTCTCCGGCAGCGGCAGCACCACCGTGTTGAACCGGCGGCGCAGGGCGCTGGACAGGTCGTTGACCCCGCGGTCGCGGTCGTTGGCCGTGGCGATCAGGTTGAAGCCGCGGACCGCCTGCACCTCCTGGCCCAGCTCCGGTATGGGCAGCGTCTTCTCCGACAGGATCGTGATGAGCGTGTCCTGCACGTCGGCCGGGATACGCGTCAGCTCCTCGACGCGGGCGGTCATGCCCTCGGCCATGGCCCGCATGACCGGGCTGGGCACGAGCGCGTCGCGGCTCGGGCCGTGGGCGAGCAGCCGCGCGTAGTTCCAGCCGTACCGGATGGCCTCCTCCGGCGTGCCGGCGGTGCCCTGCACCAGCAGCGTGGAGTCGCCGCTGACCGCCGCGGCCAGATGCTCGGAGACCCAGGTCTTCGCCGTGCCGGGTACGCCGAGCAGGAGCAGGGCGCGGTCGGTGGCGAGCGTGGTGACGGCGACCTCGACGATACGGCGCGGGCCGACGTACTTCGGTGTGATCACCGTGCCGTCCGGCAGCGTCCCGCCGAGCAGGTACGTCGCGACGGCCCACGGCGACAGCTTCCAGCGGGCCGGACGCGAACGGTCGTCCTGCGCGGCCAGCGCGGCGAGTTCGCCGGCGAAGGCGTCCTCGGCGTGCGGCCGCAGTGCTTCCGCCTCGGTCACGTCCGCGGGTGCGCCCGCCCCCGCGTTCGCGGGCGCGGACCCGTTCTGGCTCGGGTCGACGGACGTCGGTTCTACGGACACAGGCATGGCTGAGTCCCCCTCCAGCTCGGCCGGTTCGGATCTGGCATTTACGTTGCACCACACCACTGACAATGCGTTGTGACCTGCGCAAACACCCCGCCGGAGCCGCTCGCCGACCCGATTGTCAGTGGTGGGATCTACCTTCGATGGCATGACTCAGCAGGGGGTGCGCTGGACCGCGGACCAGGTGCTGGCACTGGCGCCTGACGCGGCATCACGCAAAGCGGGGAGCAAACTCGGCGCGGCGGGGCCGTGGTCCGAGGCGGGGAGTTCCGACGAGGGGACGGTGTGGGGGCTGTGCAAGGGCAGCGGAAGCAAGCCGTATCAGACGGTCGTCGACATCGCGGACGCCTCCGGGCCCGCGTACAAGTGCAGTTGTCCGAGCCGCAAGTTCCCGTGCAAGCACGCGCTCGGGCTGCTGCTGCTCTGGGCGGGCGGCGACGCAGCGGTGCCGACGGGAGAGGCGCCGGAGTGGGCCGGGCAGTGGATAGCGGGGCGGCGTAAGCGCGCTGAGGGGAAGAAGGCCGGGGACAGCTCCGGTTCACCGTCCGGATCCGCTGATCCGGAGGCGGCGCGGCGCCGGGCGGAGCGGCGGGCAGAGCGGGTCACGGCGGGAGCGGTGGAGCTGGAGCAGCGCCTGGCGGATCTGTTGCGCACGGGTCTGGCGACGGCGGAGCAGTCGGGTTACGGCCTGTGGGAGGAGACGGCGGCCCGCATGGTCGACGCCCAGGCGCAGGGCCTGGCCGGCCGGGTCCGGGAGTTGGGGGCGATCCCGTCCACAGGGCCGGGCTGGCCGGTGCGTCTGCTGGAGGAGTGCGCGCTGCTGCACCTCCTCGGTCAGGGCTGGCTGCGCCGCGAGCGGCTCCCGGACGCTCTCGCCGCCACGGTCCGCTCCCGCATCGGTCTGCCGGCCTCCGCGGACGGCCCGCCGGTGCGGGACCGCTGGCTGGTGCTCGCCCAGTACGACACGGCGGACACGCGCCTGACGACCCGCCGGGTCTGGCTGCACGGCGCCGACTCGGACCGCACCGTGCTGCTCCTCTCCTACGGCGCCGCCGGCCGCGCCCCGGAGCTGGCGTTGCCGGTGGGGCTGGTCCTGGAGGCCGAGGTGTCCGCCTACCCGGGCGCCGGGCAGCCGCGGGTGGCCCTGGGCGAACAGTTCGCACCGCCCGCGCCGACGGCGATACGCCCGCAGGGGGTGACGACGTCCCAGGCGGCCGCCCGCTACGGCGACGCCCTGCGCGACGATCCCTGGGTGGAGTCCGTCCCGGTGACGCTGGACCGGGTCGTCCCCAGCCCGGACGGCGACTCCTGGCAGTTGGCGGACGCGGACGAGGACGCGGCGTTGCCGCTCACTCCCACGGCGCGTGCCCGGCCGGGCCTGTGGCGGCTCGTCGCGCTGTCGGGCGGCGCCCCGGTCAGGGTCTTCGGCGAATGCGGCCACCAGGGCTTCACCCCGCTGACGGCGTGGCCCGAGGGCCCGGGCGACGCGATAGCCCTGTGCTGAGCCGAAGCCAACGCCAACGCCGCCAACTCCGAAACCGGCGGCCCGGCCTTTTCCGGCCCGGCCCACCCTTCTCTCAAATCCACGAATCTTTCAGGCATCCCGGGACAACCGGTAAGGGTGAGCCTTCAACCACCACCGGGCGCCCCACGGAAAGGAAGCTCATGAACAGGACCTCCGCTCCTGTGGACGCGCCCGCGACGGGCGCCTGGGAGGGGCTCGTCACCACGGCACTGCTGGGCACGGACCGGCGCACCCCGCCGGGCACCGGACCGGGCGCGGACGCACCGGTGGCCCTGCTGGACGCGGCGGCCGTGGAGACCGTACGACGAAGGGCCGGTCTGCGTCCGGCGCGTGCGGCGGAGCGTCCGCAGCCGGCCCCGGAGGACCCGCGTCCGCCTCTGCCGCAGGCGGCCGCCCGCAGACTCGCGCTGCTGCTGGCCGACCGCCCCGGCGCGTCCGGCGGCGGCCGCCGGGGCACCGCGCCCGACCTGACGGAGTTGCTGCCCCAGTGGCTCGCGGCGGCCAACACCCGTGGTTTTGCACCTGCTCCGCAGCTGCTTCCCGCGTTGCTTGACGCGGCCCGGGGGCGCACCGACCTGCGTCCGGCGGCCCTGGAGTTCGCGGGGCCGCGGGCCCTGTGGCTGGCGCGGCTGAACCCGGACTGGCGGTTCGCCCTGCGCTCGACACCGGGCGGCGGAGCGGCCCTGCCGCATCTCGAGGACGACGACAGCGTCCGGCAGCTGTGGCAGGAGGGCCTGTTCGCCGAACGGGTCGCCCTCCTGTCCGCCCTGCGCTCCCGCCGATCGGCCGCCGCGCGGGAACTGCTGGCGACGACCTGGGCGATGGAACGGGCCGAGGACCGGCTGATGTTCCTCGACTCCCTGCGCACGGGCTTGGTCCCCGACGACGAGCCGTTCCTGGAACAGGCCCTGGCCGACCGCAGCCGCAACGTCCGGGCGACGGCGGCGGAACTGCTGTCGGCGCTGCCCGGTTCGGCGCTCGCCGCGCGAATGGCGGTCAGGGCGGAGGCGTGCGTGGCCCTCGACCACACCCAGGCCACCCGGGCCACAGACCCGGGGGCTTCGACGGCCGCTGGAGTCACGGTGGCCACGCCGACCATCGCCGTCGAAGCGCCGCACGAGTGCGATCCGGGCATGGAGCGCGACGGCGTCGTGGCGAAGGCGCCCGCCGGACGGGGTGAACGGTCGTGGTGGTTCGGCCAGTTGGTGGAGGCGGCTCCGCTCGGGACCTGGTCGCGACGGCTGGGCGGGCGGACGCCCCGGGAGATCGTGGCCCTGCCGGTCGCGGACGACTGGCGAGGCGAACTGCACGCGGCGTGGTGCCGCGCCGCGGTGCGCCAGCGGGACACCGAGTGGTCGCGGGCGCTGCTCGGGGAGCCCTCGGCACCGGAGGCGGGCGGCCCGGGCGCGGTGTCCCTGGCCGAACGCGCCAAGCTGCTCGGCACGCTGGACGCCGCCGAGCGGGCCGAGTGGGTGGCCGGCTTCATCACGACGCACGGCCTGTCCGAAGCGTTTCAGCTGCTCGGGGTGTGCGCGGTGCCGTGGGCGCCGCCGCTCGGCCGGGCGGTGGTGGACGCGCTCAACATCGCGCGGGACGCGGGGAGTTATCCATGGAGTTTCAGCGGAGTCATGGGCCTGGCCGAGCGCTGCCTCGACCCGTCCGAGGCCGGTCGCCTCGACGCCCTGCTGGCCGTACCGGACGAGCCGGAGAACGCCTCTCCCGGCGCCGGCGGCTACTGGGCGGAGGCCTTCCAGCGCCTGGTCACGACGTTGCGCCTGCGCGCGGCGATGGCCGAGGAGCTGACCACTCCCTGACCCCGGCCCGCGTCACGGCGCCCGGTTGCCGCCCACCGGCGCCGGCCCAGGCAGGCCGCAACCACCCGCCGACGCCGCCCCGGGCCACCGGCACGAACCCCGGCGCCACCGCCGGAGGCCTAGGCCCCGGCCGGCTGGCGTACGTTGGCCCGGACCCAGTCCACGATCGACGCGGTCGTCGCGCCGGGCGTGAAGATCTCCGCGACCCCCTTCTCCTTCAGCAGGGGAATGTCCGCCTCGGGGATGATTCCGCCGCCGAAGACCAGGATGTCCTCCGCGTCCCGCTCCTTGAGCAGGTCGATCACCGCCGCGAAGAGCGTGTTGTGCGCGCCGGAGAGGATGGACAGCCCGATCGCGTCGGCGTCCTCCTGGAGCGCCGTGTCGACGATCTGCTCGGGAGTCTGGTGGAGCCCGGTGTAGATGACCTCCATACCGGCGTCGCGCAGGGCCCTCGCGATCACCTTGGCCCCGCGATCGTGGCCGTCGAGCCCCGGCTTGGCCACCACCACGCGGATCGGACCGGCTGCCACACCCATCACTGCCTCCATGAAGCGACTACATCCATCCGTACCGACAAGTACCGCACACATCGCGCACGCCGTACAGCACGGACACCCCGCCCCGAACCGTCCGGGCAAGTGAACGAACGTTATCTCCAGGATCCCGCAACCGGCAGTTTCGCGGTGCGGACCGAGGGGGAAATCACACGATGGGACAAGCGCAAGGGGAGCCGCGACGAAGTCGCCGTACCACCGCCCCACCCACCACGCACAGCGGCGGTACGGCACTTCGGCGAAGGCACGCGGGACACGCAGGGCACGCACAGCACGCAGGGCAGACACGGCGCAACAACGGGGAGCCTCGTCGCCGCACCGGCAGGGGACCTCGTCGCATCACCGGCGTCACACGCGCCACAAGCCGCGCTCCGTCCCCGCGGCTCACGCCGCTCACGCAGTCATCGGCCGTCTTCGCCGCGGCTTTCCACGAGGGCACACGGGGGGCGGCTGTCCTCCCGTCTGCCGACAGGAGGTCGGCCATGAGGGTCACCAGGGCTGCTCTGCCCTTTCTTCCGTTCTGCCAGCGTCTGCTGCCGAGCCGGCTGGCGGGACTCTCCCTGGCGCTCCTGAAGGCCACGGCCCTGGAGATCGCGATCCTGGCCGGGCATCTCCTCCTCTACCCCTCCGGCATCACCCAGGAGCGACGCGCCCCCACCCCGGCACTGACCACGGGCGGCGCCGCCCAACTGCCCACGGAGGCCAAGCCCCCGGTCGTCCTGCTCCACGGCTTCATCGACAACCGCTCGGTCTTCGTCCTGCTGCGCCGCAGCCTCGCCCAGCACGGCAGGCAGCAGATCGAGTCCCTCAACTACTCGCCACTGACCTGCGACATACGCGCCGCAGCCGAACTGCTCGGCCGGCACATAGAGGAGATCTGCGAGCGCACCGGCGCCCCGCAGGTCGACGTCGTCGGGCACAGCCTCGGCGGCCTGATAGCGCGTTACTACGTGCAGCGGCTCGGCGGCGACACGCGCGTGCGGACCCTCGTGACACTCGGCACGCCGCACTCGGGCACCAGAGTGGTGCCCCTGGCCAACGCGCACCCCATCGTGCGCCAGATGCGCCCCGGCTCACCGGTGCTCGAGGAGCTCACTCGGCCGGCCCCGGGCTGCCGTACGCACTTCGTCAGCTTCTGGAGCGACTTGGACCACGTGATGGACCCGCTGGAGACGGCCTGCATCGACCATCCCGATCTGACGGTTCAGAACGTGCGGGTGACCGGTATCGGCCATCTCGCCCTGCCCGTGCACCCCGCCGTCGCCAACGGAATACGGCAGGTCCTCGACACCGCTCGCCCGGGTGAACCGTCCGCCGGCCGGACCGGCGGTCTGACGGTGGCCTGAGACTCGTCATACAGGAGGCACACAGCGTCGAAGCACCGATCAACCTCGAACAAACTTCGAACACAGGGCCAAACCCGTGCCCGCAGTCCGCCAAAACACGGCCGAATGCCCGTTTCCTGCGCGCGCGAAACCTGCCGAAGATTGTCGTGCCCGCGTACCGCCGGGTACAGTCGCCGCACTGCTCTGGCAGCCCCTGTTGTCGAGGCGAAAGAGAAGTTGGTGAACGACCGTCACCCGTCGGGGACCATGACCCCGGCTCCGGCTTCCGACGCCGACTCGGCGCATTACGCGTCGTACGGCACCCAGGAAGCCCAGTACGGCGACTTCACCACGTACGGCGACTACGCCGCCACCGGTACCGACGGCACCGGTTTCGCCGCCACCGGCCACACCACCGCGACCTTCGCCACCGACCCCCTCTTCGGCGACATGCCGGGCAGCGGCCACGGCACGGGCACGTACGACACCGGCCACTGGCCCACCGGCACGCACGCGAACCCGCACTACGACGCGTACGCGGCCCAGCACCACGCCGCCTACGACACCGGCGTCTACGACACCACGACCTGGACGTCCGAGCAGCAGCCGCTCTCAGTCATCCCGCCGCAGGCCACCTCCCCGGACACCACCGGGCAGTGGGACGCCGGCGCCTGGCTCCAGCCCGACCAGTCCGGCAATCCGGCCGACCGGACCCAGCAATGGGAATGGGGCACGCAGGCCTTCGACACCGGCGCCTACGACGCCACGCAGTGGAACACCGACGGCGCCGCCGCACCGGCCCCCGACGCGTACGAGCAGCACGGCGAAACCTTCGAGCAGCACGAGACCGCGACATTCGAGCAGGTCGCCTACGACGAAGCCCCCGGGGCCGCCTACCACGACCCCGCCACGGACGGCGGCGAGCAGGCCACCACCGGCGAACTGCCCACCGTCACCCCGCTCCTGGACGGTCAGGAAGAGGCCGGCCCGCGCGCCGCCTCCCGTGCGGCCTCGCGCGCCCGGTCCCGCTCCCGCCGCCGTACGCCCCCCAAGCGCTCGGCGCTGCTGACCATCGCGGTTCCCTCGGCGTGCGTGATGGGTGTCGCGGGGATCGCCGCCGCCTCCGTCGGCAGCTTCACCGACGACGGCGCCGCGGAGGCGCAGACGACCGCGGCGGACGCGCAGCCGGTGAAACCGGCCGCCGCCAACAACAAGCTGGACACACAGCTCCAGAGCCTCGCCGCCGGCGCCGACGACTTCGCCGACCGGGCCAGCCGTACGCAGGAGCGCATCGACCTCAAGGCCCAGCAGGCGGCCGAGCGCAAGCGCGCGGCGGAGGAGGCGGCCCGCAAGGAGCGGCTGCGCCCGAAGTTCGCCCTGCCGGTCGCCCGGCACGGACTCAGCGCCTACTACGGCCAGTCCGGCATCAACTGGATGTCCCTGCACACCGGCATCGACTTCCCCGTCTCGTACGGCACGACCGTGATGGCCGCGACCGACGGCACCGTCCGCACGCAGTGGAACAGCGCGTACGGCAACATGATGATCGTGACCGCGAAGGACGGCACGGAGACGTGGTACTGCCACCTCTCCACCTACACGGTCCCCTCCGGTACGACCGTGAAGGCCGGCGATCCGATCGCGCGCTCCGGCAACTCCGGCAACTCGACCGGTCCTCATCTGCACTTCGAGGTGCGCCCGGCCGGCGGTTCGGCGATCGACCCGCTCCCGTGGCTGCGCAGCCACGGCATCGACCCGACGTAACGTCCCGCCAGCCCCCGCCGGTTCGGCCCGGCAGGGGCTGATCCGTCGGGGCTACAGCTTCTCCACCGGCGCGTACCGCAGCAGCAGCCGCTTCGGTTTGGTGTCCCCGAAGTCGATGGTCGCCTCGGCGTTCGCGCCCGTGCCCTTCACCGCCACGACGGTCCCGAGCCCGAACTGGTCGTGCGTGACCCGGTCCCCGACGGCCAGTGACACGACCGGCTTCTCGGAGGTCCGGCGCGTGGAGAAGCCGGACGCGCCCGACGCCGACGAACGCGAGCGGGACGACGACAGCGAAGCCGCCACCCCGGAGACCGGCCCGGAGGACGCGGGCGCGGTCGCCCCCGTCCGCTTCCACTCCACGAACGCCGGCGGGATCTCCTCCAGGAACCGGGAGGGCGGGTTGTACGACGGCTGGCCCCAGGCGCTGCGCAGGGTGGACCGCGTCAGATACAGCCGCTCTCGCGCTCGCGTGATGCCGACGTACGCCAGGCGCCGCTCCTCCTCCAGCTCCTTGGTCTGGCCGAGGGCGCGCATGTGCGGGAAGACGCCGTCCTCCATGCCGGTGAGGAAGACGACCGGGAACTCCAGGCCCTTGGCTGTGTGCAGGGTCATCAGCGTGATGACGCCGTCGCCGTCCTCCTCGTCGGGGATCTGGTCGGAGTCGGCGACCAGCGCTACCTGTTCGAGGAAGTCGGACAGCGTGCCCCCCGGGGCGGCAACCCCCGATGTCTCCGCGCCCTCGCCGCGCTCCTGCTCGAACTCCATGGCGACGGCGGCGAGTTCCTGGAGGTTCTCGATCCGGGTCTCGTCCTGCGGGTCGGTGGAGGCCTGCAACTCGGCGAGGTACCCGGTGCGTTCCAGGACGGCCTCCAGCACGGTGGCCGGTCCGGCGCCGGACTCGACGATCGTACGGAGGTCCTCCATCAGCGTGTTGAACCGCTTGACGGCGTTGGTGGAGCGCGCGGCCATGCCGTACGCCTCGTCCACACGCTTCAGCGCCTGCGGGAAGCTGATCTTCTCTCGCTGGGCGAGGGCGTCGATCATCGCCTCGGCGCGGTCGCCGATGCCCCGCTTGGGGACGTTGAGGATCCGGCGCAGCGGCACCGAGTCCTCCGGGTTGGCGAGCACGCGCAGGTAGGCCAGGACGTCGCGGACCTCCTTGCGCTCGTAGAAGCGGACGCCGCCGACGACCTTGTAGGGCAGGCCGACGCGGATGAAGACCTCTTCGAAGACACGGGACTGGGCGTTGGTGCGGTAGAAGACGGCGACGTCGCCGGCCTTCGCCTCGCCGGCGTCCGTGAGCCGGTCTATCTCGTCGGCGACGAACTGCGCCTCGTCGTGCTCGGTGTCGGCGACGTAGCCGGTGATCGTGGCGCCCGTGCCCGCGTTGGTCCACAGGTTCTTGGGGCGGCGGGACTCGTTGCGCTCGATGACCGCGTTGGCAGCGCTCAGAATCGTCTGGGTGGAGCGGTAGTTCTGCTCCAGCAGGATCGTCGTCGCGTCCGGGTAGTCCTCCTCGAACTGGAGAATGTTGCGGATCGTCGCGCCGCGGAAGGCGTAGATCGACTGGTCGGCGTCACCCACCACGCACAGCTCGGCGGGCGGGATGTCGTCCGGGCCCGGCGGTACGTCGACGGGGTGCTCGGAGGTGCCGACGAGCTCCCGGACGAGGGCGTACTGGGCGTGGTTGGTGTCCTGGTACTCGTCGACGAGCACGTGGCGGAAGCGGCGGCGGTAGTGCTCGGCGACGTCCGGGAAGGCGCGCAGCAGGTTGACCGTCGTCATGATCAGGTCGTCGAAGTCGAGGGCGTTCGCCTCGCGCAGCCGCGACTGGTACATCGCGTAGGCCTGGGCGAGGGTCTTCTCGAAGCCGTCGGCGGCCTGGGCGGCGAAGTCCTCCTCGTCGATCAGCTCGTTCTTCAGGTTGCTGATCTTGGCGCTGAAGGACTTCGGCGGGAAGCGCTTGGGGTCGAGGTCCAGGTCGCGGCAGACCAGGGCCATCAGGCGCTTGGAGTCGGCGGCGTCGTAGATCGAGAAGGAGGACGTGAAGCCGAGCTTCTTGCTCTCCCGCCGCAGGATGCGCACGCAGGCGCTGTGGAAGGTCATCACCCACATCGCGTTCGCCCGCGGGCCGACGAGCTGCTCGACGCGCTCCTTCATCTCGCCCGCGGCCTTGTTGGTGAAGGTGATCGCGAGGATCTGGCCCGGGTGGACACCCCGCTCGGCGAGCAGGTGGGCGATGCGGTGCGTGAGCACGCGGGTCTTGCCGGAGCCGGCGCTGGCCACGATGAGCAGCGGGGAGCCGGAGTGGACGACGGCGGCGCGCTGGTTGTCGTTCAGCCCCTCCAGCAGGGCGGCGGTATCCACCACCGGGCGCGGGGCGCCGTCGCGGTAGTAGGCGTCCCGGTCCGGGGGCACGTCGAACTTGCCGCCGAACAGATCGTCCGGAACCGGCTCCGGAACGTGATCGTCCTCGGGTGGCGGCGGGGGCTCGTCCGCGGGGCCCCGCTGGGCCTGGAGGTCCGCCAGGAAGCTGTCGTCAAAGAGGCTGCTCATCGCTCTACGAGTCTAGGGCGCCCCACTGACAGCCCGCCGCCGCCCTGAGAACATCACCGAGAGGACCCTCTCGTCACCCTGCATCCCCGCATGATCACAGCCCGCTACGGGCGTCACAATCATGGATGACTCGTGACCAACCCCCCGCGATCGATCACTCTCGGCGATGCTCCGGGGCAAGGTCACGAAAATGTATCGGGCATATCACCCATCAACCTTCACAAGGGCCACACCAGTTGGCTACCGTGCGGGCAGGCCGCACGACCCCCACCGGCGAACGTCGCCGGGCCGCGCGGCCTCCGCCGAGTCCGGTGTGCCGCAGCGGCAGCCGGAGCCGGGGACCCAACCGAGAACTCTGGGGTGAATCGGCCCGACTCCCCACGCGGAGATGGCCGTAGGGCAACCCTTCCGACGTACCCGCCCGAACCCGACAGCTAACCCGGTAGGCGGAGCATGGAAGGAGTCGCCTCCCTTGGCGTCGCACCGCAAGTCGCGTCCCGCGGGTACGCGCGTCGCAGGCATACGGACCCCCGCCCTCGCAACGGCGGCCCTCACGTCCGTGGCCCTGCTGTCCCAGTCGGCCAATGCCGCCCCCGATGCCGACGACAAGCCGAGTCTCGAGGAAGTCGAGAAGAAGATCGACGACCTGTACCGCCAGGCCGAGTCGGCGACCGACAAGTACAACTCGGCCAAGGAGAAGACCACCAAGCAGCGCAAGCGCGTCGACACCCTCCTCGACGACGTCGCCCAGCGCACCCAGAAGCTCAACGAGGCACGGGAGGAACTCGGTTCCTTCGCCGCCGCCCAGTACCGCACCGGCGCCTCCGCCCCGGACACGGCGACGTTCCTGCTCGCGGACACCCCGCAGGACTACTTCGACCAGACCCAGCTGATGGACCGGATGACCGGCCGTCAGAAGGTCGCGGTCGACGACTACGTCACCCAGCAGTCCGAGACGATGAAGAAGCGCCAGGAGGCCACCGAGAGCCTCGAGACGCTCACCGAGACGCAGGGCGACCTCAAGACGGCCAAGGCCACCGTCCAGAGGAAGCTCGCCGACGCGCGCGAACTGTTGTCGAAGCTGACCGCCGAGGAGCAGGCGCGGCTCGCGGCGATCGAGAGGGAGAAGCGGCAGGAGGCCGCACGCAAGGCCGCCGAGCTGGCCCGGCAGCAGGCCGCGCAGCAGAAGGCACAGGAGGAGGCCGCCCAGCAGCAGGAGAGCGGTTCGTCCTCGTCGTCGGGCTCGTCCTCCTCCTCGACGGCCCCGGCCGACTCCTCGTACGCCACCAAGGCCGAGAAGGCGCTCGCCTTCGCCCGCGCCCAGATCGGCAAGCCGTACGTCTGGGGCGCCGTCGGCCCCGGCTCCTACGACTGCTCCGGCCTCACCCAGGCCGCCTGGAAGGCCGCGGGCGTCACCCTGCCGCGCACGACCTACGACCAGGTCGACGCCGGCACCACGGTCTCCCTCGCCGACGCCCAGCCCGGTGACCTGGTCTTCTTCTATGACGACATCACCCACGTAGGCATCTACATCGGCAACGGCATGATGATCCACGCCCCGAAGCCCGGCACCTATGTGCGCGAGGAGTCGATCTACTACGACGGCGAGTCGGCGATCCACAGCGTGGTGCGCCCGGCCTGAGGGCTCGTACGCCACTGAGCGCCCTCACGCGCGCGTGAGGGCGCTCGCGCGTTTTTAGGCGCCCGCGCGCGTGCCCCGCTCGCAACGCGCGCGGTGCCTCCTAGCATCGGCCCCATGCCCGGCCCCTCCCCCTCCCCCGTCTGGTGGGCGCAGCGAGCGCCGTCCGCCAGTGCCGCCGTGCTGGCGACCGGCACCCTGGCGATCGGTCTGGATCTGGCCGGGTACGACGCCCTCTCCCGTATCGCCCTCGGCCTGGCCTGCGCGGCCTGGCTGATGCTCGCCGCGGACTTCACCCTTCGGCTGCTGCTCGCCGGCACCAAGTGGCGGGCGTACGCGGAGGTGCCGGGCTTCCTGGACACCGTGGCTACGGCCGCCCTCACCACCGTGGCGGCGACGGCCGTCCTGGGCACCGGCTTCTCGGCGGCCGGCTCGCAGCCTCTGGCCGCCGCACTGCTGGTGCTGGCCGTGCTGCTCTGGCCCGTGCCGCTCGCCCTCCCCGAGCAGGACGGGGAGCGGCGCAGGCCGGGGACGGTGTTCGCGCGCTGCATGGCCACGCAGGGGCTCGCCGTGCTCGGCGCCACGCTCGCCGCGGCCGAGTCGGCGGCCTGGCTCGCGCACGCGGCACTGGTGCTGTTCTGGCTGGGACTCGTGCTGTACGTCCTCGCCCTGGCCCGCTTCGATGTGCGGCAGGTGGCCGAGGGGCGCGGCGACCACTGGCTCGCGAGCGGGGCGCTCGCCATCTCGGCGCTGGCCGGGGCGCGGCTGATCAGCTCCGACAGCGGGCGCCTGTACCTGTGGAACGACGACGACCGCGGTGTCCTGCGCCATGTGACCGTCGCGCTGCTCGTGCTCGCACTGGCCTGCTGCGCCGTCCTGCTCGCCGCCGAGTTCCTACGACCCCGGCCCCGCACCGACATCCGCCGCTGGGCGACCGTGTTCACCTGGGCCAAGACGGCGGCGGCGGCACTGGCCGTCGCCGCCGCCCTCGACGTCTCCTGGCTCGACGGCCTCGGGGAGGCCCTGTTGTGGATCGCGGTGGCCGCGTGGCTCGGGGCCACCGCCTGGGCGGTCGCCTCGGCCCGGGCCTACGTCATGCCCGGCCGGGTCAGGTCCAGAGGACGGCGATGAAGACGTTCGCCGTGGTCAGCGCCCCGACCAGGCCGAACAGGCCCTTGTCCGCCTTCTCGTCGTCCCGTTTCACATAGACCAGGCCGAGGATCACGATCAGCAGGGCCAGCTTCACGCCGATCTTGATGTTGTTCACGGACTGGTCGTCGGCCTGGTTGAGGCCGACCAGGATCACACCGGTGACCAGCATCGTCAGCGCGCCGTGCAGCATCGCGGGGGTGTAGCGGGCGGTGCCCTCGCCCATCGCCTTCGTCTGGGTGAGGAAACCGCCCAGGAGGGCTGCGATGCCGATGATGTGGAGACCGACGAAGAGGTGGATGAGTACGTCCATGAGGCCGGAGCCTAATCAGGGGCTCCACAGCCGCCCGACACCGGCCCGTCGGATGCATATATGCACCCATAGCACCCGCCCGACGCCCCGGGCTCATGATTCGGCGCTTCGGTCATCACACTGAGTTAAGTCGACGGCGGCGAGACGCGATCCCGGTCGCATACGGTCACCGCCGGTCCTCTCGGAACACTTCCGCGCACCCGCCACCGGGCCGCCGCGGCGAGGTTTAGCGTCCTCCACCAGGTGCCCGGCTCCCCACCGCCGCCCGGGCCAGGGGCGGCAGTCGGACACCACCGCCGAAAAGGTCCGGCGGCGGTCCGCTTCCCCTGTGCGGGCCGTCGCCGGACGCGCAGGCCGCCCGTCCGCTCCCCAGGCGGCCGTACGCACCCGTCGGCGGTCGCAGGAAAGGACGTGGCCCCCAGGTGGCAGCGCATCGCAAGCCCCGCCAGCGCTCCGCGAGCGGCAACAAGGCCCGTACGGCCGCCACGATCGCCCTCGCGGGCGCGGCGACCGCGACGGGCTTCGACGGCACCGGACACGCCGAACCTGAGCTCACCCCCGGCCAGGTCAAGGCCAAGGTGGACGAGCTGTACCAGGATGCGGAGGTCGCCACCGAGAAGTACAACGGCGCGAAGGAGAAGGCCGAGGCGGCCGGACGGCGGCTGAAGGACCTCCAGGACCAGGCGGCACGCAAGGAGGAACGGCTCAACTCCGCCCGCGAGGAACTGGGGTCGGTCGCCGCCGCCCAGTACCGCGGGGGCGGCCTCGACCCCGCGCTCCAGCTCGCCCTGTCCGACGATCCCGACCGGTACCTCCAGAACGCCGAGTTCGTCGAGCGGGCCGGCAACCGGCAGCAGGCCGACGTCGCGCGCGTACGCCGGCAGCTCCGGGAGATCGAGCAGCTGCGCGGGGCCGCCCACATCGAGCTGACCTCCCTGAAATCACGGCAGACGGAGCTGAGACGGCACAAGAAGACGATCACCGGCAAGCTGGGCTCCGCGCGTCAGCTGCTGTCCCGGCTCAGCGCGCAGGAACGTTCCAGGCTCGGCGAAGCGCCGGGCACGGACCGCGCCTCACGCTCCTCGGCGGGTGCGCGTGACCGCCTCGCCGCCCCCGGGTCCGTCAGCGCGCAGGCGCCCAACGCCCGCGCGGCCGCCGCCGTGTCCTACGCCTACCAGAAGCTCGGCAGCCCCTACGTCTGGGGCGCGACCGGCCCGAACGCCTTCGACTGCTCGGGCCTCGTCCAGGCCGCGTACCGCTCCGCGGGCGTCTCCCTGCCCCGCACGACGTACTCCCAGATCGACGCGGGCCGCCGCGTCTCCCGCTCCGAACTCCTCCCCGGGGACCTGGTGTTCTTCTACGCCGGCATCAGTCACGTCGGCATCTATGTGGGCAACGGCCGGATGATCCACGCCCCGAACCCCTCCGCCCCGGTCCGGGTCGCCCCGCTCGACGAGATGCCGTTCACGGGCGCCACCCGGGTGGTCTGACGGGCGCGGCGGCGGCACCGTCGCCGGGTCGGCCGCTCCCACCGCAGTCAGGCGGCCCGGGCTTCCCGCGTCACACCAGCCGGCGAGCCGTCGCCCACCGCGTCAGCTCGTGCCGGTTGGAGAGCTGGAGCTTGCGGAGGACCGCCGAGACATGCGACTCGACCGTCTTCACCGAGATGAACAGCTGCTTGGCGATCTCCTTGTACGCGTACCCCCGGGCGATG
The DNA here is from genome assembly GCF_037055355.1 of Streptomyces sp. DG1A-41. Taxonomy (GTDB): domain Bacteria; phylum Actinomycetota; class Actinomycetes; order Streptomycetales; family Streptomycetaceae; genus Streptomyces. Next base: position 5,673,041 of record NZ_CP146350.1, on the reverse strand, counting down.
AGCCGCAGCACCTCACGCTCGCGCTGGGTGAGGCGGTCCAGGTCCTCGTCGACCGGCGGCGCGTCCGTGGAGGCGAAGGCGTCGAGGACGAAGCCGGCCAGCCGCGGGGAGAAGACCGCGTCGCCCTCCTGGACACGGAAGATGGAGTCGACGAGGTCGGAGCCCGTGATCGTCTTGGTGACGTACCCGCGGGCCCCGCCGCGGATCACACCGATCACGTCCTCGGCGGCGTCCGACACGGACAGCGCGAGGAAACGGACGGGCTGTTCGGCGTCGGCCATCAACGGGGCGCAGCGACGCAGCACTTCGACACCACCGCCGCCGGGCAGGTGCACGTCGAGGAGGACCACCTCGGGCCGGGTGGCGGTGATGACCGTGACCGCCTGGTCCACGTCCGCGGCCTCGCCGACGACCTCCACACCGGTCTGCTCGGTCCGCCCGATCTCGGCCTGGACCCCCGTACGGAACATGCGGTGGTCGTCCACGAGGACCACGCGCACGCGACGCCCCGGGCCGCCGCCCGACTCCGCGGGCCCGGCCGCCTCCGCCGATCCCGCCGTACCGTTCGCCTCGGTCGGGTCGCTCATGACGTCTTCTCCGCCCTCTCCATCTCCAACTCGACCTCCGTGCCGCCGTCCGGCACCGCGCGCAGCCGCGCTGTGCCGCCGTTGCGCTCCATGCGGCCGATGATCGATTCTCTGACACCCATCCGGTCGGCGGGTATCGAGTCGAGGTCGAAGCCGGGGCCGCGGTCCCGCACGGACACGAAGACCGTCTTCCCCTCGACCTCGGCGAAGACCTGTACGGCTCCGCCCTCGCCACCGTACTTGGCGGCGTTCACCATTGCTTCGCGCGCGGCCTGCATCTGTGCGCCGATTCTCTCGTCGAGCGGGCAGTCGCCCACGACCACGACCTCGATGGGCACGCCGTGCTTGTCCTCCACCTCGGCCGCGTTGCGCCGCACCGCGTCGGCGAGGGTGGTCGGCTCGTCCGCCTCGTCCTTGCCGGTGCCCTCGGGCTTGTACAGCCAGGTGCGCAGGTCGCGCTCCTGGGCACGGGCGAGGCGGCGCACCTCGTTCGCGTTCTCCGCGTTGCGCTGGATCAGCGTGAGGGTGTGCAGCACCGAGTCGTGGACATGGGCCGCGACCTCCGCGCGCTCCTGGGCGCGGATGCGCATCAGGCGCTCCTCGGACAGGTCCTGCGTCATGCGCACCAGATACGGGCCGGCCAGGAGCGTTATGCCGACGAGGACCGCGAGGGCCGCCTGGAGGACGGATCCGAGGTGGGCGGCGGAGCCCTGGAGCACGAAGATGGCGGAGACGCCCGCCGTCACCAGCAGGACGCCGCCCACCGAGCGCAGCAGCGTCACCGTGCGCCGGCGGCGGCCGACCTCGACCCAGCGGGCCCGGCGGGCGTTGTCCGCCTGCCGCCAGACCAGGGCCACGCCCGCGCCGACGAGCACCGTCGGCCAGAGATACGCCCTGGCCCCACCGCTGAGGTTCACGTTGCCCACGAACACCATGGCCACGACGACCATGAGGAGCAGGGCCACTATCTGGCCCTTGTCGGGCCTGCGGGCGACGAGTCTGCGGCGGCCGTCGGGCGAGGTCTCCGGGGCGACCAGCGACGGCGGCTTCTGCGCCTCGACCCCGCCGACGCCGAGCGGGACGAAGAACCAGAACGCGGCGTACAGCAGCGCACCGAGGCCGTCGGCCATGAACAGGCCGACGAAGACGAGCCGTACCCAGATCACGGGCAGCCCGAGGTGCCCGGCGAGCCCCCGCGCCACACCACCGAGCCAGCGTCCGTCACTGCTGCGGTAGAGCTTGCGCGGCGGCCGCGGCTCGGCGAGTGGCGCTGCTGCGGCTTCCGACATGCCATTGATGGTCACACGGCCGGAAGGCCCGAGCATCAGGGTCGACCCCGGAGACTCCCCTGATCTCCGAACCCCGGCCCCTCGAACGCTTCCCGAGCCGTCCCTCAGGGCCGATATCAGGGTCCGGCCAGGGTCATTCCGACTGCCGCCGCACCGCCGCGCCCGTCACCATGGACCCATGACCGATCACGAGCACGCCGCGACGGGTTTGGGACCCGGCTCCGGCCCGCGCCCACCGGGCGCCGGGCCGCAGGATGCCGCGCCCGCCGCGGACGCCGCGTCCGCCGGCTCCCCGCGCCCCCGCGCGCGCACGAGCCCGCGGACGCGGGAGAACAGCGAGGAGGTACGCCCGAAGCGACCGACCCGGCCGGGGAGGCCATCCCTCCCGGACCGCCGCACAGGTTCCGGCGCGACCGCCGTCACAAGGCTCTGGCCGGCGTCTGCGCCGGGCTCGGGCGGCAGTGCGACATGGACCCGGTGATCTTCCGGATCACCCTCGCGGTGCTCTCCGCCACCGGCGGCGTCGGCCTCCTCTTCTACGGTTTCGCCTGGCTCTTCGTCCCGTACGACGACGAGGACGAGAACGAGGTGCGCAGGCTGCTGACCGGCCGTGTCGACGGCCAGGCCCTGACGGCCGTGCTGTTCGCGCTGGTCGGCTGCGGAGTGTTCCTGACCCTGCTGAACAACGGGGGGGTGCTGACCTTCGCCGTCGTCCTCTCCCTCCTCCTCGCTGGCGCCGGTTACTGGTCGCACCAGCGCGGCGCCCCCAGCCCCGACCCTTCCCCAAGCTCTCGACTGCGCTCGAGCCGGGGAGTCCCCATCGCCGCCCAGGCCGTCGCCGACGCCCCGCCGGAGCCGCAGGCGCCGCCGGTGCTCCTGACGTCGCCCTCCTGGTGGCGCGACCCGATCGTCAAGGACGGCACCCACATCGGCGGCACGGGCTATCTCTGGGGCCCCCGCGACTCCCGCGACCTGGACATCGCGGCAGCCATCAACGTCAGCCTCGGCGTCCAGCCCCGCGACCGCGAGGACATACCCGCCCCGCACACCCGGCCGCCCAAGCCGCGCGGCCCCCGCTGGATCGGCGGCTGGGTCTTCCTGCTGGCCTTGCTCGCGGGTGCCCTGGGCACGAGCCTCACCTGGGACCAGCACCCGCTCGGCACGAGTCTCCAGACCGGCCTGTCCTGCGCGCTCGCCGTCCTGGGCCTCGGCATAGCGGTCAGCGCCTTCCTGGGGCGGACCGGCGCCGGCTCCATCCTCCTGGCGGTCATCACGGCCGGCCTGCTCGCCGGCTCGGCGGCACTGCCCAAGGACATCGGCACCCAGTGGACCCGCACGACCTGGCAGCCCACCACGGTGGCGGACGTACACCGGCGGTACGACGTGGGCACGGGCGTCGGCACCCTGGACCTGACCAGGATGGACATAGACCGGAACCAGACCGTCACCACACGCGCCGACGTCGGCGTGGGCCAGGTGAAGGTGCTCGTGCCCGAGGACGTGACCGTGCGGCTGAGTGTCGACGTAGGTATCGGAGACCTCCAGCTGCCGGGCGACGACAAGAAGGACGTGGACGTGAAACCCGGCCAGCACAAGGAGATGACCCTCTCCCCCGCCGAAGGCGTCAGGAAGTCGGGCACCATCGACCTGGATCTCCAGGTCGGCATGGGACAGGCGGAGGTGGCCCGTGCTGCTTCATGAACTCCAGCCCGGAAGGCTGGTCGCCGGAGCCTTCCTCACTCTGGTGGGCGTCCTCTACGCCGGTGACGCGGGCGGCGCCTGGGAGACCCCGTGGTTCGTGGCGATACCCCTCGTCACGGGCGGGCTGTGCCTGGCCGGCGCGGTAGGGATCCTGACGGGCCGTATACGCCGACGCCGTACGTCGGGGCGTACCGCCACCGACGAACCCGGTCCGGACATGGCCGCCTGACCACGGGCTCCGCCCGCTGCCCAGCCCACTGCCGCACTACCGGTAACTCCCTGTCCTCTGCCGTCGCCGTGACCTCAAGGCGGCATCCACGGAGAGCAGGGGAGCGCCCGCGAGTACGAGGGGGATCCAGGCCATGAGGTAGGCGAGGTCGTTGCCGTAGTAGTACGGGTCGGAGGCCCAGCTCACGGTCAGCCACAGGCTGAGGGAGATCAGCGCACCGCCGAGTGCGGCCAGGCGGGCGAGGAGGCCGAGCAGGGTGCCGATGCCGACGGCCAGTTCTCCTAAGGCGATGGCGTAGCCGAAGCCGACAGGGCTCTTCAAAGAGAGGTCGACCAGGGCGGGGATGGCGGAGGAGTCGCGGACGGCACGCATCATGTCGCCGACCGAGCCGGAGCCGGCGTCCTTCATGAAGGCGCTGTCCGTGATCTTGTCCAGGCCGGCGTAGATGAAGGTGACGCCGAGGAAGACCCGAAGGGGAAGGAGGGCGTAGCGGACGGCGGTGTCCCGCCAGTCTCCTCCACTGCCGGAGTGGGAGGTGTGCGTGTCCGCTCGCATACGGTGAGTCATCGCTGCTAGCCGCCTCTCGCCGCCGGTGCCGAGACCCCCTCATCAGACCATACGTACGACGAACCGGCCCGGCTCAATCCTGTGCGGCGGCTTTTGTCACTGGGGAGCGAGGCAACCGGCGTCTCCAGGTGCCCGGCGGTTGAGCTGGGGCCGGGTGGGCCCACGGCCCGGCGGAGCGGGGTGCCGCTTCTTTGGGGCGGGCGCCGCCCCAGGCGGCACGACTGCCGACAGCCAGGACGGCCACGGCGGCCCGGACCGGCGGCCTGCGGCAGCAGAACCGGGACGTACCCGCCAGCCTCACTCCGTCACATCAACCACATACCGGTTCGTCTCCACCCCCGCCGCCGTGACCACCTGTACCTCCACCCGCCCCGGCTCCACATCCGCCGGCACCGGCACGGTCAGGAGCGTGTCCGTCGGGTTGCTGAAACCCCCGGGCACCGGCACCAACGGGACGTGCACATGGACGGCACCGACGCGGACGACCATCCGGGCCAGCCGGTCCGCGCCCTGCGCACCCGGCGGCACGAACCCGGCGCCCCGGATCTCGATGTCGTCGCCCGTGCGGATCGGCCCGTCCAGGTCCCCCGCCTCCCGCGACCGCACGACGGAGAGGATGACCGGCCGGCCGCCCTCCGCGTACTTGCCGGCCAGGTACGTCGCCGCCGACACCAGGACCACCACCGCCAGCCCCCACGGCAGATCCGGCAGCTGGTCCGGCCGCCTGGCCAGCCGTACCGCCGCGAAGACCAGGGCGACGGCGCTGATCACGACGTACTGGATGTCGGCGAAGGTTCCCCGGCCGGCGTCGTCGGTCAGCAGGTCGGCGGCGCGCGGCCGGTCGGCGGGTACCTTCTGGAGCCGTTGCCCCAGCACGCGCAGCCCGACCACACGCCGCACGAGCACGGCGATCACGCACACCACGGCGAGCACGGTGACGACCCCGGCCCCGCGGGCGAGTTCCAGCCCGGAGAGCAGCGCGTCCCGGTCGGCGTGCCGGGAGGCGCCCGCCAGCCGCCCGGCCAGCACGAGCACCGAGTAGGCCACGAAGAGCACCCATGCCCCGGCGACCGTGCGGGAGGTGGACAGCCGGTTGTCCTCACCGATGACGGGCGCCAGCGCACCGCCCTTCGCCCGGTGGAACCACGACGCCGCCGTCAGCGCCCCGGCGACCACCAGCGCGGCGGCCAGCCCGGCCGTACGGGCCGCCGTCCAGCCCGCGCCGACCGCGGTGAGGGACTGTCCGAGCAGCAACAGCACGACGGCCGCCCACACCACACCCGCCGTGCGGCGCCACAGGCCGGCCCGCCGGGCCCGGCCCTCGGCCCGGCCGCGCTCGGCGACGAGTTCCGCGGACTGCGCCAGTTCCTCCGAGACCCACTGGCGGGAAGCCGAGGCGGAGTGGGCCACCGCGGCCGGCAGCCCCTGCCCGGCCGCGAACTCGTCGCGCCTGCGCAGGAACGCGGCGAGGGCCCGCCGGTGCCCCTCGCGCGCCCCGTGCGGGCAGTCCCCACAGGCGCACCCACCGCCGTGCGGACCTCCGTGCACACCGCCGTCCATACCTCCGGGCCCCCCTCCCTGCACACTGCCGTGGCCGCCCGCATACCCGCCGGCATACCCACCCGCGGCCCCGCCGGTGTACCGACCCGCATACGCACCCGCGCCGCCCTGCCCCGCCTCGCGCACCGTCACGCCCGACGCCCGCCTTCCCGCGACCCCACCACCGTCGGTCTTCCGGACCCCGGAAACACCGCTGTACAACTCCTGTGCGACGACAGCGGATTATCCCTTCACCACCCGGTCCGCGTCCGCCCGGCCCGGTCAGCACGAGTGAACTTCGGCGTGCCGTGTTGACCTGGCTGCGAGAATTCCCTCATGGCCGAGATCATCCAGCGGGACGGGACCTGGGCCTTCGACGGCAGCACGATCCGGATCACGCCCGGTCTGCACCGCTCCGTGTCGCTGTTCCGGCAGACGTACGGGGAGATCACCGTGCCGCTGGAGGCGGTCTCGGGTGTGGTCCTCGAACCCGAACGCAAGCGCGGACGGCTCAGGTTGCGGCTGCGGGAGGGCGCCGACCCGCTGCTCCAGGCGACCGGCGGACGGCTGCCGGACGCGGCCGATCCGTACCGGCTGGCGGTGGACGTCGACCGGACGGGGGTCGCCGAGTACGTCGCCGAGGAGATCCGCCGCGCGCTGCTGCTCGACCAGATCCCGAAGGAGCCGGTGAGGGCCTATCTGCTGCCCGGCCCGCCGGTTCCGGTGTCGGTGCGCTCGTCCGACGGGACGGTGTCCTTCGACGGGACCCGGGTACGGATCGACTGGGCCGACACCTCCGAGCGGGTCAAACGCGCCACCGGCCCGCGCATCGTCGACCTGGGTGACCTCGTCCAGGTCGAGTGGCTGCCGAACTCCGGTTACGAGGACGGCTGTCTGCGTTTCGTCACCCGCGAGACGGTGTTCTCGAAACTGCCGCCGGAGAAGGACCCGTACGCCCTGGACCTGTGGGGCAGCGCCCGCCGCGACCTGCTGACCGCGCTCGTCGCGACGGCGGTGACCGCCCGGCTGCCGCACCCGTCCACCCGCACCGCGGCTGACAACCGCGAGGCCGGTGTGCACGCCGGCCCCCGTCCGGCACCCGCCGTACCGCCCGCGGCCGACCACCACGACGTACTGCTGCGCCGTCTGCGCGAGTTGGGCGAGCTGCACCGGGACGGTGTGCTCACCGACGAGGAGTTCGCCGTGGCGAAGGCAGCGGTGCTCCGCGGCTTCTGACGGGCCGGCCGCTCAGCTCAGCAGATCCGGCTCACTGCGGCTGACCTCCTGCCACATCGGCTGGTAGTTGATCCACGCCACCAGGTCGCCCCCCAGCTGTTCCCGCGTCGCCACCGCCATCCGGTGGTCGATGCGGACCGGCCGCCCGGCCGCCTGCGCCGTCAGCTGCACCTGGCAGGACCGTTCCATCGACACGTACCACCAGGCGGCGGCGTCCACCGAGTCGCCGACGGTCAGCAGCCCGTGGTTGCGCAGCACGAGCGCCTTGCGGGAGCCGAGCGCGGCCGCGATGCGCCGCCCCTCCTCGGCGTCGACGACGACGCCGGTGTAGGCGTCGTAGAGGGCGTGGTCCTCGTAGAAGGCGCAGCTCTCCTGGGTGATCGGCTCCAGCAGTTCGCCGAGGGCTGCGAGCGTCCGGCCGTGCACCGAGTGGCAGTGGGCGACGGCGACCACGTCGGGGCGGGCGGCGTGGACCTGGGCGTGCACGGTGAAGGCGGCCTGGTTGACGTGGTACTCGCCGTCGACGACCTGGCCGTCCTGGTTGGCGAGCACCAGGTCGCTCACGGTGACGTGCCGGAAGGGCATGCCGAACGGGTTGACCCAGAAGCAGTCGGTGTACTCCGGGTCGCGGGCGGTGATGTGCCCGGACACGCCGTCCTCGTAGCCGAGCCGCCCGAAGATCCGCAGGGCGCCCGCGAGCCGTTCCTTGCGGTGCCGGCGCTCGTCCTCGACCGACTCGTGCATCGGCGGCATCGCGAACCGCAGCCGGTCGGTGGGCAGTGGCAGGGGCGGGGTGGGCCCGTGCATAGGTCCTCCAGCGCTGGTTCTCCGTACGGGGCGGAAGCTACCGCCGGTCGGGCGGGGAAGGACAGAACCGTTTCGTAAAGATGAGACGAGTGCCCCCTGCGAACGCCCCGTGAGCACCCATGCGCACTCATACGCACCGTGCGCACCCTTTCGCTCCCGGTCTCCCCTACCCCCCGAATAGCCGACAGAGGATGTCGGGTTTCGGCGCCAGACTCTCCGTATGACAGCGAACTGGGCGGCTTTCGCCACTGCCGAACCGGATCTGGCCGGCACCGTCGAGAAGCGCTTCGGCGCCTACACCCACCACGTCCTCGCCACCCTCCGGAAGGACGGCTCGCCGCGCACCAGCGGCCTGGAAGTGCGGTTCCTGAACGGCGAACTGTGGCTGGGCATGATGCCGGACTCGCTCAAGGCGCTCGACCTGCGCCGCGACCCGCGCTTCGCGCTCCAGGCGAACCCCGGGGAGGGGCAGTCCATGGGCGGAGGTGATGTGCGGATCGCCGGGCGGGCGATCGAGGTCGAGGACCCCGAGCTGAAGGCCGCGTACACCGAAGAGGTGGAACCGCCGGAGCCGTTCCACCTCTTCCGCACCGAGCTCACGGAGGTCGTGCGGACCTACGTCGAGGACGACACGTACCTCGTCGTCCAGATCTGGACACCCGGCGAGCCCTTGCGCACCATCAAGCGCACCTAGGGCCTACTCCCACTCGATCGTCCCCGGCGGCTTCGAGGTCACGTCGAGGACGACACGGTTGACGTCGCGCACCTCGTTGGTGATCCGGGTCGAGATCCTCGCGAGGACGTCGTAGGGCAGGCGCGACCAGTCAGCGGTCATCGCGTCCTCGGAGGAGACGGGGCGCAGGACGACCGGGTGGCCGTACGTACGGCCGTCGCCCTGGACGCCGACGCTGCGGACGTCCGCGAGCAGGACCACCGGGCACTGCCAGATGTCCCGGTCGAGGCCGGCCGCCGTGAGCTCCTCGCGGGCGATGGCGTCGGCCTCGCGCAGCAGGTCCAGGCGCTCCTTGGTGACCTCGCCGACGATACGGATGCCGAGGCCGGGGCCGGGGAAGGGCTGGCGCTGGACGATCTCGTCCGGCAGGCCGAGCTCCTGGCCGACCATGCGGACCTCGTCCTTGAAGAGCTTGCGCAGCGGCTCGATCAGCTGGAACTCGAGGTCCTCGGGGAGGCCGCCCACGTTGTGGTGGGACTTGATGTTGGCCGTGCCGGTGCCGCCACCGGACTCGACCACGTCCGGGTAGAGGGTGCCCTGGACGAGGAACTCCACCGCCGGGCCCTCGTCCGCGATGATCTCGGCCTGGGCCTGCTCGAAGACCCGGATGAACTCCCGGCCGATGATCTTCCGCTTCTCCTCGGGGTCGGAGACTCCAGCGAGCGCCTTGAGGAACCGCTCCTCGGCGTCCACGACCTTCAGCTGCACGCCGGTCGCGGCGACGAAGTCCTTCTCGACCTGCTCGGTCTCGCCCTTGCGCATCAGGCCGTGGTCGACGTACACGCAGGTCAGCTGGGAGCCGATGGCCTTCTGGACCAGGGCGGCGGCGACGGCGGAGTCCACACCGCCGGACAGCCCGCAGATGGCGCGCTTGTCGCCGACCTGCTCGCGGATGGCGGCGACCTGCTCCTCGATCACGCTGCCCGTGGTCCAGGACGGGGTCAGGCCCGCGCCCCGGTACAGGAAGTGCTCCAGCACCTGCTGCCCGTGTGTGGAGTGCATCACCTCGGGGTGATACTGGACGCCGTACAGCTTCTTCTCGTCGTTCTCGAACGCGGCGACCGGCACGACGTCCGTGGAGGCCGTCACGGAGAAGCCCTCGGGGGCGGCGGAGCAGGCGTCGCCGTGCGACATCCAGACGGCCTGCTCGGCGGGGGTGCCCTCGAAGAGGGTGGAGGACGACTTGGAGACGTGCAGGTCGGTGCGGCCGTACTCGCGGGCTCCGGTGTTGTCGACGGTGCCGCCGAGGGTCTGCGCCATCAGCTGGAAGCCGTAGCACATGCCGAAGACGGGGACGCCGGCCTCGAAGAGCGCGCGGTCCAGGCGCGGGGCGCCCTCCTCGTAGACCGACGAGGGGCCGCCGGAGAGGATGATCGCCGCGGGGTTCTTGGCGAGCATCTCGGCGACCGGCATGGTGCTCGGCACGATCTCGCTGTAGACCCGCGCCTCGCGGACACGACGGGCGATGAGCTGGGCGTACTGCGCGCCGAAGTCGACGACCAGGACGGTGTCGGCGGCGCTGGCAGCGGGAGTCGCTGATGACACAGGGTGCCTTCCGGCGGTGGGGCGGGGGTCTTGTGCCACCCGATTCTACCGGGGTGCCGCCGCGCGCCGGCCGGGCGCCGGGGACGGGTGCCGTCTCAGGATGCGAACCGTGTTGGACGCCCCCGGGGAGCGGGGCATACTTGCCCCATGCTCCAGCACCAGACGTTCCTCTTTAGCTATGGCATCCGGCCCGCCGGCTGCCATGGTCGTGCTGCTTGAGCAACTGACAAGCGACTTCCCAGGCGCCCCGGGCCGACAAGGTCCGGGGCGCCTGTCGTCGTCCGGGCCTTGCCGCTCCGGGGCACCCTTCGACGACGAGGAGCCCCCATGAACGCCACCGACGTGACCGGCGCCCGTACTCCCGAGGCCGCCGGCGTGATCTCGGGCGCGCGTGAGCGCATCGACGCGCTGGACGACCGGATCATCGGCCTGATCCAGGAACGGGCGGCCGTCTCCGCCGTCATCCAGGAAGCCCGGATCTCCTCCGGCGGCCGACGCGTGAACCTCTCCCGCGAGATGGAGGTCCTCGGCCGCTACCGGGAGGCGCTGGGCAAGCCGGGCACCGCCCTCGCGATGACCCTGCTGGAGCTGTGCCGCGGCAGGATCTGAATCCCCGTTCCCAGTACAGCGACCGGGTCTGAATCCCCGTACCCGGTACAGACGTGCGCCCCCCTTCTCACCCGTACGGCGCGTGACCGTCCCGCGAGCCGCTTCGTTGGTCCCCGTGTCCGTGCCAGCCAGGCGCGGGCCCGAGGGAAACCACGCGTGGCTCGCTGGAGCGAGAGACGTACGGATCGCGCCGTACGTCGTGGGACCTCGCTCCAGGGAAGTGACCGGACGGCAGGGGACAGCAGCCCGGTCACCCAAGAGAACGGTCGGCTCCGGGGACGCCCGGGGCCGACCGGCGGCCCTTGCAGAAGTGCACAAGGCCGGGTCAAACGGTTGCGGGCGCCGCGTTCATCCAGCACGATGCGTACACAGCCCAAGTGCCCCCGATGCACACCCGCGTTGCCCGACTGCCAAAGGTTGAGACCAATAGTCCGGTCGGGTCCCGTCGGGTCCGGTCGAGACCAGCGGCGCACCCCCGGCGCCGCTTCCAGGCACCGGCGCTGCCCTGACGTCGGTGCTGACGAGAAGAAGGGCCCCGCGGCTCCACCCCGCGGGGCCCTTCGCTCTGCCCCGGCAGTCGTCCCGTCGCCGGTCGTCCCGTGACTCTCCCCTCGGCAGTCGTCCGGGGACCGTCAGGTGCGCGACACCGTCCCGCACTCGTCCGGATCGTGGTCGAGGTCCCTGCTCCGGTCGTACGGATCCGTCGTCGGGCCGCTCGGCGCCGCGCCCGTGGGCTCGCTCGACGAGAACTCCGGGTGCAGATAGCCGTCATGGACGTCGCAGGAGGAGTTGCCGATCTCCTGGTCGTACTCCATGAGCAGCAGCCGGCCCTGGGTGACCCTGTATCGCGCGGGGTCGGCGAGTTCGACGTCGATCACCCGGCGCACGATGGTGCGGGTGACCTCGGTGGGGCCGTCGGCCCGCACGAGGGGATAGACGAAGGTGTAGTCGGCGCGCACCGCCACGCCCCCGTGCGCGCCCTTCTCGAACGTCATGTGCCCGCGTGTCTTGATCACATCGCCGACGGGACGCACCTCGTCGGGGTCGAAGCGGCTGAACAGCGTCACCGGGTCGTGCTTCCTGCTCGGGGAGCGCAGGGCGGTGTCCAGCTCGTCGAGGAGCTCCGGCTGCTTGGGGTCGAGTACGGAGAGCGCGGCGTCCGGGCGGGCGCCGCGCACCGCCTTCGGGTCGAGGTTGGCTCCCACCAGCAGCTTCTTCGTCAGCTTCAGCGCCTGCTCCACGCGCTCCTCGGGAACCGAACCGACGGCCTTGGCCTCGGGCAGCACGATGCCGGCCTCGCCGTCGGCCCAGCGCAGCGCCGGGGAGCCGGCGAACGGCTCGTCCAGGGTGGGGATTTCGGGGTCCGACGCCCCCGGCGCGGCGGTGGGGGCCGCGGTCTCGACGGGCAGCGGTGAGGCCGCGGCCGACGACCCGTCCGCGCCGAAGGGGTCGCCGGGCAGCAGCGACGGTTTCAGCGCCACCAGGGCCACGGCGACGGCGACCGGCACACCGAGAAAGGCCCACGGCTTGCGGCGCCGCGCCGCCCGGCCGTTCATCATGTCCGGACCCGTTCGCCACCCCGGAGGCGACTCACCCCGGGCCTCCTGCTGTCGCAGCCGTTCGGTCACCATGCGCGCCCGCGCGGACGGTTCCTTAGGGGCGGAGGCGTGACTGTCCCGCTCGGTGGCACGGGTGAACTGCTCCCAGACGTCGTCGGGGATCTCCGAGGCCGACGGCTGATCGTCGGACGGCTTTTCAGGCACGAAGTCCAGATCTAAGCGGGTGTGAAGTGCCTTCACAAGAAGATCTCGGATGTGACGCAGACCACATAAGAATTCTGTGAATGTCAGCGCAACCATTCACAGGTTTCACGGATCAAACCTGCCGAACCAAGGGCACTCCCGCGCCCCACACGCGGAGGCCTCCCCCCCCAACGTTCGTACCGCAGCCCGCGGTACGCCGGACTCTCCGAGGTCTTCATGAAGCTTCGCCGCACCATGGCAGTAGCGGCCGCCACGGCGGTCATAGCCCCGGTGGCACTGCTCGCGGCACCGGCCGCGTACGCGACCGACGGCACGACGCCCCCGCCGAGCCCGTCCGTGAGCGAGTCCACTCCCGAGACGACGCCCCCGCCGAGCCCGTCCGTGAGCGAGTCCACTCCCGAGACGACGCCCCCGCCGAGCCCGTCCGTGAGCGAGTCCACTCCCGAGACGACGCCCCCGCCGAGCCCGTCCGCGAGCGAGTCCTCCCCGGCGCCCACCGCGTCCGAGTCCGAGACCCCGGACCCCGAGTCCTCGGCGTGCGAGGACAGCAAGGTCGACGTCAGCATCAGCGGCCTGCCCGGCAAGATCGCGGCGGGCAGCGGATGGCACAAGTTCTCGCTGAACGTGCAGAACAACTCCGACTCCACGCTCAACGACCTCGACTTCTTCGCCGGGGCCTCCGCCGACAAGAACGGCGAGGAGCTGTTCTCCAGCAAGAAGGTCCAGCTCCAGGCCTGGGACCCTGAGGACAAGATCTGGGTCGACCTGAACGCGGGTGGCTACGCGGTCGGCTACGTCGGCTACACCGACGAGCTGAAGCCGGACTACGAGGTCAACATCCCGCTGCGCCTCAACGTCAAGCCGTCCGCCCCGGTCGGTGCCGGCTTCTCGCTCGGCGCGACGATCTACGGCGACAACGACGCCGAGTGCACCGGCTTCGGTCAGATCTCGTACAAGTTCCAGATCGTCTCCGCCGGTACGGACACCGGTGGCACCAAGCCGCAGGAAGGCGGCAAGGCGCCGGTCACCGACGAGAAGCCGAGCGGCAACACGCCGGAGGTCACCGGCAGCCTCGCCGAGACCGGCTCCAGCTCCGCCCTGCCGATGATCAGCCTCGTCGGCGGTGCCGCGGTCGTCGCCGGCGCCGGCGCGATCTTCGTGGTGCGTCGCCGTAAGACCGGCGCCCAGGCGTAAGACGGAGCGCCCCGCGAGGGGCGACGCCCAGCAGAAGAGGGACCTGCGCTCGGAGGGGGGTGCAGGTCCCTCTTCCGCTGTCCGCTGCCGGTCAGTTCTTCGGCGGCACGGCCGGCATGCCCAGGAACGGCAGCCGCAGCGCGCCGAACGCCTCCGCCGGGACCGCCGGGGACTTCGGCTCGACCGGCTGGAGTCGCTCGTAGGCCGCGCCCTGCTGCGGCCGCGGGTCGGGCTCGCCCTTGTTGGGCCAGAACGACATCGCCCGCTCGGCCTGGGCGGTGATGGTCAGGGACGGGTTGACACCCAGGTTGGCGGAGACCGCGGCACCGTCGACCACCGAGATGCCCGGGTGGCCGTAGAGGCGGTGGTACGGGTCGATCACGCCGGTCTCGCGGGAGGCGCCGATCGGGCAGCCGCCCAGGAAGTGGGCCGTGAGCGGGGTGCCCATCAGTTCGCCGACGTTCGAGCCCGCGAAGCCGTTGATCTCGGCGGCGAGTGCCGAGGCGCTCTCCGTGGCCGCCTTGATCTGCTTCGGGTTGGGGGCGCCGTGGCCCTGGCGGGCGGTGAGCAGGCCGCGGCCGACACCCGACGGTTTCAGGTACGTCGTCAGGGAGTTGTCCAGCGACTGCATCACCAGGCCGATGATGGTCCGCTCCGACCAGCGGCGGTTGGACAGCGAGCGCAGCACCAGCAAGGGGTGTTTCGCCGCGTGGGCGAGGAAGCCCAGGACCCGCGAGGTGCCCGAGTTGTTCCCGGCGTACGGGACCTGGAGGATCGACAGGCTGCCCATCGAGTTGGAGCCCTTGCCGTAGCGGACCGGCTCGATGTGGGTGTTCTCGTCCGGGTGGATCGAGGACGTGATGGCCACGCCCCGCGTGAAGTCGGCCTTCGGCGCGCCGTGCGCCTTGCGGTAGCGCCGGTCGTCGGTCTGGGCGCCGACCAGGGCCTCGGAGTTGGTGCGGGTCAGCCCGCCCAACTTATCCGATATGTACGGCAGCTGGCCGCCGGCCTTCATGCGGTGCAGCAGCGTCTGGGTGCCGTACGTGCCGGCGGCGAGGACGACCCGGCGGGCCGTGTAGGTCCGGCCCTTGGCCTTGCGGCGGTCGTCGGTGGGGAGGGTGGCGACCGCGTACCCGCCGCGCGAGTCGTCGGTGACCGAGACGACCGTCGTCAGGGGGTGCACGACCGTGCCGGCCTTCTCGGCGAGGTACAGGTAGTTCTCGTTGAGGGTGTTCTTCGCGCCGTGGCGGCAGCCGGTCATGCACTCACCGCACTCCGCGCAGGCCCTGCGGGCCGGCCCCGCCCCGCCGAAGTACGGGTCGGGCACCTCCTCGCCCGGCTTCGCCTTCACCGTGCCGTCGGCGTCCTCACCGTCGCCGAAGAAGACGCCGACGGGGGCGAGGTGGAAGGAGTCGCCGCAGCCCATGCGCTCCGCAGCGGCCTTCAGGTGCACGTCGGACGGGGTCATGGTCGGGTTCAGCCGGACGCCGAGCATGCGCCGGGCCTGGTCGTAGTACGGCTTCAGCTCCTCCTGCCAGTCCGTGATGTCCCGCCACTGCGAGTCCTCGAAGAACGGCTTGGGCGGGACGTAGAGGGTGTTGGCGTAGTTGAGGGAGCCCCCGCCCACGCCCGCACCCGCCAGGACCATGACGTTGCCCAGGAGGTGGATGCGCTGGATGCCGTACATGCCGAGTTTCGGCGCCCAGAGGTAGTTCTTGAGGTCCCAGGAGTTCTTGGGGAGGGACTCGCGGGTGAAGCGCCTGGCCTTCCAGGACGCCTACCTTGTAGCCCTTTTCCGTGAGGCGCAGGGCGGTCACGGAGCCGCCGAAGCCGGAGCCGACCACGATGACGTCGTAGTCGTAAGCGTCCTGAGGCACGTGTGCTCCTCGCTGAATCACCGGAACCGGAATGCCTTCATCAGGCGGAGGCTCCTGCTCATGAACTGGGCGTACTGCTCGTCGTCCATCCCCAGCGCGGGCGCCATCGGGAGCACGCGCTGGTGGGCGACCGTCTGGGCCTCGGTGTACTTGAGGATGCCCTCGGAGCCGTGGCGGCGGCCGAGGCCGGAGTCCTTCATGCCGCCCATGGGCGACTGGACGCTGCCGTAGGCGGGGGCGTAGCCCTCGTTGATGTTGACCGTGCCGGTGCGCAGGCGGGCCGCGACCTCCTGGCCGCGTCGGCCGTTCTTCGTCCACACCGAGGAGTTCAGGCCGTACGCCGTGGCGTTGGCGCGCTCGATCACCTCGTCCTCGCTCGTGAAGCGGTAGACCGAGACGACCGGGCCGAACGTCTCCTCCGTACAGACGGACATGTCCGTCCCGACCCCGTCGAGGATCGTGGGCTCGAAGAAGTAGGGGCCGATGTCCGGCCGCGCCACACCGCCCGCGACGAGCTTCGCGCCCTTGGCGACCGCCTCCTCCACGTGCCGCGTGACGGTCTCCAGCTGGCGTTCGCCGACCAGGGAACCCATGTCGGCGCCGTACGCCAGGGAGGTGCCGAGGCGCATGGCCTTCGTGCGGGCGGCGAAGCGCTCCAGGAAGGCGTCCGCGATCGACTCGTGGACGTAGAGCCGCTCGATGGAGATGCACAGCTGGCCGGCCGAGGAGAAGCAGGCGCGGACCGCTCCGGCCGCCGCCTTCTCGACGTCGGCGTCCTCCAGCACCAGCATGGCGTTCTTGCCGCCGAGTTCGAGGGAGGCGCCGACCAGCCGGGCGGCGGCGCCCTGGGCGACCTCGCGGCCGGTGCGGGTGGAGCCGGTGAAGGAGACGTAGTCGGCGTGCCGGACGACCTCCGGGCCGATGACCGGGCCGTCGCCGAGGACGACCTGGAAGACGCCGGCGGGCAGGCCCGCCTCGATGAGCAGGTCGCGGGCCCACAGGGCGGTCAGGCAGGTCTCGGTGTCCGGCTTCATGACGACCGCGTTGCCCGCGACGAAGGCCGGCAGCGCGTCGCCGACCGACAGCTCCAGGGGGTAGTTCCAGGGGGCTATCTGACCCACGACGCCGCGCGGGTGGCGCAGTTCGGTGACCTTCGTCAGGGTCGGCATGGCGCCGGCGTGCCGCTTCGGGCGGAGGTAGGCGGGGGCCTTGCGGCCGTAGTGCCGGGCGGCGACCGCGACGGCCTGGACCTCCTCGTGGGCGTGCAGCCGGGCCTTGCCGGTCTCCAGCTGGATCAGGTCGAGCACCTCGGCCTGGCGCTCCAGCATCAGGTCGTGGAAGCGCAGCAGGACGGCGGCGCGCTGCCGTACCGGGGTCTGCGCCCACACGGCCTGGGCGGCGCGGGCCAGTTCGAAGGCCTTCGCCACGTCCTCGGGCGTCGACTCGGGGAGGTCGGCCAGCTTCTCACCGGTGAACGGCGTGTGGTTGGCGGTCCGGCCGGAACCGGCCACGCCCTTGGTGAGCTGGGCGACCAGCTCGGGGGTCACCACGTCGGCGGCGGTGCGGGCGCCCTCCGGGGCGGGGGCGAGGGGGTTCGTGCCGGCCTGTGCCGTGCCGGGCTTCTCCGGGGCGTGCGCGTCCGTCATGAGGCGCAGGGTATGCCCCGGCGGAGCCTTTGGGTACCCGTCGGTAATACCGCTTCACCGAGTGCACACAAGGCGCCAGTGGCTGCTGGCAACGAACGCCCTGATCAGGGTGTTGTGCGGCGACGAGTTGGTGTGATTCAGCCTTTTACGATTCCGAGCCGGTCCCGGGCGCCCTTGAACACCGAGGTGCCCTCCTGCTCTTCGGGCGTGCCCTTGGGCATGTCGACGCGCAGTTCGTACATGCGGTCGTCGTCGGTGCGGATCATCACCCGCATGACCCGCCTGGGGTCCTCGTCCAGGTTGTAGGCGGTGTCGGCGAGGGCGGCCTCGTAACCCTGGACGCTGGTGCGGGTGTACTGCGTGTCCCCCGCACGACAGGGGCGTTCTGCGCCTGCTCCATCGGAGAGCCCGGGGCCCGGTCCCAGAGCAGGAGGCGGACCTGGACGGTGCCGCCCTGTTCGTCGCCGTAGAGCACCGTGCGGGGCTGGTCGGTCGCGCTGCCGGTCCGGTCGAGTTCGCGGTAGTGGCGCGGGAGATGGAGTACGGCCGCCAGGTCCGGATCGCGATGGGGGGTCCAGGTCTCGGTCGCGTCGGCGCCCTGTTCGGCGGTCTCGGCGCTGCTGGTGTCGCCGAGGTGGGTGGCGGCCCCTATGGCGCCGGCGAGCAGCGCGCCCAGGAGGGCGATGGGGGCGGGGCGGAGGAGGCTCTGACGATTGGGGGGTGCGGGGTCCTGCCGCCTTGCGGGGCCGGTCTCGGGCGGTTCGGCAGTCTCCGGCGATTCGGCTGAGTCCCGCGGCTCGGCAATCTCCGGCGAGGAGCCCCGCGGCTCGGCGGCCTCCTCGGGCCGTAGCGTGCCGGCGTCCTCCGTGAACTCCTGTATGCGCTCGGCCTCCAGAGCCTCTTCGGGCACCTCGGCCGCTGCCGGCCCGGCCGCCGCCTCGAGCGCCTTCGCGACCTCCTCGGCGTCCGGCCGCTGTTCGGGGTCCTGGACCAGCAGTCGTGCGATCAGCGGCCCCAGGGGTCCGGCCTGCTTCGGTTCGGGCGGGTCGGCGGCGAGGATCGCGGCGAGCGTGGCCTCCGGCGTGGTCCGGCGGAACGGGGACGCCCCCTCGACGGCGGCGTACAGCAGTACGCCCAGGGACCACAGGTCGGAGGCGGGCCCGGCGATGCGGCCGGACATCCGCTCGGGGGCGACGAACTCCAGCGAGCCGATGAACTCCCCGTCGGCCGTGAGCGACTCCCCGCCCTGCACATGGGCGATGCCGAAGTCGGTGAGGACCACGCGCTGGTGCGGGCCCAGCAGCACATTGGCCGGTTTCACGTCCCGGTGCACGATGCCGACGGAGTGCGCGGCGCGCAGGGCACCGAGGACGGCGAGGCCGATCCGGGCGGCTTCGCGCGCGTCGACCGGACCGCGCCGGAGCACCTCGTGCAGGGACTCGCCCCGCACCAGCTCCATGACGATCCAGGGGAGTCCGTCGAGCACCGCGTCGACCGCGTTCAGCCCGTCGCGCCCGACCGGCCGGTGGCGATCGATCCGCCCGCCGCCTGCGTCCGGCTGCCGCTCCGGCTCGACAACCACGTCGTGGATGGTGACGGCGGCGGGGTGGTCGACTCGGGCGGCGGCGCGGGCCTCGCGGTAGAGCCGGTGGGCCGCACGCCGGTGGCCCTCGTCCTCCGGGTCGCCCGGCAACCGGGGCTGCTTCACGGCGACTTCACGCTGCACGAGCTCGTCGTAGGCCCGCCAGACGGTGCCCATTCCGCCGGAGCCGATGCGCTCCATCAGCCGGTACCGCCCACCGACCGACCGGCCCTGGGCGCCCGTCCCGCCCCCGTCGTTGCTCATGCCCCATCAGTACCCCGCGAGGCGGCCGCTTGTCGACGCGTGTCAGTGGCCGGACACCGGTTCAGGTCCCGTCGATGTCCAGGTTCGCGATGGCCGTCTCGGCCACCTCGCGCCCGCGATCGGTGAAGTCGCCCTTGCCCGGGTAGCTGACGGTGAGCTTGTACATGTCGCCGCCGGAGGTCTTGTAGTAGAAGATCCTGAGCTCGCGGGGGCGGGGGTTGTCGCTGTCGTCGGTCTCGTAGATGACGGTGTTCTCGGCGGCCTTCCCGCCCCTGTACGTGGTCTCCTTGGGCTCCGTCTTCGGGTTCTTCGGCATGTCCAGGCTGTAGCTGCCGCTGTCCTTGAACCCGCTGTCGTCGTCGTACATCTCGGCGGCGGCGGAGCCCGCGATCGTACTGCCGGTGTCCTCCGCCTTCTCGTCGAGGGTCAGGCCGATCCAGATGCTGCCGCTCCAGTCGGTGTACGTGACCCAGTGCCCCCGGTCCGACTCCCGGTCGGGCACGGTCCGCTGGTAGGCGTCGGGGACGCCCAGAGACGCGGCGAGGTCCTTCTCCTGGCGTGTCGTCCAGCCCTCGGGCAACGGCCCGGCGAACGGGTTCGCGAGCACCAGGTACGCCGTCACCGCCGCCGCGACGACCGCCGCACCGAGTCCGAGCCACGCCGTGCGGCCGAGCCGGAGTCTTCGGCCCCCACCGCCCGCGACCCGGACGGCCTGCGTGGCCTGGACGGCCGGCGGGTTCGCGGCGGCCTCCAGCAGGGCTCGCACCCGGGCGGCGTCCGGGCGGCGGGCCGGGTCCTTGTGCAGCAGGCCCGTGATGGCCTCGGCGAGCGGGCCCCGGGCCGAGGCGGGCGGCGCGGGCGTGGCGTTGAGGACGGACTGGAGTGTGGCGGCGGTGTTGCTGCGGCGGAACGGCGAGACGCCCTCCGTCGCCGCGTACAGCACCACGCCCAGGGACCACAGGTCGCTGGCCGGGCCCGGGCGCTGGCCCAGCACCCGCTCCGGCGCGATGTACTCGGGCGAGCCGACGAAGCCGCCGGTGTCGGTCAGGTCGCTCTCGCCCTCGATCTGCGCGATGCCGAAGTCGGTGAGGACGACCCGGTCGTACCGGCCCAGCAGCACGTTGTCCGGTTTCACGTCGCGGTGCAGGATGCCCGCCGCGTGCGCGGCCTCCAGCGCGCCGAGCACCTCCAGGCCGAGCCGGGCGGCCTCGCGCGCGGACAGGGTGCCCTCCTGGAGCGCGTCGCCCAGCGAACGGCCCTGCACGAGCTCCATCACGATCCACGGCTGCCCGTCCACGACCGCGACGTCGTGGACGTCGACCACCGCCGGGTGGTCGAGCCGGGCCGCGGCACGTGCCTCGCGGCGCATCCGCTCGAAGGCGTTGACACGTTCGCGTTCGGGAAGATACTCAGGAACGCGAGGCTCCTTGACGGCGACTTCCCGGTCCACCGTCTCGTCCTTGGCGCGCCACACCGTGCCCATGCCGCCGTGCCCGAGCTTGGCGATCAGCCGGTAACGCCCGGCGATGAGTCGCCCGACACCTGCATCCTGGACCGCTGCCGCTGACTGGGGCGGCACGACCTGGGTGGGCGTCGCGTACGGGTTGCCCGGTACCGGCGCCGGCGGATTCGGTGGACTCGGTGGTTGCAGAGCGAAACTCGTTGGCTCGTCGGCCCCGGATCGGGCTCCCCCGTTGTTGCTCATGAGGTCATCCATATCGCGCCCAGCGCCTACGTATCCAGCACGGACGCGTCCCGGTCACAGACCCGTGACGCGGTCCGGGGCTTATCTCCTCTTCATGCCGGTACGGGGCTCATCGGCCGCACGCCGTGTCAGGGCGAGGGCGAGGCGGCGGCGGTGGTGGCGCTGGTGGCCGCAGGAGTGCTCGGAGCGCGCGTGCCGTGGGAGGACGGGCCGGCCGAAGGCGTCTTCGGCGCGGAACTCTTCGGCGTACGGCCGCCGTTCCCGCCGCCCTCGTCCATGAGCAGTGCCGCCGCCGACACACCCGCCCCGGCCATCGCGGCGACCAGCAGCGCGGCCACCAGCACCCGGCGCGTGGGCTGCCGGAGCATCTGCTCGTGCTGCTCATCCGGGCCGGGCATGTCCGTCGACGGCGGCGGTTGCCGCTCGGCGTTGTCCCGCGGCCGTCCGTGCGCGGCACCCCGCACCGCCGGCGCGTACCCGGGCGGCGGCGCCTGCGGCGTCCTGCCCGTCTCGCGGAACGCCCGCAGCATCCGCTCCGCCCGGTCCGCGTCCAGCCGCCGGTCCGGATCGCGGTCCAGCAAACCTTGTACGACGGGCAGGAGCGGCACGGCCTGCGCGGGCGGGCGTATGTCGCCGACGACGACCGCGTGCAGGACGCCGCCCAGCGAGTCGCGGTGGAACGGCGACTCGCCGCTGAGGGCCGCACACAGCAGCGCGCCCAGCGACCACAGGTCGGACTCGGGCCCGGTCCGGGCCCCGGACATCCGCTCGGGCGCGGTGTACTCGGGCGAGCCGACGAAGGAACCGTTCTCAGTGAGCGTGGGGGCGCCCGCCACCTGGGCGATGCCGAAGTCGGTGAGGACGACCCGGCCGTCCTCGGCTATCAGCACGTTCGACGGCTTCACGTCCCGGTGCAGCACACCGGCCGCGTGCGCGGTGCTCAGCGCGCCGAGCAGGGCGATGCCGATGCGGGCGGCCTCGGCGGCGTCGACCGGGCCGCCGGTGGCGATGCGGTCGGCGAGCGAGCCGCCTTCGACCAGTTCCATGACCATGTAGGGGCGTTCGTCCTCCTCGACGACGTCGTGGACGACGATGACGTGCGGATGGCTCAGCTGGGCGACCGCGCGGGCCTCGCGCAGGACGCCGTCGCGCCGCCGCCGGGCCTGGGCGGCGGAGAGGGTCTCATCGACGGGGAGTTCCTTGACGGCGACCTGCCGGCCGAGCAACTGGTCGGTGGCCCGCCAGACGACACCCATGCCGCCACGCCCGAGCCTCTCCTCCAGCCGGTAACGGCCCGCGACGACACGGCCGCCTGCCTCGGTCCCCATACGCCCCATGATGCCGCAGGGGACGCACGCCTTCCGGGGCGGCGACCGGCCAAGTATGCCGCCGCCCCAAGACAGTCGATGGCACACTCCTGCGCGCTCAGGCCTTGGCGCGGACCATGCTGGATCGGATCGACGAGGCCACCGCGATGGAACGGCGCCTCAACGCTCGTGTCGAGGAACGCATTCGGCCGTTCGAGCGTCAGGTCGCCGATGGGCCCCTGTCCGAGCCAACCGATCCGGTCGGCCGACTGCTGTGGCTCTCACCCGCGTTGCGGCCGCACTCACGACCTGACCCTGCCCGCACCCACCGGATTACGGGCATCTGAGAGCGCCAGGGGCGTCCCCATCCTGGCCGAACTCCGCCTGCCAGGGCGGCGACCCCTGGATGACCACCGGCATCGAACGCAAGCCTGCAGAACTCACCCACGGTGAGTCCCGCAGGCCGTCGGCGCTGGGTTTGACCAGGTCGGGCCGGACGGCCACACAGCGATGCAGCGGCTCACCGCGGCGACAACCCCTGGGGGCGATCATTTTCAGCCACATAGTCTTGAAAACGGCTACAAAGCACGACAATTAGCAGGACATGTGCCCCATATAAGACAAAACGGGTGGCTGGAATCATGCTGTCATGTGAATCATGGAAGTCTTACCTTCTCCTTATGGGAAACACATGGAAGCGCTTTTCAGTCACGAGCGTCGCAGCGGTGGCGATATTCGCCACGACCACAGTGACCAATGCCAACGCGGCGAGTGGCGGAGCCGCGTGCTCGGTGACCGGCGCCTCGGGGAGCATGACGTTCACCAACTGGACATCCGACTACGTGGACATCAGCGGTTGGGTCAAGGACACCGCTGCCGACGGTCACCATGTGGCCATCAGATTCAGATCCATTGACCACTACACCGGATGGGTGACGGACTGGCCCTGGCGTACCGAATACGACGGAAACGGATCGACTACCTCCTTCACCACATACGCAAACCCCTCCGGCGATGATCTCGACTCCATCGGCGCGCAGGTGGCGGTCAGGGAAGGAACCAAGATCGTCCGTTCTTGCACGGACTGGGCCTGAGCCTCGGCGCGACAACCAATGTCATCGCGACGACGTATCGGCCCACGCCATGTCCGGTTGGGCCGATACGCGGCCGCCTTCCGTGAGGTCGTCGTCCGTAGGTCACGACGTTCTCGATCAACCCTCCTGGAAGCCCCGCAGGATCCAGTCGAACTGCTTCCTGGTGGTGGCCCAGTCGTCGGTCGGTGAGGCCGCGTAGATGGAGTACTCGGTGCCGTCACCGTCCATGTACCCGACGTCGATCGCACGGTAGGGCCCCGGGAAGTAGTGCGGCGCGTCCTTGGCCAGCGCGTTCCACGTGTACTCCCAGCGGGCGCCCGGCTGATCGCGGAAAAGCTCCTCCTTGAGGCGCAGACGCTTGTAGTCCTGCAGCCGTGAGACCCGCTGTTCCAGGTTGCTCATGTGCTCGTAAGAGGTGCTGAAGTCCGGTGCGGTGTCGACGGCGACCCGCACGAGGTGCTTGCCCTTGTCGGGCGAGTAGTCGACCTGCTGGAGGCCGTCCTGGTCGATGGAGACGGACCGCTTCCACCCCTTGGGCAGGGGGATGCTGAAGCCCACCGGGTCGTGGCGCCGCACCCAACCGGCTGGAACCACCCCCTGACCGCCCTCGTCACTCGGCGTGGCACTGGCGCTCGGAGTCGACGCAGAGGCGGAGTTGCCGGGCCGGCCGTGCCGAATTGCTGCAGCACGACCGCGGCTCCCGCACCGATGACCGCGGCAAGGGCGACGACGAGGGCGGCCGTTCGCAGACGGCGCCCCCCTTTCGGGGGCGCGGCGGACGGGCCGACCTGGGTGACGGTGGTCTGGTGCGGCCTGGTGACACCGGTCCGCGGCTGCTCGTGGGGCCCCTGATGTCCGTACGACCCGTGCCGCGTCGGCACGTACACGTGTGCCGCGCTCGGGCGCCGTCCCTCCGCCGCCTCGGCGAGCATCTGCTCGGCTTCGGACGCGTCGGGCCGGGTGGCCGGGTCCTTGCGCAGCAGGGCGGTGATGACGGGCGTGAGCGGACCCGCGTGCTGAGGCTCGGCGGCTTCCTCCTCGACCACGGCCTGCATGGTGGTCAGCGGTGTGGTGCGGCGGAACGGCGACCGGCCCTCCACCGCCGTGTAGAGCGTCGCGCCGAGCGCCCACAGGTCGGAGGACGCGCCGGGGTCGTGGCCGCGTACGCGCTCGGGCGCCAGATAGTCGACCGAGCCGACGACCTCTCCGGTCCGGGTGATGGTGGTGTCGCCCTCGATCTGTGCGATGCCGAAGTCGGTGAGCAGCACACGTCCGTCCCGGGCGAGGAGGACATTGCCCGGCTTGACGTCGCGGTGCAGGACGCCGGCGGTGTGCGCGGCGCGCAGGGCCCGCAGCACCCACATGCCGATGCGCGCCGCCTCGCGCGGCTCGACGCGCCCTTCCTCCTTGACCGCGTCGGCCAGGGAGCGGCCCTCGACCAGCTCCATCACGATCCACGGGCGGCCGTCGTGCTCCAGCACGTCGTGCACCGTGACGACCGCGGAGTGGTTGATCCGCGCGGCGGCCCTGGCCTCGGCCCGGGTGCGCGCCAGCAGGATGGCCTGCTCGCTCTCGGAGACGTAGAGGGCAGCCGTCAGCTCCTTGATGGCGACGGACCGGTGCAGCACTTCGTCATGTGCGCGCCATACCCGGCCCATGCCGCCACTGCCGATGGAGTCGGCAAGCCGGTAGCGGCCCGCGACGAGCAGGCCCTGCATCTGATTCACGTTGCCCCGCAATGGTCTTGACAGGGTCAGCGTAAGGACCCGCCCTTCCCCAGGGAACAAGCGGGGTACCACGGTGACCGCACTGTGACGGTTGTCGCCATCCGGGACAGGAGGGGACCGTGGGGTGAAGTCCGGCGTACGGCGAACGGTTCAGGGCGTTGCTCAGGGTGTGTTTCAGGACGTTTCGGGCGCAGCAGGCACGGACCTCACTTCGTCGCCTTGTAGGTCGCCGCCGCCTGCTCGTACAGCCGCGTCACCTCGTCCCGTTCGGACTCCGGGCCGCGTACCTGGACCACGTGGTACCGCCCGTCGACCAGCATCGCGAGGTTGCGCACATACAGCTCGCCCCCGTCGTCGCCGGTCCAGGTGAACTGCCCCTCGGCCATGGTCCGCCCGCCGACCTCGATCGTCTTCAGCCCCGTGGAGGTGGCCCAGCTGGAGTCGCGGTACGGCTGCAATTCGCGCTCCTCCTCCCGCTGGTAGGCCATCGGATCGCTGCCGTACTCCGACGCGCTGTCCCGGCCCGGTACGACGATGAGCTCGAAGTCGCCCTTCGCGTAGACGACCTGGCCGCTGCCGTTCCCCGGGGTGCGGTCCCAGCCCTTGGCGACGGCGACCTGGAAGCCCGCCGAGTCCTTGCGCAGGGTGAAGCCGTCGGCGACCTCGGGGCCGGTGGTCTGCGTCTGCGTGGAACCGGCCGACGTCGAGGGGCTCTTCTCCGGCTCGGGCGACGCCTGGTCGGGCCGGGGCTCGCCGCTGGCGTCGGGCTCGGGCGCCCGGCTGACCTCACCGGCGGCACCGGTGCGGTCCGTGCCCCGCGCGCCGTCGGTCTGCGACTTGGGCATGAAGAGCATGGCGTAGGCGATCGCGGCGGCCATCGCGAGCAGCACGAGCACGAGCAGGGTGCGGCCGAGGCGGTGCGGCGACCGCGACTCCTTCCTGGCCCGCTTGTGGCGCCCGTGGTGCGCGGGCAGCCCGGCCCGCCGCCTGCGCACGAGCTCGCCCCGGCGGCGTACGACGGGCAGCCGGCTCGCGTCGGCGGGCGGCGCCGCGACGACGTGCACACCGGCCTCCGGCTCGGGCGCCGAGCGCACGAGCGAGCGCAGCCAGCCGCGCAGTTCCTCGAAGTCGAGGCGCTCGGTCGGGTCCTGACGCAGCAGCGACTCGACCACCGGCCGGAGCGGCCCGCACTCCTCGGCGTAGGCGGGCGGTTCCGCGCACACCATCTGCACCAGCTCGGCCGTCGACTCCTCCGGGTAGGGCGCATGCCCCTGCACGGCCCTGAAGAGCAGCGCGCCGAGCGCCCACAGGTCGGTGGCGGGGCCGATCGGCGCGGCCAACTGCCAGTTCTCGTGAACGGGTCCGGCCTGCTCCGGCGCCCAGCGCTCCGTCACGGGCCCCACCACGGCCATCCGCGCCTGCCGCGCCCGCTCGGCGGCCAGGGCCGTGGCCGGACCGCGCCGGGGTGCGGGGGTGTGGGCGACCAGGTCGTCCCACCGGGTGGGCTCGCTGGGGGCAGCGGGGTCCGAGGCCGGGGGGAGAGCCGTCTGCTCGTGTCCCTGCGGCGAGGACGCGCTGCCCGTTCCGCCGCGGGGCGTGGCACCGTGCCAGGCGGTCGTGCGGGGGGCGCCGCCCACGCCGTAGGGGTCGGCTATCTGCCCCGGCGGGGCCGCACCGGCCCCTGTGCTCTGCCCGGGGACGTACGGCGACTGCGCCGAGCCGTCGCCGTGCGGCCCGGGCCCGCGGTCCGGGGCGGACCGGGCGCCCGGCAGTGCCGCCCGGCCGTTCTGCGTTTCCTGGACCCGGGCGGCGGCCCGGGCACCCGCCCGGTAGGCCGCGATCGCCCCGGCTCGCGCGGCCCTCGGGTCCTCGCTGTCCTCCACGCTCCGGTGGGCCGGTACGGCCGAGCCCCCGCTCCCCGGACCGGCTCCGGCCGTCGGCAGCCCCCGGGCCTCCCGAGCCTCTATGGCGGCACGCCGCGAGGCCTCGGGATCGGCCGCGCCGCCGATGCCTCCCGGGCCGCCGGCGCCATCGACCAGCCCGGAACCGCCGGCCTCCTGGCCGGGCTCGTCCAAAACCGGGGCCGGAACGGGGTCGTACCCGCACAGCGCCTCCTCCGCCGCGCCCACCGCCAGCCCGGTCAGCATCACCCGTCCGTCGTCGCAGACGAGGACCGTCCGCGCGGTGATGTTCCGGTGCACCCAGCCATGGGCATGCAGCACCCGTAGCGCCATGAGGACGTCGGAGGCCACCTCGGCCGCCCGGTACGGCGTCAGCGGCTTCTCGGCGAGCAGCGCCGCCAGCGGACGCGCCGCCACCAGTTCGCTGACGATCCACAGCGAGCCGCCCTCGGCGAACACGTCGAAGACCTGGTCGAGTCGGGGATGGTCGGGAATCGCCGCCGCGGCCTGCGCGGCCTCGACGGCGCGCCGTACCACCGGATCCGTGGGCCGCCGGGTGCCCGGACGGGCGCCGGGCCTGCGCGCGCCACCGTCACGTGCCGTGAAGCCGTCGGGCAGCCCCTCCGCGTCGAGGACCTCCGCCTCGACCACCTCCGGCAACGGCACCTGCCTGACCAGGACTTCCTGTCCGCTGTAGGTGTCGAAGGCCCGGGACTCGGTGAGTTCGTACTCGTCGGACGGCGGCAGCGGCAGGCGGTAGCGGTCGGCGAGCACCCGTCCCGCATAGTCGTCCACGTTGCCTCCCCCGGCAGCCTGGTCGGTCACATCCGTTCGCCCCACGGTCCGTTCCGGCTGCGCACGGTCCGCAAACATTTACGATACGTGCCGCAGACAACCCACATTGTGGGGATGCCAGATCTCACTCCCCAAACCCGGGGCCGCTCATGCTCAGGACTTGGGTTCGAAGGTCTTCGTCAGCGTCCGCCAGGTCTCCTTGCGCAGCTCACCGTCCCAGTCGGCCGCTTTCGCCGTGTACATCAGCGCGTAGCCCTGTCGGTCGTCGACGACGAAACCGCGGTCGATCGTCCGGTACTTGGTGCCGCCCTCCACGTAGGTGAACTCCCAGTCGGCCGTGTTCCAGCCGCGGTAGTCCACCTGCTCTATTCGGATCTTCCTGTACTGCGCGCGCTGCATGTAGCGCTCCTGGCTCTTCCAGTCCGCCACCGGGTCGCCCTTGGGCGTGGACGTCCAGGCGATGAGCAGCTTCTGCCCGTCGGGCCCGGTGAACCGGTCGCCCGCGGCACCCGTGGACCGGTACGTCCACCCCTTCGGCAGTCCGATCGAGTAGCCCTGGCTGCCCTGGTGCGTCGACTGCGCGGCGGTGCCCTTGCCGCCGCCACCGGCAGACCCGCCCGCTTGGTCGCCGGCCGTGCTGTTCGAGGTGGGCTTCGACGGTGCGGGCTGCGTCGTCGCGCTGTCGGTGCGCGTGCCGTCGGTCTCGTCGCCCTTGGTATCGGCGCTGCTCGACGCGGTGGCGACGGTCTTGTCGCCGCTCGAGCCGGCGGCGGCCCCCTTCGGGCCCTTGTCGTCTCCGCTGAGCGCGAGGGCGAGCACGGTGCCGATCACGGCGAGCGCCACGACCACCGCGATGATCATCAGGGCCCGCCGCGGCACCACATCGGTGAGCGGCGCCCTGGGCGGCGCGGGGCGCGGCCGCGGCGGCAGGTCCGGCGGCGGCATGACGGGCCACCCCGAACTCCGGCCTCCGGAAGCCGCCCGCGCCCCCTGCGCACCCCGCTCACCGGCTCCGGCGGCCGCCCCCGCGGACGACGCCGGACCCGGCTTCGACGCGGACGCACCCGTGTCCCCGGCCCCGGCCTTCGCGCCCTGCGGTCCGGAAGCGGCCGTACCCGCCTCGGACTCGGTCCGGGACGCGGCCGACGCCCCGGCCGTTCCCGCGGTGGCCTTGCGCACGGAACGCAGCGCCCCGCGCAACCGCTCCCCGGCTTCCTCGCCCCGCTTGCTCCCGGAACCCGCCGAACTCCCCTTGCCCGAGGTCTTGTCCGGCTGGGCCGGCAGCGGCACGACCTTCGTCGCGTCCACCGGCTCCGGTTCGGCGGCCGGCTCGGGTGCGTGGATGACCGAGTTCAGCATCGCCCTGGCGCCCGCGTCGTCGAGCCGCTTGGCGGGGTCCTTGGTGAGCAGCCCGTGGATGACGTCCTTCAGCGGGCCGGCGTTCTTCGGCTCCTCCAACGGCTCGGTCATCACCGCCGTGAGGGTCGCTATGGCCGACCCCTTGTCGTAGGGCGGCGCGCCCTCCACCGCCGCGTACAGCAGCCCGCCGAGCGACCACAGGTCGGCGGCCGGGCCCGGCTTGTGGCCGCGCGCCCGCTCCGGGGAGATGTAGGAGGGCGCGCCGACGAGCATGCCGGTCGAGGTGATGGACGGGTCGCCCTCGACCTGGGCGATCCCGAAGTCCGTGAGCACGACCCGGCCGTCCTCGGCGATCAGCACGTTCGACGGCTTCACATCGCGGTGCAGGATGCCTTCGCGGTGCGCGGACCGCAGCACGTCCAGGACGGCGAGCCCGACCTCGGCTGCCCGCTTCGGCTCGAGCAGGCCGTCCTCCCGTATGACCTCGGCGAGCGACTTGCCCTCGACGAGCTCCATCACGATCCAGGGCCGGTCGTCCTCCTGAACCACGTCGAAGACCGTCACGGCGCTGTTGTTGCGGATCCGCGCGATCGCCTTGGCCTCGCGCAGCGTCCGCGTGATCAGCCGCCGCTTCTCCTCCTCGTCGATGTTCGACGGAAACCGCAGCTCCTTGACGGCGACCGTCCGTCCCAGGGTCTCGTCCTGGGCCCGCCACACCGTGCCCATGCCGCCGCGGCCGAGCACCTTGCCCAGCCGGTAACGCCCCGCGAGGAGACGCTCCCTGTTGCCCTGACGAGTGTCCTGACGAGATGTGCCCGCCCGCTCCGCCTCCGACATGCGTCCCCTCATACAACCCGCCCTGACAGAGCCTCCATTGTCTCTCACCCGACAAGTGCCCAGCGCCCAGGGGCCCCCTGGCGGAACGCCCCCGCGGGCAGGCCCGCCCGGAACCCGGGTGCGGCACACCGCGCGCCGCCTTGCATGATGGGCCCCTGACGCCCCGACGAGGGAGGAGCCCGTGTGCCGCCCTTTCGGACATTGCTGGCCCTGCCTGTGTCCGTCGCCCTCCTCGGCCTGCCTCCGGCCGACTCGTCGGCTCTCTCCGTCCCGCCCACGAACGCGGTGCTCCCGCTGCTGGTGACCCAGGGCAGAGCACCCGCCGCGGCCCTGCTCGCCCTGGAGGGAACCACCACCCGCTATGCCCACGCCGGACAGGGAATCGCCCGGTCGGACCACTTCCGCGCCGGCAGCGTCACGAAGACGTTCATCGCGACGGTCGTGCTGCAACTGGCCGCCGAGCACCGGCTGTCACTGTCCGACACCGTGGAGCAGCACCTGCCGGGCCTGGTGCGGGGAGCGGGCAACGACGGCCGCGCGCTGACCCTGCGTTCCCTGCTCACCCACACCAGCGGCCTGTACGACTACACCAAGGACACCGGCGGAACCACACCCGTCACACCCCGTCAGGCCGTACGCATCGCACTCACCCACCCCCCGGCCGAACGCGGCCGCTTCTCCTACTCGAACACCAACTACGTCCTGCTCGGCCTGGTCGTCGAGCAGGTCACCGGTCACTCGTACGCCACCGAGGCCGAGCGCCGCATCATCACTCCCCTGGGTCTGACGGGCACCTCCTTCCCCGGCTCCCGCTCCTCGCTGCCCTCTCCGCACGGCCGCGCCTACGCCGCCGACGGAACCGACGTCACCGATCTCGACCCGCGGGTGGCCAGCGCCGCGGGCGAGTTGGTGACCACGCTCGCCGATCTGGACCGCTTCTACTCGGCCCTGCTCGGCGGGCGACTGCTGCCCGCGCCGGCTGCGCGAGATGCTCGACACCCGTGCCGCACACGGCGCGTACGGCATGGGCCTGTTCCCCGAGAAACTGCCGTGCGGCATCACGGTGTGGGGGCACAACGGGCACATATCCGGCAGCTACGTGCGCACCGCAGCCACCGTCGACGGCCGGCGTGTCCTCACCTTCCGTGTGAACACGGACGCGGTCGCAGATCCCGGTCTCGAACCCGCGGTGCTCGCGGCCGAGTTCTGCCCCCGCACCTCATAGAACGACCGGGTCCCGAACGAAGATGCCGGTTCCCGACACTCGTTCGGGTGATGTCCGGGGTGATCGCACGAACCCCGTCCGCGCGCCCCTGAAACAGCGCGCCTACAGCGGCACGATGTCCGGCGCGCCCAGCCGCGCCGCGTCCGCCGTCAGGTCGTCCGGCTGCCGCTGCGACTCCCGCTCCGCCTCCACCCGCTTCTCGTAGTGCTGGACCTCGCGCTCGATCTGGTCCTTGTCCCAGCCGAGGACCGGCGCCATCAGCTCGGCGGCTTCGCGTGCGCTGCGCGTGCCCCGGTCGAAGGTCTCGATGGAGATGCGCGTCCGCCGGGTCAGCACGTCGTCCAGGTGCCGCGCCCCCTCGTGCGAGGCCGCGTACACGATCTCGGCGCGCAGATAGTCGTCGGCCGCCGGCAAGGGCTCGCCCAGCGACGGGTTCTCGGCGATGAGGGCGAGGATCTCCTCGGCCAGCGTGCCGTACCGGTTCAGCAGGTGTTCCACCCGCACCACATGGAGTCCGGTCCGGACCGCGATCCGCGCCCGCGCGTTCCACAGCGCCCGGTAGCCCTCGGCGCCCAGCAGCGGCACGTCCTCGGTGACGCACTCGGCGACGCGCATGTCGAGCCCGTGCACCGCCGCGTCCACCGCGTCCTTGGCCATGACCCGGTAGGTGGTGTACTTGCCGCCCGCCACGACGACGAGCCCGGGCACCGGATGCGCCACGGTGTGCTCGCGCGACAGCTTGCTGGTGGCGTCCGACTCGCCCGCGAGCAGCGGCCGCAGGCCCGCGTACACGCCCTGGACGTCGTCCCTGGTGAGCGGCACCGCGAGCACCGAGTTCACGTGCTCCAGCAGGTAGTCGATGTCCGCGCTGGACGCGGCCGGATGGGCCTTGTCCAGGTCCCAGTCGGTGTCCGTCGTCCCGACGATCCAGTGCCGGCCCCAGGGGATGACGAACAGCACGGACTTCTCCGTGCGCAGGATCAGGCCGGTCGTGGAGTGGATCCGGTCGCGCGGTACGACCAGGTGGATGCCCTTGGACGCCCGTACGTGGAACTGACCGCGCTCCCCGACCATCGCCTGTGTGTCGTCCGTCCACACGCCGGTCGCGTTGACGACCTGTTTGGCGCGGATCTCGTACTCCCCGCCCGCCTCGACGTCCTGCACCTTCGCTCCGACGACCCGCTCGCCCTCGCGCAGGAAGCCCGTCACGCGTGCGCGGTTGGCGGCCTTCGCGCCGTACGCCACCGCCGTACGCACCAGGGTCGCCACGTAGCGGGCGTCGTCCATCTGGGCGTCGTAGTACTGGAGCGCCCCGACCAGCGCGTCCTTCTTCAAGCAGGGCGCGACGCGCAGGGCGTGAGAGCGGGTCAGATGGCGGTGCATCGGCAGGCCCCGGCCATGACCTCGGGCCATGGACATGGCGTCGTACATCGCGACGCCCGACCCGGCGTACAGGCGCTCCCAGCCCTTGTGCTGCAAGGGGTACAGGAACGGCACGGGCTTCACCAGATGCGGTGCGAGCCGCTCCAGCAGCAGGCCGCGCTCCTTCAGGGCCTCCCGTACGAGCGCGAAGTCGAGCATCTCCAGGTAGCGCAGGCCGCCGTGGATCAGCTTGCTGGACCGACTGGAGGTGCCGGACGCCCAGTCACGCGCCTCGATCAGTCCCGTGGACAGGCCCCGGGTCGCCGCGTCGAAGGCGGTGCCCGCACCGACCACGCCTGCGCCCACCACCAGCACGTCCAGTTCGCGCTCGGCCATAGATGCGAGTGACTCGGCGCGCTGCGCCGGCCCGAGTATCGCTGTCCTCACCGCTGCCTCCAGCTCATCGGTCGCGCCGGCCGCACCCGTCGGGTGAGACCCCGTCCGTATCCCCCATGCCCAAATTCTGACCGTGTTGCCCGACTTCAGCCACCACGGGCCGTCAGCCTGTGGACAACGCCCACGGAAGACTCACCGAAACTCGGGCGAGAAATCCCGCATATCGGTCATATTTACTCCTAGTCTGACATTGCACTCGCCCGTCCTGTCCACAGGGCTTGCGCACCTGTCCCACTTCGGCTATCGGGAAGGACGGCCACGCCATGCCCGCAGATCTCGCCGTCATCGGACTCGGCCCTTACGGCCTGCCCCTGGCTCAGGCCGCCGTCGCCGCCGGCGTCGCCACCATCGGCTACCGGACCGGCCCCGAGGCCGGCTCGCTCAGCCCCGCCGAACAGCGCCGGATGCTCTCGGGGGGCTTCCGCCCGACCACGAACGCCGCCGAACTCGGCCGGGTGCGCACCGCGGTCATCTGCGCACCGACCCCGCGGGGCGCGGACGGCGGACTGGACCTGAGCCAGCTGGAGGCGGCCGCCCGCACCCTGGCCGCCCACCTGCGCCCGCACACCACTGTGATCCTGGAGTCACCTGTGTACCCAGGGACGACAGAGGCAATCCTGCGCCCCCTCCTCGAAGAGGGATCGGGTCTGCGCGCGGGACGCGACTTCCACCTCGCCTACTCCCCCAGCCGCGTCGACCCCGGCAACCGCGACTTCACCCCCGCCAACACCCCCAAGGTCATCGGCGGCCTCACCCCGGCCTGCACGGAGTCGGCCGCCGCCTTCTACGGACGGCTCACCGACAAGGTGGTACGCGCGCGTGGACCCCGCGAGGCGGAGACCGTGCAGCTCCTGGAGACCAACTACCGGCACGTCAACATCGCCCTCGTCAACGAGATGGCCGTCCTCTGCCACGACCTGGGCGTCGACCTGTGGGACGTCGTCCGCTGTGCGGAGACCAAGCCGTTCGGCTTCCAGGCCTTCCGCCCCGGCCCCGGCGTCGGCGGCCACGCCGTCCCGCAGGACCTGACCGCCCACGGCGGCCGCACCCTGCGCATGGTGGAACTGGCCCAGCAGGTCAACAGCCGGATGCCCGGCTACGTCGTCCAGCGCGCCGCCACGCTCCTCAACGAGCACGGCAAGTCGGCCCGCGGCGCACGTGTGCTGCTCCTGGGCGTCACCTACAAGCCCGACCTCGCCGACCTGCACGGCACCCCCGCGCAGGAGATCGCCCTGCGCCTGATGGAACTGGGCGCCTCGGTCAGCTACCACGACCCGCACGTCCCCGCCTGGAGCGTCCTGGACCGCCCCGTCCCCCGCGTGGACTCCCTCTACGAGGCGGTCGCCGACGCGGACCTGACCATCCTCCTCCAGCAGCACCGCACGTACGACCTGCAAGGCCTGTCGGTGAAGGCACAGCTGCTGCTGGACACGCGGGGGGCGGCGCCTACGGGGGCGGCTCATCGGTTGTGAAGAGGGGCGCGTGGGGGCGCTGAGCCCCCTGGGCTGGTGGCGCGGGGCACCCCGCCGCCAGTACCTTGGGAGACGGCGGAGCCCACCGCAGAGGCCACTGCGGCAGGCTTCTGGATGGATCACGGAGTGTCCGCCCCCAGTCTTCGTGGGGGCGGCCGCTCACCATCCGAAAAGTCGCAAGATCCACCTCCTCCGGCACTGCACCATCCGAAGACGGAGTCGGTCCCAGCGGGTGGGCTTGCGGTGGCGTCCCATGGGCGCCCCCTTCCACGACGCCACCCATTGGCCCGGTAGGCAGCACGTCGGAATCGGGCCGGGCCCCGAGGGGCCGGGGTCCGGAACCGTGTCCTTGGAAGGGGGCGCCCAGAAGAGCCTGGGCGCCGATCACGGACACCAGCGCCTCGGAACCGCCCTCCACCGCACCATCCGGCCCGAAGGCAACCACGCGCCCTCATACGGCAACACGCGCCCCGTCAGGGCCAGTTGCGCACGCGAAAGGGCCCGGTCACTCACCCGAGTGACCAGGCCCTTCCTCGTCCTGGGGGCTACCGACTACCGCCGGTGCTGCGAGTCCGCCACCGTCACCTCGACCCGCTGGAACTCCTTCAGCTCGCTGTACCCGGTCG
Source organism: Streptomyces sp. DG1A-41 (assembly GCF_037055355.1). GTDB lineage: Bacteria > Actinomycetota > Actinomycetes > Streptomycetales > Streptomycetaceae > Streptomyces. The sequence continues at coordinate 5,638,007 of NZ_CP146350.1, read as the reverse complement.
TGGCCATCGCCCGCCGCAGCGCACCGAAGAGGTTCATCGAACCGTCGGGGGTGTGGGACGGGCCGGTGAGGATCTCCTCGAGGGTGCCGACCGTGCCGAGGTCGACCTTCTGGCCGCGCGGCAGCTCCTCGTTCACGGCCTCCATGCCCCAGTGGTTGCCCTTGCCCGGGCCGTCGGTCGCGCGGGCGAGCGGGGAGCCCATCATGACCGCGTCGGCGCCGCAGGCGATCGCCTTGGGCAGGTCACCGGACCAGCCGACACCGCCGTCCGCGATCACGTGCACGTACCGGCCGCCGGACTCGTCCATGTAGTCGCGGCGGGCCGCGGCCACGTCGGCGACCGCGGTGGCCATCGGGACCTGGATGCCCAGCACGTTGCGCGTGGTGTGCGCGGCGCCGCCGCCGAAGCCGACCAGCACGCCCGCCGCGCCCGTGCGCATCAGGTGCAGGGCCGCGGTGTACGTGGCGCAGCCGCCGACGATCACCGGGACGTCCAGCTCGTAGATGAACTGCTTCAGGTTCAGCGGCTCGTGCGAACCGGAGACGTGCTCCGCCGAGACCGTCGTACCGCGGATGACGAAGAGGTCCACGCCCGCGTCGACGACGGCCTTGGAGAACTGGGCCGTGCGCTGCGGGGAGAGCGCGGCGGCCGTGACCACGCCCGAGTCGCGCACCTCCTTGATCCGCGCGCCGATCAGCTCCTCCTTGATGGGCGCGGCGTAGATCTCCTGAAGGCGCCGGGTCGCCGCGTCGGCGGGCAGCTCGGCGATCTCGTCGAGCAGCGGCTGCGGGTCCTCGTACCGCGTCCACAGACCTTCGAGGTTCAGCACGCCCAGGCCGCCGAGCTCGCCGATGCGGATGGCGGTGGCCGGGGAGACGACCGAGTCCATGGGAGCGGCCAGGAACGGCAGCTCGAAGCGGTAGGCGTCGATCTGCCAGGCGATCGAGACCTCCTTCGGGTCCCGCGTACGGCGGCTGGGGACGACGGCGATGTCGTCGAAGGCGTACGCCCGGCGGCCGCGCTTGCCGCGCCCGATCTCGATCTCAGTCACGTTGGTGGCCTTTCCCTGTTGCGTTTCAGCGTCTTCCAGTATCGCCGACGGGCACGGCGAGGGCGGCCCCGGATGCTCCGGGGCCGCCCTCGCCGTGCCTCACGCGCGCGGGGCCGTCACTTGCTACGGCTGTAGTTCGGCGCCTCGACCGTCATCTGGATGTCGTGCGGGTGGCTCTCCTTGAGGCCCGCCGAGGTGATCCGGACGAAGCGGCCCTTGGTCTCCATCTCCTCGATGGTGGCGGCGCCCACGTAGCCCATGGTCTGGCGCAGACCGCCGACGAGCTGGTGCAGCACGTTGGCCAGCGGGCCGCGGTAGGGCACCTGGCCCTCGATGCCCTCGGGCACGAGCTTGTCGTCGGAGGCCACCTCGGCCTGGAAGTAGCGGTCCTTCGAGTACGACCGGCCCTGGCCCCGGGACTGCATCGCGCCGAGCGAGCCCATCCCGCGGTAGGACTTGAACTGCTTGCCGTTGATGAACTGCAGCTCGCCCGGCGACTCCTCACAGCCGGCGAGGAGGCTGCCCAGCATCACCGTGTCGGCGCCGGCGGCCAGGGCCTTGCCGATGTCGCCGGAGTACTGCAGACCGCCGTCGCCGATCAGCGGGACGCCCGCCGGGCGGGCCGCGAGGGACGCCTCGTAGATGGCCGTGACCTGGGGGACACCGATGCCGGCGACCACGCGCGTGGTGCAGATCGAGCCGGGGCCCACGCCCACCTTGATGCCGTCGACGCCGGCGTCGATCAGCGCCTGGGCGCCGTCGCGGGTGGCGACGTTGCCGCCGATCACGTCGACGCCGACGCTCGACTTGATCTTCGACATCCAGCTCAGGGCGTTGCTGTTGTGGCCGTGCGAGGTGTCGACGACCAGGAAGTCCACCCCGGCCTCGGCCAGCGCCTGGGCCCGCTCGAGCGCCTCGGGGCTGGCGCCGACGGCGGCACCGACGATCAGGCGGCCCTCGGCGTCCTTCGCGGCGTTGGGGTACTGCTCGGCCTTGACGAAGTCCTTGACCGTGATGAGGCCCTTGAGCACGCCCGCGTCGTCGACCAGGGGAAGCTTCTCGATCTTGTGGCGGCGCAGCAGTTCCATGGCGTCGGCGCCGGAGATGCCGACCTTGCCGGTGACCAGCGGCATCGGGGTCATGACCTCGCGCACCTGACGGGTGCGGTCGGTCTCGAAGGCCATGTCACGGTTGGTGACGATGCCGAGCAGCTTGCCGGCCGGGTCGGTGACGGGGACGCCGCTGATGCGGAACTTGGCGCACAGGGCGTCGGCCTCGGCCAGCGTCGCGTCCGGGTGCACCGTGATGGGGTCGGTGACCATGCCGGACTCGGAGCGCTTCACCAGGTCGACCTGGTTGACCTGGTCCTCGACGGAGAGGTTGCGGTGCAGCACGCCGACGCCGCCCTGGCGGGCCATGGCGATCGCCATGCGGGACTCGGTGACCTTGTCCATCGCCGCGGAGAGCAGCGGGATGTTCACCCGGACGTTGCGGGAGATGCGGGACGAGGTGTCGACCGCGTTGGGGAGCACCTCGGATGCACCCGGCAGCAGCAGCACGTCGTCGTAGGTCAGCCCGAGTGTCGCGAATTTCTCGGGCACGCCGTCGACGTTGGCAGTCATGACACCTTCCCCAAATGGCCTTGATCGGTGCGGATGTCCATGCTAACGGGAAGCAGGGAGCCCGAATTCCAGCGTTCCGCCTGACCGGGGGCTTCGTATCTTCGTACGGAACCGGCGCAGTCCCTGTTCAACGAAGGCACTACTGCTCGGCGAGCGCCCTCAGCCTGCTCAGGGCCCGGTGCTGGGCCACACGGACCGCGCCGGGTGACATTCCCAACATCTGACCCGTCTCCTCCGCCGTCAACCCCACCGCGATCCGCAGCAGCAGCAGCTCCCGCTGGTTCTCCGGGAGGTTGGCCAGCAGCTTCTTGGCCCATTCGGCATCGCTGCTCAGCAGCGCCCGCTCCTCCGGACCCAGGGAGTCGTCGGGCCGCTCGGGCATCTCGTCCGAGGGGACGGCCGTCGAGCCCGGGTGCCGCATCGCCGCGCGCTGGAGGTCGGCGACCTTGTGCGCGGCGATCGCGAAGACGAAGGCCTCGAAAGGGCGCCCGGTGTCCCGGTAGCGGGGCAGTGCGAGGAGCACCGCCACGCAGACCTCCTGGGCGAGGTCCTCCACGAAGTGCCGGGCGTCGCCCGGGAGGCGGGACAGACGGGTGCGGCAGTAGCGCAGGGCCAGGGGGTGGACATGCGCGAGCAGGTCGTGCGTGGCCTGCTCGTCCCCGTCGACGGCGCGGTGGACGAGCGCGCCGATCGCCCCTTGGGCATTGACCGCCTCGTCGTCGCGCATCGGTCCATGGTGCCTTGCGGCCGCCGGGTCCGTGGCACCGCGCCCGTTGTTGTGCACCGAAGCGTTATGAGCAGGTGCGCCGGAACTCATCCCCTGCGCCCTCCCCTTCCGCTCGACCGACTCGTCCCCGAGGAACTCCACACCCTCAAGGATGCGGCATCCGCGGCGAAACGAGCAGCGGGCACCCGGCGGACCCCCGGCCCGCCCCCGCCGACCTGGCTTTCCGTGCCCCCACTGCGACCGCCGCCACACCCGCGATCGCCCCTGGGGCCTGCTGTTCGGATCGTCCCGGGGACGTGGGTCCTCGCGCGCATCCGCCCGAGCTCTCGACCTCGCCCGGCCGGGGGAAGGAAACCCCCACCGGCGCTGCCGTCGGCCGCCGGCTCCCGCACGCGCGGGTACGGCTCGCGCGGGGGCATCCGCGTGCCCCCGCTCTCCGGCCCGCGCCGGAGGCCGCGTGTCGAAGCCGGCCCGATCCAAACGACAGGCCCTAGCGCACCAGACCCCACCGGAAGCCGAGCGCCACGGCGTGGGCCCGGTCCGAGGCGCCGAGCTTCTTGAACAGGCGCCGGGCGTGCGTCTTGACGGTGTCCTCGGAGAGGAACAGCTCGCGGCCGATCTCCGCGTTCGAGCGGCCGTGGCTCATGCCTTCGAGAACCTGGATCTCACGCGCCGTGAGCGTCGGCGCGGCGCCCATCTCGGCCGAGCGCAGCCGGCGCGGGGCGAGCCGCCAGGTCGGGTCGGCCAGTGCCTGCGTCACCGTCGCGCGGAGCTCCGCGCGGGAGGCGTCCTTGTGCAGATAGCCGCGGGCACCGGCGGCGACCGCGAGGGCCACGCCGTCCAGGTCCTCGGCGACGGTGAGCATGATGATGCGCGCACCGGGGTCGGCGGACAGCAGCCGCCGGACCGTCTCGACGCCACCCAGACCGGGCATGCGTACGTCCATCAGAATCAGGTCCGAGCGGTCGGCCCCCCAGCGGCGGAGGACTTCCTCGCCGTTGGCCGCCGTCGTCACGCGCTCTACGCCGGGCACGGTTGCGACCGCGCGACGGAGCGCCTCTCGGGCAAGCGGGGAGTCGTCGCAGACGAGGACGGAAGTCATGGCCGCCCTCCGCAGCTGATGCGCGTCACCTTGAGCCTCCAGGCTGGTACGAAATCGTCACCTGTGCGGTCGACCGTCTCGGACACCTGCCCGAGCACTTGTTCCGTCAACCGCCTCGCACTCTCAACGACGGTCACTCGAAAGAGTTACGGGGGCGGCTGACATCTTCGGCACTCTACGTGAGGGGCCGGACACGGTGCAGACATGCGCAACAGACCCTCCAACTTTCATCACAACCTATGCCCCATTCAGACCCATTTCTTCCGCTTTGCCAGTGTTTAGAGCTAGATTCGCAATGAGTCATATTTTCATCTCCTTAGATCGTAGTTGTACGGTCGTGGACACCGGATCCGCCCAGAACGGCTACAAGGGGTCACGTAATGGCAGATTTCTCCCGCCTTCCCGGACCGAACGCGGACCTGTGGGACTGGCAGCTGCTGGCTGCCTGTCGCGGTGTGGACAGCTCGCTCTTCTTCCATCCGGAGGGCGAGCGCGGTGCGGCTCGGAGCGCTCGCGAGAACTCGGCCAAAGAGGTCTGCATGAGGTGCCCTGTGCGTGCCGAGTGCGCCGCCCACGCACTGGCGGTGCGTGAACCGTACGGCGTGTGGGGCGGCCTGACCGAGGACGAGCGGGAAGAGCTGATGGGGCGGGCGCGCAACCGGCTGGTGTCGGCGTCGGCATCCGGCGGGCACGCCGCCTCGAACAATTGAAGGAACGTTTCTGCGAGACAGGCACGCGCACGCGTGCCGTTGGTTTTTGACGCGGTTCCGCAGTGGCCCGACGCGGTTCCGCAGTGGCTAGCGGTGGCCCGCCCGTGCCAGTTGGTCGAGCGTCGCCGCCACCGCCGGGACCTGTGCGAGGTCGGGCAGGGTGAGCGCGACGATCTCCCGGCGCACCGCCGGTTCCAGCGTCACGGCCCGTACCCCCCGGGGCCGTACGGACTCGACGGCCAGCTGGGGCAGCACGGCCACGCCCAGACCGGCGCCGACCAGGCCGGCGACCGCCGGGTAGTCGTCGGTCGCGAAGTCGATGCGCGGAGTGAAGCCGGCCGCCGCGCACACCTCGACCAGCTGGCCGCGGCAGCGCGGGCAGCCCGCGATCCACGGCTCCCGCGCGAGCTCGCCGATGGCGACGGACTCCGCGCCCGCGAGCCGGTGCCGCTCCGGCACGAGCGCGACGAGCCGGTCCGTCAGCAGCGGCCGTACGACGAGGTCCTCCCACTCCTCGGCACCCGCCGCCCCCTCGTAGCGGAAGGCGAGCGCCACGTCGCAGTCGCCCTCGCGCAGCATGCCGACGGACGCGGGCGGTTCGGCCTCCTCGAGGAAGACCCGGGTGCCGGGGTGCGCGTCGCGCAGCGCTGCGAGGGCCGTCGGCACGAGGGTGGAGCTGCCGCTGGGGAAGGAGACGAGCCGGACCCGCCCCGCCCGCAGCCCGGCGATGGCGGCGACCTCCTCCTCCGCGGCCGTGAGCCCGGCGAGGATCCCGGCGGCGTGCCGCACCAGCGCCTCGCCGGCCTGGGTCAGGCGCATCTCGCGGCCCGTGCGGATCAGCACAGGAGTGCCGACGGAGGCTTCCAGGGCCTTCATCTGCTGACTGACGGCGGGCTGGGTGCAGCCCAGTTCGCGGCCCGCGGCGGAGAAGGAGCCGGTGGCCGCGACGGCGCGCAGTACGCGGAGATGACGAGCTTCGATCACCCTTCGAGGATAAGCGACCCTTTGAAGACGCTCCGAATAATGCGTCGACGCTTTGGGGCGGGGTCCCCTACCGTGCGGGCATGAAGCTTCTGTCAGTGAATCTGGGCCGTGCCACAGCTGTGCCGTACACGGACAACCCGGAGGGTGTGACCGGCATCGACAAACAGCCGGTGGACGGGCCGGTGCGGGTGTCGGCGCCCGGGCCCAAGGGCGTCGGCGGGAGCGGGCTGGCCGGGGACGCGGTGTGCAAGCTGGAGCACCACGGCGGCGACGACCAGGCGGTCTACGCGATGGCGCGCGAGGACCTGGACGCATGGGAGCGCGAGCTGGGCCGGCCGCTGGCGCACGGGGCTTTCGGCGAGAACCTCACGACCGAGGGCCTCGACGTCACCGGGGCGCGGATCGGCGAGCGCTGGCGCGTCGGGCCCGCGGTGGTGCTGGAGGTGACCTGCGGGAGGATCCCGTGCCGCACGTTCCAGGGCCATCTGGGCGAGAAGCAGTGGGTGAAGCGGTTCACGCAGCGGGGCGCGCCCGGGGCGTATCTGCGGGTGATCGAGCCCGGTGAGATACGGGCGGGCGACCCCGTCGAGCTCGTGCGCCGGCCGGAGCACGACGTGACGGTGGCCCTCCAGTTCCGGGCGGTGACCACCGAGCGGACGCTGCTGCCGCGGCTGCTGGCGGCGGGCGAGGCGCTGCACCCGGAGTCGCTGAGGGCGGCACGGGAGTACGTGGCCAAGCACGGAGCCTGACGGCCGCTCACCGTGCGGGTCTCCACCAGCCCTTCACCAGTGGGGTCCCGGTCCCCGCACGGAAGCGGACGCACAGAATCCAGGTCACTACCCTTCTGCCATGACAACGGCTCTGATTACGGGATCGACGGCAGGCATCGGGGCCGCGTTCGCGCGGCGACTGGCGGCGGACGGGCACAACCTCGTGCTGGTGGCCCGCGACACCAAACGGCTCCGGGAGCAGGCGACCGAGCTGCACGACCGGCACGGCATCGAGGCGGAGGTACTGACGGCCGACCTCGCCGAGGACAAGGGCATCGAGTCGGTGGCCGACCGGCTGGGCGACCGCAAGAACCCCGTCGACCTGCTGATCAACAACGCCGGCTTCGCCAACAAGGGCCGCTATCTCGACGTCCCCATGGCCGATGAGCTGCGGATGCTGAAGGTGCACTGCGAGGCGGTGCTGCGGCTGACGTCGGCGGCGACGGAGGCCATGAGGGAGCGCGGCCGCGGCGGGGTCGTGAATGTCGCGTCGGTGGCCGCGTTCGTCCCGCGGGGGACCTACGGCGCGTCCAAGGCCTGGGTCGTGCAGTTCTCCCAGGGCGCCGCGCGCGACCTGGCCGGCAGCGGCGTACGGCTCATGGCGCTCTGTCCCGGCTTCGTGCGCACCGAGTTCCACGAGCGGGCCGGCATGGGCACGGACAACATCCCGGGCTGGATGTGGCTCGACGCGGACAAGCTGGTGGCGGCGGCACTGCACGACCTGGCACGCGGCAAGACGCTGTCCATCCCGGACCCGCGCTACAAGGCGCTGATGGGGGCGGCGAAGCTGGTGCCGCGCGGGATGCTCGGGGCTGTCTCGTCCAGGACGGGGCGGAAGTACGGGCCGCGGTAGGCGCCTTGGGAACGGGTCCGGTTTCGTCGTTCCGGGCGCCCGGGCGGGCCGTGGCGGAGAGGGGCACGATCCTGCTCCCCGGCGGCGGGTGCGGCCCCGCTTCCGCCGCCGGCGCATGCCGTCGTGGTGCCGAGGTGCCGGGAGGCGACGGCCGGCTCCCGCTGGGACAATGAAGGTGCTCAGCCGGAACCAGGGGGGCCGGAGGCGAGGCCATGACCTTCGTACAGCTCATCGAATGCAGGACCAGCCGGCTCGACGAGATGAACCGGCTGATGGACACGTGGGTCGAGCAGACCAAGGGGAAGCGGACCGCTACGCACAGTGTGGTGGCGAAGGACCGGGCCGACGCCTCGCACATCGTCGAGATCGTGGAGTTCCCGTCGTACGAGGAGGCGATGCGGAACTCCGAGCTCCCGGAGACCGACCGGATCTTCCAGGAGATGGTGGCGCTCTGCGACGAGACGCCGACGTTCACGGACCTGGACGTGGTGCGGGACGAGCAGCTGAACTCGGCCACCGCGCGCAGGTTCTTCGAGCTGGCGCCCGGGCAGGGTGCGGCGCCCGCGTTCAACGACGTGTTCATCGAGGGCTACCACGACCACGATCCAGCCAATGCGCAGGACGTCATCGGGCTGGACGCGGTGCGGCGCGAGGTGGAGGTGTGGCGGGGCGGGTTCGACTTCTCGTTCACGATCGACGACCAGCTCGCCCAGGGAGACCGGGTCTGCACCCGGTGGACCTTCCACGGCAGGCACAAGGGCGACTTCCTCGGGATCCCGCCGACCGGGAAGGACGTCACCATGACCGGGACGACCATCCACCGCTGCACGCCGGACGGCAAGCTCGCCGAGGGCTGGTGGCAGTACGACCGGCTGGGGCTGATGCAGCAGCTCGGGGCGCTGGAGCCACTGGAGTTGTGAGCCGCGCAGGACCTAAGGGAGAAGCCCCCGTTCCGCACGAGGCGGGACGGGGGCTTCTGCCGCGAGGTCGGTGCCTCAGTGGGAGTGGCCGTGGCTGTGGCCAGCAGCGGCCGGCTCCTCCTCTTCCTTCTTCTCGACGACCAGGGTCTCGGTCGTGAGCAGGAGGGAGGCGATGGAGGCGGCGTTCTCCAGGGCGGAGCGGGTGACCTTGACCGGGTCGATGACGCCGGCCTTGATCAGGTCGCCGTACTCGCCGGTGGCGGCGTTGAAGCCCTGGCCCTTGTCGAGCTCGGCGACCTTGGAGGTGATGACGTAGCCCTCGAGGCCGGCGTTCTCGGCGATCCAGCGCAGCGGCTCCACGACCGCGCGGCGGACGACCGCGACACCGGTGGCCTCGTCGCCGGTCTTGCCGAGGCTGCCCTCGAGGACCTTGGCGGCGTGCACCAGGGCGGAGCCACCACCGGAGACGATGCCCTCCTCGACCGCGGCGCGGGTCGCGGAGATGGCGTCCTCCAGACGGTGCTTGCGCTCCTTGAGCTCGACCTCGGTGGCGGCACCCACGCGGATGACGCACACGCCGCCGGCCAGCTTCGCGAGGCGCTCCTGGAGCTTCTCGCGGTCCCAGTCGGAGTCGGTGGTCTCGATCTCGGCCTTGATCTGGGAGACGCGGCCCTCCACGTCCTCCTTCTTGCCGGCGCCGTCGACGACCGTGGTGTCGTCCTTGGTGACGGTGACGCGGCGGGCGGAGCCGAGGACGTCCAGGCCGACCTGGTCGAGCTTGAGGCCGACCTCCTCGGAGACGACCGTGGCGCCCGTGAGGACCGCCATGTCCTGGAGCATCGCCTTGCGGCGGTCGCCGAAGCCGGGGGCCTTCACCGCGACGGCGTTGAAGGTGCCGCGGATCTTGTTCACGACGAGGGTCGACAGGGCCTCGCCCTCGACGTCCTCGGCGATGATCAGCAGCGGCTTGGAGGAGTTGGCCTGGATGACCTTCTCCAGCAGCGGCAGGAGGTCCGCGATGGCGGAGATCTTGCCCTGCGTGATGAGGATGTACGGGTCGTCCAGGACGGCTTCCATGCGCTCCTGGTCCGTCACGAAGTACGGCGACAGGTAGCCCTTGTCGAAGGCCATGCCCTCGGTGAAGTCCAGCTCCAGACCGAAGGTGTTGGACTCCTCGACGGTGATGACACCGTCCTTGCCGACCTTGTCCATCGCCTCGGCGATGAGCTCGCCGACCTGCTGGTCCTGGGCGGACAGCCCGGCGACGGCGGCGATGTCGGACTTCTCGTCGATCGGGCGGGCCGAGGCGAGCAGGTCCTCGGAGACCGCGGCGACGGCGGCGTCGATGCCCTTCTTCAGGGCGGCCGGGGAGGCACCGGCGGCGACGTTCTTCAGGCCCTCGCGCACGAGCGCCTGGGCGAGCACGGTCGCGGTGGTCGTACCGTCACCCGCGATGTCGTTGGTCTTGGTCGCCACCTCCTTGACCAGCTGGGCACCGAGGTTCTCGTACGGGTCCTCGATCTCGACCTCGCGGGCGATCGTGACACCGTCGTTGGTGATGGTCGGGGCGCCGAACTTCTTGTCGATGACGACGTTGCGGCCCTTGGGGCCGATCGTCACCTTCACCGTGTCGGCGAGCTTGTTGACGCCGCGCTCGAGGGCGCGACGGGCGTCCTCGTCGAACTTCAGGATCTTCGCCATGGGAGCGTGAGCCCTCTTCCGGAATCTGGGTTAACGGCACTGCGCCCCGGGCGCCCGGCTTCTTATCGATCGCGGGGGGCCAGGGGCGCAGCTGAAAGCAATGTGCTTGGGGTGAACTACTTCTCGATGATCGCGAGAACGTCGCGGGCCGAGAGGACGAGGTACTCCTCGCCGTTGTACTTCACCTCGGTGCCGCCGTACTTGCTGTAGAGCACGACGTCGCCGACGGAGACGTCGAGCGGAAGACGGTTGCCGTCCTCGAAGCGGCCCGGGCCCACGGCCAGGACAACGCCCTCCTGGGGCTTCTCCTTGGCGGTGTCCGGGATGACCAGGCCAGAGGCGGTGGTCTGCTCGGCGTCGAGCGGCTGGACCACGATGCGGTCCTCGAGCGGCTTGATGGCAACCTTGGAGCTGGTGGTCGTCACGATCCGACCTCCCCCTTCGGAGATCTCACGGGGTTAACTGTCTGAGGTGGCGACCAGGTGGATCCGTCGTCGCGGGTGCCGGACCTGCCCGTCGCTGTGTTGGCACTCTCCGGTGGGGAGTGCCAGAGCCGAGACTATGACTGCGATTAGCACTCGGTCAAGCGGAGTGCCAATCGCCCTCGGCGCGTCGGCCATGGAGTCGGGTCGGCGTACGTTTGTGCTGGGCACCCGGCGTCGGTGTCCCGCCCTCCGGGGGCTGGCGCCCCCTCACAGGTAGTCCTCCAGCCGCCCCACCCGCAGCCCCCGTCCCTCGATCTCGCGCAGCAGCCGTACCGTCCGTTCCGTCAGGGTCAGGGACGCGGGTTCGCCCGACGGGACGGAGACGATGTCGCCGGGGCGCAGGGCGGGCTCGCCGCGGGTGTAGGTCAGATCGCCGTCGGCCCCCAGGGACGCGCGCCAGAGGACGACCGCCGTGATGCCGCAGTCGGCGGCGGCGTGCAGGGTCGTCGTGTCGTAGGTGCCGTAGGGCGGGCGGAAGAGGCGGGGGCGGACGCCGAAGCGGGAGCGGAGTTTGTGCTGCTGGCCGCAGATCTCGGCGCGCTGGCCGGCGTAGGGCAGGCCGCGCAGGGCCGGGTGGTCGAGGGTGTGGTTCTGGATGGACGCGCCGACCGCGCGCAGGCGGGCGAAGTGGCCGTAACCGGGCCCTACGACGCTGTCCGTGAGGAACATGCTGACCGGAAGCCGCCGTTCGCGGACGAGGCCGACGAAGCGGGGGTCGCGCTCGGCGCCGTCGTCGTAGGTCAGGAAGACCACCCGGTCGCGGGTGCGGACGCGGTCCACGACGGACGGGAGACCGCCTCGGTCGCCGCGGTCCGGCCCGCGGACGGCGCTCGACGCGTGCGTCGGGGACTGGCCCCGGCCGTCCGCTCCCGCCCGCTCCCCCGCGCCCCCGGCGCAGCCGGCCAGCAGGATCACCCCGGCGCAGACCACGGCGGCCGGCGACCACCGCCTCACAGGTAGTCCTCCAGCCGCGCCACCGCGTACCCCTCGGCCGTGACCTCGTTCAGGAAGCGGCGGATCATGTCGGGCATCGTGCCCCGCCACTGGCCGCGGCCGCGGAAGTGGGTGAGGACGATGTCACCCGGGTGCAGTCTCCGGTCCCACTCGCGGTACTCCCAGCGGTCGGCGAAGACCTCCTCGTTCCAGAGGGGCACGTACTCGATGCCGCAGGCCTTGGCGGCGCGCAGGGTCGTCCTGTCGTAGCTGCCGAAGGGCGGGCGGAAGAGCGTCGGGCGCTTGCCGTAGCGCTTTTCGATGAGGCGTTGCATGCCGCAGATCTCGCGCATCTGCGCGCGGTACGACAGGCCCCGCATGGAGCGGTGGCGGAGGGTGTGGTTGTTCAGGACCACGCCGCCGTCCTGCATCTTCTCGAAGTAGCGGTAGTCGTCCTTGATCAGGTAGCCACTGAGGAAGGCGCTGTACGGGATCTTCAGCTCGTTCATCATCCGCAGGAACGCCGGGTCCTTCTCGGCGCCGTCGTCGATGGTGAGGAAGACGACCTTGTCCTTGGTGGGGACCGTGGTGAAGACGGGCGGCAGGTTCAGTCTCCGGTGGCCGTCCACCTCGAAGCCCTCGCGGGTCCTGATGCTCGGCTTCTTCGCGGGGCCGGCGGGGCGCCCAGGGGAACCCTCTTCAGCCCCCAGCGCTGTGCGGCGACGACCCGGGCGGCGTGCGCGGCGCGCAGCTTGGAGGCGTAGGAGTCGAGGGCGCGTGCCGGGGGCGCGTCGAGGGGCTGCTGGCCGCCGGCCGGGGTGATCCGGCCGTTGTCGCCCTGCGCGCAGCCCGAGGCGACGGCGGCGAGGGCGAGCACGGCGATGCCGATCCGCACACCGCCAGATGCCCGGCTTTTGTTATTTTGTACGACTGCTCGCATGGTGCGGGATCCTCGCAGCCGGCCTTCCCGGATCGGCCCCGACACCGCGACCGACGGCGCACCATCCACCGAGTGGCTCACACAGGGCCCGGCTCCGCGCGCACGCGGACGGACCACGCCGGCCGGCCCGGCCCCGGGCCGGGCCGACCTCCGCGACACGACGGACCACCGGGTCGGCCGCCCTGTTCCGGCGGCGCCGCAGGATGCCGGAGCCGGCGCCGCTCCCGGCGCAACCGGAGCGGAGGACGCCCCGCGGACCAAGAGCCGTCGCCCGACGCCCGGCCCCGCACCGACCGGCGTGCCGGGCCCTGCCCCTTCCTCACCCCCACATCTGGACCGGCCCGCACCCCAGACCAAACCGCCCACCGCCACACCGCACCCAACGCCCACACCACCCGTGGCCGACAATGAGCCGGTGAACGACCTCGCCCTCCTCCTCACTCCCGAAGGCCGCGCCCTCCTCGACGAGGTGCGGGACACCGATCCGGCGCGGGAACTGGCCGTCGCGACCCGGCTGCGTCGCGAGCACCCCGCCGAGCTGGTGTCGGCGGCGCTGGGCCAGGCGCGGCTGCGGCAGCGGGCGGTGGTGAAGTTCGGGGCCGAGGACGCGGGACGGATGTTCTTCACGCCGAACGGGGTGGAGCAGTCGACCCGGGCGAGCGTGGCGGCCTACCGGGCGCGACGGCTCGCGGAGTCGGGCGTGGCCTCGGTCGCCGACCTGTGCTGCGGCATCGGCGGTGACGCGATCGCGCTGGCCCGGGCCGGGATCCGGGTCCTGGCCGTCGACCGGGACCCGTCGACGGCCGCGGCGGCGCGGGCCAACGCCCAGGCGCTGGGGCTGGCCGGCCTGATCGAGGTGCGGGAGGCGGATGTCACGGAGGTGGACACGGCCGGTTACGACGCCGTGTTCGTCGACCCGGCCAGGCGCGGCGGCCGGGGCCGCATCTTCGACCCCGAGGCGTACTCACCACCCCTGTCCTGGGCCGTTTCCGCAGCCCGCCGCGCCCCTCGCGCCGCCGCGTTGAAGATCGCGCCCGGCATCCCGCACGAGGCGGTACCGGAGGACGCCGAGGCCGAGTGGATCTCCGACGGCGGCGACGTGAAGGAGGCGGTGCTGTGGTTCGGCACCGCGCCCGGGGCGGTACGGGCCACCCTGCTGCCGGGTCCGCGCACCCTGCTCTCCCGCGGCCTGCCCGACCCGGAGGTCCGCCCGCCCGGCCGTTACCTGTACGAGCCCGACGGCGCCGTCATCCGGGCCCACCTCGTCGCCGAGGTGGCCGACGAGGTCGGCGGCGGACTGCTCGACGCGACCATCGCGTACGTCACGGCCGACGCACTGCACCCCACCCCGTATGCCACCGCCTACGAGATCACCGACCATCTCCCCTTCAACGTCAAGAAGCTGAAGGCCCTGCTGCGGGAGCGGGAGGTCGGCAATCTGACCGTGAAGAAGCGGGGCTCGGCGGTCGAGCCGGAGGAGCTCCGCAGGAAGGTCAAGCCCCAGGGCCGGCACTCGGCCACGGTGTTCCTGACCCGGGTGGCGGGAGCACCGGCGATGCTCATCGGGCACCCCGCCTAGGCGGGAACCGTCAGACCTGCTCCGCCGCCCGTCCCAGCAGCAGTTCCCGTTCCCGTTCGTTGCGCGTCAGCGACGCCGCCCGTTCGAACTCCGCCCGGGCCTCCGTCGTGCGGCCGAGGCGGGACAGCAGGTCGCCTCGCACGCTGGGCAGCAAGTGGTAGTCGCGCAGGGCGGGGTCGTCCGTCAGGGCGTCGACGAGGGCCAGGGCCGGGCCCGGGCCGTCGGCCATCGAGACGGCCACCGCGCGGTTCAGTTGCACGACCGGGGACGGGGAGCGGGCGGCCAGCAGGCCGTACAGGGTAGCGATGCGGGACCAGTCGGTCTCCTCGTAGGTGTACGCGTGCGCGTGGCAGGCGGCGATGGCGGCCTGAAGGAGGTACGGGCCCGGGGCGCCGGAGGAGGTGGCCTCTGCCCTGCCCAGCGCGGTGATGCCACGGGCGATGAGCATGCGGTTCCAGCGGGCGCGGTGCTGGTCCTTGAGGAGGACGGGTTCGCCCGAGGGGCCCGTGCGGGCCGCCGTGCGGGACGCCTGGAACTCCAGGAGCGCGGTCAGGCCGTGCACCTCGGGTTCCTTCGGCATGAGGGCAGAGAGCACCCGGGCAAGGCGCAGGGCGTCCTCGCACAGGGACGGGCGGAGCCAGTCCTCGCCGGCCGTGGCGGCGTATCCCTCGTTGAAGACGAGGTAGATGACGTCGAGGACCGAGCCGAGGCGGGCCTCGCGGTCGGGGCCGTAGGGCACCTCGAAGGCGATGTTCCTCGTGGCCAGGGTGCGTTTGGCGCGGACGATGCGCTGTGCGACGGTCGGCTCGGGGACCAGGAACGCGCGGGCGATCTCGGCCGTGGTGAGGCCGCCGAGGAGGCGCAGGGTGAGGGCGGTGCGGGTCTCGGTGGACAGGACCGGGTGGCAGGCGGTGAAGACCAGGCGGAGCAGGTCGTCGTCGATGTCGTCCGGGTCGGCGGGCACCTCCGGTGGAGACACCGTCGACAGGTCCCGGCCGATCTCCGCCAGCTTGCGGGCGTAGTTCTCGCGGCGGCGGACCAGGTCGACGGCGCGGTTGCGGGCGGTGGCCATGAGCCAGGCGCCCGGATTGTCGGGCAACCCGTCCCGCGGCCACCGCTCCAGCGCGGCGACCAGCGCGTCCTGCGCGAGTTCCTCGGCGATGCCGACGTCCCGGACGACCCGGGCGACGCCGGCGATGATGCGGGGCGACTCGAGCCGGAAGACGGTTTCGATGGCCGTGTTGGCGCCGTTCGGGTCGGCGGTAGTGCCGCCCGGACCGGCGGCGGCACCACTCGGACCGGCAGCGGCACCGCCCGGACCGACGGTGATACCGCTCGGACCGGCGGCGGCACCACTCGGATCGGCGGCGATACCGCTCGGGCCGTCGATGGCGCCGCCCGGATCGGCGGCGGCACCACTCGGATCGGCAATGGCGCCGCTCGGGTCGGCGGTGGGCTGCGGGGTCACAGCCCACCATCAGACACCCCTGGCGCCTCCCGGCCAAGCCAGTACCGGTCAGCCCTCGGCGATCTGCCGGACCTCCGCGGTGATCGTCCAGTAGTCCTCGTGCAGGGACAGGAACCGCTTGGTCCACTCGATCGCCTCGGCCTTGTCCTTGCACTGGCTGATCGAGTAGCCGCCGATGACCTCCTTCGACTCGGTGAACGGCCCATCGGTGACGGACAGCTTCCCGCCCTCCCAGGTCACCCGGCTGCCGTCCGCGGTCGGGGTGAGCCCGGCCGTGTCGAGCATGACGCCGGCCTTGGTGATCTCCTCCAGGAGCTTGCCCATCCGCTCCTGGAGTTCGGGGCTCGGGCCCTCGGCGGGGGCGTTCTTCTCGTCGATGCGGATCAGGGTGAGAAAGCGCGGCATGGTGACTCCTCGGCACTCTGCGGAGCGAGGCCTTTCCTCGCTCTCACCCCTGCGTCGATCGGGAGACGCCCGATTCGACACGCGCCCCGGATTTCTTCGAAGTTTTTTCTCCGGCCGGCGTTTCCGCGGGCAGCGCCCTCTTCCCGTACAGCAGCCCGGCCGCCCCGGCCGCCACCGCCAGCAGTCCCGCCGACACCCAGTACGCCGCCGAGAACCCGTCGACCAGCCCTCGCACTCCCGGGCCCCCGGCCTGCGCCGCCACCGTGACCAGCACCGCGAGCCCCACCGCACCGCCCACCTGCCGTGAGCTGTTGAGCAGTCCGGCCGCCATGCCCGTCTCCGCTGCCGGGACGCCGGTCGTGGCGGCCGTCCCGAGCGGGACGAAGCACAGGCCGGTACCCACGCTCGCCACCACCGACGGTCCGAGGACGGTGAGCAGGAAGCCGCCGTCCACCGCCACCGCCGCCGCGAACCAGGCGAACCCGGCGGCGCCGAGCAGCCCGCCCGCCACCAGCAGGGCGCCGGGGCCGACCCGGCCGACCGCACGGGTGGCGATCACCGAGCCGGCCACGACACCGACGCAGAACGGCAGGAAAGCGCTGCCTGCGGCCGTCGGCCCGTAGCCGAGCACCTGCTGCGTGTAGAGGGAGGTGAAGTAGAACGCGGCGAACTGCCCGGCCGACATCAGCAGCGCGAAGACGTTCGCGGCGAGCACGGGGCCGCTCCGGAGCAGCCCGAGCCGCAGCAGGGGCTGCCGTACCCGCGTCTCCGTGACCGTGAACGCGGCGAGCAGCACCGCCGCGGCGCCCAGCGCTGCGGCGGTCGGCCAGGACGTCCAGCCGTAGGACTCGGTCCGCACCAGCCCGAGCACGAGCAGCGCGGTCCCGGCGGTGGCGAGCAGCGCGCCGACCAGGTCCAGCCGGGGCCGCGGGCCGTCCCCGGGCCGGTCGTCGGCGGGCACGGCGGGCCGTACGACGGCGAGGGCGGCGGCCACGACAGGCACGTTGACCAGCATGACCGACCGCCAGCCGGCCCAGTCGGTGAGCAGCCCGCCGGCCAGCACGCCGACCGCAGCCCCGGCCGCCCCTGCGGCACCCCACAGCCCCAGGGCGCGCGAACGGGCCGTCCCCTCCGCGTAGTTGACCGTGATGAGGGCGAGCGCGACGGGCGCGAGCGCGGCGGCCCCGACGCCCTGCGCCGCCCGGGCCGCGATCAACTGCCCGGGCGTCTGGGCGAGTCCGCCGAACAGGCTCGCCACGCCGAACACGACGAACCCGGCCACCAGCAGCCGGCGCCGCCCGGCCACGTCCGCGAGCCGACCGCCGAGCAGGAGCAGCCCGCCGAAGGTCAGGGCGTAGGCGTTGACGACCCAGGCCAGGGAGCCGGGGTCGAAGTGCAGTCCGCTGTCGATGTCGGGCAGCGCGACGTTGACGACGGAGATGTCGAGGGAGACGAGGAACTGCACGGTGAGCAGCACCGGCAGTAACCAACGGGAGAGGGCCTGCGAGTTCATCATGCCCGGCAGGTTAGTATACGCGTACATAAAATAGCTATACGCGTACGGAAAACAGCCGTGCCCGTGCGGAGACCGGCCGATGGAGAATGCACGCGTGACAGGTGGAGGACAGAAGCGGGCCGTGGGCCGCCCCCGGCGCATCGAGGCGGGGCAGATCGTCGACGTGACGCGGCGCATCATCCAGGAGGAGGGCGTCGAGGCGGTCTCCATGCGCCGGGTGGCCAAGGAGGTCGGCGCGACGCCGATGGCGCTCTACCACCACGTGCGCGACAAGGACCAGTTGCTGATGCTCGTGCTGTCCGGCCTGGCGGCGAAGGTCCCGCGCCCGGACCTGCCCGAGGAGCCGCGGGACCGCCTGCTGGCCACCGCCGTCCATATGCACGCGGTGCTCAGCGAGATGACCTGGGTCGTCGACGTGCTGAGCCTCGGCGACCTCACCGACAAGGGCGCGCTGTGGATGACGGAGGAGATCATCGACTGCGCCATCCGCTGCGGCCTGACGCCCCGCCAGGCGGTGCACGCCTACCGCACCGTCTGGTACGTCGTCCACGGCGCCCTGGTCTTCCGCCGCGCCGACGAACGCCGCGCCGCGTCGGACCCCGGCCGCAGGCCCTTCTTCCCCGACCTCGTCACCCCGGCCGACGCCGCCGAACTGCCGCGTCTCGCCGCCCTGTCTGAGCAGTGGGAGGAGATCACCGGCGGCTACGACGTGGCCGCACAGCTGGCGGCGGTGGTGGACGGGCTGCTCGCCCACCGATAGGGCACGTCGGCAGACACGCCGACACGGCGCACCTTCAGCGCAGCGACTCCCACAGCTCCCGCGCCTCCGGCTCCTCGGCCACCACCCGGTTGGGATCCGAGGGCGCCCGCACGACCGGCATCGTCACCGTCCGCACCGCGCTCGCCGACAGGCCCTTCAGGCTCTGCCCGAGCCGGGTCAGCTCGCCGAGGGAGTCCAGGCCGGTGTCGGTGGTAAGACCGGCGGTCACGGCGTCCGCGACCCGGTACAGCTTCGCCGGGTCGGTGAGCAGGTCCTGCGCGGCGATCTGGTCCAGCAGTGCCTTCACCAGTTTCTGCTGGAGGCCTATGCGGCCCAGGTCGCTGCCGTCGCCGATGCCGTGCCGGGTGCGGGCCAGGGCGAGGGCCTGGGCGCCGTCCAGGTGGTGGGTGCCCGCCTTGAGGTGCAGATGGCTGTCGTCGTCGGCGATGTCCTCGTCCGTGGTGACGGTGACGCCGTCGAGCGCGTCCACGAGCTTCGCGAAGCCGGAGAAGTCGATCTCGATGTAGTGGTCCATGCGGACGCCGGTGACCGCCTCGACCGTCTTCACCGCGCAGACCGGACCGCCCACCGCATACGCGCTGTTGAACATGGAGTTGTACGCCACCGCCGTCGACCCGCCGGACGGGCGCGGACAGGAGGGGCGGGTGACCAGGGTGTCGCGCGGGATGCTCACCACCGTCGCGCTGGTGCGCCCGGCGTCGAGGTGGACGACCATCGCCGTGTCGGAGCGGGCACCGGCACTGTCGCCGCCGCCGAGCCTCCGGTTCTCCTCGCCGCTGCGCGAGTCGGAGCCCAGAACGAGGATGTTGAGAGCCCCGCTGGGCAGGGCCGGTGCGGAGGGGGACGGCATGACCGCCGGCCTCGACGGGCGGTTGTCGCCCAGGGCGTTGTTGATGTCAACGCTGGTGATGTTGTCGCTGAGATGCCGGTAGGCCCAGCCCGCCGCCCCGATGCCGAGCACCAGCGCACCCGCCAGGGCGAGGCCGGCGATCCGCAGCGCTCTCGACCGCCGGCCCACCGCTCCGCCCGCGTCCCCGTTCCCTTCGCGTCCCGTCACGGGCAGGAACATAAGTCCGAATTATTACGAGCAGAGCACCCAGGGCGATTTTCTTCGGAAATTCTCAGACTTCTCGGTCCGTTCTCATCCCAGAGTCGCCACCGGCACCGGGTTGCTCCCGCTCCACGAGCCGTTGAAGCCGAAGGTGACCGAACCGCCGTCCGGCACCGATCCGTTGTACGGGGCGTTCACGCAACTGACCGCCGCACCCGACTGCGTGCAGCTCGCGTTCCAGGCCTGCGTGATCCGCTGCCCGGCGCCGAACGTCCAGTTGGCCTTCCACGACGCGAGCGAGGCCCCCGAGCAGGCGATCCGCACCTGGCCCGTGTAGCCCGTGCTCCACTGACTGGTGACGCTGTACGTCGCCGAGCAGGCGCCCGTCGGCGGCTGGGTCGTCGTCCCGCCGAGGGCCTCGGCGATGGCGTGGTACGCCGGTTTCGGCTGGTAGTTCTCGTCGTACGGGGTCGCCGCGCCCTGGCCGGGGAAGGTGTCCGGGATCCAGGAGTCGGAGTCGGTGAAGCCCCAGACGGTGACGCCGGTGCAGCGCGCGACCGCCAGGCAGGCGTTCATGACCGCCTTGTAGTCGGCGGCCTGCTGGGTCAGCTTCTCCTGCGTCGCCGGCAGCTGCATCCGGATGTCCAGCTCGGTGATCGCCACGTCGACGCCCAGGTCGGCGAAGCGCTGGATGTTCTGCCGCATCGTCGAGGGCACCTGGCCGACGATGAGATGGGCCTGAAGCCCGACCCCGTCGATCGGAACCCCGCGCTCCTTCAGCGACTTGACCAGGTTGTACAGAGCCGTGCTCTTCGCGTTGACGCCCTCGACGTTGTAGTCGTTGATGTACAGCTTGGCGCTCGGGTCGGCGGCCCGGGCCCAGGTGAGGGCCTGTGCGATGTAGTCCTGGCCGAGGGTGGTGTGGAAGAGGGTCGGGCGGTAGGTGCCGTCCTCGTTGAAGGGCTCGTTCACCACGTCCCAGGCGGCCACCCGGCCCTTGTAGCGGCCGACCTCGGTGGCGATGTGATCCTGGACGATGGCGCTGAGCTGGTCCCGGGTCCAGTTGCCGTTCGTCAGCCAGCCCGGGTTCTGCTGGTGCCAGAGCAGGGTGTGGCCGCGCACCTGCTGGTCGTGGGCCTGGGCGAAGTTCACGATCTGGTCGGCCTCGGCCCAGTTGTAGCTGCCCCGGCTCGGCTCGACGGAGCCCCACTTCATGGCGTTGCCGGGGGTGAGCCAGTTGAACTCGCGCCCGGCGATCTCGCCGTACGTGCCGGTGAGTTTCGAGCCGGTGACCGCCGTGCCCATGACCTTGCCCTTGGCGTCGGCCAGGTCGCGCAGCGGGGCGTCGGCGGCGTGGGACGCGGGGGCCGCCACCAGCAGGAGCCGGCCGCGACGACGCCGGCCAGCAGGGATGTGAGTAAGCCCGATCTCAGCGATCTCATTGCGGTGCCTCCGAAAGTTTCGGTGGTGCAACCGATTGGCTTCGGTGCAGTGTGGAGGGGACCTCAACACCCGTCAAGGCACCGGACCACGCGTCAGGACACCGCAACACCGTCACTACGGCACCAGTGGTCAGCCGCCCGCGGGCGCCGCCGTACTGCTGCGCACCACCAGGCTCGTCGCCAGCTCGACCCGCGTGGCCGCCGGGGTGCCCGCCTCGCGGCCGAGGTCGAGGACCAGCTTGGCCGCCGCCTCGGCCATCTCCGTCAGCGGCTGCCGTACGGTCGTCAACGGCGGCCCGACCAGGGGCGCCACCGGCAGATCGTCGAACCCGACCACGCTCAGGTCCTCGGGGATGCGCAGCCCCAGTTCGCGCGCGGCCTCGTACAGCCCGAGCGCCTGGAGGTCGTTCCCGGCGAAGACGGCGGTCGGCCGGTCGGGGCGGCGCAGCAACTCCAGGCCCAGCCGGTAGCCGGCCTCGTGGTGGAAGTCGCCGTTCATGATCAGCCCGGGATCCACCGGCAGCCCGGCCGTCTCCAGCGCGGCCCGGTAGCCGTCGACCCGGGCGCGGCTGCACATCATCTGCGTCGGCCCGCTGATCGCGCCGATCCTGCGGTGCCCCAGCTCGACCAGGTGCCGGGTGGCGGCGAGACCGCCCTGCCAGTTGGTCGCGCCGATCGACGGCACGTCGGCCCCCGGGTCGCCGGCCGGGTCCATCACCACGAACGGGATGGAGCGGCTGGTCAGCAGCGCCCGCTGTGACTCGTCGAGCCCGGACAGGACCAGGATCACGCCGTGCGGGCGGCGCGCGGCGACCTGGTCGGCCCAGGTCCGCCCGGGAGTGAGCCGCCCCGCGCTCTCGGACAGCACCACGCTGAGCCCCGCGTCCCGGGCCACGTTCTCCACGCCCCGGATGACCTCCAGCGCCCAGGCGCTCTCCAGCTCGTGGAAGACCAGGTCGATCAGGGGTGAGCGGGTGGCCTCGGCTCGGCGGCGCCGGTAGCCGTGGGCCCGCAGCAGGTCCTCGACGCGGGCCCGGGTGGCGGGGGCGACGTCGGCCCGGCCGTTGAGCACCTTCGAAACAGTCGGCGCCGACACACCGGCCTCACGGGCGATCTCGGCGAGCGTCGCGGTCTGCGCGCTGCGCCCCTGCGTCCGGTTTTGCGTCCGGCTTTCCACCGGCTCCGGGGATGTCATGGCGGCGATCGTATCCCTGCGGGCCCCCTTGACGAAGTCCCCGTGGCGCCATAGGTTCCCGGAACATTCGACATACTTATCGAAACATTCGTGGAAGCGGGCGTGAGAGCGCTCGTGAGCACCGTTCGTGAGAGGGCCGTCCGTCCACCCGACAGGAGCTTCATGACCACCGCGCCCTGGCGTGACCCCGCCCTGCCCGCCCCCGCCCGCGTCGACGACCTGCTCTCCCGGATGACCCTGGAGGAGAAGACCGCCCAGCTGTACGGCGTGTGGGTGGGTGCCGCGACGGACGGCGACGGAGTCGCTCCGCACCAGCACGACATGACCGTGGACTACGAGTGGGACGAGCTGATCACCCGCGGACTCGGCCAGCTCACGCGCTCCTTCGGCACCGCCCCCGTCGACCCGGCGCTGGGCGCGCAGGCCCTGGCCCGCGCCCAGCGCCGTATCACCGAGGCCGGCCGCTTCGGCATCCCGGCGATCGCGCACGAGGAGTGCCTGGCCGGCTTCACCGCCTGGCAGGCCACGGCCTACCCGGTCCCGCTGGCCTGGGGAGCGACCTGGGATCCCGCACTGGTCGAGGAGATGGCCCGCCGCATCGGCGCCGACCTGCGCTCGGTCGGCGTCCACCAGGGCCTCGCGCCCGTTCTGGACGTCGTACGCGATCCGCGCTGGGGCCGCGTGGAGGAGACGATCGGCGAGGACCCGTACCTGGTCGGCACGGTCGGCACGGCCTATGTGCGGGGCCTGGAGTCGGCCGGGGTCGTCGCCACGCTGAAGCACTTCGCCGGGTACGCCTCCTCGGCCGGCGCCCGCAACCTGGCGCCCGTGCGGGCGGGCATCCGCGAGTTCGCCGACATCACGCTCCCGCCCTTCGAGATGGCGCTGCGCGAGGGCGGGGCC
Organism: Streptomyces sp. DG1A-41; assembly: GCF_037055355.1. Lineage (GTDB taxonomy): Bacteria > Actinomycetota > Actinomycetes > Streptomycetales > Streptomycetaceae > Streptomyces. Next base: position 5,614,869 of record NZ_CP146350.1, on the reverse strand, counting down.
CGTTCGGTGATGGCCGCGTACACGGAGCGGGACGGCGTCCCGGCCTCGGCGGACCCCGAGCTGCTGACCGGGCTCCTGCGCGAGGAGTGGGGCTTCACCGGCACGGTCGTCGCGGACTACTTCGGCATCGGCTTCCTCCAGACCCTCCACCGGGTCGCCGGCACCCCGGCCGAGGCGGCCCACGCGGCCCTGGAGGCCGGCATCGACGTGGAACTGCCGAGCCTGAGGTGCTACGGCGATCCGCTGGTGGACGCGGTCCGCTCGGGCGAGATCCCCGAGGAGCTCGTGGACCGCGCGGCCCGCCGCGTCCTGCTCCAGAAGTGCGAACTGGGCCTGCTGGACGAGGACTGGACCCCCAGCCGGCCATCACGGTCGAGCTCGACTCGACGGGCAACCGGATCCTGGCCCGCCGCCTGGCCGAGGAGTCCGTCGTCCTGCTCGACAACCCCGACGGCCTGCTCCCGCTGGCCCCCGACACCCGGATCGCGGTGATCGGCCCCCGGGCGGCCGACGCCCTGGCCATGCTGGGCTGCTACTCCTTCCCCTCCCACGTCCTCACCCACCACCCCGGTGTCCCGACCGGCATCGAGATCCCGACGGTCCTCGACGCCCTGCGCACCGAACTCCCCGACGCCAAGGTGACGTTCGCGCAGGGCTGCGACGTGACGGACCCGGACACCTCCGGCTTCGACGAGGCCATCGCCCGCACCGCCGAGGCGGACGTGTGCGTGGCGGTCCTCGGCGACCGGGCGGGACTGTTCGGCCGCGGCACCTCGGGCGAGGGCTGCGACGCGACGGACCTCGCCCTGCCGGGCGCCCAGGGCGAGCTGCTGGACGAGCTGGTCGCCACGGGGGTCCCCGTGGTGCTGGTGCTGCTGACCGGCCGTCCCTACGCTCTCGGCCGCTGGCACGGACGCCTGGGCGCGGTCGTCCAGGCGTTCTTCCCGGGGGAGGAGGGCGGCCCGGCGGTCGCGGGAGTGCTGTCGGGCCGCGTGAACCCGTCGGGCCGCCTCCCCGTGAGCGTCCCGCAGGCCCCCGGCGGCCAACCCTGGACCTACCTCCAGCCGCCCCTCGGCCTCGCGGGCGAGGTCAGCAGCCTCGACCCGACCCCGCTGTACGCCTTCGGGCACGGCCGCTCGTACACGACGTTCGCGTGGGAGGACGGCACGGGCGGCGAGGAGCCGGCTCAGATCGGCACGGACGGGGCGTACGACGTCTCGGTGACCGTCCGCAACACAGGCGACCGCGAGGGCGCGGAGGTGGTGCAGCTGTACCTGCACGACCCGGTGGCGTCGGTGACCCGGCCCGACATCCGGCTGGTCGGCTACCGGCGCGTGGAGCTGTCCCCGGGCGAGGCGGCACGGGTGACGTTCCGTTTCCACACGGACCTCTCCGCGTTCACCGGCCGTTCGGGCCGCAAGGTGGTCGAACCGGGCGCCCTGGAACTACGGTTGGCGGCGTCCAGCACGGACCTACGCCACACGGCCCGCCTCGCCCTCACGGGCCCGGCCCGGGTGCTCGGCGCCGACCGGCGGCTGCGGTGCGAGACGGAGGTGTCGGGGGTGGGGTGAGCCTCCGCTCGGGGGATGCCGGGGGAAACGCATGGACAAGCTGGTGCACCACGAACTGCGGGCCTTCGTCTCGGTCCTGGCCGCCACGGCCGTCGCCTGACGACCGTGGGCCCGGTCCGCGGATTCTCCCCGCCGTCCGAACCGGGCCGGCTGGGGCTGTACGCCGCCGCCGTGCTCGCCTCCATCGTGGTGTGGACGCTCCTCAAGGCCACCAGGATCAAGTGGTTCGGCGAGGTACGGGACTTCGAGAAGGCGGTACGGCTCGACGGCACCGACCCGGCCCTGGCCACCGAGCGCTTCCTGCGCGACCGGCCGTTCAGCCCGCGGAGTTCGTGCTGTACACGCTGTTCGCGGTGCCGTCGGCCCTGTGGGAGCCGTGGACGGCGGTGATCTGACTGTGGTCGGCTCTCGACTGGCTGGGCCAGGCCGCGGTCGCCGCCCACTGGGAGCGCGGGCACGGCCTGCTGTTGTGGCGGGGTCACGTCGAGAGCAGGCCGTGCGAGCTCCCGGTCAGCCGGCGCCCACCGACTCGAACCGCCACCGGTGCACGGCCCGGGTGACCAACTCTCCGTCCGGCTCCGGCAGTTCGGGCAGCTCGGCGTCGTACGGGGCGTTCCACCAGGTGATGACGAGGACCCGGTCCTGGGGGGCGCGCAGGGTCTCCCGGCGCAGGGGTTCACGGGACAGCTCCTGCGCGCGTGCCCAGGCCAGCAGGTCCTCGCCCCGGCCGGGCACCGCCCGCGCCTCCCACATCAGGGCGACCGTCACGAGTAGAGGTTCTCCTTGCTGATCTCGTGCACATGGTCGTGGCCGTGCTGGTGGCCCGGCACGTGCGGCTCCGTCACCGGCAGCGAGGAGTCCGCCGGCAGGTCCCAGCTCGACGCGGTGCGGTTGCGGGCCACCATCTCGGCGCCGAGCGCGGCGACCATCGCCCCGTTGTCCGTGCACAGCTTGGGCCGCGGCACCCGCAGCCGGATCCCGGCCGCCTCGCAGCGCTCCTGGGCCAGGGCGCGCAGCCGGGAGTTGGCGGCCACACCGCCGCCGATCATCAGGTGATCGACGCCCTCGTCCTTGCAGGCCCGGACGGCCTTGCGGGTCAGCACGTCCACGACCGCCTCCTGGAAGGAGGCCGCCACGTCCCGCACCGGAACCTCCTCGCCCGCCGCCCGCTTGGCCTCGATCCAGCGGGCCACGGCCGTCTTCAGCCCGGAGAAGGAGAAGTCGTAGGCCGGGTCGCGCGGGCCGGTCAGGCCGCGCGGGAAGGCGATCGCGTCCGGGTCGCCCTCGCGTGCGTAGCGGTCGATGACCGGGCCGCCCGGGAAGCCCAGGTTCAGCACGCGGGCGATCTTGTCGAAGGCCTCACCGGCCGCGTCGTCGATGGTCGCGCCCATCGGGCGGACGTCGGAGGTGATGTCCGTGGACAGCAGCAGCGAGGAGTGGCCGCCGGACACCAGCAGCGCCATGGTCGGCTCGGGCAGCGCGCCGTGCTCCAGCTGGTCGACGCAGATGTGCGAGGCGAGGTGGTTGACGCCGTACAGGGGCTTGCCGAGCGCGTACGCGTACGCCTTCGCCGCCGAGACGCCGACCAGCAGGGCACCGGCGAGGCCGGGACCGGCGGTGACGGCGATGCCGTCGAGGTCGCGGGCGCTGACTCCCGCCTCCTTCAGCGCGCGGTCGATGGTGGGGACCATCGCCTCCAGATGCGCCCGGGAGGCGACCTCGGGCACGACACCGCCGAAGCGGGCGTGCTCGTCGACGCTGGAGGCGACGGCGTCGGCGAGCAGGGTGGTGCCGCGGACGATGCCGACGCCGGTCTCGTCACAGGAGGTCTCGATGCCGAGGACGAGAGGCTCGTCGCGTGAGTCGCGTGAGTCAGTCATTGATCTGGGTCCCTTGTACGAAAGTCGAACCCGCGGCGGAGCCGCTGTCGGGTTTCGTGGTCAGTCGCATCACCAGGGCGTCCACGTTCCCCGGCTGGTAGTAGCCGCGCCTGAAGCCGATGGCCTCGAAGCCGAAGCGCTCGTACAGCTTCTGCGCGCGGACGTTGTCCACACGGCACTCCAGCATCACTTCGGCGCACTCGAAGGCGGTCGCGGCCCGCAGCAGTCCGGTGAGGAGACGGCCGCCCAGCCCCGTCCCCCAGTACTCCCGGGTGACGGCGATGGTCTGGATGTCGGCCTGCTCGCCCGAGGAGGCGACACCGGCGTACCCGACGATCCGCTCCCCCGCCTCGGCCACGAAGTACTTCCGGCTCGCCTCCGGCCCGCGCGCATGGGCCAGCTCCGACCAGAACATGCCCCGCGACCAGGCGTCGTCGGGGAACAGGTCACGCTCCAGCTCCAGCACGGGGTCGATGTCCCACCAGCGCATCTCGCGCAGCACACAGGTCTCGGGCTCGGTCACTTGGGCGTGACCACCTTGTAGTTCTTGGGGACCTGGGCGTCGGGGCGGCGCAGATACAGCGGCCGGGGCGCGGGGAGTTCCTCGCCCGCCGCCAGCCGTTCGGCGGCCAGCCGGGCGAGCGCGGCGGCGGACACGTGCTCGGGCTCGTGCGCCTGGGGGAAGGCGTCCGGGTACAGCAGCGCGCCCGCGCCGACCGCGGGCAGCCCCGCGACCTGCTCGGCGATGTCGGCGGGCCGGTCGACGGCCGGGTCGGTGACGCGGGTGCGGGAGTCGGCGTAGCGCGCCCAGTACACCTCCTTGCGGCGGGCGTCGGTCGCCACGACGAACGGGCCCTCCATGTCGGCGGCGTAGGCGAGGCCGTCCAGCGTGCACACGCCGTGCACGGGGACGCCGAGCGCGAGCCCGAAGGTCTCGGCGGTCATCAGCCCGACCCGCAGCCCGGTGTACGGGCCCGGCCCGATGCCGGCGACGACCCCGGTGACGGCGTCGAGCGTCAGATCGGCCTCGGCGAGCACCCGGTCGATCGCGGGCAGCAGCAGTTCCCCGTGCCGGCGCGCGTCCACCTGACTCGACGAGGCGATGACGTCCCGGCCGTCGTGCAGCGCGACGGTGACGGCGGGTGTGGCGGTATCCAGAGCGAGCAAGAGCACGCAAACAGCCTACGGCTCCCCGGGGCCCGGCACGGCCGCACCGCCCGGGCCGTCACCTGCTGCTACCGTCACCTTCCGTCACGGCGCGGCATGCGCACCGTGCACGACAGGGACGTACGACGCGGAGGTGGGCGCCGGTGGCAGTCAGCAGTTCGGGGATCGTGGCCGGGCTCACCGCCGCGGCCCTCGCGGCGGTCGGCTACCTCGCCCACCAGGCGTCACAGACCCTCCCGGCAGGGCTGGGCAGGGAACAGGCGGGCGCCGCACCGGCGGCCGGCGTCTCGAAGGCGCCGCCCCGGGCCAGGAAGGACCCCGCCGCGCTGCCCGGCGGCTCCGGCGAGGGCGCACGGGTCGTGTACTCCCTGCGCGGCGACCGGGTGTGGCTGGTCGGCGAGGGCGGGACGGTCACCCGCACGTTCGAGGTCGAGCCGAGCGCGGTGGACCCGGCCCCGGGCACCTACGCGGTCACGTCCCGCTCGAACGCGGTCACCGGCTCCGACGGCGTCCCCGTCGAGCACGTCGTGCGCTTCACCAGCGTGGACGGCGTGGTCATCGGCTTCAGCGCGGCCGTGGCCGACTCGACCGCCGCACCGGCCAGGAAGGTCCGCACGGGCGGCATCCGCGAGTCACGCGCGGACGGCGCGGCGATGTGGACGTTCGCGACGATCGGCCGCAAGGTCGTGGTCGTCGGCTAGGGCCTGTCGTTCCAGGGCCTGTCGTTCCAGGGCCCGTCGTTCCAGGGCCCGTCGTTGCAGGGCCCGTCGTTCCAGGGCCTGTCGTGCGGATCAGGCCGCTTCGCGGTGGTTCGCCACCGACCCGACCGGCTCGCCCGGCTCGGCGAACTCCGGCTCGGGAGCCCGCGGTGGCGTGGAGATCAGCGCTGCCGCCTCGCCCGCCGCGAGCAGGTCACGCATGGACACCCCGGCGACCGCGAACGGCAGCGGCTGCCCCTTGCTCTCTGTAGCCGACATGGACGCCTCCCGAAGGCGGGGCGGACGTAGTTAGGCACACCTAACTACGGACTGGATACCATGTGACCACGCACGAGACGCCGAACGCAACATTTTGCCGACGCCTTGTCGGAACGTTCATCAGAACACCACGCGGCGGGAGCTACGCCGCGAGCACGCTCAGGTCCACCGAAGCCCAGCGTTCCCCCACACCGGTGACCGTCATCTGCCGGACCTCGTCGGTCGTGTCGCCCACCGCCCGGTGGATGACCACCTGGAGCCGGTCCTCGGTCAGCTCCTCGACCTTGCCCTCGCCCCACTCCACCACGACCACGGACTCGGGCAGCGAGACATCGAGATCGAGGTCCTCCATCTCGTCCAGCCCGCCGGACAGCCGGTACGCGTCGACATGGACCAGCGGCGGCCCGTCGCCCAGCGACGGATGCACTCGGGCGATCACGAACGTCGGCGAGGTGACGGCCCCGCGCACACCGAGCCCCTCGCCCAGCCCGCGCGTCAGTGTCGTCTTGCCCGCCCCGAGCTCTCCGCTGAGCATCACCAGATCACCCGCGCGCAGCAGTTTCGCGAGCCGGCGGCCCAGCTCCCTCATCTGCTCGGGGGACGTGACGACGATCTGGACGGACCCGGGCTCAGCCGGGTTGTGCAGTGCTGCTGGTGCTTCCATAACCCTTCACGGTAGCTCCTGCGGGCACGGCACCCGTGCGGGTGAGCAGGTCGGCGAGGCGGTCGGTGACCACTTCCGGGTGTTCCAGCATCACCAGGTGCCCCGCGTCCGGCACCAGCACCAGCTCGGCGTCCGGCAGCAGATCGGCGATCGCCTCGCTGTGCTCACTCGGCGTGACCAGGTCCTGCACCCCGGCCAGGACGAGGACCGGTATGTCGGCGAAGTGGGCGAGCGCCTCGGTCTTGTCGTGGTCGTTGAACGCCGGGTAGTACTCGGCGACCACGTCGATGGGCGTGCTCTCGATCATCCGCTCGGCGAACCGGGCGATGGCCGGGTCGACGTCCCGGGACGCGAACGAATACCGCTTGATGATCCCGGCGAACAGCTCCGCGGTGGCCCGGCGCCCCTTCTCCACCAGGTCGGCCCGCTGCCCCATCGCCTTCAGCACGCCGGGCAGCACCCGCCGCACCACGTTGACGCCGGCCACCGGAAGCCCGTAGTTGACCTCGCCGAGCCGCCCCGACGACGTGCCCACGAAGGCCACCCCGACGACCCGCTCCCGGATCAGCTCGGGGTACTGGTCGGCCAGCGCCATCACCGTCATGCCGCCCATCGAGTGCCCGACCAGCACGATCGGCCCCTCGGGCGCGGCCGCGTCGATGACGGCCTTCAGGTCGCGGCCCAGCTGCTCGATGGTGATCGGCTCGTCCCGCCCCTGGGCCACGCCCCGCCCGGACCGGCCGTGGCTGCGCTGGTCCCAGTGGACGGTCCGTACGACGCCTCTGAGCGCCGCCCGCTGGAAGTGCCAGGAGTCCTGGTTGAGGCAGTAGCCGTGGCTGAAGACGACGGTGACGGGGGCGGGGGCCTTGCGGCCGAAGAGCCGTCGGCGGCGCGGGCCGATGGCGGCGGGGGCGGCCTCCGGGTCGAGGTCGTCGACCTCGTAGTACAGCTCCGTGCCGTCGTCGGCGGACGCCTTTCCGGGCATGCCGCGCAGCGAGCCGTAGGGGCCCGCGGAGTCGAGGGCGAGCCGGGCCTTCTGGCGCATGCCCCGGCCGACCGTCATCCGCTCCAGGGCGACACCGGCGGCCGCTCCCGCGGCCACCACGCCTATCGCGACACCGGCGATGCCGGTCGCCCGGCGCCAGCCTCCCGCCGCGCCCGCGGCGGAGGCCGCGACGGCCGCGGTGGCGGCGTTCGCGACGACCTCCGCACTGCTCTCGCTCACGTACCGCTCCTCTTCGCCCGGGGGACTGCTGCCGATGCTTGTGGCTGCCGCCGTGGTTGTGGCTGCTGTCGCGCTTGCTTGCTGCTGTTGCCAGGGTGCCTGGTGTTCTTCGCGTGAACGGTCCTCTGTGCGAGTTACCCGTCCTGTTCCTCATTCACATAGACGCGGGGAACACGCGTTCCGATCCGGGTCACGATCTCGTAGGCGATGGTTCCGGCCGCCTGGGCCCAGTCCTCGGCGGTGGGCTCGCCGCGGTCCCCCGGCCCGAAGAGCACCGCCTCGGCGCCCGGCGCGGGCTCGTCACCGCCCAGGTCGACCACGAACTGGTCCATGGCGACCCGCCCCGCGATCGTGCGCCACTTGCCCTCGATCAGGACCGGCCCGGCCGAGGAGGCGTGCCGCGGGATGCCGTCGGCGTAGCCCAGCGGGACGAGGCCGAGGGTGGTCTCGCCGGGCGTCACATACCGGTGGCCGTAGCTGACGCCGTGCCCGCCCGGCACGTGCTTGACCAGGGCGAGCGCGGCGGACAGCGTCATCACCGGGCGCAGCCCGAAGTCGGCCGGGGTGCCGAGCTCGGGGCTGGGCGAGATGCCGTAGGTGGCGATGCCGGCCCGGACCAGGTCGAAATGGCTCTCGGGGAGCGTGAGCGTGGCCGGCGAGTTGGCGATGTGCCGGACCTCGGGGCGGGCGCCCTGCTCCTCGGCGTACGCGACCATCTCCCGGAAGCGGCCGAGCTGGGCGGCGATGGAAGGGTGGCCGGGCTCGTCGGCACAGGCGAAGTGCGACCACAGCCCCGTGATCCGCAGGAGCCCCTCGGCCTCGGCGCGCAGCGCCTCCCGGACCAGCCCGGCCCAGTCGTCCCCGGGCTGGCAGCCGCCCCGGCCGAGCCCGGTGTCGGCCTTGAGCTGCACCCGCGCGGGCCGACCGGCGAGCCGGGCCGCCTCGGTGACCTCGGCCAGGGCCCACATCCCGCTGACGGACACGTCGAGGTCCGCCTCGATGGCCTCGCGCCAGGGTCCGCCGGGCGTCCACAGCCAGCACATGATGCGGCCCGGCAGCCCGGCGGCCCGCAGGGCGAGGGCCTCCTCGGGCGTCGCCGTGCCCAGCCAGTCCGCCCCCGCGGCGACGGCCGCGCGGGCACACGGCACAGCCCCGTGGCCGTACGCCTCTGACTTCACCACGGCCATCAGGGCCGCGCCCGGCGCGTGGGCACGCAGCGCCCGCACATTGGCCCGCAGGGCGGCCAGGTCGATCTCCGCGCGGGCGCGCAGGGGCGCGGTCCGCGGGACTGTTCTCTCGCTCATCGCGCCCAGTGTCTCAGAGGGGCCCGACACGCCCGAGGCAGCGGCCCCCGGCGGCGGCTGCTACGTCCCGGGCCTGCGCCCCCACACGAACACGCGGTCGCCCTTCTTCAGCACGCTCCACAGCCTCCGCGCGTCGGGGACGGAGAGATTGACGCAGCCCATGGAGCCGACGGTGGTGTTGAGGCTGCCGTAGACGCCGTGGAAGGCCTGCCCGCCGCTGAAGAACTGGGAGTACGGCATGGGCGTGTTGTACAGCGTCGACCAGTGGTTCTTGTGCCGCCAGTAGACCTTGTGCCACCCGGCCCGGGTCCGGTATCCGGCCCGCCCGCTGCGGATCGGCACCGCCCCGAACACGACCTTGCGCCCTTTCTGCACCCAGGTCAGCTGCCGGCTGAGATCCACACACGCCACGGGGTAGCTCCGCACCGGGCACCGACCGGCGGCGTTGGGATTCCGGCGCGCCGACAGATACTGCATCCGGGCCCAGGTCACGGGCCCGGCGAACCCGATGGCCGGCTTGATGCCCTGCCTCACCTGGAACGCCCGGACGGCCCGGCAGTCGGCCGCCGACTGCGTCCCGTCCACCCTCAGCCCCAGCCACCGCTCGACCTGCCGCTGATACGGGCCGGCCTTCCCGGTGCAGCTCACCCGTGCGACCGCCTCACCCAACGGCACGTACTCGACGAGTGCGTACGTCCCCTCCACCGCCCTCCGCGGCTCGACGGCCTCCTCCTCGGCCGACGGTGTGTACACCACCGGCGGCAGCGCCTGGTCGGGCGTGTCGACGGACCAGGGCTGCGCGGGCCTGGGAGCGACCCCCGGGACCAGTTCGCCCAGGGGCCCGGGAGCGGGCGGCACGGGAGCGGGCGGCACGGGAGCCGCACGGGCGACACCGGCGGGCAGCGCGGTGACAGCGGCGAGCAGGAGGGCGAGGGCGCACCCGGCGGTACGTCTGCTGGTCATGTGATCAGACAAACGGGGGTGATGGGGAGGCCCGGGGTTGCCGCGCGGCCGGTTCCCCCGGACGGCCCGCACCTGACAGCGGCGCTCAGCCCCTCTCAGCCCGTCCGGCGCTTGAGGACGAGGCCGCCCAGGCCCAGGCGGGGGCCCGGGGCGGCGGCCCCCGGAACTCGGGACGGGAAGGGGAGGCGGGGGCGACCCACCCACAGCAACCCCCACCCACCTGCACCCTCCCTCTCACTCAGCCGAAAACATTCCGCCAGGCCTCGGGGACGGCCTCCGCCACGTCATGCGCCCCCACCGGCGCCCCGTCCGCCGCCAGCCTCCCGGCCAGTCCGTGCACATATGCCCCGACACTCCCCGCGTCCACCGCGGAAAGCCCCGCCGCCAGCAACGACCCCGCCAGCCCCGAGAGCACGTCCCCGCTCCCCGCCGTGGCCAGCCAGGACGTCCCCGTCGGATTCACCCGCACCGCCCCGCCCCCCGAGTCGGCGACCAACGTCGTGGACCCCTTCAACAGCACGGTCGCCCCGTACCGCCCGGCCAGCTCCCGCACCGCCGCCAGCCGCCCGCCCTCGACGTCCGCCCGGTCGACCCCGAGCAGCGCCGCCGCCTCCCCGGCATGCGGCGTCATCAGCGTCGGCGCCCGCCGCGCCCGCACGACCCCCGCCTCGGCCAACCGCAGCCCGTCCGCGTCGACCAGCACCGGGACGTCGGCCGCCAGCACCTCCCCGACCGTCGCCGCGTCGTCCCCGGCCCCCGGCCCGACGACCCACGCCTGCACCCGCCCGGCATGCTTCGGCCCGTGGTCCGACACGAGCGTCTCGGGGAACCGTGTGATGACGGCGTCCCCGGCCGGCCCGACGTACCGCACGGCCCCGGCCCCGCCCCGCAGCGCCCCCGCGACGGCGAGCACGGCGGCCCCGGGGTAGCGCGCGGACCCGGCGGCGATGCCGACGACACCCCGCCGGTACTTGTCGCTCTCGGCCCGCGGCACCGGCAGCAACCGCTCCACGTCCGCGTGCTGCAACGCCTCCAGCTCCGGCTCGGCCGGCAGCTCAAGACCGATGTCGACCAGCCGCACCGACCCCGCGTACTCCCGCGCCGGATCGATCAGCAGCCCCGGCTTGTGCGTCCCGAACGTCACCGTCAGATCGGCCCGGACCGCCACGCCGCGCACCTCCCCGGTGTCGGCGTCGACCCCGCTGGGCAGATCGACGGCGACCACGGCGCCCCGCGACCGTTCGGCGGCGGCGGCCAGCGGCACCGCGTCCGGCCTCAGGCCGCCCTTCCCACCGATACCGACGATGCCGTCGATGACGAGATCCGCCCGCTCGACCAGCTCCTCGACGCCCCGCGCACCCTCGGTGCCATCGGCGCTCACGACCCGCCCCCCGGCCCGCCGCAGGACCGCGAGCCCCCCGGCATGAGCCCGCTCCGGCGCGAGCAACACCGCGGTGACACCGGCCCCGCGCCGGGCCAGCCGGGCCCCGGCGTACAGCGCGTCACCACCGTTGTCCCCGCTCCCGACCAGCAGCACGACCCTGCTGCCGTACACCCGCCCCAGCAGGTCGGCGCAGGCCGCGGCGAGTCCGGCGGCGGCGCGTTGCATCAGCGCCCCCTCCGGCAGCCGCGTCATCAGCTCCCGTTCGGCGGTCCTGACCGTCTCCACGCTGTACGCAGTACGCATGCGGTCGAGTTTCCCGTACGACCGCCCGGCCACTCCCCCGTATCTCGCGCAACTCCGAACCGTGTCGCATCCATTGACGCTTTGCCTGCCCTTTGCCAGACTCACCGGCCGCGCAGAAAGCGCTTGCACACCCCCCACGTTCGACGAAACCGAGGCCCCCATGGGACGCAGAGCCGCATTCCTCGCCGCCGCCGGTGCCACCGCCGTCCTCACCGCCGCCGGCACCCTGACCGCCCCCGCCACCGCCGCCCCCACGCGAGCGACGGCCTGCGGAGACGGCTCCTACCAGGCCGAGGCCGTGCAGAGCGGCAGCAACTGGACCGCCCGGCGCGGCAGCAGCACCGTCTACACCGGCACCGACATGCGCGCCGCAGTCCAGGCGGCCGTCAGCAGCCTCACGTCGGGCCGCACGTCGAAGGAACGGGTCGTGGTCCGCGGCTCGGGCTCCATCTCGGCGGGCTCACGCATCTCGCTCCCGAGCTACACCGTCCTCGACGTCTGCGGCACCATCAACGTCACCGGCAGCGGCTCCGGCGATCAGGCGCCGGTCTACTCCCGCGGCACGCGCGACGTGGAGGTCCAGAACCTCAATCTCACCGGCACCCCGCTCTACGGCATCTTCATGCGCAACGTCCAGAACGTCGTGCTCGGCCAGATAGACATGCGCCTCTCGCGCGGTTTGGGCGTCCGCATCGACAACCGCGGCGACACCAGCCAGTGGACGCGCAACGTCCGCATCGACAACGTCTACGTCTCCGGCGCGTCCAGCCACGCGGTCGAGACCTACGGCGTCGACGGCATCACCATCGGCACGGTCACCGCCCGCAACGTGGGCGAGTCCGGCCTGCTGCTCAACCAGACCATCAACGCCAACGTCACCAAGGTGGACGCGGAGAACGCGGGCACGGGCACCGGCTACGCGGCCTTCCGCATGGCCAACCGCAACGGCCGGGTCGGCAGCGGCTACCCGACCAACATCCGGGTCGGCGAGGTCATCGCGCGCGGCGGCGGACGCGGGGTGTTCTGCGTCTCGGAGAGCGGCGGGGCGACGATCAACAGGGTGACGATCTCCAACACCGGCAACAACTCGGTGCTGATCGAGAACTGCTACAACGTCACCCTCGCGGCGCAGAGCGGCACGATCACGGGCGGCGGCGAACTGCGCCTGGCCGCCCGCTCGGACTTCCCGAACAACAAGGACATCACCATCCAGAACCTGACGGTCACCAACTCGGCCATCAGGGAGAGCCCGTGCGGCGAGAACACGACGTTCCGCAACATCACGCGGGTGAACAGCAGCCAGACGATCTGCTGACACGCGCCCCCGAAGCCCTCGCCCTCATCCGGCGGGGGCTTCCCGCGCAGGCGGCTCAGCGCCTCCATGGCTTCGCGTTCGATACGCGCGATGTCGCAGAGGACGGCACCTGCCCGTCTGAGGCACTGCTCATCGCCCGACTCACCGGCGTTCGTGACGAGCGCTGCGACGTCCGTCCACAAGCCGGCCGCTTCCGAGTACAGCCTGTGGCCGGTGCGCAGATGGCCACTGTCGACGAACTGGGTGCATTCGGCGAGAAAGTCGCGGTATAGATTGCGGAACAGAGCACCGCCGGTGCCGGCCTTCTCCATCAGGAGAGCGGCCTGCGGCAGGTCCCGCCGGGGTGCGTCGGTGCGCTGGAGCCAGGCGGGTACGAGCTTCCCGGCCTTCTCGATGCCCCGGTGGCCGAGGTTGGCGATGGGCGGATGGAGGAACGCGTCGGCGCATTCGGTGATGGCCGGAACGATCCGGCCCTCCGGTGCGGGCGCCTTCCCCGGAACGGTGAGCGTGAACGACCGGTGCCTGGCGGTCATCGGTCCGCGCGCGGCCCTGGCCCGGGCGAGGCTGCTCAGGCTGGTGGACACCGCTCCGCCCTGCTGGCCGGTGTCCACCAGGTAGGCGTCGTGCTCGTCGTAGCCGTACAGGGCGACGACATGCCCGCCGAAGTGCACCTTCGAGGTGAAGTAGTCCAGGTGGTAGCTGTCGAGCTGGAGTCCGACGGGACGGCCGGCGTCGATGGCGGTCGCCACGTTCTCCCATGCCTTGCGGGCGGAGCCGGTCTCCTGGACCTCGAGCTCCAGATTCAGCCCGGCGGCCAGGTTCCTGGTGAGCTCGAAGGGCTTGACGCGCCCGCCGAGGAAGGGGAAGTCCATGTTCTTGCCGTCCCAGTAGATGAAGGACAGCCCGGCCCCGAGGCCGAAGAGCATGGGCTCGGACAGGTCGAGTCCCTGATGGCGCAGCAGCACGCCCAGAGCCGACGTCTCGCAGTGCCGCGTACCGCGGGGGTCGACACCTTTCACCGTGGTCATGCCATATCCTCCTGTCCCCCGGGCCCCGAATCACCCCTCCGCGATCACAACGGCCGAGGCGACACCCGCGTCATGGCTCAGGGACAGGTGCCAGGACCGCACCCCGAGCTCGGCGGCCCGTGCGGCCACGGTCCCGGTCACCCGCAGCCAGGGCTGCCCACTGTCCTCGGCACACACCTCGGCATCGGTCCAGAGCAGCCCGGGCGGAGCCCCGAGCGCCTTGGCCAAGGCCTCCTTGGCAGCGAACCGGGCGGCCAGGGAGGCGACACCCCGGCGTTCCCCGCTGGGCAGCAGCAACTCCCGCTCCACGAACAGCCGCTCGGCCAGCGCGGGCGTACGCTCCAGCGACGCCGCGAACCGATCGATCTCGGCGACGTCGATCCCGACCCCGATGATGCTCATGCCCAGCACCCTACGGTGAGGCCTCGTCATTTTCCCGAACGGTCGGGGCCACCCGCCGCCGCTCCCGGCCTCGGCGGCGCCGACTAGCATGATCAGCATGGAATGGGACGGCCTCACCGACCGCGAACGCTACGGGGACAGGTACCTGAAGGAGCGGGACCGGTTCTCGGACCTCGCCCGGGACGCCGACTGGGACGGCCTGTTCGAGGAGCTGGGGAAGAATCCCAGGCGGGTCATTCTCGCCCGGCCCGGGAACCGCAGCGGCTTCGCCCCGCTGCACCAGGCCGCCTGGCACGGAGCCGACACCGCCGTCGTCTCGCGGCTGATCGCGTACGGCGACTGGCGCACGCAGCGCACCCGCGACGGACGGCGCCCCGTGGACATCGCGCGGGAGCGGGGCCACTCGCATCTGCTGGAGCTTCTGGAGCCGGTGGCGGTGCGGCAGCTCCCCTGCCCCGTTGATGTGCTGGAGCACCATTTCCACGCGATGCTGCGGGAGCGGACCGGCAGCTGTTTCGACGAGATCGAGCATCTGCTGCCACCACTGGCCCCCCTGACGGAGGGTCCGGACGTGCGGGTCTTCTTCCGGGTGGCCGGCATGATGGGCGGATTCCACTACCGCCTCCACGCGGACATCGTGCACGTGAACGGCAGCTCGCGGATGGACGCCGACAGCGGGGACTTCTACCACGTGACCCCCGACGGCTGGACCAAGATTCCGTACAGCCTCAAACCACCGCCCCCCTGGAGCTTCCCTGACTGACGTCCCTCGCGCACTCACCTTCCCGACAGCAACCTTCACCCGCCTCCCACAAGCCCTCCGCACCGAACTCCCAGCGGACACCCCGCGAGCCTGAACTCCCCCCTCCCACTTGTACAGTTCGCGATGACCGCGATGAGCAAACGGCATCGCACCAAACGGGAGGACACAGCTTTGAAGTCCAAGTCTTTGGGCACCGCACTGACCACTGCGGCCCTCATAGGTACGGCCCTCACCGGCGCCGTCGCCACCGCAGGCACCGCCGCCGCGGCGACGAAGCCGGATTGCAGCAGCGCGCTGGTCAACGTGAAGCCCAAGGCAACCGTCAACATCCGCAGTGCGCCCAAGACGAGCGCCACGGCTCTCGGTACCTGGGGCAAGGGCCAGAAGGGCGGGGTCTGCTTCGGCGACCGCAAGCCCGTCACGGGGGGCAGCTACACGGCCTGCGGCAAGAAGAGCAACAAGTGGTACTTCGGCGGCCCCAACAGCACCAGCGTGGAAGGCTGGGTCCCGGCGACCTGCCTGCCCATCTGAGCCTGAGTACCTGACCGGCTGCTCAAGGGGCGAACGGCAACCGGCCGTTCGCCCCTCTTCCTCACTCCACCGTCACAGACTTCGCCAGGTTCCGAGGCTGATCCACCTCGTTCCCGCGAGCCGTCGCCAGCTCACACGCGAACACCTGGAGCGGCACCGTGGCCACGAGCGGCTGGAGCAGGGTCGGTGTGGCCGGCACCCGGATCAAGTGGTCCGCGTACGGCACCACCGCCTCGTCCCCCTCCTCCGCGATGACGATCGTCCGCGCACCCCGCGCCCGGATCTCCTGGATGTTGGACACGATCTTGTCGTGCAGCACGGACCGCCCGCGCGGCGACGGCACCACGACGACCACCGGCAGATCCTTCTCGATCAAGGCGATGGGCCCGTGCTTCAACTCTCCCGCCGCGAACCCCTCGGCGTGCATGTAGGCCAGCTCCTTGAGCTTCAGGGCGCCTTCCAGCGCCACGGGATATCCCACATGGCGGCCGAGGAACAGCACCGTGTTCTTCGAGGCGAGCGTGCGGGCCAGCTCCCGCACCGGCTCCATCGTGCCCAGGACCTGCTCCACCGCACCGGCGATCGAGGACAGGTCGCGGATCACCGCCCGGATCTCGTCGCCCCACTTGGTGCCCCGCACCTGGCCCAGATACAGGGCGACCAGATAGCACGCGACGAGCTGCGTCAGGAACGCCTTGGTGGAGGCGACGGCCACCTCCGGCCCGGCGTGTGTGTACAGCACCGCGTCCGACTCGCGCGGGATCGTCGAGCCGTTGGTGTTGCAGATCGCCAGCACCTTGGAGCCCTGCTCGCGGGCATGCCGCAGCGCCATGAGCGTGTCCATGGTCTCGCCGGACTGGGAGATGGCGATGACGAGGGTCTGCGCGTCCAGGATCGGGTCCCGGTACCGGAACTCACTGGCCAGTTCCACCTCGCACGGCAGGCGCGTCCAGTGCTCGATGGCGTACTTGGCGATCATCCCGGCGTGGAAGGCCGTACCGCACGCGACGATGACGACCTTGTCGATCTCCCGCAGCACCCCCGCGGGGATCCGCACCTCGTCCAGGGTCAGCGAACCTGAGCCGTCGATACGGCCCAGCAGCGTATCGGCGACCGCCTTGGGCTGCTCGGCGATCTCCTTGAGCATGAAGTAGTCATAGCCCCCCTTTTCCGCGGCCGACGCGTCCCAGTCGACGTGGTACGAGCGGACGTCGGCCGGGCGGCCGTCGAAGCCCGTCACCGTCACGCCGTCCCGGCGCAGCTCCACGACCTGGTCCTGTCCCAGCTCGATCGCGGACCGCGTGTGGGCGATGAACGCGGCGACGTCCGAGGCGAGAAAGGCCTCGCCCTCTCCGACGCCCACCACCAGCGGCGAGTTCCGCCGCGCGCCCACCACCACGTCCGGCTCGTCGGCGTGCACCGCGACCAGCGTGAACGCACCCTCCAGCCGCCGGCACACCAGCCGCATCGACTCGGCGAGGTCCGCGCACGACGAGAACTCCTCGGCGAGCAGGTGCGCGACGACCTCGGTGTCGGTCTCGGAGGCCAGCTCGTGCCCCCGATCCTCCAACTCGGCCCGCAGCAGGGCGAAGTTCTCGATGATGCCGTTGTGCACCACCGCGACCCGGCCCGCGTTGTCGATGTGCGGGTGGGCATTGGCGTCCGTCGGTCCGCCGTGCGTGGCCCACCGGGTGTGTCCGATGCCCGTCGTACCGGCCGGCAGCGGCAGGCCGTCCAGCTCCTTCTCCAGGTTGAGGAGCTTCCCGGCCTTCTTCCCCGTCGCCAGCCCACCGTCGGCCAGGACGGCGACACCGGCCGAGTCGTACCCCCGGTACTCCAGCCGCTTCAGCCCGGCCATGACGACTTCCAGGGCCGACTGCGGCCCCACGTATCCCACGATTCCACACATGGGCGGCAGCTTAGGGTCGATTCCCGCGCCGAACCGGCCGTAGCGTGCCCGAAATCGGAAATTCCCACCGGGGTACGAGCCCCTCGGCTCTCAGACCTTCGCGCGATACGCCCTCATGGCCAGCGGATAGAACACCAGCGCGATCCCCGCCGCCCACACCAGCGACCACAGCACCGGCTCCGCCACCGCCCCGCCCAGCAGCAGCCCGCGGAACGCGTCGGACAGGTGCGTGACCGGGTTGACGTCACTCCACGCCTGGAGCCAGCCCGGCATGGTGTCGACGACGACGAAGGCGCTGCTGGTGAAGGTGATCGGGAAGATGAGGGTGAAGGCGAACGCCTGCACCTTCTCCGCGTCACCGGCCAGCATCCCGATCAGCACCGCGCTCCACGACACGGCCGCGGCGAACACCACCAGCAGCAGCGTGCCGAGCAGGAAGCCGCCGAGCCCGCCGGTGATACGGAAGCCGAGGGCCAGTCCGAGGCCGATCATCAGCAGCATCGCCCACACATGCTTCGCGAGGTCGGCGGTGATCCGCCCGATCAGCGGGGCGGAGCGCGCGATGGGCAGACTGCGCAGCCGGTCGAAGACACCCTTGGTGAGGTCGGTGTTGAGGGCCATCGCCGTGTACATCGTCATGAACAGGGTGTTCTGCACGATGATCCCCGGCAGCGCGTACTTCAGATACGCGTCGGGCGATCCGGCCATCTGCCCGCCCAGCACGTACGTGAACAGGAACACGAACATGATCGGCGTGATGCTGTAGTCGACCAGTTCGAGCGGGTTGTGCTTGACGGCGACCAGGCTCCGCCAGGCCATCGTGAAGGTCTGCCGCACCCCGGCGAGGGGCGGCACGCGGCCCGACGCGGTGACCGGTGCGGTGATGGTGGTGGCGGTCATGACCGGCTCACCGCCTTCTCCAGCTCGTCGTCCTCCCGGACGGCCGCGCCGCCGTCCTGCTCGGGCTCGCCCGGTTCGGCCCGGTGGCCGGTCAGGGCGAGGAAGACCTCGTCGAGCGAGGAGCGGCGCAGGGCCAGCTCGCCCACCCCGATCCCCTCCCGGTCCAGCGAGCGCACGACGGCCGGCATCAGCTCGGGGTCCTTCACCGGCGCGGTGATCACCTCGCCCTCGATCCGGGCCTCCGGGCCGGCGGCCCCGGCCACCAGCGCGTGGGCCCGCGCGAGGTCCTGCCCGAGGATCGGCCGGAGCTCCAGCACCTGGCCGCCGACCTGGGCCTTCAGCCGGTCCGGAGTGCCCTCGGCGATCACCCGGCCCTTGTCGATCACCACGATGTCGTCGGCGAGCACATCGGCCTCGTTCAGGTACTGCGTGGTCAGCAGGGCGGTCGCACCGTCCGCGACCAGGCCGCGCAGCAGGTCCCACAGCTCGCCACGGCTGTGCGGGTCGAGGCCCGTGGTCGGCTCGTCGAGGAAGAGGATGCGGGGCCGCCCCACCAGGCTGGCCGCGAGGTCCAGGCGCCGGCGCATGCCTCCCGAGAACGTCTTCGCGGCCCGGCCGGCCGCGTGCGTCAGCTGAAAGCGCTCCAGCAGCTCCCCCGCCCGCGCCTTCGCCTCCCGCCTCGGCAGACCGAGCAGCCTGCCGATGAGCAGCAGATTCTCCGTGCCGGTCAGGTTCTCGTCGAGCGCCGCGTACTGCCCGGTCAGCCCGACCATGGCCCGTACGACCCCGGCCTCCCGGACCACGTCGTGGCCGGCCACCCGGGCCCTGCCCCCGTCCGGGCGCAGCAGCGTCGCGAAGATCCGCACCGCCGTCGTCTTCCCCGCGCCGTTCGGGCCGAGCAGCCCGAGCACCGTGCCCTTGCGGGCCGCCAGGTCGACGCCGGCCAGCGCCTCGGTCTCCTTGAACCGTTTGACCAGGCCTTCCGCCTCTATCGCATACGTCATGGGTCACCCCTCGGCGTTCCTGGACCCCGGCCTGGGCCCACCCTTCCGACAACTGTGACGCACGGCACTGACATTCCTCCCCCATGTCGTTTTTCTCTCAAATGGGAGGACCCAAGGACCCTGCGTGACGGATCCCACCTCACGGTCCGTTCGTACGCCCGTAACAATGGACTGTGATCTCTCCGGTCTCCTCGATACCCCGGAGCGCCCACCGGCAGCGGCCGGAGGCGACTCCCTACGTCGACCTCACCCGAGCCGAGTGGAGCGCGTTGCGCGACAAGACGCCGCTGCCGCTGACGGCCGAGGAGGTCGAGAAGCTGCGCGGTCTCGGTGACGTCATCGACCTCGACGAGGTGCGGGACATCTACCTCCCGCTGTCCAGACTCCTCAATCTCTACGTCGGTGCCACGGACGGCCTCAGAGGCGCGCTCAACACCTTCCTGGGCGAGCAGGGCTCCCAGTCCGGCACCCCGTTCGTCATAGGAGTCGCCGGCTCGGTCGCCGTGGGCAAGTCGACGGTCGCCCGGCTCCTCCAGGCCCTGCTCTCGCGCTGGCCGGAACACCCGCGCGTCGAACTGGTCACCACCGACGGCTTCCTGCTGCCGACCAAGGAGCTCCAGGCCCGCGGCCTGATGTCGCGGAAGGGGTTCCCCGAGTCCTACGACCGCCGCGCGCTGACCCGCTTCGTCGCCGACATCAAGGCCGGAAAGGACGAGGTCACGGCCCCCGTCTACTCCCACCTGATCTACGACATCGTCCCCGAAAAGAAGCTCACGGTCCGCCGCCCCGACATCCTGATCGTCGAGGGCCTGAACGTCCTCCAGCCCGCCCTCCCCGGCAAGGACGGCCGCACCCGGGTCGGCCTCGCCGACTACTTCGACTTCAGCGTGTACGTCGACGCCCGCGTCGAGGACATCGAGCACTGGTACCTCAACCGCTTCCGCAAGCTGCGCGCGACGGCGTTCCAGAACCCGTCCTCGTACTTCCGCAAGTACACCCAGGTCTCGGAGGAGGAGGCCCTCGACTACGCCCGGACGATGTGGCGCACGATCAACCAGCCCAACCTGGTCGAGAACATCGCCCCCACCCGCGGCCGCGCCACCCTCGTCCTGCGCAAGGGCCCGGACCACAAGGTGCAGCGCCTCAGCCTGCGCAAGCTGTGATCCCCGGGGGAAAGACCGGTTAGATAGCCGTCATGCTTCACTTGCGCCTGATCACGCCGTCCGGGAAGACCGACGACGTGGTGCGGCTGATCGGCAGGACGGTCGGCACCACCCACCTCGTCGTGCTTCCGGACTGCGCCCGCGACCCCTCCGGGGACGTGGTGATGTGCGACGTGGCGCGCGAGGCGGGCGATGAACTCCTCACCGGCCTGCGGAAGCTCGGCATCGACACCAGCGGTTCCATCGCCGTCGAGGCCATCGACCTGTCGCTGTCCGAGCGGGCCGACCAGGCCGCGGCCGACGCGCCCGGCGAGGGCGCGGACGCGGTCCTGTGGGAGCAGCTGACCGACGCGACGCACGAGGAGTCGACCCTCTCCGCCACGTACCTGGCCTTCATCACGCTCGCCACGATGATCGCGGCCTGCGGTGTGGTCCTGGACAACGCGATCCTGATCGTGGGCGCCATGGCGGTGGGCCCGGAGTTCGGGCCCCTCGCCGGCATCTGCACCGCCATCGTCCGCCGCGGAGCACACCTGGCCCTGCGCTCGCTGATCGCCCTCCTGGTGGGCTTCGCGGTGGCGATGGCGGTGACGGTCGGTTTCAGCCTCTTCATGGACGCCGTCGGGCTGTTCACGGAGGCCAAGCTGGAGGGCGCCCGCCCCAACACCGGCTTCATCTACGCCCCCGACTGGTTCTCCTTCGTCGTGGCGGTCCTGGCCGGCATCGCGGGCACCCTGTCCCTGACCTCCGCCAAGTCGGGCGCCCTGGTGGGTGTGGCCATCTCGGTGACCACGATCCCGGCCGCCGCGAACGCGGCAGTGGCCCTGAGCTACGGCGACACGCGCCAGACCCAGGGCTCCACGGAACAACTCCTGCTGAACCTGCTGGGCATCATCGTCGCCGGCACGCTGACCCTGCTGGTACAGAAACGGCTCTGGTCCAAACAACGCCGGCAGGTCAGCAGGCCTTGAGGGGCGCGGGGCTGTCTCTCTGTGCGGCTCCGCCGCGTGGGCGCGACAAGCCACAACGAACGGTCAGCCCGCAACGAGCCGCAGCCCCCACCCCGAACCCGGAACAGCCGACTACCCCAACGCGGACTTCACGACATCGGCCAACCGCCCCGCCACAGACCGAGCCTGCTCGATATCCGCCGCCTCCACCATCACCCGCACCAACGGCTCGGTCCCCGAGGACCGCAACAGCACCCGCCCGGTAGCCCCCAGCTCCCGCTCCGCATCGGCGACGGCCGCCGCGAGCTCCGAGGACGTCGTCACCCGGGACTTGTCCACGTCCGGCACATTGATCAGCACCTGCGGCAGCCGCTCCATCACGGACGCCAGCTCCCGCAACGGACGCCCGCTCTGCGCGACCCGCGCCGCCAGCATCAGCCCGGTCAGGGTGCCGTCGCCGGTCGTCGCATGCTCGAGAATGATCACGTGCCCGGACTGCTCGCCCCCGAGGGCGAACCCGTGCTCCTTCATCTCCTCCAGCACGTACCGGTCGCCCACGGCGGTCTGCACGAGCCGGATGCCCTCGCGCTCCATGGCGAGCTTGAAGCCCAGGTTGGACATCACCGTCGCCACGACCGTGTCGGCCCGCAGCGTGGAGGCCTCCCGCATGGCCAGGGCGAGGACGGCCAGGATCTGGTCGCCGTCCACCTCCTCGCCCGTGTGGTCCACGGCGAGGCACCGGTCGGCGTCCCCGTCGTGCGCGATGCCCAGGTCGGCCCCGTGCTCGACGACGGCGGCCTTGATCTTGTCCAGGTGCGTGGATCCGCACCCGTCGTTGATGTTGAGCCCGTCCGGCTCGGCCCCGATCGTGACGACCTCGGCACCGGCCCGCTGGAACGCCTCGGGCGAGACCCGGGAGGCGGCGCCGTGCGCCTCGTCGAGGACGACCTTCAGCCCGTCGAGCCGGTTCGGCAGGACGCGCAGCAGATGCGCGACGTACCGGTCGAAACCCTCCTCGTACTCGCGTACGCGGCCCACCCCGGCGCCGGTCGGCCGGTCCCACGGGGCGCCGGTGCGGTGCTCGTCGTAGAGGGACTCGATCCGGTCCTCCAGCTCGTCGGCGAGCTTGTGCCCGCCGCGGGCGAAGAACTTGATGCCGTTGTCGGGCATGGCGTTGTGGCTCGCGGAGAGCATCACACCGAGGTCGGCGCCGAGTTCTCCTGTCAGGTACGCCACCGCCGGCGTCGGCAGCACCCCTACCCGCAGGACGTCCACGCCGGCGCTGGCGAGGCCCGCGACCACGGCGGCCTCCAGGAACTCCCCCGACGCGCGCGGGTCACGCCCGACCACCGCGGTCGGGCGGTGTCCCTCGAACGTGCCCGCCTCGGCCAGTACGTGCGCCGCGGCTACGGAGAGGCCGAGGGCCATCTCCGCCGTCAGGTCCGCGTTGGCGACACCGCGCACGCCGTCCGTGCCGAAGAGTCGTCCCACTGTGGTGTCCTCCGAATTGCGAGAGAGTGCGGCTCCAGTACATCCCCCGGGGCTGTCCCGCAGCCGCAGGGGTTGTGTACGTGAACGCCCCGGCGGCACTGGACGTGCCGCCGGGGCGATCGTTGCGAAGACAGTCGCAAGGACAGCTACGCGATTAGCGCTTGCTGTACTGCGGGGCCTTGCGGGCCTTCTTCAGACCGGCCTTCTTGCGCTCGACCGCACGGTCGTCGCGGCGGAGGAAGCCGGCCTTCTTCAGCGGGCCGCGGTTGTTGTCGACATCCGCCTCGTTCAGCGCGCGGGCGACACCGAGACGGAGCGCACCGGCCTGACCGGAGACACCGCCACCGGCGATGCGGGCGACGACGTCGTAGCGGCCCTCGAGCTCGAGCACCTTGAAGGGCTCGTTGACTTCCTGCTGGTGCACCTTGTTCGGGAAGTAGTCCTCGAGGGTGCGACCGTTGATCTTCCACTTGCCGGTGCCCGGGACGATCCGGACGCGGGCGATGGCGTTCTTGCGACGGCCCAGGCCGGCGGCGGCTGGGGCTCACCGAAGCGGGAGGCCATGGACTCCGAGGTGTACTCGCCCTCGACGGGGACCTCGGACTCGGTGGTGTAGCTGTCGATGTCAAGCTCTTCGAGCGGCTGCTCGGCAGTGGTCTCGGCCACGATTCTCCTCAGATTCTCTTCAGTCTTAGGGGGTGGCCGGACTTACTGCGCGACCTGGGTGATCTCGTACGGCTGCGGCTGCTGCGCGCCGTGCGGGTGCTGGTCACCCTTGTAGACCTTCAGCTTCGAGAGCATCTGACGGCCCAGAGTGTTCTTGGGGAGCATGCCCTTGACGGCCTTCTCGATGGCCTTCTCGGGGTTCTTGTCGAGCAGCTCGTCGTAACGGACGGAGCGCAGACCACCCGGGTAGCCGGAGTGGCGGTACGCCATCTTCTGGGTCCGCTTGTTGCCGGACAGGTGCACCTTGTCCGCGTTGATGATGATGACGAAGTCACCAGCGTCCACGTGGGGGGCATAGATCGGCTTGTGCTTGCCCCGGAGGAGGGTCGCTGCGGTGGTGGCGAGACGACCCAGGACAACGTCCTGAGCGTCGATGACGTGCCACTGGCGCGTCACATCGCCGGGCTTGGGGCTGTACGTACGCACGGTTCGTAGCCTTCGCTTCGAGTGAATGGTCCTGAACAGGTCACCGAAACGATCACGACAGCCTTGACCGCACTGCGGTGACGCAAACCGCGTGCTGGTCGCTGGTCATCGGCCCGGTGGACCGGTGTAAGGGCCCGTCCCGTGAGAATGAGCAAGCCAATACACAACGAAAGAGCAGAATACCGGGGCTCACCACAAGGGTCAAAACGCGGGATCACCGCCGCCTGCCGGCCACGGAGACGCACAGGCCTGCACAGAGAGTAACGGCCCTCCGCAGCGTCCGGCGCCGCACCGGCCGCCCATACGGAAACACCGGCGACAACAGCACGTCGACGGCCACGGCGGCGCACCACCGCGGCAGGGAGCCGCCACCGCGCGGGCGACGCAGCGCCCGCAGCACCCCGACCGCGACCGTCGGCCACACCCCGGCCGCGACCGTCGGCCAGGACCACAGGCACACCAGCAGCACCACGGCCGGCAGCACTCGCCCCAACCACCCGCAGATGTCGCCTTTGCCCGTCCGCATGGGAGGAACGCTAGGGGCTCCAGAGCCCGTCCAGGCGGACCAGCACGCCACTTGTCCCGTCTAAGATGCGCCCCATGAGCTTTGGGCAGGGGGGACCCCAGTCCCAGTGGGATCCATGGAAACCGCAGTCGCAGCAGCCCTGGAACAGCGGGAGCGGCCAGTCTCCGGACTGGGCCGCGCTCGCCGAGGCGTCCGAGGCCCGTAACAAGCGACGCCGGCTGCTCCTGGTGGGCGGCGGCGCGCTCGCCACCGTCGCGATCGGCGCTGCCGTCGCCGTGGCAGTGGTCTCGGCGGGCGGCGACAACCAGGCGAACAGCCCGACCTCCCAGGTGCCCTCGGCCGACATCCCGAGCGCGTCCGCCTCGGCCCCGTCGTTCGCCCCGACCAGCGCCCCGCCCCCGCTGGACCCGAAGGACTTCATCGCCAGCGCGAAGAAGGACACGGCTCCGCTCGGCCCGGGTACCCTCTTCCCCGGCACCCAGCTGACCATGGGCGGGACGACGTACGAGAAGGGCCCCACGGCCGACACGAGGAACTGCGCCTCGGCGGCCGGCGGCACGCTCCCCAAGGTCCTCACCGCGAACGACTGCACGCGCCTGATACGCGCCACGTACGTCAAAGACGGCATCGCGGTGACGGTCGGCGTGGCGGTCTTCGACACCGAGGCCCAGGCCGGCAAGGCCAAGGGCCAGACCAACAAGAGGAGCTTCGTCAAGTCGCTCTCCGGCGGCGGCGTGAAGGGCTTCTGCGAGTCCGGGTTCTGCCGCACGACGAGCAACTCCTACGGCCGCTACGCCTACTTCACCAACGCCGGCTTCACCAACGGCAAGGACGTGACGCCCGAGGACACCGCGGTCTTCAAGGCCGGCAACGACCTGGCCCAGTTCGCGATCGACCAGATCCACCGCCGCGGCCAGGCCCAGGCGTCGGCCGCAGCCAACGGGTGACCGGCCGCCGCGCGCGCCCGGTCACAGCCTCTTCGCGCTGCGCAGCGTCTTGGCGTAGTAGCCGTTGCCGTCCAGCCTGGACACTCCGCCGACATCACCGATGGTCGGTCCGTTGACCTCCTCTCGGCTGGAGACGAAGAGAAGGTGGCCCTCGGTGTCGTAGCCGAGCACCATGCCGACGTGGTCCAGGCGCTGCTTCGTCCGGGTGTCGAGCTTGAAGAAGACGAGGTCCCCGGGCTGGAGCTGGTCGATGCCGGTGGGCCGGTCCTTGGGCGAGACGCCGGTGAGCGGCAGGATGTCGGCGCCCTGCTCGGAGCGGGCCATGCCGTTGGCGGTGCGCGGCAGGCCGTCGCCCGATGCGTCCGAGGACATGAGCGGGTAGCGGGCGCGGTAGCCGAACACCATCCGCATGTATCCCGAGCAGTCGATCGACCGGGCGCGCGCGGCCTCCGGCTGCCCGATGACGCCGTCCCGGAAGGGGTACGGGACGCCGAGGTAGTCGTAGAAGTCGGACTGCTCCAGGCGCAGGTCGCCGCCCTCCGCCCCGCTCGTGTTGAGGGGCCCGAAGTTGGCGTCACCGGCGTAGACGGTGCCCTGCTCGTCCTTCTTCTGCTTGGCGCCCGCTACGTACTGGAAGGCGATGGCCAGGAGGTCGTCCTCCTTGCTGGCCTCGTACTCGGCGTACCAGTCCTTGAACCACTTCTCCTTGTCCGCGCCCTTCTTCCAGGGCTCGGGCATGAGGCGGACCCAGTCCGTCGTGGAGACCTTGGAGCTCGTCGACGAGGGCTCGGTGAAGGTGCGGGCCGGTCCGGTCAGGGTGGCGGTGCGCGCCCCGTCGGTGAACACCGCCTTGACCTGGCCGTCGGACCCGCGCAGCACGGAGCGGGCGGGGTTCTCCAGCCGGGACCAGCTCTCCCCGCCCTCGTCGCGGGTCTTCGCCGCGCCGCCGGCCCGGTCGGAGCCGTCCAGCACGCCGACGTTCGTGATCTCCGGGACGCCCTGGTCCTCCTGCTTGCGGAGTTCCACGGTGAGGTAGCCGGAGGTCGCGACGAGCCCCAGCACCACGAGGCCGGAGAGGACCGGCCGCGATTTCTTCTTCCCTGCCATGTGTTCTCTCCTGGGTTGTCGGTCGCCGGGACGCCGGTTCTCAGACGGTGGGCATGATGCCGAGCAGCAGCCCGGCGGCGACGACGATGTAGGCCATGAGCGAGACGGTGCCGGTCGCCAGCAGCGTCGCCCCCTTGGGCTGGCGGACCATCTGGTACGCGATCAGGCCGGGCACGATGAAGCCGAGGGTCTGGTTGCCGTACAGCAGCGGGAACTCGATCGAGAGCACGATCATCACGGTGGCCTGGAGCAGCACGCCCAGCAGCACCACCGCGGCGAACAGCCGCTTGCCGTAGAGGATCACCAGCCGCTGCATGACCTTGGTGCCCGCGTAGGTGAGGGCGGTGACGCCGACCACCATGGCCGCCCGCTGGAGGTCCTCGATGAGCGTCAGGGCGAGCCAGCCGGGCGTGATCATGCCGCCCGGCGACAGGTTGGTGGTCAGGTAGCACAGCAACGAGAAGAACAGGCCGATGGCGATGCCGAGGGCGGCCATCTCGGGGGTCAGGGCGGCGGTGGTCAACGGGGTCTCCGGGCACGGGTGCGGGTGCGGGGCGAGCTGTGGGCGTGAGTCGTGGGGTCCTGCCCGTGGACGTCAGGAACGGGGAGGGTGTCCCCCGTCGTCGGCCGGGACGTACCCGTAGGGCTCGTCGGCGTACTGCTGCCATGTCTGCTGGGCCGGAGCGGCGTACGGCCCTTGCTGGTAGGGAGCCGGGCCGGAGTAGCCGGCGTCGGCGTACGGCCCCGACGGCTGGGCCGGGATGCGGACCACCGGGATCTCCTGGGTGCGGGAGGCCTGGTAGCGCTCCTCGTAGGCCACGGGGTACGGGGCGTAGGGGTCCAGGCGCGCCGGCTGGGCCGGCACGGCCGGGTCCGAGGGCGGCGCGGCGTCGGCGGGGGCGGACTCGTCCGCCGGGAGTTCGGCCAGGTACTCCAGCAGTTCCTCGCCCTGGCCGTGGATGTTGCCGATGGCGACCAGGGAGGAGTCGGCGGCCAGGCGCTCCAGAAGGGCGGGCATGAACTCCTCGGCCGACCGCCGTTCGCCACCGAGGTCGATCGCGCGGTCGCGCCACTCGGCGGGGATGGCGTCGATCGCACTCTTGGCGGGGTGCCCGATGACGAAGACGTGGTCCGGCTGGAGGTCGGGGATGATCTCGCCCATCTGCCCGTTGCGTTCCACGCGGTCGGGCCGGCAGTTGATCACGACGTTCAGCGGCCGGTGGATGGCGCCGAGGTCGAGCAACTGGTTGATGTTCATCAGCGTCGACTCGGGGTCGTTGGCCGCGAAGACGTTGGCGAAGGCGAGCCGCTTGCCCTCGGGCGTCGCGTAGCGCTCGACGGACAGCACGCCCGGGTCCGGCGGGGCGTCGTACATGCCCTGGAGGGCGACCCGCCGTTCCACGCCGAGCAGTTCGGCCACGACGAGGGCGATCGCGACGTTTTCCTTGAAGGTGAACCAGCTGAAGCCGCGCAGCTCCTCGTCGGTGACGGTCTCCGGGTCGGCGTAGATCAACTGGCAGTTACGGGCGTCGGCCTCCTCCTGGAGGATGTGGAAGCGCTCCTTCTCGGCGGTGACGCAGATGCCGTCCTGCGGCATGGAGCGGCACAGCGACCGCGCCACGTCGTCGAGGGTGGGTCCCATCTCGGCGAGGTGGTCCTCGCGGACGTTGCACAGCACGCCGATCGTGGAGCGGATCAGCTTGCTCTGGTTCACCTCCTGGAGGGCCGGCATGACGGCCATGCACTCGATGACGAGGGCGTCGGGCCGGTAGGTGGCGGCCCGGCGCACGATGCCGATCTGCTCCACCACGTTGGCGATGCCGAACTTGCGGTAGACCGGCTCCTCGGTGGCGTCCGGGTGGATGAACCGGGCCGCCGTACCCGTGGTCTTCGCCACGGTGACCAGGTCGCCCCCGCGCAGCGCCCCGGCGCACAGCCGGGTGATGGAGGACTTGCCGCGGATGCCGTTCACGAGCACGCGCGAGGGGATGCTGTGCAGGCTGGCGTAGTGCCGGCGCTGTTCCACGATGCCCGCCGCCAGCAGCAGCAAGCTGCCGGTGAGCAGGACGAAGTACAGATAGAGCACGGCTGGGTCACCTTCCCCGAACGCCGGCTTCCGGCTCCGCGAGCCGGCGCGCCTGGGTCTGCTTACGGGCCTGGAGTTGCTGGCGGAGCAGTTCGAGGCTGCGTACGACGGCGCCGACCTCGTCCTGGTAGCGGGGGTACAGCACGGACTTGAGGTCGCCGTCGGCCAGCTTCTCCGCACTGGCCGCCAGGGCCCGCATCGGCCGGGCCACGACCAGGTACACCCAGCCGAGGCAGACGACGATCAGGGCCAGACCGAGCAGTCCGGCCAGGACGCTGCGGTCCTCGCGCTGGTACGGGGCGATCTGGAAGTCCTTGGCGTTCTGCCAGCTGACGACGGTCCAGCCGATGTCGGCCGCCACACCGCCGCCGGAGAACGGGGCGGCCGCGGCGACCGTGGTCCCGCGTCCTTCGCGGATCAGCAGGCCGTTCTCGACGGGACCGGCGCCGACGTGGACGCTGCCGGCCCGCACGAGGTCGGTGAGCGCGTCGCGCGGCAGTTCCTCGAAGGCCAGGAAGCCGTCGCTGGCGGCGATGGTCTCCGCCTTGGAGTCCACCACGCGGACCTCGCCGAGCCCGGGCCGCTTCAGCAGCGAGTTGAGGAACTCGATCCGGACCTCGCCGACCAGGGTCATGCCCTCGCGGCCCGGCAGGGGCGCCCCGGCCTGGACGACCGGCTTCTTCCCGCCCTTGTCGGCCACCCGGACCAGCGGCAGCTCGTCCGCGTCGGCGAAACCGGCGCGCGGCTCCTTGCCCGCGCGGGCGACGACCTCGCCGTCCTTGTCGAGGAGGTACAGCGCCTGGTAGCGGGTGTGCTCGCGCAGGGTCTCCTCGAGCAGAGCGCGACCGGCGTCGGCGTCGTCCGGGTCGATCAGCCGGGCCGTGGAGACCAGGTCCGCCTGGGCCTCGTTGAGCGCCCGGCGCACCCGGTCGGCGACCAGGTCGGTACGGTCACGCTGGTCCGCGACCATGCTGGCCGGGATGCTGACGGAGTCGTCGGTGCGGTTCAGCAGGAGGCCGACGGGCAGGCACCACAGCAACAGCAGTACGGCGGTCAGTGCCAGCGGCCCGCGCACCCCGAACCGCCCCTTGACGCGCTGGCGCCCGCCGGGGTCATCGGACGGGCCGCCCAGCTGCGCGCGCAGCCTCTCCAGGGCGGAGCCGATGCGCGCGGCCTCTCCCCAGCGGGGCACGTCAACCGGGCGGGTCAGATCGCCCCGGGCCAGTCGGCGGGACTCCAGGAACAGCCGCAGCAGCGGCCGCTGCACGCTCGCCCACAGCACGGCCGCGGCGAGCAGTCCGAGCACCACCAGGGCTCCGGCCGCCAGCAGCCCGTACAGCTCCCGGTCGGGAGCTGCGGCCTGCTGCTGGACCACGGGCAGCAGGGCGACGACGGTGAGCCCGAGGCCCGCGCCGACGCTCTTCTTCTCCTCCGGGTCGGCGGAGGAGAGGGAGGCGTAACCGGCCGTGGCGATACGGCCGTTGTAGCTCCCGCCGACCAGGGTCCCGCTGACACCGGGGTAGCCGCCGGAGCCCGGCTCCCTGGCGCTGACCGGGTCCTGCTCGGTCTCCCGTGCCGCCCGGGCGGACAGCCCGCTCATCTGCTTCTGGAGGAAGGCCAGCTCCTTGCGCTCCTGGTCGGTGTTGAGCGCCTCGGACTGCTCGAAGCCTGCCGTGGCGAGGATCTCCCCGCCGGTGGCGACGACCGCCATGGAGCGGAACTGGCCCAGGTTGATGGCGGGCACGGACAGGCTGTTGGAGGCGAGCAGCAACTGCTGCGGCCCGTCCTCGGCGTCGAGGACCGCCATGGTCATCAGGCGTACGTCACCGGTTTCCAACCGCACCATGCGGGGCTTGAGAGCCGTGTCCCCGGTGAGGACGTCCTTGTCCAGCCACCCGAGCGGAATCGTTTCACCCCTGGCGGCCAGCACCTTGCCGCTCTCCAGGTCCAGGACCGTGGTGCCCGTCCACTTCTGGTACGTCTTCCCCAGGTCGGACAGGACGCGCTCGGGCCTCACCGGCGGCCCCGCGTTCAGCGCGGCGGCGGTGCGGTCCAGGTCGGTGACCCGCTCGTCGATCGAGGCGCGCAGGGCGATGGCGCCGTCCTCCGCGAAGTGCCGCTGCGAGGAGAGCACCGCCTGCGGTACGGCCTGCTCATTGGCGGGGCCGAGCACCTGGGCGGTGAGGCCCGCGAGGGCCAGCACCAGCACGCACAGCAGCGCGATCGGGGGACGGATGCCGCCCAGCAGCGGCATGTCCGCGCGTCTGCGGCTGCGTCGCCGTCCTCCCTTCACGGGGCGCACGGCGCGGGTGGGTGTCACCGGTGGTCTCCTCCGGCCTCTCTGGGGAAGTACGGCCGCACAGATCACCGCTCCCGCGGGAGGGGTAACTGACCGCCGTTTACAAGACTGTTGGGCAGGGCCGAGGTTGTGCCGCTCGCCCCCGTGTGCGCTGTGGCGCTAGTCACGCTCAAGCGTGAGCTCCTTCAGGCCTTCACCGCCCGGCGCCCCGCGGTTGTACAGGAAGCCACGCGTGCGGTCGGCCGCCAGCCGGTAGCGGGCCAGCCGCTCATCGGAGAGATCGCCCGGCGTGTCGAGGGCCCGGCGCACGTCCACCACCCGGTGGTCCTCGACCACGCCGGCGGGCGGCTTCTCACCGGACTCCACCTCGGGCGGAATGTCCACCAGCGTCGTGGCGTAGCGGGCGGAGACGTCCCAGCCGTCGGTCGTCTCGCGGAACTCGAACCAGCCGATCGCGCCCTCCTCGGTGACCCCGGTGGGCGAGGAGTGACGGGCGACCTGGTTGCCCAGGCTGTAGGCGACCCAGGTGCCGTTCACCTTCTGGATCGGCTGCACCGCATGGGAGTGGTGCCCGATCACCAGGTCGATCCCGGTCTCCGCGCTGAGCCGCTCCGCCAACCGCAGCTGGGCGACGCTCGGTTCGTTGTAGTGCTCGGCCCCCCAGTGCACCGAGAGGATGACCACCTCGGCGCCCTTCTCGCGGGCCCGGACCTCGGCGTCCTTGATCGAGTCCGCATCGAGTTGGTTGAACGCCCATTTCTCCTTCTCCGGCGTCGGGTGGCGGAACGACATCCAGGAGAACGAGAGGTGGGCGACCTTGACGCCGTTGACGTCACGAATGTTGATCCGTTCCGCTTCCTCGGGCGTACGGGCGGAGCCGGTGTGCCCGAGGCCGGCCTTGTCCATGGCGTTCAAGGTGCGCCGCACGGCCCCCAGGCCGTGGTCGTAGGTGTGGTTGGAGGCCGTCGAGCAGGTGTCGTAGCCCACGTCCTTGAGCGTCGTCAGGATCTGGGGCGGGACGAGGAACTCCGGGTATCCCTCGAAGGGTCCCCGCGGCTTCCCGACGGGCGTCTCCATGTGACAGATCGCCAGATCGGCCTTGCTGATGACGGGCTTCACCCCGGCGAGCAGCGGCCCGAAGTCCAGGCCGGCCTCTCCCTCGCCGGTCTTCTTGGCATCCTTGGCGGCCTGGTCGACCAGCTCGGGGTGGATCAGCACGTCACCGGCGGCGGCGACGGTGAACGAGCGCCCGCCCGGCTTCACCTGCGGTGCGGAGGCCGCGGAGGTACACGCGGTCGTCACGGCAACGGTGGCCGCGAAAGCGGTTGCCGCCCGAGCGATCCGGAGAGGATTACGAAGTGTCACCGCATCATATTCACATGGAGCACACAACCACCCCGGACGTTGCCATCACAAGACAGTCACATTTCGCTCGCACTCTGGCCCAAATCGGACTCGTTCTCGCCTTGTTCGGCTGTCATTCGCCAACAGACCGGTCAACGGACGACGATTCCACTCAGCACGCCCGGGAGCTGGTGGACCTCCGCAGCAGGATCCTCGCGTACACGGCGGATCTGGAACCCGACGCCGCGTACACCCCGCCGGACGACACCCACCGCGACCGCGTCGCCGAGAGCGTCGGCCACCTCCTGGACGGCGACCCCGCGAAGGCCGAACGACTGCTCGCCCCCCTCGGCCTCAAGCTCACCCGCCTCACCGACACCGAGTCCGGCCGCAGGTACGACGAGATCGCCGCCGCACGCCCCGGCCGGGCCGAACGCTGGGGACGCCTCTACCTGACTGCCGACTCCGACGTCCGCTGGAACGCCCAGGTACCGCACCCGGTCTCCGACCGGGACACCGAACGCCTCGGCGTGCGGCTCCTGGAGGACAACCCCGGCGGCTCGCTGGTCATCGCCGGCGCACACCGCGAGGCAGGCCGGGGCGACGCCGCCGACGTCGCTCACCGGGAGGACAGCGTCTTCCACGCCATCGTCGTCAAGCTCCAGAAACGCGACGTCCCGGGCGTGCAACTGCACGGCTTCGCCAAGGACTCCGACCGCCCGTACGAGGCCGTCCTCTCCACCGGAGCCGCGCGGAGCACCCTCACCGAAGCCACCGCGCTCGCCGACGCCATGCAGGCCGACGGGCTGCGGGTCTGCCGGGGCTGGTCGGCCCGCTGCCCCCTGGAAGGCACCACGAACGTCCAGAGCAAGGCCGCGGAGCGCCACCACGCCAAGTTCCTCCACGTGGAGCTCTCCCGCAAGGCACGCGGCGACGGCAGCGACGCAGACACCGCCGCCAAGGCCCTCTCGGGGCTGGTCACCACCTGGAACTCCGCCCACCGGTGAGGAACAGCGCAAGCCGGTCAGCAGCACCCCGCCGACGGCAACGACCGCTTGTTCCGCGCCTCCTTGCTGCGTGCGGCGAGCAGTTCGTCGGCCGGGTAGCCGACCTCCTCCAGCGTCAGCCCGTGCGGCCGTACCACGTGCACGGCCGAGTCCCGCACGCCGGCCACCAGCACCTTCGCCGGCCAGTCCGGCGGCCGGTGCCCGTCGCCCACGAACAGCAGCGCCCCGATGAGCGAACGCACCATGTTGTGGCAGAAGGCGTCGGCCCGCACGGTCGCGGTGATGATCCCGTCGTCGCCCTTGACGAGACTCAGCTCCTGGAGCGTGCGGATCGTCGTCGCGCCCTCCCGCCTCTTGCAGTAGGCGGCGAAGTCGTGCTCCCCGAGCAGCCGCCGCGCGGCCTCGTTCATGGCATCGACGTCCAGGGGCCAGTCATGCCACAGCACGTGGTTCCGCAGCAGCGGATCGACGCCCCCGGGATTGTCGGTGACCCGGTACGCGTACCGCCTCCAGATCGCCGAGAACCGCGCGTTGAAGCCACTGGGCGCCTCCCTGAGGGCCCAGACCCGTACGTCCCTGGGCAGCCGCCCGGCGAGCCGCTTCAGCAGCTTCTGGCTGTGCTCGGCCCAGACCTCACGCGGCAGATCGACATGCGCCACCTGCCCCCGGGCATGCACCCCGGCATCGGTACGCCCCGCCACGGTCAGCTCGTACGTCCGACCCGACCGCGTCACGGTCCGCAGAGCGTCCTCGATCTCCCCCTGCACGGTCCGCCGCCCCCCGGCCTGCTTGGCCCACCCGGAGAACTCGCTCCCGTCGTACGACAGATCGAGCCGCACACGAACGTGACCGGCTGCTGCTTCATCACTCACGTACAGATCCTCTCAGCAACACAAAAGCGGGCCCGCCCCTGAAAAGGAACGGACCCGCCAACGCCCTCGCAGGGGCGCGGGGAACTGCGCGAACAACCACGACGAAGCCGCAGTCGCCGACGAACAGCCCCCGGCAGACGCTCAGGCGTCCTTGGACTCCTCGGCAGCGTCATCAGCCTTGGTCACATCGACCTGAGGCTCAGCAGCCTCAGCGGCCTCGGCGTCCTTGGCGGCACGCTTGGTCGCGGCCTCGGCCTCACCCGTCGCCTCCTGCGCCACCGTCAGCGCCTCGACCAGCTCGATGACAGCCATGGGCGCGTTGTCGCCACGGCGGTTACCGATCTTGGTGATGCGGGTGTAGCCACCCGGACGGTTCTCGTAGCGCGGGCCGATCTCGGTGAAGAGCGTGTGGACGATGCTCTTGTCCGTGATGACCTGGAGCACCTGACGGCGGTTGTGAAGGTCGCCCTTCTTCGCCTTGGTGACCAGACGCTCGGCGTACGGGCGCAGCTTGCGCGCCTTCGCCTCGGTGGTGGTGATCCGGCCGTGCTCGAACAGCGACTTCGCGAGGTTCGCGAGCATCAGCTTCTCGTGCGCGGCGCTGCCGCCCATACGGGCACCCTTGGTGGGCTTCGGCATGGTGTTTCTCCTAGGTGTCTGCCCCGGCCGTATCAGGTACCGGGGTCAGTATCCGAGCGAGCGGTTGCCCGTCGGAGATCCGGGGCCCGCTGACGCGAACCCCGGAAGCAGAGACTCAGTACTGCTCGGTCTCCACGAAGCCCGCGTCCGCGTCGTCGTCCGCACCGAAGGCGTCCGCGGCAGCGGTCGGGTCGAATCCGGGCGGGCTGTCCTTGAGCGCGAGGCCCATCCCGGCCAGCTTCGCCTTGACCTCGTCGATCGACTTCGCACCGAAGTTGCGGATGTCGAGCAGGTCGGCCTCGGAACGAGCCACGAGCTCACCCACGGAGTGGATGCCCTCACGCTTGAGGCAGTTGTACGACCGAACGGTGAGCTCCAGCTCCTCGATCGGCAGAGCCAGGTCCGCAGCCAGCGCGGCGTCCGTCGGGGACGGACCCATGTCGATGCCCTCGGCGTCGATGTTGAGCTCGCGGGCCAGACCGAACAGCTCGACCAGGGTCTTACCGGCCGACGCCATGGCGTCACGCGGACGCATGGCCTGCTTGGTCTCGACATCGACGATCAGCTTGTCGAAGTCGGTCCGCTGCTCGACACGCGTGGCCTCGACCTTGTACGTGACCTTGAGCACCGGCGAGTAGATCGAGTCGACCGGGATCCGGCCGATCTCCTGGCCGACCTGCTTGTTCTGCACGGCGGAGACATAGCCACGGCCACGCTCGACCGTCAGCTCCATCTCCAGCTTGCCCTTGCCGTTGAGCGTGGCGAGGACGAGGTCGGGGTTGTGCACCTCGACACCGGCCGGCGGCGCGATGTCGGCGGCGGTGACCAGACCCGGGCCCTGCTTGCGCAGGTACATCACGACCGGCTCGTCGTGCTCCGAGGAGACGACCAGCTGCTTGATGTTGAGGATCAGGTCGGTGACGTCCTCCTTGACGCCCGGCACGGTGGTGAACTCGTGCAGAACACCGTCGATGCGGATGGACGTGACCGCCGCACCCGGGATCGAGGAGAGGAGGGTCCGGCGCAGGGAGTTGCCGAGGGTGTAGCCGAAGCCCGGCTCCAGCGGCTCGATCACGAACCGGGACCGGAACTCGTCGACGACCTCTTCGGTCAACGAGGGACGCTGAGCGATCAGCATGTGTGGATCAGATCCTTCAGTCGGGGGCGCCCGCTATATGACGCCCGACTTGAACCGTCCCCGACAGAAAGAGACGGGTACTGCAAGGGTACGGGCGATACGGCCCGAAAGAGCCGTACCGCCCGAAAACCGAGAGCCCGAAGGCGTCGCGTCAGACGCGGCGGCGCTTCGGCGGACGGCAGCCGTTGTGCGGGGTCGGGGTGACGTCCTGGATGGAGCCGACCTCGAGACCGGTCGCCTGGAGCGAACGGATGGCGGTCTCACGACCGGAACCCGGGCCCTTGACGAACACGTCGACCTTGCGCATGCCGTGCTCCTGGGCGCGGCGGGCAGCCGACTCGGCGGCCATCTGCGCGGCGAACGGCGTGGACTTCCGGGAGCCCTTGAAGCCGACGTGGCCGGCGGAGGCCCAGGAGATCACGTTGCCGGACGGGTCCGTGATCGAGACGATCGTGTTGTTGAACGTGCTCTTGATGTGCGCGTGGCCGTGAGCGACGTTCTTCTTTTCCTTGCGGCGCACCTTCTTGGCAGCGCCCTGACGACCCTTGGGGGGCATCTATAACTCCTACGGGAGGTGGTCGGTCCTGCAGCGAAGACCGCTGACGAGCGTCCGCTGAGGACTACTTCTTGCCCGGCTTCTTCTTGCCGGCGATGGCGCGACGCGGGCCCTTGCGGGTGCGGGCGTTGGTGCTGGTGCGCTGTCCGCGGACGGGCAGACCGCGGCGGTGACGCAGACCCTGGTAGGTACCGATCTCGACCTTGCGGCGGATGTCGGCCTGGATCTCGCGACGGAGGTCACCCTCGGTCTTGATGTTGTTGTCGACGTACTCGCGGATCGCGACGAGCTGCTCCTCGGAGAGGTCGCGAACGCGGGTGTTCGGGTCGACGCCGGTGGCGGCCAGCGTCGTCTGCGAGAGGGTCCGGCCGATGCCGAACACGTAGGTGAGGGCGATCTCCACGCGCTTGTCGCGCGGGATGTCAACACCGGAAACGCGTGCCATTCAATGGCTCCAGTTGCTTGTCGGAGGTCTTCCGCAGAACCGACTCCCAGCCGCCGTACCAGGTACGAACTGGGTCCCCGGCCTCCGAACCGGGGGTGTCAGGCCGACCATGGTCAGCCCGGATCCTGCGTATGAACATATTCAGCTTGCGTCGCGCGAATCTCTGCGATGGATGCAGAGGGTTCGGTCGTGCGTCAGCCCTGGCGCTGCTTGTGGCGCGGGTTCTCGCAGATGACCATGACCCGGCCGTGACGGCGGATCACCCTGCACTTGTCGCAGATCTTCTTGACGCTCGGCTTGACCTTCATGGGTGTGAGGTTCTCCGGGTCAGTGCCAGCGGTCCCAGTCGCACGCGGCGCCCGGGGCACGGGCAAGATCTACTTGTAGCGGTAGACGATCCGGCCACGCGTCAGGTCGTACGGAGACAGCTCCACCACGACCCGGTCGTCAGGGAGGATGCGGATGTAGTGCATGCGCATCTTGCCGCTGATGTGTGCCAGGACCTGGTGGCCGTTCTGGAGCTCGACCTTGAACATGGCGTTCGGAAGAGACTCGACGACAGTGCCCTCGATCTCGATGGCACCTTGCTTCTTGGCCACGCTTCGCCCTTCGAATCGACTACCTTGATCGACTCAGTGCGAGCGCATGCAGACATGCGGATGCACCAGAGCCGACGAGTCAGTCTACGTCAGGGCTCTCGGAAACACGAATCGAAAGTCTGCCCCGGCAGGGAGATCATTAAGCGCGCCCCAAAGGGGCGCGGGGCTGTATCGATATGCCGCTCCGCCGCGTGGGCGCGACAAGCCCTCACGCACCCGCAGCCGCCTGCCGGCAGGGGGACCCGCCCGGTAGGCGGACTCAGCCCAGCGGATCCGGAGCAGCGACAATGCCGAGCTCCGCCAGCTTCGCCTTGCCCCCGTCGGGAGACGTCAGCACCAGCGGCCCCTCCTCCGTCAGCGCGACGGAGTGCTCCCAGTGCGACGACCACGTACCGTCCGTGGTGACGACCGTCCAGTCGTCCTCCAGGACCTCCGTCTTCGGCGTTCCCAGCGACACCATGGGCTCGATCGCGAGGCAGAAGCCCGGCACCAGCTTCGGGCCCTTGCCGCGCCGGCGGTCGACGTAGTTCAGCAGGTGCGGGTCCATGTGCATCTCGGTGCCGATGCCGTGGCCGCCGTAGTCCTCGATGATCCCGTAGCGGCCGCCGCCGGGCTTGGGCTGGCGGCGGATGTACGTCTCGATCGCCCGCGAGACGTCGACCAGCCGGCTGCCCTGCTTCATGGCCGCGATGCCGGCCCACATCGACTCCTCGGTGACCCGGGAGAGCTCGACCAGCTCCGGAGCGTGACCGGAGCCCACGAAGGCCGTGTACGCGGCGTCGCCGTGCCAGCCGTCGATGATCGCGCCGCAGTCGACGGAGATCACGTCCCCGTCCTTGAGGACGACGTCGTCGGACGGGATGCCGTGCACGACGACCTCGTTCACCGAGGTGCAGATCGTCGCGGGGAAGCCGCCGTAGCCAAGGAAGTTCGGCTTGGCGTTGTGCTCGGCGAGCACCTTGCGGGCGACCTGGTCCAGATCCTTCGTCGTGGCCCCCGGCACGGCGGCTTCGCGGGTCGCCGCGTGGATGGCGGCCACGACCAGCCCCGCCTCACGCATCTTGGCGATCTGCTCGGGGGTCTTGATCTGCACCATGGGGGCTACGGCCTTTCTGGACCTTCGGAGAACATGAACGCCTTCAACGATACGGGGCCGCACAACGGGCCCCGCCCACACAGCGGCCGCGGCTCCCCCAGGGGGAACCGCGGCCCGTAGCTGCGCACGAACGACTACTTGTCGCCCTCGCCACGCTTGAGCGCCTCCATGGCGCGCGTCGTGACGTCCTCCACCTTGCCGAGCGCGGAGATCGTGACCACCAGGCCCTGCGCCTTGTAGTAGTCGATGATCGGCTCGGTCTGCGTGTGGTAGACCTCCAGCCGCTTGCGGACGGTCTCCTCGGAGTCGTCGTCCCGCTGGTAGAGCTCGCCGCCGCAGACGTCGCAGACGCCCTCCTTGGCCGGCGGCTTGTACGTCACGTGGAAGACGTGCGCCGACTCGTTGCGGCAGACGCGACGGCCGGCGATCCGCTTGACCACCTCGTCCTCGGGGACCTCCAGGTCCAGCACCGCGTCCAGCTGCATGCTCTCGGTCTCGAGCAGCTCGTCGAGCGCCTCGGCCTGCGAGACGTTGCGCGGGAAGCCGTCCAGCAGGAAGCCATTCTCGGCGTCCGGCTGCTCCATGCGGTCCTTCGCCATCGCGATGGTGACCTCGTCGGGCACGAGATTGCCCGCGTCCATGTAGGACTTCGCCAGTTTGCCGAGTTCCGTCTGCTGGCTGATGTTGGCCCGGAACAGGTCACCCGTGGAGATGTGCGGGATCGACAGGTTCTGAGCCAGGAACGCGGCCTGCGTTCCCTTACCGGCGCCCGGCGGCCCGACGAGGACGATACGCATCAGCGGAGGAACCCTTCGTAATTGCGCTGCTGGAGCTGGCTCTCGATCTGCTTCACGGTCTCGAGACCGACACCCACGATGATCAGGATGCTGGTCCCGCCGAACGGGAAGTTCTGGTTTGCCCCGAAACCAGCCAACGCCATCGTTGGCACGAGAGCGATCAGTCCCAAGTACAGCGAACCCGGCCAGGTGATCCGGTTGAGCACGTACGACAGGTACTCAGCGGTCGGTCGGCCAGCCCGGATGCCCGGGATGAAGCCACCATACTTCTTCATGTTGTCCGCGACTTCCTCGGGGTTGAACGAGATGGCCACGTAGAAGAAGGCGAAGAAAATGATCAGGACGAAGTAGAGGACCATGTGCATCGGGGCGTCCGGTAGCGCAAGATTCTTCTCGATCCAGATCTTCCAGTCGGAGTTGCCACCGGCGAACTGCGCGACCAGCGCCGGGATGTAGAGCAACGACGAGGCGAAGATCACAGGGATGATGCCGGCCTGGTTGACCTTCAGCGGGATGTACGTCGACGTACCCCCGTAGGACCGGCGACCGATCATGCGCTTCGCGTACTGGACCGGAATACGGCGCTGAGCCTGCTCGACGAAGACCACCAGGCCGATCACGACGAGGCCGACCGCGATGACGGTGCCGAACTCGATCCAGCCGTCTGCCAGCGAGCCCTGCTCCTTGATGGCCCACAGGGCGGACGGGAAGGTGGCAGCGATCGAGATGAACATCAGGATCGACATGCCGTTGCCGATGCCGCGGTCGGTGATGAGCTCGCCGAGCCACATCACGGTCGCCGTACCGGCGGTCATGGTGATGACCATGGTGATGGTGACGAAGACCGACTGGTCGGGGACGATCTGGCTGGCCACCGGGCACCCCGAGAACAGGGCGCCGCTGCGGGCGGTGGCGACGAGGCCGGTGCCCTGGAGGACGGCGAGGGCGATCGTCAGGTAACGGGTGTACTGCGTGATCTTCGCCGTACCGGCCTGGCCCTCCTTCTTCAGGGCTTCCAGGCGCGGGATCACCACGGTCAGCAGCTGCAGAATGATGCTCGCCGTGATGTACGGCATGATGCCCAGCGCGAAGATCGTGATCTGGAGCAGCGCGCCGCCGCTGAACATGTTGACCAGGCCGAAGAGACCCTGGTTGGCCTCGGCGTTGTCGATACAGGTCTGGACGTTCCGGTAGTCGACACCTGGGATCGGGACGTGCGTACCGATCCGGTAGACCACGATGATGCCGAGCGTGAAGAGCAGCTTCTTGCGCAGGTCGGGCGTCTTGAACGCCCGGGCGAACGCGGTGAGCACGGTGCCTCCTGCGACCCCCGCGCAACTGCGTCAAGGGTGACGGTCTTGAGGTTCGACGAATAAGTAACGGTCAACTGCCGCTCAGAGTGCCCGAAGTGAAGCACCCTGTGTAAAGAGGGCAGTGCAGGCCACCTTACCGGCGAGACTGCCGCCCTAGGAACGACCAACCGGGGATACCCCATTTGCGGAGTATCCCCGGTCGGGATCGCTCAGGTCATCGAGACGCCTGTGGAGTTCAGACGAGCTCGGTGACGGAACCGCCGGCAGCGGTGATCTTCTCCTTGGCGGAGCCGGAGACGGCGTCGACCGTCACCTGGAGCGCCACGGAGATCTCGCCCTGGCCGAGGACCTTGACGAGGCTGTTCTTGCGAACAGCGCCCTTGGCCACCAGCGACTCGACGGTGACCTCGCCACCCTCGGGGTAGAGCGCGGCCAGCTTGTCGAGGTTCACGACCTGGTACTCGGTCTTGAACGGGTTCTTGAAGCCCTTCAGCTTCGGGAGACGCATGTGGAGGGGCATCTGCCCACCCTCGAAGCGCTCCGGAACCTGGTAGCGGGCCTTGGTGCCCTTGGTACCACGACCGGCCGTCTTACCCTTCGACGCCTCACCACGACCGACACGGGTCTTGGCGGTCTTGGCGCCCGGGGCGGGACGGAGGTTGTGGATCTTGAGCGGGTTGTTCTCCGCCATGATCAGTCGACCTCCTCGACCGTCACGAGGTGGCGGACGGTGTGCACCATGCCGCGGAACTCGGGGCGGTCCTCCTTGACGACCTGCGTGTTGATGCCCTTGAGACCAAGGGAGCGCAGGGTGTCACGGTGGTTCTGCTTGCTGCCGATGTAGGACTTGACCTGCGTGATCTTGAGCTGCGCCATGATTACGCACCCGCCCCGGCACGCGCACGCAGGAGAGCCGCGGGAGCGACGTCCTCGAGGGGCAGACCACGGCGGGCCGCGATCTCCTCGGGACGCTGCAGGCCCTTCAGGGCCTCCACGGTGGCGTGCACGATGTTGATCGCGTTGTCGGAGCCGAGCGACTTCGACAGCACGTCGTGGATACCGGCGCACTCGAGCACGGCACGCACCGGGCCACCGGCGATAACACCGGTACCGGGCGACGCGGGCTTGAGCAGGACGACGCCGGCAGCCTTCTCACCCTGGATGGGGTGCGGGATGGTGCCCTGGATCCGGGGGACCTTGAAGAAGTGCTTCTTGGCCTCCTCAACGCCCTTGGCGATGGCGGCCGGCACCTCCTTGGCCTTGCCGTATCCGACACCCACGGTGCCGTCACCGTCGCCCACCACGACCAGCGCGGTGAAGCTGAAGCGACGACCACCCTTCACAACCTTGGCGACGCGGTTGATCGCGACAACGCGCTCAACGTACGCGGTCTTCTCGGCGGCAGCTGCGCCGCCGTCACGGCCCTTCCGGTCCCGCCGCTCGCCGCCACCGGCACCGCCACCGCGGCGCTGGGGTCCAGCCATTGGAATTACCTCTCTCTGTCTCCGCTAGCTACGGAACCAGGACTCAGAACTTGAGTCCGGCCTCGCGGGCGGCGTCCGCCAGGGCGGCGATGCGCCCCGCGTACTGGTTACCACCACGGTCGAACACGACGGCCTCGACACCGGCGGCCTTGGCACGCTCGGCGACCAGGGCGCCGACCTGCTTGGCCTGCGCGGACTTGTCGCCCTCGCCACCGCGGATCGAGCTGTCCAGCGTGGACGCCGATGCCAGGGTGTGACCCTTCAGGTCGTCGATCACCTGCGCCACGATGTGGCGGTTCGAGCGGGTCACGACCAGACGGGGACGCTCCGCCGTACCGTTGATCCGCTTGCGGATCCGGATGTGACGGCGCTTGATCGAGGCGCGCTTGTAGGCGTCGCCCTTCAGGATCTTCTGCCCGTATGCCATGGCTTACTTACCCGCCTTTCCGACCTTGCGGCGGATGACTTCGCCCTCGTACTTGACACCCTTGGCCTTGTACGGGTCGGGCCTGCGCAGCTTGCGGATGTTGGCCGCAACCTCGCCGACCTTCTGCTTGTCGATGCCCTCGACCGAGAAACGGGTCGGGGACTCCACCTTGAAGGTGATGCCCTCGGGGGCCTCGACCAGGATCGGGTGGCTGTAGCCCAGGGAGAACTCCAGGTTGGAGCCCTTGGCCTGGACGCGGTAACCGACACCGCTGATTTCGAGCTTCTTGACGTATCCCTGGGTCACACCGGTGATCATGTTCGCCACCAGCGTGCGGGACAGGCCGTGCAGGGCCTTGCTCTGCCGCTCGTCGTTGGGCCGGAGCACCTGCAGGGTGCCGTCCTCGGCCTTGGCGATGTCGATCGGCGCGATGACGGTGTGGGTCAGTTCGCCCTTGGGGCCCTTGACCGCGACCGTACGGCCGTCGATGGTGACGTCCACGCCGGCGGGAACCGGGATGGGGAGCTTGCCGATACGCGACATTGTGTCTCTCCTCCGTTCCCGAACTACCAGACGTAGGCGAGGACTTCCCCACCCACGCCCTTCTTCTGCGCCTGCTTGTCGGTCAGGAGACCGTGGGACGTGGAGATGATGGCCACGCCCAGGCCGCCCAGCACCTTCGGCAGGTTGGTGGACTTCGCGTACACCCGGAGACCGGGCTTGGAGATCCGCTTGATGCCCGCGATGGAGCGCTCACGGTTGGGGCCGAACTTCAGCTCCAGGACGAGGTTCTTGCCGACCTCGGCGTCCTCGACCTTCCAGCCCGTGATGAAGCCCTCCTGCTGGAGGATCTCCGCGATGTGCGACTTGATCTTCGAGTGCGGCATCGCCACGGTGTCGTGGTATGCCGAGTTCGCGTTCCGCAGACGGGTCAGCATGTCTGC
The DNA here is from genome assembly GCF_037055355.1 of Streptomyces sp. DG1A-41. Lineage (GTDB taxonomy): Bacteria > Actinomycetota > Actinomycetes > Streptomycetales > Streptomycetaceae > Streptomyces. The sequence goes on along the minus strand of NZ_CP146350.1, from coordinate 5,571,197 downwards.
GATCGGATCAGTCATGGTCATGAATTGGCCTTCGGCCTCTCTCGCCGGGGTTTCCTGGTGCGCCATCCCTCTCCCCGATCCGAGACGGGACGGGTGCGGCGCGGTGGACCTACGGCGTAGTAAGTCGTAAGGGCGGCGGCAGACGCCCAACCCCACAAGCCTACGGCATGTGAGCTGGACGTCCTGCCGCCCCAGATGCTTACCGAGAGCCCTGCTAATCCCTGATTGGGGGGATTACCAGGAACTCTTGGTCACGCCCGGCAGCTCGCCACGGTGAGCCATCTCACGAAGGCACACGCGGCACAGGCCGAACTTGCGGTACACGGAGTGCGGGCGGCCGCAGCGCTGGCAGCGGGTGTAGCCACGCACACCGAACTTGGGCTTGCGAGCAGCCTTGGCAATCAGAGCCTTCTTCGCCATCTCGCTCACGCCTCCTTGAAGGGGAAGCCGAGGTGACGAAGGAGCGCGCGGCCCTCAGCGTCGTTGGTCGCCGTGGTGACCACGGTGATGTCCATACCCCGGACGCGGTCGATCTTGTCCTGGTCGATCTCGTGGAACATGACCTGCTCCGTGAGACCGAAGGTGTAGTTGCCACGGCCGTCGAACTGCTTGGGGGACAGGCCGCGGAAGTCGCGGATGCGCGGCAGCGCGAGCGACAGGGTGCGGTCCAGGAACTCCCACATGCGGTCGCCACGGAGCGTGACGTGGGCACCGATCGGCTGACCCTCACGCAGCTTGAACTGCGCGATGGACTTGCGGGCCTTGGTGACGGCCGGCTTCTGACCGGTGATCGTGGTGAGGTCGCGGATGGCGCCCTCGATCAGCTTGGAGTCGCGGGCGGCGTCGCCCACACCCATGTTGACCACGATCTTCACGAGACCGGGGATCTGCATGACGTTCTCGTACTTGAACTCGTCACGCAGCTTGCCCGTGATCTCCTCACGGTACTTCTGCTTCAGGCGCGGAGTGGTGGTGGTCGTCATCAGATGTCCTCACCCGTCCGCTTGGCAACGCGGATCTTGTTGCCTTCGTCGTCGAAGCGGTAACCGACGCGGGTCACGACCTTCTTGCCGTCCTTCTCCACGACCAGCTGGACGTTGGAGACGTGGATCGGCGCCTCGGTGGTGACGATGCCGCCGGCCTGCGAACCGCGAGCCGTCGGACCGGCCTTGGTGTGCTTCTTGACCCGGTTGACACCCTCGACCAGGACACGGTCCTCGCGGGGGAAGGCCGCGATGACCTTGCCCTGCTTGCCCTTGTCCTTACCGGTGATGACCTGGACCAGGTCGCCCTTCTTGATCTTCATGCTCACAGCACCTCCGGCGCGAGGGAGATGATCTTCATGAACTTCTTCTCGCGCAGCTCACGGCCGACCGGGCCGAAGATACGGGTGCCACGAGGGTCGCCGTCGTTCTTCAGAATGACAGCGGCGTTCTCGTCGAAGCGGATGTACGAGCCGTCCGGACGGCGGCGCTCCTTGACGGTGCGAACGATGACCGCCTTGACGACGTCACCCTTCTTCACGTTGCCACCGGGGATCGCGTCCTTGACGGTGGCGACGATGACGTCACCGATACCCGCGTAGCGGCGACCGGAGCCGCCGAGCACACGGATGCAGAGGATCTCCTTCGCACCCGTGTTGTCGGCGACACGCAGTCGCGACTCCTGCTGGATCACGTCTATCTCCTGGTTGTCTGCCGGTTCCCGGGGAGAAGCGTGAATGACTCACGCTTCTCCCCGAGCCTGGCGGAACGATGCCTAGGGGGTCCCCCTAGGCGGGATTACTTGGCCTTCTCGAGGATCTCTACGACGCGCCAGCGCTTCGTCGCGGACAGCGGCCGGGTCTCCATGAGGAGGACGCGGTCGCCGACACCCGCGGCGTTCTGCTCGTCGTGCGCCTTGAGCTTGTTCGTACGGCGGATGACCTTGCCGTACAGCGCGTGCTTGACGCGGTCCTCGACGGCGACGACGACGGTCTTGTCCATCTTGTCGCTGACGACCAGACCCTCACGGGTCTTGCGGAAACCGCGGTCCGTCTTGGTCTCTTCAGTCACGTTGCTGCTCTCGCTCATCAGGCGCTCTCCACCGTCTCGATGCCCAGCTCGCGCTCTCGCATCAGGGTGTAGATCCGCGCGATGTCCTTGCGGACGGCCTTGAGCCGACCGTGGTTCTCGAGCTGGCCCGTCGCCGCCTGGAAGCGGAGGTTGAACAGCTCTTCCTTGGCCTCGCGGAGCTTGTTGAGGAGCTCCTCGTTGCCCAGCTCGCGCAGCTCGGACGCCTTGGTACCGGCCGACATCACGCTTCACCTGCCTCGCGCTTGACGATCTTGCACTTCATCGGCAGCTTGTGAGCCGCACGGGTCAGGGCCTCGCGCGCGATCTTCTCGTTGGGGTACGACAGCTCGAACATCACGCGTCCGGGCTTGACGTTGGCCACCCACCACTCCGGCGAGCCCTTACCGGAACCCATGCGGGTCTCGGCCGGCTTCTTGGTGAGGGGGCGGTCCGGGTAGATGTTGATCCAGACCTTGCCACCACGCTTGATGTGACGCGTCATGGCGATACGAGCGGCCTCGATCTGACGGTTCGTCACGTAGGCCGAGGTCAGCGCCTGGATGCCGTACTCGCCGAACGCAACCTGCGTGCCACCCTTGGACATGCCGTTGCGCTTGGGGTGGTGCTGCTTGCGGTGCTTGACCCTACGGGGGATCAGCATGTCGGTCAGGCCTCCGTTCCGGTGCTCTCAGCCGGAGCGGCGGACGCGGGAGCCTCGGCCTTGGGGGCCTCGGCGCCGGCAGCCTGCTGCGGCTTGCGACCGCGCCGCTCGCCACCGCGGCCACCACGGGCCGGGCGGTCGGCACCGCCGCGGGCCGGGCGGTTACCCGCACGGGCAGCGGCGTTCTCGGCGCGGACCTCGGCGATGTTCTTGACGTCGCCCTTGTAGATCCAGACCTTCACGCCGATGCGGCCGAAGGTCGTCTTGGCCTCGAAGAAGCCGTAGTCCACGTTCGCGCGGAGCGTGTGCAGGGGCACACGGCCCTCGCGGTAGAACTCCGAGCGGGACATCTCGGCGCCACCGAGGCGGCCACCGCACTGGATCTTGATGCCCTTGGCGCCGGCCTTCATCGCCGACTGCATGCTCTTGCGCATGGCACGGCGGAAGGAGACGCGGGAGGACAGCTGCTCGGCGACGGCCTGGGCCACCAGCTGAGCGTCCGTCTCCGGGTTCTTGACCTCGAGGATGTTCAGCTGGACCTGCTTGCCGGTCAGCTTCTCCAGGTCACCGCGGATGCGGTCGGCCTCGGCGCCGCGGCGGCCGATGACGATGCCCGGACGAGCGGTGTGGATGTCCACACGCACGCGGTCACGGGTGCGCTCGATCTCCACCTTGGAGATACCGGCGCGCTCCATGCCGGACGTCATCATCCGGCGGATGGCGACGTCCTCCTTGACGTAGTCCTTGTACAGCTTGTCGGCGTACCAGCGCGACTTGAAGTCGGTCGTAACGCCGAGCCGGAACCCGTGCGGGTTTACCTTCTGGCCCATTACCGGGTTCCTTCCTTGCTGCTGACGACCACGGTGATGTGGCTGGTCCGCTTGCGGATCCGGTAGGCACGGCCCTGGGCGCGCGGACGGAACCGCTTCAGGGTCGGGCCCTCGTCGACGTAGGCCTCGGAGATGTAGAGGCTGTCGACATCGGTGTGGTCGTAGTTGTGCGCGGCGTTGGCGATGGCGCTGTCCAGCACCTTGCCGACCGGCACGCTCGCGGCCTGCGGGGCGAAACGCAGGACCGCCTGAGCCTCCGTGGCGTTCAGGCCACGGATGAGGTCCACCACGCGGCGGGCCTTCATGGGCGTGACGCGGATGTACCGCGCCTGGGCCCTGGCTTCCATGGTTGTCCTTCCAGTGTCTGTCATGGTCATTCCACCCCGCGCTTAGCGGCGCTTCGACTTCCGGTCGTCCTTGACGTGACCCCGGAAGGTGCGCGTCGGCGAGAACTCGCCGAGCTTGTGGCCGACCATCGACTCGGTGACAAACACCGGAATGTGGGTCTTGCCGTTGTGCACCGCGAGCGTGTGGCCGAGCATGGCCGGCACGATCATGGAGCGACGGGACCAGGTCTTGATGACGTTCTTGGTGCCTGCTTCGTTCTGGGCGTCCACCTTCTTGATCAGGTGGTCGTCGACGAAGGGCCCCTTCTTGAGACTGCGCGGCATCTAAACCCGCTCCTAGCGCTTCTTGTTCGTCTTGCGGCGGCGGACGATGTACTTGTTCGACGCCTTCTTGGGCGAACGAGTACGGCCTTCCTTCTTGCCCCACGGGGACACCGGGTGGCGACCACCGGAGGTTCGGCCCTCACCACCACCGTGCGGGTGGTCAACCGGGTTCATGACCACACCACGGACGGTCGGGCGGACGCCCAGCCAGCGCTTACGGCCGGCCTTGCCCCAGTTGATGTTGCTCTGCTCGGCGTTGCCGACCTCGCCCACAGTGGCGCGGCAGCGGACGTCGACCAGGCGGATCTCACCGGACGGCATGCGCAGGTGGGCCATGGAGCCCTCCTTCGCGAGCAGCTGCACGGAGGCGCCGGCGGAGCGGGCGAACTTCGCGCCGCCGCCCGGACGCAGCTCGATGGCGTGCAGCGTGGTACCGACCGGGATGTTGCGCAGGGCAAGGTTGTTGCCCGGCTTGATGTCGGCCCCGGGGCCGTTCTCGACGCGGTCGCCCTGCGACAGGCCACGCGGCGCGAGGATGTAGCGCTTCTCGCCGTCCGCGTAGTGCAGGAGCGCGATGCGCGCGGTGCGGTTGGGGTCGTACTCGATGTGCGCGACCTTCGCCGGCACGCCGTCCTTGTCGTGACGACGGAAGTCGATCACGCGGTAGGCGCGCTTGTGGCCACCACCCTGGTGGCGGACGGTCACACGACCGGAGTTGTTACGGCCACCCTTGCTGTGCAGGGGGCGGACCAACGACTTCTCCGGCGTGGACCGCGTGACCTCGACGAAGTCGGCGACGCTGGCACCACGACGGCCAGGAGTCGTCGGCTTGTACTTGCGGATACCCATTTCTCAGTCCTCGTCCGATTCCGGACGATCCTGACCGCTTACGCGGTCGGACCGCCGAAGATGTCGATACGGTCGCCCTCGGCGAGGGTCACGATCGCGCGCTTGGTGGACGCGCGCTGGCCGAAGCCCGTGCGGGTCCGCTTGCGCTTGCCCTGGCGGTTGATCGTGTTGACCCCGGTGACCTTGACCGAGAAGACCGACTGGACGGCCTGCTTGATCTGGGTCTTGTTGGCGCTCGGGTCGACGATGAAGGTGTACTTGCCCTCGTCGAGGAGCGCGTAGCTCTTCTCCGAGACGACCGGCTTGAGCAGCACGTCACGGGGGTCCGTGAAGGACTTGCTCAGCGGGGTCTCGACGGTGTTCTTGCCCTCGGTGGCGTGGCGACGCGCCTTCTTGACGCGGGCCTCCTTGGCCTTCTTCGCGGCCTTCGAGGCGATAGCGGGGTGACGGATGGCCATCAGACCTCGCTCCCTTCGGTGTCGTTGGCCTTCGGGCCGGCGACGAAGGACTCGAAAGCGGCCTTGGTGAAGACCACGTCGTCCGAGACGAGAACGTCGTACGTGTTCAGCTGGCCCGGCTCCAGGATGTGGACCTGGGGCAGGTTGCGGGCGGACAGCCACGCGGCCTCGTCGGAGCGGTCGACGACCAGGAGCAGGTTCTTGCGCTCGCTGATCTTGCCGAACAGGCTCTTGGCGGCCTTGGTGGAGGGGGTCTCGCCCTCGACCACGCCGGAGACGACGTGGATGCGGTTGTGACGGGCCCGGTCGGTGAGGGCGTGACGCAGCGCGGCAGCCTTCATCTTCTTGGGCGTCCGCTGCGAGTAGTCGCGCGGCACGGGACCGTGCACGACGCCACCACCGGCGAACTGCGGCGCGCGGGTCGAGCCCTGACGGGCGCGACCGGTGCCCTTCTGGCGGTACGGCTTCTTGCCGCCACCACGGACCTCGCCACGGGTCTTGGTCTTGTGCGTGCCCTGGCGGGCAGCGGCCAGCTGCGCGACGACGACCTGGTGGATCAGCGGAATGCTGACCTTCTCGACGTCGAAGATCTCCGCGGGGAGCTCGACGGAACCGGCCTTGTCGCCCGCCGGCGAAAGGATGTCAACAGTGCTCATTACCTCAGGCCCCCTTGGCCGCGGTGCGGACCAGGACGAGGCCGCCGTTCGGACCGGGAACCGCGCCCTTGATGAGCAGCAGACCCTTCTCCGCGTCAACGGCGTGGACGGTCAGGTTCTGGGTGGTGACCCGCTCGTTGCCCATGCGACCCGCCATGCGGAGGCCCTTGAACACGCGGCCCGGGGTGGCGCCAGCCACCGATGGAACCGGGAGAGCGGTGCTTGCGCTGGGTGCCGTGTCCGGCGCCGAGGCCCTTGAAGTTGTGACGCTTCATGACACCGGCGAAGCCCTTGCCCTTGCTCTTGCCGGTCACGTCGACCTTCACGCCGGCCTCGAACACCTCAGCGGTGATCTCCTGGCCCAGCGTGTACTCGGAGGCGTCCGCGGTGCGGATCTCGACGAGGTGGCGACGGGGGGTGACGTCGGCCTTGGCGAAGTGGCCCTTGAGGGGCTTGTTCACCTTGCGCGGGTCGATCTCGCCGAAGGCGATCTGGACGGACTCGTAGCCGTCGACATCGTTCGTACGGACCTGGGTGACGACGTTGGGCCCGGCCTTGACGACGGTGACCGGGACGACGCGGTTGTTCGCGTCCCACACCTGCGTCATACCGAGCTTCTCGCCCAGGATGCCCTTGATCTGCTTAGCCATCTCTCAGATCACCGGCCTCAGAGCTTGATCTCGATGTCGACACCGGCCGGGAGGTCGAGTCGCATCAGAGAGTCAACGGTCTTGGGGGTCGGGTCGAGGATGTCGATCAGGCGCTTGTGGGTGCGCATCTCGAAGTGCTCGCGCGAGTCCTTGTACTTGTGCGGCGACTTGATGACGCAGTACACGTTCTTCTCAGTGGGCAGCGGCACCGGGCCCGCGACCGACGCACCAGTACGCGTCACCGTCTCGACGATCTTCTTCGCCGAGGAGTCGATGACCTCGTGGTCGTAGGCCTTGAGCCGGATGCGGATCTTCTGTCCCGCCATGGCTACTCAGTAGTCCTGTCTCTCGTAACGCTCTGGAACCCGGTGGTTCCAGCCCTTCTGTCCGACCCACGCGGTCGGGCGTGTCGCTCTTCCACTGACATAGATGTCCCTTGTATGAACATCCCTGCAGGGAATGCACACGGCCCTTCCGGAACCGCAGACCGGGACCAGAAGGCCACCGGGTGCCTGGCCGGTGCCGCACTGACGCTTCCCGAAAGATTCCCGTACGTCCGCCCCAGCGCTGCCGTGTGGCAGTTGGGACGACGAGTACTGTGGGACTCGCTTCCGGTCCTCCCGGCGGGAGGCGCGCAGCATCAACACTCGACCGAGCAACTCGGACAGTCTGCCATACGGGGCATGGCAGACGCCAATCGAGCCGGAGAGAATACCCCGGGGGTGATGTAGGTCAAACACGGGCCGCGGGGCCCCGGCCCTTGACAGCGAGACCTCCGGGCGCGCCCGGCGCCGGCAGAGGGGTGCCGGCAGGAACCGACTCGATCGAAGTCGACTCAAGGCCCTCCCAGTCGCTGTTCTCGGTGTCCGCAGGGCGGGACCGCAGCCGGTGGTCGGTGGCGCCCTGCTCCCGGAGCCGCGGCACCCTCACCGACAGGAAAGCTGACTCTTCAGGGGCGGGGCAAGCTCACTCAGCGAGTGTCCACACGTGCGAGGTCTTCGGAGGGGCCAACCTCTTCTCCCACTGCGCAAGGTCCGCGGCATCTTCCCCGCGCGGAATCACCCCGTTCCTGGCCTTGAAGTAGAGCCCGTAGGCCCAGTACTCCGGCTCTTCGTGGCACATGAGGTCGGGATAGGGATCGATCTCTGATCCTTCGTATGCTTCATTGATACGCGCCACGGCCTCTGCTCGGGAAATACCAAATCGGTCGACCATGACATCGGCGATTTCCCGGAAGTAGCGCAGCATACCGTCATCGAGCGTCGTAAGGAACTCCTGCGTCCTCTTCATGGACCCCATCTCCGCAAGAACGAATTATCGAACAATCGGGCGGCTCGCTCCGAGTAAATGGCTACCTGATGTCCATTGAAGACACCCTCCGCCCCTCTCTTGAAGTCGCTCACGTTTCTGAGCATGGGGCCCTCGACCAGTTCATAGCTGTGCATGTCGGCTCCGCTCCGATCCAGACGATGACGTCTGATGAAATCAGAAAGCTCATCACTCGGGCCATCGAATATCTTGCCATCAAGCTTGTCCAACTCGCTCTTGGGCACCCGGAAATGGAGCACCGCAGGAACGTCCTTATTACTGTCCGCCAGTCGTTTCGCCCACTTCAGGGCCTGCGCTGGATCATTTGTCACGTAGAATCCACCGAAGCCGAAGTCCATCGGCCGAGGCGAAATGCTCGGATTGATTCCATTGGCTAGGATGTTGTCCGCGGCGCTTCCGTAGGTGCCATGGTACAGATTTACCGTGCAGGGGGCTTTCAGCCCGAGCGGGTCCTTCCACTGCAGTGGATTCTTGACGTACGCATAGTGGTTCGGCGCGGGCGTACGTCCCCGGGGGTCTGGGCTCAGGTAGCGTGCCGTGCCTGGCTCGTAATAGCGGTGATGGTTGTAGTGCAGCCCGGTTTCCGCGTCGAAATACTGACCCGGGAACCGCAGGGGGCACTCGATGCCGCTGCCGCCGGACGCTGCGAGCCGCACGCCCCACAGTGTCGTCGACTGCGTCCAGACGACGTCACCTTCAGGGTCGACCAGTTCTGTGGGAGTGCCCAGGAGGTCGGTGACGATCGCGTAGAAGCGCTCGTCGATCTGGTCCTGCGGGGTGTCCGGGCCGATCGGACCGGTCCCCCGCACCCGCTGGCTGATCGGCACCTGCCCGTCGCCCCAGTCCCACGTCAGGCTGACGTGCCCGTCTGTCTGCTCAGCCAAGTCGTCCGCATCCCAGAAGAAGGCCACCTGCTCCAGGATCGTCGTATCGTCCACCAGCAGTTGCTTGGCGATGCGCCGACCGAGGGGGTCGTAGGTGTAGTGCCAGTGGCGGCCGTCCGGTGTCAGAACGTCCGTGAGCTGGTCCTCGGCGTTCCAGGCGTATCGCCATTCGCGGCGGCCGCCGGAGAGCAGTTTCGTCACTCGACGGACCAGCCGCCCCTGGCGGTCGTGCCGGTAGAACGTGCGGTCGGCCCGCTCGATGACGGTGCCGGAGTAGGTGCGGTCGCCGGGCGCGTTCTCCTCATCGCCCAGCGGTTCCGACGCACTGAAGCCGGTCAGGTTACCCAGGGCGTCGTACCGGTAGGCCTCGTCCCCGCCTGCCCCGCCTCGAGCGGCCGTCACCCGCCCGGCATGGTCGAACTCGAAGGCACGTTCGCCGCGCACGGTGTCCGTCACCGACGCCATCAGGCCGTCCGACCTGTGCCGGTAGACACGTTCCCTAAGATCTTCGCCCCTGGTCACAACCCTCTGAGTGGTGACCATCCGGTCCGCGTCCCACTCATGGGTCAGGCGCGTGGCCTCGCCCAGGACTCGCTCGACCTCGCGGCCGACGACGTCATAGTGGAAAGCGACATCGTGTCCGCCGATGTCCTGCACCATCGAGCGCCGCCCAGGCTCGTACGTCCACTCGGTCGTGGCGCCGCTGGGGGTCCTACGGGCGGTACGGCGCCCAGTGTTGTCGTACTCGGACCGCACTTCCCGGCCATTCCAGGACTCTGCGAGCAGGCGACCGACCGCGTCGTGCTCGCGGGTGAGTTCGACGTCCGCGTTGCGGGCCCGGACGAGCTGACCGAGCAGGTCGTACTCGTAGGTCGTAGTGCTGCCGGCTGCCTCCGTGGCGACGACGTTGCCGAGAGCGTCGTACCTGAACCGCGTCGTCTCGCCTGCCCCGTTGGTCCGCTCGACCAGTTGTCCCGCCGCGTCGTAGCGGTAGGTCAGGGTGCGGCCGTTGTAGTCGGTCTCCGAGATGATCCTGCCGACGCCGTCGTATATGTAGGTCCAGTTCTGGCCGACGGCGTTGGTGACGCTCCGCAGCCTCAGTTCGGTGTCGTACTCGTAGCGCTCGGAACTTCCGTCCTCGTTCTCCCGCAGCGTGCAGAGGTCGAAATGCGCGTTCGCATAGTTCGTACGGCGGCCGTTCGAGGAACTGTAATCGAGCGGATTGCCCTCGGGGTCGTAGGACCATCGCTCCGACGTCCCATCAGGGAGGTGACGCCAGGAAATGCGCCCCTCCAGAGTCCAGCCGACCCGCGTGACCTGGCCGAATGCGTCGGTAAGTTCGGTGATGCGACCGAAGGCGTCGCGCCTGAACCTGCTGGTGGCACCCAGTTGGTCCGTGCGGCCGACGACAAGGCCCGCGGCGTCATTGACAAGGGCTTGCTGAAGGACGCCCAATGCGTCGGTGATGCCGGTGAGCGCCCCGTTGCCGTCGAACGTGAAGGACGTGGTCCCGCCCAGCGGGTCGACGACCGCGATGCGATTGCCCCGGTCGTCGTACGCCGACTCCCAAGTGCTGCCGTCCGGCTGCACCACCTTCGTCACTTGGCCGTTTTCGTCGTACTCCCGGCGCACGACGCCCCCGTCGGGGCGGACGACGTGCGTGATGTTGCCCTGTGAGTCATGGCTGAAGGAGGTGGTGCGCCCGAGTGGGTCGGTGAGCGCGACAAGGCGCCCGTTCTCGTCCCAGTTCCTGCTGACCACATGCCCCAGAGGATCGATCTCGCGAACGGGCCTGTAGTCCTCGTTGAACGTGTATGTGATCGAGTAACCGAGGGAATCCGTCGCCACCGTGGTGCGCGATTCCTCGTCATACGCGTAGGAGTAGGCGAGCACGCCACCGTCACCGGCCGTTCGTATGCAACGGCCGACGGCGTCGTACGTGTACCGGTACTCGTACCCGACGCGGCTACGCCAACCGGTGATCCCCTGCCATCCCCTTCACCAGACGCAGTGCCTCGGAGACATCGTCGGCAAAGTCGTGCAACTGCTTCGCAAGCGTGCGCACCCGCTGCGGATCACCAGGGGTCGGATCCTTGTCCAAGTCCAGGACATGCCAGTCCGCAGGCCTGTGCCCCGCCATACCACAACCCCCGTCACACCCACACCAACGTCAACAACCGTATGCACACGTGAACTTACAAGGCACAACCGTTCGACGAAAAGATCAACCAGTGAAGCGGAACGTAGAAGTGATCGCGTCGAAGATGTCGAAGAAGGAGTCCGCGAGGTCGAGCACCTGACTGCTGCCCGCCACGAGAGCCACCTTGCCCTCCTGGCCCGGCACGGGAACGTACGTCTGCATCAGCACAGCCCGGATGGTGCGGTTGAGCGCGTCGCCCGGTACGGCGATGTCCTCGATGCCGTAGGTCCGCGCCGCCGGGCCGACTCCGGGGATGTCGACCGTCGTCACTTTCCGCCAGGAGTCCCCCTCCCGCTTGGCCTCCTTGACCGCGAGCTGACTCGCGATGACGGCCGGGTCGTTCGACAGCGGCTCACCGCGCTCGTTGCGGCCGCCGACCAGGGAGACCGTCACCGACCCGGTGATCGGGGTGTCACCGCCGAAGCTCTCCGCCATGCAGCCGCAGTACAGCGCGCCCGACTTCCACGCGTCCGCGGCGGTTTTCTTGAGGAAGTCGACGTACGTGTCGCTGTACTGCTCCAGCTCCGGCCGCTGCCGCACTCGTTCGTTCACCATCCGCCGGATCGAGTCGTCCCGCGACTCCGGCCGTACGTCGAACTCCCACCACGACTCCGGCACCTTGATTCGGAACCCGCCCCTCTCGACGGTCAGTGCCTCCATGTAGCGGGCCATGACGCCGGCCTCCCGTTCGCTCGGTCACTCGTGCGGACATCGTGCCACTGTGCCGTGTGTCGCCGCCGTCATGGGGCCCGGTCCACTCACTCCTCCAGCGTCCAGAACGCAGAGTCCCTCGGAGGCGCAGGGCGCCCCAGTGTCACACGGCCCACCACGAAAACGGGGCCCACCATGCGCACCGTCACAGCCACCGCGCCCTCACCCTGGCCCTCGCCGCAGCCGCGGCACCTTCACCCAGGCCCTCATCAACCGCCCTGGCGGCACCATCCGCATCGGTCAGCCCACACAGGGCGTCTTCTCCGACGTCATGGAACGCAATCTGCCCAACGGCACGACCGCCTTCCTCCCGAACGAGGAGTTCCTCAACCGCTCCGGCCACACCTACGACGGCACGGGCGCCCCGCCCCACCTCACCGAACCGGCCTTCACCAAGGAGGAGTTCGCCAAGAAGCGGGACTCCGCGTTCGACCGCGCGGTGAGCGCCCTTCGGAACGACGGCTAGACGGACGCCACGAAGTCCGACCAGGCCTCCGGCGCAAGCGCAAGCCGGGGGCCTTCGGTGTGCTTGGAGTCGCGGACGTGCACAGTGCGGGGCACTATCGCGATCTCGACGCAGGAGTTGCCATCGGGGCCGTCGCTGTAACTGCTCTTGAACCACGCCAGTTCAGAGACGTCCTCGGCAGAAGCCTTGCGGATCATGTTTCTCCAAGCACTTGCTCGATGAAGGCCAGCGACTCTCCCGGCGTATGAGCCTGCGCCCGGATGGTGCCATACCGCAGCTCAAGGATCCGCAGGTGCTTCGGATCAGAGGTCGGCCGACCGCTGAACGCACCATCGGAGCGCCCCACGGCCGTGCCGTCTGCGAACTTCACCACCTCGATCCTGCCATCCAGCCCAGGGTGGGCTCCCGAGCTCAATGGCATCACCTGAAGCGTGACGTTACGCAATCGAGCCACCCCCAGCAGGTGTTCGAGCTGCTGACGCCACACCATTGTGCCTCCAACCGGCCGACGCAGCGTCGCCTCTTCCAGGACGAAGCTGAGCGCGGGAGCAGGAGAGCGCTCGAAGATCGACTTCCTGGCCATACGGGCGGCGACCAGGTTCTCCACTTCCTCCTCCGAGTACGGCGGCTGCCACGCCTCGAACAATGCGCGCGCATGCTCCGGCGTCTGCAACAGCCCATGGATGCTGAGCCCGACGTACACCCCCAGCTCAACCGCCTTGCCCTCCAGTTCCGCAAGCGCCCGCACGCTCTTCGGATACCGGACCCTCTTCACGTCCTCCCACGTCGCCGCAATCAGCCCACCCGCCCCCAGCACCTCATCAGCCCTGACCAGATAGTCCTGCCGAGGGATCCGCTTCCCGCCCTCGATCTTGTAGACCATGTCCTCGCCGTACCCGACCGCCGTCCCGGACTCGGCGGCCCGCATCCCCACCGCCTCCCGCCGCAGTTTCAGCTGCCGCCCGACGGTGGCGATGACCGCGACGCCCCACTCGTCGTCCGGATCCACCTCCAACCCGGCTCGTCCGCCTCGTCCTTGAGCCGACCCGCGTCCGCCTCGACCGCCGTCATCCCGCACCCTTCCGTCGTACGACCGTGCCAGCGCCCTACCCGTACGACCGGACCCGACAGCCCGGACACCACCGGACAAGCTCCGGACAGTTACCGTACGCACCCGCTGAGTCACTGTTCACGGTAAGCGCGGACCGCCACGCTGAGTGACGTGACGCAGAGATCCCCCGAACTCGCGACCCCCATCCGCAACTTCAGCATCCAGCTGTCCTCCACCCCACGCGGCGCCCGCCTGGCCCGTCTCCTGGCCACCGAACAACTGCGCTCCTGGGAACTGCCGTTGGATCCTGCGAGGCAGGTCGTCGCAGAGCTGTCGGCCAACGCGGCGCAACACGGCCGCATCCCCGGCCGCGACTTCCGCCTGCTCCTCTACGTCGTAGCCGACACCCTCCGCATCGAGGTCACGGACACCCGCGACGACCGGCTGCCGACACCCTGGCTCCCCGCCCCGGAGTCCGAGTCCGGCCGTGGCCTTCTCCTCGTCGACGCCCTCGCCGACCGCTGGGGCGTCACCCCGGCCCGCCGCCGCGCAAGACCGTCTGGGCAGAACTCGCCCTCTGACCGGAGCCCGACACCTCGCGCCCCGGTGCCGCGGGCGGTCTCCCTCAAGGACCACCAGGATGAAGGAACCCCGCCAAGCCCCACCCCTCCCGCCCAGGCCGCCGCCTCACCCACGCGAGTGAACATCACCAACTCAGCTGGATTCGGGAGCCATTGCCTGCCCCACGCTCAGGGCAACACACCGCAGACATGCGACGGCCCTCGCCGGGACGGCAATCCCAGTGCGAGGGCCTGACCACCGAGGAAGGCTCCAACTTCCTGATGGATACGCAGAACCCTAACGTGCCCTCGCACGCCCACACCCCCGTAACCGGGAAGAAGCACCCGAACCGGCGGCACCCCCACACCGGCCTGGCTCACGATCACACCCGCCACACCACCCGCTTCACGGTGATCGGCAACCACCTCGCCCAGCATCAGGAGCTGTCGCTGCTCGCGATCGGGCTGGGCGTGCACATCCAGTCGCTCCCCGCGGGCGCCCGAGTCGACATCAAGTCCCTCGCCGCCCGTTTCCCGGAGGGCACGACCCGTATCGCCGCAGCTCTGCGCGAGCTGGTGGCCCACGGCTACCTGCGGCGCGAGCGCGAACGCGTCCCCGGCGGCCGGATCGTCACCCGCACGATCTCCTGCAACCAGCCCGGCCGCCGTGCGGAGGACACCCACGCCCCGGTACGGCGAGCGCACGCCCCGAGGAAGCGGACCCCCGCAAAACCTCTCCCCACCGTCCCGGCCCCCGCCTGCCCCTCCCCCACTCTCCTCCAACAGGCCACGGACCTCCTAGCGGACCTCCGCCGCCACGACCCCCGCCTGTTCCTCTCCGCCCACGACACCGCCCACCTGGCCCCCGGCGTCGCCGCCTGGCTCGAACGCGACCTCACTCCGACCGCCGCACGCCACGCCCTGACCACCGACCTCCCGCCCCAGCAACTGCGCCGCCCGGCCGCCCTCCTGGCCCACCGCCTCGCAGACCGACTTCCGCCACCGCCCCCGTTCCGGGCGCCCTCACCACCGCCGGCCGTCCGTCACCCCTTCCAGACCTGCGACGGCTGCGACCGTGCCTTCCGCGCACCGGCCCCCGGCCGCTGCCACGACTGCGAAGCGACCGGTCGACCACCGGCCTGAGGTATTGCGGCACACAGCTCGCGTGATCGCCAACGGGAACGCATGGCACAAGAGATCAGGGACCTAGGATCAGCCCATGACCGAGTTGGAAACCATCACGCATATCTCCGACCCTGCGATGCAGCGAATCATCGATATCACCAAGCACTCGCGGTCCAGCATCAAGACCACGTTGATCGAGGACACCGAACCGCTTGCGCAGTGCATTTCCGCAGGGGTGGAGTTGATCGAGGTCTACAGCAGCGACACCAGCCCCGTGTCCCCCGAGTTGCTCGCGCTGTGCGAGCGGCACAACGTACCGGTCCGACTCGTCGACTCATCGATCGTGAACCAGCTGTTCAAAGGGGAGAGGAAAGCCAGGACGTTCGGCGTCGCACGTGTCCCCCGCCCGGCCAGGTTCAGCGACATCGCGAGCCGGAACGGGGATGTCATCATCCTCGACGGGGTGAAGATCGTCGGGAACATCGGAGCGATCGTGCGCACCTCCCTGGCGCTCGGAGCGTCGGGGATCATCCTTGTCGACAGTGATCTCACCAGCATCGCCGACCGGCGTCTGCTGAGGGCCAGCCGAGGCTACGTGTTCTCGCTCCCCATTGTCCTTTCCAGCCGGGAGGACGCCATCGACTTCATCCGGAACAGCGGTCTGCGGCTGCTCGCGATGGAGGCCGACGGCGATCTCTCCGTGAAGGACCTCGCCGACGACAAGGAGCGGATCGCCATGCTGTTCGGCAGTGAAAAGGGCGGGCCCTCGGACTCCTTCAAGGAAGTGGCCTCGTCCACGGTATCGATCCCGATGATCAACTCCACCGAGTCCCTCAACGTCTCGGTCTCGGTCGGGATCGCGCTGCACGAGAGGGCCCAGCAGAATTTCGCGGCGGCTCATCCCGGATGACCGCTCATCCCGGATGACCCGCCCTCTTCGGCGGTACGACGGCAAAGGGGCCCGCACGACCGAAGTCGTACGGGCCCCTCCGAGCCACTCAGGTCAGTCGACCCTCAAGCCAGTCCGAAGACTCACTTGTTGATCTTGGTGACCTGGCCGGCGCCCACGGTCCGGCCACCCTCACGGATGGCGAACTTCAGGCCCTCCTCCATGGCGACGGGCTGGATGAGCTCCACCTTCATCTCGGTGTTGTCACCCGGCATGACCATCTCGGTGCCCTCGGGGAGGGTCACCACGCCGGTCACGTCCGTCGTACGGAAGTAGAACTGCGGGCGGTAGTTGTTGAAGAACGGCGTGTGGCGGCCACCCTCGTCCTTGGACAGGATGTAGGCCTGCGCCTCGAACTCGGTGTGCGGGGTGACCGAGCCCGGCTTGATGATGACCTGGCCGCGCTCGACGTCCTCGCGCTTGATGCCACGGAGGAGCAGACCGACGTTCTCACCGGCCTGGCCCTCGTCGAGCAGCTTGCGGAACATCTCGATGCCGGTGACCGTGGTGGTGGTCTTCTCCTGCTTGATGCCGATGATGTCCACGGTCTCGTTGACCTTCAGGACACCACGCTCGATACGGCCGGTGACGACCGTACCGCGACCGGTGATCGTGAAGACGTCCTCGATCGGCATCAGGAACGGCTTGTCGACGTCGCGCTCCGGCTCCGGAATGGCGGTGTCGACGGCGTTCATGAGCTCGAGGACGGAGTTGCCCCACTCCTTGTCGCCCTCGAGGGCCTTCAGAGCGGAGACCTTGACGACGGGAACGTCGTCGCCCGGGAACTCGTACTCGGTGAGGAGCTCACGGACCTCGAGCTCGACGAGCTCCAGGATCTCCTCGTCGTCCACCATGTCGGCCTTGTTCAGGGCGACGACGATGTACGGAACGCCGACCTGGCGGGCCAGGAGCACGTGCTCCTTGGTCTGCGGCATCGGGCCGTCGGTGGCGGCGACCACGAGGATGGCGCCGTCCATCTGCGCCGCACCCGTGATCATGTTCTTGATGTAGTCCGCGTGACCGGGGCAGTCGACGTGGGCGTAGTGACGCGTCTCGGTCTGGTACTCGACGTGCGCGATGGAGATGGTGATACCGCGCTGGCGCTCCTCAGGAGCCTTGTCGATCTGGTCGAAGGCCGAGGCCTCGTTCAGGTCCGGGTACGCGTCGTGCAGCACCTTGGTAATGGCGGCCGTGAGGGTCGTCTTACCGTGGTCGATGTGACCGATGGTGCCGATGTTGACGTGCGGCTTAGTCCGCTCGAACTTCGCCTTCGCCACTGGGGTCCTCCTGTGGAGTGGTTCTGGTACGCCTTACTCATCGGCGCCAGGTGATCTTTGCTGGAAAGCCCGGGCCCCGGGGCATTTCCGCCACGATTTGCGGCGGAATGCCCGTCAAGGCTCCGGAGTCAAGCCTACGGCGTGTAGACGCTGTGCGTTACTCGCCCTTGGCCTTCGCGATGATCTCCTCGGCGACGTTCCGCGGAACCTCGGCGTAGGAGTCGAACTGCATGGAGTAGCTCGCACGGCCGGACGTCTTGCTGCGCAGGTCGCCGACGTATCCGAACATCTCCGAAAGGGGCACGAGGCCCTTCACGACGCGGGCACCGGCCCGCTCCTCCATGGCCTGGATCTGACCACGGCGGGAGTTGATGTCACCGACGACCTCACCCATGTAGTCCTCGGGCGTGGTGACCTCGACGGCCATCATCGGCTCGAGCAGCACGGGGCTGGCCTTGCGCGCGGCCTCCTTGAAGGCCTGCGAACCGGCGATCTTGAACGCGAGCTCGGAGGAGTCGACCTCGTGGTAGGCACCGTCGAGCAGCGTCACGCGGACACCGGTCATCTCGTAACCGGCGAGGATGCCGAACTGCATGGCCTCCTGCGCACCGGCGTCCACCGAAGGAATGTACTCCTTCGGCACACGGCCACCGGTCACCTTGTTGATGAACTCGTACGAGGCGTCGCCGCCCTCGATCGGCTCGACCGCGATGATGACGCGGGCGAACTGGCCGGTACCACCCGTCTGCTTCTTGTGGGTGAACTCGACCTTCTCGACGGCCTTGCGGATGGTCTCGCGGTACGCGACCTGCGGCTTGCCGACGTTGGCCTCGACCTTGAACTCACGGCGCATACGGTCGACCAGCACCTCGAGGTGCAGCTCGCCCATGCCGCCGATGATGGTCTGGCCGGTCTCCTCGTCCGAGTGGACCTGGAAGGACGGGTCCTCCTCGGCCAGGCGCTGGATCGCGACGCCGAGCTTCTCCTGGTCGCCCTTCGACTTGGGCTCGATGGCGACCTGGATGACCGGCGCCGGGAAGTCCATGGACTCCAGGATGACCGGGCTCTTGTCGTCGGACAGCGTCTCACCGGTGGTGGTCTGCTTCAGGCCCATGACGGCGACGATGTCGCCGGCGCCCACCGACTCGATCTCCTCACGCTTGTTGGCGTGCATGCGGTAGATCTTGCCGATGCGCTCCTTCTTGCCCTTCACCGAGTTCAGCACCTGGGTGCCGGAGTGCAGGCGGCCCGAGTAGACCCGGACGAAGGTGAGCTTGCCGAGGTGCGGGTCGCTCATGATCTTGAACGCGAGCGCGGCGAGGGGCTCCTCGTCCGACGGCTTGCGCGCGATGACCTGCTCCGGGTCCTTGACGTCGTGGCCCTCGATGGCCTCGACGTCGAGCGGGGAGGGCAGGTAGCGCACGACCGCGTCGAGCAGGGGCTGAACGCCCTTGTTCTTGAACGCGGTGCCACAGAACACGGGCGTGACGGTGGTGCCGCCACCCTTGCCGGACGCGATGGTGATGCGACGGATCGCGGCGTAGAGCTGCTCCACGGTGGGCTCGGTGCCCTCCAGGTACAGCTCCATCAGCTCTTCGTCGTTCTCGGCGACGCCCTCGAGCAGCTTGCCGCGGTACTCCTCGGCAGCTTCGATGTGGGTGTCAGGGATGTCGACGGTGTCGTACATCTCACCCTTGGTCGCCTCGGCCGACCAGACCAGGGCCTTCATCGTCACGAGGTCGATGACGCCCTTGAAGTCCGCCTCGGCACCGATCGGCAGCTGCATGACCAGCGGCTGCGCGCCCAGGCGGTCGGAGATCATGTCGACGCAGCGGTGGAACTCGGCGCCGGTGCGGTCGAGCTTGTTGACGAAGCAGATACGCGGAACGCCGTAGCGGTCCGCCTGACGCCACACCGTCTCGGACTGGGGCTCAACGCCGGCGACGCCGTCGAACACCGTCACGGCACCGTCGAGCACGCGCAGCGAACGCTCCACCTCGACGGTGAAGTCGACGTGGCCCGGCGTGTCGATGATGTTGATGGTGTGGTCGACGTCTTCCAGCGGCCAGTGGCAGGTAGTGGCAGCAGAGGTGATCGTGATGCCACGCTCCTGCTCCTGCTCCATCCAGTCCATGGTGGCAGCGCCGTCGTGGACCTCACCGATCTTGTACGAAACGCCGGTGTAGAACAGGATCCGCTCGGTGGTGGTCGTCTTGCCCGCGTCGATGTGGGCCATGATCCCGATGTTGCGGACCCTGGCCAGGTCAAGCGAAGTGGTAGCCATAAGGCTTCAGTCTTCTCTCGGTCTCGATGGGGTCTGCGACTACCAGCGGTAGTGCGCGAAGGCCTTGTTGGACTCGGCCATCTTGTGCGTGTCCTCGCGCTTCTTCACAGCGGCACCCAGGCCGTTGCTGGCGTCGAGGAGCTCGTTGAGCAGACGCTCGGTCATGGTCTTCTCGCGACGGGCGCGGGAGTAACCGACGAGCCAGCGCAGCGCCAGGGTGTTGGCACGGCCGGGCTTGACCTCGACCGGGACCTGGTAGGTGGCACCACCGACACGGCGGGACTTGACCTCGAGGGTCGGCTTGATGTTCTCGAGAGCGCGCTTCAGCGTGATGACCGGGTCGTTGCCGGTCTTCTCGCGCAGGCCCTCCATGGCGCCGTAGACGATGCGCTCGGCGGTGGAGCGCTTGCCGTTCAGCAGCACCTTGTTGATCAGGGAGGTCACCAGAGGAGAACCGTAGACCGGGTCGATGATGACCGGGCGCTTCGGGGCGGGGCCCTTACGAGGCATTCTTACTTCTCCTTCTTGGCGCCGTAACGGCTGCGAGCCTGCTTGCGGTTCTTGACACCCTGAGTGTCGAGCGAGCCGCGGATGATCTTGTAGCGAACACCCGGCAGGTCCTTCACACGGCCGCCGCGCACGAGCACGATGGAGTGCTCCTGCAGGTTGTGTCCCTCACCCGGAATGTAAGCGGTGACCTCGATCCCGCTGGTCAGACGCACACGCGCGACCTTACGCAGGGCCGAGTTCGGCTTCTTCGGGGTGGTCGTGAACACACGCGTGCAGACGCCACGACGCTGAGGGGAACCCTCGAGTGCGGGCGTCTTGTTCTTCTCGACCTTGTCCTGCCGGCCCTTGCGGACCAGCTGCTGGATCGTAGGCACTACTTCTCCGGTTTCTGTGTGCCGATAGGTGAAGCTAACCTGGAACGTCGCCGACCCACGCGGTCGGGTGTGTCGAATCACGCGGACTCCCGCCGCCAGGCAGAATTAAGCGCAGATTACGGTGGCCGGTTACGGCTCGACGTGCGGTTCATGGCACGCACGCGAGCCAGGGCACACCCCAGGCACAAGGTCTGAGCGTACCTACCGCATTCGCTGCGGTCAAAACAAATGGGTGCCGCCCGCATCGCCATGCGGGACATGTCAAGCCCCCCGGCCGTTCTCGATCTTCAATTCGATGACAGCCTGTCCGATTTGCTCATGTTTCTTGCTGCCCGGGATTCACTCGGCCGCGATGGACACCACCGTCAGCAACACCAGGACGAGTGCCCAGCCGGCCGTGGACAACCACCCGAGCACGAGACCGGTCAGCGCGAGCCCGTCCCCCAGTTCCCCCGGCTGCGGATCTCGGCCCGCGCCACATGCCCCAGCACCACGGCCGGAATCCCGGTCAGCCCCATGGTCGGCACACACAGCAGACCGCACACGCCGGCCGCCACCGCCTTCCCGTTCGTCCGCGGCCGGGGCGCGGGCAGAAACGTCCGCGGCACGGGCATGACCCCGGGCGGCTGCGCCAGCGGCCCCTGAGGCAGATCGGCGACGAGCAGCGCCAGCTCCCCCACGGTCCGCGCCGCGTACGCCCGCGCCACCCGCTGCTCGAACTCGTCGCGCTCCATCCGCCCCTCGCCGTACCCGGCTCTGAGCACATCCACGGCCCGCTCCCGATCGGCATGCGAGGCGAGCATCGACGGGGCACTGGGGCCCTGCCAGGGCTGCCAGGACGGGTAGGGCGGCTGCGACACGTACGGCACCTCCCCGGTACGCCGGAGTCCCTCCATGATGCGCCCTGACGGCCCTCCTGGCACCGGTTCGTCCCCACGGACACGCCGAAGGGCGGCCACCCCAAGGTGACCGCCCTCCGGCTCAAGCGACTCGCTTACTGGTTGTACGGACCGTAGTCGTAGTCCTCCAGCGGCACGGCCTGGCCGGAGCCCGTGCCGAACGGCGAGTAGTCGATGTCGTCGTAGCCGACGGCCGAGTACATCGCGGCCTTGGCCTCCTCGGTCGGCTCGACCCGGATGTTGCGGTAGCGGGACAGGCCCGTACCGGCCGGGATGAGCTTACCGATGATGACGTTCTCCTTGAGGCCGATGAGGCTGTCGGACTTGGCGTTGATCGCCGCGTCCGTCAGGACTCGGGTCGTCTCCTGGAAGGAGGCGGCCGACAGCCAGGATTCCGTCGCCAGCGAGGCCTTGGTGATGCCCATCAGCTGCGGACGACCGGAGGCCGGGTGACCGCCCTCCTGGACCACACGACGGTTCTCGGTCTCGAACTTCGAGCGCTCGACCAGCTCGCCGGGCAGCAGCTCGGCGTCGCCGGACTCGATGATCGTCACGCGGCGCAGCATCTGCCGGATGATGATCTCGATGTGCTTGTCGTGGATCGACACACCCTGCGAGTTGTAGACCTTCTGGACCTCGCCGACCAGGTGGACCTGGACGGCACGCTGGCCCAGGATGCGCAGCACGTCGTGCGGGTTGGTGGCACCCACGGTGAGCTTCTGGCCCACCTCGACGTGCTCGCCCTCGCTGACCAGGAGCCGGGCGCGCTTCGAGATCGGGTACGCCGTCTCGTCGCTGCCGTCGTCCGGCGTGATGACGATCTTCTTGGTCTTCTCGGTCTCCTCGATCCGGACGCGGCCGGAGGCCTCGGAGATCGGGGCGACACCCTTCGGGGTACGGGCCTCGAAGAGCTCGACGACACGCGGCAGACCCTGGGTGATGTCGTCACCGGCCACACCACCGGTGTGGAAGGTACGCATCGTCAGCTGGGTACCGGGCTCACCGATGGACTGGGCGGCGATGATGCCGACCGCCTCACCGATGTCGACCAGCTTGCCGGTGGCCAGCGAACGGCCGTAGCACATCGCGCAGGTGCCGACGGCGGACTCGCAGGTCAGGACCGAGCGGGTCTTGACCTCCTCGACGCCGTGGCGGACCAGCTCGTCGATGAGCACGTCACCGAGGTCGGTACCGGCCGGGGCCAGCACCTTGCCGTCGACCACGATGTCCTCGGCGAGGCAGCGCGCGTACACGGACGTCTCGACGTCCTCCGCCTTGAGCAGCGTGCCCTCGGCGTTCCGGCTCGCGATCTTCAGACGCAGACCGCGCTCGGTGCCGCAGTCCTCCTCGCGAATGATGACGTCCTGGGAGACGTCGACCAGACGACGGGTGAGGTAACCCGAGTCGGCGGTACGCAGAGCGGTGTCCGCCAGACCCTTACGGGCACCGTGCGTGGAGATGAAGTACTCCAGCACGGACAGGCCCTCACGGAAGGACGCCTTGATCGGACGCGGGATCGTCTCGTTCTTCGCGTTCGACACCAGACCACGCATACCGGCGATCTGACGCATCTGCATCATGTTGCCTCGTGCACCCGAGTTCACCATCATGAAGATCGGGTTGGTCTTCGGGAAGTTGTCGTTCATCGCCTCGGCGACCTCGTTGGTCGCCTTGGTCCAGATCGCGATGAGCTCCTGCGTGCGCTCGTCCTTGGTGATCAGACCGCGCTCGTACTGCTTCTGGACCTTCTCGTCCTGCGCCTCGTAGCCCTTGACGATCTCCTTCTTCGCCTCGGGAACGACGACGTCGGAGATGGCCACGGTGACGCCGGAACGGGTCGCCCAGAAGAAGCCGGCCGCCTTCAGGTTGTCGAGCGTCGCCGCCACGATGACCTTCGGGTAGCGCTCGGCGAGGTCGTTGACGATCTCGGAGAGCTGCTTCTTGCCGACCTCGTAGTCGACGAACGGGTAGTCCTCGGGCAGCAGCTCGTTGAAGAGCGCGCGGCCCAGCGTGGTGTTCAGCCGGAAGCTGTCACCCTGCTGCCACTCGGGCTCGCCCTCCTCACGCGCCGGCGGGGTCCAGCCACGCGGCGGGATGGTGCCGACCGGGAAGCGGACGTCGATCCTCGACTGGAGCGACAGCTCGCCCGCGTCGAAGGCCATGATCGCCTCGGCGACCGAGGCGAAGGAACGGCCCTCGCCCTTGAGCTCGCGCATCTCGCCGTCGGTGGTGAGGAAGAACAGACCGAGGACCATGTCCTGGGTCGGCATCGTCACCGGACGGCCGTCGGCGGGCTTGAGGATGTTGTTCGAGGACAGCATCAGGATGCGGGCCTCGGCCTGCGCCTCCGCGGACAGCGGCAGGTGCACGGCCATCTGGTCACCGTCGAAGTCCGCGTTGAACGCGGTGCAGACGAGCGGGTGGATCTGGATGGCCTTGCCCTCGACCAGCTGCGGCTCGAAGGCCTGGATGCCGAGGCGGTGCAGCGTGGGCGCACGGTTCAGCAGAACCGGGTGCTCCGCGATGACCTCTTCCAGCACGTCGTACACGACCGTGCGGCCGCGCTCGACCATGCGCTTGGCGCTCTTGATGTTCTGCGCGTGGTTCAGGTCGACCAGGCGCTTCATCACGAACGGCTTGAAGAGCTCCAGCGCCATCGCCTTCGGCAGACCGCACTGGTGCAGCTTCAGCTGCGGACCGACGACGATCACGGAACGCGCGGAGTAGTCCACACGCTTGCCGAGCAGGTTCTGACGGAAGCGACCCTGCTTACCCTTCAGCATGTCGCTGAGGGACTTCAGCGGGCGGTTACCGGGACCGGTGACCGGGCGACCGCGGCGGCCGTTGTCGAACAGCGCGTCGACGGCCTCCTGGAGCATGCGCTTCTCGTTGTTCACGATGATCTCGGGCGCACCGAGGTCGAGAAGCCGCTTCAGTCGGTTGTTCCGGTTGATCACACGGCGGTACAGGTCGTTCAGGTCGGAGGTCGCGAAGCGGCCACCGTCCAGCTGCACCATCGGACGCAGGTCCGGCGGGATGACCGGGACGCAGTCCAGCACCATGCCCTTGGGGCTGTTGCTGGTCTGGAGGAACGCGGAGACGACCTTCAGACGCTTGAGCGCACGGGTCTTCTTCTGGCCCTTGCCGGTCCGGATGATCTCGCGGAGCCTCTCGGCCTCCTCGTCGAGGTCGAAGGACTCCAGGCGCTTCTGGAGCGCCGCGGCCCCCATCGAGCCGTCGAAGTACGTGCCGAAGCGGTCACGCAGCTCGCGGTAGAGCAGCTCGTCGCCCTCCAGGTCCTGGACCTTGAGGTTCTTGAAGCGGTTCCACACCTCGTCGAGCCGGTCGATCTCGCGCTGCGCACGGTCGCGCAGCTGCTTCATCTCGCGCTCGGCACCCTCGCGCACCTTGCGGCGCACGTCGGCCTTGGCGCCCTCGGCCTCCAGCTCGGCCAGGTCGGTCTCGAGCTTCTTGGCGCGGGCCTCCAGGTCGGCGTCGCGGCGCTGCTCGATCTGCTGGCGCTCGACGGAGACGTGGGCCTCCAGCGAGGGCAGGTCGCGCGTACGGCGCTCCTCGTCGACGTACGTGATCATGTACGCCGCGAAGTAGATGACCTTCTCCAGGTCCTTCGGGGCGAGGTCGAGCAGGTAACCCAGCCGCGACGGGACGCCCTTGAAGTACCAGATGTGCGTGACGGGCGCGGCGAGCTCGATGTGGCCCATCCGCTCACGGCGCACCTTGGCGCGCGTGACCTCGACGCCACAGCGCTCGCAGATGATGCCCTTGAAGCGGACGCGCTTGTACTTGCCGCAATAGCACTCCCAGTCCCGGGTCGGACCGAAGATCTTCTCGCAGAAGAGTCCGTCCTTTTCGGGCTTGAGCGTGCGGTAGTTGATGGTCTCGGGCTTCTTGACCTCGCCGTGGCTCCACTGACGGATGTCGTCAGCGGTAGCCAGACCGATCCGGAGCTCGTCGAAGAAGTTGACGTCGAGCACTATGCGTCAATCCCTCTCAGGGTTGTAAGTCTTTGGTCTGATACGGGGGTCCTGGGCCGGCGGGCCTCGGTCTCACCAAGGCCCGCCGGACTCCCGTCAGACCTCTTCGACGCTGCTCGGCTCGCGCCGGGACAGGTCGATGCCGAGCTCCTCCGCAGCGCGGAAGACGTCCTCGTCGGTGTCACGCATCTCGATGGACATACCGTCGCTGGACAGCACCTCCACGTTCAGGCAGAGAGACTGCATCTCCTTGATGAGCACCTTGAAGGACTCGGGGATGCCGGGCTCGGGGATGTTCTCGCCCTTGACGATGGCCTCGTAGACCTTCACGCGGCCGGTGACGTCGTCGGACTTGATGGTCAGCAGTTCCTGGAGGGCGTAGGCGGCGCCGTACGCCTCGAGCGCCCACACCTCCATCTCGCCGAACCGCTGGCCACCGAACTGAGCCTTACCACCCAGCGGCTGCTGGGTGATCATCGAGTACGGGCCGGTCGAACGGGCGTGCAGCTTGTCGTCGACCAGGTGGTGCAGCTTGAGGATGTACATGTACCCGACCGAGATCGGGTCCGGGAACGGCTCGCCGGAGCGGCCGTCGAACAGCCGGGCCTTACCGGACGGGAGGACCAGGCGGTCGCCGTCGCGGTTCGGGATGGTGTGCTCCAGCAGGCCGGCCAGCTCGTCCTCGCGGGCACCGTCGAAGACCGGCGTCGCGACGTTGGTCCGCGGCGGGACCTGGTCGGCGTCGATGGCCTGGAGGCGCTGCGCCCACTCGTCGGCGAGACCGGAGACATCCCAGCCCTGGCTGGCGAGCCAGCCGAGGTGGATCTCCAGGACCTGCCCCGGGTTCATTCGGGAGGGGACACCGAGCGGGTTGAGGATGATGTCGACCGGGGTGCCGTCCTCCAGGAACGGCATGTCCTCGATCGGCAGGATCTTCGAGATGACGCCCTTGTTGCCGTGGCGGCCGGCGAGCTTGTCACCGTCGGTGATCTTGCGCTTCTGCGCGACGTAGACGCGCACCAGCTGGTTCACACCGGGGGAAGCTCGTCGCCCTCCTCGCGGTCGAAGACGCGCACACCGATGACCTTGCCGGTCTCGCCGTGCGGCACCTTCAGCGAGGTGTCACGGACCTCACGGGCCTTCTCACCGAAGATCGCGCGCAGCAGGCGCTCCTCGGGCGTCAGCTCGGTCTCGCCCTTGGGCGTGACCTTGCCGACGAGGATGTCACCGGCGATGACCTCGGCACCGATACGGATGATGCCGCGCTCGTCGAGGTCGGCGAGGACCTCCTCGGAGACGTTCGGGATGTCCCGGGTGATCTCCTCGGGGCCGAGCTTGGTGTCACGGGCGTCGACCTCGTGCTCCTCGATGTGGATCGAGGAGAGGACGTCGTCCTGCACGAGGCGCTGCGACAGGATGATCGCGTCCTCGTAGTTGTGACCCTCCCACGGCATGAACGCCACGAGCAGGTTCTTGCCGAGCGCCATCTCGCCCTGCTGGGTGGCCGGACCGTCGGCGAGGACCTGGCCCTCGATGATCCGGTCGCCCTCGGCGACGATGACCTTCTGGTTGACCGAGGTGCCCTGGTTGGAGCGGGCGAACTTGGCCAGGCGGTACGTGATGTACGTGCCGTCGTCGTTGGCGGTGGTGATGTAGTCCGCGGAGACCTCCTGGACCACACCGGCCTTCTCGGCCTTGACCACGTCGCCGGCGTCGACCGCGGAGCGGTACTCCATGCCGGTGCCGACGAGCGGGGACTCCGCCTGGATCAGCGGAACGGCCTGGCGCATCATGTTCGCGCCCATGAGGGCACGGTTGGCGTCGTCGTGCTCCAGGAAGGGGATCATGGCCGTCGCGACCGACACCATCTGGCGCGGCGAGACGTCCATGTAGTCCACGTCCTCGGGGCCGACGTAGTCGACCTCGCCGCCCTTACGGCGGACCAGCACGCGTGCCTCGGCGAAGCGGAGGTCGTCCGTCAGCGGCGCGTTGGCCTGCGCGATGACGAAGCGGTCCTCCTCATCGGCCGTGAGGTAGTCGACCTGGTCGGTGACCTGGCCCTCGAACACCTTGCGGTACGGGGTCTCGACAAAACCGAACGCGTTGACCCGGCCGTAGGTGGCGAGCGAGCCGATCAGACCGATGTTCGGGCCTTCAGGGGTCTCGATCGGGCACATGCGGCCGTAGTGCGAGGGGTGCACGTCACGGACCTCGAAGCCGGCCCGCTCACGGGACAGACCACCCGGGCCGAGCGCGGACAGACGCCGCTTGTGCGTCAGACCCGACAGCGGGTTGTTCTGGTCCATGAACTGGGACAGCTGGCTGGTGCCGAAGAACTCCTTGATGGAGGCGACGACCGGCCGGATGTTGATCAGGGTCTGCGGCGTGATCGCCTCGACGTCCTGGGTCGTCATCCGCTCGCGGACGACTCGCTCCATACGCGCCAGACCCGTACGGACCTGGTTCTGGATGAGCTCGCCGACGCTGCGCAGGCGGCGGTTGCCGAAGTGGTCGATGTCGTCGGTCTCGACGACCACGGACGTGCCGTTGTCACCGACCGTCTCGGTCTCGCCGGCGTGCAGCTTCACCAGGTACTTGATCGTCGCGATGATGTCCTCGACGGTCAGGATCCCGGCGTCCAGCGGGGTGTCCGTACCCAGCTTCTTGTTGACCTTGTAGCGGCCGACCTTGGCCAGGTCGTAGCGCTTGGGGTTGAAGTAGAGGTTCTCGAGCAGCGTCTGCGCGGCCTCACGCGTGGGGGGCTCGCCCGGACGCAGCTTGCGGTAGATGTCGAGCAGCGCGTCGTCCTGGCCCTGGGTGTGGTCCTTCTCCAGGGTGGCGCGCATGGACTCGTACTCGCCGAACTCCTCGAGGATCTGCTCGGTGGTCCAGCCGAGCGCCTTGAGCAGGACGGTGACGGACTGCTTGCGCTTGCGGTCGATGCGGACACCGACCATGTCGCGCTTGTCGATCTCCATCTCCAGCCAGGCACCCCGGGACGGGATGATCTTGGCGGAGAAGATGTCCTTGTCGGACGTCTTGTCGATGGAGGAGTCGAAGTAGACACCGGGCGAACGGACGAGCTGCGACACCACGACACGCTCGGTGCCGTTGATGACGAAGGTGCCCTTGTTCGTCATCAACGGGAAGTCGCCCATGAAGACGGTCTGGGACTTGATCTCGCCGGTCTCGTTGTTCGTGAACTCGGCGGTGACGAAGAGCGGGGCCGCGTACGTGAAGTCGCGCTCCTTGCACTCGTCGATCGAGTTCTTCGGCGGCTCGAAGCGGTGGTCGCGGAAGGTCAGCGACATCGACCCGCTGAAGTCCTCGATCGGGGAGATCTCCTCGAAGATCTCCTCGAGCCCGGACTTGGTGGGGACGTCCTGACCGTTCTCCAGAGCCTCCTCGACCCGACTCTGCCAGGCCGTGTTGCCGAGCAGCCAGTCGAAGCTCTCGGTCTGCAGCGCGAGCAGGTTCGGAACCTCGAGAGGCTCCTTGATCTTTGCAAAAGAGATGCGCAGCGGGGCGGTGCTGGCGCCGTTGTTCGTATTCGCGGTCGAGGCGTTGCGCGAGGCGGCCAAGAGGGGGTCCTTCCGAGGGCTCGGACTCACTACGCGCGTACCGGCCCCTCTCCCGTACACAGAGACAAGCTATGTCCGTCCGGCCGAAAAGCCAGATCAGACAGGTCTTGTCGTCGATGCTCGGGCGAGGGCAGACCCCTGGTGACGGGCAGGGGACAGCTAACAGGCAGCGCAAAGGGTCAGTGTAGCCACATGGCACACTGATGTCCAGTCCGGGTTGTCAGACCCGTGTTGACCCTCGTTGTTCCACTCCTGCGACAAGGCGCTGCCCTCAACGCACGTTGATACTGCCCTCTTCGTCGCCGATCCATACCTCGGATTCGGATCCTTGTGACGACGCGTCCTGAGAATTGCGCGCTGCGTGCGGTTCGTCAAGGCCCCCCTGCCCGAACCGGGGCCCGCCCAGACACGACGAAGATCACCATACCCGCCGCCACAGAGGGTGCAAGGCAACCGCGGCCGGACCCCGCAAACGCCGAAGAGCGACCACCCGGATGGATGATCGCTCTTCCGCGCTTACGCGTTACACGCCCAGTGGGACGTGTCGTGGATCCTGGCGGATCCGGGAGGTCTTACTTGACCTCGACGGAGGCGCCGGCGCCCTCGAGGGACTCCTTGGCCTTGTCGGCGGCCTCCTTGTTGACCTTCTCCAGAACCGGCTTCGGCGCACCGTCGACCAGGTCCTTGGCCTCCTTCAGGCCCAGGGAGGTCAGCTCACGCACGACCTTGATGACCTGGATCTTCTTGTCGCCGGCACCGGTGAGGATGACGTCGAACTCGTCCTTCTCGGGCTCGGCCTCGGCGGCGGCGCCACCAGCGGCACCACCGGCGACGACGACCGGGGCGGCCGCGGCGGCGGTGACGTCGAACTTCTCCTCGAACGCCTTCACGAACTCGGAGAGCTCGATGAGGGTCATCTCCTCGAACTGCGCGAGCAGGTCTTCCTGGCTGAGCTTCGCCATGATGGCGGTCCTTCCACTAATTCGGCAGGTGCCGGATGTACATGTGAGGCGGGCGTACTACTGGCCCGCGACGGCCTCCGCTTTCAGGCAGCGGGGGCCGGGATGCGAGCCGAGTTACTCGGCACCGCCCTGCTCGTCCTGCTTGGCACGGAGCGCGTCCACGGTGCGGACGAGCTTCGACGGCAGCGCCTGGAAGACAGAGGCAGCCTGGGACTGCTTGCCCTTCATGGCACCGGCCAGCTTGGAGAGCAGAACCTCGCGGGACTCGAGGTCCGCAAGCTTCTTGATCTCATCAGCGGACAACGCCTTGCCGTCAAGGACGCCGCCCTTGATGACCAGGCTGGGGTTGTTCTTGGCGAAGTCACGGAGACCCTTCGCCGCCTCGACCGGGTCACCGGTCACGAAGGCGACGGCCGACGAACCCGTGAAGAGGTCGTCGATCGCGGTGATCCCGGCCTCGTTGGCCGCAATCTTGGTCAGCGTGTTCTTCGCCACACGGTACTGAGCGTTCTCACCGAGTGAACGACGCAGCTGCTGGAGCTGCGCCACGGTGAGACCGGTGTACGCGGTAATGACGGCGCCGTTGGAGTTGCGGAACTTGTCCCGCATCTCCTCGACGGCATCGACCTTGTCAGGCCTCGCCATGAGCCTCGGCCTCCTTCCGGGTGATTCGGACCGCGCGGACCCGAAGGAGGACTGGGGAAAACGAAACGCCCCGGCGCAGGCGCACGGGGCGAAGCTCGACCGACTGCACGCACGCACGAGGCGGCGCACTCCGGGAACTCTTCCACTGTCACCTGCGCGGGCCGTCCGCCGTTCAGCGGATCCTTCGGCCACCGCACCCTCATCCGAGCGCGCGGTAACGACCAGCGGTCTTTGGCTTCTGTAGGAGAGTACGGGAACGGATCGCCGTCAAGCAAATCCGCCCGTACGGCGGATCAGCTCGCGTCGAGTTCCTTGAACAGGTCGGCGAGGTCGGCGACGTCCTTGGCCGGCGGGGCCGTGACGTTCACCGGCTTGTTGTAGTCGAGGAAGGTGATGGTCATGTCGAGCGGGCCCTTGTCGGCCTCGCCCTTCATCCGGAACTGCTTGGTGTGGTCGTCGCCGTCGACCCACATGTCCATCGTGAGCTTGTCGACGCCCAGCTTCTCGTACTGCTTGATGCTCTTCTCTCGCTGCTCGCGGGTGTCCGCCTTCCCGTCCTTGAGGGACGCGCGGAGGTCCTTGAGCGTGACGGTGCCCGTGTAGTGGGTCGTGTCGACGCCCTCGACCTTCTCGGAGCCGACCTTCTTCACGTCCTTGGCGCCCGTGAGGAAGGTGGACTCCGCCGCCGGGTTCTGCTCGGCCTGGTTCGCGGACCCCAGCTGGTCCAGCTCCTTGCCCGCGTCAGACCCGGACAGGTCGAACTTCATCCAGGTCTTGCCGTCCATCTCCTTGGCCATCTCGGCTCCCCCACCGATGTACATGGCCTTGTCGACGAGGCGGATCTCCATGGCCTCGGTGGCGCCCTGCTCGGGGGCCGTCATCTTCATGCTCATGGCGATCGTGGGCTTCAGGCGCATCGACGCCTCGCCCTTGACCCGGCCCGACTCCGGCACGGTGCCGCTCATGCGGTACCGGAGGGACGTGATGTCCTCCGTGTTCTTCGCCGCCTTGGCGACGGCGGCCGCGGGCGTCATCTCCGGCGACTGCTCAGAACCGCAGCCGACCGCCCCGGCGGCGAGAAGCAGAGCGCCCAGCCCGGCGACAGGTATGGATGTCCTCATTGATTCCCCCCAAGGAATACTTGCTTGCTGCACAGCAAGGCCGTGAGCCTATCCCAGAGGGGCACAAGTGATCTATCCGGTTTCACGGAGACCTCAGGACGTACCGGCCTTCTTCCGCATCAGGTCCTCGAAGTCCCCGGTGTCCGACAACGGGGGCCGCTGGGCCCGGACCCGCACGCCGTAGTCGCCGTAGTACGCGGTCTGGGTCATCAGGCCCGTGGTCATCCGGGCCTTCTCCACCTTCTTGACCAGCAGGTTCCGCTCGTCGATCCAGATGTCGACGGTCTCGGTGGTGACGCCGACCTCGGTGAGCCGCTCCTTCAGGGCGGCATCGGTGACGTCCGCGGCGACCACGGTGCCGGAGTAGTGCGTGGCGGGCCGGCCGCGCACGGACTCCTCGCCGACCTTTCGGGCGTCCCCGGAGGCCAGCAGGAGCTTCACGGACTGGTTGGGCGTGGTGGTGCGCATCTGGTCGCCGAGGTGGGCACCGGAGCCACCGGCGAGAGCTTCCAGGTCCTCGTACGCGTACCGGATCCAGTGCTTGCCGCCGGCCTGCTCGGCGAACTTCTCGCCCATGCGCGCGTAGTAGGCGTCGGGCAGGTAGCGGGCCTCCATGGAGGTGCTGCCGAGCCGGCGCATGGTGTCGGCCAGGGTGCCGCCGGTGTACGTGATGGTCAGGGTGCCGCTGATGCCGTCGCCCCAGCCGAGGGTGCCGTCGGCGGTCATGGACATCAGCGAGCCCACGGTCGTCGTGGACTCGACCCGGGCGGACTCGGCCCGCTGGGTGGCGCGCTCGGCGGAGCGCAGGGCCGCGACGGACCTGCCGTGCGCGGCCCGGTCGTCCTTGCCGGGGCCGTCGGAGGAGTCCGGGGAGGTGCAGGCGGCCATCCCCGTCAGCGCGGTCGCCACCGCGAGCACCAGGCCCACGCGGCGCACGGTCGTGCCCTGCATACGTCCCCCCGTTCCCATCCGGTTCCCGCACGTTAACCCAGGCCACCGGCGTACGTACCGGAAAGGGGAACGGGCCCCGCACCTGTGAGAGGTGCGGGGCCCGTGACCGGTTGGGTGAGCCGTCAGGCTCAGACCGCGGCCGGGTCCTCCTCGACGAGGAGGTTGCGGGTGCGGTTCGGGTCGACCGGGATGCCGGGGCCCATCGTGGTGGTGATGGCGGCCTTCTTGATGTACCGGCCCTTGGCGGCGGACGGCTTCAGACGGAGGATCTCCTCCAGCGCCGCGCCGTAGTTCTCCACCAGCTTGGTGTCGTCGAAGGACGACTTGCCGATGATGAAGTGCAGGTTCGCGTGCTTGTCGACACGGAACTCGATCTTGCCGCCCTTGATCTCGGTGACGGCCTTGGCGACGTCGGGGGTGACGGTGCCCGTCTTCGGGTTCGGCATCAGACCACGCGGACCGAGCACGCGGCCCAGGCGGCCGACCTTGCCCATGAGGTCCGGGGTGGCGACGACGGCGTCGAAGTCCAGACGGCCCTTCGACACCTCGTCGATCAGCTCGTCGGCGCCGACGATGTCGGCGCCCGCGGCACGCGCGGCCTCGGCACGGTCGCCGGTCGCGAAGACCAGGACCCGGGCGGTCTTACCGGTGCCGTGCGGGAGGTTCACGGTGCCACGGACCATCTGGTCGGCCTTGCGCGGGTCGACACCCAGACGGAAGGCGACCTCGACGGTGCCGTCGAACTTGGTCGTGGAGGTCTCCTTGGCGAGACGGACGGCCTCGAGCGGGGCGTAGAGCTTCTCCCGGTCGATCTTGGCGTCCGCAGCGCGAAGGGACTTGCTGCGCTTGCTCACTACTGCTCCTGTGGATTCTTAGGAGTCGTGGTCCGGGCCGAGCAGGCCCTGCCACTTCTGCTGATGGGGTTGGGGCTCAGCCCTCGACCGTGACGCCCATGGAACGGGCGGTGCCGGCGATGATCTTCTCGGCGGCGTCCAGGCTGTTGGCGTTGAGGTCGGGCATCTTTGTGGTGGCGATCTCGCGGACCTGGTCACGCGTGATCTTCGCGACCTTGGTCTTGTGCGGCTCGCCGGAGCCCTTGTCCACGCCCGCGGCCTTGAGGATCATCTTCGCGGCCGGCGGGGTCTTGGTGATGAAGGTGAAGGAACGGTCCTCGTAGACCGTGATCTCCACCGGGATGACCCAGCCACGCTGCGACTCGGTCGCGGCGTTGTAGGCCTTGCAGAACTCCATGATGTTGACGCCGTGCTGGCCCAGCGCGGGGCCGACCGGCGGGGCCGGGTTGGCGGCACCGGCCTGGATCTGGAGCTTGATGAGCCCCGTGACCTTCTTCTTCTTGGGAGGCATGTGCTCTCTCCGGGTCCTAGTGAGAGTTTTCCAGCCCCTGATCCGGATGAGCCGGATGGAGGCATACCGCACAACGATAACGGGTATCCATGTGCGGCCAAAAACCGAGCAGGTCAGGCAGACTCCAGGAGCCCGTCTGACCTGCTCGGAAGCCGGGGTGCTGCTAGTTCTTCTGGATCTGGTCGAAGGAGAGCTCGACCGGCGTCTCGCGGCCGAAGATCTCCACGAGGCCCTTGACCTTCTTCGAGTCCGGGTTGATCTCGTTGATGGTCGCCTGGAGCGTGGCGAACGGGCCGTCGGTGACGGTGACCGAGTCGCCGACCTCGAAGTCCAGCACCTGGACCTCGACCTTGCGCTGCGGAGCCGGCTTGCCCTCGGCCTCGGCGGCCTCGCGGGCGGCCTTCTCCTCGGCCTCCGGGGCGAGCATCTTGACGATCTCGTCCAGCGTCAGCGGGTACGGGTCGTAGGCGTTGCCCACGAAGCCGGTGACGCCGGGGGTGTTGCGCACGACGCCCCAGGACTCGTTCGTCAGGTCCATGCGGACGAGGACGTAGCCCGGGAGCTTGTTCTGCTTGATCGTCTTGCGGTCGCCGTTCTTGATCTGGACGACCTCCTCCTGCGGCACCTCGGCCTGGAAGATGTAGTCCTCGACGTTCAGCGAGACGGCGCGCTGCTCCAGGTTGGTCTTCACGCGGTTCTCGTAGCCGGCGTAGGTGTGGATGACGTACCACTCGCCGGGCAGGACCCGCAGTTCCTCGCGGAGCTTCTCGATCGGGTCGCGGTCGTCCTCGGGCTCTTCCTCGGACTCTTCCGCGATCTCTTCACCGGATTCGGTCTCCGCCTCGGCGGCGTCGTCCGCGACGGCGTCGGCAGCCTCGACCTCGGCGGAGGCCTCGGTGTCCTCGCTGTCCGCGCCCTCGACGGTGTCGAGCTCGTCCTCGACGGACTCGACAGGCTCGATGGCGTCGTTCACGTTCGGGTCAGACACGGTGGCTGCTTCTTCCTGGATACATGGGGGTGGAACATGCGAAAGGAGCGCCGGGTACCTCGGCGCTCTTCGCTGGCGGCTCAGCCGAACACGTACTTGGCGGCGTGGCTGAGTCCATAGTCAATCACGGTGACCAGGCCGATCATGATGACCACGAAGATGATCACCACGGTCGTGTACGTCGTCAGCTGGTTGCGGGTCGGCCAGACGACCTTGCGCAGCTCCGCGACGATCTGGCGGTAGAAGAGGGCGAGCCGCTTCAGCGGGCCCTTCTTGCCGCGCTTGCCGCCCTTGCGGGTCTTCTTGGACTCCGGCGCCTCGTCCTGGGCATCAGGCATGTCGATGGAGCCCACGGCGTCCGTCACTCGTCCTCACCTGATTCCGGGTCGTGGCCGTGCCGCGCCCGGTCTGAGCCGCACGGCGGTGCATTGCTGTACGTACATGCGCACACATCCTGGCGACGGTGTGTGTAGCAGGGCCGGAGGGACTTGAACCCCCAACCGCTGGTTTTGGAGACCAGTGCTCTACCAATTGAGCTACGACCCTTTGCGTGTCCCCCAACGTACCGCATCCGTCCGGATGCTTGGTGTGCACCGAACGGGGCGCGGCCCGCTGAAGGCCAACGAGGTGAGAGTGTACGTGGTCTGCGGCCGGTCGTCGAACAGAATGGGCGCCAGTAAGGCCTCGTTGGCGGAAGATCGCCTGCGGAACGGGGTGCGGACGGCCGGGCTCCGGCTGAAGATCGCCCAGGCCGCGCGGTCGGTCCGGACTGTTGTTCTGGGGTTTGCCCGGCGTTGTTCAGTCTGTGAAACCCCCGTGCCGCGCACGTTTCCGGTCTGAAACGATGGGGCCCATGAGCGCTGCAACCCCTCCCACCGAGCGCCGGGTCTCCGCCCGAGTCGGCGCGATCTCCGAGTCCGCCACCCTCGCCGTGGACGCCAAGGCCAAGGCCCTCAAGGCCGCAGGGCGGCCGGTGATCGGCTTCGGCGCCGGTGAGCCCGACTTCCCGACCCCGGACTACATCGTCGAGGCCGCGATCGAGGCCTGCAAGAACCCGAAGTTCCACCGCTACACGCCGGCCGGCGGCCTGCCCGAGCTGAAGGCCGCGATCGCCGCGAAGACGCTGCGCGACTCCGGCTACGAGGTCGACGCGTCGCAGATCCTCGTCACCAACGGTGGCAAGCAGGCCATCTACGAGGCCTTCGCCGCGATCCTCGACCCGGGCGACGAGGTCATCGTGCCCGCGCCGTACTGGACGACGTACCCGGAGTCGATCCGGCTCGCCGGGGGTGTCCCGGTGGAGGTCGTCGCCGACGAGACGACCGGCTACCGGGTGTCCGTCGAGCAGCTGGAGGCGGCCCGTACGGAGAAGACGAAGGTCGTCCTGTTCGTCTCGCCGTCCAACCCGACCGGCGCGGTCTACAGCGAGCAGGAGACCGAGGCCATCGGCCACTGGGCCGTCGAGCACGGCCTGTGGGTGCTCACCGACGAGATCTACGAGCACCTGGTCTACGGCGACGCCTCCGCCGTGTCGCTGCCGGCGGTGCTGCCCGAGCTGCGTGACAAGTGCATCGTGGTGAACGGTGTCGCGAAGACGTACGCGATGACCGGCTGGCGGGTCGGGTGGATCATCGGCCCGAAGGACGTGGTCAAGGCCGCGACGAACCTCCAGTCGCACGCCACGTCGAACGTGTCCAACGTCGCCCAGGCCGCCGCGCTGGCCGCCGTCTCCGGTGACCTGGTCGCCGTCGAGAAGATGCGCGAGGCGTTCGACCGGCGCCGCAAGACCATGGTGCGGATGCTGAACGAGATCGACGGCGTGGTGTGCCCGGAGCCGGAGGGTGCGTTCTACGCGTACCCGTCGGTGAAGGCGCTGGTCGGCAAGGAGATCCGGGGCCGGCGGCCCAAGGACACGGTCGAGCTGGCCGCGCTGATCCTGGAAGAGGCCGAGGTGGCGGTGGTGCCGGGTGAGGCGTTCGGTACGCCCGGGTATCTGCGGCTGTCGTACGCGCTGGGTGACGAGGATCTCGCCGAGGGCGTGAGCCGGATGCAGAAGCTGCTGGCGGAGGCCAGGGACTGACTGCTCACGTGAGTGGTCGAAGCGGGCCGTTCCCCTTTCGGGGAGCGGTCCGCTTTCTCGTGTGGGAGTGCGAGCAAGACCACGTTCGGGGAAACAGCTACCGGGACAGCTGAGACGTACGGCAGGATCCTGGAATGGAGCGTGTACGTGATGTCTCTGAACTGCCGAAAGCCCATCTGCACCTGCACTTCACCGGGTCGATGCGGCCCTCGACCGTGCTGGAACTGGCCGACAAGCACGGGGTGCGCCTGCCCGACGCGCTGACCGAGTCGCTGGTCGGCGGGGAGCCGCCGAGACTGCGGGCGACGGACGAGCGGGGCTGGTTCCGCTTTCAGCGGCTGTACGACGCGGCACGCTCGTGTCTGCGGGAGCCGGAGGACATCCAGCGGCTGGTACGGGAGGCCGCGGAGGAGGATCTGCGGGACGGGTCGGGGTGGCTGGAGATCCAGGTCGACCCGACGTCGTACGCGCCGCGGCTGGGCGGGTTGATCCCGGCGCTGGAGGTCATCCTCGACGCGGTGGAGACGACGTCGCGGGAGACCGGGCTCGGTATGCGGGTGCTGGTCGCGGCGAACCGGATGAAGCACCCGCTGGACGCGCGGACGCTGGCGCGGCTGGCGGTGCGGTACGCGGACCGGGGGGTCGTCGGGTTCGGGCTGTCGAACGACGAGCGGCGGGGGATGGCGCGGGACTTCGACCGGGCGTTCGGGATCGCGCGGGAGGCCGGACTGTTGTCGACGCCGCACGGGGGCGAGCTGGCGGGGCCGTCGTCGGTGCGGGACTGTCTGGACGACCTGGGGGCGGACCGGGTCGGGCACGGCGTGCGGGCGGCGGAGGATCCACGGCTGATGAAGCGGCTGGCGGACCGGCAGGTGACGTGTGAGGTGTGCCCGGCGTCGAATGTGGCGCTGGGGGTGTACGAGAAGCCGGAGGACGTGCCGCTGCGGACGCTGTTCGAGGCGGGGGTGCCGCTGGCGCTGGGCGCGGACGACCCGTTGCTGTTCGGTTCGCGTCTTGCCGCGCAGTACGAGATCGCGCGGCGGCATCACGGGTTCACGGATGCGGAGTTGGCGGAGGTGGCTCGGCAGTCGGTCCGGGGGGCGGCGGCACCGGAGGACGTGAAGACGAAGCTGCTGGCCGGGGTGGACGACTGGCTGGCGTCGTAGCGCCTGCGCGACGGGGTGGGTCGGGGCGGTGCGGGGGGCGGGCCACGCGGGGGGGGGCGTGGGGCATGCGGCTCGCCGCCTAGCTGCGGGCATTC
Source organism: Streptomyces sp. DG1A-41 (assembly GCF_037055355.1). Lineage (GTDB taxonomy): Bacteria > Actinomycetota > Actinomycetes > Streptomycetales > Streptomycetaceae > Streptomyces. The sequence continues at coordinate 5,532,800 of NZ_CP146350.1, read as the reverse complement.
GTGCCGCTGGGGCGGCGCCCGTCCCGCCGGGCTGCGGATCCACCCGGCCTCAGCACCGAGGCGGGGTGCCTACAGGCTGACCCCGACCGTCACCGGCTCGTTCACCAGCGTGACCCCGAAGGCCTCGCGGACACCGGCAACGACCTCGCGGGCGAGGGCGAGCAGGTCCTCCGTGGTCGCGCTGCCCCGGTTGGTCAGCGCCAGGGTGTGCTTCGTGGAGATGCGCGCGGGGCCGTCGCCGTAGCCCTTCGTGAAGCCCGCCTTGTCGATCAGCCAGGCCGCGGAGGTCTTCGTACGGCCCTCACCGGCCGGGTACGCGGGAGGCTCCACGCCGTCGCCGAGGCGCTCGCGCACGCGCGCGCGGAAGGTCGCGAAGTCCGCGTCCGTGAGGATCGGGTTGGTGAAGAAGGAGCCGGCCGACCAGGTGTCGTGGTCCTCGGGGTCCAGGACCATGCCCTTGCCGGCGCGCAGCTTGAGCACGGTGTCGCGGGCCGAGGCGAGCGGGACGCGGTCGCCGGCTTCGACGCCGAGGGCGCGGGCCGTCTCGGCGTACCTGAGGGGGGCGGAGAGGCCGCCGGCGTCCTCCAGGGAGAAGCGGACGCGCAGGACCACGTATCGCTCCGGGTCGGCCTTGAAGCGGCTGTGGCGGTAGGAGAAGGCGCAGTCCTCGTTGGCCAGGGTGACCGTCTCGCCGGTGCGGCGGTCGTAGGCGACGACCTCGGTGATCGTCGAGGAGACCTCCTGGCCGTACGCCCCGACGTTCTGGATGGGGGTCGCGCCCGCCGAGCCCGGGATGCCGGCCAGGCACTCGATGCCGGCCAGGCCCGCCTCCACCGTGCGGGCGACGGCGTCGGTCCACACCTCGCCGGCGGCCAGTTCCAGTCTCGTGCCGTCGAGGGTGTAGCCCTTGGTGGCGATGACGAGGGCGGTGCCCTCGAAGCCCTTGTCGCCGATGACCAGGTTCGAGCCGCCGCCGATGACCAGCAGCGGGGTGCCCGCCTCGTCGGCTTCGCGCACGACGGCGATCACCTCGTCGTCCGTCGTCGCGGTGACCAGCCGGGTCGCGGGGCCGCCCAGCCGGAAGGTGGTCAGCGGGGCGAGGGGGGCGTCGTGGAGTTCCTGCACGGGCTCAAGAGTACGAGACGGCACTGACAGCCTCCGCACACGTGCGTGCGACCCCCGCCCGGGGACGAGGGCCGCCATGAGGGGCGCCCCGCATTGGAGAGCGCCCCTTACCCCGCATCTGCCGTCTCAGGCCAGCCGCACGACCGCGCGCGACATGCCCAGCACCTTCTGCCCGGCGCTCGTCGCCGTCAGGTCCACGCGGACCGTGTTGTCGTCGAGCTTGGCCGCGACCTTGCCACCGACCTCGATCACGGCGCCCTGGTCGTCGTTCGGGACGACGACGGGTTTGGTGAAGCGGACGCCGTACTCGACGACCGCTCCCGGGTCGCCGGCCCAGTCGGTGACCACGCGGATCGCCTCGGCCATGGTGAACATGCCGTGCGCGATGACGTCCGGCAGGCCGACCTCCTTGGCGAACTTCTCGTTCCAGTGGATCGGGTTGAAGTCGCCGGAGGCGCCCGCGTACCGGACGAGGGTCGCGCGGGTCACGGGGAATGTCTGTGCGGGCAGTTCGGTGCCGACCTCGACGTCCGAGTAGGAGATCTTCGCCGTCATGGGATCGCTCACGCCTCCTCGGCCGCGCGGGCCACGAGCTTGGTCCAGGCGGTCACGACGTGCTCGCCGGCCTCGTCGTGGACCTCGCCCCGGATGTCCAGGATGTCGTTGCCCGCGAGGGACTTGATCGCCTCGATGGTGGAGGTGACCGTGAGCCGGTCGCCGGCGCGGACCGGGCGGCGGTAGGCGAACTTCTGGTCACCGTGCACGACTCGGCTGTAGTCCAGGCCGAGCTGGGGGTCCTGGACGACCTGCCCCGCGGCCCTGAAGGTGATCGAAAAGACGAAGGTCGGCGGCGCGATCACGTCGGGGTGGCCGAGCGCCTTGGCGGCCTCCGCGTCCGTGTACGCCGGGTTGGCGTCCCCGACCGCCTCGGCGAACTCACGGATCTTCTCCCGGCCCACCTCGTAGGGCTCGGTGGGCGGGTACGTCCGCCCCACGAAGGACTGGTCGAGCGCCATGGCCCGGCACCTCCTGGTTGCGCTACTGAACGGTACGGGTCGTTCAACGACGCGAGGCCGCCCCCGATCACTCGGGAACGGCCTCGCGTACGAGCCTGATTTATCGCGTCTCGCGGTGCGCGGTGTGCGCGTTGCAACGCGGGCAGTGCTTCTTCATCTCAAGACGGTCCGGGTTGTTACGCCGGTTCTTCTTGGTGATGTAGTTCCGCTCCTTGCACTCCACGCAGGCCAGCGTGATCTTCGGGCGGACGTCGGTGGCAGCCACGTGAGTGCTCCTAAGACGAACGGATGGACTGTTTAACGCAAGAAGAGTAGCCGATCGAAGGACCGACCCCGCAATCGGCTACTGAGAGTAGCGGTGACCGGACTTGAACCGGTGACACAGCGATTATGAGCCGCTTGCTCTACCGACTGAGCTACACCGCTTTGATGTGGCCGGGCCCCGCCTCGCGACGGGAACCGTTCACATCAGAGCCCCAAAACGGAATCGAACCGTTGACCTTCTCCTTACCATGGAGACGCTCTGCCGACTGAGCTATTGGGGCGAGCGATGAAGACATTACACGCTCTGCCGCCGTTCACCCAAATCCGTTTCGGGTACCCGGCCGGGCCGCGCGCACCGTCCTCCCCGCCGCCTCGTGCGTGCCTCGCGTTCCGCACAGCGGACCACGCCGGTACGACTATTGCGCTCCTCCCCGCGACGGGCGGGGGGCCGTCCTAGGCTCGTCTCACTCTGAGTGATCATGCGTCCTCGCGTGCGCAGCCGAGCCCCAGGAGCGCGATGCCCGACAGCCAGCCGCAGCCACCTCCGCCCCCGTCGTCCTCGCCGGGTCCGGCCGACCCGTCGTCGCTGCTGCTGTGCGGGGCGCGGCTCACCGACGGCCGGACCGTGGACGTACGGCTGGGCGGCGGGCGTATCGAGGCGGTCGGCACGGCCGGCAGCCTGGCGGCGGTCGGCACGCGCGCGTGCGGGGCGCGCGTGGATCTCGGCGGCTATCTGCTGCTGCCGGCCCCGGCCGAGCCGCACGCCCATGCCGACACGGCGCTGTCCGCCGACGCCCAGGGCCCGGTCTCGTACGAGCCACAGGAGGTCCAGCGCCGGGCGACCGAGGCCGCGCTGCTCCAGCTCGGGCACGGGGCGACCGCGATGCGGGCCCACGTGCGCGTGGGGGACGTCCAGGGGCTGGGCGCGCTGGCGGCCGTGTTGCAGGCGCGGCGGGCGCTGCGGGGGCTGGCCGAGCTGACGACGGTGGCGATGCCGCGAGTGCTGACCGGGGTGGCCGGGGCGGACGGGCTGGCGGTGCTGCGGGACGCGGTGAAGATGGGCGCCTCGGTGGTGGGCGGCCGGCCGGATCTCGACCCGGATCCGACGGGGTACGTGGAGGCGGTCCTGGAGGTGGCCTCCGAGCACGGCTGTCCCGTCGACCTGCACACGGACGCCGGGGATCCGGCGCGGCTGGCCCGGCTCGCGGCGATGGCGGGCGGGCTGCGTCCCGGGGTGACCCTCAGCCCGTGCGGCGATCTCGGCCGGCTTCCCTCCGAGGTGGCCTCGCGGACCGCGGACCAACTGGCGGCGGCCGGGGTGACGGTGGTGTGCCTGCCGCAGGGCGGCTGCGGCGGCGTGGACCGGCGGGGGGCGGCTCCGGTACGGCTGCTGCGCGCGGCCGGGGTGCGGGTGGCCGCCGGGAGCGGGGCGCTGCGGGACGTGTCGAACCCCGTGGGGCGCGGGGACCCGCTGGAGGCGGCGTTCCTGCTGGCCTCGCGCTACGGGCTGTCGCCCGAGGAGGCGTACGACGCGGTGAGCGGTTCGGCGCGAGCGGTGCTGGGGCTGCCGGAGGTGCGGGTGGAGGCGGGTTTCCCGGCCGAGTTGGTCGCGGTGCGGGGGGACCGGCTGGCGGGGGTGCTGTCACTGGCCTACAGCCGGGTGGTGGTGCACCGGGGGCGCGTGGTGGCGCGGACCAGCGCGGTGCGGGAGTTCTGTAGTTCGGCGGCTTCGGTGGAGCTGGGGCTGCCGCGGCAGGGGCGGGGGCAGTTGTCGTAGGGCGCGGGGCGGTAGGGGTGTCGGGGTGTGGCTCAAGTCGTGCGGCGGACGGTGCTGTCCGGGCGTACGGTCGAAGGCATGCGTACTGTAATCGCTGGTGGTCATGGTCAGATCGCGTTGCGGCTGGAGCGGCTGCTCACCGCGCGCGGGGACGAGGTCGCGGGGATCATCCGCAAGGCCGAACAGGCCGACGATCTGCGGGAGGCCGGTGCCGAACCGGTCGTGCTCGACCTGGAGTCGGCGTCCGTGGACGAGGTCGCGGAGCGGCTCAGGGGCTCCGACGCGGCGGTGTTCGCGGCGGGCGCGGGACCGGGCAGCGGGGCGGCCCGCAAGGACACGGTGGACAAGGCCGCGGCGGTCCTCTTCGCGGACGCGGCGGTGCGGGCGGGCGTACGGCGCTTCGTGATCGTGTCGTCCATGGGCGCCGACCCGGAGCACAAGGGCGACGAGATCTTCGACGTGTACCTGCGCGCCAAGGGCGAGGCGGACGCGTACGTGCGCGGGCTGGACGCGCTGGACTGGACGATTCTGCGCCCCGGCCAGCTCACCGACGACGCCGGCACCGGCCTGGTACGCCTGGAGGCGCACACGGGTCGTGGCCCGATCCCGCGCGACGACGTGGCCACCGTACTCGCGGAGCTGGTGGACACCCCCGCGACGGCCGGCCTCACTCTGGAGCTGATCAGCGGGCCGGCTCCGGTGTCCGTGGCGGTGAAGTCGGTGGCTGGGAACTGACGACGCCGGGGAACCGTTCCTAGAACAGGGGCAGTTGGCCCGGGAAGTCGGGGACCGCGTAGCCGTCCAGGGAGGGCTGTTCCGGGCCGAGCAGGGCCTGGCGGCGGGAGCCCGGGCATGAGGTGAGTTCGCCGTGTTCCCGGGCGCCGGGCGGGTCGTGGCGCGCGTACCGTCCGGCGACGACGGCGATCTCGCGACGGCACGCGGGGCAGGTTCTGCGACGGGAGGACATGGGGCCAGTGTGCAGCGCGTGCGGCCCGCGTATGCCTGTCGCCCGCCCCGTGGTCCGCCATGCCCGCGCTCATCATGAGCGCCAAGAACCCACCCGTCTCGCCCCTGGCCGCACACCAGGAACTGGGGCAGCACCCCGGCGGGCAGGACCTGCTCCGCCTGGAACTCGTTGCGCGCGAAGGTGCTCACCAGCAGCCCCAGCGCCAGCCCCGGCAGCGCGCCGAGCATGGCGACGACCACCAGCAGATACGCCGGGCCCTTGATGTCCAGGCCGAGCGGGCCGATGGACAGCAGAGTGGAGAGCACCGCCTGCAACAGGGTCAGGAAGGCGAACGCGAGGCTGTGGCCGAGCACGATGTCCAACCGCTGCACGGGCATCGTCAGCAGTCGCTCGGCGGTGCCGGTGGTGCGTTCGGCAGCGTCGACACGGACGCCACCAGGTACATCACGATGACCGGGCAGATGCCGAAGACCTGGAACCCGACCCGCTCGAAGGTGGCTTCGGAGTCATGGAACATCAGCTTCAGCAGCACCATGAGCATGCACGTGATGGCCAGCAGCAGTGCGGTACGGCCCTTGTCCCGGCAGATCTGCAGGAGCACCCGGACCGCGGTCGCGCCCGTGGTGGTGGGCGAGAACGGCAGCCGCTCGGCCACTCGGACGCCACTCACCGCACCGTGTCCGCGGCGAAGTAGGCCCGTTCCGCCTCGGGGGCGCCGGCCTGGTCGAGGAGGCCCGGCAGGACCGGCGGCAGGCTCTGCTCCGTGGCCCGCCGTCGCGCGCGTTCCTCGGCGTCGGACGCGGCCTGCACCAGATGCATGAACGCCTCTTCCACGTCGTCGCAGCCGGTGTGCTCCAGCAGCGTGCCCCGGTCGGCACCGGCCAGCAGCCGTCCGGCCCGCATCAGCAGCAGCCGGCCACAGCGGTCGGCCTCGTCCATCACATGGCTGGACACCAGCAGCGCGGTGCCCTCCTCGGCCAGCCCCTGGAACACCGGCCGCAACTCCCGGCGCACCATGGGGTCCAGGCCGACGGTCGGCTCGTCCATCGAGCAGGTCAGGCTTTTCCAGCAGCGCGAGCCGCCAGCGACACCCGCGAGTACTGGCCCCCCGACAGACGGACGACCAGCTTGTCGGCGTAGGAGGCCAGGTCGACCTCCTTCACCACCCGGACCACCGCGTCCTGCCTGTGCCGGCCCCGCATTGCCTAGGGCGGGCGGCGAAGTGGCGCAAATTCTCCAGCACGGTCAGGCCCGCGTACCGACGGCTCCTGCGTGACGTAGCCGACGCGGGTCCTCGGGTGCCGGGGCGCCGGCCGCGTATCCGAGGACCTGGACGTGGCCCGCCGTGGTCTGCTGCACGCCGACCACGGACCGCAGCAGCGTCGTCTCCCCGCAACCGCTCGGCCCGAGCAGGCCCACGATGCAGCCGCGGGGGACGGTGAAGCTGACGTCCTGGAGGACGGTGTGGCGGCCGCGGACCACCCGCAGCCCGTAGGCGGCCACGGCGGGAAGACCGCCGGCAGCGCTGCGCTCGTCTCGGTCTGCTGCACGACTCCACTGTGTTTCGTCACGATCGGTTCCGCTCCGAGCGGCCGGGCTGAGGCCGGGTGCTACGGCGGTTGGTCACGGCTGTGGGTGGATGAGGGCTCTGGGTCGCCGCACAGACATCGGCCCACCCCGACCGAAGTCACGCCGCGTTAGGTCCGCTCCCCCGTGTGCGCGGGAGGCCGCCTCCCTCTGGCCGGGGTCAGGACTCGCGGCAGGTCATCGCCCAGGCGATGTCGTGGGGTTGCCGGTAGGTGTCGGGGGTGGGCTGCGCCCACGACAGGGCCCGCAGCGCGGCGGACACCTGGCGGCGGGCCTCCTGCTCGGCGGCCTGGCGGCCACCGGCCTCCTCGACCAGTTCGCGCGCCAGGGCGGCGTCCCTCTCGTCCAAGGGGTGCGTGCACCAGCTTCCGGTACTGGAACGCCGGCGCCTATCCCGACGACGGGTGCGACACCCGCGACGAGGTGCTGATCGCCGAGACGATCGAACCACCGGCCACCGGCCCGGACTGCAAGCTGAAGGGCGGCACCTGGTCGTCCTACCGACGATCACAGGATCACCTCCGCCGCGGCGATGGACGTCGACCACATGGTGCCGCTGCCCGAGGCCTGGAACTCCGGCGCCTCCCAGGGGACGGCCATCCGCCGCGAGGCCACGATAACGACCTCGCCGACCCGCGCTCCCTGGTGGCCGTGTCCGCCGCGGCACACCGCAGCAAGGCCGACCAGGATCCCGCCCAGTGGCTGCCGCCCAACACCAGGCCACGTGCCGCCACATCGTCGAATGGACGGCCGTGAAACTGAGCTGGAGCCTCACCGCGGACACCGAGGAACGCGAGTCCCTGGTTCGTCTCGCCGAGGCCTGCCCGGACGCGGTGGTCACCTACACACAGGCGCCGTAGGCCTCCATACACGAGCCACCCCACACAAAAGACCCCCTCTCTGCTGCGTTTCCGCAGTTGAGAGGGGGTCTTCCCCAGTGTGGCGGCGCCAGGATTCGAACCTGGGAAGGCTGAGCCGGCAGATTTACAGTCTGCTCCCTTTGGCCGCTCGGGCACACCGCCGGGGTTGCTGCCCATTGAACCGCCTTCTTCGGCGGTGCTCCGTGGCAACGACGTAAACCATACCTGATGTGGAGGGGTGCTTCGCCACCCGATTGATCGGCGCCCGGAGGGCGGGGGGTGGCTAGGCTTGTCCGGATGCGGCCCGGGATCTGAACAGGCCCGGCGGCCGCCCACGTACGCCGGTACGCACGATACGCACCCCGATACAAGGAGCCACAGGACATGGCCGACTCCAGTTTCGACATCGTCTCGAAGGTCGAGCGGCAGGAGGTCGACAACGCACTCAACCAGGCCGCCAAGGAGATCTCGCAGCGCTACGACTTCAAGGGCGTGGGTGCCTCGATCTCGTGGTCCGGTGAGAACATCCTCATGGAGGCGAACTCCGAGGACCGGGTGAAGGCTGTTCTCGACGTCTTCCAGTCCAAGCTGATCAAGCGCGGCATCTCGCTGAAGGCTCTGGACGCGGGCGAGCCCCAGCTCTCCGGCAAGGAGTACAAGATCTTTGCGTCGATCAAGGAGGGCATCTCCCAGGAGAACGCGAAGAAGGTGGCGAAGATCATCCGTGACGAGGGCCCGAAGGGCGTGAAGGCGCAGGTGCAGGGCGAGGAGCTGCGGGTCAGCTCCAAGAGCCGTGACGATCTTCAGGCCGTCATTGCCCTGCTGAAGGGCAAGGACTTCGACTTCGCCATGCAGTTCGTGAACTACCGGTAGGTCGGCTCGGGTCCTCGGGACCCCCAGTCCGCACGGGCGGGTTCCCGGTCTGCACGGTTACGAGGAAGGGTGGGCACCTGCTGGATGCCCACCCTTCTCGCCTGCCGGCTGCGGTCCATGGGCGCCTGCCGGGCACGGGCGGTGTGGCGCACACCGGCCGTGGGCCGTGGGCGCGGTCAGTCGCGTGAGTTGCCGAACACGAGGCGGTAGGCGATCAGGAGGACGAGCGATCCGCCGATCGCCGCGGCCCAGGTCGTGCCGTCGTAGAAGTTCTTGGTGATCGGGTGGTCCATCCAGCGGGCCGATATCCAGCCGCCGATGAACGCACCCGCGATGCCGATCAGGGTCGTGCCGATGAGGCCGCCCGGGTCGCGCCCCGGCAGCAGGAACTTCGCGATGGCGCCGGCCAACAGTCCCAGGATGATCCAGCTGATGATGGTCATGCCGTGAACCTGCCCTTTCACGCTGTGCCCGCACTGTCCCGGCCATGTGATCTTGCTCCCGGCAGGCCGTGTACGTGCGTCGTACGCCGGGCGTTCCGCGTGCGTCGTCCTTGCCGCGCGCGTTCACGCCGTCTTGAGGGGGAGGACGCCCTGGCGGCGCCCGCTGGTTGCACTGATCAGTAGGGTGCGACGCATGACAGCCTCCGCTTCCGGACTGCGCCGCACCCTCGGCGTGGGTGACGCCGTCGTCGTCGGACTCGGCTCGATGGTGGGAGCCGGGATCTTCGCCGCCCTCGCGCCCGCGGCTCACGCGGCGGGCTCCGGGCTGCTCCTCGGGCTCGCCGTCGCCGCCGTGGTCGCGTACTGCAACGCCAAGTCGTCGGCCCGCCTCGCCGCCCTGTATCCCGCCTCAGGCGGTACATACGTGTACGGGCGTGAGCGGCTCGGGGAGTTCTGGGGGTATCTCGCGGGCTGGTCGTTCGTGGTCGGGAAGACGGCATCCTGTGCGGCGATGGCGCTCACCGTGGGCACGTACGTCTGGCCGGGGCAGGCGCACGCGGTGGCGGTCGCGGCCGTGGTGGCGCTGACCGCGGTGAACTACGGCGGTGTCCAGAAGTCAGCGTTGCTGACGCGGGTGATCGTGGCGGTGGTCCTGGCTGTCCTCGCCGCCGTGGTCGTCGGGTGTCTTCTGTCCGGCGAGGCGGATGCCGGACGGCTGGACATCGGGGCCTCGAACGGCGCGGGCGGTGTGCTTCAGGCGGCCGGTCTGCTGTTCTTCGCGTTCGCCGGGTACGCCCGGATCGCGACCCTCGGTGAGGAGGTACGGGATCCGGCGCGCACCATTCCGCGCGCGATCCCGCTGGCGCTGGGCATCGCACTGGTGGTGTACGCGGGTGTGGCGGTGGCTGTCCTTTCGGTACTGGGGTCGGACGGTCTCAGGGACGCGACAGCGCCGCTGGCCGACGCCGTGCGGGCGGCCGGGGCGCCCTGGCTCGTGCCGGTGGTGCGGATCGGTGCGGCCGTGGCCGCGCTGGGGTCGCTGCTCGCCCTGATCCTGGGCGTCTCACGGACGACACTGGCCATGGCCAGGGACCGGCATCTGCCGGGCGCGCTGGCGGCCGTGCATCCGCGTTTCCAGGTGCCGCACCGGGCGGAGCTGGCCGTGGGCGCGGTGGTCGCGGTCATGGCCGCCACGGTGGACGTCCGGGGGGCGATCGGGTTCTCCTCCTTCGGGGTGCTGGCGTACTACGCCGTGGCCAACGCGTCGGCCTGGACGCTGGATTCGGCGCCGACGGCACGGGTGGTGCCGGCGGTCGGGCTGGTCGGGTGTGCGGTGCTGGCGTTCTCGCTGCCGGGGGTTTCGGTGGTCGTCGGCGCGGGTGTGCTGGCGGTGGGGGCGGTTGCGTACGGAGTGCGGCGGGTGATGCGGGCGGGGGCTGGGAGGGCGTAGGGCTGCCCTCTTTGCTGCGGTCTGGGGCCCCTGGCTGCGGTCGGGGCTTCCTGGCTGTGGTCAAGGGCTTCTTGCGGCAGGGGCTTCCTGGCTGTGGTCGAGGGCTTCTTGCGGCAGGGGCTTCCTGGCTGCGGCCCGGGGGTTCTTGCTCTGTGGTCGACGGCTTCCTGGCTGCGGCCGGGGGCTTCTGCTGCGGCCCGTGGGGCTTCTTCGCGGCGGTCCGGTTTTCTTGGCTGCTGATTTCTCGGCTGCTGCCGGCCCGCTCGGTTGCTGAGGTCAGGGGCCTCTCACCGGGGCGGTCGGCTCGGGATGCGAAGTCCGGCCGCTTGGGCGGGTGTTGGTCCTGGCCCTCACTCGTGTGGGCAACTGCTCGTTCGCGGTCATGGGTTCATGATGCAGGGCGCCACCGACAGCCGGGCGGGCCTGTGGATAACCCGTGGTCTGTGGGAACCGGGCGGCGTTGCCCCGCCGTCAGCGCACCGCGAACGGCTCGTTCGTCCGCACGATGTCGCGGCCCAGCGGGAGCAGGGAGACCGGGATGAGCTTGAAGTTGGCGACGCCGAGCGGGATGCCGATGATCGTGACGCACAGCGCGATGCCGGTGACGATGTGGCCGAGGGCCAGCCACCAGCCCGCGAGCACCAGCCACAGCACATTGCCGACGCAGGACGGCGCGCCCGCGTCACGGCGCTCGACCGTCGTGTACCCGAAGGGCCACAGGGCGTAGACGCCGATGCGGAAGGCCGCGATGCCGAACGGGATGCCGATGACGGTGATACAGAGGAGCAGGCCCGCGGCCATGTAGGCGAGGAAGAGCCAGAAGCCGCTCAGGACGAGCCATATGACGTTCAGGACGGTCTTCACTGATTCCCACCTGCCATCTTCTCGAGCCGTGCGATGCGGTCCGCCATCGGCGGGTGCGTGGAAAACATCTTCGAGAGCCCTTGGCCGGGCCGGAACGGGTTCGCGATCATCATGTGGCTGGCGGTCTCGATGCGCGGCTCGGGCGGCAGCGGGAGCTGCTTGGTGCCGAGTTCGAGCTTGCGCAGGGCACTGGCCAGGGCGAGCGGGTCGCCGGTGAGCTGGGCTCCGGAGGCGTCCGCCTGGTATTCCCGGGAGCGGCTGATGGCCAGTTGGATGACGGAGGCTGCCAGCGGGCCGAGGATCATGATCAGCAGCATGCCGAGCAGGCCGGGGCCGTCGTCGTCGTCCGAGCGCCCGACCGGGATCAGCCAGGCGAAGTTGACCAGGAACATGATCACGGAGGCGAGGGCACCGGCGACCGAGGAGATGAGGATGTCGCGGTTGTAGACATGGCTGAGCTCGTGGCCGATGACGCCGCGCAGCTCGCGCTCGTCCAGGAGACGCAGGATGCCTTCGGTGCAGCACACGGCGGCGTTGCGCGGGTTGCGGCCCGTGGCGAAGGCGTTGGGCGCCTCCGTCGGGGAGATGTACAGGCGCGGCATGGGCTGGCGGGCCTGCGTGGAGAGCTCGCGGACCATGCGGTAGAGCCCCGGGGCCTCGAACTCGCTCACCGGGCGGGCGCGCATCGCGCGCAGGGCCAGCTTGTCGCTGTTCCAGTAGGCGTACGCGTTGGTGGCCAGCGCTACCAGAACGGCGATGACGAGCCCCATACGGCCGAAGAAGCTGCCGATGACGATGATGAGTGCGGACAGTCCTCCGAGGAGGACTGCTGTCCTGAGCCCGTTGTGCCGGCGGTGCACGGTACGCCCTCCAAGTGGTGCGGCAGGGGGACCCTTGCTGCTGATCTGCGGTGCCACTGGTGCCGTGACGTTCACGTCCAGTGGACCTTCCCGTACTGGTCAACGCCAGGCGGGAGGCACTAGTTCCCTTGTGCGCGCGGCGGGGGGTGTGGACCGTCCGGGTGAACGGCACCGGGAAAGCGGCACGCGCGCGTGGAGGGCCGGGTGCCCCACGCGCGCGTGGCGAATGCGCCTGTTGTTCAGAAGAGGGCCGTGTCGGTGAAGCGCAGGACCAGCTGGGGTGCTCCGGACAGGGCGATGCCGAGGACTCCGGTCAGGGCGATCGCGGCGGTGAGCGGGGCGGGGACGCGGTGCTTCTCGGGTTCTCCCTCGGGGGCGCGGAAGAGCAGGGCCGTCCACTGGAGGTAGTAGAACAACGCGATGACGACGTTGACGGCCATGATCACGGCCAGCCAGCCGAGGCCGGCGTCGACGGCCGCCGAGAAGACGGTGACCTTGGCGAAGAGGCCGATGATGCCCGGCGGCAGCCCGGCGAGGCAGAGCAGGAAGAACGCCAGGAGGAGCGCGGACAACGGGCTCGAGGCGTACAGGCCGCGGTAGTCGGAGACGCGGTTGAGGGACTTCGTCCGGCCGACGAGGGCGGCCACGGCGAAGGCGCCGAGGTTCACGGCGCCGTACATCAGGGCGTAGGCGACGGTGGAGCCGATCGACTTCTCGGCGTCACCGGAGTACGCGGCGGCCGCGATCGGTACCAGGAGGTAGCCGGCCTGGCCGACGGAGGACCAGGCGAGCAGGCGTACCGCGCTGTACGCGCGCGTGGCCTGCTGGCGCAGGGCTCCGACGTTGCCCACGGTCATGGTGAGCGCTGCCAGGGCGGCGAGGGCCGGGCCCCAGACGTCGGCGTACGACGGGAGGGCGACGACCGTGACGAGGATCAGGCCGCTGAAGCCGACCGCCTTGCCGATGACCGACAGGTAGGCGGCGATGGGCAAGGGCGCCCCCACGTAAGTGTCGGGCACCCAGAAGTGGAAGGGCACGGCGGCCGTCTTGAAGGCGAAGCCGATGAGGGTGAGGACGACGCCGGTCTGGGCGAGCGTGTGGAGCTGTCCGTCGACGTTCTGGATGCGGTCGGCGACCTGGGTGAGGTAGAGGGTGCCCGTGGACGCGTACACGAAGCTGATGCCCATCAGGCTGACCGCGGTCGCGGTGACCGAGGACAGGAAGAACTTCAAAGCCGCTTCGGAGGACTTCCGGTCGCCGTACCTGAGGCCGACCAGTGCGAAGGCGGGCAGGGAGGCGACCTCGAGAGCGACGATCAGGGTCGCGAGGTCGCGGGAGGCGGGCAGGAGGGCGGCGCCGGCCGCGGAGGACAGCAGCAGGAACCAGTACTCCCCTTCGGGAAGCTCCTTGCGGGCGTCCTTGAGGGCGGTGACCGACAGGAGGGCTGCGAGGAGGGCGCCGCCGAGGACCAGGAACTGGATGACCAGGGCGAAGCGGTCGGCCGTGTAGCTGCACACGGTGGCGTCGCCGGTCAGGCAGAAGGTGCTGCGGTCGCCGTCCAGGAGGGGCAGCAGCATCAGCGTGGCGGCGGCCAGGCCGGCCACGGACGTCCAGCCGAGCAGCGGCTTGCGGTGCTCGGTGACGAACAGGTCGGCGACCAGGACGGCGAGTCCGACGACCGCCACGATGGTGGGCGGTGAGATCGCGAGCCAGTCGACGGACTGGACCAGCGACGCGGCCAGGGGCTGGGCCGGGGGGCTCATCGGGTGCCTCCTGCGAGGAGCTGCTGGACGGCCGGGTCGCTCAGGCCGAGGAGGGCCCTGGGCCACAGGCCCGCGACGACGGTGAGGACGACGAGCGGGGTCCAGGCCGCGAGCTCGTACGAGCGGACGTCGGTGAGCTTGGGGGTGTCCTGCGGCAGGGCGCCCATGCAGACGCGGCGGACCACGATCAGCAGGTAAGCGGCCGTCAGCAGCGTCCCGAACGCGCCGATCGCCATGAAGGTGAGGAAGGCGGGACGGCTGAGGCCGTCGGCGGGCTGGAAGGCGCCGAACAGGGCCAGCATCTCGCCCCAGAAGCCGGCGAGGCCCGGCAGACCGAGCGAGGCGACCGCGGCGAAGGCGAGCAGGCCGCCGAGGCGCGGGGCCTTGCCGTAGAGCGCGGCTCCGGTCTCCTCGGCGAGGGTGTCGAGGTCGGTGGTGCCGGTGCGGTCCTTCAGCGCTCCGACCAGGAAGAACAGCAGGCCGGTGATGAGGCCGTGGGCGATGTTGGCGAACAGGGCGCCGTTCACGCCGGTCGGTGTCATCGTGGCGATGCCGAGCAGGACGAAGCCCATGTGGCCGACGGAGGAGTAGGCGATGAGGCGCTTGAGGTCGCCCTTCGCGCCCTGCTTGGCGAGGGCCAGGCAGGCCAGGGATCCGTAGATGATGCCGACGACGGCGAGCGCTGCGAGGTAGGGCGCGAAGGTGCGGAAGCCGTCCGGTGCGATGGGGAGGAGGATCCGGACGAACCCGTATGTACCCATCTTCAGCAGGACACCGGCCAGCAGGACCGAGCCGACGGTCGGCGCGGCGGTGTGGGCGTCGGGCAGCCAGCTGTGCAGCGGCCACATCGGCGTCTTGACCGCGAGGCCGATCCCGATCGCCAGAACGGCGATGACCTGCACGGATGTGGTCAGCGATCGGCCGTTGTCAGTGGCGAGTGCCATCATGTCGAACGTGCCCGCCTTGATCCCGATCAGGAGCAGGCCGAGCAGCATGACCACGGAGCCGAGCAACGTGTAGAGGATGAACCGCCACGCGGCCTGGCTCCGGCCCTCGCCGCCCCAGCGGGCGATGAGGAAGTACATCGGGATGAGGACCATCTCGAAGGCGAGGAAGAACAGCAGCAGGTCGAGGACGGCGAAGGTCGCGAGTGTGCCGGACTCGAGGACGAGCAGCAGCGCGACGAAGGCCTTCGGGGTCGGCCCCGCGGGCATCTTGAAGTACGAGTAGAGCGCGCAGAGGAAGGTCAGCAGCGCGGTCAGGACCAGAAGGGGGAGGGAGATGCCGTCGATGCCGAGGTGGATGCGTACGTCGAGTGCTGGAATCCAGCTGATGTCCGTGCTGGCCTGCATCTTCGACGGCTGGTCGTGGTCGAAGCCGAGCGCGAGGACGATCGCCGCGATGAGGACCGCGCCGGTGACGGTGACGCCGTGCCGGAGCACGGCCTGCTCGGGTGACTTCCCCTTCAGCCCGGGCGGGGCCGGCAGGAGAGCGGCGGCGGCGCCCAGGAGCGGGCCGACGACGACGAACGCCAGAAGGAACTGCATCACGGACTCGTTGATATCGATCACGCCTGCTCACGCTCCCGTGGCGACGAGGACGACGGCGACCGCGAGGACGACGGTGCCGGCGAGCAGCGCGCTCACATAGGTCTGGACGTTGCCGGTCTGGGCGCGCCGTACGGCGGCGCCGAGCCAGCGGGGCAGCGCACCCGCGCCGCGTACGTAGGTCTCGACGACCTCCCGGTCCAGGAACCGGACGAGGCTCGCCCCCGCCTGGACCGGTCGGACGAAGAGGGCCCGGTACACGGCGTCCAGATGGAAGCCGGCGGCCGCGTGGCGATGCAGCGGGCCGAGCAGGAGCCGTCCGGGGTCGGCGGGGTCGGGCGCGTAGGCGATGTCGCCGTAGGCCGGCTTGTGGGTGGCGATGGCCTCTGCCTCGACCTGGGCGGCGTCGCCCTCGGGGTGGGCCGCGACCGCGCCCAGCGGGACGCGTGCGGTGAGCGCGGTGGTGTGCCGCCAGGCGCCGTAGGTGACGATGCCGCCGACCAGGGCCACGCCCGTGCCGAGCACGGATGTGGTCAGGGTCGGGCTGAGGTCGCGGCCGTCGAACCAGTCGGGCAGCAGGCGGAACGTGAATCCGCCGAGGGCCAGGGACGGGGCGGCGAGCACCCACAGCACGACGGTCATCGTCAGCGGCTGCCTGCCGTGGTCGGGGGCTTCGGCGCCCCGGCCGCGGAAGGCCAGCAGCCACAAGCGCATCGCGTAGGCGGCGGTGAGCACGGCCGTGAGCAGGCCGGCGACGAGCACGATCCAGCCCGCGGCGGCGGGGGCGTGCTCGGTGTGTCCGGTGACGACGTGTTCGGCGACGCCAAGGACGGCCTCCTTGGAGAAGAAGCCGCTGAACGGCGGGATCGCGGCCAGCGCGAGCAGCGCCACGGTCATCGTCCAGTAGGCGTCGGGGACGCGGTCGCGCAGGTTCCGCATGCGGGACATGGCGGCGAGCGAGTTGGTGCCGGCGGCGTGGATGATCACGCCGGCCGCGAGGAACAGCAGCGCTTTGAAGGCGCCGTGGGACAGGAGGTGGAAGACGGCGGCACCACGGTCACCGACGGCCAGGGCACCGGACATGTAGCCGAGCTGACCGATCGTCGAGTAGGCGAGGACGCGCTTGATGTCGTCCTGGGCGAGCGCGGCGAGCGCCGAGCCGGCCATCGTGACGGCCGCCATGACGGCGAGGACGACCATCGCGGCCTGGGAGGCCTCGAACAGCGGGAGGAGACGGGCGATGAAGTAGACACCGGCGGCGACCATCGTCGCGGCGTGGATCAGCGCGGAGACGGGGGTCGGGCCCGCCATCGCGTCGGGGAGCCAGGTGTGCAGCGGGAACTGCGCGGACTTGCCCGCCACGCCCGCCAGGAGCAGCAGGGCCATCAGCGTCGGGTGGTCGAGCGAGCCGCTCGCGACGGCGCCGATGACCCGGGTGATGCGGAAAGAACCGGCGTCGGTGGCCAGGGCGAACAGGCCGATGAGGAAGGGGACGTCGCCGAGCTTGGTGACCAGGAAGGCCTTGAGGGATGCGGCGCGGGCCTCCGGGGTCTCCCAGTAGTGGCCGACCAGGAAGTAGGAGCAGATGCCCATGACTTCCCAGCCGACCAGCAGCACGATCAGGTCGCCGGAGTAGACGACCAGGAGCATCGCGGAGGTGAACAGGGAGACGAGGGCGGCGTACGAGGAGTAGCGCGGGTCGTCGCGCAGGTAGCCCGTCGAGTAGATCTGCACGCAGGAGGCCACGAGGCCGACGAGGAGGGCGACGAGGGCGGCGAAGCCGTCGATGTGCAGGGCGAGTTCGATCGGGACGGAGCCGGTGGGGGTGAGTTCCGTGGCCGCGTTGACGGCCGCGTCACCGCCCTGCCGCACGGCGACCAGCGCGGCGAGCACCAGGGAGGTGAGCGTCGGCAGGACGGCGAGCGGGCGGACGAAGCCGGGTGCCGCCCGGCCCAGGAGCAGGCCGGCGACGGCGCCGAGGAACGGAAGGAGAGGGACGAGGACGGCGAGGGTGGTCGTGGTCACGCGGTGGCCTCAGCCTTCTGGGCCTCGTCGGACCGCTCGGCCGTGAGGGCCTCGTGGTCGGGGCAGTCGGGGTCGTGCCGTTCGGCGGTGTCGCGGAGCTTGTCGATGTCCGCGGTGCCGCGGTTGCGGTGGACTGCGAGGACGATCGCCAGGCCGATGCCGATCTCGGCGGCGGCGATGGCGATGGTGAACAGGGTGAGGGCCTGGCCCGAGTGCAGGGTCTCCTCGGCGGTCTTGCTGAGCCAGACGTCGAAGGCGACCAGGTTGAGGTTGACGGCGTTGAGCATCAGCTCGACCGACATCAGGACGAGGATCGCGTTGCGGCGGGCGAGGACGCCGTACAGGCCCGTGCAGAAGAGGACGGCGGAGAGGACGGCGGGATAGGCGAGGTGCATCAGCGGGTCCCTTCCTTCTCGCTCCGGGAGGCCGGGGCGTTCTCGGCCGTGGTCGCCGTGGCGGCCTTCGCCTTGCGGGACAGGACGATCGCGCCGACCAGGGCGGCGAGGAGGAGGACGGAGAGGGCCTCGAAGGGGAGGACCCAGTTCTGGAAGAGGCTCGCGCCGGTGGCCTCGGTGGAGCCGGCGGCGGGGCCGTCCAGGTCGATCCAGGTCGTGCGGAAGGCGTCGACGACGACCCAGACCAGGGCGGCAGCGGCGGCCACGGCCACGGTGAGGGCGGCCCAGCGGTTGCCGGAGTCGGCGTCCGGGGAGCGGCCGATGGGGGCCCTGGTGAGCATCAGACCGAACAGGAGGAGGACGACGACGGAACCGACGTAGATGAGGACCTGCACCCAGGCGATGAACTCGGCGGTGAGCAGCAGGTACTCGACGGCCAGGCCGCCGAGGGTCACCACCAGCCACAGGGCGGCGTGCACCAGCTGCCGGGTGGTGACGGTGACGAGCGCGGCGCCGAAGGTGACCAGGCCGACGAGGAGGAAGGCGATCTCGACGCCGGTCGGGGAGAGGAAACCGTGGGTCTCGGCGGGCCCGGCGCTGGTGGCCGGGCCCGCCGTGAGGAGACCTGCGGTTGCGGCGAGGGTCATTCCCGGCCCTCCTGCCCCGGCGTCGGCTGGTCCGGCGTTGCCTGGCCCGGCTTCGGCTGGTCGGTCTGTTGCTTGGAGTCGCCCTGCGGGCGGGTCGGTCGCTCGGCTGCCCGGGCCTGCTCGTCGGCGTGCGGTTCGGTGGCGGGCGGGGCCTGCTGGGCGGCCAGTTTGTCGGCGGTCTTGCGGGCGGTGGCGAGTTCCTTCGGCTCCTCCGCGCCGGGGTCGAGGGCCGGCGGGGCCGGGACGGTCCACATCCACTCGCGGAGCTTGTCGCGCTCGTGGGTGAGGTCGCGGATGTCGGTCTCGGCGTACTCGAACTCCGGGGACCAGAACAGGGCGTCGAAAGGGCAGACCTCGATGCAGATACCGCAGTACATGCACAGGGAGAAGTCGATGGCGAAGCGGTCCAGGACGTTGCGGCTGCGTTCGCGGCCGCCGGGGGTCGCCGCCGGGATCGTCTCCTTGTGGGAGTCGATGTAGATGCACCAGTCCGGGCACTCGCGGGCGCACAGCATGCAGACCGTGCAGTTCTCCTCGAACAGGCCGATCACACCGCGGGTGCGGGGCGGGAGGTCGGGCTGGGCGTCCGGGTACTGCGCGGTGACGGACTTCTTCGTCATCGTGCGGAGGGTGACGGCCAGGCCCTTGGCGAGGCCGCTGCCGGGGATGGGGGCCATGGTTACGCGATCACCACCTTGACGATGCCGGTGAGGGCGATCTGGGCGAGGGAGAGGGGGACGAGGAGGGTCCAGGACAGTTTCTGGAGCTGGTCCTCGCGCAGGCGGGGATAGGTGACGCGCAGCCAGATGACGAGGAAGGCGAGGGCGGCGGTCTTCAGCAGGGTCCAGACCCAGCCGAGGCCGTCGGCGCCCCAGGGTCCGTGCCAGCCGCCCAGGAAGAGGACGGTGGTCAGGCCGCACAGGACGACGATTCCGGCGTACTCGGCGAGGAGGAAGAGGGCGAAGCGGAGGCCGGTGTACTCGGTGTACGCGCCGAAGATGATCTCCGAGTCGGCGACGGGCATGTCGAAGGGCGGGCGCTGGAGTTCGGCGAGGCCGGCCACGAAGAAGACGATCGCGCCGACGATCTGCCAGGGCAGCCACCACCACTCGAAGGCGTCGAGGATGCCGGGGAGCGAGACGGTGCCGGCCGCCATCGCCACCGAGGCGGCGGTCAGGAGCATCGGCAGTTCGTAGGCGAGGAGCTGGGCGGCGGTGCGGAGGCCGCCGAGGAGGGAGAACTTGCTGGCGGAGGCCCAGCCGGCCATGAGCGAGCCGAGGACGCCGACGCCCATGACGGCCAGGACGAAGAAGACGCCGGCGTCGATGAGCTGTCCGACGGCTCCCTCGTCCGGGCCGATGGGGATGGCGAGCAGGACGAGGAGGTAGGGCAGGAGGGCGACGGCGGGGGCCAGTTGGAAGATGCGGCGGTCCGCGCCCGCCGGGACGACGTCCTCCTTCTGCGCGAACTTCACGCCGTCGGCGATCAGCTGGGCCCAGCCGTGGAAGCCGCCGGCGTACATGGGGCCGAGGCGGCCCTGCATGTGGGCCATCACCTTGTGTTCTGTCTGACCGATGATCAGAGGGAAGGTGAGGAAGACGACGAAGACGATCAGGAGTCGCAGGATGACGTCGAGCACGTCGTTCACCGCGGGCCTCCTGTGGGGTCTTCGGGGTTGTCTGAGTTGTCGGGGTTATCGGGACTGTCGGGCTTGCTGGTGGGCTGCCGGTCGCTCGCCGGTGCCGGACTGTCAGGGGGGTCCGAGGGACCAGGGCTGTCCGCGGGGCCGGGCGTCTCCGCGGGCTCGGGGTTTTCCGGACTGCGCGAGGTCCCCGAGTCGTCGGGCGACTTCGGGGTGTCCGGTGACTCCGAGGCTCTGTTCGGGGCCTTCGAGTCACCCGACGGCTCGGGAGTGGGCAACGGGCCGGCCTCGGGCGACGGTTCGGGAGCCGGTTCGTCGAAGGCCGGGCGGGCGTGGTGCCACGGGGCGTCCGTGCTGCGCGGGGGGCGCGCAGCCCTGCCCGGCCGGCTCTCGCCGGGTTCGGACGCGGCCCGCTGGCTGGAGGAGCCCTCCGATGCGCTTCGTGCACGGCGAGGGCCGGAGGCACCTGGCTGCGTCCGCTGCGACGCCGAGCCGTCGCTCGCGCTTCGCGCCCGACGCGGCCCAGCCGAGGTGGCCGGGGACTCAGGCTCGGTGACCGGGGACTCAAGCTCGGTGACCGGCGGCTGGGAGCCGGTCCCGGGCGCCGCTGGTTCGGCTTCGGTCGCCTTGGATTCGGGACCGGAGGTCGTGGATTCAGGGCCGGTGGACGTCTGACTTACCGAGCCCTCCGCCGCTTTGCGGCTACGGCGCGGGGCGGCTGGGGACTCGGAAGGCGAATCGCCCGTCGCCGCCTGACTGACCGAGCCGTCTGCCGCCGAGCGGTTGTGACGCGGCCCCGCCGAAGCCGGAGCAGCCGACTCCCCGGACGCGGTCTGGCTCGCCGACCCCTCCCCCGCCGACCGCACACGGCGCGCAGCAGCCGGAGACGGAGTACCCGCGTCACCCGCGGCAGCCTGACTCGCCGAACCCTCCCCCGCCGATCGAGTGCGACGCGGCCCCGCCGAAGCCGGAGCAGCCGACTCCCCGGACGCGGTCTGGCTCGCCGACCCCTCCCCCGCCGACCGCACACGGCGCGCAGCAGCCGGAGACGGAGTACCCGCGTCACCCGCGGCAGCCTGACTGGCAGAGCCCTCCCCCGCCGTACGGGTTCGCCGCACCGGGCGCTCGCCCGTGGGGCGGGCGGCTGCCGTGCGGGCGGCGCCGCGGGCCGGGGCCGGGGGAAGCTGGCCCTTCAGGGGGCCCCATTCGTTCGGGTCGGGGACCCCGGGGGGCAGCATCTGGCGGCGCTTGGGGCCGCCGTGTTCCGACTCGCCGGGTTCCTTCGCGCCGGGCCAGGCCTTGGCGACGCGTGCGGCCAGGACGAAGTCCTTGCGCAGGGGGTGGCCTTCGAAGTTCTCGGGGAGGAGCAGGTGGTCCAGTGCCGGGTGGCCTTCGAAGGTGACGCCGAACATCTCGTGTGTCTCGCGTTCGTGCCAGGCGGCGCCCGCGTAGACACCGACCGCCGAGGGCAGGGCGGGGGCCTCGTGCGGGACCGTCGTACGCAGGAGGAGACGTCGGAGCGGGGACAGCGCCGCGACGTGGGCCGTGACGCGGAAGCCCGTGCCCGGTTCGTCGACCGCGCTCAGCCAGTCGAAGTACGTGCAGCCCAGGCGGTCGCGTGCGGTCTCCAGGGCGGAGATCCAGGTCGCCGGTGGTACGTCGACCGTCAGGACCTCGTACGACTCCTCGGCCGTGGCGTCCGTACCGAAGAGTTCCTCGACGTCGGCGGGGAGCCAGCCGGCCGCGGTCATCGCCCCTCCTCCGAAGCCGAGCCCGAAGCCGAGCCCGAAACCGAGCCCGCATCCGAGCCCGCATCCGAGCCCGAGGACGGGGCCGGCGGCCGTACCAGGCCGCTCTGCAACGCCGCCGCCGAAGGCCGCGCCGTGCCGTACCGCTCCCCCAGCGACTCGCGAGCGATCTTCTCCTGGAGCTTGAGGATGCCCTGGAGCAGCGCCTCGGGCCGGGGCGGGCAGCCGGGGACGTAGACGTCGACGGGGATGATCTGGTCGACGCCCTTGGTGACGGAGTACGAGTCCCAGTACGGGCCCCCGCAGTTGCTGCACGCGCCGAAGGAGATGACGTACTTGGGTTCCGGCATCTGCTCGTAGAGGCGCTTCACCGCCGGCGCCATCTTGTCGGTGACCGTGCCGGACACCACCATCAGGTCGGCCTGGCGCGGGCCCGGCGCGAAGGGGATGACGCCGAGCCGGATGAAGTCGTGGCGGGCCATCGACGCGGCGATGAACTCGATCGCGCAGCAGGCGAGGCCGAAGTTGAAGACCCAGAGCGAGTAGCGGCGGCCCCAGTTCAGGATCACCTTCATCGGCTCGGGCGCGAGACGCGCGAGGGCGCCGAGCCGCTTCGGCTCCGGAAGCAGCACGGGCTCGGGGCTGGAGGGGGTCACGTCCATGCCAGCACGCCCTTCTTGTATGCGTAGAGCAGGCCCACGGCCAGGAAGCCGAGGAAGATGAACATCTCCACCAGGGTGGTCGCGCCGTAGCCGGGGGCTGCGAAGACGGTCGCCCAGGGGAACAGGAAGATCGAGTCGACGGCGAAGATCACGTACAGGAAGGCGTAGACGTAGTAGCGGACCTGGGTGTGGGCCCATCCCTCGCCGACGGGGTCGACGCCGCACTCGTACGTCAGGAGCTTCTCGGGTGTGGGGACCACGGGCCGCAGCAGGCGGCCGGCCCCGAAGGCGACGGCCACGAACAGCACACCGACCACGGCGAGCAGCCCGACGACCGAATAGGACTGGAAGTAGTCCGCCGCGACGACGGTCGTGGTGACGACGGTCGGTTCCGGCACGTCCGTCCCTCGCTCCCTGAAACTCGGACTGGATCCTGCGACGGTTCCGCGGCTCCGGGGCACGGCCGGGAACAACGGACGCCGCCGTTCGACGAACAACGGAGGCCGCCGTTCGACGATCTGTACGCACGGGAGTCTAGGCCCTGATAAAGGCAGGGTAAGCAGCCCGTCACGCCCTGGCATGCGGGGGTGGGGTTTACCTCAGTCGATCCTGGCGGTCTGCCTCATGGCGCGGCCGCCCGCCGCCCGGCACGCTAACGCACATGACCGAACGTATCCCGTCCTTGGGCACGAGCGCGGCCACGTCGGCGGCCGGGGAGGACGACCGCCCGCCGCCGCCCCGTCTCGCCTACGACCGGCACACCTGGAAGGAGATCGCGCACCTCCTGGCGAACCTTCCGGTCGCGCTGATCGGATTCACCTATGTCGTGACGGCGTTGTCCACCAGCTTCGGGCTGACGATCACGGTGATCGGGTTCCCGCTGCTCGCGGCCGCGCTCACGGGCGCGCGGCTGCTGGGCCGGATGGAGCGGGCGCGGGCCAGGGCGCTGCTCGGGGTGCGGGTGGACGAACCGAGCCGGCTGCCGCTGCGCGGCTCGGGCGGCTTCCTCCAGCATCTGTGGATGTCGCTGAAGGACCCGGTGGGCTGGCGCACGGTGCTGTACGAGTTCATACGGCTGCCGTGGGGCGTCCTCACCTTCGTCACCACGCTGACCTCGCTGTTCGTGCTGTGGCCGGTGCTGCCGTTCATCGCGCGGGGCCTGGCCAACGCCGACCGGGCCATGGTGCGCGGGCTGCTGTCGCCCTCCGACGAGCTGGAGCGGCGCATCGCCGAGCTGGAGTCGGACCGGGGGGTCGTGGTCGACACGGCGGCGGCCGACCTGCGGCGCATCGAGCGGGATCTGCACGACGGGGCGCAGGCCCGGCTGGTCAACCTGGCCATGGGGCTGGGCCTGGCGAAGGAGAAGGTGCTGGAGGACCCCGACGCGGCGGCGGCGATGGTCGAGGAGGCGCACGGCGAGGTGAAGCTGGCGCTCCAGGAGCTGCGCGACCTGGCCCGCGGCATCCACCCGGCGGTCCTGACCGACCGCGGTCTGGACGCGGCCCTGTCCTCGGTCTCCTCGCGCTGCACGGTCCCGGTCAAGGTGACGGTCGACCTGCCGGCGCGGCCGGCTGCGGCCATCGAGGGCATCGCCTATTTCACCGTCTCGGAGCTGCTCCAGAACGTCAGCAAGCACAGCGCGGCGAAGTCGGCGTCGGTCGATGTGTGGCGGAGGAACGACCGGCTGCTCATCCAGGTGTGGGACGACGGCCGCGGGGGTGCGAGCCTCGACGGCGGTACGGGAATGAAGGGCCTGGCCGAGCGGCTGGACGCCGTCGACGGGCTGTTCGTCCTGGAGTCGCCCGAGGGCGGCCCGACGACGGTCACGGCGGAACTGCCCTGGCGCGACCGCACGGACGACTCCGGCACAGGCGCCGGTTGAGCCCTGCCGACGCCCGTTACGTCCTTCCGACGCCCACTATGTCCTTCTGACGCCCACCTCGTCCCGCCGACGCCCGCCACATCCTGCCGACGCCGGTTGCGCCCTGCCGACAGGACCCGGGCGGAGTCCGAGGTAGGGAAAACCCCCCGTCCAAGACGCCGACGGCCTCCATGGTCCGCCGACCTGCGGCGGAGCAGGGTGGAGGTACGAGGGAACAGCCGCAGGACGAGGAGAAGGACGACGCCGATGGCCACGGAGTACGGACAGGGGTACGGGCTCGACGGCAGGCCCGGGGTCCCCGGGAGCACCGAGCGGCGGCACCGGCTGCCCGCCGCGTTGCGGGCTCCGGTCGAGGGCCGCAGCTGGCGCGAGCTCGGGTATGTGCTGCTCAGCCTGCCGATCAGCATCCTGCTGTTCACCTACGCGGTCACGATGGTGTCACTGGGGGCGGGGCTGCTGGTGACGTTCCTCGGCATACCGGTGCTGGCGGCGGCGCTCGCCGGGTGCTGTGGCCTCGGGGCGCTGGAGCGGCTGCGGGCCCGGGCGCTGCTGGGCCTGGAGGTGGCCGACCCGGAGCCGCTGCGGATGAAGAAGCCGGGTGCCATGGCGTGGATGGGGGCCGTCCTCAAGAGCGGCGCCTCGTGGCGGGCCCTGCTGTACGCGGTGCTGCATCTGCCGTGGGCGGTGTTCTCGTTCGTCGTCGCCGTGAACGTCTGGGTGCTGGGCTGGGCGCTGCTGACGTACCCGCTGTGGTTCTGGGTGTTCCCGATGTACGCCGGCCAGGACGGGATACAGCTGTACGGCGACGAGACGCACCGGGTCTACCTCGACAACCCCTTCGAGATCACGGTGACCGCGCTCGTGGGACTGCTGCTGACGATCGCCACGCCGTGGATCGTGCGGGCGCTGACGATGGTGGACCGGCTGATGGTGCACGGGCTGCTCGGGCCGTCGCGGCTGGCCTCGCGGGTGGTGGAGCTGGAGTCGGACCGGGGCGTCGTGGTCGACTCGGCGGCGGCCGACCTGCGGCGCATCGAGCGGGATCTGCACGACGGGGCCCAGGCGCGGCTGGTGGCGCTGGCCATGGATCTGGGGCTGGCGAAGGAGAAACTCCAGGAGGATCCGGAGACGGCCGTGCGGATGGTGGACGAGGCGCACGGCGAGGTGAAGACGGCGCTCCAGGAGCTGCGCGACCTGGCCCGGGGGATCCACCCTGCGGTGCTGACGGACCGCGGGCTGGACGCGGCGCTGTCGGCGGTGGCGTCGCGGTGCACGGTGCCGGTGCAGGTCGAGGTCGACCTGGTGGAGCGGCCGGCGCTGGCGATAGAGGGGATCGCGTACTTCACGGTGTCGGAGCTGCTCCAGAACGTCACCAAGCACGCGCGGGCGGCCTGGGCCGGCGTGGAGGTGTGGCGGACGGAGAACCGGCTGATGCTCCAGGTCGTGGACAACGGCGTGGGCGGGGCCGACACGTCCCAGGGATCGGGGCTGGCGGGACTGGCGGAGCGGCTCGACGCGGTGGACGGGATCCTGGTGGTGGACTCGCCGGCGGGCGGGCCGACGCGGGTGACCGCGGAGTTGCCGTGGCGGGACGCGTACGTGCGGTGACCTGACGCGCACGTGAGATGGCCTTCGGTCAATGAACCCCCTGCCTTCGCCCTCCCCACACCCGAACCGGTCGGACCGGGAGGTTCGGCCGGATCGGGAGGTTCGGCCGGACAACAAGCCGGTCCGCCCCCATCCAGCGCCCGATCCTGAAATGCTGGACCCGTCGCACGGGTGGGCGCGGAGCCGTTGTGGGCCGCGGACGGGCGGCGTCTGGCTGTGGGGGGCCGAACATCGTGGAGGACAGGGTGCGGGTGGTCATCGCCGAGGATTCAGTGCTGCTCAGGGAGGGCCTGACCCGGCTGCTGACCGACCGCGGGCACGAGGTCGTCGCCGGGGTCGGAGACGGGGCGGCGCTGATCAAGACCATCACGGAGCTGGACGCGCAGGGCGGACTGCCGGACGTCGTGGTCGCCGACGTACGGATGCCGCCGACGCACACCGACGAGGGGGTGCGGGCGGCGGTGCAGTTGCGCAAGGCGCACCCGGGGCTCGGCGTGCTGGTGCTGTCACAGTACGTGGAGGAGCGCTACGCCACGGAGCTGCTGGCGGGGTCCAGCCGGGGCGTCGGCTATCTGCTGAAGGACCGGGTGGCCGAGGTGCGTGAGTTCGTGGACGCGGTGGTGCGGGTGGCCGAGGGCGGTACGGCCCTCGACCCGGAGGTCGTCGCGCAGTTGCTGGGCCGCAGCCGTAAGCAGGACGTGCTCGCGAGGCTGACCCCGCGGGAGCGGGAGGTACTGGGGCTGATGGCCGAGGGGCGGACGAACTCGGCGATCGCCCGGCAGCTCGTGGTGAGCGACGGGGCGGTCGAGAAGCACGTCAGCAACATCTTCCTGAAGCTCGGGCTCTCCCAGAGCGAGGGGGACCACCGCCGGGTGCTGGCCGTGCTGAGATACCTGAATTCCTGACCGGCCGGCCAGTCCCCGACCGAACCGCGGGGCGGGCACGGAGCGTCTTGAAGGTCAGCACCAGGGATCGGAGAACAGGGCAAGTCGGGGCGCCTTCTCGTCTCAAAGTCGTGTCCAACATGCGAATGACCCGAAGGAGGCGGCCCTTGCGGTCGTAGTGTTGATCCTGGGAACGCCTGCGGGAAGGCCTTCCCGGACAGCCGCCTCGAGGGAGGTCCAGTTCAGTGACCAGCCAGGTCAGTAGCCCAGCGGAGCAGGCCGACGAAGCAGTCGCAGGAGAGCAGCGCAAAGCGGCGGGCGCGAAGGACGTCCGGCGCCTCGACCGGGTGATCATCAGGTTCGCGGGGGACTCGGGTGACGGTATGCAGCTCACCGGTGACCGTTTCACCTCGGAGACCGCGTCGTTCGGCAACGACCTGTCGACGCTGCCGAACTTCCCGGCCGAGATCCGCGCGCCGGCCGGGACTCTGCCGGGTGTGTCGTCCTTCCAGCTGCACTTCGCCGATCACGACATCCTCACGCCCGGTGACGCGCCGAACGTGCTGGTGGCGATGAACCCGGCCGCGCTGAAGGCGAACATCGGGGACCTGCCGCGCGGTGCCGAGGTGATCGTCAACACGGACGAGTTCACCAAGCGGGCGATGCAGAAGGTCGGCTACGACACCAGCCCGCTGGATGACGGGTCGCTGGACGGCTACCAGGTCCACCCCGTGCCGCTGACCACGCTCACCGTGGAGGCGCTGAAGGAGTTCGACCTCACCCGCAAGGAGGCCGAGCGCAGCAAGAACATGTTCGCGCTGGGCCTGCTGTCGTGGATGTATCACCGGCCCACCGAGGGCACGGAGAGATTCCTGAGGTCGAAGTTCGCGAAGAAGCCGGATATCGCCGCGGCGAACATCGCCGCGTTCCGGGCGGGCTGGAACTTCGGCGAGACCACCGAGGACTTCGCCGTCTCCTACGAGGTCGCCCCGGCCGCCGCGGCGTTCCCGCCGGGCGTCTACCGCAACATCTCCGGCAACCTCGCCCTGTCCTACGGCCTGATCGCCGCGTCCCGGCAGGCGGACCTGCCGCTGTACCTGGGGTCGTACCCGATCACGCCGGCCTCCGACATCCTGCACGAGCTGAGCAAGCACAAGAACTTCGGGGTGCGGACCTTCCAGGCCGAGGACGAGATCGCCGGTATCGGCGCGGCCCTGGGCGCGGCCTTCGGCGGGTCCCTCGCCGTGACCACGACCTCCGGTCCGGGTGTGGCGCTGAAGTCGGAGACGATCGGTCTGGCCGTGTCGCTGGAGCTGCCGCTGCTGATCGTGGACATCCAGCGTGGCGGGCCGTCGACCGGTCTGCCCACCAAGACCGAGCAGGCCGATCTGTTGCAGGCGATGTTCGGGCGTAACGGCGAGGCGCCGGTCCCGATCGTCGCGCCGCGCACGCCGGCGGACTGCTTCGAGGCCGCGCTGGAGGCCGCGCGGATCGCGCTGACGTACCGGACTCCGGTGTTCTTGCTGTCCGACGGTTATCTGGCCAACGGCTCCGAGCCGTGGCGTATCCCGGACCTGGAGGAGCTGCCGGACCTGCGGGTGCGGTTCGCGCAGGGCCCCAACCACACCCTCGACGACGGCAGCGAGGTGTTCTGGCCCTACAAGCGCGACCCGCAGACCCTGGCCCGCCCCTGGGCGATCCCGGGCACCCCGGGCCTGGAGCACCGCATCGGCGGCATCGAGAAGGAAGACGGGACCGGGAACATCTCCTACGCCCCGGCCAACCACGACTTCATGGTGCGCACCCGGCAGGCGAAGGTGGACGGCATCGAGGTCCCCGACCTCGAGGTGGACGATCCGCACGAGGCGAACCTCCTGGTCCTGGGCTGGGGCTCGACGTACGGGCCGATCACGGCCGCGGTACGGCGGCTGCGCCGGGCCGGGGAGTCGATCGCGCAGGCCCACCTGCGCCACCTCAACCCCTTCCCGAAGAATCTGGGCGCGGTCCTCGGGCGTTACGACAAGGTGGTGATCCCCGAGATGAACCTCGGGCAGCTCGCCACGCTCATCCGGGCGAAGTACCTGGTGGACGCCCACTCCTACAACCAGGTCAACGGTATGCCGTTCAAGGCGGAGCAGCTCGCCGCGGCTCTGAAGGAGGCCATCGATGGCTGAGACGTCCACACACGGCACGGGCACCATCGAGGCGCTTTCCCTCGTCCCCAAGGCCGAGGGCAGGCAGTCGATGAAGGACTTCAAGTCCGATCAGGAGGTGCGCTGGTGCCCCGGCTGCGGCGACTACGCCATCCTCGCCGCGGTGCAGGGCTTCATGCCCGAGCTCGGGCTGGCGAAGGAGAACATCGTCTTCGTCTCCGGCATCGGCTGCTCCTCCCGCTTCCCGTACTACATGAACACCTACGGGATGCACTCCATCCACGGCCGCGCCCCGGCCATCGCCACCGGCCTCGCCTCCTCGCGCCGCGACCTGAGCGTGTGGGTCGTCACGGGTGACGGCGACGCGCTGTCCATCGGCGGCAACCACCTCATCCACGCCCTGCGGCGCAACGTCAACCTCAAGATCCTGCTGTTCAACAACCGGATCTACGGTCTGACCAAGGGCCAGTACTCGCCGACCTCCGAGGTCGGCAAGATCACCAAGTCGACGCCGATGGGCTCACTGGACGCGCCCTTCAACCCCGTCTCGCTGGCGATCGGCGCGGAGGCGTCGTTCGTGGCGCGGACGGTCGACTCCGACCGCAAGCACCTGACGGAGGTGCTGCGCCAGGCCTCCGCCCACCAGGGCACGGCCCTGATCGAGATCTACCAGAACTGCAACATCTTCAACGACGGCGCCTTCGACGCCCTCAAGGACAAGCAGCAGGCCGAGGAGGCCGTGATCCGGCTGGAGCACGGCAAGCCGATCCGGTTCGGCAGCGACCTGGCCAAGGGTGTCGTACGAAACCCGGTGACCGGTGATCTGAAGGTGGTGGCCGTGACGCCGGACAACGAGGACCAGGTGCTCGTCCACGACGCGCACGCCGAGTCCCCGACCACGGCGTTCGCGCTGTCCCGCCTCGCCGACCCGGACACCCTGCACCACACGCCGATCGGTGTCCTGCGCTCCGTCGACCGTCCCGTCTACGACACGCAGATGGCCGACCAGCTGGACCACGCGATCGAGCAGCACGGCAAGGGCGACCTGGCCGCGCTGCTGACGGGCGGCGACACCTGGACGGTCGTCGGCTGAGCACGACCGTCGTACGGCGACGAGGCCCGGGACCGCCAGGAAGCGGCCCGGGCCTCGCGTATGCCCGGGATGCCTTCTCCACGTCGTCCATGCGCCGGTGCGTCCACTGCGCGAGGGCCCGCAGTGCTCGGCGCAGCTCGCTGGACCGCCGCCACTTACCGCCATGCCAGTACCTTACTCCAAAGTGCGTACTTTCCTTCAGTTAGCGCTCGCCCTAGGGTTAGTGCCAACGCACCCCACAAGGAGAGTCAGCCCCATGAGCATCATCGTCACCGGAGCCACCGGAAATCTCGGCCGTCACGTCGTGGAGCAGCTGCTGGAGAAGGTCCCCGCCGAGCAGATCACCGCGGTCGTCCGCAACGCGGAGAAGGCTGCCGACTTCGCGGACCGGGGCGTGCGGATCGCGCTGGCCGACTACAACGCGCCCGCCTCCTTCGACGGCCTCTTCTCCGCCGGTGACAAGGTGCTGCTGGTCTCCGGCAACGAGTTCGACAAGGGCCGTGTGCAGCAGCACAAGGCCGTCATCGACGCCGCCAAGGCGGCCGGTGTGGCCCTGCTCGCCTACACCAGCGCCCCGGGCACCCTGACCGCCGCGCTCGCCGACGACCACCGCGGCACCGAGGAGCTGCTGCTGGACTCGGGCGCGCCCTACACCCTGCTGCGCAACGGCTGGTATCACGAGAACTACACCGAGAACCTCGCCCCGGTACTGGAGCACAACGCGGTCGTGGCCGCCGCCGGTGAGGGCAAGGTCTCCTCCGCCGCCCGCGCCGACTACGCCGCTGCCGCCGTCGCCGTGCTGACCGGTGAGGGGCACGAGAACAAGACGTACGAGCTGGGCGGCGACACCCCCTGGAGCTTCGCCGAGTACGCGGCCGAGCTGAGCCGCCAGACCGGCAAGGAGATCACCTACAACCCGGTCTCGACCGAGGTGCTCACCGGGATCCTGACCGGCGCCGGCCTGCCCGAGCCGCTGGCGCGGACGTTCGCGGGCGTGGACGCCTCCATCGAGAAGGGCGAGCTGGTCGTCACCACCGGCGATCTCTCCCGGCTGACCGGCCGCCCGACCATCCCGTTCTCCGAGGCCATCGCCGCGGCGCTCAAGGGCTGAACTCCGCCGGCGTGCCGTTGAGCCGCCCCGCCCCCGGCCGTCATGACCGTATATCGATACGGGCATGACAGCCGGGGGCGCTCGGCGTTACCGTCGTGCACTCGGAACACCACGTACGGAGGAGGAGCCCGTGAGCGGCAAGCCGAGGGGTGAGCGGCACATAGGACTGCTGAACGGCTTCGCGGCGTACGGGATGTGGGGCCTCGTCCCGCTGTTCTGGCCCCTGCTGAAGCCCGCCGGTGCGGTGGAGATCCTGGCCCACCGGATGGTGTGGTCGCTGGTCTTCGTGGGCACCGCCCTGCTCGTGCTGCGCCGCTGGGCCTGGGCCGGTGAGCTGCTGCGGCAGCCGCGCAGGCTGGGCCTCGTCACGGTGGCCGCGACGGTCATCACCGTCAACTGGGGCCTGTACATCTGGTCCGTGAACTCCGGGCACGTCGTCGAGGCCTCGCTCGGGTACTTCATCAACCCGCTGGTCACCATCGCGATGGGGGTACTGCTGCTGAAGGAGCGGCTGCGGCCGGTGCAGTGGCTGGCGGTCGGGACCGGCGGCGCGGCGGTCGTCGTGCTGACCGTCGGCTACGGCCGGCCCCCATGGATCTCCCTCGGCCTCGCCTTCTCCTTCGCCACGTACGGGCTGGTGAAGAAGAAGCTGAACCTCGGCGGCGTGGAGTCGCTGGCCGCCGAGACCGTCGTCCAGTTCCTGCCCGCGCTCGGCTTCCTGGTGTGGCTGACCGCGCAGGGCGACTCCACCTTCACCACCGAGGGCGCGGGACACGCGGCGCTGCTCGCCTCGGCCGGGATCGTCACCGCGCTGCCCCTGGTCTGCTTCGGCGCGGCCGCCATCCGCGTGCCCCTGTCCACGATCGGCCTGTTGCAGTACCTGACGCCGGTCTTCCAGTTCCTGCTCGGCGTCTTCTACTTCCACGAGGCGATGCCGCCGGAGCGCTTGGCCGGGTTCGCACTGGTGTGGCTGGCGCTGACACTGCTCACCTGGGACGCCCTGCGCACCGCCCGCCGGGCCTCCCGCACACTCACCACCGAGACGAGCGCGCCCAGCACCGCCAGGACGACCGGCACGGTCAGCGCCGCACGGAACGCCGACAGCGTGGCCTCGGGCCCGGACCCGGTGGACGCCAGGCCGTAGACCGCGGTCACCGCCGAGATGCCGATCGCGGAACCGAACTGCGTGGCGGTGGTCAGCAGCCCGCCGGCCAGGCCCTGCTCCGACTCGGTGACCCCGTCCGTCGCCGCGATCGTCAGCGGCCCGTAGGCCAGGGCGAACGCGAGGCCCGCCAGGAACAGCGTCGGGAACATGGCGACGTAGGACCAGTCCATGCCGACCGGCAGGAACAGCGCGTATGCGATCACGGCCAGGACGAAGCCGCCGACGATCACCTGGGCGTTGCCGAAGCGGGCGACCAGTTTCGGGGTGAGCGTCGGCGCGATGACGGCGTCGACACCCATGACGATCAGGGCCACCGCCGTCATCAGGGGCGACCAGCCGCGCAGTTCCTGAAGATAGAGCGTGACGACGAACTGGAAGCCGAAGAAGGCGCCGAGGAAGAGCAGCGCTCCCAGGTCGGCGCGCACGACCGGGCCCTGGCGCAGGATGCCGAGCCGGACGAGCGGATCCGGACTGCGGCGTTCGACCAAGACGAACGCACCCGCCAGGACGAGCGCCGCGAGACCGGAGACCACCGTGAGCGGCCAGTCGTGCAGGCCGTGTTCGAGGCGTACGACGGTGTAGGCGGCCAGCAGCATGGCGCCGGCGGCGGTGATCACCCCGGGCAGGTCGAACCCGCGCCGGCGCGCGGGCGGGCCGTCCTGCCGGGGCACCAGGCGTACGGCCGCGACGAGCAGCGCCCCGGCCAGCAGCACCGGCGCGAAGAACACCCAGCGCCAGCCGAGCTGGGTGAGCAGACCGCCGATGACCAGGCCGAGGGAGAAGCCGGCGGCGCCCGTTCCGGCGAAGACCAGCAGGGCCTTGTTGCGCTTGGGGCCCTCCGCGTACGAGGTGGTGATCAGGGAGAGCGCGGCCGGTGTCATGAACGCGGCGGCGACGCCCGTGACGAACCGGGCGACGACCAGCATCCAGCCCTCGGTCGCGAAGCCGCCGAGCCCCGAGAAGGCGAGGAAGACGGCCAGCCAGAGCAGGAACATCCGCCGCCGTCCGAGCAGGTCGGCCGCCCGGCCGCCTAACAGGGTGAAGCCCGCGTAACCGAGCACGTAGCCGCTCATCACCCAGGCCGCGGTGTCGGTGGCCAGCCCGAGGTCGGAGCGGATGGCCGGGATCGCCACCGCCATCATCGCGACGTCGATGCCTTCGAGGAAGATCGTTCCGCAGAGGACGAACAGCAGCGCCCAGGCACGGGTGGCCATGAGTCAACACTCCCTTTGCAAGAGTCGGTTACGCGAGTGAGGGTCGGTTCCCTCTTGTAACCACGACCACTCTGCGGGAGCATCGAGAGACTATGGAAGAAGGCACTTCGAAGTCACCGAGTAACTGCGAGAGCACCGTGGACTACGGCGACGCCGATCCCTTCCAGTGGGACACCCGCGAGGACTGCCGGGTCCGGCAGATCCTCGACCGGATCGCCGACAAGTGGTCGCTGCTCGTCATCGCGCTGCTGGAGAACCGGCGGCTGCGCTTCACCGAGCTGCGCAGGGAGATCGACGGGGTCAGCCAGCGGATGCTGACGGTGACCCTGCGGTCGCTGGAGCGGGACGGCCTGGTGAAGCGGACGGTGCACCCGGTCGTGCCGCCGCGGGTCGAGTACGAACTGACCTCCCTAGGCAGGACGCTGCACACCACCATCCAGTCCCTGGTGACTTGGACGGAGCGGCACCAGGAGGAGATCGCCGCGGCCCGCAGCGCGTACGACGCCCGCGAGGCGGAGGCACGGGCCGCGGAAGCTACGGCGCCCTAGGAGCCAGCGGAGGTCACGGCGTCCCGGGAGCCTGGCGGGACCGGTGCGTCCGAGCCTTCTCGCGGTTGCCGCAGTGCTCCATCGCGCACCAGCGGCGGCGGCCCGGGCGGGAGGTGTCGACGAAGAGCAGGGAGCAGTTGTGGGCGCCGCACTCGCGGACGCGGTGGGCGCAGGGGCCGGTGAACAGGTCGATCGCGTCCCTGGCGACCGTGGAGAGCAGGTGGGCTCCGGTGGCACCCGGGGCCCAGGCGCGGGTGCCGTCCGGCTCGATGCGGGCGACCAGCGGGGGCCCGGCCGCGGCGGCGTTGACCACGTCCAGGTGGGCGGCTCGCAGGGGGCGGCCGTGGGCGCGGTCGGCGGCGAGCGGGAACACGGCGTCGCGCAGGGCGCGTACGCGCTCCAGCTCCTCCTCGGTGACGGTGAGGTCCAGGCCGTCCGGGAGGCGGCTGCGTGCGGTCCAGGCGACCAGGTCGGCGGGCTCGTGCAGCACCTCGTAGCGCGCGAACTCTCCGGGGCCGCCCGTCGTCAGCAGCTCCAGGCACAGGGCGCCGGGGTCGAAGCGGAAGGTCTTCCCCCGGAACGACACCAGCGTCAGGCCGGGCGTCCGGTCCTGCGTTTCCCCTGCGCGTGCACTCACGTAACCAGTATAAGTGGTTACATGACACAGACCCCGGCATCCCCCGCCCCCGTGCACTGGAAGATCGTCATCGACGCGA
Organism: Streptomyces sp. DG1A-41; assembly: GCF_037055355.1. Lineage (GTDB taxonomy): Bacteria > Actinomycetota > Actinomycetes > Streptomycetales > Streptomycetaceae > Streptomyces. Next base: position 5,497,911 of record NZ_CP146350.1, on the reverse strand, counting down.
ACGACCCGCACGCGCAGGCCGACTTCTGGGCCGCCGCCCTCCGGTACGAGGTCGAGGACAACAGCGCCCTCATCGAGAAGCTGCTCGGCTTCGGCGCCGTGCCCAAGGAGCTCACGGTCGAGTTCCACGGCCGCCGCGCCTTCCGGGACCTGGTCGCCGTACGGCACCCCGAGGACCCGTTCGAGGAGGAGAGCGGGACCGGGCTGGGGCGGCGGCTGCTGTTCCAGCGGGTGCCGGAGGCGAAGACGGTCAAGAACCGGCTCCACCTCGATCTGCACCCGGGCGCGGGGCGGCGCGAGAAGGAGGTCGCACGGCTGGAGGGGCTCGGTGCGCGTGCGCTGCGGCGGGTGGCGGAGCAGGGCGGCGAGTGGGTTGTGATGGCGGATCCGGAGGGGAACGAGTTCTGCGTGCAATGACCTTGTGCCGCGACCTCCCCGTGAGCGCCGGCGATCCGGTGTCCCGCAACGCCCTGGCCTGATACGTCTCTTGACGGAGAGTCAGTACCACCTTCACCATCCAGGCACCCCATTCACTGTGGGCTGCCTGTGGACACCCCACGGGCTCCCCCGAAGGAAGCCGGAGCCCCCACATGAAGCTCTCCGTTTCCGCGCGTGCCGTGGCGGCCGGTGCCGTGGCTACCGCCATGCTCCTGACCGGCGGTGCCGTGGCGGACGCCGCGTCCGCTCCCCCGAGACCGGCCGCCGCGCCCGACATATCCCTGGCGGGCGTCAAGGCCCACCTGTCCCAGCTCCAGTCCATAGCCACCGCCAACGGCGGCAACCGCGCGCACGGCCGCCCCGGCTACAAGGCCTCGCTCGACCACATCAAGGCCAGGCTGGACGCGGCCGGATACACCACCACGCTCCAGCAGTTCACCGCCTCCGGCCGCACCGGCTACAACCTGATCGCCGACTGGCCCGGCGGCGACACGAACCGGGTCGTGATGGCCGGCTCGCACCTCGACAGCGTCTCCTCCGGGCCCGGCATCAACGACAACGGCTCCGGCTCGGCCGCCGTCCTGGAGACCGCGCTCGCCGTGTCCCGGGCGCAGTACAAGCCCGCCAAGCACCTGCGGTTCGCCTGGTGGGGCGCGGAGGAAGTCGGCCTGGTCGGCTCCCGTCACTACGTCAACGGGCTGGCCGCCGGGGACCGTTCGAGGATCAGCGCCTACCTGAACTTCGACATGATCGGCTCCCCGAACCCCGGCTACTTCGTCTACGACGACGACCCGGCGATCGAGAAGACCTTCAAGGAGTACTTCAGCGGCCTCGGCATCCCGACCGAGATCGAGACCGAGGGCGACGGCCGCTCCGACCACGCGCCCTTCAAGAGCGCGGGTGTGCCGGTCGGCGGCCTGTTCACGGGGGCCGGCCGGACGAAGACGGCGGCGCAGGCGGCCAAGTGGGGCGGTACGGCCGGGCGGGCCTTCGACCGCTGCTACCACTCCTCCTGCGACACCACCGCCAACATCGACGACACCGCCCTCGACCGCAACAGCGACGCCGTCGCGTACGCGGTGTGGGGGCTGTCCCAGTAACGGCGCCTACTGGTTGCGGGCGCGTTCGGTCAGACGGCCCATGCGGGCGCGGGCCGACTCCAGTTGCTCGATCTCCTCGGCGGCGGGGCCGTCCTCCGCGGCGAGTTCGGTCCACAGGCCGATCAGATCCCGCCCCAGCTCCAGTCCCACCGCCGGATCACGCACCGCGCGCCAGGCGGTGGCCGCGCTCTGCACGTTGCCGTAGGCGGCCTCCGCGTCGCCCGTGCGGCGGCGGGCGGCGGCCAGGTCGAGGGACAGGCGGAAGGCACGGAGCGGGTCGCCCGCCAAGTAGGCGATGTACGCGGTGAGTTCGCGCAGCCGCAGCACCTCGGGGTGCTCCGGCCCGAGCGTCCCCGACGCCTCCGCGACGGTCTGGTCCGCCAGCCCGGCCGCCGCGTCGATCCGGCCTTCCTTGACGGCCTCGTTGATCCGCGCGACCGGCTCCGCGAGGAGGGCGGGGGCGGCGGGGTCGCCCGGGGCGCCGAGGGGTTCGTCGCCGAGCACGGCCTCCGCGACGGCGTCGAAGCCCCGGGCGGGAGTCGGCTTGGCATCGGCCTCGGCCGCGAGCAGCTCCGCTTCGGACATCGGCTCGGGTTCCCGCCTGCGGCTCGGCGCCGGGCCGGTGCCAGGGACGGGGAGCGGCCTGACGTCCATGAGCGGGGGCGGCCCGAACTCCCCGGTGGGGGGTGCGACGGTGCCGGGAGTGGTGACCGGGCCCGAGGGCGCGAACATGTCCGACGGCGTGGACGTGTCGGAGGGCTGGAGCGTGCCGGGGGGCGTGGGCCAGACCGGTGATGCGTCTTCCGGTTCGGGCACCGGCCGCAGCGGGAACGTCGGGGCCGTGCCGCGGCCGGACTCCGGTACGGGGCGCAGGACGTGCGTGGCCCTGTCGTCCCGCGGGTGCTGCGGCTCCGGCGCGGGCTGCGTGGGTCCGGGCGGCTCCGTCACCCGTGCTTCGGCGCCGACGGCGTCCTTGGGCGGGGCCGTGCGGACCGGCTCGGCGGTGAAGCGGCTGGAGCCGTCCGGGTCGACCTGGAGCGGCACGACGTAGCCGATGCGCTCGTCGTGGACCGTGGCGTCGACGGGATGGCCGGTGGCCAGGGCGATGTGGTGAAGGCGGTTCAGGACGGCCTGGTGGATCTCCTCGCCGGGGGCCGCGAAGACGGGGACCCCGCCGACCGACGCGCCGTCGGATCCACCTCCCGCGCCGGCTCCCGGCCCCGCTCCCGCCGGGTCCGTTCCGGCCCCGGGGACACGGACGTCGATCGGCGCCGCCGGGGTCGCCGCGTGTGCGGCCTGCTTCTGTTCCCGCTTCTTCTCGCGGCTGAGTCGAGACATCGTCCCCTCAATCGGCGTCGTACCTACTGTCGAGTGTGTCCGCTCGCTCCCGTTTCTCACGTCACCGCGGTGTCACAGGCTCGTCCCAAGGGTTCCAGGCGCCGGTACGGATCGTTCCGAATGGCATGAGGATCGGGAGTACGAGGGAGGAGAGGGGCATGCAGACAGGCATGCGACAGGGGCCGGAGATCTGGATCCGCGGCCCGGTGACCGCCCGGGAGCCGGGGCCGCCGGGGCCCGCTCACGCCCATGCCGCGGCGCGGCGTTTCTCCTGGGTCGGCACACACGGCGGCGCGGGCGTCTCCACCCTCGCCGCGGTCTACGGCGGCCATGACAGCGGCCGCGCCTGGCCCGGGCCGGGCGGCCCGTCGTCGGTGCTGCTGGTCGCGCGGACGCACGCGGCCGGGCTGGACACGGTCGCCGGGGCGGTGGAGATCTTCCGGCACGGTCAGGCCCCGCCCGGGCTCGTCCTCGACGCCGTCGTCCTCGTGGCGGACGCTCCGGGCCGGCTGCCGCGTCCGCTCGCCCGGCGGGTCAGGTCCCTGGAGTCGGTCATCGACGTGTACCGCGTGCCGTGGGTGCCGGCCTGGCGGCTGGGCGAGTTGGGGCATCCGCCGCGCGAGACATCGGCCCTGGTCCGGCTGACGGGAGCGGCGCGCTGACGGCGGTGGCCCTGTCGGCCGGTGAGATCGCGGCGGGCGTACGGGCCCGGGAGCTGCGCGCGGTGGACGTGGTCGCGGCGGCGCTGGAGCGGATCGAGCGGGCCGATCCGGAGCTGTGCGCGTTCGTCGAGGTGTGGCGCGAGGAGGCGTTGCGGCGGGCGGACGAGGTGGACGCGCGACTCGGCCGGCGTGCCGGGGATGTCACCCGAAAGGAGGAAGCGCTGCCGCTGGCCGGGGTGCCGATCGCGGTGAAGGGACGCCACGGGCTGCGTGTGGCGGGGCCGTTGCTCGCGGCGGGTTGTGTCGCCGTGGGCGCGACCTCCGTGCCCGGGCCGGGAACGCCCTGGCAGACCTGGGGGCTCGGCGCCCGTGGCCGGACCGTCAACCCGTGGCGGGCGGACCGTACGCCGGGCGGCTCGTCGGCCGGGGCCGCGGTGGCGGTGGCGGCCGGGCTGGTGCCGCTGGCGACGGGCAGCGACGGGGCCGGGTCGGTGCGGATCCCGGCGGCCTGGTGCGGGGTGACCGGCCTGAAGACCACGGCCGGACGGCTGCCCTCGGCCGACCGCACCGGGCTCGCCGTCCCCGGCGTCCTCGCTCGCTCGGCGTCGGACGCGGCGCACTGGTGGGAGGTGGTGTCGCAGGAGCCGGTGCCGACCGGCGGCACGCCTCTCCCCGTCACCGCCGCCTGGTCGTCCGGCCTGGGCTTCGCCGGGCCCGACCCGGAGCCCGTCGCGCTCGCCCGGGCGGCGGTCGAACGGCTTGTGACGGCGGGTGTCGTACGGCTCGTACGGCCGCGGGTGCCGTTGCGGCTCACGGACCCCGGGCCCGCCTGGCTGGCCTTGCGCACCCCCGGTGCCGATCCGGCCGAAGCACACCGCGTCCGGGCGGAGAACGACCGGCGGCTGACCGGTCTGTTCGCCGAGGCGGAGCTGCTGCTGACGCCGACCACGCCCACCTCACCGCACGGGCACGACGGCCCGGGCGACCGCTACTCCACCTCTCTCACCTGGGCGTTCAACCTCAGCGGGCACCCGGCGCTGAGCCTCCCGGCGGGCTTCGGCGCTGACGGCTGCCCGGCCGGGCTGCAACTCGTGGCGCCGCACGGCCGGGAGGCACTGCTGCTGGCCGTGGCGCGGGAGGCGGAGGTGCGCGTCAGGAGCTGACGGGCGGTCCTGGCGGATGGCCGGCGGCCCCTGGCGGATGGCGGGCGGCCCCTGGCGGATTTGGATGCACGCGCATATGATGCAAGCGCGTGTAATTGATGCACGCCTAGCTTTTGGGGGATACCCATGACCCGTCGCTTCCTCTTCGTCCTGGGCAGCGCCCGTGCCGACGGCAACACCGAGCTGCTGGCCCGCCGCGCCGCCGAGCAATTGCCCCCGGACGTCGAACAGCAGTGGATCGACCTCGCCGAGCATCCGGTGCCCGACTTCGAGGACCTGCGGCACGACAGCGACCACGTCCGCCCGATCGAGGGCAATCCGGCGCTGCTGCTCGACGCCACCCTCGCGGCCACGGACATCGTGATCGCCTCGCCCCTGTACTGGTACTCGGTCTCCGCGCAGACCAAGCGGTACCTGGACTACTGGTCGGGCTGGCTGCGCACGCCCGGCCTCGACTTCAAGGCGACCCTGGCCGGACGCACCCTGTGGGGCGTCACCGCGCTCGCGGACACGCAGCCTGAGGTGGCCGACCCCCTGGTCGGAACGCTCAACAACTCGGCCGCGTACATGGGGATGCGGTTCGGCGGAGTGCTGCTCGGCAACGGCAGCAAGCCGGGTGACGTGCTGAACGACACCGAGGCACTGGCCCGGGCGAAGACGTTCTTCGCCCAGGAGGCACCACTGGCCCGGTTCGTGTACGAGGACTGAGCGCTATGCGGTGATGTCCTTCGCCGTGAAGCGGGCCCAGGCCGCCGAGCCGAACACCGCCGCGTACAGGGCCTGGAGGCCGAGGTTCTTCGCCAGGTCGTCCCAGTAGACGGGTTCGCGCATGAGGTCGGCGAAGGACAGCCAGTAGTGCGAGAAGAAGTACGGCTGGAGGGCGTGCAGTTGCGGGATCTGGTCGAGGATCTGGACCGTGATCAGCAGGCCCACGGTGGTCGCCATCGCCGCGATGCCACTGCCCGTGAGCGTCGAGACGAACAGCCCGAGCGCCGCGACGCCGATCAGTGACGCGGCGACGGCCAGGGCGATCAGCAGGGCTCTGCCCAGTCCCTCGGCGAAACTGATCCGCGTGCCGGAGATGGTCGTCAGATCGCCGAGCGGGAACAGCAGCGCGCCGACCGTCAGCGCCGAGACGGCCACGACCAGGGTGGCGGCCAGGCAGAAGATGACGACGGTCGCGTACTTGGTGAGCAGCAGACGGCTGCGGCCGGCCGGGGCGACCAGCAGATAGCGGAGCGTGCCGGCGCTCGCCTCGCCGGCGATCGCGTCGCCGGCGACGACACCGACCGCCATCGGCAGGAAGAACGGGAGGGTGGCGGCCAGCGCGGTGAAGACGAGGAACAGGCCGTTGTTGGTGATCTGCGAGATGAAGGCCGGTCCCCCGCCGCCGCCACCGCCGGGCGACGAACCGTCGCTCGTCTCCATCTTCACGGCGATGCCGACCAGGACGGGCACGCCCGCCAGCACGGCCAGCAGCGCGAGGGTGCGCCAGCGCCGGAAGGTGGTGGTGAGCTCGCTGCGCAGCAGCCCGAAGGTCCACAGCGCGCTCACCGGCCGTACGGTCTGACCGACTTCAGCCCGCGACATCGAAGCCCTCCCCGGTCAGCGCCACGAACGCGTCCTCCAGCGAGGCCCGTTCGACCGTGAAGCCGCGCACGCGCACACCGGCCGTCACCAGCGCGGCGTTCAGGTCGGCCAGGTCACGGTCCGGTGGTTCGCCGGTCACCCGGTCGTCCGTGACGACGACGTCGCCGACGCCCTGCTCCTTGAGCACCCGGGCCGCCTCGGCGGGGTCCGGCGTGGTCACCACCAGCCGGCCGCGCGCCCCGGCGGACAGCCCGGCGACCGGGCCCTGGGTGATCAGGCGGCCCTGCGTCATCACCGCCGCGTGTGTGCAGACCTGCTCGATCTCGTCGAGCAGGTGGGAGGAGAGGAACACGGTCGTGCCGTCCGAGGCCAGCTCCCGTATCAGGGTGCGGATCTCGCGCATGCCCTGGGGGTCGAGGCCGTTGGTGGGCTCGTCGAGCACGAGCAGCCGGCGCGGCTGGAGCAACGCGGCCGCCAGCCCCAGGCGCTGTTTCATGCCCAGCGAGTACGCCTTGGCCTTCTTGCCCGCGGCGGCCGTCAGGCCCACCCGGTCCAGCGCCGCGGCGACCCGGGCCTTGCGGGTGCGCGGATCGGCGGCCGGGTCGGCGGAGTCGTAGCGGATCAGGTTGTCGCGGCCGGAGAGGAAGCCGTACAGGGCCGGGCCCTCGATGAGGGCACCGACGTGCGGCAGCACGGCGCGGGTGGCCCGGGGCATGGGCTGCCCGAGCACCCGTGCCGTGCCGGAGGTGGGCTCGATGAGGCCCATCAGCATGCGGATGGTGGTGGTCTTGCCGGAGCCGTTGGGGCCGAGGAAGCCGAAGACGCTGCCCGCCGGGACGGTCAGGTCGAGGCCGTCGACGGCGAGCTGTCCGCCGCGGTAGCGCTTGGTGAGCGCGCGGGTGGCGATGACCGGTTCCGTAGCGGACCGTTCGCCCATCGGCTTCCTCGTTTCCGTTGAAAGGACTTACTTCCCGGCGTCGGCCGCCTTCACGAGCGCGTCCTTGGTGACCGCGCCCACGTAGACCTTGCCGTCGTCGGTGATCAGGGCATTGATCAGGCGGGTCGAGAAGACCGTGCCCGAGCCGAACTTGCCGGTCACCTTGTCGCCGAGCGAGTCGATGAAGCCGCCGAACTCGCCGCCGGCCTTGCCCGAGGGCACGCCCTCGCCGCCGGTGTCGAAGGTGGCTATGGAGTTCCAGCCCTCGCCGATGGTCTTCATGCCGTGGAGGCCCTTGCCGAGGTCCTCCTCGGCCTTGGGAGCGTGCCCGCGCGGCCCGCCCTTCTCGAAGCCCTTGCCGAAGTCCTTGTCGGAGCCCTTGCCGGCATCCTTCTCCTCGGTGACCTTCGCACCCTTGGGCGGGGTGAAGTCGAAGGTCGACGCGGCCGGCTTGGCGAAGCTGACCTGGGTGAAGCCCGCGTCGACGACGGCGGCGCCGCCGCTCGCCGGGGTCAGCGTGAACTTCAGCGGCAGGCCGGTCTTCGCGTCCACCGCCACGGTGATCGCGCCGACCGTCGTGCCGGACTGCTTCGGCGTGATGAGCAGCTTGTAGGCGTCCCGGCCGGCGACCTGGACGGTGCCGTCCACGGTCACGGAGGTCGTGTCGTCGGCGGCCTTCAAAGCCTCCTCGGCGAAGTCCTTCGGCGTGGCCGGCGGCTGCTCCTTCTCGTGCTCCGGGCTGTCGGAGGCGGTGCCGTGGTAGACCTCGTTCGACTTGCTGTCGTAGCCCCAGACGTCCTTGCCGTTGTGGACGACGCTGTACTCGGCGGCGTTCTCCAGCAGCGACAGCTTCTGCTTGTCCGGGCCGTCGGCCGCGACGCGCAGGGTGTGCGTGCCGGAGGCCAGTTCCGTGAGCTTGGCCGTCGGGTCGGCGGAGGAGCCGCCCTCGCCCTGGCCCGCGGCGCCGGACATCAGGCTGCTCTCCAGGCCGCCGAGGTCCGGCAGGCCGAGGTCCGTGCTGATCTTCACCGTGCCGGACAGCTGCTGGACGTCCGACTTGGCCATCTTCTCGATGAGCTGCTGTGCGGTGATCTTCGGGAGGTCGGGGTCACCGGAGTCGGCGAGTGCGGGGACCAGCCCGATCGTCGCGGCCGCCACCCCCATCACCGTGACCGGGACGACGTACCGCGCGGCTTTGCGCCGCCCGGAGCTCCGCTCGTCGGCCTCCCCGGCGGTCGTGCTGTCGTCGGATGCGTACGGTGCCATGTGTGCCCTACCTCCGTGGTCGGCGGCGGCTGTCCGTGTCGTCCACGCACTCGTCCCTGAGCCGCCATTCTCACCCGAAGCGGTGAGGAGTGGTGTTTTCCGTGGTGTCCATCTGACCAAATCGGCCAGGGAGATACGTCAGACTCCGGGCTCAACTCCGCGTACTGCTGCGGTATGACACGAGAGGGCGGCTTCTCCCCCGACCCGTAGGGGTCGTACGGGAAAGACGGGCTAGCCGGCCCGGTGCACCACCGCGTCGGACAGCTCCACCAGCGCCTCCTTCGCGGCGCACTCCGGCAGCGGGGCCAGCGCCGAGCGGGCGTCCTGGGCGTAGCGGATCGTGTCCTGCCGGGCCTGTTCCAGCGCCGGGTGGGCCCGCAGCAGACGCAGGGCCTCGGCGTGCCGGTCGTCGTCGGTGAGGTCGGAGTCGAGCAGCTCGCACAGGGCGATGTCGTCCGCGAGCCCGAGCCGGGCGGCCCGTTCGCGCAGCCGCAGCACCGGCAGCGTGGGGATGCCCTCGCGCAGGTCGGTGCCGGGCGTCTTGCCGGACTCGTGGGAGTCGGAGGCGATGTCCAGGACGTCGTCCGCGAGCTGGAAGGCCACGCCGAGCCGCTCGCCGTACTGGGTCAGCACGTCCACGACCGTCTCGTCGGCGCCGGACATCATCGCGCCGAACCGGCACGACACCGCCACCAGCGAGCCGGTCTTGCCGCCCAGCACGTCCAGGTAGTGCTCGACGGGGTCGCGGCCGTCCTGCGGTCCGGCCGTCTCCAGGATCTGGCCGGTCACCAGCCGCTCGAACGCCTCGGCCTGCACCCGCACCGCCTCCGGGCCGAGGTCGGCCAGGATGTGCGAGGCGCGGGCGAAGAGGAAGTCGCCGGTGAGGACCGCGACGGAATTGCCCCAGCGGGCGTTCGCGCTCGCCACCCCGCGGCGCACGGCGGCCTCGTCCATCACGTCGTCGTGGTACAGCGTGGCGAGGTGGGTCAGCTCCACGACGACGGCCGACGGCACGATCCCGGGCGCGTACCGGTCGCCGAACTGGGCGGAGAGCATCACGAGCAGCGGACGGAACCGCTTGCCGCCGGCCCGGACCAGGTGCTGGGCGGCCTCCGTGATGAAGGGCACCTCACTCTTGGTGGCCTCGAGCAAGCCTTCCTCGACAGCCGCCAACCCGGCCTGGACATCGGCCTCCAGAGCCTGGTCCCGCACGCTCAGCCCGAACGGCCCGACGTCGGTCACGAGGGGTCTCCTGTCTGCTGGTGTCTGCCGGTGATTACGCGGATTGTCGATAGGTCGCTGCCATCACTCGAGTCAGCGTATCCGGTCACGTTTCGATCACCACCAGTGCCCATGGTTACAGGCCGGGTGGTATCCGATCACGACCGCAATGTTTTCGATCAGCTCATAAGAGCAGACATTTGTCGACTTACCAGGAGGTAGTGCGCTATGCACGATTTGCCGCGTTAGATAAGCGAATTCCCTTTGATGGAAATTGCCCCACAGACTCGTGATCAGTGAGTTGAATCACGTTATCCCCTGCGACGCCCCACTCCGGCACCGGCCCGTACCTCCTTCCGCCGAACGCGAGTTGAGCCTTGGCTCCCGCAAAGGATCAAGCGCCCCATACGCCCCTGACAGGTCAACCGGCACGATATGTGACTTCGGCGCTTGTTCCCGACATGTGCTCTCGCATACGTTCCGGGCCTGTCCGGCGGACGCCGAATCCTGCCACCGCCCGGACTCCCCACACGAACCCACTCACTCACGCATGGCAGGAGCGGGGGACCCAGGTAAGTCGCCGGTCCGCGCAGCGGAACGGCTCGGGGTGAAGCCGCGTACGGCGCACAGCGCCGTGGGCGGCCGGGCACCTCCCGGCCCGAACCCGACAGCTCACCTCGCAGGCGTCGGAGAGGAATATCGCCATGCCCCGAGGCAACCACCGTCGCCGCAGAAGCAATCAGCTCACCCGTCGTGTCGCAGCCGCCGGCACCTGCGGAGCGGCACTCACCCTCCCGCTGCTCGGCGCGACGCACGCCAGCGCCGCCCAGCCGGCCCAGAACGCACCCGCCGCCGCACAGTCCGTGCCGCAGGCGGCCCAGCCCGCCAAGTCCCTCACGTACACCGTGACCAAGGGCGACACGCTCTACCGCATCGCGGACAAGTACGACGTGTCGGGCGGCTGGAAGCAGCTCTACAAGGACAATCGCGCCGCCGTCGGCGACAACCCGCAGCTGATCCACCCGGGTCTGAAGCTGAAGGTGACGGCCAAGGCGGACACCGTGAAGAAGACGGCGACCAAGTCGTCCGCCCCCGCCAAGCCGGCCGCGAAGCCCGCCGGCGGCGTCGCCGAGGCCACCCAGGCCTCCGCGAAGACCTACGCCAACAACCTGGACGGCTGGATCCGCGAGGCACTGGACATCATGGCGCAGAAGGGGATTCCGGGCTCGTACGACGGCATCTACCGCAACATCATGCGTGAGTCGTCCGGCAACCCCCAGGCGATCAACAACTGGGACTCGAACGCCGCCAAGGGCACCCCGTCCAAGGGTCTGCTCCAGGTCATCGACCCGACCTTCGCCGCGTACCACGTGCCCGGCACCCCCTACGACCCGTACGACCCGGTCGCCAACATCACCGCGGCCTGCAACTACGCGGCCGACCGCTACGGCTCGATCGACAACGTCAACGGCCCGTACTGAGCCGTCCCGCCCAGCAGTCGTTCGAGGACGACGGCGATGCCGTCGTCCTCGTTCGACAGGGTGACCTCGTCGGCCACGGCCTTGAGTTCGGGATGGGCGTTGGCCATCGCGACGCCGTGGGCGGCCCAGTCGAACATCGGGATGTCGTTGGGCATGTCGCCGAAGGCGAGGGTGTCCGCCGGCCGCAGCCCCAGGTGCTCGGCGGCCAGCGCCAGGCCCGTCGCCTTGGTGACGCCGCACGGCTGGAGCTCGACCGTGCCGGGCCCCGACATCGTCACCGTCGCCAGCGACCCGACCACCGAGCGGGCCGTCGCCGCCAACTCGTCGTCGCTCAGGTAGGGATGGCGCAGCAGCACCTTGCTGATCGGCTCGCCCCACAGCTCGTCGCGCCGGTCGACCCGAACCGCGGGCAGGGTCGGGTGCGGCATGAGATAGCCCGGCTCGATGAGCGTGAGCCCGTCGACGCCGTCCTGGTCGACCGCGGCGTACACCTGCCCCACCTCGGCCTCGATCTTGCCGAGGGCGGTCTCGGCCAGCTCACGGTCCAGGGTGATGGACCACAGCAGCCGGTCCGCGCCGGCGTCGTACACCTGAGCGCCCTGCCCGCACACCGCGAGCCCCGTGGCGCCGAGGTCGTCCAGGAGCGGCCGCACTCTCGGCGCCAGGCCCGTCACCACGAGGTGCTGGGCACCGGCGTCCGCCACCCGCGCGAGCGCGGCGAGAGACCGGTCGGACAGGGTGTCGTCGCCGCGCAGCAGCGTCCCGTCCAGGTCGGTGGCGATGAGTGAATATGCGATGGGTGCGGCCATGATCAGAGAATACGGACAGCGCGCCCTTTCGTTTCACCGCCCGACGGACGCCGATTGCCCGGTTGAAGGCCTCTGCACCAGTTGGCAACAACATGGTCCGCTACCTACCGTCGGGGCCATCTCGGGCGGTACCTTCCAAGTGTCCAGGGGGACTTGATCGGGGGGTCGGGTTGAGCAGTGGGCGCATACGTGTGGCTGGGCCCGGGGAGCTCGGCGAGGGGGAGAGGGAGCGCTGGCGCGCGCTGCGCGCGGCGTCGGAGACACCGCGCAACCCCTTCATGGAACCGGAGTTCACCGAAGCCGTCGGCCTGGTGAGGCCGCAGGCGCGGATAGCGGTGGTGTACGAGGGGCTGGAGCCGGCCGGCTTCCTGCCCCATGAGCGGGGCCCGTTGGGACAGGGCCGGGCGATCGGGCTCGGCGTCTCGGACGCGCAGGGCGCGATTTTGCGGCCCGGCCTGGAGCTGGACACGCGTGAACTGCTGCGGGCCTGCTCGCTGTCGAGCTTCGCCTTCGACAACCTGGAGGCCGAGCAGCGGCTGTTCGTCCGGTACGCGGCCGAGGAGCACGCCACCTACGTCATCGACGTGGAGAAGGGCTACGAGACGTACGAGTCGGTGCTGCGCGCCCAGTCGCCGAAGTTCCTGAAGACCACCCTGGCCAAGGAGCGCAGACTGGGCCGGCAGGTCGGCGAGCTGCGGTTCGTGTTCGACGAGCGCGAACCCGCCGCGCTGCGCACGCTCACGGAGTGGAAGTCCGCGCAGTATCGCAGAACGGGCCGCCGGGACCGGTTCGCCCGGGAGTGGATCACCCGGCTCGTGGGGCGGCTGGCCCAGACCCGGGCGCCGGAGTGCAGCGGCACGCTGTCCGTGCTGTACGCCGGGGAGCGGCCCCTGGCCGCGCATTTCGGCCTGCGTTCGGCGTCGGTCCTGGCCTGCTGGTTCCCTGCCTACGACCCGGAGTTCGCGAAGTACTCGCCGGGTCTGGTGCTGCACCTGCGCATGGCCGAGGCGGCGGCCGCCGAGGGCATCGGCATGCTCGACCTGGGGCGGGGCGCGGCCGAGTACAAGGACGCGCTCAAGACGGGCGAACTGCCCGTGTACGAGGGCGCGGTGATGCGTCCGGGGGCGGGCGCGGCACTGCACTGGCTGAGCCGCGAGCCGGCGCGCCGCGCGCACAGCTTCGTCCGCGGCAGGCCACGGCTTGCGTCGCTGGCCGCGCGGACCCTGAAGGGCGCGGCTCGGCTGCGCCGTACCTGACGACGAGGGGGAGGGCGCATGGCCCGTTCGGCGCGTGCGCAGGAGGAGATACGGCGGTTCCTGGACATCGGGTCGGTGCAGGTCGCCGAGTTGGACCTCGACGGTGACGAGGCGGTGCTCAGACCGGGGCCGGGGAGCCACCCGGTGACGCACGGTGATGTGTTCGTGCTGGTCAGGCAGGGCGGGCAGCCCGTTGGGACGCTGCTCGCGCGAGTGCCGGAGGGGGCGGACGCGAAGGCCGTGCTCACGGCGCGGGCGCGGGCGGAATGCGCGCCTGTCCTTGCGGGTGAACGCGGGGAAGCCGGTGGGCACGGGGAAACCGGCGACCGCGGAGAGGCCCGCAGGACCGGGGAAACCGGCGACCCCGGACAAGCCCGCAGGCCCGAGGCAGCCCGTGGGCCCGCCGAGCCGCCGTACGCGAGTGTCGTCATCGCGACCCGGGAGCGTGCCGGGCAGTTGGCCCGGGCACTGGACTCGGTGCTGGCGCAGGACCATCCGCGGTTCGAGATCGTCGTCGTGGACAACGCTCCCGTGACGAGCGAGACGCGGGAACTGGTCGAGCGGAAGTACGCCGAGCGCGTGCGGTACGTCTGCGAGCCGGTGCCCGGCCTCGCGGTCGCGCACAACACGGGGCTCGCGGCCGTGCGGGGCGAGGTGGTCGCCTTCACGGACGACGACGTGGTCGCCGATCCGCGCTGGCTGACCGAACTGACCGCGCCCTTCGCCGCCGACCACGGACTCGGGTGCAGCACCGGGCTGATCCTGCCCGCGCGGCTGACCACCCCGGCCCAGGTGCTGCTGGAGAGCCACGGCGGCTTCGCGAAAGGCTTCACTCCAAGGACGTACGACACGGCGCGTCCTCCGGGCGACGAGCCGCTGTTCCCGTTCACGGCGGGGCGGTTCGGCTCGGGCGCCAACATGGCGTTCCGTACGGCGGTGCTGCGTGAGGTCGGCGGCTTCGACCCGGCCACCGGCGCCGGTACGGCCGCCCGGGGCGGCGATGACTTGTACGGTTTTGTCCGCGTCCTGACCCAGGGGCACCGGCTGCGCTACACGCCGTACGCCCTGGTCTGGCACCACCACCGGGAGACCTGGCGGGACCTGGAGACCCAGGCGTACGGCTACGGCGCCGGGCTCACCGCCTATCTCACCGCGGTGCTCGTGAACCGCCCCGCGCTGCTGCCGGCGTTCCTCGCGAGGCTGCCCCGGGGCCTCGCCCACGCCCGCACGCTGACCGCCGTACGCGAGACGGAGGTCGGCGGGGCGCCGGGCGACCACGACGTGCGGACGCATCCGTGGCCGCGGCGGCTGTCGCGGTTGCAGCGCAGGGGGATGGTGTACGGGCCTGTCGGCTATCTGCGCGCGCGGCGGGCGCTGCGCGCGAGTGTTGAGGGGGCGAGATGAGGACGTCTGCGCGTGCGCGTGGTGAGAGGCAGGGAGACGGCAGAGGCCGGGCGGAGCGGGGCGCGCAGGACGGTGAGGGGCCGATATCGCCACCGGGTGCGGCCGGCTCCCCGGCCATCCCGGTCTTCCTGTACCACTCCGTGATGGACGATCCGCCCGACTGGATCGCCGAGTTCACGGTCACCCCGACACAGTTCGCGGCGCATCTCGACGCCGTGGTCGACAGCGGCCGTACGCCCGTCACGATCAGTACGATCGCCGACCACCTGGCCGGGCGGGCGCCCCTGCCGCCCCGGCCCGTGCTGCTCACCTTCGACGACGGCTTCGCCGATCTGCCCGGCCCCACCGCCGAGGCGCTGGCCGAGCGGGCGCTGCCCGCCACCGCCTATCTCACCACCGGCGCCATCGCCCCGGGCGGCCGCAGTCTGCTGCCGCCCGCGCCGATGATGACCCTGGACCGGGCGGCGGAGCTGGAACGTTACGGCATGGAGATCGGCAGCCACACCGTCACGCACGCGCAGCTCGACACCCTGTCCGGCAAGGAACTGGCGTACGAACTGCGCTCGTCGAAGGCCGTGCTGGAGGACGCCCTCGGGCACGAGGTGCGCCATCTCGCCTATCCGCACGGCTACAACAGCCCGCGCGTACGGGCGATGTCGGCCCGGGCCGGTTACGAGACGGCGACCGCCGTTCGGCACGCGCTCAGCTCCGACCGCGACGAGCGCTACCGCATCGCCCGGCTCATCGTCCGGCGTACCCACACCGTCGCCGACGTGGAGGGCTGGCTGGCGGGTGCGGGCGCGCGGGTCGCGCCGTACCGGGACGGGCCGAAGACGATCGCGTGGCGGTGGTACCGGCGGGCCCGCGCGGTGGTGCGCGGGCCCGAGTTCGCAGGCTGATCCCTGCCCGAGTTACTTGAGCGGCTGGTTGAAGTACGGGTCGGCGACCGCCTCGCGCAGGCTGTCCCAGGCCGCTTCGTTCGCCAGGGCCAGATTGCAGTGCGGGCCGGGGTCGCGGTAGTTCCACTGGAGGGCGGCCTTGACGCCCTCCAGGCCCTTCAGTACACCGGGCACCTGCGCGTACCACTCGGCCTGCCGCTGCGGGCGGGCCGAGTCCGCGGCGGTGCCGAACTCGGAGAGCATCAGCGGCTTGTCGTCGGAGATGTTCTTACGGATCCAGTCGTGCGCGGCGTGCTGCGTCTGCGCGAAGCTGAGCCAGCCCGTGTTGTGGCAGCGGTAGTAGTTGTACTGGTTGTAGCCGATCCAGTCGACGTACTCGTCGCCGGGATACATCCGCTTCATCTCCTCGGCGTGGTCGAGATAACCGGTGGTGATCCACGTCCACACCACGTTGTCGACGCCCAGTTCACGGAAGCGGTCGTGGATGTGCCGGTACGCCTTCACATACTCGGCGGGGGTGCCGTTGGCCGGGGTGCGGGTGTCCATCTCCAGGTCGAAGGAGAGGAACACCTTCTTGCCGTAGTCCTTGATCCGCTTGGCCTGGACGTCGATGACGGTCCTGTCCAGTTCGCCGGCGGCGATCTGCTTCCAGGTCGGCTGCTGCTTCTTCGTGCCGCCCCACCACTTGCTCTCCCAGGACAGCAGCAGCAGACGGTCCTCGCCGACGCTCTGTTCCTCCGGGGTGAGCAACTGGCCCTCCCGGCGGGTGCCCTCGGGCAGGGACATGTCGTGGTACGTGTACACGATGTCGAGTTCGCGGCCGACGCGCTTCTCGTAGGCGCGCACCTTCTCCGGCAGATCGTCCCGCTCGTGCGGCACGAACGCCCCGAACCAGGCGCCGCAGGGCGGTTCCAGGAGCGCCGTGGGGCGGCAGTCCGCCTTGGAACCGGCGGCTCCCGGGTCCGGCCCGGAGGCGTTGCGGAGGGTGAGTCCGGCGACCAGGACGGCGCTGACGACCGTGGCGGACATGATCAGCAGACGGCGCCGGCGCGATGTGAACCGGCCGGCGGACGGCTGCTCTTCGTGTGACTGTGGTCTCCTGCGATGCTGTCCGGTCGTGGTCGGCCGGCGGCGAAAGGGACGGTGGGGACGGTTGAAGCTCACTGAGCAGAACCCTTCGGTGTCCTCGGTGTCGTCCTCGGCGGCGGGGAGGCGCGCAGCGGCGGGCAGAACGCGGCGAGTGTGGTCAGCAGCGACAGCGTCAGCAGCACCCGCTGCGCGCTGAAGGTGTGCGTGGCGATCAGCACGGTCGCGACGAGCATCACGGCGCCGATGCTCAGGAACAGCACGAGCATCAGCCGCTCCAGCAGGTCGGAGTGGCGGGCGAAGTCCGGGTCCCGGCGCTCGACGGGCCCTTCGGCGGGCCGCGCCCCCAGCGCGGGGACGCAGACTCTGACCACGGCCGCGCCCGGGCCCGCCGCCAGGAAGAGGGCGACGGCGGCGCCCCGCAGCGGCGACCCGCCGGGCAGCGCGAGCGCGGCGAGCGCGAGCCAGCCGCCGAACGGCGGCAGCATCCGGACCACGAGCTCCTGCGGTGTCATCGCTCCGCTCCCTGCGCCTGCTTCAGTACGTAGAGCCATCCGGCGCTGTTCTCCGCCACGAGCTGGAACCGTGGTGAGGCGGCGACGGACTTCTGGATGCGGTCCAGCTGCGCCCTGTCGAGCTGTCCGTTCATCTCCGAGTTGGCCAACTGCCCCTGCGTGAGGAGGAAGTAGGCCCGGGCCGGCCGCCCCACCCCGGCCATGTCACTGGCGAGGGTGCCGGCCGGGTTCTTGACGATCCGGTCGACGTGGCTGCGGGCGTCGTCGAGGAACCAGTAGTGGTCGACGCTCCAGTAGGAGGCGTACGCCAGCGGGTAGTTGCGGTTGGCGGCCACGACGAGCGAGCCGTCGGGTGCCTGGTCGAAGAGCTGCCGTACGAGGGCCACTTCCTGCGGCGGGAAGTAGTTGATCCGGTCCTTGCCCGAGTAGGCCGGGACGAACGCCAGGGTTCCGCCGAGCAGTGCGGCCGGCCCCACCCAGGTGCCGAGCCCCCGTCTGCGGGCCTTCACGGGGGCGGCCTGCCGACCGCCGGCCTCCCTGGCGGCGGCGTCGGCGGCCAGCGTGCGGACCTTGGGCAGCAGCGCGGCGGCGGCGAAGAACGCGGCACCGGGCAGCATGAACAGCAGCACCCGGAAGATCATCTCGCTGCCGTAGCTGCTCGCCGCGAACATCGGCAGCGGGGCCGCCGCGATCAGCAGCAAGGGCCGGGCCCGGTGCCGCAGCACCCGTTGACGCAGGACTCCGACGGCAGCGAGGAGCAGGACGGACCCGGACAGCAGCCGAGCCGCCCAGGAGGTCGCGATCGCTCCGGTGCCGGTCGGGGTGGCGCCGTACCCCGTCTCCACGTTGGCGCCGACGTCACCGATGGAGCGGATCATGTCCGGCATCGCCGCGGACAGGAAGGGCAACGCGGCCGTGAGACACCAGGCCAGGAAGATCACGACGGTCGTGACCACCGGGACCCAGTCGCGGTAGCGGCGGCTGAGGCACAGGGCGACCAGGCAGACGACCAGCATGCCCGGGGTGAGCTGGTGGGAGATGACGATCGCCGCGATCATGACGGTGAGCACCACCGTCCACACGGCCTGCCGGGGCCGCCCGCTCCGCCCGGCGGACCGGCCGAAGCGGCGCAGGACCACGGCCAGGACGCCGACGTGCAGCGCGTAGGCCACGGACTGGGGCGAGAAGTAGTCCTGCCCGACCCAGTTGGCGACATAGAAGAGCCAGATGGCGGTCCAGATCAGCCGCCGGTCCTCCGTGAAGGTGCGGTAGATCAGCAGCAGCGGGAGCAGCAGCATCAGGCTGGAGACCAGGGGCCACCAGGCCATGAACATCGCCGAGGACTCCACGCCCAGCAGCCGTACCAGGGCGGCCTGGGCGGCGAAGAAGCCCGGCCACTGGTCGTACACCGCCATGTCGCCGACCTGGTCGGCCGTTTGCAGACCTCCTGCCGTCAGCAGATGGTCGATGACCGCCTCGTGCTTCCACGCCCACGCGTACAGCGGGGTCGGGTAGAGCACGGCCTGCGTCACCCGCTCCATCACCAGCAGCCCGAGGACGTACGCCGCCGCCCAGGCGCCCGGCCGGCGCGGATCGCGGACCGTGAACCAGAACCCGGTCGTGAGCACCACGAGGCCGGCCCAGAAGGTCGGGTGCAGCGCGGTGACCAGCCCGTAGTCGTCGAGCCGCGAGACGTCGGTGTGCCGCATGGCGTACGCCCACAGGGCGAGGGCGGCGATCAGCGGAACGCCGGGCCAGGCCAGCGCGCGCCGCCCGGACAAGGCAGGGGGCAGATCGGACAGGTCCGTCACGGGCTCCTGAGCGGGGCTCGACGACTCCGAGGAGGAGGAACTGGAGGACTGACCGGAGGTCTCGGGGCTACCGCCGGGGGTGCTCGCGCCGTCCCGTGCCGGTGTGGGTTCTGGCGTGGATCTCTCCCTCGGAGTTACTGGCGGACGCACGGTGGTTCCCCCCTGGCGGTTCGGCTCTGTTCGGCTCTGGAGCTTGATCAGTCGCTGGGTCGGCCGTTCGGCCTTCTGCGGTGCGCTAGGGCCCTTCTGATGGATATCCGAAGGAGAAGGAGCGGCGTTCGGTGCGTGCGATCGGCGTGCGGTGCGGAGGGTCATGTGGCGGAGCCACCTGGCCCTCCGCACCGTGCGGCGAGCGTGCGTGCCGGGCGTCGTGACGCTGCGGAGATCCATCAGAAGGGCCCTGGCCCCCTGGCCGACGCGGCACGGCGGCACACCGGCAGGAGCAGGACGAGTACGACAAGTACGGCGAGCAGGGGCGGCGCGACCGGTGCGAGCGCATCACGCCACGCCCAGCCGCCGACCGAGACGAGATACAGAACCCCCCAGCGCCGCGGCCACGTCAGCCGTCCGCCCGCGCTCGCGAGCAGCAGCCACAGCGGTACGAGGCACAGCAGCTGGCAGACCGGCGGCGCCCAGCGAAGCAGCGGCTCGGGGCCGTCGAGCCCCACCGCGTCCGCGAGGAAGCCGGCCGTCTTCCCATACAACGCCCCGTCCACCGGCCGCGGTTCCCGGCCGAGGGCGACCGGTGCGGCGTACAGGGCGAGCAGGGCGGCGTACAGCGCCGCGCCGGGCAGCCACGGGTCGCGCCGGGTGCACAGCGTGACGGCGGCGACGAACACCACGAGCAGCATGCCTCCCGCGGTGAGCGACGGCAACGGCAGGCCCTCCAGCAACTGACGTCCCGTCAGTTCCGCTCCGGTGGCAGCGTCTTGCCAGGGCATGTCGCGTAACGGCGCCCAGAAGAAGACCGTGGCGACGCCGAGCAGGCTCCAGAGGGCGCCTCTCAGCCGCCGCTCCTGGGTTTCGTCCCCGGCCTCGGGCGGTCCGGGCGCCGCCGGGTGCGCGGGGCCGGCGGGGCGGCCGCCGTGTCGACGGCCCCGGCCTCCTCGTGGCTCGCCCCCTGCTCCGCGGCGTCCGGATGATGCGGCCCGTCCGGATGATGCGGCCGCACGATCAGCGCCAGCGTGTCCGCCTGGAGCGCCTCACGTTCGTACCCGGGGCGCCCTATGAACAACGTGACCGTGTCCGCGTCGTCCTCGTCGCCGTCCTTGCGCTGGTCCTGGGCCCGGCGTGCCCAGGTCGTGCCGTACCCGGCGGTGGCGTTCAGTTTCGCCCAGCGGGTGCCGTAGGAGGGATCGGCGGGCGTACGGGCCGCGGGTGCGCTGTCGTTGTGCCGCAGTGCCGCTCGCAGCCCGACCGTGGAGACGACGGCGATCAGCGTCATGCTCAGCAGCACCGCCCAGCCGGCGCCCGCGATCCCGGCCGGGGTGAACAGCACGGTCGCGCTGCCCAGCACCAGGGCGCACATGGCGCCTTGGAGCGCGGCGAGCACACCCGTACGCCCCTGCACGCGCAGGACGCCGATGTACAGCTCCACCACCACCCGCGGCAGCGCGCCGAGGGCGAGCAGCCGCAGCACGGTCGAGCCGTGCTCGGCGTAGTCCGGGCTGAAGGGCGTGAGGATGTAGGGGGCGAAGAGGACCAGCACCAGAACGATCGGGACCAGCAGCAGCGTCATGCGCCGCAGTGCGCCCCGGACGCCGTCGGCGAGTTGCCGCGGGTCGTGGGAGGCGTGCGCGGTGAGGGACGAGGCCATGTTGATGGCCAGGAACTCCATCGTGCCGCCGACCGTGTACGCCACGTAGAAGTAGCCGTTCTCCGCGGCGCTGAAGCGGACCGCGACCATCACCGGCAGCAGGTTGATCATCGCCAGGCTGAACAGCGCGCCCAACGAGTCCCCGGCCAGGAAGCGGCCCATGTCGCGGAGTTTCAGGGGCTCTTTGTCGCCGTCGAGGTCGGCCTGGCGCGGGATGAGCCGGCGGAAGATCAGCCAGCCCAGCGGCAGTGTGGAGAAGGCGATCGCCACCGCCCAGGACACGAAGATGCCGAGGACGGGCAGCATGCCGGCGAAGACGGCCAGGAGGGCCAGTTTCCCGACCGAGAACACCGCGTTCCCGGCCGGTACCCACTCCGCCTTGCGCAGTCCGGTGAGCACCCCGTCCTGGAGCGTGAGCAGCGCCCAGGCCACGCACGCCGCGACGAACACCGCGCCCGCCATGGGCGTGCCCAGCGGTGCGTACGACGCTCCCCACGCGTCGAGCGTGAGCAGGAAGACGGCGGCGGCGAGCGCCACGACCAGCGAACTGGCCGCGTACGTGCCCCACACCAGGCGCCCGGTCCCCCGTCCCGCGCGCGGGACGAAACGGACGACGGCGCCGATCATCGTCGTCGCCGTGATGCTGGCGAGCAGCCGCATCGCGGCGATGGCGGCAGAGCCCTGGCCGACGGCCTCCTCGGAGTAGTAGCGGGCGGCCACGAGCCAGAACCCCAGGCCCAGTACGGCGGACACGCCGGTACTGAGCATGAGGAAGTAGGCGTTCTTGAACAGCGAGTCGTGCGTGTGCTCGTCGACGGCAGGCTTCGGTCCGCCGCCGTCGGCGCGCGTGGCGGCGGGCTCGTGCACCTGGATCTCAGCCACGGGACTAACCCAGCCCTCCCGGTGTCGGCCTGTCACGGGGTGGTTCTCCCGGTGCCTCGACCGGCTGCGCCCCGGACCGCTCCAGCACCTCGACGACCGTCCGGGCCCGCAGCGGGTCCACGGGCAGCGCGTGCCGCGCGAACCAGCGGGCCGCCTCGGGGTCCGGTGAGGGGTCGGTGAACTCCGCGCCGGCGTAGTCGTCCAGGGGCGGGTCGTAGAGGTAGCCGACGACGACGCCCTGCCGTGCCAGTGCCGCGATCGCCGCGTCCCGGTCCGCCACGAACAGCGGGACGCGGAACAACGGCTGGGTGCCGTACGCGTCACGCGGCTTGGCCCAGGGCGTGGACAGCAGCAGCTCCGTGCCCGCCCGGCAGGCGTCCAGCACCTCGTCCAGCCGGTCGAGCTTGCGCCCGATGCGTCGCAGCCGCAGCGGGCCGGACTCCTGGCGGTAGTCGTGCATGTCGACGCGTACCCAGGGATGGTGGGGGTCGAGCCCGGGCGCCCGGCGGGCGGCCCGCGCGAGTTCGTCCGGGCGCAGCGGCATCCGGATCTCCTCGCGGTCCGCCAGCCCCAGCAGCCGGATCGCGGCCCACGCGGCACGCCGCAGCCGCAGCCCGCGCACCGCCGCCTCCGCGTACGGGCGGATGACGTAGGCGAGTTCGGAGCTCGGCCGGCGCGGCGTGAGCAGTCCCGCGCAGGTCTTCTCCACCGCGTCCCGCAGCCCCGGGTCGGCGAGGGAGAGCATGCCTCCGGCCTTGGCCCCGACATGCTTGGACAGGCTGAACGCGGAGGCCTCGCCCCACGCCCCGACCGGCCGGTCCCCCGCCCGGCTGCCGATGGCGTGCGCCGCGTCCTCGAAGAGCGGAATCCCCAACGCGTCGCACTTCTGCCTGAGGCGCGGCGCCGGGTCCGGGTTCCCGTACAGGTTCGTCGTGAGCACAGCCGACGCCGATCTCCACGTTTCGTCCGGCACGGCATCGATGTCGATGGACGCGTCGAGCGGGTTCAGGGGCGCCTGCACCGGACGCAGTCCGGCCGCGAGCACGACGAAGAAGATGACGTCGTCGTTGACCGGCGACATCAGCACCCGCCCGCCGGGCGGGCACCAGTGGCGCAGCGCCACATACAGCCCGAAACGGCACGACGGTACATACACACATTCCCGGCCGAGCCGCACGCGCATGGTCTCTTCCAGCAGCTTGAGCTGCGAACCACGCCGCACCGAGCCCGGACCGGCCTCCCCAATGGCCATCCGCCCCCCAAGTGTGCCCTCGGAACGCCCCCTCCCCGAGGCCTTCCGGCACCCGCCCAGAGTCGCCCCGTTCGCACCGCTCCGTCAAGATTGCGTCGCGTCCTGTGGATAACTTCCGGCACGTACGAATGCGGCGTCCCGTCCGCCGCGCCGGAGTCGCACCGTCCGGTCCCACCCGGGCCCACCTGCCCCGTTCGCCCGTATCCGCCTCCTCGGACACTGCCCAGGACCGGTGTGCCACCCGTAACGTGTGGCACGACCACGAACACGTGGCGACGACACGGCACACCCGAAAGCGAGGCAGCACCCGATGCCCCCCTTCGATGTCCCCGAGGGCGACCCCTTCGGTCCGCACAACCTGCCGTACGGCGTGTTCTCCCTCCCCGGTTCCTCCCGCCGGACCGTGGGCGTCCGGCTCGGCGACCACGTACTGGACGCCGGCGCGGCGGCCCACGCGCTCGGCTCCCCGTACGCCTCCCTGCTCGCCCAGCCGACCCTCAACCCGCTGCTGGCCGCGGGCCGCACGGCCTGGTCGGACGTCCGCCGGGCGCTGACGGCATGGGTGACCGTGCCGTCCCACCGCGAGACCGTCGCACCGATGTTCCACCCCCTGTCCTCGGTGACCCTGCACCTCCCCTTCGAGGTCGCGGACTACGTCGACTTCTACGCGTCCGAGCACCACGCCCGGAACGTCGGGCGGATCTTCCGCCCCGACGCCGAGGACTCCCTGACCCCCAACTGGAAGCACCTGCCGATCGGCTACCACGGCCGTTCCGGCACGGTCGTCGTCTCCGGCACGGACGTCGTACGCCCCTCGGGCCAGCGCAAGGCGCCCACGGACCCGGCTCCCGTCTTCGGCCCGTCCGTCCGCCTGGACATCGAGGCGGAGGTCGGCTTCGTAATCGGCGTGCCGTCCCGGATGGGCGAGCGGGTGTCTCTCGACGGCTTCCGCGAGCACGTCTTCGGTCTCTGCCTCCTCAACGACTGGTCCGCGCGCGACATCCAGGCCTGGGAGTACGTCCCGCTCGGCCCGTTCCTCGGCAAGTCCTTCGCCACGTCGGTGTCGGCGTGGATCACCCCGCTGGACGCCCTGGAGGAGGCCCGGGTGGCGCCGCCGGCCCGGACGCACGAGCTGCTGCCCTACCTCGACGACAGCGACGAGGAACCCGGTGGCTACGACCTGCGGATCACCGTCGCCGTGAACGGCCACGTCGTCTCCGGGCCGCCCTTCTCCACCATGTACTGGACGGCCGCCCAGCAACTGGCCCACATGACTGTCAACGGCGCCTCCCTGCGCACCGGCGACCTGTACGGCTCGGGCACGGTCAGCGGCCCGGCGGACCGCGAGCGCGGCTCCCTCCTCGAACTGACCTGGAACGGCCGCGACCCTCTCGAACTCCCCGACGGCAAGCGGACGTTCCTGGAGGACGGCGACGTGGTGACCCTCTCGGCCTGGGCCCCGGGCCCGGACGGTGTACGGGTGGGACTGGGCGAGGTGACGGGGCGGGTGGTGCCGGCCTGACGGCGCTCCAGGGGGTGTCCGCAAAGTCCCGGCGTCCGCCCGGAGGGCAGGCGGGTTGCGGACGCCCCCAGTTGTATGAGGGCTCGACGTTGGTGACGCTTCCGCGGAGGCGTGCTGCTGGCGGCCTTCCGGCGGCAGCACTGTGCGGCCGGTGGTAGTTGTAGTGGATGTTCCACACTGTGATCGCGGCTGACCGGGCGTTCTCGCTGGTGAACTCGCGGGCGTAGAGGACTTCCTCGGCCATGATGCGCTGGTAGCGCTCCACCTTCCCGTTGTGCCGAGGTGTGTATGGTTTGGCTCTCTGATGCCGGGTGCCTTGCCCGACGATGCGGGCGAAGTCGCCGGAGCGGTAGCAAGTGCCATTGCCGGTGACGACCCGGTGGATGTGGTTGATGCCGTGGTCGGCGAACCAGACCTTCGCCCGGGCGAGGAAAGCAGCAGCCGTCGCGCCCTTCTCATCGCCCAGCGGTTCTGTGTAGGCGAGCCGTGAGAAACCATCGACGACGGAGTGCAGGTAGACGTAGCCACGCTTTGCCCCGGCCGACTTCGCCCGACTAGCGACCTTGGCCTGATCGCTGTCCCGGCCGTGGATCCGCCACCGGCCGCCATCAGGGATCCGGCCGACCTTCTTCACATCCAGGTGCACCATGTGTCCGGGCCCAGCGGGCGGTGATCTTCCCCGGCTTCCGGTTGTTCTCACCGCCTCGAAGTCAGACGACGGCAGGCGCGACACCTATCGTGCGCGCCTGCCGCATTGCGGCCTTTCAGCCCTTCGGTGCGACGCGGATACGGTTCCCGTCAGGATCGGCTGCGAGGAAGGTCAGCCCGAACCCCGCATCATGAGGCTCGCGCAGGATCGTGACACCGTTGGACTTCCACTGCTTGAAGGTCGCGTTGAGCTCGTCGGGTCCACCGTCGATGGCCAGGCAAACCTCACTGGTGCGCGGGACGTCCGGTGACAGATCCTCGAACTGGCCAGACCACAGACCGAGGTCAGCGCCTGGCCCGAGGTCGAAGGTGATGTATCCCGGAGTCTCGAACGAGGGGCTCATGCCGAGGAGGTCGCCGTAGAAACGAGCTGCGGCGGGAGCGTCGTTCACGTAGACGATGGACACGACGGATGTGGTCATGGTTGTTCCTTCTCACAGGTGGTAGGTACGCATCCACCAGCCTGACCGGGATATGCGCCGCATCGTGTCGCAATTCCTGAATAAATTGGTGTGTGACCCCAGACCGCTTCTTCACCCTGATGCTGCTCCTCAAATCGAGGGATGCCGTGACCACACAGGAACTCGCCTCAGCGCTCGGGGTGTCCCTTCGAACCATCACCCGGGATCTGAACTGGCTCCGCGACGCCGGTCTGCCGGTGACCGCACACCGGGGCCGCCTCGGAGGCGTGATCATGCTGCCCGGATCCGGACTCGATCTCACGCGACTCACACCGGGCGAGCGTGATCATCTGTCGCTCACTGGGCTGGATGAGAAGCAACGTGCGGAGCTCAACGCATCGGTCGAAAGCCGGCGCGCGCTCTCCAAGATCGTCGCTACACAGCCACGTCGAGTTCATGAGCTCCTGCCGCTCACCGACGTAGTGCACGTGGACAGCCGTCCCTGGCGTCAGGCACGAGCTTTCGGCACGACTCCGGCTTCGCTGGTCGGCGCAGTGCGGCGAGGTCGCCGGCTACGGATCGAGTACGACAGCCCACGCGAGCCATGCCCACGCGACCTGGTCGTGGATCCCTACGGGCTGTTCGCCAAGGCCGGCATCTGGTACCTCGTCGCCGACTGTGCCCGAGTGCCACGGATGTACCGACTCGAACGGATCACGACGTGGAAAGAAGTCGACCAGCCACGACGGATCCGCGAGAACCAGACCCTGGCCACCGTCGCTGCAGCGCTCATTGAGCAATGGGAACACAACCACGCGATCGAGGTCAGCGCCACCATCGACCAGACCCAGATCGAGCGAGCGCAACGGATCTTTGGCCTACGACTCGTCCGGGACGACCATGAAGAATCCGCCACTGGCCGCAAGGTAACGATCCGCTTCCTGCATCTGGAGGACGTGCGAGCACTACTGCCGTTCGGGAGCGCCATCACTGTGCACGGCCCCACCGAAGCCAGGGCTCACCTCCGCGACCTCGCCACCGATCTTGCCCACCACTATGCGCCGTCACCAACGTCCTGACCCGCAACATCCAGTGCCCGGCTCTGGCCGACAGTCGCCCCTCCCCGCGCTTCTGATGCCGCGCGACCCCTGACTCACACCGCCCGGCACCGTCATACTGGGCTCGGGCGGTGTGCCCGCACGCGCGCGGTGCACGGCACGTTCGGCGCGCTCGTCTGTGTGCACTTCAGCCGCGCCAACGGTGCGCACAGCATCCGCCCTCCCCCGCACGACCCGTAGCCGCCCCTCTTCCGACCAGGAACCGGAGCCCGTGGCAATGACCGTCTGCCTGCTCCTGCTGAGCGTTGTCGCCGTGACGGCCGCCGTACCCGTTCCCCGTGCGCTGACCCGGGCCGACTGGCCCGAGCGGGAACCGGTGGTCGCGCTTTGGGTGTGGCAGTGCCTGGTCGCCACCGTCCTGCTGTGCTGCGTGACGGCACTCGCCCTGGGCGCCGCCGCCGTCTTCGGCACGGTCCGCGCCCAGCTCTTCGCCCCGGCTCCGCCCGCGGTGGCGGCGGCGTACGACCTGTCCACCGCCCCGCCGGGGGCCGCCGCCCTCACCCTGCTGCTGGCCTGCGGTGCCGCCTGGACGACCGCGATGCTCGCCCGTGAGCTCGTCGAGGCGCGCAGGCGCCGAGCCCAGGCCCGCGCCCACCTCCGCGAACGCGCCCCCGACCTGCCGGCCGGACTGCCCGCCGCCCGCGGCCCCCTCCTGGTCCTGGAGGACGAGTACCCCGACGCCTGGTGGATGCCCGGCAGCCCGCCCCAGCTGATCGTCACCACGGGCGCCCTGCACCGCCTCACGGACCACCAGCTCGACGCCGTCCTCACCCACGAGCGCGGCCACGCCCGCGCCCGCCACGACTGGCTGCTGCACCTGTCCACCGCCCTGGCCACCGGTTTCCCCCGCATCCCGCTGTTCGCCCACTTCTGCGACCAGACGCACCGCCTGGTCGAACTGGCCGCCGACGACACGGCCTCCCGCCGCTGCGGTCACCTGACCACGGCCCTGGCCCTGATCGAGCTCAACCAGCACCGCGGCGTCCTGTCCTGCGCCTCCAGCCACCGCCTGCTGGGCGAGCGGGTCGACCGGCTTCTGGAACCGCCGCCCCGGCTGGGCCGCCGGCACCGGGCCCTGACCACGACCACGGCCGCGCTGGTACCTCTGCTGCCCCTGCTGATCGTGTTCGCGCCCGGTCTGACTGCCCTGTCGTAGCCGTACGGGCCCGGGCGGCCGGTGGCGGGGCCTCGGCTCCGTCGTACTGCCGGGCGCGCGTGCTCGGGCCCCGTGACCGCTGCGCGGCGCGGCCGGGGGCGCAGGCCGACGCGCGGGCCGGGTCGACGCACGCCCACCTCTGCCCGTGCCCTGCGTCCCTGCCGCTGCCCCGGCCGGCGCTTCGGCCCTATATCCAGTCGGGCTCCGGCTCCCCGTGCAGCTCCGGCCATTCCTCCTGGCCGTCCGCGTCCTGGCCGGGCGCCTGGGCCACGGTCGAGCCGGCCACCTCAGACGAGTCGGCCGCCGGTGCCGCCCCCTGCGGCCCGCCCAGCGAGGCGAGCACCTCCAGCACGCCCTCCCCGTACGTCGCGAGCTTCCTCTCCCCCACCCCGCTGATCCCACCCAGCTCGGCCACCGAACCGGGCCACACCGTGGCGATCTCCCGCAGCGTGGCATCGTGGAAGATGACGTACGCCGGGACGCCCTGCTCGCGCGCCTGCTCGGCCCGCCAGGCGCGCAATGCCTCGAAAGCCGGCAGCAGTTCCTCGGGCAGCTCGGCGGCAACCGTCTTGCCCTTGCGCTCGCCCCGCCCCGAGCCCGAGGACGACGAGGACCCCGACCGGGAGGTCACCGGTTTCTTCGGTTCCTTCCGCAGCGGCACCTCCCGCTCCCGCCGCAGCACCTCCCCGCTCGCCTCGGTCAGCACCAGCGTGCCGTACTCGCCCTCCACCGCGAGCAGCCCCTGGGCCAGCAACTGCCGGACGACACCCCGCCATTCGCCCTCGGTCAGCTCGTCACCGATGCCGAACACCGACAGCTGGTCGTGGTCGAACTGGATCACCTTGCCGGTCCGCTTGCCCAGCAGGATGTCGACGATCTGCACCGCGCCGAACTTCTGCCCGCGCTCCCGCTGGAGGCGCACCACCGTCGACAGCACCTTCTGCGCCGCGATCGTGCCGTCCCAGGTCTCCGGCGGGGTCAGGCAGGTGTCGCAGTTGCCGCAGCCGGCCGGGTCCGGGTCCTGGCCGAAGTAGGCGAGGAGCTGGCCCCGGCGGCACTGGGCGGTCTCGCACAGCGCCAGCATCGAGTCCAGGTGGGCCTGGGCCCGCCGCCGGAACGCCTCGTCGCTCTCGCCCGACTGGATCAGCTTGCGCTGCTGTATGACGTCGTTCAGCCCGTACGCCATCCACGCCGTCGACGGCAGCCCGTCACGCCCCGCCCGGCCCGTCTCCTGGTAGTAGCCCTCGACCGACTTGGGCAGGTCGAGGTGGGCGACGAAGCGGACGTCCGGCTTGTCGATGCCCATACCGAAGGCGATGGTCGCCACCACGACCAGGCCGTCCTCCCGCAGGAAGCGGGACTGGTGGGCCGCGCGCGTACCCGAGTCCAGGCCCGCGTGATACGACACCGCCTCGATGCCGTTGCGGCTGAGGAATTCGGCTGTCTTCTCGACCGAGTTGCGCGACAGGCAGTAGACGATGCCAGCGTCGCCCGCGTGCTCCTCGCGCAGGAAGCTCAGCAGTTGCTTCTTCGGGTCCGCCTTCGGCACGATCCGGTACTGGATGTTGGGCCGGTCGAAGCTCGCCACGAAGTGCCGGGCCGTCGGCATGTTCAGCCGCTCGGTGATCTCCTGGTGCGTGGCGCGTGTGGCCGTCGCCGTGAGCGCGATCCGCGGTACGTCCGGCCAGCGCTCGCCGAGCAGCGACAGCGACAGGTAGTCCGGCCGGAAGTCGTGCCCCCACTGGGAGACGCAGTGCGCCTCGTCGATGGCGAAGACGGAGATCTTCCCGCGTGAGAGCAGATCGAGCGTGTTCTCCAGCCGCAGCCGCTCAGGCGCCAGGTAGAGCAGGTCCAGCTCCCCGGCGAGGAACTCGGCCTCCACCACCCGTCGCTCGTCGAAGTCCTGGGTGGAGTTCATGAACCCGGCCCGCACGCCGAGCGCCCGCAGCGCGTCCACCTGGTCCTGCATGAGGGCGATGAGCGGGGAGACGACCACACCCGTACCGGGCCTGACCAGGGCCGGGACCTGGTAGCACAGCGACTTGCCGGCGCCGGTCGGCATGAGCACCACCGCGTCGCCGCCCGCGACCACGTGCTCGATGACCGCTTCCTGCTCACCGCGGAAGGCCTCGTATCCGAAGACCCGGTGCAGCGTGGCCAGTGCCGCGCCGTCGCCGGCACCGCCTGGCCTGCCAGGCCCCGGTCACCGCGTCCACGTCCGTCATCACATCCGTCCCGCCCATAGCGCCCATCGTCCTGTTCCCCGTATGTCACCCCTCGACCACTGCGTCCACCATAGGCGCCCGCACCGACAGCCCCGGAGTTATCCACAGGCCGCCCCGAACGCCTGTGTCAAGGACACGACCGACGTCCACAGGTTCGCGGGAGGCCCCGCCCGTTTCCGCCCGATAGTCTGAAAGCCCCGGCGAGACTCCGTCCCATGGGAGCACTGATGAGCGTCGCACGAAGGCGTCCACGCCGAGCTGGCCGACCCCGCCGGAGGGCGGCTGGACCGCCGATGACCTAAACCGCCTCCCGAATCTGCCTCCGCACACGGAACTGATCGACGGGAGTTTGGTCTTCGAGAGTCCGCAGACCATCTTTCACGAGCGCGCCATTGACTTCTTCAAGTGGCAGCTCCAGTCTCTGGCACCAGCGGAATTCGAGGTCTTTCGTGAGTTCACCATCGACATCGACCGCCAGAACAGGCCAGAGCCGGACGTGGTCGTGGTGCGCGGGAGCGTGGTGAAGGAGCCGGACCAGACCCGGTTCCCGGCAGAGGCCGTTCTTCTGGCCATCGAGGTCGTATCGGACGACTCCGTGTCCCGTGCCCGCGAGACCAAGCCCCTCAAGTACGCGCGAGCCAAGATCCCCCACTATTGGCGCGTCGAGAGCGAGAAGGGTCGCGCTGCGGTCCACGCCTTCGAGCTGGAACCGACCACGGGCGCCTACACCAGCGTGGGCATCTTCCGCGAGCGGATGAAGGTCGACGCCCCCTTCGCGCTGGACCTGGACCTCACCAAGATCAAAACGCGGCGCGAGCAGAGCGAGTAACCCGGCCCCACGAGCAACAGAGGCCCGGCATCCATGAGCAGGATGCCGGGCCACGTCGTATATCCGCTGGCGAGTCCCGGCGTCAGCGCACGAACACCCCCGCCTGTCCCGCCAGATCCAGGAAGTACTGCGGCGCCACACCGAGCACCAGCGTGACCGCCACACCGACCCCGATCGCCGTGATCGTCAGCGGCGACGGCACGGCCACCGTCGGGCCCTCCGGCCGCGGCTCGCTGAAGAACATCAGCACGATGACGCGGATGTAGAAGAACGCCGCGATCGCCGACGAGATCACACCGATCACGACGAGCGGGGCGGCCCCGCCCTCCGCCGCCGCCTTGAACACGGCGAACTTCCCGGCGAATCCGGAGGTCAGCGGAATGCCCGCGAAGGCCAGCAGGAACACCGCGAACACCGCCGCCACCAGTGGCGAACGCCGGCCCAGCCCCGCCCACTTGGACAGGTGCGTCGCCTCGCCGCCCGCGTCCCGTACGAGTGTCACCACCGCGAAGGCACCGATCGTCACGAACGAGTACGCGGCCAGGTAGAACAGCACGGACGACACACCGTCCGGCGTGGTCGCGATGACACCCGCGAGGATGAACCCGCCGTGCGCGATCGACGAGTACGCCAGCAGCCGCTTGATGTCGGTCTGTGTGATCGCGACGATCGCACCGCCCAGCATGGTGACGATGGCCACGGCCCACATCACCGGCCGCCAGTCCCAGCGCAGGCCCGGCAGGACGACGTACAGCACCCGCAGCAGCGCACCGAACGCCGCCACCTTCGTCGCCGCCGCCATGAAGCCGGTCACCGGCGTCGGCGCGCCCTGGTACACGTCCGGCGTCCACATGTGGAACGGCACGGCGCCCACCTTGAACAGCAGGCCCATGACCAGCAGCGCGGCGCCGACGAGCAGCAGCGCGTCGTTGCCCATGGTGTCGGCGAGCGCCGGGTTGACGTCCTGGACCGTGCCGTCGACGACCTGCGCGATCGTCGCGTACGACATCGAGCCCGCGTAGCCGTACAGCAGGGCGATGCCGAACAGGGTGAACGCGGAGGCGAACGCGCCGAGCAGGAAGTACTTGACCGCCGCCTCCTGAGACATCAGCCGCTTGCGGCGGGCCAGCGCGCACAGCAGGTACAGCGGGAGCGAGAAGACCTCCAGCGCAACGAAGAGCGTCAGCAGGTCGTTGGCCGCCGGGAAGATCAGCATGCCGGCGACGGCGAACATCAGCAGCGGGAACACCTCGGTGGTGGTGAACCCGGCCTTGACCGCCGCCTTCTCGCTCTCGCTGCCCGGCACGGACGCGGCCTGTGCGGCGAAGGAGTCGACGCGGTTGCCGTGCACCACCGGGTCGAGCCGCCGCTCGGCGAACGTGAACAGGCCGACCAGCGCCGCCAGCAGGATCGTGCCCTGCAGGAAGAGGGCCGGTCCGTCGACGGCGATCGCGCCCATCGCCGCGATGCGCGCCTTGGTCGTGCCGTAACCGTCGGCCGCGAGCGCGACGACCGCGGCGAAGGCGGCCGCGAGCGCGACGACGGACACGAACATCTGGACGTAGTAACGGGATTTGCGCGGTACCAACGCCTCGACGAGGATCCCGAGGATCGCCGCGCCTACGACGATCAGCGTGGGCGCCAACTGTCCGTACTCGATCTTCGGCGCGTCGATCTTGGTGATCGGTTCGGCCGCGGTTGTCCACAGGCTGTGGACGGCTGTTGCGCTCACTTGGCCGCCTCCACCTCGGGCTGGGGGTCCTTCTTCTGTACGTCGGACATCGTCTGTCTGACCGCCGGGTTGACGATGTCCGTGACGGGCTTCGGGTAGACGCCCAGGAAGATCAGCAGTACGACCAGCGGGGCGACGACCACGAGTTCACGCACCCTGAGGTCCGGCATCGCCGCGACCTCCGGTTTCACCGGGCCCGTCATCGTCCGCTGGTAGAGGACGAGGGTGTAGAGCGCGGCGAGGACGATGCCGAAGGTGGCGATGATGCCGATCACCGGATAGCGGGCGAACGTGCCGACCAGGACCAGGAACTCGCTCACGAACGGCGCCAGCCCCGGCAGGGACAGAGTCGCCAGGCCGCCGATCAGGAACGTGCCGGCCAGCACCGGGGCGACCTTCTGCACTCCGCCGTAGTCGGCGATGAGCCGCGAGCCGCGCCGGGAGATCAGGAAGCCCGCCACCAGCATCAGCGCGGCGGTCGAGATGCCGTGGTTGACCATGTAGAGCGTCGCCCCGGACTGGCCCTGGCTGGTCATCGCGAAGATGCCCATGATGATGAAGCCGAAGTGGGAGATCGACGCGTAGGCGATCAGGCGCTTGATGTCCCGCTGGCCGACCGCGAGCAGCGCCCCGTAGATGATGCTGATCAGGGCCAGGACGAGGATGGCGGGCGTCGCCCACTTGCTGGCCTCCGGGAACAGCTGGAGGCAGAAGCGGAGCATCGCGAAGGTGCCGACCTTGTCGACGACCGCCGTGATGAGCACGGCGACCGGGGCGGTGGATTCCTGCATCGCGTTGGGCAGCCAGGTGTGCAGCGGCCACAGCGGCGCCTTCACCGCGAAGGCGAAGAAGAAGCCCAGGAACAGCCAGCGTTCGGTGCTGGTAGCCATGGAGAGCGAGCCGTTGGCGCGGGCTTCGGCGATCTCCGTGAGCGAGAAGTTCCCGGCGACCACGTACAGACCGATCACCGCGGCCAGCATGATCAGACCGCCGACCAGGTTGTAGAGCAGGAACTTCACCGCCGCGTACGACCGTTGCGTCGCGGCCGTCTTCTCGCCGTGCTCGTGGGCACGGTCCCCGAAGCCGCCGATGAGGAAGTACATCGGGATCAGCATGGCTTCGAAGAAGATGTAGAAGAGGAAGACGTCGGTGGCCTCGAAGGAGAGGATCACCATCGCCTCGACGGCCAGGATCAGGGCGAAGAAGCCCTGCGTCGGCCGCCACCGGGTGCTGCCCGTCTCCAGCGGGTCGGCGTCGTGCCAGCCCGCGAGGATGATGAACGGGATCAGCAGGGCGGTCAGCGCGATCAGCGCCACCGCGATGCCGTCCACACCCAGTTCGTACCGGACACCGAAGTCCGCGATCCAGGCGTGGGACTCGGTGAGCTGGTAACGCTCGCCGTCGGGGTCGAAGCGCACCAGGACGGTGATCGCCAGGACGAGCGTGGCGAGCGAGAAGAGCAGCGCCAGCCACTTGGCGGCGGTGCGCTGCGCGGCCGGTACGGCGGCCGTGGCGATCGCGCCGACGGCCGGGAGCGCCGCTGTCACTGTCAGCAGAGGAAAGGACATCGGTATCAGACCGCCCTCATCAGCAGGGTCGCGGCGACGATGACCGCCGCGCCGCCGAACATCGAGACCGCGTAGGAGCGGGCGAAGCCGTTCTGCAGCCTGCGCATCCGCCCGGAGAGGCCGCCGACCGAGGCCGCCGTGCCGTTGACGACGCCGTCGACCAGGGTGTGGTCGACATAGACCAGGGACCGCGTGAGGTGCTCTCCGCCGCGGACCAGGACGACGTGGTTGAAGTCGTCCTGGAGCAGGTCGCGCCGGGCGGCCCGGGTGAGCAGCGAGCCGCGCGGGGCGACGGCCGGCACCGGGCGGCGGCCGTACTGCGCCCAGGCGACGGCGACACCGAGGACCATCACGGCCACCGTGGCCAGCGTGACCGTGAGGGCGCTGATCGGCGGGTGGCCGTGGTCGTGTCCGGTGATGGGCTCCAGCCAGTGCAGGAAGCGGTCGCCGATGCTGAAGAACGCACCGCCGCCCACCGACCCGACGGCCAGCACGATCATCGGGATCGTCATGACCTTGGGCGACTCGTGCGGGTGCGGCGGGGTGTACTCGCCGCGCGTCTCGGC
Source organism: Streptomyces sp. DG1A-41 (assembly GCF_037055355.1). Lineage (GTDB taxonomy): Bacteria > Actinomycetota > Actinomycetes > Streptomycetales > Streptomycetaceae > Streptomyces. The sequence goes on along the minus strand of NZ_CP146350.1, from coordinate 5,463,161 downwards.
GGCGGGCTCCGCGCTCGGCTCGGCCGGGGACGGCGTCGGGGCGTGGCGCCAGCGCTCCTCACCGAAGAACGTCATCAGCATCACGCGCGTCATGTAGTACGCGGTGATGGCCGCGCCGAGCAGGGCGCAGGCGCCGAGGATCCAGCCCTCGGTGCCGCCCTTGGCGAACGCCGCCTCGATGATCTTGTCCTTGGAGAAGAAGCCGGACAGGCCCGGGAAGCCGATGATGGCCAGGTAGCCGAGGCCGAAGGTGACGAAGGTGACCGGCATGTACTTCCGCAGGCCGCCGTACCTCCTCATGTCCACCTCGTCGTTCATGCCGTGCATGACCGAACCGGCGCCGAGGAACAGCCCGGCCTTGAAGAAGCCGTGCGTCACCAGGTGCATGATCGCGAAGACGTAGCCGATGGGGCCGAGGCCCGCGGCGAGGATCATGTAGCCGATCTGCGACATGGTCGAGCCGGCCAGTGCCTTCTTGATGTCGTCCTTCGCGCAACCGACGATCGCACCGAAGAGGAGCGTGACGGCACCGACGATGGTGACGACGAGCTGCGCGTCCGGGGCGCCGTTGAAGACGGCTCCGGAGCGGACGATCAGGTAGACGCCCGCCGTCACCATGGTCGCGGCGTGGATGAGGGCCGAGACCGGGGTCGGGCCCTCCATCGCGTCCCCGAGCCAGGACTGGAGCGGCACCTGGGCGGACTTGCCGCAGGCGGCGAGCAGCAGCATCAGGGCGATCGCGGTCAGCTTGTCCTCACCGGCGGCACCGGCGAGCCCGGCCTCCTCGTGGCTGCCGAGCACCGGCCCGAAGGCGAAGGTGCCGAACCACAGGAACATCAGCATGATCGCGATGGACAGGCCCATGTCACCGACGCGGTTGACCAGGAACGCCTTCTTCGCGGCCGTGGCGGCGCTGGGCTTGTGCTGCCAGAAGCCGATCAGCAGGTAGGAGGCGAGACCGACGCCCTCCCAGCCGACGTACAGCAGCAGGTAGTTGTCGGCGAGGACGAGCAGCAGCATCGCCGCGAGGAACAGGTTCAGGTAGCCGAAGAAGCGGCGGCGCCGCTCGTCGTGCTCCATGTACCCGACGGAGTAGAGGTGGATCAGCGATCCGACGCCCGTGATCAGCAGCACGAACGTCATGGACAGCTGGTCGAGCTGGAAGGCGACGTCCGCCTGGAAGCCTTCCACCGGGATCCAGCTGAACAGATGCTGGGTCATGACCCGGTGTTCGGCGTCCTGGCCCAGCATGTCGGTGAACAGCACCAGGCCGAGCACGAAGGAGACGGCCGCGAGCAGCGTGCCGATCCAGTGGCCGGCGGCGTCCAGCCGGCGTCCGCCGCACAGCAGGACCGCCGCTCCGAGCAGGGGCGCCGCCACCAGCAGCGCAATGAGGTTCTCCACGATTCTTCCGACCCCTTACAGCTTCATCAGGCTGGCGTCGTCGACCGAGGCCGAGTGGCGGGCGCGGAACAAGGACACGATGATCGCGAGCCCGACCACGACCTCCGCGGCGGCGACGACCATCGTGAAGAAGGCGATGATCTGGCCGTCGAGGTTGCCGTGCATCCGGGAGAAGGCGACGAACGCGAGGTTGCAGGCGTTGAGCATGAGCTCGATGCACATGAACACCACGATCGCGTTGCGCCTGATCAGCACGCCGGTGGCACCGATCGTGAACAACAGGGCCGCGAGGTACAGGTAGTTGACCGGGTTCACTTCGACGCCTCCTCGGGCCGCTTGAACGTGGTCGGCTCGATGGCCTTCCGCTCCAGGCGCTCCTCGGCACGCTGCTCCAGGGCCCGCAGGTCGTTGAGCGCCTCCTGCGAGACGTCCCGGACCTGGCCCCGCTCCCGCAGCGTCTTGCTGACGGTGAGGTCGGAGGGCGTGCCGTCGGGCAGCAGGCCGGCGATGTCGACCGCGTTGTGGCGGGCGTACACACCGGGGGCCGGCAGGGGCGGCAGTTGCTTGCCTTCGCGGACCCGCTGCTCGGAGAGTTCGCGCTGCGTCCTGGCGCGATCGGTGCGCTCGCGGTGGGTGAGCACCATGGCGCCGACGGCGGCCGTGATGAGCAGGGCGCCGGTGATCTCGAACGCGAAGACGTACCGGGTGAAGAGGAGGGCGGCGATGCCCTCCACGTTGCCGCCGGCGTTCGCCTGGCCGATGCCGTTGAACTCGCTGAGGGAGGCGTTGCCGATGCCGGCGATCAGCAGGACGCCGAAGCCGAGCCCGCACAGCAGGGCCAGCCAGCGCTGGCCCTTGATGGTCTCCTTCAGGGAGTCCGCCGCGGTGACGCCGACGAGCATCACCACGAACAAGAACAGCATCATGATCGCGCCGGTGTAGACGATGATCTGTACGACGCCCAGGAAGTAGGCGCCGTTGGCGAGGTAGAACACCGCCAGGATGATCATGGTCCCGGCGAGGCAGAGGGCGCTGTGCACGGCCCTCTTCATGAGGATGGTGCACAGGGCGCCGATCACCGCGACCGTGCCGAGGATCCAGAACTGGACGGCCTCTCCGCCGGAGGTGGAGTAGGCGGCGAGCTGGGCGGTCATCGGCCGATCACCTTCTCCGACGCCGGCTCGGTCCCGCCGAAGGTCGAGTCGGCCTCCTGTACGACCTCGCCCTTGGAGTGGGCGACCTGCCGCTCCGTACCGGGTGCGGCCTCGGTGACCAGGCCCCGGTAGTAGTCCTGTTCGTCGGTGCCCGGGTAGATGGCGTGGGGCGTGTCGACCATGCCCTCCTCCAGACCGGCGAGCAGCTGCTCCTTGGTGTAGATGAGGTCGGCGCGGGTGGAGTCGGCCAGCTCGAACTCGTTCGTCATCGTGAGCGCGCGTGTGGGGCACGCCTCGATGCACAGGCCGCACAGGATGCAGCGGGCGTAGTTGATCTGGTAGACGCGGCCGTACCGCTCGCCCGGCGAGTAGCGCTCCTCGTCGGTGTTGTCCGCGCCCTCCACGTAGATGGCGTCGGCGGGGCAGGCCCACGCGCACAGTTCGCAGCCGACGCACTTCTCCAGGCCGTCGGGATGGCGGTTGAGCTGGTGCCGTCCGTGGAAGCGCGGAGCCGTGGTCTTCTGCTGCTCCGGGTACTGCTCGGTCAGCCGCTTCTTGAACATGGCCTTGAAGGTCACGCCGAAGCCGGCCACCGGGTTCTGGAAACCGGGCTTGGTGTCCTTCGGTTCCTCAGCCATCGGACGCCTCCTTTCCATCCGTAGTTCCGCCCAGAGATCCGTCACTCTGAGTATCGGGCCCACCACTGACAATGAGCTCCCGCTCGCTGCGCGAAGGGCGTCGCGGGACCGGCGGGAGCTCCTGTCCCGGCAGGGGCGGTACGGGGAATCCGCCCGCCATCGGGTCGAAGGCGACCGGGGCCTCGGCCGGCGGTTCGGCCTGCTTCGCCTTCTCGCGGAACATGTCGACGACGAAGGAGAGCACCAGCAGGGCCAGCACGCCGCCGCCGACGTAGAGTGCGATGTCGGCGAAGTCGTAGCCCTCGTTCCTGAAGGCGCGCACGGTCGCGACGAGCATCAGCCAGACCAGCGAGACCGGGATGAGAACCTTCCAGCCGAGCTTCATCAGCTGGTCGTAGCGGACGCGTGGGAGCGTGCCGCGGATCCAGATGAACATGAACAGCAGCAGCTGGACCTTGACCGTGAACCAGAGCATCGGCCACCAGCCGTGGTTCGCGCCCTCCCAGAAGGTGCTGACCGGCCAGGGGGCCCGCCAGCCGCCGAGGAACAGCGTCGTGGCGACGGCCGAGACGGTCACCATGTTGACGTACTCGGCGAGCATGAACATCGCGAACTTGATCGACGAGTACTCGGTGTTGAAGCCGCCGACCAGGTCGCCCTCGGACTCCGGCATGTCGAACGGGGCGCGGTTGGTCTCGCCGACCATCGTCACGATGTAGAGGACGAAGGAGAGCGGCAGCAGCAGGATGTACCAGCGGTCGGTCTGCTGCTCCACGATCGCCGAGGTCGACATCGACCCCGAGTAGAGGAACACGGAGGCGAACGCCGCGCCCATCGCGATCTCGTACGAGATCATCTGCGCACAGGAGCGCAGGCCGCCCAGCAGCGGATACGTCGATCCGGAGCTCCAGCCCGCCAGCACGATGCCGTAGATGCCGACGGAGGCGACCGCGAGGATGTAGAGCATCGCGATCGGCAGGTCGGTGAGCTGCATCGTGGTGCGGTGGCCGAAGATCGAGACCTCGTTGCCGGCCGGGCCGAAGGGGATCACCGCGATCGCCATGAAGGCCGGGATGGCCGCGACGATCGGCGCGAGGACGTACACCGCCTTGTCCGCGCGTTTGACGATGACGTCTTCCTTGAGCATCAGCTTGATGCCGTCGGCGAGCGACTGGAGCATGCCCCAGGGCCCGTGCCGGTTCGGGCCGATGCGCAGCTGCATCCAGGCGACGACCTTGCGCTCCATGACGATGGAGATCAGCACGGTCACCATCAGGAAAGCGAAGCAGAACACCGCCTTGATGACGACCAGCCACCACGGGTCGGTGCCGAACATCGAGAGGTCTTCAGCGGCGAGGTACGGGCTCATGCCTCCACCTCCTTGGGGGCCTCGCCGGCGAGGGCCGCCGGACCGATGCGGACGAGGGAGCCGGGCCGCGCCCCGGTGTCGGAGGCGACGCCGCCGCCGGTGGAGTTCAGCGGCAGCCACACCACCCGGTCGGGCATCTCGCTGATCTGGAGCGGCAGTTCGACAACTCCCTCGGGGCCGGTCACCGCGAGGAGGTCGCCCTCCTTGACGCCCGTCTCGGCGGCCGTCGCGGGCGACACGCGCGCGCGTGCGGCGTGCCGCGTACCGGCGAGTGCCTCGTCGCCCTGCTGGAGAACACCCTGGTCGAGCAGCAGCCGGTGCCCGGCGAGCACCGCCTCACCGGCGGCCGGACGGGGCAGGACGCCCGCCGTCTCCAGGGGTTCGGTGGCCCGGGGGCCGTCCCAGGCGCCGAGCCGGTCGATCTCCGCCCGTACGGTGCGCAGATCCGGCAGTCCGAGGTGGACGTCCATTGCGTCGGCCACCATCTGAAGCACGCGCGCGTCGGTGGGTGCGAGGCGGCGGGTCATGTGGTCGGGCTTGAGCGCGGCCTCGAAGAAGCGGACCCGGCCTTCCCAGTTGAGGAAGGTGCCGGCCTTCTCGGCGACCGCGGCGACAGGAAGGACCACGTCCGCCTTGCGGGTGATCTCGCTGGGCCGCAGTTCGAGCGAGACCAGGAAGCCGACCTCGTCGAGTGCCGCACGCGCGCGTGCCGGGTCGGGCAGGTCGGTGATCTCGACGCCCGCCACCAGCAGGGCCTGGAGTTCGCCGGTCGCGGCGGCCTCCACGATCTGGCCGGTGTCGCGGCCGTAGCGGTGCGGGAGGCCGGAGACGCCCCAGACGCCGGCGACCTCGTCACGCGCACGTGGATCGGTGGCCGGGCGCCCGCCCGGCAGCAGCGACGGCAGCGCGCCCGCCTCGATGGCACCGCGCTCCCCGGCCCGGCGCGGGATCCACGCCAGCCGCGCTCCGGTCGCCGAGGCGGTGCGTACGGCGGCGGTCAGACCGCCGGCCACCGCTGCCAGCCGCTCGCCGACGACGATCACGGCGCCCTCGGCGCGCAGCGCCTCGGCGGCGAGAGCGCCGTCGTCCTCCAGGCCGACGTTGCTCGCGAGCGCGTCCAGCCACTCGGTCTCGGTGCCGGGGGCCGCCGGCAGCAGCGTCCCGCCGGCCTTCTCCAGACCGCGCGTGGCGTGCGTTGCCAGGGAGAAGACCTGCTGCCCGTGCTTGCGCCAGGCCTTGCGGAGCCTCAAGAAGACGCCGGGCGCCTCCTCCTCCGCCTCGAAACCGACGAGCAGGACGGCGGGTGCCTTCTCCAGTGCGGTGTACGTGACGCCCGTACCGTCGAGGTCCCGGCCGCGCCCGGCGACCTGGGCGGCGAGGAAGTCGGCCTCCTCGGGGCTGTGCACGCGCGCGCGGAAGTCGATGTCGTTGGTGTCGAGCGCCACGCGCGCGAACTTGCTGTACGCGTAGGCGTCCTCGATCGTGAGCCGGCCGCCCGTCAGCACACCGGTGCGGCCCCGGGAGGCCAGCAGCCCCTGGGCCGCGATCTGGAGCGCCTCCGGCCAGGAGGCCGGTTCCAGCTCGCCCTCGGCGTTGCGCACGAGCGGTGTCTCGAGCCGGTCCCGCTGCTGCGCGTACCGGAACGCGAACCGCCCCTTGTCGCAGATCCACTCCTCGTTGACCTCGGGGTCGTGGGCCGCGAGCCGCCGCATGACCTTGCCGCGCCGGTGGTCGGTGCGCGTGGCGCAGCCGCCGGAGCAGTGCTCGCAGACCGACGGGGACGAGACCAGGTCGAAGGGGCGGGAGCGGAATCGGTACGCCGCCGAGGTCAGCGCGCCGACCGGGCAGATCTGGATGGTGTTGCCGGAGAAGTACGACTCGAACGGGTCGCCCTCGCCGGTGCCGACCTGCTGGAGCGCTCCGCGCTCGATCAGCTCGATCATCGGGTCGCCCGCGACCTGGTTGGAGAACCGGGTGCAGCGGGCGCACAGCACGCACCGCTCGCGGTCCAGCAGCACCTGCGTGGAGATCGGTACGGGCTTCTCGTACGTCCGCTTGCGGCCGTCGAAGCGGGACTCGGCGTCGCCGTGCGACATCGCCTGGTTCTGCAGGGGGCACTCGCCGCCCTTGTCGCAGACCGGGCAGTCCAGCGGGTGGTTGATGAGCAGGAGCTCCATCACACCCTTCTGGGCCTTCTCGGCGACCGGCGAGGTGAGGTGGGTCTTGACCACCATCCCGTCGGTGCAGGTGATGGTGCAGGACGCCATGGGCTTGCGCTGGCCCTCGACCTCGACGATGCACTGGCGGCACGCGCCGGCCGGGTCGAGGAGGGGGTGGTCGCAGAACCGGGGGATCTCGATGCCGAGCTGTTCGGCGGCCCGGATGACCAGGGTGCCCTTGGGCACGCTGATCTCGACGCCGTCGATCGTCAGCGTCACGAGGTCCTCCGGCGGGACCGCCGCCTGCCCGCCGCCTGAGGGAGCGTTCGTGGTCACGGTCATGCGTTCACCTCCGTGCGGTCGGCCCAGGCCGTCGACTTGGCCGGGTCGAAGGGGCAGCCCCGGCCCGTGATGTGCTGCTCGTACTCCTCGCGGAAGTACTTGAGCGAGGAGAAGATCGGCGAGGCGGCGCCGTCACCGAGGGCGCAGAAGGACTTGCCGTTGATGTTGTCGGCGATGTCGTTCAGCTTGTCGAGGTCGGACATCTGTCCCTTGCCGGCCTCGATGTCGCGCAGCAGCTGCACGAGCCAGTACGTGCCTTCGCGGCAGGGCGTGCACTTGCCGCAGGACTCGTGGGCGTAGAACTCGGTCCAGCGCGTCACGGCCCGCACCACGCAGGTCGTCTCGTCGAAGCACTGGAGAGCTTTTGTGCCGAGCATGGAACCCGCGGCGCCCACTCCTTCGTAATCAAGAGGGACGTCGAGATGCTCGTCGGTGAACATCGGGGTCGAGGAGCCGCCCGGCGTCCAGAACTTGAGGCGGTGCCCGGGGCGCATCCCGCCGCTCATGTCGAGGAGCTGGCGGAGCGTGATCCCGAGCGGCGCCTCGTACTGGCCGGGGCTCGCGACATGGCCGGACAGGGAGTAGAGCGTGAAGCCGGGCGACTTCTCACTCCCCATCGACCGGAACCATTCCTTGCCCCGATGCATGATCGCGGGAACCGACGCGATCGACTCGACGTTGTTCACCACAGTCGGGCACGCGTAGAGGCCCGCGACCGCAGGGAAGGGGGGACGAAGCCGCGGTTGACCCCGGCGGCCTTCGAGAGAGTCCAGCAGTGCGGTCTCCTCACCGCAGATGTACGCGCCCGCGCCCGCGTGCACGGTGATGTCGAGGTCGAGTCCGCTGCCGAGGATGTTCTCGCCGAGGAAGCCCGCCTCGTACGCCTCGCGCACGGCAGAGTGCAACCGCCGCAGCACTGGGACGACTTCACCACGCAGATAGATGAAGGCATGCGACGACCTGATGGCGTAACACGCGATGATCATGCCCTCGATGAGGCTGTGCGGGTTCGCGAAGAGGAGCGGGATGTCCTTGCACGTCCCCGGCTCCGACTCGTCGGCGTTGACAACTAGATAATGCGGCTTTCCATCCCCCTGGGGAATGAACTGCCACTTCATGCCCGTGGGGAATCCCGCGCCGCCGCGCCCGCGCAGACCGGACTCCTTGACGTACGCGATCACGTCGTCCGGCGACATGGCGAGCGCCTTGCGGAGCCCCTCGTACCCGTCGTGCCGTCGGTACACGTCCAGCGTCCAGGACCTGTCCTCGTCCCAGAAGGCCGACAGCACCGGTGCGAGCAGCTTCTCGGGGCTCATGTCTTTCAGCTCGGGTGCCAAGGTCATCACTCCCCCTCCTCGGCGACAGGCCCGGCCGGGTGGGCGGGGTCGGAGGCCGACGTGTCCTGTGGCGCGTCGTGCGAGCTCAAGTGCTCCGTCGGTGACGGCTCGTGCGGTGCCTCGGTCCGGGCCGCCTCGCCGCGCGGATGCACCACGCGCGCGGGAGCGGACTCGCCCTTGGCGAGCTTCAGGCCGACCAGGGAGGCGGGTCCGGCGCTTCCCCGGACTCGACGGCCCCGTCCCGCTCGTCGGGGAAACCGGCCAGGACCCGGGCGGTCTCCTTGAAGGTGCACAGGGGCGCCCCGCGCGTGGGTGTGACCGGCCGTCCCGCGCGCAGGTCGTCGACGAGGCGCTTGGCGCTGGCCGGGGTCTGGTTGTCGAAGAACTCCCAGTTGACCATCACGACCGGCGCGAAGTCGCAGGCCGCGTTGCACTCGATGTGCTCCAGGGTGACCTTGCCGTCGCCGGTGGTCTCGCCGTTGCCGACGCCCAGGTGCTCCTGGAGCTCCTCGAAGATCGCGTCCCCGCCCATCACGGCGCACAGGGTGTTGGTGCACACCCCCACCTGGTAGTCACCGCTCGGCCGGCGGCGGTACATGGTGTAGAAGGTGGCGACCGCGGTGACCTCGGCCGTGGTCAGGCCGAGCATCTCCGCGCAGAACCGCATCCCGGTGCGCGTGACGTGCCCCTCCTCCGACTGCACCAGGTGCAGCAACGGCAGGAGGGCGGACCGGGAGTCCGGGTAGCGGGCGATGATCTCGCGCGCGTCGGTCTCCAGACGGGTGCGGACATCGTCCGGGTAGGCGGGTGCGGGCAGTTCGGGCATGCCCAGGCTGACGCCCCGCTCGGAAGAAGAGGTGGTCACCGGTCGACGCCTCCCATCACGGGGTCGATGGACGCGACGGCGACGATGACGTCGGCGACCTGGCCGCCCTCGCACATCGCCGCCATGGCTTGCAGGTTGGTGAAGGACGGGTCGCGGAAGTGGACCCGGTAGGGGCGGGTGCCGCCGTCGGACACGACGTGCACCCCGAGTTCGCCCTTGGGCGACTCGACCGCCGCGTACGTCTGTCCCGGCGGGACGCGGAAGCCCTCGGTGACCAGCTTGAAGTGGTGGATCAGGGCCTCCATGGAGGTGCCCATGATCTTCTTGATGTGGTCGAGGGAGTTGCCGAGGCCGTCGGGCCCCAGGGCGAGCTGGGCCGGCCAGGCGATCTTCTTGTCGGCGACCATGACCGGGCCGGGCTGGAGCCGGTCCAGGCACTGCTCGACGATCCTGAGCGACTGGCGCATCTCCTCCAGGCGGATGAGGAAGCGGCCGTAGGCGTCGCAGGTGTCGGCGGTCGGGACGTCGAAGTCGTACGTCTCGTAGCCGCAGTAGGGCTGCGTCTTGCGCAGGTCGTGCGGCAGGCCGGTGGAGCGCAGGATCGGGCCGGTGGCGCCGAGGGCCATGCAGCCGGCCAGGTCGAGGTAGCCGATGTCCTGCATGCGGGCCTTGAAGATGGGGTTCCCGGTGGCGAGCTTGTCGTACTCCGGGAGGTTCTTCTTCATCTTCTTCACGAACTCGCGGATCTGGTCCACCGCGCCGGGCGGCAGGTCCTGGGCGAGTCCGCCTGGGCGGATGTACGCGTGGTTCATCCGCAGGCCGGTGATCAGCTCGTAGATATCGAGAATGAGTTCACGATCACGGAATCCGTAGATCATGATCGTGGTGGCGCCGAGCTCCATGCCGCCGGTGGCGATGCACACCAGGTGCGACGACAACCGGTTCAGCTCCATCAGGAGCACGCGGATGATCGAGGCGCGGTCCGGGATCTGGTCCTCGATGCCGAGGAGCTTCTCCACCCCGAGGCAGTACGCCGTCTCGTTGAAGAACGGCATCAAGTAGTCCATGCGCGTCACGAACGTGGTGCCCTGGGTCCAGTTCCGGTACTCGAGGTTCTTCTCGATACCGGTGTGGAGGTAGCCGATGCCGCAGCGGGCCTCGGTGACGGTCTCGCCGTCGATCTCCAGGATCAGGCGGAGCACGCCGTGCGTGGAGGGGTGCTGCGGGCCCATGTTGACGACGATGCGCTCGTCGTCGGCGCGGGCCGCGGACTGGACGACCTCGTCCCAGTCGCCACCGGTGACCGTGTAGACGGTGCCCTCGGTGGTCTCGCGCGCCGCGGCGGCCGCGGCGGCGGCGTCGGATGCGTGCGACGTGCTCATGAGTACGACCTCCGCTGGTCCGGAGCCGGGATCTGGGCGCCCTTGTACTCGACGGGGATGCCGCCGAGGGGGTAGTCCTTGCGCTGCGGAAAGCCCTGCCAGTCGTCCGGCATCATGATCCGCGTCAGGGCGGGGTGACCGTCGAAGACGATGCCGAAGAAGTCGTACGTCTCGCGCTCGTGCCAGTCGTTCGTCGGATAGACGGAGACCAGCGACGGGATGTGCGGGTCGCTGTCAGGGGCGCTGACCTCCAGGCGGATCAGCCGGTTGTGGGTGATCGAGCGCAGGTGGTAGACGGCGTGCAGCTCGCGGCCCTTGTCGTTCGGGTAGTGGACGCCGCTGACGCCGGTGCACAGCTCGAAGCGCAGGGCCGGGTCGTCGCGCAGGGTCCGGGCGACCCTCACCAGGTGCTCGCGCTCGATGTGGAAGGTCAGCTCGCCGCGGTCGACGACCGTCTTCTCGATGGCGTTGTCGGGGAGCAGTCCCTGCTCCTCCAGCGCGCCCTCCAGCTCGTCGGCGACCTCGTCGAAGTATCCATATGCGCCTTTGCCGCGTGGGCCGCCGTAGGGGCGGGTCGCCGGTCCCGGGAGCCGGACCGAGCGGACCAGGCCGCCGTAGCCGGAGGTGTCACCGCCGTTGTTGGCGCCGAACATGCCGCGCTGGACGCGGATCTCCTCGCCGCCCTGGCCGCGCTGGCCCGGGAGGTTCGACGCGCTGAGGTCCTTCTCGGGGTTGACCCCGTGGTTGTTCGCGTCGCTCACCGCAGCAGCCCCTTCATCTCGATCGTGGGCAGGGCCTTGAGCGCCGCCTCCTCCGCCTCGCGGGCCGCCTCCTCGGCGTTCACGCCGAGCTTGGAGCTCTGGATCTTCTGGTGGAGCTTGAGGATGGCGTCCATCAGCATCTCCGGCCGTGGCGGGCAGCCGGGGAGATAGATGTCGACCGGCACGATGTGGTCGACGCCCTGGACGATGGCGTAGTTGTTGAACATGCCGCCCGAGGAGGCGCAGACCCCCATGGAGATCACCCACTTGGGGTTCGGCATCTGGTCGTAGACCTGCCGCAGCACCGGCGCCATCTTCTGGCTCACCCGGCCGGCGACGATCATCAGGTCCGCCTGGCGCGGCGAGCCCCGGAAGACCTCCATGCCGAAGCGCGCCAGGTCGTAGCGGCCGGCGCCGGTGGTCATCATCTCGATGGCGCAGCAGGCGAGGCCGAACGTGGCGGGGAAGACGGACGACTTGCGCACCCAGCCCGCGGCCTGTTCGACGGTGGTCAGCAGGAAGCCGCTCGGCAGCTTTTCTTCGAGTCCCATGACGTGTGGCCCCTCAGTCCCATTCCAGGCCGCCGCGCCGCCATACGTACGCGTACGCGACGAAGACGGTGAGCACGAAGAGCAGCATCTCCACGAGCCCGAAAATCCCCAGGGCGTCGAAGGTGACGGCCCAGGGGTACAGGAAGACGATCTCGATATCGAAAATGATGAAGAGCATCGCCGTCAGGTAGTACTTGATCGGGAAGCGCCCGCCACCGGCCGGCGTGGGGGTCGGCTCGATACCGCACTCGTAGGCCTCGAGCTTGGCCCGGTTGTACCGCTTGGGCCCGATCAACGTGGCCATGACCACGGAGAAGATCGCAAAGCCTGCCCCGAGGGCTCCCAGTACGAGGATGGGCGCATAAGCGTTCACCGCTCCTCGCTCCTCTCAGTCGGCACTGACTGCTGGCGGTTTGCGTCGGGCTCACATCCGCCTCACCTGTCCCTCGAACCCCGCCTGCCCCGGCGAAGATCGGGAACATGTGAAGCAGGTCACAAGCCCAACCGCGTGCATCTTATGCCCGACGCTCTGTGATCTGCGACACGGGGTATTGCACAAGCTTTGTGATCTCTACCACCTGACGATCGATCATGAAGTCGGATGAGCGGTGATCTTCACACCCGAAGCGTCCGAGTGATCACCAGAGGTGACATTTTGGCTCGTCAGCGCAGGCCGGAGGGGTCGTCTCAATATCAAGAGAGTTCCCTTGCATGCAAATTGGCGATGGACTCGATCTCTTGATAGAGGCGCGTTCACACATCGGAGGGCGTGTGGAGCGGGGTGTGAACGCGTGCATTCGTTCACGATCTTCGCGAGGTCGTGATCCGGTCGTGATCTACGGCGCCGGACGCGCACGCCCCGGCAGCCGTTCCGTGACCTCCGTCACACACACGAGAGGTCCACGAGAGCGGGGCTTGGCCAATCAACCCAACCGATGGTAGGCGCGGGGCAATTCGGGCGTATTGATCAAACACCGTGATCACAGGCCGGTTACGGTGAGCCCGCAATGTCCGTTACGGCGTCAATAAGGAACCTCGAGCGGGCGTTTTGAGGGCCCGATTGAACAACTGTGGCGCAGCACACGTTTCTTGAAGATATGAAGGAGCCCCTGGTACCGGTTGTTCCCATGTCCCACACCGCTCACATACGCAGCCACCGGAAGCCCCGCCGCAGCGCGACCTCTTCGATCGCCGTGCGTGCCGGAGTTGCCGGTGGCGTTCTCAGCATGGCAGCGGCGGGTGCGTCGGCCTCGGCGAGCGCCGCCGAGCCGGTCACCCAGACCATCGAACTGCCCACCCTGACGGCCGACCTGTCCGCCCAGGTCGCCCAGTCCGCTGCCGCCACCCAGCAGGCGGCCGCGAACTACGAACTGCGCGCCGAGCGTGACGCCGCCGCCGCCAAGGCCGCCGCGGAGGCCAAGAAGGACCTCGTCGAGGCGAAGAAGAAGGCGGAGGCCAAGAAGAAGGCCGCCGAGGCCGCCCGCAAGGCCGCAGCCGAGCGCGCCACGCGCAACGCCGAGCGCGCGACGCTCTCCGCGTCCGCGTCCGCCTCCACGTCGGTGTCGGCGCCCGCCAGCGGCAGCGTCGCGACCGTCATCGCCTTCCTGAAGGCCCAGGTGGGCGACGCCTACGTCATGGGCGCCACCGGTCCCAACGCCTGGGACTGCTCCTCCCTGGTGCAGGCCGCGTACAAGCAGGTTGGTGTGGACCTGCCGCGCGTCTCGCAGGACCAGTCGATGGCCGGCACGGACGTCCCGCTGTCCGACATCCAGGTCGGCGACATCCTCTACTGGGGCGGCAAGGGTTCCGCGTACCACGTGGGTGTATACATCGGAGACGGCCAGTACCTGGACGCGGCCAACCCCTCCAAGGGCGTCGTCATCCAGGACCTGTCGGGCTACCCGGCGTCGGGCGCGGTGCGCGTCCTCTGATGTCGCGCTTGCACTGAATTCACGCATAACGGGTCAGAGGGCCGCTGCCGCTCGGGGCAACGGCCCTCCCGGCCTGTCCAAAACACCCCCGGTATGCCGTCAAGGCCTTCCAGGGCATCTCAGGGCGCCTCTCCGAGGTCGAAGGTGTCGGGGGTCCCAGCCGGTACCGCAGTCCCTCCACGCGCATCAGGCGCTCCGGCGGGAGCAGAGCCTGAGCCACAGCAGACAGACGAGGTCCAAGCCGCTGAACGGCGGCGGTCCGCCGAGGCACCGAGTTCCTCCGGATTCGTCGTCGATCTTCACGCCCGCGGAATCGATCCCGGCACCAAGGCGGAGGCCACACTGAAGTGCCCTGACATGTCGCACGGTGCGCGTCTGACCGCCCATGGTGCGGTCTCCACATCCCTGGCCCTGTGCAGTGATCGCGCCCTGCGCGAGCTCGTGGACACGGCCGTGCCGATCGGATCCGGCATCGGCGGGACGTCGGCCCTGCTGGAGGTCGCCGGGACCCCGGTCTTCGTGAAGCGGGTGCCCCTCACCGACTTGGAGATGCGCCCCGAGCATGTCCGGTCCACGGCGAATCTGTTCGAGCTGCCCGTCTTCTGCCAGTACGGCATCGGCGGGATCGGCGGGCCGGGCTGCGGGGCCTGGAGAGAACTCGCCGTGCACACCATGACGACGAACTGGGTGCTCGCGGCGGAACACGAGGGCTTCCCCCTGATGTACCACTGGAGGGTGCTGCCCGACTCGACGCCCCTGCCAGACGAACTGGCCGACGTCGAGCGGGCTGTTGCCTACTGGGGCGGCGGATCGCAGGTGCGCCGCCGGATCGAGGCCCGCAGGCAGTGCTCGGCGAGCGTCGCGCTGTTCCTGGAGTACATCCCGCAAAACCTGCACCAGTGGCTGGGCATTCAGCTCGACGCAGGCGACGAGGCCGCCGACCGGGCCTGCGCCATGGTGGAGAAGAACCTGGCAGCCGGAACGTCGTTCATGAACGCGCGGGGGCTCCTGCACTTCGACGCGCACTTCGAGAACATCCTGACCGACGGCCGGCGCCTCTACTTCGCGGACTACGGCCTCGCGCTCTCCTCCCGCTTCGAGCTGTCCCAGGACGAGGCCGACTTCTTCGACCGGCATCAGGTCTACGACCGCTGTTACACCGCGACGCATCTGGTGAACTGGCTGGTCACCGCCCTGTACGGGTACCAGGTAGGGGACTGGGAGGGCCGCTACGCGCTGGTGCGCGCCTACGCGGAGGGCAAGCGCCCCGCTGGAATCCCGCAGGAGGCCGCGGCGATCATCGCCCGGCACGCGCCGATCGCCGCCGTGATTTCGGACTTCCACCTCAGGTTCCGGCGCGAGAGCAGGCAGACCCCGTACCCGCTGGAGGAGATCCGCCGGCTTGGCGGGATGTACGGCTCCTGATTCCCTGAGGGCAAGGAGGGGCCTCCGCTGCCGGAAGCCCGGTTCCCGCCCGCAGCATCCTCAGAATCACAGGGAGAGACAGATGCCGAGCGTCTTCGTGCAGGGACGGCCCGTCGACTCGTACCCGCGGCTCGCGCCCGAGGCCAGGAACGGGCAGGTCCGGCGGATCACCGAGGTCGGTGAGGAGGTCCTGCACAAGCCGTGCCGGGACGTCACCGAGTTCGGTCCGGACCTCGCCGCGCTGATCGACGACATGTTCCTGACGATGTACACCGCGGACGGGGCCGGGCTCGCGGCGAACCAGGTCGGGGTCGATCTGCGGCTGTTCGTGTACGACTGCCCGGACGACGACGGGGTGCGGCACGTCGGGCACGTCGTCAATCCGGTGCTGGAGCCGCTGGACGCCGCTCACCGGCGGCTGCTCGACGAGGGCGAGGGGTGCCTGTCGGTGCCGGGCGCCACGATGGGCGTGCCGCGTCCGGACCGGGCCGTGGTGCGCGGGTACGACCGGGACGGCCGACCGATCGTGATCGAGGGCACGGGCTACTTCGCCCGCTGCCTCGCGCACGAGACCGACCATGTCAACGGGCAGGTGTACCTGGACCGGCTGTCCGGGCGGGAACGCAAGGAGGCGCTGCGGCAGATGGCGGACCGGCGCGAGGCCGTGTTCGCGCGCCGGGCCGCCAACATCGCGGCCCTGAGCGGCTGATCGGGCCTTCGGTGCCGAAGCCCAAAGGTTCGAAGGCCCGAAGGACCGAAGATCCGAAGGCGCGAATACCCAATGGCCCCAAGGCCCGAGCGCCCGATCAGGCCTTCGGCGCCACCTTGCTCAGGCCGTTGATGATGCGGTCCATCGCGTCGCCGCCGGTCGGGTCGGTGAGGTTCGCGAGGAGCTTCAGCGTGAACTTCATCAGCAGCGGGTGGGTGAGGCCGCGCTGGGCCGCGATCTGCATGACCTTCGGATTGCCGATGAGCTTCACGAAGGCCCGGCCGAGCGTGTAGTAGCCGCCGTAGGTGTCCTTGAGGACGCGCGGGTAGCGCTGGAGGGCCATTTCACGCCCCGCGGGTGTCGCGCGCGCGTGGGCCTGGACGATGACGTCGGCGGCGATCTGGCCGGACTCCATGGCGTAGGCGATGCCCTCGCCGTTGAAGGGGTTCACCAGGCCGCCGGCGTCGCCCACCAGCAACAGCCCCTTGGTGTAGTGGGGTTGGCGGTTGAAGGCCATGGGGAGGGCGGCGCCGCGGATGGGCCCGGTCATGTTGTCGGGGGTGTAGCCCCAGTCCTCCGGCATGGACGCGCACCAGGCCTTCAGGACCTCGCGCCAGTCCAGCTCCTTGAAGGAGTCGGAGGTGTTCAGCACGCCCAGGCCGACGTTCGAGGTGCCGTCGCCCATGCCGAAGATCCAGCCGTAGCCGGGGAGCAGCCGGTCGACGGCCCCGCGGCGGTCCCACAGCTCCAGCCAGGACTCCAGGTAGTCGTCCTCGTGGCGCGGGCTGGTGAAGTACGTCCGCACGGCCACGCCCATCGGGCGGTCCTCGCGGCGGTGCAGGCCCATCGCGAGGGACAGGCGCGTGGAGTTGCCGTCGGCGGCCACGACGAGCGGGGCGTGGAAGGTGACCTCGCGCTTCTCCTCGCCGAGCTTGGCGTGCACGCCGGTGATACGGCCCGTGCGGTCGTCCAGGATCGGCGCTCCCACGTTGCAGCGCTCGAACAGCCGGGCACCCGCCTTCTGGGCCTGCCGGGCGAGCTGCTCGTCGAAGTCGTCACGCTTGCGGACGAGGCCGTAGTCGGGGAAGGAGGCGAGATCCGGCCAGTCGAGCTGGAGCCGGACACCGCCGCCGATGATGCGCAGGCCCTTGTTGCGCAGCCAGCCGGCCTCCTCCGAGATGTCGACGCCCATCGCCACCAGCTGTTTGACGGCGCGTGGGGTGAGGCCGTCGCCGCAGACCTTCTCGCGCGGGAACTCGGTCTTCTCCAGCAGAAGGACGTCGAGTCCCGCCTTGGCGAGGTGGTAGGCGGTCGTGGAGCCGGCCGGCCCCGCGCCCACGACGATCACATCGGCGGTGTTCTCGGAGAGCGGCTCGGTCACGACGGTCACGGCGGGATCTCCCCAAGGTCGAAATCTGCGTGCCGACCGGCACTGGACATGGGCAGTCTATGCAGCGGCATTGATCACCCGACTGAAGGGCTGCCTACGCGAACTACCCACCTGTCAACGGAGAGTAGTCGACTGTCACAGAAAGACACCTGCCGCTTCCGGCCGGTGCGGAGCGGGAGTTACCCTTCCCGTACCACTGGGGGTGACATCTGTGCGTATGTCCCGCAAAACACCCGAAGTGCGTGTACCGCGTCTGGTGGGCCTGATGGCCGTGGACGCGCGGGAGACGGCCCGGGCGCAGGGCCTGCTCCTCACCGCACCGGACCGGCCCGACTTCCATCACGCCGTCGTCGACTACGTCGTACGGCAGTACCCGCAGCCCGGTGCCCAGGTGCCGCGGGAGTCGATGGTGTACGTGTGGTTCGACTTCGGTCCGGGCGAGGGCGGCGGGGGCGTGCACGAGCCGCGGATCCCGAGGCCGCCCAGGGGAGGTCTCGGGCGGGAGCTGGACGAGCCCGGCGACCCGTCCACCATGGTCCTCAGCTCCCCGTAGGGCCTGTCAGCTCTCCTTGAAGCCCCGGTGCAGGGCGACGATGCCGCCGCTCAGATTGCGCCAGGCCACCCGCGACCAGCCGGCCTTGCCCAGCCGCTCGGCCAGCGCGGGCTGGTCGGGCCAGGCCCGGATGGACTCGGCGAGGTAGACGTAGGCGTCGGGGCTGGAGGACACGGCCCGCGCCACCGGCGGCAGGGCGCGCATCAGGTACTCGGTGTAGACGGTGCGCAGCGGCGCCCAGGTGGGGTGCGAGAACTCGCAGATCACGACGCGCCCGCCGGGCCGCGTCACCCGGTACATCTCCCGCAGGGCGGCGTCCGTGTCCTGCACGTTGCGCAGCCCGAAGGAGATGGTGACGGCGTCGAAGGTGTCGTCCCTGAAGGGCAGCCGCGTCGCGTCCCCGGCGGTGTAGGGCAGCCAGGGCTGCCGCTGCTTGCCGACCCGGAGCATGCCCTGGGAGAAGTCGCAGGGGACGACGTACGCGCCGGTGCGGGCGAAGGGCAGCGAGGAGGTGCCCGTGCCCGCCGCCAGGTCGAGGACCTTCCGCGCGGGGCGCGCGTCGACCGCCTTGGCGACCTCCTTGCGCCATCGCCGGTCCTGGCCGAGGGACAGCACGTCGTTGGTCAGGTCGTACCGTTCCGCCACGTCGTCGAACATCGAGGCGACTTCGTGCGGCTGCTTGTCCAGGGATGCGCGGGTCACTGGCCCATTGTTGCAGTACGCCCTCCCGGGAGGAGCCGCGGCTTGCGCCGCGCCGCCAGGTCCTCCACCCATCCGCACAGCAGCACGAACACCGCGATCAGCACCCAGCCCACGCCGAACATGAACCACTGGCTGTCCAGCGGCAGGTACGCCTCGAACGCGGGCACGTCCCAGAACCGGTCGATCAGCGGTACGGCGAGGATCAGCGCGATCTCGTGCCAGAGGTAGATCGTCACCGCCCGGGCGTTGAAGACGGCCACGACGCGGTCCAGCCGCCGGAAGCGGGCGAGCCCCGCGAAGTCGGTTCGGAAGCGGGCCTTGGCGTACATCAGCAGCGTCACGAACCCCGCAGACCAGAAGGCCTGCGCGAGCGGATTCTCATCGAGGTCGTACGTGCCGTACTCGGCCTGGTGCTCGAAGGCGTACCAGCCACCGTAAGCGAGGGCGCCCAGCGCGAGCGGGACCACCGCGGCGGGCTTCAGCCGGGCCAGTACGCCGTCGTGGTGCGCGAAGCCGAGGAGCCAGCAGAACAGGAACGTCGCCAGGTCCGTGAGCGCGCTGCCGAGACGGCCGTCCGGCGGCTGCCAGGCGTACCGGAGGACGACGACCGGGACGAGGGACGCCAGCAGGACCGGGACGGGCGCGAGCCAGAACACCTTCAGCAGGAGCGGGGAGAGGAGGACGAACCACAGGTACGTCCGCAGGTACCAGACGATCTCCCAGGCCTGCTCGGCCCAGGCGTCGCCCGGCGGGTCGCCGAGCGGCACCACCCAGTACACGATCTGCCATCCGGGCATCCAGCCGTGCACCAGCATCGCCCCCACCACGAACACGCCCCAGAACCAGAAGGGCGGCAGCAGTCTGCGAATCCGGCTGCCGAGCACCGTGAGCGCGGGGCGCTGGAGGGATGTCGCCATGAGGGTCCCGGCCAGGCCGAACATGACTCCCATGGAGGGGAAGACCAGTCCGGCCCAGGCCCAGCCGAAGGTGTGGTACGCGACGACGCGGACGAGGGCGACCGCCCGGAGGGTGTCGAAGTAGCGGTCGCGGCCGGGGCGCCGGGCCGGCTCCGGACGGGCCGGGACCGCGACCGTCGCGCCCTTGCTGTGCGCCCCCATCAGCTCGCCCCCGCCGGGGTCCCGACCTCGCCGGTCCGCTTCAGCTTCTGCCAGCGCAGCCTGCCGCCGGTGAGGGCGGTGACGCAGGAGTGGATGAGGACGAGGTACATCATCTGCCGGTAGGCCAGCTGCTGGAGCGGCATCATCAGCAGGTAGCGGTACTTCTCGCGGTCCAGGCGGAAGGCGTAGGCCGCGCACAGGAGCTGGACGCCGAGCACCGCGCACCACGCGAGCAGGGCGGCCCGGAAGTCGATGAAGACCATCGAGTAGAGGGTGAACAGGTCGATCAGCGGGGCGAAGACCGGCGTGACGATCTGGAAGAGCACCACCAGCGGCATGCCGACCCGCCCGAAGCGCCCCGAAGGCCCCTTGTCCGTGAGGGACTTGCGGTGCTTCCACAGCGCCTGCATGGTGCCGTACGACCAGCGGTAGCGCTGGGACCACAGCTGCTTGAGCGATCCGGGCGCCTCGGTCCACGCCCGCGCGTGCTCCTGGTAGACGACCCGCCAGCCCGCGCGGTGCATCGCGATGGTGATGTCGGTGTCCTCGGCGAGGGTGTCCTCGCTCATGCCTCCGACCTGGAGCACCGCCTCGCGGCGGAACGCGCCGATCGCGCCGGGGATGGTGGGCATGCAGCGCAGCAGGTCGTACATGCGCCGGTCGAGGTTGAAGCCCATCACGTACTCGATGTGCTGCCAGGCGCCGATGACGGTGGTGCGGTTGCCGACCTTGGCGTTGCCCGCGACCGCGCCGACCTCCGGGTCGGCGAAGGGCTGGACGAGCTGCCGCACGGTGTCCGGCTCGAAGACGGTGTCGCCGTCCATCATCACGACGATGTCGTGAGCGGCGTTGCGCACCCCGTTGTTGAGCGCGGCCGGCTTGCCCGCGTTCGCCTGGCGGATGACGCGGACGTTCGGCATGCCGAGGGACTCGGCGATGTCCGCCGTGCCGTCCGTCGAGCCGTCGTCCACGACGATGATCTCGATCGGGTGCGTGCTGTGCGCCAGCGAGGTGAGGGTGTTGGCGATGCACTCCTTCTCGTTGTACGCCGGGACGATCACGCTCACCGGCTCGGTGACCGTCGGCCCCCAGCTGAAGCGGCGTCTGTTGCGCTGCCGGTAGTGGCGGCGGGCGAGGATCAGCATCATCCCGAAGCGGCCCATGACGGCCACACCGACCACCATGAGGCCGACGGACAGCGTGGGCACGGCGGCCTCGGCGACGGCGACGGCCGCGACCAGGGCCTTGCCCTCGTAGAGGACGGCGCCGGTGGCCTCGCGGTGGGCGGCCTGGAGCCGGGATCCGTCGAAAGCGCCGGGAGCGGCCGCGTTCCTCAGCTCCATGACGCCGCTGATGGTGGTGAAGGTGTACCCCTTCGCCCGCATCTTCTCGATGTACTGCGGCAGCGCCTCGATCGTCTGCGAGCGCTCGCCGCCCGCGTCGTGGAAGAGGACCGACGCGCCCTTGTTCTTCGTCGGCGTGGCCCACTGGACGATCTTCGAGACGCCCGGCCGCTTCCAGTCGTCGCTGTCGGTGTCGACGAAGACGCTGGTGTAGCCGTCCTGGCCGAGCTTCTTGTAGACGGGCCAGCTGTAGTTGTCGATGGCGTCCGTCTCCGAGGAGTACGGCGCCCGGAACAGGGTGGTCGTGATGCCGGCCGCGCCCGCCAGCGCGAGCTGCGTCTGCTCCATCTCGCGCCGGACGCGGGTGTCGCTCTGGTACGACAGGTCGACGTGCGTGAAGGTGTGGATCCCCACCTCGTGGCCCTGCCCGACCATGTCCTCGACGATGCCCGGGTAGCGCGACACCATCGAGCCGACCAGGAAGAACGTGGCGGGCACGTCGTACTTCTCCAGGATCTCCAGTACCTGCGGCGTCCAGGTCGGGTTGGGGCCGTCGTCGAAGGTGAGCGCGATGGTCTTGTCCGGCACGGAGACGGTCGTGGCCTGTCCGCCGCGGAAGGTGACGATCGGCCCGCCGTTCAGGATGTCGTCGGGTACGTCGCTGGAGGCGGCCCCGGTGCGGACGCGCTGGTCGCCGCCGACCTCGGCGCGCAGATAGCCGTCGAGGAGCATCACGCAGACCAGCGCGAGCAGGAGCAGCAGGGCGAGGATGACGCGCGGCCTCTGGAGCGCGGCGGCCTTGCCGGCGGCGCGCTCCATCCGGGAGGGGGCGCGGCGGCGGCCGCGGGAGGGAGTGGTCATGGACGGCGGCCCCGGTCAGCCGGCGACCGCGGAAGCGGAAGCCGAAGGGGACGGGGACGTGGTCGTGGTGGGACCGGTGGTGCCGCTTCCGGCGCCCTGGGGCGGTGCCGACGGGGCGCCGCTCGGCGGCGTGGCGCCCGGGCCGCCGGGACCCTCGCCCAGCGGCGGGCCGCCACCGGCCCCCGCACCCGCGAACGGCAGCAACTGCGACGGCGTGAGGGAGGTGCCCCAGCCCATGAAGGCCGCGCCGAGCACGGCCGCGTACCCGAGGCAGACGGCCCCCAGGAGGAGGCCGATCCGGCGCAGCAGCCGGGCCCGGCGTCCGGAGTTGTCAACGAACACGGGCCCTTCGGCGGACTCGTTGCCGCGTTTGCGGCGGCGACCGCGAGTGACGCGGCTTTCGATGGCAGTCTCGGAATGCATTCCCCGGACATTAGGTCGCCTTTATGTGGCCTAAACTCGGGTTTTCATGTGAGAGACCCGTGAGAAACGACCCAAGCTGTCGTTTCTCTGAGAGTTCTCACGTATCGCTGCGAAACTCGCCCTGGGCGCCCGAATTGATGTGAGACGTTTGCGGCCGGGAAACGTATGGGGTCTTGGACCGGGACACCGACATCACGAGAACGGGAGCGTGCGCCATGAGGAGTTACCGGAAACCGGCGGCGGTCGGGCTGGGCTGCCTGCTCGCCCTGGTCACCGCGGGGTGCTCCCGACAGGCCGAACCGGTCGACCGAGCACGCCCGGCACCCTCGTCGACAGCCGCCCCCAGCACCTCGCCCCCTGCCGAGGCGGGTACCGCGTACGCCCCGTACGTGAGCGCCACGGATGCCTCCGGCACCGACTCCGCCGGCTCTCCGACGACGTACAACCTGGCCTTCGTCCTGGCCGACGGCGACGACTGCGTCCCGCGCTGGGACGGCACCCACGCCATCGGCGACTCGACGGTGAAGTCCCGTATAGCGCGGCTGGCGAAGACCGGCGGCCAGGTCCGGGTCTCCTTCGGCGGCGCCTCCGGCAAGGAACTCGCGGCGGCCTGCGACAGCGCGACGGAACTGGCGGCGGCGTACGGCAAGGCCCTCGACGCGGCCGGTGCCACCCGGGCCGACTTCGACGTCGAGGGCGACGAACTGGCCGACTCCGCCTCCATCGCCCTGCGTTCGAAGGCGATCGCGCTGCTCCAGAAGGAGCGTACGGATCTGGAGGTCTCCTTCACGCTCCCGGTCATGCCCTCGGGCCTGGGCAAGGACAGCCTGGCGCTGCTCGGCTCCGCCAACGACAACGGCGTGCGGGTCGGCACGGTCAACCTGATGACGATGAACTACGGCACGTCGTACGACGGCGACATGGGCGGCTACGCCCTCACGGCCGCCAAGGCCGCGCACACCCAGCTGAAGAAGGTCTTCGGCACGTCGGACGCGGCCGCCTGGCGGGGCATGGCGCTCACCTCGATGATCGGCGTCAACGACGTCGACGGCGAGACCTTCACGCTCGCCGACGCGGCCGAGGTCCGGGCCTTCGCCGAGGAGAAGGGCATCGGGTGGGTGTCGATGTGGTCGGCCGCGCGGGACCGGCAGTGCGCGAACGGTTCCACGTCGGACCGGCCGACGACCGATTGCAGTGGGGTGGCGCAGAGTTCGGGGGCGTTCGGGGAGGCGTTCGCGAACTGACGGATCAACGGGGCGCTCACAAGGCCCGCTTCGACATGCCCGCTCCGAAAGGCCCTTCAAAAAGCGCTGTCAGCGGCGTCGATGCACCAGCCGCCCCGCGCACACCGTCGCGACGCACTCCCCCGCCGCGTCGAAGACGGCGAGGTCGGCGCGGCCGGTCGGGACGATCGCGGTGCGGCGCGCGCTCGGCAGGACGACGACGTCGTTGCGGTCGGCGGCGGCCCGGAGTTCCGCCGAGTCGACGTACTCCTCCAGGACCGCGACCGCGCCGAGCTTCAGCACCTCGTGGACGCGTTCGCGCGGGCTCGGGGCGTCCGGGAGCGGGCCCTCGTGGACCCGGGCGGGACCGAGGGTCCCGGGCCACCTGCGGACCCGGGCCCGGGGGAACGCCTCGCGTACGTCGTCGAGTTTGCCGACGGCACCGATCCGGTCCCGTCCGACGGCCACGGCACCGCCCTTGACGGGGTCGGAGTCCCAGGTGACGCGGACGGCGTCGGCCGTGTGAATGGTTTCCAACTACCTCTCCGTACCGGCTCAGTTGGGGGCGAGCAGCTTCAGCTCGGGGTGAGCCGTGCCGCCCTCGATGGCCGTGGACGAGATGTGCGAGACCACACGGTCGTCGGCGGGGTCGTTCGCCGGGTCGTCGTGCACGACGAGGTGCTCGTACGTGGTCGACCGCTGCGCGGGCACCCGCCCGGCCTTCCGGATCAGGTCGATGATCTCCATCCGGTTGGAGCGGTGCTTGGCGCCCGCGGAGGAGACGACGTTCTCCTCCAGCATGATCGAGCCGAGGTCGTCGGCGCCGTAGTGCAGGGAGAGCTGCCCGACCTCCTTGCCCGTGGTCAGCCACGAGCCCTGGATGTGGGCGATGTTGTCCATGAACAGCCGGGCGATCGCGATCATCCGCAGGTACTCGAAGAGGGTCGCCTGCGTCCGGCCCTTCAGGTGGTTGTTCTCGGGCTGGTAGGTGTACGGGATGAAGGCGCGGAAGCCGCCCGTGCGGTCCTGGACGTCCCGGATCATCCGCAGGTGCTCGATGCGCTCGGCGTTGGTCTCGCCGGTGCCCATGAGCATGGTGGAGGTGGATTCGACACCCAGGTTGTGCGCGATCTCCATGATCTCCAGCCAGCGCTCGCCGGACTCCTTCAGCGGGGCGATGGCCTTGCGCGGCCGCTCGGGCAGCAGCTCGGCTCCGGCACCTGCGAAGGAGTCGAGCCCGGCGGCGTGGATGCGCTGGATCGCCTCCTCGACGCTGACCTTGGAGATCCGGGCCATGTGCTCGACCTCGGACGCCCCCAGGCTGTGGATGACCAGCTGCGGGAACTCCTTCTTGATCGCCGCGAAGTGCTTCTCGTAGTACTCGACGCCGTAGTCCGGGTGGTGTCCGCCCTGGAACATGATCTGCGTGCCGCCCAGCTCGACCGTCTCGGCACACCGGCGCAGGATGTCGTCCAGGTCACGCGTCCAGCCCTTGGCGGTGTCCTTGGGGGCGGCGTAGAACGCGCAGAAGCGGCACGCCGTGACGCAGACGTTCGTGTAGTTGATGTTGCGCTCGATGATGTACGTCGCGATGTGCTCGGTGCCCGCGTACCTGCGGCGGCGCACGGCGTCGGCGGCGGCGCCCAGCGCGTGCAGCGGGGCGTCCCGGTACAGCGCGAGTGCCTCGTCGGGGGTGATCCGCCCACCGGCGGCTGCACGGTCGAGGATGGGCTGAAGGTCGGCCTTCTCGGTCACCGGGCGTCCCTTTCGTAAGGGTTGTGGACGGACCAGCTCAGCGTACGCCAGCCGTTCGGGCCGCTGGACGTCAGGCCTTCGGGCTTTCGGGCGTTCGGGTCTTGAGGACGTCAGGCCGCGTAGGCTCCGGCCAGGAGCCCGAGGAGGGCGCCGGCGATCAGGAACGGCCCGAAGGGGATGGCCGTCTTGCGCCCGGCCCGCCGCGCGACGACGAGGGCGCCGCCGTACAGCGCGCCCAGCAGGAACCCGGCGAAGGTGCCGAGCATCACCGTCGGCCAGCCGTACCAGCCGAGTACCGCCCCCGCGCCCAGGGCGAGCTTGACGTCGCCGAAGCCCATCCCCGCGGGATTGATGAGGAACAGCACGAAGTAACCGCCGCCCAGCGCGAGCGAGCCGAGCAGGGCGGTGGTCCACTCCCCCGCGTGCTCGGGCACGAGCGCGGTGAGGCCGAGCAGGACCAGCGCGGCCGCGGCGAACGGGAGCGTGAGCGGGTCGGGCAGCCGCCGCACCCGGAAGTCGACGACCGTCAGCAGCACCCCGACGGGCGCGAGCAGCAGCCACACCCCGATCTCGGGCCGGGTGCCGGTGGCGGCGGCGAGGGCGGCGCAGACGAGGGCGGTGGCGATCATGAGGGGTGTCGTACGCGGCCCGTGTCCGGCCCCCGCGCACTCCGGGCACGAGGCGCGGCCCAGCCAGCCCTTGAGGGAGTGCCCGCCGGGGCACTGCTCCCGCCAGGGCTCCCCCGAGGGAACCGAGAACCGATAGGCCGCGCGCGGCAGGAACGCACCCGCCGCCGCGCCCCACAGCGCGGCGGCGATGACCAGGACCCCGGTGTTCATCCCACCGCGGCGATCGCGTCACGCCACGTCGGCAGCAGCTCGTCGAGCAGTGCCTCGGTACGCGGCGGCAGGCCACGGGCTCCGCTGCGGGCGATGAGATCCGTGGCGAGCGCGGTCAGCCGGGAGGTGTCGCCGGTGGCGTGGGTGGCGCGCAGCAGCTCGTGCCACAGGCGCTCGTCGGCCGGGGCGGTGCGCAGGGCCGCGTTGAGGGCCTCGATGGCCTTCTCGGCGCGGTTCTTCTCCATGTGGAACTCGCACAGCGCGAGCCCGGTGTCCGCGACCAGCAGCGGCAGCTGGGCGTCGACGATCTCGTGGGTGAGCCACCGGTAGCGGCCCTCGGGCCGGTCGGCGAGCAGCGGCCCGCGCACCAGCACGAGCGCGTCGGTGAGCAGCCGCCCGCGCACGGCCCGGCTGTCGACGCCCTTGCCCTGCGTGGCCTCGTGGTAGAGGGAGCGCAGCACGTCCAGGTCGGAGACCACGGACTTGGCGAGGGTGAGCCGCCCGGTCGCGTCCCTGCCGAGGCGTGGCGTGCCGTCGGGGTCGGCGCCGAGCCAGTCGCGCAGCCGGTCCAGGAGCGCGTTGCGTACGTCGTCGGTGACGCCGCGCGGCCACAGCGCGGAGGACAGCACGCGCGGGTGCACGCCCTCGCGGTGCAGGAGCAGCAGGGCGAGCGCTTCGTGGAGGAGGGCGCTGCGGTCCCCGTCCGGGTTGTCGAGGCCGATGATCTCGTACGGCCCGACGAGCCGGGCGTAGACGGCCGGCCGCCCCTGCTCGCTGATGTCGACGAGGAACGGCGGCCTGTTGGCCGGTCCGCCCTCGGGCCGGTTCTCGGGGTCGGCGTCGACGAACAGCTCGACGACGGCCCGCTGCTGGGCGGCGGGCAGCAGCTGGGCGTCGAGTTCGAGCCCGAGGAGGGGCGCGAGCAGCTTGCCCTGGCCGGTGATCTCCATCTCCCAGGCGGCGCCCGGCAGATCGCCGGTCTCGGTGCCGACGAGGTAGCCGATGCCGAGACGGCCGGCGTCGGCGGCGAGTTCGGCGAGCTTGACGGCGTCCTCGGCGGACGGCTGGGCGGCGAGCAGGACGAGGTGCGGTGCCCAACGGGTGTGCTGGGCGGGCCCGGTGCGCCCGGTGAGCACGGAGTCGTGCCCGGCGGCACCCAGCGCTCCGCGCCGCTGCCGCGTCTCGGCCTCCATGGTCTCGACGAGGGCCTCGACGTCCTCGAGGTGCCGGATCCGGTTGGGGGCGAGAGGCGTCAGGTCCTGCCCGAAGCCGACGAGCGTGATGGTCATGCGGTCGGACCACCCGTTGGTCGCCAACTCGGCGGCGACGGACGCGAAGACGGCGGCCCGGTCGGCCTCCCGGCCGGAGAGGGAGACGATGCCGGGCACGGCCTCCAGGTTGAGCAGCAGCCGCGAGTCGTCCATGGTGCCGAGGCTGACGAGCCCCGGGTAGGGCGCGGCCGTGTCGACGTCCTCGTAGCGCTCGGCGTCCGTCCCGGCCAGCATCCAGAACGTCTGGTCCTGCCCCTGCTGCCAGGGGGCGGGCGGCTTCCCGGCGGGCTGGGCGAGCTGGAGGTGCAGGTCGCCGTTGCTGAGCCAGGCGGCGTACACGACCGGCAGGGGCCGCGACTCCTCGGCGAGGGAAGCGGCGAGCCCCCGCAGGCTCCGGTCGAGCAGCCGCACGCCCTCCGGGTCGGCCCCGACGAGCAGCGCGTCCTGGACGTCCTGCGCGTCCCCGCTCGGCGTGGGCGGCTCCATACCGCGCCGCCCGCCGACGGCCCCGAACGCCGACTGCCACAACGCCTGCCGGCGCCGCCGCCCCAGGGCGCCGAGGAGACCTGCGGCGAGGAGGGGTGCGGTGAGGAGGGCCTCGGACAGACCGAAGGAGCTGCCGGACTCGGCGTCGACGGCCGTGGCACGCTGGTGACCGGAGTCGGAGGCGGGCCGCTGCTCGGGCAGGGACACCTGGGAG
The DNA here is from genome assembly GCF_037055355.1 of Streptomyces sp. DG1A-41. Classification (GTDB taxonomy): domain Bacteria; phylum Actinomycetota; class Actinomycetes; order Streptomycetales; family Streptomycetaceae; genus Streptomyces. Next base: position 5,434,995 of record NZ_CP146350.1, on the reverse strand, counting down.
GCGGAGGGACCGCCACCGGTCTGCTCGTGCCCGCCGCCCTGGGCGCCACTGCCTCCGCCTTGGGCGTGGTCCCCTGTCTGGGCGTAGTCGGCGATCTGCTGCTGCACATCCGGCGACACGTGGGGAGCCTCGTCGGGCATCTCCACGAGCTCGCCGCCGCGCGCGTCGCCCGGCATCTCCATGATCCATCCGGGCCGGATGAGACTGGCCTCGGAGAGCTTGGACCCGTCCGGCTGGACGCGGTCCTTGTTGAGCTCGAAGACCTCCTTGTAGCGACGCCCGTCACCGAGGTGCCGTTCCGCTATCTCCCACAGGGAGTCGTGGTGACGTCCCTCGGGCGGCTGGATCCGGTAGTACTTCGTGTCGCCCTGCTGGGCGGTGCTGCCACCGGCGTCCGCGTGCGAGGCGGCGTGCGAGGCCTGTTCGGCGAGGGCGGCGGCGGTGTCGGCGGCCTGCTCCTGCTGCTGGGCGAAGAAACCCGGGGTCTGCTGGGCCGCGGCGACGGTCGGCTTCTGGTTGGCGTCGTAGCCGCTCTGCCCGAGCTGCGACAGTCCGGGCGCGAAGCTGGCCGCGGTGGCGCCGACGAGCAGCAGCGCGGCGACGAGCTGCCGAGCGAGCAACTGACTGGGCCCGGCGCCCGGAACCCGCCCCGGCACACCGACACCGGAGAGCGCGGCCTTCATCTCCACGAGCACGCAGGCGGTGAACTGGGCCCACGCGAGCCACACCACGACGGTGAGGATGTTCAGGAACGTGTGAACGGTGATCTCTTGCTGAAGCCAGTCGAGGCTCGGCACCCCGTTCGGCAACGGCCACCCGATCTGCGTGGCCAGCGCGCCGGGCACACCGACGAGGAGAACGGCCAGGGCGACGAACGCGAAGAACGCCTTGACGAAGTCCCCGACCGACCGCCTCCGTATCCTCACCGGCTGCGGCGTCCGATTCCTCGGAGCCGTCGTCGGGGCCGTCGTTCCCGTCGTACTTCCCGTCGAGCTTGACGAGCTTGAGGTGCGGCGTCGCGGCATGGCGGGTGTCCTGGGGTCGTGTGTGGAGTGCGGTGAGGCGGACGGTGAGGCGAACTGTGGTCCGAGAGGTGTGCTGAGCCTACAGAGATCTTATGGACTCTCATTGAGGTCGTCGAAGGGCGTGGGGAACGAAGGTCGTTGACGTCCGTTTTGCCCAGCCAGTCGCATGCACCCGGCCGTGCGGACGAGCCACCGGAATGACGTCCTTCGCAGCTGCCACGCGGACTCCTCACGTTCCGTACACAATTCACCTTGGCCGGCCAGGGGGCATGATCGACCGCTGATAGCTTCATTCCCTGCTGCACACGCCAAACCTCGGGGGAGAGACCGTGGCCCGCCGCGCTCTGACCACCACAGCTGCCGTGTTCGCCGCGACGGCGGCACTGTTGCTCACCGCGTGCGGCGGAGGTGGCGAAGAGAAGTCGCCGGACGACGCCAAGGGGGCGGACGGAGGAACGAAGAGCCCGGCTGCCTCCTCGGCCCCCTCCGACTCCGATCCCGCCGATGCCGACCGTCCGGACCTCAGCGTGCCCCAGGAATTGAAGCTGGTCTTCGACTTCGACCAGCCGTCCGACGCGAAGCATGCGGCAGCGCTTGCCGACGCCGAGAACTACATCCGCGCGCTGAAGCACGGCATCGCCAAGCAGGATCCGAACGACCCGGCGTACCGGTTCCATTCGGGAGCGCAGGCCGAGCAGTACGCCAAGTCGCAGATCGAGGCGTGGGTGAAGGGCGGATGGACCGTCTACGGGACGGACACGTACTACGACGACGAAGTCACCACCATGAGTGACGGTAAGGGCGTCCTCGTCTCGTTCTGCCGGAACCAGGCGAAGTCCTACAGCAAGGACGTCAAGACCGGAAAAGTCCATTACACCGAGGAGAGCCTGGACAGCTACCTGCGGTACCGGCTGCTCATGGCACCCCCGTCCGGCGCCGCCGCGGTCTGGAAGGCCGCGAACATCGAGGTCATCGGCAAGGCGAAGGAATGCCGGCGGTGACGCGTTTCCCGACCGGTCGTACCCGACGCTGATCGCTACGGTCAGCCATGCCTGGCGGGCAGTCCGCGGACCAGCCGAGCCCCTCAAGCATTCGCGACTGCCACGCCCCGCTCCCCACATTCCCCACACATTCCGCCATTGCCTCTCAAGGGCTCATTACCCGCCCCTGATAGCTTCGTTCCCTGCCGCACACAACGGACGACGATCGATCACCGGGGGAGAACGCCAGTGGCCCGCCGCGCTCTGAAAACGACAGCCGCCACGCTCACCGCGACAGCGGCACTCCTGCTCACCGCATGCGGCGGGGGCGGCGACGACTCGTCGGACGACATCAAGGGAGCGGACAAGGGAGCGAGCAGCCCTTCCGCTTCGGCTTCCGGTTCGGCGGCGACGGACGTCGACCGGCCTGACGTGAGTCTCCCGAATGACCTCGACCTGGTCTTCGACTTCGAGAAGCCGTCGGACCAGGACAGCGCGGCAGCCCTCGAGGACGCCGCCAACTACATCCGGGCGCTCAACCACGGCATCACGAAGCAGGATCCGGGAGACCCCGCCTTCCAGTTCTATTCGTCGGGCCAGGCTGCCCAGTACGCGCACTCGCAGATCAAGGAGTACGTGGACGGCGGCTGGACACTCACGGGCGAGGACCGGTATTACAAGGCCGAAATCCGTCCGGGCGACGAGTCGGAGAAGGTCAACACGGTCAGCGTCACCTTCTGTGAGGATCAGTCCAAGGTCTACGGCAAGGAAGTCAAGTCCGAAAAGGTCCACCGCACGAAGGAAAGCCTGGCCAGTTTCCAGAAGTTCACCATCCTCATGGCATCCGTGAAGGGCAATCCGGTGTGGCGCGCCCAGCAGGTCACCGTCGAGGGGAAGGCGGAGGAATGCCGAGGCTGACCACATCCAGCCGAACGAAGCTGATCGTGGCCTTGGCCGCAGGCTCCCTCGTCTGCACCGCCGCCCCGGCTTACGCCAACAAGCCGGTCGCCGGCGAGGCGAAGCCCCCCGGCGCGCAAGGCGGATCCGACGGCAAGGGAAGCCTGTCGGCCTCCGTCTCCAACATCCAGGTCACGTATCCGAGCGGTGGGGGTGGTGACGGCAAGGAGGGCAACCTCGGCACGGTCGATCCCAACTGGAAGCCGCCGTCCTGCTGGTACGAGCCCGCCTTCACCCCGGAGCAGTTGAAGCACTTCGTGGACACGGACAGCGGCGGCGATGTCGGAATCCACGAATCCTGGTGGGGCAAGGGGCTCTGGACCGACCACTACCGGGACGGAAAGCCGGCGGAGAACTTCGACCTGCACGCGCCTCAGAACAGCACTGCCGAGGGCTACAAGAACTACAACCTCGGCAAGGACGGCTACTTCTGGCGCGGCGTCGCCCCCGACCCCAACGACTCTGACTCCTGGGACTGCGGCCGCATCATGTTCTGGGTCGACGCCGGCGAGGTCCCGGACGACCCGAACGCGCCCACCCCGAAGACGCTCGCCGAGTACGCCTACAACAAGGTCAAGGTCCCGGACACGAGGGTCGACCTGAAGCCGGAGGCCAAGTCCACGGTCAACCTGCCCACGTGGGTGTGGCTGGACAAGGGCACCTTCAAGGAGGTCAAGGTCCGCGCCGAACTCCCCAACACGGGCCTGTGGGCCGAGACCACCGCCAAGCCGATCGCCCTCCACCTGGAGCCCGGCACCGAGGACGCCGAGGTCTTCCCCGCTTCCGGCGACTGCGAGATCAACGACGACGGCTCCATCGGCACCCCCTACACCAAGGGCGACGCCGAGAAGACCCCGCCCTGCGGCATCCGTTACCTCCGCGCCACCAACGGCACCCCCTACCAGCTCTCGGCCAGCGTCACGTGGCAGATCACCTGGGAGGGCTCCGACGGCACGGGCGGCGACCTCCCCGACGGCACGTTCGAGACGACCCAGGACATGAACGTCCAGGAAATCCAGTCGATCAACCGCTGATGTGGCCCAGGCGCAAGCCGAGCAAAGGATCAGTACCTCGCTCAGGCCGTCAGGTAGCCGTGACCAAGGCTTCGAGCGCCCGGTCATAAGCCCGGAACCCGGCCTTTCCGTGCTCGGGCGTGTCCGCCTCGGGCCGGAGCAGGCCGGGGAGGCGGGCAACTCGCCACATCCTGAAGACCAGCGCCGGTGCACTCCGTCCCGTGGCGTCCGCGATGCCGGACGCGATCGCCAGCGCTTCGGCGATGTGGGATGCCCCGGCGTGGACTTCCCCTCCCGCCGCGATGGCAGCCATGATCAGGGCCTGAAGGAAGTGCGTCAGCTGCAAGTCGGCTGCCATGTGGCACATGCGCCGAACGATGTCCGGCCGTTCTAGGTCGTCGAGCCGGGACGGAATCCCCTCGACCGCACCTGACCACAGGAGCAAGGACGGTGCCGTCACCTCGTGCTCCCGCAGATGGCCCAGTTCATCGGCGACGGCCATCGCGGACGAAGAGAAGCCGCCGATGTCACGGACGAGCTCGAGCAGCCGGTCGACCTCGTCACGCCGACGGCTCACCAACTCGCCGACGGAGGCCGCACCGACACTCCACGTGCCGGTCATCGACACGGCCCCAACCTCCACGACCCCGCCGAGCGGTCCGAAGATCTCGCGTGCCAGCACGCCCTCCGGAACAGGGACAACCTGACCAGGCACTACCTCATGCCTCGCATCACCCACCCGCGCATTCCACCTGGTCCACGAGATCGTCCGCGAAGGTTCGATGACGTGGGACGCTTGTCGTCGCAGCCGCATCGACATGGTGAGCGCCGTTCACATCCGCCACGACACACTCCTTACCTTCCCCCCACAATCCACCACGGCCTCTCAAGGACCCATGAGCGGCCCCTGATAACTTCGTTCTCTGCCGCACACGCCGAACACCGGGGGAGACGAACCGTGGCACGCCGCGCTCTGACCACCACTGCCGCCATGCTGACCGCTACGGCGGCACTACTTCTGACTGCCTGCGGCGGCGGCGATTCGCCATCGGACGACATCAAGGGGGCGGACAGCGGGTCGAGCAGCCCGTCGGCCTCCGCTTCGGCGTCGCCTGCGGCGCCCGTGGTCAAGCGCCCCGTGATCAAGCTTCCCAGCAGCTTCCAGCTGACCTTCGAGAACTGGACGAGCAGCGACCCCGTCGAGCAGGCCGTGCTCAACGACGGCAAGGAACAGCTCCGGGCAGGCTACGCGGCGATCATCGAGAACGACCCGGACAGCAAGGCCCGCGCCTTCTACGACACCGAGGCCGGCTTCTCTCAGAGCCAGCAGTGGATCAAGAGTTACACGGACAAGAACCTCACGGTCTTCGGCAAGCTACCCGTGTACGACCCCAAGGTCTCCCTCGCCAAGAACAAGGCAGCGGCAGCACTCTCCTATTGCACTGATGAGAGCAAGGGGTACACGAGAAACCGCAAGACCGGCGAGGTCAAAGGCAACCCGGCGGGCACGGACCCGGAGGTCTTCTACCTGATCTCCATGGCCAAGAACGCACAGGGGGTGTGGCAGGCCGTGTCCGCCCGTTCGGAGAGGGGCGGCTGCTCGTGAGCTCTCCAAACGCGTCCCGCCCTTCGACCGTCGTCACTCTCGCCATCGCCCTCCTCGCACCAACTCCGGCCATCGCCCTCGGGGGCGAAGACCTATACGGCCAGGCCGAGAAGAACGTAATCTCCGCTTCGGCCTCGCAGTCCCGGATCAAGGTCACGCAGACGAGCGGCCCCACCGGCGGCAAGCAGGGCACACTCTCAGCCACAGACGTGAACTGGGAGCCGCCGCCTTGCTGGTACGAGCCGGTCTTCACGCCCGAGCAGTTGAAGAACTTCTCGGAGAACGACGGTAACGGCGACGTCGCCCTCCGCCAGAGCTGGATCGGCTCGAAGCTCTGGACGGACCACTTCAAGGACGAGAAGGACGCCGCCAACTACTTCGGCACGCCCAGCACGGTGAAGGGCTACAAGAACTTCAACCTCGGCAAGGACGGCTACTTCTGGCGTGGATTCTCTCCCAACGTCAGGGAGGTCGACGACACCTCACTGTGCAGCCGGCTGATGTTCTGGCAGGACGCCGGCGAGATCCCCGACGACCCCAACGCCCCCACGCCGGAAACCCTCGCCGACTACGCCTACAACAAGGTCAAGGTGCCCGAAACCGAGGTGGAGTTGAAGCCGGCGGCCAAATCGACGGTGAACCTGCCGACCTGGGTGTGGCTGGACAAGGGCACCTTCAAGGAGGTCAAGGTCCGCGCCGAACTCCCCAACACGGGCCTGTGGGCGGAGACGACCGCCAAGCCGATCGCCCTCCACCTGGAACCGGGCACCGAGGACGCCGAGACCTTCCCCGCCTCCGGCGACTGCCAGATCAACGACGACGGCTCCATCGGCACCCCCTACACCAAGGGCAATGCCGACAAGACCCCACCCTGCGGCATCCGTTACCTCCGCGCCACCAACGGCACCCCCTACCAGCTCTCGGCCAGCGTCACCTGGCAGGGCAGCGACGGCACGGGCGGCGACCTCCCCGACGGCACCTTCGAGACCACCCAGGACATGAACGTCCAAGAGATCCAGTCGATCAACCGCTGAGGTGCGGCCGTACAGGGCCGCAGTGCGCGCGGTGCTGCCCGCGTTTCAGCGCAGGCTCGACTCCGTGAACGAGAGCACCTCTTCGAGGCTCATCTCGCGTCGTCCCGATGCTCCCGAGAGCACCCAGTTTCCCAGCTTCGCGAGCGTGCGCACCCGCTGCGGGTCACCAGGGGTCGGGCCCTTGTCCAAGTCCAGGACATGCCAGTCCGCAGGCCTGTGCCCCGCCATACTCCAACCCCCGTCACGTGCACACCAACATCAACAACCGTATGCACACGTGAACTTACAAGGCACAACCATTCGACGGAAAGATCGACTCGGGGTACGGTTCAGGTGAGATCAGGGCGTTGGACGTTGGGGGCTGCCATATGGGCAACGGCAAGAGCGACCTCGCACTCCCGCTGAGCGAGCTGGAAGGCTATGGGCGCCGGCTGCGTTCCATCAAGACCCGTCTGGATCACACGAAGAAGCCCCTCGAGTCCTACAGAGACGACATCGGCGACGGCAGTGTCAATGACGCGCTCGGGGATTTCGAGTCCAACTGGGAAGACGGGCGTGAGGACATCACGCATCAGCTCGATGCGCTGGCGAGTATGTCCGATGCCGTTGTCCGTGAATTCAAGAAGCTTGATGACGAGCTCGCCAAGCAGGTCAACGATGCCATGAAGACGGAGGACAAGCGGGGCGGGAAGAGTGGTAAAGGCGGTGGCGGCGGGAAGTAAGCCGCGCTCCTGACGCGAAGAGGCCCCGGATCCGGAGATCCGGGGCCTTTTCGCATGCCTGAGGTCAGGAAGCGACCGTGGCGTTGAGGTGCAGGTCCGCCGCGAGGCCCTGGGGCGAGGCGGCGAGGCCAACGCCGCCGCCGACACCGGCGTTGACGCCGACGGCCGACGTCTCGACGTAGAGACCGGCTGCGGCGCCGGCACCCGCGGCGCCGCCCGCCTGGCCGCCGGCGATGGTGTCCAGCTCGGCGTCGGACATGTGGGCGGTCTCGATCTGCGGGGTGAAGGCCATGGAAGGCGGTTCCCTTCGTTTCAATAATTCGAAGTGCTCGAGCGCGACCGATCAAAGCACGTCGGGAGGAGGGTCGGCCAGTCAGTGCTTATCGAGGTGCGATGGACTTCGGCGACCGAATTCACGTGTGTGGCCATTCGGTCACCGAAAGGCCCGTCGCCTTCACACGTTCCGCCACTGCGCGGTACCGGTGTGCAATGCACGGCGGGGTAAGTGAGTTGCGTTCAGTTCCTGCCCTGGTTTGTCACGACCTCACGGTGAACGGTGTGCAGATCCGTCGAATATTCGGGATCACCGGTTCACCGACTGGATCTCCCGCACCGACACGTCCTGGGGCGTGTCGAATGTGCCGTCGGGTGGGTAGGGGCCGTCGGAGCCGGGCGAGCGCAGGTAGCTGACGCCGCAGGGCGGGGTCTGGTCAGCCTTGCCCTTCGCGTACAGTGCGCCGATGCTGCCGTCCCTCGTTGATCGCGCATTCGCCGGAAGCGGGGTACGCCTGGGCGTCGGCCGTCCCCGGCTCGATGTGCAGGGAGACGGGTTCGGCGGTGGTGGTCGCGGACAGGCCCGTGCGGCCTGCGCCATCGTCGGCGCGAGAGCCAACGGTCCCCGCACCCGAATCAAAGCATCAGCCGACCTGGTTCTCCGCCACCGCCTGCCCGTGGACGACCACGTCGCCGCCGTAGAACATCCCCGTGAAGACCGGGGAGTAGGTGAGCTGCACCTCGACCTGCACCTGCTGGGCGTCCGCCGCCACGCAGTGGGACGCCGCGATGTCCGCGCCCGTCATGTCCATCTCGCGGGCGAAGGCCTTCACGCGGGCGTTGCAATTCTCGAAGTTGATCGGGGCGAGGCCGCCCTCGTTCTCGTAGAGGGCGTCGCGGTCGATGTCCTGGGCGGCGAACCGGGCCGCCTGTTCCGCGATGTCGGCCGCCCGTTCCCGCTTGGAGATGGACAGGCCGCCGTCGATCACGAACGCGGAGAGGGAGAGGAAGACCAGCGCGAAGATGATGACCGCGCCGGCGCCGGAGCCACGGTCGTCCAGCCGCTCGTGGCGGGACGACAGCCAGGAACGGAGGGCGGTGGTTTCGAAGGGCATGGTCAAGTCCCTCAGCCCGCCTTCCTCTTGTACGGGTCCAGCGGTGCCGTGAAGGAGCCGGACATCCGGGTCTTGATGTCCAGGCCGACCATCGCGAGGCCGCGGACCTGGCAGCTCACCTCGACGGTGAACAGGTCGGCGTCGGCGAAGCCCGCGCTGGTCTTGGTGACGGTAACCGGGCCCGTGCAGACGTCCGTGAGGTTGCTCTGGGCCGCCTTGCGCGCTTCCGCCATGGCGTTGCCGACATCCCACTGGAGCGATCCGGCCCGGGCGGCGTCCCGCGCGGCGCCGTCGATCGCTCCGCGTCCCTCGACCATCTGGCCGAAGGCCACCAGGACGAGGATGAAGAGGATCATCACCGGCGCGAGGATCACAACCTCGATCGTGGACAGGCCTCGGTCGTCCCCGGCCGCGGGCAGGCACTCCTCGGCGGGCGACCGGGCGCCGCGCCGGGCCTCGACCGCGGACCGGCGGTCCCGCAGGGAAGAGACGTTCACCTAGTTCCCCTCATCCCGCACGAACCGCTCCACCGGTCCCACCGACTGAGCGTGCACGGTCATATCGAGCCCGGGGAACACCGTCGGGACCCGTGCCGTGATCTCCACACCCACCGTGTTCTGCTCCGGCTGGAGCAGCTCCACGTCGGGTGACAGCACCAGCTTGGGGCCCAGCTGACTGATGTAGCTGTCCACCACGTCCCGCGCCTCGCCCCGCCAGGCGCCCGGCTGTTCGTCGGCCGTGGCGCGGGCCTTGCGGGCCCCTGCCTGGGCCGCCGCCTGGGCCACGTGGTCGGCGAAGAAGTACAGCGCGAACTGCACCGTGGCGAAGATCATGAAGAAGAGGACCGGGGTCAGCAGCACGAACTCGATCGCGGTCATGCCGGAGTCGCCGCGGGTGGCCGCCGACTTCCGTACGGCCTCCGCCCTGCGGCGCACCCATCTGCCCACGTTCACGCGCAACCCCGTCAACCCCGTTGTCCGTACGACGCTCAGCAGGTGCCGCTCTGGTTGGCGCCGTTGATGCAGTTCTCGACCTTCTCGGCGCCACCCTCCAGCGCGCGGTTGATGATCGCGGCGACGACGCCGACGATCGCCACCACGACGGCGGAGATGATGACCCACTCGACCGCGGAGGCACCGCGGTCCAGTTCGCCGGACCGGGCACGCTCCACACGGCCCTGGAGGAAGACGACCAGGAAGTCCACCGCCGGGATGCCCGTGTGGAAGTTGCGTCCGTTCATGGGGTTGTCCTCTCAACTCAGCTGATTCTGTGGGCAGTCGGATGGGCAAGCAGCTTTCACACCTGGAACACCCTCATCGCCGCTGGGTAGATCAGGAACACCAGGAACCCGGCGCACAGCAGCAGCTGGGCGACGAGCATCGACTGGGACTTCTCGCCCGCGCTGCCCTCGATCTCGGCGAGCTCGCGGTGCCGCATGGTCTCTGCCCGGGACGCGAGGGACTCGCGCACCTTGGCACCGTCGTCCGCGACCAGGGCCAGGGAGGCGGAGAGGTCCTTCAGCTCCTCGACGCCCAGCTCCTCGCCGAGCTGGCCGAGCGCCTGCCACTGGCTGACGCCGGTGATGCGGGCGTCGGAGAGGGCGTTGCGGATGCGCTGGTTGGCCCAGCCGTCGGAGATCTCGGCCGCCGCCATCAGCGCCTCGGGCAGACCGCGTCCGCCGGCCAGGCTCATCGACACCAGGTCGAGGTAGGCGCCGATCACCCGCCGCAGGTCGCGCCGCTTCTTGGCCGCGTCCCGCCGGATCTCCAGGTCGGGCAGGAAGAAGAAGACCGCCGCGAACAGCAGCGCCAGCCACACCGGGATGATCGGGCTGCTGCCGAAGCCCAGCTGCCAGACGATCGCGAAGAGGCAAGGGCCGAAGAACAGGCCCGCCACCCCCAGCAGCACCTTCGTCGCGAGGAACTTCTCCCAGCTGCGGTCCAGGACAGCCAGGTCCGCGCGCAGCGAGCGCTGTTCCCAGCCCTGCTGGAGGTAGAACTCGGCGACCCGGTGCCCGACTTCGGCCCGCAACGATCCGAACCGGCTGGTGTCCGCCTGCGTCCGCGCGGACTCGTAGGCCGAGCCGCGTGCCCGCATCGCGTCGATCCGCGCGACCTGTGAGATCGGGCTGCGCTTGGACGGCATCAGGGCACGTACGAGGACGTAGAGGCCCAGGCCGAAGACCGCGCCGACCGCTATCGGCATCGTCAGGTCGTTCACCGTCGTACCCCCTCTTCCGGCTGGAGCGACTGCTGCGCGGGCGTGCGGGGCCGGACGAACCGGATCGACGACTCGTCCCGGACGAGGAAGCGCTCGGGGGTCTCGATGGCCGACAGCTTGCGCAGCCACCAGAAGCCCAGTGCGAACAGGGCGCAGACCCCGGCGAGCACGACCTGGCCGAGCGGGGAACCGTACGGTTCGACGAACTCACGGTTGAAGATCGACAGGCCGAGGACGAAGGCCACCGAGACGGCGACCACGATCTGCACCGATCGCCGGGTGGACGCCCGCTGCGCCATCACCCGCTGCCGCATGTCCACTTCCTCGCGCGCCGACTTCGCCAGCGCGCCCAGCACCTGGCGCAGACCGGGTCCGCGCAGGCGGGCGTTGAGGATCAGGGCCGCGACGATGATGTCGGCGGAGGCGTCGTCGATCTCGTCGGCGAGGTGCTGGAGCGCCTCGGGCAGCGGGGTGCGGGCGCGCAGGCGGTCGACGAGGGCGTCGAGGTGCGGGCGCAGGACCGGGGCGGCGGCGCGGGCGGAGGCCGGGATGGCCTGCTCCAGGCCCACCGCGCCGGCGATGGTGTCGCGCAGGGACTCGGTCCAGGAGGCCAGGGCCTCCACGCGCCGCATGGCCGCCCGTTCCTCGCCGGCGCCGCCGAACAGGCGGTCCCAGAAGAAGACGAGGACGCCGGCCGCGATGCCGGCGACGGCCCAGCGGGTGAGGACGAGGACGACCAGGCCGACGATGGCGGCGAGCGAGCCGCGCTGGCCGGCGAAGCGGATCAGTTCGCTCGCCCGCTCCGCGGCCTTCTGCTTCTCGTGGTCGGGCTTGGCGGGCAGTCCGCGTACGGCGACGAGGAGGAGGGCGAGGCCGCCGCCGACGGCGACTCCGCTTCCTATCGAGTACAGGACGGTGGTGGAGAACAGGCCGCCCATGGAGCCGAGCGAGCCGAGTGCTGCGAGAGTCGTGGTCATCCCCGGCTCACCCCCAGGTCCCGGACGGCCGGTAGCCGTGTGCCATCAGTTCCTCCAGGCAGGCTAGGGGGGCATGCGGCACGACCCGGCCGTCGGGGGCCTCCGCGAACACTTCGCTGGACAGGACGCGTCCGTCGACGCCGTTGACCTCGCGGACGGAGGTGACCATACGCTGGAGGCGGCCGCCGTCGCCGAAGTTGTTGCGCCGCTGGATGAAGACGACGAAGTTCACCGCGCCCGCGATCAGCAGCTGGCTGGCCTCGATGGGCAGCCGCTCGGAGGCCTGCAACGCGTAGGTGGAAATGCGGTTGAAGACCTCGCTGGAGCTGTTGGCGTGGATCGTGGACAGCGAGCCGTCGTTGCCCTGCGACATCGCGTTGAGCATGGTGACGATCTCGTCGCCGAGGACCTCACCGACGATGACGCGGGAGGGGTTCATGCGGAGCGAGCGGCGCACCAGTTCCGCCATGGAGATGGCGCCCTGGCCCTCGGAGTTGGGCAGGCGCTCCTCGAAGGCCACGACGTTGGGGTGCAGGTCGGGGAAGGTGTCGAGCCCGAGCTCCAGGGCCCGCTCGACGGTGATGAGGCGCTCGTGCGGCGGGATCTCGTTGGCGAGGGCGCGCAGGAGCGTCGTCTTACCGGCGTTGGTGGCGCCGGCGATCATGATGTTCTTGCGGGCGCGGACCGCGCACGCCAGGAAGTGGGCGACCTCGGGGGTCAGCGTGCCGTTGCCGACGAGGTCCGAGATGAACACCTTGCCCATGCGCGCGCGGCGGATGGACAGTGCGGGACGCCGGGCGACGTCCATGACGGCCGACAGACGCGAACCGTCGGGGAGCCGCAGGTCGAGCTGGGGGTTGGCGGAGTCGAAGGGGCGGGAGGACAGACCCGAGTAGGCACCGAGGACCTGGATGAGCTCGATGAGTTCCTCGTCGCTCTCGGCGACGGGGTCGCCCTTCACCTCACGCCCGTCGGCGTAGCCGACGAACACCTGGTCGCACCCGTTGATGTCGATGTTCTCGACCTCGGGGTTGTCCAGCAGCGGCTGGAGCCGGCCGACGCCGAACAGCGCCGCGTGCACGGCGGCCGCGTACTGCTCCTCGGTCTCGGCGTCCAGCGGCGTACGGCCCGCGTTGATCTCGGCGCGGGCGTACTCCTCCAGGATCTGGGCTATGACCGCACGCGCGTACTGCCGTTCGTCCTCCGTGGACATCGGAGTGACGTTGTTGATCTGGTCCTGTCGGCGCTGCTCGGCGATACGGTCGCCGGCTTCCTGTCGGAACCGCTTGACCAACTGGTGGTCGACAGCGGTCATGTGCCGGCCCCCGCGTGGCCCTGCATCTGGCCCGGGTGGTGGTGCTGGACGTGGTGGGCCTGCTGGACCTGGTGGGCCTGGGCGGAGGCGGCCCAGGCGGCGCCGTACTGCTGGTAGAGGTCGGCGGCGACCTTGCGGGCCGAGCGGATCAGCAGCGACTTGTCGAGACGGCCGCGCTTACGGCCGGCCAGCTGGTCGGCACCGGCCGGGTCGTCGGCGATGGTGCCGACCACCCGGGCGCCGGTCTGGGCGTGCACGAGCATGTCGTTGACCTGCGAGGCGAGCTTGCCGGCGTTGCCCGTGTCGGCGATCAGGACGACGCCGATCACCGGGTTGGCGAGGCTCGCGGCACCGCGCGGGCCGCCGTGCAGCTTGCCGGCCAGCGCGGCGGCGCGGTCACGCACCCGTGCGATCGCCTCCGGCTCGGTGCGGGAGAGCAGCAGCACGAGCGAGGCGTGCGGGAACAGCTCGACGGCGGGGGTGTCCCCGCTGATGCGTCCGCAGTCGGCGATGACGTCGGCGGCGGCGTTCGGGGAGTCGGCGAGGGAGGCGAAGGCGTGCCCGAGGGTGGGCCACAGCCCCGCGAGCCCGGCGGCCTGCTCGGCGATACCGAGCCCGACGAGCACCTCCAGTCCCCCGCTCAACGGCTGTACGTGGTCCCAGAGCTGGTCCGGCACGAGGCCGCGGCGCGCGGTCGCGGCGATGGACAGCATGCCGGTGTTGGGGTTGAGCGGTCCGCCGTGCGCGGCGGCACTGCGGTAGACGAGGTCACCGCCCGCCGGGTCCGTCTCGGCGAGCAGGACGCGCCGCGGCCAGACCGCCGCGAGGGCGACGGCCGCGGTGGTGACGCCGGGGGAACCCTTGTCGGCGGCGAGAGCGATGAGCGCCATGGGGTGGGTGCCGCCTTCTAGTTGCCGGAGTTACCGGAGACGAGAACGAGAGCGACCTCGCCGTTGGAGGCGGCCTGGGCCAGGTCGGCGGCCTTGTCGCTGTCGACGGTCAGGGTGACCGCCAGGTTGGTGCTGCTGACGAGTTCGTCGCCGCTGTCCTTGCTGCTCGGTACATAGGTGACGCGGGCGCTGTCGACGATGACGGAGTTGCTGGTGGCCGACGAGGAGGAACCGCTGTTGCCGGAGCTGGAACCGGCCCCGGAGGTGACGCGGTAAGCGGCGACCGTGTCGCCCGGCTGGAGCCCGGTCGGGTACTGCCCCGCCTTGAGCGACAGTCCGACGGTGGACTCGCCGGCGGCGATGCCGCCCTTTCCGCCGAACATCTGGCCCATGACGACGGTGTCCTTGTAGATCGTCGTCCGCGCCTTGAGGGTCTTGAGGGTGCTCAGCTGGTCCCACTTGACGTAGTTGATGCTCTCGTCGGCTGCCACGAGCACGGAGGTCACGTCGCTGTTGGTGACGGACTCGCCCTGCTGGATCTCCCGCGTCACCTTGACGACCTCGACCCGGTCGCCGACCTGGAGCACGAGCATCGTCGCCCCCAGCGCCCCCACCAGGATGAGCAGCACCGCGAGCGCGGCCAGTGCCGGTTTGCGCTCGCGAGGTGGTGTGGGAAGCCGGTCACCGACCGACGGCTGAGCCGGAGCGGCGGAACGACCCGCGCCCGCCCCCGTACGCTCTTGGATCTTCACGCAACCGCTCCCCGTACACCCAAGAAGTTATCTACCAAATAGGACACTTCACACTTCTCGGTCCGCTGAAGCGGCGCCTGAGCCAGCCAATTGGCCAGCGCCGAAGTGAGTGTCAAGCCATGGCACCGTATCAGCCACACATAAGCCCCTCAAGGCGTGCCTGACCTCATGAACAGCACCAGAAACACTGTTATCCATCCGCAACTGAGTGCGCGGTCCACCCAGTTGGACGCCGGATCGAGGCGGCCAATTCGCTGCCGATGCGGTGTGCGGCAGCGAATCGGTGCGGCTACGACACCCTGCCCATCTCAAGGCCTTCATCACGCACCGCCCATGAGGCCTGCACGGTTCACTCACGCAGCAGGTGTGCGCCGCGAGCTCACCCTCCGACAGGGCCGCGGCGCAACGGCCTGGGCCAGTCGGTACGGGGCCCAACGACACGGACTCCCGTGAATGTCCGGCGTGGCCCGGCGGGAGCTACGCCGTCGGCAACTTGCCGCTCTTGGTTTTGACTTCATCCATGAACTCAACGTTCTTCGAGTTCATCCGGTAAACGTTGATCCGGACCTTGTGGCCCTCCGGGATCTGGAAAACGCAGTTCTTGTAGGAACTGGTCTGGCACTCGCCCTCTTTCTTCTGGGCCGTGACGTCGTAGATCTCGGTCCAGATGTAGTGGCCGTCCTTGCTCAGGTCGTCGACGGTCACGCGCTCGGCTTCCTTCGAGGAATCGCGCGGCTGGAAAATCACCATGGCGCGTTTCTTGCCGCCCGAGGAGAAGTAGTCGATCGTGTTGGGCTTGGCGGCCGCGGTGGCCGTTCCGATGCCGGCGAAGGTGAGGGCCAGGGCCGTCACGGCCGTAGCACCCAGGCGGACAAGGGACGTCTTCAGGTACACGCTGTGCTCTTTCCCCGCTTCTACTTCCTGGTGGGAGTCGGACCGGTATCTGCGGTCGAAACTCTCCCTGGTCGGCGATCTTTTTATCACGTCGACTGAGCCGCCTGCTGCGTCACAAAGGGGCCATGGCCTGAGCCTGAGTCATTCGGAGAACGTCGTCACACATTTGCCATCACGGCCGCACAACTTGCTCACGAACCCACCGACCAGCCATGCCATGATCTTCGCTCGAATCAGCGACCGAGGAGCCCCCATGAAGCGCGCCACCCTGGCCGCCGTCTCCGTCCTGGCCCTTGCCTCCGCACTGACCGCCTGCTCGGGCAGCGAGAAAACACCCGCCAGTTCGCCGTCGACGCCGAAGGCCAAGCAGGTCACTCCGGCGCAACGACTGGCGAAGGCCATGGTGAACAAGGCCGACCTGCCCGGCTACAACGTGTCCAAGCCAGAAGCCGAGTACGCCTTCGCCAAGTCCCGGGACGAGGTCACGGTCGACAAGCCCGGCTGCGCCCCGCTGGCCTACGCGATGAACCAACTCCCGCTCGGTGAACCGCAGACCGACCTCACGCGCAGCGCCGGGACGGGCTACGGCAAAGAGACGACGTACATCACTCTCGCCTCGTACGAGTCGACGGCAGGGGCCGAGTCGGCGCTGGCCGGGTTGGCGAAGGCCGTGCCGAAGTGCGGCGACGGGTTCACTGCGAAGGCCGGCAAGAACACCACGGCCTGGGACTCCGTCACCCCAGAGAAGGGCACAGCGACTGGCGCCGTCGCCTTCCGCTCGACGATGACGTTCCAGGGTGTCACCCACACTCTGCACACCGAAGCCGTCCGCAACGGCGACGCGCTCGCCGTCTACTTCTCGGCGAACGGCTTCGCCATCGCCGACAGCACCCGGCCCAGCGACGCCAAGATGCCCGCGAGCGTAGTGAAGGCGCAGAACGCCAAGCTGGCGAAGTGAGTCCCTTGGCCGGCATCAACTCCCGGTGACGTTCGTCCACCCAGCGACGAACCTGAAGCTGTAAAGGAGGGTGCTGTCGGAGGTGAGCCCGGAATGCCGTTCCCCTAACTGCCCGGCTGATCACCCGGCGGCCGGTCCTCCCGCAGCGCCGCGAACAGGGCCCGGGCCCGCCGGTCGTCCCACTTCACCGCGCTGCCCTTGGACGTACGCAGGTCCGGGTCGGCCACGGGCACGTTGAGCTGACTGCCCCCGCCCGACGCGGCCTTCCGCATGGCCTCGAACAGCGACATGAGGTCGGGCAGCTCCGTGCTCTCGTCCACGATGAGCGTGTCGAGGCCGGCGCGCAGGGTCGGGAAGGACTTGGACGGGTCGGCGAGGGTGGACGGGGTGGCCGCCTTGCGGGCGAGGGCGGCGAGGAACTTCTGCTGGTTGCGGGTACGGCCCAGGTCCCCCTCGGCCTCCTGCTTGCGCTGCCGTACGAAGGCCAGCGCCTCGGCGCCGTCGAGGGTCTGGCAGCCGGCGGGCAGGTCGGCGCCGGAATCCTCGTCCCGTACGGGCTTGTCCAGGCACAGGTCCACGCCACCGACCGCGTCCACCACGCCCACGAAGCCGGCGAAGCCGATCTCCGCGTAGTGGTCGATGTGCACGCCGGTGTTGCGTTCCACGGTCCGCACGAGCAGGTCGGGGCCGCCCAGCGAGAACGCCGCGTTCAGTTTGTCCGGCGCGGCCCGGTAGCTCCGGCCGGTGCCGGGATCCACGTAGGGCGGGAGGGTCACCCAGGAGTCGCGCGGCAGGCTGAGCATCGTCGTGCCGTTCGCCCCGGTGTGCAGCAGGATCACCGAGTCGGTACGGCGTCCCTCGGCCGAGCCGGTGTTCAGCTCCTTCCGGTCCCGCTGCGACAGTCCCTCGCGGCTGTCGGAGCCCACGACCAGGTAGTTGGTGCCCTCGCCGCGCGGCACCCGGCCGGAGAGCGTGCCGAGGTCGACCTGCTGGTTGAGCCGGGTGTCGGCCCAGACGTACGTACCGGCACCGGCGAGCAGCAGGACGGACGACAGCACGGCCGCGCCGCGCAGGAACCGGCGGCCCCCTCCGGCGCGGCGCCGCGGGTCCCTGCTGCCGCCCCGTCTCCCCCGCTCGTGGACGCTGCCGTCGTAGCGGCCGGGCGCGGCCGGCGAGGGCATGCCGGGCAGCGGGGCCGTGCGGGTCGACGGCGGGGGTGCCAGGAGGGACGGGGGCGGGACGCTTCTCGGGTCCTGCCCCGCCTGGTGGTCTCCCGGAGGGTCGGTCCAGTGGTTCATCGGCCCTTCCCGCTGGTTCAGTGGAGGTCAACGCATGGGCACGCTCCTATACGGAACGGGCCCGCCGATCTGTTCAGCGGCCGTCCCCGAGCGCTTCATCCGCTGCCACCTCAGCCGGCTGCCGAGCAGCAGCGCGACGAGCGACTGGATGACGACGAGATACATCAACTGCCGGTAGACGACGATTTGGAAGGGCATCGACCACAGGGCCCGGACCGGCTCGCCGTCGAGTCTCAGCGCGTAGCCCGAGCAGACGATCTGCACGCCGAGGAACGCGAACCACACCGCGGCGGACTCCCACGGGTCGCGGAACAGCACCCCGTACAGGGCGTAGACGTCGATGACGGGCGCGAGCAGCGGCAGGGCGACCTGGAAGAGCGCGAGGTAGGTCAGCCCGCGCCGCCCGAACCGCCCGGCCGGCCCCACATCGAAGAGAGCTCCGCGGTGCTTCCACATCGCCTGCAACGTCCCGTAACACCACCGGTACCGCTGTCGCCACAACTGCCTGACGGTGGTGGGCACTTCGGTCCAGGCGACGGCGGACTCCTCGTACAGGACCCGCCAGCCGGCCCGCCACAGGGCCATCGTCAGGTCGGTGTCCTCGGCGAGGGTGTCCTCACTGACCCCGCCGACGCCGATCACCGCGTCCCGGCGGAAGGCCCCGATGGCGCCCGGCACGGTCGGCATGCACTCCAGCACCTCGAACATGCGCCGGTCGAGGTTGAACCCGAAGACGTACTCCAGGTGCTGCCAACGGGCCAGCAGACTGCGCCGGTTGCCGACCTTGGTGTTGCCGCTGACGGCCCCCACGGCGGGATGCGCGAGCGGCTGGACGATCCGTTCGATGGCATCGGGCTCGAAGACGGTGTCGGCGTCGACCATGACGACGATGTCGTACCGCGCGTGCGCGAGCCCGGTGTTGAGGGCGGCGGCCTTGCCGGAGTTGGGCTGGCGGACGACCTCCACCCTCGCGTCCCCCATGTTCTCGGCGATGTCGGCGGTCCGGTCGCTCGACCCGTCGTCGATCACGACGACCTGGAGCTCCCGATGCGTGGAGTCGAGCAGCGACCGCAGGGTCGACCCGATCCCGGCCTCCTCGTTGTACGCCGGGACGAGCACGGTCACCGGCCCGGACACCTCCCGCATCCAGGGCGCCCCGGTCCGGAACCGCTCCAGCCGGCGCACATGGGCCCGGGCGAACAGGGCGAGCAGCAACAGCCGCAGCACGCCGAGGCCGCCGGCGACGCCGAGGACCCAGATCATGGCGGTGGAGAAGGCCTGCCCGACACGCGTGACCTGGATCAGCCCCTGCCCCAGCCACCGCTCGACGAGGGACGGGGACGTGTAGGGAACGAGCCCGAGCCCATCGGAGACGGTGGTGAACCGGTCGACGGCCCGGTTCTTCAGCAACCTGCGCGCCTCCAGATACGCGCTCTCCGTCTGGCTGAGCTGCCGCACGATCCCCTGCGCCGGCTTCCGCGCCCCCTTGTCGGCGGCGACGAGCACGTACCCGTACCCGGTGGCCCGCCGCGCCGCCTGCCACTCACGGCCGCACAGGGTGTCGGGGGTGGTGGTCCGCGGCATCCGCAGCAGATTGGTGCGCAGTCCGGTGGCGCCGGCCAGTGCGCTCTGCGTCAGTTCGAGCTCGGACCGGAAGCGGGGCGCGGACGATTCTCCCAACACGGCTCCGGTGTACGTGTTGGACCCGATCTCATGCCCCTCGGCACGGATGCGCCGGATCAGCTCCGGATACCGGGCCGCCCGGGCGCCGTGCACGAAGAAGGTCGCGCGTGCCTGATGGCGGCGCAGCAGATCCAGCAGCCGCGGGGTCCACACCGGGTCGGGCCCGCCGTCGAAGGTGAGCGCGACGGTCCGGGCGGGCATCGCACCGGACCGGACCCCGTCCCGGTTGATCCCGATCACGGGCCCGCCCTTCGCGACGGCCTCCGGCACGGGCGAGGCACAGGGCGTCCGCGTCTTCGCGGCGTCGACCTCGTGCTGGGTCCAGCCCTCGAAGACCAGGAAGGCGAAGACGAGGGGGAGGGTGAGGGCGAGTAACAGCCAGTGGGCGCGGGGGTCTCGGGACTGTTTGTGACGGGCTCGGGCTCGGGCTTTGGATTTGGCTTTGGCTTTGGCTTTGGCGGGGGTCAGGGTCCGTCACCGCCCCCGGGCTCTAACCAGACACCGACTCCCGCGGACCGTCTTCTCCAGGGCGTTCCATGGAGCCTTCCGTACGAGACGGGCGCTGCCTTGGCGTTGACGGTGCGGGAGTTACGCATGGGGCGGGAGTGTAGTTTCTGAGTGCTGGCTGTATGGGGGGAACGGCGACTCTCAAAGGTTGACGCCGAGGCACCGTGACCGAGGACCGCGGCAGGACGGAGATCGTGGCCGGCGGACCGGCCGAGCCCGTGATCGGCGCACCCACCCTGCGCGTGCCCGAGGTGCAGCGCGGTGCGATAGCGAAACGGAACCAGGGGTAGCGACAGCCTCGGGGGCGGCAGGCCTGGCTCCGGGGCTGTCGTCCCTGGACCGCGATCGGGACACAAAACAGGCACCGGTAAACCCCATAAGCCCGAATTGCTCCCGGTCCCCGGGTAGTTCGCTCTGGCGAAACCGAGAACCTCACCGATAGCGTCAGTGCTCTTGACTTGATTCCTGTCTCACGGGGAGAGCCACTGTGAAGCGCCGCCCTTCGCCCGTCGCTGCCGCGCTGGCTGCGACAGCAGCACTGCTCTTGACAGCCTGCGGCAGCGGGGACGACAGCTCTAAGAGCAACGACAAGATTGCCGGGGCCGATACGGGCGACACGGCGACCTCGGCTTCACCGAGCACTGGTGCCTCTGGTCCAGCCGACAGGCCCAAGATCACGTTCCCCAAGGGCGTGGAGAACAAGTTCGAGAACTGGAGGACGGGTGATCCGACCGAGGATACGGTGCTCTCCGACGTGGCCCAGACGGTGAGCGCAGTGGATGACGCAATCCTGCGGGGCGACACGAACTCGGCGACGCTCGCGTACTACCGCCAGGGCAAAGCACTCGTGAGCGCCCAGAAGTGGGTCAAGGCCTGGCTTGACGAGGACCTCACGTGGACGGGCGTTACGCGCTACTTCGACCCGAACGTCAAGGTCGCCGACAGTGACACGGCCGCGGTCGTCTACTGCGCTGATGAGAGCAAGGCTTACAACAAGGACCGCAAGACCGAAAAAGTGGACAAGTCCCCTCCTGATGAGAGTCCGTACGTTACGTACAGCACGCAGCTCAAGAAGAACAGCAAGGGGGTCTGGCAGACCACGGAGGTGCTGTCAAAGAGAGGGGACAAGACGTGCACGTCCTGAGCCGTGGCATAACCGCAGCAAGTGCTTTCGCCGTTGCTTTCGGGATGATCGCCGGCACCGCACAGGCAAAGGGCCCTGGCGCGTCCGAGGCCGAGGTCGATACCAGCGGCAATAGGTCCGGGAGCGACCTCGTCTCCGTGATCAGATACACAAGCACCACCACGGGTGGCAGCGGCAAAGGAAACGTCACTCTTGTGAGCAACTGGACCCCACCCGCGTGCTGGTACGAACCGCGCTCCGCGGACGAATTCTCGAAGTACGTCGAGAACATGTATGACGAGACGGTCAACACTCCGGGCCAGCACAGCTATGCCAAGGCCGCCGTCGGTGAGTTCCGCAATGAGTACAAGGATGGAGAGTACAAGAACTACAACCTCGACAAGAAGGACGAGGGCAACTGGTGGGTCGCCGTCCGCGACGAAGACCGCTGGACGGAGCCCGAGGCCCAGCTCTGCGACAAGCAGCCCTTCTGGGTGGAGAACGGTGCCGCCCCACCGGTCGAGAACGCGGTCAGCCCGCGCGTCCTCGCCGAACTTGCCTACAACCGCATACAGTTGCCGACCACCGAAGTGACTCTCGCCCCCGAGGCGACCACCAAGGTCAACCTCGCCACCTGGGCCTGGCTGGACAAGGCCAGGTTCAAGGAGGTCTCCGTCACTGCCGCGCTCATCGTGGGCGGCCTCAACATCCAGGCCACCACCACCGCCAGGCCGGTCTCCCTCAAACTAGAGCCCGGTACACCCGATGCCGAGACCTATCCAGTCTCCGGTGAGTGCACGATTAACGACGACGGCTCGATCGGCGAGCCGTACGCCAAGGGCAAGGCCAACCAGACCCCGCCGTGCGGCCTCAAGTACCTCCGCTCTTCCGGCGACGGCACCTTCAAGCTCCAGGCCACGGTTACCTGGGAAATCGACTGGACAGGCACCGGCGGCGCGGGCGGCGACCTGCCCGACGGGACCTTCGGCAATGACCAGGACGTGACCGTCCAAGAAATCCAAGCCGTCAACCGCTGATACCTAGCACTGTCGCTGCTGAGCTCTCATGCCCATCAGCATGAGAGCAATCAAACTCAACACTTCGTAAAGCGTATGGATACAGGGTTGAACACCGATGAGCCCTCGTCAAGGACTCAGAAAGAAAAGCATGCTCTACACCGAGAAGATGCCCAAGACTTGGTCCGTGCTATGCATCGCCGCCTACCTGGCCGGCATTGGATACATGGGCATCGACACAATTCCCGACGATATCGGGCTCTGGCTCGGTCTGTGCGCGCTGTTCCTTCTGGTGTTGTTGCCCTGCCTGGCAGTTCCGATCTCTAAGTTCATTTACCACCGAATCCAGATCGACGCGCAAAAACTGCGCGTCGGCCGCGAGCACATCCCTCTCGCAGGCCTCGACCCCGCCTCCATCGAGGCAGCCGCCCTCGATGTGCACACAGCTGCGCAGCGGCACGCCAGGTCGCTGGCCACGATCAACGCGCCTCTTCCTGGGCCTCGTTCCACCGACCAGGGCGGCACTCCCCGCCTCGTAGGCGGTGGTTGGGGTGTCCCCATGGGTATGAGTACGGTCGTGATCCGCACCCGGCAAGGCGGGCAACTCTCCATCGCGACCCGCGACCGAGCCGCCTTCCTCGCCGCACTGCGGCAGGCTACAAGCACCAAAGCTAGTAACAGCGCCAACAAATTGGGCCGAAACGGTTGAGCTGCCTGCTCGCTGGCCGGGTGCGACCCAGGTTGATGGTGCGCGTCGGCCTGCGCCTGCCGCGCGGGAGTGATCCGGCTACGGGTGGTGGTCGCGCTGAAATCGGGCAAGGCACGTGCGTACCGGCAGGCGACCGAGGTGTCCGGGATCAGCGAAAGTTCGGTGGACAGCTGGCGGCAGGCCCACCGCTACGGCGTCCGTGTCGATTTTGGGGGTGCTGCGCACTCTGCGCCCTGGACCGCATAGCTGATCAGCGAGCCGCAGTGGTTGCGCCGGCACCGCTCCACTAAGAAGCTGGATTCGAGAACGGTTCCCTGCCGGGCCTGAGTACACAAGGAGTTCTCCGAGAACTAGCCAGCCGAGGAGCTGACGCCCACAAGGCCGTCGACCGTGCCGCTGCGGCGGCGCGGTCAGCCAAGCTCGGCTAGCCCAAACCGGAGGTTTATAGCCATGAAAAGTGCACCACGATGCTCCAAGCGCGAGCGAGAAACCGCCCGTCACTGTACCTCGGCTTCAGCATCGCAATGGGTCAGTCGAAGGGGTTGAGGGCACTGCCCAACGTCTTCGCCCCGTCGACGAGCTTCCCCGCCCCCTCGCCGACCTTTTTACCAGCCCAGTGTCCGGCGTCAGCCACCTTACCGGGGAACGTTTTGACGGTTTCCCAGTTGTCGACGATGGTCGCAACGCCGTAGACCGCGCCTGTGACAACGGCCGCCCCAATTGTCACCGGATTGGGCGCAACCATGGCGGCAGTGAGCGAGGCGTTGAAGGCCACACCCGACACCTTCGAAACGTATCCCGCCTTGTCCCGCTTGAAGGCCTCGACGGGGTTCCCTTCCTGAATGACGTCGACGGCACCAACGACCGTGGCCACGGCGCTACCACCGACGCCAGCCGCCCGCCACCAGCCAGCAGTGCGCAGAGCCGTCCCCGCCCCAGAGGCGAAGGCACCTAGACGGCTCGCCCCAGCCACCCGTGCGGCTGTGCCAGCGCTCTTGCCAGCTTTGAGGAGATTAGTCTCCCAGGCCCACAGCCTTCCACCGTGAATCTGGGCGAGCCTGTCGGATCCAGTGAGGACGTCCAGGACAACGGTGGGCGTGGTCCTACCGATCTGCGCGCCTAGCTGAGCGATCCGGGCCGGAATGTAGGAAGGGGCCCGACCTTTGAGGATCTGAGCGAGTGTCGTGCCCGGTGCTTTCAGGAATGTGCCGTTCTTGAAGTACTTGATCAGATGCAGCGTTCCCACGGCCGCCATCTTGAAGGCGCCCGGGACGGTCGAGGCCATTGCGGTGAGCTGGATGTAATCGCCGACTACCTCACCGAGGTTCTCATTGCCACTGACCTTGGAAACGGCGTCCCCGGGAATGCGCTGCAGCCAGTCCTGGTACGTCTCGCCCGGCTTGCGCTTCAGCCAACTGGGGTCGAACTTACCACTGTTCGCAACGGCCGCGTTAGCGATTAGCATGGCGTCCGGAGACAGGTTCCCACCCTTCAGTTCCTCCGGCTTGAAACCTGCATAGAGCGCCGCAGCCTTGGGATCCCCGTTCTCGGCCCGCAGAATGGCCGCACGCCGCCGCAAGTCGACCGCCGTGTCATCGGCCCAATTCTGCAAGGGCCTCAGAGAGCTCAGCTTATCCGTCACACCGAGGCGAGAGGCTCGGGTGAATGCCTCATCCAGCCGGTCGCGTAGATTCCCTCTGCCGTCGAATAGCTTGGCCAGGTGTTCGAGGCCGTCCGGGTTGGCCATGCGCTTGGAACTGTCGCTCATTATTCCCCGTAATGAAGTACTGCGCTGCGTGCAAAAATACATACCGGAAGACGGATAGCGCCGGGAGGAAAGGGGAGCGAGCCCCAGGCCCCGGGCGGAAGCCGTCCTCAGACGGACTGCGGCTGGGCGGCGATCTGCGAGCCGTCCGGGAGTAGATCAGCGATCAGCTGCCAGAGTTCCTTGGCCGAGGTGCGTCGGACTCGCAGCTCACTATCGCTGTCCACCTGACCGTCGAGGATCGGCTCGGCGGGCATCTCACGCAACCAGTAACCTTCCAGGCCGCAGTCCCAAACCGCCAAAGCGGAGACGGCAAGCCCGCCTTCGCCGCGTTTCTCCTCTGCACCCTTCCACACGACGGTCATCCGCCACATGCAATTCAGCTGGGCCAGCACCTCGGCCAGCCGTGACGGGCAACCGGTCGCCTCCGCCACGGCCATAAACTCTTCGAACTCGCTGTTCTCCATGCGCTCAAGCACCTGGTCGAGCATGCCCATCGTCGAGACGATCAACTCGCCGGAGTCGACCTCGGCCATGAAGTCCCGGTGCAGGTCCACCATCCTGCTCATGGCCCAGACGAGCGTCTCGGGCTCGGCGGGTACATACTCGGACTCGGCCTCCCCAGGCCAGCTCTCGTGCGTGAAGATGAAGTCGTCGCCGACGACGGCCCCGCTTCGCGTGACGCCCTGAGGACCGGTGGTCTCGACCCGGACAATGACGCGCGGCTCCATGAGCGTTGAAACGAGCGGGTAGAGGTCGGCCGAAATCTTGCCGTCAGCCTCGACGATGCCCGCCTCCCGGAGTTCGTCATGCGCCCGCGTCAATTCATCTGGAACCTGGCCTTCCTCCACAAGTAGTCCGAGCACACTTACATGAGCATCAGACAGCCGCAGCCGACGCCGGGCCGCATCCACGGAAGGCATTCTTCTTGTCCCCCTGAGAAGTTGAAGATCACTGAATGAAATTCTATGATAGAACGAGAGTAATTGGGTCAATTAGAGATCATTAAACCTATTCAGGAAGCGCCCCGGCAGCGAGATCATTGCACCCGACAGTGACAAGTTTCGCGTGTAGACGCCCTCGAGGACGAGCGCGACACCAATATCGAGGGCATCCACCTCGCCGCTCCAACTACCCAAAATGGTGCCGGGGTTCCTCCAGCTGGAACGCGTCATGTAGACACTGACGCCTGGGCGGCTCAGCGCATGACTCCGCTTGCCATGCCGCTCGGCATAGGTGTACGTCCGCCCCTTGACTCCAATCCGGAGGGCACGCCCGTTCTTCCCTGGCCACCACACGTTCCGGGAGAGATCCGCAGGATCCCAGTCCACGCGCAATTCACCCCTGGCCAAGAGCGGCCGGCGGAGGTACCGGAGTCCGAGGTAAGTAACGAGCGGCAAGTTCTCGCCGCTCACCGCCACCTCGCAGTACTCCGACGGGTAGTCACTGTGTTCTGTCGGAAAGGCGAGCTCGATTCGACCGAGGCCTTCCACGTGGCCTACCCAGAGGTACACGTCACCACGGGGTCCTCGCGTGGACGTCGCCCGCTGCAGCTCGAACGTGACTCCACCCATAGGGCCTTCCCTTTCCCTCTTCACCTGAGCCCTGGCCGACCGCAGCGGCTCACGCAAAGCCACTGTAAAGCAAGGACAATCGAGGCGTCTTGGCGGCGCCACCTCGGAGCGCGCCCGATTCACCCCAACATGGAGTCAACCTGACTCGTATGGCCACAGACGCGCCAAAACCAGGGCCTTATGGTGACTAGCGGGTGATAACGGATGTACCTGCGCACAGTATCTCGACTGCCAGCCGGTCGGCATCACAGAAAAATCCCTGATTGTTCCCCCTGTGCACAGGTTCATCGTCACGGGACTGCAACAGGGCATAATCGTCTTACGTAAGGGCAGTCTGAGCGATCAAGAGGCGCGCGGATCATGGCGGCCATGTGATGGTTGAGGAGATTCCCTACGTCTACGGAAGGACCCAACACCACACTCGCATCTTTTCTCAGCAGCGCTGGGGATCAGTCAGGATAAACGGCAGGCACCACCCGTCAACGTGCACGTCATGGCGGCCGGCTACCCGCCAGGGAGGATCTGGGCGCCGACCACGATCTCACCGGCTGCAATTATGGTCAGAACCCATTCCCATGACCCGGAGAGGCACCGTGTTCGGCAAGAACAGGCACGCAGACGAACCTCCCATCCACGTCGTCCCCTGGACGGACGTCTGGGAATTCGCCATCACCGACGAGGAACGGCCTGCCGCAGGGCAGCGCAAGCGGGCCGCACTCGGTCTCCGTGCCTTCAGGGTCCCGCAGGGCTCAGGTGTCCAACGCGTCAACGCACCCTGTGCCTTCTTTCCGCCGCAGTCGTCGGCTGCGGACGATCGGCGCTTGTTCGAGGACGCGGAAGGCAGCAGGCTGCTCTGCTCCATCGACGAGCCGCAGGACGTCGAGGGCCGACGTCACTACGCGGTGCGTGACGTGCAGGGGCAGGTCATCGGGACGATTCAGCGCATCGCTCCGCTGAAGCACGCCTTGAAGCCGACCTGGCGCATCGTCCAGCCAGGGCACCCCGAGATCGTGACCAGCGCGGAGTGGGCGAAGGGCGGTCCCAAGGAGATGGTCCAGCGCGGCGCGGGCAAGATGCTGCTGGGCGTCGTCCAAGCCGTCGCCGACATGGGGGCGGAGGGCGGTGACCAGCCGGCCAAGTCGCGAGTCCTCGAGTGGAAAGCCGGTGACGAACTCGTCCTGACCTCCGAGGGTGACCGCAGGTTCCTGGTCCGGGCCGCGTGGCTGGACCGGCGCCTCGTCTTCGCATATGCGCTCCTGCGTACCGGTTGAGCAGAGCCGCAGAGCGTGCCCAGTCAGGGCGGAAGCTTCCCTTAAGAATGCGTTTGCATACGGTAAACAGATGGTGATCCAACGATCTCACGGGAAGCCTCGTCCATATCCTGGAGCAGCGACTTCACAGCCGTGACTGGCTGGTTCCGGACACACGCTCAGGGGATATGAAACGTGGGCATGAGGACGGTCAATCCGGACGACCTGGACCAGCTCGCGAAGCTGCTCGACGGGCGCGGCGGGGTCCAGGACGGACTGGATGAGGCATTCACCAGAGCCTCCAGGCTGGGCGTCACGAGCAAGTTGACCTCACTCAAGCCTCTGCGCGGCTGGGCCAAGGACACGGCACCGGATTTGCGCAAGCGGGCCGTCTTCGCCCGGTTGGAGAGCGGTGACCCCCAAGCCGGACTCATGTGGGCCGGGTTCAGCCCCAAGGAGATCGAAAAGTACAAGAGCGAGGGTCTCGGCCCCGACGCTCTCCTCCTGGCCAACTCCGTCGCGGCCAGCGACGATCCGAACGCCTACAAGTTCAAGCGACAGCCCGACGAGTCGCTGGCGGACTGGATTCAGCGGCTGGAGGCTCACGCCATAGCCCAGATACCCGGGCTCCAGCCGCACGAAGCGACGATCGCCTCCGTGATCGGCCTGTACGGCGACTGGGGCTCCGTCACCGCCGCCACGGCCGTCGTCACCCTCCAGGGCACGTCACTGACCAAGGTGCTGCTGGGTAACTCGCTGAAGACGGGCGCCCTTCGGGCCTGGAAGACACGGCTCGGCGTGGTCCTGCGCGGCTCCGAGAGCGGACTCATACGGTCTGCGGGCAATGGCCTGATCAAGTGGACTCCGAAGCTGCGTTCACTGAGCGCGCCGGGCAGTTGGCTGCCCGGTCAACTCGGCTCGCTCTTCGGTCGGAGCACCACCTATCAGAGCCTCTCCCGCATCCCCCTCACCAGCGGCATTCGCGGAGACCTGATCGGCCAGGGCTACAACTGGGTGCGTGCCACGCCCTTGATGAACACCCTTCGCGCCAACGGCGTCATCGACTTTTTGGTCGGGTCCGACCAGGCGGCCAAGTTGTACGGCGGTTTCACGCACTCCGGCCAGGCTGTCGTCCGCGCGGGCAACGCGAACCTGATCAAGGTGTTCACCAAGGCCGCGAACAGCCAGCGGTTCGCCAACTCCGTGGCGGAGGCCACGAATGCCGCACGAGGCGCAGGGGCCCTGCGCACCGGCCTCGGCGCCGCTGCCAAGACCGCCGGGTTCCTGCGCGGCGCCGGCATCGTAGGCGGTGTCCTGTCGACCGGCTTCAGTGCCGCCAACGTCATTTCGCAGGGCAACCCCGTCGACGCATTCAAGAAGAAGGGCGCCGCCTACGTCGCCGATGTCGCCGAGGTCGGCTTCAACGCCTCCCTCACGGCGGCCATGGTCGCCCCCAACCCGGTCACCATCGGCCTCGCGGTGGGGACGGGCCTCATCTACGGCGGCGCGAAGGTCGTCCAGCACTGGGACGACATCAAGAAGGGCGCCGGCAAGGCGGTCGGCTGGGTCGGTGACAAGGCAAAAAACCTGGGGAAGAGCATCGCCAAGTCCAAGACGAATCCGATGAACTGGTTCTGACTTCCCGCTCAGGGGCTGAGGGCTAAGCCCGCGGCCTTCGCCGTCGAAGCCGCCCGTACAATACAGAACCTTCGGTCACGGTGAGCAGCCCTGCGGACGTCCAGACCAGGTATGGCGCAACGCCGTTGACACTACTGCTCAAACGCGGCTTCAGCCAACCCTCTGGATCGAGCACCAAAGTGACGCTCTGCCCCTCCCTGAGGTCGTCGTCACAGCCGTCGGGGTCGTCCA
This sequence comes from Streptomyces sp. DG1A-41, assembly GCF_037055355.1. Taxonomy (GTDB): domain Bacteria; phylum Actinomycetota; class Actinomycetes; order Streptomycetales; family Streptomycetaceae; genus Streptomyces. The sequence goes on along the minus strand of NZ_CP146350.1, from coordinate 5,405,470 downwards.
CCTCATGGGCGTCGGGCTTCGCGGTATCGGTTGTTACGACGGTGCACGCCCGGCCGTCTCCGTGCTTCTTCCAGTACGTGCTGACGTCGCCAACCACCGCGCCGTGCCGCACGCCACGCTGGTTGATGACGTAGTCGCCCATGGCCGGCCCCACAAAGAGCATGAAGGCAAATCCGAAGACTGCCACGCACGCACCCGGTCCGGCACCACACATGATCCAGGCAACGACCAGCGAGAGCACGGCCAGGAACGCGCCCGCCAACATCAGTGGGCCCTGGTGCTGAGCCAGCCACCCGCACCCGGTCAGCGCCAGGGGCAGAAGGACGAGGACCCCCAGCGTGCCGGGCCCCCGCCGCAGTGGCTGCCGGCTCGCTCGCGGATTTACCTCGGTCACGTCTGAAACTCCGGTCTCACTCGCCCGCGATCAATAGTTCTTCCTTGTCCGGCAACAGATCCGTCAGTTTTTCCCAAACCTCAGCGGAGTCGGACTGCACCAGAACGAGCGCACTGTCCGGGCCGACCTGGCCCGGCATGATGGGTTCTTCGGGCTGCTCGCGGGTCCAGTAGCCGAGGGGGCCGCAGTCCCAGACGGCCAGGGCGCGGACCATGGTGGAGCGTTGGCCCTCGTGTTCGCCGTCCCAGGCGGTGGTGATGCGCCAGGTGGCGTTCAGGGAGACGACCAGGTCCAGGAACTGGCCCAGAACCGGGTTTGTGAGCTTGGTGTCCGCCTCAATGAGTGCCTTGCGGACGAGGTCGCGGGTCGTGTCGTCGTCGGCGCCAGGCTCTTCCAGAGCGACGAACGCAGCGTCCAGAGCGCCCATGGTCGTCTCGACTCGCACCTTGGGAGCGCCTTCCACCGGCTTTTCCCCGCGGTGTAGGTTGACCTTGCGGGCCAGTTCCCACACGAGGGTGTTCGGCTCGATGGAGACGTACTCGGACTCCTCCTCGCCCGGCCAGCCGTCGTGTGAGATCACTGCCTCCTGGCCCACGACCACACCGTGGTTGACCACGCCGTGCTCGCCCGTGATCTCCACCTGGATCATGACCATCGGGTCGGCCAGGGCGCCCAGCGGCTCGCGTAGAACCGGAGCCAGTTCTCCCTCTTCGCCGACCAGGCCGATGCGCTGGAGCTCGACCAGCGACTCCCACAGTTCCTCAGGCGGCGTCTCACCGTCCAGAAGGTGTGCGAACACAGCGATGTGGCGGTCGGCCAGCCGGAAACGGGCCCGGGAGCTGTCGTACGAGGGCACTGGTACAGGTTCCTCTCGCCGTAGCGGGGAGCGCCCGCTACTTCTTCTCGTCTTTCAGGTCCTTGGCGTCCTGCGTGCACTTGTGCGCTTCGTCGCGCAGCGCCTTGGCGACCGTGCTGCACGTCGTCTGCCAGCTCTTGAGCCGCCCGCGCACGTCGTCCGCGTTGGGGCCCGACCAGGTCTTCATCCCGGTGGTGCTGTGCTTCCTGGCGGCATCGACAAGTGAATCGATGTGGTCGGCCAGCGACCTCAGCTGGCTGGCCCGCTGGTTAAGTTCCTGTATGTCAGGATTTGCCATAGCAGCCTCCCCCGCTGTCCCAGGCTCTCCAGCATACTGACGCTCCGTGTAGACGTTGATCGAGCTCCTGACCCAGGTGAACACCACTTGTTCACACGAAACTCTGATCTCCGAAGGCGCTGGACTGCAACTACGGCTGGTGCGGTAGCGTCCCTTGCTGCGAACGGATAGTCCGTTTACCTACGTGACACGGGGAGGATCGCCATGGATCGCGGTGCAGATCTCACTCAGCTTCGGGAGCTGTCCAAGCTTTTCGGCAAGAAGGCCACCGACCTCCAGGGCCTCATCAAGGCTCTGGAGACGGCCACCAGCCAGAGCTCGGGTTACTGGAAGGGCCCCAAGGCCGACCGGTTCCGGAACGACTGGCACGACGTGAAGCCGACGTTCGACAAGTGGGTCGACACGCTGAACGAGGCCAGCAAGTCGGCCAACACCAGCGCCGACAACATCGAGCGTGCCACCTGAGCCGACGCGGCCGCGCGGATGCCACAGCCTGCCGGGGCATTCCTTCGAGGTCATTTGGACCTCGTACGGGGTGCCCCCGGCGGCTTTTTCAGCAGGACTCAAAGAGGGCTCCGGCGGGCAACCATTGCCTATCAACGGCGGCCCTCCACGGAATCCCTGGGCGTGGGGCCCAAGCCCCCCATGGTTCAGATGCGCGAGCCGGTGTGGACCGTAAAGCAGGCGCACGAAGAGGGCGAGAAGCTCGCCAATGAGGCTGACAGACTCGCGGACATGGGACCTGACGGGGCAGGCCCCGCGTTCCACCGCATCGCCGAAGAACTGGCCAAACGCAGCAGGGATCCGGACTACACCTCAGCCTTCTACGCCGGCATGGATCCTGATCTCGTCAAGAACCTTGCCATGGCAATCGCGGTGGCCAACGCGCCGACGGCGATGCGGGGCTCCCTCTCATTGAGCGGGAGCCTTTGCGCGTTTTACGAGTTCATCACGGCCTGAACCGGCACGAACGCCCCGCCAGCCACGAACAACCCACTGCCCGCTGCCCCGCCCCCACTGTTCGCAGGCAGCCGGATGCCGAACAGCTCGCCGTCCGACGTGCTTTGCGGCGTCAGCAGCATGCCGTTGCGGGACTTGCGGGCCTCGACTGCGAAGCCCCGGTACTGGCTGGACAGTGAGTCCGTCGTGCCGGCGGCGAGCAGGCCCACGCCGCCATCTGCTCCCTTACGGATGACGCCTTCCAGGGGTTCGTCCAGGGGCGCGTCGTAGAGAAGTTCCGCGTCGTCGACCACGACGACGTACGGCCGTCCGTCGAGCTGTTCCTGAATCTCCTCCAAGTCGTCCCCTGAGCTCTCCGCGTTGAGCATGCCGAGGACCCCGTCTCGGCCCTCGAGCTCCCGCAACGGGGACCGGCGAGGTGTCACGATCACCAGGGGGGTGCCTGCTCGCAGAAGGGACTCGGCCGCGCACAGCAGGGCAGTCGAACGACCGGACTTCGGCGGGCCCGCAATGACGAACCCGGGCCCGTTTTCCTCCAAGTCGATGCCGATAGGGTGGAGTTCGTCCCCTCCCACAGCGACCAGCGCCCACAGCGGCGACGGCGGCACGAAGTCCGGGTCCAGGGCCATCGCCTCCGACGCTGTGATGCGCGTCGGCAGAGCGTCGACGCGCAGGGGGCGGCGGCCCGCCGGCATGCGGCCGTAGCGCGTTCGCGCCTCCTCCGCGATCTCGCGGAGCGCGCGGACCTGTGCCTGGCCGGCCGGGTCCTGCGCCAGCAGACCGATCTGCGTCTCGTCCACGCCCGTGTCCGTGATACGCAGGGCGCGCCCGGGCGGCATGTTCTTCGGAACCTCGCGGGCCTGGAGACCGGCCGTTGAATAGTCGTTCGGGTCGGCGAAGCGCATGACGAGTCGGTCGGCGAAGGACGAGGAGACGTGACCGCTCAGACCACTTCGGTCGGCCGTCATGACGACCTTCAGTCCCGCTGCGGAGCCCTCACGGAAGAGTCTCTGGGCCGCTTCCAGCAACTGGCCATAGTTGTAGTTCTCGAAGGTCGACGCGAAACCTTCCCAACTGTCCAGGAGCAGAACCATCCAGGGCAGGCGCTCCTCCGGAGAGGCTCCTGCGCGCTGCTCGGCTGCGCTCGAAGCGCCCTCCATCGCCAGCAGTTGTTGACGGCGGGCCACCTCCACCTGGAGGCGCTGGATCAGCCGGCGGACCCGGTCAGGCTCGTCGCGTGTCACGACGGCGCCCACGTGCGGCAGACGCACCAGCGGCAGCAGGGCGTTGGAGCCGCAGTCGATGGCGTAGACGTGCACATCGTGCGGTGAGGTGTTGCGGGCCAGCGAGCCGGCGAGGGTGCGCAGTGCCGTCGAGCGGCCGGAGCGAGCGCCACCGAGCAGCAGGGTGTGCTCGCCGTGCACCAGGTCCAAGGACACCGGCATGCGGGTCTGCTTCGCCGGCAGGTCGACCAGGCCGTACGGGATCGGGGCCACGTCGTCGCCAGGCGCGGTGGCCGGTACGCCGCCGTGCATGGACAGTTCGTCGAGCGTGACGGACTCCGCCAGAGGCGGAAGCCACGGGCTGCGCTGTTCGCCGAAGCCCATCCGCTCCGCACCGTCGCGCACCGCGTCCACGAGGACGGCCAGGTCGGTGACCATCGTGCCGTCGTCCTCGGCCTCTTCCCGCTTGGGCAGCGGGCGGGCGTAGGCGTTCCAGGGCAAGGGGATGAGCGTGGCCTTTGGCCCCGTCTGACCCGTGGCCGGGCGACGGCCACCGATACGGGCCGACTGCACACCGACCAGGGACTGGGCGCCGGAACGGACGTACATACGGCCCGGCGTCGACTTGGAGATCGCGCCCGAGTCCGGTGCGTCGATGACGTCCATCGACTCGGCGGCATCCGTCACTCGTAGGGCGATGCGGAGGTTGGTGTTGGCCCGAATGTCGGCGCTCACCACACCCGCGGGACGCTGCGTTGCGAGAATCAGGTGCACGCCGAGAGAGCGGCCTCGGCGTGCGATGTCGACCAGTCCTGCGATGAAGTCGGGCAATTCCGCTACCAGGGACGCGAATTCGTCGATGACCAGGACCAGCCGGGGCATCGGCTCCAGTTCGGGACGGAGCTTGCGGGTGTCGTTGTAGTCCTCGATGTCCTTGGTGGCGGCGTCGAGGAGGATCCGCTCCCGGCGATGCAGCTCGGCGGCGAGCGAGGCGAGGGCCCGCTCGGTCAAGTGGGCATCGAGGTCGCTGACCATACCGACGGTGTGCGGCAGGCGAGCGCAGTCCATAAAGGCGCTGCCGCCCTTGTAATCGATGAGGACGTAGTTCAGGGCGTCGGGGCGATTCGCCACCGCCAGCGAGGCGATGATCGACTGCAGGAGTTCGGACTTACCGGCACCCGTCGTACCGGCGACCAGGGCGTGCGGCCCGTCGCGGCGGATGTCCAGGACGAATACGCCGTCGGCAGCGACACCGATGGGTGCGGACGTGGTCGAACCACCCGCCTGCCAGTTGCGCTCCACGTCGACGCCCGCCGGGTTGGGCATGTTCAGCAGGTTCAGCAGCCGGGCCGAGGTGGGCAGGGCGGAATCGGCGTCGTCGCGGCTGACGTCGCGGACGGGGGCGAGGGAACGGGCCAGGAGTTCGCACCATTCGTAGGGGACCTGGTCAGCCAGGACGTCGCCGACGGCCTCCAGACCGTAGCCGCGCACCCGGACGTGGTGGGCCGCGTCCGGCGACCACGCCACGACGGCCTTGCACTCCTCGGGAAGCAGCCGCTCGTCCTCGTCGATGCAGAGGGCCAAGATCCCGTACTGCGGGCCCTCGGTCAGGAGTTGCGGGACGCCGGGTACGCGGCGCAACAGCCGTGCCCCGTCGAGTATCAGGAGCACGTTGGCGTCCGGATACAGCTGGCCTGTCATGTTGTGCTGCTCGCGGGCTGCTTTGCGTCGAGCCAGCTCGTGCAAAAGCTCGTTGACTCGGCGGCTGATGCCCTCCGAGTCGAAGCCGACCAGAGCGACGCAGTCCTGCCCCTCGTCGGGGTTGGTGTGGGGCAGCCAGTGTGCCCAGTGCCACTCGGCGCCGGCGGCGGGTGTCGCGGCCAGCGACACCAGTGACAGGTCTCGGGGGCTGTGCAGCACGGCGGCCTGCACGCTCAGCCAGCGCGCGGTGGCGAGGGCGCGGGCTCGGTCCCCCGCGATGCCGACCACGCCGAGCCGGGCAAAGGGCAGGGTAACGGGGACATCCGGAAGGAGCGGGGGTTCCGGGGGCTCCTCGTCGTGCGACGAGGAGCCACGTGCGAAGACGAGTTCCACGTCGGAGGGCAGGGCGCCGAGCCCGATACGCAGTTGCATCGCGTCCGGGTCGGTGAGGCGGCGCTCCCACAGGCGGCGGCGGGGGCCGGTCCCGTAGAGGAGGATCTCGGCCGGGTCGGGGTTGTCCTCGCGCCGGGCCCGCTGTTCTTCCTTGCTGAGCGTGACGAGTTCGGCCTCGTGAGCCGCGAGGTCTTTCTTGTACTGCTTGAGGGACGTCTTGTGCTTCTTCTTGCCCTCGCGGTTCTCACTGATCCACTGGCCCAGCATCATGAGCGGGCTCATCAGGCAGAACAGCAGCATGTAGATCTGCTTGGTGAAGAAGTACATGGCCAGCCCGAACAGCATGGGCATGAACGCCATGATGAACTGGAAACGCGCGCGGTCCCCCTTGGTGGGCGGCACCGGCACGGCCAGTCTCCGCCGAGGCCGCAGCGGCGACAGCCGAGGAGGGCGGTTGTAGGCGAGACCGCCCTCGCTCATCGGAGCCAGGTGCGCGTCCGGCTCGGCCACCTTGTCGAGCACGAGCAGCGAGTCGCCGACCCGTACGACACCGCCGAGCGGCCAAGGAGTCCCGGCCGTCACCGGGTCGTCGTTCAGCCGGATGTCGGCGCCGACCTCCGGCGTGAGCACGACGTTACCCTGGAGATCGACCGTCAGCCGGAGGACGATCGGCGACAGTGAGGCATCCGCCAACGGCAGCGAACACGTGGGTGCCGATCCCGCGGTGGCCGCGCCGACACCCAGCCGGACCACCCGCCCGGAACCGGGACCGCCGGCCACCCGCAACTCGTACTGTCCGACTGGCTCGCCCTTGCGCAGCAGCGGGCCTATCGAGCCGTCGACGGAGACGCGCATGCCGTCCCGCAGGACGCCGGCCGCCGGTGCCGCTGGATCGCACAGCACACCATCGGCCCACAGCGCCGGCGCTCCGGTCACCGCCGTCCCGTAACCGGGCAGCGAAGCCAGTGAGGTGCCGGGCAGCGCCACGACGTTCCCCGTCCCACCGCCATGCGGGGCGACGCTTTGTCCGACGGCCTGCGCCAGCGCCTCCGCGACATCACCTGCCGTGGCGGTGTCGTCGGCTGTGATGACGACGTCCTCCGGCTCACCGCCTTCGCGTACGACCGTGACCAGCATCCGCATGGTGGTCATCCTCCCCGTCGGCCCCTGTGGCCACGTTCGTTGCCTTCAGCTAACGGAGACTATGGCAGTCCCCGGCCCCGCTCCTCAGCGCCCCGGTGTCAGACCGCCGGCATCGCGTATATCTCCGGCCCGTTCGTCACCAACAGCCGGTTTCCGGCGTGGGCCATCTGCCACGGAACGCCGGAGTCCTTGTCGTCGGTCCAGGTCCAGCGCACGTTGCCGTTCTTGGCCGCAAGGGCGATGACGCCCCCCGACAGCGGTCCGGAGGCGCAGTACAGCGTCGTGCCGACCCTCACGAAGGTCTCCGGCCCGCCGCGGTCCTGGTCCTCACACAGCCAGAGCCGCTTGACGCTCTTGACGTCGACGGCCCATACGCCGCGGTCGTAGTCGCTGGCATAGAGCACGCCGTCGATGACGGCGGGGTTGTTGAAGCCGCGGCGCCCCTTGGGTGAAAGCGTCCACCGTGTACGGCCTGTCTCCGCGTCGACCGCCGTGAGCTCCTCGCCGGGAAGGAAGACGAGGCCGTTCGCGACCGTCGGCTGCCAGGCCCAGTCGTCGCCGATCTTCTGGGTCCACAACTGGTCACCGGTCGCGGTGTCGCGCACGGTGAGGTTGTAGTTGGAGTCCGTGTAGACGAGGTACTTGCCGGAGACGGTGCCCTGGACGTCGTAGTCCTTCGTGCCCCAGTCGCGGTGCTGCAGCCACACCTTTCTACCGGTGCTGTGACTGACTGCGGCGACGGCCGTGCGGTACTCGGTGGCACTCGCGGCTCGGGTGTAGTCGGTCACCGTGACGTACACGTTCTTGTCATCGATGGCGATGGTGCCCTCGATGCCGAGTTGCTTGCCGAGGCGGCTGCGCCACACCTCCTCGCCGGTCTTCACATCGCGCGCGACGAGGACTCCCTCGGCGCCGCCATCGGTCAGGAACACCTTGCCGTCACGGAACAGGAGTTGGGAGCCGGGAGCACAGACGTCAGGCTTCGACCAACGGCTCTTCCCGGTCTTCACGTCGTACGCCACCAGGGGATCGCCGCTGACCAGGAGGAGGCCGTCATGGATGAGGAGCGGTACGTCCGTGGTGGTGCTGTCCTCCGCCGCCTGCTCGTGCCACAGCGGCTGGGGAGCGACTCCGGCCGGCGGGGTGGTGAATTTCTCCTCGACGGGCTGCGCGGAACCGTCGACGCCACTCGTGCCGGTCGCCGTGCCGGAGGTGTCACCGTCCTGGCCGATCCACCAAGCGGCGGCCCCACCCGCCACAGCCGCGGCGGCGGCCCCGCCGAGTGCAAGACCGAGGACGCGGCGGCGGGAGGGAGCGGTGGAGGCGGTGGCGAGCGCCGGCGTGGTCGTCCCGTGTCCCGGGGTCTGCGCGTCACCCGGCGGGGTGGCGTAGCCCGGCATCGGGGTGCCGTAGGCAGCCGCAGGGGTGCCGACATGTCCAGAGGCCGGCGGATACCCGTAGCCCGGCGTCGGTGTGCTCGCCGACGCCGCGGTCCCACCCGCCATCGCCGGTGCGGGCCCGAAGGACGCAGCAACCGGAGTCTGAGGCTGCTGCGGTGCCTCCAAGTCCAGTATTCCGGCCGCATGCGTGGCGATCGTCGAGGCTACCGCCGACGGCAGCCAGTCGCTGAGGACACCCCCGACGCCCTGTGGTGCGAGTGCCGTCACGATCTCCGACGGCGCCGGTCGATGCGCCGGGTCCTTCGCGAGACAGGCGCGCACGAGGCCCAGCAGTTGCTGCGGTACGCCCTCCAGATCGGGCTCGCCGTGCACGACCTGATAGAGCAACGAGGCGTGTGAGACGGCTCCGTGACCGAACGTGCCCCTGCCGGTCGCGGCAAACGCGAGCACGGCACCCAGCGAGAAGACATCACCCGCCGCACCGACATCCTTGCCGAGCGCCTGCTCCGGTGACATGTAGCCGGGTGAGCCGACCACGACTCCCGTCTGTGTCATACGGTTTCCGTCCACCGCGCGCGCGATTCCGAAGTCGATGACGCGCGGGCCGTCTGCCGCCAGCAGAACGTTCGACGGCTTCAGGTCCCGGTGGATCAGCCCCGCCGCGTGAACCTCCTGGAGGGCAGCGGCGAGGCCTGCGGCCAGTGCCCGCACGGTCCGCTCCGGCAACGCACCGTGCGCGGCGACCACGTCCGTGAGATCCGGACCGAGCACGTATGACGTCGCCAGCCACGGCAGCGGCGCGTCCGGGTCGGCGTCCACGACAGGGGCGGTGAAGCGGCCGGAGACTGCCTTGGCTATCTCGACCTCGTGCCGGAAGCGGTCACGGAAGTCGCCATCAGCTGCCAGGTCCGAACGTACGACCTTCACGGCGACGGTACGGCCACCGGGCGAACGGGCCAGATAGACGCGGCCCATGCCGCCGGCGCCGAGTCTTCGCAGGAGACGGAAGGAGCCCAACTCCGTTGGATCGTCCGGCTGCAGCGTCTCCACTTGTTGGCCTTCCCCGTGTCACACGTTGTGGTGTGCTGATCGCATCTGATGGTGTTCGCTATCGCAGACACAGTAGTGACCGCTTGAGCAAGGCGAGAGTCAGGGGCCATGAGCGGAAGTTCGGCGAAGCCGAGGCGGAGGAAGGCGGCGGGGGCCGCGCTGCGGTACGAGCACCGGACCGGCCGGCCGAACGCCGATGAGGCGAAGAAGGGGACTGGGGCTGTGCCTGGGGCTGCGTGGTGCCCCCCGGCTTCGTCGTCCTGCTGATGCCGCTGGTCCTCTTCGACATGTACTGGGGCCACGAGCTGTGGAGCGACGTCGCGCCCGCGTGGCCCGGCGGTGCGTACGCCTTCGCCGCCACCGTGGGGGCCCTGGTACCGCTGGTCTTCCTCGCCTGGGTCTGACCTCTGACCTGGATGAACTGGGAAGAGCAAGCCACGTTCGCTGGCCTGGGCTGCCGCCTCGCTGCCCGGGCCGGCCGCGGGGCATCTGGTCGCCGGGGCGATCGGCACGACCGTACGGCCCAAGCGGCGCCGCGACTGGGACTCCGACTGCTACAGCGAGGGCGGGCCCTGCTGGGTGCATGTGCACTACCCGTGGCTGTGGGCCGTCGGCCTGGCCGCCACCCTCGCAGTGATCACGCTCCTCATCGGCCTGTTCGCCCGGCACGTCCGCAGGTCGTCTGCTACCGCACCTTCGACATCCGGGCCTGAGGACGCCCCGACTCCTCGCTCTCCGACCGGTACTGGAGGTCGTCGCCCACCGGCGTGAGGCGTACGGTCGTGGGGGCCGGGTTGCAGCCGCTGTGGTTGGTCTTCGCGCCGACCGACGTCGCGACGAGTTCCTTCTTCGTCACCTGCTTCAGGGTGAGTACGTCGACGCAGACGCCGCCGATCTGGTCAATCTGGCGGAGTCGGCCCAACTCCTGGCCGACGGTGGCCCGTTCGACGGTGATCCGGAACGTGCCGAGGGGCAGCCTGCCGTCGAGGGCGCTGCCCTGGCCCTCCCAGGTGCCGAGGTAGGCGGCGGGCACCGCACCGGAAGGTGCGGAGCTCGCGGTCGCCGCGGGTGGTGGAGAGCCGGGGCCCGCGCCGGAGTCGTTCGTGTCGTCGTGGGGGGCCCGACCCGGCAGCAGATCGAAGACGAACACCGAGCCGATCGTCACGGCAGCCATCGCCCCGGCGACCGCCAGCGCCACGGTGCAGCTCAGCCTCCGCACCCGGCCGCCGTCCTCCGGCGTGGACGTCGCCGCGACGGAGACGGAGACCTTGCCGGGGCGGCGGCCGGCGGGCGGGGTCGGGTCCTGCGGGTCGCCGTCCCGCGGTGCGGGTACGGCGGCGGAGGCGCCTGTGGGCGGGGGCATCAGCGGCGGTGGTCCGAACACGCCGGCGCTCGCGGCCCCGGCTGGGCCCGTAGCCGATGGCTCCACTGCCTGCGCCGGAGCCGATGGCCCCACGGCCTGGGCCCCCTCCGCCCCGGCCGCGGCCACGGACGGGCTGCTGAAACCGACCGGGCCCGACAGCCCCACGCCCTGCGAACCCGCCGCCTCCAGATTCAGCAACCGCACGGCGCTCCGGCTCACCTGCTCCACCAGCGCCCCGGGCAACCACCCGCCCGCCACCAGCCGGGCAGCGCCCTCGGGAGCCAGCCGCCCGGCCACTTCGGCGGGGGCGGGCCTCGCGCCCGGGTCCTTCGTCAGGCAGGCTGCCGTGAGGTCACGCAACTGGCCGTCCAGGCCGCCGAGTTCCGGCTCCTCGTGGACGACCTTGTAGAGCAGGGCCGCTGAGGAGTTGCCGGGGAAGGGCGGTTCGCCGGTCGCCGCGTAGGCCAGGACCGCGCCGAGGGAGAAGACGTCCGCCGCGCCCGTGACGCCCTTGCCGAGGATCTGTTCGGGCGACATGTAGCCGGGCGAGCCGATCGACACGCCGGTGGACGTCAGGGACGCCGTACCGTCCGTGGCCCGGGCGATCCCGAAGTCGATCAGCAGCGGTCCGTCGAGTGTGAGGAGTACGTTCGAGGGCTTCACGTCCCGGTGCACCAGGCCCAGCTCGTGCACCGCCGCCAGCGCCTCGGCCAGCCCGGCCCCCAGCACCCGTACGGTGTGGGGCGGCAGCGCGCCGCCCTCGGCGACCGCGGCCGACAGCGAGGGGCCCGCCGCGTACGCCGTCGCCACCCACGGCACCCGCGCCTCCGGGTCCGCGTCCAGGACGGGTGCCGTCCAGGCGCCGCCGACCCGCCGGGCGGCGTCGACCTCGCGGCGGAAGCGGGCGCGGAACTCCTCGTCCTGCGCGAAGTGCGGGTGGACGATCTTCACCGCGACCGTACGGCCGCCGGCGCTGCGGCCCAGGTAGACCCGGCCCATGCCGCCGGAGCCGGGCCGGCCGAGCAGCCGGTAGGGCCCCACGACGGTGGGTTCGTCGACTTCGAGCGGCCGCATGGCGTCACCCCTCCCCCAAAGGCGCCCGCAGGCCCTTACCGGCCCCCGTACGCGCGCACTCCTCAGCAGAGTAGTGCGGGAGCACCGGCCCGCTCATGGCTGGAGCAGGTCCACCTTCACGTCCGCGGGGAAGCCGGTCGTCGGGCCGACCCGCCGGGCGAACTCGGCGACCGCCTCCAGCTGCGGGCCGCCGAAGCGGAAGTCGAGCGTCGTGAAGTACTGGGCGAGGGTCTCCTCGTCGAAGTCCTCCCAGCGGGCGGCCTGCTCGGCGACCTTGTCGACCTCCTCCAGGGAGAGGTTGCGGGAGGCGAGGAAGGCCTCGTGCACCTTGCGCGTGAGGACCGGCTCACGCTCCAGGTAGTCGCGGCGTGCCGCCCAGACCGCGAAGACGAACGGCAGCCCGGTCCACTCCTTCCACAGCTGGCCCAGGTCGTGCACGTCCAGGCCGAAACGCGGCCCGTCGAGCATGTTCGCGCGCAGTGCCGCGTCGCCGATGAGGACGGCCGCCTCGGCCTCTCGCATCATCAGGCTGAGGTCGGGCGGGCACGTGTAGTAGTCGGGCCGTACGCCGTAGCGCTCGGCGAGGAGCAGCTGGGCGAGGCGGACGGAGGTGCGGGAGGTCGAGCCGAGGGCGACGCGGGCGCCGTCCAGCCGGTCCAGCGGGACCTGCGAGACGATCACGCAGGACATGACCGGGCCGTCGCAGCCGACGGCGATGTCGGGGAAGGCGACCAGTTGGTCGGCGTGCCTGAGGAACTCGACCAGGGTGATCGGGGCGATGTCGAGCTCGCCCTGCACCAGCTTCTCGCTGAGCTTCTCCGGGGTGTCCTTCGTGAGCTCGAAGTCGAGGAGCGTGCCTGTTCTGGCGAGCCCCCAGTACAGGGGCAGGCAGTTCAGGAACTGGATGTGGCCGACGCGCGGCCGGGTGCGAGGATTGTCCACATCGTGAGGCTAGCCCTCATGGCGTACGGGCCCGCGTCCGGCCCTGCAGTGGGCCCGTGACCGGCGGCCGGCGCCTTCACCGCCAGTCGGCGGGTGATGTTCAAACGTTCGGGTGACGTGATCTTGACCCCTATTGCATTCGGGGTCCTGCGTGCTAGGCTCGTCGCAAGTTGCAGTTTGGTTTCCCTTGCAGTACAGAGCCTGCGGAGCATGTGACCGCGGGCTCTCGTCATTCTCAGACGTATGCAGTTGTGCAGAATTCATCTTCACACTTGCTGGTTCTGGAGCAGGGCAACCCTTTTGAGCCCAAGGAGGGCTTATGGCTACCGGAACCGTGAAGTGGTTCAACGCCGAAAAGGGCTTTGGTTTCATCGCCCAGGAGGGCGGCGGCCCCGACGTCTTCGTCCACTACTCCGCGATCAACGCGAGCGGCTTCCGCTCGCTCGAGGAGAACCAGCAGGTGTCTTTCGATGTCACGCAGGGTCCGAAGGGCCCGCAGGCTGAGAACGTCACGCCGGTCTGATCAGTAGTACCCAAGGAGCCCCGCGCCGTCAGGCAGCGGGGCTCCTGCCTTTTCGCCCGTACGCCCCTCCTTGCACCCCGGTGAATTTCCGGCGAATTCTGCCCGTGGGGCAGGGCTGGAGCGCGCGGGCCCTCACAGCGCGGACCGGCGGTGTCGGTGCCCCGCACTAGGGTCGGGCCATGACCGACGCCGACTTCCTGACCGAGACCCGCGCCTTCTACGACACCGTCGCGGAGGACTACGCCGTCCACTTCAGCGACCCGCCCGTGGCCATGCCGTTGGACCTGGGGCTGCTCTACGGTTTCGCGGAGCTCGTGGGTGAGGGAGGCGAGGTCGCCGACCTGGGGTGCGGGCCCGGGCGGGTGACGGCGTACCTGGCGTCACGGGGGCTGTCCGTGTTCGGGCTGGACCTGTCGGAGTCGATGCTCGCGATCGCCCGGCGCGAGCATCCCGGTCTGCGGTTCGAGCGGGGCTCGATGCTGGAGCTGGACCTGCCCGACGGCTCGCTCGACGGTGTCGTGTCCTGGTACTCGACCATCCACACCCCGCTCGACCGGCTGCCGGCCGTCTTCGCCGAGTTCGCCCGCGTCCTGCGGCCCGGAGGGCACCTGCTCCTCGGCTTCCAGGCGGGTGACGAGCCCCGCCGCTACGAGGAGGCCTTCGGGCACCAGGTGGCGCTGACCTTCCGGCGGCGGCAGCCGGAGCGGATCGCCGCCCTGCTGGAAGCGGCCGGTTTCGCCGTGCGCTCCCGGACCGTCCGGGAGCCCGACGAGGCACTCGGGGAGCCGGTCCGCCAGGCGTGTCTGGTGGCCCGCAAGCCGCCGGAGACGACGACCTAGGCGTACCCGCGTAACCCGCGTAACCCGTGTACCCGCGAACACGCCCGGCGGCCCCCGTCCCCCCGTACGCCCCCTACAGCACCCCCGCCACATCCCTCGCCGCGATATACCCGAACGTCATCGCCGGCCCGATCGTCGACCCCGCGCCCGCGTAACTGTGGCCCATCACCGCCGCGCTGGCGTTGCCCGCCGCGTACAGGCCCGGGATCACCGAGCCGTCGGGGCGCAGGACGCGGGCCCGGGCGTCCGTTCGCATGCCGCCCTTCGTGCCGAGGTCGCCGGGGACTATGCGGAAGGCGTGGTACGGGGGGAGCCAGAGGGGGGCCAGGCAGGGGTTCGGGAGGACCGACGGGTCCGTGTAGTAGTGGTCGTAGGCGCTGTCGCCGCGGTGGAAGTCGGGGTCCTCGCCCCGCCGTGCCTGGGAGTTGAAGCGGTCGACGGTCGTGCGCAGGGCCGCCGGCGGGACGCCGATCGCCGTGGCCAGGGCGTCCAGGGTCCAGGCCTGGTGCGCGGCGCCCGAGTCGTACCAGGCATCGGGGAAGGGCAGGGCCGGCAGGACGTCCTTGAAGAGGTACCGGTTGCGGTAGTTCTGGTCGACGATCAGCCAGGACGGGATGGCCGGTTCGGTGTCGTGGACGTCGTACATGGTGTGGACGACGTCGCTGTAGGGCGCGGCCTCGTTGACGAAGCGCCTGCCCGACCCGTTCACCAGCAGGGCGCCGGGGAGGGTGCGCTCGGCGAGGCAGAAGTACGGCCGGCCGGGGATCGGGATCGCCGGGCCCCACCAGGCGTCGTCCATCAGGTCGAGCGCCGCGCCGAGCCGCTCCCCCGCCCGGATCCCGTCGCCGGTGTTCTCCTTCGCGCCGACCGTCCACTCCGTGCCGATGGGCTGTCGCTGGTACCGGTCGCGCATCGTCGCGTTGTGCTCGAAGCCGCCGGAGCCGACGATCACGCCCCGGCGGGCGCGGATCAGGCCCGGGGCGCCGTCGCGGGTGACCACTGCTCCGGTGACCGTGCCGTTCTCGACGTGCAGGTCCGTCAACGCCGTGTTCAGCCACACCGGTACGCCCGCGGACCGCAGCCCCGCCCGCAGGCCCGCCGCCAGGGCCTGGCCCATGGTCAGCGGCTTCTCGCCCCGCAGGGCCGCCGCCGTCCCCCGTGCCAGACACTGTGCGGCGACGGCCGCACCCTTGGCGTTCACGGCGGCCAGGGCCAGCCACTTGTAGTCCGCGCTGAAGACCACCATGCCGGCGGGGACGTCCATGTACGGCGCGTTCAGGCGGGCCAGTTCGGCGCCGAGGATCGTGCCGTCGAGCTGGTCGGGCTCGATGGAGCGGCCGTTCGCCAGGCCGCCGGGCAGTTCGGGGTAGTAGTCGCTGTAGCCCTCCATCCAGCGGAAGCGCAGGGGGCTGTGGGCCATGACGTAGGAGATCGCCGCAGGGCCGTGGGTGAGGAAGGCGCGCTGCCGGTCGGCGGGGACGTCCGGGCCGACGACGGCGGCGAGGTAGGCGGCGGCCTTGGCCGGGGTGTCGGGGACGCCGGCCGCGAGGATCACCGGGTTGTTCGGGATCCAGATCCCGGCACCGGAGCGGGCGGTCGAGCCGCCGAAGGCCGGGGCCTTCTCCACGACGACGCAGCGCAGCCCCTGCCCGGCGGCGGTCAGCGCGGCGGTCATCCCGGCCGCGCCGGAACCGATGACGACGACGTCGTAAGTGCCGAGCGGGGGTAAGTCGGCGGCGTGGGCGCCCTGGTGCACTCCGGCGGCGACCGCGAGGCCGGCCCCGCGGCGCTGGCCAGCACTCGTCTTCGGGGAGGGGTACCAGGACGGCAAGCACGGGAAGCAGCGGGTGGTGCGGAGTTCATGCCAGTGGTCATGACTTCTCCAGCGCGACAGGATTCAAGGGGTGGGGAATGTCGCGCGGGCGCCCAGCGAAGTCAAGAGGCTCTACTCCAGGCCGATCGCCGCGCAGTCCGCCTTGTACTCCGCCGTGCAGATGTCCTTGACGGTGTAGACGCCGTCCGCGATCACCGTCTCCTTGATGTTGTCCTTGGTGAGGGCGACCACCGGCACCAGCATCGCCGGGATGTCCTTCTCCGTGGGGCTGTCGACCGTCTCCCTGGTCAGCGCGGCGAACTCGATCGAGCGGCCCTGGACCTTGGCCACCGCGATCTTCGCGGCGTTCGTCGCCTCCAGCAGGAACGACTTGTACACGGTCATGTACTGCTCCCCCGACACGATCCGCTGCACCGCGTCCAGGTTGGCGTCCTGCCCGGTCACCGGCGGGATCCTGGTCGCGCCCGCCTCCTTCAGCGCCTCGATGACGGCGCCCGCCATGCCGTCGTTGGCGGAGTAGACGGCGGCGATGTTGTTCAGGCCGACGGCCTGGATCGCCTTCTTCATGTTCGCCTTGGCGATCGAGGGCTTCCACTCCTTGGTGTCGTACTGCTCGACGATGTCGACCGCCCCCTGGAGCTCGCTCAGCGCGCCCTGCTTGAACCGTGCCGTGTTCGGGTCGGCCGGGTCGCCGTTCATCATGACGACCTTGCTCTTCTCGGCCTTCTCGCCGAGCTCCCCGACGATGGCGCGGCCCTGCACCTGCCCGACGAGTTCGTTGTCGTGGGAGACGTACGCGTCGATCGGGCCCTCGGCGAGCCGGTCGTAGGCGATGACCGGGATGCCGGCGTCCTTGGCCTTCCGCACGTCCGAGGCGATGGTCTTGGAGTTCAGCGCGTCCACCAGGATGACGTCGACCTTGTCGTCGATCATCTGCCGGAACTGCTCGCTCTGTCTGGACACGCTCGCCTCGGCGTTGGCGTACGTGACCTTGCCCTGGTTCTCGGTGAGGGAGGCGACCTCTTCCTTGATCAGGGGGTAGTCGAACTTCTCGAAGCGTGCCGTGTCCCGGTCGGGCAGCAGCAGGCCCACCGTGATGTCGTTGCCCTTCTTCACGCCCGCGGAGTCGTCACTCCCGCCGCCGCAGGCGGTGAGGGACAGGGCCGACACGGTGACCGCCAGGGCTATGGAGAGGGGACGCACAGCGGGCCGACGGGTGGTACGCGCTTTCACTGGTGGTGCCTTCCGGTGGGGAGCATCGCGACGAGGTGGCTGAAAGCCAACGGGCAGACACCTTGCGACGTCAAGAAGTCCGTGTAAAGAGATCGCAAAGGTGCCTCACCTCGCGTACAGGCCCTCCACTTCCGCCGCGAAGGCGCGCATCACCGCCTCACGGCGGAGCTTCATCGACGGGGTCAGATGACCCGCCTCCTCGGAGAAGTCCTCGGGGAGGATCACGAAGCGGCGGATGGACTCCGGGCGGGAGACCATCTTGTTGGCCTCGTCGACGGCGCGCTGGATCACGGCGCGGAGTTCCTCGTCGTCGACGAGGAGTTTGGGCGGCACGGGGTGTTTGCCGTTCATCTTGCGCCAGTGGGTGATGCCGTCCGGGTCCAGGGTGATCAGGGCGGAGACGAAGGGACGGCCGTCGCCCAGGACCATGCACTGGGAGATCAGCGGGTGCGAGCGCAGCCAGTTCTCCAGGGGTGCCGGGGCGACGCTCTTGCCGCCCGCGGTGATCAGCATTTCCTTCTTGCGGCCGGTGATCGTCAGATAGCCCTCGTCGTCCAGTTCGCCGATGTCGCCCGTGGCGAGCCAGCCGTCGGGGGCGGCGGGTACGACACCACCGGCCTGGGGGTCCCAGTAGCCGCGCAGGACGTGGTCGCCGGCGAGGAGGATCTCGCCGTCGGCGGCGATACGGACACGGGTGCCGGGCAGGGGCCAGCCGACCGTGCCCAGGCGGGGTTTCAGGGGCGGGGTGACGGTCGACGCGCCCGTGGTCTCCGTCAGGCCGTAGCCCTCGAAGATCTCGATGCCGGCTCCGGCGTAGAACGCGGCGAGGCGGCGGCCCAGGGGGAGCCGCCGCAGATGGCGTAGCGGACCCGGCCGCCCATGGCGTTGCGGATGCGGCGGTAGACCAGGGGGTCGTAGAAGGCCCGGGCGGTCCTGAGGGCGCGGGAGGGGCCGGGGCCGGTGCCCGTCTGCTGGGCCTCCATCGCCTCGCCGTAGCGCTGCGCCACCGCCACCGCGCGGTCGAACGACGTGACCCGGCCGCCCGCCTCGGCCTTGGCGCGGGCCGAGTTGAAGACCTTCTCCAGCATGTACGGGATGGCGAGCAGACAGGTCGGCCGGAAGCTCGCCAGGTCCGGGAGCAGGTTCTCCGCCTTGATGCTCGGCGCGTGGCCCAGCCGTACGCGGGCGCGGACACAGGCGATCGCCACCATGCGCCCGAAGACGTGGGACATGGGCAGGAACAGCAGGACCGAGGCCTCTTCGCTGGTCCTGGCCCTGAAGACGGGATAGAGGAGCTCGATCGCGTTGTCGACCTCGGCGAAGAAGTTGCCGTGGGTGAGCGCGCAGCCCTTGGGGCGGCCCGTGGTGCCGGAGGTGTAGATGAGGGTGGCGAGGGTGTCGGGGCCCAGCATGCCGCGCCGCACCTCGACCTCCTGGTCGGAGAGGTGCGCGCCGGCTTCCGCCAGCCGGTTCACGTGGCCCTTCTCCACGATCCACATGTGCCTGAGGTCGGGCAGGCGTTCGCGTTCCGGGCCGAGTGCGGCGGCCTGCCCGGCGAACTCGGTGACGAGGGCGACCGCGCCGGAGTCCTGGAGGATCCAGCGGGCCTGGAAGACGGAGGAGGTGGGATAGATGGGGACGGTGACCAGGCCGGCCGCCCAGGCGGCGAAGTCCAGGACCGTCCACTCGTAGATCGTGCGGGCCATCACGGCGACCCGGTCGCCGGGCATCAGACCTTCGGCGATCAGCCCCTTCGCCACGGCCAGCACCTGGTCGGCGAACCGGGCCGCCGTGACGTCGCTCCAGCGCCCGTCGGGGTTCTTGCGGCTGAGCGCCACGGCATCCGGGTGCGCGCTCGCGTTGTCGAACGGCAGGTCGGCGAGGGACCCGTGGGTCCACGGCGGCGCCAGGGGCGGTACGGACGCCTCACGGACCACCCCGTCCAGCCGCCGCGTCTCGGGCTCGACCAGGACCGGTCCGCCGTACATGCCACCGTAGGCGGAGGAGGGATGGGCAGTGGACACGGGCGGCTCCTGGGGCGCGCAGCGAAGGAACTGCTTGCTGCGATACGTACGTGCCTCGCACGCCGAGGCGCTCAACCGGTTGAATCCCCAGAAAGGGGGTTACTGACGGTAGGAACGGGATCGTACGGGCCTCACGTGATGGGTTTGTGCGGGTTCGGGGATGGTCCGGAGCCAGGCCTGTGCATTCTCGGGGGTTACGTGAGGGTATTTCAGCTTCGGTACGCCGTCGCCCTCAGGCCCGCTCCAGGATCGCCGTCACCCCTTGCCCGCCCGCCGCGCAGACGGAGATCAACCCGCGGGCGGGCGCGCCCCGTTCGGCGAGCAGCTTGGCCAGGGTCGCCACGATCCGGGCACCGGTGGCGGCGAAGGGGTGGCCGGTGGCGAGGGAGGAGCCCGCCACGTTCAGCCGGGCACGGTCCACCGTGCCCAGGCCCCGCTTCTCCCAGGCCGCGAGCGTCGCCAGCACCTGGGAGGCGAAGGCCTCGTGGATCTCGACCAGGTCGAAGTCGGCCAGGCCGAGTCCGGCTCGCTCCAGCAGGTGCGGAACCGCGTACGCGGGCGCCATGAGCAGCCCGTCCTCGCCGCCGGCGACGTCTCCGCCGACGAAGTCGACGGCCGCCGTCTCGTACGCGGTGAGATACGCCAGCGGCTCCAGACCGCGCTCGCGGGCCCACTCCTCGCTCGCCAGCAGCACGGTCGCCGCCCCGTCGGTCAGCGGGGTGGAGTTCCCGGCCGTCATGGTCGGGTCGGGGTCATCGAGGCCGAACACCGGCTTCAGGGAGGCGAGTTTCTCCACGGTCGAGCCGGGGCGCAGGTTCTGGTCGCGGGCCAGGCCGCGGAAGGGGACCACCAGGTCCTGGAAGAAGCCGCGTTCGTACGCCGCCGCCAGCCGCTGGTGACTGGTCGCCGCCAGTTCGTCCTGCGCCTGGCGGCCGATGCTCCAGGCGCGGGCGGTGACGGCGGCGTGTTCGCCCATGGACAGGCCGGTGCGCGGCTCGGCGTTGCGCGGGATGTCGGGGACGAGGTGACCCGGGCGCACCTCCGCCAGGGCCTTCACCCGCCCGCCCAGCGACTTCGCCCGCCGGGCCTCCAGCAGGATGCGGCGCAGGGCGTCGTTGACACCCAGGGGCGCGTCGCTCGCCGTGTCGGCGCCGCCCGCGACCGCCGACTCGGTCTGGCCGAGGGCGATCTTGTTGGCGGCGGGCGATGACGGCCTGGAGTCCGGTGCCGCAGGCCTGCTGGATGTCGTAGGCGGGGGTGGTGGGGTGCAGGCGCGAGCCGAGGACCGTCTCCCGTGCCAGGTTGAAGTCGCGGCTGTGCTTGAGGACCGCGCCGGCCACGAACTCGCCGACCGCACCCGGCTCCTGGAGCCCGTACCGCTCGACCAGGCCATCGAGGGCGGCGGTGAGCATCTCCTGGTTGGAGGCGGTGGCGTACGGGCCGTCGGAGCGGGCGAACGGGGTGCGCGCTCCGCCGACGACCACCACGCGCCGCACCGAGACCTTCTGGGGGCTCATCTCGACCCGCTCCTCGTCTGTGACGTAACCTTACCTACGGTAACCTTACTCCAGAGTAAGCAAATGTGAGCAGTCATCCGAGCTGGGAGTCGCCATGGCCGACCGCTATCTGAGCTTCACCGCCACCGGGCCCGGCCGCTTCCTCACCCGCCGGCTCGGTCTGCCCCAGCCCGCGGCCCTGACCCGCTGCTCCCCCGAGCGGCCCACCCTCGACGGCGGCCTCCTCCACCTCACCGCCGGCGGGTCCGGCCTCGACCTGGCGCCGGTCCTCGCCCGCACGGGGATCGCCCCGGCCGGATCCGACCGGGCGGCTGCCGTCCTCCTGGACGCGAGCGGGGTGCGGGACGTGGAGGGGCTCGCCGAGGTGCACGCGGCCCTGCACCCCGTCGTACGGTCGGTCGTCGCGAGCGGGCGCGTGGTCGTGCTCGGCGCGCCGCTCGACCCGGCCGACCACCACCAGGCCGCCGCCCAGCAGGCCCTGGAGGGCTTCACGCGCTCCCTCGGCAAGGAGATCGGCCGGGGCAGGACCGTGAACCTGGTCCGGCTCACGGACGCGGCGGCCGCCGAGTCCACCCTCCGCTTCCTGCTGTCGCCCGAGTCGGCGTATGTGAGCGGACAGGTGATCGAGGTCGGGGCGGGTGAGACGGGGTCGGGCGAGACCGCCCCGAACGACGAGTCCTCCACCCCCGTCGACTGGGACCGCCCCCTGGCCGGCCGCACCGCCCTGGTCACCGGTGCCGCGCGCGGCATCGGCGAGGCGGTCGCCGAGACGCTCGCGCGGGACGGGGCCCGGGTCGTCGTCCTCGATGTGCCGCAGGCCGAACGGGACGCCCGGCGCGTCGCCGACCGGCTCGGCGGCACCGCGCTGCTCCTCGACATCACGGCCGCCGACGCGGGCGCGCGGATCGCCGAGGCCCTGCCGGACGGCCTGGACCTGCTGATCCACAACGCGGGCATCACGCGGGACCGGCGCCTGGTGAACATGCCCGCCGAGCGGTGGATCCCGGTGCTGGAGGTGAACCTGGCGAGCGTGCTGCGCACGACGGACGCGCTGCTGAGGGCCGGGACGCTGAACCGGGGCGGCCGGATCGTGGCGACGGCCTCGATCGCGGGCATCGCCGGCAACGCGGGCCAGACCAACTACGGGGCGAGCAAGGCGGGCATCGTCGGCCTGGTCCGCTCCCTCGCGCCGCGCGCGCTCGCCGAGCACGGGGTGACGGTCAACGCGGTCGCGCCGGGCTTCATCGAGACGAAGATGACGGCCGCCGTCCCGCTGTTCATCCGCGAGGCGGGCCGCCGTATGAACTCCCTCGCGCAGGGCGGCCTTCCGGTCGATGTCGCCCAGACCACCGCCTGGCTCGCGCACCCGGCCTCGGGCGCGGTCAACGGGCAGGTCGTACGCGTATGCGGCCAGAGCCTGCTGGGGGCGTGATGGCCGACGCCGCTCTCGTCCTCACCGGGCCCCCCTCCCTCGCCCCGCTCCTCGCGCGCGGCGCCCTGCTGTCCGCCTTCAAACGCCCGGCCCCCGACGCGGAGTTCCCGCGCACCCGGCTCGTCCTGCCCGGCCTGCGCGTCGACCTCGCGCGGCTGGCGGCGTACGAGCGGGTCTGCGGGTTCCCGACCGGCAAGGACGCGCTGCCGCCGACGTATCCGCACGTGCTGGGATTCCCCCTGGCCGTGCGAATGATGAGCGGCCGGGACTTTCCACTGCCGCTGCCGGGCCTCGTCCACACGTCGATCACGATCACCCGGCACCGGGCGATGCCGGCCACCGGCGCGTACGAACTCACGGTGTACGTCGCGGGGTTGGCGCCCCACCGGCGCGGCACTCAGGCGACGGTCGTCACCGAGGCGCGGGAGGGCGGGGACGTCGTATGGGAGTCGAGGAGCACGTACCTCGCCCGGCACCGCACGCGACGGCCCGCCGAGGCTCCCCGGGAGGAGGTACGGAAGCCGCCGCCGGCCGTGGCCGAGTGGCGGCTGGCCGAGGATGTCGGACGGCGCTACGGGGCCGCCTCCGGGGATCGCAACCCGATCCACCTCCACCCGCTCACCGCCCGCCTGTTCGGCTTCCCCCGGGCGATCGCGCACGGCATGTGGACCGTCGCCCGCTGTCTCGCCGCGCACGGCACACCGGACTCCTGCCACGTTCGCGCGCAGTTCCGGGCGCCGGTCCTGCTGCCGGGGACGGTGACGTACGCGGCGGAGGACGGCCGGTTCGAACTGCGGGGCCGGGAGGACCGGATCCACGTGACGGGCGACGTCTGCCCCACCTGAGTGCCCACGTGGTCCTCCGGCCGGATCCACGTGACGGGGTCCGTCTATCCCACCGGAGTGCCCGCCTGCTCCTCCGGAGGTGACCACGGGCGCCCCGCCATGAGGTCGCCCAGGCCCGCCCAGGCGAAGTTCATCATCGTGGCGGCGGCCTGGCGGGCCGTGACGCCCGGGGTGGCGTTGGCCCAGGCGGCGAGCGACTCGGCGGCGCCGACCAGGGCCTCGGCGAGGCCGGCGACCTCGCGTTCGGGCAGGTCGGGATCGCGGTGGGTCTCGCGTGCGGCGGCGAGGATCAGCTGTGTCACGAACGCGACGATCTCCTCGCGCATCGCGGCGACTTCGGCGGCGAAGGGCTTGCCGTGCGTACGGGCCTGGAGGTGCAGGACCGACCAGCCGTCGGGGTTCTCGGCGGTGTGCGCGAAGAACGCGCCGAGCCCTTCCCAGAGTTGCCGGTCGGCGGGCAGATCGGGCCGGACACCGGCTCGCACGGCCTCGACGAGTGCCTGGGACTCGCGGCGGATGCAGGCGGTGAAGAGGTCTTCCTTGGAGTTCAGATACAGGTAGACCAACGGCTTGGACACACCCGCGAGTTCGGCGATCTCGTCCATCGACGCGGCCATGTACCCCCGTTGGCCGAAGATCTGCACGGCGGCGTCCAGCATCTGCTGTTCACGGACCGCACGTGGCATCCGCTTGGTCTTCACGGCACCCATACCGCTTAGCGTACGGTCCCCACTCGGCCGGCCCTCTCTCGGGAAACCGGAAGGAGGGCCGGCCCAGGGGGTGTCGGCTCGTCAGGCCGCCGCGGGGACCTGCTCGCGCTGCGCGCCCTGCGGCTCGTCCAGGGAGGAGCCGTCGGCCGTGGCGTAGGCCGTGCGGTCGAGCAGGTTCTCGCGGGCGGAGACCAGGACCGGGATCAGGGCCTGACCGGCGACGTTGGTCGCGGTGCGGATCATGTCGAGGATCGGGTCGATCGCGAGGAGCAGGCCCACGCCCTCCATCGGCAGGCCGAGGGTGGAGAGGGTGAGGGTCAGCATGACCGTCGCGCCGGTGAGACCGGCGGTGGCGGCGGAGCCGACCACCGAGACGAACGCGATCAGCAGGTAGTCGCCGACACCCAGCTGGATGTCGAAGATCTGGGCGACGAAGATCGCGGCGATGGCCGGGTAGATCGCGGCGCAGCCGTCCATCTTGGTCGTCGCGCCGAACGGCACCGCGAAGGACGCGTACTCCTTCGGCACGCCGAGCCGCTCGGTGACCTTCTGCGTCAGCGGCATCGTGCCCACGGACGAGCGGGAGACGAAGGCCAGCTGGATCGCGGGCCAGGCGCCCTTGAAGAACTGGATCGGGTTGGCCTTGGCGACGGTCGCGAGCAGCGTCGGGTAGACGCCGAACAGCACGATCAGGCAGCCGACGTAGATGTCGGCGGTGAACGTCGCGTACTTGCCGATCAGGTCCCAGCCGTAGGTGGCGATGGCGTTGCCGATGAGGCCGACGGTGCCGAGCGGGGCGAGCCGGATGACCCACCACAGCGCCTTCTGGAGCAGTTCGAGGACGGACTCGCTGAGGGTGAGGATCGGCTGGGCCCTCTCACCGAGCTGGAGGGCGGCGATACCGGCGACGGCGGCCATGAAGACGATCTGGAGCACGTTCAGCTCGGTGAACGGCGTGATGACGTCGGTCGGCACGATGCCGGTCAGGAAGTCGATCCAGGAACCGGTGTCCTGGGGCTTCGCACCGTCCTTGGGGGTGAGACCGGTGCCGGCGCCCGGGTTGGTGACCAGGCCGATGACCAGGCCGATGCTCACCGCGATCAACGACGTGATCATGAACCACAGGAGGGTGCGCGAGGCCAGGCGAGCCGCGTTGTTGACCTTCCGCAGGTTGGTGATCGAGACCAGGATCGCGAAGAAGACGAGCGGGGCTACGGCGAGCTTCAGCAGGCCGATGAACGTGTCGCCGACCTTCTCCAGGGTCGTGACCAGCCAGGACAGATCCTGGCCGCGGGCAAGCCAGCCGAGCAGCACACCCAGGACGAGACCGGCGATGATCTGGGCCCAGAAGGGCACCTTGAAGGACTTCGTGTGTGAGGACACGGACTGGCTCCGTTGGGGGACGCGAAGGGACTGACGTGGGAGACGACGGGGGTTGCGTTACGTCAGGGACGACAGGTAGCGGACGCGCACCGACAGAGATCCACGTGCAGGCGCGCCACGAGCGGAACGCTCAGGGGCATAGAGGGCGCGACTGCTGACTTCATGACATCGACCTTAACACCTGAACTTTGAGGACCTCAAAGCCTGGCTTTGACAGGCCGAAATGTGATACCACCCACACAAGGCAAAGCACCCCGTTTCCGAGCAAGTACGGAAACGGGGCGCTGTATGCCTGTGCGGGGACCTTACGAGGCCTGCCCCTGCGCCCGGGACGCGTCGTCGGCGACGTCCTCCTGGCTGCGGTTGGCCTCCAGGTTGGCCTTCATCCGGTCCACCCGCTGCACGATCTGCTCGGACGCCCGGTCCCGCTCCTTGCGCAGCACGACGAAGCTGATCGGCGCGGAGAGCAGCAGGGCGAGCATGACGATCCACAGGCCGTTGCTGGCACCGAGGCCGCGCGGGGCGAGGCCGGAGTAGACGAGGCCCCAGACGACCACGAGGCAGCCCACGAAGATTCCGAGGCGCATCAGCGTGTAGCGGAGCATCTCAATCCACTCTTCCGGTTGGAACGGCCAGAACGCACCCAAACGGGCACCGTCCAGTGAAGCACGCCGGACGGCCGATCTTGCAGGGGGGTACGAGGCCGGACTCAGGCGAGCGGCAGCAGCATGATGACGTCGTCCCGGTCGTCGCCGGGCGCCACCCGGATCGCGCCGGGGATGCGGCCGACCTCCTTGTAGCCGCAGGACTCGTAGAAGTGCTCCAGGCCGAGACCCCCGCGGCAGGTGAGGCGGATCGCCTCGATGCCGTCGAGCCCCCGGGCCGCGTCCGCGGCGGCGGCCAGCAGATCGCGCCCGTAGCCCTTGCCCTGATGACGCGGGTGCACCATCACCGTGTAGAGCCACAGCCAGTGCGTCATCAGGTGGTGCGTGTTGAGGGTGAGGAACGCGGTCGCCGCGACGCGCCCCTCCTCGTCGTGTCCGACGAGCAGCCTGACCCGCCCCTCCGCCATCGACGCGAGGTGCTGCACCAGCCAGGGACGGATGTCCTCCCGCGTCACCGGCGGCACGAAGCCGACGGCCCCGCCGGCGTTGGAGACGTCGGCCCACAGGTCGAGGATGCCGTCGCGCAGCTCGGGCGTGACGGCAGGATCGAAGGTGAAGGTAAGGGGCATGGGGCGATTGTAGCTATTACCCCAGTGCCTGCGCCGCCACTTTCAGGTCCGACAGCAGCCCCCGGTACGCCGCCTCCCGGTCGTCCGCCCGCAGCACCGACGACGGGTGCACCGTCGGCACCAGCCGCTCCGGCCGGCCGTGGATCTTCTCCTCCAGCACCGTGCCCCGCACCTGCGAGACCCGGAACGAAGACCCGAGCAGCGCCTTCCCGGCGGTGGCCCCCAGGACGACGATCAGCTCCGGCTCCACGGCCGCGAGCTCCGCGGCCAGCCAGGGCCCGCACGCGGTCATCTCCCGCAGGGTGGGCGCCTTGTGGATCCGGCGCTTGCGCGGCTCGGCCTGGGTGAACTTGAAGTGCTTGACCGCGTTGGTGACGTAGGCCTCGGAGGGATCGATGCCCGCCTCCTCCAGCGCACGGTCCAGGAGCCGCCCGGCGGGCCCGACGAACGGCTTCCCCTGCCGGTCCTCCTGATCGCCGGGCTGCTCCCCGACGAGCATGACGCGAGCGTCCTGGCTCCCGGCCCCGAACACGGTCTGAGTGGCGTCCCGGTGCAAGGGACACCCCCGGCACTCGGCAGCGGCCCGCCGCAGAGCGGGCAACCCACCGCGCTCAGGAAGGAAGGGTTCAGCGGTGTAGGCGTCCTCAGGCGCCTTGATGGCAACCATGCGGGCCGGGTACCCAGCTCAGCGTCACACCCGCATCGGCTGCGGCGATTCGCGCCGCTCCGGGTCGGGCCCGTCATACTCCCGAATGATCTCGTACCGCGTATTCCGCTCCACCGGCCGGAACCCCGCATCGCGAATGAGATCCAGCAGATCCTCACGGGTCAACTTGTTCGGCGTCCCGAAGTCGTCCGCATCATGCGTGATCTTGTACTCGACGACAGACCCGTCCATGTCGTCCGCACCGTGCTGAAGCGCCAGCTGCGCGGTCTGCACCCCGTGCATGACCCAGAAGACCTTGACATGCGGCACGTTGTCGAACAGCAGCCGCGACACCGCGAAGGTCTTCAGCGCCTCCGCCCCCGTCGCCATCTGCGTCCGCGCCTGAAGGCGATTGCGCACCTTGCCGTCCTGCATGTCGACGAAGTCGTGCTGGTAACGCAGCGGGATGAAGACCTGGAAACCGCCGGTCTCGTCCTGGAGCTCACGCAGCCGCAGCACATGGTCCACCCGGTGCCGGGGCTCCTCGATGTGGCCGTACAGCATCGTGCACGGGGTCTTCAGACCCTTCTCGTGCGCGAGCCGGTGGATGCGGGACCAGTCCTCCCAGTGGGTGCGGTGGTCCACGATGTGCTGCCGGACCTCCCAGTCGAAGATCTCCGCACCACCGCCGGTCAGCGACTCCAGCCCCGCGTCGATCAGCTCGTCCAGGATCTCGGACGCGCTCATCCCGGAGATGGTCTCGAAGTGGTGGATCTCGGTCGCCGTGAAGGCCTTCAGCGAGACGTGCGGCAGCGCGGCCTTCAACTCCCGCAGCGAGCGCGGGTAGTAGCGCCACGGCAGGTTCGGGTGCAGCCCGTTGACGATGTGCAGCTCGGTGAGGTTCTCGCTCTCCATCGCCTTCGCGAGCTTGACGGCCTCCTCGATGCGCATCGTGTACGCGTCCTTCTCCCCCGGCTTGCGCTGGAAGGAACAGTACGCGCAGGAGGCCGTGCACACGTTGGTCATGTTGAGGTGACGGTTGACGTTGAAGTGCACGACGTCGCCGTTCTTGCGCGTGCGCACCTCGTGTGCGAGACCGCCGAGCCAGGCCAGGTCGTCCGACTCGTACAGCGCGATGCCGTCCTCACGGGTCAGCCGCTCACCGGCCCTGACCTTCTCCTCCAGCTCGCGCTTGAGCCCGAGATCCATGCCCACACCTTTCTCCGACGACGTCCCCACCGTACGACTACGCTTCTTCGGGCAGCTCCCCGACCCGGTTCTCCCACTTCGTGGAGAGCACGATGGTCGTACGCGTCCGGGAGACGCCCTTGGTGCCGCTGAGCCGCCGGATGATCTTCTCCAGGCCGTCCACGTCCGTCGCGCGCACCTTGAGCATGTACGAGTCGTCGCCCGCGATGAACCAGCAGTCCTCGACCTCCGAGAGGTCCCTCAGCCGCTGCGCCACGTCCTCGTGGTCGGTGGCGTCGGAGAGCGAGATGCCGATCAGGGCGGTGACACCGAGACCGAGCGAGGCGGCGTCGACGGTGGCCCGGTAGCCGGTGATGACACCGGCCGCCTCCAGCCGGTTGATGCGGTCGGTGACGCTGGGTCCCGACAGTCCGACGAGGCGTCCCAGCTCCGCGTAGGAGGCCCGGCCGTTCTCCCTCAGGGCCTGGATGAGCTGCCTGTCCACCGCGTCCATTGCGATCGAAGCCTTCCGCTGAAGTTGTCCGAAAAGTCTGTGGTCTGTGATGACGTGCAGATGACGTACAGGGGGTGTGGCTCAGCCGGCGCGGTGTGATCCGCCGCCGAGCTCACCTTGCCAACGGCGGTAGAGCCGGTGTGGCACGCCCGCCGCGTCGAGTACGCGTCCGGCGACGAAGTCCACCAGGTCCTGGATGTGCGTCGCCCCCGCGTAGAAGGCTGGTGAGGCGGGTACGACGGTCGCGCCCGCGTCGTCGAGGGTGACCAGGTGCCGCAGGGTCTGGCCGTTCAGCGGGGTCTCGCGTACGGCCACGACCAGCGGGCGGCTCTCCTTCAGGGTCACGCTCGCCGCCCGCTGCAACAGGTCCTTCGACAGCCCGAGCGCGACCCCGGCCACGCTCGCGGTCGAGGCGGGCACGATCAGCATGCCCTTGGTGGGGTACGACCCCGAGGAGGGCCCGGCGGCCAGGTCGCCGGCGCTCCAGTGCCGTACGGCGTCGATGTCCACGGAGAACGTGCCGGGCTTGCCGTCGGCGCCCCGGGACAGCCATTCCCGCAGGTCGTCCTGCCAGTGGGCGTCCCGGAAGGAGATCCCGGTCTCGTCGAGCAGGGTGAGGCGGGAGGCCCGGGACACCACGAGGTCCACGCTCTCCCCGGCGGCGAGGAGGCCCCGCAGCACGGCAGCGGCATACGGGGTGCCGGAGGCGCCGGACACCCCTACGATCCAAGGCGTACGCGGTGTCTCGCCTGGCTTGACTGGGTTCACAAGACCGAGCCTATCCGGCGTCGCAGGGTGGGAACCGGCCAAGGGGGGCCGGGCGTTCCCCGGAGGGGACGAGCGAACGCTGGGGGTCGCGATGTCGGGTGTGGGAGCCGGGTGGTCACGCGGCGGCCGTGCGCTGGCCGCGGGCAAGCTGATGCTGGCCTGGATCGCGCTGCTGTGGCTGCTGGAAGTGGTGGACGTACTGAGCGGCCACGAGCTGGACGGCCTCGGCGTCACCCCGCGCGCCCCGTCCGAGCTGGTCGACATCGTCCCGTCGGCCTTCATCCACTTCGGCTTCGCCCATCTGGCCGCGAACACGGTGCCGCTGCTGGTCCTGGGCTTCCTCGCCGCGCTCTCGGGGCTGCGCCGCTTCCTGCTGGTCTGCGCGCTGATCGTGATCGTCGACGGCCTGGGCGTATGGCTCATATCCCCGGCCCACACCAACACCGCGGGCGCCTCCGGCCTGATCTTCGGCCTCTTCGGCTTCCTCCTGGTCAGCGGCTTCGTCGAGCGCCGCCCCTGGGGAGTCCTGGTCGGCATCCTCATCGCCGCCGTCTGGGGCGGCTCCATCCTGGCGGGCCTGGCCCCCACCCAGACGGGCGTCAGCTGGCAGGGCCACCTGCTGGGCCTGCTGGCAGGCGTGGCGGCGGCGTTCGTGTTCCGCCGCCCGGCAGCGAACCGAGCGCTCGCGTCCTAGGAACGCGCCTTCGGGTCCACCGGGAGCCGGGCGGTGGGGATCGTCAGCCTGCCGAGCGGGGAGTCGATGGCCAGTTCGGGGCCGTACGAGATGGTGTCGCGGCCTCGGTAGCCGTCGGGGCCGGGGTTCCACATGGTCACGACGTGCCCCTTGAGCGGATCCAGCACGAGGTAGTTGGCGATGCCTCGCGAGGCGTACCACCGGGGCTTCATCTCGTAGTCACGGCGGACACTTTCCGGGGAAACCACCTCGGCGACGAGCTCGATCAGGTCGGCGGGGTACGCGCTGAGGTTCTCGGCCTCGGCCTCGGCCGGAATGACGGCGAGGTCGGGGCAGAATTCGTTGGCATCGTCGAAGGGGAACGCGACATCGCTCACGAGGGCCCATCCCTCCGGCAACTGGCCTTCGACGATGGACCACAGCCGTTGGATGGTCTTCCCGTGGAACGGCCTGACCGGGTTCATCACGATGCTGCCCTCGACAATCTCCGTCAGGAAGCCGGGGAACATGTCCTCCAGCTTGCTGAGCTGCGAGTGCAGGCGGTCGATGCCCGAGACGGTCACGGTGGCCTCCCTGGGGTCCTGCCCTCGATGGTAGGCCGCACCGTAGCTACACGGTCAGGCCACGAACCAAGAGATCGATCAGCGCGCACACGAACAGGGCAATGCCGATGAAGCCGTTGACGCTGAAGAAGGCGCGGTTCACTCGGGAGAGGTCGTGGGGGCGGACGATGGTGTGCTCGTAGAGGAACGCGGCGGCGACGATCAGGAGGCCCAGCCAGAAGAAGGCGCCGGCGTCGGTGGCCAGGGCGTACCAGACGAACAGGGCCGTCGTGAGGGTGTGGCAGACCCGCGCGCCCCAGATGGCCGCCGGGATGCCGAAGCGGGCCGGGACGGACATGACGCCGATCTCGCGGTCCGTCTCGACGTCCTGGCAGGCGTAGATCAGGTCGAAGCCGCCGATCCAGATGCCGACGGCGAGACCGAGGATCACCGCGTCCCAGGACCAGGAACCCGTGACCGCCAGCCAGCCGCCGACCGGGCCCATCGCCTGCGCGAGGCCCAGGATGGCCTGCGGGAAGTTCGTGAACCGCTTGCCGTACGGGTAGACCACCATCGGGATCACCGCTATGGGGGCCAGCGCCAGACACAGCGGATTGAGCAGGGCAGCCGCGCCGAGGAAGACGACGAGGGCGATCAGGGCCCCCGTCCACGCGTGACGAACCGACATCGCGCCGGTCACCAGTTCGCGGTGCGCGGTGCGCGGGTTACGGGCGTCGATCTCCCGGTCGATGATCCGGTTGACCGCCATCGCGAAGGTGCGCAGACCGACCATGCAGATGGTGACCAGCAGCAGCCGGCCCCAGTGGACGTTCTTGTCCCACTGGTACATCGCCGTCAGGGCGGCGATGTAGGCGAAGGGCAGCGCGAAGACCGAGTGCTCGATCATCACCAGCCGGAGGAAGGCCTTCGTGCGTCCCGGCTGCGGGATCGCGGCGGATGCGGAGGTCACAGGCCGTACTCCTTCCAGCGGCGGTCCACCTTCGCCGCCGTCTCCGGATCGGACTCCACCATGTCGGGCCAGCCGCCGTCACGCGTGTAGCCCTCCTCGGGCCACTTCTTCGTCGCGTCGATACCGGCCTTGCCGCCCCAGAACTGCTGGTAGGAGGCGTGGTCGAGGTGGTCGACGGGACCCTCGACGACGCTGAGGTCGCGCGCGTAGTCGGTGTTGCCGAGCGCCCGCCAGGCGACCTCGTGCAGGTCATGCACATCGCAGTCGGAGTCGACGACCACGATCAGCTTGGTCAGCGACATCATGTGCGCGCCCCAGATGGCGTGCATGACCTTCTGCGCGTGCTTCGGGTACTTCTTGTCGATCGAGACGATCGCGCAGTTGTGGAAACCGCCCGCCTCCGGCAGGTGGTAGTCCACGATGTCCGGCACGATGATCTTCAGCAGCGGCAGGAAGAAGCGTTCCGTCGCACGACCGAGGGGCCCGTCCTCCGTAGGGGGCCTGCCCACGACGATCGACTGGAGCAGCGGCCGCTTCCGCATCGTCACGCAGTCGATCTTCAGGGCGGGGAAGGGTTCCTGCGGCGTGTAGAAGCCGGTGTGGTCGCCGAACGGCCCCTCGGGCAGCATCTCGCCCGGCTCCAGCCAGCCCTCGATCACGACCTCCGCCTGCGCCGGCACCTGGAGCGGCACGGTCTTGCAGTCGACCATCTCGATCCGCTTGCCCGCGAGGAACCCGGCGAACAGGTACTCGTCGATGTCTCCGGGCAGCGGGGCCGTGGAGGCGTACGTCACGGCGGGCGGACACCCGAAAGCGATCGCGACCGGCAGCCGCTCCCCGCGCCGGGCCGCGACCTGGTAGTGGTTCCGACTGTCCTTGTGGATCTGCCAGTGCATGCCGATCGTGCGCTTGTCGTGGCGCTGGAGGCGGTACAGCCCGAGGTTGCGGATGCCCGACTCCGGGTCCTTGGTGTGCGTGAGGCCCAGGTTGAAGAACGAGCCGCCGTCCTTCGGCCAGGTGAACAGGGCCGGGAGCTGGTCCAGGTCGACGTCGTCCCCGGTCAGAACGACCTCCTGCACCGGGCCGTCCTTCACCTTCTTCGGCGGTACGTGCGTCATCGCGCCGAGCTTCCCGAAGGCCTCGCGCACGCCGACGAACCCGTGCGGCAGCTCGGGCTTCAGCAGCCCGCCGATCCGCTCCGAGATCTCGGCGTACGACTTCAGCCCCAGCGCCTTCAACAGGCGCCGGTCCGTGCCGTACACGTTCATCGCGAGCGGCATGCTCGACCCGCGTACGTTCTCGAAGAGCAGCGCGGGGCCGCCGGCCTTCTGCACCCGGTCGACGATCTCCCCGACCTCCAGATACGGGTCGACCTCGGCCTTGATGCGCTTGAGGTCGCCCTCGCGCTCCAGAGCCCTGAGCAGGGAGCGAAGATCGTCGTAAGCCATGGGGCCCAGTATCCCCGAGCGGCTACCCTGGCCCTGAACCGCCCACCCGCTTTCGCTGAGAGGCCGCGCATGCTCCGGGTACTGATGTTCCTCGTGCCGCTGGCGCTGAGCGTGTACGCGTTCATCGACTGCATCAGCACGAAGGACGACGACATCCGTCATATGCCCAAGCCGCTGTGGGCGATCCTCGTGCTGCTGTTCCCGCTCGTCGGGTCGATCTCCTGGCTCATCGCCGGCAAGAAGCGGACGCCTGCGACTGGGGGTGGTTCCCGTCCCCGACAGTGGGTGGCGCCCGACGACAACCCCGACTTCCTGAAGTCCCTCGACGAGGAGAAGCGGGACGAAGATCCCAAGCGGGACGAGCCCTGAGCGACGCCGGCGCGGCAATCGTCGCCGCCTACGGCATCGACGCCCAGGGTCGTGCGGCTCAGCCGCTTCCACCGGCGCTCTCTGCACTGCGCAAACGACTTGCTCTCGGGCAACGCATGGTCGTCAATAGTGTTCAGGCAGTTACGGCTGTCACTTTGAACGCGTCGGCCCTCAGAAGGACTTCATGGAGACCCAGCAGCCGCCGGGGCAGTGGGACGTCCCGCCCCCGCCCGCCACTCCGCCCCAGGCCATGACCGACATCGAACTACGCGTCAGCAAGCGGCTGTTATGGGTCGGCGGCGCGGCCTACCCCTTGCGCAACATCGCGCGGGTGTACACCTTCACCCTCCACCCGAGGCGCAAGGAGGCGGTCATCCGCTTCCTTGCACGCACCGGGATCACCCTTGCCGTGGCCATCGGCCTGTCGATCATCGGCAGCGTGACGTTCCTCGCGAGCAGGTCCACGGGCAGCGGGCTCCTCACCTTCGTGTGGCTCGGCTCCGGCGCGGCGCTGATCTACTTCCTCGTGGACATGCTCTCCGTCGTCACCGCCCAGTCGCACTACGTCCTCGCCATCGAGACGGCCGGCCCCTCCACCGCGATGGTGACCAGCCGGAACCCCCAGCATCTGGACCAGCTCGTGGGCTACGTCGCCGGCGCGCTGGAGAACCCGGACACCGAGTTCCATGTGACGGTCGAGCGTCTCACCATCAGCTCGCCCACCAACTACTACTTCGGCGACAACGTGAACATGTACGGCGGCAACGGCAACGTGGGGATCGCGGCATGAGCGGCAACAACTACTACTACGGCGACAACGTCACCATGCACGGCGGCAGCGGCAACACGGGCATCGTGAAGAACGGCGCGACCGGCGACGCCATGGATCCCGCCCTGCGGCTGGCCATCGCCGGACTGCTCCAGGACGTCCGCGAGTTGCGCGACCAGCTTCCGCAGCCCAGCGCGCAGCTCATCGACGAGTCCCTGCCGGTGCTGTCGGCTGACGCCGCGCCTCCCGAGGAACGGCACCGTGCGCTGATGGCTGTCGCTGCGATCGCCGCAGCCGTCGGGGCCGTGGGCCAGCCGGTGGCGGAGGCGGCCAACCGGATCCTGCAGATGCTGAGCGGGCAGTAGTTCAGCGCCCTCAGCACACGCCGGCGAGGAAAGCGGACCAGGCGGACCGGGTGACGAGCAGGACCGGTCCGTCAGGGGTTTTACTGTCGCGGACGGGGACGACGCCGGGGGTATCGGGGGCTATTTCGATGCAGTTGCCGCCGTCGTTGCCGCTGTAGCTGCTCTTGATCCAAGTCGCCGCGCTCAGCTCGTGCCTGCTCATGATCCTGCTCGTACCCTTCCATCGTCTCGCCGATCAGGCCGGCGGATTCCGGGGCGGACAGAGCGTCGGCCCTGAGCACATCATAGGTACGGCTGTGCCCAGCGTAGAGCTCCGGATCGCTGTTGAAATGGCCACGGCTGAGCGACTCCGAGTAGACCCAACGCTCCCCCTCGGGCAGGGTGATGAGCGACATGGAGGTCGTGGGGTGGACGGCGTCGCAACAGGCGGCCGGGACAACCTGGATGCGGATGTTGGAGCGTCGGCCGACGCTCAGCAGATGTGCGCACTGGTCCCTCATCACGGCTGGGCCCCCGACCGCATTGCGCAGACAGCTCTCGTCCAACACGGCTAGGTACAGCGGACCGCCCTCGGCAAGGAAGCGCTGCTGGCGACTCAGGCGTGCTCGGACGCGGTCCTCGACCTCCTCGCCGCTCATGGTCTGCGACAGCAGTGCACGTGCGTAGTCCGGCGTCTGCAACAAGCCGGGAATGACCATCACTTGGTACTCGTACAACTGGACGGCCACGGCATCCATCTCAGCCCTCCGCCGAAACCAGTCAGGATGCTCCACCTGCGGATACCAGTCGATCCGCCCCCACAACCGCAGCAACACCCCACCCGTGCCGAGAAGTTCGTCGCACTTCTTCGCGAAACTCTCCTGCGGAACCCGCGTGCCCGCCTCCACCCGCGCCACGTGCGAGCGGTCGCACGGGATCTGCCTCGCCAGACCCTCCTGCGTGAGCAGCGCCGCCTCGCGGAAGTGCCGCAGCACCTCCCCGAACACGGCGGCCGTACTCGCCCCCGCCTCCCCGCCGTTCCGTCGGCTCACGGCCTCCCCCTCCGTGACAGTGCACCGGTGTCACACGCCAAGCATTGAACCGGACTGTTCCCCTGCGCAACGCTCGGTACACCCAGAGTTACGGAGGTGCACGGCATGGAACCGGGAACGCTCGTCTACGACCCTGCGACGCGCAAGGTCGGCGAGTATCAGGACAGGACCGGCCCGTTTGTGATGCTGCGCCCGGTCGGCGGCGGCCGGGAGTGGCAGGCGGACCCGGCGCGGATCCGGGTGGCGACCCTGGAGGAACGGCTCAGGGCGGGCGTACGCGCCGCCAACGACCGTTCCAGGGAAGGGCTGTCGGCCGATCCGAACCGGCCCCCCGTGCCCGTGCCCGGGTGCGCGGTGTGCGAGGAGCTGACCGTCCGGCGGGACGAGGCGCGGGCCGCGTTCGACGGGAGTGCCGTGACGGACGCGAACGTGTTGCTGCGCCAGCACCAGGGGAGGGAGCACGGCGGGGAACCGGCGGGGCGCCGCATCTTCCGGTACGTCCCGTACTCGATCGTGCAGGACGCGTCGGCCCTGCCGGAGTACCAGGCGTACTGCGTCTCGGGAGAGGAGGAGGACTGCGGGGCGAGTTCGGGTCCGCGCACGGCCCCGGCCGAGGTGGAGGAGTGGCAGCGCAGGCACACCCAGGAGACCAGGCACCTGCGCTACCGCCGCAGCTTCGCCGACTACGCGGTGCTGGAGAGGCAGGGCTGACGAGGCACGACGCCGCCGAAGAAGCGGGAGCCCCCGAGAGCCCGGCGCAGGTCACCCAGCCAGAAACCCACCTGTCCGAGACGCCCGCACGGCCATCACCTCCTGCGGGGTCCCCTCGGCCACCACCCGGCCGCCACCGGCTCCTCCCACCGGCCCGAGGTCGATCAGCCAGTCCGATGCCCGCATGACATCGACGTTGTGCTCGATGGTGACGACGGAGTGGCCCGAGTCCACCAGCCGCTGGAGCACTTCCAGCAGGCGTGCCGTGTCCGCCGCGTGCAGGCCGGTTGTCGGCTCGTCGAGGACGTAGAGGGTGCGGTCGGCCGCTCGGCGGCCCAGCTCCTTCGCCAGTTTGAGGCGCTGGGCCTCGCCTCCGGACAGCGTGGGCGCGGGCTGGCCCAGCGGGAGGTAGCCGAGGCCGACGTCCGCCATGCGCCGCAACCGGCCGGCCACGGCGGGCACGTCACGGAACACCCCCAGCGCCTCGTCCACCGTCGCCTCCAGCACCTCCGCGATGTCGTACCCCTGGTACCGCACCGCCAGCGCCTCGGGCCGGAAGCGGCGGCCCCGGCATCCCGGGCAGCGCACCTGCACGGCCGGGAGGAAGTGCATCCGCACGGTGAGCACGCCCGCGCCCTCGCACCGCTCGCAGCGTCCGCCCGGCACGTTGAAGGAGAACCGGCCCGCTGTCAGGCGTCCTTCGCTGCTCGCGGCGAAGACCTCCCGGATGGGGGTGAAGACGTCCGAGTAGGTCGCCGCGTTGGAGCGCGGGACGCGGCTGATCGGTTCCTGGTCGATGAGGACCGCCTTGGACAGGTGCTCCCAGCCGTCGATGCCGTCGTGCTCGGCGGGGAGTTCCCCCGCCCCGTGGAAGTGTCGGCGGGCGGCCCGGCCCAGGATGTCCAGCAGCAGCGTCGACTTGCCCGAGCCGGACGGGCCCGTGACCGTCACCAGGCGGTTCAGCGGGATCCGTACGGTCACGTCCTTGAGGTTGTGGGCGCGGGCCCCGCGGATCACGACCGCCGAGTCGCTGTCGCCGCGGCCACGGGACCCGGGCGCGGGCAGCCGGCCCGACAGATACGCGCCGGTCACCGAGGCCTCGGCCCGGGCGACCTCCTGCGGCGTCCCGGCCGCCACGATCCGGCCGCCGTCACGGCCCGCCCCCGGGCCGACGTCCACCACGTGGTCCGCGGCGCGCAGTACCTCGAGGTCGTGCTCGACGACCAGCACGGTGTTGCCCAGGTCGCGCAGGCGGCGCAGGACGCCGATCAGGCGGGCCGTGTCCGAGGGGTGCAGGCCGATGGTCGGCTCGTCGAGGACGTACAGCACGCCGGTCAGGCCGGAGCCGAGCAGGGCGGCCAGCCGCAGCCGCTGGGTCTCCCCGGCGGAGAGGCTCGGCGTGGGCTGCTCCAGGCTGAGGTAGCCGACGCCGACGTCCACCAGGCGCCGTACCCGTTCCTCCAGGTCGGCGGCGACCGGCTCCACGAGCAGCCACTCGTCCCCGGCGGAGCGCTCCTTCAGGCCGGCCAGCCAGCCGTCGAGTTCGGTGAGCGGCAGTCGTGCCGCCTCGACGATCGTCAGTCCGTGCACGGCCACCGCCCGGCTCTCGGGCCGCAGCCGGGTGCCCTCGCACTGGCCGCAGGGCTGCTTCACCAGGCCTTGTTTCTCGGCCCGTTCGCGGTATTCGGGGTCGTCGGCGCGCTCGGTGTAGCGCCGCAGCAGCGCCGTCGCGACCCCTTCGAAACGGCCCGCCGCCACGGTTGTCGGCGGGCCGGTCTCCGGGAAGTGCCGCCGGAACTCGGGGCTTTCGACGCCGTGGACGAGCAAGTCGCGTTGCGGATCGTCCAGTTCGTCGAGCGGGCGGTCCGCGTCGAAGGTGAAGCCGTAGTGGCGGGCGGCGGCCCGCAGCGCGGTGAGGTTCCACTCGGTGAGCTTCGGGTTCCAGCCCCGTACCGCGCCCTGGGACAGTGAGCGGGAGCCGTCGACCAGGCGCCGTACGTCGGGCCGGATCACCTCGCCGAGGCCGGTACAGGAAGGGCAGGCGCCCGCGGGCTTGTTGAAGGAGAAGGAGCCCATCACCAGCTCGGGCACGAGGGTGCCGCAGTGCGGGCAGGGCGTCTGCTCGCCCTCGGCGTCCTCGTCGGCCTCCGCCTCGTTGGCGTACGACGGCGGGATGCTCTTCCCGCAGCCGGGGCAGGGGCGGGTCCCGATCCGCGACCACAGCAGCCGCAGGTAGGTGAACACCTCGGTGACCGTGCCGACCGTGGAGCGCGGGCTGCGGTTGGTGAGGTGCTGATCGACGCTGATGGACGGGGACAGGCCGCTGATCGAGTCGACGGCGGGTTTGCTGACGAAGCCGGTGACCATGCCCAGCGACTCCAGGTACTGCCGCTGGCCCTCCTGGTGGAGGGTGTCGAAGGCGAGCGTGGACTTGCCGGAGCCGGACAGGCCGGTCAGGACGACCAGCTTGTTCTTCGGGAGGGAGAGGGAGACGTTCTTGAGGTTGTGGAGGCGGGCGCCGGTGACCCGGATGCAGTTGTCCATTCCTTCAAGTCTTCCATTGAAGTGCGGTGTTGAGACTTTGCGGGCATCAGCGGTGGTGTCCCTGCCGTAACCTTCAAATCGATGACCAGCGAACGCCGTCTCCGTCCCGTCGACCTCGCCCGGCTGGCCGGTGTCTCGACGCAGCAGATCCGCAACTACGAGGACGCCGGTGTGCTGCCGCCCGCCGCGCGGACCGCGTCCGGCTACCGCGTCTTCGGGGAGGTGCACCGCGGCGCGCTGCTGGCGTACCGGGCCCTGATGCGGGGCTACGGGCCGGTGAAGGCGACGGAGATCATGCGGTCCCTGCACGACGGGGACGTCCCGGGCGCGCTCGCGCTGGTCGACGCCGCGCACGCCGCCCTGCACGAGGAGCGGGTGTCCCTGCGGGCGGCGAGCGAGGCCCTGGAGCTGCTGGCGGCACAGCCGCCCGCCCCGCTGCCGCGTTCCGGCGGGCTGCGCATCGGGGAGGTGGCCGCGCTGCTGGGCGTACGGACGTCCGCGCTGCGGGTGTGGGAGGGGGCCGGGCTGCTCACGCCGGGACGCGAGCGCGGCACGGGGTACCGCCTCTACGAACCCGCCGATGTGCGCGACGCCCGGCTCGTGCACACGCTGCGCCGCAGCCACTATCTCTTCGACCAGATCCGGCCGGTGCTGGAGGGGCTGCGCCGGGAGGGCAGCAGCGACGCGCTACGGGCGGCGATCGCCGCGCGCGGGGAGGCCCTGACGGCCCGTACGAGGGTCATGCTCGAGGGCGCGAGCGCCCTCCACGCCTACCTGGAGCGGCTCACCGCGGTCGGCGTCGACTGAGCGCCCCGAGACGACGAAGGCCGGTTCCCGTGACGTGGAATCACAGGAGCCGGCCCGCCGGAGTGGGGGTGTTGGGGGCTTACACGCCCGCGTAGGAGTGCTTGCCGGAGACGAAGATGTTCACGCCGTAGTAGTTGAACAGCCAGCAGCCGAAGGCGATCAGGGCCAGGTAGGCGGCCTTGCGGCCCTTCCAGCCGGCGGTGGCGCGGGCGTGCAGGTAACAGGCGTAGGCGACCCAGGTGATGAAGGACCAGGTCTCCTTCGGGTCCCAGCCCCAGTAGCGGCCCCAGGCGTCGCCGGCCAGATGGCGCCCGCGATGATCGTGAACGTCCACAGCGGGAAGACGGCCGCGTTGACGCGGTAGGAGAACTTGTCGAGGGAGGCGGAGGAGGGCAGCCGCTCCAGGACGGACGTCGCGAAGGTGCCGGGCGTGCCGCCGCTCGCGAGCTTGTTCTCGTAGGAGTCCTTGAAGAGGTACAGGATCGTGCCGACCGCGCCGACGTAGAAGACCGCGCCGCAGAAGATCGCCGTGGAGACGTGGATGTACAGCCAGTACGAGTGCAGGGCCGGGACCAG
The DNA here is from genome assembly GCF_037055355.1 of Streptomyces sp. DG1A-41. GTDB lineage: Bacteria > Actinomycetota > Actinomycetes > Streptomycetales > Streptomycetaceae > Streptomyces. The sequence goes on along the minus strand of NZ_CP146350.1, from coordinate 5,365,157 downwards.
CTGGTCGCTGGCGGTGTAGAGGACCGTGACCGCGAGGCCGAGGTCCAGCAGGACCGAGGTGATCAGGAACAGGCCGAGCCAGCGCACGTTCTTCTTCAGCGCCAGCAGCCCGAGGTACACGCCGACGGCGACCGTGGAGAACGTGATGTTGAACTCGTACATGTTGCCCCACGGCGCCCGCTCCACCGAGGCCGCGCGGGCGATGACGCCGCCCAGCTCGACCAGGAAGGCGAGCACGGTGAGGGAGATGGCGATCCGGCCGTACAGGTCGCCCTGTTCGTCACCGCCGTGCGCCCCGGGCCCGTCCGGCACGTCCCGCTGACCCGCCGCGGCCCGCACGGTGACCTTCGGCCGCTCCAGGACGGCGGTGCCGCCCGCCGTGTTCACGGTGACGGCGGGCGCCTTCTTCCCCTCGGCCGGCCTGGCGGTGAGTGCGGCGGCGGTCTTGGCGACCTTGCTGCGGCTGCCGAAGAGCCATTCGGCGATGTACGCGAAGAAGGCCAGGGTGTAGACGGCCATCGCGGAGTAGATCAGCACATTGCTGATGTTCGCGAGGTTTTCGTTGGTGGCGGCGGCGAGAGTCACTTCTCAGCCCCTTCGGCAGGTACGGGGGTTTCGGTACCCGGCTCCTGGTCGGTGTCGGGGGAATCTGTGGGGTCGTCGGGGCCGGGCGCGGGCGGTGTCTCGTCGTAGAGGATCCCGGCGAGGTCGCCGAGTTCCTCGGGGACCTTGGCGGACTCGCTGCGGCCGAGGCCGGCCATCTCCACGACGGTGATGCCGTCGGCGCCCTTGACCGCGCGCACCCAGACGCGGCGGCGCTGGATGAACAGGGAGGCGGCGAGGCCGCCGATGGCCGCGAGGGCCCCGGCGAGGGCCCAGCCGCCGCCGGGCTCCTGGACGACCTGGAAGCCGGCCCACTCCTTGACGTCCTTGCCGAAGGTGACCGAACCGGCGCCGTTCGGGAGCTTCATGGTCTCGCCGGGCCGCAGCAGCTTCTTGAACAGCTTGCCCTGGGAGTCCTTGAACTCCTTCATGTTGGTCTTGTCCATCTGGTACACGCTCTGCGGGATGCCGGAGTCGGCCCCCAGGTCGCCGTGGTAGGCGGACAGCGCGAGCACCGGATAGTCCAGCGCGGGGAACTGCGACAGCATCGTGCCGCTGGCGGCGCCGCCGAAGGTCGGCACGAAGAACGCGTTGAAGCCGAGCTGTTCCTTCTTGCCCTCGGGGTTGCGGTAGCCGTCGAGGACCTTGACGACGCCGGAGGAGGTGACGTTGGCGTCGAGCGGCAGCAGCGGTACGGCGTCGTCGTAGACGACGTTGCCCTTGCCGTCGCGGACCGTGATGACCGGGGCGTAGCCGTGGCTGACCAGGTAGACCTTGGCGTTGCCGATCTCCAGCGGGTGGTTGACCTTGACGGTGGTCTTCTCGTCCTTGCCGTACGGGCCCGCGCTGTAGGTGAGGTCGGCCTGGTAGACGCGCGGGGTGCCCTTGTTGGGGCCGGTGCGCTCGTAGGTGCCGGTGAACTTCTTCAGGTTGAAGCTGAACGGCACCAGGTCGTCGGAGGTGAAGAGGCTGCCGGACTTGAAGTCGTCGTACTGGGTGAGGGTGTTGGAGAAGCCGTCGCCCTCGACGACCAGCTTGTTGCCCTCGGACTTGTACAGCTGGCCCCAGGCGAAGGCGACCAGCATCACGATGAGGGCGATGTGGAAGACGAGGTTGCCCAGTTCGCGCAGGTAGCCCTTCTCCGCGGCGACGGCGTCACCGGCGAGGTGGGCGCGGAAGCGGCGCTTCTTGAGCAGGGCCAGGGCGGCGCTGTGGACCTGCTCGGGGTCGGCCGTGGTGCGCCAGGTGGTGTGGGCGGGCAGCCGGTTCAGCCGGCTGGGCGCGCGCGGCGGGAGGCCGCGCAGCTGGCCCACGAACTGCCAGGTGCGCGGGACGATGCAGCCGATGAGGGAGACGAACAGCAGGATGTAGATCGCGGAGAACCACACCGAGCTGTAGACGTGGAACAGGCCGAGCTTGTCGTAGACGTCCCCGAGGGTGGGGTTGTTCTTGCGGAAGTCGGCGACCTTCGTCTCGTCCTGGCCGGTCTGCGGGATGAGCGAGCCGGGGATCGCGCCGAGGGAGAGCAGCAGGAGCAGCAGCAGCGCGACCCGCATGGAGGTCAGCTGCCGCCAGAACCAGCGGGCCCAGCCGATGACGTCCAGGGAGGGCAGGTTGGGCGCGTCCTCCGTGGGGGCGGTGGACAGCTGGGAGCCGGCGTCGCCCAGCTCCTGGTCCTCGGCGGCGGTCGGGGCCGGGTCGGAGGCGGTGGTCTTGCTCATCGATCAGATCCCCACAGTGAAGCCGTCGGACCAGACCTGCATCTCCTGCACGATGCGGTCCCACGCGCCGGTCAGCAGCAGCAGACCGGTCACGATCATCATGGTGCCGCCGATCCGCATCACCCAGACGTAGTGGCGCTTGATCCACCCGAAGGCGCCGAGGGCCTTGCGGAAGGCGACCGCGGCGAGCACGAACGGCACGCCCAGGCCCAGACAGTACGCGATGGTCAGCACCGCTCCGCGACCCGCGCTGCCCTGGTTCAGGGCGAGGGTCTGGACGGCGGCCAGGGTCGGGCCGATGCAGGGCGTCCAGCCGATGCCGAACAGCGCGCCGAGCACGGGGGCGCCGGCGAGACCGGCCGCGGGTTTCTTGTGGAAACGGAACTCGCGCTGCGTGAGCCAGGGCATCAGGCCCATGAAGAAGACGCCCATGAGGATCATGAAGACGCCCAGCACCTTGGACAGCACGCCCCGCTGTTCCTGGAGGGTCTGGCCGAAGTACCCGAAGAAGGCCCCGCCGGAGACGAAGACGGCCGTGAAGCCGAGCACGAACAGCGAGGCCCCGGCGACCATGCGCCCTCGCCGGGCCTCGGCCAGGTCGGTGCCGCTGACTCCGGTGACGTAGGACAGATAGCCGGGCACGAGGGGCAGCACGCAGGGCGAGAAGAAGGAGACGAGTCCGCCGAGCAGTGCGATGGGCAGGGCCACCAGCAGGGCGCCGTTGAGCACGGTGCCGTTGGGGTCCGCTACCGCGGCGAGGGTGAGCGCGCTCACGTCACTTCTCCGCTCACTTCTCGGCGACGACCGGCTTGAGCATCTTCAGCAGCCGTTCCTCGCTGAGCGCGGACAGTGAGCGGGCCGCGATCTTCCCGTCCCGGTCGAGGATCAGGGTGGAGGGGATCGCCTGCGGGTTGAGGGTGCCCCTGTCGAAGCGGAGCAGCAGCTTGCCGGTCGGGTCGTAGAGGCTGGGGTAGGTGATGTCCCAGTCCTTCTCGAAGGCGAGCGCGGCGCCGGTGGAGGTGTCGCGGGTGTTGATGCCGACGAACTGCACGCCCTTGCCGGCGTACTCCTTGGAGACCTTCGCGAAGTACTTGGCCTCGGCGCGGCAGGGGTTGCACCAGGACCCCCACACGTTGAGGACGACGACCTTGCCCTTGTAGTCGGCGACGTCGAGGGTCTTGCCCTCGATGGTCTTGCCGGACAGGTCGGGTGCCGGGGTGCGCTCGCCCTTGGCGACCGTGGCGATGCCGTCGGCGCCGGTGACGAAGTTGGTGTTGCCGCCCCCGCCGGAGGTGCCGCCGGAGCCGCACGCGGTGACGAGCAGCGCGGCCACGGCGGCACCGGCGGTCAGGGCGGCGCGGCGACGGACCCGGGTCGAGGGGGTCGTGCGGGTCGTGCGGTTCGAGCGCAGGGGGGCGCGGCTGGCGGCACTCATGTGAAAAGTTTCGCATGTCCGTTCTGGGGATCTCGCCCACCCCCCTTGCGGGCGGAAAACCGCATTTCAGGCGGCGTTTCGCGAGGGCGTACCGGCACCTGACGGGGTCTTCTCGACCAACCTCTTCCAGCCACCGGCCGGTTGCCGTCCGACGTCGAGCGTGCGGAGCTTTTCGAGCACCTCGGGCTTCTGTACGTCCAGCCAGTCGACGAACTGCCGGAAGGAGACGAGGCGCACATCCGCGCCCCTCTCCTTCTCCCGCGCGATGTGCTTGAAGGCCTCCTCCACGGCGTCCATGTAGATGCCGCCGTTCCACTGCTCGAAGTGGTTGCCGATGAAGAAGGGTGCCCGATTCGTCTCGTATACTCGCTTAAATCCCTGGATGTACGCCTGCGCCGACTGCTCGCGCCAGCCCGGGTAGTTGTGCGCCGGGGCCTTCGTGGTGCTGATGGACTGGTTCGCCAGCATGTTGTAGTCCATGGAGAGGACCTCGAAGCCACGACCGGGGAAAGGTATCTGCTGCAACGGCAGGTCCCAGATCCCCTGCCGCTTCACCGGCCACACCTGACGGCCGCCGGGCGAGGAGGCGTCGTAGCGCCAGCCCAGCTCGCGGGCGGTGGGCAGCAGGTTGTCCTGGCCGAGCAGACAGGGCGTGCGGCCGCCGACGAGTTCCTTGTCGTAGTCGAACGGCAGCGACGGCAGGTCCCTCCAGCCGGTGTTGCTGCGCCACTCCTTGACGAAGGCCTTCGCCTGGTCGATCTCGCTGCGCCACTGCCGGGGCGTCCAGTTCTTGACCGAGCCGTAGGCCTCGCCGCAGAAGTGCCCGTTGAAGTGCGTGCCGATCTCGTGGCCTTCCAGCCACGCCCGGCGGACGTTCTTCAGCGTGTCCTTGATGTGCTCGTCGGTGAGGTAACCGATGTCGGAGGCGCCGCGGGGGTTGTTCGGCGGGTCGTAGAGGCGCTTCTTCGACTCGGGCAGCAGATACAGCCCGGACAGGAAGAAGGTCATGCTCGCGCCGTGCTCCCCGGCCAGGTCCAGGAAGCGCGGGAAGAGCCCGTTGCCGACCTCGCCGGCACCGTCCCAGGAGAACACGACGAACTGCGGCGGGGTCTGACCCGGCTCCAGCGGCTCGGGCTTCGCGGGCTGGTGGGGCTGCTCGCCGGTGTAGGCGGTGGAGCCGTCGCCGATGGGCCGGGCGGTCGGCTTCGGCTTGGAGCCGCCTTGTACTGAGTCTCCGGAACCGCCGGCATGGCCGGCCCCGTCTGACCCGGTGAGTCCGCCGCACCCGGCGAGCGAGACGGCGGCCGCGGCACCCGCGCCGATTCCGAGCATTCCCCTGCGGGAGTAAGGGCGCATTGCATCCCCGTTCGTCACGTTCTCTGGTGGTCACCCAGTCAGAGGGCGTGAGGAACGGGGAGGTTCCGCTGATATTTTCAGATTCCGTAACGAAGGGATCAAAAGCGCGCAGAAGGCGCTTAAGCGCTCGCCGGGCGCTGTGTGCGCCGGCTCACGCGCCGAAGGCCTTGTCCTTCCCCTTCACCGGCTTGGCACCGGCGAGGAGATGCGCCGGGACGAGATCGCGGGCCGGCTCGGTGTAGCCGACGGAAACGATCCGGTCACCCTGGTACGTGAAGGTCGTCAGCGAGGCGAGCGTGCACTGCCGCCTGCGCGGGTCGTGCCAGAGCCGCCGCCGCTCGGCGTACGACCGCACGATCCAGATCGGCAGCTGATGACTGACCACGACGGCCTCATGCCCCCGGGCCCGGTCCTTCGCCGCGCTCAGCGCGTTCATCATCCGTACGACCTGGTCGACGTACGGCTCTCCCCAGGACGGCCGGAACGGATTGACCAGGTGCTTCCAGTTGCCGGGCCTGCGCAGCGCCCCGTCCCCGACGCCGAACGTCTTGCCCTGGAAGATGTTGCCGGCCTTGATCAGCCGCTCGTCGGTCGCCACGTCCAGCCCGTGCGCCTTGGCGATCGGCTCCGCCGACTCCTGCGCCCGCTCCAGCGGGGAGGCGACGACGTACGTCACATCGCGCGCCGACAGGTGCTCGGCGACCCGGTCGGCCATGCGCCGGCCCAGCTCGGAGAGGTGGTAGCCGGGCAGCCGCCCGTAGAGGATGCCGTCCGGGTTGGCGACCTCGCCGTGCCGCATGACGTGGACGACGGTGATGTCGTCGTTCGTCTCGCTGCTCATGCCGTGGCCTCCGCGGCGGCTCGGGCCGCCGCCGGGAGGGCGTCGGCGATCCGCTGCACGGCCCGCTCGTCGTGGGCGGTGGAGACGAACCAGGACTCGAAGGACGACGGCGGCAGGTAGACGCCGCTCGCGAGCAGCGCGTGGAAGAAGGCGGTGAAGCGGAAGGACTCCTGCGCCTTGGCGTCCTCGTAGTTCCGCACGGGCCGGTCGGTGAAGAACACGGAGAACATGTTGGAGGCGCTCTGGAGCCGGTGCGCGACGCCCTCCTTCGTCAGGGCCTCGGTCACGAGCCCCTGGATCTCCCGCGACACCGCGTTGACCTTGTCGTAGGCGGCGTCGTCGAGGAGCCGCAGCTGGGCGAGCCCGGCCGCGGTGGCGACGGGGTTCCCGGAGAGGGTGCCGGCCTGGTAGACGGGCCCGGCCGGGGCGAGGTGCGCCATCACGTCCGCCCGCCCGCCGAAGGCCGCCGCGGGGAAGCCGCCGCCCATGACCTTGCCGAAGGTCATGAGGTCGGGCCGGACCCCGTCGACCCCGTACCAGCCGGCCCGGCTGGTACGGAAGCCGGTCATGACCTCGTCGGAGATGTAGAGGGCGCCGTTGTCGGCGCAGAGGTCCTTGAGCCCCTGGTTGAAGCCGTCCGCGGGCGGTACGACGCCCATGTTGCCCGGGGAGGCCTCGGTGATCACGCAGGCGATCTCCCCCGGGTGGGCGGCGAAGGCGGCGCGTACGGCGTCGAGGTCGTTGTAGGGCAGGACGATGGTGTCGCCGGCCTGGGCGCCGGTGACGCCCGGGGTGTCCGGCAGCGCGAAGGTCGCGACGCCGCTGCCGGCCGCGGCGAGCAGCGAGTCGACGTGTCCGTGGTAGCACCCGGCGAACTTGATCACCTTGCTGCGCCGGGTGAACCCGCGCGCGAGCCGGATCGCGGACATGGTCGCCTCGGTCCCGCTGGACACGAGCCGCACCTGCTCGACCGGCTCCACCCGGGCGACGATCTCCTCGGCGAGCGCGACCTCGCCCTCACCGGGCGTGCCGAAGGACGTACCGCGGGCGACGGCGTCCTGCACGGCGGCGATGACCTCGGGGTGTGAGTGCCCGAGGATCATGGGCCCCCAGGAGCACACGAGGTCGACGTACTCCCGTCCGTCGGCATCGGTCAGGTACGGCCCGTTGCCGGACACCATGAACCGCGGTGTGCCGCCGACGGCGCGGAAGGCCCGCACCGGCGAGTTCACGCCACCGGGTGTGACGGCCGCCGCACGGTCGAACAGAGCCTGCGAGGCCGGTGCTTCATACGGATATGCCAGTTCGCTCATGACCTGCGACTTCTCCGACCTTCTCCGACGACGTCGGGATCCGGGTGTGAGTGACCTGTTCAGGGTAGGACAGTGCCCGGCAGCCGGTCTCCGGACCTCTGTCGTCTGCGAGACTGGTACGTGATACACACAGCTCGAACGGCCCAGGGTGGTCGGAGGCTGCGAAGATCCCTCGGAGAGATGTTTCGACGCACGTTTCGGCGAGCGGCCGTGGGGGAGGTCACTGACACGATGATCGGGTTGCGCGGCGGGGGCGACGCGTCCTAGAAAAGCAGTCGGGTGGAGATATGCATCGCGGTGGCGGACTGGGCGAGGGGACTGATGACCTGGGTCCTCGACGTGCCCGGCGGGGAAGGCACCGGCGCGAAGCGGAGGACACGCAGGAAGCACGTCGGACTCAGGATCTGCCGGGTGAGCGTCTGCCGAGTGAACCGGAGCGGCACGACGGACGTACAGAACGCCGGGTGGAAGATCTTCGGGCCGGGAGCAGGAATGGTGGTCGGGTGGGGGTGACGTACAAGTACTTCGGCGCGCCGGACGGCGCGACCGCGGCCCGTGTCCCGATCTCGATGCGCCCCGAGGAACTCGGCGGCGACGAGCTCGGCATGAACGGCATGTTCACGAAGATCAAGCCGGAGACCATGGCGGCGATGGTCCTGACGGGCATCGAGGGCGTCCCCCTGCACAAGGTGCCGCCCCTGGAACTCGTCGTCCTGCACCCCGACTACGCGGTCGTGAAACTCCCGATGACCGTCGTCGACCCCCTGCGGGGCATCGGCGAGGAGGCGGTGGGCGCGGCGGCCTTCATCTGGTCGACGGTCCCGGACCGGGGCGGGCCCCGGGATGCGTTCAATGTGTACCAACTGCTGCACGAGTGGCAGGACTTCTCGCATCGGTTGCATGAGGCGGGGCATCAGCCTTATTGCCTTGTCTGGCCCTGAGCCGGGGTTACATGGAGTTTGGGCGGGGCTTGAGCGCAGCTCGCCGCGGCCAAGGTGCTCCAGGATGTGGTTGCGGACGGTCGCCTCGTAGCGGAGGGTAGTCGTGGGGCCGACGGAGTTCGCGTCGAGCCACTTCTGCGCGTAGGCGACGGGCGTCTGCTTCGTCTCGGCGGGACGACGTAGGAGCCGCGTCGGATCTCGACGTCGACCTCGGCGGCACGGTTGTCCGCCTGGGCTTTCGTCTCGTTTTGCCGACGCCATGGTCAGCGGTCGGCACCATCCGCGGATATGCGCGCGCACCGTGCTTTGCACCGTCCACATCCTAAGACCGGGCGGCTTCGAACCCTCCATCAAACGATGCGAGGACTAGGCTGCTGCGTAGACGTCCCAGACCCCGGCGGCATGCTGTTGCTGAACGCAGATGGCTGCGGGGTGCGGACTCTTCGTCTGTCACCCGGCGCATCCCTGGAGGGAACCGGGTGGGTCCACTGTCCTGTTGCACAGGCTGTCGAACCGGCCGTTGCTCTGCCTCCGCCGAACATACGCCCCTGCCGGGAGGGCGCTCAGGGACCGGAGCTCCGGCACCTCCGCGCCCGCTGCCGGCTGGTCTTCCGAACCGAGGCGTCATGCCCCTGCCACAACTCACCGTCAACCGCCATGACCGACGTACACGGGCGCTGATCACCCTGGCCGGGGAGATCGACCTCGAATCCGCGCCGTTGGTGCGCGTGTCCCTGGAGCGGTGCCTGCTGGACGGTATCCGCGCCATCGACGTCGACCTCACCCCCGTCACCTTCTGCGACTGCAGCGGACTCAACGCATTCCTCCGCGCTGCGCAAGAGACCACCGTGGCCGGCGGGACCCTGCGACTGCACCATCCGCCGACGACGCTGGTTCGGATTCTCGACCTCACCGACTGCGGGTTCCTGCTCGTCGGCCTTCCGTTCGACCACCTGCCCCCTCCTCTCGGCGACACCCCGGCCCCGCCCCTTCCGGCCCCGCCACATCGGTCCGCCCCGCTCGCGCCTGTTCTCCCGGGCGATGTGCGATGACGTCCGAACGCGGACGGGGACAGTCACGGAGGCCGGGGGACGGCGAGCCCTCAGCCATGGCTCCGGTGCGATTACGTCTGCTGAACCGTTGGCTGGTGGAGGGCCTGCGTGAGGATCTGGCGGATCTGTATGCGGAGTCCCGCGTAACGGCGCCGGGTGATGCATACCGCCGTCCCAGCCGCCAGGACTTCTTGGACCGTCTCACCACGGACATGCGCCGGCCGGGATTCGCCATGATGATCGCCGAGATGGACAGACTGATGGGATGCGCCTTCGGATTCCCGGTACGCGGCGACGGCTCCTGGTGGGTCGGCTTCGACGGAGCCTTGCCGCGCAGCATCGATCAGCTCACGGTGTCCGGCAGGGTCTTCGCGTTCAGCGACATCCTTGTTCGGCCGCACCCGCAGGACCGGGACCTCTCCCGTCGTGTGCAGGAACGGCTGCTGGCCGACCACCAGGCGTCACTCGGCGCCACGATGGTGGACCGGGCCGATCGTGCAACCACCGCCGCGCTCCGCTCCCGGGGGTGGCTGGACATCGGAGTGTTCCGCAGGCCGGCCGGCCGCGCCACGTTCCGCGCGCTGGTGCTTCCCGTCGGGGAACGAACCACGGCGAGGCTGGAGGATCTGGTCACGATGCCTGGAGGCGGTGGTCCGGGTGGGCCCTGACAGCCGGTCGGCCCGCATTCAGATGCTGGTGGCGGAGCAGGCGGCCCGACGAGGTGCCCGGGTCGGTGTGGTGGACGTGTGCACCGCGGCCGTGGCCGCGCTGCCGGTCAGCGGCGCGGGGCTGTCGGCGATGTCCCGGAGCGGGCCCAGCCACCCGCTGTGCAGCACCGACGACATCAGCGAGCAACTCGAAGAGCTCCAGCTCACGCTGGGTGAAGGACCCTGTGTGGACGCCTTCCTGCAGGGCTCGGCCGTCCTGACACCCGATCTGCTCACCCGTGACCCGCAGGACCGTTGGATGGTGTTCGCCGAGGCGGCCCTGGAAGCCGGGGCACGCGCGGTGTTCGCGCTCCCTCTGCAGATGGGGGCGATCAGCCCGGGAGTTCTGGACCTGTACGCCCGCGTTCCGGTCCGGTTGAACGCAGAGGAACTGGCAGACGCGTTGGCGTTCGCCGATCTCGCGACTCTGGTGCTGCTCGACGCGCGAATCGACGAGACGGGCGGGCCGCGCAGCGGCCCCGCCGAGGACCTGGGCGCGTACCGGGCGGAGATCGACCAAGCCAGCGGCATCCTGACCGTCCAGCTGGGCGTCGGCATCGAAGAAGCCTTCGTCCGGCTTCGTTCCTACGCCTATGCGCAGGGGCGTCGGCTGGCCGACGTGGCCGCGGACGTGGTGGCCCGTCGGCTCCGCTTCTCCCCGGACACGGAACCGGACCAGGCCGATGACGAAACCTGACGCATTGGCGCCGGCCGAGAAACGTGCCGTACTTCCCGCCCCTTCAGGCAGGGACTAGTCTCAATCGAGGGTGCCCACGATGGATCAACAGCTTCTGGCCAAGACCTTCGTCGAGCTGGCCGACAATCTGGTCGCCGACTTCGACATCATCGACTTCCTGCGCCTGCTGACCGACCGCTGCGTCGGCATGCTCGACGCGAGCGCCGCCGGGGTGCTGCTCGCCGACCGGGACGGCAAACTCCGCGTCATGGCCGCGTCCGACGAACAGGTGCGCCTGCTGGAGCTCTTCCAGCTCCAGAACGACCAAGGCCCCTGCCTCGATTGCTTCCGCACCGGCGCACCGGTGATCATCCACGACCTGACCCGGGAGGTCGATCGCTGGCCGCGCTTCGTCACGGTGGCCCATCGCAGCGGATTCGGGGCCGTCCAGGCCCTGCCCATGCGCCTGCGGGACGAGACCGTGGGCGCCCTGAACCTCTTCCGCACCGCGCCCGGCCCCTTCGATCCGGCCGCCACACTCATCGCCCAGGCCCTGGCCGACGTCGCCACCATCAGCCTGCTGCAACAACGCACCACTCAGCGCAGCACGGTGCTCAACGAACAACTGCAGACGGCGCTGAACAGCCGGGTTCTGATCGAACAGGCCAAGGGGAAACTCGCCGAACGCCAGGGCATCGACATGGAGCAGGCATTCACCGCGCTTCGCGGCTACGCCCGGGCCCACAACCGGCGCCTGGCCGATGTGGCCCGTGCCCTCATCGACGACTCCGAACCCCTCGCCGACCTGGGACCCTGACCCACGCACTGGCGGGGGCCCGCTACTGCTCTGCGCCGTCCTCGATCAGACGGCGGTGGGAAGGCCGCCTGCCGGTGCCGGCAACCGCGGTGCGCTGCCGGCTTCTCGCGCCACATGCACGCCCCAGAGGTGGTCCCGGCAGTGCCTTTTCACTTCGCCGAGGATCGTCGGTATGGCAAAGCTCGGCAAGGCGGTGCCGCGACTGGGGTCGGTCGTAGGTGTATGTGCTTCGTGGGCTCTGCGTGCGTGTGCGTACGACAGAGGCACGTGTCTCCCCGATCGGTGGCGTCACTCACCGGGGGGCGGCAGACCGCAGCACACCCGGCGGTTCCCGGGTGTGCGATTTCAACAGGGCCGCGTTGTTTGAGATCCACGAGGTGGGCTGCACAACAGAGGCGTCCGGCGGCCGTCCTGACGAAGGGACTGGAGTGCTGAACTCACAGCTTCCGGTGCCGTCCGCTGGGCGCGTGCGCCGTCATCTCCGGTCCTCCGCATGGAGGCGCCTCATCGCTCGGCGCAGTTCCCGCTGTATCGGTTCCGGGAGCGTCCGGTGCTTCGTCGTGGCGACCAGAGCCTCAGCCACGTCGCGGAGCTTGATGTTGCAGTGCTGCGACACGTCCACCAGGAGGTCCCAGGCCCGGTCACTGGGACACGGCGCCAGGGCCATCATCATGCCGCGCGCCTGGTCGATCACCGCACGGCTCGCCAGCGCTCGCCCCAACTGCTCATTCTCGGCGCGCAGTGCGACGACCTCGGCGAGCAAAACCGCGTCCTCCGCCGAAGGCACTGTCCTCAATAACCGCTGCTCGCCACGGGGCGTGGTCACCTGGTCCATGGTCCGTACCTCACAGGGCAGTCATCCCGTCCATAGGTGATCAGCGACGCGCCAGTTGCCGTTCTCCGGCCGCACCGGTTTCGTAGGTCAGTCCGTAGTGCTTGAAGATCGCTTCCTCCTGCTCGGCGGGCAGGACGTCGTCGGTGCCGATCGAAGGGGCCTGTTTCACCAGCGTTCTGACATAGCCGACCTTGAGATAGTCCGGCCCGGCGATCGCGTCCTCAAGGGGGACGAAGACCAGACGGCGCCGGATGGGCAGTCCGGTCCGTACCGTGGCCATGGCCGGCTCGTCGGTGGTGGTGTCCACATAGACCGCCTCGAGGACACCGATCTTGTGTGACTCGGTGTCGACGACATCGCGGTTGCGCCATTCTCGGACGTCGGCTGCGTGGATCATGGCCTCTCCCTACCTGTACGACCCGCCAGGTCGTCGTGAGTCAGACTCCTGGTTTTCCGCTTGAAATCGCCGCAGCGTACGACGCAGCGCCCGCTGCGTCCGCTCCGGGAGCGGCTTGTCCTCCCAGGCGGCGACCATGGACGCGGCCGCCTCCGGAAGTCTGGCGTCGCACTGCCGTGAGGCATCCACCAGCAGCTTCCTGGCCGCCCCACGGCTGCAGGGGGTCAGGACCATCACCATGCCGCGGGTTTGGTCGATGACCGCGCGGCCGGCCAACGCCCACCGCGACTGATCGTTCTCGGCGCGCGGTGCGGCGACGTCCTGTCCCGCAGGTGCGTTCCCCGACGTGGCCTCGGCCTGCAGTTCCCACCACTCCTGCTGGATCGCGGTTGTGCGTTGCATGGCATGTACCTCTTGACGATCGCGACTGTCCTGCCTGGCCTGGAGCCGTCCCGGAACCCGTGGCTGCCGGCTTACTCCGCGGGTCACCTGCGGTGTTCGTGGTCCCGACGGTCCTCGCGCCGCCAACGTGCCCGGTTCTGGCGGCGGTAGCGGCGGTCCCAGCGTTCCCGGCGGTCCCGGTGCTCCTGGTAGTCCCGGTAGTCCCCGGGATCGGAGCTGCCGTCGCGGCTCCGGCCTGCGCCGCGATCGCGGCCGTGGCGGGTGACGCCGTAGACCAGCACCGCCCCAGCCACCCACCAGAAGGGATGGAGGAAGCCGAAGCCGAACAGGACCACGATGAGGATGAGGAGCAGGACGAACACGGCGGGCCTCCCCGGGAGCGGAACACAGCATCGAAACCGGGGACTGGGGCCTCACCTCACAGCGTAGCCCTCCCCAGGGGTTGCGGATACCGTGCGACGTCAGCGCCTCCTGCCCGGCACGGATGGCTACTTGACACCTGTTGGGGAACAGTTGCAAGCGCTGGCGTGCGACATGCCGCCCCTGCCCCCGGGCAGCGTCGCACCGCCGACGCGCTCCCCAGAGGGCGCACCCTGCGCATCAGTGCCGGAACCCGCCGCGTCACGAACGAGGCCGTTCCCGCACGCGCCCATCGTCACGCGATCCCGGCGCGCCCGATGCGCCCCGAACGGGCACCGATCCGCTGCCCGCCGCGTCGCACGCAGCCCACAACAGGCGGTACACACGTACGCGCTGTCGTTCCCGCTCCAGCCCCCTTCAGCGGCCCCTGCCCAGCTCCGTCAGTGCCGACACTGCGTTGACAAGGGAGGTTGCCGGGCGTTGACTGGCAACACGGCGTAGGGCTATGCCACTCCGGATTGTTCGGGCGTGGCATTCCACCTTCCCGCTTCGCCCGGACCCCGCGGAATCAGGAAGTACCCGCGATTTGGAGGTTCGGCAATGTTCTGGATTCTTCTCCTTCTGCTGATCCTGGTGGTCTTCGGGTTCGGCTTCACGATGCAGATCCTGTGGTGGGTCGCGGCAGTCCTACTGGTCGTCTGGATCGTCGGCTTCGCCAAGCGCGGGCGCAGCGGTGGCCGCCGCCGGTACAGCCGTGGTCGCAGGTAATCCACTCCGCGCCCGATCTCACCCCGCGGGCATGACGGCCTGCACGGCGATCATGCGCAAGAGCTCTTCCAGCCGACACGCAGAGGACAGTCATGAGCGTCGGACAGACGATCGAGCACAAGACACAGGAACTCAACGGCCGGACCACCCGCAATCGGCGACTGCGGCGCGAAGGCGGGATCGATCGGGTCTCCGGAAGCCTGAAGCGGGCCGCGGACAAGGCCAAGGACGCTTTCAGGCGCTGACCACATGCGCCCCGGGTGGTGCCCACGTCGAGTGGGCACCACCCGGCCGACTCCACCGAACAGCCGGCGAACCCGTCCCGGTCCTCCCCTCCGCCCCCCGACGGCCAAGGCCACACGCCGTGGTCACTGACCCGACGCCACGCGAAGGGAAACGACCCGCGATGACGTACCGCCCCGCAACAGCCGCCCCATACCGTCGCCGCGCAGACCACACGGTCCCTCACTGACTCGACGGTGTGGGCCGCGGCGGCACGAGTGCCGGCTCTCCGTGGGGGCGGATCCCGTCTTCCCGGCGCCTGCCTGTCGGCTCGTGGGTGGCCACAGTCGTCCCCGCGGCCGGCAGTAGTGGTCCGGCAGGAACACGGAGTCCGCGTGATCACCGCTCCGGAGAAGAACGGCAGCCCCATGAGGATGGCGATGGCCAGGTGCGCGCACAGCAGCATGCTCAGGACGGGACATCTGCTGTGAGGGAGAGTTCGCGCCAGGGCCGGCGCGGGTCGAAAAAGGAAGCGAACTCACCGGCGGCCACTGCCCCGGAAGGATGAGGCAGCCCCGCGAAGGGCAGTACGTGTACTGGGCGCGGGCAACTCCCGTGCTCGTCGCCGACCTGGGGGGCTACATGCGTGATCTCGCGGACTCGATCGAATCGATGGAGCAGCTCGCCACCGTGTGGCGGACCATGGTGCTCGACCGGGATCCGCAGGCGGATGTCCGCGATCTGCCGGGCATCGCCGTCCGCTGGGCCGACTGCCGGTTCGCCTTCTGGAACTGCGTCACGCTGACCGAACCCGGCACGACCGCCGGGCTGCTGAAACAGCGGTTGAACGAGGTCACGGCGATCATGCGGTCGAAGAAGTGCCCCGGTTTTCTGTGGGTCTTCGAGGATCTGCTCGACGATGAGGCCCGCGCGGGGCTCGGGGACGCCGCCGAGCGAGCCGGGCTCGTGCACGCCTTTCCCGGTACCGGCATGGCGGGAGACATGCTGCCCATTCCCGAACCCGCCCACCCCGACCTGACGTTCGTGCGGGTGACCACCGATGAGCAGCTGCAAGCCTTCGCCGACATCAACTCGCGTGCCTACGAGTTCCCGTTGGAGGACGGCCGTGACGGTCTCGGCCGCTCCTCGCTGTGGAAGAGCCAGGTGTACGCCTACCTGGGCGTGCGCGCCGACGGCACTCCCGTGACCTGCGCCGCCACCGTCGAGGCCGACAGCCGCCTCTTCGTGCTGCTCGTCGCCACAGATCCGGCGTGGGAGCGCCGGGGATACGGAGAAGCGGTGACGCGGAAGGCGCTGTACGAGGGTGGCCGGGCCACCGGGCTGACCCGGGCGAACCTGCACGCCACCGTCGCAGGAGCGCCCGTGTATCCACGCATCGGTTTCAAGGCGAACTCCCCGATGCGGTTCTTCGCCCTCGCGGAGGACTGACGCCGGTCCCCGGCTGCGGCGCATGCCTCACGCGCCGCCGCCCTGCGTCACCTCATCCCCTGTGTGCCGGCTCACCAACCCGCTCCCCTCGTCCCGGACCCGAGCCACCGGCGCAGTCGTAGCCCGCGGGATCACATACGTCGGCAGCACGACATGCCGCTCGTGATCCGCCTCGGAGTCCTCGATGAGCTTCATCGCCAGCTCCCCGGCTTCCCGGCCCATGTCCGACGGTGACTGGGCGACCGTGGACAGGTCGAACCAGTCGGCCAGCGGCTGGTCGTCGAAGCCGAGGACCGAGATGCGCTCGGGTACGGCGATCTGCGTCTTGCGCAGGTTCCAGATGAGGGCGACGGCGACCTCGTCCTGCTCGGCGAAGACGGCGGTGGGCGGTTCGCGCAGGCTCAGCAGCATGCCGAGCACCTCGGCGGCGGCCCGCTTGTCGCCGACCCGCGTGGAGACCACCAGGTCGTCGTCGAGCGGGACCCCCGCCTCGGTGAGCGCCTGCTGGTAGCCCAGCAGCCGTTCGTTGGAGCTGAAGGAGAAGCCGCTCGCGCCCGCGGTCTGGACGAAGGCGATCCGGCGGTGGCCGAGGTTGAGCAGATGCCGGGTGCCGTGCAGGGCCCCGGCCACGTCGTCGACGTAGACGCTGGACCGTCCCTCGACGTGCTGGCTGACGTAGATCACCGGCATGCCGAGGTCGTCCAGCCGCGCGGTCTCCTCGTCGGTGAGGTCGAAGGAGAACACCAGCAGCGCGTCGGCGTTGCGGCGTGCCGGGAGGTGCTCGAAGAACGCGGTGCGCTCGGCCAGGTCGGGGATCTCGTAGACGTTCAGCTGCATGCCGGCCGCCCGGAGCAGCGGGGCCAGGCTGGACAGGGCGGATCCCATGAACCAGGAGTTGAGCGTCGGGACCAGCACCGCCACCGTCCCGGTCCGGCCCGTGACCAGGCTCGCGGCCTGCCGGGACACGGCGAAGTTCAGCTCGCGCGCGGCCTTCTCGACGCGGGCCCGCACCTCCGGCGAGACCGTGGACAGGCCGCGCAGCGTGCGCGAGACGGTGGATGCGGATACCCCGGCCCGTTCGGCGACGTCGGCCATCGTGGGGTGCCGTTGAGCTGGAGGCATGAGCGGACGGTAGCAGTCGTCGGACACGGTTCGGACTGAGATGTAGAGCAGTTGACGACTCCCCGCCGCCCTCGGGCACGATCACGGTTCCGCTCCCGTTCACGAAGGAGTCCCGTCCGTGCCCTCAGCCCCCTTCCCGGACCTGACCGTCCCCGGCACGCTGGTGATCGGCACGCAGTACACCGACGGCCTGGAGCAGCAACAGGCTCTCGTGGAGGCCGAGTTCGCCTCACTGGGGTCCCCGCCCGCCGGGCCGGCCGCCGTCAGCTGGTTCCTGAGTACGGACGGGGAGACGGTGCTGACGCTCGCCCAGTGGACCGACGGCACCGCCATTCCGCCGACCGGTCCGCCCCGCTACCGGCTCTACCGCAGCCTCGCCGAGGAGCACGAGACGCGTGACCCGGGGTGTCTGATCACCGCCGCCTTCGACGTCGACGGACCCGAGCGGCAGCGCGCCTTCACCGAAGCGGTGATCGAGGCCCAGCCACGCGAAGGCGGCCACCCCGGGGCGATCTCCGCCCACTTCCTGCACAGCGTCGACGGCAGCCGGGTGCTGCTATACACCGAGTGGACCAGCGTCGAGGCCCACCAGGAGGCCGCCGAGGCCGGGGATCACGACAAGGGGCACGAGCTGTTCTCGGGGACGCCCGGGGTGCGTCTCACACACGGTGGACGGTTTCACCTGTGTCGCACCCTGCGGCGGGATCCCGCGAGGTGAGCCTCGCGGGAGGCGGGTCGTGTCAGTCGAGTCCCCCGCCCACCGTGAACCCGATCACCGTCCCGCCGCCCTCGCGCCGGAACGCGAACGGCGCTCCCCCGTGCGCGAGCGCCACCTCGCGGACGATGGACAGGCCCAGGCCGGAGCCCGGCAGGGAGCGGGCGTCGGCGGCGCGGTAGAAGCGGTCGAAGACGCGGTCGAGGTCCTTTGCGGCTATGCCGGGGCCGCGGTCGAGGACCTCGACGCGGATCGTGCCCGGCCGGGCGGGCCCGGCCACGACGATCTCGATGGGAGCCGAGCCGCCCTGGTCGAACTTCACCGCGTTCTCGACAAGGTTGGACAGCGCCCGGGTCAGCATCCCCGGCCGCCCGTCGGTCGTGGTGTCGCCGCTCGCGCGGAGCGCGATCCGCCGTCCGCTGCGGCGCCGGGCGAGGCCCGCCACCTCCTCCGCGATGTCGGCGAGGTCCACCCGCTGCGGCGGCTCGGTGTCGGACTGCCCGGCCGCGAGGTCGACGAGCTCGTTGACCAGGTCGGTCAGCTCGCGGGCCTCCTGCCCCAGGTCGGCGACCAGTTCCTCGCGGGTCTCGGGCGGGAGCTCGTCGATCCGGCGGAGCAGGGAGATGTTCGTACGCAGGGAGGTCAGCGGCGTACGGAGCTCGTGGCCCGCGTCCTGGACCAGGCGGCGCTGGTCCTCCTCGGACTGGGCGAGCCGCCCCAGCATGCGGTCGAAGGCCCGGCCGAGCCGCCCCACCTCGTCGTGACCGGCGACGGGCACCTGGATGCCGAGGCGGCGGGTGCGGGCGACGTCCTCGGCGGCGTCGGTGAGGACGACCAGGCGGCGCGTGATCCGCCGGGCCAGCCACCAGCCGAACAGGCCGGCTGCGATCACGACGGCGGCCATCAGCAGGAGCGTCCGCCGCTGGAGCGCCCGCAGCAGGTCCTCGACGTCGCTGAACTCCTGCGCGACCTGCACGGCGCCCCGGCCCCCGCCGAGGGAGACGGTCGCGACGCGGTAGACGTCGTCGCCCACGTCGACGTCCTTGTGCTCGGCCACCCGCCCCGACGTCGCCGCGGCGGCGATCCGCACATCGGCGCCGGTGACCGGCAGTCCGGGGCTGCCCGGGTCGACGACATGGCCGTCCGGGCCGAGCACCTGCACGTCCGTGCGGGCGGGCCGGACGAGGTCGTGGCCCGGCGCGGCGGACGAGAAATCGCCGGGCGTCATGTGGTTCTGCCGCACCTCGTCACGCAGGTCCTGCACGACCTCGTCGAACACGGTCTGCTGGTCCACCCGCACCAGCCGGGCCGCCGCGCTGTACGACAGGATGCCGACCAGGATCGTCACGGCCGCCGTCACCGCCGCGAACGACACCGCGAACGTGGTGCGCAGCGAGACCAGCTTCGGCCGCCGCCCGTCCACCAGCCGGCCGAGGCGGCCCACTCAGTCCTCCCGCAGCACGTAACCCACGCCGCGCACCGTGTGGATCAGCTGCGGCGCGTCCGGCTCGTCGAGCTTGCGGCGCAGATAGCCGACGTAGACGGCGAGGTTCTTCGAGCCGGGGCCGAAGTCGTAGCCCCAGATGCGGTCGTAGATCGTCGAGTGGTCGAGGACGATGCCCGCGTTGCGGACCAGCAGCTCCAGCAGTTCGAACTCGGTGCGGGTCAGCTCCAGCTCGCGGGCACCCCGCCAGGCCCGGCGTGCCTGCGGGTCCATACGGATGCCGGCCGCCTCGATGAACCGCTCGGGGACCGGCCGGGGCGCCTCGGCCACGGCTGCGCCGCCGACGCCCACCGGGCTGGTGCGGCGCAGCAGGGCGCGCAGCCGGGCGAAGACCTCCTCCACGTCGAAGGGCTTCACCACGTAGTCGTCGGCGCCCGCGTCCAGGCCGGCGATCCGGTCGGCGGTCTCCACGAGGGCCGTCAGCATCAGGATCGGCGTCCGGTCGCCCTCGGCGCGCAGCACGCGGCACACCTGGAGCCCGTCGATGCCGGGCATCATCACGTCCAGGACGAGGACGTCCGGACGGTTGCGGTGGGCCTGCGCCAGCGCCTCGACACCGTCGGCGACCGCCATGACCTGGTAGCCCTCCAGGGTCAGGGCGCGCTCCAGGGCGTTGCGGATGGCGCGGTCGTCTTCGGCGAGCAGCACTGTTTGGGACACGCGTCCAGTGTGCCCCGCCGCCGGGGTTCCGGGACCGGATGAGCTGCGCCGGAGCGTCCTTCTTACTGCCCTCTCACCAGGGGGCACGCAACCACAGGCCGGGTGCCTACCCTCTTCTCACCCTCGGGGCCCGGCGAGCCGGGCCGTGTGTGCCGGCGCGTCCGGCACGTCCGCCGGGCGGCCCACGGCGAACTCCTTGCGCAGCACCGGCACGACCTCCTCGCCCAGCAGGTCGATCTGCTCCAGCACGGTCTTCAGCGGCAGCCCGGCGTGATCGACCAGGAACAGCTGGCGCTGGTAGTCGCCGGCGTAACTGCGGAAGGCCAGCGTCTTCTCGATGACCTGCTGCGGGGAGCCGACGGTCAGCGGCGTCTGCGCCATGAAGTCCTCCAGCGACGGCCCGTGCCCGTACACGGGCGCGACGTCGAAGTACGGCCGGAACTCGCGCACGGCGTCCTGCGCGTTCTTCCGCATGAACACATGCCCGCCGAGGCCGACGATCGCCTGCTCGGGCGTGCCGTGGCCGTAGTGCGCGTACCGCTCCCGGTACAGCTCGACCATCCTCCTGGTGTGCTCGGCCGGCCAGAAGATGTTGTTGTGGAAGAAGCCGTCGCCGTAGTACGCGGCCTGCTCGGCGATCTCCGGCGAGCGGATCGACCCGTGCCAGACGAACGGCGGTACGCCGTCCAGCGGGCGGGGCGTGGCGGTGAAGCCCTGCAACGGCGTGCGGAAGTTCCCCTCCCAGTCGACGGACTCCTCGCGCCACAGCCGGTGGAGGAGGGCGTAGTTCTCGATCGCGAGCGGGATGCCCTGCCGGATGTCCTGCCCGAACCAGGGGTAGACGGGGGCGGTGTTGCCGCGCCCCAGCATGAGATCCACCCGGCCGTCGGCCAGGTGCTGGAGCATCGCGAAGTCCTCGGCGATCTTCACCGGGTCGTTGGTGGTGATGAGGGTGGTGGCCGTGGAGAGGATCAGCCGCTCGGTGCGGGCGGCCACGTAGCCGAGCATCGTGGTCGGGGACGACGGCACGAACGGGGGGTTGTGGTGCTCACCGGTGGCGAAGACGTCGAGGCCGGCCTCCTCGGCCTTCAGCGCGATGGCAACCATGGCCTTGATGCGCTCGCGTTCGGTCGGCGTCCGGCCGGTGGTCGGGTCGGGCGTGACGTCGCCGACGCTGAAGATCCCGAACTGCATGGTCGCTCACCCTCCAGGTTGTTTACCATTCAACCATACCCTCGGGTGCCAGGAAGCGGCAGCGGTGCCCAGGCGTCCAGCCACCCTTGGGACAACCACCCCGGGCGCCAGGTCCGCGCCAGGTCCGCGCATGCGAAGCTGCCCGCATGCAGATCCTGCGTTCCGCCACCCTCTTCGTCCTCGCCGCCCTGCTGGAGATCGGTGGCGCGTGGCTGGTCTGGCAGGGCGTGCGCGAGAACAGGGGCTGGCTGTGGGCGGCCGGCGGCGCCCTCGCGCTCGGCGCCTACGGCTTCGTCGCGACGTTCCAGCCCGACGCCCACTTCGGCCGCGTCCTCGCCGCGTACGGCGGGATCTTCGTCGCCGGTTCGATCCTCTGGGGCGTGATCGCGGACGGCTACCGCCCGGACCGCTGGGACATCACGGGCGCACTGATCTGCCTCGCGGGCATGGCGGTGATCATGTACGCCCCGCGAGGGAACTGACCGGCCTCCCGGGCCGGGGGCTCAGAACGGCTCGTCGGGCAGCAGCCCCAGCTGCCCCAGGAAGTCCATTTCGTCGAAGTACAGGCGGTAGTCGACGATCCGGCCGTCCTTCACGGTGGCGATGTCCACCCCGCGGATCCTGATCTCCTTCTGGGTCGGCGGGAGCGTCTCACCATTGGGCAGTTGCAGCGGCCCGGTGTTCCGTCCGCTGAAGATCCCTTCGTCGATGGCGGTGTCGCCGACTTCGTAGGAGTGCAACGGCTGGAACGTCGCCTCGGGGACCGCCTCCGTCATCGTCCGCCAGTACTCGACGATGTTGTCGCGCCCGTGCAGCTCGCCCTCGTCGGGGGTGAAGGCGACCGCGTCCTCGGCGTACAGCTCGCCGATGACGTTCGGATCGGCGTGCGTGGTGACCGCGTCCGTGAGCCGGTCCATGACCTGTCGTGCCTCACCCATGACCAACCTCCAGAGGAACAGGAGGATCACCCGTCCCCATTCTCCCACCATGGGGGCCACCTATCCTGGCCGGAGGCTCGCACCGCCGCCCGTCCACCACGCCCGAGGAGCTCCCATGGCCACCGCCGCCCCGTCCGCCGCCTCCCGCATCGCCGTCGTCACCGGTGCGAGCAGCGGAATCGGCGCCGCCTCGGCCCGCCAGCTCGCCGCCGCGGGCTACCGCGTCGTCCTCACCGCCCGCCGCGAGGACCGCATCGAGGCCCTGGCGGAGGAGATCACCACGGCGGGCCACCAGGCCACGGCCTACGCCCTCGACGTCACCGACCGCGCGGCGGTCGACGAGTTCGCCACGGCCTTCAAGACGGTCGGCGTACTGGTCAACAACGCGGGCGGCGCGCTCGGCGCCGACCCGGTCGCGACCGGCGACCCGGCCGACTGGCGCCAGATGTACGAGACGAACGTCATCGGCACCCTCAACCTCACCCAGGCCCTGCTGCCCAAGCTGGTCGCGAGCGGCGACGGCACGGTCGTGGTCGTCTCCTCCACTGCGGGCCACGGCACCTACGAGGGCGGCGGGGGCTACGTCGCCGCCAAGCACGGCGCCCACGTCCTCGCCGAGACCCTGCGCCTGGAGATCGTCGGCCAGCCGGTCCGCGTCATCGAGATCGCCCCCGGCATGGTCAAGACGGACGAGTTCGCCCTGACCCGCTTCGGCGGCGACGAGGACAGGGCGGCCAAGGTCTACGAGGGCGTCGCCGAGCCCCTCACCGCCGACGACGTCGCCGACACCATCACATGGGCCGTCACCCGCCCCAGCCACGTCAACGTCGACCTCCTGATACTCCGCCCCCGCGCCCAGGCGTCGAACACCAAGGTGCACCGGGAGGTCTGACGCCGGACGAGGACAGGCAGCAGGACCCTCACACGGTGATGCACGCCCCCAGGTGAAAGGGCAGCCGCTCTCCGAGGGCGGCTCAGCCCTTCACGCACACGACCTGCTTCAGCTTCGCCACGACCTCCACCAAGTCCCGCTGCTGATCGATGACCTGCTCGATCGGCTTGTAGGCGCCCGGGATCTCGTCCACGACGCCGGAGTCCTTACGGCACTCCACGCCCCGGGTCTGCTCCTCCAGGTCCTTCGTCGAGAACCGGCGCTTGGCCGCGTTGCGGCTCATGCGCAGGCCCGCCGTGCGAGGCCGAGTTGAAGGACTTGTCGTTCCCGAGGCCCTTCACGATGTAGGAACCCGTGCCCATGGAGCCGGGGATGATCCCGTACTCGCCGGAACCGGCCCGGATCGCGCCCTTGCGGGTCACGAGCAGGTCCATCCCGTCGTAGCGCTCCTCGGCCACGTAGTTGTGGTGGGCGCTGATCTCCGGCTCGAAGGTCGGCTTCGCCTTCTTGAACTCCTTGCGGATCACGTCCTTCAGGAGCGCCATCATGATCGAGCGGTTGTACTTCGCGTACTCCTGCGCCCAGAACAGGTCGTTGCGATACGCCGCCATCTGCGGGGTGTCCGCGACGAACACGGCGAGGTCGCGGTCGACCAGGCC
This sequence comes from Streptomyces sp. DG1A-41, assembly GCF_037055355.1. Taxonomy (GTDB): domain Bacteria; phylum Actinomycetota; class Actinomycetes; order Streptomycetales; family Streptomycetaceae; genus Streptomyces. Next base: position 5,341,578 of record NZ_CP146350.1, on the reverse strand, counting down.
CTGGTTGTGCGGGAGCTTCTGGGCCACGCCGATGTGATGCTCGGCCAGTTCCTTGCCGATGTTGCGGGAACCGGAATGGAGCATGAGCCAGATAGAACCGGTCGTATCTGTGCATACTTCGACAAAATGATTGCCCCCGCCGAGCGTTCCCATCTGCTTCGTGGCGCGCTCCTGACGGAACCTGACCGCCTCCGCGACCTCGTCGAACCGCCCCCAGAAGTCCTCCCACCCGGCAGTGGCCAACCCGTGAAACCGCCCCGGGTCGACGGGATCGCCATGCATCCCCCGCCCCACCGGGATCACCTGCTCGATCCGCGACCGCAGCCGGGACAGATCCCCGGGCAGGTCGTTCGCCGTCAGGGACGTCTTCACCGCCGACATTCCGCAGCCGATGTCGACGCCCACCGCCGCGGGGCACACCGCGCCCTGCATGGCGATGACCGAGCCGACCGTCGCACCCTTGCCGTAGTGCACGTCGGGCATGACGGCCAGGCCCTTGATCCAGGGCAGCGTGGCGACGTTCTGGAGCTGCTGGAGTGCGGAGCCCTCGACCGCGGCCGGGTCGGTCCACATCCGGATCGGCACTTTCGCACCAGGTATCTCTACATGCGACATAGCGTCCTCAATCCCCCGTAAACGAGCAGAAGTCTTCAACAGCAAATACCGGAGCCAAGGTCGACGAAAGGGAATCCGGACCGGCGTCCACGGCAGTGCGTGCGATACACATTGTGTTCATCGGCCGCCCTGCGGCGGCAAGCCAATAATCCGCGTCGAGAGGCCAGCACGTGCAACGGAAGGCGTACGCACCCGGTATCGCCGCGCTCCTCGCGGCCCTGCTGGTCGGCTGCACCGGCGGCTCCGGCGACGGCGGCCCGACGGACGACTCCAACCCGGGCGACACGGGCACGGCCTCGGCCGCCGCCGAGCCGGGCCGGTACCGCACGCTGCCCGAGCCCTGCGGCGCCGTAGGCCAGAGCTCCCTCGACGAACTCCTGCCCGGCATCCGGCAGATCATCGACGGGGAACAGCGCGAGAAGGCGTACGAGGGCGAGGCGACGGTCACGTACGACACCGACCGCAAGGTCGGCTGCCAGTGGAAGGTCGATTCGCAGCAGGCCACCGACCATCTGCTCGTCGACTTCGAACGGGTCGTCTCCTACGACAACGCCGTCAGCGACGACAGCCAGGCCGAGCAGCTCTTCGCGGAGAAGGAGGCGGCGGCCCACCTGCCCGAGCCGACCGCCACCGAGTCGGCGACCACGAGCAGCACCCCGGCCGGCGGTTCCTCCGCCTCTCCGAGCGGTTCCCCGTCCCCGTCCGGCTCCCCGTCCCCGTCCGGCTCCTCGTCGCCCTCGGCGTCCGCCTCCGCCGCCCCGACCGATCTCCAGCCCCGCGTCCTGGAGGACGTCGGCGACGAGGCCTTCCTCGACGACGAGCTGAGCAGCTCCGGTTCGACGGCCAAGCAGCGGACGGTGACTGTGGCATTCCGCACGTCCAACGTCATCGTGACCATCGAGTACGCCGAGCAGCCGGCCACCGTCGGCGTCGTCCCGGACAGCAAGGAAATGCAGGACAGGGCCCGGAAACTGGCCTCGCAGCTGGCCGATTCGCTGAGTGGCTGAGGCCCCTTCACGCCCCCTTCACGCGCACCCGCAAAGCACCCGAAGGAAGAACACACGGCTGCCTCACCGCGTACCGTGGCCACTCGGACCCGTTCCGACCGCAGGAACCACGAGCGTCATGAGTGAAGGAACCATGCAGCGACGAGCACAGCGAGACCGAGACCAGCGAGCGAAGCGACTCAACCGCGTCCTTGTCTGCGCGGCCGCCGTCCCCGTGATGCTGGTGGCCGCCGGCTGCTCCTCGGACTCCGGCTCCGGCGACAGCTCGGACAAGGCCGCGAAGGCCGCCGCCTCGGCGTCCGCGAGCCCGTCGCCGACGGTGCAGGCGGCGGCGTACGGCAAGCTTCCGGAGCCCTGCAAGGCGCTGTCGAAGAAGACGCTGGAGGACCTCGTTCCGGAGAGCAAGTCCGGCAAGGAGGGCAAGTCGGACGACATCTCGACCCGCGGCAGCTGCTCCTGGAGCAGCCTCGACAACAACGGCGTCAAGGGCTCGCAGTTCCGCTGGCTGAACCTGTCGATGCTGCGCTTCGAGTCGGACGTCACCCGCGGCCCGGCCGACAAGCTGGCCCAGGAGTACTACGAGAAGCAGGTCCAAAACGTCCAGGCCGTGGAGGGCGCCAAGAGCGCCAAGTCGGAGCCGTTGCCCGGGACGGGTGACGAGGCGACGGCCGTGCGCTACGAGCTGAAGAAGAAGGAAGGCACCTTCAAGCAGCAGACGGTCGTGGCACGCGTCGAGAACGTCGTCGTCATTCTCGACTACAACGGCGCGGGCCTGGCCGGCGACAAGAGCCCGAGCGCCGACGACCTGATGAAGGACGCGAAGAAGGCCGCCGAGGAAGCGGTGGCGGCGGTGTCCGAGGCGAACGGCGCGGGCGGCGGCAAGGCGAGCGGCGCCCCGTCCAAGTCCCCGTCGAAGTCGGCGTCCAAGGACGCGTCGGACGACCCCTCGACGGACGCGTCGACGTCGCCCTCCAAGAAGCCCGCGTCGGACAGCTGAACAGGCCCGACGGGAACCGGCCACCCGTCCTCCGCACATGTGTGCCACCCTGTTGCGCGCAACAACACGCAAGGGGAGGGGAGTACGGGTGGCCGCGCCACTTCAGCTGACTCGGATGCACCGCGTTCTCATCGGTGTGGTCGTGGCCGGCGCCGTGATCATCGCCGGCATCGGCTTCGCCGGTTCGTACGCGGCCGTCCGTGAGTTGGCCCTTCAGAAGGGCTTCGGGAACTTCTCCTACGTCTTCCCGATCGGCATCGACGCGGGCATCTGCGTCCTGCTGGCCCTGGACCTGCTCCTCACCTGGATCAGGATCCCCTTCCCGCTCCTGCGCCAGACGGCCTGGCTCCTGACAGCGGCGACGATCGCCTTCAACGGCGCTGCCGCCTGGCCGGATCCGCTCGGTGTCGGCATGCACGCGGTGATACCGATCCTGTTCGTGGTCTCGGTCGAGGCCGCCCGCCACGCGATCGGCCGCATCGCCGACATCACGGCCGACAAGCACATGGAGGGCGTCCGCCTCACCCGCTGGCTGCTCTCCCCCGTCCCGACGTTCCTCCTCTGGCGCCGCATGAAGCTCTGGGAGCTCCGCTCCTACGACCAGGTCATCAAGCTGGAGCAGGAACGTCTCGTCTACCAGGCCCGGCTGCGTTCCCGCTTCGGACGGGCGTGGCGCCGCAAGGCCCCGGTGGAGTCCCTGATGCCGCTACGGCTGGCGCGCTACGGCGTCCCCCTGGCGGAAACGGCCCCGGCGGGCCTGGCGGCGGCGGGCATCGAGCCTGCGCTGATCCCTCCGCCGCCGCAAGCCGATCCGGCTGCGGGCAGTCGTGCCCCCGCGGCGGCACCAGTCCCGCAGAAGGCGGCGCCTCCCGGCGAGCAGCGCCCGCAGCTCGAGAGCAACCGCAACGCCGAGCAGACGGACGAGACCCCGGAGCCTGACCAGAGCCCCTGGTTCAACGCCCCGCGCGAGGTCGAATACCAGGGCGGCTACGACCCGGCCTACGACCCCGAGCAGTACGCCCAGTGGATCGCGGAACAGCAAGAGGCCGAGCAGTACCAAACCCAGTACGAGCAGGAACCCTCCCCGGAGGACACCGGGAGCTTCCCCATCCCGGTGGGGCCGAACCGCACCCGGGAACTGGGCGAGGGCGGCGGTAACCCGGAACCGGACGAGGACGCGTTCTACCAGGTCTTCCGTGAGTCGATAAAGAGCGGGAACGGAGCGCCCACCCCGCGCGGCTTCATCGGCGACGTCGAGGCGACGTACGGCATCACGCTCCCCGAGGCCGAGTCCAAGCGCATGGTGAATCGCTTCTCCAACCGCCTCAACGCGGAACTGGCGGAAGAGCACATCGCCTGAAGGGCATAAGAGAAGGGGCCCTCCTCCCGAGGGCCCCTTCTCCGTTGCCGCTTACTCCCCGAGCAGGGCCCGCACCCGCTCCTGCCCCACCGCCAGCAGCAGCGTGGGCAGCCTCGGCCCCGTGTCCCGCCCGACCAGCAGGTGGTACAGCAGGGCGAAGAAGGACCGCTGGGCGGTCTTGATCTCCGGCGGCAGTTCCTTCGGCGTGGCGTCGGCCGAGAACCCGGCCTGCACCTTCGGCACGCCGTAGACGAGGTGCGTCAGCCCGTCCAGCGACCAGTGGTCGGCCAGCCCGTCGAGCAGCAGCCGCAGCGACTCCCGCCCCTGGTCGTCGAGCGACTTCAGCAGCTCGGTGTCGGGCTCGTCCCGCACGATGGTCCGCTGTTCGGCGGGCACGTGCGTGTTGATCCAGGCCTCGGCCTTGTCGTACCGCGGCCGCGCCTCGTCCAGGGAGGCCAGCGGCCGTGACGGGTCCAGCTCGCTGAGGATCCGCAGCGCCTGGTCCTCGTGCCCGGCGGTGATGTCCGCGACGGACGCCAGCGTCCGGTACGGCAGCGACCGGGCCGTCCGCGGCAGCTCCCCGGCGGCCGTACGCACCGCACGCGAGTGCGCGGCGGCGTCGGCCGGCAGGGCGCTGCCGTCGGCGACCTTGGCGTCCAGCCGGTCCCACTCGTCGTACAGCCGCTGGATCTCCTGGTCGAAGGCGACCTTGAAGGACTGGTTGGGCCGGCGCCGGGCGTACAGCCAGCGCAGGAGCTGCGGCTCCATGATCTTCAGGGCGTCGGCGGGGGTGGGCACGCCGCCCTTCGAGGACGACATCTTCGCCATGCCGGAGATGCCGACGAAGGCGTACATCGGGCCGATCGGCTGCTTGCCGCCGAAGATCCCGACGATCTGCCCGCCGACCTGGAAGGAGGACCCCGGGGAGGAGTGGTCGACGCCGGAGGGCTCGAACACGACGCCCTCGTACGCCCACCGCATCGGCCAGTCGACCTTCCAGACCAGCTTGCCGCGGTTGAACTCGCTCAGCCGGACCGTCTCGGAGAAGCCGCACGCGGTGCAGGCGTACGTCAGCTCGGTGGAGTCGTCGTCGTAGGACGTGACGGTGGTGAGGTCCTTCTCGCAGTTGCCGCAGTACGGCTTGTACGGGAAGTACCCGGCGGCGCCGGAGCTGCCGTCGTCCTCGGCTGCCGCGCCGGAGCCCTCCGCGGCCTCCAGCTCGGCCTCGTCGAGGGGCCTCTGCCCCGGCTGCTTCTTGGCCGGGGCCTTCTTCGTCCGGTACTGGTCGAGGATCGCGTCGATGTCGCCGCGGTGCCTCATGGCGTGCAGGATCTGCTCGCGGTACACGCCGGAGGTGTACTGCGCGGTCTGGCTGATCCCGTCGAACTCCACGCCCAGCTCGGCCAGCGACTCGATCATCGCGGCCTTGAAGTGCTCGGCCCAGTTGGGGTGTGAGGAGCCCTTGGGCGCCGGGACGGACGTCAGCGGCTTGCCGATGTGCTCGGCCCACGACTCGTCGACGCCCGCGACCCCGGCCGGCACCTTGCGGTAGCGGTCGTAGTCGTCCCAGGAGATCAGGTGCCGCACCTGATGTCCCCGGCGGCGGATCTCGTCGGCGACGAGATGCGGGGTCATGACCTCGCGCAGGTTCCCGAGGTGGATGGGGCCCGACGGCGAGAGGCCGGACGCGACGACGACGGGTTTGCCCGGGGCCCGACGCTCCGACTCCTCGATGACCTCATCCGCGAAACGGGAGACCCAGTCGGTGGTCTCGGTGCTCTGAGCCACGATCGGCACGTCCTTCTTTCTGCATCGGGCAGCCGGTACGGTCGCACGGCTGACCGCACCATTGTCCCAGACCTGCGTGCGCCCGGAAAAACGGCTTTACCGTCCCTGAGAACTGAGCGGGAGGGAGTCCTGACGCCAGGGCTCGTGCTCAGCCGCGCGCTCCGAACGGTGTTGGGCACACTGGTCGCCCGCTTTCGCTCCGCGTCCGGGCGGCACGCATCCGGTGCGTGGTCCGGGAAGGCGGGGGGCGGGGTCCCTCACGCCCCGAGGTCTCCGGTCCGGCCTGGACGGTCCCATGCCCGCAACGCGAGCCGCACCCCCGAAGGATCACGCATTCGACAGGCAAACTCCCGTTCACCCAGATCCCAAGTCCGCCCGAGCACCCCCGTTGCCAGACCGCTGCTCACTCACACTCGCCCCAGCACGCCTGCGCTCACTCACGCGGCAGCGGCACAAACCCCCATGGGATACTGGCCGTGTCTATCCATTCCCTCGAGGAGAACGGCACCCTTTCCTATGGCCTCGGTCACGTCCCTCAGCGACTCCGTCCACCAGCGCCTCGCGGCGGCCCTGTCGGCGGCTGTGCCGCAGGCCGGTTCCGCGGACCCGCTGCTGCGACGAAGCGACCGGGCCGACTTCCAGGCCAACGGGATCCTGGCCCTCGCGAAGAAGGAGAAGGCGAACCCGCGGGAGCTGGCGACGCAGGTCGTCTCCCGGGTCGAGTCGGGTGACGTGATCAAGGACGTCGAGGTCTCCGGCCCCGGCTTCCTGAACATCACGATCACGGACCGGGCGATCACGGAGAACCTCGCCGCGCGCTACGCGGACGACACCGGCCGCCTCGGCGTGCCGCACACCGAGCACCCGGGCACCACGGTCATCGACTACGCCCAGCCGAACGTGGCGAAGGAGATGCACGTCGGTCATCTGCGCTCCGCGGTGATCGGCGACTCGGTGGCGCAGCTGCTGGAGTTCACCGGCGAGAGCGTGGTCCGGCGTCACCACATCGGCGACTGGGGCACCCAGTTCGGCATGCTCATCCAGTACCTGGAGGAGCACCCGCACGAGCTGGACCACCACGAGGGCGAGGACCTCCAGGCGTCCGGCGAGCAGGCGATGTCGAACCTGGACCGCCTCTACAAGGCCGCGCGCAAGCACTTCGACTCCGACGAGGAGTTCAAGACGCGGGCCCGGCGCCGGGTGGTGGACCTCCAGGCGGGCGACCCGCACACCCTCGCCATGTGGCAGAAGTTCGTGGACGAGTCGAAGATCTACTTCTTCTCCGTCTTCGAGAAGCTGGACATGGAGATCCGCGACGAGGACATCGTCGGCGAGTCGGGTTACAACGACATGCTCGCCGAGACCTGCCGTCTGCTGGAGGAGTCGGGCGTCGCGGTCCGCTCCGAGGGCGCGCTGTGTGTCTTCTTCGACGACATCAAGGGCCCGGACGGCAAGCCGGTCCCGCTGATCGTGGAGAAGTCGGACGGCGGCTACGGCTACGCGGCGACCGACCTCTCGGCGATCCGCGACCGCGTCTTCAACATCAAGGCGAACACGCTGCTGTACGTGGTGGACGCCCGCCAGTCGCTGCACTTCAAGATGGTCTTCGAGACGGCCCGCCGGGCGGGCTGGCTGAACGAGGACGTGCACGCGGTGCAGCTCGCCTTCGGCACGGTCCTCGGCAAGGACGGCAAGCCGTTCAAGACCCGTGAGGGCGAGACGGTCCGCCTGGTCGACCTGCTGGACGAGGCGATCGACCGCGCGTCGGCGGTGGTCCGGGAGAAGGCGCAGGACCTCTCCGAGGAGGAGATCGCCGAGCGGGGCACGCAGGTGGGCATCGGCGCGGTGAAGTACGCGGACCTGTCGACGTCGGCGAACCGCGACTACAAGTTCGACCTGGACCAGATGGTCTCGCTGAACGGCGACACGTCCGTCTATCTCCAGTACGCCTACGCCCGTATCCGGTCGATCCTGCGCAAGGCCGGCGAGTCCCGCCCGGTCGCGCATCCCGAGCTGGACCTGCACGAGGCGGAGCGGGCTCTGGGCCTGCACGTCGACGCGTTCGCGGCGACGGTGGCGGAGGCGGCGGCGGAGTACGCCCCGCACAAGATGACGGCGTACCTGTACCAGCTGGCGTCCCTCTACACGACGTTCTACGACAAGTGCCCGGTCCTGAAGGCCGAGTCGCCCGAGCAGATCGAGAACCGCCTGTTCCTCTGCGACGTCACGGCCCGCACCCTCCAGCAGGGCATGGCCCTGCTGGGCATCCGGACGCCCGAGCGACTCTGAGACCGGCCCCTGATGACAGGCCGAGGGCGGCACTCCCCCCGTGGACTGCCGCCCTCGGGGTTTGTCGGGCCGCTGGTCAGCGGCAGTTGACCCACTAGCGGCCGGTGTAGTTCTTGCCTGACCAGACGCAGAACCAGCCCGACGGGCAGTCCGACGCCGCCTGAGGGGCGGTCTCCGCCGCACCGGCGACCCCCGTGTTGCCGGCCAGCAGACCGCCGGTCAGCGCGATGCCCCCGGCCATGACGGCGAGCTTCCTGGTCATACGCACGCTGGTTCCCCCTTCGTGGGCGGGCCGACCACAGCGGCCGGCTCGGCAACGAGACTGCGGCTCGGGGACCCGGGTCCGCCACAGTCGCCTCCGAAGTGACGTACTCGCGGGACGCCCCACGCGCTGACCTGCTGCGACGCCGTACGCCGGGACGACGTGGCGGGACGGTCGCGGCGGGGTGTGGCCGAATCGGTAGGGGGTTGCGGGAAGAACGGACCGCAGCCCGCCCCGGCACGACCGGCCGGGCATGCTTCCGCCCGGTGACGGGAGGCAGCCGCGAGTGCTTCGACGCCCGTATGTGACGGGCCGCCCGTGTGTGACCCCGGCCCGCATCTGACGGCCACCCGCTCTGAGGGCCACCCGCATCCGAGGGCCGCCCGCGACTAAGGGCCGCCCGCGCCTGACGTGCCGCCCGGTCAGCGCTGGGCCGTGGTGTTCGCGCTCTTCAGGGCCTCCCGGATGATGTCGGCGTGCCCGGCGTGCTGGGCGGTCTCCCGAATCAGGTGCAGCAGGATCCGGCGCGCCGACCAGTGCTCGGGCTCGGGCGGTGACCAGGGGGTCCTCGGCAGGGGCACGCTGTGGTCCAGGTCCGGCAGCACGGTCACGGCGTCCTCGGTCGCCCGGGCGGCCGCCGCGTAACGCTCCAGGAGGCCTTGGAGCGTGTCGCCCGCGGTCAAGCGGTACTGCCCCATGTCGAGCATGCCGTCGGGCAGTTCACCGTCGCCCTTGACCATGATCCGCGTCCACACCTCCTCTCCTCGCGCGAGGTGCTTCACGATCCCGCCGAGGGCCAGCTCGCTGACGGTCGTGCGTCGTGCGGCCTGTTCGTCGGTGAGTCCGCGAACGGTGATCAGCAGCAGTTCCCGCTGCTCCGCGAGCGCGTCCAGCAGGTCCGTCTTCTCCCAGGAAGTGGTCATGGCGGGACCGTAGGGAGCAATCAGGTCAACGGCTGTCCCTTGCCGGACCGGTCTTGTCCCCGGTCGGGTCCCTCGCCCGGCCGGCCCGCTTGTCAGTGGCCGGCTTTACAGTCACCACCATGGCGACACTTCCGAACCCCTTGCCGACGCTGGCGACGGACCCGAGCGGCCGCGCGCTCGGACTGCACCTCCCCGCCGGGGCACTCGTGGACACGACCGACGAGGGTGCCTGGCACGAGCCCTTGCTGTGGTGCGCGGACGAGCGAGCCGTGCCGGGCGGCTGGACGGCGCTGGAGCCGGCCCGCCTGAGGGGACTGCTGCCGGTCGTTCTGGACGTGGGCGACGGCCATGGCGGGCCGGACCGCTGGGAGTTGGCACCCGGCGAGGTGTCGTACCCGGGGGACCACGACGCCGGGGAGGTCCTCGCGGAGTGCTGGGAGGAGTACGCCGCGGAGGCCCACGCCTGGCCCGGACTGGCCGAACCCCTCCCCCAGGAGAGCCGGGACCGGAGCCGGAACCAGGACCAGAATCACGACCACGACCCGGACGCGGTGGCGACACGCGTCGCGGACTCCCTGCTCGCCGACGGCGGCCCGCTCAAGGCCCCCCGCCTCGCTCTCGTCCCGGCCCGCCGCAGCGCCGACATCCCGACGGCGATCGGCTGGACGGGCCCGGCCAACCACGAGGGCGACACGGCCCGGCTCAGCGCGGTGCTGCGCTCCTGGGAGGACCGCTTCGGCATACGGGTGGTGGCCCTCGGCTTCGACCACCTGCTGGTGTCGGTCGCCGCCCCGCCCGTCACGATGGCCGACGCGGAGGCCGTGGCCGCAGAGCACTTCGCGTTCTGCCCGGACAACGTCCGGCAGGGCACCGACCCGACCGTGCGGGCCTACGCCGAGCACCAGGTCCTCGACCAGCCGGTCTGGCACTTCTGGTGGGACTGACCCGGCCCGTCAGCCGGTCAGCAGCGTCATCCCCTCCGGCGCGGTGATGCCGAACTCCTCCTCCAGGAGCCGCCGCGCCTCCGCCTCGCCGGTCACCTCCCGCTCGGTGGCCGTCCCGTCGGGGCGGGTCCGAGTGAGGAGCCGGCCGTCGAGCAGGAGGTGCCGCGTGGCGCTGACGTGCTGGACGTAGACGCGCTGGGTGAACGGCGAGCGCGGGTTGGTCGCGATGTGCCAGTTGATGACGTCGAAGTCGGGCTTCTCGAAGGGCTCCAGGGTGAAGGCGTACTGCCCGGTCCAGTCGTCCTTCGCCGGGTCGTGGGCCTGGAGCAGCCACATCTCCAGCGGACCGTCGTGCGGCACGTGCACCAGGCGGTGCCGCCGCCCGGCCCCGGCGAACTCGACGTCCGCCACCAGCGGCACCGGCTCCAGCAGCGACCCGATCGCCCCGAAGCCGACGTCCGCGAGGTACGGCCGCGGTTCGCCGGGGACCTCGGCCAGCAACGCCATGTGCGTGCGCGGCAGGCTCGCGATGGTGTCGGCGCCGACGACGACCCGCGCGGCCAGCCGGGTCACCCGGAAGCCCATCGCCTCCAGCGCGCAGGCGAACAGCGTGTTGTGCTCGTAGCAGTAGCCGCCGCGCCGGCTGTGGACCAGCTTGGCCATGAGGTCGGCCGGGTCGAGGGAGGGAGCCCTGCCGCCCAGTGCGTCGAGGTTCTCGAACGGGAGGGCCCTCAAGTGCGCCAGATGCACACAGCGCAGGGTGGCCGGGTCGGCCCGCGGCTCCCCTTCCCATCCGATCCGCCGGAGATACACGTCGAGGTCGAACTGTACGGAGTCCACCATGGCCTCACCGTAACCAGACCCGTCCCAGCCGTCCGCAGCCCACAGCGGGAGACGCCGCTCCGTCGTTGGTCCTAGGCCCCTGGCATGCCGGCCCGCAGCCCCTTGTCCAGCCTCCGCAGCCCTTCCTCGATCTCCTCCGGCGTCTGCGTCACGAAGCACAGCCGCAGGGTCGTACGGTCGGGCGTGCCGGCGTAGAAGGGGGCGCCGGGGACGTACGCCACGTCGTGCCGCACGACCTGTGGCAGCAGGGCCGTCGTGTCGTACGGCTCGGGCAGGCGCGCCCAGAGGAACATGCCGCCCTCGGGGCGGGTCCAGACCGACCCCTCGGGCAGCGCACCGGGCAGCGCCGCGAGCATGGCGTCCCGGCGTTCGCGGTACACGCCGGCGACGCGCGTGACGTGGCCGTCCAGGTCGTGGTCGGCGAGGTACCGGGCCGCGGCGAGCTGGTTGACGGTCGGCGTGTGCAGGTCGGCGGCCTGCTTGGCGACGGCACAGGCGCGCCGCAGCTCACCGGGCGCGCGCAGCCAGCCCAGCCGCAGACCGGGCGCCATGACCTTGGAGAAGCTGCCGAGCAGGACCGTACGGTCCTCGGCGCCCGGGTGGGAGGCGATCCACGGCACGCGTTCGCCCTCGTAGCGGAGCTCCCCGTAGGGGTCGTCCTCGACGATCCACAGCCCGCGCCGGGCGGCGACCGCGGCCACGGCGGCGCGCCGCCCAGCGGGCAGCGTGCGGCCGGTGGGGTTCTGGAAGGTGGGCACGGTGTAGAGCAGCTTGGGCCGCTCGCGCACCACGAGTTCCTCCAGCGCCTCCGGATCGACTCCGTGTTCGTCGCCGGGCACGGCCACGACCCGCGCTCCGGCGAGGCCGAAGGCCTGAAGGGCCGCCAGATAGCAGGGGTTCTCGACGAGGACGGTGTCCCCGGGTTCGAGCAGCGCGGTGGCGAGGAGCGAGAGGGCCTGCTGGGAGCCGGTGGTGACGAGCAGGTCGTCGGGACCGGTCGGCAGTCCGCGTGCCGTGCTGCGATCGGCGAGCGCGGCCCGCAGCACGGGCTCGCCCTCGGTCGTGGAGTACTGCAACGCCCGCGCGGGCTCCTCGGCGAGGACGGCCCGGTACGCGGCCGCGATGCCCTCCGCGTCGAACAGCTCCGGCGCCGGCAGCCCGCCCGCGAAGTTGATCACCTCGGGGCGGGCGGTGACGGCGAGGATGTCCCGCACGGGAGAACCGCCGACCGACCGCGCCCGAGCGGCGAGCGGCGGCACGGGAGAGAGGGCGGGCGCGGGCTCGGTGACGGTCATGACACGGCTCCTTCGACTGCGGTGACGGCTGTGCGCCGCAGCCTAGGCAAGTACATGCCGACTACAAACACATTTCCGCGATCCGGACGCCGCCGCCCCGCTCAGCCCTTGGCGGCCATCGCCGCGTACACGTTGATGTCCGCGTCCGTGACGTCGTTGATGTCGCGGTAGCGGACCTTGTCGATGTCGTCGAGGCCGGCGAGGTACGACTCCTCCGGCCGCTCGGGCACGGGAGCCGCGTGGTCGGGCCGCCAGCGGTGCGCGGGCACGATCCCCGGGTCGGCGATCCCCAGGGAGTTCTCCGTGAAGAACCGCTCGACCTCCGCCCGGGACCGCAGCACGAAGGTGAAGCCCCGCTCGGTGTACGTCCGCTGGACCGCGCGGATGTTCTCGGGGTTGAGGTCCTCGGTGAGGTGACTGAGCACCAGCCGGCTGCCGGCGGGCAGCGCGTCGAGCAGCTCGCGCACCAGCGGGTACGCCTCCTCGTCGGCGACGAAGTGCAGGACGGCGACCAGGCAGAGCGCGACCGGCTGGTCGAAGTCCAGGGTCTTGACGGCCTGTTCGAGGATGCGGGCCGGCTCCCGCAGATCGGCGTCGATGTAGTCCGTGCGGCCTTCGGGCCCGCTCGTCAGCAGGGCCCGCGCGTGCGCGAGCACGACCGGGTCGTTGTCGACGTACACGACCCGCGACTCGGGCGCGACGCGCTGCGCGATCTGGTGCACGTTCTCGGCGGTCGGCAGTCCCGTGCCGATGTCGAGGAACTGCCGGATGCCGTCCTGCTCCACCAGCGTGGTCACCGCGCGGCGCAGGAAGTCGCGGTTGTGCCGTACGTCGAGGTACCCGCGCGGGTTGGCGGCGAGCGCGGCGGCGGCCGCGTCCCGGTCGGCCTGGTAGTGGTCCTTGCCGCCGAGGAAGACGTCGTAGACCCGGGCCGGGTGCGCTTTGCTGCTGTCGATCCTCCTCCGCAGCTCGGCGGGATCCTGGCTGAGGGCGTCACCGGTCATGGACGTCTCCCTGAAGAGTAGGTGGTTCAATCAGCAACCACTACGGCGGTCAACAACCCAACGGTTCAGGTGATGTGATGGTGCCCATGCAACCCGACCAGCCGCCGACGACGACCCTGTGGCGCCCCACCGGCCCCAGGGAACTGGACCTGGTACGGGAGCTCGACTGGCGCGCCTGGCCGCCCCGGCTTCCGGAGCAGCCGATCTTCTACCCGGTCCTCAACGAGGACTACGCCATCAGAATCGCGCGCGACTGGAACGTCAAGCACGACGGCGCCGGCTTCGTCACCCGGTTCGAGGTCGACTCCGGCTTCCTGCGCCGGTACCCGGTGCGGCAGGCGGGCGGGGAGACCATCCTCGAACTGTGGGTACCGGCCGAGGAACTCGACGAGTTCAACGCCCACATCGTCGGCCGGATCGAGCTGGTTCACGAGTTCCACTGACTCAGTCGGTCTCATGCGGAGCCGCTTGGCGAGCACCCCGTAGCTCAGCCCTGACCGCTCCTTCAACTCCCCCAGCAGCGCGGCGAACTCCGCCGCGGCCGTGTCTTCCGACACCGTTTTTCCATCCCCCATGTCCCGTTCCCCCGTTCCAGGGGAGGGTCGTTTCCCCTGGTCAAAGCATGTGCGGGCATTCCAGCGTCCCTGATCGTCCGCCGGCTGTGGCGGCCGGGACGGATCGCCGCACAAGCTCTCGTCATCCCAGCACGCCGCTCCCGGCCGACCGGTAGAGCGGCTCGCCCGGGGTCTTCATGCTTACGACCTTGTCCGAAAAAACCCACTCATGCGCGAGTACCACGCTCTCCCCGTCGCCCTCGTAACCGCCCTCTCCCTCACGGCCTGCCAGGACGGCACGGGCACGCAGGACGAGGGCGCGGCCAAGCCGCAACTGACGGCGACGGCGAACACCGCGCCCACCGACGCGACCCCCGACAAGGCGGGCAACACGGCTCCCGGCACGGCCACGAACACGAACTCCACCAACACGAAGGGCACGAGCGGGAGAGGCACGAAGCCCGGGACGGCCGCCGCCCCCGCCGCCCGTGCCTCCTGCAACGGCACCAACACCACCGTCACGGCCAAGCGGGTCCCCCGCCCCCTCAACCACATGCTGATCACGGTGAAGAACGCCGGCTCGAAGACGTGCGACCTCACCTACTACCCGGTGCTGCGCTTCGACGAGATGCAGTGGGTCGAGGACTCCGAGCCGCAGGCCGTGACGACCCTGTCACCCGGCGAGTCCGGCTACGCGGGCGTCGTGCTGTCGGCGGCCGACGGCAGCGGCTCCGGCGGCACCACCGACCGCAGGCTCACGGTCGGTTTCCAGGGCCGCACGCCGCACAGCAGCGGCGGCCCCTCGGCACTCCCGCAGCTGCCCGCCGAGGGCGTGTACTACGACAGCTCGCTGACCGTCACGTACTGGCTGCGGGACATGGAGCAGGCCCTGTCCTACTGACCCTTGAGCCGCTGGGCCACTTCGGTGGCCCAGTAGGTGAGGATGTTCCGGGCGCCCGCCCGCCGGATGCCGGTCAGGCTCTCCATGATCGCGCGGTCCCGGTCGATCCAGCCCTTCTCGGCGGCGGCCTCGATCATCGAGTACTCGCCGGAGATCTGGTAGGCGACGACGGGCACGTCCACGGCGTCCGCGACCCGGGCGAGGATGTCCAGGTAGGGCCCGGCGGGCTTCACCATGACCATGTCGGCGCCCTCCTCGAGGTCGAGGGCGAGTTCCCGCATGGACTCACGCGCGTTCGCGGGGTCCTGCTGATAGGTCTTCCGGTCCCCCTGCAACGAGGAAGCGACAGCCTCCCGGAAGGGCCCGTAGAAGGCGGAGGCGTACTTGGCGGTGTAGGCGAGGATGGCGACATCCTCCCGCCCGATCTGGTCGAGGGCGTCACGGATGACGCCGATCTGCCCGTCCATCATCCCGCTGGGGCCGACCACATGGGCCCCGGCATCGGCCTGCACCTGGGCCATCTCGGCGTACCGCTCCAGGGTCGCGTCGTTGTCGACCCGCCCCTGGGCGTCCAGCACGCCGCAGTGCCCGTGATCGATGGTCTCGTCGAGACACAGATCGGACATGACGAGCAGGTCGTCACCGACTTCGGCCCGCACGTCCCGGATGGCGACCTGGAGAATCCCGTCCGGGTCGGTCCCCGGCGTCCCGAGGGCGTCCTTCTTCGACTCCTCCGGCACGCCGAACAGCATGATCCCGGAGATCCCCGCCTCGACGGCCTCCGCGGCGGCCTTCTTCAGACTGTCCCGCGTGTGCTGCACGACCCCCGGCATGGCCGCGATCGGCACCGGCTCACTGATGCCCTCCCGCACGAAGGCCGGAAGGATGAAGTCGGCAGGGTGCAACCGGGTCTCGGCGACCATCCGACGCATGACGGGATTACTCCGCAAACGCCGCGGCCGCGTACCGGGAAAAGATCCGTACGTCGTCATGCCACCTACGCTACGCCCGCCCAAAACCCCCCGATACCGACGCGATGTCGGCAGCAACCCCCACCGACGACATCCGAACCCCGTCCGCGGTCCGCGGGCATTGGTGCCGCCTGGGGCGGCACGGGTGGGCTCGAACGCCGAGCACCCCGGAAGCCCAGACCTCGCGGATCCGCCATCCTCAGCCCCAAACCCCCACCCCTGCTGCCCCACCATGCGTCCCACACCCCCCAGGTCCATCCTGAAAACAAAGAGACAAGGACCCGACGGCCTGACACCACCCCGCCGCCGCCGTCCTCCGTACGCCCCCACGGAGAACGCGATGACCACCCCCACCACACACCCGACCTCTTCGCCCTCTCGGAAATCCACGGCCCGGTCCTGCGCCCCGGCGACCCCGCCTACGCCGACGAGGTCACCGGCTTCAACCTGGCCGCCCTCCACACCCCCGACGTGGTCATCGGAGCAACCGGCCCGGACGACATCGTCACCGCCATGCGCTGGGCGAAAGCCACCGACACCCCCATCGCAGTCCAGGCCACCGGACACGGCGCCAACTTCCCCATCGAAAAGGGCCTCCTGATCAACACGGCCCGCATGACCGACGTACAGATGGACCCCGCCACCCGCACGGCCACCATCGCCGCGGGCGCGAAGTGGAGCCACGTCATGGCCGCAGCCGCCCCCCACGGCCTCGCCGGCCTCTGCGGCACCTCCACGGACGCGGGCGTCATCGGCTACACCCTCGGCGGCGGACTCCCCGTCCTCGGCCGTGCCTACGGCTACGCCGCCGACCTGGTCCGCTCCTTCCAGGTCGTCACCCCGGACGGCCGGCTGCGCGAAACGGACCCACAGAACGAACCGGAACTGTTCTGGGCCCTGCGCGGCGGCAAGGGCAACGTAGGCGTCGTCACGTCACTCGTCACCGAGCTGCTCCCCCTGCCCCGCCTCTACGGCGGCGGCATCTACTGCCCGGGCGAGCACACCGAGGCCCTGCTCCGGGCCTGGGTGGACTGGACCCGCACCGTCCCGGACGAGATGTGCAGCGCGTTCACGATCCTCCGCCTGCCGCCCATCCCCCAGATCCCGGAACCCCTGCGCGGCGGCTTCTGGGCCCGCGTGGCGATCGCCTGGCCCGGCCTCCCGGCCGAGGGCGAGGCACTGATCGCGCCTCTCCGCGCAGCCGCCCCCGTAGCGGTCGACACGGTCGAGGTGATGGACCACGCGGCCCTGGACCGCATCCACATGGAACCGCAGGACCCGCTCCCCGCAAGGGAGTCCTGCCTGCTCCTGCGCGACCTGCCCCCGGACGCCATCCGCTCGTTCCTGGACCAGGTCGGCCCCGCGGCGGGCGTCGACCACCCGTTGCTGACGGTCGAGATGCGCCACATGGGCGGCGCGATGTCCCGCCCGTCCCCCGTCGAGGACGCCGTCTGCGCCCGCGACGCCCAGTACGTCCTCGACTCGGTCGGCATCCTGGCCGCCCCACCCGCCGCCGAGGCCATCGAACAGGCGACGCACCAGCTCTACACGGCCATGGCCCCCTACGGCACGGGCCGCACCATGGTCAACATCCACGGCACCCCGGGCGACGAACAGGACCGCGCCCGCGCCTGGACCCCGGAGGTCTACGAACGCCTACGCCACGACAAGGCCACCTACGACCCGGCCAACCTGCTGCGCTACGGCCACGCGGTGACTCCCGCATAGCCGCAGCCAGCACACTCGATGCCTACGTCGTCGACCGCCGCCGCCGAGCCCCTGGCCGCCTCTCGCTCGGCCGCGTCACCGGATCCCCCGCCTCGAGAGCGGCAGCTCTCCGCTTCGCGCCGAAGTCGGCCAGCGCCTCCGCCAGCTTGTGCACGGACGGCTCCGGAGCCATCACGTCCACCCGGAGCCCGTGCTCCTCGGCGGTCTTGGCGGTAGCCGGGCCGATACAAGCGATGACAGTGACGTTGTGCGGCTTGCCGGCGATACCGACCAGGTTCCGCACGGTCGACGACGACGTGAACAGCACGGCGTCGAACCCGCCGCCCTTGATCGCCTCCCGCGTCTCCGCCGGCGGCGGCGAGGCCCGCACGGTCCGGTAGGCCGTGACGTCGTCGACCTCCCAGCCCAGCTCGATCAGCCCGGCGACCAGCGTCTCCGTGGCGATGTCGGCACGCGGCAGGAACACCCGGTCGATGGGGTCGAAGACCGGGTCGTAGGGCGGCCAGTCCTCCAGCAGACCGGCGGCCGACTGCTCCCCGCTCGGCACCAGGTCCGGCTTCACGCCGAAGGCGATCAGCGCCTTGGCCGTCTGCTCGCCCACGGCCGCGACCTTGATGCCCGCGAAGGCACGCGCGTCGAGCCCGTACTCCTCGAACTTCTCCCGCACGGCCTTGACCGCGTTCACCGAGGTGAAGGCGATCCACTCATAGCGGCCGGTCACGAGCCCCTTGACCGCCCGCTCCATCTGCTGGGGCGTGCGCGGCGGCTCGACGGCGATGGTCGGCACCTCGTGCGGCACGGCCCCGTACGACCGCAGCTGGTCGGAGAGCGACGCCGCCTGCTCCTTGGTCCGCGGCACGAGCACCTTCCAGCCGAACAGCGGCTTGGACTCGAACCACGCGAGCTGGTCGCGCTGGGCGGCGGCGGAACGCTCACCGACCACGGCTATCACCGGCCGGCCGCCGTCGGGCGAGGGCAGCACCTTGGCCTGCTTCAGCGTCTGCGCGATCGTGCCGAGCGTGGCGGTCCAGGTGCGCTGCCGGGTGGTCGTACCGGCGACGGTGACCGTCATCGGGGTGTCCGGCTTACGGCCCGCGGAGACCAGCTCGCCGGCCGCCGCCGCGACGGAGTCCAGCGTGGTGGACACGACGACCGTGCCGTCCGACGCCCCGACCTCCGTCCAGCACCGGTCCGAGGCCGTGCGCGCGTCGACGAACCGCACGTCCGCGCCCTGCGCGTCCCGCAGCGGCACACCGGCGTACGCGGGGACACCGACGGCGCTCGCGATACCGGGGACGACCTCGAAGGGCACCCCGGCGGCGGCGCACGCCAGCATCTCCTCGGCGGCGTACGTGTCGAGTCCGGGGTCCCCGGACACCGCACGCACGACCCGCCTGCCGCCCCGCGCGGCCTCCATGACAAGATGTGCGGCATCCCGCACCGCGGGGGCGGCGACGCCGGTTGACGTGCCGTCAACTAGCGTCAGCTGGGGCGCTCCTGTGCCCGGACCCGGCTCCTGGGAAGGATCCGAGTCCGTGTGCACTTCGGAGACGCCCTGCCTGGCGTGCTGACGTACGACGTCGAGCACCTCGTGCTCGGCGACGAGGACGTCCGCGTTCGCCAGCGCCTCGACGGCGCGCAGAGTCAGCAGTCCCGGATCTCCGGGTCCGGCACCCAGGAAGGTGACGTGCCCGTGTTCAGGACCGGCGGAAAGGGCGGTGGGGCTCAATGTGCTCGCTCCCCCATCAGACCGGCCGCGCCCTGGGCGAGCATCTCGGCCGCGAGTTCGCGACCGAGCGCCGTTGCCCGGTCGTGCGTCTCGGGCACGGGACCGGTGGTGGACAGCTGCACCATGCGCGTGCCGTCGGTGGTGCCGACGACGCCGCGCAGGCGCATTTCCTTGACAATCTGCCCGTCGGCCAGCAGGTCGGCGAGCGCGCCCACAGGGGCACTGCAACCGGCCTCCAGGGCGGCGAGCAGTGAGCGCTCGGCCGTCACGGCGAGCCGCGTGAGCGGGTCGTCGAGTTCGGCGAGCGCGGCGACGAGGTCCGCGTTGCCCGCGGCACACTCGATCGCCAGTGCCCCCTGGCCGGGGGCGGGCAAAACCGTGTCGACCGACAGGAAGTCGGTCACTTCGTCACCGCGGCCGATCCGGTTCAGTCCGGCGGCGGCCAGCACGACGGCGTCGAGTTCGCCGGACCTTACGTATCCGATCCGGGTGTCGACGTTGCCGCGGATCGGGACCGTCGCTATGTCCAGGCCGTGGCTGCGCGCGTACGCGTTGAGCTGGGCCATGCGGCGCGGCGAACCGGTACCGATGCGGGCCCCGCTCGGCAGGTCGGTGAGCTTCAGCGCGTCCCGGGCGACGATCACGTCCCGCGGGTCCTCCCGCGCGGGTACGGCGGCCACGACCAGCTCGTCGGGCTGCGTGGTCGGCAGGTCCTTCAGCGAGTGCACAGCGAAGTCGACCTCGCCCTTGAGCAGCGCGTCGCGCAGGGCGGTCACGAACACACCCGTGCCGCCGATCTGGGCGAGCGCCTCACGCGAGACGTCGCCGTACGTGGTGATCTCGACGAGCTGGACGGGCCGCCCGGTCACCCGGGTCACGGCCTCGGCGACCTGCCCGGACTGGGCCATGGCGAGCCTGCTCCGGCGGGTGCCGAGCCTCAGCGCCTTGTCGTTCATGCCGGCCCTCGGTCTTTCTCTGTGCTGTCCTCGGCCCGGGAGACGGCGGCAACCGCCTCCGGGTCGAGGTCGAACAGGGTGCGCAGCGCGTCCGCGTACCCGGCGCCGCCGGGCTCGGCCGCGAGTTGCTTGACCCGTACGGTCGGCGCGTGCAGCAGCTTGTCCACCACGCGCCGCACGGTCTGGGTGATCTCCGCGCGGTGCTTGTCGTCGAGGCCGGGAAGCCGTCCGTCCAGGCGGGCGATCTCGCTGGCCACGACATCGGCGGCCATGGTGCGCAGGGCGACCACGGTCGGCGTGATGTGCGCGGCCCGCAGGGCTGCCCCGAAGGCCGCGACCTCGTCGGAGACGATACGCCGGACCTGGTCCACATCGGCAGCCATCGGAGCGCCCGCGGTCGCCTCCGCCAGCGACTCGATGTCCACCAGCCGCACGCCGGCCAGCCGGTGCGCGGCCGCGTCTATGTCGCGCGGCATCGCCAGGTCGAGCAGGAAGAGCACGGGCTCGGGCCGCGGCGGCTCGTCGACCGGCTCGGGCCTGCGCCGCTCGGGGATCCGGCCGACGGTGGCCACGGTCGCGGCGAGCGCGGCGATGGCGGCGGCGTCCGGGGTGGGGTCGAGCGGGCCGGCCGTCCCCGGCCTGGCCGCGCGCTGGGCGCCGCCCACCGTGCCGTTGTCCACCCACGCCGCGTGCTGTTCCAGGTCGGCGGCGGCCATACCGGCCACGGCCGCCTCGCCGAGCACGGAGAATCCGGCGGTGCCCTGCACCGCGGGCAGGTCCAGCGGACAGCCGTCCTCACCGCCGAGGCCGGTGGCCGACAGGTTGCCCCGCTGCGCTCCCGTGGCCGCCGTCCGGCCCGGCCCGCCGTCCGGAGGGGGCGGCCCGTCGCCGTCGGCCACGCCGGACGGCGCGGCCGTGCGGCCCTCCACCGCGGCGGCGACCGACTCGGCCGTCAGGACCAGGCCCGTCGCGCCGGTGCAGGAGACGGCGACATCGGCACGTGTCAGCTCGGCCGGCACCGACTCCATCGGGACCGCGCGGGCCAGCACGTCCGTGTCGTCGCCCTCGGTCAGGATCTGCGCGAGGCGCTCGGCGCGGTCGAAGGTGCGGTTGGCGACGACGACCTCGGCGACCCCGGCCCGCGCGAGCGTCGCCGCGGCCAGGGAGGACATCGACCCGGCGCCGATGACCAGGGCCTTCTTGCCCCGGGCCCAGGTCTGCACCTCGCCACCCGCGGCCAGTTGCTCCAGGCCGAAGGTGACCAGGGACTGGCCGGCGCGGTCGATGCCGGTCTCGGAGTGCGCGCGCTTGCCGACCCGCAGGGCCTGCTGGAACAGGTCGTTCAGCAGCCGGCAGGCGGAGTTCAGGTCCTGCGCGCGGGCCAGGGAGTCCTTGATCTGGCCGAGGATCTGCCCCTCGCCGACGACCATCGAGTCCAGCCCGCAGGCCACCGAGAACAGGTGGTGGACGGCCCGGTCCTCGTAGTGCACGTAGAGATAGGGAGTGAGCTCCTCCAGGCCGACACCGCTGTGCTGGGCGAGCAGCGTGGACAGCTCGGCGACACCGGCGTGGAACTTGTCCACATCGGCGTAGAGCTCGATGCGGTTGCAGGTGGCGAGCAGCGCGGCCTCGGCGGCCGGTTCGGCGGCGACCGTGTCCTGGAGCAGCTTGACCTGCGCGTCCGCGCCGAGCGAGGCCCGCTCCAGCACGCTGACCGGGGCGCTGCGGTGGCTGAGTCCGACGACGAGGAGGCTCATGCCGGCATCACGGCGGGCATGTCCCCGTCGGGCCCCTGGTCGGCGGAGTCGCTGCGCGCGGCGGCGGCCGGGACGCCGCCGTCGGATGCGGCGGCCTCCTCGCCGGCCTTGCGCTGCTCGTGGAAGGCGAGGATCTGCAATTCGATGGAGAGGTCGACCTTACGCACGTCGACGCCTTCGGGCACGGACAGCACGGTCGGCGCGAAGTTCAGGATGGAGGTGACACCGGCGGCCACGAGCCGGTCGCAGACCTGCTGGGCGGCACCGGCCGGGGTGGCGATGACACCGATCGACACGCCGTTGTCCTGGATGATCTTCTCCAGGTCGTCGGAGTGCTGCACGGGAATCCCGGCGACGGGCTTGCCCGCCATGGCCGGGTCGGCGTCGATCAGCGCGGCGACCCGGAAGCCGCGGGAGGCGAACCCGCCGTAGTTGGCCAGGGCGGCGCCGAGGTTGCCGATACCGACGATCACGACCGGCCAGTCCTGGGTGAGGCCCAGTTCGCGGGAGATCTGGTAGACGAGATACTCGACGTCGTAGCCGACGCCCCGGGTCCCGTAGGAGCCGAGGTAGGAGAAGTCCTTGCGCAGCTTCGCGGAGTTGACCCCCGCCGCGGCCGCGAGCTCCTCGGAGGAGACCGTGGGCACCGAGCGTTCCGACAGCGCGGTCAGAGCGCGGAGGTACAGCGGAAGCCGGGCGACGGTGGCCTCGGGAATCCCTCGGCTGCGGGTCGCCGGTCGGTGAGTTCGGCCAGTTGCCACGGTGCTCCTGCGGGTAGAGCGGGGCTGTAGGCGGTCATACGTCCCTACATGACCGCCCCGTCGAAAGCAGGCTATGTCTTTGTGAACGCGTGCACAAAGATGGTGTCCGATTTGCCCGGCCAACGTGACCGGGGTCACGCGCCCCCGGCGCACTCGCGGGGAACCGGCGCGCACGCGGCACTGTTCCTTCACTTCTGGGGGCAAAACCGCACACTCTCCTCTGTGTATCCCGCCCCCGAGACCAGCCACCGACGATCCTAAGCGACCTGACGGGCCCTTTGGACTGATCGGTCAGTTGCCGCACCCGGTCGGGATCAGTCGGTCAGCGCCTTGCGCAGGCGGTCCTCGTTCACGCGCCAGAACGTGTGCTGCCTGCCGTCCACCAGCACGACCGGGATCTGCTCCCAGTACTGGTCGTGCAGTTCCCGATCCTCGGTGATGTCCTTCTGCTCCCAGGGGACTCCCAGATCACCGCACACCTTCTCCACAACGACCTGTGCGTCATCACACAGATGACAGCCGGGCTTGCGGATCAGGGTGACGAGCCGGTCCCGAGGGGGCCTGCGACGAAAGAGGGGACTCATGTCGGCCATTGTCGCGCGCCCGCGAACGAGGGGAAGCCTCGCGAAAGCGCCGGGCGGACACGCCGACCACGTTCGTCCCCAGCACCCTCTTTAACGCCACGCTCGCCGAGAGTTCACAGGCTCCAAACCTCACGACTCCGGAACCCCCGAACAAACTGGCTATGCTCACGCCATGGCCGCTCTCGGATGGCTCACTCCCCGTAGGCGCTCCGCCACGGCGCGGAGCGTTTTGGCAGGCGAGGCCTCGGCCGAGGCTGCCCGCAAGTCCTCACAGGAGGCCGCCGGCACGACCGAGGAACCGCAGTTCCCGGTCCACGGCGACGACCAGGCCGCCGCCTTCTTCGACCTGGACAACACCGTCATGCAGGGCGCCGCCCTCTTCCACTTCGGGCGGGGCCTGTACAAGCGGAAGTTCTTCGAGACGCGCGACCTCGCCCGGTTCGCCTGGCAGCAGGCGTGGTTCCGGCTGGCCGGGGTCGAGGACCCCGAACACATGCAGGAGGCCCGCGACTCGGCCCTGTCGATCGTCAAGGGCCACCGCGTCGCCGAGCTCCAGTCGATCGGCGAGGAGATCTACGACGAGTACATGGCCGAGCGCATCTGGCCCGGCACCCGCGCCCTGGCCCAGGCCCACCTGGACGCGGGCCAGAGGGTCTGGCTCGTCACGGCGGCCCCCGTCGAGATCGCCCAGGTCATCGCCCGCCGCCTGGGGCTGACCGGCGCCCTGGGCACGGTCGCCGAGTCGGTCGACGGCGTCTACACGGGCAAGCTCGTCGGCGAACCGCTGCACGGCCCCGCCAAGGCCGAGGCGGTCCGCGCCCTGGCCGCGGCCGAGGGCCTGGACCTGAGCCGCTGCGCCGCCTACAGCGACTCGCACAACGACATCCCGATGCTGTCCCTGGTCGGCCACCCCTACGCCATCAACCCGGACTCCAAGCTGCGCAAGCACGCCCGCGAGCTGGACTGGCGCCTGCGCGACTACCGCACCGGCCGCAAGGCGGCCAAGGTCGGCATCCCGGCCGCGGCCGGCGTGGGCGCGGTGGCCGGCGGCACGGCGGCGGCGATCGCCCTGCACCGCCGTCGCCGCTGACGACCGATCAATCCGGGACACCTTCGTTTACGGGGTGACAAACCCCGTAAATCCAACTGGCGTACCCCCATAACCTCGTCTCCAGTCCTCTTGGCTGCACACGGCCACAACACGCCCTGGACTTAGCCCCAATCCGAACCTTTCCGATCAATAACCGTTCACGCTACGGCACTTGATGCGGTGTCAATCGGTTACGGAAGCGACGTAATCGATGATTTGAGCAACTCGGTGTAGCAGGGCCTACACGAAGCGTTATTCTCCTCAGACGCAATCCGGTACCCCACCGTCGCTACGACGGGTGAAAGGTCCCGCACTGCACGTGATGGAAGCTCTGCCTCTGGGAGTCCCGTGTACCCACACGTCGGGGTTGACGCCTCGGGCCTGGCAACGCTGCGCGCAACGGTCCTCGACCTGTTGCGCGGCTTCGTCCCCACCGCGTACGCCGGCCCCGCATTCGCCACCGCCGCGCCCGTAGGCCCGTGCTATGCACTGGCCGACGGCAGCGCCGCGGTCGGCAGACGAGGGCGCCCGTCCGGCGCGGCCACCGCCCGACGGCCGGCGGCGGACAGCGACAGCGCCCGCATGATGGACCTCGTGGAGCGCGCCCAGGCCGGCGAGGCCGACGCCTTCGGCCGTCTCTACGACCAATACAGCGACACCGTCTACCGGTACATCTACTACCGGGTCGGAGGAAAGGCGACCGCCGAAGACCTCACCAGCGAGACTTTTCTGCGTGCCCTGCGCCGCATCGGCACGTTCACCTGGCAGGGCCGCGACTTCGGCGCCTGGCTGGTCACCATCGCCCGGAACCTCGTCGCGGACCACTTCAAGTCCAGCCGCTTCCGCCTCGAGGTCACCACCGGCGAGATGCTCGACGCCAACGAGGTCGAGCGCTCCCCCGAGGACTCCGTCCTGGAGTCCCTCTCCAACGCCGCCCTGCTCGACGCGGTGCGGCGACTCAACCCCCAGCAGCAGGAGTGCGTGACACTCCGCTTCCTCCAGGGCCTCTCCGTCGCCGAGACCGCCCGCGTGATGGGCAAGAACGAGGGCGCCATCAAGACCCTCCAGTACCGGGCCGTCCGCACCCTCGCCCGGCTCCTCCCGGAAGACGCCCGCTGACCGGACCTACGCTCGGCGACGGCCAACTCACGTTCCGTGAAAGTCGGTTGGCCTCCGCATCCGATCATCCGGCGTCCGTAACCCAAGTGCCGCGCCGCTCGTTGTGCGGGATGCAGGCTCCCTGTGGTCACCCCCTGACCGGCTCCGATCACTCGATCGTGTGGTCGTGGTCAGGGTGTGCAACCCTCAGGACCCCCTGGGGAGTCGACCGTCATGACGAGAGGAGGTGCCGCCAGTGATCGCGAACGTATCGGCGCACCGGCGGGCGAACGCCTTCGCCCAGGCCCTTCAGGAGCAGTCCGAGCAGGGCACGGCGGCCGAGCAGTCCGAAGGATCGGCACCGTCCCCGGCCGCTGCGGAGCGGACCGAACAGGCACGCCTGCTGGCGCTCGCCTCCGGTCTCGACGCGCTGCCCAAGCCGGAGCTCGACCCGGAGGTCAAGGTCGTCCAGCGGGCCCAGCTGGTGGCCGCGTTCGAGGCCATGCTCCAGCAGGGCACCGCGGGAGGCGGGGCGACGGACGGCGCGGTCCCCGAGCAGCGCTCCCCCCGGGCCCGAGGCGCCCACCGCGCGAGCCCACTGAAGAAGTTCCGGCCCCGTTCCCGCCTCGCCAAGGGCCTCACCGCGGGCGGGCTCAGCGTGGGCGTGGCCGCGAGCGCATTCGGCGGAGTCGCCGCCGCCAGCTCCGACGCCCTGCCCGGCGACTCGCTCTACGGGCTCAAGCGCGGCATCGAGGACGTCAAGCTCGGCCTCGCCGACGGAGTCGACGAGCGCGGCCGGGTCCATCTCGACCACGCCTCCACCCGGCTCAGCGAAGCCCGCCGCCTGATGGAGCGGGGCCGCAGCGGCCCGCTCGACCACGAGTCCCTGGGCGAGGTCCGCCGCGCCCTGTCCGGCATGCGGCACGACGCGTCGGAAGGCCACCGGCTGCTGAGCGAGGCCTACGAGCGAGACCCCGACTCCCTGGAGCCCATCCAGGCCCTGTCCGCGTTCTCCCGCTCCCACCGCGAGGCCTGGGGCGAACTGCGCGACAGGCTCCCCGTCCAGCTCGGGGACGTCAGCCAGGAGGTGTCGTCGGTGTTCGACGCCATAGAGGAGGACGTCGCCCCGCTGCGGTCCCTGCTGCCCGAGCCACCGGCCCCAAGCAGCGGCGAAGGCAACCGGCAGGGCGCCTCCGAGTCGGCCTCCACCGGCTCCTCGGCCACCGACCGGTCGGCCCGGCCCGGCGACAGCGGCCGCGGCCACTCCGGCGAAGGCAGCGCCGGTAGCGGCAGCCCCAGCCGCTCGGCCGGCTCCGGCAGCGACAGCGGCGGCCTGCTCGGCGGCAACACCGGCGGCCTGCTCGACCCGCCGCGGGACGGCGACGCGAGCACCTCGCCGTCGGCGGAAGGCAACACGCCCGTCCCCGAGCCGGACGTCACCCTCTCGCCGCTCCTGCCCGATCTGCTGCCCGAGCTGGGCATCGACAGCGAAAACGCCGACTAACCGGCGGTACGTCAGTGGGGGCGCCCCTCCGCAGGGGCGCCCCCACTGCCATGTGTACGAACTCAGAAGAACACCGACCGCCGCTGCACCAGCAGCTTGTACAGCGTGTGCTGGATCTGCTCCCTGACCTGGTCGGTCAGGTTGAACATCAGCATCGGGTCCTCGGCGGCCTCCGGCGGATAGCCATCCGTCGGGATCGGCTCGCCGAACTGGATCGTCCACTTGGTCGGCAGTGGAACCGCCCCGAGCGGCCCGAGCCACGGGAACGTGGGCGTGATCGGGAAGTACGGGAAACCCAGCAGCCGGGCGACCGTCTTGGCGTTGCCGATCATCGGGTAGATCTCCTCGGCCCCGACGATCGAGCAGGGCACGATCGGCGTCCCGGCGCGCAAGGCGGTCGAGACGAAACCGCCACGGCCGAAGCGCTGGAGCTTGTAGCGGTCCGCGAAGGGCTTGCCGAGGCCCTTGAAGCCCTCCGGCATCACCCCCACCAGCTCGCCCTGCTCCAGCAGCCGTGCCGCGTCCTCCGCGCAGGCCAGGGTGTGGCCGAGCTTGCGGGCCAGCTCGTTGACCACCGGCAGCATGAACACCAGGTCCGCGGCGAGCAGCCGCAGATGCCGGCCCGCCGGATGGTTGTCGTGCACGGCGACCTGCATCATCAGGCCGTCCATCGGCAGCGTCCCGGAGTGGTTGGCGACGATCAGGGCGCCGCCCTCGGACGGGATGTTCTCGGTGCCCTTCACCTCGACCCGGAAGTACTTCTCGTACAGCGGGCGCAGCAGCGACATCAGGACCTGGTCGGTGAGTTCCTCGTCGTAGCCGAAGTCGTCGACCTCGTAGTCCCCGGTGAGGCGGCGGCGCAGGAAGGCCAGGCCGCCCGCGATCCGCCGCTCCAGGCCGCCGTCGCCGCCGTGGGGCCCCTCCGGCGGTTGTTTCTCAGAAGTCACATGAACATCATCCTGCGGAACAGCCCTGGTGGGCAGGGGCTGCACCTCACGGACCGACCCCGAGTCCGTGCCGGGGCGCCGGTTCCCCGTGCTCCGGCGCCGCTGCGGACGCTGCACGGCGCCCCCGCGGGACCGGTCGTCGTCGAACGGAATGACCTTGGCATCCGCCATCGTTGCTGCGCTCCTCAATTGGCGCTCTGCGTCGGGGGGTGGCCGCCGCCCGCGAGGGGCAGCGCGGCGATCCGGTCGACGGCCCCCGCAAGGGCCTCCGGCGGAAGAAGTCCGGGACCTTGGCTGCGTGCGAAGTCCGCGAACGTCTCCGCGGTCGTGTACTTGGGCTGGAATCCCAGCGTCTCGCGCATCTGGCCCGTCGCCACGACCCGGCCGTGGGTGAGCAGGCGGATCTGCTCGGGCGAGAAGTCCGACATGCCCAGCGTACGCACCAGCGAGCCCGCCCAGGTGACGGCCGGGAGCAGCAGGGGCACGGTGGGGCGCCCCAGGCGCCGGGAGCACTGCGAGAGCAGCAGCACGCCGTCGCCGGCGATGTTGAAGGTGCCGCTGTTGAGCGTGCCCCGCTGCGGCTCGTGCGAGGCGATCCGCAGCACCTCGATCACGTCGTCCTCGTGCACGAACTGAAGCCGCGGGTCGTAGCCGAACACGGTCGGCAGGACCGGCAGCGCGAAGTACGAGGCGAGCGGGGTGTCCGCGGTCGGGCCGAGGATGTTGGCGAACCGCAGCACGCAGACCGCCACGTCGGGCCGGCGGCGCGCGAAGCCGCGGACATAGCCCTCGACCTCGACGGTGTCCTTGGCGAAGCCGCCGCTGGGCAGGGACTTGGGCGGGGTCGTCTCGGTGAAGACGGCCGGGTCGCGCGGCGCGGACCCGTAGACGTTCGTGCTGGACTTCACGACCAGCCGCCGCACGTTCGGGGACTTCTGGCAGGCACCGAGCAGCTGCATCGCGCCGATGACGTTGGTCTCCTTCAGGGAGGCCCGGTTGCCGCTGCCCAGCGGCGTGCCCGTCACGTCCAGGTGGACGATCGTGTCGGCGCCCGTCTCGGCGAGCACCCGCGCGATCGTGGGCTGCCGGATGTCGGCCTGGACGAAGTCCGCGCCGCCCAGATGGTGCTCGGGCGGCACCGCGTCCACGGCGACGACCCGGTCCACCTCGGGGTCACGCTGGATCCGCCGTACGAACCGGCCCCCCAGCTGGCGGGCCACACCGGTCACGAGCACGACCTTGCCCAAGATCAGCGCCTTCCTTCCAGAAACCTCTTGCCCCGCCGCGTTCCCCCGTGGGGCCAACTTAGCGGGTCGGCGTTGCGCTGTGATGACCGCCCGAAGCGCGAAGTGACGACAAGCAGCCGGACGTACGAGCCGAAACACATGTGGCCCCCCACCGGTGGGTGGGGGGCCACAGCAACGCTCTCGCGGCGTCCGCGTCGCGAACTTACTTCTTGTTGCGACGCTGAACGCGCGTGCGCTTGAGCAGCTTGCGGTGCTTCTTCTTGGCCATCCGCTTGCGCCGCTTCTTGATAACAGAGCCCACGACTACCCTCGCTCACTTCTCATCACTCGGTTGTTTGGGCGCCATGGGCCCACACGACCTACGAGGGGCTAGCCTACCCGCCCGAGCGCTGAGGTCGTAATCGAGGAGGCCAGGGTGATCCCGAGTGCCCTGTGAGGGATCACCCCGGCCCAGCCGTCAGGCGGTTTCCACCCCCACGTAACTCTCGCGGAGGTACTCGTGAACCGCTTGCTCCGGGACGCGGAAGGACCGCCCCACACGGATCGCGGGCAGATGACCGCTGTGCACCAACCGGTACACGGTCATCTTCGACACTCGCATCACCGAGGCGACTTCCGCCACGGTAAGGAACTGAACCTCGTTCAGAGGCCTCTCGCCAGCTGCAGCCATGACACACCTGAACCTTCCGCACTCGACGGCCACCGGCTTCCCCTTCCGGTGACTCTTCGTCGCTGCGTGCTCACTCCCCAATGTAGGGGCGGGTGATGCGAGTGGGGAAGAGGTGCACCCATCGGCGGCCTACTGTGACAGACACGCCCGATTGAGTACGTAGCGGGTAAGCGGCAGGTAGTAATCAGACCGCACTCCGTCATCAAGTGGAACGACGACGGAGACGGACCCCTCGGCCTCACCGACGAACGGGGCGGGGTCGTCCGTATCGGCCGGCCCGATGGCCTCGAACCCCAGCTGACCTGCTCCGCAGACCCACCCATGGTCCCCGATGACCAGCTCGGGAAGGGGCCCGCCGGCCTCCGCGGCAGCGGCCAACACGGTACGAACCGGGAGAGGTGAGTGCGTATGTGCGCCGGGCTCACAACCGGGGCGTTCCGCGTCCAATCCCCGCACCAGCGCGACTCCTCGTACGTAGTCGAGGTTGTACGTACGTAGACCGAACCGGGTCGTTATGTCGACACAGCGACCCTGCGCGGGGGTGAGAACCTCACACCCCGCCGCCGACAGCGCGTCTGCCAGAGCGGCGTAGAAACCGAGCAGCCGGTGGGGGTGCCCGGTGCCGAGGAGCACGGGTGCGCTCCGCCGGGCGGCCTCGGCGAGGCGCTCCGCGAAGGCGTCCAGCGCGGCCAGGGTGCGCTCCGGAGCGATCACGTCCTGGCCGGAAGTCCGACGGAAATCGGCCGAGACACCGCACCGGTCCGCCATCAGCTCGATCACATCCCGCCGGCTCCAGGCCCCTTCGGGATCGAGCCCGAGGAGCACCCGGGGATCCCGGGCGGCGAAGAGCCGGTAACTGCGCAGGCTCTCCTCACGAGGCGTGGCCACGGTCCCGGCGAGGCGTGCGCCCACCAGGTGCGCACGAAGGGCTTGGGTGGTCAGCACGAGGAGATCGTGCGCGACAGGGACCCCACGTGTCCCGAGAACGGGGGAACACCGCACGGTCGGCCTACGAGGGGCCCGCCCGGGTCAGGCCAGCAGCCCCCGCAGCGGGAACACCGCCCGCCGGGCCGCCAGCACCGCCTGGTCCAGCCGGTCCGCGGGGTCGTAGCCCTCCTCCCAGCCAGGGAAGGCCACGGGCCAGCGCCCGTCCGTCATCCGCGCCGGGGCCAACTGCCGCGTCCGGGCGAACACTTCCTGCCGCCAGCCCTCGGGGATCATCGCCTCCGGCTCCACGGCCCGGCCGGCCGCGATGGCGACCAGATGCGTCCACGACCGCGGTACGACGTCCACCACGGCGTAGCCGCCCCCGCCCAGCGCCACCCACCGCCCGTCGGCGTGCTCGTGTGCCAGGTCGTGACAGGCGGCCTGCACCGCCCGCTGCGCGTCCAGCGACACCGCCAGATGCGCCAGCGGATCCTCGAAGTGCGTGTCGGCCCCGTGCTGCGTCACCAGCACCTGGGGCCGGAAGTCGGCGATCAGCTCCGGCACCACGGCGTGGAAGGCCCGCAGCCAGCCCGCGTCCCCGGTCCCGGCCGGCAGCGCCACGTTCACCGCCGAGCCCTCCGCGGAGTCCGCCCCGGTCTCCTCCGGCCACCCGGTCTGCGGGAACAGTGTCCGGGGGTGCTCGTGCAGCGAGATCGTCAGCACCCGCGGGTCCTCCCAGAACGCCGCCTGCACCCCGTCCCCGTGATGCACGTCGACGTCGATGTACGCCACCCGCTCGGCCCCGAGCTCCAGCAGCCGGGCGATCGCCAGCGACGCGTCGTTGTAGATGCAGAACCCGGACGCGCCGCCCGGCATCGCGTGGTGCAGCCCGCCCGCGAAATTCACCGCGTGCAGTGCCTCACCCCGCCACACGGCCTCCGCGGCCCCCACCGACTGCCCGGCGATCAGCGCCGACACCTCGTGCATCCCGGCGAAGGCCGGATCGTCCATCGTCCCCAGCCCGTACGACTGGTCCGCCGCCCCCGGCTCCACCGACGCGGCCTTAACCGCCTCGATGTAGTCCTGCCGGTGGACGAGCCGCAGCGTCGACTCCCCGGCCGCCTTCGCAGCGACCACCTCCACCTCACGGTCCAGCCCGAAGGCATCGACCAGTCTCCGGGTCAGGGCGAGCCGGACCGGGTCCATCGGATGCCCGGGACCGAAGTCATAGCCCGTTACTGCCTCGTCCCACATCAGCTGTGCGCGGCCGCTCATGCCCGCCACCGTATCGGTCCGGTCGAGCAGCGAACGACCGGGCGTACACCAGCGTCACCAGCACCAACACCATCGGCACGAGCATGGCCCCGCGGTAGCTCCACACATCCCCGAGCGCACCGACCAACGGCGAACCGATCAAAAACCCCACATAGTTGAAGACATTCAGTCGCGCGACGGCCACATCCGAAGCCCCGGGGAACAACCTCCCCGCGGCCGCGAACGTCTGCGGCACCAGCACACACAGCCCGAGCCCCAGCAGCGTGAACCCCAGCAGCCCCACCCACGCCCCGGGCGCCCCCGCCACCACGGCGAACCCACCCGCCGCCACCAGCGCCCCACCCCGCACGACGGCGACGGCCCCGAACCGCCGCACCCCGAGGTCCCCGATCGCCCGCCCCAGCAGCGTCGTCACCATGTACACGTTGTACGGCACCGTGGCCATCTGCTCCGAGCTCCCCAGCACGTCCTGGAGGTACTTCGCACTCCAGTTGGAGACCGTGGAGTCCCCGATATAGGCGACCGTCATCACCAGACACAACGGCAGCAGCCACTTGAAGACGACGACCTGGCCCTCGCCCGCCTCTTCCGCCACGGCCGGCGCCGCATCCTCGTCGTCGACGTACCACCGGCTCCCCACCAGCACCGTCGGCAGCAGTACCGCCACGACCGGCAGATACGACACCCACAGCGCCAGATCCCAGTGCGCCCCCACCCACGCCAGCGAGGCCCCTACGATCCCGCCCAGGCTGTAGGCCGCGTGGAAACTGAGCATGATGCTGCGCCCGTACGACCGCTGAAGACTCACCCCGAGCATGTTCATCGACGCGTCCAGCACACCGACGGCGAGCCCGAACGCCGCGAGCGCGACACCCAGTTCCACCATCCGCTCCCCGGCCCCGACCCCGAGCAGCGCCAGCAGCACCACGGGCTGCGACCAGCGAAGCAGCCGGCTCGGCGGCACCCGCTTCACCAGCCGCTCGGTGGTCACGCTCCCGACCCCGGCGAGGATCGGCACAGCGGCCAGGAAGGCGGGCAGCAGCGCGTCGGAGACCCCGTACCGGTCCTGGATGGCCGGTATCCGCGTTACGAGCAGAGCGAAGGCGACCCCCTGCACCAAGAAGCTGAACGCCAACGAGGCCCTGCCGCGCCGCAGCACATCAGTCATGGCGGCGAGCGTAGGGCCCCGGCTTACCCGTGGGTAGATCCAGCCAAAGGTGAATTTGGTTCAGCTTCTACGACCCTCACATGAGCAGCACAGTCAGCTCTCCCATGTCGGAGAAGAGCCACCCGGCCCCGGCCAGCCTCTCCGCCGGCGTCATGGCGGTGAACCCGTACACATCCATCCCCGCCGCGACCGCCGCCTCCACCCCCAGCGGACTGTCCTCGACGACGACACATCGCTCCGGCTCGACGCCCATGCGCTCGGCCGCGTACAGGAACAGATCGGGAGCCGGCTTCCCCCGCCCGACATCCTGCGAGCTGAAGATCCGCCCCTCGTCGAACCACCGGTCGAGCCCGGTCGTCCGATGCCCCACCCGGATCCGCTCATGACTCCCGGACGACGCCACGCAGTACGGCACGGAGTCGGCGGCAAGCTTCTGAAGCACCTCCTCGACACCGGCCACCGGCTTCAAGTCCCGCTCGAAGGCCGCGAAGACCCGAGCGTGGAACACGTCGTCGAAGTCCACCGGCAGCCGCTGCCCGGTCCGCTCCGCGACCATTTCGTGTACGCGGTGCATGGCAGCGCCCATGTAGTCGCGCAGGGACTCCTCGTAGGACGTCGGGTGCCCGAGCTCGGTCAGATAGGCGGCCAGGAGCCGGTTGGAGATGGGCTCACTGTCGACGAGGACACCGTCGTTGTCGAAGATCACGAGGTCATAGCGCATGGATCGACCCTAAACGCAGAAAACCCCCGCATCCGAAGATGCGGGGGTTTTCCCAAAGATTGTTCGGCGGCGTCCTACTCTCCCACAGGGTCCCCCCTGCAGTACCATCGGCGCTGTAAGGCTTAGCTTCCGGGTTCGGAATGTAACCGGGCGTTTCCCCTACGCTATAACCACCGAAACACTATGAAACTGACAACCGCACCACACCGTGACCATGGCATGGGGCTGTTCGTGGTTTCAGAACCAACACAGTGGACGCGAGCAACTGAGGACAAGCCCTCGGCCTATTAGTACCGGTCAACTCCACACGTTACCGTGCTTCCATATCCGGCCTATCAACCCAGTCGTCTACTGGGAGCCTTACCCCATCAAGTGGGTGGGAGTCCTCATCTCGAAGCAGGCTTCCCGCTTAGATGCTTTCAGCGGTTATCCCTCCCGAACGTAGCCAACCAGCCATGCCCTTGGCAGAACAACTGGCACACCAGAGGTTCGTCCGTCCCGGTCCTCTCGTACTAGGGACAGCCCTTCTCAAGACTCCTACGCGCACAGCGGATAGGGACCGAACTGTCTCACGACGTTCTAAACCCAGCTCGCGTACCGCTTTAATGGGCGAACAGCCCAACCCTTGGGACCGACTCCAGCCCCAGGATGCGACGAGCCGACATCGAGGTGCCAAACCATCCCGTCGATATGGACTCTTGGGGAAGATCAGCCTGTTATCCCCGGGGTACCTTTTATCCGTTGAGCGACGGCGCTTCCACAAGCCACCGCCGGATCACTAGTCCCGACTTTCGTCCCTGCTCGACCCGTCGGTCTCACAGTCAAGCTCCCTTGTGCACTTACACTCAACACCTGATTGCCAACCAGGCTGAGGGAACCTTTGGGCGCCTCCGTTACCCTTTAGGAGGCAACCGCCCCAGTTAAACTACCCATCAGACACTGTCCCTGATCCGGATCACGGACCCAGGTTAGACATCCAGCACGACCAGACTGGTATTTCAACGACGACTCCACCTGAACTGGCGTCCAAGCTTCACAGTCTCCCAGCTATCCTACACAAGCCGAACCGAACACCAATATCAAACTGTAGTAAAGGTCCCGGGGTCTTTCCGTCCTGCTGCGCGAAACGAGCATCTTTACTCGTAGTGCAATTTCACCGGGCCTATGGTTGAGACAGTCGAGAAGTCGTTACGCCATTCGTGCAGGTCGGAACTTACCCGACAAGGAATTTCGCTACCTTAGGATGGTTATAGTTACCACCGCCGTTTACTGGCGCTTAAGTTCTCAGCTTCGCCCACCCGAAAGTGAGCTAACCGGTCCCCTTAACGTTCCAGCACCGGGCAGGCGTCAGTCCGTATACATCGCCTTACGGCTTCGCACGGACCTGTGTTTTTAGTAAACAGTCGCTTCTCGCTGGTCTCTGCGGCCACCCCCAGCTCAGAGCGCGAAGCTCATCACCGGATGTGGCCCCCCTTCTCCCGAAGTTACGGGGGCATTTTGCCGAGTTCCTTAACCATAGTTCACCCGAACGCCTCGGTATTCTCTACCTGACCACCTGAGTCGGTTTAGGGTACGGGCCGCCATGAAACTCGCTAGAGGCTTTTCTCGACAGCATAGGATCATCCACTTCACCACAATCGGCTCGGCATCAGGTCTCAGACTATTGCCAGGCGGATTTACCTACCTGACGTCCTACACCCTTACCCCGGGACAACCACCGCCCGGGATGGACTACCTTCCTGCGTCACCCCATCACTCACCTACTACCACCTTGGTCCGGCGGCTCCACCACTCCCCTTCGCCCGAAGGCTCCAGGGCGGCTTCACGGCCTTAGCATCAGCGGGCTCGATGTTTGACGCTTCACAGCGGGTACCGGAATATCAACCGGTTATCCATCGACTACGCCTGTCGGCCTCGCCTTAGGTCCCGACTTACCCTGGGCAGATCAGCTTGACCCAGGAACCCTTAGTCAATCGGCGCACACGTTTCTCACGTGTGAATCGCTACTCATGCCTGCATTCTCACTCGTGAACCGTCCACAACTCGCTTACGCGGCTGCTTCACCCGGCACACGACGCTCCCCTACCCATCCACACACCCGTTGGGGCTGTTGTATGAATGACACGACTTCGGCGGTACGCTTGAGCCCCGCTACATTGTCGGCGCGGAATCACTAGACCAGTGAGCTATTACGCACTCTTTCAAGGGTGGCTGCTTCTAAGCCAACCTCCTGGTTGTCTCTGCGACTCCACATCCTTTCCCACTTAGCGTACGCTTAGGGGCCTTAGTCGATGCTCTGGGCTGTTTCCCTCTCGACCATGGAGCTTATCCCCCACAGTCTCACTGCCGCGCTCTCACTTACCGGCATTCGGAGTTTGGCTAAGGTCAGTAACCCGGTAGGGCCCATCGCCTATCCAGTGCTCTACCTCCGGCAAGAAACACACGACGCTGCACCTAAATGCATTTCGGGGAGAACCAGCTATCACGGAGTTTGATTGGCCTTTCACCCCTAACCACAGGTCATCCCCCAGGTTTTCAACCCTGGTGGGTTCGGTCCTCCACGAAGTCTTACCTCCGCTTCAACCTGCCCATGGCTAGATCACTCCGCTTCGGGTCTTGAGCGTGCTACTCAAACGCCCTATTCGGACTCGCTTTCGCTACGGCTACCCCACCCGGGTTAACCTCGCAACACACCGCAAACTCGCAGGCTCATTCTTCAAAAGGCACGCAGTCACGAGATGGAAGCAAGCTTCCATCCGACGCTCCCACGGCTTGTAGGCACACGGTTTCAGGTACTATTTCACTCCCCTCCCGGGGTACTTTTCACCATTCCCTCACGGTACTATCCGCTATCGGTCACCAGGGAATATTTAGGCTTAGCGGGTGGTCCCGCCAGATTCACACGGGATTTCTCGGGCCCCGTGCTACTTGGGTGTCTCTCAAACGAGCCGCTGACGTTTCGACTACGGGGGTCTTACCCTCTACGCCGGACCTTTCGCATGTCCTTCGCCTACATCAACGGTTTCTGACTCGTCTCACGGCCGGCAGACCGTGAAAGAGAGATCCCACAACCCCGTATACGCAACCCCTGCCGGGTCTCACACGCATACGGTTTGGCCTCATCCGGTTTCGCTCGCCACTACTCCCGGAATCACGGTTGTTTTCTCTTCCTGCGGGTACTGAGATGTTTCACTTCCCCGCGTTCCCTCCACACTGCCTATGTGTTCAGCAGCGGGTGACAGCCCATGACGACTGCCGGGTTTCCCCATTCGGACACCCCCGGATCAAAGCCTGGTTGACGACTCCCCGGGGCCTATCGTGGCCTCCCACGTCCTTCATCGGTTCCTGGTGCCAAGGCATCCACCGTGCGCCCTTAAAAACTTGGCCACAGATGCTCGCGTCCACTGTGCAGTTCTCAAACAACGACCAGCCACCCATCACCCCACCCCTGAGGGCGAGTTCACTGGGGCCGGCGCCGAGGAAAAATCCATTCCCTCAGACACCCAACAGCGTGCCCGGCCAGCTCCCGCCCGGAGATCGTGCGTTCCACGCTCTTACGAGCAGTACTAGCAGCCTCCGACCCGAGGTCCTGGCCGAGTAGTCAACGTTCCACCCATGAGCAACCAGCATCAGACACTCGCTGATGTACTGGCCTCTGACCTCACCCCGAAGGGATCGGTGAGAAGTGCTCCTTAGAAAGGAGGTGATCCAGCCGCACCTTCCGGTACGGCTACCTTGTTACGACTTCGTCCCAATCGCCAGTCCCACCTTCGACAGCTCCCTCCCCACAAGGGGGTTGGGCCACCGGCTTCGGGTGTTACCGACTTTCGTGACGTGACGGGCGGTGTGTACAAGGCCCGGGAACGTATTCACCGCAGCAATGCTGATCTGCGATTACTAGCGACTCCGACTTCATGGGGTCGAGTTGCAGACCCCAATCCGAACTGAGACCGGCTTTTTGAGATTCGCTCCACCTCGCGGTATCGCAGCTCATTGTACCGGCCATTGTAGCACGTGTGCAGCCCAAGACATAAGGGGCATGATGACTTGACGTCGTCCCCACCTTCCTCCGAGTTGACCCCGGCGGTCTCCCGTGAGTCCCCAGCACCACAAGGGCCTGCTGGCAACACGGGACAAGGGTTGCGCTCGTTGCGGGACTTAACCCAACATCTCACGACACGAGCTGACGACAGCCATGCACCACCTGTACACCGACCACAAGGGGGACCCTGTCTCCAGGGTTTTCCGGTGTATGTCAAGCCTTGGTAAGGTTCTTCGCGTTGCGTCGAATTAAGCCACATGCTCCGCCGCTTGTGCGGGCCCCCGTCAATTCCTTTGAGTTTTAGCCTTGCGGCCGTACTCCCCAGGCGGGGCACTTAATGCGTTAGCTGCGGCACGGACAACGTGGAATGTTGCCCACACCTAGTGCCCACCGTTTACGGCGTGGACTACCAGGGTATCTAATCCTGTTCGCTCCCCACGCTTTCGCTCCTCAGCGTCAGTATCGGCCCAGAGATCCGCCTTCGCCACCGGTGTTCCTCCTGATATCTGCGCATTTCACCGCTACACCAGGAATTCCGATCTCCCCTACCGAACTCTAGCCTGCCCGTATCGACTGCAGACCCGGGGTTAAGCCCCGGGCTTTCACAACCGACGTGACAAGCCGCCTACGAGCTCTTTACGCCCAATAATTCCGGACAACGCTCGCGCCCTACGTATTACCGCGGCTGCTGGCACGTAGTTCAGCCGGCGCTTCTTCTGCAGGTACCGTCACTTTCGCTTCTTCCCTGCTGAAAGAGGTTTACAACCCGAAGGCCGTCATCCCTCACGCGGCGTCGCTGCATCAGGCTTTCGCCCATTGTGCAATATTCCCCACTGCTGCCTCCCGTAGGAGTCTGGGCCGTGTCTCAGTCCCAGTGTGGCCGGTCGCCCTCTCAGGCCGGCTACCCGTCGTCGCCTTGGTGAGCCGTTACCTCACCAACAAGCTGATAGGCCGCGGGCTCATCCTGCACCGCCGGAGCTTTACAGCCCCCACCATGCGATGGAGACTCATATCCGGTATTAGACCCCGTTTCCAGGGCTTGTCCCAGAGTGCAGGGCAGATTGCCCACGTGTTACTCACCCGTTCGCCACTAATCCCCACCGAAGTGGTTCATCGTTCGACTTGCATGTGTTAAGCACGCCGCCAGCGTTCGTCCTGAGCCAGGATCAAACTCTCCGTGAATGTGTACCGGTAATCCGGTCGACACCACGAGAGCGGAACAGTCGGAGGAATAATCCGACCGTTCACAGCGTCCTCGCTGTGTTTTTTCAAAGGAACCTCGCCCCAGCAGATGCTGGAGACGGGGTATCAACATATCTGGCGTTGACTTTTGGCACGCTGTTGAGTTCTCAAGGAACGGTCGCTTCCTTTGTACTCACCCTCTCGGGCTTTCCTCCGGGCGCTTCCCTTCGGTCTTGCGTTTCCGACTCTATCAGATCCTTTTCGATCCGATTTCCTCGGTGCTTTCCAGGTTCCCGCTTCCGCGTTTCCCTTTCCGGCGACTCTGACTCTATCAGATCCTCTCGGGCCTGATTCCCTGTCAGCAGGGTTTGCCTTCTCGGCTGTTGGGCCGTTCCGACGAGTGAGACTTTAGCGGATTCCTCGGCTCCCGAGCCAATCGGGGGCCGCGTCCTTTCGAACGGGGGATTCCTCATCCCGTAAATACACATGCCAATGAAACGACGACAGAACTACTGCGTCGAGTAGTGGTTGGTACCTGCGGAGTGGCTGTCCGGGGACCGACCGGAGTCGGCGCTCACGTCGGACAACTCGGAGAACACTACGGATGGGGTCCGGGCGTGTCAACTCAAGGGCGGACGGCACTCCCGGGGCGTACTGTGGGGTGCATGACGACGCGTACGTGCCTCCAGCTGTGGTGGGCCGCCTGACGGCGGCCGTTCGCACGTATGCACTCAACGGCCGCCGTTTCGGCGGCCGTTCTTGTTTCTCCCTCCAGGGGCGGCCGCCGGGGCGGCGGTCCCGGCCAGGAGGTGGAGGAGAGATGACACGGGTCTTCAGCGGGGTCAAGCCGACGGGGCATCTGACGCTGGGGAACTACCTGGGAGCCATGCGGCGGTGGGCTGCCGTCGACCAGTACGAGGCCGACGCCTTGTTCTGCGTCGTCGATCTGCACGCGCTGACCGTGGACCACGATCCAGCGCGGGTACGCAGGCTGAGCCGGCAGGCGGCGACCTTGTTGCTGGCGTCCGGGCTTGATCCGGAGCTCTGCACGCTGTTCGTGCAGAGTCATGTGGACGAGCACGCCCGGCTGTCCTACGTGCTGGAGTGCGTGGCCACCGACGGTGAGATGC
The DNA here is from genome assembly GCF_037055355.1 of Streptomyces sp. DG1A-41. Lineage (GTDB taxonomy): Bacteria > Actinomycetota > Actinomycetes > Streptomycetales > Streptomycetaceae > Streptomyces. The sequence goes on along the minus strand of NZ_CP146350.1, from coordinate 5,301,309 downwards.
GGCGGATGATCCAGTACAAGGAGAAGGCCGCGCGGGAGCAGCGGCGGGGTGGGAGTGTGCGGCTGTCGCTGCTGACGTATCCCGTGCTGATGGCGGCGGACATCCTGGCGTACGGGGCTGACGAGGTGCCGGTCGGGGACGACCAGGTGCAGCATGTGGAGCTCACGCGGGATCTGGCGGTGCGGTTCAACCAGCGGTACGGGCATACGTTCGTGGTGCCTCGGGCCACGCGCCCGGGGGTGGCGGCTCGGGTGATGAACTTGCAGGATCCGACGTCGAAGATGGGCAAGAGCGATGACGTCGGGCCGGGGATCGTCTATCTGCTGGACGAGCCGGACGTGGTGCGGAAGAAGGTCGTGCGGGCCGTCACCGACAGTGGGCGGGAGGTCGTGTACGACCGGGAGGCCCGGCCGGGGCTCGCCAATCTGCTGGAGATTCTCGCGGCGTGCTCGGGTGGGAGTCCGGAGGAGCTGAGCGGTACGTACGCGTCGTACGGGGACTTGAAGAAGGACACCGCGGAGGCTGTGGTCGAGGTGCTCAGGCCCGTGCAGGCGCGGCACAAGGAGTTGTGTGCGGATCCCGGTTATGTGGAGCGCGTGCTGCGGGACGGTGCGGAGCGGGCCCGCGGGATGGCTCGGCCGACCGTGGATGCCGCTTATCGCGCGATCGGGTTGCTGCCTGCCGTGCCGGAGGCTGCGGACGCGGGTGGGGCCGTGCTGAGGGCGTGAGTGGTGCGGGGGTCGGGGGCGGGTCGCCCTCGGCCCCCGCAGGGCTCAGCTGTTGTTGCCGGTGGCCAGGGCGCGGCTGCGGTCGCGGGCGGCTTCGAGGGCGGCGATGAGGGCGGCTCGTACGCCGTGGTTCTCGAGTTCGCGGATGGCGTTGATCGTCGTGCCGGCGGGGGACGTGACGTTCTCGCGGAGCTTGACGGGGTGTTCACCGCTGTCGCGGAGCATCGTCGCGGCGCCGATCGCGGACTGGACGATCAGGTCGTGGGCCTTGTCGCGGGGCAGGCCGAGGAGGATGCCGGCGTCGGTCATGGCTTCGACCAGGTAGAAGAAGTAGGCCGGGCCGGAGCCGGAGAGGGCCGTGCAGGCGTCCTGCTGGGACTCGGGGACACGGAGCGTCTTGCCGACGGCGCCGAAGATCTCCTCGGTGTGGGCGAGGTGGTCGGCGGTGGCGTGGGTGCCGGCGGAGATGACGGACATCGCCTCGTCGACCAGGGCGGGGGTGTTCGTCATGACGCGGACGACCGGGGTGCCGGGGGCGAGGCGTTCCTCGAAGTACGCGGTGGGGATGCCGGCGGCTCCGCTGATGACCAGGCGGTCGGCGGGGACGTGCGGGGCGAGTTCGTCGAGGAGGGTGCCCATGTCCTGCGGTTTGACCGTGAGGATCAGGGTGTCGGCGATCTTCGCGGCTTCCGGGTTGGTGACCGGGGTGACGCCGTAGCGGGTGCGGAGTTCTTCGGCTCGTTCCTGGCGGCGGGTGGTGACCAGGAGGTCGGCCGGGGTCCAGCCGGCTCGGATCATTCCGCTGAGCAGGGCTTCGCCGATCTTGCCGGTGCCGAGGACTGCGACTTTCTGGGTCATGGCGCGGGGTGCCTCCGGGGGTGCGTCGTCCGGGGTACATCCTCGCACCGGAGAGGTGCCGGCGGCTTGGGTGTCCGCTGGGCGGGATGTCGGGGGAGGTGCCGGTGGGGGTTGCCCCGGGCGGTGCTGTCGGCTTATGCCGTCCTGCGTCGTAGTGTCGCCGCGCCCAGGGCCAGGACCAGCAGGGCGCAGCCGGCCACTACCAGGGTGTCGCGGACGAACGTGGCGGTCATGTCCGTGTGGCGGAGGACCTCGTTCATGCCGTCCACCGCGTAGGACATGGGGAGGACGTCGGAGATGGCCTCCAGGACCGGGTGCATGTTGTCGCGGGGCGTGAACAGGCCGCAGAGGAGGAGCTGGGGGAAGATCACCGCCGGCATGAACTGGACGGCCTGGAATTCCGAGGCCGCGAAGGCCGAGACGAAGAGACCGAGGGCCGTGCCGAGGAGGGCGTCGAGGAGGGCCACCAGGAGCAGGAGCCAGGGGCTGCCGTTCACGTCGAGGCCGAGGAACCAGACCGCGAGGCCCGTGGCCAGGGCGGACTGGATGATCGCGAGGGTGCCGAAGGCCAGGGCGTAGCCGGCGATGAGGTCGCCTTTGCCGAGGGGCATGGCGAGGAGGCGTTCGAGGGTGCCCGAGGTGCGTTCGCGCAGGGTGGCGATGGAGGTCACCAGGAACATCGTGATCAGCGGGAAGATCCCGAGCAGGGACGCGCCGATGCTGTCGAAGGTGCGCGGGCTGCCGTCGAAGACGTAGCGCAGCAGGAGCAGCATCACGCAGGGGATGAGGATCAGCAGCGCGATGGTGCGGGGGTCGTGGGCGAGCTGGCGCAGGACGCGGGTTGCGGTGGCGGTGGTGCGGGAGGCGTTCAGGGCCCTCGGTGGGGTGGGGGTGATCGTGGCGGTGGTCGTGGTGGTCATCGCGTCGTCTCCTCGGTGCGGGCTGCCGCCTTTGCCTCGTCCACCAGGTGCAGGAAGGCCTCCTCGACCGTGTCCGCGCCGGTGCGGGTGCGCAGGGCGTCGGGGGTGTCGTCGGCGAGGAGCTCGCCCTCGCGCATGAGGAGGAGGCGGTGGCAGCGCTCGGCCTCGTCCATGACGTGGGAGGAGACAAGGAGTGTCGCGCCGCGGCTAGCCGCGATGTCGTGGAAGAGGGTCCACAGGTCGCGGCGCAGGACCGGGTCGAGGCCGACGGTCGGTTCGTCGAGGACCAGGAGTTCGGGGGTGCCGAGGAGGGCTACGGCCAGGGAGACGCGGCTGCGCTGGCCGCCGGAGAGGTTGCCGGCCAGGGCGTCGGCGTGGGGGGTGAGGTCGACGTCGGCTATCGCGCGGGTGACGTTGTCGTCGCGGCGTGCGGCGGCGGACCTGCCGGGGTCGAGTATCGCGGCGAAGTAGTCGAGGTTCTGGCGGACCGTCAGGTCGTCGTAGACGGACGGGGCCTGGGTGACGTAGCCGATGCGGGTGCGGAGGGTGGGGTGGCCGGCGGGGTGGCCGAGGACGTCGAGGGTGCCGGTGACCTTGGCCTGGGTGCCGACGATGGCGCGCATGAGGGTGGACTTGCCGCAGCCGGAGGGGCCCAGCAGGCCGGTGATCTGGCCGCGGGGCACCGTGAAGCCGAGGTTGCGCAGGACGGTGCGGGGGCCTCGGGTGACGGTGAGGTTCTCGGCGTGGATGGCCGTTGGGTTCTCGGTGTGGGCGGCTGTGGGTTCCGGGGTGGTGTCGGGGCGTGGTGGCCCAGGAGCATTATTCATCATGCGATGAATAATGCTCCTGGGAGCGGGGTGCGTCAAGCGGGGGCCTTCGCCAGGAGGAGGAGTACGTCGTAGACCTCCTCGACGATGCCGTCCGGGAATGCCCTGAGGAGGTGCTCGCGCTCCTCGGCCAGGAAGGCCGCGGTGTGTTCCTCACCGTTCACCAGGAAGACCGAGTGGCTGCCGATGTTGGCGAGGTGGGTGTCGACGGGGATGCGGCGGCTCCAGCGGACCGTGCGGCGAGTGAAGTCGAGGCGGCCGGTGGGGTCGGCGGCGCGGGCGTCGACGTTCCGCTTCTCGGCCGAGATGTCGATGTCGAAGTGGCGCTCTGTGCGGGCGGCGGCCTCGGCGATCCACGGCACGTCGAGGGCGTCGGTGTTCCACCAGAGGGCGAGGGCACCGCCGGGACGCAGGACGCGGAGGGCCTCCGGCACGGATCGGGCGGGGTCGGTCCAGTGCCAGGCCTGGGCGTAGGTGACGAGGTCGACGGAGGCGTCGGCGAGGGGGAGGTCGTCGCCGGTGCCGCGGACGATCGGGATGTCCGGGAGGGTGCGGCGGAACTGGGCCGCCATGCCGTCGCCGGGTTCTACGGCGATGACGTTCGCGCCGCGGGCGTGGAGCAGGGCGGTCGCGATGCCGGTGCCGGCGCCGATGTCTGCGACGCGGGAGCCGGGGAGGGGGTGGCCTGCCAGGGCTTCTAGCGCGTCGAAGAGGGCTGGGGGGTAGGAGGGGCGGTTGGCCGCGTACTGGGCTGCGGCGGTGTTGAAGGAGTGGGCTCGGGCGGTGCGGGTGGGTGGCGTGGGTGTGGGCGGCGTGGGTGTGGGGGGTTCGGGGGTGGTTTCGGCTCCGGTGGGGTGGTGGGCGGAGGGGTGTGGGGTCATACGGCCATGGTGGCCGGGGGTGGGGGTGAGGGGTGGTGAGTTTTCGGTGAGAGGCCGGCGGGTTATGCGCGGCGGCGCATCTTCGACGGGTTGCCCGAGCGGCGGGTCGTGCGCTTCTCGTGGTGCTTGCGAGCTGCCTCGTACTCCTCGCGGCGGAGCCTTTCGCCGGGGGCCTCGGTGAGGGAGCGGAAGAAGTACGCGAGGAGGGAGCCGACGAAACCGATGGTCAGGAGGGAGCGGAGGGACGCCTGGCGGTCGGGGTCGGGGCGGCGGGTGAAGCCGTCCCAGGTGTGGCGGAAGGCCAACGCGCTACAGATCGCGAACATCACGACCATGAGCAGGGTCACGAAGCTGCCGATCGCGGCGATCCGGAGGCCCTGGTAGGCGAGGCGGAGGACGAGGCAGGAGACGACTGCGGCGGCGAGTGAACCGATGGCGACGCCGATGCGGCGGGCTGTGTAGCCGTTGTCGTGGTTCAGCCAGGTCGTGCCGAAGAAACGGAGGGGCTCGGGGCGGGGGGCGAGGGGGCCGTCGTTCTCTGCGCTCACCGGTCGATTATGGCTCGGGGCGGGCGGGTGTGTGCCTGCGGCGGCCTGCGCGGGTGCGGTGAGGGGTGCCGTACCTTCGCCTACGCGCGGGGTGTGGGTCGGGGACGTGCCGGGGGGTGTCCGTCCTCCGAACGGCGCGACGGGGTCGGACACCGGCCGGCTCCCCGTTGACGCGCCAACCGCTGCGGGCGGACACCCCCCGACACGTCCCCTTCTCGCCGTACGGGTGCGGGCGCGCGGTGCTCCCGCCTCGGCTATCGCGGGCCGCCGCTGCGGTCGCGGGTGCGGGCGCGTGGTGATCCGTTCAGCCGCCGGAGGCGCCGCTGCGGGCAGTCGTGCCGCTGGGGCGGCACCCGTCCCAGCGGCACCTCGTCGCGCCGAGCTGCGCAACGCCCGGGCCCAGCACCACCGCCGAGCAACCGGACGACGCCGGGAACGACAAGAACCCCCGGCCCAGCTACCGCAGGTCAGCCGCAGCGTGGGCGGATGTAGCCGTCGCTGCCCGTGTTCACGTAGGCGTCCGAGACGTACTGGCCGCTCGCGATGTTGTCCCAGATGTTCGTCGTGCCGTACGGGCCCGTCACGCTGGTGCCGGGTGTCTGGCAGTGGATCGCGACTCGGGAGCCCTCGGGCAGGACCTTGACGATCGGGTAGCCGGTGCCGGGACCGCTGCGGACGTTGAGGCGGACGCCCGGTGCGATCGAGAAGTACGTGGCCGCCGCGGCCAGCGTGGTGACCAGCGGCATGCCGGCCTCGTGTGCGCCGCGTTCGGCCTCTTCGACAGGCTCGACTGACATGAAAACCTCCCCCGTTGAACCCCATGGCTGCCATGGGATCCCGTTGATTCCCCTGAATCGCGCCATCAAACACCTGTGCGTGACTCGCCAGCGGAGGCTAGCAAGCCACCTCTGTCTCGTACGAGTCATCGACTAGGCTCCGTGCGTCGCGCGCGCGGACGAACAGCACGGGGGTGGTCCCATGGCGCCACAGCGAAACGTCGGATCGGGCCCGGAAGCGGAACTTCCTGAGTACGCCGGGCACTACCGGCTGGAGTCCTGTCTGGGCTCGGGCGGCATGGGGGTCGTGCATCTGGCCCGGAGCACCTCCGGGATGAAGCTCGCCGTGAAGGTCGTACACGCGGAATTCGCCAAGGACCCCGAGTTCAGGGGCCGTTTCCGGCAGGAGGTCGGGGCGGCCCGGCGGGTCAGCGGCGCCTTCACCGCGCCCGTCGTGGATGCCGATCCCGAGGCCGGACGGCCCTGGATGGCCACGCTGTTCATTCCGGGTCCGACGCTGGCGCAGGAGGTGAAGCGGAACGGGCCACTGGCCCCGGCGCAGTTGCGTCGGCTGATGGCCGGGCTCGCGGAGGCCCTGCGGGACATCCACCGGGTCGGGGTCGTGCACCGGGACCTGAAGCCGAGCAATGTGCTGCTCGCCGAGGACGGGCCGAAGGTCATCGACTTCGGCATTTCCCGGCCAAAGGACAGCGAGTTGCGGACCGAGACCGGGAAGCTGATCGGTACGCCGCCCTTCATGGCGCCCGAGCAGTTCCGGCGGCCCAGGGAAGTGGGGCCCGCCGCCGACGTGTTCGCCCTCGGGTCCGTGATGGTGCACGCGGCCACCGGGCGGGGGCCGTTCGACTCCGACAGTCCGTACGTCGTCGCCTATCAGGTCGTGCACGACGAACCCGAGCTGGCCGGCGTACCGGAAGAGCTGGCACCGCTCGTGCTGCGGTGTCTCGCCAAGGAGCCCGAGGACCGGCCCTCCCCTGACGAGTTGATGCGGGAGCTGCGGTCGGTGGCGGCCTCGTACGACACACAGGCGTTCATACCTGCCCAGCGGGTGGACGGGGATCCGGCGGAGGAAGAGGGAGAGGCTCCGCCTGCGGCTGCGGCTGCGGCTGCGGCTGCGGAGCAGGTCGGCGGGGACGCTGGGCTCCCCTCGTCCGGCTCCGAGAGGCGCCGCCGGTCCAAGGTGCGGCTCGGCAGGCGGGCGGCTCTCGGTGCCGGGGCTCTCGGACTGGCCGTCGTCGGTGCGCTGGTGTCGGTTCCCCTGCTCGGGGGTGGCGGGCCGGCGGCCGAGGTCGCCGCTCCACGGACCACGTCGGCCGCGTTCGCCGCGTGGGAGGCGCCGCCGCTGTCCGGGAAGAGCGTGCCCCAGTGTTCGTACGCGGCGGGGAAGCTGCTGTGTGCGCAGACCGGGCTGGTCTTCGCTCTCGATCCTGTCGACGGGCGGCTGCTGTGGCGGCACCCTCTGGAGGGGGCCGCCGCGAGCGGGCCGCCGAGTGGGGCTCCGGTCGTGTCGGGCGGGCTGGTGCCGGCCGGGCTGGGCCAGGGGCCGCGGGTGACGATGCTCGATCCCGGCTCGGGTGACGTGGAGCGGCGGCAGGAGCTGCCCGGGTACGGGGGGCTCCGGGCCGTCGGCGGCATGCTGCTGCTCACCTCGGCCGACGGCACGGTCACCGGAGTGGAGAGCGCCTCGGGCGACGTGAAGTGGAGTCATCGGATTCCGGGGCAGGACGTGCCGTACTTCGTCTCGTTCCCCGGTGATCCGCTGGCGTACGCGGCGAGCGTGTCCGGTGACGGGTCGGGCACGAAGGTCACGGCGGTGGACCCGGGTACGGGAAACGTGATGTGGGACGCGCGGCTGGAGGGAGCGTTGCAGCCTCTCGGGACCGTGGACGGGGCGGTCGTGTTCGTGGCGGTCGACGCCGTGCGCGGGGAGGCGCGGGCCGTGGTCCGCTACGACCCGGAGAGCCGGGCGAGCGTGCGGGTGCCGTTGCGTACTCCGTTGCAGCAGGTGGCGGGGAGTGTGCGCGGGGACGTCGTTCACCTCATGGCGACGGGTGGAGCGCTGGTCGCCGTCGATCTGGAGGCGCGAAAGCAGCGGTGGAGTCTGGAGACGGGTGTCGTCCGGGGGTCGACGCCGGTCGCCGACGACCGGTACGTGTACGTGACCGCGCCGGACGGGCGGCTGCTCGCCGTCGACGCGCGGCGCGGGAAGCTCGTCGGGCAGACGCCGGTGCGGCTGGGCGACCGGTCGGACCGGGTTCCGGCCGCGCTTCCCGACCCCGTGCTGGTGGGCGACCGCGTCTACGCCGGTGCGCCGGACGGGACCGTCTTCGCCGTGGACGGGCGCGATCCGTCCGGCTGGTAGTGCGGGCCCGGCGTACGCGGAAGGGCCGCCCCCGGTCTGCCGGGGGCGGCCCTTCACGCATGGAGGACGCTCAGCCCAGCATGGTCACGTCCCGCACGGCGCCCTTGTCCGCGCTGGTCGCCATCGCCGCGTAGGCCCGCAGCGCGGCCGAGACCTTGCGGTCGCGGTTCTTCGGGGCGTACACGCCGTTCAGCGCCTGCTTGCGGCGGGCCAGCTCGGCGTCGTCGACGAGGAGCTCGATGGAGCGGTTCGGGATGTCGATGCGGATGCGGTCGCCGTCCTCGACGAGGGCGATGGTGCCGCCGCCGGCCGCCTCGGGCGAGGCGTGCCCGATGGAGAGGCCGGAGGTGCCGCCGGAGAAGCGGCCGTCGGTGATCAGGGCGCAGGTCTTGCCGAGGCCGCGGCCCTTCAGGTACGAGGTCGGGTAGAGCATCTCCTGCATGCCGGGGCCGCCCTTGGGGCCCTCGTAGCGGATGACGACGACGTCGCCCTCCTTGATCTGCTTCAGCAGGATCTTCTCGACGGCCTCCTCCTGCGACTCGCAGACGACCGCCGGACCCTCGAAGGTCCAGATCGACTCGTCGACGCCGGCCGTCTTCACCACACAGCCGTCGACCGCGAGGTTGCCCTTGAGGACCGCGAGGCCGCCGTCCCTGGAGTACGCGTGCTCGACGGAGCGGATGCAGCCGCCCTCGGCGTCCGCGTCGAGGGCCTCCCAGCGCTCGGACTGGGAGAAGGCCTCGGCGGAGCGGACGCAGCCGGGGGCCGCGTGCCACATCTCGATCGCCTCGGGGGACGGGGAGCCGCCGCGCACGTCCCAGGTCTTCAGCCAGTCGGCCAGGGACGGGCTGTGGACCGCGTGCACGTCCTCGTTGAGCAGGCCGCCGCGGTGCAGCTCGCCGAGGAGGGCGGGGATGCCGCCGGCGCGGTGCACGTCCTCCATGTAGTAGGTGCGGTCCTTGGCGACGTTCGGCGCCACCTTGGCCAGGCAGGGGACCCGGCGGGAGACCGCGTCGATCTCCTCCAGGCCGAAGGGGACGCCGGCCTCCTGGGCCGCGGCCAGCAGGTGCAGGATCGTATTGGTCGAGCCGCCCATGGCGATGTCGAGGGCCATCGCGTTCTCGAAGGCCGCGAAGGTCGCGATGTTGCGCGGCAGGACCGTCTCGTCGTCCTGCTCGTAGTAGCGGCGGGTGATGTCCATGACCGTGTTGGCCGCGTCGACGTAGAGCCGCTTGCGCGCGGTGTGCGTGGCCAGGACCGAGCCGTTGCCGGGGAGGGAGAGGCCGATGGCCTCGGTGAGGCAGTTCATCGAGTTGGCGGTGAACATGCCGGAACACGAGCCGCAGGTCGGGCAGGCGTTCTCCTCGATACGGAGGATGTCCTCGTCCGAGATCTTGTCGTTGACGGCGTCGGAGATCGCGTCGACCAGGTCGAGTGTGCGGACCGTCCCGTCGACCAGGGTGGCCCGGCCGGACTCCATCGGGCCGCCGGAGACGAACACCGTCGGGATGTTCAGGCGCAGGGCCGCGTTGAGCATGCCCGGGGTGATCTTGTCGCAGTTGGAGATGCAGATCAGGGCGTCGGCGCAGTGGGCCTCGACCATGTACTCCACGCTGTCCGCGATCAGGTCGCGGGAGGGGAGGCTGTAGAGCATGCCGCCGTGGCCCATCGCGATGCCGTCGTCGACGGCGATCGTGTTGAACTCGCGCGGGATGCCGCCGGCCTTGACGATCGCCTCGCTGACGATCCGGCCGACCGGCTGGAGGTGGGTGTGGCCCGGCACGAACTCCGTGAAGCTGTTGGCGACCGCGATGATCGGCTTGCGGCCGATGTCCGCACCCGGTACACCGGAGGCGCGCATAAGGGCGCGGGCGCCCGCCATGTTGCGGCCGTGGGTGACTGTGCGGGACCTCAGCTCGGGCATCGTCGCTCGCTCCTTCAGAGACTGCGTCAGAGGATTCGGAGATTTCTGACTGCTACCGAGCGTACGCCGGTCATCCAGAGGGCGGGACGGAGTGTCCGGAATACGGGATGCAAGTCTCGGCCGACGGCTCGGTGAGGCTACGGTTCGGTCAGGTGTCCCTGTACGACCGGTGCCAGGCGCGCGATGATCTGCTCCGGGTCCGCCGAGGCCAGCGGTTCGACCTCGATGACGTAGCGGAGTACGGCGGTGCCCACCAGTTGGGCGGCGGCGAGCTCGGCCCGCAGCTCTGCGTCCGGCAGGTCCAGTCGTCCCGCGATGCGGCGCAGCACCTGGGTGGCGACGATGCGGCGGAAGACGGCGGCCGCCGTTTCGTTGGTGACTGCGGAGCGGACGATGGCGAGCAGGGGCGCGCGGGTCGCCGGGTTCTCCCAGACGCCGAAGAAGAAGCGGACCAGGCGCTCCCCCACGCCGTCGAGCGGGCCCTCCTCGATGGCCTTCGGTGCCTGCATGGCGGGTGCGAAGGAGAGGGTGATCGCCGCTTCGAAGACCTGTTCCTTCGTCCCGAAGTAGTGGTGCACGAGCGCCGAGTCGACCCCGGCCGCCTTGGCGATGCCGCGTACGGACGTCTTCTCGTAGCCGCGCTCGGAGAACTCCTCGCGGGCGGCGGTCAGGATGCGGTCGCGGGTGTCGGCCGACTCCGTGCGTGGGGGCCGGCCCGGCGGCGGGCGGTGGTCCCGGTGCCGGTGGCGTTCGGGGGTTCGCCCGGTGGGACGTCGTTCATCGCCTCGGCACCTTCGCCGCCGAGGCCAGGTGCAGGCGCGTGAAGGCCAGTGCCTCCGCCAGGTCGGCCTCGCGCTCCGCGCTCGACATGGCACGGCGGGTGTTGACCTCGATCACGACGTGCCCGTCGAAGCCGGTCAGGGCGAGCCGCTCCAGCACCTCGGCGCAGGGCTGGGTGCCGCGGCCGGGCACCAGGTGCTCGTCCTTGGCCGAGCCCCTGCCGTCGGCGAGGTGGACGTGGCCCAGGCGGTCGCCCATGCGGTCGACCATGTCCAGGGCGTCGGCGCGGGCCGTCGCGGTGTGGCTGAGGTCGATCGTGAAGTGGCGGTAGTCGTCCTTCGTCACGTCCCAGTCGGGGGCGTACGCGAGCATCTCGCGGTCGCGGTAGCGCCAGGGGTACATGTTCTCGACGGCGAACCGTACGTCCGTCTCGTTCGCCATGCGCCAGACGCCCGCGACGAAGTCCCGGGCGTACTGGCGCTGCCAGCGGAAGGGCGGATGGACGACGACGGTGCTCGCGTCGAGCTTCTCGGCCGCCGCGCGGGCCCGCTGGAGCTTGGTCCAGGGGTCCGTCGACCAGACGCGCTGCGTGATGAGCAGGCAGGGGGCGTGGACGGCCAGGACCGGGATCTGGTGGTAGTCGCTGAGTCTGCGCAGGGCCTCGATGTCCTGGCTGACCGGGTCGGTCCAGACCATGACCTCGACTCCGTCGTAGCCGAGGCGCGCGGCGATCTCGAAGGCCGTGGCCGTCGACTCCGGGTAGACCGAGGCCGTCGACAGGGCGACCTTCGCGTCCGGGATCCTTACGGCTGGCTCTGCCATGCAGGACAGATTACGGGGTGTGGTTGGGGTGGAGCGGGGGGGCCTATTCGCCGTTGTGGCGTTTGCCATAGGCGGTGTGGGCCGTTCTGTGGCCGCTTGCTCTGTTCCCCCCGCGTCCCTTGGGGTCGCTACACCGACTCCATGTGATCCAGGCGACGCAGGATCACGCCCTCCCTGAGCGCCCACGGGCAGATCTCCAGGCGCTCCACGCCGAAGAGGTCCATCGCGGCCTCGGCCACCAGGGCCCCCGCCAGCAGCTGGCCCGCCCTGCCCTCCGAGACGCCCGGGAGCTCGGCTCGTTCCGCCTCCGTCATGCCGGCCAACCTCGGGACCCAGCCCTCCAGGGACTCCCGCTTGAGTTCGCGCTGGACGTAGAGGCCCTCGGCGGAGCGGGCGGCTCCGGCGATGCGGGCGAGCTGCTTGAAGGTCTTGGAGGTCGCGACGACGTGGTCGGGCGGGCCGAAGCGGCTGAACTCGCCGACCGTGCGGGCGATCTCGGTGCGGACGTGGCGGCGCAGGGCCCGGACGTCGTCCGGGGCGGGCGGGTCGCCGGGCAGCCAGCCGGCGGTGAGGCGGCCGGCGCCCAGCGGCAGGGACGCGGCCGCGTCGGGCTCCTCGTCGATGCCGTAGGCGATCTCCAGGGAGCCGCCGCCGATGTCCAGGACCAGCAGCTTCCCGGCCGACCAGCCGAACCAGCGGCGGGCGGCGAGGAAGGTGAGGCGGGCCTCCTCCTCGCCTGTGAGGACCTGGAGCTCGACGCCGGTCTCGGTGCGCACGCGCGCGAGGACGTCGTCGGCGTTGCGGGCCTCGCGTACGGCGGAGGTGGCGAACGTCAGGAGGTCCTCGACGCCCTTGTCCTCGGCGGCCTGGAGTGCCTCCTGGACGACCGAGATCAGCCGGTCGACGCCCTGGGGGCCGATCGCACCGTCGTCGTCGAGGAGCTGGGCGAGGCGCAGTTCCGCCTTGTGCGAGTGCGCGGGCAACGGGCACGCGCCGGGATGCGCGTCCACCACGAGCAGATGCACCGTGTTCGATCCCACGTCGAGGACACCGAGTCTCATGTACGGAACGCTACTGCCAGTCCTGCCGTCCGCCGTCCTCGGTGTGGGTACAAGGCCCGTACCCTGGACTCGTGCCAAAGACGAAAAAGGCGAAGCGCGACAAATCATCGGGCATCGTGGATTCCGACGAGAAGGGCCTCGACTTCGCCCGCGCGTGGGTGGAATTCCCTGATCCGGCGGACGACGAGCAGGTCTTCCGCTGCGATCTGACATGGCTGACCTCTCGCTGGAACTGCATCTTCGGCAGCGGCTGCCAGGGCATCCAGGCCGGCCGCGCGGACGACGGGTGCTGCACCCTGGGTGCCCACTTCTCCGACGAGGACGACGAGAAGCGGGTCGCCGAGCATGTGGCGAGGCTCACGCCGGACATCTGGCAGCAGCATGCCGAGGGCACGCGGAACGGCTGGATCTCCGAGGACGAGGACGGCGACCGGCAGACCCGCCCCTTCCAGGGCTCGTGCATCTTCCAGAACCGGCCCGGCTTCGCGGGCGGCGCGGGCTGTTCGCTGCACATCCTCGCCCTGAAGGAGGGCCGCGAGCCGCTGGAGACGAAGCCGGACGTGTGCTGGCAGCTGCCGGTGCGGCGGACGTACGAGTGGATCGACCGGCCCGACGACACGCGTGTGCTCCAGGTGTCGATCGGTGAGTACGACCGCCGCGGCTGGGGGCCGGGCGGCCACGACCTGCACTGGTGGTGCACCTCGGCGACCTCGGCGCACGGCGCGGGCGACCCGGTGTACGTCTCCTACCGGCCGGAGCTGATCGAGCTGATGGGCAAGGCGGGCTACGACCGGCTGGTGGAGCTGTGCGAGGAGCGGCTGGCCTCGCAACTGCCGTTGCTGGCGCCGCATCCGGCGGATCCGGTCGACTGACGACCGCGACCCCTACGGCTTCCAGGGCTGCCAAGACCGTTTACAGGGCTGCTACGACCGTCTAGGACGTGGGCGGGCTCGGGTCGCCGCCCTCCGAGGGCGGGGGCGTCGAGCCCGTCGAATCCGTCGGGCCCGGGTCCGTGGGTGTGGGGTCCGGGTCGGGTGACGGGGGCGGGGTGGTCGGCGTCGGGTCCGGTGGGGCCGAGGTCGTGGGCGTCGGGTCGGGCGGGGTGGGAGGCGGGTCGCCCGGACCGCCGGGGCGGGGGTCCGGACGCGGGCCGGGGTCGGAGGGGCTCGGCGCGGTGCCGAAGCCCTCGATGTGGACGACGGCGCCCACCGGTGCGATCGCCACCTGCGCGCGCCAGGGGCCGGAGGGCTCCCGCAGATGGTCGACGTACACCTTGATCGTCAACGACTCGCCGGGCCGGAGCGTTCCCGACGACTGGCTCAGGTAGAGCCAGTCCGCTCCCGTGGACGCGGACCAGCGGACCGGGGCCGGGCCCGCGGCGGTCAGGGTGACGAGGGTGGTGTCGCCGCTGTTGTCGGCCGTGACGTCCAGGGCGCTCTTCCGGCCGGCGCTGGCGACGCCGATGACCTCCACGGAGACGTCGGCCTTGCCGTTCTTGTCGAAGCGGGGGCCGGGTCTGGTGCTCGCGTTGCCGGTGTTCTCGTAGCCCCCGTCGGCCATCTCGCCGTCCAGGGCGAAGGGGTCGCCCGCCTCGCGCGCGGTGGCCGAGCGGCCGTCCTGGCCCTCGCCGACGGGAGTGCCCCGGTAGGCGGCCCACAGGGCGAGCACGGGAGCGGCCACGACGGTGGCCACGACGGTCGTGGTGACGGCACGCGCGCGGAGGCGGTCCCTTCGGGCGGCGCGGTCCTTGGGGTCCATCGGGAACCCGCGCCGGTCGAAGCGGGGTCCGGCGCCACGCGCGCGTGGGTGGGGGGCCATGGCGACGTGCAGGGCCGCGCGAGGGGCCGGCAGGACGGGCAGTTCGGCGGGTGTGACGCTGGTGCCGGGCCAGCGGCCGGGGATGGCGCGCTCGGCGGTGCGGCGGCAGCGCGGGCAGTCGTCGACGTGCCGGACGAGTTCGCGGCGCAGAGTCGTGCCGAGCACGGGCCGGTCGTCGCCGACGAGGTGCGCGACGCTCGGACACGCCCCGGTCTCGACCACGGCGAGGGCCGCACGTGTGCGTTCGACCTCGCAGGCGGCGGAGGCGAGCAGGTCGCGGGTGGCGGCCGGGTCCATGCCCAGGACGGCGGCGACCTCCTGGGCGGCGAGGTGGTGGCGCACGGCCAGTTCGAGCGCCTCGCGCTGCTCCGGGCTGGTGCCGGCGGCCTCCGGCCACGCCAGCAGGGCCAGTTCGCGCCGCCGCCGCTCCTGGACCTCCTCGGACACGGCCGGGCCTGGCCGGCCGGTGCGCCGCGGGCGGCCCGCCGCGTGGCTGCTCTGACGTTTCTGCTTGGCCTCGGCCAGCTTGCGCAGGCACGCCCAGCGGGCCAGCGCGTACAGCCACGCCCTGCGGTCGGCGGGGGCGTCGGGGACGTGCCGACTGCGGCGTTCGGCGAGGGCGAGGGCCTCGCCCAGGGCGGCGGTCGCGGCGTCGTGGTCGCACAGCACGGACAGGCAGTACGTGAACAGGCCGTCCAGGTAAGGCTCGTAGCGCGCGGGCGGCCGCTGCGCCAGCGTGCGCGCCGCCCCGCGGTCACGCGCTTCCCGGTGCGCCCGGTGCGGGCCGGCCGTGCGGGTCGAGCGGGTCGAGATCTCCGGAGTACTGCTCATCATTCGGCGACCGTAGGCGGCCGGGAGTGGCACCTTCTTGCGGCTTGAGCACATTTAATCCGTACGGGTGAAACGATCCCTCAAAAGGGGACATGAACCAGTGGTTCCGCCGCTGGCGCGGGGTGGCGGGGCCCTGGCGCGCAGGTGGCCGACCCGGTCGGCCACCGCGTTGTCAGTGGTGGCGGCTACGGTTTCGTCCATGGCTGCCCGTACGAAGACCACCAAGGACCGCCCGTCCTACCGCTGCACGGAGTGCGGCTGGCAGACGGCGAAGTGGCTCGGCCGCTGCCCCGAGTGCCAGGCCTGGGGGACGGTCGAGGAGTTCGGCGCGCCCGCGGTCCGTACGACGACACCGGGGCGGGTCACCACCTCCGCCCTGCCCATCGGCCAGGTGGACGGCCGCCAGGCGACGGCCCGCTCCACCGGCGTGCCCGAGCTGGACCGCGTGCTGGGCGGCGGGCTGGTCCCCGGCGCGGTGGTGCTGGTCGCGGGCGAGCCGGGCGTCGGGAAGTCGACGCTGCTGCTCGACGTGGCGGCCAAGTCGGCGAGCGACGAGCACCGCACGCTGTACGTCACGGGCGAGGAGTCGGCGAGCCAGGTCCGGCTGCGCGCCGACCGCATCCACGCCATCGACGATCACCTCTACCTGGCCGCCGAGACGGATCTGGCGGCGGTGCTGGGCCACTTGGACGCGGTCAAGCCGTCGCTGCTGATCCTGGACTCGGTGCAGACGGTGGCCTCACCGGAGATCGACGGCGCGCCCGGCGGCATGGCCCAGGTGCGGGAGGTCGCCGGGGCGCTGATCCGGGCCTCCAAGGAGCGCGGCATGTCCACGCTGCTGGTGGGCCATGTCACCAAGGACGGCGCCATCGCGGGCCCGCGCCTGCTGGAGCACCTGGTCGACGTCGTCCTGAGCTTCGAGGGCGACCGGCACGCCCGCCTCCGCCTGGTCCGGGGCGTCAAGAACCGCTACGGCACCACCGACGAGGTCGGCTGCTTCGAGCTGCACGACGAGGGCATCACGGGCCTCGCCGACCCGAGCGGACTCTTCCTGACCCGCCGGGCCGAACCGGTCCCGGGCACCTGCCTGACCGTCACCCTGGAGGGCCGCCGCCCGCTGGTCGCCGAGGTCCAGGCGCTCACGGTCGACTCGCAGATCCCCTCCCCGCGCCGCACCACCTCGGGCCTGGAGACCTCCCGGGTCTCGATGATGCTCGCGGTGCTGGAACAGCGCGGCCGGATCAGCGCTTTGGGCAAAAGGGACATCTACTCCGCGACGGTCGGCGGTGTGAAGCTCTCGGAGCCCGCGGCGGACTTGGCCGTCGCCCTCGCCCTGGCCAGCGCGGCGAGTGACACACCTCTCCCCAAGAACCTCGTCGCGATCGGGGAGGTCGGCCTCGCGGGCGAGGTGAGACGGGTCACGGGCGTGCAGCGCAGGCTGGCCGAGGCCCACCGTCTGGGCTTCACCCACGCCCTCGTACCGGGCGACCCGGGCAAGATCCCCTCGGGCATGAAGGTCCTGGAGGTAGCGGACATAGGGGACGCCCTGCGGGTCCTCCCCGGTCCCGTCGCAGAGAGGCCCCCCGGGACGAGGAGGGTCGCCGGTAGACTTTGCCCTGGTCTCGCCCGTCCGTGCGAACCAAGTGTGCGACGCGGGGGCGCCCCAGAACCTGCGACCGGAGGAGTGCAGTGGCAGCCAACGACCGGGCATCGGCTCCCGGAAAGTCCGGCGGGAGTGCCGGTACCGATGGCCTGATGCGCGCCTCGCTGAGTGCCGTGGCACCCGGCACCGCCCTGCGTGACGGCCTGGAGCGCGTGCTCCGCGGCAACACCGGCGGACTCATCGTCCTCGGCTCCGACAAGACGGTAGAGGCGCTCTGCACCGGCGGTTTCGTGCTGGACGTCGAGTTCACCGCGACCCGTCTGCGCGAGCTGTGCAAGCTGGACGGCGGCATCGTGCTGTCCTCGGACCTGTCGAAGATCCTTCGCGCGGGCGTGCAGCTGGTCCCGGACCCGACGATCCCCACGGAGGAGACGGGCACCCGGCACCGCACCGCGGACCGCGTCAGCAAGCAGGTCGGCTTCCCGGTCGTCTCGGTCTCCCAGTCGATGCGGCTGATCGCCCTGTACGTGGACGGCCAGCGCCGGGTCCTGGAGGACTCGGCGGCGATCCTGTCCCGCGCCAACCAGGCCCTGGCGACCCTGGAGCGCTACAAGCTCCGCCTCGACGAGGTCGCGGGCACGTTGTCGGCGCTGGAGATCGAGGACCTGGTGACCGTCCGGGACGTCTCGGCGGTCGCCCAGCGCCTGGAGATGGTGCGCCGCATCGCCACGGAGATCGCCGAGTACGTGGTGGAGCTGGGCACGGACGGCCGGCTGCTGGCCCTCCAGCTCGACGAGCTGATCGCCGGCGTGGAGCCCGAGCGCGAGCTGGTCGTCCGGGACTACGTCCCCGAACCCACCGCCAAGCGCTCCCGCACGGTCGACGAGGCGCTGGCCGAGCTGGACGCCCTCACCCACGCCGAGCTCCTCGAACTGGCCACGGTGGCCCGGGCGTTGGGCTACACCGGCTCGCCCGAGACGCTGGACTCGGCGGTGTCGCCGCGCGGCTTCCGCCTGCTCGCCAAGGTGCCCCGGCTCCCCGGCGCGATCATCGACCGCCTGGTCGAGCACTTCGGCGGCCTCCAGAAGCTGCTCGCCGCGAGCGTCGACGACCTCCAGACGGTGGACGGCGTCGGCGAGGCCCGGGCGCGCAGCGTCCGGGAGGGACTCTCGCGGCTGGCGGAGTCGTCGATCCTGGAGCGGTACGTCTAGGGGGCTTCTGATAGATCTCCGTGGAAGCGGGAGCGGCGTTCGGTGCGTGCTCTCGGCGTGCCGGGCGGAAGACCTCGTAGCGGAGCTACCAGGCCTTTTGTCCGGTGCGGCGAGAGTGCGTGCCGGGCGTCGCGACGCCGCGGAGATCCATCAGAAGCCCCCTAGGGCTCGAGCCGCCCCGGCTGGAACGACTTGACGGCTCGAACGACTGAGGGCGGTACCCGGCAAGGGGCACCGCCCTCAGGTGTCTCTGCCGCAGGTTTCTCTGCTGCTGCGCCTAGTCGGCCGACAGCACGAACGACGTCTGCACCTTCGCAAAGCCCGGGGCCTTCGCTTCCACCAGGTACGTGCCCGTCCCGGCCGAGCCAGCCGGAGGCGTGGCGCACTCGGGGGCGCTCGGCTTGCGGTCCCACTTCACGGTGTAGGTGATGCCGCTGCCCGCGGGCACCCGGTACAGCTGGTGCGCGGCGACCTTCGGGCAGTCCTTGGAAGACCAGTAGGCGTCGTCGGAGCTCGCCGGGGTGATCGTGAACACCGCGTTCTCCGGCCCGAGATCGATCTTGCAGTCGCTGCCGGAGACGTTCCGCGCGGTCAGCAGGAACGTGGGCGTCTGCTCGGGGTCGTAGGTGTTGTGCCGGCTGCGCAGGCTGAACTTGACCGCGGCGGCGGTGCAGTTGGGCAGGGTGGAACCGGCCGGCAGCGTGTCGCCCGCGCCGACGCCGCCCACCGTGGTACCCCCGGACCCACCGGCGCCGCCCGACCCACCGGACCCGTCCGAGCCGGAACCGCCGCCGGAGCCCGTGCCCGAACCGTCCCCGGAGCCGTCACCCGAGCCGTCGCCGGAACCGTCCCCGGAGCCGGACGACGAGCCGCCGGAGCCCCCGCCGCCCGACTCGTCGCGTCCGCCGGGCGCTTGGCTGATGGCCGGACCCGAACTCGACGGGCCGGGCGTGATGGAGGGCGCGGGATTCTTGCCGTTGGCGCCGGTGTCACGGTCCTCGCCGCCTCCGCCGCCCATGGTCACGATCCAGGTGATCAGCAGCGCCAACAGGGCGACCACGGACACCAGTACGACCCTCCGACGCCAGTAGATGGAGGAGGGAAGCGGCCCGACCGGATTGCGCAGAGATCCCACGGCGCAAACCTTACGAGAGATCGGCGCGTTCGCCTGTCCCACCCGCCGCTCGGGACCACAACTTTTCCGGATCATCATCCCGGAAACAACCGCTCCACCCCTGTCTTTCGACAGGTACGGCACGCGACGATCGCTGGGTGTGACGGTACCGGCCCGCCGCCTACCGTCCGTGACCATGAACTTCGAGGACAGCGCGCTCTACCGCGACATCACCGATGTCGCCCACGCCACCCCGATGTGGGTACAGCACGGGGCCGAGATAGGGACGGAGGCCGGACTGCTCGTCTTCGTCGCGCTGTTCGCCGCCGCCTGGTGGCGTGCCCGCCGCGACACTCCCCACGTGTTCGCGCTCGCGGCCCTTGCACCTTTGGCCACGGCTGTGGCGTACGTGTGCAGCGAAGTGCTCAAGTCCGCGGTCGCGGAGGAGCGTCCGTGCCGGGCGGTGGCCGGTGCGGCCGCGTCCCTCGCCCAGTGCCCACCGCACGGCGACTGGTCCTTCCCCTCCAACCACGCCACGATCGCGGGCGCCTCGGCGGTCGCCCTCGCGCTGGTCCGCCGCGCGCTCCTGTGGCTGACGGTCCCGCTCGCCCTGCTCATGGCCTTCTCCCGGATCTTCGTCGGCGTGCACTATCCGCACGACGTCGTGGCGGGGCTGGGGCTGGGCACGCTCGTCGCCCTCGTCGCCGTACGGCTGGGCACGGGCCCGGCGACCCGGCTGGCCCAGGCGATGCGCACCTCGTCGGCGCCGGCCGTGCGGTGGTTCACCGGGCCGGGCACGGCGCCCGTCACGTCGTACGGCTCCCACGCGCGGCGCTGAGCCGGCCGGGCTGCGCCTCACCGAGCCGGGACGCGCCCCCACCGCTGCGCCGACCCGGTCGTCACGACTCCACGAGCCCCGCCTCGTACGCCACGATCGCCGCCTGCACCCGGTTGCGCACCCCCAGCCGGTCCAGGACCGCGCTCACGTACGCCTTCACCGTGCCCTCGACGAGGTGCAGCCGGGCGGCGATCTCCGGGTTGGACAGGCCCGCCCCGACCAGGCCGAGCACCTCGCGTTCGCGGGGGCTCAGCACGGCCACGCGCGCGCGTGCCTGTGCCTCACGCGTGAGCCGGGCGCCGCCGAGGCCCTGTTCGATGACGTACCGGGCCACCTTGGGCGACAGGAACGCGGCACCGGCCGCCACCGCCCGTACACCGGCGATCAGTTCGTACGGGTCCCCGGACTTCAGCAGGAAGCCGGTGGCGCCGCCGCCGAGGGCGCGGGTCACATAGGCGCCCTCGGAGAAGGTGGTGAGCATCGCGACGGCCGTGCCGGGCACGGTCCGCACGATCTCCTCCGCCGCCGTGAGGCCGTCCAGGCGCGGCATGCGGATGTCGAGCAGGGCCACGTCCGGGCGGTGGGCGCGGGCCAGCTCGACCGCCTCGCGGCCGTCGCCCGCCTCGGCGACGACCTCCGTCGCGCCGCTGCTGCCCAGGATGGCGCGCACTCCGGCCCGGACCATGGCCTCGTCGTCGGCCAGCAGCACGCGGATCGCCGTGCTCGCTCCGCTCACCGTGCTCACCTCGCTCACCCCACTCCCCCCGCTCATCGTGCGAACTCCTCGTATTCCTCCCGGCCTTCGCCGGACAGGCCGACGCGCGGCACCACGTCCTTGGCGACCAGCCGCCCGGCGTCGAAGCACAGTCTGAAGTGGTCGACGGAGACGAACAGTTCGCCGCTCGCCCGGTAGTAGCGGCAGTCGGCGCCCTCCGGCGCCGGTGCCGGCGCCCGCTCGGCGGGCGGGTCGTTCACGTCCCGCCCGGGGAGTACGCGCTCGACGTCGGCCGTGGGGGTGCCGAGGCGCAGTTTCGCGTACGCGGCGGGTTGGAGCACCGAGTGCTTCTCGGCGTACGCGTACCAGCCGAAGGCCCCACCCACGAGCACCACGCCCACGCCGACCGCGGAGCCGAGGCCCGCGGCGACCCGGCGGCGGGCGTGGGTGAACGGCGCCCGGGCGGGACGCGCCGGTCCGACGGCGGTCTGCTGCTGGGGGACGTACGCCCGGACCCTGAAGCCCTCCTCGTGCGGGCCCGCCTCGAACTCCCCGCCGACCGATGCCACCGCGGCCCGCAGCCCGAGCAGGCCCGTGCCGCCGCCCGTGGGGCCAAAACTCTCGTGTGTGGGCGGACCGTTGGTGATGGTGACGGACGTCCCCCCGGCCCGCCCCGTCACCGCCACGGTCACGGGAGCGCCCGGTGCGTGCCGGGCCACGTTGGTCAGTGCCTCCCGGACCACGCGGTGCAGCAGCCGTTCGGCGACGCCGCCGGGCTCCGCGGCCGGGCCCTGCCCGGCGGGCTCCCAGCGCACCGGCAGGCCCGATTCCGCCGCGCGGGCCACGAGTTGCTCCAGGGTCTCGCCCGCCGGGGCCAGCGGCACGCTCTCCTCGTCGTCCTCGCGCAGGACGCCGATGATGCGGTGCAGCCGGTCCGTGGCGTCGGCGGCGGCCGCGCGCAGGTCGGCCGCCGCGGCCCGGTGCTCGCCGGCGAGTCCGGGGGCGACCTGGAGGGCGCCCGCGCGCAGGGCGATGAGGCTCAGCTCGTGGCCGAGGGAGTCGTGCATGTCCTGGGCGATCCGGGCCCGTTCGCGCAGCCGGGCGCGTTCCTCGGCGAAGCGGGCCTCGTCCTCCAGCCGGGCGGCGCGCAGCCACCCCGCCTCGGCCAGCTCGCGGCTCTGCCGCCAGTAGCGACCGCCGAGCCAGGGGAAGACGCAGCCGAAGAGCAGCGTGCCCGTCATGACGAGCCACTCGGGGGCCGGGTCGACGCCGACGAGCACGATCCGGGCGGTGCCGGCGCAGCCGAGGACCGCGAAGCACAGCACGGCGGGGCGTGCCCGGCCCGCGCGCAGCCCGAGCAGCAGCGCGAACACGCCGAGGGCCGGGCCGTAGGAGACGGTGAACAGGGCCGGGGCGGCGGCGAGGCTCAGGGCGGCAGCCAGCCCGAAGGCCACGAGCGGCAGCCGCCGGGACAGGGCGGCCGCGACCGCCAGCACCGCCACACCGGCCGCCTGCTGCCAGGCAGGACGCGGCTCGTTCAGCCCGAGCCGGTCCGCCGTGAGCGCCGGGAGGGCGAGGGCGGCCCAGAGGAGGGCGCCCTTGCCGAGCCGGGCCGGACGAGGTCGTTCCATGCGGCCCGACGCTACAAGCGCCCGGCAGCACGGCACTGCTGCCGATCGTCAGGGGTGCGCCGCCCAGCGCCGGTGGGCGGCGCTCAGCCCGTCCGCCGTTCGAGGACGAGGTACGCCCCGCGGCAGAGGCCGCCGGCTCCGGCACCCTCGGCAGTTCAGTCCGAAGCGGGGGTCTGCGGGCGCAGCCCCCAGGGACGCGAACCACGATCAGCCCGCAGGTGCCCCGGCGCCCTTCGTCCGCATGGCACCATCGAGAGGCCATGACTGCTCCCACGAAACCCCCGCATACCACCCCCACCGACACGCCCTCCGGTTCCCCCCTCGGAGAGAAACTGCACTCCCCCGTCATCGACTGGTTCGACGAGAACGCCCGTGACCTGCCCTGGCGGCGCCCCGAGGCCGGGGCGTGGGGTGTGATGGTCAGTGAGTTCATGCTCCAGCAGACGCCGGTGAACCGCGTCCTGCCCGTCTACGAGCAGTGGCTGGCCCGCTGGCCGCGCCCCGCCGACCTGGCCAAGGAGGCGCCGGGTGAGGCGGTCCGCGCCTGGGGCCGCCTCGGTTACCCGCGCCGCGCCCTGCGGCTGCACGGCGCCGCCGTCGCGATAACGGAACGGCACGGAGGTGACGTACCGGCCGACCACGCCCAGCTGCTGGCGCTGCCCGGCATCGGCGAGTACACGGCCGCCGCCGTCGCCTCCTTCGCCTACGGGCAGCGGCATCCGGTGCTGGACACCAACGTGCGCCGGGTCTTCGCCCGCGCGGTCACCGGCGTGCAGTACCCCCCGAACGCCACCACCGCCGCCGAGCGCAAACTGGCCCGCGCGCTGCTGCCCGAGGACGAGTCGACCGCCGCCCGCTGGGCCGCCGCCTCCATGGAGCTGGGCGCGCTGGTCTGCACGGCCAAGAGCGAGTCGTGCCACCGCTGCCCGATCGCCGCGCAGTGCGCGTGGCGGCTGGCGGGCAAGCCGGAGCACGACGGGCCGCCGCGCCGCGGCCAGACGTACGCGGGCACCGACCGGCAGGTGCGCGGGCGGCTGCTCGCCGTGCTGCGGGAGGCCCACGGTCCGGTTCCCCAGTCGGCCCTGGACCGGGTGTGGCACGAGCCGGTGCAGCGGGCCCGCGCCCTGGACGGCCTCGTCGCCGACGGTCTGGTGGAGCCGCTGGCGGGCGGGCTGTACCGGCTGCCGCTGAGCTGACGTACAGGCAGGTCACAGACGCGGGTCGCCCGTCACAGCGCCCGTCACAGCGATCGGGGTGGACAAATCACCCTGGACCCACCCCAACACGCCCACCGCTTTACCCCGTTCCGACGTCCGTTACACAACCGACGGACAGCCGAGTGCTAGCCGAAGGCTGCTTCGGACAGTGCCGTGACAACGCCTCCGTACCTTCAATCCCGTTCCCGGAAGACACGGGACAACCAAGGAACACAGGCATGACACGGGCGGCGGGTCGCCGGCCGTAACGGGGATACGGGAGGCGGTTCACCATGGCGCAGGGCGAGGTGCTCGAGTTCGAGGAGTACGTCCGCACGCGGCAGGACGCGCTGCTGCGCAGCGCCCGGCGTCTGGTCCCGGACCCGACGGACGCGCAGGACCTGCTCCAGACCGCGCTGGTACGGACGTACGGCCGCTGGGAGACCATAGAGGACAAGCGGCTGGCGGACGCCTACCTGCGCCGGGTGATGATCAACACGCGGACGGAGTGGTGGCGGGCCCGCAAGCTGGAGGAGGTGCCGACCGAGCAGCTCCCGGACGCCTCGGTCGACGACTCCACCGAGCAGCACGCGGACCGCGCCCTGCTGATGGACGTGATGAAGGTGCTCGCCCCGAAGCAGCGCAGTGTCGTCGTGCTGCGACACTGGGAGCAGATGTCCACGGAGGAGACGGCCGCCGCCCTCGGCATGTCGGCCGGAACGGTCAAGAGCACGCTGCACCGGGCGCTCGCCCGGCTCCGCGAGGAGCTGGAGTCCCGCGATCTGGACGCACGCGCGCTGGAGCGTGAGGAGCGGGAGCGGTGCGCGGCCTGACCGGCGAGGGATCTGCACGGGCCCGGGGCAGCATCCAGGCGGTGAGTACGGCACTGGCCGTGCTCGCCGCCCTCGCCCTTTTCGTGTCCGCATGCGGCTCGGGCGGCACCGGCGCCCGCGACGAGGGCCCGGCGCACTCCGACTCGGTGGCGGGCGCCGCCGCCACACCGTCCGCCGCACCGTCGAAGACGCCCGACACGGTCGACGCCGTCCGGCTCGTCAAGGACGACCCGAAGGTCTCCCCCGAGGTGAAGCACGAGCTGAAGCCGTGCGTCGCCGACGAGTACCCCGTCGACGTGTCCTACGGCAACCTGACCGGCGGGTCGGCCGACGACGTCGTCGTCAACGTGCTGACCTGCGGTGACGCTGTGGGTGTCGGCAGTTACGTATACCGCGAGCACGACGGCTCGTACGAGAATGTGTTCAAGGCCGAGGAACCCCCGGTCTACGCGGAGATCGACCGCGGCGACCTCGTCGTGACCAAGCAGGTGTACGAGAAGGGCGACCCGGTGTCGAGTCCCTCCGGGGAGAACGTGATCACGTACCGATGGACCTCCGGCCGGTTCGACGAGGAGTACCGCACGCACAACGACTACGGGAAGGTCGTCGGCGACACCCCCACGCCGGAGCCCGCGAGCTGACGCGGGCGGAAGGCACGTGAACCGATCGGGCCGCTCGGACCGATCCACCGGTGAACGCATCACACGGACCGCGCGTCCCCCGGAGAGAACGCGACAGAACGCACCCCACGAACCACACGAGGACTGAGAGCACCGGGATGGCAGACCAGACCCACGTCCTGTTCGTCGAGGACGACGACGTCATCCGTGAGGCCACGCAGCTCGCCCTGGAACGGGACGGCTTCATGGTCACCGCCATGCCCGACGGGCTGTCGGGCCTGGAGGCGTTCCGGGCGGACCGCCCCGACATCGCGCTTCTGGACGTCATGGTTCCCGGCCTCGACGGGGTCAGCCTGTGCCGCCGTATCCGGGACGAGTCGACCGTGCCGGTCATCATGCTGTCGGCGCGGGCCGACTCCATCGATGTCGTGCTGGGCCTGGAGGCGGGTGCCGACGACTATGTGACCAAGCCGTTCGACGGCGCCGTCCTGGTCGCCCGGATCCGCGCGGTGCTGCGCCGGTTCGGGCACGCGGCCGGCGGCCGGGCCGAGGAGCCGGCCTCGCCGCCGAACGGCGGGGTGCTCACCTTCGGGGACCTGGAGGTCGACACCGAGGGCATGGAGGTCCGCCGGGCCGGGCAGCCGGTGGCCTTGACGCCGACCGAGATGCGGCTGCTGCTGGAGTTCTCCACGGCGCCGGGCACGGTGCTCTCCCGCGACAAGCTGCTGGAGCGGGTGTGGGACTACGGCTGGGGCGGCGACACCCGCGTCGTCGACGTGCACGTGCAGCGGCTGCGGCAGAAGATCGGCCAGGACCGTATCGAGACGGTCCGCGGCTTCGGCTACAAGTTGAAGGCCTGAGCAGGGGTGATGAGGGGGCACTTCCGGCGCCTGGTCGCCACGGGCTTGGATCGCGCGGGGATCCGCACGGGCCTCAGATGGAAGCTGAGCGCGGCCATCGCGCTGGTCGGGGCGCTGGTGGCGATCGCCCTGAGCCTGGTCGTGCACAACGCCGCCCGGGTGTCGATGCTGGACAACGCGCGCGACCTCGCCGACGAGCGCATCATGATCGCCCAGCGCAACTTCGAGCTGTCCGGGCGGATGAACTTCCCCAACACCAAGATCGACGACCCTGACCTGCCGGCGGCGCTGCGGGAGCGGGTGGAAGCGGGCCAGCGGGCGACGTACGTGGCGGACCGGCCGGGTGACGCGCCGGACATATGGGCCGCCGTGCCGCTGAAGAACGGGCATGTGATGTCCCTGCACTCGGGCTTCACCGACCGCAGCTCGGACATCCTCCAGGACCTCGACCAGGCCCTGATCATCGGCTCCATCGCGGTCGTCCTCGGCGGCAGCGCGCTCGGCGTGCTCATCGGCGGGCACCTCTCGCGGCGGCTGCGCAAGGCGGCCGTCGCGGCCAGTCAGCTCGCGGGCGGCGAGACGGACGTGCGCGTGCGCGACGCCATGGGCGGGGTCGTCCGGGACGAGACCGACGACCTGGCGAGCGCGGTGGACGCCATGGCGGACACGCTCCGGCAGCGGATCGAGGCCGAGCGGCGGGTCACCGCCGACATCGCGCACGAGCTGCGCACACCGGTGACCGGGCTGCTGACCGCCGCCGAACTGCTGCCGCCCGGCCGCCCGACCGAGCTGGTGCTGGACCGGGCGAAGGCCATGCGCACGCTCGTGGAGGACGTGCTCGAGGTGGCCCGGCTGGACGGGGCCTCGGAGCGGGCGGAGCTCCAGGACATCATGCTGGGCGAGTTCGTCGCCCGGCGGGTGGCTGCCAAGGACCCGGACGTCGAGGTGCGGATCGTGCACGAGTCGGCGGTCACCACCGACCCGCGCCGCCTGGAGCGGGTGCTGTTCAACCTGCTCGCCAACGCCGCCCGGCACGGCAAGCCGCCCATCCAGGTCACCGTCGAGGGCCGGGTCATCCGGGTCCGCGACCACGGCCCCGGTTTTCCCGAGGACCTGCTCGCCGAGGGGCCGAGCCGCTTCCGCACCGGCAGCAAGGACCGGGCCGGGCACGGCCACGGCCTCGGCCTGACCATCGCGGCCGGTCAGGCCCGGGTACTGGGCGCCCGGCTGACCTTCCGGAACGTGCGCACCCCCGGGACGCCGGAGCATCTGCCCGCCGAGGGCGCGGTCGCCGTGCTGTGGCTGCCGGAGCACGCGCCGACGAACACGGGCAGTTATCCGATGCTGCCCGGGTCGGGGACGTAGTCCCGCAGGGTGGTCAGCAGGTCCAGTCCTGGTCCGGGTCGAGTCCGCCTTCCCGGGGCTGTGTGAACGAGAACCAGTTGCCGGAGTCGTCGCGGAACAGCGCCTCCGTGCCGTACGGGCGCTCCTTCGGCTCCTGGAGGAACTCCACGCCCCGGTCCTTGAGCTTCTTGTAGTCGCCGTGGATGTCGTCGGTGGTCAGCACGCCGGCGCCGAGCGCGCCCTTCGTCACCAGCTTCCGGAGCATCTCGGCGGACTCGGGGTCCATCGCGGGCCCGCCGGGCACCATCAGCGTGAGCTCGACGTCGGGCTGGTTCGGCGAGCCGACGGTGAGCCAGCGCATGCCGCCCTCGCCCATGGTCATGTCCGTACGGACCTCCAGGCCCAGTTTCTCGGTGTAGAACTCCTTGGCCCGGTCCTGGTCGAGGACCCAGACGGTCGAAATGGCGAGACCCTTGATCATGGCGTGCTCCTGCTGGTCGGCGGCCGGTCGGCGCTTGCCCCGCCACCGTAGGCAGCGGGGGTGTCAGCCCGCTTCTCCGGAATTGCGCTGTTGCGGCGCGCCGGTGCGGATGCCGGGTGCCGGTCGGAAGCCGCCGGCCTACAGCATGGCGTAGCAGCCCGGTATGAGCGCCGCTCCGCGGCCCACGTGCTTCGTCCGGTACTCGCTGGGCGTCAGGCCGGTCCACGCCTTGAACCGGGCCGAGAACGTGCCGACGCTGCTGAAGCCGACCAGATGGCAGATCTCCGTCACCGACAGGTTGGCGGTGCGCAGCAGGTCCTCGGCGCGTTCTATGCGGCGGTGCGTGAGGTACTGCCCGGGGGTCTCGCCGTACGCCTCCTTGAAGGCGCGGATGAAGTGGTACCGCGAGTACCCGGCGTGCGCGGCCACGGCGCCCAGGTCCAGCTCCGGATCGGCCCAGTCACGGTCCATGGCGTCCTTGGCCAGGCGAACCTGCCGCGTCTTGTCCATGGATCCGATGGTGGCACGGGGGTCTGACAGTGGGGACGGTACGGGCGTGTGAGGAGGGGTGAGGACGAAGCGGGCCTGTGCCGCCGGGCATGACGAGGCCCCCGGGGAGGACCACCCCGGGGGCCTCGTGCGGTCCGGTCAGACGGCCTCCGCCACAGGCGGCTGCGTCGCCGGGGCGTCCGACTCGTCGTCCGCCTTGTCGTCCGCCTTCGGGCCCGCTCCCTTGAGCGGGACCTCCTTGACGAACACGGCCGCCGCCAGGGCGAGCACCGCCACCACGGCTCCCAGCAGGAACGCCGAGTGCGTGCCGGCGGAGACCGCGTGCTGGTAGGCCTCACGGGCCGCTGCCGGGAGCTTGGCGAGGCTCGCCGCGTCCAGCTGGGCCGACTGTTCGGTGACCTTGGAGCCCAGCGCGCCGGCCCGCTCGGCCATGACGTCCTGGACGCGGTTGTTGAACAGCGCGCCCATGATCGCGACGCCGAAGGAGGAGCCGAGAGTGCGGAAGAGGGTGGCGGACGAGGACGCGACGCCCATGTCCCTCATCTCCACGCTGTTCTGCGCGACCAGCATGGTGATCTGCATCAGGCAGCCCATGCCGAACCCGACCACGGCCATGAAGACACCGGACGTGAACCGCGAGGTCCCCGTGTCCATCGTGGACAGGAGGTAGAGACCGACGGTCATCAGCACACTGCCGAGAATCGGGAACACCTTGTACCGGCCGGTGTTCGTGGTGACCCGTCCGGCGACCATCGAGGTCACCAGCATCGCGCCGAGCATGGGCAGGAGCAGCAGCCCGGAGTTCGTCGCGGAGGCACCCTGCACGGACTGCTGGTACAGCGGCAGGAACAGCGTCGCGCCGAACATCACGAACCCGGTGATGAAGCCGATGACCGACATCAGCGTGAAGTTGCGGCTGCGGAAGATGTGCAGCGGCACCACCGGCTCGGCGGCCCTGGTCTGCCAGAACACAAAGCCGACGAGTGCGGCGACCCCGATGCCGATCAGTTCCATGATCCGCGCGGAGGTCCAGGCGTACTCCGTGCCGCCCCAGGTGGTGACGAGCACGATCGCGGTGATGCCGACGGTCAGCAGGGCGGCGCCCAGGTAGTCGATCCGCGCCTCGGACCGCTTCTTCGGCAGGTGCAGCACCGCACTGACGGCGACCAGCGCGACCACGCCGAGGGGCAGGTTGATGTAGAAGGCCCAGCGCCAGCCCCAGTTGTCGGTGATGGTGCCGCCGACCAGCGGGCCGCCGATCATCGCCAGCGCCATGACGCCGGCCATCATGCCCTGGTACTTGCCGCGCTCCCGGGGCGGGATCAGGTCACCGATGATCGCCATGACGCCGACCATCAGACCGCCGGCACCGAGGCCCTGAACCGCGCGGAAGCCGATCAGCTCGCCCATGTTCTGGGCCATGCCGCTGAGCGCCGAGCCGATCAGGAAGAGG
The DNA here is from genome assembly GCF_037055355.1 of Streptomyces sp. DG1A-41. Classification (GTDB taxonomy): domain Bacteria; phylum Actinomycetota; class Actinomycetes; order Streptomycetales; family Streptomycetaceae; genus Streptomyces. The sequence goes on along the minus strand of NZ_CP146350.1, from coordinate 5,271,746 downwards.
ACGATGGACGACATGAACATGCCCTTGCGGCCGTACATGTCGCCGAGCTTGCCCCACAGCGGGGTGGAGGCCGCGGTCGCGAGCGTGTAGGCGGTGACCACCCATGAGAGGTGTTCGAGGCCGCCCAGCTCACCGACGATCGTCGGCATCGCCGTACCGATGATCATGTTGTCGAGCATCGCGAGCATCATCGCGATCATCAGCGCGAGCAGCACGACCCGCACGCTCTTCGGCTGCTTCCCCCCGGCGTCGGTGTCGGCGCCGACCGCCGGTGTGTCCGTCGTGTCCGCCATCGCTCTTCCCACTCCCCCAGCTACCGCTACTTACTTGCCGCCCGGCTAGTGACTACACTCGGAAGCTAGCCGCGCAACTAGCCGGGCGTCAAGTAAGTTTTATGGAAAGGGAGCGGCGTAGGAGGATGGGCGGCACCATGGACGGCACCAGGCAGCGGCGCCGCGGGGACACCCGCCAGCGCATCCAGGACGTGGCCCTCGAACTCTTCGCGGAGCAGGGCTACGAGAAGACCTCCCTGCGCGAGATCGCGGAACGCCTGGAGGTCACCAAGGCGGCGCTCTACTACCACTTCAAGACGAAGGAAGAGATCCTCGTCAGCATCTTCGAGGACCTCACGCAGCCGATCGAGGAACTGATCGAGTGGGGGCGGCGGCAGCCGCACACCCTCGACACCAAGCAGGAGATCGTCCGCCGTTACGCGGAGACCCTGTCCGGCGCCGCGCCGTTGTTCCGCTTCATGCACGACAACCAGGCGACGGTGCGGGAGCTGCGGATCGGCGACTCCTTCAAGGAGCGCATCCGCGGCCTGCGCGACATCATCATCGACCCGGACGCCGACATGGTCGACCAGGTGCGCTGCGTCAGCGCGATCTTCACGCTGCACGCCGGGATGTTCCTGCTCCAGGATCTGGAAGGCGACCCCGAGGACAAGAACAGAGCCGTCCTCGAGGTCGCCACGGACCTGGTGACCCAGGCCCACCGGGGAGCCCGTGGTTCCTAGTGCCGTGACGGCACAGGTCCGCCGGGTTGGGTCAGCCGATGTCAAGGCCGTGGCAGGGATGATGCCTGTCCCCGTGCCCGGTGCCGCTTTGCGTACGACCAGGTCACCGCGGCCATCAGGGCCGGGATGGCGAACAGCGGGGCGAAAGCGAACCCCCAGACGGTCTGTGCCGTATCGCTCGACATGTACGCCTGACCCTCGACGGCACTTGGTCGCTGTAGCCCACATAGACACCGGATGCCTGGCGATGCGCCGCAGGCCGGACAGAACGGCGCACCCGCTGAGGGAGGACCCGGGAGGGCTCGATCGCCGGACGAGCTGGGGTATCCAGCCGTCCGGCGATCGAGCGCATCGCGACCAGCCCGGTGAACGTTCGCGGTCACAGCCCTGGCGGGCTCGGGCCGTCCGGAATCGTCAGACCTTGACGCCCTTGGCCCGCAGGAACTTCACCGGGTCGACCGCCGAGCCGTAGTTCGGGGTCGTACGGATCTCGAAGTGCAGGTGCGGGCCGCTCGAGTTGCCGGTGTTGCCGGACCGGGCGATCTCCTGGCCGGTCTTGACGACCTGGCCGACCCTCACCTTGACCTTCGACAGGTGGGCGTACTGCGAGTACGTGCCGTTGCCGTGCTTGATCACGACGGCGTTGCCGTACGCGGGGCCGTCACCGGCGCCGTTGCCGCCGGCCTTGACGACGGTGCCGCCGTGGGCGGCGACGACCTGGGTGCCGCTCGGCACGGCGAAGTCCTGCCCGCTGTGGGTGGACTGCCACATGCCGCCGTTCTGGGCGAAACTCGCGGTGAGCTTGTACTTCTTCACCGGGTCGACCCAGGACGGCTTGGCCTTCTTGGCGGCCTTCTGCACGGCGGCCTTCTTGGCGGCAGCCGCCTTCTTCGCGGCGGCAGCCGTGGCGGCCTTCTCAGCCTTCGCGGCCTCGGCCTGGGCGGCGGCCTGCGCCTGGACGGCACTGGCGGCACCGGACGCAGCCGTGGTGTCGGCGGCGGACGCGACCCCGGCTCCCAGTGCGACCGAGACACCGAGGCCGGCGGCCAGCACGGTCGCACGGGTGCGGAGCTGGGACGTACGGGAAGAACGGGACGTGACGCGCTGGGACATCGAAACCTCGTGGGGAAGGGGACGGAGAAAACCACCCGGCGCACAGTCGCTCGCCGAATGGCCATCCCTTGGTAACCCGAAGTCCGACAAACCCCCAAAAGCGTGATCTACGACCGAAGTTAGTAATTTCGTTCAGTGTTCTACGTCTCTTGACATGGCACCCATTCGGGACAGATCAGGGCACTACACCGCACTTCAGCCTGCACAGCGGGGCAGCAATCCCTTTTCTCCCCACCTGTTCAGCACTATTCCGTCTAGTACCGGACAAATCGCCTGTGCGGCATGTCACCGAGAGCCCTCTTCGGCCATTCCGGAAATGTGGCGCACGCCTCTATGCGCCTACCGTTCGGTAACCCTACGGTTCCCCTCGCGCCACCCTCGCCCACGAACATGCACACGACATGTTGGCAGCGTCACGGACGTGAGAGGACCCCACGACATGCAGACCCGAGGCCCCTGGCTGCGCCGCGCATCAGTGACCGTCGTCTCGGCGGCCGCCCTCGTGGCGATGGCCGCACCGGCCGACGCCGCGGCCCCCGCCGGTACCGCCACCGCGGCCACCACGGCCGCCGCGGACGTCGACTACGCGACCTGGCAGAAGGACTGCCAGGCGGTGATGGACCAGGCGCTGCCCTATCTGAAGCAGCGGATCGCCGCCGCCAAGCCGGGCGAGAAGCAGGCGATCGTCTTCGACATCGACAACACCGCGCTGGAGACGGACTTCGGCTTCAGCTACCCGCAGCCGGCCAACAAGCCGGTCCTGGAGGCCGCCAGATACGCCCAGGAGCGCGGTGTCGCCCTGTTCTTCGTGACCGCCCGCCCGGACATCATCTACTCGTTCACCGAGTACAACCTCAAGCAGGCCGGCGACCAGGTCTCCGGCCTCTACGTGCGGAACTTCGTCGACCTCTTCAAGAACGTCGCCGAGTACAAGACGGCCCAGCGCGTCGACGTCGAGAAGAAGGGCTACACGATCATCGCGAACATCGGCAACAGCGCCACCGACCTCTCTGGCGGCCACGCCGAGAAGACGTACAAGCTGCCGGACTACGACGGGCAGCTGTCGTAGCGCAGCAGGGCAGCTGCCGTCGGGGCATGGAAGAGGGGCCGGTGCTTTTCAGCACCGGCCCCTCTTCACTCGGTCGTGACGCTTACACGTCCTTGCTCAGGTTCGGTCCCGTGCCACCGGCCGCCTGCTCGATCGGCGGGACGTCCGGCAGGGCCGACTTCTCCTCACCCCGGAAGGTGAAGGTCTTGGCCTCGCCCTCGCCCTCGGTGTCCACGACCACGATGTGACCGGGGCGCAGCTCACCGAAGAGGATCTTCTCCGACAGGCTGTCCTCGATCTCGCGCTGGATCGTCCGGCGCAGCGGCCGGGCGCCCATGACGGGGTCGTAGCCCTTCTTGGCGAGCAGCTCCTTGGCGGACTGGGCGAGCTCGAGGCCCATGTCCCGGTCCTTCAGGCGCTCGTCCACCTTGCTGATCATCAGGTCGACGATCCGCAGGATGTCGCCCTGGGTCAGCTGCGGGAAGACGACCACGTCGTCGACGCGGTTGAGGAACTCGGGCCGGAAGTGCTGCTTGAGCTCGTCCGAGACCTTGTTCTTCATGCGCTCGTAGTTGGTCTTCGTGTCACCCGAGGCCGCGAAGCCCAGGTTGAAGCCCTTGGAGATGTCCCGGGTGCCGAGGTTGGTCGTCATGATGATGACCGTGTTCTTGAAGTCCACGACCCGGCCCTGGGAGTCGGTCAGGCGACCGTCCTCCAGGATCTGGAGCAGCGAGTTGAAGATGTCCGGGTGGGCCTTCTCGACCTCGTCGAAGAGGACGACCGAGAACGGCTTGCGCCGCACCTTCTCCGTCAGCTGGCCGCCCTCTTCATAGCCCACGTAACCGGGGGGCGAACCGAAGAGACGCGACACCGTGTGCTTCTCGCTGAACTCCGACATGTCGAGGGAGATCAGCGCGTCCTCGTCACCGAAGAGGAACTCGGCGAGTGCCTTGGACAGCTCGGTCTTACCGACACCGGACGGGCCGGCGAAGATGAACGAGCCACCGGGACGCTTCGGGTCCTTCAGACCGGCACGCGTACGGCGGATCGCCTTCGACAGCGCCTTGACGGCGTCGTTCTGGCCGATGACCCGCTTGTGGAGCTCGTCCTCCATCCGCAGCAGACGCGAGGACTCCTCCTCGGTCAGCTTGAAGACCGGGATGCCCGTGGCCGTGGCGAGGACCTCGGCGATCAGTTCGCCGTCGACCTCGGCGACGACGTCCATGTCGCCGGCCTTCCACTCCTTCTCCCGCTTGGCCTTGGCGGCGAGGAGCTGCTTCTCCTTGTCACGCAGGGAGGCGGCCTTCTCGAAGTCCTGCGAGTCGATCGCGGACTCCTTGTCGCGGCGGACACCGGCGATCTTCTCGTCGAACTCGCGCAGGTCCGGCGGCGCGGTCATCCGGCGGATACGCATCCGGGAACCGGCCTCGTCGATCAGGTCGATCGCCTTGTCCGGCAGGAAGCGGTCCGAGATGTACCGGTCGGCCAGGGTGGCGGCCTGGACCAGCGCCTCGTCCGTGATGGAGACGCGGTGGTGCGCCTCGTAACGGTCGCGCAGGCCCTTGAGGATCTCGATCGTGTGCGGCAGGGACGGCTCGGCGACCTGGATGGGCTGGAAGCGGCGCTCGAGGGCCGCGTCCTTCTCCAGGTGCTTGCGGTACTCGTCCAGCGTCGTCGCACCGATGGTCTGGAGCTCACCGCGGGCCAGCATCGGCTTCAGGATGGAAGCCGCGTCGATGGCGCCCTCGGCGGCACCCGCACCGACCAGCGTGTGCAGCTCGTCGATGAACAGGATGATGTCGCCGCGGGTACGGATCTCCTTGAGCACCTTCTTCAGGCGCTCCTCGAAGTCACCGCGGTAGCGGGAGCCGGCGACCAGAGCGCCGAGGTCCAGCGTGTAGAGGTGCTTGTCCTTGAGCGTCTCGGGCACCTCGCCCTTGACGATGGCCTGGGCGAGGCCCTCGACGACGGCGGTCTTGCCGACGCCGGGCTCACCGATCAGGACCGGGTTGTTCTTCGTACGGCGGGACAGCACCTGCATGACCCGCTCGATCTCCTTCTCGCGCCCGATGACCGGGTCGAGCTTGGACTCGCGAGCGGCCTGGGTGAGGTTCCGGCCGAACTGGTCGAGGACCAGGGACGTGGAGGGCGTGCCCTCGGCAGGACCGCCGGCGGTGGCGGTCTCCTTGCCCTGGTAACCGGAGAGCAGCTGGATCACCTGCTGCCGCACGCGGTTCAGATCTGCGCCCAGCTTGACCAGGACCTGGGCGGCGACGCCCTCGCCCTCGCGGATCAGGCCGAGCAGGATGTGCTCCGTGCCGATGTAGTTGTGGCCCAGCTGAAGGGCCTCGCGGAGCGACAGCTCCAGGACCTTCTTGGCACGGGGGGTGAAGGGGATGTGGCCGGACGGGGCCTGCTGGCCCTGGCCGATGATCTCCTCCACCTGCTGGCGGACCGCCTCGAGCGAAATCCCGAGGCTCTCAAGGGCCTTGGCGGCGACACCTTCACCCTCGTGGATCAGACCCAGGAGGATGTGTTCAGTGCCGATGTAGTTGTGGTTGAGCATCCGGGCTTCTTCCTGAGCCAGGACGACAACCCGCCGCGCGCGGTCGGTGAACCTCTCGAACATCGTTAATCGCTCCTCAGAGCGGTCAGGCAGTGGGGGGAACTTCCCCTCCCTGTCCTTCCGCAGCTTAGTCCCGCAAGCGGGGACCGCTCATTCCAACTGCCGACACCGTCCTTGGCCTCCTGACCCCGAACGCCGACATCTGCTCCAACCCGATGGTGCGAGACGATGTTCCCGCAGGCCAGGCAGTTACCCCCTTCGCCAGTACGCCCATGGCGAACGTGAGACGGCCTTTCCTGCGTGTCGCCCCCTCCCACTAGGGATGTCTTACCCGTACGGACCGGAAGTCCATGCCGAGCGCCCCCCTTCCCTCCGCTACGGGCGAACAACCTTGCGCCTCCCCGCACCCCCGGCACGCCCCCATTTCGCCACCATGTGCGCTCGAAACTATACCCAGCGTAACCGGAGCGCCCTTCCGGCTGTTGCACTTGGCATGTTCGGCGCCCCCCGCCCCATCCCGCTCCCCCGCCGACCGCCTGACGCGAGCTGTCCGGTCCGGCGGTGGTACGAGAACGAACTGGGCTGGCCGACGGTGCCCGGCGCTCCTCTGCGGCTGGCGGTAGGGGTGCGCTACGACGTCCTGGACGTACCGGCCGAGGCGGGACACGCGGCCCTGCGACGCCTGGAGCCGGCCTCCCCGGTGGCCGTACTCGGCGACCGCTTGCGGCTCCTGGTGGCACCGGGCACCGCGGAGGAACTACCCGGGCTGCTGGAGTGGCTGGAGTGGGGGACACTGCCGCTCGACCTCACGGCGATCGGGGCGGGGGGCGCCATGGAGGCGCCGCGGCCGCCGGGGATGGAGGCGCCGTTGGCACACGAGAGGGGCGGACTGCTGCGCTGCGAGACGGACGGGCTGTGCCGCGGGGCGGAGGGCTCGGTGCCGCGCGAGAAGGACCGGCCACTGCCCTGCGAGACGGACGGCTCGATGCCGTGCGCGGCAGGCCGGCCGCTGCCCCACGGCACCGACGCGTCACTCTTCCGCGAGACGGACGACTCGGCGTCGCGCGAGAAACGCGAGAACGGCGGACCACTGCCCTGCAAGACGATCGCTCCGATGTTCCGCGAAGCGGACGGCTCGGTGTCGCGCGGGAGGGGCGGGCCGCTGCCCTGTGAGGGGTTTGTGCCGGCGGCCTGCGGGCGGGGCGGGCTGGTGCCTCGTCAGGCGTGTGCGCCGTCGGCCCCCGAGACGGACGGCGCGTTGTCCCCCGAGCCCGGCTTCTGCCGTGGCCGGCCGCTTCCCCCGGGCCGGTTCGGTTCCCAGGGGGCCGCTGTGTGGCTGCGGCCCCCCGAGCCGGGATGCGAGGTCGAGGCCTCGCTGCCGACACTGTCGGCGTTGGGGGGCGGTGGAGATGCCCCCGATCTCGTGCGGCTGGTGAACACGGTGGCCACGCAGTGCCACCGGGTCCGGCTGCGGCGCGCGTGCGCTCAGCCGCCGGCCTTGCGTGCGCAGGGTCGGTAGTGCCGCTGTTCAGCCGTTGGCCTTCTCGTAGGCCTCGCGGATGGTCGCGGGAACACGGCCGCGGTCGTTGACCTCGTAGCCGTTCTCCTTCGCCCAGGCGCGGATGGCCGCGGTGTCCTGGCTGCCGCTCGAAGCCGCGCGAGCCTTTCCACGCCCGCCCGAAGCACGGCCTCCGGTACGACGACCGCCCTTCACGTAAGGCTCGAGAAGGCCGCGGAGCTTGTCCGCATTGGCGGTGGTGAGATCGATCTCGTACGTCTTACCGTCCAGCGCGAACGTCACGGTCTCGTCCGCCTCGCCGCCGTCGAGGTCGTCGACAAGAAGGACCTGAACCTTCTGTGCCACCGGATTTCCTTTCATCGATATCTTCAGGGCCGGGGGTGTGCCGGCGTCCGCCGTATCGCCGTCCCCTGTTATATGCAGTACTGCAGTACCTCGGAAAGCAAACCGCTTTTGCCGGAAAAACACAAACCCTCGGCAGAGACCAGCAGCCACGCCACCGCCCGGAAACGTGCGCGTTTCGGACATAGGGCACCTGGGCAGGGCGGCCGTGCGGAATATGCCTTGCCGAACCGGGCGGGCGGTCTCGCGAACGACGTGCAACTGGCTTGTGCGTCCGTCCCGGCGATCACAGATGCAGAAGCATCCGGCTGTTGCCCAAGGTGTTCGGTTTCACTCGTTCGAGACCGAGGAACTCCGCGACACCCTCGTCATAGGAACGCAGCAGCTCCGCGTAGACATCCGTGTCGACAGGCGTCTCGCCGATCTCCACGAAGCCGTGCTTGCTGAAGAAGTCCACTTCGAAGGTCAGACAGAAAACGCGGCGAACGCCGAGCCAGCGGGCGGTGTGCAGCAACTTCTCCAGCAACTGGTGCCCGACGCCCGCGCCCTTCAGGCCGGGCTTCACGGCGAGAGTGCGCACTTCCGCGAGGTCTTCCCACATCACGTGCAGGGCGCCGCAGCCGACGACCTCGGCGTTGTCGTCCCGTTCCGCGACCCAGAACTCCTGGATGTCCTCGTAAAGCGTCACCGTTGCTTTGTCGAGCAGGATGCCGCCGCGGACGTAGGCGTCGAGGAGGCGGCGGACGGCCGGGACATCGCTGGTACGGGCCCGACGGACGGTGATGGCTTTTGCGGGGGCTTCGGGGCTCTTCGCGGACATGACGGGACGCTATCGCTCCCCGAGGTCCTGAGCAGAGGCGGGGTTCTCCTGCGGTTCGGCTCGTTCCGCCGGTTCCGCCCGTTCCGCTGGTTCGGTTCGTTCCGCCGGTTCGGCCGGTTCCGACGGTCCGGTCGGTTTCTGGGTTTCCGGGCCTTGGACGATGCGCACGGCATCGCGGAGAGCCTCTCGCTGTTCGTCGCTCATCATCCCGAAGAAGGCGACAAGAGCCGCGGCGGGGTTGTCGCTCTGCGACCAGGCCTCGTTCATCAGGGCGGCGGCGTAGGCGGCGCGTGTGGAGACCGCCTCATATCGATAGGCACGGCCTTCCGCCTCGCGGCGCACCCAGCCCTTCTGATGGAGATTGTCCAAAACGGTCATCACGGTGGTGTACGCGATGGACCGCTCCTTCTGAAGATCTTCCAGGACTTCTCGAACGGTCACCGGGCGGTTCCACTTCCACACCCGCGACATGACCGCGTCTTCGAGTTCTCCCAATGGGCGAGGCACACCACAGAACAATAGTGGGAGAACTCGGTAATGCCGTGTCGGACGTGCACTTCACCGGCGAACGGGAGCAAAAAGGGCGTACGACTCGAAAGTGCGGGCCCCGCGGGGAGCGGGCCGCACGGAGTCGTACGCCGTCAGAGCGCTGCGCCCAGGGGTGGCAGCGGTCGGGTCAGGCTTCGGCCTTCGGGGGCGTCGCGGAGGACTGGCGGGCGCCCTCCACGCGCGCGAGGGCGGCGTCGACAGCCGCGTCCTCCTTGGCCTTGTTGGCGCCGCCCTGCGTCTTCACGATCACCCGGATCACACCGATGAAGAAGATGGCCATGACGACCGGGGGCAGGAGCGCGGAGACGTAGTCCATGGATCCAGAGTAGCCACGTCAGCCGGCGGCGAGCTGCTGGGGGTTGGCCGGGGGCGGCGGGGTGGGCTTGCGGCGTGGGAAGACCTCGCCCGGGGTGGGGATCGGGCGGCCGGGCTTCGGGGGGGCCGGGGCGGGCTTGGGGGCGGGCTTCGGGGCCGCCGGCTTTCGCGCGGGCTTCTCCTCCGGTTGCTTCTCCGGGGTGTTCTCATCGGCGCTGGAGCGGCCTCCGGGAAGGGGCAGGAGGCGAATACGGGTGCGGGAGGCGGGGACGGTGGGGGTGCCGGGCACGACCGGGTGGCCGGACGAGTGGGCGGCCGTCGAGGGGGAGTGCGAGCCCGTGCGTGCGGGCTGCTGCCCTGTGAGCAGGTCGCAGCGTTCCAGGAGGGTGGCGGCGGTGGGGTTGCCGCGCAGGGCGCGGAGGGCGGCGAGGTCGTCGGAGTGGGGGCGGTAGCCGGCACCCAGCGCCTCATCCAGGAGCGTGAGGTAGCCGGCGGCGGTGCCGGGGAGGGCGGCGCGGTACCGGCCGAGGTCGGCCACGAGGAAGGCGCGGAGCCTGGCGCCCTCCCGCATCGCCTCGTCGAGCGACTCTGCGAGGCGGAAGCAGTTTTGGACGTCGTCGGCCGAGGCGGAGGTGGGGTGGAGGGCGAGGGCGAGAGCGCGGCGGAGCACACGCAGCTCCTCCACGCCGAACGCCATGCCGCCGCGGGATCCGTATGGCGTGGGCATGCGGCGAGGATACGCGCTAATCAGACAAATTCTGCATAGCGGACAGGTGTGGCGCGGGGAGGCCACCCAGGTGGGCGGGTGCGCGCCGGAGGGTGCCCGTCATGTGGCCACCCAGGTGGGCGGGTGCGCGCCGGAGGGTGCGCACCGGAGGGTGCCCGCGCCGGAGGGTGCCCGTCATGTGGCCACCCAGGTGGGCGGGTGCGCGCCGGAGGGTGCGCACCGGAGGGTGCCCGCGCCGGAGGGTGCCCGTCATGTGGCCACCCAGCTGCGCGCCCACCCACTCCAGCATCAGCGCCGCGCCCCGCCTCACATGCGCGACACGTTCCGCTCGTACACCAGTCGCAACCCGATCAGCGTCAGCCACGGCTCGTGTTCGTCGATGACCGACGACTCGCCCAGGACCATCGGCGCGAGACCGCCCGTCGCGATGACCGTGACATCGTCCGGGTCGTCGGACAGCTCGCGGGCCACGCGGCTGACGACCCCGTCGACCTGGCCGGCGAAGCCGTAGATGATGCCCGACTGCATCGCCTCGACCGTGTTCTTGCCGATGACGCTGCGAGGCCGGGCCACCTCGATCTTGCGGAGCTGGGCGCCGCGTACGCCGAGGGCCTCGACGGAGATCTCGATGCCGGGGGCGATGACCCCGCCGACGTACTCCCCGCGCGCGCTGACCGCGTCGAACGTCGTCGCCGTGCCGAAGTCGACGACGATCGCGGGGCCGCCGTAGAGCTCGACCGCCGCGACCGCGTTGATGATGCGGTCCGCGCCGACCTCCTTGGGGTTGTCCATGAGGATCGGGACGCCCGTCTTGACGCCCGGTTCGACGAGGACCGCCGGGACGTCGCCGTAGTAGCGGCGGGTCACCTCGCGGAGTTCGTGCAGGACCGAGGGGACGGTCGCGCAGATGGCGATGCCGTCGATGCCGTCGCCCAGTTCGTCGCCGAGGAGCGGGTGCATGCCCATCAGGCCCTGGAGGAGGACCGCCAGCTCGTCGGCGGTGCGGCGCGCGTCCGTGGAGATGCGCCAGTGTTCGACGATGTCCTCACCGTCGAACAGGCCCAGGACGGTGTGGGTGTTCCCTACGTCGATCGTCAGCAGCATGGCCCGTACCCGCTCCCCTACTCCGCCGGCCGAAGGTCCAGGCCGATGTCCAGGATCGGCGAGGAGTGGGTGAGGGCTCCGACGGCCAGGTAGTCGACGCCGGTGTCGGCGTACGCCTTGGCGTTGTCGAGGGTCAGCCGGCCCGAGGCCTCCAGGGCGGCGCGGCCCTGGACGATGGCGACCGCCTCCGCGCACTCGCCCGGCGTGAAGTTGTCCAGGAGGATCAGGTCGGCGCCTGCGTCCAGGACCTCGCGGAGCTGGTGCAGGGTGTCGACCTCGACCTCGATGGGGACGTCGGGGAAGCGTTCGCGTACGGCCTTGAAGGCCTGGGCGACGCCGCCCGCGGCGACCACGTGGTTGTCCTTGACCAGGGCCGCGTCCGAGAGGGACATGCGGTGGTTGACTCCGCCGCCGCAGCGGACCGCGTACTTCTCGAGGGAGCGCAGGCCGGGTGTCGTCTTGCGGGTGTCGCGGACCTTGGCCTTCGTGCCGTCCAGGACGTCCGCCCACGCGCGCGTGGCCGTCGCGATGCCCGACAGGCGGCACAGGATGTTCAGCGCGCTGCGTTCGGCCGTGAGGAGGTCGCGGGTGCGGGTGGTGACCGAGAGGAGCTTCTGGCCCGCCTCGACGCGGTCGCCGTCCTCCGCGTGGCGTTCGATCGCGAGTTCCTCCTCGCAGACAACGGAGATCACCGCTTCGGCGATCCGCAGCCCCGCCACCACACCCGCCTCACGGGCCGTGAAGTCGGCGGTGGAGACCGCGTTCTCGCGGATGGTCGCCACCGTCGTCACGTCCACGCCGTGAGCCAGGTCCTCCTGGAGGGCCACGTTGGCGATGTCCTCGACCTCGACGGGGTCGAGGCCGGCGTCGGCCAGGAGCTGGGCGAGTGCGGGGTCCAGGCCGCACTCCAGGTACGCCTCGTCGTCCGCGCCGCAGGCGCAGCCGTCGCCGCAGCCTCCGGACGAGGCGAGGGGAAGGTCGGGGGTGCTCACGTCGGTCACTGCTCCTGAGAGGCCTGGGGAGGGAGGGTCGAAGGGAAGTGTGTGGTGTCGGTGGTGTGCACGGCCAGCGTGCGGTCGGGGTTCAGGCGTACGACGATGTGGCGCCGCCAGGTGGTGTCGTCGCGCTCGGGGCGGTCCTCGCGCCAGTGGCAGCCCCGGGTCTCCTCGCGCAGCCGGGCCGCGGTGACCAGGACGCGGGCCACGCACAGCAGGTTGGTGGCCTCCCAGGTGTCGACGCCGGCCTCGGCGGTCTTGCCGTTCTCGGCGAGGGCGTCGCGGGCGTCGGTGTGCAGCTGCTGGAGCTGGTCGGCGGCCTTGGCGAGGGACTCCGCCGAGCGCAGGACACCGGCCCCGTTCGTCATGATCCGCTGGATCGTGAAGCGGGACTCGGGGGTGAGCAGGGGGTGCTCGGGGATCTCCGGGTGCGGGAGTGGCTGCGGCACGCGCGCGTCGAGGCCGTTCGCCGCGATGTCCGCCGCGATGCGCTCGGCGTAGACCAGGCCTTCGAGGAGGGAGTTGGAGGCAAGGCGGTTGGCGCCGTGCACGCCGGTACAGGCGACCTCGCCGCACGCGTACAGGCCGGGGACGGTCGTACGGCCCCGGGAGTCGGTGCGGACGCCGCCGGAGGCGTAGTGGGCGGCCGGGGCGATCGGGATGGGCTCGGTGACCGGGTCGATGCCGTGGGCGCGGCAGGCGGCGAGGATCGTCGGAAAGCGGTGTTCCCACATGTCGGCGCCGAAGTGCCGGGCGTCGAGGAACATGTGCTCGGCGTCCCGCTCGTGCATGCGGCGCATGATGCCCTTGGCCACGATGTCCCGCGGGGCGAGTTCGGCCAGTTCGTGCTGCCCCCGCATGAAGCGCACACCGTCGGCGTCGACCAGGTGGGCGCCCTCGCCGCGCACCGCCTCGGAGACCAGGGGCTGCTGGCCCTCCGCGTCGGAGCCCAGGAAGAGGACCGTCGGGTGGAACTGGACGAACTCCAGGTCGCTCACCTCGGCGCCCGCGCGCAGCGCCAGGGCCACGCCGTCGCCCGTGGAGACCGAGGGGTTGGTCGTCGCCGAGAAGACCTGGCCCATGCCGCCGGTCGCCAGGACCACAGCGGGGGCGTGTACCGCGCCCACACCGTCGTGCTGGCCCTCGCCCATGACGTGCAGGGTGACGCCTGCCGTGCGGCCCTCGGCGTCCGTGAGGAGGTCCAGGACGAGCGCGTTCTCGACCGTGCGCAGGCCACGCGCGCGTACCGCCTCGACCAAGGCGCGGGAGATCTCGGCGCCGGTGGCGTCGCCGCCGGCGTGGGCGATGCGGCGGCGGTGGTGGCCGCCCTCGCGGGTGAGTTCCAGCTGTCCTTCGGACGACTCGTCGAAGTGCGCGCCGGTCTCGATGAGGCGGCGGACGGCGTCGGGGCCCTCGGTGACGAGGAGGCGGACCGCTTCCTCGTCGCACAGACCCGCGCCCGCGACCAGGGTGTCGTCCAGGTGCTGCTCGGGGGTGTCGCCCTCGCCGAGGGCCGCGGCGATGCCGCCCTGGGCCCAGCGGGTGGAGCCGTCGTCCAGGCGGGCCTTGGTGACGACGACGGTGGTGAGGCCGGCCGCCTCGCAGCGCAGGGCGGCGGTGAGGCCGGCGACGCCGGAGCCGACGACGACCACGTCCGCGGAGATGGACCACCCGGGTGCGGGCGCGTGCAGTCGTATGCCTGTGGTGGTCACGAGGCGGCTCCGAAGGTTCCGAAGGTGAGCGGGATGTTGTCGATCAGCCGGGTGGTCCCGACCCGGGCGGCGACGGCGAGGACCGCTTCGCCGGTGAAGTCGTCCCCGATCTCGGTGAAGTCCGTCGGGTCGACCAGGGCGAGGTAGTCCAGCACGAGCGGCGGATCGAGCCGGGCGGCCTCGTCGAGGACCTGGCGGGCGGCCGCGCGGACGGCGGCCGGGCCGCCCGGGACGGCCGTCGCGACGGCGTGCGCGTCCGCTGCCGCGCGGGACTCGCCTATGGCGCTGAGGGCCTCGGCACGCGCGCGTGTGGCGGGAACTTCGCGGGCACGGGCGCGCAGCGCCTCCTGCGCGGCGTGCCGGTCCTGGCCCGCGAACAGGGCGCTGGACAGCGCGAGGGCGGTGCGCCGCCCGGCGGGCGAGAGGTAGCGGTTGCGGCTGGACAGGGCCAGGCCGTCCTCCTCGCGGACGGTGGGGACGCCTACGATCTCCACGCCGAAGTTCAGGTCCCGCACCATGCGGCGGATCAGGGCGAGCTGCTGGGCGTCCTTCTGGCCGTACAGGGCGACGTCGGGGCGGGTGAGGTGCAGCAGCTTGGCGACGACCGTGAGCATGCCGTCGAAGTGGCCCGGGCGGGAGGCGCCCTCCAGCCGCTCGCCCATGGGGCCCGCGGTGATGCGGACCTGGGGCTCGCCGCCGGGGTAGACCTCGTCGACGGACGGGGCGAACACGACGTCCGCGCCCGACTCCCCGGCCAGCTTCACGTCGGCGTCCAGGGTGCGCGGGTAGCGGTCGAGGTCCTCGCCCTCGCCGAACTGGAGCGGATTGACGAAGACGGTGACGACGACCTCGCCGTCGGGGCCGGCGATGGCGCGCGCGGTGCGGATCAGCGTGGCGTGGCCCTCGTGCAGCGCCCCCATGGTCATCACCACGGCGCGGCGGCCCGTACGCGCGCGTGCGTGCAGTTCACCGGCGGTGCTGAGCAGGGTGGTGGTCATCAGGCGTCCCCTTCGGTGCCGTCGGTTCCGTCGGCGAGTACCCCGAGGAGGTCCTCGGCGAGCTCCGGCTTCAGCAGGCCGTGGGCCAGGGCCCGGTCGGCGGTCGCTCGGGCCATCGCCAGGTAGCCGGCGACGGCCTGCGGGGCGTGCCGGCGCAGCTCGGTGACGTGCGCGGCGACCGTGCCCGCGTCCCCGCGCGCGACCGGGCCGGTGAGGGCCGCGTCGCCGGAGCGCAGGGCGTTGTCGAGGGCCGCGCCGAGCAGCGGGCCGAGCATCCGGTCGGGGGCGGCGACCCCGGCCGCGCGCAGCAGCTCCAGGGACTGGGCGACCAGGGTGACCAGGTGGTTGGCGCCGAGCGCGAGGGCCGCGTGGTAGAGCGGCCGGTTCTCCTCGGCGATCCACTCCGGCTCGCCGCCCATCTCGATGACCAGGGCCTCGGCGGCCAGTCGCAGTTCCTCGGGCGCGGTCACGCCGAAGGAGCAGCCGGCCAGCCGCTGGACGTCCACGGGCGTGCCCGTGAAGGTCATCGCGGGGTGCAGCGCGAGCGGCAGGGCGCCCGCGCGCAGGGCGGGGTCCAGCACCCGCGCGCCGTACCGCCCGGAGGTGTGGACGAGCAGCTGTCCCGGCCGTACGGACCCGGTGTCTGCGAGGCCCGCGACCAGCTCGGGCAGGGCGTCGTCCGGAACCGTCAGCAGGACCAGCTCGGACCGCTGGAGGACCTCGGCGGGCGGCATCACCGGCACGTCGGGCAGCAGTTGCGCGGCGCGGCGCCGGGAGACGTCGGAAACCGCGGATACGGCGACCGGGCGGTGCCCGGCGAGCTGGAGGGACGCGGCCAGTGCGGGTCCCACGCGGCCGGCGCCGACGACGCCGACGGTGAGCCGCGCGGGGCGGTCCCTGGGGTCTGGCTGTGGGGTTGTGTTCACTCGACGGCGGCCTTCCCGTTCCAGTCCGCTCCGGGTACCGGACGATTTCTCGTCATGTTAACGCGATCGGTTCGAGGGGTGTTCGGTTGTCCACAGGGTGTGCATTCCCACAGGGAAAACGGTGTGCATTCCCGCTTGGAAAACCGGGTGCCCGTCCGCACCCGCGCGCGGGATGATCCGGGCCATGAGCGACACGGCGGAACAGGACGAGCGGGCGACCGGGCACCTGTCGGACGAGGACCGGAGGTCACGGCTCCGTGAGCGGCGGCTGGCCGCCCACCGGGGCGCACGGCGGGTGTTCGCGCGCTTCGGCTTCCACAAGACGCTCCGGGAGCGGCTGACGGAGCTGGACGGGGCGGAGGGCCTGTACGACCTGGACGAGCTGTCCGACGTCTACGGCGACGGCGTCGTCGAGGCGCTGGAGACGAAGGTCGCCGGACTGCTCGGCACCGAGGCCGCCGCGTTCTTCCCGACGGGCACGATGGCCCAGCAGGTGGCGCTGCGCTGCTGGGCGGGCCGCACCGGCAACCCGACCGTCGCCCTGCACGCGCTCGGCCATCCCGAGGTGCACGAGCGGAACGCGTTCAGCGAGGTGAGCGGCCTGCGGCCGGTGCGCGTGACGGGCGAGCCGCGGCTGCCCACCGCCGCCGAGGTGCGCGACTTCGAGGAGCCCTTCGGGTCGCTGATGCTGGAACTGCCGCTGAGGGACGCCGGTTTCGTGCTGCCCTCCTGGGAGGAGCTGACCGAGGTGGTGGCGGCCGCCCGGGAGCGGGACGCGGTGGTGCACTTCGACGGGGCCCGGCTGTGGGAGTCCACGGTCCACTTCGGCCGGTCCCTGGAGGAGATCGCGGGCCTGGCCGACAGCGTCTACGTGTCGTTCTACAAGTCCCTGGAGGCGTTCGGCGGCGCGGCGCTCGCCGGGCCCAGGGAGCTGGTGGAGGAGGCGAAGGCCTGGCGGCACCGGTACGGCGGCCAGGTCTTCCAGCAGTTCCCGACGGTCCTGTCGGCACTGGTCGGACTGGAGCGGGAGCTGCCCCGGCTGCCGGAGTACGTCGCCCACGCGCGCGTGGTGGCCGCCGCCCTGCGCGAGGGGTTCGCGGCGGCCGGGCTGCCGTGGGCGCGCGTGCACCCGGAGGTGCCGCACACCCACGAATTCCAGGTGTGGCTGCCGTACGACGCGGACGTCCTGACGGAGGCGGCGGTGCGCACGGCCGAGGAGACCGGCACCGTCCTGTTCGGCGACGCCTGGGACCGGAGCGGTCCGGGCCTGGCCTGCACGGAGGTGCATGTGCGGTCCGCCGGGCTGGAGTGGACCGCCGAGGACGTCAAGAGCGCGGTGGCGAAGTTCGTGGCCCGGCTGCCGGAGGAGGTCAGGTAGGGCGCTGCCGCCACCGGTTCAGGGCGGCCCGGAACCGATGGCGGGCCGGGCGGCCCACCAGGACCGCCCGGAACTGCCGTTCGTCGCGCCATTCCCGTACGACCTGCCAGTCGTGCGTGCCGGGGGCGGGCGGGGCGGACTCGCCGTTCTGCCGGGCGCGGTAGGTGTCGAGGAGGTACTGCTGCGTGATGCTCATGGTGGATCGCCTCTGCGGGACGGGGTGATGGAGGTCCGAAGGCTCCGCGGCTGCCCCGGTCGTCCCACACTGCGCCCGTGCCGGAGGCGGCGTCGCGTCGATTGACGAGGCCCGTCAATCGACGGGGCGTTGCCAGTGGCGGGGTGCACCATGAGGGCATGAGCGTGCGCATCGACATCGCGGGGCTGCGGCCGGAGCAAGTCGCCGTCGTGCCCTCACCCCTGGCCGAGCTCGGCATGGCGCTGCACGCGCTGTCCGAGCCCGGTCACCACCCGGGCCTCCAGGGCTGGGTGACGGGCGTGACCGCGCGGCTCGACCCGCATCTGGCCGACCGGATGTGCGAGGCCGACTTCCTGTGGCGGACGACGTTCTCGGACCTGTTCCTGCCGTACGCGGGCATCCCGGACCCGGGCGCACTGCCGTGCGCCACGCTCGCCGAGGAACTGGACCTGCTGGACAAGCTGACGGACGAACAGTTCGTGGACGCGGCGCTGGAGTTCACCTGTGCCGTCTGGTACGGCTCGTGCGGGCCCACCGCGCTGTCCGACCCCGAGGTGCGCCGCCGGTCGCTGGACCTGGCCGCCGCGCGCGGGCCGCGGCAGCTGCGGTTCAGCGAGCGGCTGCTGGCCGACCCGCCCCGGATCCGGGCCTGGCTGCGGCAGTTCCTCCGAGACTGCGACGAGGCGTTCTTCGCGGAGGCGTGGTCCCGGCTGCGTCACCAGCTGGCGGCGGACGCCCGCCACAAGACGGACCTCCTCAGACACCGGGGCCTGGCCGAGGCCCTCGCCGCGGTGTCCCCGGCGGTGACGCTCGACGAGGCCGCCGCCGACATCACGGTCGACAAGCTGGGCGACGGCCGTACGGCCACGGGCGACGACGGCCTGCTGCTCGTCCCGACGAGCCTGGGCTGGCCGCACCTGATGGTCCTGCACCGGTACGGCTGGCAGCCGGTGCTGCACTACCCGGTCGGCTCCCCCGAGCTCGCCGCCCCGCCCACGCTGGAGCAGCTGACCCTGCGCATGACCGCGTTGTCCCACCCCGTGCGCATGCGCATGTGCCGCAATCTGGCCCGCAGCGCGTACACCACCGGCGAGCTCGCGCAGGTGCACGGCATGACGGCCCCGGAGATATCCCGGCATCTGGCCGTGCTGAAGAAGGCGGGCCTGATCACCACCCGTCGCCGCGGGCGCTACGTCCTGCACCAGCTGGATGTGACGGTGGTGGCCCGGCTCGGCAGCGAGTTCCTGGAAGGGATCCTCAGATAGCCGGCCGTCCCACGCCACTCACCGGGCGTCCCACACCGCTCAGCCGTGCCCGCCGGCCCGCACCAGCCCCGTCTCGTATGCCAGCACCACCACCTGCACCCGGTCCCGGAGCCCCAGCTTGGTCAGGATGCGGCCCACGTGCGTCTTCACCGTCGCCTCCGACAGCACCAGCCGAGCCGCGATCTCGCCGTTGGACAGGCCCTGCGCGACCAGCACCATGACCTCGCGCTCGCGCTCGGTGAGCCGCTCCAGCTCCTTGTGCTGGGGCTGCTTGGTGCCCGGCAGCATCGGCGCGAAGCGGTCCAGGAGCCGCCGGGTGGTGGAGGGCGCCACGACCGCGTCACCGCTGTGCACGGCGCGGATCGCGGTGAGGAGCTCCCCGGGCGGCACGTCCTTGAGCATGAAGCCGGAGGCGCCCGCCTTCAGCCCGGAGAAGGCGTACTCGTCGAGGTCGAAGGTGGTCAGGATGAGCACCTTCGGCGGGTCGGTGTCCGCGCAGATCCGGCGGGTCGCCTCCACACCGTCGAGCTTCGGCATGCGGACGTCCATCAGCACCACGTCGACCTCGGTCGAGCGCAGCGCCTGGAGGGCCTCGACCCCGTCGCCCGCCTCCGCCACGACCTCCATGTCCGGCTGGGCGGCGAGCACCATCCGGAACCCGGTGCGCAGCAGCACCTGGTCGTCGACGAGCATCACGCGGATCGTCATCGGAGCCTCTTCCATGTCTTTCGTTACAGGTGTCAGCGAGGGGCGTGGGCCGAGCTCAGCTAGCGGGTTTGAGCGGCAGCAGGGCACTGATGCGGAATCCTCCGCCCGGGCGCGGGCCGGCGTCCAGGGTGCCGCCGACCATGCCGACCCGTTCCCGCATGCCGATCAGGCCGTGGCCCTGGCCGTCGAACCCGCCCTCCTCGTACAGCTCGTGCGGGGCGCCCTTGCCGTCGTCCTCGACGAGCAGGCCGAGGCCGTCGTCGAAGTACACCAGGCGCACGCTCGCGCCCGCGCCCGGCCCGCCGTGCTTGCGGGTGTTGGTGAGCGCCTCCTGCACGATGCGGTAGGCGGTGAGCTCTACGCCGCTGGGCAGCGGGCGGGGGGTGCCCTCGACCTTGAAGTCGACGGGCAGTCCGTGCCCGCGGCACTGCTCGACGAGGTCCTCGATCTGCTGGACGTCGGGCTGCGGCACGTACTCGCCGGCCTCCTCGTGCTCTCCGGTGCGCAGCACGCCGAGCAGGCGGCGCATCTCGGCGAGGGCCTGGCGGCCGGTGGAGGAGATGGTCTCCAGGGCCTTCTTCGCCTGGTCGGGCGCGGCGTCGAGGACGTAGGCGGCGCCGTCGGCCTGCACCACCATCACCGAGACGTTGTGCGCGACGACGTCGTGCAACTCGCGGGCGATACGGGCGCGTTCCGCGGCGACGGCGACTTTGGACTGCGCCTCGCGCTCCCGCTCCAGGCGGGCGGCCCGCTCCTCCAGCTGCGCGAAGTAGGCGCGGCGGGTGCGGATGGAGTCGCCGAGCACCCAGGCGAGGGCGAAGGGCACGGTCATGAAGACCGTCAGGGCGATGTTGCCCGCGACGTTCGTCTGGTCGCTCGGCCAGCGCAGGTGGGCCACGGGAGCCGCGCACAGGCCGGCGGCCAGCGCGAAACGGGAAGCCCAGCGCGCGCCCTCCGCGGCGACCGTGTAGACGATCACCAGCATGGCGAAGTCGTGGGGGCCCATCTCGACGTCGGTGATCAGCTGGGCCACACCGACCGCGGTCGCGAGCAGCAGCATCTTCTCCGGCATGCGGCGGCGCAGCGC
This sequence comes from Streptomyces sp. DG1A-41, assembly GCF_037055355.1. Lineage (GTDB taxonomy): Bacteria > Actinomycetota > Actinomycetes > Streptomycetales > Streptomycetaceae > Streptomyces. The sequence goes on along the minus strand of NZ_CP146350.1, from coordinate 5,251,363 downwards.
GACCACCAGGCACAGAAGCAGCGAGAGCGGAACGGCGACGGCCGGGGGGCCGAATCCGCCCGACGCTCCGCCGACCACGGAAATCCCGAGGAGGACCACGGCCCAGGAGCCGTCGACCCACATCGGGTGCCTGCGGAGGAAGTCATAGAGGCGCTGCACGTAACCCAGCGTAGGGAAGCGGGATAGGTGCAGGGGTCAACCGGAGGGCCGATCCGCACCGGGCGCGCGTACTCCGCAAGGTGGAGTTGCGTTCGTTGTGTCCCCTTAGCCTGGCCCGGTGACAGCGGTGACGAGGGGCGAGGGACCAGAGGAACACCAGGGGCCGGAGTGGCGCGGGTGGCGTACTGCGGCGCGGGAGGCCCTGTACGGGCCGGGCGGCTTCTACCGCCGGGCCGAGGGCAGGCCGGGCACTTCCGCACGTCCGTGCACGCGTCGCCGCTGTTCGCCGGGGCTGTGGCGGCGCTGCTGTGCCGGGTCGACGAGGCGCTGGGGCGGCCCGCCGCGCTGGGCTTCGTCGACATGGCGGCCGGGCGGGGCGAGCTGGCCGGCGGGGTGCTCGCCGCGCTCCCGGCCGAGGTGGCGGCCCGCACGCGCGCGTACGCCGTGGAAGTCGCCGAGCGGCCCGAGGGGCTCGATCACCGGATCGAGTGGCTGGCCGAGCCGCCGCAGGGCGTGACCGGGCTGCTGTTCGCCAACGAGTGGCTGGACAACGTACCGGTGGAGATCGTGGAGGTGGACTCCGCGGGCATGGCGCGGCTGGTGCTGGTCCGGGAGGACGGGACCGAACGGCTCGGGGAGCCGGTCGACGGGGCGCAGGCGCGGTGGCTGGCGCGGTGGTGGCCGCTGTCCGGCGAGGCGGGGCTGCGGGCCGAGATCGGGCTGCCCAGGGACGAGGCCTGGGCGTCGGCGGTCGCCACGCTCGACCGGGGGCTCGCCGTCGCCGTGGACTACGCGCACACGGCGGACACGCGGCCGCCGTTCGGGACGCTCACCGGCTTCCGGGAGGGCCGCGAGACGGCGGCCGTGCCGGACGGCTCGTGCGACATCACGGCCCATGTCGCGCTCGACGCGTGCGCGCTGCCCGGCGGGCGCCTGCTCCCGCAGCGCGAGGCACTGCGCGCCCTGGGCGTGACCGGCGCACGCCCCCCGCTCACGCTCGCGTCCACCGACCCCGCCGCCTACGTACGCGCCCTCGCGAGCGCCGGAGAGGCCGCCGAGCTCACCGCGACGGGCGGGCTGGGCGACTTCGGCTGGCTGGTGCAGCCGGTCGGGGTCCCGGACGTGCTCACCGTGTGACGGCTACTTGTCGATGTCCCCCACCACGAAGAACATCGAGCCCAGGATCGCCACCATGTCCGCGACCAGCGTCCCCGGCAGCAGCTCCGTCAGCGCCTGGATGTTGTTGTACGAGGCCGAGCGCAGCTTCAGCCGGTACGGCGTCTTCTCGCCCTTGCTGACCAGGTAGTAGCCGTTGATGCCGAGCGGGTTCTCGGTCCATGCGTAGGTGTGGCCCTCGGGTGCCTTCAGGACCTTCGGGAGCCGCTGGTTGACCGGCCCGGGCGGCAGCTCGGCGAGCCGGTCGAGGCAGGCGTCGGCCAGGTCCAGCGCGTTGCGGGTCTGCTCCAGGAGGCACTCGAAGCGGGCGAGGCAGTCGCCCTCCTGCCGGGTCACCACCCGCAGGGTTTCCTGGAGGTCGCCGTAGGCGAGGTACGGCTCGTCCCGGCGCAGGTCGAAGTCGACACCCGAGGCGCGCCCGATCGGCCCGCTCACCCCGTACGCGTGCACGACCTCCGGGCTGAGGACGCCGACACCCCTGGTGCGGCCCCGGAAGATCTCGTTGCCGAGCACCAGGTCGTCGAACCGGTCCATCCGGGAACGCACGTCGGCGACGGCGGCACGCGCGCGCGTGGTCCACCCGGCCGGCAGGTCCTCCTTGAGACCGCCCACGCGGTTGAACATGTAGTGCATCCGCCCGCCGGAGACCTCCTCCATGACGTGCTGGAGCTCCTCGCGCTCCCGGAAGGCGTAGAAGATCGGGGTGATCCCGCCGAGCTCCAGCGGGTACGAGCCGAGGAACATCAGGTGGTTGAGCACCCGGTTCAGCTCGGCGAGCAACGTGCGCAGCCACACCGCGCGCTCGGGGACCTCCATGCCGAGCATCCGCTCCACGGCCAGGACCACGCCCAGTTCGTTGGAGAAGGCCGACAGCCAGTCGTGGCGGTTGGCGAGCATGATGATCTGGCGGTAGTCGCGCGCCTCGAACAGCTTCTCCGCGCCGCGGTGCATATAGCCGATCACCGGCTCCGCGTGCGTGATGCGCTCGCCGTCCAGGACCAGCTTCAGCCGCAGCACGCCGTGCGTGGACGGGTGCTGCGGCCCGATGTTGAGCACCATGTCGGTGCTCTCCGCGGCGCCGCCGATTCCGACCATGGTCTCCGTCGTAGGAGTCATGGACACAGTCTCTCCTACGTACGCTGGCCTCATGGAGACGGGGAGTCCGCACGACACGGGGCCGGCGGGGACACAGGGCCCGGCAATGGCGCAGGGCGCGGCGGGGACACGGGGCGCGCAGGGGGCCGTCGAGGACGGGCCGGTGTGGATCGCGCTGCCGCCCGGGCTGCTGAAGATGCGGCGGTTGCTGCTGGTGGTGTGGCTGGGGCTGATCAGCCTGGCCGCCGGGCTGGTGCCGGGCCTGATGGCCGGGCCCGCCTGGGCCGCCTGCGCGCTGCCGCCGCTGGCGCTGATGGTCTGGGGCTGGGTGATGATCGAGCGCAACTGGCGCTCCTGGCGGTACGCCGAGCGCGCCGACGACCTGCTGATCAGCCGGGGCGTTCTGTGGCGCGAGGAAACGGTTGTGCCGTACGGGCGGATGCAGCTGGTCGAGGTCACCTCCGGGCCCGTCGAGCGGCACTTCGGGCTGGCCAGCGTGCAGCTGCACACGGCCGCCGCGGCGACCGACGCGACCATCCCCGGCCTGGACCCGGCCGAGGCGGAACGGCTGCGCGACCGGCTCACCGAGCTGGGCGAGGCCCGATCGGCGGGACTGTGACGGCGCCCGGGGCCACCGGGGCCTCCGGGGCCACCGAGGCCTCCGGGGCCACCGAGACCACCGAGGCCTCCGGGGCCGGCAAGGGGACCGCCGAGCGGCGGCTGCACCCCGTCACACCGCTCAGGCGGGCCTGGGCGCCGGTCGCCGTGGTGATCGGCTGGGCGGTGCACGACCCCGACGGGGCGCAGCGCCATCTGACCCGGCTGGACACGACCACGCTGCTGATCGGCCTCGCCGTGATCCTCCCGGCCGCGGCCCTGTACGGCTTCTGCTCCTGGTGGTTCACGCGCTTCGCGGTGACCGAGACCGAACTGCGCATCCGCACCGGACTGGTGTTCCGGCGCACCGCCCACATCCGGCTGGAGCGGATCCAGGCCATCGACGTCACCCAGCCGCTGCTCGCGCGGGTCGCGGGGGTCGCCAAGCTCAAACTCGACGTCATAGGCACCGACAAGAAGGACGAACTGGCCTTCCTGGGCGCGGACGAGGCGCGGGCGCTGCGGGCCGAACTGCTCGCCCGGGCGGCCGGATTCGCGCCCGAGACCGCGCACGAGGTCGGGGAGGCGCCGTCCCGGCAGATGCTGCGGGTGCCGCCCGGCGTGCTCGCCATGTCGCTGGTGCTGAGCGGGGCGACCTGGGGGTCGCTGGTCGCGGCGCTCGTCGTACCGCCGGTGCTCTGGCTGGTCACGGAGAGCGTGTGGACGGTCCTGGCCGTCGCCCTGCCGCTGCTGGGCGCGGCGGGCGCTAGCAGCGTGGGGCGGTTCGTCGGCGAGTACGACTGGACGGTGGCCGAGTCGCCCGACGGGCTGCGCCTCGACCACGGCCTGCTGGACCGGGCCCACGAGACGGTGCCGCCGGGGCGGGTGCAGACCGTGCGGATCGTGGAGCCGCTGCTGTGGCGGCGGCGCGGCTGGGTGCGCGTGGAGCTGGACGTGGCGGGCTCCTCCAACTCCGTGCTGGTGCCGGTCGCTCCGCGCGAGATCGCGGAGGCCGTCGTCGCGCGTGTGCTGCCCGGTGTGACCGTGCCGGAGCAGGCGGCCCTGTCGCCGTCGCCGCGCCGCGCCCGGTGGTGCGTGCCGGTCTGGTGGCGCGGGTACGGGCTCGCCGTCACGGACGCGGTGTTCGCGGCGCGGTCCGGGCTGCTGCGGCGGAGCCTCGCGCTGGTGCCGCACGCCAAGGTGCAGAGCGTACGGATGACGCAGGGTCCGTGGGAGCGGGCCCGGGGCGTGGCCGACGTGTGTGTGGACACAGGCGCGAACAAGACGGTGACGGCACGCCTGCGGGACGCGACCGAGGCGCGCGAGCTGCTGGCGGCACAGGCGGAGCGGTCACGAACCGGGCGCAGGGACGCGCGGCCGGACCGCTGGATGGCGTGACCCACGGACCCACCGGACCCACGGACCCACCGGAAAGCCGAAGGCCCCCCGGCCGCGGCCGGGGGGCCTTTTGGGCAGCGTGGGCGTCAGGAAGCCGCGCTCCGCAGCCCCTGTACGTCGATCTGCTCCGTCTCGTCGTGCGCCGTCAGGTCGATGACCTGGCCGATCCCGCGCGACTCCTCGTCCGCCGGCTTGAACCGGGCCTCGGTCTCGGCCTTGTGCAGCGCGAGGGCCTCCTGGCCGACGACATCGGCGAGATCCTCGTTCTGCACGGCCTCCAGGGCGGCCCGTGACGTCCCCTGCTTCGTGCCGAAGAAGTCGAACCCGCCTTCGGACACAGGGCGCCGCACAGGCGTCTGCGGCACCACGGCCACAGCGGTCGGCACGGTGTAGTGACCCGAGGGGGCAGGGGAGGCGGCGGAGGCAGGGGAGGCAGGCTGCGGTAGCCGCTCGGCATCGGCCGCGGTGGAGGAGGTGCCGGCGGTCGCGCGCTCGTGCCCGGCGACCGCCTCGGACTGCCCCTGCGCCTCGTCCTCCCGCGCCTGCTCCCGACGGCCGTCCTTCCGGTCGTCCCCCGCGGGCTTCGCGTCGTCGCCCTTCGGTACGCCATCGCCGTCGCCGCCCCCGTCCGGGTCCGGGGCGGGGGCCGAGTCGCCGTCGAGCCGGGCGAGTGCCGCCGCGGCACGCAGGAACAGCCGGGTGCCCTCGGGCGAGAACACCGCGGGAATCGGCGTCCGCTCCTCGACGCCAAGGGCCTCAGCCGCGGCGGCGGCCGCCTCGTCCGCGTCCGCCGGGGCGTCCGCCGTCTCCGCCGCCCCCGCGGGCAGTGCGGCCCGGACCGGAGCCGTCGCCTCTATCTCGAGCACCCGGCGTTCCTCCAGGACGCTTGCGCGCTCGGTCTCGGCGGTGGCGTACCGGCGCAGCAGTGCGGCGTGCTCGTTGCGCAGCCCGGCCAGTTCCGTGCGCTTGGCGCGCAGCCGCTGCTCCAGCTTCGCGCGCAGCTCGCGGGACTCCTCGAGGTCGGCCTCCAGTTCGGCGACCCGCTCCTCGAAGCGCCACTCGTCGCTCGCACGCGCGCGCGTGAGGTCGGCGACGCGTTTGCCCGCCTGGGTGTCCCAGCGGCGGAGCACGACCGCGCCGACGACCGCCGTCGCAGCGGCGGCCGCGGCCAGACCGCGGAGCACCGTCGGCTCCGTGAACACCCAGGGCCCCAGGGCGCAGACGAGGGAGACGCCTGCGATCGCCGACGGGGGCAGCAGCCTGTGCAAGGGCGGGGAATGGCGGTGACGTCCACGTGGCATGGCCAGAAACTTACCGCGCGTAGGCGAATCATGGTGACCCACCCCGCAAAAACAAAGCCACACCGAAGCGTTCACACGGCACCGGAACTCGGGCTGAAGCGGAATCTGCCTTCGATCCAATTCCCAAGATCATTTTCGACGGCCGTTCAGCCGCCCGCCGATCCACTCCAGCGTCGCCGGAATCTCGCGCCGCCAGGTGTTGAAGTTGTGCCCGCCGCTTTCCAGGATGATCGACGAGATCCGCGTCCGCCCGGTGGCCTGCACCCGCTCCACGAACCGGATCGTGTCCTTGTAGTTGGACTCGCCGGACCTGCTGCTGGTGACGAGCAGTGAAGTGTCGGGAGCGGGCCTGTGCTTGAGGTACCACCACAGGTCGGCGCGATTTTGGAGCCCCTTGTCGCCCTGGAAGAGATCGCCCGTCGTGGGGTCGATCGGCGCCTTGTAGTACGCGGACAAGCCCGCCCCGGCGGCATACACATCGGGATGGTGCATGGCGATCTTCAAGGCGCAGTAGCCGCCCGTGGAGTTGCCGATGATGCCCAGGCCGCCCGGCTTTTCGGCCACTCGGTAGTGCGTGCGCAACGCGTCGGGCAGATCCCTGGCGAAGAACGACTCGGTCTGCGGACCGCCCGGTACGTCCACGCACTCCGTGTCCCGGGGCGGCGCCACCGTGGGCCGCAGCATCACCAGGATCATCGGCGGCATCCGGCCCTCCCGGGCCAGCTCCAGTGCCGTACGCGGGTAGTGGAGCTTCTCCACCAGCGCCGACGCCGTACCCGGGTAACCGGTCAGCACGACGGCCGTGGGGAACGTACGGGTGCGGTACCGCGGCTGGAAGTACTCCGGCGGCAGATAGACGTACGCGGGCGTGGCGATGCGCGTCGTACGGCCCACGATGTCGATCTGCTGGATCCGGCCTCCCGCCCGGGGACTCAGCCCGCCCGCCCCCGGCACCCGGCGTGAGCCGACCACCTCCAAGGGGCCGCCGCCCGGCGTGTGGTCGACGACCACGCCCTGGTCCTTCTCCTGCCCGAACAGGTCCGCCCAGCTCGCGTAGAAGCCGAAGGCCTGGTTGGCGGCGAGGCCCACCGCGGCGAACAGCGCCACCTGCGTGGCGAGCAGCAGGCCGACCCGCCCGCCCACGGCCCGCCAGCTGCACCGGGCCAGCCGTGGCCACAGCCAGACCGTGCCGGCGAACAGCAGCACGGCGGACAGTACCGCCAGCGCCAGCACCTTGTTGCTCGTGAGACCCAGACCCATCGGTGGTTACCTGTCCGTGCTTTCCGTCCGGGATCTCTCACCGCACTCACACCTCGCGAGGGCTTGTCCCGGACTTTCCTTGGCCTTTGAAATGGCTTTGACGAGGGGAGTGAACCTCTCCCTCCGAGACACCGTCCTAGAGGGCGCAATGTCGCCGGATGCCCGAATCGGCACCGGATCCAAGGTCTCTCGCAGAACTATGGGATGCGATGTCTGTCAGGACAGATGAGGAAATGTCGGGCGAGGTTCCGAGTCACGGAAACGCCACGGCTGGTACGGGCCGGATGAGCCGGGTGCGCCACCGGCTGCGCGGGCCACGCCCCGAGGCCGTCCCGGCCCTGGTCGGCAGAGCCTGCGCGCTGGTGGGCGTCCTGGACATCGCCGCGGGCGTCTTCCCGCGCTTCCGGCACAGCCGTATGCACGCCATCGCCGAGGTGCTGCCCGGCGCGCTCGGCCCGTTCGCGGCCGCCCTGTCCCTGAGCGCCGGGGTGCTGTTGCTGCTGCTCGCCCACGGCCTCAAGCGCGGCAAGCGCCGGGCCTGGCGGGCGGCCGTGGCCCTGCTGCCCGCCGGTGCCGTGGCGCAGTTCACGTACCGGCACTCGATCGTGGGCGTGCTGATCACCCTGGCCCTGCTGGCGCCGCTGCTGCTCCACCGCGACCAGTTCTCGGCCCTGCCCGACCCGCGCAGCCGCTGGCGGGCACTCGCCAACTTCGTGCTGATGAGCGCCGGTTCGCTCCTGCTGGGCCTGCTCATCGTCAGCGTCCACGCCGAGCGCATGCTGGGCGACCCGAGCCTGGCCGACCGCATCACCCACGTCATCTACGGCCTGTTCGGCTTCGAGGGCCCGGTCGACTACCAGGGCAACACCTCCTGGACGGTCGCCTTCTCGCTCGGCGCCCTCGGCCTGCTCACCGCCGTCACCACCATCTACCTGGCCTTCCGCCCCGAGCACCCGGCCGCGCACCTCACCGAGGAGGACGAGGCCCGGCTGCGCGCCCTGCTGGACAAGCACGGCGGCCGCGACTCCCTCGGCCACTTCGCGCTGCGCCGCGACAAGGCCGTCGTCTTCTCCCCCAGCGGCAAGGCGGCGGTGACCTACCGCGTGGTCTCCGGCGTGATGCTCGCCAGCGGCGACCCGATCGGCGACGTCGAGGCCTGGCCCGGCGCCATCGAACGGTTCATGGACGAGGCCAAGGCCCACTCCTGGACACCGGCCGTCATGGGCTGCTCCGAGACCGGCGGCGAGGTGTGGACCCGCGAGACCGGGCTCGACGCCCTCGAACTCGGCGACGAGGCGGTGGTGGACGTCGCGGATTTCTCGCTGGCCGGCCGCGCGATGCGCAATGTGCGCCAGATGGTCAAACGCATCGAGCGCGCCGGTTACGAGACCCGGGTACGACGTGTCCGTGACGTCGGCGAGGCCGAGCTGGAGCGCATCCGGCGCGCCGCCGACGACTGGCGCGGCACCGACACCGAGCGCGGCTTCTCCATGGCCCTGGGCCGCGTCGGCGACCCCGCCGACGGCGACTGCCTCATCGCCACCGCCCACAAGCAGGACGACCACCCCGGCCCCTACGGCGACCTGAAGGCGATCCTGCACTTCGTTCCGTGGGGCCCCGACGGCGCCTCCCTGGACCTCATGCGCCGCGACCGCTCCGCCGACCCCGGCATGAACGAACTGCTCATCGTGGCCGCCCTCCAGGCCGCCCCGAAGCTCGGCATCGCGCGCGTCTCCCTCAACTTCGCCATGTTCCGCTCGGCGCTGGCCCGCGGCGAGAAGATCGGCGCCGGCCCGGTGCTGCGCGCCTGGCGCGGACTGCTGGTCTTCCTCTCCCGCTGGTTCCAGATCGAGTCGCTGTACAAGTTCAACGCCAAGTTCCAGCCGCGCTGGGAGCCCCGCTTCGTCGTCTACCGGGCCTCCGGCGACCTGCCCCGCATCGGATTCGCCGCCATGCAGGCCGAGGGCTTCGTCAACCTCGCCCTTCCCCTGCCACGCTTCCTGCGCCGCCGTCGCCCGGTCGGCCGCCGCCCGTGCGCGCACGGCACGACGACGGAACGGAGCGTCAGAGCGGCGTGACCCGTCCGGACCGACCCGGGCGCAGCGTCTGACGGCCGTCCCCTGGGCCTACGCTGAACATATGAGCAACCAGAGCGGACGCGGGCGCGTGGCGGGCCTACCGGAATGGGACCGCTGCGCGGTCATGGGAGTCGTGAACGTCACCCCCGACTCCTTCTCCGACGGCGGCCGCTTCTTCGACAGCACGGCCGCCGTCAAGCACGGCCTGGACCTGGTCACCGAGGGCGCGGACCTGGTCGACGTCGGCGGCGAGTCGACCCGCCCCGGCGCCACCCGGGTGGACGAGACCGAGGAACTCCGCCGCGTCATCCCCGTCGTCCGCGGCCTGGCCTCCGAGGGCGTCACCGTCTCGGTCGACACCATGCGCGCCTCCGTCGCCGAGCGGGCCCTCGCGGCGGGCGCAGCCCTCGTCAACGACGTCAGCGGCGGCCTCGCCGACCCCCGCATGATCCCGGCCGTCGCCGACGCCGGCGCCCCCTTCGTCGTCATGCACTGGCGCGGCTTCCTCCAGGGCGGCAACGTCCGCGGCGAGTACGCCGACGTCGTCACGGAGGTCGTCGACGAGCTGCACGCGCGCGTGGAGGCCGTCCTGGCGGGCGGTATCACCCCCGACCGGGTCGTCGTCGACCCGGGCCTCGGCTTCTCCAAGGACGCCGAGCACGACCTCGCGCTCCTCGCGGGCCTCGACCGGGTCCTCGGCCTCGGCCACCCGCTGCTCGTCGCCGCCTCCCGCAAGCGGTTCCTCGGCCGGGTCCTCGCCGGCCCGGACGGCCCGCCCCCGCCCGCACGCGAACGCGACGCCGCCACCGCGGCCGTCTCCGCGCTCGCGGCGCACGCCGGCGCGTGGGCGGTACGCGTGCACGAGGTACGCGCCACCGCGGACGCCGTACGCGTCGCCCGCGCCATCGCAGAGGCACGCACCGGCGCAGAAGGAACCCGGTGAGCGCCCCGCACACCGACGTCGAACAGGTCGAGGCCGCCAACACCGCCTTCTACGAGGCACTGGAACGAGGCGACTTCGAGGAACTGGCGTCACTCTGGCTGACCCCCTCCGACCTGGGCGTCGACGAGACCTACCACGACCCGGCCGACACCGGCGTGGTCTCCTGCGTGCACCCCGGCTGGCCGGTGCTCACCGGCCGCGGCGAGGTCCTCCGGTCGTACGCGCTGATCATGGCGAACACCGACTACATCCAGTTCTTCCTCACCGACGTGCACGTCTCGGTCACCGGCGACACCGCCCTGGTGACCTGCACGGAGAACATCCTCAGCGGCGGCCCGGCCCCCGAGGGCGACGAGGAGCTCGGCCCGCTCGTCGGCCAGCTCGTGGTCGCCACCAACGTGTTCCGGCGCACGCCCGCGGGGTGGAAACTCTGGTCGCACCACGCCTCCCCCGTTCTGGCCGAAACCGACGAGGACGAGCAGGGCGACACCCCCGCCTGAGTGGGTACGTGCCAGGAAGTGGTTGGAATCACGGAGCCGCGGGTATGGGCGGCTACCAACCCGTGAGCCGCCGGGTTCCCCAGGGGAAACGCCGGATGAATCCTGCCGGTCCCGGCCCGGGCCCACGCCCCCGCGGCCCGGCCCCGTCCAGGCTCGCAGGTAGATTCGACTGAGGCCGGCGTGCCGCCCGCACACGGCACCGACCGGCCGTGACCGACGATTGCAGGAGTGATTCGCGTGGATCGTGTCGCGCTGCGCGGCCTGAAGGCCCGCGGGCATCACGGGGTGTTCCCGAGGGAACGCGAGGAGGGCCAGACCTTCATCGTGGACCTCGTCCTCGGCCTGGACACCCGGCCGGCCGCGGCCGACGACGACCTGGCGAAGACCGTGCACTACGGCATCGTGGCCGAGGAGGTCGTGGCCGTCGTCAAGGGCGAGCCCGTCAACCTCATCGAGACGCTCGCCGAGCGCATCGCCCAGGTATGTCTGAAGCACGACGGGGTCCGGCAGGTCGAGGTGTGCGTCCACAAGCCGGACGCCCCGATCACGGTCCCCTTCGACGACGTGACCGTCACCATCACCCGGAGCCGAGTATGACTGCACCCTTCCTCAAGGGTCCCAGCGACCCGACCGTACAGCCGGTACCCGCCTCCGTCGTCGAGAAGGTCGACGCCGCCGACACCACGCTCAGCAATCCGAAACGGGCCGTGGTCGCCCTCGGCTCCAACCTCGGCAACCGCCTGGAGACCCTCCAGGGAGCCATCGACGCCCTGGGGGACACCCCGGGTGTCCGCATCAAGGCCGTCTCCCCGGTCTACGAGACCGAGCCCTGGGGCGTGGAGCCCGGCAGCCAGCCCGCCTACTTCAACGCGGTCGTCGTCCTGAAGACCACCCTGCCGCCGTCCTCGCTGCTGGAGCGCGCGCACGCGGTCGAGGAGGCCTTCCACCGCATCCGGGACGAGCGCTGGGGCCCCCGCACCCTGGACGTCGACATCGTCTCCTACGCCGACGTCGTCTCCGACGACCCGCAGCTCACCCTCCCCCACCCCCGCGCCCACGAGCGCGCCTTCGTCCTGGCCCCCTGGCACGACCTGGACCCCGAGGCGCAGCTGCCCGGCCGCGGCCCGGTCGCCGGCCTGCTGGACTCCGTCACCCGCGAAGGCGTGGCGCCCCGCACGGACCTGGAACTCCGGCTGCCCGAGTAGCCGTTAAGGTCGAGACGGCTGCGCAACCGGGCCGGAGCCGGGGGAACCGAAGGGACACTGTGAAAGAGCTGCGCATCAGGGTGCTGGCCGGCGTCTTCGTCGTGGCAGGGGTGCTGTCCTGGGCGGGCGCCCGCCTGTGGAACTCGGTCGGGACACTGCCGAGCGTGCCCCTGGCCGCCCCCATCGTGCTGACCCTGATCGCCGTGGTCCTGCTGGCCACGGCGCTCTCGCTCCGCGCCCGTCTGAAAGCCCAGCGCGACCGGCAGCCCGACGCCAAGGGCGTCGATCCCATGATGGCGGCCCGCGCGGTCGTCTTCGGCCAGGCCAGCGCCCTGGTCGCCGCCCTCGTCTCCGGGATGTACGGCGGCACCGGCGTCTTCCTGCTGGAGTCCCTCGACAACCCCGCCCGCCGCGACCAGGCCATCTCCGCCGGCTTCTCGGTCCTCGCGGGCATCGGCGTCATCGCGGCCGCCATCTTCCTGGAGCGCGTCTGCAAGCTCCCGGAGGACGACGAGCACGACGGCACGGGGGCGGCGCCGACCGTGTGACGCCCGGCGTCAGCGCGCCATGATGAGGCTCATCGCCTCGTTCCGTGTCGCCGCGTCCCGCAGCTGGCCCCGCACGGCCGACGTCAGCGTCTTCGCGCCGGGCTTGCGGATCCCCCGCATCGACATGCACATGTGCTCGCACTCCACGACCACGATGACCCCGCGCGGCTCCAGAATCTCCATCAGCGAGTCAGCGATCTGCGTGGTGAGTCGTTCCTGCACCTGCGGACGCCGGGCGTAGACGTCCACGAGCCGGGCCAGCTTGGACAGTCCGGTGATCTTTCCGTTGGTCGCGGGGATGTACCCGACGTGGGCGACGCCCCGGAACGGCACCAGATGGTGCTCACATGTCGAGTACACCTCAATGTCCTTCACGAGGACCATCTCGTCATGACCTATGTCGAACGTCGTGGTCAGCACGTCCTCGGGCTTCTGCCACAGCCCCGCGAATATCTCCTTGTACGCTCGCGCCACCCGCGCCGGAGTCTCCCGAAGCCCCTCCCGGTCAGGGTCCTCGCCGACCGCGATCAGCAGTTCGCGTACGGCGTTCTCGGCCCGCTTCTCGTCGAACTCGCCGATCTGGCCCTCGCCGTCCAGCGTCACGGGGTCGGTCATCTGGTGCCTCGTTCCTGTGTCATCACGGGGCGGCCTGCGCAGATGGCGAAAAGCCGCGCCCCCAAGGCTAAAACCTGGGGGGCGCGGCATCCATTCCGGACCCGGCGGGGCCGCCGGGAGAGCGGTGGTCAGCTCTCGGGGCGTTCCTCCGGGGTTCGCTCGGGCGCCGGGGCGGGGTCCGCCGCGGTGCTCTTCGCGGTGGTGATGGCCGGCGTCGCGCCGTTCGCCCCGTTCGTCAGGGCCAGCTCCTTGGGGGAGAGGACCGGCGGACGGGTGGACGGCGTACGGCGGGAGGACCCCGTCCAGGCAGGCCGCGGCGGGCGCTTGACGATCGGGGCGAAGATCTCGGCGATCTCCTCCTTGCCCAGCGTCTCCTTCTCCAGGAGCGCCAGGACCAGGTTGTCCAGCACGTCGCGATTCTCGACCAGGATCTCCCACGCCTCGTTGTGCGCGGTCTCGATGAGCTTCTTGACCTCTTCGTCGACCAGCGCCGCGACCTCTTCCGAGTAGTCGCGCTGGTGAGACATCTCACGTCCGAGGAACGGCTCGGTGTTGTCACCGCCGAACTTGATCGCGCCGAGACGCTCGGTCATGCCGTACTGCGTGACCATCGCCCGGGCCAGGCCCGTGGCCTTCTCGATGTCGTTGGCGGCACCCGTCGTCGGGTCGTGGAAGACGAGCTCCTCGGCCGCGCGGCCGCCCAGCATGTAGGCCAGCTGGTCCAGCATCTCGTTGCGCGTGGTCGAGTACTTGTCCTCGTCCGGCAGCACCATCGTGTAGCCGAGGGCGCGGCCTCTCGACAGGATCGTGATCTTGTGGACGGGATCGGAGTTCGGCGAGGCCGCCGCGACCAGGGCGTGGCCGCCCTCGTGGTACGCGGTGATCTTCTTCTCCTTGTCCGACATGATCCGGGTCCGCTTCTGCGGGCCCGCGACCACACGGTCGATCGCCTCGTCCAGCATGTGGTTGTCGATCAGCTTCCGGTCGCTGCGGGCCGTCAGCAGGGCGGCCTCGTTCAGCACGTTGGCCAGATCGGCACCCGTCATACCGGGCGTACGGCGGGCGACGGCCGACAGGTCGACATCCGGGGCGACCGGCTTGCCCTTCTGGTGAACCTTGAGGATCTCCAGACGGCCCTGCATGTCCGGGCGGTCGACGGCGATCTGCCGGTCGAAGCGGCCGGGGCGCAGCAGCGCCGGGTCGAGGATGTCGGGCCGGTTCGTCGCGGCGATGAGGATCACGCCGCCCTTGACGTCGAAGCCGTCCATCTCGACGAGCAGCTGGTTCAGCGTCTGCTCGCGCTCGTCGTGACCACCGCCGAGGCCGGCGCCGCGATGACGGCCGACCGCGTCGATCTCGTCGACGAAGACGATCGCCGGGGCGTTCGCCTTGGCCTGCTCGAACAGGTCACGCACCCGAGAGGCGCCGACACCGACGAACATCTCGACGAAGTCGGAACCGGAGATCGAGTAGAACGGCACCCCGGCCTCGCCCGCGACGGCACGCGCGAGCAGGGTCTTGCCGGTACCGGGAGGCCCGTAGAGCAGAACGCCCTTGGGGATCTTGGCGCCGACGGCCTGGAACTTGGCCGGCTCCTGGAGGAACTCCTTGATCTCGTGGAGCTCCTCGACGGCCTCGTCCGACCCGGCGACGTCCGAGAACGTCGTCTTCGGGGTGTCCTTGGTGATGAGCTTGGCCTTGGACTTCCCGAAGTTCATGACGCGGGAGCCGCCGCCCTGCATCTGATTCATCAGGAACAGGAAGAGGACCACGATGAGAATCAAGGGAAGCAGGAAAGAGATCAGCATCCCGATGAACGGGTTCTGCTTGGACGGCGAGACCGTGTAGCCGTCCGGGATCTGCTCGCTCTGGAACTTGTTCTGCAGCGTGCTGGCGATCTCCTCGCCCTGGTTGCCGATGTAGCTCGCCTGGATCTTCGAGCTGCCCTCGACCTTTACGCCCTTCTTGAGCGTGACCTTGATGGTCTCGTCATCGCCGGTGGTGAGCTTGGCCGACTCCACCTTGTTCTGGTTGATCGCCTGGACGACCTGGCCGGTGTCCACCGTCTTGTAGCCGCCGGACGAGCCGACGACCTGCATCAACACGACCACGGCAAGGACGGCCAGCACGATCCACATGACCGGCCCACGGAAGTATCGCTTCACGTCCATCCATACGGAGCGGTGCCGCCCCGTCCCTCCTGCCATAGTGAGTTTGATAAAGCCTGTTCTTCGGACGGTACCCCAGCATTGTCACCTGAAGCCGCGCGGGACGGCTGGCGATCCGTCTACGCATGCTCCAACGGCGGGAAGCGCGCTGGGGTTCCCGATCACCGTCACGGCACCCCGGCCGGAGTCTCAGCCGCCGTACACGTGGGGCGCGAGCGTACCGACGAACGGGAGGTTGCGGTACTTCTCGGCGTAGTCGAGGCCGTAGCCGACGACGAACTCGTTGGGGATGTCGAACCCGACCCATTCCACGTCGATGGCGACCTTCGCGGCCTCGGGCTTGCGCAGCAGCGTGCACACCTTGAGGGAGGCGGGCTCGCGCGAGCCGAGGTTGGAGATCAGCCAGGACAGGGTCAGGCCGGAGTCGATGATGTCCTCCACGATGAGGACGTGCTTGCCCTTGATGTCGGTGTCGAGGTCCTTGAGGATCCGCACCACACCGGAGGACTGGGTGCCCGCCCCGTACGAGGATACGGCCATCCAGTCCATGGTGAGCGGGGTGGACAGCGCCCGGGCGAGATCGGCCATGACCATCACCGCGCCCTTGAGGACGCCGACGATCAGCAGGTCCTTGCCCGCGTACTCCGCGTCGATCTTCGCGGCCAGCTCGGCCAGCTTGGCGTCGATCTCTTCCTTGGTGATGAGTACCTGCTGAAGGTCGGCACCCATGTCTTTCGCGTCCACCCGCATCACTTTCGGTCGTCCCTGACTGAGCGGCCCCTCCACCGACTGCCCGGAGGGGTCGTGATTCAGCCTTGCCGAATCACCAGTCTGCCACCCTGCCGCCGGGCCTCGACCTTGCCGGGGAGGTTGATGGCACCCTGACCGCGCCAGCAGGTGATCAGCCGGTCGACTTCCTCGATGTGCCGGGCGAACAGCGAACCGGCCGGGGCACCGGCTGCGATGGCGGCCCGGCGCAGGACGCGGCGGCGCACGGCGGGCGGCAGGGCGTAGAGCTTCGCGCACTCCAGGAGCCCGGCGGCGTCGCGGACGGTGGCCTCGGCCTGGGCGGCCCAGTCGTCGAGAGCGTCGGCGTCGTCGCGGGAGAGCTGGGCCGTACGGGCGAGGGCCTCGACGACGCCCTTGCCGAGGGCCTTCTCCAGGGCTGGCAGGCCTTCGTGGCGCAGTCGGGAGCGGGTGTAGGCCGGGTCGGCGTTGTGGGGGTCGTCCCAGACGGGCAGGGACTGGACCATGCAGGCCTTGCGGGCGGTCTGCCGGTCGAGTTCCAGGAAGGGGCGCCGGTAACGGCCGCCGGCCCCGAGACCGCGGCCATTCCGGACAGGGAGCGGATGCCGGAGCCGCGCGCGAGGCCCAGCAGGACGGTTTCGGCCTGGTCGTCCCGCGTGTGGCCGAGCAGGACCGCGGTGGCGTCGTGGCGTTCGGCGGCGGTGTCGAGTGCGGCGTAGCGGGCGTCGCGGGCGGCGGCTTCGGGCCCGCCCGCGCGGCCGACGGTCACGGCGACGGAGTCGACGGGGTCGAGGCCGAGGTCGCGCAGGCGCAGGACGACTTCCGCGGCCCGCACGTCGGAGCCGGGCTGGAGGCCGTGGTCGACGGTCACGCCACCGGCTCTGATGCCGAGCTTGGGGGCCTCGAAGGCGATGGCGGAGGCGAGGGCCATGGAGTCGGCGCCGCCGGAGCATGCCACGAGCACGAGCGGCGGGGGCGGCAGCTCGTGCGAGGGGGCGTGCGGGGGTGCGGCGGTGATGCCATGTTCGGTGAGGAGGTCGTGGAGGACGCGGCGGACCGCCAGGCGTATCGCCGCGACCGCAGGATGGGGACCCATGTCCGGTTCCCTTCATGAAGTTTTCGGGGGGTGAACCCGATACCGGTCACGCAGAGTGTGTAGATGGTGACAGAACCGGGCCGTTCCCCGAGCATTGCACGCCCACCCCTCGCTCACGGTCCCTCGGACGGGTGATTGGAGGGGCGTTCGCCTGCCGTCGGCCCGTTTCCCTTCACGACCTTCCCGCGATGTTCACTACTCGGCCCTCCGATGCACCCGCGCGATCCAGTCCGCCGGTTTGGCGATCTCCGTCTTGGTGGGGAGGGTGTTGGGCGACGTCCACACGCGGTTGAAGCCGTCCATGCCGACCTCGTCGACGACGGCCCGTACGAAGCGCTCGCCGTCCCGGTACTGCCGGAGCTTGGCGTCCAGGCCGAGCAGCTTGCGCAGGGCCAGGTCCAGGCGGGAGGCGCCCTTGGCGCGGCGCTGCTGGAACTTCTCGCGGATCTCCCCGACGCTCGGTACGACGTCCGGTCCGACGCCGTCCATCACGAAGTCGGCGTGGCCCTCCAGCAGGGACATCACGGCCGTGAGGCGGGCGAGGATCTCGCGCTGGGCAGGGGTCTGCACGATCTCGACGAAGGAGCGCCCGCCGTCGTCCTCCTCGGCCTCGGGGCGGCCTCCGGCGAGGCTCTGGGCGGCTTCGCGTACGCGTTCCAGGACGGTCATGGGGTCGACGTCGGTCTCACCCAGGAACGACTGGATTTCGCCCTCGAGGTGGTCGCGCAGCCAGGGCACGGCCGTGAACTGCGTGCGGTGCGTCTCCTCGTGCAGGCACACCCAGAGCCTGAAGTCGTGCGGGTCGACGTCGAGTTCGCGCTCCACGTGCACGATGTTCGGGGCGACGAGCAGGAGCCGGCCGCCGCCGTTCGGTGCGTCAGGGCCCCCGGCCGGGAACTGGCGCGTGGCCGGGGCGAAGGTCTCGTACTGGCCGAGGACGCGGGAGGCCAGGAAGGACAGGAGCATGCCCAGCTCCACGCCGGTGACCTTGCCGCCGACGGCGCTCATGACCGTGCCGCCGGGGGTGTCGCCGCGCCGGTCCTGCATCTTGTCGAGCAGGGGCTTGAGGAGTTCCCGGAAGCCGGCGACGTTCGCCCGGATCCAGCCCGGGCGGTCGACGACCAGGACGGGGGTGTCGTGGCCCTCCTCCGTGCCCAGACGAGTGAAGCCCCGGACGTGTCCCTCCGAGGACTTGGCATGCCGGCGCAGCTCCGCGACGACGGCCCGGGCCTCGTCGGCGCTGACGTCGGGGCCCGGCCGTACGAGCCGGGTCGCGGTCGCGACCGCGAGATTCCAGTCGACCATGCCGGTTGAAGCACCACCGATGCTCGTCATGCGTCAACCGTACGTGAGCGCTGGCCGCTGGGGCAGGGCGGCGAGGGTTGGGGACGCCGGGTTCGTTTGTCGGGTCCTCGGCGTTGTGGCTGGGGTGTGTGGTCGGCAGGGGCTGGGGTGTCTTGGCCGGTGCTCGGCGTTGCAGGCCGTGCCCACCCGTTCCGCCCCAGCGGAACGACTGCCCACGGCCAGTCAAGTCGGCTGGCCAGGGCCGGGCAGACCGGCCGCCCACGGCCAGGCAGGTCGGCTGCCCACGGCCAGGCAGGTCGGCTGCCCACGGCCAGGCAGGTCGGCTGCCCACGGCCAGGCAGGTCGGCTGCCCACGGCCAGGCAGACCGGCCGCCCACGGCCGGGTAGGTGGTTACCGGCAGCCGCATGCCGCCAGCGTCGTTGCCGCCTTGTCCAGGGCCTTCTGGGCCGCCGCCGGGTTTCTGGTGTCGTTGGCCATGAAGGCGAAGGCCAGCAGGCGGCCGTCCTGGTCGACGACCGTGCCTGCGAGGGTGTTGACGCCGGTCAGGGTGCCTGTCTTGGCGCGGACGACGCCGGCTGCTCCGTCCGTGTAGCGGGTGGTCAGGGTACCGGTGAAGCCGGCGACGGGAAGGCCGGTGAGGGCCGGGCGGAGTTCGGGGTGCGCGGGGTCGGCCGCCTTGGCCAGGAGGGCGGTGAGCAGGTCGGCCGTCAGTCTGTCGGCGCGGTTCAGGCCGCTGCCGTCCTTGAAGGCGGCACCCTTGAGGGGCAGGCCGAGCTTGCGGAGCCGGGCGTTGATCGCCCGGTCGGCGCCGGCGAAGTCGGCCCGGTGGCCCGTGGCGATCGCCGTCTGGCGGGCGAGGGCCTCGGCGATGTCGTTGTCGCTGTGGGTCAGCATCCGTTCGACGAGGGCCGAGAGCGGGGGCGAGGAGACCGTGGCCAGGATCTGCGCGCGGGTCGTGGCCTTCGACGGGCCGGGGACGGTGGCCTTGATGCCGCGGGCCTTCAGGAGGTCCCCGAAGCGGCGGGCCGCGTCCGCGGCCGGGTCGGTCACGCGGGTGGCCGGGCCGCTGGTCGAGTCGTCCGTGCGGCCCTCGTCGGCCATCAGAGGGCTGACGAGGGCGAGGTTGGGATTGACCCCGATCGGGTGCTTCTGGGTTCCCGCGTAGAGGGTGGTGTCGTAGGAGAGCGTCACGTCGCGGACGCCGCGCTGGACCAGGGCCGCGGCCGTCCGGTCGGCCAGGGCGCGCAGGCTGGCCCAGCCGTCGGAGGCCTCGCGGGCCGTGAGGGTGGGGTCGCCGCCGCCGACCAGGACGACTTCCTTCGTGTCGGGTTCCAGCGCGGCGCGGGTGGTGAGGCGGTGGTCGGCGCCCAGCGCGGACAGCGCGGCGACGGCCGTGGCGATCTTCGTCGTCGAGGCCGGGGTGAGCGCGGTGTCCGAGCCCGTGCCGTACAGGCGCCTGCCGGTCGTGACGTCCACGACCGCCGCCGCCGGCCGGGGGCCGAGTTCCGGGTCCTTCAGAAGGGGCGCGAGGGTCTTGTCGAGGGCCTTGCCGTCCGGGGCGGACTTCACGGTGCTGACGCCGCCGAGGCCGGTCAGCACGGGTCCCGCGCTGGGGGCGGGCCGGGGCTGCGCGGGCGCGCCGGGGACGCGGCCGTGATCTGTGCCACCCGCGCGGCCCAGGGCCGCGGCCCGGTCCCGCTCGGCCGTACGCTGACCCGAGGAGTCCCAGGGCCGGCGGCGGTCACCACACCGGCGGCCAGTGCGAGACCGGCGGTGGTGGCGCCCGCGGTGTACTGCCAGGTCTTCGGCCGCGTGACCCGCGCGACCTGCGGTTTTCCGGCTCGGGCGAGCCGCGCGACCCGTGGTTTCGCGGCCGCGGCGGCCCTGGCCAGCCGCCGTCGTACGGCACCCGCGATCCGCACCACATGCGGCCTCGCGGCCCGCCAAGGACGCAGCTCCGGCACGACCACCAGCCCCTTTCGCGATCACACACCGGCGTGAGGGACACTTAACCACCAGAACTATGTGTTGATCATGGAGGAGCCACCGGTGGAGTTCGACGTCACGATCGAGATTCCGAAGGGTTCGCGCAACAAGTACGAGGTGGACCACGAGACCGGTCGTATCCGCCTGGACCGGCGACTCTTCACCTCGACCGCCTACCCGACCGACTACGGCTTCGTCGAGAACACCCTCGGCGAGGACGGCGACCCGCTGGACGCGCTGGTCATCCTGGACGAGCCGACCTTCCCGGGCTGCCTCATCAAGTGCCGGGCGATCGGCATGTTCCGGATGACGGACGAGGCCGGTGGCGACGACAAGCTGCTGTGCGTGCCGGCGACGGACCCGCGTGTGGAGCACCTGCGGGACATCCACCACGTGTCGGAGTTCGACCGCCTGGAGATCCAGCACTTCTTCGAGGTCTACAAGGACCTGGAGCCGGGCAAGTCCGTCGAAGGCGCCAACTGGGTGGGCCGTACGGACGCCGAGGTTGAGATCGAGCGGTCCTACAAGCGCTTCAAGGAGCAGGGCGGTCACTGACCCCAACCCTCTGATGCCATCGGGCCGCACGCCTGCGCGTGCGGCCCGTTCGTCCGTGTGTGCGCATACTGAAGGGCTGACGGGTACTGAGGCTGACGTGCAGTGTCGTACAGGGAGCGCCAGGCAGTGACGGACGCGGAGGACCGCAAGCCCAAGTCGGACGAGGCGAGGAGCATGTTCCTGCCTCCGGCGGGGGCCGCCGTCGACGGGGACATGTCGACGACGTCGGAGTTCGCGATCCCCGAGGGCCTCGCCGTCCCCAGGGTGACCGGTACGGAGTCCGAGGCGACGTCCGAGTTCGCCCTGCCGGAGGGGCTGGACGTCTCGCAGGTGCCCTCGGCGGAGCCGGAGGGGTCGGCGTTCACACCGCCGAGCACGTACAGCGCGAAGCACGCCCCGTCGGCGTTCACCCCGCCGAGCGGGATCCCCGTGGTCAGCCTGACCAAGGACGTGCCCTGGCAGGACCGGATGCGCACCATGCTGCGCATGCCGGTGGCGGAGCGGCCGGCGCCGGAGCCGAGCCAGCGCGGCGGCGACGACTCGGGGCCCGCCGTGCCGCGCGTGCTCGACCTGACGCTGCGTATCGGCGAGTTGCTGCTCGCGGGCGGTGAGGGCGCCGAGGACGTGGAGGCGGCCATGTTCGCCGTCTGCCGGTCGTACGGCCTGGACCGATGCGAGCCCAACGTCACCTTCACGCTGCTGGCGATCTCGTACCAGCCGTCGCTCGTCGACGACCCGGTCACGGCGTCGCGGACCGTGCGCCGCAGAGGCACCGACTACACGCGGCTGGCGGCCGTGTACCAGCTGGTGGACGATCTCAGCGACGACGAGACGGCGGTCTCCCTGGAGGAGGCCTACCGGCGGCTCGCCGAGATCCGCCGTAACCGGCACCCCTACCCCGGCTGGGCGCTGACCGGCGCGAGCGGTCTGCTGGCGGGTGCGGCCTCCGTGCTCGTCGGCGGTGATCTGATCGTGTTCGTCGCGGCCGCGCTGGGCGCGATGCTCGGCGACCGGCTGGCGTGGCTGTGCGCGGGGCGCGGGCTGCCGGAGTTCTACCAGTTCACGGTGGCCGCGACGCCGCCGGCCGCGATCGGGGTCGCGCTGACGCTCAGCCATGTGGATGTGAAGGCCTCCGCGGTGATCACCGGTGGGCTGTTCGCGCTGCTGCCCGGGCGGGCGCTGGTGGCTGGGGTGCAGGACGGGCTGACCGGCTTCTACATCACCGCGTCGGCGCGGCTGCTGGAGGTCCTGTACTTCTTCGTGGGCATCGTCGCGGGTGTACTGCTGGTGCTGTACTTCGGCGTGCAGCTGGGGGCCCGGCTGGACCCGGACGCGGCGCTCGGGGTCTCCGACGATCCGGTGCTGCTGATCGGCGCGTCGATGCTGTTGTCGCTGGCCTTCGCGGTGCTGCTTCAGCAGGAACGATCCACCGTGGTGTGGGTGACGCTGAACGGGGGTGTCGCGTGGACCGTGTACGGCGCGATGCACTATGCGGGGGACATCTCGCCGGTGGCGTCCACGGCGGCGGCGGCGGGGCTGGTGGGGTTGTTCGGGCAGCTGTTGTCCCGGTATCAGTTCGCTTCGGCCCTGCCGTACACGACCGCGGCGATCGGGCCGTTGCTGCCGGGTTCCGCGACGTACTTCGGGCTGCTGGCGATCGCGCAGAACAAGGTGGACGCGGGGCTGGTGTCGCTGTCCAAGGCGGTGGCTCTGGCCATGGCGATCGCCATCGGGGTGAATCTGGGGTCCGAGATCTCGCGGATGTTCCTGCGGATCGGGTCTGCGGAGAAGCGACGGGCCGCCAAGCGGACCAGGGGGTTCTAGGGCCTGTCGTTCGGATCAGGCCCTAGCTCCGTCCGCGGCTGCCGGTCGTGCGTGGCTTGTCAGTAGCCGCCGTTGTAAGGGGGCTGGCCGCCCCCGCCCTGCCGGGTGCCGTACGGCTGCTGGTGGCCGTAGCCCGGGCTCTGGGGGTACTGGCCGTAGTACTGCTGGTCGTTGTAGCCGTTCTGGTTGCCGTACGGGGGCTGCTGCGGCTGCTGCTGGTGGGGCTGGTCGTCCGGGGTGATGCGGCGGAGCTGGGTCGTCGCGTCGTCCATGACCGGGGGGTAGGGCTGGGCCGCCGGGGTCTCGGACGCCGCGCGCTTCCTCTTGGAGCGGTCGCGGAGGTACTCGATGATGATCGGGACGATGGAGAGCAGGACGATCAGGATGAGGATCGACTCGACGTTCTTCTTGATGAAGTCGATCTGGCCGAGCCAGTAGCCGGCGACCGTGACACCCGTGCCCCAGGCGATGCCGCCGATGATGTTGTACGTGAAGAACGTGCGGTACTTCATACGGCCGGCACCGGCCACGATGGGGGCGAAGGTGCGCACGATCGGGACGAAGCGGGCCAGGACGATCGCCTTGGGGCCGTACCTCTCCATGAACTCGTGGGCTTTTTCCAGGTTCTCCTGCTTGAAGAGCTTGGAGTCGGGACGGTTGAAGAGCTTCGGGCCCAGGAATTTGCCGATCATGTAGCCCACTTGGTCGCCGACGACGGCGGCGATCACGATCAGCGTGCAGACCAGCCACAGGGGCTGTGTGATGTAGGTGCCCTCGGCCACGAAGAGACCCGCCGTGAACAGCAGGGAGTCGCCGGGCAGGAACGCGAAGAGCCCGGACTCCGCGAAGACGATGAGCAGGATGCCGGGCAGGCTGAACGTCGAGATCAGGTAGTCCGGGCTGAGCCACTCGGGGCCGAGCGCAAGCGTGGTCACGGGGATGTGGCTCCTGCTGCTGAGGGGTACGGGCTGGGGCTGACTGCTTCAAAGTATCAACGCGGCCGTCATGGCCCAGGTTCCATGGGCGTACTCAGGATGCACTGTGAGCCGTCCCGGTCAAAGCTGTGTGCCATGGGCATCGATGAATACGGCGGTGGACAGGGCCCCCAGCCCGACGTCCTCGTCGTCACCACGAACGACGTACCCGGCCACCGCGTGCGGGAGGTGCTCGGCGAGGTCTTCGGCCTGACCGTCCGGTCCCGGCACCTGGGGAGCCAGATCGGCGCCGGGCTGAAGTCGATGGTCGGCGGTGAGCTGCGCGGTCTCACCAAGACGCTCGTGCAGACCCGCAACCAGGCCATGGAGCGACTCGTCGAACAGGCACGCGCGCGTGGTGCCAACGGTGTGCTCGCGTTCCGCTTCGACGTGACGGAGGCGGCGGACGTCGGCACGGAGGTGTGCGCGTACGGCACGGCCGTGGTGATCGAGCTCGAGTAACCCGCTCGTACGCCCTCGGCGTCACCCCTCGTGACGGGCCGGCTCCGCGCGCTTGTCGTTCTGGGCGAAGACGTAGAGAAGCGCCGGGTGAGTGGCGCCGAAGGCCAGCACAAAGCGGTTGAGGCCCATGAAACTGGCCGATCCCCAGGTGGAACAGCGTCATCGAGCCGAGAAACGCCTTCGCCGCGGGCCCGGGCAGCACGAAGACCAGCGGGAACGAGACTCTGCGGCGATCGTTCCCCAGGTCACGAGCTTTCCCGCCATCGGGTACTTGTACACGAGCCGGTAGACACGCTCGTCCCCGTAGTTGCGCGTACGGATGACTCCGCTGAACGCCTCTCCGCTGAGCCAGACCGGGGAAACGAGCTTGACCACGCCGGACGCGATGTAGGAGATGGTCGTCTCCAGAGCCAGCGCGCGCATGGCCACGTCGCGGGCCTTCTCGCGGTCCTTGAAGGTGCCGGTCGAGGCAAGGACGATGTTGATCACTTGCTGGAGCTGGTCGGCGCCGTCGCCGCCGAAGGGGGAGCGCAGTCGTCCGGCCGCGCCCGTCACCGCCAGAACGGCACTGCCCGCCGTGCGCACTCCGCGCTTGTGACCCCAGATCAGCGTGGCGGCGGAAGCACCCGCCTGTACCCCGTACAGGGTGACCGCCGCCTGCCGGATTCGAGGGCGCGCGTCAGCCGGGGGAAACGCTTGGCGAACTTGGGGCGCATGTTGGCCAATTGGCCGCTCAGCATTTCGCCGTCTTCGAACTTACGCGTCTGGCTCAGCATTTCCAGTGCGGAGACCAGCGTACCCAGCGAAGCCACTCGGCGTGCCGTGACCTCGGGCGGAGCGCTGAGGAACATGGATGAGTGCTCCCGATGGTGTGATGCGAGTACGGTGGATACGGAAAGCGGCGGCACGGTATGCGTATCGGGCGTACCGCCGCGTCTTTCATCGGGCGGAGCCGGCGATGCCGGTCAGCATCACCTGCCGGCCGATGGTTCAGCCCGCGAGGTCGTTCGTGACCTCGTTGAACGCGTACGCGGTCGCGGCGGTCACGGCGACGCCCTCAGGGGTGGCGAGGGTGGCCGTCGGGGTGAGCATGGTCGGGTCGCCTCGTTGCCGAAACGGCCCGGGGGCACGTCGGCCAGCTCGGTGTTGGCGAAGTCAGCCACAACAGACATTGCTGTCCTCCTTCTCTCGGAAAAGCTCAGAGCGAGTCCTCCAGTCGTTCGGCGGGAGGGCGCGGACTCACGCGGCACGAGGGTGCCGAGTGAGTGAGCAGCTTCCAGTCGAGGGGGTTGATCGACGCGCTATGCGGCCAGCCGGGACGGCGCCTCGGCGGGGGTGACGTCTCCCTCCTGAGGGAATGCCATGGAGACGAGGACGGGTTCGATGTGCCGGTCTTCCGGGCTGAGGCCGGCCATCTCCACCGCCTCCCGGATGGCGTCGTCGCCGGCGTGGGGATGGGCGTAGGTCAGGTTCTCCCGGACGGTGCCGCGCATGGCCGCGCTGTCCTGCTGGACGTAGCCCACCAGCCCGCGGACCGTGTCGAGGGGCAGCGCCTCGATGTTCCGCCCGCTGAGCAGAACGCTGCCGCCGTCCACCGGGTAGAAGCGTTCGATCAGCTGGAACATGGTGGTCTTGCCCGCGCCCGAAGGCCCGACCACCGCCGTCAGCCCGCGCGCCGGCACGCTGAACGAGACGCCGTCGAGAACCCGCGTCCGCTCCGCCCGCTTCCCTCGCCGGTAGACGATGATTGACCGGCGAGCGGGCGGTCATCGCATTGCGGGGGAAATCAAGCGGACCGGCGAAAGTCAAGCGCGCTCCTTTCACTTGGCGCGTTTACCGGCGACCACCCGAGATGCTTCACGGTGGGCCTCACGCCACGTGAGACGCAGGCGTGTTTCCTGTTTGTCCCTTTTGGCCCGTTTATCGTGTGCCCGTGGTCCAGGACTCCGCGCGGCAGGCGCCCTCCGTCACCCCCGCGGCTCCCGCCCGCGCCCTGTTGCCCTCGATCCTGCCCGCACTGGCCGTGGGCGTGGTGTCCAGCCTGCTGCTGGTGGCGGTGGAAGTCGCCGCCGAGAAGCTCCAGGGCGTGCTGTGGCGGACCGTACCGGACGCGCTCGGGGTCGGCCGGTACTCGGTGGCGTGGATGGTGGTGATGCTCGTCGCGACCGGGGTCGCGGTCGGGCTGGTGGTGTGGAAGGTGCCGGGTCACGCGGGCCCCGATCCGGCCACGGTCGGGCTGGACGCCCCGGTCCTGCCGCCCGCCGTGCTGCCGGGGCTGCTGCTGGCGACCGCGCTGATGCTGGCCGGCGGGCCGAGCCTGGGCCCCGAGAACCCCATCATCGCCGTGAACGTCGGCCTGGCGGTCTGGCTGGGCGGCCGGGCCCTCCCCCGGGCGCCGGGCCGGATCTGGCCGGCGCTGGCGGAGGCGGCGACGATCGGCGCCCTGTTCGGCACGCCCGTGGCCGCGGCCCTGGTGATCTCCGAGGTGCTGGCCCGGCAGGAGACGCGCGGGCTGCTGTGGGACAACCTGTTCGCGCCGCTGACCGCCGCCGCGGCCGGTGCCCTGACCGCGACCCTCGTCGACCACCCGAGCTTCGACCTGGACCTGCCGTCCTTCGGCCGGCCCGGGTGGGCCGACCTCGCCGCGGCGCTCGTGGTCGCCGCCGCCGGTGCGCTGCTCGGCCTGTGCGCCGTGCGCGCCTTCCCGTACGTCCACGGTGCCTTCCGCCGGCTGCGGCACCCGATGCTGATGCTCCCGGCGGGCGGGGCCGTGCTGGGCTGTCTCGCGGCCCTGGGCGGCCATCTGACGCTGTTCAAGGGGCTCGACGAGATGGCCGAGCTGGCGCACGACCCGGACGGCCGGTCGGCCGGGGAGTTCGCCGTCCTGACGGTGGTGAAACTGGCCGCGCTGCTCGTCGCCGCGTCCTGCGGTTTCCGCGGCGGGCGCATCTTCCCGGCCGTGTTCGCCGGCACCGCCCTCGGTCTGTGCGCGCACGCCCTGGTGTCCGGCGTGCATCCCGCCGTGGGTGTGTCCGCCGGTGTGCTCGGGATGCTGCTGGCCATCACCCGGCAGGGCTGGATCAGCCTCTTCGTCGCCGCGGTGCTGGTCGCCTCGCCGGGGATCCTCGCCCTGCTCTGCGTCGCCTCGTTGCCGGCCTGGCTGCTGGTCACCGGCCGGCCGCAGATGCAGCTCCACCCGGACGGCACGCCCGTCCGCTGACCCCCTCTCGACCCCCTGGAGGCTCCCTTGCCGCTCAACGAAGGCCCGCGCCGGCCCGGCGAACGCCGCCTGTCCGTCAATCCCTTCTACGGCCCCGCCAACCCGGTCGGCGACATGGCCGAGGCCCCGCCCACGCACCGGCTCCCGGACCAGTCCATGGCACCGGCGACCGCCCACCAGCTGGTGCGCGACGAGCTGATGCTGGACGGCAACGCGCGGCTGAACCTAGCCACCTTCGTCACCACCTGGATGGAGCCGGAGGCCGGAGTGCTGATGGCGGAGTGCCGGGACAAGAACATGATCGACAAGGACGAGTACCCGCGCACGGCCGAGCTGGAGCGGCGGTGCGTGGCGATGCTCGCCGACCTGTGGCACGCGCCCGACCCGGCGGCGGCCGTGGGCTGTTCGACGACCGGGTCGAGCGAGGCGTGCATGCTCGCCGGGATGGCGCTGAAGCGGCGCTGGGCGCGGCGCAACGCCGACCGGTACCCGGGAGCCCGGCCCAATCTGGTGATGGGCGTGAACGTGCAGGTCTGCTGGGAGAAGTTCTGCAACTTCTGGGAGGTGGAGGCCCGGCTGGTCCCCATGGAGGGTGAGCGGTTCCACCTGGACCCGCAGGCCGCCGCCGAGCTGTGCGACGAGAACACCATCGGCGTCGTCGGCATCCTGGGCTCGACCTTCGACGGGTCCTACGAGCCGGTCGCCGAGCTGTGCGCGGCGCTGGACGCGGTGCAGGAGCGGACCGGGCTCGACATCCCCGTGCATGTCGACGGGGCGTCCGGTGCCATGGTCGCGCCGTTCCTCGACGAGGACCTGGTGTGGGACTTCCGGCTGCCGAGGGTGGCGTCGATCAACACCTCGGGGCACAAGTACGGCCTCGTCTACCCGGGCGTCGGCTGGGCGCTGTGGCGGGACGCGGACGCGCTGCCGGAGGAGCTGGTGTTCCGGGTGAACTACCTGGGCGGCGACATGCCGACGTTCGCGCTGAACTTCTCCCGGCCGGGCGCACAGGTCGTGGCGCAGTACTACACGTTCCTGCGGCTGGGCCGGGACGGCTACCGGGCCGTGCAGCAGGCCGCGCGGGACGTGGCCACGGGGCTCGCCCGGCGGATCGAGGCGCTGGGCGACTTCCTGCTGCTGACCCGGGGCGAGCAGTTGCCGGTGTTCGCCTTCACGACCGCGCCGGACGTGACGGCGTACGACGTCTTCGACGTCTCGCGGCGGCTGCGCGAGAGCGGCTGGCTGGTGCCCGCGTACACCTTCCCGCCGCACCGGGAGGACCTGTCCGTGCTGCGGGTGGTGTGCCGCAACGGCTTCTCGGCGGACCTCGCCGAGCTGCTCGCCCAGGACCTGGAACGGCTGCTGCCGGAACTGCGCCGGCAGCCGCGCCCCTTCACCCGGGACAAGGACGCGGCCACCGGTTTCCACCACTAGCGGCTCAGCCGACCGAACCTCCGTACCGCCAGCGGGAAGAACACCGCCAGCAGGACGAGGGGCCAGACGATCGCCGCCCACACGTGCCCGGGCTCCGCGCCGGGGGTGCCGAACAGGTCCCGGACGGCCGTGGCCGTGTGGGACATGGGGTTCCACTCGACGACCGTGCCGAGCCAGCCGGGCATGGTGTCGGGGAGGGCCAGGGCGTTGGACAGGAAGCCGACCGGCCAGACCAGGATCTGCACGGCCTGGACCATCTCCGGCTTCCCGGCCACCAGCGCCAGGTGGATGCCGATCCACAGCATGGCGAACCGGAACAGGAGCAGCAGGCCCACGGCGCCCAGGAAGGCCACCGGGCCGCCGTGGACCCGCCAGCCGAGCGCGGCGCCCACGCCGATGAGCACCAGCAGGGCCAGCGCCGACTGGAGCATGTCGGCGGCCGAACGGCCCACCAACACCGCTCCGTTGGCCATGGGCATCGAGCGGAAGCGGTCGATGACGCCCTTGTCGAGGTCCCGGGTGACGGCGATCATCGTGCCCTCCAGGCCGAAGGCCATGGTGAGCGCGAGCATGCCGGGGATCAGGTAGTCGCGGTACTCGCCGCTCACTCCCCGGCCGCCGCCGATCAAATAGCCGAACATGAGCAGGAGCATCACGGGGAAGATCAGGTTGACGACCAGCTGGACCGGCTGCCGTCCCCAGCGGGCGAGTTCCCGGCGGGTCATGGTCCAGGAGTCGGTCAGGGCGTGGGCGGTCACGCGGCCTCCTTCACTCGGCGGTCGTCTCCGGTGAGGTGCAGGAACACCTCGTCCAGCGTCGGGCGGCGCAGGGCGACGTCCTCCGCCTCGATGCCGGCCTCCTGAAGGGCCCGTACGACCCCGGAGAGCGCTTCCATGCGGTCGATCACGGGGGCGCTCAGCAGACGGCGGTCGGTGTCGACCGTGACCCCCGTGAGGGGCAACAGGGCGACGGCCGCTTCCAATTGGCCCGCGTCGCGCAGGACCACGTCGATGCGGTCGCCGCCCGTCTCCGCCTTCAGCGCGTCCGCCGTGCCCTCGGCGATGACCCGGCCGGCGTCGACGACCGAGATGCGGTCGGCGAGCTGGTCGGCCTCCTCCAGGTACTGCGTGGTGAGCAGGACCGTCGTACCGCCGCCGACCAGGGAGCGAACGGAGTTCCACACCTCGGCGCGGCCGCGCGGATCGAGGCCGGTGGTCGGCTCGTCCAGGAACAGCACCTCCGGTTCGGTGATCAGGGAGGCCGCGAGGTCCAGGCGCCGCCGCATGCCGCCGCTGTACTGCCGGACCGCCTTGCGGCCGGTGTCGGCCAGGTCGAAGCGCTCCAGGAGCTCGTCGGCACGCGCGCGTGCCCGCCTGGCGCCCAGGTGGTGCAGCCGGCCGAACAGCTCCAGGTTCTGCCGGCCGCCGAGCTCCTCGTCGAGTGCGGCGTGCTGGCCGAGCAGGCCGATGCGCAGCCGTACGGCGTACGCCTCGCGCACCACGTCGTGCCCGGCCACCTCGATCCGGCCCGCATCGGGTCGCAGCAGCGTGGACATCACCCTCACCAGGGTGGTCTTGCCCGCGCCGTTCGGGCCGAGCACCCCGTGCACCGTGCCGCGCGCGACCCGCAGGTCGAGCCCGTCCAGCGCCTTCTTGTCGCCGTATCTCTTCTCCGCGCCTTCGACGGTGATCGCCGTGTCGGCCACAGGAACTCCCTCGCTAGTCAAACTTGACTACGAGGATGAAGGTAACCCGGCCTCACCCATTCGGCAAATTTGATTAGTGGTCGTCCCCGGGATGCCGCTCCCCCGTCGCGTACGGGTTCTCCGCGTCCTCGGCCAGGACGCCGACGAACGGGTCGCCCTCGTCGGCGAAGGTGTAGGCGCCGCCCTCGATGCGCTCGATGAGACCGCGGGTCCACTCGGCCTCGGAGTGGGCCGTGTGGACCCACATGTTCATGATCTCGCCGATGTGGCCCAGCTGTCCGGGCCCCTCCTCGGGGACGTAGTGCTCCAGGACGGAGGCCCGCCACTGCTCGATCCGCAGGGTGCGCTCCTTCAGCAGCGCGACCGCCTCCGCCCGCGGCAGGTCGACGACGAAGCCGACGGCGGCCGTCTTCACGTCCCCCCGCTGGTCGTACGTGACCAGCGCCTCGCGCAGCAACCGGAAGTACTCCTCGGTCCCCGTCTCGGTGATCTCGTACTCCGTGCGCGGCGGGCCGCCGGCCGTGGACGGGGCGACCTCGTGCGCGTGCAGCAGTCCCTGCTTCGCCATCTGCTTCAGGGCGTGGTAGATCGAGCCGGGCTTGGCGTTGGACCACTCGTGCGCGCCCCAGTACTCCAGGTCGTTGCGCACCTGGTAGCCGTGGGCCCGCCCGTGCATGCGGACCGCGCCGAGCACGAGGAGACGGATCGCTGACATGGGGCCAGCGTAGAACCAGGGAGGTCAGGCCCAGGAGCTGCCCTGCTCCTTCGCCACCAGTTGGAACGCGGTGGCACCGTCCAGCGACTCGCGGATGATGTCGGCGTGGCCGGCGTGCCGGGCCGTCTCGCGGATCAGGTGCAGGCACAGCCAGCGCAGCGAGAGCCACTCGTCCTTCGGGTTCCAGGACGTCTTCGCCAGCAGGAAGGTGTCGTCGAGGCTGGGAGCCGAGCGGATGAACGACTCCGTCTCGGCCGCCACCTTCTCGTAGTACGCGAGACAGGACTCCACGGTCTCGTCGCCCACCAGCCGGAAGCACTCGTGCCAGTTCGACTCGTCCCGGTGGACGGCCGGCGGCTCGCCCTTGGCCCGGGCGATCCAGCCCTGCTCGACCTCGGCGACGTGCTTGAGCAACCCGGCCAGCGACAGCTCACTGGCGCTGGGCGTGCTCACGGCCTGCTCGTCCGTCAGCCCGAGCACGGTCCGGCGGATGCCGCCGCGCTGCTCGGCGATGAAGGAGAGCAACGCGCCGCGCTCGTCGCCGTGTGCCTCCGCGGGAACGTGAGTGACCATGACCGCCGCCTTTCGCCGGATCCGGGGGCCTCTCCCTCGGCACCGTACGAAGCTACGGGCCCTTGCGGTCAGGTTCTGTCCGCAAGGGCCCGGCACGCGAAAGGCGCGGAAAGGGCTCAGAACGGGAACCCGCTCCGGCCGTGCTGCACAGAGATCCACTTGGTCGTGGTGAACGAGTCCACCATCGTCTCGCCGTTGAGCCTGCCGAGGCCCGAGTGCTTCTCGCCGCCGAACGGGACGATCGGCTCGTCGTGGACGGTGCCGTCGTTCACGTGGAACATGCCCGTGTCGATCTGCTTGGCGAAGTTCACGCCCCGCTCGATGTCCCCGGTGTGGACGGCACCGCTCAGGCCGTACGGGGTGTCGTTGACGAGGCGTACGGCCTCCTCCTCACCGTCGAAGGGGACGAGGAAGGCGACCGGGCCGAAGATCTCCTGCCGCAGCAGGGCCGAGTCGGCGGGCAGGCCGGTCAGGACGGACGGCTCGACGAGGTTGTCGGTGCGCCCGCCGCGCACCAGGGCCGTGGCGCCCTCGGCGAGGGCCTGCTCGACCGCGCCCGCGACGGCGTCCGCCTGCGAGGAGTTGATGACCGGGCCGATGACGGTCTGAGGGTCGCGCGGGTCGCCCGCCTTGAGGGTCTTCACCTTGGCGACGAACTTCTCGGTGAACTCGTCGGCGACGGACCGGTCGACCAGGACGCGGTTGGCGGCCATGCAGACCTGGCCCTGGTGGACGTACCGGCTGAAGACGGCCGCGTCGACCGCGTAGTCGACGTCGGCGTCGTCGAGGACCACCAGTGCGCTGTTGCCGCCCAGTTCGAGGACCGAGCGCTTGAACAGCCGGGCGCAGACGGTCGCCACGTGCAGGCCGACCTGGTCGGAGCCGGTGAAGGAGATGACCTTGGGCACCGGGTGCTCCAGGAAGGCGTCGCCGATCTCCGCGATGTCGGTGATGACGACGTTCAGCAGACCGCCGGGCAGCCCCGCGTCCTCGAAGATCTTCGCGACCAGGGAGCCGCCGACGATCGGCGTGTTCTGGTGCGGCTTGAGCACCACGGCGTTGCCGAGCGCGAGCGCCGGGGCGACGGACTTGATCGACAGCAGGAACGGGAAGTTGAAGGGGCTGATCACGCCCACGACACCGACCGGCACGCGGTAGACGCGGTTCTCCTTGCCGTCCACCGGCGAGGGGAGGATCCGGCCCTCGGGGCGCAGTGCCAGCTGGACCGCCTCGCGCAGGAACTCCTTGGCGAGGTGCAGTTCGAAGGCGGCCTTCAGACGCGTCCCGCCGAGCTCGGTGATGATCGCCTCGGATATCTCGGCCTCACGCTCCTCGATGAGCCTCAGGGCCTTCTCGAAGACGGCACGGCGGGCATAGGGGTTGGTCGCGGCCCATTGCTTCTGGGCACGGGAGGCCGCCCGGTACGCCTGGTCGACCTCGTCGACCGTGGCTATCGTGATCGACGCGAGCTTCTCGTCGTCGTACGGGTTGAAGTCGATGATGTCCCAGGAACCGGTACCCGGGCGCCACTCACCGTCGATGTACTGCTGTGCAAGGTCGGTGAAGTAGGACGACGACATGTGATCCCTCGATCCCTAGCAGACCCTCGATCGCGCCTTCACGATCTGATCACACGTCATCGTACTTATGTTTCAGGAGAGTTGGAGGAGCCCTCGGAGAAGATCCCGGCTCTCCGAAGGGCCCGGGCTGTCGCTCTGGAGCTCCTTGAGCGCCTTCTCGTACTGGGCGACGTCCTCGGGCTTGTCCAGGTACAGCGCACTGGTGAGCTGCTCCAGGTAGACGACGTCCGAGAGGTCGGACTCCGGGAAGCTGAGGATCGTGAACGCGCCACTTTCGCCGGAGTGGCCGCCGAGGCTGAACGGCACCACCTGCAGCCGCACGTTGGGCCGCTCGGAGACCTCGATGAGGTGCTGGAGCTGGCCGCGCATCACCTCGCGGTCACCGTACGGGCGGCGCAGGGCGGCCTCGTCCAGGATGATGTGGAAGTCGGGCGCGCTCTCGTCGACGAGGTGTTTCTGCCGCTCCAGGCGCAGCGCCACGCGCCGCTCCACGTCGGCCTCGCTCGCACCCTGCATGCCCCGCCGGACCACCGCGTGCGCGTACGCCTCGGTCTGGAGCAGGCCGTGCACGAACTGCACCTCGTACGCCCGGATCAGCGAGGCGGCGCCCTCCAGGCCGACGTAGGTGGGGAACCAGCTGGGCAGCACGTCCGAGTAACTGTGCCACCAGCCCGCGACGTTGGCCTCCTTGGCCAGGGACAGCAGGGAGGCGCGCTCCTGCTCGTCCGTGATGCCGTACAGCGTCAGCAGGTCCTCGACGTCTCTGGTCTTGAAGCTCACCCGGCCCAACTCCATCCGGCTGATCTTCGACTCGGAGGCGCGGATCGAGTAGCCCGCCGCCTCGCGCGTGATGCCCCGCGCCTCACGCAGTCGCCTGAGTTGTGATCCGAGCAGCATGCGCCGCACCACCGATCCCGGCTCTCCCGCGCTCACGTTCGCCAGCCTCCCCAACGTCTTCAGGGGCCGAAGTCTGCCACTAAAACACTCCGAGCAGTACTCGTCCGGTTACGGAAACGGAATCGCGCCAGGGGACGCACGCGCGCGGAAAGCAAGAAAGTGACAAGCGAACGGGCAGACGGGGGCGCGAAGATGACGGAAAAATTGACCAACAAGCGGTACGGGACGACTCATTCCGGTCACGTGCACGTGCATCTGCCCTTGCATCTGCTGTACGCATCCGAAACCATGGTCCCGCACCACCGCCGCATCGCACCGACCGCGAATTCCCGGGAGTGCCTCGCATGGGGACGAATGGATCGACCATGCTCGAGCCTTTACGGCAGGGCCTTCCGCCGCTGGACCCCGCGGCCGTGTCCGACGCCGCCTCCTGCGCTCTGCCCGCCCGCTACGAAGCGGTGCGCGAGGCACGGCAGTTCACCCGCAGAACCCTCGACCAGTGGGACCTGGGCGACCGTTTCGACGACGTCTGCCTGGTGGTCTCGGAACTCGTCACCAACGCCCTGCGGCACGGCCTGCCGGCGAGCCCCCGGTGCTTCACCGGTCAGGAACCTTCCGTACGGCTGCACCTGATGCGGTGGACCGAGCGACTGGTGTGCGCGGTGCGCGATCCCAGTCACGACAGTCCCGTCGCCCGGGAGGCCGACGACTTCTCGGCCGAGTCGGGCCGGGGGCTGTTCCTCGTCGACTCCTTCAGCGACAGCTGGGGCTGGCATCCGCTCGCCGGCGCGCTCAGCGGCAAGGTGGTCTGGGCGCTGTTCCGGCTGCCGCAGCCCGGTTCGGGGCCGAACACGGAATGAGAGACCGCGGCGCTTCCTGGCGCCGCGGTTCTACGCGCGTCGTGGCACGTTGAGTACCGATTGCCCTGTTTTGCGGAGGGGTTTGTCGGAGCGTCAGCCCCCCACCAGGTGGTCGAACTCGCCGTCCTTCACGCCCAGCAGCATGGCCTCGATCTCCGCACGGGTGTAGACCAGCGCGGGGCCGTCGGGAAAGCGCGAGTTGCGGACGGCCACGTCACCGCCCGGCAGCCGGGCGAACTCCACGCATGAGCCCTGCGAGTTGCTGTGCCGGCTCTTCTGCCAGGCCACACCGTGCAGCCCGGCGGCCGCCATACCGTTGTACACGTCGTGGTCCACAGGTCGCTCCCCGGTGGTGCACTGGCTTGTGTGGCCATTGATGCAGTGGTCAACTGACCCGGATCATAGCCCTGTTCATGTGCAGATGCATGGGCAGATGCACGTGCACGTGGGGTGGTCCTCCGGTTACAGCTTTGACGACCGCTTTACCGAAAGCTCATGCCTGTTTGACGGGTCCACACCGCCGCGCGTTCCCTATCGCCTGCGACGAAGTCGGCGGGTTCGGCGGAGGTGTCGTGGAGGCGGAGCATCCGCTCGGCGGCGGGGACGGGCGCCGGGGCGGTGGCGAGGCGCGAGAAGCGGGAGCTGGGGCGTGGGGCCCGGGGCCTCGGGCAGGGCCGGCCGGTCTCCATGCGGAAGACGGCCGCAGGATGCGGGGGCGGGGAGAAATGGGCCGCGCGGATGACCGTGACGTCGTCCTCGGGGCCGGTGCCGGGGTCGGACCATCGCCGGACACCCGGTAGGCCACCCGGCCCTGACGGACCGCCCGGCGTGCGCACCGTGCGGCCTCGCGACCAAAGCATGAGGTTCCCCATGCGTCAAGCGTGGGGAACCTCACCCGGGCCGGAGGCGCTCAAGCGGCTGCCGTGCGGCAGCCGCGGAGTGAGCCTCAGCGGCCGGCGTACGGCAGCAGCGCCATCTCGCGGGCGTTCTTGATCGCCCGGGCCAGCTGCCGCTGCTGCTGGGCCGACACGCGGGTGACCCGGCGGCTGCGGATCTTGCCGCGGTCGGAGATGAACTTCCGCAGCAGGTCGGTGTCCTTGTAGTCGATGTACTCGATCCCGGCCTGGTCCAGCGGGTTGGGGCGGTTCTTGACGGGCTTGCGGTCGATCTTGCGGGGCATCTCGGGTCAGACCTCCAGGAGGGTGTCGAAGGCGTGCGGCAGCCGCTGCCAGGCGTCGCGCCCGGCCGCGTACTCGGCGTCGGTCAGCAGGCAGGACTCCAGCAGCCGCTCCAGGCCGTCCCGGTCGAGGCCGGGCGAGGTGAAGACCAGGTGCTGGCCGCGGTCGCCGTGCTCGGGGTGCCAGTCCAGCGCGGCGGCGGCGCGGCGCACCGGCGGGACCATCTCCCAGGCCGCGTCCGGCAGGGAGGCGAGCCACGGCCCCGCGCTCTCCACGCACAGCGCCCCGCCCGCCGCGTCCCAGTGGAACAGCGTGTCGGGCTTGTCGGCGAGCCAGAACCGGCCCCGGCTGCGGGCGGCCGCGCAGGTCAGGTCCTCCAGGGCGGCGTAGAGCCGCTCCGGGTGGAAGGGGCGGCGCTGCTGCCAGACCAGGGTGGAGACGCCGTGCGCGTCGGCCTCGGCGGGGAGCAGGGCACACGCGGGGTGCTGGGCGGCCGCCGCCGACTCCACGTCGAAGCCGGCCAGGGCGGCCTCGGCCAGCGGCGAGAGCGGGCGCCGCCGCGGGGCCGGAACCGTCAGACCGTCGCCGTCCGGGTACGCCGGGGCGTCCTGCCCGATCAGGGCCTGGCGGGCCGTCGGGTGCAGCTGCGCGAGCAGCTCGCGGTCCTCGTCGTCGGCCTCCGGGGACTCGGCGATCGCGAGGACGGGGGCGTACTCCAGCTGGCGGGCGAAGGTGTCGGCGACCGTGCGCTGGTCGGTGGCGGCGGCGGCGAGACCGCCGTCGGCCAGGTCGTCGCCGTTGCCGAGGTACGGCAGGACCAGGGCCGGGTCGACGGCGGTGACCACGCCGGTGACGGTGAGCCCGCCGGCCGTGACGACCTCGGCCATGGCCTTGGGCTCGACGGAGTCCCACAGTTCGACGACGGCCAGGGGCGTTCGCCCGGCGTCCGCGAGCCGCTCCAGCTCCGGGACCAGGTCCTCGCGCAGGGCACAGCAGGCGCAGTCGTTGACGAGCGGCGCCTCCCCCGCGTCCAGGACGCCGGTGGCGTCGCGGACGGTCCGTACGACCGCGCCGGCCGCGGCCGTCGCCAGGTCGTGGTGGAGGGCGACGCTGCCGGGCACGTCGGCGAGCAGCCGGGCCACGGCCGCCCTGCGGGCGTCGGCGTGCAGGCCGCCGACGATCACGACGGAGAGCTCGGGCACGGGGTCAGCCCTTCTTTCCGTACCGGCGCTCGAAGCGCTCCACGCGTCCCGCGGTGTCCAGGACGCGGGCGGTGCCGGTGTAGAAGGGGTGGCTGACGTCGGAGATCTCGACGTCGACGACCGGGTAGGTGTTGCCGTCCTCCCACTCGATGGTCTTCTCGCTCGTCATGGTCGAGCGGGTGAGGAACGCGTAGTTCGCGGCGCGGTCGCGGAAGACGACGGGACCGTAGTCCGGGTGGATTCCCTTGCGCATGGGTCAGCGCTCCTCTCGGAAGTCGACGTGGCGGCCGACCACCGGATCGAACTTGCGCAGGGTCAGTCGGTCCGGGTCGTTGCGACGGTTCTTGCGGGTCACGTAGGTGTAGCCGGTCCCGGCCGTGGACCGGAGCTTGATGACCGGCCGGAGTTCATTGCGTGCCATGCCGCTATGCTACTGAAAATGAATTCCATTTACATCACCTGAGCCAGAGAGGTACGTCACCACCATGTCCGCGCACTGCATGCTGACCGGCACCCAGCCCGGCTTCGGCAACCGCATCTCGCACTCTCACCGGCGCACGTCACGCCGGTTCGACCCCAACATCCAGACCAAGCGCTACTGGCTGCCGAGCGAGGGCCGGTACGTACGCCTGCGGCTGAGCGCCAGGGCGATCAAAACCGTCGACACGATCGGAGTCGAGGCGGCCGTCGCCCGGATCCGCGCCCGGGGAGTGA
This sequence comes from Streptomyces sp. DG1A-41, assembly GCF_037055355.1. GTDB lineage: Bacteria > Actinomycetota > Actinomycetes > Streptomycetales > Streptomycetaceae > Streptomyces. The sequence continues at coordinate 5,213,292 of NZ_CP146350.1, read as the reverse complement.
AGGTCTGATGGCGAAGAAGAGCAAGATCGCGAAGAACGACCAGCGGCAGGAGATCGTCGCGCGGTACGCCGCCCGGCGGGCCGAGCTGAAGGAAATCATCCGGCGGCCGTCGTCCACGGAGGCCGAACGGCTCGCCGCGCAGGCGGAGCTGCGCAGGCAGCCGCGCGACGCCAGCGCCACGCGGGTGCGCAACCGGGACCAGGTGGACGGGCGCCCGCGCGGTTACTTCCGGGCGTTCGGGCTGTCCCGGGTGAGTCTGCGGGAGCAGGCGCACGCGGGGTATCTGCCGGGGGTGCGCAAGTCGTCCTGGTGAGCCAGGGGTTCTCCCGGCGCCGCCGGGCCGGTGAGAGGCCCCGGGGGTTCGCCCCGGGGGCTCTTGACCGGCCCTGGTAGCTTGCTGCGGTCGGTCCGGCAAGGGCCGGCGGGCTCCGCCGGGGCCGGTCGGCCGGTACAGCTTGGGGGCTTGCAGTGACTTCGGTGATCTTCTCGCGTCGCCCGGGAGCGCGCCGGCGCGTGCGGGTCGCGGCGGCGGCCGCGGGTCTGGCGGGCGTGCTCGTGCTGTCCGCGTGCAGCGGTGCCGGCGACCCCGGGGACGACTCGGCGTCCAGCCCGGCCCCGTCCGCCACGGCGTCCGCCGGAACGGGCGGCGACTCCGGCTCCGGTTCGGACTCCGGGTCCGGCTCCGGTTCCGACGGGGCGGCCACCGGCGGGCTCGAGGGCAGCTGGCTCGCGACGACCGGGGGCAAGGCCGTGGCCCTGGTGATCACCGGCAAGCAGGCCGCGCTCTTCGCCACCGGCGGCAGCGTGTGCAGCGGCACGGCGGGCGAGGAGTCCGGGATGCGGATGATCCGCCTGAAGTGCACGGACGGCAGCAAGGACCGGACGACCGGCATGGTCGACTCCGTGAACGGCAAGAGCCTCAAGGTCACCTGGGAGGGCGGCCTCGGCGCGGAGACGTACACCAAGGCCGAGGGCGGGAAGCTGCCGACCGGGCTGCCGACGGCCGGCCTCGGATAGGAGCGCCGGGGTTGTTGCGGGCGGGGGCTGTTGCGGGCGGGGGTTTTACGGGTGGCGGTTTGGAGGCCGCCCCGATGAGCGCCCGGCCCGGGTGCGTGACGATGCCTGCGTCCGCGATGATCCGTGCGTCGGAACCGCTCATCGCCATCACGCACCCGAGGACCCCATGCGCACCCTTCCTCCCCTCGCCCTGGCCGCCGCCCTCGCGGCCACGCTCCTGCTGACCGCCTGCGACGACGCCAAGACCAGTGCCGACGACGCCAAGACCGCGGACCGGCCGGGCGGTTCGGCCTGCGCGATCGGCGACTTGGGCGTGGAGGTCGGGGCCGGCGCCGCCCCGGCGGCCGGGGACACCGGCAACGTCACCGTCACCCTCACCAACAACGGCGCCCCGTGCACGCTGAAGGGCTTCCCCGCCGTGGACCTCGCGGCCGGGGACAGCACGACGTCCGTGTCCCCGGAGGAGGGCGCGAAGGCCCAGCCGCTCACGCTGGGGAAGGGCGGCACCACGTCCTTCACGATCACCTACGTCCGGGGCGAGGCCGGCTCCGCGAAGAGCCTTGCCGTGCGGAAGGCGTCCTTCACCCTGCCCGGCGCCCCCGAGGACGCGCACGACCTGACGTGGTCGTACGGCGAGGTCGCCCGGAGGGACGGGAGCGGCAGCGGCGGCGCGGCGCAGGCCTCGGTGAGCGGCTTCGAGTCCTCGGGCGACTGACGACAGGTCAGCGCAGCGGTGGGCGGTGGCCGACCTGGGCGTGGTCCGCCGCCTGGGTGCCCTCCGTCCAGCCCGCCGCGTCGCTCACGCCGCGCAGGCGGGTCGTGGTCGTTTCCGGGAACATCGAGTCCAGCCGGCCGGTGACCGCCACGTCGCGGGAGGCGAGGACCGGGAGCAGGTCCTGCGTCACCTGGGTCTCGGCGGCCGCCGCCAGGCGGGTGCCGATGCGGTGGGCGTAGGCCGCGAGGAAGGACTGCCGGAACGTCTTGGTGCGCTTGCGGCCGGCCGCGCGCTGGGCGGACTCCGCCTTCGTCATCGCGGTCGTGGCCTGCACGAGGAGTGAGGTGTAGAGGAGTTCGACCGCTTCCAGGTCGGTTTCGAAGCCGACGACGGTGGAGAAGCCGAGTGGCTCGTTCCACACCGCCCGGCAGTGGTTGGCGGCGGCCACGGCGTCCAGCAGTACCGCCTTGGCCTGCTCGTACGGCGGTTCGACACCGATACGGCAGGCCCCGGGCGTCTCGGGCGAGGGTGCCCGGGCCGCGAGCAGCGCCTCGTCGACACTGTGCCGGGCCATCAGCTCCTGCGCCTTGGCACTGAGCGCCTCCGCCTCCTCCGGGAACCCGGTGGCCTCCGCCTTGGCGAGCAGGGCGCGGATGCGGCCGAGCATCCGGGACTCGGTCTTCGGCTCCCCGGGTGACTCGTCGAGGGACTCGAGCGCGGGCAGGCGCAGCAGCAGGCGGTACAGCTCCAGCACGGCGGTGGCGTACGAGAAGCGGTCGGTGCGGGGCGGGGCGTCGGCGGGGAGCTCCGCGAGCTGCGCGCTCCAGCGGCGGCCGCGCGGGCGGTCGTGCGGCGCCTGCGCCCGGATCAGCGCCGCCACGAGGCGTACGTGCCCGTCGTCCAGCTCCCGCCGGACGGTCCGTACGACATCGGCCGGCTGCCAGCCGCGCCGCCAGGCCGCCGCCACGAACTCCTCACCGCGCCGGGCGAGTTCGGCGTCCGCCGCCGGATCGGACGCGAGCAGGGACGCGCCGGTGTCGAGGGCCGTCTCGCCGCTGTCGTACAGGGCGGCCTCGAACGCGCGGTCGACGGTGGTGGGCGTACTCACGGGCCGATGGTGCCACGCCGGCGCGGACGGCCCGGCATGCGCGACCTCGTACGTCTCACTCCCCGGAATTGGGTCGTCCGCGCGCGGCGGGGCATCGAGCATGGCCGCATGGTGGACATGTCTCTGTACGCGGCGTTCCTCGTCGCCGCCTTCGCGCTCTGCATCACCCCCGGCCCGGACATGATGTTCATCGTGGCGATGGGCGGACGGGGCGGGCCCGCCGCCGGGGTCATGGCGGCACTCGGGGTGGCGTGCGCGATGCTCGTGCACGCGGTCGCGGCGGCTCTCGGTCTGTCGGCCCTGTTCACGGCGTTACCGACGCTGTACCACGTGCTGCGCTGGGCGGGCGCGGCCTATCTGCTCTATCTGGCGGTGAAGGCGTTCCGCGACCGTTCGGTGCCGGGCGAGGAGGGGGCGGGCGCGGTGGGGGCGGGAAAGAGGCGGGCGTTCTGGCAGGGCGCGATGACCAACCTGCTCAACCCCAAGGTGATCCTCTTCAACGTGGCGTTCCTGCCGCAGTTCGTGGACCCGTCGCTCGGCCATGTCCAGGGCCAGTTGCTGCTGCTCGGCGTCACGCTCGTCGTGATGGGCTTCCTGTGGGACGGCAGCATCGGCCTGCTCGCGGGGCGGCTGTCGTCCTTCCTCAGGCGCAGTGCCCGGGTGAACCGCTGGCTGAACATCGCCTCCGGAGCCGTGTTCACGGGGCTGGCCGTGCGGTTGGTGGCGACTTCTCCGAAGTAGAGGCGAGGGACGCCGGCTGTCAACCCACGGTTGACACCCCCCGGGAGCGCAACCTACGGGTGACACATGACGACGAACCCCGACATCACGTCATCCGTACGCCTCGACGACCTCATCGCGGCGATCAAGACGGTTCACCAGGAACCCTCGAACAGCTCCAGGACGCGGTGCTCGCCGCCGATCACCTCGGGGAGGTGGCCGACCATCTGATCGGCCACTTCGTGGACCAGGCCCGGCGTTCGGGCGCCTCCTGGACGGACATCGGCAAGAGCATGGGGGTCACCCGGCAGGCCGCGCAGAAGCGCTTCGTGCCGAAGGAGTCGGCCGACCTCGACCCGAGCCAGGGCTTCAACCGCTACACGCCCCGCGCCCGCAACACGGTGATGGCCGCGCACAACGAGGCCAAGTCCGCGCGCAACGCCGAGGGCGTGCCCGAGCACCTCGTCCTCGGCCTGCTGGCCGAGCCCGACGGTCTCGCCGCGAAGGCGCTCGTCGAGCAGGGCGTCTCCCTCGACACGGTCCGCGAGGCGGCGACCGCCGCACTGCCGCCGGCCGTCGAGGAAGTCCCGGAGCTCGTACCGTACGGCCAGGCCGCCAAGAAGGTCCTGGAGCTCACCTTCCGCGAGGCCCTGCGCCTCGGCCACAACTACATCGGCACCGAGCACATCCTGCTCGCCCTGCTGGAGCACGAGAACGGCGAGGGCGTCCTCAGCGGCCTCGGCATCGGCAAGGAGCGGACCGAGCAGTACGTCGCCCGCGCGCTGGAGAAGATCGTGCAGGCGCAGAAGGACACGCTGGACGAGTCCTGACACCGCCCGGCGGGTGGCGAGGGGGCGTTGTCAGACCCCCCTGTCACACTCGCAGCATGGCCGACCGGTGGGCGCTCGCTCCGGCCGAGGACGGTGGCGTGGACGTCGCCCCCCTCGGTCCGGACGGGCTGCCCGCCGGGCCGGCGCGGCGGGAGGGGGATCCCGCCGAGGCCATGCGGAGCCGTCCCGGCGTCACGCGGTGGGTGTGGCGGTCCACCGCCGAGTTCTACCCGCGTCTGCTCGCCACGGGGGTGCGAGTCGAGCGGTGCTACGACATCGAGGCCGCCGAGACGCTCCTCCTCGGCCACGAGGGGCGGTACGGGGAACCACGCTCGGCCGCGGCCGCCCTGGCCCGGCTGCGCGGCGGCCCCGTACCGCCCGATCCACCGCAGCGCTCCGCCGAACCGGGCTCCCAGTCCTCCCTGTTCGAACCGCAGGGCGTCCACCTGCCCCTGACGGACCTCCTCGCGGTCTACGCCGAGCAGCAGCGGCGGCACGAGAGCGCCGAGCACCCCGACCGGATGCGGCTGCTGACGGCCGCCGAGTCGGCGGGCATGCTGGTGGCCGCCGAGATGAACCGCGCCGGGCTGCCCTGGCGCGCCGAGGTCCATCGCGCCGTGCTGCACGACCTGCTGGGCGAGCGGTACGCGGGCGGCGGTGAGCCGCGCCGCCTGGCCGAACTCGCCGACGAGGTGTCCGCCGCGTTCGGCCGCCGGGTCCGCCCCGACCTGCCGGCCGACGTGGTCAAGGCCTTCGCCCAGGCCGGCATCAAGGTCTCCTCGACCCGCCGCTGGGAGATCGAGTCCGTCGACCACCCGGCCGTGAAGCCCCTGATCGAGTACAAGAAGCTGTACCGCATCTGGGTCGCCCACGGCTGGTCCTGGCTCCAGGACTGGGTGCGCGACGGCCGGTTCAGACCCGAGTTCCTCGCGGGCGGCACGGTGACCGGGCGGTGGGTGACCAACGGCGGGGGCGGGCTCCAGATCCCCAAGGTGATCCGGCGGGCCGTGGTCGCCGACCCCGGCTGGCGGCTCGTCGTCGCCGACGCCGACCAGATGGAGCCGCGCGTCCTCGCCGCGATCTCCCGCGATCCCGGCCTGATGGAGGTGGCCGGCCGGGAGAGCGACCTGTACCAGTCCGTCTCCGACCGCGCCTTCTCCGGCGACCGCGCCCAGGCCAAACTCGCCGTGCTCGGTGCCGTCTACGGCCAGACCTCCGGCGACGGCCTGAAGAACCTCGCCGCGCTTCGACGCCGCTTCCCGCGTGCCGTGGCGTGCGTCGACGAGGCGGCCCGCGCCGGCCAGGAGGGCCGGCTCGTGCGGACGTGGCTCGGCCGGACCTGCCCGCCGGCGGCCCGGGGGACGGACGACGCGACCGAGGAGGCCGGCATCCCGGCCACCGACGAGGAGCAGCCCGACAGCGGACAGTGGGTGCCCGGGTACGCCTCCACCGACGCCCGTGCCCGCGGCCGCTTCGCCCGTAACTTCGTGGTCCAGGGCAGCGCCGCCGACTGGGCCCTGCTGCTGCTCGCCGCGCTGCGGAGATCGTGCGCGGGGATGGCGGCCGAGCTGGTCTTCTTCCAGCACGACGAGGTGATCGTGCACTGCCCCGAGGAGGAGACGGCCGCGGTCGTGACGGCGATCCGCGAGGCGGCGGCCCTGGCCGGTCGGCTGACCTTCGGGGAGACGCCGGTGCGGTTTCCGTTCACGACGGCGGTGGTGGAGTGCTACGCGGACGCCAAATAGCCGGTGTCAGTCGGTGGGAGCGAGCAGCTCGCAAAGTTCCGTGACCACCGCGTGCTCGTCCGTCCCCTCCAGCGCCGCGAGAGCCGAGGCCCACTCCTCGCGTGCTTCTCCGACCCGTCCCCGTTCCCGGAGCAGCAGCCCGTGCTGGTGGCGGGCGAGACCGCCGGTGTGGCGGTCGGCGCGGGCGTCGGCCCGCTCCAGCAGCTCGGCGCACTCGCGGGCGGCCCGCCCGGTGCGGCCCAGCAGGCGTAGCGCGCGGACCAGGCCGAGCCGGGCCCGGGCCTCGCCGTGCCAGTCGCCGTGACCGCCCAGGATGCGCAGGCTCTCCTCGAAGTGCGGGAGGGCGGCGGCCGGTTCGCCGAGCCGCAGATGGGCGTATCCGATGGTGCAGTGCGCGGAGTGCCGCACGATCACGGCGCCGATCGCGCCCTCCCCGTCCCGGTCCCCGGCCGGCGCACGGGCACCGCTGGAAGCCTCCGCGCCACGCCCTCCGCCCGATTCACGAGCCGTGCCGAAGGCACCCGTGCGGCCCGAGGCCCGCTCCCCGCCCAGTCCACGGGCAGCGCCGGAGCCGCCGGTGCCCTCCCCACCCCACCCCCCGGCCAGTTCACGGGCGAAGTCGCGGACCAGGTCGTGTGGTGTGTAGCGGCCGTATGCCGGCTCCTGGAGCAGGGCCACGTCGACGAGGCGGTTCAGGGCGGCCTCGGTGCGGCGTTCACCGGTGCCGGTGAGGCGGGCGAGCAGGGGTGCGCCGTACGTGGGCAGATCGAGCGCGCCGATACGGCGGAGGGTGAGGGCGGCGTCCCGGTCGGCCTCACGCTCGGAGCCGGCCAGCGCGTCGTGCGCGACGGCCAGCGAGCGCCGGACGCTCAGGTCGTCGTACTCGAGCTGCCGCAACCGCCCCTCCGCCTTGGCCAGTTGCCCGGCGAGGACGTCCGGGGTGAGGGCCTGCCGGGCGGCGAGCCGCGCGGCGACGATGCGCAGGGCCAAGGGGAGGCGGCCGGTGAGTTCGACGAGGCGACGGGCGGCGTCCGAACCGTCCAGCCCGTCACGGCCCGAGGCCGCGACCAGGAGCGCCGCGCTCTCCTCGTCCGTCAACGGGCCTAGCGGAAAGCGGGCGACGCCGTCGAGGGCGGTGAGCGGCGAACGGCTGGTGACGATCACCGCGCACCCGGCTCCGCCCGGCAGCAGCGGCCGTACCTGCGCGGCGCTCGCGGCATCGTCCAGCACCAGGAGCGTGTGGGTCGGCGCGAGCAGCGAGCGCAGCAGAGCGGATGCCGCGTCGGGGAGTTCGGGGATGCGGCAGGGCTCGACACCGAGGTCACGCAGCAGGGCGGTGAGTGCCTGACCAGGGGTGAGAGGGGCCATGGCCGGGGTCGCACCGTGCAGGTCGAGGTAGAGCTGCCCATCGGGAAAACGTCCCGCCAACTCATGTGCGACATGCAGCGCGAGTGCGCTCTTGCCGACGCCGGGCATGCCGCTGATGACGGCGGTGGCGGGGACATTGGGGGCGGCCGGGGGCACCCCGGGTGTCGTCAGTGTGCGGCGCAAGGAGTCGCGCACGGCGTTGCGCCCCGTGAAGTGCGCTGGCGGCGGGGGAAGTTGAGCAGGCGGGGGTTGAGCGGCGGACGAGGGTGACGCGGCGACGGACGGCGTGGCGACCCGCGCGGAAGAAGCGACAGAAGAAGCAGAAGAGGCAGAGGAGGCACCCCCTTCATCGAACCCGAACCCGAAGCCGCCCCCCGCACCACCGCTCCCCACGGCCGCCGCCCCCCGCAACACCTCCACATGCGCCTCCCGCACCCCGGGCCCCGGCTCGACGCCGAGCTGGTCGACCAGTCGGGTGCGCAGATCGCGATGGACGGCCAGGGCCTCGGCCTGGCGGCCGGTCCGGTGCAGGGCGAGCATGAGCTGGCGGTGGTACACCTCCCGCAGCGGATACTCGGCGGTCAACGCCGCCAGCTCCGGCACGAGCGTCTCGAGACGCGGCCCGCCCAGCGCTAACTCGGCGTCGCAGCGCCACTCCAGAAGCAGCAGCCGGGCCTCGCGCAACCGCCGTGCGAAGGCGTACCCGCCCACCTCGGGCGGCAGCCCGGCTAACGGCGCCCCCCGCCACAGCGCGAGCGCGGCGGCGCACTCCCGCACGACGCGCTCCCACTCCTGCCCGGCGTGCGCGACACGCGCCGCGGCGACATGGGCGTCGAACACATGGACGTCCAGCTCGCCCTCGCCGATCCGCAGCACATACCCGGACGGCACGGTCCGCAGCCGCTCGGGGTCGTCTAGCAACCGCCGCAACCGGGTTACGTGGTTGTGCAGCGAGGCATGGGCGGAAACGGGCGGCGCCCCACCCCACAGCGCGTCCTTGAGCGACTCGACGGAGACGACCCGTCCGGCGTCGAGCAGCAACGCGGCCAGCAGCACACGGGACTTGGGGCTCGCGACACCCCGGGCTTCGCTCAGGCGGCACCCGTTGACGTCGTAGTACAGCACCGGCGGTCCGAGCAGCCCGAACCGCAGCCCGCGCCGCTCATCGGAACAGTCGTCGCTGCCCGAGCAGGCAGATGCCCCCATCGCACCCCGTCTCCCCGCGCTCCCTTGACAAGTTTCCACCCCGGGGCAGCGGTTTTCCGCCACCCTCGTCCTCACGTTCTCCGCCGGAAAGGCCACCGCACAGGCCGTCACGCGTCATGGTTCGGCGACTTCACGCCAACCGGCAGACGACGCAACGGAGAACCGTTGGCCACATGTTAGCCATCCGTTGGCAAAACCTGATGTGATCACTACGTCGGATCTGGCCCGGCGGCGCGCGCGTCTGGACGCGCAACTCGGGGGAGTGTCGCCGCCGCGGCCGGGTCCGGGTCCCGGTCGGCGGAGGTGAACGGCCGGGGCCCCACCAAGCTTGCGGCCACCGAGCTCGGGGCCACCCGGCGGACGCCCCTCGGCGTCAGATGACCGGCGGCCGTCCCAGCCGTGTGAGCCGCCACACCGTCCGCCAGCGCATGGGCCGCCGCTCACCCGCCGGTTCCCGTACGCCTTCCACGAACCCGCCGAACCATGCCCGCAGCCCCGCACGCGACCGATTCCGTACGAGGGTGAGCAGCACCCAGACGCCCAGGTGGACGGGCACGAGCGCGAGCGGCAGCCGGCGGCGGGCCAGCCAGACCCGGTTGCGGGCGTTCACGCGGTAGTAGATGGCGTGCCGTGCGGGCGAGGTCCTCGGGTGCTGGAGCAGCAGTTCGGGCGCGTACAGGATGCGCCAGCCCGCGTCGGCCGCGCGCCAGGCCAGGTCGGTCTCCTCGTGCGCGAAGAAGAACTCGGCGGGCCAGTCCCCGACCTCGTCGAGCATGGCCATCCGCAGCGCGTGCCCGCCGCCGAGGAACCCGGTGACGTAACCGCCCCGCAGGGGGTCCGAGTTGCCGATCCGGGGCACGTGCCGCTGCTGCGTCGCGCCCAGTTCGTCGGCGATGCGGAATCCGACGATGCCGAGCCGTTCGTCGGCGGCGTACAGCTCCCGCACGCGGCGCAGCGCATCGGCGTCGACGAGCAGTCCGTCGTCGTCCAGATCCACGACGACGTCGACGTCGCCGAACTCCCGCAGCCGCGCGAGGGCCGCGTTCCGCCCGCCGGGGCAGCCGAGGTTCTCGTCGAGCTCGATCGGGGTGACCTCGCCGGGCAGCGACAGCCGCCGGGCGAACTCGGGCAGCGGGCAGCCGTTGCCGACGATCACGATCCGCTCGGGCGGCACGTCCTGCTTGGCCACGGACCGCAGCAGAGCGTCGACCTCGCCGGGCCGGTTGCCCATGGTCACCACGGCGACGGCGATCCTGGGCGCCCCCATGTCCTCACCTCGTCCCGGTCGGCGACTGACGGGTTGACGGGCGATGCTAGCCGTTCACGATAAGGGCCCTTTGAGTACGCCTGCCGGACGGCGATGCGTCTACATCGTTCAGCGGAGGCGGTACCCGACCGGAACGGGCACAGGATGTCGGGTGCCGCAGGGTGCCCGCTGCCCAGCGTGGTGATCACCAAAGAGGAAGGAACCGGGCGTGCTGGAGCGGCTCAACCAGGCGATGGAGCACATCGAGCGCCACCTCGACGAGTCCCTGGACGTCGTCGAGCTGGCGCGGATCGCGACCACGTCGGAGTACCACCTGCGCCGGATGTTCTCCGCGCTGGCAGGCATGCCCCTGTCGGAGTACATCCGCCGCCGGCGGCTGACGGTCGCGGGCGCGGAGGTGCTCACGGGCGGCGAGACGCTGTTGGAGATCGCCGTGCGCTACGGCTACGGCTCGGGCGAGGCGTTCGCACGGGCGTTCCGCGCGATGCACGGCGTGGGCCCGGGCGAGGCCCGGCGCACCGGCGCCGCGCTCGTCTCCCAGCCCCGGCTGACCTTCCGCCTCACCGTCGAAGGGAGCAGCAGCATGCAGTACCGAGTGGTGGGCCGCCCGGCCTTCACGATCGCCGGCTTCAAGACCCGTGTCCCGCTCGTGCACTCGGGCCCGAACCAGGCGATCACCGACTTCGTCCGGGGGCTCGACAAACAGGCTCTGGAGCAGCTCGGAAGGCTCTCGGACCAGGATCCGCACGGCATCGTCGCGGTCTGCGACGACCTGGACCCGAGCCGCGCCGAGGGCACCGAGCTCGACTACTACCAGGCGGTGATCACCGCGACGTCCGCCCCGGCGGACGCCGCCGTGGGCATCACCACCCTGCCCGTCCCACCCGGCAGCTGGGCGGTCTTCACCACCTCCGGCCCGGCACCGCAGGCCATCCAGGAGCTATGGCGTGACGTGTTCACCGAGTGGTTCCCCTCCAACCCGTACCGCAGCCGCCCCGGCCCGGAGATCCTGCGGACCGACCTGTCGGCGGACGGGACGCACGCGGACGCCGAGCTGTGGCTGCCGGTGGAACGGGAGTCCACCCGCTGACGCCGAAAGCCCCAGGCCGGAATCGAAACAGCTCACACCGCCGAGCACGGCGGCACGTGCAGCAAGGGCAACAGCCCTGGAGCGGCAGCCCTCTCGGCCGTCGGCCCCCAGGACGCCTGCGCCGGATGCCACGTGGTGGGAGCAAACTTCCGACCTACGCATCACGGCCGCAGGTCAGCGACCCCAATCCCATCCGGACCAGACAGCACTAACAAAAAACCCCAGGTCAGAGGCCCGACCCGGGGTTTAAATGGAGCCGCCTTCGGGATTCGAACCCGAGACCTACGCATTACGAGTTGTCCGATCTCGGTCCGGGCATGTCCGTCGGTGTCCGTAAGACGGGCTCCGTTCCTGGTCACCAGGGGTGCCGGACTTCAATGGACGCTAGCGGGCGCCCGCGGAACGAGCTGCGATCGAGACCACAACTGAGACCGTCCCGATCTTGAGGGCTCAGGGATCGCATACGCCTGATGAGCGGAAGACCAACTGTCATCATCGGCGAATGGAGTACTTCACTCTCACCGCGAAGCCAGCCGGTCATGACTCCGCCACCGTCGAAGCCGCCGTACGCCAAGCCTGGAACGCGTGCGCCGAGGCGGCCTGCTCCAAGTGCGGCGTCGCGCCTTGGCAATACTGCCGCAACTGGACCACCGGCGCCTGGTACGTGACCCGGTTCCACCGGCCCCGGCAGGATGCGGCAGGCGCGCCCGGGCTTCTGGCCCCGGTAGGGATCAACGGGCTCAGTTGGGCGAAGGGTACAGGCCGATTCGTATGGGATGACCGACGCGTTCCGTCGGTGTGACCGGTCGCCTGAGTCTGCTCTTTACCCAAGGTCGCCCACGGTGTGCCCGCCGGGGGTGCCTGTCGGCGGTGAGCCTGCAGGGTTCGTCAACTCCGCCAACGCTCCTGGGACTTCTTCCACTGCAGATCGCTTCTGCCTGCGTAGCGGCTGTTACCCACGTAAACCCGCTACGCCCCCGCTACCGACACCGCAGAGCCGCTACAGCCCCCGAGCACGTAGCGGCCCTGTCCGCTACATCCCGCCGTGCCGCTACGCCGGAACCCGCCACTGACCTGCGACGTAGCAGGCGTGGCGCATGTAGCGGACTTCCAGGCAAGGGGGCCCGCCCTCAGAGTCTCCGATCAGGAAGGCAGTCTTGATGAGCACCGCGCTCCCGCCCTCCGACCAGTTGCTCTACACCCCGACGGAAGCCGCCACGGTCCTCCGCTTCGGCCGCTCTACCGTCTACGAGCTGATGGCCGAAGGCGTCCTGGGGTACGTCAAGCGGGGTCGCTCCCGCCGCATACGTCGCAGCGACCTGGAGGCATACGTCAACAGCCTCGAACCGATCTCCCACTGACCCACACCACACCCAGCCCAAGGCGCCCCCGGACCTCTCGGTTCGGGGGCGCCTTCCGTATGGAGGAGCACGTTGAGCCCCCGCAAGCCGAACATGGAATCGTCCATCTACCTGGGCAGCGACGGCTGGTGGCACGGCCGCGTCACGATGGGCGTCAAAGATGACGGCAGTCCTGACCGGCGCCACCGACGGGCGCGGACCGAGCCGGAAATCAAGCGCAAGGTCAGGGAATTGGAAGATCTGCGCGACAAGGGCCGCGCGCCCAAGGCCGGCCGCAAGCCGACCGTAGAGAAGTGGATGACCACCTACCTGACCGACATCGCGTCCTTGAAGCTCAAGCCGCGTTCCTTGAACGACTACTGGTCCAAGACCAGGAACGACATCATCCCCGGCATCAGCAAACACCGGCTCGACAAGCTTCAGCCGGAGCACTTGGAGCGGATGTACCGCGTCATGCTCGATGAGGGACACGCACCGTCACACGTACTCAAGGTGCACCGCATCCTCTCGCGCGCCCTGAAGATCGCACACCGCCGCCGACTGGTCGTCGAGAACGTGGCCACCCTCGTCGACCCGCCCACGGTCGACGAGACCGAGGCGAACCCCTTCACGACCGAGGAGGCCAAGGCGTTCCTGAAAGCCGCCGCCAAGCGCCCCACCTTCATGCGATGGTGCGTCGGCGTCGGCATGGGCTTCAGGCAGGGCGAGACCCTTGGCCTGAGGTGGCCGTACGTCGACTTCGACAACGAGCTGTTCCGCCCCGAATGGCAGCTTCAGCGCCTTACGTGGCGGCACGTTGCAAGGACCCGCACGCGTGCGGCACGAAGTTCCACCGGTTCGAGCCGTGCCCACCGGACTGCACCGCCCACAAGGGCTACAAGCGCGGCTGCCCCAAGCCCTGCCCGGAGGACTGCACGAGTCACGCCCGAGCGTGCTCCGCGCGCAAGGGCGGCGGCTTGGTCTTCACACGCCCCAAGACGAAGAAGAGCCGGAACGCCGTGCCCATCCCGTCGTCCTTCATCCCCTACCTTCGCCAGCACAAGGCACAGCAGGAGGAGGCGCGGGCCGAAGCAGGGGACGCGTGGGAGGAACACAAGCTGGTCTTCACCCGCCCGGACGGTCGCCCCCTCGACCCCCGCCAGGACTGGGAGGAGTTCAAGGAGCTGTTGGCGGAAGCAGGGATCGACGACCGGCGCCTGTACGACGGGAGCCGCCACACCGCCGGCACGATCCTGAACGAACTCGGGGTGGACATGCCGACCATCATGGAGATTCTCCGGCACACCCAGATCAGTCAGACCCGGCGGTACGTGAAGGGCAGATCTCACCTTTCGAAGGACGCAATGCGCCGCATGGGCGACGCTTTTATTCCACAGGTAGAACCTACTGCAGAACCCACAACAAAAACCTCCGACAGCCGAGCAGCACGCGCGCGGCGACGTCGCCGCGTCCGTTAAACAGAGCACCTGAGGGAGGCGCAATGGACCGCAGCATCCAACCCAACGAGTCTGCGGATAGTTCGAACGAAGATGCTGAAATCGGCATTGCGGACTACCTAGTAGTGCTTCGTTAGGTTCTGGCCCTGGTTCTGCTGGTGGCGAGGGGTCGGCCGCAGGTCGTGCAGGTGCCGGTCCAGCACCTCAGCAAATCCTGGAGGGCGTCCAGGACCTTGGTAGAGGGGCAAGCCGGCGTTTGGGCTTTTGGGTCGAGCCGCCGGAGGGTGAGGAAGGCCTGGGCGGCGGTGACGAGGGTGACGTGGTGGCGCCAGCCGCGCCAGGTGCGGCCCTCGAAGTGGTCCAAGCCCAGGCCGTGCTTGAGCTCGCGGTAGTCGTGCTCGATCCGCCAGCGCATCTTCGCCCACCGCACCAGGTCGGCGACCATGGTGTCGGCTGGCAGGTTGGTCATCCAGTAGCCGGTCGGCTCGGCCGCTTCTGCGGGCTGCTCGATCAGCAGGGTCAGCAGATTGGAAAACACTCCGCAACGGAGACGCCTGAAGGCTAGCCTGGAGCTTATTGGGGATGTGACAGGGCGCGGCTGGGGGGCTTCGTGAATCCGTATGAGCTGGTCGATCGGGACGACTGGGTGCGGGCCGATTTGGCTCGGGCTGCAGAACGTGAGGCCTATTTCATCGCGGCTGTCGTTCAGCTGTCCTTGTCGCACATTGAACTCACCGAGACGCGCAAGATCATCAAGACGCCGCCTGATTCAGGCTTCTTCGAATTTCTTCTCTCCGTCCTCATGCTGGGGTATTCCATCGTAGTGTGCGTGGGGTTCATCAGCAGCGATGTGAGAGAGTTACTCCTGGTGCCGCTTCTGCTGGCGCTCGGAGTGCTGGGGCTGTGGTTCCTCTTAACGCGAGTGCCCAGGAAAGCAGTCCGGAACAAGCTGGTCCACGACATCGAGCAAGCGGTGATCGCCTGTGCCGTTGCGCGCCAGGCTCCGGTCGCGAGCCTGCCCGCCCATCTGCGCACGCTCGATCACCGCTACCGATCAGTCGAGCAAGGAATTCTCCGCGCTCATCGCACAGCGGCCACGATGTCCATCAGGTCCCTGCGACACCATCCGGCACGTAAGCACGCGTTCCATGTGGCGGGAGCACTGCGCCGGGATATGTCCCGGATCGATGCGGAGCCGGAAGACGCGATCCGCGATCTGGCGGCCAAGATGCTCACCGTCGGGGAGAGGTACTCCCGGCGCCTGGTGGGTAGTCTTCTTCCTCAGGGTGATCTGGAGAACGTCGAGCCGGTTTCCATGACGCGTAGCACGTTGATGGAATCGGCGCACGTCACGTTGATCATCCTCGCGGCAATTGCCGGTGCGCTGTCAGCCTCTCCCGTCGTGGCCGCGCTCGGCATTCCCCAGGACATGAAGGGATGGTGTGTGGCCGCAGGCGCCGTGCTCGGGGCGATCTGCACGGGTGGCTGGCGCAGAGTTTCCCGTCTTCTGGAGCTGTTTCCGGGTAAGTGAACATGTCTAAGGGCTGTCCCGCAAGCGCGGTCGTGCTGAGCAGAGGTCGGCTCGAGAGGGTCAGGGACCGCAGCTACTCGACCAACCACCAGGTCGTCAACGACGCCGACTCCTGCCTTGTCGTCTCCGTCGGCCGGCCCGTTCCCGGCAACAGCAACGACTGCAAGGCATGGGAACTGTCCGGAGCCAAGAACTCGGTCGGCAACACCACCGTGATCGCAGACGGCGGCTACCGTGGCGCCGGCATGGTCATCCCGCACCGCCGAGAACGCGGCGAGCTACCGGCCTGGAAGTAAGCCCACAACGCCTCCCACCGCAAAGTCCGCGCCCGAGTCGAGCACACCTTCGCCCGCATGAAGACCTGGAAGATCCTCCGCGACTGCCGTCTGAAGGGCGACGGCGTCCATCACGCCATGCTCGGCATCGCCCGGCTCCACAACCTCACCCTTACCGGATGACGGATTACGCCTGAGAACACTTGCGGGACAGCCCTTAGGGGCCGCAGTCGGGTCAGGCATAGGGCATAACTCAGGCCGCTCGCCTTGTATACCGCGCACCTGGCGGAGGCAGGTGTCGACGACCGGCGCCTGTAGTACGGGAGCCGCGGCCCTGCCGGGACACTCTGCGCGAACTCGGAGGGCATGAAGTGGTCTCCCGTGCGGCACCTAGTGCCCTTCGATCGGCGTCGTCGCCTCTTGGCGTGCTGGCGGATCCGACTGATGCTGCCCGAAACCCGCTACTGAGACCCAAATTGAGACCACGGACAGCAAGACAGCGCGCGCCCGGCGTCGCCGCAGCATCCGCTGGACGAAGAAGCCCAGCTCAGACAGTGTCTGAGCTGGGCTTTGATGGAGCCGCCTTCGGGATTCGAACCCGAGACCTACGCATTACGAGTGCGTTGCTCTGGCCATCTGAGCTAAGGCGGCGCGCTGTCCGCACCATGGTGCGATCAGCAACGACGGTAAGTCTACACAGTTTCCGAGGGTGCTCCGTACCAGCCCCGGAGGCGGGTCCTCCGGGGCTGGGCGCGGGTCATGAGCAGCGCTTCCCGTCCGTGGGAGGGGTGCCTTTCAGGAGGTACGCGTTGATCGTCCGGTCGATGCAGGAGCTGCCGCGGCCGTACGCCGTGTGGCCGTCGCCCTCGTAGGTGAGGAGGCGGCCCGAGGAGAGCTGGCCGGCCAGGGCCCGCGCCCAGCGGTACGGGGTCGCGGGGTCGCGTGTGGTGCCGACCACGACGATGGGGGCCGCGCCCTTCGCCTCGATGCGGTGCGGCTCGCCTGTGGCGGCCACCGGCCAGTACGCGCAGTTCAGGGCCGCCCACGCCAGGCCCTCGCCGAAGACCGGGGACGCCTTCTCGAACTCGGGGAGCGCCCTGCGCGCCGCGTCGGGGGTGTCGAAGGCGGGCGGCAGGTCGAGGCAGTTCACGGCCGCGTTGGCGAACATCAGATTGCTGTAGCCGCCGTCGGCGTCACGCTCGTAGTAGCCGTCGGAGAGGACGAGGAGCCCGGAGCCGTCGTTCTCCTTCATCGCGGAGGTCAGCGCCTCACGCAGTTGCTGCCAGGCACCCTCGTCGTACATGGCCGCGATCACGCCGGTGGTGGCGAGCGACTCGGTGAGGCGGCGGCCGTCGGGGTCGCCGGTGGCGGCCGGTCGCGTGTCCAGCTTCTCGAAGAACGCCTTGAGGTTCCTGCCGACCTGCTCGGGCGAGGTGCCCGCGCCGCCCAGCGGGCAGTCCGCGTGCCGTACGCAGTCCCGCGCGAACGACCGGAACGCCGTCTCGAAGCCCGCCGTCTGTTCGAGGTTCAGCCGCCGCGCCGGCAGCGACGGGTCCATCGCGCCGTCCA
The DNA here is from genome assembly GCF_037055355.1 of Streptomyces sp. DG1A-41. Classification (GTDB taxonomy): domain Bacteria; phylum Actinomycetota; class Actinomycetes; order Streptomycetales; family Streptomycetaceae; genus Streptomyces. The sequence goes on along the minus strand of NZ_CP146350.1, from coordinate 5,196,054 downwards.
GCACCAGCCGGCCCACCCGGTCCGGGAAGAGACCGGCGTACGTCGCGCCGAGGAACGTGCCGTAGGAGGCGCCGACGTAGTTCAGCTTCTCGTCGCCGAGCGCCGCCCGCACGATGTCCATGTCCCGGGCCGCTTCCACGGTGGACACATGGCGCAGCAGCCGGGGGAGTCCGCGCCGCAGCCTTCGGCGAATGTCCGGTACGCCTCGACCAGCCCGTCGCTCTCCTTGGCGTCGTCGGGCGTGGTGTCCGTCTGTGTGTAGGTGTCCATCTCCGGCCCGTCCAGACACTTCACGGGCTCACTGCGGGCCACGCCGCGCGGGTCGACCGCCACCATGTCGTAGCGGGCACGGACCTCGGCGGGGTAACCGATGCCGGCGTACGTCTGGACGTAACCGACCGCCGAGCCGCCCGGGCCGCCCGGGTTCACGAGCAGCGAGCCCAGCCGCTTCCCCGGGCCCGTGGCCTTCTTGCGGGCGACGGCGAGCCGGACGTCTCCGGCGGCCGGCTCGGCGTAGTCGAGCGGCGCCTTGACCGTGGCGCACTCGAAGCCGGGGACGCCGCAGCCGCGCCAGGCCGGTTTCTGGTCGTAGTACGGCGTGAGCGCCGCGGGGGTGGACCGCGGCAGCGCGACCAGTGCCGCTTCCTGCGCCGCAGCCGTGGCGGACGTCGTCGAGCTCCCGGAGGAGCAGGCGGAGACGAGCAGCGCGGCCGTGGCGAGGAGGCCGGCCGCGGTCCTGGCTCCGCTGCGGATCCGGCGGTGCAGGCCGCCGGAACGGGTGGCGGATAGGGAGGCGGAGCGGGGAATACGCCTTGTGTCCATCCAACGAGCGTAACTCTGCGCGACGGCATGGGTGCCCAGCGTGCGTGTCGCGCCTCGTACGAGTGACGACGTCCACTCCGCGTCCACCTCGTGTGCGTATCCCGCGGGGCCGTGCCCTGCCGTGCCCTGCCGTGCGGTGCCGTGCGGTGCCGTGCGGTGTGGCTCTTTCGGTTCAGCCCGCTCTGAGCACCACCGTCCTCAGCCCGCTCTGAGCACCACCGTCCTCAGCCCGCTCTGAGCGCCATCGTCATCGCCTCCACCGCGAGCAGCGGCGCCACGTTCCGGTCGAGGGCGTCGCGGCAGGCGGCGATCGCCTCGATGCGGCGCAGCGTGGACTCCGGGGAGCTGCCGCGGGCGAGGCGCTCCAGGGCGTCCTCGGCGTCCGCGTTGGCGATGGCCACGCGGGAGCCGAGCTGGAGGGCGAGGACGTCGCGGTAGAAGGCCGTGAGGTCGGTCAGGGCGAGGTCGAGGCTGTCGCGCTGCGTGCGCGTTCTGCGGCGCTTCTGCTTGTCCTCCAGGTCCTTCATCACGCCCGCGGTGCCGCGCGGCATGCGGCCACCCTGGGCCGCGCCGAGCGCGGCCTTCAGCTCCTCGGTCTCCTTGGCGTCCGTCTCCTCCGCGAGCTGCTTGGCGTCCTCGGCGGCCGCGTCGACGAGCTCCTGGGCGGCCTTGAGCGCACTGCCGATCTCGTCCACCCGCAGCGGCAGTCTCAGCACGGCGGCACGGCGCTCGCGCGCGGCCGGGTCGGTGGCCAGGCGGCGGGCCCGGTCGACATGGCCCTGGGTCGCGCGGGCCGCCGCGGCGGCGACGTCCGGCTCGATGCCCTCGCGGCGTACGAGCATGTCGGCGACGGCGTCGACCGACGGCGTGCTCAGGTTCAGGTGGCGGCAGCGGGAGCGGATCGTCGGCAGGACGTCCTCGATGGAAGGGGCGCACAGCAGCCAGACCGTGCGCGGGGCGGGCTCCTCCACCGCCTTGAGGACGGCGTTGGCCGACTTCTCGTTCAGCCGCTCGGCGTCCTCGACGAGGATGACCTGCCAGCGGCCGTTCGCCGGTGACGTGAACGACTTGCGTACGGTGTCGCGCATGTCGTCGGCGAGGATCTGCGTGCCGACCGCGGCGACGGTGGTGACGTCGGCGTGCGTGCCGATCAGGGCCGTGTGACATCCGTCGCAGAAGCCGCAGCCCGGGGAGCCGCCGAGGGCCCGGTCCGGGCTGACGCACTGCAAGGCCGCCGCGAACGCCCGCGCCGCCTGGTTCCGCCCGGCCCCGGGCGGGCCCGTGAACAGCCACGCGTGCGTCATCTTCGACGCCTCGGGCGGCGGGGCGTCGGTGGCGGCAGCGGTGACCAGGGCGTCGGCGTCCCGGGCGGCGGCGTCCAGCTGCGCGCTCACCCTCTCCTGCCCGACGAGGTCGTCCCACACGGTCATGGGTCACGCCGCCCTTCCGTCACGTTCCGCGGTACGAGACCCATTGTGGGGGTGACCACTGACAACGCCTGCCGCCCCCTGATCTCGCAGGCCCGGCTCGGGTCCTTCTCCCGCGTCGGCCCGGGCACCCATGTCGGACCGCCGGAGGCCTCAGCGGCCCCGGCCGCCCTTCCCCCGGCGCCCCCGCCCCTCGTCCAGCTCGTCCTCGTGCGGTCCGAGCAGCTCGTCCGCCAGCGAGGGCAGGTCATCCAGCGGCGTCTCCTCGGCCCAGTCGGACCGCCGGCGGGGCCGGCCCTCGGCGTCGACCTGGGGCAGCTCCCGCGTACGGTCCTCGGTGCCGTCGGGCCGGGGGGCCGGGGCGTCCTCCCGGAAGTACCCGGGCGGAACCCGGTCCGCCGGTTCGTCCCCGCGTACGGGGGGCAGCACGGCCGTCTCGTCGGCGTCCCCGGGCCGGACCGGGGGCAGTACGGCCGTCTCGTCACCGGATCCGGATCCGGAGCCGGACTCGGGGCGGACCGGCGGCAGTACCTCCGTCTCCTCCCCCGCACCCGGCGGAACCGGCGGCTTGGGCAGTTCGGCCGTCACCTCGGCGTCGGACCCACCGGAGGTCCGGCCCCGGCCCTGCTCCTCGTCCCGTACCGGGCGCAGCACGGTCGTGTCGTCCGCCACGCCGCCCGGTTTCACCACGGGCGTGGGCACCGTCGCCGCGTCCTGAGCCGCCGTCGAACCGGAGGCACCCCGCGGGGCGGCGCTCTTCGGCCCGGCCGCCGCGGCAGCGGCCGCCGCCTCCGCCAGACGCCGCGCCTCCTCGGCCCGCAGCAGGGCCTCCTCGGCCTTGCGCTGCTTCTCCAGGCGGAGCGCCTCCGCCTCGGCGCGCAACCGGGCCTCTTCCTCGGCCTGCTTGCGGCGGCGCTCCTCCTCGGCCTTGCGCCGGGCCTCCTCCTCGGCGCGGGCCTTCTCCTCCGCGAGGAGCCGTGCCCTCTCCTCCTCGGCCTTCCTACGCGCTTCCTCGGCCCGCCGCCGGGCCTCCTCCGCCTGCCGTTCGGCCTCGCGCCGCTGCGCCTCCTCCAGCTCGCGCCGCTTGCGCTCCTCCTCCTCGGCGCGCAGCCGGGCGAGCTGCTCCTGGCGCTCGCGCTCCAGTCGCTCCTCCTCCGCCTTGCGGGCAGCCTCTTCCTCTGCCTTGCGGCGGGCCTCCTCCTCGGCCTTCCTGCGTGCCTCCTCCTGGGCCTTGATCTCGGCCTCGGACAGCGGCAGCACCTGGTCGAGCCGGTGCCGGATGACGGTCGTGACGGCCTCGGGCTCCTGGCCGGCGTCCACCACCAGGTACCGCCCGGCGTCGGCCGCGGCCAGGGTCAGGAAACCGGCCCGCACGCGCGCGTGGAACTCGGCCGGCTCCGACTCCAGCCGGTCCGGCGCCTCGGTGAACCGCTCGCGCGCGGTCTCCGGCGCGACGTCCAGCAGGACGGTCAGATGCGGCACCAGTCCGTTCGTCGCCCAGCGGTTGATCCGGGCGATCTCGGTCGGCGACAGGTCACGGCCCGCCCCCTGGTAGGCCACGGACGAGTCGATGTACCGGTCGGAGATGACGACCGCGCCGCGCTCCAGGGCGGGCCGTACGACGGTGTCGATGTGCTCGGCCCGGTCGGCCGCGTACAGCAGCGCCTCCGCGCGGTGCGACAGGCCCTCGCTCGACACGTCCAGCAGGATCGACCGGAGCCGCTTGCCGACCGGCGTCGCCCCCGGCTCGCGCGTCAGCACGACCTCGTGGCCCTTGCCGCGGATCCACTCGGCGAGCGCCTCGGCCTGCGTGGACTTCCCGGCCCCGTCGCCGCCCTCCAGGGCGATGAAGAACCCGGAGGCGGCGGGCGCCTGCTCCGGGTCGTCGCCGCGGAGCAGCGCGTCGCGCAAATCCTGGCGCAGCGGCACTCCGGAACGGTCGTCGACCTTGGCCAGCACCAGCGCGGCCACCGGCAGCAGCAGGGCGCCGGCCAGCATCAGCGTGAAGGCCGCGCCGCCGTGCGCGAAGACGAACTTGCCGCTCTCCAGCCGGTGCGGCCCGATCCCCGCCGCCACCAGCGGGGCGATCACCGCGCCGAGCGCGACGCAGACGCGGACGACCGCGTGCAGGTGCTCCGTCGTACGGGACCGCCGGTACTCCTCGGTCTCCTGGTCGAGCAGGGTGTGCCCGGTGTTGGCGGCCATGCCCGCGCCGACGCCGGCCAGCGCGAGGATCAGCAGCACGCTGGTGACGTCCGGGACCAGTCCGGCGGCCAGCAGGGCGACACCGGTGAAGGCGATGGCCAGCGCGAGCAGCCGGCGGCGCGACAGGGCGGGCAGCAGCGAGGGCGCCGTACGGATGCCGACGACGACACCGCCGGTCAGCGCGCCCACGAACAGCCCGTACAGCACCGGGCCGCCGCCCAGGTCCTTGGCGTGCAGCACGGCCACGGCGACGGCGGCGGACACCGCGGCGGCGACGGCCGCGCAGGCCAGCACCAGCAGCGGCATCACGCCGGTGCGGCCCTTGTCGGCGCCGGCGGTGGTCTTCGGGCGGCGCAGCCCTTCGAGCGGCGACCGCGCGCGTGGGGTGCGTGTGCCGGGCAGCTCCAGGAAGGTCAGCACGGACAGGGATGCGGCGAACAACCCTGCCGCGACGTAGGAGGCGAGGGCCGCCTGGTGCTGGCCGAACCAGTCGATGCCGGCGCCCAGCAGGTTGTTGAACAGGGCCGCGACGACCAGCGCGACGGCCGCGAGCGGGATCGCGACGAAGCCGGTGCGCAGCGACAGGCGGCGCAGGGCGTCCATGTGGTCCGGCAGCGGCCGGACCGTCGCACCTTCCGGCGGCGGGGGCGGCAGCAGCGCGGGGGCCGCGCTCTCGCGGCACACCGTCCAGAACCGCTCGGCGACTCCGGTCACGAAGGCCGTGACGAGGAGGACGGCCAGCGCGTCCTGGGGCGTCCAGTCGATCCACAGCGGGGCGACGATGAGCAGCGCCGCGCGCAGTCCGTCCGCGCTCACCATGGTCCAGCGGCGGTCCAGCGGGCCGTCCTGGGAGGTGAGCGCGGTGAGGGGGCCGAGGAGGACGGCGCCGAACAGGAGCGTCGCCAGGATGCGCACCCCGAAAACCGTCGCCACTGCGAACGCCACACCGCGGTAGCCGCCCCCGAAGGAGCCCTCGGCGACGGCCGCTTGGAGGGCGAGGACGACCAGCACGAGAAGGGCGAGGGTGTCGCCCACGCAGCCCACGAGCTGTGCGCTCCACAACCGCCTCAACTGCGGACGGCGCAGCAGGGCGCGGACGGCACGCTCGCGGGAGTCCGCGACCAGGGCGTCGTCGGGGGCCGGCGAGAGGCCGTTGGATGCTCGGCTCGCGTCATGCATTCAGCCTATCGGGAGCCACCGACACCCTGGGATGCCCGGCCTGACATGCGCACGCCCCGACACCGAAGTGTTGCCGGGGCGTTCGCTTTCCGAACCCCGTTCGGGACCCGAACCCTGGCGATCCGGGTCCCGAACGGGGCCCGAGCGCATCCCGAACAGTCGCGAACGGGTCCGGAAAACCGAACGAGTCCCGAAGGAGTCCCGAACGAGTCCGGAGCGGTACCGAACGAGTCCGAACAGGCCCTGAACGAGCCTCAGTCCTCCGCCGGCTCCGAGGCGGCCGCCGTCTTGGCGGCGGTCTTCTTCGCGGTGGTGGTCTTCTTGGCCGTCGTCTTCTTCGCGGTCGTGGTCTTCTTCGCCGCGGTCTTCTTGGCCGCCGTCGTCTTCTTCGCGGGAGCCTTCTTGGCCGGAGCCTTCTTCGCGGTCTTCTTCGCGGTCTTCTTCGCCGGGGCCTTCGCGCGCTTCTCGGCGAGCAGCTCGAAGCCGCGCTCCGGGGTGATCGTTTCGACGCTGTCGCCGGAGCGCAGGGTCGCGTTGGTCTCCCCGTCGGTGACGTACGGTCCGAAGCGGCCGTCCTTGACGACGACCGGCTTCTCGCTCACCGGGTCGGTGCCCAGCTCCTTCAGCGGCGGCTTGGCGGCCGCCCGGCCACGCTGCTTCGGCTGGGCGTAGATCGCCAGCGCCTCTTCCAGCGTGATCGTGAAGAGCTGCTCCTCGGACTGGAGCGAGCGCGAGTCCGTGCCCTTCTTCAGGTACGGCCCGTAGCGGCCGTTCTGCGCGGTGATCTCCTGGCCCTCGGCGTCGGTGCCGACGACACGCGGCAGCGACATCAGCTTCAGGGCGTCGTCGAGGGTCACCGTGTCCAGCGACATCGACTTGAACAGGGACGCCGTGCGCGGCTTGACCGCGTTCTTGCCCGTCTTCGGGGTGCCCTCGGGGAGGACCTCCGTCACGTACGGGCCGTAGCGGCCGTCCTTGGCGACGATCGTGTGGCCGGTGGCCGGGTCCGTGCCCAGCTCGTAGTCGCCGCTCGGCTTGGCGAGCAGCTCCTCCGCGAGGTCGACGGTCAGCTCGTCCGGCGCCAGGTCGTCCGGGATGTCGGCGCGCTGGTGCTGCTCGGTGTCCTTCTCGCCGCGCTCGATGTACGGCCCGTAGCGGCCGACCCGCAGCACGATGCCGTTGCCCACGGGGAACGACGACACCTCGCGCGCGTCGATCGCGCCCAGGTCGGTCACCAGCTCCTTGAGGCCGCCGAGGTGGTCCCCGTCGCCGTTGCCGGCGTCGGCGGCACCGCCCCCGCCTGTGCCCTCACCGAAGTAGAACCGCTTCAGCCACGGCACGGACTGCGCCTCACCGCGGGCGATGCGGTCGAGGTCGTCCTCCATCTTGGCGGTGAAGTCGTAGTCGACGAGCCGCCCGAAGTGCTTCTCCAGGAGGTTGACCACGGCGAAGGACAGGAAGGACGGCACCAGGGCCGTGCCCTTCTTGAACACATAGCCGCGGTCGAGGATCGTGCCGATGATCGACGCGTACGTCGACGGGCGGCCGATCTCGCGCTCTTCCAGCTCCTTGACCAGGGAGGCCTCGGTGTAGCGGGCCGGGGGCTTGGTGGCGTGCCCGTCGACCGTGATCTCCTCGGCTCGCAGGGCGTCGCCCTCGGAGACCTGGGGCAGCCGGCGCTCGCGGTCGTCGAGTTCGGCGTTCGGGTCGTCGGCGCCCTCGACGTACGCCTTGAGGAAGCCGTGGAAGGTGATCGTCTTGCCGGACGCGCTGAACTCGACGTCCCGGCCGTCGGCCGCCGTGCCGCCGATCTTCACCGTGACGCTGTTGCCGGTCGCGTCCTTCATCTGGGAGGCGACGGTCCGCTTCCAGATCAGTTCGTACAGTTTGAACTGGTCGCCGGTCAGTCCGGTCTCGGCGGGAGTGCGGAAACGGTCACCCGAGGGCCGGATCGCCTCGTGGGCCTCCTGGGCGTTCTTGACCTTCCCGGCGTACGTCCTCGGCTGCGGCGGCAGGTAGTCGGCGCCGTACAGCTGCGTGACCTGGGCGCGGGCGGCGGCGACCGCCGTGTCGCTCAGGGTCGTGGAGTCCGTACGCATGTAGGTGATGTAGCCGTTCTCGTAGAGCTTCTGCGCGATCTGCATCGTCGCCTTCGCGCCGAAGCCGAGCTTGCGGCTGGCCTCCTGCTGCAACGTCGTCGTACGGAACGGGGCGTACGGCGAGCGGCGGTACGGCTTGGACTCGACGGAGCGGACCGCGAAGCTCGTGTTCTCCAGGGCGGCGGCCAGGGCGCGGGCGTTCGCCTCGTCGAGGTGGAGGGTGTTCGCGCTCTTCAGTTGTCCCAGGGAGTCGAAGTCGCGGCCCTGCGCGACCCGCCTGCCGTCGACGGTCTGGAGGCGCGCGACCAGCGACGACGGGTCCGACAGGTCTCCCGCGCGGCCGGTCGCGAAGGTGCCCGTCAGGTCCCAGTACTCAGCCGAACGAAAGGCGATGCGCTCGCGTTCCCGCTCCACGACGAGTCGTGTGGCGACCGACTGGACACGGCCCGCGGACAGCCGCGGCATGACCTTCTTCCACAGGACCGGCGAGACCTCGTAGCCGTAGAGGCGGTCGAGGATGCGGCGGGTCTCCTGGGCGTCCACGAGCTTCTGGTTGAGCTGGCGCGGGTTGGCCACGGCGGCCTGGATCGCGGCCTTGGTGATCTCGTGGAAGACCATCCGCTTGACCGGGACCTTGGGCTTGAGCACCTCCTGGAGGTGCCAGGCGATGGCCTCGCCCTCGCGGTCCTCATCGGTGGCGAGGTAGAGCTCGTCGGAGTCCTTCAGCAGGTCCTTGAGCTTCTTGACCTGCGCCCTCTTATCGGCGTTGACCACATAGATCGGCTCGAAGTCGTGTTCGACGTCCACACCGAGGCGGCGGACCTCGCCGGTGTACTTCTCGGGCACCTCGGCGGCGCCGTTGGGAAGGTCACGGATGTGCCCGACGCTCGCCTCGACTACGTAGCCGGGGCCCAGGTAGCCCTTGATCGTCTTCGCCTTGGCAGGCGACTCGACGATGACGAGTCGGCGGCCGCCCTGTGCGGTCTCGCTGGTCGGGGACAACTTCGCTCTTCTCTCCGGTCGACGCTGGGGCCTCCCCAGGGTTCGTCTCCCGGGGTCGGGTCGTGGTGACGCTGCGGAGTGTGACGGTACATCCCGCCCCCGTGTCAAACGGGAAAAGCCCGCAACGGCCACTCGAACGGTAACCCGACTACCACCATTCCTGCCGCCCGGAGTACCCGGAGCAAGCCGGACCCTATGCGGAGTGCAACGCCCCGGTTACCCACGGGCGCCCCGACGACGCAGGCTTCAGAGGCGGGTGAAGCACCATGTTCCGACCGCCAGGGCGAGCACCGCGACGATGCTCGCGAGGGTCGCCGATGCGACGGGGCTCACACCCTGGGCGACGGGCTGGTGCTGGCGTACGCGTGTCACGGTCCACGCCAGCAGCCCGCCTCCGAACAGGGAGAACACCGCTCCCGCGAAGATCGCCGGTTCGCTCTCCATGACTCGCCGCGCCCCTTTTCTCCCGTCCGCGTCTCCCCAGCCACCGGAGGCTGACACGCATGGGCGGCGGGCAGGCGAACCGGAGGTGAACGCCGGGGCGCCACAGTCGCGGATCAGGGACTTCCGACCCCTCCCGGACCGTTTTGGACGAGGTGTTCAAATCGACTCGAATTTTATTGGCGAGTCTCCTCGACGACGGCCCGTGGGACGTGAGCACGGGGCGGTGGTGCGGAGAGTGGCGCCTGGGGCAGGCGTGGTGCGCGGGCTCGCCCCTCGGCAGGAAACCCCTGCCGAGTCCCTCAGCGGACCGGCTCCAGGAAGCCCTGCTCGACGAGCAGCCGGATCTGCGCCGGAGTGCGGTCGCGCAGCAGCACCGGGTCCTCGCCGATCAGCTGGGCGATGGCGTCGAGGATGCGACCGGCGCTCATCGTGCCGTCGCACACGCCCGCGAAGCCCGCGCCGACCGTGTCCACGCGGGTGGCGCGGCGCATGCCGCGGTTCTGGCGCAGCACGACATGCTCGGGGTCCTCCGCGCCGGGCAGCCCGACCTGTTCCTGCACGACCTCGGCGCCGAGCCGGAAGTGTGCTTCGAGCAGCGCGGCGTCGTCGTGGTCGCGCAGGTAGTCGAGCCGGTCGAAGTGGGCCCGGATGGTGTCCCCGAGCGGCTGCTCGACCGGATGCGGCCACTCCTCCACCGTGACGGAGGGCGCGGCGGCATCCGTCCTGCGCAGGGTGATCCAGCCGAAGCCGACGGCCCTCACCTTGCGCGCCTCGAACTCGTCGAGCCAGGCGTCGTACCGCGCCTGGTACTCCGCCACGTCCTCGCGGTGGTCGCCCGCGTCCCGCAGCCACAGCTCGGCGTACTGGTTGACGTCCTGCACCTCGCGCTGCACGATCCACGCGTCGCAGCCCCGAGGCACCCATGACCTGAGCCGGTCCTGCCAGTCCTCCCCTTCCACGTGCTGCCAGTTGGCGAGGAACTGCGCGAACCCGCCCTCGTTCAGCCGCTCCCCTGCCTCCTGAACGAGCGCGCGGCACAGATCGTCCCCGCCCATCCCGCCGTCGCGGTAGGTGAGCCGGGCGCCGGGAGAGATCACGAACGGCGGGTTCGAGACGATCAGGTCGTACTTCTCGTCGTCCCGCACCGGCTCGAAGAGGGAGCCCTCGCGCAGATCGGCGGCCGGGGTGCCGGACAGCGCCAGCGTGAGGGCGGTGATGTGCAGCGCGCGCGGATTGAGATCGGTGGCCGTCACGCGCGTGGCGTGCTGCGCGGCGTGCAGGGCCTGGATGCCGGAGCCGGTGCCGAGGTCGAGCGCGGCGGCGACGGGCGTACGGACGGTGATGCCGGCGAGTGTCGTGGAGGCGCCGCCGACTCCCAGGACGACTCCTTGGTCACGCCGGCCGATGCCCCCGGCGCCACCGACCGCGCAGCCCAGGTCCGACACGATGAACCAGTCCTCGCCGCCGGGCCCGCCGTACGGCCGTACGTCCACGGCCGCGGCGAGCTCGTCGCCCCCGACGCGCGTCAGCCAGCCGCTCTCCAGGCACGCGTCGACGGGCAGGACGTCCGCCACGCGCGCGTGCGGCACGGGCTGCTGCAGGAGGAACAGCCGGACGAGCGACTCCAGCGGCGTCTCCCCGCGGGTCGCCCGGAGCGCGGGCACGGTCTCGCTCCGGGCCAGGGCCGCGTACGCGGGGCCGCCGAGCAGTTCGAGCAGCCCGTCGGCGGTGAAGGAGGCTTGGACCAGGGCGTCCCGGAGCCGGGCGGCGACATCGGGACGGTCGGAGGAGGGCAGCGGGGACAGGGGTGACTGGCTGGCGTTACTCACGCCCCCATTGTGGCCGCCGGCACCGGTACCGCACGTGCCCGTGCCGGGTATCGAGCGCGGCTCAGCGGGCCGACCCGGCAGTCGTATCGGGCGCGGCTCACCGGGCAGGCCCAGCAGTCACTGCCGGCTCAGCAGCCCCGCCGGCCCCGAAAACGCTCCTCGCTCAGCTCTGGGTCGCCGGCGCCGTGGCCGCCTTGCAGCTGGTCTGCCGGGCCATCGCCTGGCCGACCTCGCCCTCCTCCAGGTTCCGGAGCGCGTCGTTCCCGCTCTTGCCCAGCTTGTCGAGCTCGGTGGCGATGTCCTTGAGGCCGTCCGCGAACTTGCCCTGGTCCTTGGTGTCGAGCGCGTCGACCTGCTTCTTCAGGGAGGCGTACGAGGAGGAGATCGCGTTGAGCTCCTTGACGGCGTCCTCCTGTTTCTTCTGGCCGTTCTCCACGTCCGGCGCCCCGGCCTTGGTCACCGCGGCCCCGATGGCCTTGTAGGCGTCGGACATGTCCTGGAAGGCCTGTGCGTCGGTCTTCTGGACGTCCTCCGGCTTGCTGTTGTCCGAGGTTTCCTTCTGGATCGAGGCATTGGCCGACTCGATCTTCTTGGCCTGCGGCTGTACGGCGTCGCAGACCTGCTTGGCCCAGGAGTCCAGCTTCTCGTTGTCGTCGCCGCCGCACCCCGACAGCGCCAGTACCAGTACCGCACCGCCGGACAGTGCGGCCGCGAGCTTCTTGTTCACCGGTTTGGTCCCTTCCATGGCTCTCGGCCCCGGAACATACACGCCAGATGCACGGCAACCGCACGCCGCAAGTCTATTAAGACCTTTTTGTAACCTTTTGCACCAAGCGAGAGAAGCCTCACGGCGTGGTCGTGTACACGCACAGAGCGAGCGGGCGACGCGTCAACGCGCGCGGCCCGCCCGCACCTTGAGCTGGGGCTTGGACGACCTCCCTACGAAACCACTGCCGGGTCCGCCGACTTGGGCTCCCGTTCGGCGTTGTCTTCGTCACCTACGGCGATGCCGCGCCGCTTTGACACGTACACCGCGCCGACGATGACGACGAACGCGAGAGCCGCGATCAGGATCCGTACTCCGATGCTTTTGTCCGGGCCGTAGGAGAACTTGATCACCGCGGGCGCGATGAGCAGCGACACCAGGTTCATGACCTTCAGCAGCGGGTTGATCGCCGGACCGGCGGTGTCCTTGAAGGGGTCGCCGACGGTGTCGCCGATCACGGTCGCCGCGTGGGCCTCGCTGCCCTTGCCTCCGTGGTGGCCGTCCTCGACGAGCTTCTTGGCGTTGTCCCAGGCGCCACCGGAGTTGGCGAGGAACACCGCCATCAGCGTGCCCGCGCCGATCGCGCCCGCCAGGAACGCGCCCAGCGGCCCGACACCGAGCGTGAACCCGATGAAGACGGGCGCCAGCACGGCGAGCAGACCGGGTGTGGCGAGCTCGCGCAGGGCATCCCGGGTGCAGATGTCGACGACCTTTCCGTACTCCGGTTTCTCGCTGTAGTCCATGATCCCGGGCTTCTCGCGGAACTGCCGCCGCACCTCGAAGACCACGGAACCCGCCGATCGTGACACGGCGTTGATCGCCAGCCCCGAGAAGAGGAAGACGACCGCCGCGCCCGCGACGAGACCCACGAGGTTGTTGGGCTGCGAGATGTCCATCATCAGGCTCATCGATGCCCCCGCCCCGGACAACTGCTCGCCCACGTCGCGCGCTCCCGTGATGATCGCGTCGCGGTACGAACCGAACAGCGCCGCCGCCGCGAGCACGGCCGTGGCGATCGCGATGCCCTTGGTGATCGCCTTGGTGGTGTTGCCGACCGCGTCCAGGTCGGTGAGCACCTGCGCGCCCGCGCCCTCGACGTCGCCGGACATCTCCGCGATGCCCTGCGCGTTGTCGGAGACGGGCCCGAAGGTGTCCATCGCGACGATCACACCGACCGTGGTGAGCAGGCCGGTGCCGGCCAGCGCCACCGCGAACAGCGCCAGCGTGATCGACGTACCGCCGAGCAGGAACGCCCCGTAGACGCCGAGGCCGATCAACAGGGCGGTGTAGACGGCGGATTCGAGACCGACGGAGATACCGGCGAGGACGACGGTGGCCGGGCCGGTGAGCGAGGTCTTGCCGATGTCCCGGACGGGACGCCGGGTGGTCTCGGTGAAGTAGCCGGTCAGTTGCTGGATCAGCGCGGCGAGCACGATGCCGATGGCCACCGCGACGAGCGCGAGGATCCGCGGGTCGCCGCCCTTGCCCGTGATCGCCGCGTCCGTCACGCCGTCGAGGTCCGAGTACTTCCCGGGCAGGTAGACGAAGACGGCCACCGCGACCAGCACGAGCGAGATCACCGCGGAGATGAAGAACCCGCGGTTGATGGCGCTCATGCCGCTGCGGTCGGCGCGCCTCGGCGCCACCGCGAAGATACCGATCATGGCGGTGATCACACCGATCGCCGGCACGAGCAGCGGGAAGCCGAGCCCCACGTCGCCGAAGGCCGCCGAGCCGAGGATCAACGCGGCGACCAGGGTCACGGCGTACGACTCGAAGAGGTCGGCCGCCATGCCCGCGCAGTCGCCGACGTTGTCGCCCACGTTGTCGGCGATGGTCGCGGCATTGCGCGGGTCGTCCTCCGGAATGCCCTGTTCGACCTTGCCGACCAGGTCGGCGCCGACGTCGGCGGCCTTGGTGAAGATGCCGCCGCCGACACGCATGAACATCGCGATCAGCGCGGCCCCGAGGCCGAAGCCCTCGAGCACCTTCGGCGCGTCGGCCGCGTACACCAGCACCACGCAGGAGGCGCCCAGCAGGCCGAGGCCCACCGTGAACATGCCGACGACGCCGCCCGTGCGAAATGCGATCTTCATCGCTTTGTGCGAGACCGCGGTGAGATCCTTTTCCGGCTCGCCTTTCGCCGGTGTCGCTTCACGCGCCGCCGCCGCGACACGCACATTGCTGCGCACGGCGAGCCACATGCCGATATAGCCGGTGGCCGCCGAGAACGCCGCTCCGATCAGGAAGAACACCGACCGACCGGCACGCTGATTCCAGTCGTCCGCGGGCAGCAGCATGAGCAGGAAGAACACGACCACGGCGAATACGCCGAGCGTGCGCAGCTGGCGTGCCAGATAGGCGTTCGCGCCTTCCTGGATCGCCACCGCGATCTTCTTCATGCTGTCGGTGCCCTCGCCGGCCGCGAGTACCTGGCGTACCAGGACGCCCGCGACCACGAGTGCCGCCAGCGCGACGACCGCGATGACCGCGACGAGAACGCGGTTGTCATCGGTCAGTACGGCGGCTGCGAGGTCTGTGGGATGGCCCGACTGTGATGAGATGGAAAGCCCCGCCATTCGTCCTCCTTGACGCTTGGGCTGAGCTCAAGATGTGGACGGGATTGTAGGTACCGGAACCTGATCAAAACAGAGCGCGATAAGCGGAATTGGCCTTCTGGGGTAATGCCCTGAAAGCATTCTCGGACTGCCGTGGAGCATGCGAATGATCGTGAACGAATTCACGCGATGAACGGCACAGGAACCACTGTAAAGGCGCGCACTGACACCCGCACATGACGAAGGGCCCCACGGGTGGGGCCCTTCGTCGAGAACGCTGTGTGCGGTGGCCGGTCAGGCCAGGATGGTCGGCGGCGGTGTGGTCGGCCAGGTCATCTTGATCGACCCGCCGTGCTCCCCCGCGCTGACCTCGACGTCGTCGACGAGTCCGCTGATGACCGCGAGGCCCATCTCGTCCTCGTCGGCCTCACCGTCGGGATCGCCGGGTCCGGCGCCGGGCGCGCGCTCGCCGGGGACCGCGTGCGGGGCCTCGTCGCCGACCTCGATGGAGAACTGTTTCTCCTCCTCGATCAGCAGCACCTTCACAGGTGCCGAGATCCCGCCGGTCTGGTGCAGTCCGACGGCCCGCGTGCAGGCTTCGCCGACGGCGAGCCTGACCTCGTCGAGGACGGCCTCGTCCACTCCGGCCCTGCGCGCCACCGCGGCCGCCACCAGCCGGGCGGTCCTGACGTGCTCGGGCAGCGCGCTGAAGCGGAGCTCAACGGTGGCCATGCATCCCCCTCGCAACTACGGGCGTGCTGTCGAGAGGCGCCGGGCCGCCGAAAGCCCGGGCCCCCTCGGTCTTCACTTCTGCCGAACTCTTGCCGCAACTTCGGCCGGCCCGGGCGCGAGGCCCGGGTCCGGTGGTCAGTCGGTCGCCGCCACCGCTTCCTCGACCGAGGTGTGAATGGGGAACACCTTGGTGAGACCGGTGATGCGGAAGATCTTCAGAATGCGCTCCTGGTTGCAGACCAGGCGCAGGGAGCCCTCATGGGCCCGCACGCGCTTCAGGCCGCCGACCAGCACGCCGAGCCCGGTGGAGTCGAGGAAGTCCACGCCCTCCATGTCGACGACAAGGTGGAAACTGCCGTCGTTCACCAGCTCGACCAACTGCTCGCGCAGCTTGGGCGCGGTATATACGTCGATTTCGCCACCGACCCTGACGATCGTGCGATCGCCCATGGTCTCGGTCGACAGGGACAGGTCCACGGATCCTCCAGCACCTTGCTATCGAGCGGTCGCCCTTGGGGCACCTCGGCTTCGTCCCCTGGACGATTCGCCAGCCGCGATGGCATTCAATCACTTACGGGCAGGCGTGCACGACGCCTTGGCTCCATTGTCCGTCACGCCAGTGACACACTCGGTGCCGATGGCCAAGAATCACCGATCCGATCGACCCCCGACGGACCCCGCCCCCCGACCCACGCCGGGCGCGGTCCTGGACCGCCTCGCGTCCGGTCCGAGCAGGGCTTCGCGCATTACTCATACGGAGCACTTGCCCCCGCGCGAGGGTCGGCATGCCGTCTGGCCGGACCGGATCCGCGCGGAGGTCGTGGCGGCCGTGCGGGCCGCGGGCATCGAGCATCCCTGGGCCCACCAGGCGCGCGCGGCGGAACACGCGCTGGACGGCGAATCGGTCGTCGTCGCCACCGGCACGGCCTCCGGCAAGTCCCTGGCCTACCTCGTGCCGGTCCTGTCCACCCTCCTGGACGGCGCCGAGGCCCCGAACGGCCGCGGCGCGACCGCCCTCTACCTGGCCCCCACCAAGGCTCTTGCGGCGGATCAGTGCCGCTCTGTGAAGGAACTTTCACATCCGTTGGGCCATTCGGTTCGCACGGCCGTGTACGACGGCGACACTCCGTTCGAAGAGCGCGAGTGGATCCGCCAGTACGCCAACTACGTACTGACCAACCCGGACATGCTGCATCGGGGCATCCTGCCGTCCCACCCCCGCTGGTCCTCCTTCCTGAAGTCGCTGAAGTACGTCGTCGTCGACGAGTGCCACACCTACCGCGGCGTCTTCGGCTCGCACGTCGCCCAGGTGCTGCGCCGGCTGCGCCGCCTGTGCGCCCGCCACGGCGCCTCGCCCGTGTTCCTGCTGGCCTCCGCCACCGCCGCCGAGCCCGCGGTGGCCGCTCGCCGCCTCACCGGTCTGCCGGTGGTGGAGGTCGCCGACGACGCCTCCCCGCGTGGTGAACTGGTGTTCGCCCTCTGGGAACCGCCGCTGACCGAGCTGCACGGCGAGAAGGGCGCCCCCGTCCGCCGCACGGCCACCGCCGAGGCCGCCGACCTGCTCACCGACCTCACCGTGCAGGGCGTGCGCTCGGTCGCCTTCGTGCGGTCCCGGCGCGGCGCCGAGCTGATCTCCGTCATCTCCCAGGAGCGACTGGCCGAGGTCGACCGGTCGCTGGTCCGGCGTGTCGCGGCGTACCGGGGCGGCTATCTCCCGGAGGAGCGCCGCGCACTCGAACGCGCCCTCCATTCGGGTGAACTGCTGGGCCTCGCCGCGACGAACGCCCTCGAACTCGGCATCGACATCTCCGGCCTGGACGCGGTCGTCATCGCCGGCTACCCGGGCACACGCGCCTCCCTGTGGCAGCAGGCGGGCCGGGCCGGACGGTCCGGGCAGGGGGCGCTGGCCGTCCTGGTCGCACGGGACGACCCGCTGGACACCTTCCTCGTCCACCACCCCGAGGCCCTGTTCGACCAGCCCGTCGAGTCGACGGTCCTCGACCCGGACAACCCCTACGTGCTGGCCCCGCACCTGTGTGCGGCCGCCGAGGAACTGCCCCTGACGGACGAGGACCTCGCCCTGTTCGGCCCGGCCTGCGAGGACCTCCTCCCCCAGCTGGAGGCCGCCAAGCTGCTGCGCCGCCGCACCAAGGCCTGGCACTGGACCCGACGTGAGCGGGCCGCCGACCTCACCGACATCCGCGGTGAGGGCGGGCGCCCGATCCAGGTCGTCGAGAGCGGCACGGGCCGACTGCTCGGCACGGTCGACGCGGGCGCCGCGCACTCCACCGTCCACGAGGGGGCGGTCCACCTCCACCAGGGCCGCACGTACCTGGTGCGGTCGCTGGACCTCGAGGACTCCGTCGCCCTCGTCGAGGAGGCCGCCCCGCCCTACTCCACGGTCGCCCGTGACACGACGTCGATCTCCGTTCTGGAGACGGACGTCGAGGTCCCCTGGGGCGACGGCCGCCTGTGCTACGGCTCCGTCGAGGTCACCAACCAGGTCGTCTCCTTCCTCCGCAGGCGGCTCATGACCGGTGAGGTGCTGGGCGAGACGAAACTCGACCTCCCTCCTCGTACGCTGCGCACCCGGGCCGTGTGGTGGACCGTCACCGAGGACCAGCTCGACCGCGCGCGGATCAACCCGGAGATCCTCGGCGGCTCCCTGCACGCCGCCGAGCACGCGTCGATCGGCCTGCTGCCCCTCTTCGCTACCTGCGACCGCTGGGACATCGGCGGCGTGTCGATCCCGCTCCATCCCGACACGCTCCTGCCCACGGTCTTCGTCTACGACGGCCATCCCGGCGGCGCGGGCTTCGCGGAGCGCGCCTTCCACACCGCCCGCACCTGGCTGACCGCCACCCGCCAGGCCATCGCCTCCTGCGAGTGCGACGCCGGCTGCCCGTCCTGCATCCAGTCCCCCAAGTGCGGCAACGGCAACGACCCGCTGCACAAGAGGGGGGCGGTGCGACTGCTCACGGTGCTGCTGGAGGGGGCTCCCGAGGAGAAGGAAGCGGAGGAGCAGCCGCCGGGAGGCCCAGGAGAGACACCCGAGCACCCACCCGAGCCCTGACAGTCCCCGCCAGCGGAGGGCCCGAGGCCGCCGGAAAGCCCGGGAGCGGCGCCCCAGCACGCGCCCGGCTCCTGACAGCCTCCACCGACGGAAGACCCAACGAAGCCGCCCAGAAGCCCAGGAAAGACACCCCAGCACCCACCCCGGCCCCGACGCCCCCCGCCGACGGAAGACCCAAGGGAGCCGTCGGAGGCCCCGCCCGTGCCCTGACCTCCGCCGTGAACGGCCCCCGACCCGACGCCGCCGTCACGTCCGAGATCTCCCCGACGACCTCGCACCGCACGAGCCGGACGCCCTGTGCCCGGGCCACCCGGCCGGCCCGGGCACAGGCCGCCGTACCGCCCTCGGCCCAGTGGTCCGCCGCCGCGAGCGCCGCGAGATCCGCACCGCCCGCCGCACGGTGCCGGATCACGACGGCCTGCCCCAGCGCGAGGACGACCCCGAACACCACGCACAGGACGGCGATCGCCCCGACACTCCAGACGGTGGCGGCCCCCTGGTCCGAGGCGGCACCTCTCATCGGCAGGCGCCCCCTGTCCCGGCACCTCGGGCCCCGGCCCCGCACCTCCGGCTCCCGCCTCACGTGCCCACCCCCACCGTCTCCTCCACCGACGCCACGGCCTCCTCCCGTACGGCGAAGGACAGGCCGCGCAGCACCGGCGGCTCGGCCACGACGACCACCCGGACGTGTTCCGCGCCCCGGTCGACGGTCACCTTCGCGCCGGGCGGTGCCGCCTCGCGGGTCAGGCGCACGACCGCGTCGGGCGGGTCCTGGCGGGCCGCCGCGCGGGCGCCCGTCCGTGCCGCGTCCACGCACTGGATCTGCGCGGCCACGACCAGCAGCCCCCACACCAGCGCCATCGCGAACATCACCAGCACGGGCAGCACCACGGCCGACTCCGCCGTGACGAACCCCCGGTCCGCGCCCCGCTCACATCCGCGCATTGAGGGCGTCCTTCACGATGTTCTGGAGCTCCGCGCTGACCGCGCCGCTCGTGATGACCTTGTAGAGCACCACCGCGAACGCCACCGCCGCGACGATTCCCATCGCGTACTCGGAGGTGACCATCCCCGCGTCCCTCCGCGCCGCACGCGCCCCGCACACCAGGGCACCCAGCCGTGCCCGTACCGCCTGATACATCTCAACCCCCGTAGGAAAGAGTCCTGAACTTCTGCCGGTTGTCGCTGACTTGTTCCGTCGATCCGGGTCTCCGCCTCACTCACCACCCCCTGCGAGCACCCCGCCCGCGAGCCCGACCACCACGGGCAGCACGCCGACCGCGATGAACGCGGGCAGGAAGCACAGCCCGACCGGCGCACTGACCATGACGCCCGCTCTGCGTGCCCTGGCCGTCGCGGCGCGGCCCCAGTCGGCGCGGGCCTCGGCGGCGAGTCGTGCGACCGGCGTGGCGGCGGGCATTCCGGACACATCGGCCCGTTCGAGCAGCCGGGCCAGGCCTCCGGCGCCCGGGAGGGCGGCCAACCTCCGCCAGGCAGCGCCCGGTTCGCCGCCCAGCCGCACCTCCGCCGCCCCCTGGGCGAGGGCGTCGCCCACCGGGCCGCCCAGGGCCTCCCCCACCGCCTGCGCCGCGATCACCGGGCCGGCGCCCGCCGCGATGCAGGCCGCCAGCAGGTCGGCGGCCAAGGGAAGTTGCCGCGCCGCCTCGGCTAGGTCCGGTGCCGGCACGTCCGTACCGGCCGCCTCCTGCCGCAGCCACCACCACATGCCCACCGCACCGGCCAGTCCGAGGCCCGCACCGGCCAGGCCGCCGATCAGCGCCCACCCGGCACACGCCACGCCCACGGGGGCCAGCCATCTCCGTGCGGTCCGGCGCAAGGCGAGGCGCGGTGCAGAGGCCGTCGCTTCACGGGGCGACAGCTCGGCCAGCCGACGCCGCATCCTCCGGCGGTGCCGCGCCTCCTTCAGCCGGCGCACCGACCACAAGAGGGCCAGCACAACCCCCACCGTCACCCCCAGCCTGTGGACAACTTCCCCGCTCATGCCGCCGCCTCCGCGCCCCGCACGATCCGCAGCACCCACCACAGCCCCAGGCCCTCCAGCACACCGCCGGCCACCAGACAGCCCAGACCCGCCGTGGTGTGCAGCAGGACATGGAGCGGGTCGGCGCCGAGGGCGGTGCCGATGAGGAGCCCCAGGGCGGGCAGCCCGGCGAGCAGCACCGCCGTCGCCCGCGCGCCCGCCAACTGGGCGCGCAGGTCTGAACGCTGGTCCCGTTCGGCGCGCAGGGCCGCGGCGAGCCGGTCGAGTCCGGCCGCGAGCCCCGCGCCCTGGTCCACGGCCACCCGCCAGCACGCCGCGAGTCCCCGCAGCCCGTCGGCACCCGGTTGCCTGGCGGCGGTTCCGAGCGCGTCCGGCACGTCGCCGCCGAACCGTGCCGCCGCCAGCACCGTCACCTGTGCGTCCGCGAGTCCGCCGCAGTCCCGCGCGGCACGCAGCAGCGCCTCTCCCGGCTGGCGTCCGGCCCGCACCTCCCCGGCGAGCGCCCCGCACAACGCGATCACCGCGTCGGCCCGGCGCTCCCGGTCCCGCCGTACCCGGCCGGCCAGCCGGGCCCGTCGCAGCAGCGGCACGCCGGCCGCTCCCAGGACGACCGGCAGCACCGACGCCCCGAGCACCGCCAGCACCACCCCGGCCACCGGCGCCCACCACTCGGCCCGCAGCCGGCCACGCACTCGCCGCGACCGATCGGTCAACCACCGCCACCCTGGCGGGTCACCCCCGACAGCGCCACCGCCCGCGAGCAGCAACCGCGCCCGCCGTGCCGCCGATTGACGCTCACCCAGCAGCCAGACCGCCGCCCCCATGAACGCCACGGCCACGCCCATGGACATCTCAGCCGCCCCCGTCATGACTCGCCCCCTCCACCGCGGCCTCACCCGGCCCGCCTTCGCTTCCCGCACCCCGAAGCAGCCCCCGCAGCCGATCCCACCCGCGCTCGCGTACGAAGGCCTCCGCTCCCCACCGCAGCGCCGGCACCGTCCGCACCAGCCCCGACGGGTCCCGCTCCAGCACATGCACCTCGGCGATCCGCCGCCGCCCGCTCCGGTCGCGTACGAGGTGCAGCACCACGGAGAGGGCGGCCGACACCTGGCTGTGCAGCGCGGCCCGGTCGAGCCCGGCGGCTGTTCCCAGGGCCTCCAGCCGGGCCGGTACGTCGGCGGCGGCATTGGCGTGCACGGTTCCGCAGCCGCCCTCGTGGCCCGTGTTCAACGCGGCCAGCAGATGCACCACTTCGGGTCCGCGGACCTCGCCCACGACCAACCGGTCGGGCCGCATCCGCAGCGCCTGGCGCACCAGATCCTCGAGGGTGACGAGGCCCGCGCCCTCCTGGTTGGCGGGTCTGGTCTCCAGCCGCACGACGTGCGGATGGTCCGGCCGCAGTTCCGCCGAGTCCTCGGCGAGGACGATCCGCTCGTCCGGGCCCACCAGCCCCAGAAGGGCGCTCAGCAGCGTCGTCTTGCCACTGCCCGTGCCGCCGCTGACCAGGAAGGACAGCCGTGCGTCGAGCAGTGCGCGCAGCACGCGGTCCCCGCCCGGCGGCACCGTGCCCGCCGCGACCAGTTCGCCGAGCGTGAAGGCACGCGGTCGTACGACGCGCAGCGACAGGCAGGCGCAGCCCACGGCGACCGGCGGCAACACCGCGTGCAGCCGGGTCCCGTCGGGCAGCCGCGCGTCGGCCCAGGGCCGGGCGTCGTCCAGCCGGCGACCGGCCACGGCGGCGAGTCGCTGGGCGAGCCGTCGTACGGCCGCCGCGTCGGCGAAGCGCACCGGTGTGAGCTCCAGTCCGCCGCCCCGGTCCACCCAGATGCGGTCCGGAGCCGACACCAGCACGTCGGTCACCGACGGGTCGGCGAGCAGGGGCTCCAGCGGCCCGCTGCCGACCAGCTCGGACCGCAACGTCGCGGCGGCACCCAGGACTTCGGCGTCCCCGAGCACCCGGCCCTGCTCCCGCAGGGCCTGCGCCACGCGCGCGGGGGTCGGCTCGGCCCCGCTCTCGGCCAGCCACCTCCGCACCCCGTCGAGCAGTTCCGCGCCCTCGAGTCCGGCCAGGGTGCTCACGCCGCACCCGCCTCGACGAGCGCCCGCTCCCAGAACTCCTTGCAGAACCGGGCGAGCGGTCCGCGCGGGGCGGCGCCCGGTGGCGCCGTGCCCTGGTCCGGGCGCAGCAGTTCCGGCTCGACCGGCACCTCGCCGACCAGGGGCAGTCCGAGCAGCCGCGCCACCTCCCGGTCGTCGAGCCCCGGCGGGTAAGGCCCGCGGACCGCCACCCGCAGATCTCGCAGGACCATGCCGACCGCGGACGCCACCCGTCCGGCGGCCGCGACGGCGCGCAGCTCGGCGGGCACCACCAGCACGCCGACGTCGAGCTGGGTGAGGACCTCGGCGACGCCGTCGTCGATACGGCGCGGCAGGTCGACCACGACCGTGCCGCCCCGGCGCCGGGCCGCGGCGAGCACCGCGCGCACCGCCTGGGGCGGGACGGCGATCCGGTCGCCGCGGTCCCAGCTGAGCACCCGCAGCGAGTGCAGCTCGGGCAGCGACTCCTCCAGAGCGCCCCCGCCGACCCGCCCGCGTGAGGACGCGAACGCGGGCCAGCGCAGCCCGTCGGCCGTCTCGCCGCCGAGGAGTACGTCGAGTCCGCCGCCCAGCGGATCGGCGTCCACGAGGAGGGTGCGCAGTCCCTCGCGCGCGGAGGTGACGGCGAGCGCGCACGCGAGCGTGGACGCTCCGGCCCCGCCCCTGCCGCCGATGACGCCCACGGTGAGGGCTGGCCGGCCGACGCCCTCGGCCACGTCGGCGATGCGGTCGACCAGCCACTGCTCGCCGTCGGGCAGCATCAGGACGTGCTCGGCGCCGATCTCGACGGCCCGCCGCCACACCCCGGAGTCGTCCTGGTCCCGGCCGACGAGGACGACTCCCCTTCTGCGTACGGCCCCGCGCACCCGCCGTGCGGCGTCGTCGCCCACGAGGACGAGCGGTGCGGCCTCCCAGCCGCCTCTGCGGTCGGGCACCCCGTGGTGCACCTCGGGTGTGGCGCCCGCCGCCGCGCACAGGCGCAGCAGGTCGTCGAGGAGTTCGGTGTCCTCGGTGACGATCAGCGGTCCGCCCTGCCGCCCTCCGGCGGCCGGCGGCGGATCGTGTGTGACGGCTCCGGCCACGGTCTCCATCCCCCTTCGCTGCTTGACTCGCACGGCCCTGCGGCCCCGCGATTCCCAAACGTGGGAAGAACCGGCAAGGCGGCCTCCCTTTGAACGGCCGACACAACCGGCCAAACGCCCCCGGCAATCGGAGCCGGGCCATGAACCCGCCGCGAGCGGGGTGCGCTGGAATCACGGTGCAGCGATCCCGGAAATCGTGTGGATCTTGGTGGATAACTGTGGACGCCTCGACGGTTGTGAATATCGCCGTCACCCATACCGGTGACGCCCGCAGGGCCTCTGTTGCGACTTCCACAGAGCAGCCCGACAACTACGCACCGTAATGAATCATGGGCATGCCAACAGCCCGCCCGAAGCGGCAACGGAGCGGCATTCCGGCCGCGCGAAGAAGGAGAAAACCCATCCGGACATGCGACGACCCCCGCCGGGGGAGAGCGGGGGTCGTCCCCACGGCCGACTCGGGGGGAGGAGTCGGGCCGGGTTAGCACGGTCGCGAACGATCCGTGACTTCCATGGTGTACCCGAGAGCCCTCTCAGGCAAACCCACGCGCCCCACCTTACGCCGAATGGGCTGCCCCTATGCTCATGGGCGTGGAAAACCACTCGTCGCCCCGCACAGCGGCCTTCTTTGACCTGGACAAGACGGTCATTGCGAAGTCGAGCACGCTCACGTTCAGCAAGTCGTTCTACCAAGGCGGTCTGATCAACCGCAGGGCCGTCTTGCGCACCGCATATGCCCAGTTCGTCTTCCTGGCCGGCGGCGCCGACCACGAACAGATGGAGCGCATGCGCGCGTACCTGTCCGCGCTGTGCCGCGGCTGGAACGTGCAGCAGGTCAAGGAGATCGTCGCCGAGACCCTGCACGACCTGATCGACCCGATCATCTACGACGAGGCCGCCTCCCTCATCGAGGAGCACCACACCGCCGGCCGCGACGTCGTGATCGTGTCCACGTCGGGTGCGGAGGTGGTCGAGCCGATCGGCGAGCTGCTCGGCGCGGACCGGGTGGTGGCGACCCGCATGGTCGTGGGCGACGACGGCTGCTTCACCGGCGACGTGGAGTACTACGCGTACGGCCCGACCAAGGCCGAGGCCATCAGGGAGCTGGCCGCGTCCGAGGGGTACGACCTCAGCCGCTGTTACGCCTACAGCGACTCGGTGACCGACGTGCCGATGCTGGAGTCCGTCGGCCGCCCCCATGCCGTCAACCCGGACCGCGCGCTGCGCCGCGAGGCCCTCGCGCGCGGGTGGCCGATTCTGGACTTCCACCGTCCGGTCCGGCTCAAGCAGCGCATCCCCAGGTTCTCCGTACCGCCGCGCCCGGCGCTCGTCGCGGTCGCCGCGATAGGTGCCGCGGCGGCCACTGCCGGCCTCGTCTGGTACGCGAACCGGCGCCGGGCGAGCATCGCTTGACCTGGGGCGAGCCGAAGTCCTATTTGAACCCAAAAGTAAAGAAGTGCAGTCTGGACTTCCGCTTGCTCCGGGGCAGGAGTACAAAGGACTCAACGGCCCGCGAGACCAAGGACATCCGAGAGGATCACCTTAATTACGCATTTGGCCCCACGGACCGAGCATGAACACCGGGCACCCACGCGACGTCGACCCGTCGATTACGGGCCAGCCGCACCAGGGACGGGCAAAGTTCCCGACCTGATGGGCATATATCGAGGACGCTTGGTACCCCGATGTTCATGCCAGCGGCGGTACGAGTTCTCGTACCGCCGCATCTCTTTTCCGGCCCGGTCGCGCTGTCACGCCGCTCCGCGCTGCAACGCCTCGCACACCGCGGTCGACTCCCGTGCCCCCAGTTCGACCGCCCTGCCGCAGTGGGCGATCCAGGCGGCCATGCCCTCCGGGGTGCCGGAGACGTACCCGTCGAGGGCTTCCAGATAGGCCTCGCGCCCCAACTCGGCGTGGCCCACCTCGGCCGGGCAGACCGACTTCGGGTCCAGGCCGCTGCCGATCAGGACGATGCGTGCGGCCGTGCGCGCGACCAGGCCGTTATGGGACGTGAAAGGTCGCAGCGCGAGCAGTTCGCCGTGCACGACGGCGGCCGTCACCAGCGCCGGTGCGGTGCCGCCCGCGATGACCAGCCCGGCCAGCCCCTCCAGCCGGCCGTGCGCCTCGTCCGCGCTCGGCAGCGGCAGCCCGACGAGCGGCTCGTCGACCGGCTCGCCCTCCTGCCGGGGCCGTCCGACCTGGTCGGCCTTGTCGGCCGCCGCCACGAGGTGCAGCCGGGCCAGTACCCGAAGAGGCGACTGCCGCCAGATGGACAGCAGCTGGCCCGCCTCCGCGGTGAGCCGCAGCGCGGCACCCACGGTGCGCGCCTCGTCGTCGCCGCTGAAGTCCGTACGCCGGCGGACCTCCTCCAGGGCCCAGTCCGCACCGGCCAGCGCCGCCGAGCCGCGGGCGCCGCGCAGGGCCGCCTCGGAGGTGATCGCGTTGCTGCGCCGCCGCATGATGCGGTGCCCGTAGACCCGGTCCACGGACTTGCGCACGGACTCCACGGAATCGGCCACCCCGGGCAGCGCCCCCAGGGCCGCGAGGGGGTCGGCGGTCGCGCCTGCTGTACTCATGAGTACGACCCTACGCACCCCAGGGGTCCGCCCCACGGCGGAGTGGCCATCTTCACTCGGGCCGCTAGCGTGCCGCCGGAGCCCCGGGCACGCCCTTCGGGGCCGGGGCGGGCCTGCCCGCGAGGAAGGACGCCCAGCCCTGCTTCGGCGCCTCGCCGACCTTCAGCGTGCGCAGCTTCTCCAGCGTCGTCGGGTCCTGGGCGTCGAGCCAGTCCACCAGCTGCCGGAACGAGACACAGCGCACCTCCTGCTTGGTGCACACCGTCTCGATGACCTCCTCGACGGCCCGCATGTAGGTGCCGCCGTTCCAGGACTCGAAGTGGTTGCCGATGATCAGGGGCGCGCGGTTGCCGTCGTACGCCCGGTAGAAGCCCCTGAGCAGGCCGTCGCGCATCTGATCGCCCCAGAAGTCGTGCATGGCGGGGTTGCCCTGGGTGGTGGTGCCCGACTGGTTGACCATGAAGTTGTAGTCCATGGTCAGCTGCTCGTAGGAGTGGCCGGGGAACGGCACGAGCTGCATGGAGACGTCCCACAGGCCCTGCTTCTTCTTGGGCCAGACCTGGTCGTTGACGCCGCTGGTGTCGTAGCGGAGGCCAAGGTCGCGGGCCGCCTTCATGAAGTTCCGCTGGCCCTCCAGGCAGGGCGTGCGGGCGCCGATGAGCTCCTTGTCGTAGTCGAAGGGCAGCGGGGACGCGTCCTGCATGCCGGTGTTGGTCTTCCAGGTCTTCACGAACTGCTTGGCCTGGGCGATCTCGTCCTTCCAGTCCTGCACGGACCATTCGCCGACCCCGCCACTGCTGCCGCAGAAGTGGCCGTTGAAGTGGGTGCCGATCTCGTTGCCCTCCAGCCACGCCAGGCGCAGCTGCTCCACGGTGGCGGCGATGCCGCGGCGGTCGTTGAAGCCGATGTCGGAACGGCCCGGGGAGTGCTGCGGCGGCCGGTACAGGTCGCGCTTCTCGCTCGGCAGCAGGTACACGCCGCTCAGGAAGTAGGTCATGGTCGCGTTGTTCGCCTTGGCGACCTTGCGGAAGTGCGAGAACAGCTTCTGGCTGTCCTCGCCCGCGCCGTCCCAGGAGAAGACGACGAACTGCGGGGGCTTCTGGCCGGGCCGCAGCCGCTCGGGCCTGGGCAGGTGGGGCTGGGCGCCGGTGTAGGCGGTGGAGCCGTCTCCGATCAGCCGGACCGCGCTCTTCGGCGCCGGAGCCGGCTTCGTCTTGGGCGGGGCGGGGGGCTCCTGTGGCGCTGTGCCGGTCACGCAACCGGCGAGCGATGCGGCGCAGACCGCGGCGATCACGGAGCCCGCGGCGATCCTGTGGGTGGCGGCCATGTTCCGCCCACCTTCTTCCTTCTCTCGGGTGCGGACAGCGCCGCCAAATTCGCACGAGACCGAGAAGGAATTAGTACGACAAGCCGATCACATAGCCACTTCACCCTTCGGGGGTATTTATTCACCCATTTGCCCGTAAAGACCATGCTCGCCCTTTACCCTGCATTACGATTCGTTTACCGAGCGTTGATTCATCCCGCCGTTTTGCACCGTGCCCACGGCCGCGACCGACCCCCGCCCCGAGCGGGGAGCCCGCGTTACGCGACCGCGCAGCCCCGGAGGAGACGGGAAACCCATGTCAGCCTGCGTCCCCACTCGTGCCGCCGATCCGAACCGGACCGAACGCACCCATCGACCCCACAGCCCGCCGCCGGGCGGCCCCCGCCGCTTCCGGATCGCGGGTGCCGACGTGTCGGCCTCGATCGCGGTCTTCCTGATCGCCCTGCCCCTTTCCCTGGGCATCGCCCTCGCCACCGGCGCACCGCTCCAGGCCGGCCTCGTCGCCGCCGCCGTGGGTGGGCTCGTCGCCGGACGGCTCGGCGGCTCCCCGCTCCAGGTGAGCGGGCCGGCCGCCGGACTCACCGTCGTCACCGCCGATCTCATCCAGCGCTACGGCTGGCGGACGACGTGCGCCATCACCGTCCTCGCCGGCCTCGCCCAACTCGGCCTGGGCTGCCTGCGTGTGGCCCGTGGCGCCCTCGCCGTCAGCCCCGCCATCGTGCACGGCATGCTCGCCGGGATCGGCGTCACCATCGCCGTCGCCCAGCTGCACATCGTGCTCGGCGGCACACCGCAGAGCTCCGTCCCGGACAACCTCCGCGCTCTGCCCGCCCAGTTGGCGGACATGCGCCCCGCGGCCGTGTCGGTGAGCGCGCTGACCCTGGCTCTGCTGCTGCTCTGGCCGAGACTGCCCGGCCGGGCCGGACGCCTGCTGCGCAAGATCCCGGCCGCGCTCGTCGCCGTCACCGGAGCCAGCGCGGCCGCCGCCCTCGCCGGCCTTCGCCTGCCCAAGGTCGACCTGCCGTCCTGGAGCAACCACGCCCTCGGCGGACTGCCCGAGGGCCCCGTGCTCGGCCTCGTCGCCGCGGTGCTCACCACCACGCTGGTGTGCAGTGTGCAGTCACTGCTCGGCGCGGTCGCCGTGGACAAGCTGGTGGCCGGCCGCCCGGACCTGCCCGCCCGCGTCCGGCGCTCCGACCTCGACCGCGAACTGCTCGGGCAGGGCGCCGCCAACATCGTCTCCGGCTCGCTCGGCGGACTGCCCATCGCGGGCGTGGCCGTGCGGACTTCGGCGAATGTCCACGCGGGCGCGGTGAGCCGGAACTCCACGATGCTGCACGGCGTTCTCGTAGTGATCGCCGCGCTGCTGATGGTCCCGATCCTGGAGCTCATCCCGCTCGCCTCGCTCGCCGCCCTGGTGATGGCCGTCGGCATCCAGATGGTGTCCCTGCACCACATCCGCACGGTGACGCGCCACCGAGAAGTGTGGGTGTACGCCGTCACGACCCTCGGCGTCGTATCCCTCGGCGTCCTGGAAGGCGTGGCGCTGGGCATCGCCATGGCCGTCGGCGTCGCCCTGCACCGCCTCGCCCGCACCCGCATCACGCACGAAGAGACGGAAGGAGTCCATCACGTACACGTCAGAGGACAGTTGACGTTCCTCGCGGTGCCCCGGCTCAGCCGGGCCCTGCATCTCGTACCCCACGGAGCCGACACCGTCGTCGAGCTGGACGGGTCGTTCATGGACCACGCGGCGTACGAGACGTTGCAGGACTGGCAGAAGACGCACACCGCGCAGGGCGGCACCGTCGAGATCACCGGCCGGGACCCCGGCACCCGCATCCACGAGCCGCAGGCCTTCACCGGCTGCCGCTGCCGACCCTGGACGCCCTGGCGCAACCACCAGTGCGACCGCCCCCAGCCCGCTCCCCCTTCCCGGAAAGACCCGGGCGGGACGGACCGCGCCGAGCCGGACCCGACCGGCGCCGGCGGCGCCCGCGGGCACGAACTGGCCCGTGGCATCAGCGCGTTCCAGCGCAACACCGCGCCCCTGGTGCGCAGCGAGCTGGCCCGCCTGGCGCGTGAGGGGCAGCGGCCGTCGCAGCTGTTCCTGACCTGCGCCGACTCACGGCTGGTCACATCGATGATCACCTCCAGTGGTCCGGGCGACCTGTTCGTCGTGCGCAACGTGGGCAACCTCGTCCCACGACCGGGCGAGGAGAGCGGCGACGACTCGGTGGCGGCCGCGATCGAGTACGCCGTGGACGTGCTGCGCGTGCGGTCCATCACGGTGTGCGGGCACTCGGGCTGCGGCGCCATGCAGGCGCTGCTCAACTCCGAGCCCGGCGGCGCCCGGACACCGCTGAAGCGTTGGCTGCGGCACGGGCTGCCGAGCCTGGAGCGCATGGCCGACGACAGCCGGCCGTGGGGCAGGCTGGCCGGGCGGGCGCCCGAGGACGTGGTCGAGCAGCTCTCCCTGACCAACGTGGTCCAGCAGTTGGAGCACCTGCGCGCCCACGACTCGGTGGCCCGGGCCCTCGACGAGGGCACCCTGGAGCTGCACGGGATGTACTTCCACGTGGGCGAGGCCGAGTCCTACCTGCTCACCGAGAGGGACGACGGCGTCGTCTTCGACCACGTACGCGAGGCGGACCTGACGGTGTGAGCCCGTGACGGCGTGAGCCCTTGACGGCGTAAGCCCGGCACGTGCGCGGGTGTGCGGCCCGGACGCCCCGACGGCCCCGACGGCCCCGACGGCCAGCGGGCCGCACACCCCCACCGCCCGCGCGCCACACGCGCCCCCGCCCCGATGGGTGACGCGCGTTACACGCACTGAACCTTCCCTGGTCGGCGTCCGTGGGTACGGATGACGCCGGCCGCCGACACCACCGCCCGATAGGTCTAAACCAATCGGCGGTCGGCCCTTGTCACCGCACCCCCGGGTCTGATGAGCTGTGGCCTGGGACACAACGGACACCCTGGGAAAGGCAGATGCCGTGAGCAACGAAAGCCTGGCCAACCTGCTGAGCAAGGAGATGGGACAGTGAGCGAGAGTCCTTCCCTCTCCAACCTGCTCAAGGAAGAGCGCAGGTTCGCACCCCCCGCCGACCTGGCCGCGAACGCCAACGTCACCGCGGAGGCGTATGAACAGGCCAAGGCTGACAGGCTCGGCTTCTGGGCCGAGCAGGCCCGTCGGCTGACCTGGGCCAAAGAGCCCACCGAGACCCTCGACTGGTCGAACCCGCCGTTCGCCAAGTGGTTCAAGGACGGCGAGCTCAACGTCGCCTACAACTGCGTCGACCGGCATGTGGAGGCCGGGCACGGCGACCGTGTCGCGATCCACTTCGAGGGCGAGCCCGGCGACAGCCGTGCCATCACCTACGCCGAGCTCAGGGACGAGGTCTCCAAGGCCGCCAACGCCCTGCTGGAGCTGGGAGTTCAGGCCGGCGACCGGGTCGCGGTCTACATGCCGATGATCCCCGAGACGGCGATCGCGATGCTGGCCTGCGCCCGCATCGGCGCCGCGCACTCCGTTGTGTTCGGCGGTTTCTCCTCGGACGCGCTCGCCACCCGCATCCAGGACGCCGACGCGCGCGTGGTCATCACCTCCGACGGCGGCTACCGGCGCGGCAAGCCGTCCGCGCTCAAGCCGGCAGTGGACGAGGCCGTCGAGAAGGCGGGCAACGTGGAGCACGTCCTGGTCGTGCGCCGCACGGGCCAGGAAGTCGCCTTCACCGAGGGCCGCGACGTGTGGTGGCACGACCTCGTCGGGCGGCAGAGCGCCGAGCACACCCCGCAGGCGTTCAACGCCGAGCACCCGCTGTTCATCCTCTACACCTCGGGCACCACGGGTAAGCCGAAGGGCATCCTGCACACCTCCGGCGGCTACCTCACGCAGACCGCCTACACCCACCACGCCGTCTTCGACCTCAAGCCGGAGACCGACGTCTACTGGTGCACCGCCGACGTCGGCTGGGTCACCGGCCACTCGTACATCGTCTACGGCCCGCTCGCCAACGGCGCGACGCAGGTCATGTACGAGGGCACGCCCGACACGCCGCACCAGGGCCGTTTCTGGGAGATCGTGCAGAAGTACGGCGTGACGATCCTCTACACCGCGCCGACCGCGATCCGTACGTTCATGAAGTGGGGCGACGACATCCCCGCCAAGTTCGACCTGTCCAGCCTGCGGGTACTGGGCTCGGTGGGCGAGCCGATCAACCCCGAGGCATGGATCTGGTACCGCAAGAACATCGGCGGCGACCGCACCCCGGTCGTCGACACCTGGTGGCAGACCGAGACCGGCGCGATGATGATCACCCCGCTGCCGGGCGTCACCGCGACCAAGCCGGGCTCCGCGCAGACGCCGCTTCCCGGCATCTCCGCGACGGTCGTCGACGACGAGGCGGGCGAGGTGCCCGACGGCGGTGGCGGCTACCTGGTGCTGACCGAGCCGTGGCCGTCGATGCTGCGCACCATCTGGGGCGACGACCAGCGGTTCATCGACACGTACTGGTCGCGCTTCGAGGGCAAGTACTTCGCCGGTGACGGTGCCAAGAAGGACGACGACGGCGACATCTGGCTGCTGGGCCGGGTCGACGACGTCATGCTCGTCTCCGGGCACAACATCTCCACCACCGAGGTCGAGTCCGCGCTCGTCTCCCACCCCTCGGTCGCCGAGGCGGCCGTGGTCGGCGCGGCGGACGAGACGACCGGTCAGGCGATCGTCGCCTTCGTGATCCTGCGCGGCACGGCCTCCGAGACCGAGACCCTGGTCGACGAGCTGCGCGCCCACGTCGGCAACGCCCTCGGCCCGATCGCCAAGCCCAAGCGGATCCTGCCGGTGGCCGAGCTGCCCAAGACCCGCTCCGGCAAGATCATGCGGCGTCTGCTGCGGGACGTCGCCGAGAACCGCCAGCTCGGTGACGTCACCACGCTGACCGACTCCACGGTCATGGACCTGATCCAGGCGAAGCTCCCGGCCGCGCCCAGCGAGGACTGATCACCGCACAGGCATAGCGCAGCGGCTGAAGGGGCACCCGGCGGACGGCACGCCGAGTGCCCCTTCGGCACCTCCGATGATCACTGGATGCGCTCGGCCATACGTTTGCCTAGAATGCTTACCTAGGCTAAGAAAAACAACTGCTTCATGGTGCGCCGGGAAGTCTGGTCGGCAAGCGTTCAGCCCTGCCCACCGACCGGAGGTCTCCCACGTGACCGCGCCCCGCCCCTCCACGCCCCGCAAGGTTCTCGACCGGCTCTCCCTCCCCGAGCGGACCTACGTGGCGGACGCGCTGCGTACCGAGACCGTCGGCGGGGTTCTGCTGCTCGTCGCCGCGGTCACCGCGCTGCTCTGGGCGAACATCCCCGCGCTGCGCGACAGCTACGAGAGCGTCTCCCACTTCCACCTGGGCCCCGCCTCCCTCGGCCTGGACCTGTCGGTCGCGCACTGGGCCGCCGACGGCCTGCTCGCGGTCTTCTTCTTCGTCGCCGGGATCGAACTCAAACGGGAACTCGTCGCGGGCGACCTGCGCGACCCCAAGGCCGCCGCGCTGCCGGTCGTCGCCGCGCTGTGCGGGATGGCCGTACCGGCGCTCGTCTACGTCCTCACCAACGCCACCGGCGGCGGTTCCCTGGCCGGCTGGGCCGTGCCCACCGCCACCGACATCGCCTTCGCGCTCGCCGTGCTCGCGGTCATCGGCACGTCCCTGCCGAGCGCGCTGCGGGCCTTCCTGCTCACGCTCGCCGTCGTCGACGACCTCTTCGCGATCCTGATCATCGCCGCGTTCTTCACCGACGACCTGAACTTCGCCGCGCTCGGCGGCGCCGTCGCGGGTCTGGCCCTCTTCTGGCTGCTGCTGCGCAAGGGCGTACGCGGCTGGTACGTGTACGTGCCGCTCGCGCTGGTCGTCTGGGCACTGATGTACAACAGCGGCATCCACGCCACCATCGCCGGTGTCGCCATGGGCCTCATGCTGCGCTGCCACCGCCACGAGGGCGAGGCCCACTCCCCCGGCGAACACATCGAGCACCTCGTACGGCCCCTGTCGGCGGGCCTGGCCGTACCGCTGTTCGCGCTGTTCAGCGCGGGTGTCTCCATCTCCGGCGGCGCGCTCGTCGACGTGTTCACCACGCCAGAGCCCCTCGGCGTGGTGCTCGGACTCGTCGTCGGCAAGACGCTCGGCATCTTCGGCGGGACCTGGCTGACGGCCCGATTCACCCGGGCGTCGCTCAGCGACGATCTCGCCTGGGCGGACGTGTTCGCGGTGGCGAGTCTCGCCGGCATCGGCTTCACCGTCTCGCTGCTCATCGGCGAACTCGCCTTCGAGGGCGACCAGACGATGACCGGCGAGGTCAAGGCCGCCGTGCTGCTGGGCTCGCTCGTCGCCGCGACGCTGGCGACCGTGCTGCTGAAGCTGCGGAACACCAAGTACCGCCGCCTGTGGGAGGCCGAGGAGCGCGACGAGGACCTCGACGGCATCCCGGACATCTACGAGGAGGACGACCCGGCGTACCACCTGCGGCTGGCCGACCTCTACGAACGCAAGGCCGCCGAACACCGCAGGATCGCCCAGGAGAAGGCAGTCGCGCGGCACGGGCTTGCCGAAGTACCCGGCGGGGCAGGCGAGGACCACCACCGTCCGGCATGATCTGACGGGACGGTACAAAAGACGGGACCGTACGCAGTCAGGCCGTACGCAGTCGGACGACTGTGGCCAGTCAGGCACAAACGCGGAAATCGGACCGTACGCAGAAGAGGGAGACCGCGATGAGCGCACCCGACGGCAGCCCGGTCGGCGCCGAACGCACCATCGGCCAGCTGTTCGCCTCGGCGACGGCGGAAATGTCGGCGCTGGTGCACGACGAGATCGCGCTGGCGAAGGCGCAGCTCAAGCAGGACGTGAAGCGCGGCGCGACCAGCGGCGGCGCCTTCTCGATGGCGGGTGCGGTACTGCTGTTCTCCCTGCCGATGCTGAACTTCGCGCTGGCGTACGGCATCCGCACCTGGAGCGACTGGAACCTCGCGATCTGCTTCCTGCTGTCCTTCGCGGCGAACGTACTGGTCGCGGTCGTGCTCGCGCTGATCGGCGTGGTCTTCGCGAAGAAGGCCAAGAAGAGCAAGGGCCCGCAGAAGGTCGCCGCTTCCATGAAGGAGACCGCGGGCGTCCTGCAGAAGGCCAAGCCGCACCCGCGGCCGGAGCTTGCGAAGGACCGGGTCCCCGAGGCCATCGAGGTTGTGGCACGCTCGTCGTCATGACCGACCCCGCCACTCCCCCGGCACAACCGGCTTCGGCCGTGCTGCTGGACGGCCCCTGGAACCATCGCGACGTCGCCGCCAACGGCGCCCGCTTCCACATCGCCGAGCTGGGCGACGGGCCGCTGGTGCTCCTCCTGCACGGCTTCCCGCAGTTCTGGTGGACCTGGCGGCACCAGCTCGTGGCGCTCGCCGACGCGGGTTTCCGGGCCGTCGCCATGGACCTGCGGGGCGTCGGGGGCAGCGACCGCACGCCGCGCGGTTACGACCCCGCCAACCTCGCGCTCGACGTCACCGGCGTCATCCGCTCGCTCGGCGAGCCGGACGCCGCGCTGGTCGGCCACGACCTGGGCGGGTACCTCGCGTGGACGGCGGCCGTGATGCGCCCCAAGCTGGTGCGGCGGCTGGCGGTCGCGTCCATGCCACATCCGCGGCGCTGGCGCGCGGCCATGCTGCGAGACGTCAAGCAGACCCGCGCCGGTTCACACATCTGGGGGTTCCAGCGGCCCTGGATCCCGGAGCGGCAGCTCACCGCCGACGACGGGGAGCTCATAGCCCGGCTGATCCAGGACTGGTCCGGGCCGCGCCCGCCGGAGGAGGAGGCGCTCCGGACGTACCGCCGCGCCATGTGCATCCCCTCCGCGGCGCACTGCGCGGTCGAGCCGTACCGCTGGATGGTGCGCTCCCTGGCCCGCCCGGACGGCATCCAGTTCAACCGCCGGATGAAGCGGCCCGTGCGCGTGCCGACGCTCCATCTGCACGGCTCGCTCGACCCGGTGATGCGCACGCGCAGCGCGGCCGGCTCCGGCGAGTACGTCGAAGCCCCGTACCGCTGGCGCCTGTTCGACGGCCTCGGCCACTTCCCGCACGAGGAGGACCCGGTCGCGTTCTCCTCGGAGCTCATCAACTGGCTGAAGGATCCCGAACCCGATCGGTGACCGGGTGACCGCGGCCGGTATCCACACGTGAACGCTTGTCCGACGAACGGCCAATTGCCTGACGCATAGGCCAATTGGACGCCCCCGGGGCGGTTATCGACCATGGGTCAGGGGCACACGTCGGGGTATGGGCTGGACGCACGACTACAGTGACGCAAGCCGCAATCGCCGCTCGGCGGGCGGTGCGAACCCCCACCAGCGAAGCGGTGCACCACAGATGGCGACCGCGGACCCCAGGGTCGGGATCCCGCGTATCCTCCGCCGCCGCGCCCGCTGGGTCTCCGTACGTCTACGCCACACACGCGACTGAGGCGTCACCCACGCGAGTGACGCCCCGACGCCTGCCGCATCAGGGCCGCTCCTAGAGCGCGCAGCTGTCGCTGCCCACCTGCTGGTTCGCGGTGCGCCCCTTGGTGATGTCCTCCTGGATCTCGTCCACGGTCAGCGCGTAGCCCGTCTCGGCGTCGTCGAGGGACTTGGCGAAGACGACGCCGTAGACCCTGCCGTCGGGCGTGAGCAGCGGGCCGCCGGAGTTGCCCTGGCGGACGGTCGCGTAGAGGGAGTAGACGTCGCGGCGGACCGTGCCGCGGTGGTAGATGTCCGGGCCGTTGGC
The DNA here is from genome assembly GCF_037055355.1 of Streptomyces sp. DG1A-41. Classification (GTDB taxonomy): domain Bacteria; phylum Actinomycetota; class Actinomycetes; order Streptomycetales; family Streptomycetaceae; genus Streptomyces. Next base: position 5,160,028 of record NZ_CP146350.1, on the reverse strand, counting down.
CGTGATGCGGCCACGCACGCGTGCGGCACGCACGTCGTACGCCCCGTTCTCCGGGAAGCCCGCGACGATCGCGCCGTCGCCGCTGCCCGCGTCCTCGGTGGTGAACCGCAGCGCGGGCGCCTTGAGGTCCGGCACGTCCAGTACGGCGATGTCGCGCCGCCAGTCGTAGAGCACGACCGTGGCGTCGTACTTCTTGCCCTCGCCGCCTATCTGCACGGTCGGCTCGTCGACGCCGCCCACCACATGCGCGTTGGTCATGACGCGGCGGTCGCCGAAGACGAAGCCGGTGCCCTCCAGGACCTTGCCGCAGCTCGGGGCCGTGCCCATGACCTTGACGATGGAGCGCTGGGCGCGGGTCGCCACCGGGCTGTTGGCCAATGCCGGGTCCGGCGGCCGGACGTCGGTGATCGGCTCGTTCGCGAACGGGCTGAAGACCTGCGGGAAGCCGTTCTGCGCGAGGACCGAGGAGAAGTCCGCGAACCAGGTGGCGGCCTGCTCCGGCAGCGCCTGGGAGACGCCCTGCAGCACCTTGGAGTTGCGGACCTCCTTGCCGAGCGTCGGCAGCGTGGTGCCCGCGAGGGCAGAGCCGATCAGCCAGGCGACCAGGAGCATCGCCACGACGTTGACCAGGGCGCCGCCGGTGGCGTCCAGGGCCCGGGCCGGGGACCAGGTGATGTGCCGGCGCAGCTTGTTGCCCAGGTGGGTGGTGAGTGCCTGGCCGACGGAGGCGCAGACGATGACGACGACGACCGCGACGACGGCCGCGGTCGTGCTCACCTCCGCGTTGTCCGTGATCGCGTCCCAGATGACGGGCAGCGCGTACACCGCGACGAGACCGCCGCCCAGGAAGCCGATCACCGACAGGATGCCGACGACGAACCCCTGGCGGTACCCGACGACCGCGAACCACACGGCGGCGACCAGCAACAAGATGTCCAGCACGTTCACGGAGGCCACCCTGTCATGCGCGCCAGTCGAGCGGGACCTGCTTCTCGCGGTCCCAGGGCCGCTCCCAGCCCGAGAAGTGCAGCAGCCGGTCGATGATTCCGGCCGTGAAACCCCAGACAAGTGCCGATTCGACCAGAAATGCCGGGCCTCTATGGCCGCTGGGGTGGACGGTCGTGGCGCGGTTCGCGGGATCCGTGAGATCCGCCACGGGGACGGTGAAGACCCTGGCGGTTTCGTTCGGATCGACGACCCCGACCGGGCTGGGCTCACGCCACCAGCCCAGCACCGGGGTGACGACGAAGCCGCTGACCGGGATGTACAGCCGGGGCAGGACGCCGAAGAGCTGGACGCCCGAGGGGTCGAGGCCGGTCTCCTCCTGCGCCTCGCGCAGGGCCGCCCGCAGCGGGCCGTCGCCCCGCGGGTCGCCGTCCTCCGGGTCGAGGGCGCCGCCCGGGAAGGAGGGCTGGCCGGCGTGCGAACGCAGGGAGTGCGCGCGCTCCATGAGCAGCAGCTCCGGTCCCCGCTCGCCCTCACCGAAGAGGATCAGCACGGCGGACTGCCGCCCGGCGCCGTCCTCCGGCGGCAGGAAGCGGCTCAGCTGCCGCGGCCGGACCCTCTCCACGGCGTGCGCCACCGGGTCCAGCCAGCCGGGCAGGCCCTCCTTGCTCACCGTCACCGGCCCGCCCTGTGTGTCGCTCGCCCGCGTCATCGCCACCCCTGTCGTCCTGCCGCTTCCAACGCACGGCGTCCCTGAGATCGTTCCGCGAACGGCCGCGATCCCCTGATCGAGGGGCTCGTGGGGCAGCTCATCCAACCCCCAGCGGCGGCGCCGGTTCGCCGCCCGCGTCCAGGTAGGCCTGCGGGGGGTTCAGTCGCTGGCCGGGGAAGCCGCCCTTCTCGTACTTGAGCAGCTTCTTCGCCTTCTCCGGGTCGGTCTCGCCCTCGCCGTACGCCGGGCAGAGCGGGGCGATCGGGCAGGCGCCGCAGGCGGGCTTGCGGGCGTGGCAGATGCGGCGGCCGTGCCAGATCACGTGGTGCGAGAGGTCCGTCCAGTCGCTCTTCGGGAAGAGCGCGCCGACCGCGGCCTCGATCTTGTCCGGGTCGGTCTCGGCGGTCCACTGCCAGCGCCGCACCAGGCGCTGGAAGTGCGTGTCCACGGTGATGCCGGGGCGCCCGAAGGCGTTGCCGAGCACGACGAACGCGGTCTTGCGGCCGACACCGGGCAGCTTGACCAGGTCCTCCAGCCGGCCGGGCACCTCCCCGCCGAAGTCCTCCACCAGGGCCTTGGACAGCCCTATGACCGACTTCGTCTTGGCCCGGAAGAACCCGCACGGGCGGAGGATCTCCTCCACCTCCTCCGGATTGGCGGCGGCCAGGTCCTCGGGGGCGGGGTACTTGGCGAACAGGGCGGGGGTCGTCTGGTTGACGCGCAGGTCGGTGGTCTGGGCGGACAGGACCGTGGCGACCACCAGCTGGAAGGGGTTGGTGAAGTCCAGCTCGGGGTGGGCGTACGGGTAGACCTCGGCGAGCTCGCGGTTGATACGGCGCGCCCGGCGGACCAGGGCGGTGGGCGACTCGCCGCTCGGCGGGTGGACGACGGCCCTGGCGGGGGCGGTGCCCTTGACGCGGGCAGTGGCCTTCTTGGGCGCCACGGTGACCTTCTTGACGGCGGGGGCCTTCTTCACAGACGCGGCCTTCTTCGCAGACGCGGCCTTCTTCGCAGACGCGGCCTTCTTCGCAGACGCGGCCTTCTTCGCAGACGCGGCCTTCTTCGCAGACGCAGCTTTCTTCATAGACGCGGCCTGCATCGCGGATGCCTGCTTACTCGCGGCCCCGGCCTTCCCGGCAAGCGCCTTCTTCGCCGGCGTCGACTTCCCGGAAGGCGTCGCCTCCCCTGTCGCTTTCGCCGTTTTCCTACCGCCATCGGGGCTCTGTTCGCCCACAGCGGAATCGCGACGTACAACCACCCGCGCAGCCCCCTCGGCCTGTGCTCTCACCGGCGATTTGGACACCCGGCCAGCCTAAGGCCCGGCACCGACATCCGCCCCGGGCCCCGAAGATCGGCGCCCAATTGGACCCCTGCCGCGTACCCCGGGACACGTGTGCGGCATCCTTGTGACAGATCACACTGTTTGGACCGTCAGGCAAAATGGGCACCACGGTGCCTTGGTACGCGGGGGCGAACGCCCCTGAGCAGGTCGACAAGGAGAGAACTCGTGGACGACGTTCTGCGGCGCAATCCGCTCTTCGCGGCGCTCGACGACGAGCAGGCCGCGGAGCTCCGCGCCTCCATGAGTGAGGTGACCCTCGCGCGCGGCGACTCGCTGTTCCACGAGGGTGACCCCGGCGACCGCCTGTACGTGGTCACGGAGGGGAAGGTCAAGCTCCACCGCACGTCCCCCGACGGCCGCGAGAACATGCTGGCCGTGGTCGGCCCCGGCGAGCTCATCGGCGAGCTGTCGCTGTTCGACCCGGGCCCGCGCACCGCGACCGCCACGGCGCTGACCGAGGTCAAGCTGCTCGGCCTCGGCCACGGCGACCTCCAGCCCTGGCTGAACGCCCGCCCCGAGGTGGCCACGGCGCTCCTGCGCGCCGTCGCGCGCCGGCTGCGCAAGACCAACGACGCGATGTCCGACCTCGTCTTCTCGGACGTCCCGGGCCGTGTCGCCCGCGCCCTGCTGGACCTCTCCCGCCGGTTCGGCGTGCAGTCCGAGGAGGGCATTCACGTGGTCCACGACCTCACGCAGGAGGAGCTGGCCCAGCTGGTCGGTGCGTCCCGCGAGACGGTCAACAAGGCACTGGCGGACTTCGCCCAGCGTGGCTGGCTGCGCCTGGAGGCCCGCGCGGTGATCCTCCTGGACGTGGAACGCCTCGCCAAGCGCTCGCGCTGACGCGCACACACCCCTGGCCGTACGTCGTCGGGCCCTGTCTCCTCGCGGGACGGGGCCCGACGTCGTACCCCCTCATGAGGCGGCGCGGAAAATGAGCCGCGCCGGCATCCCCCGCACGGCACAGTGAGCGCATGCCCAGAACCCTCACGGCGCGGTGAACGCATGGCCGGAACCGTTCACCGCCCCGGACTCGACACACAGGGGTTCATCGCCAGGGAAGGCTCCCTCGCGTGCGTGCCCGACGCCTTCCGTCCGGTCGTCGCCGCGGCCGGGGAGCGGCTGACCGACGTGTTCGGGGCGCGGCTGCACAGCGCGTACCTCTACGGGTCGATTCCGCGCGGCACCGCGCGCGTGGGGCGAAGCGACCTCGACCTGCTGCTCGCCTTGCGCGAGGAGCCGACCGACACGGACCGGGCCGACGCCCGTGCCCTCGGGGCGGCGCTGGACGAGGAGTTCGAGCAGCTCGACGGGCACGGGACGCTGCTGTACAGCCGGGCGCGGCTGTTGAGCGACCTGGAGCGGTACGACCTGGGATGGTTCGTCGCCTGCCTGTGCACACCGCTGCTGGGTGAGGACCTCGCCGCGCACCTGCCGCACTACCGTCCCGACACGCTCCTGGCCCGTGAGACCAACGGCGACCTGGCCCTGCTGCTCCCGCGCTGGCGCCGGCGGATCGCCGAGGCCGACAACACCGACGAGGCCCGCCGTCCCCTCGTCCGCTTCATGTCCCGGCACCTCGTGCGTACGGGCTTCACCCTGGTCATGCCTCGCTGGAACGGCTGGACCAGCGATCTGCGGGAGATGGCCGAGGCGTTCGCCGGGTACTACCCCGAGCGGGCCGAACAGGTGCGGGCCGCGGCCGTCCTGGGCCGTGAGCCCACGGGTGACCCCGCCGTCCTGGCGTCGTACGCCGACGACCTGGGGCCCTGGCTCGCCGACGAGTACGCGCGCGTGCACGGGGTCAAGACGCCGAGGCCGGGCCGGGGCTAGATCAGCCCGTGCTCCTCCAGGTAGTCCAGCTGCGCCCGCACCGACAGTTCCGCCGCCGGCCACAGGGAGCGGTCGACGTCGGCGTAGACGTGGGCGACGACTTCCCCGGGGGTGCGGTAGCCGTCCTCGAAGGCCGTTTCCACCTGGGCGAGGCGGTGGGCGCGGTGGGCGAGGTAGTACTCGACGGCGCCCTGGGCGTCCTCCAGGACCGGTCCGTGGCCCGGCAGGACCGTGTGGACGCCGTCGTCGACCGTGAGGGACCTGAGGCGCCTCAGCGAGTCCAGGTAGTCGCCGAGACGGCCGTCGGGGTGGGCCACGACCGTCGTCCCGCGGCCCAGGATCGTGTCACCGGTCAGGACCGCCCGGTCGGCCGGGAGATGGAAGGAGAGGGAGTCGGCGGTGTGGCCGGGGGTGGGCACGACCCTCAGCTCCAGGCCGCCGGTGGTGATCACGTCTCCGGCGGCCAGGCCCTCGTCGCCCAGCCGCAGTGCCGGATCGAGCGCACGCACGCGCGTGCCGGTCAGTTCGGCGAACCGGCCGGCGCCCGCCGCGTGGTCGGGATGACCGTGGGTCAGCAGGGTCAGGGCGACCCGCTTGCCGGCCTGCTCGGCCGCGGCGACGACATGGCGCAGGTGCCCGTCGTCGAGCGGGCCCGGGTCGACCACGACAGCGAGGTCCGAGCCGGGCTCGGAGAGGATCCAGGTGTTCGTGCCGTCCAGGGTCATCGCCGACGGGTTGGGGGCCAGGACGTTGACGGCCCGCGCGGTGGCGGGCCCCGAGAGGACCCCGCCGCGAGGCCGGCCGGGAAGGGCTGCTGCGTCCGTCATGCGGTGGCTCCACCGGTCGGGGCGTTCGGGATGTGCTTGGTGAACTCGTCGTGGCCCGGCCAGGAGAGCACGATCTCGCCGTCCACCAGGCGGGCGGTGGCCAGGACGGGCCTGAGGTCACGCCCCGGGGCGGCCGCGAGCGCCTGGGCGGCCGTCTCGTACGCCGCCAGCTGACGCAGGGTCGCGATGGTCGGCGGCATCATCAGCAGCTCGCCCTTGTCGTACCCGGCGGCCGCCTCGTCCGGGGCGATCCACACCGTACGGTCGGCCTCCGTGGAGGCGTTGCGGGTGCGCTGCCCCTCCGGGAGGGCGGCCACGAAGAACCAGGTGTCGTAGCGGCGGGCCTCGAACTCCGGGGTGATCCAGCGCGTCCAGGCACCGAGCAGGTCGGAGCGCAGCGCCAGGCCGCGGCGGTCCAGGAACTCCGCGAAGGACAGGTCCCGGGCGACCAGGGCGGCACGGTCGGCTTCCCAGTCGGCGCCGGTGGTGTCGCCGACGACCGAGTCGGGCGTCGGGCCGGCGAGCAGCACGCCCGTCTCCTCGTACGTCTCCCGCACGGCCGCGCAGACGATCGCCTGTGCCGTCGTCTCGTCGACACCGAGCCGGTCCGCCCACCACGCACGCGTGGGGCCCGACCAGCGGACCTGGTGGTCGTCGTCCCGGGGGTCGACGCCGCCGCCCGGATACGCGTACGCGCCTGAGGCGAAGGCCATGGAGGCGCGTCTGCGCAGCATGTGGACGGCGATGCCGGTGCCGGTGTCCTTCAGGAGCATGACGGTGGCCGCGCGCTTCGGGGTTACCGGGGTGAGGGTGCCGGCCGCGAGTGCGCGGATGCGGTCCGGCCACTCCAGTGGGTACCACTGACCGTTCGCCATGGGCGCGAGGCTATCCCGTGACGGGCGGATGTTCGAGTGACTCCTCGGAAGGCTTCGGAGGCGACGCCGCAGCTACGCGAGCTCCACCTGGATTTCGACCTCCACCGGTGCGTCCAGCGGCAGCACCGCCACGCCCACCGCGCTGCGCGCGTGCACGCCCTTGTCGCCGAGGACCTCGCCGAGCAGCTCGCTGGCGCCGTTCAGCACCGCGGGCTGGCCCGTGAAGTCCGAGGCCGAGGCCACGAAGCCGACGACCTTCACCACGCGCGCGATGCGGTCCAGGTCACCGGCGACGGACTTGACGGCGGCCAAGGCGTTCAGCGCGCAGGTACGCGCCAGTTCCTTGGCCTCCTCCGGGGTGACCTCGGCACCGACCTTGCCGGTGACCGGAAGCTTGCCCTCCACCATCGGGAGCTGCCCGGCCGTGTACACGTACGGCCCGGACTGCACGGCCGGCTGGTACGCGGCGAGCGGCGGGACGACGTCGGGCAGGGTCAGGCCGAGCTCGGCCAGCTTCGCCTCGACGGCGCTCATTACTGCTTCTCCCGCTTCAGGTAGGCCACGAGCTGCTCGGGGTTGTTCGGCCCGGGCACGACCTGGACGAGCTCCCAGCCGTCCTCGCCCCAGGTGTCCAGAATCTGCTTCGTGGCGTGGACGAGCAGCGGCACGGTTGCGTATTCCCACTTGGTCATGCGGCCGACTCTAGCCGCTGCCGGAGAGGGGTCACGAAGCCGACCACGCCCCCGCTCGTCCGCCCTCCACGGCGACGGTTGTCCACAGCCTCCCGCGCAGCCCGGGCACGGACTGGTTAGGCTCGAATACGTGAGCAGGCTCCAGGTCGTCAGTGGCAAGGGCGGTACCGGCAAGACCACGGTGGCCGCGGCCCTAGCGCTGGCCCTGGCCACGGAAGGGAAGCGGACGCTTCTCGTCGAGGTCGAGGGCCGTCAGGGCATCGCGCAGCTCTTCGAAACGGAAGCGCTGCCTTATGAGGAGCGGAAGATCGCCGTCGCTCCCGGGGGCGGGGAGGTGTACGCGCTGGCCATCGACCCCGAACTGGCCCTTCTGGACTACCTCCAGATGTTCTACAAGCTGGGCGGTGCCGGACGGGCCCTGAAGAAGCTCGGCGCGATCGACTTCGCCACCACCATCGCGCCCGGGCTGAGGGACGTACTCCTCACCGGCAAGGCGTGCGAGGCGGTGCGGCGCAAGGACCGCAGCGGGCGGTTCGCGTACGACTACGTCGTCATGGACGCCCCGCCCACCGGCCGCATCACGCGTTTCCTCAACGTCAACGACGAGGTCGCCGGCCTCGCCAAGATCGGCCCGATACACAATCAGGCACAAGCCGTGATGCGGGTGCTGAAGTCGCCGGAGACGGCCGTGCACCTGGTGACGCTGCTGGAGGAGATGCCCGTCCAGGAGACCGTGGACGGCATCGCCGAGCTGCGGTCGGCGCGGCTGCCGGTGGGGCGGATCATCGTGAACATGGTGCGGCCGCAGGTGTTGGACGCGGCCGACCTGGAACTCGTACGGACGGTCCCGCGTTCCACGGTTGCGCGGTCGCTGTCCTCCGCCGGGCTCGGCGGGGCGAGGCGCGGCGGGCGCGCGGAGCGGCTGGTGGATCCGTTGCTCACGCAGGCCGAGGAGTACGCCGAGCGGTACACGCTGGAGCACGAGCAGCGCGCGGTGCTCGCCGAGCTGGGCCTGCCGCTGCACGAACTGCCGCTGTTCGCCGAGGGCATGGACCTGGCGGGGCTGTACGAGCTGGCCCGCGACCTGCGCGAGCAGGGCGTGTCATGAGCCGGGCAGCCCGCGGCCCCCGGAACAGCACACAGGCAAGGCCCGTCATGAGTCGGAAGCAGGGGATGTCATGAGTCGTCCGGACCCGGCCCACACCCACGACCCGGCCCGCCACCACCTGTCCCCCGCGCGCGTGCTCGACATCGACCCGCTGCTGGAGGATCCGAAGACCCGCATCGTGGTGTGCTGCGGCTCGGGCGGGGTCGGCAAGACCACGACGGCGGCGGCCCTGGGACTGCGCGCGGCCGAGCGGGGCCGCAAGGTCGTCGTCCTCACCATCGACCCGGCCCGCCGGCTCGCCCAGTCCATGGGCATCGACTCCCTCGACAACACCCCGCGCCGGGTGAAGGGCATCGACGACTCCGCGGGCGGCGAGCTGCACGCGATGATGCTCGACATGAAGCGCACGTTCGACGAGATCGTCGAGGCGCACGCGGACCCCGAGCGGGCCGCCGCGATCCTGGGCAACCCCTTCTACCAGTCGCTCTCGGCGGGCTTCGCGGGCACGCAGGAGTACATGGCGATGGAGAAGCTCGGGCAGCTGCGGGCCCGGGACGAGTGGGACCTGATCATCGTCGACACCCCGCCGTCCCGCTCGGCGCTGGACTTCCTGGACGCGCCCAAGCGGCTCGGGTCGTTCCTGGACGGGCGGCTGATCCGGCTTCTGACGGCGCCGGCGAAGCTGGGCGGCCGCGCCGGGATGAAGTTCCTGAACGTCGGGATGTCGATGATGACCGGCACCCTCGGCAAGCTGCTCGGCGGCCAGCTCCTCAAGGACGTCCAGACGTTCGTGTCCGCGATGGACACGACCTTCGGCGGGTTCCGCACCCGCGCGGACGCGACGTACAAGCTGCTCCAGGCCCCCGGCACGGCGTTCCTCGTGGTCGCGGCCCCGGAGCGGGACGCGCTGCGCGAGGCCGCGTACTTCGTGGAGCGGCTGGCGGCGGAGGACATGCCGCTCGCCGGGCTGGTGCTCAACCGGGTCCACGGCAGCGGCGCCTGGCCTGTCGGCCGAGCGGGCGCTCGCCGCCGCGGAAAATCTTGAAGAGCCTCGCATTGTGGATCAGGAGGGCGGGAAAGCAGTACTTCGTAACTCCCCCGAAACGTACGGCAATTCAGGCTCTCCCACACCCGAATCACCAGCTCCGGCCGCTGCTCCGGCTTCTGACGGTGGCTCCCCCGCCGAGGACGCCGAGGACGCCCAGAACATCGAGAACACCGAGCGCTCCGTCGACCAGCTCACGGCAGGCCTGTTGAGGCTGCACGCCGAACGTATGCAGATGCTCTCCCGTGAGCAGCGCACGCGTGACCGCTTCACCGCGCTCCACCCCGAGGTGGCCGTGACGGAAGTGGGCGCGCTGCCCGGCGATGTGCACGACCTCGCGGGACTGCGCGACATCGGCGACCGGCTCGCGGCGAACGAGCGCGAACTGCCCGAGACCGAGCTGCCCGACAGCGAGCCACCCGAGGCGGGCGCCCGGCCTGAGGCGACCGCCTGAGCGCCCGATGCGCGTGCCTGAAGCGCCCGATGCGCGTGCCTGAAGCGCCCGATGCGCGTGCCTGAGAACAAGCGAGCGGCCCTGAGCTCGACGCGAGCGCCTGGGCCGACGCGCGTGCTCAAGCCGACGCGCGTGCCTGAGGGCGACCCGGCGCTGCCAACGGGCCTGTCTCCTTGGAGGACCCTGAGCCCCGACCTGAGCCCCGAGGAGCCCCCGGGGGAACCCCTCAGCTCACCGCCGCGTAGTTCTCGTAGACCTCGTCGTCGTCGAGGGGAACGACCCCCGTGCCGCGCTCGTACTCCGAGCGCGCGGTCTCCAGCAGCCGGCGCCAGGAGGTCACCGTGGGCCGCCTGCGCAGCAGTGCGCGGCGTTCCCGCTCCGTCATGCCTCCCCACACGCCGAACTCGACGCGGTTGTCCAGCGCGTCGGCCAGGCACTCCGTGCGCACCGGGCATCCGGTGCACACCGCCTTGGCCCTGTTCTGCGCTGCTCCTTGAACGAACAGTTCATCCGGATCGGTAGTGCGGCAGGCCGCCTGCGCACTCCAGTCGGTTACCCAGCCCATACCGGCGCCGTCCTCTCCCGAATCGAGGCTCCCCCACGGCGGCAGCGGCATATTCACCGCCGCCAGTTGAGGACGTTACGGAAGGTGGGCACAGCGCAACACCCCCAGCGGGCCCAATCTTGAATGGTCCGAACGGACTATGGGTAAGCGGCAGATCACCCGGGGGAGTGACCTGGCGACATACGTAACCTTCCCGGCAAACCAGGACAGTTCAGCTGCGTCACAACGGACGCCCTATGACACACAAGGCGGATTCGGACACGACCCCACCAAAAAAGTTGGGGGACACCCGGAACGATTCGGGGTCGCCGGACGTATTGATACGTGGCCTCACTGCTGTGACAGTTGAGAGCAGCTTAGGCCAACGCCTATACGCCTGTCCGGCGAATGAGAACGTAGGCTGCCCTCATGCCAAAGAAGCGCTCGGGCGGTGGTCTGTCACCCACGCAGCAGGCCGCCAAGTTCCTCGGTGTCAGTGTTCTCGCGGGAGCCGTGCTGGCCGGTATCGCGCTGCCCGCGGTGGGCGCGCTGGGGCTGGCGGCGAAGGGATCGGTCGAGAGCTTCGACGAGCTCCCGGCCAACATGAAGACCCCGCCCCTGAGTCAGCGCACCACGATCCTCGACGCCGACGGCGGCCAGATCGCCACGGTCTACTCGCGCGACCGCACGGTGGTCCCCCTCAAGGACATCTCGCCGTACATGCAGAAGGCGATCGTCGCGATCGAGGACTCGCGCTTCTACCAGCACGGCGCTGTCGACCTGAAGGGCGTCCTGCGCGCCCTCAACAAGAACGCGCGCAGCGGCGAGGTCGCCCAGGGCGCCTCGACCCTGACGCAGCAGTATGTGAAGAACGTCTTCGTCGAGGAGGCCGGCGACGACCCGACGAAGGTCGCGCAGGCCACCCAGCAGACCATCGGCCGTAAGATCCGCGAACTGAAGTACGCGATCCAGGTCGAGGAGGAGCTCGGGAAGAAGAAGATCCTCGAGAACTACCTGAACATCACGTTCTTCGGCCAGCAGGCCTACGGCGTCGAGGCCGCGGCCCAGCGCTACTTCTCCAAGTCGGCCAAGGACCTGAACGTCCAGGAGGCGGCCCTCCTCGCCGGCATCGTCCAGTCGCCCAGCCGGTACGACCCGGTCAACGACGGGGCGGAGGCCACCAAGCGCCGCAACATCGTGCTCAGGCGCATGGCCGAGGTCGGCGACATCTCCCGGGCGCAGGCCGCCGAGGCGATGAAGGCGCCGCTGGGCCTGAAGGTCAGCAAGCCCAGGAACGGCTGCATCACGGCGACCAAGGGCGCGGGCTTCTTCTGCGACTACGTGCGCGAGGTCTTCCTGAACGACCCGGTCTTCGGCAAGACCAAGGAGGAGCGGGCGAAGGTCTGGAACCAGGGCGGCCTCACCATCCGCACCACCATGGACCCCCAGGCCCAGGACGCGGCACAGGCGTCCATCAAGGACCACGTCTACAAGAGTGACGACGTGGCCACCGCCGCCACCCTCGTCCAGCCCGGCACCGGCAAGGTCCTTGCCATGGGCCAGTCGCGTCCGTACGGCTTCGGCAAGAACGAGACGCAGATCAACCTCTCCGTCGACCAGTCGATGGGCGGCGGCATGGGCTACCAGCCCGGTTCGACGTTCAAGCCGATCGTGGCCGCCGCGGCCCTCGAGGGCGGCATGCCGGCGAACAAGGTGTACTCCTCGCCGTACCAGATGGCCTACCCGAGCCCGGTCTCCGCCTGCGACGGCAAGACCTGGAAGAACAGCCGGACCAACCCCGCCAGGCTCGAGAACGAGAACGAGTCCGAGGTCGGGCCGTACGACATGAAGGAAGCGACCGCCAAGTCGGTCAACACCTACTACGTGCAGATGATCAGCGACATCGGCATCTGTCCGGTCACGACGATGGCGAAGAAGATGGGCGTCGTGCGGGCCGACGGCGACAAGATGCCCCAGGTGCCCTCCATCGCCCTCGGCACCCAGGAGATGTCCCCGCTGACCATGGCGAACGCGTACGCGACCTTCGCCTCGCGCGGGATGCACTGCACGCCGGTCGCCATCGAGTCGGTCACCCAGCGCGTCGGCGACCAGACGAAGTCGCTCCCGGTCCCGAAGTCCACCTGCTCGCGTGCGATGTCGGAGAAGACCGCCGACACCGTCAATGCACTGCTGCGGGGCGTCGTCGAGGACGGTACGGGTAAGAAGGCCGGCCTCGACAGCCGTCCCAGTGCCGGCAAGACCGGTACGACGGACGAGCGCTACGCGGCCTGGTTCGTGGGCTACACGCCGAACATGGCCGGCGCCGTGTGGGTCGGCGACCCCGCACACAAGCGGAAGATGACCAACATCACCATCGGCGGCCGGTCGTACGACAAGGTCTTCGGTGGTGAGGTCCCCGGCCCGATCTGGGGCGACATGATGAACGGCGCACTGGAAGGCAAGCCCGTCGAGGACTTCAACACCGTCCACATCCCCGACGGCGTCGACCGGGACCGCGGCGACGGGAACGGCGACGACGAGGGCCGCGACGACGGGGACAACGGCAACGGCCTCATCGGCGGCCTGGTCGGCGGCAACAACGGCGGCGGGGGCGACCAGCCCTTCCCGACGCCTTCGTTCTCCATCCCGGAGGGGTTCTTCCGGGGTCAGGGCAACGGGGGCGGAAACGGGAACGGCGGCCGGTTCGGCTGAGCCGCCGGCGTGACGGAACAGGGGCGGCCCCTCCTTCCCTTTCGGAAGGAGGGGCCGCCCCTCGCCGGTCCAGCCGAAGGGCTGGTCAGCCGGCCAGCAGCTTCTTCACCGCGGCGGCGACGCGGCCGCCCTCGGCCTGGCCTGCCACCTTCGGGTTCACGATCTTCATGACGGCGCCCATGGCCCGCGGCCCCTCGGCACCGGCCGCCCTGGCCTCCTCGACCGCCTGGGCCACGATCTGCTGGAGCTCCTCGTCGGACAGCTGCTTGGGCAGGTACTCGGCGAGCACCTCACCCTCCGCCTTCTCCCGCTCGGCCTGCTCGGCACGACCACCCTGCGCGAAGGCCTCGGCCGCCTCACGCCGCTTCTTCGCCTCGCGAGTGATCACCTTCTGCACCTCGTCGTCGGAGAGCTCGCGCTTCTCCTTGCCCGCGACCTCCTCCTTGGTGATCGCGGCGAGCGTCAGCCGGAGCGTCGAGGAGCGCAGCTCGTCGCGCTCCTTGATCGCGGCGTTGAGGTCATCCTGAAGCTTCGACTTGAGCGTGGTCATGGGGTTGATTGTCGCAGGTGCGGGCGGAAAGGCGCCCCTTGATTTGCGGGGCGGCGGCTCGAGGCACTGCCTAAGGGGTCCTTTCAGAATGCTGGGTTCTTGCGGGCGAGGGTCATGCAGTGAGCGAGCTGGAGGAAGGCGTCGTGCATGTCGTCTCGGGTTTCCCAGCGGGTCCGTAAGCGGCGTGGGCCGTGGAGCCAGGCGATGGCGGACTCAGCGACCCATCGCACCCGGCCCAGGCCCGAGCCATGGGGCTGTCCGCGCCGGGCGATCTTCGGGACGATGCCGCGCTCGCGCAGTCGGCGGCGGTAACTGTCGTGGTCGTACCCGCGGTCGGCATACAACGCCCGGGGCTTGCGCCTAGGCCTGCCCCGCTTGCCCCGCACCGGCGGCACGCCGTCGACCAGCGGCAGGAGCTGCGTGACGTCGTTGCGGTGCCCACCCGTCAACGACACCCGCAGAGGGATACCGTGCGCCTCGGTCAGCACGTGATGCTTCGAGCCCGGCCGCGCACGGTCAACCGGACTCGGACCGACTTTTGGGCTGCTTCGCCCCCGCTTGGCCTGCACGTGCGAGGCGTCAACGGTGACGCGGGAGAAGTCCAGGCGGTCCGCCGCCCGCAACCGGTCCAGCAGCACCCGCTGGAGTTCCTCCCACACCCCGGCCTGCTGCCATTCGGCCAGCCGCCGCCAACAGGTAGGACCGGAACCGAACCCCAACTCCTGCGGCAGGTACTCCCACTGGATCCCGGTGTAGAGGACGAACAGCACGCCCTGGAGCGTCTTGCGGTCATCGATCCGCTTGCGCCCCGGATACCGGAACCGCCGCTCATGCTTCGGCAGCAGCGGCTCGATCACCGCCCACAACTCGTCGCTGACCTCCCACGGCTTCCGCCGTGTCATGGTCACCCCCACAAAGCACGGGATCACGTCCACCTCCACCGTGCCACAAGTAGATCTTTCTGCAAGGACCCCTAAGGGCCGGTGTCGTCGGGGGGTTTCGGGCACCGCCGGGCGCAGGCGACCGGCGCGATCTGACACGATGGCCGTATGCGCGCGCGATACGGAGTCCCCCTGGGAATCGCGGCGGCTGGTGCCGCCGGTCTGTTGTACGCGGCGGGCTTCGAGGCCCGCTCCTTCCGCCTCCGCCGGGTCACGGTCCCAATCCTGCCCTCGGGTATGCGCCCCCTGCGCGTGTTGCAGGTCTCCGACATCCACATGGTCAGCGGTCAGCGCAAGAAGCAGCGCTGGCTGCGCTCCCTGGCGGGCCTGCGCCCCGACCTCGTGATCAACACGGGTGACAACCTCTCCGACCCGGAGGGCGTCCCGGAGGTCCTGGACGCGCTCGGCCCCCTGATGGAGTTCCCGGGCGCGTACGTCTTCGGCTCCAACGACTACTACGGCCCCAAGCTGCGCAATCCCGCCCGCTACCTGTTCGAAAAGGCCCAGGGCCGCCACGGCCTGAACGGCAACCCGCCGGCCGTCGGCGTGGTGCACAACCCGTGGGAGGACCTGCGGGACGCCTTCGACACGGCGGGCTGGCTGAATCTGACGAACACGCGCGGCACGCTCAAGGTCGAGGGCGTCTCGCTGGAGCTGACAGGCCTGGACGACCCGCACATCAAGCGGGACCGCTACGACCAGGTGGCCGGCGGCCCGTCGGGTTCCGCCGACTTCTCCATGGGCGTGGTCCACGCGCCGTACCTGCGCACCCTGGACGCCTTCACGGCCGACGCCTACCCCTTGATCCTGGCCGGCCACACCCACGGCGGCCAGCTGTGCATCCCGTTCTACGGCGCCCTGGTCACCAACTGCGACCTGGACACGGACCGTGTGAAGGGTCTCTCCACGCACACGGCGGAGGGTCGTACGGCGTACCTGCACGTCTCGGCGGGCTGCGGCACGAACCGCTACACACCGGTACGGTTCGCGTGCCCGCCGGAGGCGACACTGCTGACGCTGGTGGGGCGGGAGTAGCGGGGAGCCGCTCCACGGGCAGGGGCCCGTTAACCCACACAGCCCGCCCGCATCGCCCCCTATGTCCGCTTCTGTCAGCGTGGGGGAATGACCGCCCCGATACCCAGGGACATACCGGACCTCCCCGCGATTCCGGGCAAGTCCGCGCTGAAGCCCTCCCCCGTCCCCGCCACGGCCGTCATCCCCCCGGTCCGCCGCCCGGCGGCCGCGGCCTTCCGCCTGCTGGTCGCCCTGGCGGCGGCCGCCGGCGTGACGCTCGACCTACTCCTGGGTGACCCGTCCCGGACGCTGGCCCACTTCGCGACCCAGAGCAACATCCTGCTCGCGCTGGTCATGGCCCTCTCGGCCCGCCGCGCGTGGACGGCCGGCCGCCCGCTACCAGGCGCCGTCCTGGGCGCGACCCTGCTCTACGTCGTCATCGCGGCCCTGGTGCACCACCTGCTCCTGGTGAACGAGGCGAGCCCCTTCTCCCTCGCGGGCGAGGCCGCCGCCGCTCCGACGGGCTGGCAGGCCGTCGCCCACCACACCCTCCACACGCTGACCCCGATCGCGGCCGTACTGGACTGGCTCCTGCTCACGGCCCCCGGCCGCCTGCTCCTGCGCCAGGCCAGCACCTGGCTCCTCTACCCCCTGGCCTACCTGGCCTTCTCCCTCACCCGAGGCGAACTCCTCCTCCCGGGCACCCCCGACCGCTACCTCTACCCCTTCCTGGACGTCGACCAGGACGGCTACAAGAAGGTCCTCGGCAACGCCCTCCTCCTGGGCCTCTCCTTTTACGCCCTCGCGCTCCTCCTCGTGGCCCTCGACCATGCCCGCCCGAACCCCCTGCGCCACCTCTGGAAAACCGGATTTCGTCTCTAGCCACCAGTGGGCTAAAGTAAACGTCGTCGCCGCGACAGCAGCGACATCGGGGTGTAGCGCAGCTTGGCAGCGCGCTTCGTTCGGGACGAAGAGGTCGTGGGTTCAAATCCCGCCACCCCGACGCTGGTCAGAGGGCACTTACGGACGTCCGTAGGTGCCCTCTGTCATACCCGGGGGGCCAAACAGGGGGCCAAACGATTTTGATCAGGCCACCGCGTCGCCCTCCTCCAGGTCTTCCGTCTCCTCCCTTTTCTGATCTTCAGCGAAGATGTCATCCATCGCTTCGGCTCCCTTGGTGATCACGGGACGGAGCTGTTTGCGGTAGACCGCCTCTGTGGTCGCCTGGCTGCTGTGACCGACCAACAGGGCGATGGTCTCCAGCGGGATGCCGTGATCGGATAGCAGAGAGACGAAGCTGTGTCGGAGCTCCCGAGGCGTCCACTCAGGCTTCAGTCCGGCCCGCTTCACGATGGCCTTGAAGTCTCGCCGGACGTTGGCCGCGTCGAGCGGCTCGCCGGTCCGGGTCGTGAAGACACGCCCCGTGGGGCTCCACTCCATCCCTCTCGATGCTCGTTCCTGCTTCTGCCGTCGCATGTGCTCTTCGAGGACGTCGACTACCTGCTTCGGCAGAGCGATGGTCCGGCGGCTCTTCCTGGTCTTGGTTTCGCCGTGCTTGCGCACGGAGCGCCACACGGCGACGTGCGCCGGGACGCCGTCCTTCGTCTCCAGGAAAACGTGATCCCACGTTAGGGGCCGCGCCTCTTCCGTGCGCACGCCACTGAGGAGCGAGAGCACGAGGTAGGCGTACAGCCGTGACGGGCGCGCGGCGATGAGCACGGCTTTCGCCTGCTCCAGGTTCAGTGCCTTGCTCGGACGGCCTGGGCGCCCCTCAGGTGCGGTGACGAGTAGGGCGACATTCCGAGCGGCCTTGTCCCGGCGCTGAGCGTGCGCGATGGAGCGGCGCAGGATGGCGAGCAGGTCGCGCAGGCTCCGCGTCGCGAGGAATTCGGCCCTGTCGTCCAACCAGTCGTCGACGTCATCCGCGCTGAGTTCCTTCAGCTTGGCCTTGCCGATGAACGGGATCAGGTGCTTGTTCGCCATCGAGCGGTTCTTGCTGACGGTCTGGGCGTCACGTGAACCTTCCCCTTGATCGTGGACACCTGGAGACTGGGACCTGAGGTTCCAGGGGAAGTAGCACCAGGTGGGAAGCAAGTACACGAAGCGGTACACCGAAGAGTTCAAGCGGGACGCGATCGCGCTCGTCGACTCCTCGGGCAAGACGGTCACGGCGGTCGCCAGGGAACTCGGCATCAGCTCCGAGTCCCTGCGCGGCTGGTACCGCAAGGCGAAGGCGGAGCAGGGCGAGGGCGCTCCCGGCGAATTGAGCAGTGCCGAGCGCGAGGAGCTCAAGCGGCTGCGGCGGGAGAACCGCGAGCAGCAGCAGACGATCGAGATCCTGAAAAAAGCGACCGCCTTCTTCGTGAAGGAGAACGACCGGTGAGCGAGTTGTGCCGGTTCATCCATGCGGAGAAGGCGAACTACCCGATCGTTCTGTTGTGCCGGGTGCTGCACGTCGCCCGCTCCTCCTACTACGCGTGGCGCGAGGGCGGGGCCGCCCGCCATGCCCGGCAGGCCGCCGACGACGCGCTCGCGCACGAGATCACGGTGCTGCACGTCGCCTCCCGCCGCACCTACGGTGTCCCGCGCATCCACGCCGAACTGCGGCGTCTGGGGCGGCGGGTGAACCGCAAGCGCATCGCCCGCGTGATGCGCGAGCGCGACATCCGAGGCGTCACCCGGCGCAAGCGCCGCTCGTTGACCCGGCCCGACAAGAAGGCGAAGCCGGCCCCTGACCTGATCGGCCGCGACTTCCACGCCGAGCGGCCCGGGATCAAGCTGGTCGGCGACATCACCTACCTGCCCACTGCCGAGGGCTGGCTCTACCTCGCCTGCTGGCTGGACCTGGCCACCCGCGAGGTCGTCGGTTATGCCATGGCTGATCACCACCGCGCAGAACTCGTCGTGGACGCCCTCGACATGGCCTACGGCCGAGGCGGCCTGGAGCCCGGCTGCGTGATCCACAGTGACCGCGGCAGCGAATACACCTCGACTCAGTTCTGCGACCGAATAAGGGAGTTGGGACTGCAGAACAGCTGCGGACGCACCGGATCTTGCTTCGACAACGCGGCCGCGGAGAGTTTCTGGGCCCTGCTCAAGGAAGAGATCGGCACCCGCATCTGGCCCGACCGGGCCACCGCCCGCGCCGAGGTCTTCACCTTCATCGAGACCTTCTACAACCGCCGCCGCCTGCGCAAGCACAAGACCTTCGGCTACCTCACCCCGGCCGAGACCAGGCAGCGGCACCAACACGCCCTCGCGGCATAACCGACGAGTGTCCAAGATCACGGGGAAACTTCAGCCTCAGACTACGTTGTCAGGTAGGAGACCATGGCTAACGCCCCAGGAAATCCCTCTACGCAGATCACCGAGGCCACCGAAGCAGTGCGCGCAGAGCTAGCCCGCATTGAAACCCAAGCCTCGATGCTGTTGGCACTTTTCGGTGCGGCTTTGGCCGTGGTGATCGCAGCGGCACAGACAGGACTGACAGCAACCGCGGCTGCCTTCGTATGGGCTGCGGCGCTTCCTACAGGCTGTGCCGTATCGCTACTGCTCTGGGCTGTCCGTCCGCGCTTCGCCCCGACGGCACGATTCGACGCACAGCGGTATGCAGCCTATGTCGAGCGCCCGGACGACCTCGAGGCAGAGCTAGCCGCGTCATCGCTCAATTCAGCTCGCGCACAACGCCTAGCCGTCTTGTCTGCCCACGCTGTCGCCACACATCGGCTCGTCCGTTACGCGATCGACTTGCTGTTCGTCTCACTCGCCCTGCTGGCCGTCGCTGCGGTCCTGGTCATGTAGTGGACAACGGCAGGTGCATAGGCATCCAGAGCCAAGACGTCTCGTGCTTAACCGGTCCCGTACCAAAGCAGCCGAGCAAGCTGGTCGCGGTCCACTATTCACCCCGCGCAGATCCTGCTGTACAGCAGCGAAGTACAGCAACCACCGTGACCGCGGCCGACCAGCATCGACCACAGAACCACGGCCGAACAGCCGAAAAGACCTCGGCGACCGTTCCGCCCGTAGTTCGCATCGAGGGGCGACCTGACATCCACGGCTGACATCAACGACGCCGGACGGGGGCGTACCCCAGCGCCCCGGTCCGGCCGTCGCTCCAGGCGACGGCAGCAGCCGGAGCGGGCTCGGATCGAACTCCTAAAGCGGTGTTCATAGAGATCAGCCCTACCAGGCGCGCCAAGGGCACGCCGGACGGGAACGGGGAGCCCCGGGCCGTGTCCGAGGCTCCCCGCATCACACACCGCTACAGCTCAGCCCTCTCAGGGGCGCCCAGGCGCCACCGGCCTGCATCCGCGGCTGGTCGCGACGCGCAGCACGTCCCGCAAGGCACCGGTCAGTTGGCCGGCGAAAAGGTGCAACTCCTCCAGATCGTCGGTCTCGTCGTCGAGTACCTGACGTGCGTGCTCCAGCAGCTGGGACGCCATCCCGAGTTGATACGCCTCGATGTGGTCCGCCAGGCGGGACACGTAACCGCCTTGGTCATCTGTGCTCAGGTAGCACGGCTTGCCGTCCGGCCCCGCCCAGGGTAGAAGCCTCAGTTCGTCTCGTGTCGTCATCGCTGCACTCCCCCGCCGGTGGCCTCGATGGTGGGCACCGACGCGCCGCTGGATGCCGAGTCCCTCGCTGCGTCATCCCCGCCCCGAGACGGGTCGGGTACCGCGTGGCACAAACAGCCGCAAGCCTCGTAGATCAAAGGAAGGTCGACCGGCGCCGAATCCGGGGTGGACTCTGTACAGGCACGATGTGTGCCGATCTGGCAAGCAGTCGAGCGATACGACGCGGCCGAGGCGTCCGGGCCATGAATCTGCCGCCGCGTGGGCATCAGTGAGCCCCGGGGACAGCCGCACGGCACCGGTCTGGGCACCTTCCGATGGGTCGTCGAGCGGACGATCTCCTGGCTGCATGGCTTTCGCCGCTTGCGCATCCGGTGGGAACGACGCGACGACATCCACGAAGCCTTCCTCGGACTTGCCGTCTGCCTGATCACTCACCGACACGTTCAAAGGCTTTGTTAGGGCCAGTAACTGCGTGACAACGCCAGCGAACAACAGCGGACGCCCGCGAACGCCAGCGGACCACCACAGCAGGTGTGAGCTTGTTCCGCTTTGGCGGACACCAACGGTGTGGTGGTCAGGCTGCGAATGCGGTCTCGTACTCGGCGGGACTGCGATAGCCGAGGCTGCTGTGCAGACGGTGCAAGTTGTACCAGCCCTCGGTGAAATCGAAGATCGCGGTGCGGGCGGCGGCCCGGCTGGGCCAGGAGATGGAGTCGAGCAACTCCCTCTTGATGGTGGCAAAGAACGACTCGGTGAGTGCGTTGTCCCAGCACTGTCCGGTGCGACCGACCGACAGACACACCCCCAACTGGCCTGCCAGCGCGGCGAATTGCTGGCTGGTGTACTGACAGTTACGATCCGAGTGAAAGATCAACGGCCGGGTGGGACGGCGCTTCCGACAGGCGGCCGTGAGGGCATCGGCGACCAGATCGGTCCGCAGGTGGTCGGCCGTCGCCCAGCCGACCACGCGACGGGAGGCGATGTCGATGACGGTGGCCAGATAGAGCCAGCCCTCCTCCGTGGCGATATAGGTGATGTCGCCGCACCAGCGGGAATCCAGACCGGCGGGGTCGGGCTGGAAGTCCCGGACGACGAGATCGGGCCGCAGGGCAGCTCGTGGATCGGGGATCGTCGTCAGGTGCCGTCGTCTGCGGTGTCGGCCCTGCAGGCCGGCAGCCCGCATCAGCCGCGCGACACGTCGGCGGCCACATCCGGCGCCTGCCCGCTTGAGCACGGCATGGACGCGCGGGGCGCCGTAGGTTCCCCGCGATCTCGTGTGGACGTCGGCGATCTGTTCCGCCAGCTCGGCGTCACGGACCGCGCGGGGGCCAGGCTTGGCAGCGCGGCGGGCATAGAAGGCGGTCCGGGAGACCTTCAGCAGCTCACACGCTCGTTTGACGCTGTGACCTGCACGCTTCTCCGCCTCGATGAACGGGTGCACCGTCACCGGGTCTCCTTCGCGAAGAAAGCCGTGGCCCGCTTGAGGATGTCGACGTCCTCACGCAGACGGCGGTTCTCCCGCCGCAGTGCGGCCAGCTCCTCGCGTTCGCTGCTGGTCAGACCGTCCCGCTCGCCCGCATCGACCTCGGCCTGCTTCACCCAGTCACGCACCGCGGTCTCGGTCAGATCGAAGTCCTTGGCGATCTGACCGACCGAGCGGTCACCGCGTCGACACAGCTCGACGATCTCCGCCTTGAACTCCAGCGTGAACGAGCGATGAGAAAGAAGGTCTGGGGCGACTACGCCGGCAGCGGCCTGGAGTGCGACGAGTACCCCTTCGCCTCCACCAAGGAAGGATCCACCAAGGGCGACAACCGCTTCTCCGTCCGGCTGATCGACGGCAAGGACAACCGCAAGGGCGGAGAGCGCCTCAACGAGATGTACACCCTCAACCGCGTCCTGGACGACGATCCCTTCTACGTGAAGATCACCAACTAGCAGGAAGACACCACTGACCATGGCGCTTCTCGCCGAACACAACGTCACCGCTACCCCCGGCCGCCGCGTGCTGGAGGTCTACGACGCGGACGCCTACCTCGGCGACGAAGCAGCCATGGACGCCGCGGAGACACAGGTGGTGGCCGGCAACGGCTACCACCTGTACCTCCTCAGCCTGCAACCGGACATGAAAGTCCAGATGACGATCCGCATCTGGGACACCCCACCCACCCCGCCCGCCGAGGCCGAAGGCCACACCGACGTCAGCCTCGAATCCGAGACAGGCGTCCTGGTCGTCGGCCAACTCGACCGCGGACCCGCCGACGAGATCACCCTGCCCCGCCCCGGCGTCTATGAAGGCCACGCCTGGTGGCAGAACCGCCAAGCAGCAGCCGACTACTACAACACCACCCTCGACCAACTCACCGACGACTCCCCCGAAGACCAGCTCACCGAAGCCTGGAACAACTGCCCAGTCACCGAACGCTACGTCCTCGACCTCGCCTACACCCGCGAGCTCGAACCCGTCGATGAAGACGACCTCTGAAATCCGTACGGGCCGGTGTGACAGCCGCCTCGAAGGACCCGCCTTGATGACTGCGAACGCTGGCATGATGCGCGCTCATGAGAACGAGAGATGACAGTGACGAGGCGTACGTAGTCGGCTTGTGCAGCCAGGTGCTCGGCGACACCGCACTGACCCAGCACAAGTTCGACTGGCTGCAGGGCGACCCCGGTACGGGCGGCCGACGTGCCAAACTGCCGGTCGACGCCTACTGGCCCGGCCACCAACTCGTGGTCGAATACCGGGAACTCCAGCACGACCAGCCCATGCCCCACTTCGACAAGCCCGACAGGCTCACTGTCAGCGGCGTCCACCGGGGCGAGCAGCGGGCGTTGTACGACGCCCGGCGTGATACGGAGATTCCCGCGCACGGACTGCGGCTGATCGTGATCCGGCAGGCCGACCTCGATGCGGACGGTCGCGGACGACTGCGCCGTAACCAGGAGACGGACCTGGCTGCGCTGAGGAGGATCCTGGCACGCCACAGCGACGAGGACCGGGTCACCGACGCCTTCCGTACGTGGCTTCTTGCCGAGGGCTGGACGCCGGTTGATCCCACGGACCGTTGGACTGATCTCGAAGCCGTGCGTGACGATGAGCGGCTGATCTGCGAAGCCAAAGGTCGCACCAGTGAGAAGGGAATCGACGCCGACATCGCCTACGGGCAGTTGCTGCGGCGGATGACGAGCCAGGAACCCCACACGCGGTACGCGCTGGTGGTGCCGTCCGCGTCCGTGAAGGCCGTCGAGCGCGTTTCGGCGCATGTTCGCAAGCTGTTGCGCATCGACGTGTACGAGGTGACGGACGACGACGTGGTGCGCCGACCGTCGGCATAGAGGGGTTCCCGGCCCAGACCGCTGCGCCCCAGTGCAAGACGGTCAGCCGCAAGACGGCCAGTTCGGTGGCGGATTCGCGGTGCTGACGTCGTCGGGCGCCCTGGGCTCATGATGTGGGCCAGTGCTTCGGCGGGGATGCCTTCGGGTCGGTGATCTGCAGACGGTTGTGGCGCGAGGGGTCGACGGCCGTGTGGGACACCAGCCGCTGCCCGTCGGCCCCTTCGAGTTCGGCAATGGCGTGCGGCAGCGCGGCACACACGGTGGCTATCGCGGTGCCGAGGCCGACCAGGCCGCCGTGCTTGTTGTTCTGGCGGTACTGGATGCGGTGGAGTCCCGACCGCGCGATCGCCTCGACTTCCATGGGCCGGTTCAGTTGCTTGGCGTCATTGGTGATGATCGCCTGGAAGCCCTCCGTCTTGGCCATCGCGTACAGCTCGATGTCCTTCGTGCCGGCCCAACCGTCCAGCTCATGGACGTGCATCACGTCGTGCGCGGTGAGGAGAATGCGCACGATCTCTGCCATGGGCCTGGGGACGTTCTCGTCGAGCAGCAGCTTCAAGCGACAACCTGCCGAGAGCCATCGACGTAGCTGTCCACGTAGTCGCTGAAATCGACCGCGTCGCGTGCAGCGGCAGCACTGACTCCTGGGTAGAAGTCGCTAACCCGGTCTGGGGGGACACCATCCCTCACCAGGGCAGCCACCTCAGCCGCCGGGATCCGTGTCCCTTCGATGACCGGCTCACCGCCACGCACCGCGGAGTCGACGGCGACGTGGTCGCGCGGCTTCAGCAGGTCCGGAATGTGGCGGCCGTCCTTGTAGAAGGGCGCGAGCACGTCCACCAACTGGTGGATGACCACGTTCCCGCCTCTGATCAGATCGACTGCCTGCTCGGGCTCCGCAAGGTAGATCGTGTCCGGTCCCGCGACGAGCGCGTAGGAGGACAGGTGCTCACGCTCGCCCAGGTCCTCCCGGAGCGCGTCCACGGCCCTGCGGATCTTTAGCAGTGATGTCTCCTTGCGAAGCTTCACACAGGCCCGCAACGCCACCACGTCACGGAAGGAGTACAGGATCGGGCGCGAGTCGGAGATCTCCGGCACGAGGAGGGCGCCCCGCTTGCCGGAAGCGCGGCGCCAGTGGGAGAGCTGCCGCAGCGTGGCACCGGAAAGGACCGCGGCGAGCTTGGCCTCATACGACACCGCGTTCCTCCTCTCCGCCCCCATCGGATCTTTGGTGACCGTACTCCATCCTCGTGCCTTCCGCCGAGATCGGAAAAGACGGGCTCCGTTCGGGGTAATCGGAGCCCGTCTCCCGACCATCAGGCCATCGTCGTGGCACGAGCGCGCAGCAGCCGATCGAGTACGGCGACCGGCGAGCGCGGGTACAGGCTCCGACGGGCGTCCAGCGCCGACTCCCACTGCCCGGTCAGGCCGACCTTGAGACGCGTCGGCGGCGGCACGGGAGACGGTCTGTATGAGCCCCGCCCAAGTGGCAGAGGGAGGCGTCAGTGAGCTGGGCGAGCTGCTGGTCGTCGGCCAGACATCCGGCCAGGGCCTGCTCGGCCTGGCGTTGCCGGTCACAGTCGCCGAGAGCGAGGCCGGCGAGTTGCTGAGCGCGGGCGATGCCGGGGGTGCCGTAGCACCAGGACGGGCGTCTGCGTCCTGGGCGCTGGAGCTCGCCGCGTCGGTGTTCGGCTCGGGTGATCAGGTCCGGCCACCAGGCGTGCGAGCCGGTGCCGTTGCGCCACCGGTCGAGCCAGTCGCAGATCCGGGTGATGGCTTGCGTCTGTCCGGGCACCGTGTTGCCGTGTCGCAGGGCCATGGCCAGCAGCGCCAGCGGTCCGGTGATGCCGTGGGCAAGGCCGAAGTTGCCGTGTCCGCCGGGCCATCGCGGCGTCGGTCGCAGATCGGGACTGTCTCCCGTCCACCAGCCGGGCAGACGCTGCGCTTCGATGGTGATCGGTTCCGTCAGCCGCACCAGGTAGGCGAGGACGTCGCCACCCCGACAGAGAAACAGCAGATCAGCCCGTCTACTCACATGAGTAGACGGGCTGATCTGCTTTCTGCGTGTCCATCTGCGTGACTACCGCTTCGGATCCTGGCTGAAGATTTTGTCCATGACCCGAGCGGTTCAGGCAGAGTGGATCGCCTCCAGCGTGCGGGTGCTGAGGGTCTTGGCGTTGGCAGCCAACCAGCGGTCGACGTCTTCCGCACTGCTGAGGTCGCGGAGCTTTCGGGCGCCCAGAGCGGGGATCACGCGGGTTCTGGCTGAGGATGGTGCAGTGCTCGACAGTGCCCGGGTCACGACCCGCCAGGCCGTAGGCAAGCCAGTCGTTCACGGCGTCGGCGACGGTGTGATCGTGATTCCGCAATACCTCCTGAGCTTGTTCTTCGCCTCTGTCGTGGTCTTGCCACTCGGATCGAAGCCCAGGTACGCCGTGGCAATCCGCCGGCACCGGGATGGAGGGGGCGCCGTTTCCGGCTGCGGGCCCGTAGTGGAGTGCGCGGGGTGCTCCCATCCCGTACGCCATCGACCCAGGCAGAGCCGAGCAGACGCGGCCCATGGCGCCGCAGGGTGTTCGTACAGTGGCGCGCTCCACCTGGACGCCATGAACCACGCCTGCTCCACGGTGTGTGGGTCGACGGTGTACGGGATGGGAGCTGGAGTGAGTGGTGGGTTGAGGCCGGTTTCGGCCTGCTCCCGAGGGGTGATCACCTACGCCCAGAAGAGCGGTCGCCGGACGACTGATCCACCGGGCGGGCAGCTGCGGCGGCCATGAGGGCCAGCATCAGGGCGATCACGCCGACGATGATGTTGTTGACTATGGTCCTGGTGGTGCTGACGTCACCTGCCACAACCCACGGCGCAAAGATCGTCCACACGCTCAGCACGCAAGCGCCCCACGCCATGCTGTGCGAACGCTCGTACGCCCGGCCGAAGCCACCGCTCATGAGGAGGGCGTAGGCGATACCGGTGATCAGGTTGTTGACCGCCAGGGTGGAAAAGTCGTTGAATCCCGCGATCCACGGTGAGGCTGCGAGGTAGAGCCCTGTGATCAGGGCCATGGCCTCGACGGCTTGCGCCCTCGGGGTGGTCGCGAAGCGTTCGGCCATCTCGTGTCGATTGCGCATTGCGACGATGTCGGGATGGGTTTCCATGTCTGACCGGGGTTGCGTCGCCATTGCACTTCCTCCAAATTGTCCGTTATGTGTCCTATCTGGGAGTGAGTACCCCGTAGGGATGAGATAACCGTCCTGAGGTGCCAAGTCCGAGGGCACCGCTGCAGGAGGTGGTCTGTCTGGCCGGGCGAGCCGCCGAGCGCTGGGCTGAGTGCAGCAGCCGCGCACCGCAACCGCTGTTGAGCCCTGGCGCCCGGCAGCGCACCCACCAGCGTCCTGAGCGCCTCGTTGTGGTGCGGGGGCTGGTGAGATCGCTCGTCAAGACCGCATGCAGCGACTGACATCAGCGGCTGACACCAACAATCACGGATAGGGGCGGTCTCCGCCGGACGTCAGTGGACGATCGGGCGAAGTGCAGACCTTGTTGGCCGACTCGACAAGCCCGCATGATCGACCTGATAAGGATGAGGTCAGACCTCAAAGCCCGGATCGGGCACCTGGCGCCACGTTGACGGGTGTAGAACCGTGATCACCCACGCGTGGGCGCCCATAGGGTCGCGGTCATGACGAGACCTCTTGCAGCACCGACCACGTTGGCGACCGAGAAGCCTTCAGCGCCTTCGGCGCGTCTACGAGCGGACCATGCGGAGAATTGGCGCGGAGTGGGAGAACGCGACGCTAGACGCCTTCTTGGAGGCTCTGGAAGCCTGGGTGTCGGATGCGCGTCCGCTGACTCCGCACCCTCGGCGGCCAGCGAACCCAGGGCCCCGGCAAGCCGCTCACCGGCCGCACATGCCGTGTCGTACAACCCGAAAGCCGATCGATCGGCACGCAGCGTCTCGTGCAGGGCACGCAGATGGTCCGCTGCGATGTCCTCCAGCCGCTGATCCGCGTCGCGCGAGTCCTCTCGCCAGTGCGCCAGCCGCCTCGCAGCGGAGCTCTACCGGTCGCCGTGCCCGGTCCGGCGGTCAGCCGGCCAGGAGTATCACCTGCTGTGACATGTGCCCCTGGGGGCGTGACCAGACGTGGCGTTGAGTCACGGACATCGCGCCCGGCCCTGGTCCGGGGCAGGTCAGGGGCTGGCAAGATTGGTGCTGCGCCGGGTGCCGCGTGGATCGGGGTGCCCAGACCGAGCGGCTGATCGGACCCTGGCGGCCGGGACCGGTCCCGTGGTCGGTGTGGTGGCATGCCCGTATGGACGCGGAGCGGGTGTTGATACCTCATCAGGGGGGCGGCCTCGACATCGGTGAGGTCCAAGGGCTCGTCGACTCGGTCGAAAGGGAGTCCGGTGGCGGCCTCGCCGGAACGCGGGTGACCACCTACCCGGCGGTCGAGCCGACCGAGTCGGTCGGCCACGCCCTTGTGCTCCGGCTGGAGGGGGATGGTGAGGTCACGCCCGATGCGTTGTCCCGTACGGGCACTTACGCGTACGAGGTGTCCGGCGGGCAGGCCGTCGTGGCCGTGGTGGTGTGGGCCGGCGAGGTCAACGCCTGGGTACGGCGGGTCGTCCCCCAGCACCTGGCCAGGGTCGAGGCGACCGGAACGGCGCTGACGCGGAGGCCGGGGTGGAAGCGGCTGGCGGGTGAGGACGCGCTGGCCTTCGTCGCCGGAGCCCGGGACGGGGACGGGCGGCGGTTCGGCACGTGATCGTGAGCCTCCTGCCCCGTACGAAGCCGCGGCGGATCCGGCCGCTCATGCCCGGTGGATGCATCCAGTGGGTGGACGGCGTGTTCCGCCGCGCCGGCGCGTCACTCGGCCGCATCGAAGTCGCGCACTGGCTCGTCTGCGTGGACGGGCCGGCACGCGTCCTGCATCTCGCCTATCTCTCCGCCGACCGCAACGTGATGCCGTTGCTGCCGTGGGAGGTGCTGTCCCGTGCCGAGAAGCGCGGGGGAAGGAAGCTGACGTAGGGCGTCGGCGGACCAGTGCGTGAACTCGGAGGTGTGGGCGAGAGATGGGGTTGTTCCGGAAGTGGCGGGAGCGAGGGCCGGACGACGATCCGCCGCAGCCCGTCGGGCAGGGACAGAGGCAGTCGGCCGATGACGCGTTATGTGGTCCATCGGGACGGTGCCGGGGAGTTGGAAGGCCTGTGGATCGGCGATGTCCGGCAGGCCGACGACGCCCTCATCGGGGAGGTGCTCGCCCGGCACGGGGTGCGGGGCGATGTGACGACATCGCGGTACCGGGTCATCCGCAACACCTTCAATGACCGCGGCGGTGTCTTCGTCAGGTTCGTCGGGGACGAGACGACGGCCGAAGCGGGTGCCCTGCCCCGGCGGGAGCTGGTGGTCGGGGACCAGCACTGCCTGGTGCACGAGGAGTTCGACACGTTCAGCCGCGACGCCGCCGCCGGCCACGTCGCGCTGCTGAAGACGACCATCGACGCGGCGTCGGCCAGTGACCTCTTCCCGCTGTACGAGGCCGCTGTCGGAGGTCGTCGGCGATCAGGCACCGCAGGCCCGGGCCGCCATGCGCGCCCCGCTCCAGTGCGCGACGTGCCTGCGTATCTACCCGGCCAACCTGATCTTTCTGCGGGACATGAAGCGTGAGGGTACGCCGATGGTCGGGACCGTCAGCAGCGCGGACGGCGCCAGGCAGGTCAACCGGGCGCTCGGGATGACCGCGTGTCCGGACTGCGGCGGCGAGGTCGCGGTCTGGGTGTACGACCCATGCCTCGGGCCACTAGGACAGGACCCCGGCCAGCGTTCCCGCCAATGTGAGCGCGAGGAAGACCGCGCCCCAGGCCATCGCCCGGCGTATGCAGCGGTACTTGATCCAGGCGGTGCGGGACAGGATCTCCAGGACCTCCCGCTGGGTCGCGTCACCGGAGGAGGGGGCCCGGGAAGGGCGTCGGGGGGATGCGGCCAGACCGAGGAGGAACAGGGACGGGGCGCAGGCGGCGCAGCCGGCCCATAGCAGGAGCTGTGGGAGCACGGCGTACTGGCCGGGCGCGATGAGGCCGCCGGCGATCGCGCCGAGCAGGGCGGTCAGGGCCGCGCCCAGGGTCGCCAGCGTCAGTCCGGCCTTGCTGTCGGCCTCCGCGAGCTGCTCGCGGGCCTCGGTCAGGAGGTCCCGGGTGAGTTCCGCCGCGCGGTCGGTCTGCGTCCCCGTCCCCGTGTCGCCGCTCGGTGTGGTCATACCTCCCCCTCGCTGATCAGCGGGATTGCCGAGTACCCGGAAGTGGCTCCTCTAGTACGCCAAGTACGCGTGGTCCTAAGCGTCTTACGCGGGTCTCAGTTGTTCCACGTCTCGTCGTACGGGTCGGCCGGTGCCGGTACCGGCCTGGCGCTGGTGACTTCGAGGTACGGGATCGGGCCGTCGTTGACCGGGTCCTTGGTCCGGCGGGGTGTGTACCGGCCGGTGATCTCCAGCCAGGTGTCCGGGCTCAGGACCGGGGGGATGTTGCCGGTCAGGGCGATCTTGACCGGCTGGGCGTCCGCCGCGCAGCAGTTGAGGCCCATGCGGACCAAGTAGGGGGCGCCCGCCCGGTCGAGGGTGACGAAGCCGGTGATCTTCAGCTCGCGGTCGCGGAGGGAGCGGCCGTCGTCGTAGACCGCGCGGCCGGCGTAGTCGGCCACGCCGAGGCGGAGGGGTTCGCCGGCGGGGAGGTCGGGGAAGCCGAAGGGCTTCGTCAGGGCCGTGCCCGTGTGGGCCGCGCTGTAGGAACCCAGGGCCGGCGGGGAGACCAGGATCAGGGCGAGGACGGGGAGGGCGAGGAGCCAGGAGACGCGGGGCTCGTGCTGGTGCTGGTGCTGTCGCGCGGGTGCGCGGCGGTGTTCGTACCAGAGCGTCGCCGCCGCCGTCGCGATCAGCGCCACGCCGGCCAGCAGGACCAGCGGGCGCAGGCCCGCCTTGACGTAGCGCAGGTAGAGGTCCGTCAGGCCGGCGTGCAGGAGGGTCGCGCCGAGCAGGAAGAGGAGGGCCGTCTGGGCCAGGCGGTTCACAGCAGGACCGTTCCGGTCAGGGCCGACACGACGACGGCCAGGGCGAACGTCGCGGGGGCGAAGCGCAGGGCGAAGGCGCGGCCGAAGGTGCCCGCCTGCATCGCGAAGAGCTTCAGGTCGATCATCGGCCCCACGACCAGGAACGTCAGACGGGCCGTCAGCGAGAACTGGGTCAGGGACGCCGCCACGAACGCGTCCGCCTCCGAGCAGATGGACAACAGGACGGCGAGGACCGCGAGGGCCAGCACCGAGAACACCGGGTTCCCGGCCGCCGCGCGCAGCCACTCCTCCGGCACCATCGCCTTCAGCGTCGCCGCGGCCATCGCACCGACCACCAGGAAACCGCCCGCGTGCATCACGTCGTGGCGCACCGAACCCCAGAAGGCCGCTCCCTCGCCCCGGCCCTCGTACGACGGCCTGTCCGGCGGACGCAGCCAGTCCGTGCGGCCGAGGCGGTGCCAGAGCCAGCCCATCGAGCAGGCCACCAGCAGGCTCGCGACGAAGCGGGCCAGGACCATCTCCGGGTTGCCCGGGAAGGCGACCGCCGTCGCCGTCAGCACGATCGGGTTGATGGCGGGCGCCGACAGGAGGAACGCCAGCGCCGCCGCCGGTGTGACCCCTCGGCGGACCAGCGCCCCGGCCACCGGCACCGACGCGCACTCGCAGCCCGGCAGCACGGCACCGGCCGCGCCCGCGACCGGGACCGCCAACGCCGGGCGCTTCGGCAGGGCCCGGGCGAAGAACGAAGGCGGCACGAACACCGCGATCGCCGCCGACAGCAGCACGCCGAGCACCAGGAACGGCAGCGCCTGGACCATGACCGCGACGAACACCGTCATCCAGCTCTGCATCACCGGTGCGGACAGGGCCCCGCGGATCGGGCCCTGGAGCATCACGGCCGTGAGCAGCAAAAGGGTCAGGAGGAGAGGGGAGTTGAGGTGCCGGGCCTCTTCCCCGCCCCCGTCCGTCTCCGCTCCCCCGCGCTCACCGCTGTCCTGCGGGGCGGTCTTCGTGATGGCCACGGGCCCGGTACCTCCGGTGGTGCGCGAGGGCATTCCCCATTCCCTCCCCTTGCGTACGGACGGCGACGGCCGGGCGTTCACGCAACACCGTCCCCTTCTGGAACCGGTCGTCCCGGTGAGGCAGTCTTCTCCCCGTGGGGAGCGTTCCGAACCAAGGTCAGCCGAGTGATCCGGCCACGCACATGATCGTGTGCGGGGACGACGGGCTCGCGCACCGGCTGGCCGCCGAACTCCGCGGTGTCTACGGCGAACAGGTCACGCTCGTCGTACCGCCCTCCGGGAGACGGGTGCGGCAACCCGTGGTCGGACGGGCCCGGGCCGCCTCGGCGGCCCTGCTCGACCGGGTCAGCGCGGCCGTCAACCGGACCGGCGCGAGCGGTGAACCGGCCGCGAACGAGCAGGTCGTGGAGGCCGCCGAGGTCACCGAGGCCGTGCTCACCGAGGTGGGCGCCGACCGGGCCGCGGCGCTGGCGCTCGTCTACGACGACGACGAGACCAACATCCGCGCCGCGCTCACCGCCCGTCGGCTCAACCCCCGCCTCCGCCTCGTACTCCGGCTCTACAACCGGCGGTTGGGGCAGCACATCGAGGAACTGCTGGACCAGACCGCCGCCGTCGCCTCCGGGGACGGACAGGGGGCGGGCCTCGACGCGTCGACGACCGTGCTGTCCGACGCCGACACGGCCGCGCCCGCGCTGGCCGCCACCGCCCTCGTCGGGACCAGCAAGGTCGTCCAGACCGAAGGGCTCGTCCTGCGTGCCGTGGAGCGGCAGCCGCCGCGGCCGGGCGAGGTGGCCGACCCCGGCCTGTGCACCCTGGCGCTGCTGTCCGCGACGAGCAACGACCCGGCCGGGGCGGACGGTTCCGAGGGCAGCGGGGAGCAGGGGCCGCGACTGCTGCCGGACGAGGCGGCGGTGGCGGCGGCGACCGGGCGCGGGACCGTCGTCCTGGAGCAGGTGTCGTACTCCGGGCCGTCCCTGCCCACCGGCCGGGGCGGTGTCCCGCCGTTCGCCTCGTTGTTCTCGCGCCGGCTGCGGTGGTCGCTGGCCGGGCTGGTGGGGTGTGTGCTCGCGCTCGCCGTGGCGTTGATGTTCGTGACCGGGGAGCATCCGCTGTACGCCACGTACGTCACGCTCCTCGACCTGTTCGGCATCAACGATCCCGCGTACCACGCGTCGACCGGGCGGCAGGTCCTGCAACTGCTGTCCGGGCTGGTCGGGTTGCTGTTGCTGCCGGTGCTGCTGGCCGCCGTGCTGGAGGCGCTGGGGACGTTCCGCAGCGCGTCGGCGCTGCGGAAGCCGCCGCGGGGGCTCGGCGGGCATGTGGTGCTGCTCGGGCTCGGCAAGATCGGGACGCGGGTGCTGACGCGGCTGCGGGAGCTGCACATTCCCGTGGTGTGCGTCGAATCCGATCCGGAGGCCAGGGGGATGGCCACGGCGCGGCGGCTGCGGGTGCCGGTGGTGCTCGGGGATGTCACGCAGGAGGGGGTGCTGGAGGCCGCGAAGATCCATCGGGCGCATGCGTTGCTGGCGTTGACCAGTGCGGACACGA
The DNA here is from genome assembly GCF_037055355.1 of Streptomyces sp. DG1A-41. Classification (GTDB taxonomy): domain Bacteria; phylum Actinomycetota; class Actinomycetes; order Streptomycetales; family Streptomycetaceae; genus Streptomyces. Next base: position 5,126,890 of record NZ_CP146350.1, on the reverse strand, counting down.
CGAATCTGGAGGCCGCGCTGTACGCACGGTCCGTGCGGCCTGATCTGCGGGTGGTGTTGCGGCTGTACGACGACGACTTCGCGACCGCGGTGTACCGGACGCTCCGGGCCGCGCATCCGTTCGCCCTGACGCGGAGCCGGAGTGTGTCGCATCTGGCCGCGCCCGCGTTCGCCGGGGCGATGATGGGGCGGCAGATTCTGGGGGCGATTCCGGTGGAGCGGCGGGTGCTGCTGTTCGCGGAGGTGGATGTGGCCGGGCATCCGCAGTTGGAGGGGCGGACGGTGGGGGAGGCGTTCCGGGCGGGGGCGTGGCGGGTGCTGGCGCTCAATACGGCACCTCCTGGGGGGCGGCGGGGTGAGGAGGAGAGTCCGGAGGGGGAAGGGGCGTCGCCGGCTTCGGGGCTGGTGTGGGATCTGCCTCCCACGTATGTGCTGGGGGCTGGGGATCGGGTGGTGCTGGCGGCTACGCGGCGGGGGTTGGCGGAGTTGCTGGGGCGCAGGAGGCGGGAGCGGGCGGGGGCGTGATGCCTAGTGGTGGGGTTCACGGCTCGGCGTTGTGAGGTGCGAAGTGTGGGGGCTGGGGCGGGGGGTTGCACAACCCGGCGGTTGTGATGTGTGGGGTTTCGGGCTCGGCCGGGGTTGCACAACCCGGCGTCACGAGGAGCGCGGCGTCTGGCTGAGGGCGGGGCGTTGCGCAGCCCGGCGTCACGAGGAGCGCGGCGTCGAGCTGGGCCGGGGTTGCACAACCCGGCGTCACGAGGAGCGCGGCGTCGGGCTGAGGGCGGGGCGTTGCGCAGCCCGGCGCAGCGGGGTGCCGCCCGCGCCCACCCGTGCCGCCCCAAGCGGCACGAGTGCCCGCGGATTGCGGGTACCTGGGCACGCGCCCGCGAGTTACGCACCCGTGCCCCGCGCGGCACGTGTCAGCGTCGGTGCCTCGCCCGTCATGGTCGTTGGCTCAGGTGCCTCTCCGCGAACTCCAGTTCCAGCCTGACCTGCTTGATCCGTTCGTCCACCACCAGTGAGCCGTGACCGGCGTCGTAGCGGTACACCTCGTGGACCGCGCCTCTCGCCTCCAGGCGTTGGACGTAGTTCTCGATCTGGCGGATGGGGCAGCGGGGGTCGTTGACGCCGGCCGAGATGTAGACCGGGGCCCTGACCTGGTCGACGTAGGTCAGGGGGAGGAGGCCTCGAAGCGGTCGGGGACCTCTTCGGGGGTGCCGCCGAGGAGCGTGCGGTCCATCGCCTTCAGCGCTTCCATCTCGTCGTGGTACGCCGTGACGTAGTCGGCGACGGGGACCGCCGCGATGCCCAGGGTCCACGCGTCGGGCTGGACGCCGAGGCCGAGGAGGGTGAGGTAGCCGCCCCAGGAACCGCCGGTGAGGATGAGGCGCTCGGGGTCGGCGAGGCCGGAGGTGACGGCCCACTCGCGAACCGCGGCGATGTCCTCCAGTTCGATGAGGCCCACGCGGTGCTTCAGGGCGTCCGTCCAGGCACGTCCGTAGCCCGTCGAACCGCGGTAGTTGACCCGGACCACCGCGTAGCCGTGGTCGACCCACGCCGCCGGGCCCGCCGCGAACGAGTCGCTGTCGTGCCAGGTCGGGCCGCCGTGGATGTCGAAGACCGTGGGGAGCGGGCCCGTGCTGCCCTTCGGCTTCTGGACCAGGGCGTGGATGCGGCCGCCGGGGCCCTCCACCCACACGTCCTCCACCGGCACCGAGCCGGGCGACTTCATGCCGGGCGGGTCGAGTACGACACCGCCGGCCGTGGAGCGGACCGCCGACGGTTCGGCGGCCGAGGACCACAGGTACTCGACGCTGCCGTCGGGCCGGGCCGTGGCGCCGGACACCGTGCCGGGCGGGGTCGGGATCTCGGTCAGGGCGCGGCTGGCCAGGTCGTAGCGGAACAGCTCGCTGCGGGCCTCGAAGCTGTGCGCGATGAGCAGGCCGCTGCCGTCCGGGTACCACTCGGCGCTGACGTCGCCCGGCAGTTCCAGCGCCAGGTCCGTCTCCTCGCCGGAGGCGACGTCCCAGACCAGGGGCTCCCAGCGGCCCCGGCGCTGGTGACCGATGAGGAGGCGGGTGTCGCCGTCGACGGGGGCGAATCCGAGGACCTCCAGGCCGAGCTCGCGCGTACCGCCCTCGGTGTCGTCGAGGTCGGCGACCGGGGTGCCGTCGGGGCGCAGGACGCGCAGGGCGGAGTGCATGGCGTCGCCGTGCTCGGTGTGCTCGACGGCGATGAGCGAACCGTCGTGGGAGAGGTCGCCGACGCCGGCCGACTCGCGGTGGCGGTAGATCTCCACCGGCTCCTCGCCGGTACGGACGAGATGGATCGTCGTACCGTCCTCGTCGGTCGAGCGGCCGACGACCGCCGTGCGCCCGTCTCGGCCGAGGGCGAGGCCCGCCGGGTAGGAGGCGTCCAGGCCCTCGGCGGCGAGTTCGTCCGCGCCGCCTGTGAAGGGCTGGCGGCGCCAGACGCCGAACTCGTCGCCGTCCTTGTCGTCGAACCACCAGATCCAGGCGCCGTCCGGTGACAGCACGCCGTCCGTCGTGCCGTTCGGCCGGTCCGTCACCTGGCGCTGCTCGCCCGTCCTGCGGTCCCAGGCGTACAGCTCGTACGTCCCCGTCGCGTTCGACACGAACAGGGAGCGGTCCGGCGCGTCCTCCGCCCAGTCGGGCAGGGACACCCGGGGCGCCCGGAAGCGCTTCTCCCAGTCCGGCATCCGCTCCTGCTGTCCCGCCTGAACCTTTTGCTCGTGCTGGTCCCGCTGATCCCGCGCGTCGGATCCGTTGCTCTCAGTCATGGCCCCATACTGCACGCCCCCGCCGGCAATGCGCTGGCGAGGTCCCCAGCCTGTGGATAACCTCCACCGATCCCCCCTTCCCGGCAGGCCAGGAGTGACCCACATGTACTCCCCCACGCCTTCGAGGCAGTGGGGGAGCGTCCCGCTGCACGCCGCCGCCGACGTCTCCGGCCGCTCGCTGCCGTACCCCTCGAGTGGCGGCACCGGGCCCGCAAGGACTGACGAAGCGGTACCGGGTCGTATCCACCCCGCAGGCCTGACCCGCCCGGCAGCCCCGTACCGTAAGGGTGTGTACCGGTTTCTGCTGACGCCCCGATGGTGGGGGATCAACGTCTTCGTGCTGTTGTCCATCCCCTTCTGCATCTTCATGGGGTCCTGGCAGCTGGGCCGGTTCGAGGACCGTGTGCACGACCACCGCACGGCGACCGAGCAGGTCTCCGAGGCGCGGCACGAGGCGCCCCGGCCGCTCGGGGAGATGCTGCCGGTGACCAAGGCGACGTCCGGCAAGCAGGTGACCGCGACCGGCCGCTACGGCAAGCAGCTGCTGGTGCCCGGCCGGGAGCTCGACGGCAAGCGGGGGTTCTACGTCCTGACGCTGCTGCGCACCGGCTCGGGTGAGGCGCTGCCGGTGGTCAGGGGGTGGCTGCCCGGGGCCGCCGACGCGGCCAAGGCGCCCGCGCCGCCCGCCGGTGAGGTCACCGTCACGGGGGCGCTCCAGGCGTCCGAGACGCCGGGGGACAACGGCGTCAGTGCGCAGGGCGGGCTGCCGGCCGGGCAGTCCGCGGCGATCAGTGCGGCGTCTTTGGTGAACCTGGTGCCGTACGACGTGTACGACGCGTGGGTGACGCTGGCCAAGGGTGACTCGGGCATGAAGGCCGTGCCGGCGAGTGCTCCGCCGGACACGGGGCTGGATCTGAAGGCGTTCCAGAACCTCGGTTACACCGCCGAGTGGTTCGCCTTCGTGGGGTTCGTGATCTTCATGTGGTTCCGTTTGCTGCGGCGTGAGGTGGAGTTCGCGCGGGACGCGGAGCTGGGGCTGGTGCCGGAGGAGGAGCCTGTTGCTGCGGACGCCGGTGCCACGTGAGGCGGCGTCGCTGCTGAGGGCGGGCGGGTCCGCAGCCCGGCGGAGCGGGGTGCCGCTGCGCCCACCCGTGCCGCCCCAAGCGGCACGACTGCCCGCAGCTAGGCGGGTCCGGCGGGCCACACCCAGGACGGCCGCGGCTGCCCGCGGCTGAGCAGGACCAGCCGCCCGCAGGGCATGTTTTGATGTTGCTCTTGTGCTGGGTGGGCCGCCCGGGGAAGTCGTGGGCGATCTGGCCTGATCGGCCGGTTCCGGAATCGTGCAGCGGATTCCCCGGCGACGCAGATGCGCGCGGTTCGCGCGTGCCGAGTACGCCCGCGGGTTTCTGGTCGTAGGCGCCGGAGTACCGCAGACTCAACGCCGCGCGGCAGCGCCGCTCACGTCCCCGACGGCCGCGGCTGCTCCTGCGGAACCGAGCTCTCGGCAGCCGCCATCCACTGGTCCAGGTCGGTCTGGGTGAACTCTGCCCACGGTGGGATTCCGGGGAGCCGGCGGAGGAGGTCGTAGGCCTCGGGGATCTGGGCTCCGCGGAGGACCGGGCAGTGGCAGCCGGCGATGACCTCGGCGTTCAGGTGTTGGAAGTCGGTGACGACCGTCCCGAACTTCTGGGCGTCCAGCAGGGCGACCCAGGGGGAGACCAGGCGTCCGCCGAAGAACTGGCCGTCGCGGAATTCGTCTGGCGACAGCGCCGCCGTTTCGGGCACAGGGGTCGGCACGTTCGTGGCGAAGGTGTCTACGGCCCACAGGACGTTGGCCTTCGGGTCGAAGAGGGCGCGGGTCGTGGGGTTGTCGTACAGGGGCGGTCGCTTGGCGACCAGTGTGCGATCGCCCGCGTCGATCGTGTCGCCGTCGGTCATGAAGCGGCACCGGTTGATGGGAGTCTCCCACTCCTCGGCCATGCGGCCGATGGAGAACCATGTCGTCAGCAAGGTCGCGTTCGGGCATTCCGCGAGGACCGCCAGGAGGTTGCCGGCGTGGTCGCGGTCGTCGTGGGTGAGGAAGATCCACCGTACGTCCAGGGGATCCACGACGGACCAGGCTGCCTCCAGCCACTGGGAGCGCACTGCGGGCGCCCCGGTGTCCACGAGGACCGGTTCGGTTCCCCGGATCACCATCGAGTTCATCGGGAAGTGGCCGACCGGCGGGGCCTCAAGGGCCCACGGGATGACGAATGTCTCCTCGGCGATCTTGTACGGCTGCAGAAGGTCGAAACTCTCCTGGGTTGTCATCGCTGCTCTCCCTGGGGACCGAGTCGCCGCAGCGTCCATGAATCCAGTGCAGCCCTGTGCCGGGGCGTCGTCAAACGCAGGACTCGTGACGGTCGGCTTCGGTGAGCGAAGAGGGGTGCGCGGCCGGCGCCGGCCGGTCCCGGGCCGTGCCCGGGCGGGCTGCCGTCACGCCCGCGGGTGCTGTGCGGGACGTTGAGAACACCCCCTAAGCGGGACCAACCGCCGGCAGCTAGGACGGCCGCGGCTGCCCGCAGCCGAGCAGGGCCGGTCGGCCGCGGCTCGGTGTGCCTATGACGCCGCCAGTACGCCCGTCCAGTAGACCGTCCCCGCGCAGGCGTTGGGCACCGTCAGCGAGGTCGCGCCCGAGCCGGTCGCCGGTGTGTATGTGACTGCCACGCTGCCGTCGACCGTGCCGTCCTCCCTGGCCAGCTGCGGGGCCGTGCCCGTGCCCGTGTCGCCGCCGGTGGAGGTGCCGCCCGCGGCCGCGCTGTCATCCGTCGGGGTGGGGTCGGGAGTGGGGTCGGGGTCGGGGTCGGGGTCGCCGCCGGAAGCGGGGCAGGTCTCACTGGGGACCCAGGCGAACTTCACGTCGTAGGCGGCGCCCGGCGGGAGCACCAGCTGGGCGGCCTCCTGGGACGGGTCGGGCAGGCCGGCCGCCGCGTCCCCGGCCGTGTGCCGGGCCGCGCCGACCTTGGTGGCGTCGGCCGCGCCCTGCGGCAGCGCGCTCACCGCGCCGGGCCCGGTGACCGTACAGCTCGCCGCGGAGACGTTGGTGACACGGAAGGAGCCGTAGACCGCGCCGGTGGAGTCGGGGGCGTCGCTGCTCCCGGCGGCGGGACCGAGCTGGGCCGCGGTGCACGCCTGGATGCCGGCGGCGGCGGTGGAGGACGGGCCGGCCCCTGGGACGCTCCGGTCGAGGCGCCGACGTCCTTGCTTTCCTTGTCCTTCTGCTTCTTGTCGCTCTTGTCCTTGCCCTCGGTCTTGCCTGGGGAGCCGCCCGCGCTGCTGTCGCCGCCGTCCGGGCCCTTGCCGTCGCTGGCGCCGCCCTGGGTCTGGGAGGCGTGGCCGGCGACGGACGGGTTGGCTTCGGAGCCGGTGGAGTTGGAGACGTGCACGAGGGCGGGGATGGCCGTGCCGATGAACAGCGCGGCGGCGGCCATGCCGACGACGGCCTGCCGCTTGCGGGCCCGCCGCTGGGGCACTGCCTTCCGCAGATAGTCCAGCGTGCCGTCGCGCGGTTCCACCTCCTGCACCGCTTCGTGCAGCATCCTGCGCAGATCCAGCTCGTCCGATTCGAGCCCCTCGGGGCCCTTTTCGTCCAGGCCGTGGTTCACAGTTCCGTTCCCAGCGTGCGATTGCTTCGGATCTTGCTCGTGCAGCCTTGTCGGCTCATGCCACTCGAAGGGCTCGTGCCGGTCGCGCCCGTCGCGGGGCGCGCCGTTGCCGTCGCTCATGCCGACGCCTCCATGGCGAGCCGGAGCGCGGCTATACCGCGCGAGCCGTACGCCTTGACCGAGCCGAGGGATATACCGAGGGTCTCGGCGACCTGAGCCTCGGTCATGTCCGCGAAGTAGCGCAGCACCAGCACCTCGCGCTGGCGGCGCTGAAGGTTCTTCATCGCCTTGATGAGGGAGTCGCGCTCCAGCTGGTCGTAGGCGCCTTCCTCGGCGCTCGCCATGTCGGGCATGGGCTTCGACAGCAGCTTCAGGCCGAGGATGCGACGGCGCAGCGCCGAGCGCGACAGGTTGACGACCGTCTGACGCAGGTACGCCAGGGTCTTCTCGGGGTCGCGGACCCGCTTGCGGGCCGAGTGGACGCGGATGAACGCCTCCTGGACGACGTCCTCGCAGGAGGCCGTGTCGTCGAGGAGGAGGGCCGCGAGACCGAGGAGCGAGCGGTAGTGCGCGCGGTAGGTCTCGGTGAGGTGGTCGACGGTGGTCCCGGCCGCGACACCGTCCTCGACGCCGTCACGCTGGTTCGGGATGCGGGCCGGCCGCGCTGCGGGCACGGGCGCGATCACCGGCATGCCACCGGGCGTACCGGGCATGCGGGGTCGTAGAGCCGCCGGACGGGGCGGTCGAAGGACCGTGCCGCGTGCCGCGCTGAAGTCGAGTACCTCTGCCACGCCTGTTGGACACGCTCACCCCTGCGAGGGTTGTACGTCCCGGGCATCTCTTTCGCGCCGGCCTTCGCCGGCGACGGTCTACCCGCGTCAGGCAGCACAACCGATAGTGCATTAAATGCCCTCATGCGTCCCGCTCTTCCCCTATGTCCAGATATGAACGGGCGTCCCCACGCCCGGTTCCAGGCGTCCCCACGCCTGAGTGTGTCCCGCGGCCCTGAAGGGCGACCGCAAAGACGCTCCCCGCCCTCCGCGCGGTTGCGGAGGGCGGGGAGGTAAATCCTCTGATGCCGATGGGGTTCGGGACAAGTGGTCCGGACCATCGACCGGCCCACATGTCGTACACATACCCTACAAACCGCCTATGACAGCGACCGGGGGTTTTCGGCATGGCGAAACTTCCCGAAAACCCGGCGGCGACCACCGGCACGGCACGTGCGGCCACCGGCCCGGCACGCCACGAAAGCTCCGCGGCCACCGGCCCGGCGCGTCACGAAAGTTCCGCGGCCACCAGTTCGGCGATCTGCGCGGTGTTGAGCGCGGAGCCCTTGCGCAGGTTGTCCCCGCAGACGAACAGTTCGAGCGCCGTCGGGTCGTCCAGCGCCCGCCGCACCCGCCCGACCCACGTCGGGTCGGTGCCGACCACATCGGCAGGGGTCGGGAACTCCCCCGCGGCCGGGTTGTCGAACAGCACGACACCGGGCGCCGTGGCGAGGATCTCGCGGGCCTTGTCGACGGTGACCTCGCCCTCGAAGCGGGCGTGCACGGTCAGCGAATGCGTGGTGATCACCGGCACGCGGACACAGGTGACGGCCACGGGCAGGCCGGGCAGCCCGAGGATCTTGCGGGACTCGTCCCGGACCTTCAGCTCCTCCGACGACCAGCCGTCCTCACGCGGCGCCCCGGCCCACGGCACGACGTTCAGCGCGACCGGTTCCGGGAACGGCCCGGTGCTGTCCCCCACCGCCCGTCGTACGTCACCGGGGCTGGTCCCCAAATCCGTGCCGGCGACCAGGGACAACTGCTGCCGCAGCGTCGCCACGCCCGCGCGGCCGGCGCCGCTGACCGCCTGGTACGAGGAGACCACCAGCTCGCGCAGCCCGAACTCGGCGTGCAGCGCGCCCAGGGCCACGATCATGGAGAGCGTCGTGCAGCTGGGGTTGGCGATGATCCCGCGCGGGCGCATCCGTACGGCGTGCGGATTGACCTCGGGCACGACGAGCGGCACGTCCGGGTGCATCCGGAACGTGCCGGAGTTGTCGACCACCACCGCGCCCTTGGCGGCGGCCAGGGGCGCCCACCGCCCGGCGACCTCGTCGGGGACGTCGAACATGGCGACGTCGACCCCGTCGAAGGCCTCCTCGGTGAGCGCCACGACCTCGGTCTCCTCGCCGCGCACGGCCAGCTTGCGGCCGGCCGAGCGCGGGGAGGCGACCAGTCGGATCTCGCCCCAGACATCCGCCCGGTGGGACAGGATCTGGAGCATGACCGTGCCGACGGCCCCGGTCGCTCCCACGACGGCGAGCGTCGGCCGGTCGGCCCGTCGGAGCCCGGTCATCAGCGGCCGGTGCCTCCGTAGACCACGGCCTCGTCGCTGTCGGAGTCGAGCCCGAACGCGGAGTGCACGGCACGGACGGCCTCGGGCACGTCGTCGGCGCGCGTGACGACCGAGATGCGGATCTCGGAGGTCGAGATCAGCTCGATGTTCACGCCCGCGTCGGACAGCGCGGTGAAGAAGTCGGCCGTGACGCCCGGGTTGGTCTTCATGCCGGCGCCGACGAGGGAGATCTTGCCGATCTGGTCGTCGTAGCGCAGCGAGTCGAAGCCGATGCCGGCCTTGTTCTTCTCGAGCGCGTCGATGGCCTTGCGGCCCTCGGTCTTCGGCAGCGTGAAGGAGATGTCCGTCAGGCCCGTGGAGGCGGCGGACACGTTCTGCACGACCATGTCGATGTTGATCTCGGCGTCGGCGATCGTGCGGAAGATCGAGGCCGCCTCGCCCGGCTTGTCCGGCACGCCGACGACCGTGACCTTGGCCTCGGAGGTGTCGTGCGCGACACCGGAGATGAGAGCCTGCTCCACCTGCTTGTCCCCTTGCTGCTGTGACTTCTGAACGAGTGGCTCGCTGCTGACCCATGTGCCCTGAAGTCCGCTGAAGCTGGACCGGACGTGGATCGGGATGTTGTACCGGCGGGCGTACTCCACACAGCGGTGGAGCAGCACCTTGGACCCGGATGCCGCCAGTTCGAGCATGTCCTCGAAGGAGATCCAGTCGATCTTCCGGGCCTTCTTCACCACGCGCGGGTCGGCGGTGAACACGCCGTCGACGTCGGTGTAGATCTCGCAGACGTCGGCGTCGAGGGCGGCGGCCAGAGCCACCGCGGTGGTGTCGGAGCCGCCGCGGCCGAGCGTGGTGATGTCCTTGGTGTCCTGGCTGACGCCCTGGAAACCGGCCACGATCGCGATGTTGCCCTCGTCCACCGAGGTCTTGATGCGGCCCGGCGTGACATCGATGATCCGGGCTTTGTTGTGGACCGAGTCGGTGATGACACCTGCCTGGCTGCCGGTGAACGACTGGGCCTCATGGCCCAGCTTTTTGATCGCCATGGCCAGCAATGCCATGGAGATCCGCTCTCCGGCGGTCAGCAGCATGTCGAGCTCGCGCCCGGCAGGCATCGGGGAAACCTGCTCGGCGAGATCGATCAGCTCGTCCGTCGTGTCGCCCATCGCGGAAACCACGGCAACCACCTGGTTGCCGTTCTGCTTCGCTTCCACGATCCGCTTGGCGACGCGCTTGATGCCCTCGGCATCGGCTACGGAGGAGCCTCCGTACTTCTGCACGACAAGGCCCACGTGCGCTCCTCGCTCAATCCGTCTCTATCCGCTCATACGCATTCGTACTGCGGTCGGCTCAGTCTAACGAGCGCCCGAAAGACCCTTCCGCGATATCGCATGCTGAGATTTCCCGGCCGCTCGTCCAGAGCTGCTCATGCCCATCTGGGCACAGGCCACGCGAGAAAGTGCCAGGCGTCACAATCGCACGTGGGCTGCCCACTGTGGCCCAACTTTCAAGCACTAGGGTTCGCCTGTGCGCGTACTTCTGGTGGAAGACGATGAACCGGTCGCCGAGTCCCTCAGACGCGGCCTGAAGCGCTACGGCTTCGAGGTCGAGTGGGTCACGACGGGCCAGGCGGCACTGGACCACACGGGCCCCCACGACGTCGTCCTGCTGGACCTCGGCCTGCCCGACACCGACGGCCTCGACGTCTGCAAGGCGCTGCGCGAGCGCGGCGACGTTCCGATCATCGTGATCAGCGCCCGCAGCGACGAGACCGACCGGGTGGTGGGCCTGGAGATCGGCGCGGACGACTACGTCTCCAAGCCGTTCGGCGTCCGGGAGGTCATCGCCCGCATCCGGGCGGTCATGCGCCGCACGCAGCCCCGCACCCCCGCGGCCGGGGCGCCCGAGAACGGCCCCGACCACTACGGCCCCCGCCTGACCGTCGACCGCAAGGCGGCCCGGGTGCGGCTAGACGGCGAGGAGGTGGCCCTCGCGCCCAAGGAGTACGACCTGCTGGCCTTCCTCACCGAGGAGCCCGGGGCGCTGATGTCGCGCGAGCAGATCATGGAAGCGGTCTGGGACGCCAACTGGTTCGGGCCGACGAAGACGCTGGACGTGCACGTGGCGGCGCTGCGGCGGAAGCTGGCGGGCGCGATCGCGATCGAGGCGGTGCGCGGGGTCGGCTTCCGGCTGGAGATCGTCAAGGACGGCGGCGGCGACCAGGACCGCGGCGACGGCACGAGCACGGACCGCGACGCCTCATGATCCGCCAGCTCGTCCGCAGCTACATCTTCCTCGTCGGGATCGCCATCGCCCTGTTCACGGTGCCGGTGGCCTTCTCGCTCACCTCCCAACTGCGGGGCGACACCGAGGATTCCGTGGTGCGCGAGGCCGAGACCATGGCGCTGCTGCTGGCCAACGGCGACTCCACCTCGTGCGAGGCACTCCAGAAGATGGCCATCGCGTACGCCGCCGGGACACCCGGCGACGTCCAGGTGGCCGGAGCCCCGGGCTGCGCGCCGGGCCTGCTCCGCCCGAGGCAGGACGCGGCCCTGACCACGGCCCTCGACCGGGGCAAGCCCACGACCGACTGGGGCTCCTCCTTCATCTGGGGTCCCGAGCTGGTGATCACGGTCCCCGCCAGGACGGCCGGCGAAGACCGCCCCGTCGGCGCCGTGCGCATCGTCTACTCGACGAACGAGATGACCGACCGCCTGTGGACGATCTGGGGCTTCCGGGCGATCCTCGCGGTGCTGGTCCTCGTGGTGGCCGCCCTGCTCGGTGTCGGGGTGGCGCGCCGCCTCACCCGCCCGCTGCGCCAGCTCAACGACATGGCGAGCAAGTTCAGCGACGGCGACCTGACCGCCCGCTCCCCCGTGACGGGCCCGCCGGAGACCCAGACCCTGGCGCGCACCCTCAACCAGGGCGCGGAGCGCCTGGACACGCTGATCGCGGCCCAGCGCATCTTCGTGGCGGACGCCTCCCATCAGCTGCGCACGCCTCTCACGGCCCTGCGGCTGTCCCTGGACAACATCGCGGACGGCGTGGACGACGAGTTCGTACGGGAGGACGTGGAGCAGGCCACCGCCGAGGTCGTTCGCATGAACCGCCTGGTCAACGGCCTGCTGGTGCTGGCCCGGGCCGAAGCCAGGGTGACGGCTGCCGAGCCGCTCCCGCTGATGGACATCGTGCGGGAGCGGCTCGCCGTGTGGAGACCGGCCGCCGACGAGCGCGGAGTCACCATCGCGCTCAGGGGGAGTATCGACGGCCGGCCGTCAGTGCTGTCCAGCCCCGGTCATCTGGACCAGATGCTGGACAACGTGCTCTCCAACGCCCTGGAGGTCTCACCGGACGGCGGGACGATCACCGTGCGGGTGGAGCCTCGGGGCGAGGTGGTGGAGGTGTCGGTCCTGGACGAGGGGCCCGGCATGTCGGACGCCGAGAAGTCCCGCGCCTTCGACCGCTTCTGGCGGGGCCAGGGCCTGACCGGGAAGGGCGGCTCCGGCCTCGGTCTCGCCGTCGTCAAGCAGCTGGCGACGGACGATGGCGGGACCGTGGCCCTGGCGGACGCTCCCCGGTCTCGGCTTCGCTCGACCGGGGGCACCCCCATGGGGGCGGCCTGTGCGTGACGATCACCCTCCGGGCGGTCAGCTCTCGGGCATCTTCGAGGAGTGGTGGTTGACGATCAGCCACTTGCCGTCGGACTGCTTCTCGTAGGCGTACGTGTAGCGGGCCTTGACGGTGTTCTTCGCGCCCGTTCCGGGGTTGGTGAGCGCGAACTCGTACACACCGGTGTCGATGACGGTGTCGCTGTCGAGGACATTGACGATCGACTCGACCTTCGTGCCTTCCGGCTTGTTCTGGAGGAAGTGCTCGAAGTAGTCGACGATCTCGGCTCTGTCCGTACGGACGTTGTCGGAGACGGTCGGCAGCAGGACCGCGTCCTTCGCGTACAGGTCGGCGACCTTCTGCGGGTCGCCGGTTTGCAGCGCCGCGTTCCACTGGTCGAACAGTCCGAGCACCTGCGTCTCGGTGACCATCTTGGCGGAGTTCTTCCCGGACGTGCCGCGGGAGTCGGCTCCGGCGACCCCGGCGCCGAGGGCGAAGGTACCGGCGGCGGCGACGGCCACGGCGGTGGCGACGGCTATGCGTCGGCGTACGGGGCGACGGTTCATGGCATCTCCAGTGAGATCGAGGGGAGTTGACTTGCCTCCGCTTGCTCTGCGGTGGAAGTGACTCCAGACTCGCGTGTCACCGGTTAGCGGCCGTGCAGCGGACGTACAGGGGGCGTACAAGGAGCCCCCAAACACGCAGCGTGAACATGGAGCCGGACGCTACTGTCCCGGCATGGAGATATTGCGCTACGTAGCGTTCAGCACGGATCCCAAGGGCGGCAACCCCGCGGGGGTGGTGCTGGACGCGACCGGGGCCGACGACGCGGCAATGCTGGCGACGGCGGCCGAAGTCGGCTACTCCGAGACGGCGTTCGTGGTTCCGTCCGGCGACGTTGCCCTGGACGTGCGGTACTTCAGCCCGCTCGCCGAGGTGTCGTTCTGCGGCCACGCGACGATCGCGACGGCCGTGGCCCACGCGGAGCGGCACGGCACCGGACGCCTGCGGCTGCGCACGGCGGCGGGCCCCGTCACCGTCACCACCGACCGGGCGGCGGACGGCACCCTCGTGGCGACCCTGGTGAGCGTCGCACCGCGTACGGCACCGGTCGAGGAAGCCGATCTGGCCGAACTGCTGGGGATTCTGGGCTGGTCCGCCGAGGACCTGGACCCGGCGCTGCCGCCCCGCGCGGCCTTCGCCGGAGCCTGGCACCCGGTCATCGCCGCGGCGAACCGGGACCGGCTGGCCGGCCTGGACTACGACATGGCCGCGCTCGCCGCACTCATGGCCCGCAAGGACTGGACCACGATCGATCTGGTGTGGCGGGAGTCCCCCACGGTCTTCCACGCCCGCAACCCGTTCCCGCCCGGCGGTGTGGTCGAGGACCCGGCCACGGGGGCGGCGGCTGCCGCGTTCGGTGGCTACTTGCGGGAACTCCAACTCGTTCCGGCCCCCGCGACCTTGACGATCCACCAGGGCGTGGACATGGGGCGGCCGAGCACGATCACGGTGACGGTACCGGCGGAGGCGGACACGGGGATCGGCGTGACGGGCACGGCCGTACAGATCTGAAGCCCCGGCCTCAGTGACTCAAGCCCCGGGCTGAACTGCGGAGACGAACGCCGCCCAGGCGGGCGCCGTGCCGTGGAGCTCGGGGCCCGCGGGGGTCTCGGAGTCGCGGACGTGGACGGCGGTGGAGAGAGCGACTTCGACGCAGGCGCCGCCCTCGTCGTCGCTGTGGCTGGACTTGAACCACTTCATCTGGTCGCTCACGACTGATCCACCATCCGTTCGATGAAACGGGCCGACCCGTCGGGGTCGAGAGCCTGCGTACGGATAAACATGTTCGGTGACAGCGGCGGGGCTATGTTCACGGGGACGACCGCCTTGGGTATCACATCCGGTGGCAACTATGCCAACCAGCCCTGCGGTGATACGGACGCTCAGCCAGACCGCGCCACCTGGTATCAGCCCGTGCAAAGGGTACTCATCGACCACGACCTGGCCGTCTACTGAAGCCACCGCACGGCCTGCACCGTCGCTGGTCGGTGCAGGCCACACGGCGTCGCCGTCAGGCCGTCCAAGCTCCCCGAACCGCCGATCAAGCCGGCCTCAAGTGTTCCCTCCGGTGAGCTGTGGTCGCTCCAACGGCTGGTTGAGATAACCGGAGACGGAAAGTCCGTCACCGTGGTGGCCAACCACGGATCCTGCGACAACGGCCCTGCCGTGGACGTGCTGGAAACGAGTGGCAGCGTGGTACTGGCCGCATCCATTGTCGGGGCGGAAACAGGCCCCTGCACCAGCCAGATGAGCGGCAAGAATGTGACCGTCGAACTGGCCCGGCAGGTTGGCACCCGTATTCTTCTGGACGCGTTCACCGGGCGACCCGTGCCGTACGGGGAGCCGAACGGTCCCTCGCCGAGCTGGAGCTGAACCTCGGGCGGAACCAGGCACTCATGAAGGCCAGGATCGCACCTGGCCGCTCAGGTGGTACGGCGAGTCCACGCCGACCGCTCCCTACGTCGACGCGCAGGCGCCGGCCGCCGCCGTGGGACGGTGCGGTCACGGTGGCGGCCCTGGCGGTTCGGTGGGCTACTTGGCCGGGCGCAACCCCAGCGGCTCCGCGATCTCCTCCACCATCACCCTGCCCGCCTCGATCTCCAGGGTGTCGTCGCCCATGGCCTGGTCCGTGTCGAGGCCGTCGAGTTCGGCCAGGGGCTGGTTGAGGCGGACGTGGGCGAGGACCGACTGGAGGGCCCGGAGGGTGGCGGAGGCGGTGGAGCCCCAGTTGGAGAAGTAGGAGAACTGCCACCACCACAGGGCCTCCGTGGTGCGGCCCGCGCGGTAGTGGGCCATGCCGTGGCGCAGGTCGGTGATGACGTCGGTGAGGTCGTCGGAGATCCGGGCCGGCACCGGAGCCTTGCGCGGCTCGTAGGGGTCGAAGACCTCCGAGTAGACGTCGATGGGGTCGAGGAGGCGGGCCAGGTTCTCGCGGAGCTCGTCGACGTCCGGCTCGGGGCCCGAGTCGGGCTCGTAGCGCTCGTCGGGCACGATGTCCTCGTGCGCGCCGAGGCGGCCGCCGGCCAGGAGGAGTTGGGAGACCTCCAGGAGCAGGAAGGGGACGGCCGATTCCGGCTCGTCGGCCTTCGCGATCTCCGTGACGGCGACCAGGAAGCTCTCGACCTGGTCCGCGATCTGGACCGCGAAGTCGTCCGGGTTCTGGTCGGTCGCGTGCAGCGTGGCGTCAGACATCTAGGAGTCGTCTCCCCTCGAAGGCGCGGCCGAGGGTGACCTCGTCCGCGTATTCCAGGTCGCCACCCACCGGGAGGCCGCTGGCCAGGCGGGTGACCTTCAGGCCCATGGGCTTGATCATGCGGGCGAGGTACGTGGCGGTCGCCTCGCCTTCGAGATTCGGGTCCGTGGCGAGGATGAGTTCCGTGACCGTGCCGTCGGCCAGGCGGGCCAGGAGTTCCCTGATGCGCAGGTCGTCCGGGCCCACCCCGTCGATCGGGCTGATCGCGCCGCCCAGGACGTGGTAGCGGCCCCGGAACTCACGCGTGCGCTCGATCGCCACGACGTCCTTCGGTTCCTCGACGACGCAGATGACGGCGGGATCGCGGCGGGTGTCTCGGCAGATGTTGCACAGCTCCTCCTGCGCGACGTTGCCGCAGGTCGCGCAGAAGCGGACCTTCGCCTTGACCTCCATGAGGGCCTGGGCGAGCCGTCGTACGTCCGTGGGCTCCGCCTGGAGGATGTGGAAGGCGATCCGCTGGGCGCTCTTCGGACCGACGCCGGGCAGCCGCCCCAGCTCGTCGATCAGGTCCTGGACCACGCCTTCGTACAACGGACTGCCTTTCCTGGGTCATCGAGGTCGTTCGCGCCGTACGGCCTTCACGTACGTACCGTAGTTGTCAGCCGCCTGTCCGAGGAAGGCGGTGGGCGTCTCAGAACGGCAGACCGGGGATGCCGCCGCCGCCCAGACCCTGCGCGAGCGGGCCCAGCTTCTCCTGCTGGAGCGCCTGCGCGTTCTCGTTGGCCGCGTGCACAGCCGCCACGACCAGGTCGGCGAGGGTCTCGGTGTCCTCCGGGTCCACCGCCTTCGGGTCGATCTTCAGGTTGCGCAGCTCGCCGGCGCCGGTGACGGTCGCGGTCACGAGGCCGCCGCCCGCCTGGCCGTCGACCTCCGTCTGCGCCAGTTCCTCCTGCGCCCGCGCCAGGTCCTGTTGCATCTTCTGGGCCTGCTGGAGCAGCTGCTGCATATTGGGCTGGCCACCACCGGGGATCACGATCAGCTCCTTGCTCGGTACGGGTTTTCCCGTTCGGCACGAGCCTACGTGGTCGGGCCTGCCGTCGCTCCAGCACTCTTTCGAGTGAGTTCCGCTCGCGCCCTCTAACTGATCAAGGAATACTTCCGGGCGGAAAAGCGACGAAAGCTACATCTTCGCCACCCGTTGGGGGGTAGGAAGGATCCGGCGCGTGCAGGACGCACGTATGGCGTGGCTTGTGTGCCAGGTGTGTCACATGCGCCCTGTGCGTCACGTTCATCGCTTGTCACGCAGCGTGGTCAGTAGGGAGTGCCGGGTGGGTCAGCCGGAGATGCAGCCCGAGGGGCCGCCTCAGGACGGACGGGGCGAGGGGGCGGCCCGGTTGCGGCCGGGCGATCTGACCGGGCGGGCCTTTCCGCTCGGGGACTGGGGGAGCCGGCGGTCCGGCTGGACGAGCTCTACCGGTGGGTGGAGCGCGGGGCGCTTCGGACGGCGGCCTGGTATCTCGAGGACCGGGTGTGGAAGCGGCGGTGTGCGCGGGTGCTGCGCTGTGGGGCCGCGGTGGGGGCGGTCACCGGGGTCGCGCTGCCCCTGCTGGATCTGACCGGGGTCGCGGGCGGGATCGCGCCCTGGGGGTGTCTGGCGCTGCTGCTGGGGGTGGCGTGTGTCGCCGTCGACCGGTACTTCGGGGTGACGTCGGGGTGGATGCGCGATGTGGCTACCGCGCAGGCTGTGCAGCGGCGGTTGCAGGCGCTTCAGTTCGACTGGGCGGCGGAGTGTGTGCGGGAGGTTCTGGGGCCGGCGGAGGGGACGGCGAGTGAGGCGGCCGAGCGGTGTCTCGGGGTGTTGCGGAGGTTCTCCGAGGACGTGAGTGAGTTGGTGCGGGGGGAGACGGCGGAGTGGGTGGGGGAGTTTCGGAGTGGGGGTGCGCCTGTGGGGTTGCAGGCGGTGGTGCACTCGGGGGGTGGGCGCGGGGGCGAGGCGGCGGGTTTCAGTGGGCGGTTTTCCGTGCCGCCGGGAGGTGCCAGGCCCAATATGCCTCGGCAGCGGCCGCCGGAGCCGCGGTGAGCGGGGTTGGTTTGCCGGTGCTCGGGGTTGGTGCGCAGCCCGGCGGTGCGCGGTGCAGCTTTGCCGGTGCTCTGGGTTGGTGGTGAGGTCGGCGGTGCTCGGTGCCGCTTTGCCTGTGCTCGGGGTTGGTGGTGAGGTCGGGTGGGTGCGCAGCCCGGCGGTGCGGGGTGCCGCTGCGCCCACCCTCCCCCAAGCTCTTGGCTTCGCTCGAGCAGGGGGACCCCATCGCCCCAAGCGGCACGACTGCCCGCAGCGAAGCGGGTCCGGCGGGCCGCAGCTGAGTGGAGCGGGTGCCCGCAGCTGAGTGGGACGGGTGCCGCAGCTGAGCGGCACGACTGCGCGCAGCCAAGCGGGTCCGGCGGGCCGCAGCTGAGTGGAGCGGGTGCCCGCAGCTGAGTGGGACGGGTGCCGCAGCTGAGCGGCGCGACTGCGCGCGGCTGGGCGGTTGCGGCGGGCCGCGGTCAGTTCTGTGCGCACAGGGTCAGGCCCTCCGGGGTCCAGCACGGGAGGTGGCCGTGTGTGCGGATGACGTCCTGGCCGTTGCCGCGGGCGAGGTAGGTGAGGAAGCTCGACGCCAGGGAGTCGGCCGGGGGGCGGCCGTAGGTGTAGGCGTACTCGATCTCGCGGTAGGGGTAGTCGCTCGTGCCGTCTTCGATGGCGTCGGCGGAGGCGGGGTCGCCGTCCAGGCGCAGGGAGTGCAGGCCCTTGGCGCGGGCTGCCAGGTTGAGTTCGCTGTAGCCGATGGCGCCCGGGAGGTCGGCGACCGTGGTCAGCACCTGGTCCGTCGAGTCGAGTTCGCAGCGGATGACGGCCGCCGTCGGGTCGTCCTTGTGGACGCAGTCGACGGAGGAGTTGGCGATCTCGCCCCGCCCCAGCACCCGGCGCTGGAACACCTGTCTCGTCCCGGAGTTGGCGTCCCGGCTGACCAGGTGCACGGGCAGGTCCGGGCCGCCGAGCTGCCGCCAGTTGCGGATCTCGCCCCGGTAGAGGCGCCGTACGTCGTTCGTGGAGAGGTTCTTCAGGCGTACGTCGTCGTTGACCACGAGCGCGAAGACCGACACCGCCACCCGGTTCTCGCGCAGTTCGGGCAGGCCTGAGGGCTTGGGGCCGTCCGACAGGGCCACCACCGGCGGTGAGCCCTGCCCGTCCCGTGCCGCCTGGGCGCCGGCCGCCGCGAGTTCCCGTATCCCGGCCGTCGAGCCGTGCGTGTCGACGTCGATGACCGGGTCGCCGCCGCAGTCCCGCTCGTACTTCCCGGCCACCTCGCGCAGGACGGGCGCGAACGCGGTCGAGCCGGTGAGGGTGAGCCTGCCGCTCGCGCAGCCGATCGGGGGCGGGGTGTCGTCCCGGGCGACGACGAGCGCCGCCAGGGTGACCACGCTCGCCGTGAGCGCGATGGTGATCATCCGCGCCGCCCGGCTGAACAGCGGCGGCTTGTCGTCCGGCGTGGCGCTGCGGTTGGGGTGCACCTCACCGTTGCGCAGACCGCCGACCAGCCGGATCTCGTCGCCGACGTCGCCGCCGGCCAGCAGCACGAGCAGCTTGAAGTGGTCGCCGCGGTTGAGCGGGACGCGCGGGATGCGCAGGGTGTTGCCCTCGTAGGCGAAGCCGCCCGCCGCGGTGAAGTGGTCCATGAGGTGGTCGGTGTCCGACGGCTGGGTGACCGAGACGCCGCGGACGGTGCGGCCGGCGAACACCGCGGTCAGGCCGTGGAGTTCGGGGCCGGTGTAGTCGTCGCGGTCGATGCCCTGCGAGCCGTCGTTCTCGATGCGCAGCAGCACCAGGGTCGCGTCGGCCATGCCGGGTGCCTCGTCGAACAGCCCGAGGCGGCGGTTGGCGCGGCCCGAGCGCACGTCGTCGCCGATGGGGTTGTCCATCTGCACGCGGTAGCCGATCCGTTTGCGGCGCGGCACCCGGCGTTCGTACCAGACCATGACGCCCGAGGCGATGATGCCGAGGACGGCCGTCGCCACGGCCACGAGGTTCTCCGCGCTCAGCCACTCCATCGTCGGTGCCCCCGCCGCCGGACGAATTCGATCGTCTGGCCACCGTACGACTGTACGGGTGAGTATCCGGGATTCGTCGGCCTGAATTCGCCGTACGTTCAACGACCTGACGGGAAACGGGAGTCGGTCACTGCCTCGTGTAGGTCAGCCGCTCGCCGCTGCTCGTGTTCACGCGCTGGAGCGTGCCGTCCGGGAGGACGGTGACCTCGGTGGCGGCGCCCGGGGTGCAGGCGGTGCGCGGCTGCCCGACGGTCACGGTGGACGGGCCGATCCTCACCGGGCCGTCGGCGTCGGGGGCGTCGGTCAGTGCGCCCTCGAACACGCAGTGGTAGGTGCCGCCGCCCTTCGTGGGGCCGTCGGCCACGAGGGACAGGACCGTGTCGCCGGGCTCGCCCTGCTGGATGGTCAGGCGGCGGGTGTGCCGGCCGTCGGCGTTGTCGATGGTGGTGGTCCAGGTGCCCAGGTACGCCGTCGGGATCGAGCCGTCCGCCGGGGCGGTGGAGGTGTCCGGCTCCGGGGTCGTCGGGGACGGGCCCGGCGTGGTCGGGGGCGCGCCGGTGCTCAGCGTGGGGGTGGAGTCGCCGTCGGCCCGGTCGCTCTCACCGCCCTGCATCAGCGCGTACACCGAGGCGCCTGCGGCCAGCGCGACGACCAGGGCGATCACGACGAGCAGCGCGGTGGAACGGCCGTTTCTTCGGCCGGCTCCTGCGGCGGGCCGTAGGGCGGGGTCGTGCCGTAAGGCGGCGGGCCGTAGGGCGGGTTCGTGCCGTACGGCGGCGGGCCATAGGGCGGGGTGGGGCCGAGGCCGCCGTAGGCGGGGTGGTAGGGCGGGGCGGCGCCCGGGGTGCCGGGGGCGCCGGGCTGGGGGTGTTGCTGGGGGTAGCCGTACGCCGGGTACGGGGGCTGGGGTGTCTGCGGATGGGACGGGGTGGCCGGGACGGGGGGCTGCTGGGGCGCCGGAGCGGTGCTCTGGTGGCCCGCGACCATGGTGGGCAGATGGTTCACCGGCGATCCCTCGCCCGGGCGGCCCGGCGGGGGCGGACCCGGGGATGCGGCGGGTGCCGTCGCGGGGGCCGGGGACGGCGCGGGGGCCGGGGACGATTCGTCGGCGGCCGGGGCGTGTTCGGGTGTCGGGTCGGGGCCGGGGTTCTCGTCAGGACCGGAACCCCGCTGCTCGACAGGAAGGCCGGCGTCACCGGCCCGCTCCCCTGCGGCCGCCTCCCCCTCCGGATCCTCCGCGTCCAGCAACCGCACCGCGTGCCGCCCGAGTTGGGCGACCAGGGCGCTCGGGAGCCAGGGGTCGAGGGCGCGGCCGTCGGCGACGGTGTCGTCCGCGCCGGTGCGTTCCAGGACGCGGTCGAGGGGCGGGCGCGCGGCGGGGTCCTTGCGCAGGCAGTCGCGGACCAGGTCGGCGATGCCCTCGGGGACGCCCTCCAGGTCCGGTTCCTCCTGGGCGATGCGGAACATCAGGGCGTGCACGCCGCTGTTGGCGGTCCCGAACGGCAGGTTGCCGGTGGCGGCGTAGGCGAGGACCGAGCCGAGGCAGAAGACGTCGCACGCCGGGGTGATGCGGTCGCCCCGCACCTGCTCGGGCGCCATGAACCCGGGCGATCCGACGAGCGCGCCGGTGCGCGTGAGCCCGCCGTCGGTCACGGTCTCCAGGGCGCGTGCGATGCCGAAGTCGATGACGCGCGGGCCGTCGATGGTGACCAGAACGTTGGACGGCTTGAGGTCGCGGTGGACGATGCCCGCGGCGTGGATGTCCTTCAGCGCGTGCGCGAGCCCGGCCGCGAGGATGCGGACCGTCCGCTCGGGCAGGGCACCGTGGTCGTGTCCGACGACCTGCTGGAGGCTCGGCCCGGCGACGTACCCGGTGGCCACCCAGGGCACCGCTGCCTCGGTGTCCGCGTCCAGCACCGGCGCCGTCCAGTACCCGCCGACCCGCCGCGCGGCCCGCACCTCCTGCCGGAAGCGCTCCCGGAACTCCTCCTGCGCGGCCAGTTCCTCGCGCACGAGTTTCACGGCGACCGTACGGCCCCGCTCCGAGCGGGCCAGATACACGTGCCCCATGCCGCCCGCACCGAGCCGCGCCAGCAGCCGGTACGCACCGATGCGCTGTGGATCCCCGGGCCCCAACGTCTCCATCGCTCAGCCGCCTTCCCCCCACACGCGAGCAACGGATCGAGAATAGTGCGGGGCGGGGGCCGGGTGACCTGGGAGACGTCTACGGTTCCGTAACAGGCGGACCCGTCTGGTCGAGAACCTTGGACAGGCGTTCCAACACCCGTACCGCCTCCGCCAGCCCCGCCTCCCCGAACGCCTCCGCCAGCCGGTCGGCGAACGCCGCGTGCCCCGGGTCGATACGGGCGATCGCCGCACGTCCCTCCCCGGTCGGCGCGAGGAGCTTGGCGCGGCGGTGCGCGGGGTTCGGCCGGTACTCGGCGAGCCCGCGCTCCACCAGCAGGTCGGCGATCCGCTGCACGCTCTGCCGCGTGATGCCCATGGCGCGGGCGATGCCGGAGACGGGCAGCGGCTCGCCGAGGACCGCGCCGAGCACCTGCCACCAGGCGGCGGTGAGCCCGGCGGGGCGGGCCAGTTCCTCCGCCACGGCGAGGAACTGGCCGTTCAGCCGGAACACCCCGAGGGCGCTGCGGCTGAGCAGGTCCTGACGCTCCCGGCTCATGCCGCCCCGGCCTTCTCCAGCACGGCGTAGGCCGCCGCGTCGGAGTCGTGGAACAGCCGGTACCAGGCGTCGAGCACCTCGCCCTCGTACACCCCGAGCAGCCGGAAGATCTCCCGGGCGAAGGCGACGGGCTCGGTCGGGCCCGCGGTGACGAGGTGTCCGTCGGTGACGGCGTCGGTCTCGACGTAGCGCTCGCCGCCCGCGTAGCCGGTCGCGGCCAGGTAGAAGGAGACGGCGCTGGTGTGGGCCCGGTCGTCGAGCAGGCCTTCCCGGGCCAGTCCGGCGGTGGCCCCGCAGATCGCGGCGACCGGCACGCCCGCCTCCAGGAAGGCCCGGGCCTTGCGGGCGAAGGGCGCGAGGTCGTCGCTCGTGTCCCAGAGGTCGGCACCCGGGAGGATCAGCAGGGAGCTGTCCTCGGGCCGTACGTCGTGCAGGGCCGCGTCGGGCTGGATGCGCAGTCCGCCGATGCTGGTGACCGGGTCCGCGGACGGGCCGACGGTCCGGATCCGGTATCCCGCGCGGGCGAGATGGGCGGTGGCGTGGCCCGTCTCCCAGTCGGCGAGGGTGTCGTAGACGGCGAGATGGACGGGCTTGCGCTCCGCGATGGCGTTCATGGCTCCTCCTGAGACCCGTACCCGACCCCGAAGGGCTATGACAACATACTGCCACGTAGACAGCACCCTGTCAATACTCTCCGCCCCGTCTGGACAACCTGTCGCGGAATGCCGCCGACGACAGACAGGCCGCCGATATCACCGCCCTCTCCCCCGCGCCTACGCTCGCCCGCATGACCCCTCAGCCGAACCCCGAAGCCGGTGCCACCGTCAAGGCCGCCGACCGTGACCATGTGTTCCACTCCTGGTCCGCTCAGGAGCTCATCGACCCGCTCGCCGTCGCCGGGGCGGAGGGGTCGTACTTCTGGGACTACGACGGCCGGCGCTTCCTCGACTTCTCCAGCGGGCTCGTCTTCACGAACGTCGGCTACCAGCACCCCAAGGTCGTCGCCGCGATCCAGGAGCAGGCGGCGAGGATGACGACCTTCGCGCCCGCCTTCGCGATCGAGGCCCGGTCGCAGGCGGCCCGGCTGATCGCCGAGCGGACCCCGGGCGACCTGGACAAGATCTTCTTCACCAACGGCGGCGCCGACGCCGTCGAGCACGCGATCCGGATGGCCCGGCTGCACACCGGCCGACCGAAGGTGCTCTCGGCGTACCGCTCGTACCACGGCGGTACGCAGCAGGCCGTGAACATCACCGGAGACCCGCGCCGCTGGGCCTCCGACAGCGGCACCGCCGGGGTCGTGCACTTCTGGGCGCCCTACCTCTACCGCTCGCGCTTCTACGCCGAGACCGAGGAGCAGGAGTGCGCGCGGGCGCTGGAGCACTTGGAGACGACGATCGCCTTCGAAGGGCCCTCGACCGTCGCGGCGATCATCCTGGAGACGATCCCGGGGACGGCCGGGATCATGGTCCCGCCGCCCGGCTATCTCGCCGGGGTGCGGGAGCTGTGCGACAAGTACGGGATCGTCTTCGTCCTGGACGAGGTCATGGCCGGGTTCGGGCGCACGGGCGAGTGGTTCGCGGCGGACCTGTTCGGCGTCACGCCCGACCTGCTGACCTTCGCCAAGGGCGTGAACAGCGGGTATGTGCCGCTGGGCGGTGTCGCGATCTCCGGCGCGATCGCGGAGACCTTCGGGAAGCGGCCGTACCCCGGTGGTCTGACGTACTCCGGGCATCCGCTGGCGTGCGCCGCCGCCGTCGCGACGATCAACGTCATGGCGGAGGAGGGCGTCGTCGAGAACGCGGCCCGGCTGGGCACGTCCGTCCTCGGGCCGGAGCTGCGTGATCTGGCCGCGCGGCACCCGAGCGTGGGCGAGGTGCGCGGTGTCGGCATGTTCTGGGCGCTGGAGCTGGTCCGGAACCGTCGGACGCGGGAACCGCTGGTGCCCTACAACGCGGCCGGGGAGGCGAACGCGCCGATGGCCGCCTTCGCCGCCGCCGCGAAGGGCGGCGGGCTGTGGCCGTTCGTGAACATGAACCGGACGCACGTGGTGCCGCCCTGCACCATCACCGAGGCGGAGCTGAAGGAGGGTCTCGCGGCCCTGGACGCGGCGCTCACGGTGGCGGACGAGTACACGCGGTAGAGGTCTGTAAACCCGTCAGTAAGAGACATCCTCGCGCCTCATTCGAACGCGTAAGGTGGCGTGCCCGTAGGCATATACGTGCACGCCACCCGAACGCGACGAGGGAGACGCCCTGACCATGCCCCGCAGTTCCGGCAACGGCGCCGTGACGCGCAGCACCCTGCGGCAGCAGATCGCCGACGCGCTTCGTGACGAGGTGCTGGCGGGGCGGCTCCAGCCGGGGCAGGAGTTCACGGTCAAGGAGATCGCCGAGCAGTACGGGGTGTCCGCCACGCCGGTCCGGGAGGCGCTGGTCGACCTCTCCGCCCAGGGGCTCCTCGAAGCCGACCAGCACCGCGGCTTCCGCGTCCACGAGTACTCGGTCGAGGACTTCCGCGGCATGATCGAGGCCCGCGGCCTGGTCATCGAGGGGATGTTCGTCGCGCTGACCGAAGGGCGCCCCAACGCCGTGCGGCCCGACGACCCGCGGGCCGCCTCCCTCGTGGCCGGGGTCCGCAGGCGCGGCGAGGAGGCGCAGCGGGCCGCCGCCGCCGGTGATCTCACCGTCCTCATCGGCTACGACCTGCGCTTCTGGCGCGAGCTGGGCGCCTGCTTCGGCAACCCCTACCTGGCCGACTTCCTGCACCGGCTGCGTGTCCAGAGCTGGGTGTGCGCGGTGCAGCACCTGCGCCGGCTCACCGATCTGCGCGGCGAGCTGTGGGCCGGTCACACCGAGCTGGTCGACGCGCTGATCGCCGGAGACAACGACACCGCGCGGGCGATCATCGCCCGCTACAACGCCCACTCCATCGCCCTGATCGAGCGCCTCGCCTCAGGATGACCGGCGTCGCTCGTGTTCGTATGGGTATGGGACATGCACGGCGGGAGCCGCTTCCGTGCCGCACCGATACCCTTCCCTGAGCACCGCGCCACCCGACCCACCGAGCTGAGCGAGGAGCCTTCTTTGGCCTGTGACCTGTGGCTGGTACCGCTCGTCGACGTGTTGTGCCACACGCCGGACAACCCGTTCGCCGAGGAACTCGCGCAATACAACAAGGTGCTCGCCGAGGCGGGGTTGCCGCCGGTGCCGGTGTACCAGTACATGCCGGGCCTGTCGGGCGACGTCGCCCCGGTCGCGGGCTTCGACTACGACGCGCTGCACTTCCTGCGCCGCGCCTATCTGCTCCAGGTGTGCGGCCTGCCGGTGACGCCCGTGGACGAACTGGGCGGAGACTACGAGCAGTTGCTGGAGATGTTCGAGTCGACGGCCCAGCAGTCGCACCTGGTCTGGCACTACGACCACGCGGGCGCGTACGTCCCCGTCGACTTCCCCAGCCCCCTCGCCGACGACGAGCTCCTCGCGGGCGGCGGTCCGCTGGGATCCTCGCACGCCCTGCTGCGGGAGCTGGAGCTGGTCGCCCCCGCCATCGGCATCGCCCCTGCCAACCCGCCGGCCGCGCCCCAACCGCCGCTCGTGCCCACGGAACTGGAGGAACCCGCCGTCCCGGCCCCGTACGATCCCAGCCCGTTCGCCCGGGAACGCCATGTCTGGCTCGGCCTGCACGCGGCCGTGACGCGGAGTCTGGCCCAGGGGTCGATGATCGTGTTCAGCTGAGCCCCGGGCTCAGCGTCCCAGCTGAGAGAGGCCCTTCTGCACGTCCTCGACGTTCATCACCGGCGTGTAGGTGATCTCCGCGTTGAGCTGGAGGAAGAAGGGCTCGCTGAGCACCGGCATCTGCGAGCTGTCCTGCATGTCGAAGACCAGGAAAGCGGTGCGCTTGCCGTGGTCGGCGGTGAAATAGGCCGCTTCGGGCTTGATCTGTTCCAGCGACTCCTGGATCAGCTTCCCCAAGGTGCCGTTCCGGATGGCCTCGTTGGCCTTCTCCGTGTCCATGGAAGCCTTGAGCATGACGCGCATCGCAGTCACCTTCTTCTGTTCGACGCACGCGGGGTATGACTTTCAGCCTAAGCCCGATCACCGGCGCCCGCGCGGGGCGCCGGTGATGAGCGCTGACGGCCGTTCGGCCTACAGGAACGAGTTGATCTCGATCGTCTCGTCCCGGCCCGGGCCCACGCCGATCGCGGAGATCGGGGCGCCGGACATCTCCTCCAGCGCCTTGACGTAGTCCTGGGCGTTCTTCGGCAGGTCGGAGAAGGACTTGGCCTTGCTGATGTCCTCGCTCCAGCCCGGCAGCATCTCGTAGACCGGCTTCGCGTGGTGGAAATCGGTCTGGGAGTACGGGAGCTCCTCGACGCGCCTGCCGTCGATCTCGTACGCCACACAGACCGGGATCTGTTCCCAGCCGGTGAGGACGTCGAGCTTGGTGAGGAAGAAGTCGGTCAGGCCGTTCACGCGGGTCGCGTAGCGGGCGATGACCGCGTCGAACCAGCCGCAGCGGCGGTCACGACCGGTGGTGACACCGCGTTCGCCGCCGATGCGGCGCAGGGCCTCGCCGTCCTCGTCGAAGAGCTCCGTCGGGAACGGGCCGGCGCCGACACGGGTCGTGTAGGCCTTGAGGATGCCGATGACGCGGCTGATCTTCGTCGGGCCGACCCCCGCGCCCGTGCAGGCGCCGCCCGCGGTCGGGTTCGAGGAGGTGACGAAGGGGTACGTGCCGTGGTCGATGTCGAGGAGCGTGCCCTGGCCGCCCTCGAACAGGACGACCTTGTCCTCCTCCAGCGCCTGGTTGATGACCAGGACGGTGTCGGCGACGTACGGCGCGAGCTTGTCGGCGTAGCCCAGCAGCTCCTCGACGACCTGGTCGACGGCGATCGCGCGCCGGTTGTAGAGCTTGGTGAGGATCTGGTTCTTGACGTCGAGGGCCGCCTCGACCTTCTGCATGAGGATCGACTCGTCGTACAGGTCCTGTACGCGGATGCCGACGCGGTTGATCTTGTCGGCGTAGGTCGGGCCGATGCCGCGCCCGGTCGTGCCGATCTTCCGCTTGCCGAGGAAGCGCTCCGTCACCTTGTCCACCGTGACGTTGTACGGCGTGATGATGTGCGCGTTTCCGCTGAGGAGGAGCTTGGAGGTGTCGACACCACGCTCGTTCAGACCGCTCAGCTCGGAGAGCAGGACCGACGGGTCGACGACGACACCGTTACCGATGACCGGCGTGCAGCCGGGGGACAGGATTCCGGAAGGGAGCAGGTGGAGGGCGTACTTCTGGTCGCCCACGACCACCGTGTGGCCGGCGTTGTTGCCGCCCTGGTAGCGCACTACATAGTCCACCGAGCCACCGAGCAGGTCGGTGGCCTTTCCCTTGCCTTCGTCACCCCACTGAGCACCGAGCAGCACAAGTGCGGGCACGCGCGTACACCCCTTCCGGGCGGGGCATGTCCATGGTCAAGGGCGCACGCGGAGGGTCTCCGCCGCGTACACCGCGACCGCCGTTGGCCGCCAACCGTCGGACCGGATGCCCCGGAATAGACGAAGCCCCTGGCGCAACAGCGCAAGGGGCTCTTGCACAAAGATGCTACCCGAGGAAGCGAGGCATGGCCGAGGTGGCGACTTCCGCGACATCCGAGCAGCTGCTGGTGGTCATCGACCCGGTCGCCCGTCGGTCGGACGGCGAGTCCGTACGGATCGCGAAAGACGTGCTCGGAGCGGGTGCGGCCGTGAAGCTGTGTCTGCCGGAGGGGCCGGAGGAGTTCGCCCGGGCCCTGGCCCGGCGGGGCTCGCGGCGCCCGGTCGTGGTCGGTGACGATGGGGCCCTGATCCGCGCGGTGTCGCTGCTGCACCGGCATCGGGAGCTGGCCGGATGCACGCTGTCGGTGGTGCCGGTCGGGGGCGCGCTGTCCCTCGCCCGGTCGCTGGGGGTGCCGACGGAGACGGTGGCGGCGGCGCGGGCGGTGCTCGACGGGGTCGAGCGGCGGATGGACCTGCTGGTCGACGACAGCGACGGGGTGGTGCTCGGCGCGCTGCGGATACCGCCGGTGCCGGCCGACCCGGAGGCGCCGGACCCCGACGCCGCGCAGGGCCGCCCCTGGCTGCGGACCTGCCAGTACCTGGTCCGCACCCTGGTCCCGGCCTCCCGCCCCTCCCGCCTCGCCTCCGCACCCGAGCCCGGTCCCTCCCGGCTGCGGATCGAGGTCGACGGCGAAACCCTCGTCGACCTGAACCAGCCGGTCGAGGCGGTGTCGGTGTCGCCCTCGGCCTCCGGTGTGGCGTCGGTGGAGGTCCGCCCGGTGTCGGTGGGCGCCGAGGCCTCACCCCTGCTCGCGGAGGGCCGGACGGTGACGGTGTCGGGGGCCCACTTCCGCTACCGGGCGGACACGGTGGTGTCGGGGCCGGTACGGACCCGGACGTGGGTGGTCCGGGAGGGCGCGTGGGGGCTGACGGTGCCGGCGGCGCCGTGAGCCGCCGCTCGTCATTCCCGCCCGAACGTCTTCTCCCGGTGCACGCGCCAGCGCTCCATCATCGCCACGATCTCGGCCTCGACGAACTCGAAGAACGCGAGCGTTTCGGCCATGCGGCGGCCGGCCGGGGTGTCGGCGCCGAGGCTGGTGACGCCCTCGCGCAGGGCCCCTTCCCAGCGCTTGATGACGGCCTCGCGGTTGGTCAGGGCCTCGTACCACTGGTTGCCGTGCACGCGGTAGCGCTCGCGGCGCGAACCGGGCTCCCGTTCGCGCGAGACCATGTGCTGCTGCGCCAGGTACCGCACCGCTCCGGACACCGCCGCGGGACTGATCCGGAGCTGTTCGCCCAGCTCGGCCGAGGTCATCGAGCCCTCGTCCGAGGAGAGGAGCGCGACGAAGACCCGGGCGGGCATCCGCGGCAGTCCTGCCTCGACCAGTTGCGCCGCGAAGGACTCGACGAATCTCGACACGGCCTCCGTGTCCCGCGCGCTGCTGGCTGATTCCGTCATGCGGCTCATCCTATCCGTGATTCATACGCTTCCTTAACTTCACAAATTTCTGAAAGAAGCGTACGTTCTGAAGCATGACGAAGGCCATCACCGTCTCCGGACTGCACAAGTCCTTCGGACGGACCCACGCACTCGACGGGCTCGATCTGGAGGTCGCCTCCGGCGAGGTCCACGGCTTCCTCGGCCCCAACGGCGCGGGGAAGTCCACCACCATCCGGGTCCTGCTCGGCCTGCTGCGCGCCGACTCGGGCGCCGCGCAGATGCTCGGCCGCGACCCCTGGAGGGACGCGGTGGAGGTGCACCGCCGTATCGCCTACGTCCCCGGGGACGTGACGCTGTGGCGCAACCTCTCCGGCGGCGAGGTCATCGACCTGTACGGCAGGCTGCGCGGAGGGCTGGACCCCCGGCGCCGCGCGGAGCTGATCGAGCGGTTCGAGCTCGACCCCACCAAGAAGGGCCGCACGTACTCCAAGGGCAACCGGCAGAAGGTCGCCCTGGTCGCCGCGTTCGCCTCGGACGTCGACCTGCTGATCCTGGACGAGCCGACCTCGGGCCTGGACCCGCTGATGGAGGAGGTCTTCCGGCGCTGTGTGGCTCAGGAGCGCGACCGGGGCCGCACGATCCTGCTCTCCTCCCACATCCTGAGCGAGGTCGAGGAGCTGTGCGACCGGGTGAGCATCATCCGCAAGGGCCGTACGGTCGAGTCGGGTTCGCTCGCCGACCTGCGCCATCTGACCCGTACGAGCGTGACGGCCGAACTCGCGGCCTCCCCCGACGGGCTGGCGAACCTGCCGGGCGTCCACGACCTCGACGTGCGGGGGCACCGGGTCCGGCTCCAGGTCGACACCGACGGGCTGGACGCCGTCCTGCGGTCCCTGAGCGAGTCGGGCGTACGGTCGCTGACGTCGACGCCGCCGACGCTGGAGGAACTGTTCCTGCGCCACTACCAGGACGAGGCTGGGGGTCCCCCCTGCTCGAGCGAAGCCGAGAGCTTGGGGGAAGCGCGATGACGGCCTTCGCGGTACGGCCCGGCAGCTCACGCCAGCTGGCCGGGACGGGCACGCTGCTGCGGTTCGCCCTGCGCCGCGACCGGCTGATGATGCCGGTGTGGATCGCGGTGAACGCCCTGATGGTCCTCTCCATGCCGAGCACGCTGGAGGGCCTCTACGGCACCCCGGCCGAACGCGCCGTCCTGATCCGGCAGATGGAGACCAACTCCTCGCTGCGCGCGATGGTCGGCCCGGTCTTCGGCGACTCGCTGGGCGCGCTGACGGCCTGGCGAGCCGGCGTTTACGCGGGCGCCCTGGCCGCCGTGATGAGCCTGCTGATCGTCGTCCGGCACACCCGGGACGAGGAGGAGAGCGGCCGTCAGGAGCTGGTGGCGTCCGGGATGGTGGGCCGCCGGGCCTCCCTGACGGCGGCCCTGCTGGCGGCGGCGGTCGCGAACGCGGTGCTGGCGCTGCTGCTGACGGCCGGCCTGGCCGGCCAGGGTACGACCGGGGCACTGGCTCTCGGCCTCGGCATCGCCGGGGTCGGCATGGTGTTCGCCACGACGGCGGCGATCGTCGCCCAGCTGACGGAGAGCGCGCGGCTGGCCCGCGGTCTGACGGCGGCGGTGCTGGGCGCCGCGTTCGTGCTGCGCGCGGCGGGCGACTCGGCGACGCACGACGGCTCGTCGGTCCTGACGTGGCTCTCGCCGCTGGGCTGGCTGGAGAACCTGCGGCCCTACGCGGACGAACGCTGGTGGGTGCTGGCGCTGCTCGCCGGGGCGGTCCTCCTCCAGGGCGCGGTGGCGTACGAGCTGGCCGGCCGCCGGGACATCGGCATGAGCTTCCTGCCCACCCGGCCGGGCCCGGCCACCGGCCGCCTGGGCAGCGCGGGCGCGCTGGCATGGCGGTTGCAGCGGGGCAGCGTGCTGGGCTGGAGCATCGGCTTCCTCCTCGCCGGGGTCGTCTACGGCGGCATGACCGAGGGCGCGGCCGACCTGGTCGGCGACAACGAGAACGCCCGGCGGATCTTCGAGCGGATGGGCGGCCGGTCCGGCCTGACGGACGCGTTCCTGGCGTCGATGGTCGGCATGCTCGGCCTGGTGGCGGCGCTGTACATCGTGGCGTCGGTGCTCCGCCTGCACGGCGAGGAGACCTCAAGCCGGGCGGAACCGGTTCTGGCGAACGCGGTCGGGCGCCTGCGCTGGGCCGCCGGCCACCTGGTGATCGCCTTCTGCGGGGCCGCCCTGATCATGCTGCTGGCCGGGCTCGGCCTCGCCGTCGGCTACGGAAAGGAGACCGGGCCGATCCTGGGGGCGTGCCTGGTGCAGCTGCCGGCGGTGTGGGTGATCGGCGGGGTGGCGGTGCTGCTGCACGGCGTACTGCCCCGGGGGGCCGTGGCGGCATGGGGCGTGGCCGGGGCGGTCCTGCTGATCGGCTGGGTCGGCCCCGCGCTGGACGTACCGCAGACCGTGCTGGACCTCTCCCCCTTCGGCCACCTGCCGAAGCTGCCGGGCGGGGAGATGGAGTGGGGGCCGGTGGTGGTGCTGATCGGGTTGGCGGCGGTGTTGGTGGCCGCGGGGCTGGCCGGGTTGCGGAGGCGGGACATGATCACGTGATCAGTCGACGTACTGCTCGAGCTCCTCGGCGTCGAGTTCGATGCCGACGGGATCGGGGAGGGTGACCTTGCCGCCGAGTCCGGACATGTGAGTGGTCCGGTAGCCCCCACCTCCGGGTCCGGTGCGCTCGAACACGTCCACCGACGACTGAGACGACGCGCGCTCTGCCACAACCCTCATGGCGCCTCCCTTCGTGGGCACGCACCAGCTCGGCGAGCTACCGGCGCCCCTCACGCCGATTCGACCGGTGATCACCGAACGGGTGATCACCCCACCTCGACGGCTAGCCCCTCCAACCCCCGGATCACGAAGTTCGGCTTACGGACAGGCTCGGCGGCCAGTCGCAGCGTCGGCGCCCTCTCCAGCAGCGCCCTCATCGACGCCGCCAGTTCGATGCGGGCCAGGGGTGCGCCGATGCAGTAGTGGATGCCCGCGCTGAAGGAGATGTGGGGGTTGTCCTGGCGGGTCAGGTCCAGGGCGGACGGGGTCTCGAACACCGTCGGGTCGTGGTTGGCGGAGCCGAAGAGCAGGGCGACCTCCGCGCCGCGCGGGATCGTCGTGCCGGCGAGTTCGATCTCGTCCAGGACCCAGCGCTCGAAGAGCTGGAGCGGGGTGTCGTAGCGCATGAGCTCCTCGACGGCGGAGGGGATGAGCGTGTGGTCCGCACGCAGCACCTCCAGCTGGACCGGGTTGCGGAACAAGGCGTACCAGCCGTTCACCGTGGCGTTCACCGTGGCCTCGTGGCCGGCGTTGAGGAGGAGGACCGCCGTCGAGATCATCTCCTGCTCGGTGAGGCGGTCGCCCTCGTCGTGGGCGGCGATCAGGCCCGAGACGAGGTCCTCGCCCGGCTCCTTGCGGCGGGCCGCGATCAGTTCGCGCAGGTAGTCGGAGAACTCCACCGACGCCCTGACCGCCTTCGCCGCCGTCTCCTCGGACGGGTTCAGCTCGTACATCCCGCAGATGTCCGCCGACCAGGGGCGCAGCGGGGCCCGGTCGGACTCCGGGATGCCGAGCATCTCGGCGATCACCGCCACCGGGAGGGGTTCGGCGACGTCCTTCAGCAGGTCGCCGCCGCCCGCATCGACCAGCTCTGAGGCGAGCTCGTCCGCCAGGCCCCGCACGTACGGCTTCAGCCGCTCCACCGTGCGCGGCGTGAACGCCTTCGACACCAGGCGCCGGATCCGGGTGTGGTCCGGCGGCTCCAGGTCGAGCATCCCGTGGTCGTTGAGCGTGTGGAACGGCTCCTGCTCCGCAGGCGGCGCGGTGCGGCCGAAGTCCTCGTGCGTGAACCGGTGCTGGTACGTCCGGCCCAGACGCCGGTCGCGCAGCAGCGCCGAGACGTCCGCGTGATGCGGGACGAGCCACTGGTTCGTGGGCTCGAAGTAGTGCACGCGGCCCCGGGCACGCAGCTCGGCGTAGGCGGGGTACGGGTCGGCGAGGAAGGCCGGGTCCCAGGGGTCGAACGCGAGGTCGGAAGCAGCTGCCATGGGCGGACGCTAGCCCGTCGGGCCGGGCTCTGACCAGGGGTGCTGTGCTTGGAGCGCCTCGGTGAACATGGCAAAGGAGCCGGTGGGGAGTAAGAGCGTGCCGTGGGAGGGGTTCTTGGGGTCGCGTACGGCTGTGCGGTTGGGGTGGGGGGCGATCGGGGCCGGCAGCCGCTGGCCAGAGACGGCAGCCGGGGCAAGTACGTGCTCACTCAGCGTGAGTTCGAGCGAGGTCGCGCCGTGGATTCAGGAGTGGTCTGCTGGATGTATCACGTAGGAGGGCGTGACGATGCGCTTCAACCGGAACTCCGTCCTCGTCCCCACGCGGACGCCCGCGCCGACCGGAACCGGCGGAGGGTTGCTGCCGAAGCGGGATCTCGCAGCCGCCTGGTTCCTCGTCGTCCTGATCGCGGCGCCTGCATGGGCGCTGACGATCGGCCAGGCCCGGGACATGGGGGTCGAGCCCGGCACGATGGGGATAGCGCTCCCCCTGTTCCTGCTGCTGTGGGTGACGATGATGGCGGCCATGATGCTGCCGTCGATGGCGCCGGTGGCCATCACATGGGTGCGGGGGATCGGCCGTCAGTCCTCCGGCTGGACCCGGGCCGCTCGCACCGCCGAGTTCCTCGGCGGGTACCTGATGGTGTGGACCGCCTTCGGAGCGCTCGCCTATGCGGGCCTGGCCTTCACCGGCGATCTGGTGGCGGATCACCCGACCGCGGGACGCTGGATCGGCTTCACCGCGTTCCTGCTGGCGGGTCTTTATCAGCTCGGCCCGCTGAAGTACGTGTGCCTGCGGCACTGCCGCGATCCCATGAGCCACCTGATGTATTACGCCGGCTTCCGGGCACCGGCGCGCGATCTGCGGGTGGGCGGCCATCACGGCGTCTACTGCGTCGGCTGTTGCGCTGGGCTGATGGTGGTCCTGATCCCGCTCGGTGTGATGAACGTGGCGGCCATGGCCGCACTGGCCCTGGTGGTCTTCGTGGAGAAGCTGTGGTCCGGGGGCCCGCTGCTCGCCCGGGTCGTGGGCTTGGCGTTCCTCGTCCTGGCCGTGCTCGCGCTGTTCCAGGACTGGCTGCTGCCGGGTCTGCGGGACTCGATGCCGCCGATGGACGGCATGTGACGTGTGCTGCCGATGGACGGCATGTGACGTGTGCCATGCGCGCTCTCGTCAGGCACGTCCCTGGCTGGCTCCTTCGGTCTCCTCACTGCTGAAGACGTAGTCGGCCGTCTCGCCGTACGACGCCTCGTAACTCAGCCCGAAAGCATCGGAACGCCCGCTGGACCTGCCGACCTCGAACTCGGGAGCGAACCCGAACATGGCGTTCTTGATCTTTGTCGAACTGCCGTCGGGGCCGGTGAGCGGCTCGTAGGACAGCTCCGTCCTGCCCTCGACCCTGAGGCCGGGCCTCTCTCCGTCCGTGAGGGACACCTTCGCCCGCTCCATTCCCAGGTACTCACCGTAGAATTGCGAGAGCTGGCCGAACGGACCGCCTTCGCGGCCGGAGAGGATGCGCTCCAGGGCGTTCGCCTGATCGCCGCTCGCTGCGCTGTCCACCACGAGGCCGACCTTCCAATTGCCGGAGGTCAGGTTCGACGGGAAGTGGTTGTAGAAGGCGAAGTCCACACCGGACAGGTCGACATCGTCCAGATTCCCGTCCGCAACGTGGAAGACGGCAGTGCCCAGGCAATCGGTCTCGCCTTCGGCGTTCCTGGGCTGCCCGTCGTACGGGCAGCTGCACAGCACGGCGCACGAGCAGCCGGCGACGTACGTGCCGGATATGGTCCACGACATGGCTGTCCCCTTCTCCGAGGGTGTAGCGGCCGAAGTCGCACTTACTTTTACGCTAGGCCTGTCAAATCGGCATGTAAATGTTGTTTCCCGGCAACCACGATGAGCGGAGCCGGCTGAGTCGGGGCCGGTCCAGTCAAAGGGGAAGTGTTTGCTCGACTTTCCCGACCGGTCCCAGGTGAAGCCGAACGCGTTGGCCCGATCAGTGGTGGCGCGGCCCCAGGTGGCGATCTGGCCGGGTCCCACCTCGGCGCCGGGAGCGTTGTGCACCTGCACCCGTGCGCCTTCCGGGGTGGTCGGGCCGGTCAGCGCTTCGGCGGTTGCCATCACCTTTCCGGGGATTTCCGCACGCCAGGCGGACATGTCCTCGTCGACCTCGATGCGGATGGGGGCGAAGTCCATGCCCCTCATCACGGGGCCGAAGATCTCGCCGAACTCCGCGGGCCATCCGCCCGCCTCACCGCCGAAGATCGTCTGGAGGGCGGCGCGCTGCTGCTCGTCGGCGCGTTCGTCGAAGAACACCGCGGCGTAGGCGTCCGTGTGCTCGCGGGCCCAGGCGTTGCCCACGAAGGAGCCGAGCATCAGTACGTTGAGGCCATCGAGCCGCACGTCGCCGAAGTTGCCCTCCCTTATGTGCCAGGAGAGCACGCCCTCGCAGTCACCGTAGGTCGGGGCCTGCGCGAACGTACAGGGGCACGGGATCGCGCACTTGCACACATCGAACCAGTCGCCTGCCAGATGCCACGGCGGGTGGCCGGTGGTGGGTTGCTCTGTCATCTCGTTTCCTTCCGCCTGTCTCGCGGAAAATCACTCCCCTTCTTCCAGCTTGCTCCTCGTCCGTTCCGCGGGCGAGGTGGCGCCAGACGGGTGTGACTGGTGGTGCTGGTGAGGCTGTGGTGCGCGGAAGTCCGATCACACCAAGGCGTTCTCCGTCTTCCTGCCTCGCCGCTGTCCCTGGGCGTTCACCCCGGCGTCACCAGCCGCGCCTCGTACGCGAACACCGCCGCCTGTGTCCGGTCCCTGAGCCCCAGCTTCACCAGGACCCGGCTGACATGCGTCTTGATCGTCGACTCGGCGACCACCAGCCGCTCGGCGATCTCCGCGTTCGACAGGCCCTGCGCGATGAGGACCAGCACCTCCGTCTCCCGGTCGGTGAGGTCGCCGTACGCCGCCTGCGCGGAGGGCATGAGGCGCGGCGTCTCGGCGAGCCTGGAGAACTCCGTGATCAGCCGCCTGGTCACCGAGGGGGCCAGGAGAGCCTCACCGGCGGCCACGACCCGCACCCCGTCGGCGAGCTGGCGGGCCGAGGCGTCCTTGAGGAGGAACCCGGAGGCTCCCGCGCGCAGCGCCTGGTAGACGTACTCGTCGAGGTCGAAGGTGGTGAGCACCAGCACCTTCGCCGCGCCGTCGGCGGCGACGATCTCACGGGTCGCCTCGATGCCGTTCAGCTCGGGCATGCGGATGTCCATCAGCACGACGTCCGGGGCGAGTTCGCGGACCTTCGCGACGGCATCCCGGCCGTTCACCGCCTCGCCGACGACCTCGATGTCCGGCATCGCGTTCAGCAGGACCGAGAAGCCCTCGCGCACCATCATCTGGTCGTCCGCGATCAGCACGCGAATGGTCATGCGTCATCCTCGTCCGGCAGGCTGACCGGCAGGAACACCGTCACCTCGTAACCTCCGTCGTCCGTCCGGCCCGCCGTCATCTCGCCGTTCAGCATCGTCACGCGCTCCCGCATGCCCGTGATGCCGTGCCCGGCGCCCGGCGAGGGCTTGATCAGGCCGGGGTTCGGCGGCGGGCCGTTGACTATGCGCAGGCCCAGGCCGCCGAGAACGTACCCGATCTCGACGCGGGCGCTCGCACCCGGCGCGTGCCGCAGGGTGTTGCTCAGGGCCTCCTGCACGATCCGGTACGCCGACAGCTCCACGCCCTGCGGCAGCTCGCGCACCGCGCCGGTCGCCACCTTCTCGACACCCAGTCCGGCCTCCCGGACATTGGCCAGCAGCCCTTCCAGGTCGGCGAGCGTGGGCTGCGGGGCGTCCGGGGCCTCGTAGTCCTCGGCGCGGACGACGCCCAGGACGCGGCGCAGCTCGGTCAGGGCCGCCACCGCGTTCTCCCGGATGGTGGCGAAGGCCTTCTCCAGCTCCGGCGGCGGGTTCTCCACCCGGTAGGGCGCGGCCTCCGCCTGGATGGCGACCACCGACATGTGGTGGGCGACCACGTCGTGCAGCTCGCGGGCGATCGTCGTGCGCTCCTCCAGCAGGGTGCGGCGGGAGCGCTCGTGCGCGGTGACCGTCTGCTGGGCGGTGACCTCCTGCTCCGCGTGGCGGCGGACGTGCCAGACGGTGACGCAGAGCAGGATCATGGCCGAGAAGACCAGCATGGGGCCGGAGTTGGTGCTGTAGAGGTGGGTCGGGCCGATGCCGGTGTCCGCGAGGAGCGCGTACAGCGCCGTCAGCGCCCACATCCACCCGGCCGCGCGCGGCCTGGTGCGTATGGCCACGACGGTCAGCACGGTCAGATGGCAGGCGAAGCTGCCGGGGGACCACGGCCATTCGCCATTGCTGCCGAGCAGGGCGGCCAGCGGAGTGAACGCCATGGACGCCCAGAACGCTCCGACCGGCCGGATCATGGTCAGCAGGACCGGGAGCACGGTCAACGGCGCGACCAGCAGCACCTCGCCGTCGGTGTCTGCGCTGGTGAGGGTCAAGGTGAACAGGGCCGCCATGGCTATCAGGGCGTGCGGCGTCCAGGTCGCGTACTCCCGCAGGCGTCCGGGCAGCTGCCGGACGATCCGCCCGTCCGTGCTCCTGCGCGGCAGCGGCCGGTAGGCGAAGGCGTCGTGGATGAGGTCCTGCCGCAGCCCGCGCAGGGAGTCCACGGCCACCCGGTACTCGGGACTGCGCGTCCTGGCCCCGTCCACCGGCGGCGTGCTCTGCACGTGAGTCGTCTCGGTCACGTACAGAACGGTAAAGCGCCCGCACTTCCCGGTCGTCCCCAGTGAGAGGGGTTCCACAGCGTCCCTCTCAGGTACTACGAGGGCCATGGGCACGTACGACGAGGCCACGGGCACGCCTCAGTACCCCGACGGCCGGACCAGCCCCGACTCGTACGCGAACACCGCCGCCTGCGTCCGGTCCCTCAGGCCCAGCTTCACCAGGATCCGGCCCACATGGGTCTTCACCGTCTGCTCGGCGACGAACAGCAGCTTGGAGATCTCCGCGTTCGACAGGCCCTGCGCGATCAGGGCGAGCACCTCCGTCTCCCGCTCGGTCAAGTCACCGATCCGCTCCTTGAGCGGGGCGCGGGGTCGGCCGTCCAGCCGGGAGAACTCGGCGATCAACTTGCGGGTGATGCCCGGGGCGAGCAGCGCGTCGCCGGCCGCGATCACCCGGACCGCCTCGGCGAGCTGCTCCGACGACGCGTCCTTCAGCAGGAACCCGGAGGCTCCGGCGCGCAGCGCGTCGTACACGTACTCGTCGAGGTCGAAGGTGGTGAGCACCAGCACCTTGATGTCCGGGGTCGCGGTGGTGATGCGCTCGGTGGCCTCGATGCCGCCGATGCCGGGCATCCGGATGTCCATGAGGACGACGTCCGGGGCGGTCTCGGCGGCCTTCGCGATGCCGCCCTCCCCGTCCTTCGCCTCGCCGACGACCTCTATGTCGGGCTGGGTGCCGAGCAGCACGGTGAAACCCTGCCGGACCATCGCCTGGTCGTCGACGATGAGGACCCGGATGGGTCGGCCGGAGCTGCTCGTCATGGGGTCCCTCCCCGGGGATCGGTGGTGTGGTCGGTGGAACGGGCGGTGCCCGGGGTGTCGGCGGGCGGGGTGTCCGGGAGGAACGCGGTGACCTTGAAGCCGTCCCAGTGCCACGGGTGCGCCGTCATGGTGCCGCCGAGCATCGCGACCCGCTCGCGCATGCCGAGCAGTCCGTGCCCCGCTCCCGTCGACGGCGGCGCGGGCCCGGTCGGCCGGCCGTTGACGACCTCCACCTCCAGCCCGTCCGGCTGATACGTGAGACGGACCGTGGCTCTCGCGCCGGGCGCGTGCCGCAGGACGTTGCTCAACGCCTCCTGCACGATCCGGTACGCCGACAGCTCCACGCCGGGCGGCAACGGCCGCCGCTCGCCGTTGATCTCGGTGATGACCTCGCGGCCGGCGGCCCGGGTGTTCTCCACCAGCGCGTCGAGCCGGTCGAGGGTGGGCTGGGGGGCGTGGCCGGCGGTGTCGCCACCCGGGCCGGGGGGCTCCCCCGGCCCGGGGTGCTCCGAGCGCAGCACGCCCAGCACCCGGCGCAGCTCGGTCAGCGCCTCCAGCGCGTTCTGCCGGATGCCCGCGAGGTTCTCCTTGAGTTCGTCGGGCGGGTTCTCGACGAGGTGCGGGGCGACCTGCGCCTGGATGGAGATGACCGACATGTGGTGGGCCACCACGTCGTGCAGCTCGCGCGCGATGCGGCTGCGCTCCTCCAGCAGGGTGCGCCGGGTGCGCTCCTCGGCGGTGAGCGTGGTCTGCTCGAAGAGTTCGGCGCGGGCCTCGCGACGGCCGCGCAGGGCGGTGCCGAGGACCACGACGACGGCGAACAGGGTGACCGCTAGGACCCCGGTGGGCTGATAGTCGGCCGCGCCCAGCAGTCCCTGGACGACGTAGGTGAGGAGCACGGTCAGCGCGAGCGCCTCGGCGGACACCCGGGTACGCACGCGCAGGGCGAGCAGCAGCAGCACCGCCAGGTGTCCGATGATCCCCGCCGACGTCCAGGGCCAGGTGAAGTCGTGCGCGCCGCCTGCCAGCAGCTGGCGGCGCACCTCGATGGCGCCCAGCACCATGGCCACCGTCGAAAGCCACCACGCCGGGATGGGCCGCCACAGCGCGAGCAGCACGGCAGCGCCCTGCGCCAGCCCGAGCAGGAAGGCGATCTGCGGGCCCACCCCTCCGTTGTCAACGAGCTGCGCCACCGCGCCGAAGGTGACCCCGAACGCAACCAGGCACAACAAGCCGTGCGGAAACCAGCGCAACCACAGGAGGGGCGGCAGCGGATCCGCCCGGAAGGTCCACAGGTCCTCGCGCAGCACCCGCAGCCAGCCCCCGACGCGCGCCCGCAGCGCGCGGCCCACCCCCGTGTCCGTCACGCGCCCCAGCCTAGACATGAGGTGCCTTCGCCGCTGTCCCACGGTCGGACGGATGGTGCGCTCGCACCACCCGCGACCTGCGGCCCCGGCCGCCCGCGCCCTGCCCGAAGAACCGGAAGGCGGCCCAGCAGGCGGCGAGGGCCAGGGCGAACACGGGCAGCCAGAGCAGCCGGGCCCCGACCCAGCCGAGACTGTCGGGCAGCGTGTGCAGGCCGGGGAGCCGGCCCACGAGGAGGCCGGTGGCCGTCGTGGCCATCAGGGCCGTCTGGTGCCACAGGAAGACGGTCATCGCGGAGAGGTTGACGAGGGCCACCGCCGCCCACGCCACGGGCCGGCGCATCGCCCGCCGCAGCCGCTCGCGCAGCAGCAGGGCGAGACCGCACTGGGCCAGCCCGAAGGTGACGACGGCCAGCGTCGGCGGGTCCAGGTTGGACATGCCTTCCCCCGGGACACCGACCATCGACGCCGGATAGCCCGCCCACGCGACGAGCCCCGCGGTCGCCGCCGCACCGCCGGCGAGCAGGACCCAGCCCGCGCGGCGGCGCTCCAGCTCGCCCCGGGTCCAGGCCGCGCCCAGCGTGTAGGGCACCAGCCAGCCCGCCGCCACGTTCACCCAGCCCAGCCAGGAGGGGCCGCCGAGGCCGAAGCGCAACAGGTCCACGTGCAGCACGACGGTTAGCGGCCAGAGCGGGTGGAGCCGGGTCAGCAGCGGGGTCGCCGCCGTCAGGGCCGCGAACACCACGAGGAACCACAGCGGGGACAGGGCCAGTTTCACCAGCGTCCGTATCGTCCCGAACTCGGCGCCCGACAGCAGCAGGGCGAGCACG
Organism: Streptomyces sp. DG1A-41; assembly: GCF_037055355.1. Taxonomy (GTDB): domain Bacteria; phylum Actinomycetota; class Actinomycetes; order Streptomycetales; family Streptomycetaceae; genus Streptomyces. Next base: position 5,085,636 of record NZ_CP146350.1, on the reverse strand, counting down.
GCGACCGTCCACAGGCCGAGGACGGCGGCGACCGGTGTGAACAGCCGGGTCAGCCGGGCCGTCAGCCAGCGGTGGTACGGGATGCCCCGGGCCCGGGCCGAGGCCAGGCCGCGCGTCGCCACATGGCCGCCGACCAGGAAGAACACGGCAAGGGTCTGGAACAGCCAGGAGACGGGCGTCAGCCAGGGCATGTGCTGGAGCGGGCTCGCCGTGCGCAGGGCGCGGCCGTCGGCGACCAGGGCCGTGACCAGCCAGTGCCCGAGGACGACGCCGAGGACCGCGGCGGCGCGCAGGGCGTCCACGGCCCGGTCGCGGTCGGCCGGGGTGGCCGCACCGACGCGTTCGGCGCCACGGCGCACCGCATGCCGGACACCTCGTACTCCGGGTTCTCCGACGTCAGTCACTCGTGCTCCGACGTCAGTCATGAGTCACCGCCTTGGTCTCGCCCAGGACGATCCGGGTCAGGTTGGTCAGGGAGGTCGAGCCGGGGCTGAAGTAGTCGCTGTGGCCGCCGTCGCCGGCCGCGAAGACCCGGGCGCCGAAGGCCGGGGAGACGGGGTCGGTGCCGAAGCCGACGGTGGTGCCGAACAGGTCCGCGCTGACGTGCGGGACGTCCTCCACCCAGTCGTCGTCACCGCGGGCCGCCCAGACGCGGGCGCGGGTGTGCAGGGCGGCCACGGAGTCCGCGCCCGTGCCGGGGCTGCCGACCAGCGCGATGTCGTCGACGGCGAGCCCGGCGGCGGCACGGCCGCAGACGACCGAGCCGTAGGAGTGGCACAGCAGCGAGATGCGCGGTCCGCCGCCCGCTATGGATCGCAGGTCGGTGACGAGCGCGCGCAGGTGCGGGGCCGCCTGCTCCGCCCGGCCGGTCGTCGTGACCGTCGCGCTGACCGTGCCCGGCGTCTCGTAGCCCAGCCAGGCCACGACCGCCGTGCGCGTGCCCGCGGGGGCCTGGCGGACGAGCCGCCCGTACAGCGCGGCGGCGGCCGCGTGGAACCGGCCGTAGGTGTCCAGGCCGGTGTCGGAGCCGGGGACCAGGACGGCGATGCGGTCGGCGCGGGCTAGGTCGCCCAGGACCTCCGTCACCCGGCCCGAGCCACGGCCGTCGAACCGGAGGAGATGCCGGGCCGGGGCGGCCAGGGCACGGTCCGTCGCGGCACGGTCCCGGTCCTGGTGGGCGGCGGCCGTCCGGGCCGCTTCGGCGGCGTTGGCACGGTTGGCCGCGTACGCCTCGTCGAGCGTCGACGCGCTGAGCGGAGCGAGGGAGGCGGGTGCCGGCGCGGGGATCTCCGGGCGCCCCGCCGCGGAGAGGGGGAACACCACCGCACCGGCGATGAGGGCGGCGAGCGCGGCGCGACGCCATCGGCCGCCGCGGCGCCGACCGCCGTCGCCACGGCGGTACTTCGCTGCGGGCCCCATGGTCGTCCCCCTCCAGCGCACCCGGCCATCGGGTCCGCGTGGAAGGGAAGTTACGGAGCGGGACTCGTCGTCCGCGTCACACCGCGGAGCTCACCTGCGGCCTGGCTCTCAGGTACTACGGGTATGACCTACGGGATGGCCGGGGACCGCTCCTACGGGCATCCGAGGAGGGCCGCCAGGCACCGCAGGAGAGCCGCTCAGACACCGCAGGAGAGCCGCTCAGGCACCCCACAAAGGCCGCTCACCAGGCCAAGAAAGCCCGCTCACCAGGCCAGTTGCGCGATCTCCTCCACGACCACCGCGCACGCGTCCGCCGCCGGATCGATGAGCGGGAAGTGCCCCACGTCCTCCAGCAGCGTCACTCCCACCATCTCCCCGGCCTTCGCCGCCGCGTCCGCGTACGACTCGGCGACCACCTGCGGCACGTCGAGGTCCGTGCGGCCCTGGACGAGAGTGGTGGCGATGCCGGTGGGCAACAGCAGCGCCGGGTCCGCGTACGGCTGCCGCTCGGCGAAGCGCTCGTCCCCGCCCAGGAGTTGACGTACGGCACCGCCGCACACGTCCAGCTTGTCGGCGACCGCGAGGTCCGCGATCGGGGCGAGGGCGACCACGCCGCGCAGGGCCGGCGGGCTGTCGGCGCGCCAGGGCGAGCCGTCCGGCAGGACGTGCCGGGCCGCGGCCCACAGGGCGAGGTGCCCGCCCGCCGAGTGCCCGGTGAGGACCGTACGGCGCGGATCGGCCTGCGGCAGCAGCTCCCGGACGAGCGCCGGGAGGGCGTCCAGCGCGGCCGCGACGTCGTCGAAGGTGTCGGGCCAGCGGCCCGCGACGGCGTCGTCGTCACCGCCGCGCCGGTACTCGGCACTGGCCACGGCGAACCCGCGACGGGCGAGGAACTCAGCGAACGGGCTGATGTGACGCCGGTCGTACGGGGCCCGCCAGGCACCGCCGTGCAGCACCAGGACGACCGGGGCGGGCCCGCCCGGGCCGCCCTCGGTGCGCGGGGCGTAGAAGTCGATCACCTGGTCGGGATGGTCACCGTAGGCAGCGGTCACGTCGGGGTCGACGGGCGCGTGGGAGAGCGCCGACTTCTCCTCGGCGGCGGCCCGTGCTGCTGCGACGTCGTCCGTCATGCTCCAACCTCTCAGCGATCAAACGTAGATGGCGGACCAGGTGGGATCCGGCCGTTGGCCGGGACGGTATCAGGCAGGTGACGTGGGCGGACACGGGGATGTCACGCTGGGTGAAGACCGAACGGCCCCCGCGGCGGCAGAGGCCGTTCGCATTCGTCACGGGGAGCTCACCCCAGCGTCTGAGCCAGCACCCGCGCCGCCCGCTCCACGTCGGCGAAGCCCACGTACAGCGGTGTGAAGCCGAAGCGCAGCACGTCCGGCGCCCGGAAGTCGCCGACCACACCCCGCTCGATGAGCCGTTTCATCACGTCACCGGCCCCGTCGCAGCGCAGGGCGACCTGGCTGCCCCGCTCCGCGTGCGGCACCGGCGTCAGGCACTCGACCCGGCCCTCGGGCACGTACTCCGCCACGCACTCCAGGAAGAAGTCCGTCAGCGCGAGCGACTTGGACCGCACCGCCTCGACCCGCACCCCGTCCCACACCTCCAGGGCCGCCTCCAGGGCGAGCATGGAGAGGATGTCCGGCGTGCCGACCCGGCCGCGCAGGGCGCCGGGGGCCGGCTCGTACCCGCTCCGCATCCCGAACGGCTCGGCGTGGGAGTTCCAGCCGGGCAACGGGGAGTCGAAGCGGTCCTGAAGCTCCCGGCGCACGTACAGGTACGCCGGTGAACCCGGCCCGCCGTTCAGGTACTTGTAGGTGCAGCCGACCGCGAGATCCACGCCGTGCTCGTCCAGCCCCACCGGCAGCGCGCCCGCGCTGTGGCACAGGTCCCAGACGACGTACGCGCCCGCCCCGTGCACGGCGGCCGTCAGCGCCGGCAGGTCGTGCAGCCGGCCGGTGCGGTAGTCGACGTGGTTGAGGAGGACGGCGGCGGTACGGTCGCCCAGCGCGCCCGGCACCTGAGCCGGTGCCACCGGCCGCAGTGTGCAGCCGGTCATCCGGGCGGCGGACTCGGCGATGTACCCGTCGGTCGGAAAGGTCGTGGCGTCGACGAGGATCTCGTCGCGGCCCTCCCCCGCCATCCGCACCGCCCCCACAAGTGCCTTGAACACATTGACACTTGTCGAGTCGCCCACCACGACCTGCCCGGGGGCCGCCCCGACCAGCGGGGCGATCCGGTCACCGATCCGCTCGGGCGCCGTCCACCAGCCTCTCTCCTCCCAGGACCGGATGCGCAGCTCGCCCCACTGGCGGCGTACGACGTCCTCGACCCGCCCGGGGACGACGGCCGGCAGCGCGCCGAGCGAGTTGCCGTCGAGGTAGACAACGTCATCGAGGACGAAGGCGTCCCGCTTGCCGCGCAGGTCGTCGGCGGCGTCCAGCTTCTCCGCGCGCATCGCGAGTTCAGACATGGGACCGCGCCGTCCACAGCTCGGGGAACACCTGCTTCTGCGCCCGCTTCTCCAGCCAGGCCACCCCGGCGGAACCGCCCGTGCCGGTCTTGGCGCCCATCGCGCGGCGCGTGGCGACGAGGTGGTCGTTGCGCCAGCGCCACACCAGCTCGGCGACATCGCTCAACGCCTCGCCGAGCCGGGCGAGTTCGTCGCTCTCGTCGCCCGAGTAGACGGCCGTCCAGGCGGCCTCCACCTCCGGGGACGGCTCGTAGCGCAGCGACACGTCACGCCCCAGCACGGCCTGAGGGATGTCGTACCCGCGCCGCGCGAGCAGCCGCACCACCTCGTCGTAAAGGCTCGGCTCGTGCAGCGCCTTCTCCAGCTCGGCGTGCACGCGCGGCGCGCCCCGGTGCGGGACCAGCATGGACGCGGACTTGTCGCCGAGCAGGAACTCCATCCGCCGGTACATCGCCGACTGGAAGCCGGAGCCCTCGCCGAGGGCGGACCGGTAGGAGTTGAACTGGGCCGGCGTGAGCTGGCCGAGCGGCTTCCAGGAGGCGTTGAGCGCCTCCAGCTCGCGTACGGACCTCTTCAGCGCGGCGGTCGCGGTGGGTACGTCGTCGCCGCGCAGCGCGTGTGCCGCCGTCTCCCACTCGTGGACGATGACGGTGAACCACAGCTCCATCACCTGGGTCGTGACCAGGAAGACCATCTCTCCGGGGTCGTCGGAGAGGGTGTGCTGGAGGTGGGTGAGCACGTCCGCCTTGACGTAGTCCTCGTACGGCGTCGTGCCGTGGAAATCGAGATGCGGGGTCTCGGGCTCGTGAGCCTCGTGGGACATCGCTGTCTCCTGCGTGTAACTCCGGGTAGCGGTCCGCCCCTGCCGATGCCGGCACGGGGCCCCGGTCCCCACCGGCATACTCCGCAATCGTCCCCCGAAACCGCAAGGCCCGCCCGCTCGGCGGACGGGCCTCGCGCACACGGACCGCCGTCAGCCCAGGACCTGCGCCGCCGTCGGCGAGGAGTCCTTCAGGAACTGGGAGCAGCGCTCGTACTCCTCCTGCTCGCCGATCGCCTGTGCGGCACGGGCGAGGGCGTGCAGGGCGCGCAGGAAGCCGCGGTTCGGCTCGTGCTCCCAGGGCACCGGGCCGTGGCCCTTCCAGCCGTTGCGGCGCAGCGCGTCCAGGCCACGGTGGTAGCCCGTACGGGCGTACGCGTACGACTCGACGGTCGCGCCCCGCTCGTACGCCTCGTCGGCGAGCTGCGCCCAGGCGAGCGAGGAGGTGGGGTGCGCGGCGGCGACGTCGACCGGCGCGGTACCCGACGCGAGCATTTCCCGTGGCCCGGGGTCGTCGGGGAGGTGGGTCGGGGGCGGGCCCCCGAGGAGGTTCTCGTGAATGGACATGCCCCAAGTCTGCCGCAGGCATGAGCTGCGGGCAGTCGTGCCGGCCTAGCTGCGGGCAGTCGTGCCGCTGGGGCGGCACGGGTGAGCGCGGCGGCACCCCGCTACGCCGGGCTGGGCAACACCCCGACGCGGGCAAAAACGCCCGTGCCTAAGACAACCGCTTCCGCACCGGCTCCCCCTCCAGCGGCGGTGCCGTCACACCCCCCTGCCGCAGACACTCCGGCCGCTTGCAGCCCGGCCGCGGCCTCCGTACCGCCGCGGCCGCGACGACCGCCCCCAGAACCAACACCCCCGCACACCACGCCATCGCCTTCCCGAAGGCGACATCGAACGCCCCCGGCTCCCGATACGCCTCCTCCCCCATCCCCGCCAGCAACGGCAACGCCGCCACCGCCACCAGCCCCGCCGCCCGGGCCGCCGCGTTGTTGATCCCGCTGGCCAGCCCCGCCCGGGCCACATCCACCGACCCCAGCACGGTCGCCGTCAGCGGCGCCACCAGCGTGACCATGCCCAGCCCGAGCACCACCAGCGCGGGCAGCGCATCAGCCACGTACGACGCCCCCGGCCCGACCCGCAGCATCAGCAGCATCCCCGCGGCGCACAGCAGCGGTCCCACCGTGAGCGGCAGTCGCGGCCCGATCCGGTCGGCCAGCTCACCGGACCGCGCCGACAGCACCAGCATCAGGGCGGTCGTCGGCAGCAGAGCCGTACCGGCCGCGAGCGCCGAGTAACCCACCACCACCTGGAGCTGGAGCGCGGCGAGGAAGAAGAACCCGCCGAGGGCCGCGTACACGCACAGCGTGACGAGGTTGACCGCCGTGAACTGGCGGGAGGAGAAGATGTCCGGCGGCATCATCGGCTCGGGACGCCGTCGCTCGACGACCACGAACGCCACTGCCGCGGCCAGCCCGGCCACGGCCGTGACCGCCACGACCAGCCCGCCGGAACCGGCCTCGATCAGCGCGTACGTCAGCAGCGCGAGCGCCGACGCGCCCAGCACCGCCCCCAGCACATCGAACCGCCCGTGCGCCCGCTGGTCCCCCGACTCGGGCACGTGCCGCAGCGCCACGGGCACGCACAGCAGCGCCAGCGGCACGTTCAGCAGGAACACCCACCGCCAGCCGGGCCCGTCCACCAGCCAGCCGCCGACGAAGGGCCCGACCGCCGCCCCGATCCCGCCGAAGCCGGACCACAGGCCCACCGCGCGGCCCCGGTCGTCGGGATGGAAGGACGCCTGGATCAGCGCCAGTGACCCGGGCGTGAGCAGCGCACCGCCCACTCCCTGCAACGCCCGCGCGGCGATCAGCACCCCGGCGTTCGGCGCGATCCCGCACAGCAGGGACGCCACCGCGAACCACACCACACCGACGACGAACACCTTCCGGCGCCCGAAACGGTCGCCCAGCGCCCCGCCCAGCAGGATCAGCCCGGCCAGGGTGACCATGTACGCGTTGACGGTCCACTGGAGGGCCGCCAGGTCCGCGTCGAGATCGCGGCCGATGCGGGGCAGCGCGACATTGACGACGGTCGAGTCCAGCAGGGCCATGCCGGAGCCGAGGACGGTGGTGAGCAGAATCCACCGGCCCTGCGGAGAGGCGAGCCGCACATCGGGCATGCAGGGAGCATACGGAAGGGCCCGGCACCTTATGGAGGTGCCGGGCCCTACGCGATCGAACCGGGACTTACTTGATCTTCGTGCCGGTGGAGCGGAGGTGGCCGCAGGCCTCGACGACGCGCGCGGCCATGGACGCCTCGGCGAGCTTGCCCCAGGTGCGCGGGTCGTAGGTCTTCTTGTTGCCGACCTCGCCGTCGACCTTCAGGACGCCGTCGTAGTTGCGGAACATGTGGTCCGCGACCGGACGCGTGAAGGCGTACTGCGTGTCCGTGTCGATGTTCATCTTGACCACGCCGTTCTCCAGCGCGGTCCGGATCTCCTCCTCCGAGGAGCCCGAGCCGCCGTGGAAGACGAAGTCGAAGGGGCCAGGAGAAGCGGCCTTGCCGAACTTGGCGGCGACGCCCTCGTTCAGCTCCTTCAGCAGCTCGGGACGCAGGACGACGTTGCCCGGCTTGTACACGCCGTGCACGTTGCCGAAGGACGCGGCCAGCAGGTAGCGGCCCTTCTCGCCCAGGCCCAGGGCCTCGGCGGTGCGGATCGCGTCGTCGACGGTGGTGTAGAGGGAGTCGTTGATCTCGTGGGAGACGCCGTCCTCCTCGCCACCGGTCGGGGTGATCTCCACCTCGAGGATGATCTTCGCGGCGCGGGCCTGTTCCAGCAGCTCCTGCGCGATGGAGAGGTTGTCGGCGAGGGTCTCCGCGGAGCCGTCCCACATGTGCGACTGGAACAGCGGGCTCAGACCGGCGTCCACGCGCTTCTTGGAGAGCGCCAGCAGCGGACGTACGTACCCGTCGAGCTTGTCCTTCGGACAGTGGTCCGTGTGCAGCGCGATGTTCACCGGGTACTTCTCGGCGACGATGTGCGCGAACTCGGCCAGGGCGACCGCGCCGGTCACCATGTCCTTGCTGTACTGGCCGCCCAGGAACTCGGCGCCACCCGTGGAGATCTGGACGATGCCGTCGCTCTCCGCCTCGGCGAAACCGCGCAGTGCCGCGTGCAGGGTCTGGGTGGAGGTCACGTTGATGGCCGGGTAGGCGAACTTTCCTGCCTTCGCCCGGTCCAGCATCTCGTTGTAGACCTCGGGAGTTGCGATGGGCATGCGTCCGCTCCTTGTATCTGCGGGTTGGCGTACTGCGTTCTCGGCCCTGACCTAGACCTTGGGGTGCGACGTCATCGTCGGCCCCATCTTTCCAGACTTGGCCGGAAGGTCCAGGCCACCGTCCACGCCCTGGTCGGTCTTGGCTCAGTCCAGGCCCAGCTCGTCCTTCGAGAACGCGAAGAGATACGGCACCCCGGCGCCCTCCTGGATCTTCTCCGCGGCGCCGGTCGCCCGGTCGACGATGGTCGCGACGGCGACGACCTCGGCCCCGGCCTCACGCACGGCCTCGACGGCGGTGAGCGGGGAGCCGCCGGTGGTGGAGGTGTCCTCGACGACCAGCACACGGCGGCCCGCGATGTCCGGGCCCTCGACGCGCCGCTGCAAGCCGTGCGCCTTCGCGGCCTTCCGTACGACGAAGGCGTCCAGGCGCTGCCCGCGCGCGGCGGCGGCGTGCAGCATGGCGGCGGCGACGGGGTCGGCGCCCATGGTGAGCCCGCCCACCGCGTCGAACTCGAAGTCACCGGTCAGGTCGAGCAGCACCTGTCCGACCAGCGGCGCGGCCTCGCCGTCGAGGGTGACGCGGCGCAGGTCGACGTAGTAGTCGGCCTCGAGACCCGACGACAGGGTCACCTTGCCGTGTACCACGGCCTTGTCCTTGATCTGCTGGAGCAGCGCGCCACGTGTGTCCGTCATGTCGCCCAGCTTAGAGGCGGCGCCAGCTCCAGGTCGTGGCGGCCTCCAGCGGTTCCAGGGGCGTGACCAGGCGCGGCAGGGTGTTGAGCCCGTTGGGCGGCCCGGTCTGCGGCTCCACGCACACGGCGGCCTCCTGCTCGTCGTAGACGACGACCCACTCCTGGCGGCCGGTCACCTTCAGCTCCAGCTGCCCGGGCCAGGTGAGGGTCACCTCGACGCCGCCGGGCATCCCGAAGCAGTCGTCCCAGGGGCCGGGCTTCGGCTCGACGCGGTTGCCGGTGGGCAGGTGGTCGTCGCCGCGCTCCTCCTGCCAGGCGGGGTGGAAGTCGAGGCGCACGTCCTCGCCGCCGAGGTTCCGGTTGAACCACGGGTGCCAGCCGATCTGCGCCGGGAACGACGACTCGTACGTCTCCACGGACATGGTCAGCGTCAGCGCGTCCTCGGTGAGGGCGACGACCTGGGTGACGCGGCCGGGGTGGGGCCAGGGGTCGACGAGCTCGTAGGTGATGACGGCCTCGGCCGTGCTCGTGCGGGCGGTGCGCCAGGCGCCGTCGCGGGCGGTGCCGTGGATGGCGTGGGGCGGCGCGTTGAGGGGCATCTGCCGTACGGCGGCGCCGTCCAGGAAGCGCCCGTTCCGGATCCGTCCGCACCACGGCACCATCGGGAAGCAGCCGAACCGCTCCCCCTGCCGGAGCATCTCCACGCCGCCGATCCGCAGCCCTCCGACCCGGCCGCCGTTGCCCGGCTGCACGGTCACCTCCGCGTCGCCCGCGGTCAGCGTGATGTCTTCGTCACTCACGGGACGACCCTACTGGGGTGATCAAGAGGGCCTCACCCGGTGCGGGGCGTTTTCAGCGACGCCTGCGCAGGGCCCGGACCGCCACGATGGCCGACGCCAGCGCGAGCGCCGCCGCGGGGGCCGCCCAGCGCAGCGGGGCGGGAGGCATCACGGTCTGCGGCGCGGGCACCGGCGCGTACCGCCCGCGCGGCGGAGCGTGATCGACCTCCTCGGCACTCCTCCCGATCATCGTCCGCCGCGCATGCGCCGCCTCGGCGATGCCGTCACCGTCCTCGCCGCCCTCGTCGTCCTCATCTTCGCCGTCCGAGGGCCCGAGAGAAGACGGCGCAATACCGGCCTCGAAGACGGATGGGGGCTCGGGGGGCGGGGCGGGGGGTTCGTCGCCGGGGCCGGAGGCGGAAGCATCATCGCCGGCTGCGGGGACAGGGGGCTCGTCGGCGCGCCCCGGTGCCGAGGGCTCGTCACCGGCCGCGGTGGCGCGAGCCTCATCGGCCGATTGGCCGGAGGCCGACGTCTTGTCGTCAGGGCCCGCGGCGGAAGCGTCATCGCCGGCTGCGGGGACAGAGGGCTCGTCGGCGCGCCCCGGTGCCGAGGGCTCGTCGCCGGCCGCGGTGGCGCGAGCCTCATCGGCCGATTGGCCGGAGGCCGACGTCTTGTCGTCGGGGCCGGGAGCCGGTGTCTCCCCGGCGGTCTCCGGCGCCCCGGCCGCCGTGCCTGTGTCGGTCGGGGCGTCGGCCGAGGTGGCGTCCGCAGGACGCGATGCCCCGGCCTCCTCGTCGGTCCCGGCCATCGCGCCCCCGGTCGCCCCCGCCGGAGGCGGTGGAGCCGCGTCGTCCGCCTCCGGGGTCGTCTCGTAGTCGGTCGTGGCGCGGGGTTCGAAGTCCTGGGTCGCGAGGAACGTGGTCGTTTCCGGGACTGCCGCGGCCAGTTGTTCCGCGAAACGGTTCAACAGGCGGGTGGCGGCGCCCTCCACCGCGTCCGGCGGGAGGTCCTTGATCCGTCCGTCCGCGGTGGCCGTGCCGCCGAACTCGATCGTCGTACCGTCCTCCGCGTCCCGCAGGGCGATCCGCAGCGCGAGTTTCACCGAGCCGGTGCCGCGGGCCTCCGTGGCGTCGCCCTCGACGGCGTACGCCCCGTCCTCCCCCGGGACAGCCGTACGGCACCCCGGTACGTGACCGAGTGGCTCCCGACCCGGATCTTCAGCCGCCCGGCGACGGGCTGGGCGCCGGCGTCCTGCTGGAGCCCCGGAACCGCCCGGGCGACCCGCGCGGGGTCGTCCAGCACCTCCCTGAGCCGCTCGGCCGGAACCGGAACGAACACCTCGTGCTCCATGTCGACGGACTCTACCCAGCACAGGCCGAAACGCACCCCCGCCTGAGGGATTAGCCCCCGATCCGCCCCCGCCGGGCGTATCCTCACCCGCGCTCACCCCACGGCCCGCCCGGTCAGTAGCGCGGATGCACCAGCGTCGACGCGGGCAGCCCCGCGATCCGCGTCCCGCGCGCCGCCCGCTCCCCCGCCGCGAGGGACGCGTCGTCAAGGTCGTACGGGCGCGGCCCGTCCGGGGCGAGGCGGGGCCGGGGCTCCGTACGGGCGGCCAGGATGAAGCCCCATTCCCGGGGCGCCTGGGAGCGGTCGGCGGGGGTGCGGTCGGGGCCGACGCCGAAACCGGCGTGACGGCCGCCCGTGCCGTACGGGGCGGTGCGGAAGCCGGCCGCGCGGAGGGTCGCGTCCACCGTCCAGTACACCCGCGAGCCGGACGCGACGGACCCGGCGTGCACCACGAGCCGGCCGCCGGGGGCGAGCACCTGCCGCGCGAGGGCGTAGAACTCCTGCGAGTACAGCTTCGTACCCGCCGTGATGCCCGGGTCCGGCAGATCCGAGAGGACCACGTCGTACGCCGCCGGGGGCGCTCCGCGCAGCCAGCCGAAGGCGTCCTGCGTGGTCACGTGCACGCGGGGGTCGCCGAACGCGTGCTTGTTCAGCGCCGACAGGGCCGGGTCGGTGCGGGCCAGCCGCACCACCTCCTCGTCGAGTTCGACGACGTCGACCCGGTCCACCCCGGGATGCCGCAGCACCTCGCGTGCCGCCAGTCCGTCACCGCCGCCGAGGATCAGCACGCGCGCGTGCGGTCCGGTCATGGCCGGGTGGACGAGGGCCTCGTGGTAGCGCAGTTCGTCGCACCCGCTGACCCGCAGCCGGCCGTCGAGGAACAGGTCGAGGGACCGGCCGTCTGGTCCGCCGGTGAGGACCACCTCCTGCACGCCGGTCTGGAGCGCCACGCGTACGTCCCCGCCGTACACCGCCTGCCGCGCGGCCCGTTCGAAGTCGTCGACGAGGACGGCGGCCGAGGCGAGGGTCACCAGTACCAGCGCGTTGGCGAGCAGCAACAGCCAGCGGGCGCGCCGGGTCAGGTCCCGGCGGAACAGGCCGAGCACCAGCGCGCCCCCGACGACCGCGTTGACGGCACCGGTGAGCAGCGCGCCGGTCAGCTGGCCGAGGAGCGGCAGCAGCAGGAAGGGGAAGGCGAGTCCGCCGACGAGCGCACCCACGTAGTCCGCGGCGAACAGGTCGGCCACCGCGCCACCCGCGTCCTGGCGGCGGATGCGCTGGATCAGCTCCATCAGCAGCGGGATTTCCGCGCCGATGAGCAGCCCGGTCGCGAGGGAGAAGGCGACCAGGAGGCAGCGGGGCCCGCTGGCCCAGATCCCGCCCCAGTCGCCGGTCCAGGCGAAGACGGCGTACAGGGCCATCGCGCTGCACCCGCCGACGAGGGCGAGGGTCGCCTCGACCGCGCCGAAGCCGGCCGCGGCGAGACCGCGCAGCCGCTTCGCGGCGAGGGAGCCGATGCCCATCGCGAAGACCATGACGGACAGCACGACGGACGCCTGGGTGACGGAGTCGCCCATCAAGTACGAGGCGAGGGCGACGAGTTCCAGCTCGTACACCAGTCCGCAGGCTGCGCAGACGAACACGCCCGCGAGGACCAGGAACCGGCCGGTGCCCGGCCGGACGGGCAGCCGCGCCGGGCCGCCGGGGCCGCCCGGGGCGCTCCAAGGCGTCGGGGAACCGGGCGGGGCGGGCGCGTGCGGCTCGATCACGCTGCGACGTTACGTCACGCCTCCGCTGCGGTTCGTCACCCACACGTGTGGTGCTGGTTTACACAGGCCCGATCGGTATGCGACCCGGTTCGCCGAGTGAGTGAGGGGCCGGGGGCTTCAGTTGGCGGTGGCCGCCGCCGGGACCCGTACGCCCACCTTCGTGCGGGTGGCCACCAACTGCCCGTCCTGCGGGTACGCGTGCCAGGTCCGCCAGTGCACCTGCCCCTCGTGGTGCTGGGCCAGCAGGGCCGTGAAGGCGTGCGGGCTGCCGGGGAAGACGCCGACCAGGCCGTGCGGATGGTCGGAGACGAGGGCCAGCAACTCCTGGGCGCGGCCCGCGAAGGAGCCGGGCGAGAGGACCTCGACCCGGGCCGCGAACTCGTACTCCCAGTCGCCCACCCGCTTGGCGACGCCGAGCGGAAGCGGGGTGCTGCTGCCCGGAATGCACGCCACCGTCTCCGAGCAGATGCCCCGCTCCTCCTCCAGTAGGACCTGGTGGGACGCGCCGAGAAGCCGCAACTGAAGTCGGGCGCCTGCCAGTTCGAGGTCGAGCGTGGCCAGCGCGGGAAGCGGCTCGCGCCCCAGGGCCCAGGCGAGATCAGTCGCGCGCGTGTCGGTGTAGGAGGTGTTCAGGGTCGTGAGCATGGATCGGCTCCGCAAGCACACAAGGAGAGGGAGAGGGGTCCGCCGCGCCCCGGTCGCACCGGGGGATACGGCCCGGGGAAAACCGGTCGGCCGGTTTCCGGAAAATGTCCGCAGGGCGTCCGAGAGGCTGCGTTGGTGTTTTAGAGGGAATCATGAACTGTGGCGCCGCAACAGCGTCTTTACCCAAAATCGTAGGGTTTCCATCCCTCAGAGGGCTCCACAGCTCAACTGTTCAACCACGGCGTGCGCCGGTGCGCCGCGGCTCACGCCCGGAGCAGGGACGAACGGACGCCCGGGCTTCCAGCCGGCTCTCGAAGTGCCTCTCGGGCGCACGCAGTTGACGGAGTAACGCCTCGATCCGGCACTCCACGATGGCAGTTGTCCTACAGGCATGCGAAGTTGCCGGAAAACACCCCAAGTTGCCCGACGGGCGTTCGACGTATCCGCCGGACGGAAACCTCGGACCTCCGGCCTGACGGGAACCCCGGACCTGCGGCCGGTGCGGGACCCCGGGCCCCCGCCCGACACGCCACCCGGACCTCCACCCGACACAGGACGCCCCGACCCCCGCCCGACACAGGACGCCCGCGGCCCCCGCCCGACACGGGAACGCGGGGCCCGCCCCCAGGTGCGGACCCCGCGTTCGGAGGTTGCGGCTTCCCCGTCGGGAGAGCGGCCGACGGGTGTCAGCTGCCTCCGCCGCCGCAGCCACCTCCTCCACCACCCCCGCCGCAGGACGACCCGCCTCCGCAGGACGAGCCGCCGCCGCAGGAGTGCCCCCCGTGGTTTCCGCCGGACGAGCCGGAGTCTCCGCCTCCGGCCCACCAGCTGCCGCCGCTGTCGTGGCGCGATCCGGTGGACGCCCACGCCCCGCGACGCGTCGTGCGTCCGGACGCGTTCCTGCGCCCGACGGACACCAGCGCCCCGACCAGAACAACCCCGATCACCGCCAGGATGATGCCGACGACCATGGCGTCACCCTCCTTCCGTTTCCCCCGAAGCGGCCCCCCGTGGGCGCCTCGCTCTTGCGTGAACAGGGGATGCCCGCCCCCCGCACGACCCAAAGCAGAGTTGAGGAACTCCAGAGCTTCGGCGCAGGATGGCCCGCATGACCTCCAGCGCGCGCCCCCTCCTCAACCGCCGGCTCGCCGAGTTCGGGACGACGATCTTCGCCGAGATGTCCGCCCTGGCCCTGAGCACCGGGGCCATCAACCTCGGGCAGGGCTTCCCCGACACCGACGGCCCCGAGGAGGTCAGGGAGGCCGCCGTACGGGCGCTGCGGGACGGCCTCGGCAACCAGTACCCGCCGGGGCCCGGCGTCCCCGAGCTGCGCACCGCGATCGCCGCCCACCAGCAGCGGCGCTACGGCCTGTCCTGCGACCCCGACAGGGAGGTCCTGGTCACCGCCGGGGCCACCGAGGCCATCGCCGCCTCGCTGCTGGCCCTGGTGGAGCCCGGCGACGAGGTGATCGCCTTCGAGCCGTACTACGACTCGTACGCGGCGTGCATCGCGATGGCGGGCGGGCGCCGGGTGCCGGTCACGCTCCGCCCGCACGACGGCAGCTTCCGCCTCGACCTCGACGAGTTGCGCGACGCCGTCACCGACCGCACCCGCCTGCTGCTGATCAACACTCCGCACAACCCGACCGGCACGGTCCTCACCCGCGCGGAGCTGGCCGCGATCGCCGAGCTCGCGGTGGAGCGGGACCTGCTCGTGGTGACGGACGAGGTGTACGAGCACCTGGTCTTCGACGACGCCGAGCACGTGCCGCCGGCGACGTTCCCGGGGATGCGCGAGCGTACGGTCACCATCGGGTCGGCCGGCAAGACGTTCTCGTTCACCGGCTGGAAGGTCGGCTGGGTGACGGCGGCGCCGGAGCTGGTCACGGCGGTGCGCTCGGTTAAGCAGTACCTGACGTATGTGGCGTCGGGCCCGTTCCAGTACGCGGTCGCCGAGGCCCTGGCGCTGCCCGAGTCGTACTTCACGGCCTTCCGGGACGACATGCTGGTCAAGCGGAACCTGCTGGCGGCGGGCCTGGAGGAGGCCGGTTTCCGGGTCTTCCGCCCCTCGGGGACCTACTTCGTCACCACCGACATCCGCCCCCTCGGCGAGACGGACGGCTTCGCCTTCTGCCGCGGCCTGCCGGAACGCGCCGGTGTCGTCGCGATCCCCAACGCGGTCTTCTACGATCACCGCGAGGAGGGGGCGCCGTTCGTACGGTTCGCGTTCTGCAAGCGGACGGGCGTGCTGGAGGAAGCCGTACGCCGTCTGAAGGGCGTAGCCGGGGCCTGAGGGACCCGGGGCTGCAAGGCGAACGGCGCTGAAAAGGCGTACGGCGCGTACAGCGCGTACCTGCTCTGCTCGTACGCGCCGACGCGCCGCTGGGGCGAGGCCTGCTGGGCCTACTCCTCGTCCTCGGGCTTCTCCGCCTCGTTGATCTCCTCCTCGAGACCGAGCTGCTCGATGAGCCACTTGTCGAACTCGATCGCGGCCCGCACCCAGCTGACCGTCGAGGAGACGAAGTGCTCCAGGCTCACACCCATGCCGATCAGCATCTGGGCCTCGCCGATCAGGCGGACCGTGCCGTCGTCGTGGGTGTGGCTGTAGACCTTGGGCCACAGGGTGCGGCGGTTCCAGTCGTCGATGGACTCCAGGATCTGCGGCTTGGCCTCGATCTCGTGGGGCCGGTCGTAGAACGTCCGCACGGAGAAGACCTGCTGGTCTCCCTCTCCCCGGAACATGAAGTAGGTGCGGAACTGCTCCCACGGCGCCGCGAGGTCTCCCTCGTCGTCGACGACGTACTTGAGCTCCATCTGGTCGAGGAGCTGCTTCACGAGGTCCTGATCCGGGACGACGGGGCCCGCCGGTCCTTGCGGCTGCGGCTCGGGCTGGCCCCCGAAGTTCGGAATCGAGGACGGGTCGATGGTCACCGTGTTTTTCCCTTCGTACGGATCCCGCCATCCTCCCCCATGCGGGGAGGGGCGTGGCAAGCCCAGACGGGTCCCGTCAGCCCTCGGCTGACAGGATCCGGCCGGTCGGGGGAAGCACCGGGTACCTCCTCGGAGCCCCTGCGCACCTGTCAGGCGCGCCGGACCTCGAAGATGTCGACCTTGTCGTTCCGGTTCCCGCCGCCCGGATAGCCGGGGTTGCGGAAGTTCGAACAGGCGCCCGGCGGGCCGAGCCGCCGGACCCGGTCCTCGACGGGCCAGGAGCGCAGGTCGGTGATCTTCGCGTCAGCACTTGATCGAGTAGCGGCCGACCCAGTGGTGGACGGAACCCGGCTTGTCCCGGCAGCCCCACTCGCTGAGGTCCTTCTTCCCGTCGGAGAACAGCCGCAGGAGCCTGCCCTTGTAGCCGGAGTCCCTGTACAGGCACCAGTAGCCGGCCTTCGTCCGCCGACGTGGCGGTGTCCGACGGCTCGGCGGTGGGCTCCTCACCCGCTTTGCACCGCCGTGCCGCTGGTGAGCACGAGCACGGTGGCCGAGGCGGTGGCGACGAGGGCGGCCGTCAAGGATCTCGAATTACGTCTGTTCTCCGGGGCAGTGCGGTGGGCGGGCGACGGGTGCCGTCGGTCAACCGTCGCCCACCGGGAAAGCCGGTGAACCGGGAACGTTCTCGCCGAAGTGGGAAAACGCGGGAGCCGCCGCTGTGCCGGCGCGTGCCGCGGTGTGCCGGTGTGCTCTCTCCCCGTCAGCGGACGGGTGGCGGCGTGAAGGCGCGCAGAACGACGTGCATTGCTGAATGCCCCGTGAATGGTTTGCGGGCCGAGGGGGCGTTGCCGAGAACCGCTCCGTGAGCGGAATGGGCAGCTGGATACGAAAGACCGTTCGACTCAGGCCGGAGGCTGTGAAGATGCCGTGAAGCGGAAGGGTGCGGAGTGCGCAGGCGGAGCACCGGGTTGGCCGAATACCTCGTATGCGCAGGCCCACCCCGGAAGTGCGGGGCGGGCCGTCGTCAGGGCGTGCGCTGCCGGTCAGAGGGTCTTGCCGGCCGCCCGTTCCACCAGGAGCTCGTCACCGACACGGTCGACGCGGACCGTGTCGCCGTCCTTGACCTCGCCGGAGAGGATCTCCTTGGCGAGGCGGTCGCCGATGGCGGTCTGGACGAGGCGGCGCAGCGGACGCGCGCCGTACGCCGGGTCCATGCCCTCCTCGGCGAGCCAGGCCAGGGCCTCGGGCGTGATGTCCAGGGTGAGGCGCCGCTCGGCGAGGCGCTTGGCGAGGCGCTCGATCTGGAGCTTCGCGATGCGCTCCAGCTCGGGCTTGGTCAGGGCCGAGAAGACGACCAGGTCGTCCAGGCGGTTGAGGAACTCCGGCTTGAAGGACGTCCGCACCACCTCCAGCACCTGCTCCTTCTTCTCCGCCTCACTGGTGAGCGGGTCGACCAGGAACTGGCTGCCCAGGTTCGACGTCAGGACGAGGATGGTGTTGCGGAAGTCGACCGTGCGGCCCTGGCCGTCCGTGAGACGCCCGTCGTCGAGCACCTGGAGCAGGATGTCGAAGACCTCGGGGTGGGCCTTCTCCACCTCGTCCAGCAGGATGACGGAGTACGGCCGCCTGCGCACCGCCTCCGTGAGCTGGCCGCCCTCCTCGTAGCCGACGTATCCGGGCGGGGCACCGACCAGCCGGGCCACGCTGTGCTTCTCGCTGTACTCCGACATGTCGATGCGGACCATCGCCCGCTCGTCGTCGAAGAGGAAGTCGGCGAGGGCCTTGGCCAGCTCGGTCTTGCCGACGCCGGTCGGGCCGAGGAAGAGGAAGGAGCCGGTGGGGCGGTCGGGGTCGGAGATCCCGGCGCGGGACCGCCGTACGGCGTCGCTGACCGCCCGCACGGCCTCGGTCTGGCCGATGAGCCGCTTGCCGATCTCGTCCTCCATGCGGAGCAGCTTCTGCGTCTCGCCCTCCAGCAGACGCCCGGCGGGGATGCCGGTCCAGGAGGCGACGACGTCGGCGATGTCGTCGGCGCCGACCTCCTCCTTGACCATGGTGTCCTTGGCGCCCCCGCCGGAGGCGGAAGATGTCAACGCCTCCTCGGCCTCGGAGGCGGCCTCCAGTTCCTTCTCCAGGGCGGGGATCTCGCCGTAGAGCAGCTTGGAGGCGGTGTCGAAGTCGCCGTCGCGCTGGGCGCGTTCGGCCTGGCCGCGCAGGTCGTCGAGGCGCTCCTTCAGCTCACCGACGCGGTTGAGGGACTGCTTCTCCTTCTCCCAGCGGGCGGTGAGGCCGCGCAGCTCCTCCTCCTTGTCGGCGAGGTCGCGGCGCAGCTTCTCCAGGCGCTCGCGGGAGGCCGCGTCGGTCTCCTTGCCGATCGCGAGCTCCTCCATCTTCAGCCGGTCCACGGCGCGCTGGAGTTCGTCGATCTCGACGGGGGACGAGTCGATCTCCATGCGCAGCCGGGAGGCCGCCTCGTCGACGAGGTCGATGGCCTTGTCGGGCAGGAAGCGGGAGGTGATGTACCGGTCGGAGAGGGTGGCGGCCGCGACCAGCGCGCTGTCGGCGATCTGCACCTTGTGGTGGGCCTCGTAGCGGCCCTTGAGCCCGCGCAGGATCGCGATGGAGTCCTCGACGGTCGGCTCGGAGACCAGCACCTGCTGGAAGCGCCGCTCCAGGGCGGCGTCCTTCTCGATCCGCTCCCGGTACTCGTCGAGGGTCGTGGCACCGACCATGCGCAGCTCACCGCGGGCGAGCATGGGCTTCAGCATGTTGCCCGCGTCCATGGCGGAGTCGCCGCCGGCACCGGCACCGACGACGGTGTGCAGCTCGTCGATGAAGGTGATGATCTGCCCGTCGGATTGCCTGATCTCGGCAAGGACGGTCTTCAGCCGCTCCTCGAACTCACCCCGGTACTTGGCCCCGGCGACCATGGCGCCCAGATCGAGCGCGACGAGCCGCTTGTCCTTGAGGGACTCCGGGACGTCCCCCTTGACGATCCGCTGGGCGAGCCCTTCGACGACGGCGGTCTTGCCGACGCCGGGCTCACCGATGAGCACGGGGTTGTTCTTGGTCCGGCGGGACAGCACCTGCACCACGCGCCGGATCTCCTGGTCCCGCCCGATGACGGGATCGAGCTTCCCTTCCCGCGCGGCGGCGGTGAAGTCGGTCCCGAACTTCTCCAGGGCCTTGTACTGGCCCTCGGGGTCGGCCGTGGTCACCCGGCGCGCTCCCCGCGTCTTCTGGAAGGCGTCCTGAAGCTTCCTGGCGCCGGCGCCCTGCTGGGACAGCACCTCGCCGGCCGCGCCGCCCTTCGCGGCGATGCCGATGAGGAGGTGCTCCGTGGAGAGGTACTCGTCCCCGAGGTCCTTGGCGCGGGCCTGCGCGTCGGCGACGACGGCGAGCATCTCGCGGTTGGGCTGGGGCGGCGCCACGGTGGACCCGGTCACGCTGGGCAGCCCGGCGAGCACGCGCTCGGCTCCGGCGCGTACGGCCGCCTGGTCGGCGTCGACCGCGGCGAGCAGATCGGTGATGTTCTCGTTGTCCTGCCCCTGGAGCAGCGCGAGGAGCAGGTGGGCGGGGGTGAGGTCGGGGTGCCCCTCGGTCACGGCCCGGTTGCTGGCCGCGTTGATCGCGTCCCGGCTCCGGTTGGTCAGCTCGGCGTCCACGTTCGCGTTCTCCTCCTTGCACTGACCCGAACGACTTGCACAAAGTTGAGTCTAGTCCACTCAAGGCCGATTCGGGGAGGGTCACAGGGGCTAAGTTCCGGAGTATGGCGACCAAGTACTCCGTCGATCCGGGCGCTCCGGACGAGCCGTATCTCAGCTTCTGGCGGGAACGGCACGTGTGCACCCTGACGACTCCCCGCCCGGACGGCACTCCGCACGTGGTACCCGTCGGGGTCACATACGATCCCGCGGCCCGGCTCGCTCGGGTGATCACGAACAAGGCGAGCGCGAAGGTGCGGCATGTACTGGCCGCCGGGGAACAGGGAGCGGCGGTCGCCGTCTGCCAGATGGAGGGCAAGCGCTGGGCGACACTGGAAGGCCGTGCCTTCGTCCGCACCGAGCCGGACCGGGTCGCGGAGGCGGAGCGCCGCTACGCGGAGCGCTACGGACGGACCCCCTCGCCGAACCCCTCACGCGTGGTGATCGAGATAGAGCTGACGCGAGCGATGGGGCGGGGTTGACCGAAGTGAAAATCCACTTCGGTGATCGATTGGATTTGGCCACCCCGGAACTGGGCTGATACCCGGAAATATCCCCAGAAACTGCAGCGGCGTCACCGTGTTCAGGTCACGGTGACGCCGCTGCGGGGGAAGCACCTGAGCGATCTGTTACGACGGGGGAATCGCGTCAGGCACTGCGGGGGGTGGCAGAGATGGCCCTCGGGGCAGGAGAGTCGGCCTCCACCTGCTCGTGGTCCCTTTGGTCCAGGTTCACAAAGATCATTCCGTACCGTACGGCACACCGCACGGGCTGCGGCGCCCCCCGAGGCCGCCGCAGACACCGGTAAGCCCGTACGTCCTCGTCCTCGTCCCGCGTGACGACCACCGGCTCGCCGAACACCGTCACCATCAACGAGTCGCCGCTGTGCGGGATGGCGGTGACCAGGTCGATGAAGTGCCAGCCCGAGCGGTAGGCGGTGGCCATTTCACGGCGGAAGGAGCGGTCGTCGGGTGGAGTGGTCACGTCAGCTCCCGGCTCCGTCGACCCCAGGGTTCGGCCACTGGGTGTTGTCAGCAGTTGCAACGTCCGCAACTGCCGCCGGCCACTGCGTGTTCGCCCGGACTCCGTCCCTCTCACCGGAGAAGCCACTCAGCGCACCGAGGGCTACGACGGCGGAGAAGGCGGCGACAAGCACCGAGCGAAGCATTTTGTTACGCATAGTCGGCTTCGTCCTCACTTGAAGGTCCCCTTTTCCCCCGTCGAGTACGACGATGGCTCATTCGGGCACGTCATGGCCACACAATCGGTGCATCATGTTCCTGCATGTTCAGGACCCTGGGGGGTGGAGATTTGAGCGCTAATCGGACTAAGGGTGCGCATACCCACCCAATCACCGAGCTCTGTGAGGCGGGGAGTCGTCTCTATACCACGGCTTTGCGCGCTGGACGTGTCGCGCGCGCTGACGCGGAGTCCGCTCCCTGCCTCGTCGAACTCGCCCTGCTGCACCCCGATCCCGACGATCCGACCTGGCTGCGCCCAGTGCCGCCGATCGTCGCGCTGGCGCAGCATCTGCACCCCATAGAGCGGGAGATCACCGAACGCAGGCGCCTCTCGGTACAGCTCGCGGACACCTTCGAGCCGTTTATGGCGATGGGCATACAGGCGACGGCGACCAGCGATTCCATCACCGTGTTGGAGGGCGGTGAGCGCATCAACGCGGCGCTCAATCTGGCCACCGCCCAGTGCCAGACGGAGCTTCTGACGGTGCAGCCCAGTGATCGTGTCTCCGAACGGAGTCTCCTGCGAAGTCTCGAACGCGACAAGCCGTTGATCGAGCGCGGCGTCAAGGTCCGGAGCCTCTACCAGCACACCGCCCGGTACAACCCGGAGAAGCTGTCGTATGTCGCCCGGCTCTCCGACGGGAAGGTCGAGTACCGCACCATCGACGAATTGGTCGAGCGCTTGATTATCTGCGACGAGACAGTCGCCTTCATCCCTGCACGTGACGACCAGCAAGTGGCCTTGGAGTTGCGCCACCCCGGGCTCGTCCGCTATCTGGTCAAGGTTTTCGAGTACCTGTGGGACCGCGCGGTTCCGATGAGCACCGGCGCGCCGTACGAGGCAGCGTCCGACGGCATCACCGAGATCCAGCACTCCATAGCCAAGCTTTTGGTGGAGGGCCACGTGGACGAGGCCATCGCCCGCCGCCTCGGCATGAACGTCCGTACCTGCCGTGCTCACATAGCCAAGCTAGCCTCGGCCCTGGGCAGCGGCAGCCGAGCTCAACTCGGTTATCTCATAGCGAAGTCAGGGATGCTGAAGCAGGACGAGGGAACAGGAGGAAGTCCCGAGTGACGTCGGCGCCACACCCGGAGCACGACTCGGAGGAACTGTGCCCCGCCGGGACGGAGCTGTACGAACGGGCCCTGCGCGAAGGGCATGTGACCGCCGAAGCAGCCCACGCTGCGCCCTGCCTGGTGGACTTAGGCCTGCTGCACCCCGCCGTCGACGATTTTCACCGGCTTGCACCCGTGGCGCCGGCCGTCGCCCTCCACCGGCTACTGCGGACTTCGGGGGAACGGATCGCACGCGAACGGCGACGGGAGGAACAGCTGGCCAAGAGTTTCGAGCCGCTCATGTCCGTCGAAGGGCACCGCGCGGAAGCGGACGCCACCCCGACGCTCAGGCTCCTCAGCGGGAAGGAGCAGATCAACAAGGCCATCACCGAGGCCTTGTCAGACGCATCGCGGGAACTGCTCACCATCCAGCCACGCTCCGCGCTTCCCAGGGAACGGGTCGCAGCGGCCTACGCCGTCGCCATCCGCCGCGACCAGACGCTGCTGGACCGCGGCGGCCGTATCCGCACCCTCTACCAGCACACCCTCCGCCACTCACCCACCACCGCTGCATACCATGAACAGCTAAAGGGAGACATCGAGGCGCGTGCGCTTGACGAAATCACCGACCGGTTGATCATCGTCGACCGGGACCTCGCGTTCATCCCCGCCGACGGCAACGGCGGCCTCGCCCTGGAGATCCGCCACCCGGCCATCGTCGGCTACTTGGCGACGACGTTCGACCGCCTCTGGCGCCTCGCCACCCCAGTGTTCCCCCAAGCCGCCCCCCAACCCTCCTGCGACGGCATCACCCCTCGCCAGCGCGCCATCGCCGCCCTCCTCGTCGAGGGCCACACCGACGCCGTCATCGCAGACCGGCTGGGCATGAACATCCGCACCGCCCGTGTCCACATCGCCAAGCTCGCGGCGACGCTGGGCAGCCAGAGCAGGGCCCAACTGGGCTATCTCATCGGACGGTCCGGGATTCTTGACCGGGAACGCTGAGGGTCGGCGAGACAGCCGGCCGCGGCGGACCGTCCAGTCCCACCTGGGCGATCCGCACCCCCAACTGCGTACGACTCGCCGCCCCCAGCGTCTCCGACAGCCGGGCGATATGGGCCCGGCAGGTCCGCACACTTATCCCCAGTCGTTCCGCGATCACCGCGTCCTGGTGGCCCTCCGCCAGCAGCGCGGCGATGGACTGCTCGCGGTGGGAGATGCCCTCGATGCCGGTGTCGGGGAGCGGGGCGGTCAGCGGGATGGCGAGGCGCCACAGGCGCTCGAAGACCGTGACCAGGTACTCGACGATCGCCGGGTGCCGTAGCTCCAGGGCCATCGTGCGGTCGGTGTTGGCGGGGATGAAGGCCACCGTCCGGTCGAAGAGGATCAGCCGGTCGATCACCTCGTCCAGCGTGCGCGCCTCCACCGCGTCGCCCATCAGCTCCAGATAGTTCAGCAGCCCCTGCCCGTGCCGGGCGACATGCGTGTACAGGTCCCGCATCCGCACCCCACGGCCGCGCAGCGCCAGCGCCCGGTGCAGCCCCTCGGAGAGTTCCGCCTCGCGCCGGATACCGCCGGGCTGGACCGTGAGCACCTCGGTGGTGCACGCCTGGGTCGCCTCGTCCATCGCGGCCTGGATCCGGGCGAGGCCGTCCAGCACCCGGATCGCCGAGCCCTCGCTCGCCCACGGGGCCGGCTGCGTCCGACGCCCCAGCCCGGCGTACCACTCGAACGCCGCCACGGCCGAACCCACCCGCCGCTGACTCGCGCTGACCTCGTCGTACATCCCGCGCAGCAGCCGGGTCATGACCTCCTGCGGGGGGGTCGGCACCAGCCAGTCCATGTCGTCGGGGTCCGGGTGCAGCAGGGCGAGTTCCAGCAGGCAGGGCACCGGTTCGGCGTCCCGGCGCGGCACACGGCCCCGCCGTACCGCCCGGGAATACACGCGATCCCCCGCCTCGCACAGTCGGTCGGCACCATGTGGATGCTCCTCCGCCCCGTGCCCGGCCATCGCCGATCCCACCCCCGGTTTCGCCGTCCTCCGCAGCGCAACTATGCGCGGACCGGACCTGCTCCGCAACACGGCTCCCCGCGCCGCCCTCGCCGGAAACCACCGGTGCACGCCGGTATATCCGCGCCTCAGCTCGTCGCGTTGCAACACGTGGCCGGGGGGTGACCGAATCCCGCCGGATGTTCTCCCGCGTCAGGCGACCACGGGCACGAGCTGCGTCGCCATCGCCGTCATGGACAGCCCGCCACCTCCCCCACGAAGTACCGGCCGCGCGGCACGCCGTAGGAGAGCAGGAGCCGCCAGGCGTCCTGGTCCGCTCACACCGAGAGCGCCGCGGCGAGACCCGTCGTCATCGGGACGAGCACGCCCCAGAACGCCAGCGTGACGTTCCGGAACACTTCGAAGGTCTGTCCGGCCTTCGCCTCCGAGGAGCCGAGGGAGCCCAGGAACAGCGGCACGGTGACGATGCGGCGGCTGTCGTGTCGTGTCACATGCCCGGTACGCAGCCAGGCGCGGCGCTCCGGTTCACGGCTCCCATACCCGGCCCGTGCCGAGTGGCTGGGCGCGGCCAGGCGCCGTCGCTCTCGCGAGCGAGCAGTGGCTCCACCCGCTCGTACGCCGTCCAGTCGCGGAAGTGACGCATGTACAGGTCGGCATCTCCACCGAGGTCGGTGTCCTCGGCCTCCTTCACGTCGACGATCGCCCGGAGCCACCAGGTGACCGTCTCCTGCCGGTCGTTCAGGTAGCTTGTCTCCGCCCCGCGCACCCGCCGCTCGACCCGCTCTCTGGCGGACCGCTCGTCGGTCGCGTGCACCAGGACGAAGTTCTCCTGTACAGCGGCTGCTCCTGTGTCTCTGCCGTGGCCGGGCCGGTCGTGGTCAGCCTCCACGTCACGCTCGTTCCTGTCCGTACGTCGGTCGACGCGCCGAACACTTTGCTACTTGTCGAAGCGGCGGTCGTTCAGCAGCTTCGACGCCTTCGCATCATCCCGGTCGCCGCGCTGCTTGCCCGCGTAGATCTCGCCGAGCGTGCGCGACAGGCGGTCGCAGAACTCGGCGGCCACCTCGTCCACCACGCCAGGACACCGCGCCCACCGCGCGCTCTCGCGCAGCGCGGATGGCAGGCGAGGTTGGCAGTCCCGCGTCAGTGCCTCCGGAGACGGAGCCCCGGCTACTTCGAGACCCGGCTACTTCAGGCCGATCGCCTGGCAAGCCGCCTTGTACTTCGCCGTGCAGATGTCCGACAGCTTGTAGACGTCGTCGGCGACGACCGTGTCCTTGATGTTCTCCCGGGTCAGCGCGACCACGGGCACGAGCTGGGCCGGGATGCCCTTGTGGGTCGGGCTGTCGACCCTGTCGCGGGTGAGGGCGGCGAACTGGATGTCGCGGCCCTGGACCTTGGCCACGGCCATCTCCGCGGCGTTCTCGGCCTCCTGCGGGTACGACTTGTACACGCTCATGTACTGCTCACCGGTGATGATCCGCTGCACCGCCGGGAGTTCCGCGTCCTGCCCGGTGATCGGCGGCAGGTCGGTCACGCCCGCGGCCTCCAGTGCCTTGACGATGCCGCCCGCCATGCCGTCGTTGGCGGAGTACACCGCGGCGATGTTGTCCTTGCCGATCTTCTCGATCGCCTCGGCCATGTTGGCCTGCGCGTTCTCCGGCTTCCAGTCCTTGGTGTCGAAGGACTGGGCGATCGTCACCTTGCCGTTCAGTTCGGACAGCGCACCGGCCTTGAACTGCTTGGCGTTCGGGTCCGTCGACGAGCCGTTCATCATGACGATCTTGTCGGAGAGGCTCGCCTTCTCGCCGATGGCCTCCAGCAGGGTGCGCCCCTGGACCTCGCCGACCAGTTCGTTGTCGAAGGAGATGTACGCGTCGATCGGGCCCTCGGCCAGCCGGTCGTAGGCGATGACCGGGATGCCCGCCTCCTTGGCCTTACGCACGCCGCTCGCGATGGCGTGCGCGTCGACCGCGTCCAGCAGGATCACGTCGACCCGGTCGTCGATCATCTGCTGGAGCTGGGCCGCCTGCGTTTCGGCGCTCGCGTCGGCGTTGGCGTACTCGACGCGGCCCCGGTCGTTGGTGAGGGACTCGACCTTCGTCTTGATGATGGGGTAGTCGAAGTTCTCGTACCGCGTGTTCGCCTTCTCCGGGAGCAGCAGGCCCACCGTGATGTCGTTGCCCTTGGTCGGGCTCGCGTCGTCACTGCTCCCGGTCGCGTTGAGCGCGCCGCAGCCGGCGAGCGTGACGGACATCGTGGCCGCGGCCACGGATATGGAGATACGACGACGCATGCGGGAGCTCACTTCGCGTGTGATTCGGACGTGGGCACAGCTTTGGGCCCATGTGACTGAAAAGCCAACGCGGGCGCGCCCCTCAGCGTCAAGCGGAACCACTTAACGAGATGACAACACCACGCTCCGCAGCAGTTGTGAAGACTCTGCGGAATCGTCTCCAAGTGCGCTGCACCGGCAGGTCATCCACAGGAGACCCAGCGAAAACGGCCCAAGACACACGAAAGGGGCCGGAAGTCTCCTCCCGGCCCCTCTCAGCAGGCGTACGCGCGTCAGTCCGACTGCTGCTGCCGCTTCGGCCGCCACACCACCAGCGCACTGGTCTGCTGGACCTCCTGGTACGGCACCAGGTCACGGCGGTACGACGCGTGCACCGCCGCCTCGCGCTGGCGCATGGCCGCCGCCGCGCCGTCGAGCGCGTCCTCCAGCTCGGCCACCCGGGCCTGGAGCGCGGCGACCTGGTTCTCCAGTTCGATGATGCGCTTGATGCCCGCCAGGTTGATGCCCTCGTCCTGCGACAACTGCTGCACCTGGCGGAGCAGTTCGATGTCACGGGCCGAGTAGCGCCGGCCCGGCCGGCGGTGCGGTCCGGGGACACCAGGCCCAGACGGTCGTACTGGCGCAGGGTCTGCGGGTGCAGGCCGGACAGCTGGGCCGCCACCGAGATGACGTAGACCGGGGTCTCCTCGGTCAGTTCATACGGATTGCGTCGACGACCGTCCATCTGACTCATGCTCCCTTCGCGGCCTGGAACAGCTCCGCCCGCGGATCCTCACCCGCGGTCGCCTCGCGATACGCCTCGAGTGCGTCACGAGCCTTCCCCGTCAGGTCCCTCGGAACACTCACCTCGACGGTGACCAGAAGGTCGCCGCGGGTGCCGTCCTTGCGGACCGCGCCCTTGCCCCGGGCGCGCATGGTGCGGCCGTTGGGCGTGCCCGGCGGCAGCTTCAGCGTGACGGGCGGGCCGCCCAGCGTCGGCACCCGGACCTCGCCGCCGAGGGCCGCCTCGGCGAAGGTCACCGGGACGGTGACGGTGAGGTTGTCGTCCTTGCGGCCGAACACCGGGTGGGAGTCGACGTGCACGACCACGTACAGATCGCCCGCCGGGCCGCCGCGCTCGCCCGGCGCTCCCTTGCCGCGCAGCCGGATCCGCTGGCCGTCGCTGACGCCCGCGGGGATGCGCACCTGCATGGTCCGCGAGGACTTGGCCCGGCCGCTGCCCTTGCAGACCTCGCAGGCGTTCTCCGCGATCAGGCCGCGGCCCTTGCAGTCCGGGCAGGGGTCGGTGAGGGAGAAGCCACCGCCGCTGCCCCGGGCGACCTGCCCGGTGCCGACGCAGGTCGGGCACACCCGCGGTGTGCCGTTCTTGTCGCCGGTGCCCGAGCAGGCCTTGCAGGGCGACTGCGAGGACATCCGCAGCGGGACGGTCGCGCCCTCGATCGCCTCCGTGAAGCTCAGCGTGACCTCGGACTCGATGTCCTGGCCGCGCCGCGGATGCGTGCGCGTCCCCGCGCCCGCGCCGCCACGGTTGAACAGGCCCCCGAAGACGTCACCGAGTCCACCGCCGAAACCGCCGGCTCCCTGGCCGCCGCCCTGGGCGCCTCCGAAGAGGTCGCCCAGGTCGAAGTTGAAGGAGCCGCCGCCCGCGCCGGGCCCCGGGCGGAAGCCGCCGTTGCCGAAGAGGGCGCGTGCCTCGTCGTACTCCTTGCGCTTCTTGGGATCGCCGAGGATGTCGTTGGCCTCGGAGATCTCCTTGAAGCGCTCCTCCGCCTTGACGTTGCCCTTGTTGGCGTCCGGGTGGTACTCGCGGGCGAGCTTCCGGTACGCCTTCTTGATCTCGGCCTCGGTGGCGTCCTTGGGGACGCCGAGGACCTTGTAGTAGTCCTTCTCGATGAAGTCCTTGGTGCTCATCCTCGACGCCCCTCCTTCCCTTCGTCCGCTATGACGTCAGCCCTCTTCCGGGCCACCGCTCTCCTTGTCGTCGGCTTCGGCGGTCTCGTCCGCCTTGACCGTCTGCGCCCCCGGCTGGGGCTCGGCCACCGCCACCCGCGCGGGGCGGATGGTGCGCTCGCCGATCCGGTACCCGGGCTGGAGAATCGCCACGCACGTCGTCTCGGTGACGTCCGGCGCGTAGCTGTGCATCAGGGCTTCGTGGATCGTCGGGTCGAAGGGCTCGCCCTCCTTGCCGAACTGCTGGAGGCCCATCTTGGCCGCCGTGCTCTCCAGCGACTCGGCGACGGACTTGAAGCCGCCGACCAGCTCGCCGTGTTCCCGCGCGCGGCCGATGTCGTCGAGCACGGGCAGGAGCTCGGTCAGGAGGTTCGCGATGGCGATCTCCTTGACCGCGATCCGGTCGCGCTCGACCCGGCGGCGGTAGTTCTGGAACTCGGCCTGGAGGCGCTGGAGGTCCGCCGTGCGCTCGCCCAGCGCCGTGCGGACCTGGTCCAGCTGGGCCACCAGAGCCACGTCCTGGCCCGTGTCCCCGGCCGGGGCCGCCCCCTCCTCCGGCGAGGGGGAGTCGGCGGCCTTCGGCTCGGCGTCATCGGAGGTGGCGCCGGAAGGGACGTCGGGCTGCTGCTCGTCGAAGCCCGGGGTCTCCTCCGTCACGCGGCACCGTCCTTCCGCTCGTCGTCCACGATCTCGGCGTCGACCACGTCGTCGTCGGCGGCCTTGGCACCACCGGCGGCGGCGCCCTCGGGTCCGCCGGCGGCCTGCGCGGCGCCCGCGTCGGCGTACATGGCCTGGCCGAGCTTCTGCGAGACGGCCGCGACCTTCTCCGTGGCGGTGCGGATCTCGGCCGTGTCCTCGCCCTTGAGCTTCTCCTTCAGCTCGCCGACGGCTTCCTCGACCTCGGTCTTGATCTCGCCGGGGACCTTGTCCTCGTTGTCCTTGAGGAACTTCTCGGTCTGGTAGACGAGCTGCTCGCCCTGGTTGCGGGCCTCGGCGGCCTCGCGGCGCTTGTGGTCCTCCTCCGCGTACTGCTCGGCCTCCTGGCGCATGCGGTCGACCTCGTCCTTCGGCAGCGAGGAGCCGCCGGTGACGGTCATCTTCTGCTCCTTGCCCGTGCCCAGGTCCTTCGCGGTCACGTGCATGATGCCGTTGGCGTCGATGTCGAAGGAGACCTCGATCTGCGGGACGCCGCGCGGCGCCGGGGGCAGACCGGTCAGCTCGAACATCCCGAGCTTCTTGTTGTACGCCGCGATCTCGCGCTCGCCCTGGTAGACCTGGATCTGCACGGACGGCTGGTTGTCCTCGGCCGTCGTGAAGATCTCGGACCGCTTGGTCGGGATCGTGGTGTTGCGCTCGATGAGCTTGGTCATGATGCCGCCCTTGGTCTCGATACCGAGGGACAGCGGGGTGACGTCGAGGAGCAGGACGTCCTTGACCTCGCCCTTGAGGACACCGGCCTGCAGGGCGGCGCCGATGGCCACGACCTCGTCCGGGTTGACGCCCTTGTTGGCGTCCTTGCCGCCGGTCAGCTCCTTGACGAGCTCGGCGACGGCGGGCATACGGGTCGAGCCGCCGACGAGGACGACGTGGTCGATCTCGCTGATGGAGATGCCGGCGTCCTTGATGACGTTGTGGAACGGCGTCTTGCAGCGCTCCAGGAGGTCCGCGGTCAGCTGCTGGAACTGGGCGCGGGTGAGCTTCTCGTCGAGGTGCAGGGGGCCCTCGGCGGAGGCGGTGATGTAGGGCAGGTTGATCGAGGTCTCGGTGGACGAGGACAGCTCGATCTTGGCCTTCTCGGCGGCCTCGCGCAGACGCTGCAGGGCCATCTTGTCCTTGCCCAGGTCCACGCCGTGGCCGGACTGGAACTGCTGGACCAGGTAGTCGACGATGCGCTGGTCCCAGTCGTCACCACCGAGGTGGTTGTCACCGTTGGTGGCCTTCACCTCGACGACACCGTCGCCGATCTCCAGCAGCGAGACGTCGAACGTACCGCCACCGAGGTCGAAGACCAGGATGGTCTGGTCGTCCTTGTCGAGGCCGTACGCCAGGGCGGCCGCGGTGGGCTCGTTGACGATGCGCAGCACGTTCAGACCGGCGATCTCGCCGGCCTCCTTCGTGGCCTGGCGCTCGGAGTCGTTGAAGTACGCCGGGACCGTGATGACCGCGTCGGTCACCTTCTCGCCCAGGTAGGACTCGGCGTCCCGCTTCAGCTTCTGCAGCACGAAGGCGCTGATCTGCTGCGGGTTGAAGGGCTTCCCGTCCAGCTCGATCTTCCAGTCGGTGCCCATGTGCCGCTTGACCGACCGAATGGTCCGGTCCACGTTGGTGACCGCCTGACGCTTGGCCACCTCTCCGACGAGCACCTCACCGTTCTTGGCGAAGGCGACGACGGACGGCGTGGTCCTGGCGCCCTCGGCGTTGGTGATGACGGTGGGCTCGCCGCCCTCCAGAACGCTGACGACGGAGTTAGTCGTGCCCAGGTCGATGCCGACCGCACGTGCCATGGTTGATTCCTCCAGCTGACTTGAGTGGAACGGACTCAAGTGTGCACGACGGTTCCCCACCGGTCAACAGAGCTGAGTCGACCGGGCTCAAGTCTTATCCGTTCCTTACACGCAATGACGCTCTGACCTGCGACGATACGGGGCGTAGATCGGCGTACACAGGAACACGGGAGAGGGCGAACACAGCTACGAGAGCCACTCCCGCCACCCACCACAGGGCGTCGCCCCCGACCCAGCCGGCGTGCGCGAGTACCCCGACGAGCACACCGGAGAACGCCCCGGCCCCCAGCAGCAGAGTCACCCCGGGCACGGTCAGCCCGAGCCGCCGCAGCCGGTGCGCGAGATGGTCCGGCCCGCCGCGGACGACGGGCCGCCCGCCCCACCGTCGCGTCAGCAGGACGAGTACGACGTCGGCGCTCACCAGGGCCGTCAGCGCGAAGAGCACCCCCGCGCTCTCCCCGAGCCCCCACCCGGCCCGGACGTGCACGAGACCGAGGGCGATCACGAACCCCGCGGACATGGACCCGCAACTCCCCAGCGCCACGCGCGCGGGATGCCAGTTGTGGAGCAGGAACCCGGTCAGCGCGGCGGCCAGGACGCTCATCAGCACCGCGATCCCGTCCATCACGTCGATCCGCCGCGCAGGCCGCCACCCCGAAGGCGGTGACCACCCCGACGGTCCCCGCGAGCCCGTCGGCGTGGTCGAGCCCCCGGAAGGCGAACGTCACCCCCACGATCCATGCGACCCCGAGCAGCCCGGCCCCCACCCCGGCCTCGGCGTACGGCACGACACACGCGGCCGCCAGAGCCGTACCGGCGACCAGCACCCGCCGCCGCAGCCGCCACACATCGTCGACGAGCCCGAGCAGGGCGACCACACCACCCGCGACGAGCAGCCCGCCGATCCCGCTCCCAGCCGACGCCCAGTCCTCGACGGCCACGACCGACCCGGTGACGACCACCACGGCCACACCGCCGGACAGCGGCACGTCCCGCTGCCGCCGTCGGTCGAGGACCCCGAGGCGCAGGGCGGGGATCCGGAGGACGGCTGCGAGCAGGGCGGTGAGGAGGAGGGCGGTGGCGGCGGCGGTGATCCCGTAGAGCACGGATATAAGTTAGGCACACTATGACAATTCGGTACGAATAACACGACGGGATGGCCGACCGGCTCCCTACGGTTCATGAGGCAACCCTCAGCGATTCAGATCACTGCCCACCCGGCTACAGTGCGGCGGAAGATAGGGGTAGTCTCAGACGGACTGCATAAGTTACCGCTTAGTAATCTCGGGGAACCCTTGCGAACGACAGGTTCCCCCGACAAACCCCTCGCAGGCCCGAGGAGCCCCCATGCAACTCGCCGCGATCATCGTGTCGCTGGTCTTGACCGTGGTCGGCGTCGCGCTGCTCGCACGCGCGATCGGCCAGTTCGTCCGGTACTTCAAGCTGGGCCAGCCCGTGCCCGCCGGTACCCGGACCGACAACCCCTACCAGCGCAGCGTGACCCTGGTGAAGGAGTTCCTCGGCCACACGCGCATGAACCGGTGGGGCATCGTGGGCATCGCCCACTGGTTCGTGGCGATCGGCTTCCTGACGCTGCCGCCGACCCTGGCCCAGGCCTTCGGCCAGCTGTTCCAGGCCGACTGGGTGCTGCCGGTCATCGGTGAATTCCTGCCGTTCGAGCTGTACATCGAGTTCATCGGCGTGATGACGGTCCTGGGCATCGCGGTGCTCATGGTGATCCGGCTGCTGAGCCTGCCCTCACGAGCCGGCCGCAAGTCCCGCTTCGCCGGTTCCAAGGCCGGCCAGGCGTACTTCGTCGAGTACGTCATCCTCACCATCGGCCTGGCGATCTACGTCCTGCGGGGCCTGGAGGGCGCGCTCCACCACGTCGACCACTACGAGGCGTCGTACTTCGCGTCGTACCCCCTGGTCCTCGCTTTCAAGGGTCTGTCGGTCACGGCGCTCCAGAACCTGGTCTACCTGGTCGCGATGATCAAGATCGGCACCTCGTTCATCTGGATGATCGTGGTGTCGCTCAACACCAACATGGGTGTGGCCTGGCACCGCTTCCTGGCGTTCCCGAACATCTGGTTCAAGCGCGAGGCGACGGGCGGGACGGCGCTGGGCGCGCTCCAGCCCATGACCTCCGGCGGCAAGCCGATCGACTTCACCGACCCGGGCGACGACGACGTCTTCGGCGTCTCCCAGGTCGAGCAGTTCTCCTGGAAGGGCCTGCTGGACTTCTCCACGTGCACCGAGTGCGGCCGCTGCCAGTCGCAGTGCCCGGCCTGGAACACGGGCAAGCCCCTCTCCCCGAAGCTGCTGATCATGTCGCTGCGCGACCACGCGCACGCCAAGGCGCCGTACCTGCTGGCGGGCGGCGGCAAGACGATGGAGGGCGAGGAGAAGGCGTCCGAGGAGCAGCTGGCCGGTGTGCCCGCCGCTGCCCTGGCGGAGGCCGAGCGCCCCCTGGTCGGCACGCTGGAGGACAACGGCGTCATCGACCCGGACGTCCTGTGGTCCTGCACCACCTGCGGTGCCTGTGTCGAGCAGTGCCCGGTGGACATCGAGCACGTCGACCACATCGTCGACATGCGCCGCTACCAGGTCATGATCGAGAGCGCCTTCCCGTCCGAGGCGGGCACGATGCTCAAGAACCTGGAGAAGAAGGGCAACCCCTGGGGCCTGGCGAAGAAGCAGCGCCTGGAGTGGCTCAAGGAGGTCGACTTCGAGGTCCCGGTCGTCGGCAAGGACATCGAGGACCTCTCCGAGGTCGAGTACCTGTACTGGGTCGGCTGCGCCGGTGCCCTGGAGGACCGCGCGAAGAAGACCACGAAGGCCTTCGCCGAACTCCTCCACATCGCGGGCGTCAAGTTCGCGATCATGGGCGGTGACGAGAAGTGCACGGGTGACTCCGCCCGCCGCCTCGGCAACGAGCCCCTGTTCCAGGAGCTCGGCATGGAGAACGTCATGGCCCTGAACATGGCGTTCGGCGAGGAGATGGACGACGAGGGCAAGGTCGTCCCGGAGTCCGCGAAGCCCAAGTCGGCGAAGAAGATCGTCGCGACCTGCCCGCACTGCCTCAACACGCTCGGCAACGAGTACCCGCAGCTCGGCGGCGACTACGAGGTCATCCACCACACACAGCTGCTCCAGCACCTGGTGGACGAGGGCAAGCTCATCCCGGTCACCCCGGTCGAGGGCATCATCACCTACCACGACCCCTGCTACCTGGGCCGCCACAACAAGATCTACACGCCCCCGCGCGAGATCATCGCCAGCGTCCCCGGCATCCGCAACGAGGAGA
Source organism: Streptomyces sp. DG1A-41 (assembly GCF_037055355.1). Lineage (GTDB taxonomy): Bacteria > Actinomycetota > Actinomycetes > Streptomycetales > Streptomycetaceae > Streptomyces. The sequence goes on along the minus strand of NZ_CP146350.1, from coordinate 5,051,396 downwards.
TGCACCGCCACAAGGAGCGGGGCTTCTGCTGTGGCGCGGGTGGTGCGCGGATGTGGATGGAGGAGCGGATCGGCAAGCGCATCAACAACGAGCGCGTCGACGAGGCCCTGTCCCTCAACCCCGACATCGTCTCCACGGCCTGCCCGTTCTGCCTCGTGATGCTCACGGACTCCGTCAACGGCAAGAAGAACGACGGCAAGGCGAAGGAGTCCATCCAGGTGGTGGACGTGGCCCAGCTGCTGCTGGACTCGGTGAAGACGCCGGTGTCTGCGGAGGGCGACGACGGTGACGGCGACGACGGCGGGGAGCCGCCGGCGGGGGCGGCGGACTCGGAGAGTGCGCCGGAACCGGAGCCGGTTAAGTAGGCGGTTGCCGCGGGTTGTCCTTGACGCCCCCTGTTCCGAGTTGTCGGGCAGGGGGCGTCGGCGTTGTGCGGCTGCTGACGCGAGGGTGGCACGGACAACCGCAGCGGGGCTGGAGCAGGATGCCGAGGGCGAAGGGGAGGGGCAGGTCGCGGGTCTGGCGGCAGTGGGCATGCAGGTCTTGGGGGTCTGATGAATGGAGACCCGCGTTGGAGCGGGTCACACCAGGCGACTCGGGGGCCCTCAGCTTGGGAAGCTGCGATCATTCGAGGCCTGTCCGGGCAATGACCCGGAGGAACGCCCCGGTTGCCGCCTCCTCAGGCTGGACCGCTTTCGCCGTGATTCCCCACTGTTTCCCGCCATATCTGGTGCGCTTGTGGTGCGGCCCGCCCGGCACACGGCTCTGACGGACTGACCGTACGTGCAGACGCGTTGGCAGGCCCATCAGAGATGACGCTTGGACGCCCTGACCAGACGACTGATGTCGTCGCGGGTCTTCACCCTGCGCTGGTCCAGTTCGGTCCTGCTGTCCGTCTTGGGCAGCGCTGTGACGTCCGCAAGTACAGCTTCTGCCGCCTCGCTCAAGGCCTCGTCATCGGTGAGCCTCTGCACCCGGAAGAGGGCTTCTTGGGCGTTGGAACGCAGAGCGTATGCGCGGACTCGCACCACGCCGGGGTCCTCGTGTGGCGGTTGTTCGTGTTCGCAGAACCAGAGATGTACCAGGCAGCGGCGGTAGTTGATGAGTGCGCCGGCGTAGGCGGAGTAAGCGTCGAGTCGCTCCTGTCGGAGCCTCTCATGGCGGGTGAACTGATGCCCCTTGTCCGTGGTGCGCTGCTGAAACGCCAGGGTGAGCCCCGAGCCGAGCAGGGTCCCCAGAACGGCTATGGCACTGGCGATGATGGTCTCCACACTCCAAGCTGATCACGTACCGCCGACCGGGCGCAGAAGACGTCCTGCTCTCACGCCAACACGTTTTCCAACGGTGGTGGTGGCCTGCTGGGGTGTGTGCGGGGGCGTTCACCTGGGTTCATGGGCGGCTGACTGCCAGGAGGTGTGCGCGGGCGGGTCCCCCTTGGACGAGCGTGAACGCTGCTGAATGAGACGGAAACTGAGACGGAGTCCGCGCATAACTCGGGTGACGATTGGCTGCGGTCGGCGCTAGCGTGCGGCGGTGATCAGCAATGAGGGAGTACGCCTGGGTGCGGAGGCCGCACGTCGCCTGGCACAGACAGGCCTCTATGAGTACGAGCCGGGGCTGACGGACGCCGAGTTCACGCGCATCGAGCGCGAGTACGGCTTCGAGTTCGCGGACGATCACCGAGCATTCCTTGCGGCCGGGCTCCCGGTCAACGTCCCTCCCGAGGACGGGCAGACCTGGTCGAGGCCCTGGCCGGAGTGGCGCGGCGGCGATTTGGACAGCTTGCGTCGACAGCTCGACTGGCCGGTCGAGGGTGTTCTGCTCGACGTTGAGCACATCGGGTTCTGGTACGAGGGCTGGGGTGAGCGTCCAGCCGACGGGACTGCGGCACTGGCTACGGCGGCATCATCTGGCTGAGGCGCCGGTGCTGGTGCCCGTGCATGCCCACCGATACCTGCCTGCCGGCCGGGAAGCTCCGGGCATCCGGTGCTCTCGATGTGGCAGACCGACATCATCTGCTACGGCCTGGACCTGGCCGACTACATGCATCAGGAGTTCGACGAGGCGCGGGGCGAGGTCGACGATGGCCGGAGCCCGCGAGCGACGGCCCCCTTCTGGCGGGACCTTCTCTAGCCCGGGCATGCGGCGGGTGCCCTCAGCTCGGATCCTACGGGTTCGATAGGCACGCTGCTTACCGCGGCCCCGGCGGCTTGGGGACATCCTTGTCCATCAGCGCGTTGATGAACTCGACCGCGAACCGGTGTGATTCGGGGGACACGTCCGTGGGCTCGCTGGCGTACCAGCGGAAGGTCTCCAGTTCTCGCTCGGCCTCGTTCAACCAGCGGGCCAAGCGGTGAAGCTCCCCTGCGCTGAGCATGATGGCGGCCTGATGAACCCGCGTCTCATCTGGCCCGCCGTAGGTCTCCAGAGCCATGACGGCCAGCTGCACCACGTCCGGCGCGAAGACGGACTGGCAGAGGTCGCGAGTTTCAGGAGAGACCGGCATACGCCGAGAATGCGGTGTCCGGGATGGTAGGGCAACAAAGACTCGTCGTGGGCTGGCGCACCCCTGAAGCTGGCAGGACTGTCTGACGTGACCTCTTCGTCCCGAAGTAACTCGGGCTGGGGCGCTGCCTTGGGCTTGTGTGGCACTCACCTGCGCTGATGGTCCGTAGACGTTTGCGCTCGTCCGCCGCTGTTCGTCGGCACTGTCACGCAGTTGGACACTCACCGCTCAACGGCCAATCTCGAACAAGGCCGTTGTCAGTGCAAGCCTTTAGGGTCCCCAGCGTGCGGTCGGCTTCCGGGGGCTCCAGCTCTGAAGGGAATGGTTGCATCCCCGGCCTGTCTGGGGGCGGACCGGAGAATCGTCCAGGACCTGACCTACGGTCGGGCTTCGTCGATGGGTGCGGTTCGTTTCGAGTGAAGCTCGCGATCAAGCGGTGAGGTCGTAATCCTGCTGGTCGGGGTGGGTAGAGGCGCGGGTGCTCGTGGGCGGCGTGGAAGCGCCCGGTTCCTCACGTACCCGTCTGCTCCGCGCTGGACGCGGCGAGAGCACAGCGCCCGCCGCGGCCGATGTTCCCGGCAGCAGAACGGCTGCAACCGGCCCCGTGAGGCGGCTACCGTAGGGGCGGATGAGCAGACCGGAAGGGCGGCAGCGCGGGGATGACGTCGACGGGGGACTTCGAGACCTTGGTGCAGCGGTACCGGCCGGAGCTGCTGGCGCACTGCTACCGGATGCTCGGCTCGGTCCACGACGCCGAGGAACTCGTGCAGGAGACGTGTCTGCGGGCGTGGCGCGCGCGGGACCGTTACGACCCGTCGCGTGCCTCCCTGCGGACCTGGCTGTACCGGATCGCCACGAATGCGTGTCTGACCGCGCTGGACGGGCTCGGCCGCCGCCCCATGCCCTCGGGTCTGGTCACCGAGAGCGAACCGCTGCGCCCGCTCGTCCACGGCGGGGAGGCAACCTGGTTGCAGCCACTCCCAGATAGCCTGCTCGGCCTGGGCGCCCCGGCCACCGCGGCGATCGACAGGGGCAGCCTGCGGCTGGCCTTCGTCGCAGCACTGCAATTGCTGTCACCGAGAGAGCGCGCCGTCCTGATCCTGCGCGACGTGCTCGACTACCCGGCGGCGGAGGCAGCGGACATCCTGGAGACCTCGGTCGCGGCCGTGAACAGCTCGCTGCAGCGGGCTCGCGCCCGGATCCGGGCGGCGGGAGTGCTGCAGGAGCAGGTCGCTGAGCCTTCCGCCGCAGAGCAACGGTCGTGGGTGGACCGGTACATGGCGGCCTTCGTCCGGGCGGACATCCAAGGGCTGCTGCAGGTGGTGACCGAGGACGTCCTCATGGAGATGCCGCCCGTGGTCAACTGGTTCACCGGCCGGGAGAACTACGCGAGCTTCATGGGCTGGGTGTTCGCCAAGGCCGGCAAGGCCTGGCGGTTGCTGCCGGTGCGGGCCAACGGGCAGGCCGGCTTCGCCGCCTATCGGCGCGGGGACGCCGGCGTGTTCGAGCTGCACACCCTGCAGGTGTTCACGGTCACGGCTGGCGGCATCAGCCGTGTCTCGGTCTTCCAGGACGCCGACGTGTTCGCCGCCTTCGGCTTGGCGCAGAAGGTCGACGGCTGATCCGCCCGCACCTGTCGGGCGGGCCCGCCCGACAGGTGCGGGCGGACCCGGGCAGGGCTGACTTTGGATCAGCTAGCGGATTTGACCGGGCTGTTGTGGTAGGCGGCGATCAGCCAGGCGTCGTCGCGCTTCTCCAACACCCAGGTCGCGTACACGATCCGGTCGGCGGGAACCTCGGACTCGCCGGGGAAGAGGATGCCGGCCTCGCTCACGACGATCGCGCCGTCGCGACCCAGGAACCGGATCCCCAGCTGCCGGTTGGTCGTCGTGGTGCCCTTCAGGAAGGAGGCGAACCCCGCCGCCATGCCCTGCCGAACCTCCTCGCGGGAGGCGCGGTAGGAGCCGGGCATGATCGCGGTGGCCTCCTGTGTGTAGTCGGCGACGAAGGCGTCGGCGTCGCCGGCGTCCCATGCCTTGTAGAGGCTCTCAAGGACGGCAGTGATCGCGGCCGTGTCGTTCGCGCGGTTGTCGGACATCGTTCTCTCCAGTCATTGCACTTGGTCGGGACCGAAGGGGCCCGTGAGTACATACCGGCGTCCCTTTCGGAACTCATCGCGCGAACCTCAAGATCTTTTCTTCGGAGCGCAGTCCCCTCTGCACCGTCGGCCTGCCGGCGCTTGAAAGCCGACCGGAGGGCGTGGACGATGCGGATGGGCTGTGTTCCGGGCTGCTCCTCTCTACCGTGGTGGTGGAGGAGGGTGGCGGATGGGCTCGCTGTTTGAGGAGTTGGAAGCGCGCGAGGTGGTTGCCCGGGTGCGGGTGGAGGAGTTGGAGGCCGAGGTCGCCGAGCTGGCCGGGAAGCTGGAGCTGGCCCGGGAGAGCCTGGAGCGGCTGCGGATCGCGCGGGAGACGGTCGCCGAAGTGCTCGCGGAGGTGACCCCGGAGAAGTCGGCGGCGGCCGTCGATGCTGGACAGCCGGCTGCGGGTGAGCGGCTCGCGTCGGCATATGCGGGGGCCGAGCGGCAGGTCATCGGGGTGCTGACGGTGCCGAACTGGCAGCCCGGGATGGGTTCGGAGTCCCGCCGCGGGCGTATCGGGACATCCTGGAGGTGGTGGCAGACGCGCCAGGGCCGGTCCGCGCCAAGCAGATCGTGCCGAGGATCGGCCTGCCGGCCGAGACCGGGAAGATCGAGGGCACGCGGTCGAAGTTGAAGCGGCTGGTGGAGCGGGGCTGGCTGGACGAGGACACCCCGGGGATGTTCACCCCGGCCCGTCGCCGGATGGCTGCTTCGCCCAACTCCCGTTAACAGCAGGGCTCTTCCGCGCCTACATTCGAAGGTGCGACCCATATCGAAGCAGGACGGGAAGAGCCCCGGAGATGAAACCGTACGACACTCATGCCACCACTGACCCCTTTGCGCGCTCGGTCAGCGCCTTCGAGACCCTGATGTGCACCTTGTCGGGCAGCGATGCGAGCGCGTGGACCCACGCCGAGCTGGAAGAACGCCTCGACGTCGCCGGGCGGGAGCTGTTACGACAGCTGCTGCAGGACCATCTGGACCTGCGCGCGAGGCTGGAGGAGGAAGAGGTCCGTGGCAGCGGCGGGCCGCCCGTGACCGGGCCGGAGGGGCAGGTGCGCCCCTGGCGGGAGACAGGACACTCGCGTTGGCTGGCCAGCGTGTTCGGACTGGTCCGGGCCACGCGGGTCGCCCACCGGGGCCGGGGCCTGGGCAATGTCCATCCCGCCGACGTCGCGCTGTCGCTGCCAGCTGGTCGGCATTCGATGGGCCTGCGTCGGCTCGCGGTCACCGAGGCCGTCCGCGGCTCGTTCGACCAGGCGCACGATGCGGTCGAGCGCCGCTGCGGGAAAGTGCTCGGCAAGCGCAGGCTGGAAGAGCTCGTGGTCGCCGCCGCGGTCGACGTCGACGACTTCTACCGGACCAGGATTCCGGTTCCGTGCAGCCGCGAGATGCCGTTGGTAATCCAAGTGGACGGCAAGGGCGTGGTCATGCGGCCCGAGGCTCTGCGCGAGGCCACCCGTCGGGCCGCCGCGAAGGCCGCGACCGGTCATCGCGGCCGGCTCGCGCCGGGCGAGAAGCCGAACCGCAAGCGGATGGCGACCGTGGCCTGCGTCTTCGACACCCGCCCGGCTCCCCGGCGTCCGCACGATGTGATTCACCCGCCCGGCGGGCGCAGCGGCGAACTTCCCGCTCGCCCAGGGCCGAGGGCGGAGAACAAGTGGTGCACCGCCTCCCTGATCCGTCCGCCCGAGCAGGTCATCGCCGATGGGTGCGGTTCGTTTCGAGTGACGGTCGCGATCAAGCGGTGAGGGCGTAGCTCTGCTGGTTGGAGTAGAGGCGCTCGTGCTCGCGGGCGGTGTGGAAGCGCCAGTAGGGGTCGAGGTTTCCGTTGGAGACGATGGCACGCAGTTGCAGGACGGCTTCGGCTCCGGGCAGGCCCCAGCGGGCGCCGGTGATGTCGAGGCGGTCGGCGATCAAGTGGCGGCAGGCGCCCTCGACCGCGCCGGTGGCTATCGGCCACCCGCTCGCAAGTGCCGTGTCGTAGCGGAGCTGGTCGAGGTGGCCGGTCAGGTAGCGGTGGCAGGCATCGACGGCCTCGCGCCGGGCGGTCGACAGTCGCTCCCGGGTGGCTTGTCAATGAGGCCGGAGTCGTCACCGACATGCCGACGACGCTGAGGAAGACCTACCGGCAGCGGCTGCGCTGGGCCCGGTCGTGGTGGTGGATGCTGCCGTTCGTGTACGCGCGGCTGTCGCTGAAGCAGCTCATCTCGCCGACGTTCGGGCTGCTCCAGCTCGTCATCACCCCGGTCATGCTGGCCTGGATCGTCGTCATGACGCTCATGACCCTGGGCGGGCGGTACCACAACCCCGGCATCGCCCTGGTGTACCTCGCCGTGTACCTGGTCGTGCGGTACGGCCAGTCCGGGCTGTACGTGCTCATGCGGCCGGACATGACCGCGCGCCAGCGCTGGCGCTCCTGGCTCGTCGGCACCCCGGCGGCCGTGTTCATGAACATCGTGCTGCTGTGCCCCACCCGTTACTGGGCCCTGTTCAAGCTCCGCGACAACGCCTGGCAGTCGCGCGGGCTGACGGCGAAGACGGCGCTGCCGAAGGGCGGTCGTCATCGTGCCGGTTCCAAGGACCTGCTGAACGCCTGACCGTCGCGCGCGACCCGCGCGATGAGTTTCCGGCCTGCGTCCGGTCTATGGATGCACAAGGGCCGCTCCCGGCCCCCGAACCCACAGGAGCCGCGATGACCACCGTCGTGATGCACAACGTCGTGTCCCTGGACGGCTTCATCGCCGACCCGGACGACCAGGTCGGGCCGCTCTTCGACTGGTACGGCAACGGTGACGTCCCCATCAACCAGTACGCCAAGGTGTCCAAGGCCTCCGCCGACTACGTGCAGCCGACCATGGCCAAGATCGGGACGCTGGTCGTCGGGCGGCATGTGTTCGACATGACCGACGGGTGGGGCGGCGTGCCGCCGGCCGGTGAGCACGTGGTGGTCGTGTCGCACCGGCCCCGGCCCGAGGGGTGGCACCCGGACGCGCCGTTCCACTTCGTCGACGGTGTGGAGGAGGCCATCGCCAAGGCCAAGGAGCTGACCGGGGAGGACCGTGACGTCGGTGTGGCGGCGGGGGACGCCGGCGGGCAGGCCTTCGCGCTGGGGCTGGTCGACGAGGTGGCGATGGACGTCGTGCCGGTGGTCTTCGGCTCGGGCAAGCGCTACTTCGGCTCGGTCGCCGCCCAGCATCTGCTCGAGGACCCGCACATCGTGATCCAGGGCGACCGGGTGCTGCACCTGCGCTACCGCGTCCGCAAGCAGCCGTGACCACGCGCCGGGAGAGGCCGACCGACATGGACGACATGGAACCGCAGACCGCCGCCGGCAAGGTGCTCTGGCACTTCGCTATGTCCCTGGACGGATTCGTCGCGGGCCCGAATCACACGATGGACTGGATGACGGGGGCGACCTTCCGCCCCGGCCTCACCAAGGAGTACGCCGAGACGACCGGCGCCGTGCTGGGCGGCCGGGTCGGCTGGGACGCCTGTCCCGACCCCAGCGGGATCTACGGCGGCGCCTGGCAGGGGCCCGTGTTCGTGCTCACGCACCACCCGGAGGACGCGCAGCCCACCCCGGGCGTGACCTTCCTGAGCTGCGACGTCGCCGAGGCGCTCCGGATCGCGCGCGAGGCCGCCGGCGGGAAGAACGTCGAGGTGTTCTCGCCGACCATCGGCCGGCAGCTCCTGGACCGCGGGCTGATCGACGAGATCGACCTGCACATCGTGCCCGTGCTGCTCGGCGACGGGATCCGGCTGTTCGACAACCCCGGGGGAGCGCCCGTACGGCTGGAGCTGCTCGTCGGGGACGACCGTAAGGCAGCGGTCGACGTGCGGTACCGGCCGGTGCCCGCCGAGTGACGCGAAACCCCACTTCTCAACCGCCTCGCAAATTAACCGAACTCACGTACAACCCTTACGTCCCCACACAGGTCTCCTGATCGCCGACCACCGTGAACGCCCGGACAACTACCGGCGAACACGGACAGTCCGGCCCTCCATCGACTGTGGATGTCCGCCAGGCATCCCCGCATGCAGCAGGAGATCTCGCATGCATCAGCACGAGCGCCCCTCCGGGCGCCCGCACGCGCCCGCACACCCGCACGCGCGCCCGTTCCGTCGCCCCCGCCTGCGCCTCGCCCTGGCGACCGCCGCGGCTGCCGCCCTCACCGGCACGCTGCTCACGGCCACGGCCGGTACGGCGGCGGCCGCGGACCCGACGCAGGCCCCGCAGGCCGACTTCAACCACGACGGCATCGGCGACGTGGCGTTCTCCGCCGCCGGCGCGTACGTGAGCGGCAAGAAGGACGCCGGCCAGCTCGTCGTCCTGTACGGCACGAAGACGGGAGTCTCGTCCGCGAAGCGGTCCGCCATCAGCCAGAACACCGCCGGCAACCCGGGCACCGCCGAGAGCGGTGACGTGTTCGGCGCCGACAGCGCCTACGCCGACTTCAACGGCGACGGCTATGACGACCTCGCCGTCTCCTCCCCGCTGGAGGACGTCGGCAGCGACAAGGACGGCGGCGGTGTCGCGGTCCTGTGGGGCTCGGCCCAGGGCATCACCGGCAAGGGCGTCTCCATCGCGGACGCGGCCCCCACCCAGCACGACCGGTGGGGCAGGAACCTCGCCGCCGGCGACTTCGACGGCGACGGCAAGGCGGACCTGGCCGTCGGCAACACCTCCAACGTCATCTACGTCTACAAGGGCGGCATCAGCACCTCCGGCACCGCGGTCAAGGGCCGGTACAGCGTCAAGGCACCGATCCAGGCATCGGGCGACGGGTCCGGCCCTCTCAACCTCACCGCGGGCGACGTCAACGGCGACCGCCGCACCGACCTGGTCGTCGACGGCTTCGAGACCGCCACCGGCCGGTACTGGAACGCCAACTACCTCCTCCTCGGCACGGGTTCGGGCCTGTCCGCCGCCGACGCCCGGCCGCTGAAGGCCGGTGTCATCACCGGCATCGGCGACATCAACGGCGACGGCTACGGCGACATCGTCACCGGCATGCACTGGAACCGGACCGACGACGGGGTGACCTTCCCGGAGGCCGCCGACGGTGGCAAGGTGTGGATCACCTACGGCGCGCCGGGCGGCGTCGGCTCCACCACCGGCATCACCCAGAACACCGGCAACGTCCCCGGCAGCTCGGAGCGGAACGACTACTTCGGCTACGAGCTGGACCTGGGCGACGTCAACGGCGACGGCTACCAGGACCTCGTGGTCGGCGTCGCGGGCGAGGACATCGGGTCGGTCGCGGACGCCGGCCAGCTCGTCGTGCTGTACGGCTCGGCCTCGGGCATCAACACCTCCACCGGCACCCAGTCCTTCGCACAGAGCACCGCGGGCGTCCCCGGCTCGGACGAGAAGGGCGACTTCCTCGGCACCGACGTCAAGCTCGACGACGTCACCGGCGACGGCCGGGCCGACCTGCTGGCCGGCTCGTACGAGAACGACGGCAACGGCGCGGTCCTCTACATGCCGTCCAGCGGCACGAAGATCACCGCCACGGGTTCGCGCACCGTCTCCCCCAGCACCTCGGGCGTTTCCACGACGGGCTACCCGAACTTCGGCGCCAACTTCGCCGACTGAGCCACCCCGCATCCCCCGGGGCCGGGCCTTCCAGGTCCGGCCCCCACCCACCCGGAGCCCCCTCTTGCGCAAGCGCACCCTCTTCCTGGCCGCCACGCTCACCACCGGCCTGCTCACCACCACCCCGGCCGCCGCCGCGCCCTCGGGCCTCGCCGGGGACTTCAACGGCGACGGGTACCGGGATGTCGCGGCCGGCGCCCCCTGCACCGACGTCGGCTCGGCCTCCTGCGCCGGCGCCGTCGTCGTGCTCTACGGCTCGTCGTCCGGTGTCTCGGCCACCCGTAAGGCGATCATCACCCAGAACTCCCCCGGCATTCCGGGCACCGCCGAGTCGGCCGATTTGTTCGGCTCCGCCCTCGCCGCCGCCGACCTGGACCGCGACGGCTACTCCGACCTCGTCGTGGGCTCCGCAGGCGAGAGCATCGGCGACCGGGACGGCATCGGCTCCGGCACCGTCCTGTGGGGCAGCACGTCGGGCCTGACCAGCGGCAAGGGCCTGCCGCAGCCGACGTCGCTGTCCGAGTACGGCGGCTTCTCCCGGGGCATCGCGACCGGCGACTTCGACGGCGACGGCGACACGGACGTGACGCTCACCGGCCAGAGCCAGATCCGCCTGTACCTGGGCCCCTTCACCCGCACCGGCGGCCCGCTGAGCCACTACCGCGCCGGCGAACTCGGCGGCGGGTACGAGGTGATCGCGGGCGACATGACCGGCGACGGCGCTGCCGAGCGCGTCCACCCGCACGCCGTGGACGGCGACTCCGGCGGCCAGATCTGGTACTACCGCTGGACCGGCACGGGTTACAAGTTCGCCGAGCTGCCGAACGCCGACGGCTTCCCCGGCTCGGTCGGCGACATCAACGGCGACGGCTACGGCGACCTCGTCCTCGGTGACTCCACGGACCCGTCCGGCCACAAGCCCGGCGGCCACAAGGGCGGCCAGATCACCGTCTGGTACGGCGGCCCGAACGGCCCCGACCCGGCGCAGACGCCGACCGTCGTGCACCAGGACACCACCGGCGTGCCCGGCGCGGGCGAGACCGACGACGCCTTCGGCTCGGCCGTCAGCACCGGCGACATCAACGGCGACGGCTACGCGGACGTCGCGGTCGCCGCTCACGGCGAGGACCTCGGCACGGTGGCGGAGGCGGGCTCCGTGACCGTCCTGTTCGGCTCCGCTTCCGGCCTGAAGACCAGCGGCGCCACGTCCTACACGCAGAACACCAGCGGCGTTCCCGGCACCGCCGAGGCCTGGGACCGCTTCGGCTCCGCCGTCGACCTGACCGACCTCACGAAGGACGGCAAGGCGGACCTGGTCATCGGCGTCGCCGGCGAGAACGGCTCCGGCGGCGTCTGGACCCTGCGCGGCACCTCCACCGGCCCGACCACCACGGGCTCCACGGGCTTGACCGCCGCCGGCGTCTCGCTGAAGGCCGGCCGCAGCTTCGGCGCGGTGATCGCCCAGTGACATCCCGTCAGCTCACTCCCGGAGCCCTCATGCGCACCCGCGTCACCGCCGCCGTCCTCGCGGTGGCCCTCACCCCGCTCGCCCTGACCCTGTCCGCACCCGCCGCGCACGCCGCCACGGCCGCCGCCCCGTACGACTTCAACGGCGACGGCCGCGCCGACCTGGCCATCGGCGCACCCGGCGCCACGGTCGCCGGGCAGGCGAGGGCGGGCGCCGTGTCCGTCGTCTACGGCAGCTCCACCGGCCCGAAGAGCTCGACACGCACGCTGCTCACCCAGAACACGGCCGGTATGCCCGGCGCCGCCGAGGCCGACGACGCCTTCGGCTCCGCCCTGGCCTCCGCCGACCTGAACACCGACGGCTACGCCGACCTCCTGATCGGCACGCCCGGCGAGGACGGCACCGACACCAACGACGGCACCGTCACCATCGTCTGGGGCTCGGCGACCGGCCTGTCCGGCGCCCGTACGCTGTTCAGCTTCTTCAGCACCGACTACGACCGCTACGGCCAGGCGCTGGTCGCGGGCGACGTCGACGCCGACGGGGACGCGGACGTCGCGGTCGGCTCCACCGGCCCGGTCACCCTGTCCCTCGTGAACGGGCCGATCGCCAAGGCCGGCGCTGACAACGGCGGTTCCGGCTCGCGCAACTACAGGTGGTCCTCCTCGCACGGCACCACCCACCTCTCCTACGGCGACGTCGCCGGCGACGGCCACCCCCGGGTGGTCCTGCACGGCCGCGCCGCGAACACCGCCCACGCGGCCACCAGCCTGGCCGACATGGAGATCAGCAACTACACCGACTGGCTGCAGGACCTGCCCGCCGGCTGACGTGTCCGCCGTCGGCGACATCGACGGCGACGGCCACGCCGACATGGCTATCGGCAACGACCGCGAAACCTCCGCCGACCCGGCCGGCGCGCTCGGCGGCCGGGTCACGGTCGTCTACGGCGGACCCGACGGCCGGGACACCAGCCGCGCCCCGCTCGCCCTCACCCAGGACACCGCCGGTGTGCCCGGCGCCTCCGAGCGGGGCGACCGCTTCGGCAGCGGCGTCTCGCTCGGCGACGTCAACGGCGACGGCTTCGCCGACCTGGCGATCGGCGCCGCGGGCGAGAACGCCGCCGCCGGTGCCGTCACGGTGCTGTTCGGCTCGGCGTCCGGCCTGACCACCAAGGGCGCGATGTCGTACACCCAGAACACCGCGGGCGTGCCCGGGAGTTCGGAGAGCGGCGACCGTTTCGGCGCCCGCGTGACCCTCACCGACCACACCGGCGACCACCGCGCCGACCTGTCCGTCTCCGCGCCGGGCGAGAACGCCGGCGACGGCGCGGTCTGGTCCCTGCGCTCCACCGCCTCGGGCCCGACGGCCACCGAATCCGTCAGCTTCGGCCCGGGTACGACCGGCGTCTCCACGGCCGGCGCACCGGGCTACGGCACCTCACTCAACTCCTGATCGCTCCTGATCACGACCCCTGGGACTCCACAGATGCGCAAGCGCACCCTCCTCCTGGCCACGGCCCTCACCACCGGCCTGCTCACCGCCCTGCCCGCGACGGCGGCCACCGCCGCGCCCGCCACCGGCCCGAGGGCCGACTTCAACGGCGACGGCTACGGGGACGTCGCCTTCGCCGCCCCGTACGCCAAGGTCGACGGCCACGGCATGGCCGGCTACGTCGCCGTCGTCTACGGCGGCGCCACCGGCCTCGACCCGGCCAAGCGGACCGTCGTCAGCCAGAACACCGCCGGCGTGCCCGGCGCCGCAGAGGCCGAGGACACCTTCGGCGACGCGCTCGCCGTGGCCGACCTCAACGGCGACGGCTACACCGACCTCGCGGTCGGCTCCTCCGGCGAGGACGTCGGCACCGACACCGACGGCGGCTCCGTCACCGTGCTGTGGGGCTCGGCGAGCGGCCTGAGGAACGGCACCTCGGTCAAGGACCCGGCGGTCTCCGGGCACGACCACTGGGGCCGGCTGCTGACCACGGGCGACTTCGACGGCGACGGCAAGGCGGACCTGGCCGTCGGCACCGGCTCGTCCCACGCCTACGTGATCCGCGGCCCCTTCACCACGACCGGCACCACCGGCGCCGCGAAGCGCGTCAACACACCCGAGACGGCGTACAGCGTCGACGCCATGAAGGCGGGCGACACCAACGGCGACGGCCGGTCGGACCTGGTCCTCACCTACCGCGTCCGCCTCGACTCGGCCGAGTCGGGCAGCTGGTCCAAGGGCGTCGCCTACCTCGGCTCCCCCACCGGCCCGGACACCTCGGTCCCCCGCCCCCTGAACGGCGGCACCTCGCTGGCCCTCGGCGACATCGACGGCGACGGCTACGACGAGATCGCCCTCGGCAACGTCTTCACCAAGGACGACGACCACAGCGGCTCCTTCGGCGGCCGGGTCGTCGTCATCCGCGGCTCCGAGGGCGGCCCGGTCAACGGCGACGCCCCCATGGCCGAGCTGACCCAGGCCTCCACCGGGGTCCCCGGCGCCGACGAGGCGAACGACGGCTTCGGCGGCTCGGTCTCCATCGGCGACGCCAACGGAGACGGCTACGGCGACCTCGCCGTCGGCGTGGTCTTCGAGGACGTCGGCACCCTCGAGGACTCCGGCTCCACGGTCCTGATGAACGGCTCGGCCTCGGGCGTCTCGCGCACCGGCGGCCGCACCCTCACCCAGGCCACCGCCGGTGTCCCGGGCACCGCCGAGGCCATGGACTACTTCGGCTCGGACGTCCTGCTGGCCGACGTCACCAAGGACGGCCGCGCCGAGTTCACGATCACCGCCGGCTTCGAGAACGAGGGCGTCGGCGCCGTCACGGCCCTGCGCGGCTCGGCCACCGGCCCCGTCACCGACGGCGCCCGCTCCTTCGGCCCGGGCAGCCTCGGCCAGACCCGCTCGTACGGCGCGTTCGGCACCGGCCTCATCGGCTGACGCACCAGCCGGCCTGATCGGCTGACGAACCAGTCCGGCCTGATCGGCTGACCCCACCAGGAGACCCCATGCGCAGATCCACCACGACCGCCCTGGTCGCCGCCCTGCTGGCGACCGGCGTCACCCCCGTGTTCCTCACCGGCCCGGCCTCCGCGGCGGTGGCGGGGCACTACGACGACTTCAACGGCGACGGGCGCCGCGACCTCGCCTACGGCGGCTACGACGACGTCGACCGCGAGGGTGGCACGGTGACCGTCGTGTACGGCACCGCCTCCGGCCTCGACACCGCCCACCCGAAATTCCTCCACCAGGACAGCGCCGGCGTCCCCGGGGCCGGGGAGGAGGACGACCAGTTCGGCGCGTCCCTCGCGAGCGCCGACCTCAACAAGGACGGCTACGCGGACCTCGTCGTCGGCAATCCCACCGAGCACGTGGGCAGCGACGACTACCGCGGCACGGTCACGGTTCTCTGGGGCTCCAGGTCCGGCCTGTCCGGCGGCACCAACCTCACGCCCGCCGGCGGAGCGGGCGGCCACTTCGGCCGCGACCTCGCCACCGGCGACTTCACCGGCGACGGCTCGCCCGACCTGGCGGTGATCGGCGGCGGGGAGACGTGGCTGTACCGGGGCCCGTTCACCAAGTCGGGCACGACCGGGAAGGTCAGCAAGATCGACAAGGCGTCGGCTGGCTGGTACTCCTCCGGACTCGGGGCCGGAAAGGTCGACGGGGACGGCAAGACCGACCTGGTGGTGATCGGCACGGAGATCACCGGCAGCGACATCCGCGAGCGCGCCTGGTTCCTCAAGGGCACGTCCACCGGCCTCGCCTCCGGCGCGTCCAGGACCCTCAGCGACCGGCAGCAGGGCCTCTACCCGAGCCCGGTCATCGGCGACTTCGACAAGAACGGTTACGGCGACATCGCCCTCGGCCTGCCCGACAAGGACAACGGCAAGGGCGCCGTCACGATCTGGCGCGGCACGGCGTCGGGCCCGGGCACGTCGACCACGTTCACCCAGGCCACCTCGGGCGTCTCCGGCAGCCCGGAGGCCGACGACAACTTCGGCTACGCCATCTCGGCCGCGGACGCGGGCGGCGACGGCTACGCGGACCTCGCGGTCGGCGTGCCGCACGAGGACGTCGACGGCCTGGAGGACCAGGGCGGCGTCCACGTCTTCCGCGGCGGCTCCGGCGGCCTCAGCGGCACCCGTTCCTCGTGGATCGCCCAGACGGTGCTGGGCCCGGCCGACTCCTACGCCTCCTTCGGCTACACCCTCCGCCTGCGCGACCTGACGGCCGACGGCCGGGCGGACCTGGCCGTGGGCGCGGCGAACGGCGCGCTGCTGATGCCGGGCACGGGCACGGTGCCGACGAAGACCGGCGCGATCGTCCTGCCGGAGCTCGGCGGGACGCTTCCCGACTGACCTGCCTGGAGCCGGCCCGGGACAAGCCGCCGCCCCGGGCCGCCCCGACCCGAACGGACCGAACTGGGTCGGGGCGGCTCCCGGGCGCCGGGGGGGGGCGGGTGGCGTACGCCTGTCCGGCCTCGAGGGGGACGGCACGGCGGACCTGTCACGTACTGACTGACGGCCCGGTGAGGCTCGATGCGCCGCCCGTACGGCCGAACCCTTACAACACACGGACACCTGAAGGCCCTTACCCCCTAAGGGATGTCACAGCTCGGCCGCAAAGCCGGGCCCGGATGCCCGGGCCCGGCACGCCACCGCGCGGGACCAGGTACGTTCGAAGACGTGGCTGGATTCAGGATCGGACGCGGCCGGAACAACGGCGCTCCTCAGACGCGACCGCAAAACCCTCCGTACGGGCAGCAGACGCCGCAGGGACCGTCGTACGGCTACCCGCCGGCGCCGCAGCCGTACCCGCAGCAGCAGCCGCCGTACGGCAGCGGCGGCGGCCCCACCTGGCCGCAGCCGAACGCCGGGCGGCCCGGCGGCGGCTACGGCGACCAGGGCGAGCCGGAGTACTTCGGCGACGGCGCGTACCCGCCCGGCCCTCAGGGCCCGCACGACCCGTACGCGGCGAACAACCCGGGCCACACCCAGGCCTTCACGGTCGGCGAGGACCCCTACAACCAGGGCGACACCTACCGCGCCGGCTCGGCCGCCCCGCCGCCCGGCCCGGTCGGCCCGCGCCTGCACTGGAAGGCCCTGCTGAGGGGCATCGTCCTCGCCCCCAAGCAGACCTTCCTCCAGATGCGGGACTACACGATGTGGGGCCCGGCCCTCATCGTCACGTTCCTCTACGGCCTGCTCGCCGTCTTCGGCTTCGACGGCGCCCGCAAGGATGCGATAAACGCCACACTCTCCAACGCCATCCCCATCGTCCTGACGACGGCGGTCGCGATGGTGATCAGCGCGTTCATCCTGGGCGTGGTCACCCACACCCTGGCCCGCCAGCTCGGCGGCGACGGCGCCTGGCAGCCCACGGTCGGCCTGTCCATGCTGATCATGTCCATCACGGACGCACCCCGCCTGGTCTTCGCGATGTTCGCCGGCGGCGACGCGACGTTCGTCCAGCTGCTGGGCTGGGCCACCTGGATCGCGGGCGGCGCGCTGCTGACCCTCATGGTCAGCCGTTCCCACGACCTGCCCTGGCCGAAGGCGCTGGGCGCGTCGGCGATCCAGCTGATCGCACTGCTGTCGATCGTGAAGCTGGGCACGGTCTGAGGCCCTGCACGGCTGTGAGAAAGGGGCTCCCCGGAAGGGAGAGCCCCTTTTTCTTGGTGTTTCTTGGTGTCAGGCGTCGAGCACCTGGTCGGCCCGCCGCACCACGGGCGGCTCCACGGACCACGGGAAGTTGATCCAGTCGTCGGTCCGCTTCCACACGTACTCGCACTTCACCAGCGACTGGGACTTCTCGTAGACGACGGCGCTGCGGACCTCGGCGACGGTGTCGAGGCAGAAGTCGCGGACCAGCTTGAGCGTCTTGCCGGTGTCGGCGACGTCGTCGGTGATCAACACCTTCTTCTCGGAGAAGTCGATCAGGTTGGGGACGGGAGCGAGCATGACGGGCATGTCGAGGGTCGTCCCCACACCGGTATAGAACTCCACGTTAAAACCGGAAGGGCCTCCCACCTGCGAAGATGCAAGTGAGAGGCCCTGAAACTCAGCGAAAACTCAGCTTTGGGGGTCAGCAACCCTCATCAGGCTGCGTCATCGTCCACCAACGTCAGGCGACTCCGGAAGGCGTCCGCAAGCGACGCCTCGAAAGCTCCAGTGATCCGCTCATCGGCCCCGTCTACGAGGTGCGCGTAGACCTGTTCCGTGACCTTGGTGGAGCTGTGCCCCATCCACCTTGCCACCTCATACAGGGGTACCCCCGCAGCGATAGCCATGCTTGCGAAGTAGTGGCGGAGAGCCTTCGGGGTGTAGCCCGAGCCCTCCAGTCCGGCGCGCTTGATCGCTTCGTTCCAGCGGTCCGTGTACGTCGTCCGTGAGGGGTGTCGGTGCTGGTAGGTCTCTGACTCGTAGTACCAGCCCTCTTCGCCCCACGGCTCCCAGAAGGCCCGATGCTTCTCCAGCTCGTCAGCCACCGAGGGAGGCATGGGCACCCAACGGCCCTTCCGACTCCACTTCGGTTCGTTCTTGACGTTTGTCCCTCGGTTCGCCCGACCGTTCTTCCCGAAGTTGGTTAGCTGGTTCTGGACGAAGTACCAGCCCTCTCGGCGGGTGAGGTGCGACTGTGAAAAGGCCAGGGCCTCACCCACCCTCAGACCGCAGCCCGCCTGAGTCCAGATTGACGACTTGTACACCGGTCGCATGGCCTCATAGATCGCCATGACCTCAGCAGTGGTCGGAATCTCGTCGTCTTCCACCGGACGGTAGGCCGACTCGTTGCGACCGTTCACGGCGATCGTCTTTCCGGCGTACTTCGGAACGATCTCCGCCTCATAGCAATACTTGAGGAACGACTTCAGGACCACCTTTCGGCCCTCAATGCCGTAGGGCTTGTAACCGCGCTCCTTCTGGCTGTTCTCCCAAGTAGTGATGTCCGAGGGAGTGATAGAGCCGATTCGGCGGCTGCCGAACATGTCGGCAAAGTGGTTCTTGTAGATGCTCCGGTACTGCGCAAGAGAAGAGTCCTCCCGCTGCCCGAAGCCCAACCACTCTTCCCAGCAGTCCGCGAAGGTCCGCTTAGAGTGCTTGCGGTCGACGTACACGCCAAGGCGCTTGTCGTTCTCGACCTTCGTTGCAAGGTCTTTGGCCTCGGTCTTCTTGTTGTGAGGGAACGACTCCTCTTTCTGATCCCCGTTGGCGTCCCGGAACCGGACGACCCACGAGTGTCGGCAGCGCGGCCAAGCGCCCACCTTGCAGTCACACCGCTTGATGATCGAAGCCATGTGGCTTCAACCCCCTTACTGACCAGGGCCGGGACCCACTTCCCGGCTCAGCACGATGTTTTACACGCCAACTCCCCCTAGTCACAAGCCTGTTGGGCCACCCAGTGATCAAGGTCACGTTCGCGAAATCTGAGATGCTTCCCCACCTTGAAGGCTGGTATGCCCCACTCACGCCACTTCGCGTAGAGCGTGCGCTTGGGCACGGCCAGCCGCTCAGCGGTCTCGTCCGGGGTCAGGAGTCGGTTCGACCCACCCGCAGCCATGTCGTTTCCCCCCTTCAGCGAGCCGGGCTCTGGGCCCAGTCCAAGACCTTGGCCTCATAGCCCGTCTCAGACCGCCACACGACCCGGAACACACCAGCAGCCTTGAGACGCGGAAGGCAGCGATAACACGGAGCCCGAGTCACGTAGACCGTTCCGCCTTCCAGGTCTTCGCGCCTCGCATTGATCAACAGGTTCTCTTCGGCGTGAATGGCGATGCAGTTCCCGTAATCACTGCCGGCGGGTATCTGCTCGTACGTCGTCCGCCCTCGGGGGCAGGCGCCCGCTAGGCAGCCTTTCTCACCCGGGACAGTGCCGTTCATCCCCGACATGACTACGCGCCGCCTGCGGTCCAGGAGGACCGCACCAACACGTGATCTGGTGCAGTCCCCCCGAGGGGCTACGGCATCAGCGATGCCAAGAGCCCACATGTCCCAAGAGGGACGGCTAGAAGGCGTCGTATCGGTCTCCGTCATGGACGAGGTCCCGCCTGATTCCATTCCCCCGGACACTCGCGAACCCCTTGTAGCCCTCGCTGTCTACGTCACCCTCAATGACGTATCCATACTTCGTGGTCAGGTCAGACAGCTCCGTGAGAAATGCCTTCAGCGCTTCGCTAGAACGGTGCCGGCTCATGGTTCTCCCCGATGATGAAGCGTCCTGTCACATCCTCGTATCCGGGCAGGCCATAGACCTTCGCCCCGTCGAGCCCCCAAGGCCGACGAACGTATACGCCCCTAAGGCTGTTCCGTACGTTGTCCTCGGTGTACGCAAGCCGGTGGTCTCGACCCCCGTAGGAGATCAGGAAGCGCGGCAGATCCTTTTCACTCACAGTCCATCTCCATGTCTTCGAACATCACAGAGCCGCTTCCTTCAGAACGTCCTCAAGAACCTTGAGCTTGCAGGAAACCCGGTGAGCTACGCCCCATTGCTCAGTCTGCTTGGCGTTGTCCAGAGATCCCTTGAGCAGCCGAATGCGCTTCACGACGGCTTCCTTCAACTTCTCGTCAGCGATGCTGACGGATACCGTGATGCACTCCTTCGGAATGTTCGCCAGGTCGAGCCGGTCCCTGCTGGGATAGCCGGAATAGTCGTAAGTCAGTGGCATTACACGTCCTCGAAGATTTGAGTAGTAATCCCCGCCTTCTTGGCGAGGCTGGCAGTCATTGAGGCCCCTGGGCTACCGCCCTTTATGAAGGCCAAACAGAGGTCAGCTCCAGCACTTACCATCTCCGCGTTGCGGAGGAATCCGGCTCGCTTCCCGTATGCGTCCCAGTCGGCTGGATGCCGGCGGACGCTCATGCCGATACCGCAGGCGAAGCGGTCCGCAATGGCATCGGCCCCCCGAGGACAGGCCCCGTGAATCAGCAGCACGTCACGGGGCCTGTACCTACCGAGCCACAGCACTTCGCCTATGACGCCCTCCAAGAGGGCTACGTCCGTCCAGCCCCGGGAGCCTGTGACAAGGAGCCTCAGCCCTCAGTCCCGTCAACCACCTCGATAGCGGCGAAACCCATAATCGAGTTCCACGTATCGGCGGACATCTCCTTTGCGAGTTCGTAAGGCACGCCTGAAGCCATGGCCTCAGTGAGGACCGTTCCGGAGATGCGGGCCGCAGTCACGGCGTATGCCCCTTGCTTGTGGAGCCGCTGAGCGTTCATCTCGTTCTCGATACCGGAGATGAGTTCCTCAAAGCCCCCCGCGGGCTCGGTTTCCTCGTTCTGCTCGTTCTCGCCCATCGCTCCCCCTAGTGCTTGCTTTCTTCCAGTTCCAGCACGCTCCCCCAGGAGCGTCCACCGATTTCCGCGTCTGCCGGGATGAGGAGTCCCTGAACGGGGAACTCCATCAACTTCGCCGCTTCCCGAGCCATCTCGGGAGCCTCCTTCTCCGGGAACGAAAAGACGATTTCGTCATGGATCGGGAGGCGCATGTACGGGGTGAATCCCGCAGCGTCGAGCTTCAGCAGGGCCCGAGCCGTTACGTCACGGCTCCCGCCCTGAATGAAGTAGTTGAGTGCCCGGAACCACTTACCAGGGTCAACCGGAAGGCGCCGCCCAGTAGCCGTGTAGACGTAACCCGTTCTTTTGGCTTCGTCTGCCAGTCGCCTGCCGAACTGACCAACCCCGGGGTACGTCCTGGCGAATGCGTCGAGTACCTTCCTCGCGGTCTCTTCGTCAATGTGGGCCTGTTCCATGAGAGCGGCCCATCCGCCCCCGTAGACCGTCAGGAAGTTGGCCATCTTCCCGATTTTGCGAGGGACGCCGGCAGCGTCCGCCGTGATCTGATGCAGGTCCCTTCCGTTAAGGAAGGCATCGAGCATCGTGGGATCACGGGAGAACGCGGCCAGATAGCGAAGCTCCATATTGCCGAAGTCAATGGAGCACGAAACATGCCCCTCGTCAGCAAGGAACATGTGCCGCACGTACCCGTCCCCCGAGGGGAACGTCTGCGCCGGAATGCTCCCGGATATAGACATCCTTGACGTTCGTGCCTGGAGAGAATTGACCGAGGCGTGTACCCGATTATCCGGACCCCGCCCGTTCAACGCTCTCTCAAACCACGTCTTACGCCACTTGCCAGCCTTGCGCGACTTGATTACTGCATCGGCAAGAGGGTGCTTCAGACCTGATAGAACATCGTCGTCCATGGCCAACTGGCCGTTAGGGTGATTCTTACTCGGCTTGGTCCGCTTCGTGAGCTTCACCCCGAGGGACTGAAACACCTCAATGAGCTGCTGACTGGAGTTGGGGTTTTCGACGCCAAACGTCTTGGCTACGGTCTCCCACTTCTCCTGTTCGTATTGCAGCTCTTCACACCGCATCTCGGCATACCCCACGTCAATGAGGTATCCCGCCCGCTCCATCTTGGCTGTGACATGGGCTAGTCGATGTTCCCAGCCGATGAGCCCTTGCGCCCTAGAGCGAGCCGGAACAAGTCGATAGAGGATCTGAAAGAGCCGAAACGCAAGGGCCGGGTCCATACCTGCGTAAAGCAAATAGTCCCTGTCCAGAAGCTCAACCAGCTTCCAAATCTTCTCCTTCGTCGTCTTGTACTTCTTCGCAATGGCCGTCATGGAGCCCTTGACCTCATCTGCGGTCTTCTCGCAGATATAGAACTTGGTCAGCTCTTCCAGCTTGAGCCCCGGGCCCCTCTCCTTCACGGCCCTCGGGTCCACGAGGTGAGCGAGCTTGGCCGTGTCCCACATCTTTGGAGCAAGCTCCTCCAGCGGGATTCCTAGCGTCTGCTCGACCACGTGAAGGTCAAAGGTGCCGTTGTGACACACCAGCCACTCAAGCCGCCGCAGGGCCCGCCTCACTGCCTCAGCGAAGGCAGGCCCCAGCTCCACGGGGATGACCCAGGTCTCTGCCCCCGTGCCGAACTGAGCCAGCCGGCACCGGAAACCTTCAGCCCACCAATCGAGCCCTGTGGTTTCCGTGTCGAACCCGAGGATTCGGTGTCGAGAGATGAACTCCTCAAAGGCGGGGAGATCCCTTTCGTGCTCGACGACGCAAATTGTGACCGGCTGACCCTTCAGCGCGTACCCAAGCTCAATCACGGGACCTCCCCTCTATTCGTTTTGAGCAAGGAAAGCCCGACCTACGTACTCTGCATAAGCGGGCGGAATGCACTCGCGGATTCCCTCACGGGACATCCAAGGGACGCCCAGATCTTCCTTGGCGTCATCAACGCCGATGAAGTTTCCTACGTAAATCCCCATCTCGTCAGGCTTCCGGCGGCGCCCCATCTTTGTTTGCCGTCTGATGTGCTCCGGGTGATCCGGTTGTTTCAGCTCCCACCCGCCTGGCTCAAAGAGCCGATGGCGATAGGTGTTGAGTCCGAAGTACGCACCGCACAAGAGCACTGGGTTAAGCAAATCTGGTTCGGCGCCCATCACGTTCTCAATCACCCACGGAACCCCTACGGCATTTAGCGCGTCCCGAGTCGGAGCCAGAAGATCGGGGTGATCGTTCTGCCTGATTCGCTGCGTCTTGCTGTAGAGCTGACACGGCGGAGAGGCGTGGATGAAATCAAATCGGTGGCCGTAAGTGAGTAGGAACTGAATCGCTTCAGCCTGTACGAATTCCCACGGGTAACGAGGTTGCGGAGCGATGTCGACGCCCACGACCTCAAACCCCGCATCGCGGTACCCCTTACTTGCTCCCCCCTGGCAGCAGTAAAGGTCAAGTAGCTTTCGAATCCCCCCAGCCCCCTTACGGTGCTACTCGGCCGTTGTTGCTAAAAGCCGTGTAGGTAAGAGGCATGGCCTTGCCGAACGCTTCCTCCATCTGCTGAGCAACCATCTCGATCTCTCGCTGAGGGAAAGAGGGGAACTTGGCTATCTCGGAGATGGTTCGGAGGCTCAGGAAGTGCATGAGGGACCGCGCGTTACACGTCGCGTAGTACGACGTGAAGATGCCGACAGGCAGCGCCATGCGCGCTACTTCCCGCGCTACGCCCTCCCTGAGCATCTTGAGATAACAGGTGTAGGCAGTCCCATATGCGAGACCAAGGGCCGTACCCGTATACGCCTGCTGTCGATCAGTGCCCTGTATGAAGGTGTACGCTCCCGGCTTCCCCACCTGCTGAAGCGGTCGATCACTGGCGGGGACGTAGAAGGTGCCCTCAAGCTCCTTGTAACGCCCGCTCTCCTCGTTGTAGCTCCAGCCCGCTCGATGCCTCATGTGCTCGCGGGCAACGAAGATCGGAGCCTCTACCAGGAAGGTGAAAGAGGTGTGTTCGAAAGGGGAGCCATGACGGTCCCGCATCAGATAGTTGATGAGGCCCGCGGGCTTCGTATCCGAGCCCAGAGACTCAACCCCTTGAGTCGAGACACGGGCTGCCTGAACAACGTCTTCATCCGTTGCACTGGCCTTGACCAGCTTCACGGACACATCGGAATGGATCGAAATGGTTTCCACTGGATGACTCCAAAAGGAAAGGGGGCCGAGGAATCCCCGGCCCCCTGAGGTGCCTTACTGCTAGAGGTCAGCCCTTACGAGAAAGAACCGTCCTTCTGCCGCCAGAGCGGGTCACACTGCGAGCCCTTCGGCGCGTTGCAGAACAGGGCGGCCCAAGCGCCCTTCGCGCCCTGGCCTTCCCGCAGAGTCCGGCCGTGCTGGCAGGAGTCGTCACCAGATGCCGGGGCACTCTGCTGTGCCTGGACCTTGCCGCCCTGGAAGGTCTTAGGGGCGTTGTTGCCGCCCTTGCCGGCGGCAGGCTGGTGGGTCTCCCGCACCTTCTTCGCCGCCATGGCTGCGAGGTCGATAACACCCTTGTCAGCCAGGGCCTTCATCACGTCAACCGCGTTTACTGCGACCTCTTCAGCGCTCTCGCCGTAGACGGTCGGAGTGATCCATTCAGCGTCGAATCCTGCTGCGGCCTTGAAGGTCAGCCCGATTCGGAACTTATTCGGGGAAGCGTTGTTGGTGGCCTGGGTCATAGGCTTCGTCTCCTTTGATGTATCCGGCTCGCCCCAGGGTGAGGGGCCGTCAAACGGGTTCGGGAAGCTCATTCAGCTCTCTCCGGTGTAGACACTTCGCCTCCATCCCAGGAGGCAACTTACTGACCAAAAAAAGAGACCCTAGATCGGGCAGGCGCCCGATGTACAGATCTCGTCGTACGAGGTATCCGAGGTTTCTATGCCTACGGCTGCCGCAAGCTCCTCGTACTCTTCCCTGGTGATCCGCTCATAGGGCGGCTGCTCAAACGAGAGTTCCGGGAATACCGTGGTGCCCTTGAGCTTTGGCAGGAAGGGCACCAGGGCCTCAACGAGGTCGTCAACCGAATATGCGTTGGGGTCCACGTTCACCGTGTAGGACACCGCCTGATCTGCCCAGTGCTCTTGATAAAGCGCCTGGACCGACAACATGTCCCGAAGGGTGAGGTCTCCAGCATGCTGGAAGTTCTCGCCCCCGATATCAACAAGCGGGTCCTTCGTGGGGATGGTGACGACAGAGGTATTGGCCGCGTATTTGTCCGGCTCTACGTGGTACCCCTTACGCCTGTACTTCTCGACCTGGGCCTTCTCGGAGGGTTCAAGGTCTGAGAAGCGGATACGGCGCTTGAAGTAGCCCGCAAACGGCGCGTGAACGGCCTCGCCGCTGGTGCCGGCGAGTTTGCTCGTAGTGCCGGTGGGGGCAATGACCCGAGTCTTGATCGGCGTGGGGATACGCAGTGTGTTCGCATACTCCCGCGCCGCAAGAGTGACGGTCTGAGCCATGATGTCTAGCTCAAAGCCGATGCCCCTACGTGATGCGTCGGAATACTTGAAACCGAGTTTCACAAGGAAGTCCGCGAACCCGAGATGCCCCACACCGATACGCCTGTATTTGGCGATGGCCTCAGCAGACTTCGGATCAGCAACCTTGGCAAAGGTAGCTCTGATCAGATACCGAGTGAGATACCTGTGAGCCTTCCGAAGGCCCTCGTCGTCTATCTCCCCGTTGTCGTCCACGAAAGCACCGAGATTGACGGAACCAAGATTGCACGGCTCCCAGGGGGTAAGTGTTGCCTCCCCACAGGGATTCGTAGTGTAGGTGCCGTCAACCTCCCCCTTTGCCGTCAGGCTCGAATTCCAAATACCGGGCTCTCCGTTGCGGAGCATTCCGGCCGCGATCTCACGAAGGATCGGCATGGACGGTGACGACATCTTGCGGAGAAGGCGGATGAAGTCATCATCAATCTCCACACTGACGTTGGTCGTCCAGTGCCCTCCCTTGGCCTTGATCCGCAGGAATGACCAGATGAGCGGGTCACGCCAATGCATGATCGACATGCGGGCAGACCTTCGGACACCCCCAGAGACGATGCACTGAGCGATTTCGTGATCAATCTGCATGGCGTCGATGCCGTGGAGCTGCCGGCCGTGGGCGTCCTTGAGCACCTGGCCCACGGCCTTGAGCATCTGGCCGAAGGGCTGGGGACCGCTCGCAGTACCGCCGAAGGCCTTGAGGGGTGCCCCCTTGGCCCGTACGCGGCTCACGTCGTACACCCGAGCTGCGTGACGCGTCCTGGGGTCATGGGCCGTCCGTATGAGGTCCCCCAGGGCCTCAGCCCAGCCCTCACGGCTGTCCTGGACCTGATAGGCCCCCGTCCACTCGTGGCTGTACTCCGTGCTGATCAGACCGGCCTCAACGAGGTCGAGGTAATCCGCATGGTCCGGGTCACAGACGATGTGGACCTCAACCGGGATGGCCAGCTCGGGGAAGCCGTTGAAGTAGCGAGAGCTGTAGTTGGCTCCAACTCCCCCGCCCTCTGCGAGCCGCAACAGGCTGAACATGAAGTGCTCCTCAGGACGCTCCGCGTCCCAGCCTGCTGCCCAACAGTTGTTCAGGGCGAAGGGTGCGACTCCCGAACTCTTGAGGTGCCGTCCCGCCGGCAACACCTTGAAGGAGGCGATCAGGTCGAGCAGAGCGGCCCTCTCACCCTCTTCGTGGTACCGCTCGGGAACGAGAGCAAGGTTGCCGTCCACCACGCGCTGAACGGTCTCCTCCCACACCTCCTGTTCGCCGTTCGGCTTCACTCGGGAATAGGTCCGCTTGTAAACGGTCTTTGCCGTCTCGGTGGGAAATGTCATGCAGTCACCTTTCGCAGGTCTCGGTTCATCTGACGGGCGAGTGCATCGAGGCCGCGGTTGCTTGCCTTGCGCTCCGTGTCGTCCTTCGGTGGGAGCCCGTAGACGTATCGCCGCATCAGAACGGTCCGTTGCGTCTTGCTGAGCTTGTTGAGTGCCATGGACGCATCGAGCCGGGCGGAGACGAGATTGTCTGTGATCCGGCAGGAGAGAAGGTCGTCCTCTCTGCCAAGCATCTGACCCATTTCGTCATCCGAGTAAATGAAGGTGGCTAGGGCTAGCTTCGCCTCTTCGGGTGTGTAGTAGTAATTACCGTCCTCAACGTCTCGCGCGTCGCGCTCCTTTGAGGCGTACTGCACGCCTGCCTTCTTGGCGAACTGCCACAGGAAAGTGTCTGTGTAGTTCTTCTCGATGAGCGTCCGGCGCTCGTAGGCGTGAAGAAGGATTGCCTGCTTCACGTCGTCCTTCTCCACCACACTCCAGGCTGAGGCGATGGACCGAGCAGTCTTATCCGCGATATCTGCCACGTGGGCCCAGTCGATCTCAGTCACGCGGTTCCCCCCTTTCTTACAAAGCGCCCCCCAGCGCCTCGAACGAGCTTGCCGTATCGCACGCCTTCAACGACGAAAGAGCCGTCTCGGCGAACGTCTACGGGATAGGGGGATACGTCGTGGTCACCGACGTACAACAGGCCAAAGCCCGCTTGCCAGTTGGCTACCGCCCCAGGGCCCAGGTATTGAGCCTTACGCGGGTCCATCATGTGACCCACCTCGAAGCCCCAACGCATTCCCCCGAGATGCGAAGGGCCATGCCGGCGGACGCCCAGGCGGTGAGTGTGGCCCATGATGAGATTCATGGTCGCCTTGCTCGCGTGACCGTAAGCCGTGGTTCCCGCGATGCTCGACAGGCCCTTGATCTCATGGCCGTGGATGAGTCCTGTGTCCGGCCCAACCTTGTGGAAGGGCGGCGTGAGGTCGACGCCGAAACCGTCGAAATCAAGGAGCTTGGAAAAGTGGAAGTCGTCGGCGTACTCGGCAAGGGCCGGTGCCTTGGCGCTCAGGTAGGTTCGCGGCCTTAGGTCGTGGTTGCCCTCCAGGATGCCGAAGGGCCCGTCATAAACGGCCCGGATCGGCTCCAGGACCTTCCGCTTCGTGACTTCGGAATCGCTCTTGACCTGTTGTCGGTACTCGTACCGAGTTCCCTCATTCCAACGCGAGGGCGTCTCATAGTCGTTCAGGTCACCGATCTGATACAGCTCGTCGGGCTGGTAATCCCCGATAAATTGGATCAGGTTGTTCAGGGCCCGCTGATCCTGGTAGGGAACCTGAAGATCAGATACGACGACTACACGCTTCAAATGGTCTCCCCCGTTGCCTTCGCGTAGGCCAATCCCCAGGGGTCTCCAGAGTCCTGATGCATCTGCATCCGGTTCAGGATGTCCCTGCCCTTGGCGGTGACTTCGACGGGGGCCGTGTTGACGAGCTGATAGGCCGTCTTCCCCTCGTGCTTGGCCAGCACTTCCAGCGGCATACCGAGCCGGTTGAGTACGACTCCGACAGCACAGCCGGCAGAGACTAGGGAGCCGTCCTCGTCCCTGTGGGCGTAGAAGCACGACGATTCATGTGCGTCCGGGCCATCCTGCATGTGGGCAGGCGCCGAGTAGACGTATTCCGGTCGCTCTGCCACGACTTCCCGAAGGGTCGAAAGTGCCAGCTCGTCAGTGATGTCTACGGCAGTGGTCATCAGTCGGTCTCCTTCTTGAGGCACTTCGGGTCTGCAACCACAGAGATGTCAAAGCCCGCCTTTTCTCCGTCCTCAGAGACGAAGATCCGGTGTCCGTAGCCGTCGCACTTCGCGGCAACCGAAGGGAAGTCCTCGGGCATTGAGTAGATGTCTGCCGACCCCGTCTCCTGGCGATTCACCGGAGCGTCCGGGGTCGAGCTGGGCGAGCAGGCGGCACCAGTGACCACCAGGACCAGGACGGCCAACGTGGTGCCGGCCGCGCGCTTCACGCCTTCTCCGGAAGGGTCAGGCTGGTCCCGCTGATCTCGTTGTAGTCCTCAAGGGCGTCACGCACGGACCGGCTCCAGGTTTGGCCTCGGTCCTGCTTGCACTGGACGTAGCGGAGGAAGGTCGCCACGGTGTCACTGACACCTTCGGTGGTCAGCCGTACGGCAGCCGTTGCCCCAAGGGTCTCGGCCTTCTTCAGCTCCGCCAGGGGCACGCCCAGGCGGTGAAGCACCTGCCCCACGATGCAGCCTGCCGACTCGTTGCCCTCTTCGTCGCGGTGGACGTAGTAGCAGGAGCCCCACTCGTCACGGAGATGGGCAGGAGCCACGTAGACCTTCTCCGGGCTTTCCTCCGCCACGTCACGGAGGGTCGAAAGAACCTGCTCGTCAGTCAGGACGATGCTCACTTGGTGTTCTCCATTCGGGATATCTCACGGTCGATGTACCAACGCGCTTTGCGCAGGTCTTCCATCTCGGTTGCTTTGTTCTTCCGCCCGGCTCGGGCGATGTACTTCACCGCGTTTCCGCGGTTGAAGTTCATGTGTTCCGTGAGGTCTATGACCTCGATTCCGTTCGGAAGCCAGGTGTAATGCCCGGGGTGATTGACCGAGTCGGCCTTTCCGAGCGGGTCACCCTGGACGGGATCAGCCCTCACTTCGCCTTCCTTGAACCAGACGTAACGAATAACAGGGCCGTACACCTTGACGTAATAGCTGTACGGGAAGGCGTCGATGGGGGTTCGGCTGCTGGCAACCCGCCCTCTCTTGCCTGAGTGTGGCCCTGCGGTGATCACGACCTTTTGGCCAGGGTTCACATGCCGATCCTTTTCCTGAGGGCTGCGGGCCCGTTGTTCACGAGGATCTGGTTCGAGTCCTGCCCATCGGTCTTGATGACTTTGCCGTTTGGCAGATCGGCCGCCAGGCCATCCATGAAGACCAATCCCGGTTCGTCCTCAGCGATCAGATAGACCACGTCGTAACCGAGGAGTGCAGGCGTCCAGTAGTCCCGCCACGTACCGGTGCCAGGGGCCCCTACGGCAGGCACATCCGCAACGGCCCAGGACTGCGTGTCGAACTCGCCTTCAACCACCACCAGGGCCGGACTGGGCTCGATCAGGGCGGGCGTGTTGTAGAGCCTCGGAGGATCTCCCGGAAGGCTCAGGTACTTGCCGTGTCCCTGGTGGCGCTCCTTCGCGCCCTTCTGGAAGAGGTAGAGGCCGTCAGCATCCTTGACGCACTCGTCAGCGATGCAGCGGAAGCGGCATGTTGCTACCCCGTCCTCTCCGCCGGCAGGGCGGAGATACGGGATGCAAAGGCTTCCCACATACCGCTCATGACCAGGTTGAGCCGAAGCCACGAAGCCCAGGCCGAAGCTGGCTGCGACCTCCCCGAGGCCCCGAGCCGCTATGTACTCCTCGGCCGGACTCCCCTTGTACGTCTCGTGATACCGCTTCGCTGTCCCCACCGAATTGGGTATATGCGCGTTCTTTGGCTTCAGTGAAGCCAATACTTTCCTCCCTCATGATTACGGCGTATGAGTCTTCCGACAGATTGCATGCAAAGCAATTCCATCGGTTTCTATCGAGATCCACCGACGCTGAAGGATTAGAGTCGGGATGCGAAGGGAGGGGGCAAGCGATTTTCACTCGCCCCCTCGCGGCCTTCGCCTCAAACCCGTAGTAGTGGGCGAGGACTCTAGCGATTGGCGGTCTCGATGAGCTGTCGCTCACCATTGGGACCCACCTTGTAGCGCGTCACCGGGAATTCGTACTTGCGGGCTGCGGCCTGCCACATGTGGTAATTGCCGCGCCACTGACGCGAGTAGGACGGGTCAGAGCCCGTACGCTCCTCACTCATCAGAAGCCGTAGAAAAGGCCGTTGGCGTTGGTCTGCGGCTTGCTGGTGAACATCAAGCCGGGAGCGTTACGGTTGAGGTGCTTGTAGGGGTGTGCGCCGGAGGCCGTGAAATCCCGGACGCCTGCCCTGCTCAGAGCGCGCACAATGGCCTCGTAGTGCGCCCGCGGGCTGTCCTCGCGGTCACCGCCGATCTTCGCGCCCACTGCCATGAGGGTTTCGGCTTCCTCAATGGAAAGGGTGAGCGTCACGAAGTCCTTCGAGACGGTACGAGTCTTCTTGGTGGCCTCAGCCATGGCTATTCCTTAGGTGTTTGGTTCGGTGAGGGACGACGCGGGACTACCAGGTGCGCGACTTCGGCTGATCCAGGAAGCGCATGCCGTCCAGGTGTCGGCGGTAGCGCGCCGTAAGGCCCTCGGCGCTGAGCGCGTAATAGACGGAGTCGGCGTGCTTGCGCGGAGAGGTCTCCGAGCTGCCCGTGACGCTTCCCGCCAGGGTCATGACGACCTCGGCCTCTTCCTTGGAGAGAGTGAGGGTCACGGTCTCCTCAACGACGGTCTTAGTCGCGGTCGCTGCCTTCGCCATTGGTTTCCCCTTTGTCGTGGGTGTATCTCGGTCCAAGGACTCTCCAGGCCGGAAAGTCCTCCAGGTAATCAGCGGCCCGCCGCAGCACATCCGGGCGGTCCCTAGCCCCCCGCGCTAGGAGCTGCCCATTGCAGCGGGCACAAAGGAGGCCGCGAACCGCCTCTGTCTTGTGACAGTGGTCCACGGCCAAATTGGTTTTGCGTGTCTCTTGGCAGATGGCACATCTGCCGCCCTGCGCCTCAAAGAGGCGTTGGTATTCCTCGGCAGATAGCCCGTACGTCGCTTGGATGCGAGCGTTTCGAGCAGCCTGCCGGCGGTTTGCCTTGCGGCAGGAAGAGCAGACCTTCCCCCGAGACGAGGTGAAGAACCTCTCAGCTCTGCTCTTCCCGCACTTCGTGCACTCCCGGAACCCCTTACGGGTTACGGCCATTAGACCCCCGTCCTTATGGCCGCCTCCAGCTTGCGCATTTCCTTGAGTCGAGAGTTCTCGTCCACCATGGCGAAGAGGTTGAAGAGCGGCACAGCCGTCGCCAGTCCCTTGCTGGGAAAGTGGATGACTGCCGTCTTCACTCCGCCCTTGGCGGCCCCCACGAGAACCCGGGAAAGCTGGTGGAGATTCAGACGCCGAGGGTCCCCGATCTCGATGACCAGGGCAACACCTTCGGTGTCCACCCCCGAAAGGTCCAGGTCCGTCGTCTTGAACCGCTCTGCGAGGGCGAAGCCAAACTCACGCTCGGCCTTGAAGCCGCCCCGGATGCTCTGAACCTTTGCCGTGCTTTCCATTTTCAACGTACGCCCTTCGATCCCAGGAGGCAACTTATTAAGCAGCGAAAGAATCCGGAAGCTCCTCGTCAAGCTCCTCCAACCGCAGAGTTGAGCGGTTGAGTCGGAAGCTCGCGAAGGTCCCGCCTGAGGAATCTTCGAATCCTTCTCGGTTCTTGACCGGAGACACGTTGAGGATGCGGGAGTTCATTCCGTCAACCTCCTTGTGCATGGTCAGGATGAGGGCAGGCACACGATGCACCTGCCCCTTCACTCCGCTAAGCGGAATGGGCGTCAGGCCGTCCGAATGCGGCCCGGTCACATGGTGGAGACCGAGGACGTGAGCGTTCGTCGCCCTCGCCATTTCTGACAGATATTCGCACAGGCCCTCCAGCCCAAACGTGTAGCTCTCTGCATCGCCCACGGCCCCGGTGTCCACGTTCGTAACGTTGTCGACCACTAGCAGGTGTGGTGTGCATCCGTAGACCTCCAGATAGCACAAGAGGTGCAGCTCTATTTCCTTTTGCGTGGGCTTGGCGGAGAAGTTGAAGCGCGTCCACCACCTTTTACCTAGGGCGCTCTCGTACTCCGAGAAATCACCTTCGGTCAAGGCTTGCTTGACTTCTTTCGCGTCCTCACCGGTGATCATGGCCGTAGCCCTGGCCACCTGAGTTGCGGAGCTGGAGTCAGCCGAGAAGTACAGGACAGGGACGTTTGCCATCATCGCCAGGAAGAGAGCAAAGAGGCTCTTTCCAGTGCCGGGGCCGGCAACGACTAGAGACAGCTCCGCGCGGCGGAACTCCACCTCCAGCCGCTTGAGTGACTTGAACGTGTTAGGGATCGGCTCACCTGCTGCCCCGCGAATCCTTACCGACTGAGCAAGGCTGAACATCGGCTCACCTTCCTTTCCCGTTCATCGAACCCGGCTTTGATCCCAGGAGGCAACTTACTGGGGTTAAAAAAAGCCCCTCCGGGGCCCGTCCTGCTGCTTTCACCATATGCCATGGTCGCTGAAATGAGCAACGGCATTTCACTTCCGACGCGAGGAACACGCATACGCAACGTCACAGAAGCGGCAGTGAAATCCCGGGCGTGGGGGGAAGTTACCCGCCTTAACGCCCTGGTCCAGCTCCGCGAATCTTTCTGCTACGGCGTCCTCGGTGACCTCGGTGAGGTCTACGGGCCTCGACGGTCCGCCCGTCTTGGCCATGTACCAGTCCGCATCATTGACTTCCACCCCCAACACTTTCCGTACCAAGACACCGTATGTCTTGAGCTGGAACTTCGACTTCGTTGAACCTGTTTTCAGGTCTCTGACTCTGACCGAACCGTCTGGCCGTTCTAGGAGCTGGTCTACGTAGCCCTGAACGGTGACATCACCGATCTTGGCCGTCAAGTGCCTTTCGATGCCGGGCTTACCTTCGGGGTCCTTCCAGATCACTGGCTCAGCCTTCTGTGCCCACTCGACATAAGCCCGCGTCTGGGTCATGCCCAGCACATAGCGGCCCTCGATGTCCGATTGGCCATCGGTGCCGGCGGTCAGCCAGTGGTCAAGGTTAGGCTCCCTTTCGAGGCTCTTGTTCACAAGGGCTGTGTACTCCCCGTGGAAGAGATCTGCGACCTGATCCGCGGTGAGTCGTCGGCCGCCTTCCTCGAACTTCTCGATAGCCGAATGGAAGGCGGTTCCCTGATGAGACCAAGCAGCGGGCCTCGGAGTGACTCCCCGGACCCGCTGTAGCTCGTACTGCTTCGGGCACTTGTCTAGATACTGCTCGGCCTGACTCACGCTGCGAGTCATCGTGGCCACCTTGGCAAACCTGTCAGTCAATGAACCCCCTAGACGGGACGCACCTCCGGGTGCACCAGGTGCACATGAAAGTGCTCGGATAGTGGAAACCATTTGTGAGGGTGATCGAAGAACCGAGATTCCACAACCCGGTTTCGCCAGGGCCCCAGCAGCTCACGGTCAAGCCCGTGAAGTGCCAACTCGTCCTCTGGAAACAGCGAGTCGGCTTCGGTGACCACGTAGTAGGTCCCCACCGTCTTCGTAGCTACGCGCAGGATGCGCAGCGCCTCAGAGCGGTACGCCTCAGCCCGCGCAATGGGCAGGGCTGTCCTCATCGCGTCTCGCAGCTCGCTTCGAGTTGCCCACCGAGAGACCACACCCCCCAGGACCATCAGCACACCCGCTCCCCGTACCTCGTGCTTCGAACGGCTGTGCGGCGGCCCGTTCGTGATCTGAGAGTACGTTGCAAATCGTGTGAAGCAAACGTGAAAACGGATGTGACTGAGGTCACAGCAAGCGCGTTCGTTGGGCGTACAACCAAAAGAGGCCCTCGCAGGTCAACGCCTGTTTGGGCCCGATACTGTTGACGATCTTGTCAGCTAGCTACTGAGGTCTGCTGAGCTGGGCTCAAGCGGAAGAGCCCCATCCGGTCGTCCCGAGGCACGTCCTCAGGCCACCGAATCACCAGGTCGGGGATGTCGCGAACGTCACGGCGGACGTAGCGGGCGCCCTGGGCGTCGTCCAGGGTGAGCACCTCTCCAGACATGATGTGGTTCAGGAAGGCCCTGAGCGCCTGCTTAGACCTGTCCGACAGAGTGATACCGAGCTTCGCCCGAAGGAATGCCCGCAACCCCAAGAAGGACTCTTGGTCCTTCAACTTGCTCTTGGCCGGATGGGCCGCCAAATCCCAAGGGAGAGCCTTGGTGACATCCTGAAGGCGCCCGCGCTTGTATTCGCCCATATCCAGGTTGAAGCGCTTGGTGACGGCCTGGCGCGTAACGCCATAGATGTCAGCGATTTCCTGATGAGTCATGCCGGCGGCTTCCATGACAAGGAGTTCCGAGTTATCTGGAAGAAGCGATGGCCGCATGTCCTCAATCCGATCCGCTTGACTGGGCAGTGACCTCCACCGGGTAGGAAGCGGGGAGCGTACGGGCACTCTACCGGCCCCCATGGCCGTCCTACACCGCTTATTCAAGTCACTGTGATCCAGGTCTCACCCTACGCCCCTGCCGTCCCACATGGGCCGACAGGACACGTACATACATAGTGAGAGTCAAGGACAAGACTAGTCATCAGAATGAGTCATCCAACTCTCACTTAGAGTAACAGACCAAGCGTGCTGTTTACTGTTTGGCAACTGACTGTTGTTGCCTAAGTGACAATCTTGCCCCGCCGTTGAGTCTCCCTGTTGGCCGAATGCGGCCCAGGTAGAGAGCCGGATGGGGCGGTGGCCTCGGCGCCAGACCAGAAGCCTCCGAGGCCACCACCAAGCCATTGGCGCAAAAAGAGCGTCCAGAGCTGCGCGTAGGCGTTCGAACACGTGAGCGAACAGGGGGGCCGGTATGCCGCGAGCTGCGTCCATCTGCCTCGTTGCAGGGTGCCCTAAACGGACGGTCCGGTTTGGCAAATGCGCCGCCCATGCACCGCCCGAGAGGGCTTGGTCACGCACAAGCGCGAGGAACCAGCTCCGGGACGCTGCCCGCCGGCAGTGGGATCGCCGCATCAGACCACAGGCCCTCGCTCGTGATCAGTTCACCTGCGTCTGCTGCGGTGAGCGTGACGGCCTGGAGGTCGATCACGTCGTCCCCATCGCCCAGGGCGGTACCTGGACGCTCGACAACGCTCAGACGCTCTGTCGGCACTGCCATGCAGAGAAGACCGCCCAGGAACGGCGGAAGCAGTAACGGCCTCTAGCTCAGTCGCGTAGAGCACCGGAGTGAAATCCCGGAGGTCACTGGTTCGAATCCAGTGGGGTCGACGAGGTACCCGTGCCGAGTAACACGGGAGAGACAGGCGCCCTTTCCTGAGGGCTTAAAGCGCGACTTAGGCGGCGTGCACCTGTTCTTTGGCCATTAGCTCAGCCCGGTTAGAGCACCGCCCTGATAAGGCGGGGGTCCTAGGTTCGAATCCTGGATGGTCAACAGTGGGGTAGCTCCCCTGTCCCGGCAAGTCGCCTTGATCAGGTGGCCGAAGGGACGCGCGTTTCGTCTAGTGGCTCAGGACTCCTCCTGCCCGGAGGTAACACGGGTTCGAATCCCGTAACGCGCCCATGCTTCCTTAGCTCAACGGTCAGAGCGCCCGCCTGTCGAGCGGAAGGCTGCCGGTTCGAATCCGGTAGGAAGCGCTTCGGGTTGTGTGGTGTAGCGGTAACACGCCTCCCTTGCAAGGAGGAGTCGCGGTTCAAATCCGACACGATCCACTCATTGACGTGTAGCTCAATGGCAGAGCGAGGGACTGTTAATCCCGAGGTTGCTGGTTCGAGTCCAGCCATGTCAGCCGTTCCCTGCTGGTGCAATTGGCAGCACGCCGGGCCCTGGACCCGGAAGTTGAGGTTCGAGTCCTTGGCGGGGAGCTGTAGCGGGATAGCGCAGTTGGTAGCGCGCCGGGCTCATAACCCGGAGGCCGCGGGTTCGATCCCCGCTCCCGCCACTTTGGATCTGTAGCTCA
The DNA here is from genome assembly GCF_037055355.1 of Streptomyces sp. DG1A-41. Lineage (GTDB taxonomy): Bacteria > Actinomycetota > Actinomycetes > Streptomycetales > Streptomycetaceae > Streptomyces. The sequence goes on along the minus strand of NZ_CP146350.1, from coordinate 5,014,891 downwards.
GTTGGTAGAGCGGGGGACTCTTAATCCTCTGGCCGTTGGTTCGAGTCCAACCAGATTCACGGAGCGAGAGACGTAAGCGGGGCATGCACTCCTCGGCCGCCAGAGGGCGGCTCTCTCGCAATGGGACGTAGCTCAATCGGAAGAGCACCGGTCTCCAAAACCGGGGGATGTTGGTTCGAGTCCAACCGGCTCAGCAGTGGTGGTCATCGCCTCTGCCCCGTGGTCGACCTGGGGGCACGCCTTGACCACAACCACCCTGGCACGCACGAGGTGGCCCGGACATACAGCGCCGGGGAAATCGGTGCAGGCCCGCATACACCAGCTCGGCCCTGGTGGCGGGTTCCTCTGGTCGTAGCTCAGTAGGCAGAGCGCCGCATTTGGGATGCGGAGGCCGCAGGTTCGAGACCTGCCGACTAGACCATCACCGGCCCCCGAGGAGGGGCCTTTGTTGTTGTTACCTCAGGGAAGTGATGCACCAATGATCGAGCGCCAGGACGAGCCCGAAGGCCCTCGCCTGCGAGCCGCTGACCAGCCCAACCGGGCCGAACGGAAGCGGAGTTGGCGTCAAGACGCGCTCTTCGAGATCGAGGACCTGGCGGACCTCGTGGACATGGACCTCTCGGGGGTGCGCCTCCCGTGACACGAGGACCAGCCCCCAAGGAGAACGCGCAACGGCGCAACGTCCACGAGCACGCACAGACGTTGCCGGCGGAGCCTCAGCCCGGCCGCGAGCTGCCTAAGGGACTCGGCATCTCCACCCCTGGAGCTAAGCGCTTCTGGCGTACCTGGAGCACCTCCCCGCAGACAGCGGCTTGGACTGAGACCGACTGGGCTGAGCTTGAGCTCACGACGAAGCTCGTCGACGGCCTGTTTCTGGGTGACCTCAAGTTGGCGGGTGAGATCCGTCAGCGCGTCGCCAAGTGGGGCGCGACGGTCGAGGACCGCGCCCGACTCCGAATGACTTTCGAGAAGCCCGGCGAGGGCGAGCCCGCAGCGCCTGAGGCGCCTGAAGAGGTGGACATGGATGAGGAGCTTTACAAGCTGCTGAACGGCTCCTAGATAGGCGGTGATCCTTGCAGACAGGAAATCTGCCCGCAGGGGTCCCGAAGCCGAATGAGACTCTGGGATACCAGATTATTCGTTGGGCTCAGAAGTTCATTGTTCAGCCGGACGGAGACACGGCGGGTGAGCCGTGGAAATTCACTCCCGAGCAGTTGAGGTTTGTGCTGTGGTTCTACAGCATCCGACCTGATGGGGGGTGGACCTACTCAGCCGCAACGCTCCGACGAGCGAAGGGCTGGGGCTTAGCAAGACTCCACTGCTGGCGGCTCTCGCCATTGTCGAGTTCCTAGGCCCTTGCAGGTTCTCTCACTTCGACGCCTTCGGCCTCCCAGTAGGTAAGCCCGTCCCTCTGCCTGTCGTTCAGATTGGCGCCACTGCGCTCGATCAGACGGAACAGACAATGGACATGATCCGAGGCATGCTTTCGGAGTCTCCAGCCGAAGCTATTTACGGTCTGGACATCGGAAAGATGATCGTCCAGTTCAAGTCTGGCAAGCCTGGAAGCATCAAGCCTAAGGCCACTGCGGGCAGGACCAACGAGGGAAATCGGCCGTCGTTTTGCCTTATGGACGAATGCCATCACTGGGTTTCCTCGAATGGGGGCCCAGACTTCTTCCAGACGTTGAAGCGGAATATCGAGAAGACAACCAAGGCGGGTTCCCGCTGGGTCTCAACGACCAATGCCTACTCGCCCAACGAGGATTCCGTAGCTCAGATCATCCATGAGTCTGAGATGGTCGCTCAGGGTTATTGGCTCTACGACTGCCTTGAGGGCTCCATAGCCCTGGAGGACATCAGAGACCCCGAGGCCGTTCGAGCGGCCCTCATAGAGGCGTATGGCGATGCAACGTGGGCCGACATTGACGGCCTGACACGAACGATTATCTACGACCGCACGACACCCGACAGCACGTATTGCCGCTTCTTCTTCAACCAGATCGCGGAGAGTTCCGACGGCTGGATGAGTAAGAGCGAGTGGGATGCCTGTTACTCGGAGGACGACCCGATCAAGCCGGGCGATCAAATAGCCATCGGCTTTGACGGCTCGATCCGCGGTGACTCAACTGGGCTGTGCGGCGTTCGCCTCCGAGATGCCAAGTTGTTTGTCCTCGGCGTTTGGGAGCGTCCTGAGAACGCTCCTGATGACTGGGAAGTTGACGTTCTCGCCGTTGAGGCCGCAGTTAATAGCGCCTTCAAGACGTATCGGGTCGCCTGGATGTACTGCGATCCGCCGTATTGGCAAGAGAACATCGGCCGTTGGGCTATCGAGCACGGTGACGACACCGTATTTGAGTTCTGGACGAACAAGCCAACGAGGATGACGCAGGCCGTTGAACGCTTCCGCACTGCCGCAATGGTCGGTGACCTGAAGCACGACGGAGATTACCGGCTCACTCGCCACGTGCTGAACGCCGTTACTCGTGAGGTTCCTCAGGGGCTCCTCATTCAGAAAGACAGCCCGAGATCCAAAAGGAAGATCGACCTTGCCGTGTGTGCCGTGCTCGCTCTTGAAGCGAGAGCTGACGCCATCGCTGATGGCCGCATGCAGATTCGGAGGTCCAGAGTAGTGGGGTGGTAGCCGTTGGCCGATATTGAGGTTGGGTCTCCACCTAACTCCCCCTCGGGGTGGGTGGACTGGCTACACGCAAAGCTACTCAGGCGCCGGACCTATCTCCGGTTCTGCTCGGACTACTACGACGGCAAGCACCAAAAGATGGTGTTCGCTCAGGCTAAGTACCAGTCGGAGTTTGGCCGCATCTTTGATGGCTGGTCGGACAACTTCTGTGGGCTCATCGTCGACTCGGTGAATGAGCGAATGTTCATCGATGGGTTCCAGATGACGGATGAGCCGGGCGGGGACAAGGACGCCCGCGAGATCTGGCAGCGAAATCACCTGGACGCGGAAGCGAACGCTGCTCACCTTGACGCGATGGTGCACGGAGTTTCCTACGCCATCGTCTGGGCGGACGGTGCCGGCCAGCCGACTATCAGCATCGAGAGCGCTGAGAATGTGGTGGTCCAGTACAAGCCTGGAAGTCGCTGGGATATCGAGGCAGCCGCCAAATTTTATACGGACGACTGGGGTCGTGAATTCGTCACGCTCTGGTGGAATGGCTTCGTTTACACGGGCTCAGGTATGACCGGTCAGTGGGGCGACTACAAGGCCGCCAAGAACCCCCTGGGGGAACCTCCGGTCATCCCGATCCCCAACCGGTCTCGCTTGACTGGCCCCTTTCTATCTGACCTCGCTGTGGTCATCCCCCTCCAGGACGCCATCAACAAGACCGTTGCTGACGCACTGGTAGCCAGCGAGTACGCGGCTTGGCCGCAGCGTTACGTGACCGGCCTGGAGATCCAGGAGGACGAGCAGGGACGCCCTGTCGAGCCTTACAAGGTCGCCGTTGACAAGCTCCTTCAGGCCGAAAACCCCGACGTTCGTTTTGGACAATTCGAAGCCGCCGACCTGAAGAATTATGTGAATCTGGTCCAAATGCTAGTCCAGCACCTGGCCAGCACATCGAGGGTCCCATTCCATTATTTCCTGCTGAACGGCGGTACGGCGCCCTCCGGTGAGTCCATCACCTCTGCGGAGGCTGGCCTTATCGCTAAGACGCGGGAACGCATGCTGCACTTCGGTGAGGCCTGGGAACGCATCATGAGGTTGGCGTTCCGAGTTATGGGAGACAAGAGAGCCGATGCCCACGGGGCTGAGGTTATCTGGCGCGACCCTGAGAACCGGACTGAAGCACAGCATTATGACGCCCTTCTGAAGGCTCAGATGATCGGCGTTCCCCGAGATCAGCTCCTTCTTGATGCTGGTTACACCCCGCAGCAGATTGAGCGATTCCGCGTCATGCGGGAGCAGGACGCCAAGGACGCAATGGAATTGGCGAAGAAGTACCCGGCCCCTCAGCCGGAACAGCCTAACGGCCAGCAGGACGCCGAGAAGGCGGCCCGCAAGGCTCCTCAGGGCAATTCGGGTAACGCAGCCCGCAAGGCTGCTTAGCCCACACCACTTAAGGACGGCTCCCGAAATGGGGGCCTTTTTTGATGCCACCGAAATGGAAGGCTCCCATGGACGACACCACGCAGACCGAGAACAACCAGCAGGCTCCCGCCGGCACCGAGGCCCAGAAGGCTCCGACCGTCGAGGAGCTTCAGGCGGACGTAGAGCGCTGGAAGGCACTCAGCCGTCGGAACGAGAAGAACTTTAACGAGGCCCGGACTGAGCTTTCGTCGCTCAAGGAAGCGTCCATGACGGACGCCGAGAAGGCGATTGAGAAGGCCAGGGAAGAGGCGCGCAATGCGGCTCTCTCCGAGGTTGGATCCCGCCTTGTTGAGGCGGAGCTTCGGGTACAGGCCGCTACCGCTGGTGTGACTCTGCCGCCTGCCGAGTTCCTGAACGTTCAGCGCTTCCTTGGCGCTGACGGATCTCCTGACTCGACTGCAATTCAGACGTTTGTGTCGTCCCTTCCGCAGCCGTCCAAGACCCCTGAATTTGCCCAGGGGATTGGCCTTGGCCGTCAGGGCGATTCCGGGGGTTATGCCGCCGGTCAGATCGGCCGTGACGCCCTTTCCCGTATGTCTCCCCAGGAGGTAGCTGCTGCTCGAAAGGCTGGCAAGCTCGATGCTCTTATGCGGGGGGACCTCTGAAAAATGAGGTAACGCATGACCTTTACCACTCAGGCCGGTAACAACCCAGGTGCCGGCCAGCTCCAGGCCCCAGGCGGCCATTTCATTCCCGAGATTTGGACTGCCCAGCTCCTTGAGGACCTGGACGACAATCTTGTACTCGGTTCCCCGGAGATCGTGAATCGCCAGTATGAGGGCGAGTTCCGGCGTGAGGGCGATGTCGTGCGGATCCCGCACTTCGTCGACACGGTGACCGATAAGGGGATCGTCAAGGCTTACGGTTCTATCGGTACGGCGGACCACGCGGCACTTGAGTACATCAAGATGACCGTTGCTAAGGGCAGCTCGTTCCACCTGGAGCTTGACAACCTTCACCAGCTCCAGACCAAGACCGGTATTGACCTCATGTCGAATCTGGTCAAGCAGCGTGCTCGCACTCTGGCGAACACCATGGATTCGCTCATTGCCAAGACGATTCTTGCGGCGGTCGCTGGTAAGGACCTGAACGGCTCCGAGGACCGCAACGCGACCGTTTCGGGTCTGCCCGCTCTGCACGGCAAGATTGACGCCATTGTTGACGCTAACTTCACTGCGGGCGTTGACATTTCTGTCTATGACTTCGTCGTGGCGATGCTCGAAAACCTCGACATCAAGGGCGCCGGTCAGGATCGATTCCTGTTTATCTCCCCGAAGCTGCGTTCTGCGCTTCTGCGTGACCCGAAGTTCATCGATGCCAGCCACTTCGGTGGGGGCGCGGTTATGCCTTCCGGTGTCATCGGTCAGATTCTCGGTGTCCCGGTTCGCGTCGCGAACACCCTGGGTTCACACACCCGTTCCACTGAGAAGCTTGTCAAGAACCGTCACACGGACTTCTCCAGCGTGGACATGTTCATGGGCTCAACCTCTGCGGTTTCGCTCATCGTTCCGTTCGCGGAGATGCAGGCATACCAGCCAGAGGCGAAGTTCACCAACGCCATCAAGAGCCGTGTCATCTACGACAGCAAGGTGATCAGGCCAGAACAGCTCATCGTGGCGCAGAACGTCGAGGCGCTGATTACGTCTCACAACGCGGTGTAAGGAGGCGCCTTGCCTCTGGCTTCCGTTGACGATGTGGCCGCCCGTCTTGGGCGGCCCGTCGCCGCAGACGAAACAGCTCGTGTCTCCGCCTTCCTGGCAGACGTTACGGGACTCGTTGAGGACTACTGCGGCCGAGACATGGACAGGCGGAGTGACCAGAGCATCACCCTCTATCCCGAGGGCGGCTGTGTCCTCCCTGTCCCGACTCGCTATCAGACCTTCCTCACCGTGTCGGCCGTCCTGGTCGACGGCCAGGCGGTCACTGACTACACCTTCAACGGCCGTCATCTGACCCGTGATGCCGGCTGGGGAGAATCCGCGGTGACCCTCACCGCCTCTTGGGGCTACGAGGACGCTCCCGCTTCCCTCAGGGCAATCACCTGCTCAGAGGTGATCAGATGGCTTGCGCTCTCCCCCGGTGTGGAGTCAGAGCGGGTCGGAGAGGTCGAAGTCACCTTCTCAGGTGCCAGCTCGGCGCAGTCGCTCTCAGCGGCCACCAGGACCAGCCTCCGTCAAGGACGTTGGCGCCGGGGGTCCGTCGGCTCCCTGACGCTCCGCAAGGAAGGCCCTGTCCTCGACCTGAGGGGGCCCGTTGTTCTCCATGACTGACCCCGTAGAGGTCTGGCGGGCTCCCACGCTCACGAACGCATACACCAGCCGTCCCGACTGGAACCAGGCCGTGAAGGTCTGGGAGGGGACGGCATCTGTCCAGCCATACAGGGCCTACGAGTCCTTCTCCCCTGACCGTGACCTGTCTCAGGAACGACTCACGGTCTTCCTGCCCTTCGGGGCTGTGGTCGCCTCTGGCGACCGCGTGAAGCTCGGTGACGCCTTCTATGAGGTGGACGGAGAGCCTGAGCGGTGGGGCTACACCTCCCGCCGGCACCTGAAGGTGTCCGCTTGGAGGGCTCTGCGATGACCACACCCAGGGGTGCCCGAACCCGGCTTGTGCTTCACCAGGGCTGGAAGCGCGAAGCGCTGTCCCTCCCTGACGTGAAGGAGCTGGTAGCCAAGCGCACGGGTGAGCTGCTTCACCGAGCCATCACCGACGCCCCTAGGCGAGGACACAGCCCACTCCCCTGGAACGCCATCAAGAAAAACCTTGAGGCGTATGTGCGGCTCGACGCACACGGCTGGTTCGGCAACGTGGTGATCGAGGACGATCCGCAGGTTCGTCACGCGATGCTGCAAGAGCGTGGGTTCACCAGTCCCCGAGGCCGAAGGGTCAAGGGCCGTAGGTACCTCAAGGGCGCCCTTCTGAAGATGAGGGTGGAATGAGGATCGACCCAATTGAGTTCCTGGTCACCTACCTTGAATCCCTTACGGAGATCCCTGAGGGTTCCGTCTTGGGTGACCTCAACAACCACGTCACCGGCGAGACAGCCATATACCTAGAGCACATGGGCGGATTCCGGGTTGTGCGGGACCGCATGGACCGGATCGACGTTGAGTATGCCGCTTACTCAATGGACCGCAAGGAAGCCGTCGATCTCGCCCTTCTCGTACGCGAGAAGCTTCTAGAGGATCTTCCTGACACTGCCGTTGGTGGTGCCCTTGTCCTGGACGTGACGGAGATTGACTCTCCGAGATACGACCCTGACGACTCCTCCCGTGAGCACGTGTATTGCGGACAGGTAGCGGTTTTCTACACAGCAGCTTGAGGAAGCCGGACCATCACGTCATCGGTGGAGTCTCCAACGAACCCGTAACGGCCATACCAACTCCTTAGGGCTTCGTAGGAAAGGCCGCACGGTCCGGGGTCGACCGAGAGCATAAGCGAAATGCCCTCCGTATCAGCCTCGGCGCAAACCAACCTCAGAATCTCGCTCCCCCAGCCCTTTCCCTGATCCTCCCGCCATACGGCTACCTCAGTCAGGATGGCCGGACGATTACCGGTCGGATCGAGAAGCAGGCTTGCTGAGGCCGCCCCTCCGTGTAGCGCATATACGTCCCGCATCCCTCAACTCTAACCGCCACGCCCCCTCTTGGGGGCTTTTTTGTGCCCTCAGGAGGCCCCATGGCCAATGACGCTAAGAAGATTCGGTTTGCGCCGAACGGTTCCATCTACGTAGCTCCAGCCACAGAGAGCCTTACCATTCCGGCTGATCTCGGTACGGCCGGCACCGCGCCGACTGGCTACAAGGCGCTCGGCTACGTGGACGAGGGCGGCGTAACTCTCACGCCTGCCATCGAGACTCAGCCTGTCAATGCGTGGCAGTCGGCTACCGCCGTGCTCTACAACGTGACTTCCGCGAGCTTCAGCGTGAAGGCCACGATGCAGGAAACCAACGAGGTCACCACTGAGCTTTTCTGGGGTGCCGAGTGGGTTGAGATCATGTCGGGCGATCCGACCCCTGTTGGGACGGGCGTCTTCAAGCTCGACCTGTCGTCCACTCCTGAGCTGAAGGAAATCAGCCTCGTTGTGGACTGGAATCAGGGTGCGATCCGGAACCGCGTGGTTATCCCACGAGCCATGATTTCGGACCGAGGCGCGATTCAGCTTTCCCGCACTGAGAACGGCAAGTTCGAGCTGACCATTGAGGCTCTCGACTCCGCCGGCAGCCTCGGCTACGTCCTCACCAATGACGACATCGTTGAGGCCGTCACTCCGTAAGTAGGTCCCTGAGCCGGGGCGGGGTTACGCCCCCGGCACTCTCTCTCACCCCACCCCAAGGAGCCTCCTATGTCTACGCAGAAGAAGTCTGGTGCGAAGAAGAACAACGGCGCCAAGAAGGTTGCTGCGGCTGCCGCTGAGGCAAAGAAGACCTTTGCCACGTTCGAGCACCGCGGGCTTGCCTTCAAGCTCCCGCACCCTCGTCACTTCCCGCTTCAGGTTCTCATGACTGATGACGAGCTGGTTGCAACTCAGCTCATCCTTGGCGAGGACCAGTGGGCCGCTTACCTGTCCACCGAGCCGGACATTGAGGACTTCGGTGAGCTTGCTCGGAAGATGTCTGAGGCCCAGGGGCGTGACGACGACTCGGGAAACTGATGGCAGTCGTCCGCGTCATTCAGGAGTTCCCCGATGAACTAGAAGCCGACTTGCTTGAGTTCTTCGGGGTTGACTTCCTGGACCTGTGGCGTGGACGGCTCTCTCTTCGCCGGGTCGGCGTACTCATCCAATCACTGATGAGCAAGCCCGGCCGGTCAACTCTCCTGATGGCTATGGACGAACGTGCCAAGTGGCCTGAGAGTGATTACATGCTCGCGCGTATGTCTGACGCGCTTGAGCTTTCCAATTTCCTTTTCCTCAAGGCAAACGTCGACGAGTCCGACGCCAGAGACCTTGAGCTTCCTCCACCGATTCCACGGCCCGGTGAACCGGAGCCACAGCCCGAGCGGCAGCCAGAATTCAGCGATGCGCATGAACTCAACGGCTTCTTTGGGCGGCTTAATAGCGCCTAAGGGGGCTCCATGGCTGAAGGACGAGGCCCAATCAAGGTCGGTACGGGCTACATCGAGATCATTCCTCAGGTCCTTCAGAAGGACGTGGAAGAGCTTCGCCGCAAGGTTCAGAAGGAGATGCGCGAGCTTGGCGCCAAGGCAGCAAGGGACATCACTGCCGGTGCTAAGAAGGGTCTTGAGACTCTGCCGGGCGAGGTCGACAAGGCTGCCAAGAAGGCCAACGAGAATACGAGGAAGCGCAAGAAGGAATCCGCTAAGGACCTGAAGCGCATTGAGGAGCAGATCACTCGCGAGTACGGCGAGGAAGCTGCTAAGCGTTGGCGTCAGTTCCGGGACCTGGAGCAGAAGAAGGAGAAGGCTCTAAAGAGGGCTTCCACTGCTACGAAGGCAGCGCTCCGGGAGACGGTTCGTCAGGAAGAGCAGGCAGCCAAGCAGCGCCAGGCCGCCGCTGAGCGGCTGGAGAAGGACCGCCTTCGCCTGATGAGGAAGGGCGCAACTGATCACGCTCGGCTGGAGATGCAGAAGACCCGGCTTGAGCAGGCTCAGGAGCGTCTGAGGATCCAGGCTCTTCGGGAGGCTAACCGCTCCCGTGAAATCGAGATGCGGGAGGCATCCCGCCTTCGGATTGCGACCATGCAGCAGGAGACGGCTCGTTACCGGGCTGAGCTTCAGCAGCAGACTGCCGCTCACCGCATTGCTATGCGGGCTCAGGTCCAGGCTCAGCGGGACGCAGTACGTCAGCAGGTCGCCGCTCTGCGGGAGCAGGCAGCAGCTCAGCGTGCAGCGCTTCAGGACGGCATTGCTGACCAGCAGCGGCGTATGACGGTTCTCCGGGACCAGATCCGTGACCTGAACCGCAACATCAACACCACGAACACGACTACTCAGTCCTATTTCACAAGGACGGGAACGGCCCTGCGCCGTATGGGTACGTGGTTCGATCAGGTCGGCATGTCTATCAACGAGGCAGCCAACATCTTGAGCACCCGTTTCCTTGCGCCTCTGGCTGGTGCCGGCGCCGCTCTGACGGCTATCGGTGTCGAGAATGCGGATAAGCGTCTTCTGGGTCAGCTCGGCCTGTCCTCGGCGGGTGTTTCCAAGTCTGCGTCTGCTGAGCAGATGCGGCTTATCCAGGAATACGCGATCAATACGCCGTTCTCGATCGACGTCATGCACGAGTACCAAATGAAGCTCATCCGTTCTGTTGCTGGTACGGATAAGAGCTGGTACAGCAAGGACGCGGGTACGCGGACGAAGGCAGCAAACAGCGCTGCCGCACAAACGACTGACCTGATTATGGCTATCGGTGACTCGATGGCCCGAGCAGGCAACCTGAACCCTCAGCAATTCCAGCGCGCTATGTACGCGATGGACATGATCATGGATATGGACCGGGCGCCCACGAAGAACGTGAAGCAGCTCGCTGCCGCTTCGGGTATGCCCGCCTCTGAACTTGCCGCACTCCTCGGGTTCAAGAACTCTACGGAAATGTGGAAGGTCATCGGCACGCCTGCCAAGGACGGTGGCGGTGTTACCGGTCGCCAGATCATGGATGCCATGCTGAATTACTGGAACCCCGAGAAATACAAGGGTGGTTCCGCAACGGGTGAGGGCTCCAAGGGTTTTGCCGCGAAGATGACCAGCGAGACCATCACCGGTCGACTTCAGCAGATGAAGGAGCGTGCTTCGTTTGAACTCGGCAATCTGTTTGTCGAGGAAGGCAAGGACGGAACCTATCGGTACACCGACCTCGGTAACCGGATCGCGGGTGAGGGCGGGATCCTTGAGCAGATCGAGGCTCTTGCCAAGAAGTACGGTCCGAAGGTCGACGACTTCCTTGGGCTGTTCCTCGACGGTGTTGAGACCTTCATCAGCACCATTGACCGTGCCGCAACCTGGATTGAGGAATCCGGGCTAGCTGATCTAGCTAGGCCGATCACTGAGTTCCTGCTCAAGTGGGGCCCGCTGATCCTTGCTGTTGGGCTCCTGTCCAAGGTGATCGGCAAGGCCACGGGCCTGGTGGGTCGTCTCTTCACACCCGCCGCAGCTCTGACACGAGCTGGTGTACGCGCCTACGAGGGACAGCGGGACATCCGCAGCCAGCGTGCCGCAGCTCGGGACGCTCGCAACGAGGCCCGTAGCAACGGCTCATCTCGTCGTGAGGTACGCCAGGCAGGCCGTGACGCCTACAGGCAGCAGCAGACGACGAATCGCAACGGCGACAGCCGGACGACTCGTCAGCGGCTCCTAGACGGCTTCATGGGCCGTGACAGCCGTCAGCAGGACGGACAGCGCCAGATCCGGGCCCTTGAGGACCAGATCCGTGAGGCTCGGGACGAGGCCGCTCGACTGCGTGACGAGCTGCGCGAGACCAACCGTGAGTCCCTGCGGCAGATCACGGCCGCGCTCGCCGGCAACGGCAACGGTTCAGTCCAGGGTGCCGCTAACCAGGCGGGCCAGGCCGTCAACTCGCTCCAGCAGCAGGCACAGCAGACCAACAACACCTCTCTCAACCAGCTCCGCCAGGAGGTAGAGAAGGTCGACAAGGCTGCCCGTGATGTGATCTCCCGCCTTGGCACGGTCAAGAACGACGTTGACGTGCTGAACGGCAAGAACCTCAACGCGGTCACCGCCGAGTTCGATCAGCTCAAGTCGGCTGCGCAGAACGCCGGGAAGGAAATCACTTCCGATAACACCCGGGTTGGCAACCTCGACGGCAAGCGGGTCAGCGGAGTCACCGGCTCCATCAACGACCTGAGAGACGCTGCTAAGCGTGCTGCCGACCAGATCGGCGACGGGGCTATGTCCTCGTCCACCTCTGGCCGTACGGCCAACCTGAACAAGCGTCGGCTGACGGACATCATCCAGGAGTTCAAGAAGCTCACGAGTTCCGCTGATGACGCCTACAAGAAGGTTGGCCAAGGTACGGGTGCGGGCTCGCTTGCGGGTCGCGTCGGTCTCCTGAACGGCCGCTCCCTGTCCAAGGTCAAGGGGCATGTCGATGACCTTGCCAAGGCTCTGAAGAAGGCCAAGGACGAGGGTGACGGCCTCGATGACGCCCTTGGGCGCATCGGGAAGAAGTCTCCCGGTGGTGGGGGCGGCTCCTCAAAGGGCAAGAAGAACGCCCGCGGTGGTGTTGCCACTCAGGCAGACGTTTCTATGTACGGCGTCATGCCGGGCTATGCCCCATGGGTCGACAACATTCCGGCAGTTCTGTCGCCGGGTGAATCCGTTCTCCGTCCTGAGGTAACCAATGCCCTGGGTGAGGAGACCATCAACACATGGAACGCCCTCGCTGTCCGAGGAAAGATCAGCCGCCACGCTCGCGGTACTAGTGGCGGCGGAAGCGCCCTGAACCTGGACGCAATCCGGGAAATGATCGACCTCCAGAATATCGCTCCTGTCGGTACAGCGATGCTCAAGACGATGAAGCTCGACGGGTCCTCTGACCCGCTGGGCGGAAGCGTTCAGGGTGGCATTCTGCGGACTGGTGACCACTCCGCCGGCATCGGTGGTTCTGTGACCGCTACGAAGTTCCGTGGCATGTACGACTGGATGACTGAGGATCTGTTCTCGCTCCTCAAGCGAGTTCCTTCCGGAGTCGGTCAGATTGCGGGAATCCTCGGTGGGGCCCTTGGGCCTGTCCTCGGTGACTATTTCTGGTCCGACGTTTGGAAGGGCTCGGGCAACATCGTTGACCGAGGTAAGCGGTACATGGGTCACGTCTTCAGCACGGAGACCGTAAGCAAGGTCTGGGACAACCTCTTCAGTGGGGTGAAGGACTCGGCAAGCTCCATATGGGATCTGGCAACCGATCCCTTCGGTGCCATCTCGGATGCCTTCGACGATATCGGCGGAATCTTCTCGGGCTCGTACAACAGCCTGATTGACATGGTCGACACCGTTAAGGAAATCCGAAACGCTCCTATGGCTTACGCGGGTCGCGTCCTTGGTGGCGTGATGGCCAATGCTCAGGAAGCCATGCCGAACACGAAGGGCCTGTTCGACTTCAGTAGCGGTTCAAAGGTCACGGCGAACATCCCTGATATCGCCAACATGATCGTTGAGCCCGGTTCTGGAAAGGGCGTTCAGCGATGGGCGCCCGTTGCCGCTCAGGCCCTCGGGATGCTCGGCCTTCCCGCTACCGCCCTCCCGCTGGTCATGCACCGAATTGGCGTCGAGTCCGGGGGTAACCCGACCGTCGTCAACAAGTGGGATAGCAACTGGAAGATGGGGCATCCGTCCGTCGGCCTTATGCAGGTCATTGGACCTACCTTCCAGCGCTGGGCAGGGCCGTTCCGAAAGACGGGGCCATTCCTTTACGGAACCTCTGTTAACCCGCTAGCCAACATCTATTCCGGCCTCAACTATGCCAGAAACCGCTACGGCTCCAACTGGCAAAGGGCTCTGTCCGGAAACAAGGGCTATGCGACCGGGACCATATCCGCTTCACCAGGGCTCGCCATGGTGGGCGAGAAGGGCCGTGAACTCGTCGCCTTTGGTGGTGGCGAGCGGGTGTTCAACAACACGGAGACCGAAGGGATTCTCAACGGCAAGAAGTATGAGATTCACGTCCATGAGGCTCGCACGGAGCCGACGCCTCAGGCAGTGCTGAGGGCGCTTCGTACAGCGGAGGCCCTTTACACGAACCTGTAAAGGAGGCTCCCTATGCCAATCCCTGTGCGGGCCAGACCGGCGGCGCCTGTTGTCATTAGGCCGACACCGCCGGCACCCGTCCAGTGGGGTCGGACGAGCGTCTCTGTGGTCGGGAACAACGGTCAGGGGGAGGAAATCCCCCTGACCCTGTTCAACGGCCGAGAGTGGCCAGCAGTCATCATGCAGCCAGGAGCAACCGGCCTCGACATGCCGCCGTTCGCTCTCTTCTCCGACGACTCCCCCAACCTAGACGGGGCTATCTACCGCTCAGCTCGTGCAGCAGCCCGAGAGATCATGATTCCGGTCTACCTGTACGGGGTTGACCGGCAGACCGTGAACCAGCTCAAGCGGCGTTTCTTCCAGGCGCTCAATCCGAAGCGCGGTTACTGCCTTCTGAAGTTCACCGAGGGCAACGGCCGGACTCGTCAGCTCACCGCCTACTACAAGGGCGGTATGGAGGGCTCTGAAGGCACGGACTCTGCGGGGTTCACGTGGGCCAAGTACGGACTGAGCTTCTCCGCATTCGATCCCTGGTTTTACCAGGACCGGTCAGAAACCGTGCGATGGGACTTCGGTACAGGTGAACCGCTTCTCAGCACAACCGCGGCCTTCTTTCCTATGCGGATCAGTGACGGTGTCATGGGTGGTCCTGGCGAAAGCCTCGTCATCAGTAATCCTGGGGACATCGAGGCATGGCCTATATGGAAGCTCTACGGGCCGATCAAGTCATTCACGCTCAAGAGCCCTACCAACCAGAGCGTGAAGGCATCTCCGCCCGCTGACGGCTCAGACCTAGTGCCGGCGGGACGCGTTCTCACCATTGACACCCGGCCCGGGAAGAAGACCGTCAAGGACGACCTAGGCGCCAACTACTGGCCCAAGCTCGCTACCAATCCACAGTTCTGGTCAGTGGAACCAGGCGACACCAACGCATCTATTTCAGTTGTAACCGGATCCGGCAAGGCCGCAGTTGTGCTCACCTTCCAACCCCGGTACGCATCTTTCGTCTAGGGGGACTATTGGGCTACCGGGTTGAGGTGTTCGACAAGAACTTGAAGCGTGTTGGCGAGATCGATGAATGGATCTCGCTTGACTTCACTGTGCGCCTTTCTCAGGAAGGCGCCTGGCAACTCCTCATCAAGGACGACACTCCGCAATCTAAGCTGATTGAGAAGGGTGGAGGGATCTCCATTTGGCAGGACGGTGTTTCCAAGCCGCTTCTGTCAGGGCAGGTTCAGACTTACCAGAAATACTGGACCAAGCTTCAGCACACAGGGCCGGGCTCGCTTTACATCGCCGGAAAGTGTCACAACACACTGGCCTATCAGCGTCTCGCCTTCCCTGACCCCACCAGGACTGTAAGCAATCAGTATCAGGCCGCTCGGCCCTGGCGCCTAGTCGCGCCCTCGGTTCCTATGGAGAAGCACGTATGGCGAGAGCTGAACTGGGCTCTTGGTCCTGGTGCTCTTGCAGATCGACGAGTGACCGGGTTGAACGTCGGAACCGAACCTGACGGGGTGGCCCTGCCGTTTCCTGTGATCGCGGATCAGATGCGAATGGACGTAATCGGCTCCAAGCTCGAAGAGTGGTTTGACGTTAAGGGTGTCGCCTACCGCTTCGTCTACAACGCCCAGGCACAGCGAATTGACCTGGAAGTCTTCCGCCCTACTGACAAGTCTCAGGAAGTGCGTTTCTCACCCGAGCTGGGAAACCTGCGCGAGTTCATTTGGACTCTCAGCGCCCCCAAGGTTACTCGGGCCATCGTCGGGTGTGCTGGCGAGAAGTTCGACCGGTACTACTACCAAAAGGTTGACGCGGAAGCTGAGGCCGAGTGGGGAATGCAGGTAGAACAGTTTGTAGACCGCCGTGACATTCAGCTCAAGGTGAATACCTCTACAGGAGCCGTCATCAAGGCTGATTCGACCATGACGGATCAGGAATTTGAGGACGCCAAGGAAGCCGCCAAGGATGCCGCAAGTTCCGTCTTGGAAGAGGGCGAGCGAAACGGCAACTTCCAGATTTACCCCATCGACACCCCAGACTGCCAATTCGGTAAGCACTACTTCGTAGGCGACAAGGTGACCGTTGCAGTAGACGGAACGGAATACGTCGATGTTGTCCGGGAGGTTGTCGTGTCTGTCGACGATGGCGGAAACGTCCAGGACGTGTCTCCAAAGATCGGCAAGCAAGGCACGGGAGACCCGCTGAACCTCTACAAGACCGTTTACGACATGCAGCGAAAGCTACGTCGACTTGAAGCAAGGATGTGAGGCCGCATGGCAGAGATCAGCTACCCGTTCAACGCCGACAATGCCAATGGCGGTGCTCAGATCGTCTCTCAGTCCCAGTGGCAAGCCATGGCGAACATGTGGGGCGGGGACAGGGTTGATTTCCAGCTCACCGCCTCCACCTACGGAACCAACTCCCTGCCGTTTAACGCCTCGGTTGTGAACGGTCGCACTGTTCAGATCAACCCGGGCAAGGCTTGGGTGGGCGGCTTCTACTACAGCCTCACGGCGATGCTGTCCGTCACGATCCCCAACAACAGCACCACCAAGCCGCGTAAGGACCTGATCGTTCTTCAGGCTGACATGGCCAAGAGCGCGGTGAACATCGCCGTTGTCACGGGTACGGCTGCGGCCACCCCCAAGGAGCCAACGCCCCGCCGGCAGGCGGGTGGACTCTGGGAAATGCCGCTGTACGCGGTCACTGCTGCTGCGAACAACGCGAGCGTCACCATTGAGGGCCGTATGCCCTTCAATCGCCCTTCCACTGTCGCCTTCCCGTGGAACGAGACCGAGGGTGCGGCACTGCTGCCTCGTGGTGCGTTCACACTCGACATGGACAACAACAACAATTACACGCAGTATGAGGCTTTTAACGGCCGAGACGGACACGTGATTACTCGTCACCTGGGCAAGTCTCTGACGTACACGCCAAGCATGGTCAACTGCGGTAACCCGACCACGCGCACGGGTCGGTGGCGTTGGATCGCCCCAAATACCGTCTGGTTCTCGGCCTACATCGCTAGTACATCCTCGTCCGACATCAAGGCAAGTGGTGACAACTGGATCATCGGCGTGAAGCTGCCGACTCCTGCCAATGGCGCTACCGGTCAGGTCATTACCGGTCACGTTGACAACAACGGCGCAGGCCGTTCCCCGGCCCTGCCTAACTTCCTTGAGGTCACTGGAAAGACCAACAGGGGCGGGAGCACATCCACGCTGTACCTCTACGTCCCTAACTCCAGCACCACATCACAGGGACTCGATGGACTGAAGATCTTCCCACGCAAGGGATTCCTCACAATCTCCGGGATTTACGAGGCCGCCGAGATCTAACCCCCGACATTACGCCTGCCTCAGCCCCCTCCTTGGGGGCTTTTTTGTTGCCCTTAAGGAGATTTCATGGCTCGACTTCTGTTCGGCGGCACCGCCGCTGACGTGGCTGAGGACGTTACGGGTGCCCGTGTCCCTGGTGCTACCGGAACCTGCTGGGACGGCTCCAGCGAGGGTGCTTCCCAGGTAACCGACCTCACGGACCAGTCCGGCGCCGCTATCACCGAGCTGGTTGCCGACGAGGACGGGATGATCCCTGGCTTCTACGGTCCCGAAGGCGTTGAGCGTCTGTGGCTGGACTTTGGGGGCTCTCGGGTTGCGGTGGTGGCTAACGACGTTGGAGAGCGCCTGTCCGCGCACGTGGCAGCGGATGACCCCCACGGGTCGCGAGGGGCTGTCATGGCCGAGCTGGAGGCCCTCCGGGGCGCCGCTAACGGCCTGGCGACGCTCGACACCACGGGCAAGGTGCCAACGTCTCAGATCCCCGTTCTCACGCCCCCGGATCTCCTCGACTGGCTGAACGTTCAGGCCCCCACCTTCGGCGCCCAGGGCGACGGAGTCACAGACGACACGACAGCCATTCAGGCGGCAATCAACGCCGCCGGCATCGGGGGACTCGTCTACTTCCCCAAGGGTGTCTATCGCACTTCGGCACCCCTGGACCTTCCCCGCGGAGTGACCCTCATGGGTTCGCACTCCAACCTGATGATCGGCCCTGGGATGGTCGACGAGGATTTCCCGTGCTACATCCAGGCCCTTCCCTCATTCACGACCGGGGCCATGATTCAGATCATCGGAGACAACGACGGGACGCATCCAGCAATCAACGGCGAGCAGAGGATTTTCAATCTGATGCTCGATGGTTCAAAGGTGCCGACCGGAACCCTTGATGGCGTTTACTCCATGGGTAACGTGCAGAACGTTGTAATGCGAGATGTCTGCATTCGGAAGATGCCGAACAACGGCGTCATCACCGCTGGCAATGCCGGGAATGAGTGGCCTTACTCATGGCGCCTGCACTCTGTCATGGTCGACAACTGCAAGGCTAACGGCATCGTGTTTGAACGTCAGACCGACCTCTCTCTGATAGACGTTCAGGTAATTGGCTGCTGGGCGACTGGAATCAAGCTGGTGAACTCGGCCAACACGATTCTTGATGCCTGCCGAGTCGAATGGTGCGGTGGGTACGGCTACCACATCACGGGTGCGTGGGGTAACTGGCCCGGAAGCGGGTCCATGACCATGAGCGCATGCAGCACCGACCGAAACGGGTGGGATGGCGTGAGGGTGGACGCGACCGGTAACGGTCCCTTCCTCATCAGCGCCCTGAATACCCGCCGTGATGGCCGCAATGGGGGCCCTGGTGGCGGTGGTTACGCCGGATTGGCTCTGCTCAACAGGGCTCCTGTGGTCGTGACCGGCCTCGGTTGCTACGTGGGCACCGACGACGGAGGCACGGCCAACACCAGCCCCCAGTACGGCGTACGGGTCGCCAACGCGCGAGACGTGAACGTGATGGGCGCTTACCTCCACGGCCTCACGGCCGGAGTGTTCCAGGAAGGCACCAACGAGCGAATCCGGTTCACCGGAATCACGACTGTGGCCGGCAACAACTATGCCGAGGACCGAGTTATCTCCTAACCCCCAGACACAAGGCGGCTGCGGATTTCCCGTGGCCGCCTTTCTGCTGCCTTCATGGAGCCCCTATGACCCTTTCTCAGTTCTTCTCGTACTCGGGGCCGTTGGCAACGTTCATTGCCGCTGCTGTCGTCGTCCTCGCAGCCTTCCGCACGAATACCGCTCGGGTCTGGAAGGAAGAGGCCGAAGCCCAGACCGCGAGGGCTAACCGCCTTGAATCCGACCTGAAGGAGATCAAGGAACGGCTTACCCATATCGAGCGCGATAACGCACGCCTCGTGTCCCTCCTCACCTCTCTCGACCCCAACCGCCTGGCCGCCGTGCGGCTGGCCGCTAACCCCACGGAGGATTAATGGCAACTCCTATGACCCCTGCGCAGGTTGTTGCGCAGCTAAAGAAGTTTGGTATTCCTTACGCGGAGTACAAGGATTGGAAGACCCACAACCGCAATCATCGCGGTGCGTGGGGCCCTGTGCACGGCCTGATGGTTCACCACACGGGCAGTGATTCCAAGGATCAGCGAGAGCTTCTCTACAAGGGAACCGCGAATCTTCCAGGGCCTCTCTGTCACTTCGGCCTGGACCAGGCGGGAAAGATTCACCTTGTCGGCTGGGGCCGGGCTAATCACGCGGGTGCCGGTGACGATGACGTACTTGATGCTGTCATTGCCGAGAAGCCAATCCCGAATGACAACGAGTCCAACACTGACGGGAACTCGCGCTTTTACGGCATCGAGATTTGGTATTCGGGAAGTCACCCGATGACCGATGCTCAGTACGCCACCCTTCGCCTTCTGGCTGCGGCAATCTGTGACTTCCACGGCTGGGACGAGGGCAGTGTGATCGGGCATGGTGAGTGGGGTTCTCCAGGCAAGTGGGACCCAGGCCACAAGCCAGGCAAGATGATGGACATGGATGCCGTTCGGTCGGACATCAAGGCGACCCTTGCCGAGGGCAAGCCCGCCCCGAGCAAGCCTGAGAAGCCCTCTAAGCCTGCTCCAGCGCCAAAGCCGAAGCCTGCCCCTAAGCCCGTTGCTCCAGCCTTCCCAGGGCGCTACTACTTCCGCCCTGGTGCCAAGAATCAGTTTGTGACCACGCTCGGGAAGCAGCTCGTCAAGAAGGGCTACGGCAAGTTCTACCGCGTTGGTCCTGGTCCTCAGTGGACTGCCGTTGACCGAGCTGCCGTTAAGGCATTCCAGAAGGCACAGGGTTGGACAGGAAGCGACGCTGACGGCTACCCGGGTCCACAGACCTGGAAGCGTCTGTTTAGCTAAGAGGGGGACCTATGCACTACTTCATTTCCAAGCACGGTATCCGCATCTATTCCGTCCTCGCGGCCCTGGTGCCGGCGCTGGTCCTGGTGTGGCCTAGCGTCCCATGGGAGGCGCTTGTAGCGGCTTCCGCTGCTCTCCTCGGTGTTGGTGCCGTTGCGGCCTCCCACGAGGACACCAAGACCCTTCGAGCCCTCTACGAGGACAGCCCCTTTGAGGCTGAGCTGAAGGGTAATTTCGGCGAGTAAGCCGACCACGAACTAGGCGTAGGGGTACGCCTGGGGTTGAGAGAAACACAAAAAGGCCCCCCTCCCGAAAGGGAGGGGGGCCTTCTTTTGCGTTCACGCTACGCCGGATCTCCGGGTTCCCCGTAGGGGACGTGCGGGGAACGAAGGCGCCGCAGAGCAGCCGCAGCGGGGCTTTCCTCCGGTTCCACGCACTGGCAGGCAGAGTGCCCCCCACTGGCACACCAGGTGCACGGCGCGTTGTGGTACTCGGCTATCCCTCGCCCGTCGTCAGCGTACCGACTGCGGCAGTTCGGACAGGAGTTCAACTCACTCCCCCGGCTTCGTGGGCACGCGGCGAACGTTGGTTACGCCCTCGGCTGCCTCCAGCTCGCTCACGCGCCTCTTGGCACAAGGCGCGTCGTACATCACGGCTGACTCACGCTCCTGGCCGTCCTGCGTCCATCTCACGCGGTAGCTCTCCATCACTGCCCCCCACTCTCCCACTTCCAGTGCCTCACGCTGTTCAGAAGCGCCTGCTCTGCCTGCTGCTGGTCCATCCCGTGGTCCTTCTCAAGTATGAGTAGGAGGGACTGTCGCCATGCCCCGATCCTGGCATTAGACATGCGCCTGTGTGTGCGCCCCTCAACCCGCTTTGAGCGCTCCAGTTCCCGCGCCATCTCCCGAAGGATGGCCGCGTACGCGCGCCCGTAGGGCTGCTCTGCGCTCACGTCACCGCTCCCGGCTCAGGTCAGAAGTCATGACCGGAGTCCAGTGCTTGATGGGGTGGACCTTCGCCCTTCCGGCCTTAACCTCCTCCTGCGCAAGGCGGTTGGCCTCCTGAGGGCTCGACGCCTCTACGAAAACCTCAGCCGACGCGTGCGCGTGGAGCGCAACGCGATACCGCTTCGTCATCCTGACTCCCATCCAAACGAAAGGCGGCCCACCCCCTCAGGGAGTGAGCCGCCGTGGTGTTGCTGTCGTGCTGCTGCGGGCTACTTGTTGGCTGCTGCGTAAGCGTCCTTGATGGACTGGGGGACGCGGCCCCGCTTGCTCACCTCGTAGCCGTTGGAGGCGGCCCACGCCCGGTAGACCTCGGAGGAAGGCTCGCTCTCGGTGCGGGACGTCTTGGCCTTGCGGCCGCGGTTGCCGGCGGAAGCCTTCCCGCCCGTCTTCCGGCCTGCCTCCAGGTACGGCGCAAGGGCCTTCCGAAGCTTCGCCGCGTTCTTTTCGCTCAAGTCGATTTCGTACGTCTTCCCGTCGAGGCCGAACGTAATCGTCTCGTCGGCGTCTCCCCCCGTCAGGTCGTCGAGGAGGAGGACCTGAACCTTCTGCGCCATGTTGCTTTTTCCTGTCTGCCTAGTTGGGTTTACGTCCGTGCGGGTTGGTTATCGTGGTGTCCCTGCACGACAACCGCTATCCCTTTCAGCGTCGCAAGCCGCTGAACTGTCACGGGGAGGCTGTCATATTCACTCCCCTTACTCAACTCCGTTTCAGTCTCTCCACGTGCCTCCAGACCACTTACGGCAGAGAGGTGCGTAACGCCCTTGCACCGCAAGGGGTGTTGAGGGACGCGCCATCGGCATCAGCGAGGGAAGGGCAGCCTTACTTTCCTTGCCCTGTGCAGTCACAGCGACCGGCTTTACCTCCGCTATAACAGGGCGACTGACCGCTTTTACGCCTGGCGGCCTTTTGTTCATAGTGTTCGCCCCCTACTTGGCCGTGTATCCCGGGACCTCTTCAACGGGTGTAAACCTCGCCAGGGTCCAGAAGCCGACCAGCTCCCCCGTCTCGACGTGGTGAACCGGCTTGCCGTAGTGCAGCTCGTTCACGTCCTGGCGCTCGTCCTCGTCCTCGTCCGGCTGCCAGCCCTCAGGAACCTTGGCAGCCCAGATCTTGGCTGCGTTACGGGGAGTGGCCACGACCTCGCCCGAGTCGACCGCCTCCAGCTCCGCCGAGGAGAAGCCCTGTCGAACCACGCGCACCTTCACAGGCCGCTGTGGAGCGGTCCCTTTGCTCCCCTTGCCCCCGTAGAGGAACGCTCCCCGGTGGTGCCACTCCCGAGCCGGAACGGACTCCCACTCGATCTCGCCCGGCTCGGAGGTGCCGGCGGGCTCGATGGCCTCGGGCTCCTGGTCCTGGTCCTTCGGAGGCTCGACGGGGCGAATGCTTCCGTGCCCCGGAATCAGCGTGGTCCAGGTCGACCGCTTCGCGGGGTCGGTCCCTGCCTCCCCGACCCGCACGCGGATCGCTGCAACCTTCTCCCCGTTGTGCGTGGCCTTCATGTCCTGGGGCTCAGCCAACAGGACGCCCGTACGCGTCACCTCTGCCCCTGTCGTGGCCTTCCCGAAGGCGGTCACGTAGTCGCCTGCCTTGACCTGAGCAAGCATCGTCTTGAGGTCTTCCATCCTGTCCTCTTCTTCCCAGTTGGGGGAACGCTTCCTGTTCCCGTGTTCGTGACTGTCGTTGAGCACCTTCAAGGCAGGCGCCTCAAGCTGATTGGTGCACACCTCGCAGTCACACGAGTGACCGACGCAAAGCATGCAGTCGATGACATCGCACAGCCGATCAGGTCCGTACCCGTCTCCCCTGTTGTACGAGAAGGGATAGAGCACGTGCTCTCTCTCGTACTGGTGCCCGTGGGCCAGCGGTTCCCTGGGGCACTCGAACTTGGATGCTCGGGCGCCTTCCTCCGTGGCGAACGCGGCACGGCACCCAGTGCACTGCCACCGCCCCTCCGGGTGCGGCCGAGTCGTGTGCCTCACGCACCGACCTTCTTACTGGGGACTCCCTTGCGGGCAGCCTTCCGACGAGGTGCCGGCGGGGAGCCCGCGGCGGTGGCCTTCTTCGCAGGGGTGGCGGCCTTCCTCGCGGGGGCCGCCTTCTTGGCGGGCGCCCGACGCCTGGGGGCAGGCTTCGCGGGCTCGGGCTCGGAAACCGGCTCGGGCTCGGGCATGACCGGAACCAGGCGGAAGATCGTGGGGTTGGCCCCTGATCTCCGCGACGGTCGCTCCTCGACCTCAACGTCTGCCATGTCCTCAGCGGTGTTGAGGATCTGGTCAGCGGTGTACCGAGACGAGAGGGAACGGTAGAGCTGCGTTGCAGTCATCTCCCCGCCGTACGTCTCCAGCTTGGAGCGGATCTTCACGTCAAGCGGCTGGACCGTGCGGGACTTGGTCACGTTGGTCTGAGAGACGAGCTGTCGCACAGAGGCAATGGAGTAGTCCACGAACGCCTTTGCAGCCTCCAGCGCCTTGACCGTGATCAGGGTCTTCCGCTCAGCCGCAGTCAGAATGCAGGCCACGCGCAAAACCTGCTCGTCTGCGCGCTCAAAGTAGCAGGACACGTCATCGGGAAGTTCTTCCAACATGTCCTCGTACTCGGCACTAATGTCGTCGTGCCGATCAGCGGAGGCGTCAGTGAACTCCATCCGGCGGGGCTCCTTCATCGCCCACTCGTAAGCCAGGCGAAGGGAGGCGCTGACCTTGATTTCGTCCAACGAGTTTCCGGTCTTGTAATCCCGCTTGCGGAGCCGCTTGGACTTCTTCACCATCACGGGGAGAATCCGGTTGTACGTGCCCCCCTGAGCTTCGGTCAGGCTGATGAACTTCGCCCAAAGCGGCGGCTGGATATGGGCGTGAAAGCCAAGGGCGGGTTGCTCAACCGTGGCCTCAACCCTTTTGCCGTCCTTTTTCGTGACGTTCGAGATCCGGCCACCGTCCCACGATGTCCGCAGAATCCCGCCGTACTTGGGGCACCGCTTCGTCAGGAGGAGAGTCGTTTGCCACTCCTGATCAATGATCAGGGTTCGACTGTCCGGCCCGCCTTCGGACGTAAGGGAGTCCTGCTCATTCTCCCAAATCGTCTGCACCAGAGACGGACCCGAAGAGATACCTCCCTCCTCGCGCAAGGCAAGCCACTCCCCGACACTGTCCTTCAGGATGGCCTTGGCCGTCTTCAGGGCGAACCCCTTTCGCCCGATCCGTGACGGACCGACGAGGGCCGTCCAGGCCACTACCGGGCTGCCGTTCGGCTGCGTCACCTTGCCGTTAATGGCTGCGGAGAACAGCGCCAGGACCGCTGCGTGAACGCCGATGGGGTCAGCCTCGGTGTGCGGCATGGCGGCCTTCACAGCCGCCCCAATGGGCCCGTGTGCCATCGGTTCGTATCGTGCCTTCTCGTCCATTACTTCCCCTCTTCTGTTGTGATTGCACGTCCACACTGAGCGCGTGAGCGTCCATGGATCGGGCTGGAAGTGTCCCTATTCCAGCCCTCACCAAAGAGGCTCATCCCCTCTTGCTACTCCTCGCGTTCCGGCTCATCCCGCTCCACGAGCCACGTGGCAAGGTCATTTCCTTGGATGCGCCAAGAGGGCTCAGCGTCCCAATCCTTGCCCCAGCCCCCGCCTTCGCCCGCTCCCCACTTATCCGGGTACAGCCACCCCAGGGGGACGAGCTTTTCGGCCTTGACCTCTTCCAGATTGGTCACGCGACCAGCCCACCCATAAACCTTGCGCATCACCCCGGAGTTCCCGCGCTCGGTCACGTCAGGTTCACCGGAGAGCAGCACGCGCATTCCGTGAGTGATCACCACGTCTCCAGAGCGAAGCTCGGAAGAGACGACGACCATTCGCTTAACCTCGGCCATCAGGCCCCCTTTCGTTCAGCCGCGTACGTGCGCGCGGCAACGTGCACCAGGGCGCGAGCGGCCCTGAGCGGATCGGCATAGGCATTGGCGGTCTCGCCCAGCTCTCCGCAGAGCGCACGGAACGCGCGCACACGGGTGGACTGGTTCGAGTTGCCGGCCGCAGCTCGGGCACCATCGCGAGCCCGCACCACGTCAACACTCCAGCGGTTAGACGCGCTCATGCCTTGGCCAGCTTTTCCGGGACCCAGCGGAACCCGTCACGGCGGGCCAACCGGTAGGCGTAGTCGACCAGGAAGGGCCGCTCCTCCACCGACAGGAGCACTCGCCGAACAGCGGCGTGCAGAGTGCCAGCGGGCGGGATAATCGGCATCAGCGCCAGTTCCGGTGCCTTGTAACTGCCCTGAGATTCCAGCGAATCCGCATCCCGAACGATCACCTCCAGGCCCTCATTTCCGGGCGTCCAGAGCACGTCTACGCGCACCACAGCAGCAGGGTGCAGCCCCACCGCAGAATGTGTGTATTTCATTGCTCCCCTTTCCGAGCTAGTGACAGAGCAAAGGGCACGGACGAGTGTCCCTATCCGTCCGTGCCCCAAACTCCGCAACCAGTCGGCTACTTACGCGCCTCGTTCAGTGCCTTAATGGCCTGCTCTCGCAACTCGCCAGTCAGGCAACCCTTGTGGCGCCGGGCTCGGCGCATGTGGCTGTAGAACATGTCGCCCTCCCACGCGTCCCCCTTCTGGCACCCCAAGAGGCAACGCACCTTCCAGTGCGTGTCACTTCCCGGGTAGGCCGCGAGCGGTTCCCAGCCCAGCTCATGAATCCGCGCGAGAGCCTTACGGGCTGCGTCGACATTGCGCTTGCTGGCACCCGTCTTGAGTACGGGGTCCAGGTCCGGAAGCTCCGGGGTCTGCTCAGTCATCTCGTGTTTTCCTTTCGCGATTTCAGAACTCGTCTGCGTGGCGACGGGCGTGAACGAGGTCAACGCCCCCATCCGGGCAGTCCGGACGCGGACAGGTAATCGTGCTCTCTGTCCGCCACTGTTTCTCAGTGACCTCAACGAGGCCACCGCACGCACCGCAAGTCATTTGCACCATGCGTCTTTCCTTCCTGCTAGAGGCAAAGCAAAGGGCACGGACGAGTGTCCCTATCCGTCCGTGCCCCAAACTCAGCGTCTAGCGACGTGAGCGGCAACTCTTGCAGTATTTACACGGATCCACGATCCGCACGTTGTGCCGCCTGGTCATCATTTCCGACCAGCCCTCGGCCAGTTCCGAGGAATCGCCACCCTGCATGGCGACGGTGGCAAGGTGCCACAGGCGGTAACCCTCCGGGTCAACCTCCTGCCATTCCTCGAAAGCGGCATCCCGCTTACTGGCGTTCTCCTCCCGCTCGCCCGGGGTGTATTCCACGGGCACCGGAAGGGCCGATGAGCCGTTCGGATACGTGTTGTAGAACGCCCCCGGCTCACTGGCGTATACGAGGAATCGCAGGCTCATAGCGATTGTCTGTGACGATCGACGGAATCTCACTTGCCACCCTCCTTACGGGTGCGCAGGTAGTCAACGGTCTCACGCTCGATGAGCCGCAACAGGTCGTTGGGGAGGGAGGCGTTTTCCTCCCCGTGCTCCTCGCGCCTGTAGACCGCGTACATCCCCTGTGCGTGCTCCTGTGCCTGCTGCCAGGCGAGGCGCCTACTGCGCCACTCCATCATGTTCACTTCCATGGGGTACTTAGCGAAGTGCCCCCACCAGTAACGGAACTCGGCCAACGGACGGACCGCGCGGTTAAGGGCAATCCACATGTTCCGTTCCATGATCGTCTCGGCCTTCAGCGCGGCCTCACGAATCGGCGGGAGGTCGAGCGCAGGAACAGCGCGCTCCCCATAGACAGCCACATCGGGCAGGAGGCCGAACCTAGCCCGGAATTCCTCGATTCGGTGCGTCTGCCACCCGTCCATAACTCCCGAGTGCTCACCGCACAGAACCATTCGCAGCAGCTCACCCCGGTAGTCCTTGCTGCGGACGACTGCACCAGGAAACGGGCAGTGCCCCGTTTCCTTGTTGCGCCACACCTCGCACAGGAACTCACCCTTTACGGCCGTCTGTGCGGCCTCACGGGTAGGCGCCCACCCGACCCACACGGTAGTGCGCTTCTCGGCGTTGTACTCGTAGGCGAACCACTTCTCAGGGTTCGGCTCACTGTCGACCTTTACGACGTAACCGCCGTATTCCTCGGTCCCCTCCTTACCCAGGTAGAAGACTCCGTCATACCCACCCTGCTGCCATTCCGGCATGAGTGTGCCCCTCTCTTAGATGACTTCCATGGACAGCACGCGGTTTACGTGAATGTCCTCGTGCAACCGCATGTCCGTACGCGCGGAAATCCGGCTTCCGATGCCGACCACTCGCCCGGTGAGAATCACATCCCCGTCCAGGAACGTGATTTCAAGCGACTGGAGTTCATACAGCCCGCGCTTAGCCGCACGGATTGTCTCAATGGTGAACGCGCCCCTTCGTGCCATTCATTCACCCTTCTCCGAGCCTCTGAGCTTGTCTCTAGAGACTGGCCGAGTAGGGCATGGGTGATCTCCGCCCGGAATTCCGGGTGACCTTCCCATGCCCTCTACGGTCAACCGCTAGCGGGTCATCTCTCGGCAGCCCTCACGCACATACCGGATCTGTTGCGCGACCGTGCGACGCTTCCCCTCGTCGTAGGTGTCGCTCACCATGTCCGCGAACCACGTACGGCCCTCACTCGTGCGCCGCAACTCGACGCACGGCGGGTAGGGCAGTGTTCCGACCAGCACGCGGGCCCGATAGGGCGCGTGCGACTGGAGGGGGGCCGAGTGTGCCTCTGTCTTGGCCACGCCCCCGAGAATGGACACCAGGGCGAGGCAGAGCATTGCAAGTCGCGTACGCATGAGTTACGCCCCCTGGTGCTTGTTGAAGATGCCCCGGCCCTTGCACGCGGCGCACTCACACACGCTCGCCTGGTGCAGCTCCCTGGGGAAGAACACGGCCTCTCGCGGCCACGGGGTCCCGTCGGCAGCCCACGTGAACTGAACCTTCACCATCTCGTCCGAGAAGCACTCAACTACGCGCGCCTCAAAGACATAGGCGGAACGCACCGACTTGAGTGAACTACGGCCATTCGGCACGTGGTAGAACGGCCGCACCATCACGAGCCGACCAATGAGCGATTCCGGGGCTGCCCCCTTGTACGTGATCGGCTCACGGATGGGCCGCACCTCAGCGAGGCCGAGTCCATCGCGCTTAACGTAGGTCTGCATTACTTTCCCTTCCCATACATGAGAAGGGCACGGACGAGTGTCCCTATCCGTCCGTGCCCAAATTCCCGCCGTTCGAGGTGCCGGCGGGGCACACCTGTCCCCTTGATCGTTAGGCCTCGATCGCGTCGCCTGCTGCTCGGAACAGCTCGGTCGTGACCCGCTGGGCGTCCTCCCTGGGGAGTCCGTTCCTATGGTTCATGACGGCCTCAAGGAGCGATCCGTAATCGTCCTCCGAGAGATGGACCACGTACTTGTGCGCGTCGTCCTCGTCCGGGATGCAGTCGGCTGCCGCAGCACTCAACGCAGCCCGTACGCGGCTCGCTTGACCGAGACGCACGGCCGACCGAAAGCGGCGAACGCGCTTCTCGAATCCGGCCCCCAGAGCCTTCCAATCCGCCTCTGTGAGGTAGATCGGGAACCTGAGCAGGGTGTCACTCACCTCAGAATCCCCAGCGCTGCATGGGCCTGCCCCACTGGTGAACCTTCTCCAGGATCGGGTAACCGTCCTGGTCCTCCCCGATCACGCGGGAGACCGCCACACCGAACAGCGGAGCGCCCTTTTCCTGGGCATAGAGCGCGTGCCCGATGTACGCGACGAACCGATACCGGGTGCCGTTAATCACCCGGTCGTGCGTCTCAAAGATCTGAGACGACTGAATCCCGGACAGGAACGGCACACGCTTGCCAATCTCCATCTGTCTTGCCTCTCACTCAGCTACCGTGCCCTTATGGCGCAGTAGGTAGAGGGGGGCACGGAAGAGTGTCCCTATTCCGCCGTGCCCCCGTGACTACCGACTACGACGACGAACCCATGACGCGAAACCGCGTGAGTCCCGTTGTCTCCACCACCGGGCGCGCCCGGTACCGGGTCTTACTCAGGTTCAACTCAACGAATGCCGGGCCCAAGCCATACCGCTTTGCATAGGTCACGGCGTCCTTGTGGCGCGTGAATCGCTGATGCCACGACGGACCAATGTGAGCGACGTACATTGCTCCTCCTTACTTGACGGGCTGATAGGTCGTGTTGGGTTCGTCCGACTTTCGGTGTGTCTCACACCGGGCCTGACAGTGGTGGTGCTTCTCGCCCCGGAACTCAACGCATGCCCAGTGCGTTACCTCCTCGTAGCAGAGGGGGACACACTTAACTCCCTGCGCCGCCGCATAACTGCTGTAGTGGACTCCCACCCGGTTGGACATTGCTTTCCTCCTAATCGACCCACGAGGCAATGAGTGACGTTTGTTCGTTGCCGCAGTAGTCGTGACTGGGGCAGGCCTCCCACGTGATGTGAGTGAGGTGACTTGCCCCAGCGTCATAGATGCAGTCAAGGAGAGTGCTCGGGCATCCCTCGCATGCCGTGAGCCGTGACGGAATGCCGAGACAGGAATGCCCCGGCTCAGTCGTGTTCCGCCGTTCAACCTCTGCGAGTGCCTTGTCACGCACGTAATACCGGTCCTCATCCGAGATAAGGACGCCATGCCTGAGCATGTAGAACACGGTCTCAGGAGCCGTGTTCAACGTGCTTTCCAGGTAAATGGGCCGGTGTCGACGCATGGTCAGACCTCCCTAGACTTGAGCCACGGGCACGTGACGTCAACGCGGATGATCTCCCCGCACCGGTAGTGGGGATTCCTGCGGGACGTGACGCGCATTTCCACCTCACGCGAGGAGCCACACCGGACGTGCCCCACCACGACACCCAACAGGCGACCGCTGAAACCGGTGTCCTGTCGAACCTTCGTACCCTTGGGAAAGGCAAGGAGCTTCCATTCCCGCTCGAATTCGTCCACCCCGCTCTGTCCGTATTCCTTGCGCCACATGATCCGGCATACATCCTTCAGGTACGCCTGCATGCCTTCCGCAATCTCGAACCGAGACTTACCCCGGTAGTCGGACGGAAGCGGGAACGTGCGCACGGACTCAAACGGCTTGTCACTGTCGGTCCGCTCCACACGAACAATCTTTTTCTCGTAGTCCCAAATGATGTTGAGCTGAATGTGGCCCTGGATGAGCTGGAAGCCCATGCCCCGACCAAAGTCGTAGTGCCACTCGATAACCTTCATCGCGTTTTCCTCCCCTTGCACCATTACGACCGTTCGCAATGGGTGAGAGGACGCACGGGAGAGTGTCCCTAATCCACCGTGCGCCCGACTCCCCTACGAAAGCGGAGATACTCGAATGTTGAAGCCGTTCACGCTCGCATATCCGGTCATGAAAATGTCGCGCTTAGCGCGCTGACACATTTCGACATGGGCAACTGATGTGGTGAACTCATGCACGGAATCAACCATGTTGCCCCATACCCGTACCTTGTAGCGGAACACGCTGACTGCGTCCGTAATGCTCACCACGAACACCTCATGATTGGCGTATTCACGATGGAACGAGTAGCTACGGAGCGGGATGATCCCGCGCTCACGCTGCACTGCTGCCATTGCTTCCCCTTAGGGATCGCTGTACGGCCGTTTCCGGCCCTTGCAAGTGCCTAATCGACACTCCCCTAGGCAGACTCACTCTCAGACGCTTAGAGACACGCTGGAAGGCTGGTGAGTATCAGTCACCATGACCCTGTGCGTGCTGGACACGTCGTGTTGAGTGTGTCTGCCGTAGGCAATCTCGATGTGCGTTACGTGCTTCCCTCATGCTTTGTCAGCCGCACTGTTTCCGCTTGTGTTGATTGGCTCCGTGGGAACGGCACAACGGCTTTCACAGCTTGTCTCACGCCACACTCGCTAGGCATGTAGATCTATTCATCCCGGATGATCAATCCCGGTTATCGGTCGCAGGTTGGCAGCCTGCCCCTATGGATGCTCACTCGCAGAGTGAGAGGACGCGCGTCGTCGTTTCAGCCTGCCTCTTATGTCGTCCTCATCGCTGCGTTTTCGCTAGCCCCTGTCACGGCAGACAGGACCCCATCAAATGCCTCTGAGGCTGCGTCTAAGCCTCTTGTAGGTGCAGCATGGGCCCACGGCCCACCTGTGTAGCTACAAGCGCTCAGAGCGCCACTCAGAGCACGTCACATACTCACGCTCAGAGAATGACCAGTCAGCACGACTGCCACTCAGACTCGCTATCCAGTTATCAAGGAACGTGCTCTCTGATGTCACCCGTCGCATTCACGGCCGGACCACCATCAGGACTGGTCACTCATCAACTCCCGACCCCGTGCGCCCGAATCCCCATCTGTGCGTAACCCCGTTTCCGCACTCCCCTTCTGGGGCGGTACTTCGGGGCCGCTCCGGTTCGGCGCGGTCGGTGTTGCGAGTCATAAGTTGCCTCCTGGGATCCCAGGAGGCAACTTTGCCTTTCAAGCTCAGGAGGGAGCCGCGCACGCGCACGTTGGGCCTAGAAAAGCGCAGGTCAGAAGGGGTGCGATCTCGGCCGGCGAATAGGACATAACTGCCTAAATAGGCCACATCCCAGGAGGCAACTTATTTGCATACCCTTTACCTTTACATGCCGCATAAAGGGACACACCGGGCAGGCTACATTGCACACTCATTACTAAGTGATGCACCATCAGATGCGTTTCTGACGCACCGTCATACGGACATATAGGGAGGAATGCATTTACGCAAGGTTGTTGCATATACTTTTCTGACACACCATCAGGTATTACCTATGTCCGCATTAGGGTGCGTATGCGTGTGGTCGGCATCACATTACTGATGGGTCATCACATGACATCTGACGGACCATTAGTGCACTTGTGAAACCTGACGCCCTGTCAGGGTCATGGGTCGTTGCCTATTCCGCTCGAATACCCGTCGCCTATTCATGCATCACTTAGTGATGCAGCATTATCATTCACAAGCGCACATGTTATTGATAATGCACACACGTATGTGATGCATCATTACGGGGGTAATATAACGAGAATGCTGTCACGAGGACCGCAGGGGCGCCTTCCCTCGGGTGTGTACGGGTTTCATTGTTCACAAGGGCACAAGCTCTAATCACCCCGAACGCACTTCGAGCCCCCCAACAGACCCCTTCGGCCGGCACCGCGGCCTCGTGGGGCCCCTCAGAGGGCTCGTAATGGTGCACCACATGGGGTGCGGTAACAACATCATTGTTCAGTGGCTCACACTCTGAGCCGCCTGTGTCCTGGTCTGCCCCAGAGGACACGTACGTAATCTATGGAGCCGGTTGGTATACCCCGGCTCAGGTCACCTCTTGGTGAGCCTCTGCCTGTGCTCAGACCACTCCTGGGAAGCCTGAACCAGTCGAGAGGTCCAGAAGTCGGGTTCGTCTCCCCCGATCTCCTTCCACATCCGAGCATTGGCCAGGGCGAAGGCTTCCAGGGCCTTCGGAGGGGCCGTTTCCCATGTTGGGATTCTCTCGGCCCAGCTTTCCGCCTGCTCCGGTGTGTGTTTTCCGGCAGCCATGAGCCAAATTACCCAATATCCGGCGTCAAGCCAGGGTGCCCCTCGTGTGGCCCAGGCCCAATCGACCATATAGGCGTGATCTCCCTGGATTAGAACGTTTTCGTTGTTCAGATCCGTGTGGAGAATCGCATTTCCCTCGAATAGGTGGAGCTGAGAGGAGTCGTCCACATAGCTGCTCAGCCTTTGCCCGGCTTCTCGCAACTCGATTGAGGGCATTTCGACCTCTCCGAGTCTCGTAAGCAGGTCCACAACAAGATGTAGGTCTCCGGATTCCGGTCTGTAGTCCGCGTGGTGCCCAGTAACGAGGTCGAAACCGAGGAGATCCCAGCCACTTCCCTTAACCCGCCAGAGCAGTTCCGGGGAAATGCCCTTGAGGAAGGGGTTCACTTCGGCTTCACGCTGCTGTGTCCAGGCCCATTTGTGGTCGGAGCGAAGGCCCTTCACATGCACGCCGCCGGCATCGCAGTGCAGCCGGGCCGCTACTTGGCTGTTGAGGCCCGAGGACACAGGGTCGACACGGTGAATCCGTCCCGTGTGCGACTCGATGGCCGTACGGACGGCAGAGGGCAGCTCTGCAAAGGTGGTACGAGACGCCATGGGGTCACTCTCTCATCAACGTGACGCGGGCCCCGCCGAAGCGAGGCCCGCGCCTGGAACGTACTGCGGTCACTGGTAGGGGTTGTCATCCCCACAGCCGGGGGTGGTGCCCTCGGTCAGGGCCTCCACGTCGTCCACCAAGACGACGGTGGTCGTCTCCTCGGCGTCGGTCGCCAGAGCGGTCATGACTCCTCCTTGAAGCCGTGCTGACAGTAGTGATCGAGCGGCGCTTCGGCTTGCTGGTAGAGCTTGGCGAGTGGTCGGCACACCCGGCAGGAGCCGGACAGCTTGCACCCGCTGCACCCCCCAGTCCGAAGCATCTGAGCATCTGCGATAAGAGGCAGATCCCTCAGACCACCAACCCCTGTACTCATGAGGTTGATGGGGTTTTCACGTCCGACCTTGCACATGGTTGCGCTGCCGAACGGGTCCAGGTGATAAAAGGTGTGTCCGGCGGGGCACCCGCGGAACACCTCTTCTCGGTTGATGTATTCGGTCACCTGAAAGTCGAGAGGGCCTTTGTCTCCGTCGTATGACGGAGAGATGTCGGCGAATACCTTGTAGGGGATATCGAGGCTCTCCGCCAGGGCCTTCATTTCATCGACTTCGTGAGCGTTGTGCTGGGTGACGATGAGCGAGAGTTCAAGAGGCAGCTTGGCGGCCCTGGCCGCCTTCAAGCCCCTGATCACCCTCGGGTACGCCCCACGGGTCCGCGTCAGGGCCTCGAAGGTCTCGGCCGTGGCCCCGTACAGGGAGACCGTCACCTTGTGCGGTGGCAGCTCAGTGAGCACTTCCAGGGTGGGCGCGTGGTCGAGCCGCGATCCGTTCGTCAGAATCTCCAGCATCATCCCCATGCCGAAGGCTGTGCGGTACGACTCGATGAAATGGGGGTCGATGGTCGGTTCCCCGCCCGTGAACTGGAACCACAAGACACCGGTATCCCGAACCATTTCCAGGAGCTTGGTCTTCTTCTCCATGGGGAGTCCAGCGAAGGGGCGTTGCCAGACCACGCACATGTCACAAGCGAAGTTGCACCCTTTGTTGATCTCCCAGGTAGCGCGGCTGTAGTTGAGTGCCGTCTCAGGTCGGACCAGGATCGTGTCTGATGCCGGCGCATCCGCCAGGCTCACGCCCCAGGAGGTTGATGCGGCCTCGGTGAACCACCTGGGCGGAGGAGTGCCGACGCTCACGGCCTCGCGTAACGCCTCGTACTTGTCCCGGGGAAGCTGCATTCCCCCTCGGGAACCGGGGCGCACCGCCACGAACTTCTTGCTTTGAGGGCTCACGATCACCTGATGCATGGCTTCCTCCACCGACACGGGGCCATATCACTGAGTCCCCTCACCCGGGCTCGAACCGGGAACCTCTGTGGACGTGGCCGTTCGACTAAAAGCGACACACCACAGCGCTCTACCTCTTGAGCTACAAGGGGTCATTTTCAGTTGTCGTCACTGTCAGCACTGAGCGGGGCGCCAATAACCCACTCTTCCGGGATATCCCCACCGAGCGTCAAGAGCAGGTTCAAGTCACCAAACAGTCTCGCCATCTCATGGCAATGGTCCTTCCACGCGGATGGTGTGTACTTGTCGAGATACTGCACCTCCTCTACAGCCGACTTGAGTTTGCGGTATAGCCGCTGCGTCTCAGGCTGATCGTCGTTGTGGTGTCTCACGTACCCTTGCCCGGAATTGAACCGGAGCCTCGAAAGCCGCAACCGTCCACCCCGCAAAGGGAACAGGCTTCCGCGCTCTGCCTCTGAGCTACAAGGGCGGGCTGCCCGTCCCTGCCAGGAAATCCAATCCGAAGTCGGGGGAAGCTCCAGTTCGGAACATCTGGCAGGGACGAGATCATGTGGGGCCTACGCCCCGGTTACTGGTTCTGTAGAGCTTGGCCAGGGCCCTTAGCTGCTTCCGCTCCCACGCGGTCGCCTTGCGCACGCTGACACGGCGTGCGCGCCATCCGAACCCCGTAGGGCGCTCCAGAAGGACGATGTTGCCCTTACGCCCTTCGAAGCCCTTGATGACCGCCGGCAGGTCGTGACCACGGTCGTAGACCATCATGCCGACCTCAAGGGCGTCGTCGTCGGAGCGTGGTATCAGTCGTGCTGCTGCGGTCACTGCTATACCTCTTCCTTCATCGGGCCTCCAGAGCGGCCATGTCCGCTGTCTTGATGTCTTGTTCGGCCATGTACTCAAGCTCTGCGACACAGGGCCGACAGCCGTGCATAGGGGTTTCTCCGAGAGGGACTCGGATATTTCCGATCCACTTGACTGGGACCCTCCCTCGGCGGCAATAGAGCATGCAGCGGCCCCAGTACCAGCCCTGTGGCAGCTCGCTAGTAGCCACTGCTCCTACGGTTCACCGTTCGCACCTTCGCCCGAACCCGCTCCTCCGGGGTGAGTTCGCGGATGTTCTCCGGGCGTGCGTCCCACTCCCGGCCCCCGCCAACGGGCCGAAGCTGGTAATAGGGACCTTCCTTGCCCCGTACCTCGCCAATTTTCTTGGCTCCCACATCCCTGACCAACTCGAAGATCTCGGGAACGTGGGGGGCCTCCGTCTTGGCGCTCATACCGCTCCGTTCTCCTCAAGTACGGCTCTCACCACGCCTTGGATCTCTTGAAGATCCCTGACACCGATGCCCTGGACCCATAGGCGAGGCCCCCAGCTCGCACGCTCCAGGACCACGGACCCTCCGTGCTCCATGGCGGTGCGAAGTACGGGGTAGTACCTCAAGACCTGTTGAAACTCGGTGCTTCGGGGGTCGTACACGCGTCTGATCGGTGCTCGACTGGGCCTGGGCATGGGCATGGGGGGATACCTCTCTCAGGGGTGGGTTCGCCCTGTGTACTCCCAGCGTCACAGCGAGCGCCGTACTCTTACCAGAGGAGTCGTGGTTACAACCGATCTGTAACGCCGGGGGGTTGCACGTATGGCCGTTGATTCTGCTCAGTCTGATGAGCCTCAGGACGGAGCTGCGTTCCTCGGCAGGGAGGTCCGGTGCTGCCGAGAGCTCGCCGGCATCACGCAGAAGGCACTTGGCGAGAAGACGGGCTATACGCGCTCTTACGTGGCCCGTGTTGAGTCAGGGAGTCTGCTGGCGTCTGAGGACTTCGTGGAGGCATGCGACAGGGAGTTTGGTACCTCGGGATACCTGACGCGGCTGCGTCAACGGTTGGCCGAAGGGGGACACCCACGCTGGTTCGTCCCGTACCTCCAACTGGAGCGGTCGGCTACTGAACTCCTCGACTACTCCAACGCGCTGATCATGGGCATGCTCCAGACCAGTGACTATGCAACGGCGGTCTTCAAGGCCACTCGTCCTAGAGAGTCTGAAGACGAGATCAAGAGCCGCGTGGAGCTGCGCATAAGGCGTCGTGACGTGATGGACCGGACGAGTCCGCCGCTTCTGTGGGTCATCCTGCATGAGTCCTGTCTGAGGACGGTCGTAGGGGGCCCTGAGGTGATGCGGGGACAGATGAGTCAGTTGCTCGTAGACGCTGAGTCACCTCACGTGACGATTCAGGTTCTCCCCTTCAAAGCGGGTGCCCCCGCGTCGTCGTTGCCCTTTACCCTGATCACGCAGGACGGAGAACCAACAGTCCTGTACGGCGAGACACGAGGGCTTGGGCATGTGAATGACTCGGCTACGGCCGTGGCTGAGGCATCGATCACCTATGACCGTCTCAGGGCAGCAGCCCTGTCCCCCAATGACTCGGCGTCCATGATCCGAGAAGCGATGGAGGGCTACACCTCATGAGCAACACCCGCCCGGGAGAGTCCTGGGTTAAGTCGACTTACAGCGGTGGCGAGGGGGGCCAGTGTCTTGAGTGGCTTCCCACCCAGGCCGCCGCGTCCGGCGTGGTCCCCGTACGGGACAGCAAGGCTCCTGGGGGCCCGATCCTCACCTTCCCTGCCGCCCAGTGGAACAGCTTCGTCCATTACGCCTCGGGGCGCGAAGTCTGATCACGTAGACTGGTGCCCTGAGAGCCCCCGCCGGTGTCCCTGGCGGGGGCTCTCTTCGTTCCCGGAGCCCCGCTCTGTGTGGCGTTGCCGGCGGGCCGGGTACGCTGGACGCGCACCTAGAGCCCACTCTCTTGGTGCCGCCAGGTGGCTGCCTGGCGGGCCCTCGGAGGCAGCCACCTCCGGGGGCTGCTTGCTTCCCAGAGGGGTCAGCAGAACCTCAGCAGAGCAACCGTCACGCCCTACATCCGAGGGGTACGAACGAGCACAGCAAGAAGACCCTGACCAGGATGTTTGCCCAGGTCAGAGCCCTGTGGTATGTGAGGCCCGACTAAACCTCGACATTCACCAGATGGAGGTTCTTGCAGTCGAGGGCGTAGGCGAGCCCGCCGGCGACGAAGACACCGCCGCGGGCGATGCTGAGCACTATGTCGGGCTCGTACCCGTCGTCGGCGATGGTCTGGGCGAGCTCGCGCACGGCGACGCCGAACTGCTCGTAGGTCAGGTTCTCGCGAACGTCACTCATACTCCGGCCGCTCACACCTGGGTCCGATGGAAGTTGAGGAAGGACCGGGAGGCGGTCGGCCCCCGCTGCCCCTGGTACCGCGACCCGTACCGCTCGCTCCCGTACGGGAAGTCGGCGGGCGAGCTGAGCCGGAACATGCACAGCTGCCCGATCTTCATCCCCGGCCAGAGCTTGATCGGCAGGGTGGCGAGGTTGGACAGCTCGAGGGTCACGTGCCCGCTGAACCCGGGATCGATGAAGCCGGCCGTCGAATGCGTGACCAGCCCGAGGCGCCCCAGCGAGCTCTTCCCCTCCAGGCGGGAGGCGAGATCGTCGGGCAGCGAGATGACCTCGTACGTACTGGCGAGGACGAACTCCCCGGGATGCAGGATGAACGGCTCGTCCCCCTCCGGCTCGACGAGCCGGGTCAGATCGGCCTGCTCGATCGAGGGGTCGATGTGCGGGTACCGGTGATTCTCGAACACCCGGAAATAGCGGTCGAGCCGCACGTCGATGCTCGACGGCTGCACCATCGCGTCGTCATAGGGATCGATCCGTACCCGCCCGGCATCGATCTCGGCCCGGATGTCCTTGTCTGAGAGAAGCACGCCCCGAGGATACGCAAGGCGCGCGGAGCGACCACAACCGGACGACTCCGCGCGCCTGCCTGCGTGCTTCTGGCGGCCGTGCCGCTACCGCTTCTCGTAGCTCACGGGCACGACGCTCCGGAGCCGCGCACATCGCGGACACCGAAGCAGCCGGCCGGGGCCGAGCCGCTCGGCCTGCTGCATCGGGAACGAAGCGGTGGTGAACACGTGCCCATCCGCACAACGGACGACGGTGCGCTCCATCAAGTCCAAGAGTCCCTTCCCCAAGAGCCGCGTCGGGCTACTGCTTGCCTGACGACAAAAGCCACAGTACGGGATCAAAGGGACGGCCCTCCAGGCGGCACTCCGGACCCGCCCGGCCCCTCTCCCACGCCCCCACCGTACGCCCCAACTCCGGCCACCCGCAGCCTGATCCCACCCCTGAAACGCCCTCAGGCCTCGCGGCGTGAACACCGGAGGCCTGGCATGAGGTAGAGTGGGCGAGCATTCGGACACCGACTCCGGTCGGCGTCTTACGCGGGTGTAGTTTAATGGTAGAACATCAGCTTCCCAAGCTGAGAGCGCGAGTTCGATTCTCGTCACCCGCTCCATGTGAAACCCCCAGGTCAGAGACCCGGGGGTTCTTTGTTGTCTAGACCGGTGAGCCGGTCGCGCACCACAACCGCACCATTAGCTCTCGGCAGCCTCCTCGCTGTGGTGCGCGGGGTCGTCCTTGTGGCACTTCGCACGCTCGGCGCGCACGAGGTCATCGAGCCCGGCGGCCACCTCCCGCTGCCGCTCCTCGTCGGAGTGCTGGTAGATCAGCGCGGCCTTCTCGGAGGACTGCCCGGCACGCACCATCGTGTCCTTGAGGGTGGCGCCGGAGCGGGTCGAAAGGGTGTGTCCGGTGTGGCGGAGGTCGTAGAAGCGGAAGCCCTCCGGGAGACCCACGACCGCGCGAGCCCGGCGCCACTTGCGGCCGAAGGAGGTACGCCGGAAGGGTGCGCCCTTCTCCCCCACGAATAACAGGCCTTCGGGTCCCTTCTCCGCGTACCAAGACAGGTGCCGCTTCACCTCCTTGTGCAGGAAGGCCGGGAGGACGACCGTGCGAATGCCCGCATCGGATTTGGTCTCGCCGGGAGCGCGTCTGCCGTTCGTTCGCTCGGGCTCGGCGACGCGGACGCGGATGACGAGGTTGTCCAGGTCGACGTCTCGGCGGCGAAGGCCGGCCAGCTCCTCCGGGCGCATCGGACCGTACGCGCCCAGGTAGACCATGAGACGCCAGCGGATGCCGATCGCGTCGGCGAGTGCGTCGACCTGGGCGACGGTGGCGATGCGCCTTTCGGCGGCGGACTCCTTGCCAGCGCCCTTGATCCGGCACGGGTTGCGGCTGATCAGGTCGTCGTCGACGGCCGTCTCCAGGATGGCCTTGAGGAGGCGATACGCCTTGGCTACGGCCGTCTTGGCCCCGGTGGTGCGGAGTCGCTCCGCTCGCCACTCGCGGACACGGGGAGCGGTGATCTCGTCCAGGTCGAGCGTGCCGAAGGTCGGGAGGATGTACAGGCGCAGGAGATGCTTGTACAGGTCGTCGGTGCGGACGGACAGCTCCCGCTCTTCGACCCACTTCTCGGCGTACACGCGGAAGTTGACGGCTCCGGCATCAGGGGCGCGCCAGTCCCCGCGGCTGAGGTCCGCCTCTACCTGGGACAGCCAGATCTCCGCGTCCTTCT
Source organism: Streptomyces sp. DG1A-41 (assembly GCF_037055355.1). Classification (GTDB taxonomy): domain Bacteria; phylum Actinomycetota; class Actinomycetes; order Streptomycetales; family Streptomycetaceae; genus Streptomyces. The sequence goes on along the minus strand of NZ_CP146350.1, from coordinate 4,974,885 downwards.
TGGTGTCGAAGGTCTCGTCCGCCCGAATGCGCTCACCGTTGGGTCCGATGTACGACGCGGTCCAGCGTCCGGACCTGTACTGCCGCACCGCACCGAAGCGGCGACGCCTCCCCTTCTTGTTCGCCATCAGGCAGCCCTCCGAAGTGTGGCGCGACGGGGCTTGACCGGCTCGACGGTCCTGGACCGAACGAACTCCTCGATGGCGCTCTCCGGGATACGCACATGCCGGCCGACCTTCACGTACCGGATGCGCCGTTCCTCGATGAGCCGCCGGGGGAAGCGGGGAGTCGTACCGAGCAGCTCGGCGACCTGGTCGACGGACAGGTAGCGGTCGTTCATGTGGTGGGCTCTCCTTCCGTTCCGGGGGCGGGTTCGAGGGATGCGGCAAGCCAGGCTTCACCGGTGCTGAGGCCGGTTCCGGCGAAGACCCAGTGGGCGAGGACGAGCGTGGTTTCGCCGTCATGGGGAGCGGCAGTGGCGGCTTGTGCGCGACGCCATTCGGCACGTGCTTCACGGAGGGCGCCGAGGGTGGTGGAGTAGCGGCGGGACTTGGTGGAGAAGTGGCCGCGGAAGCCGAGCATGTGGGCCCAGGCGCGCAGGCGGAGGTGTTCGAGGTCCTTGCGTGTGCCGAGGGTCCAGGCGGTCCGGATCATGCGGCGGGCGTGGTCGGTGATCCGGGCCTGTGCCAGTTCGGCGAGGAAGCGGATCGGCCGGTCCAGGGTGCCGGTCGCTGTCTCGGCGCCCTTGGTGGCGTACTTGGCGATGTACGCGGCGACGGCCCGGTCGGTCAGTTCCTGGCCGCCGTCGAAGTCGGCGGAGCGGATGGTGCGTACGTCGAGTTGGCGGCCGAAGGTGAAGGTGTGGGTGCGGTCGTCGACGTGCGGTCCGTTGACGCGGGTGGCGGTGACTGCGGCATGGATGGCGTCGGTCAGCAGCTCGGCGGACGCCCAGGCCGGAGGTGCCGTGTCGCCGCCCTCCGGGCCGTCGAGGCGGATGACCGCGTGGAAGTGGACGGCGCCCCGCTTTTGGTACTCGGCGACCTTGGCGAAGGAGACGCGTGCGTGGTCCCGAAATGTGCGCTGGGTGAGTCCGGCGCGCTTGGCGATCTCACGGCGCAGGTAGATCGAGAAGCGCCGCCAGAGGGCCCCGGCGTGGGCGTTCCAGAGCACGGCCGCTTCGTAGTCGTACGTGTCCGGGTCGAGGGGCGTACCGAGGGCCGGGTCTGTGTCGTCGTGCCGGACATCGCAGCGACAGGGCCGCCCGTTGGAGGGGCGGTTGTGGACGGGGCCGAAGCTCGGTGCGGTGAGGGTGGCGAAGACGCGCGGGTGTGTGCCGACCTGTTCGGCGGTGTCCTTGCCGCCGCGGAGTCCGGCGGTGATCAGGTGGAAGGTGTCTCGGCGGTAGACCTCCGCGCAGGCCGCGCAGCGGGTGGCACGGCGGTTGTTGCAGCGGACGAGGAGGCTTCCGGCGGGCAGGGAGGACGAGTCGAGGTGGTGGAGGACGCGCCCGATCTCTCCGGTCGTCCGGTCGACCGCGTACTCGGTGCGGTGGCCGTCGAGGCGCACCGGGTTGGTGCAGCCGCCCAGGCCGGAGAGTTGGCGGGCCAGCTCGGGCATGGTGCCGAGGGAGGCCAGCATGGAGAGTTCCGCCAGCGGGGGCGGAGTCTGCCGGGTGATGATGGGTCTTCCTTTCGGCTGTCTTGGCAGTTGGGAGGGACGGCCCCGGGGCGGCGGGATGCTTGGCGGCGTTTGCCGCCCCGGCGGCCGGTCAGCGCTTGTTCGCGCCTGTGACGAGGGAGCGCAGGACCACGGCGGCGATGGCCACGGACACGGCCGAGACGGCGACCGCCGCCAGGAGTGCGGTGAGGACGACGCCGACGACGACCACGGCGGCGACCGCACCGGCGCCGACCCCCACGAACGGGGCGACCGAGCGGCCGGCGGAAGGAGCCGGGGCGTGGTCCTGCGGGATGTGGGTGGTGATGCTCGGGACGTGGGGGGTGTCGGGCAGCTTGGGGCGGAACATCGCGGGACTCCTTGTCGGTCGGGGTGTCATTCGTGTGTGCCGTTGACGACGTCGACCCCGGTGCGGGTGCCGGACTCGATAGCCGGGGCGAGGATGGTGTGCGAGAGCCAGAAGCCGAACAGCGCGATCACGACGGCGACCCAGAGGCGGATGCCGAGGAACTTAATCGCGGCCCAGGCGATGACGCCCAGGACGAAGACGAGCGGCAGCGAGACGGTCACGGGAACTCCTCAGCGGACGCGGCAGCGGTGGGTGCGCGCGGCCAGCTCGGCGGCGGCACGGCTGTCGTAGTTGGTGGAGAAGCCGCAGCGCGGAGCCGTGCAGGCGGCGGTGTGCTTCTCGCGGCCCCGGCTGTCGTAGTAGGTGCCGACCTGGACGGGGCCGATGCGGACGACGCGGCGGAAACGGCGGTTGGCGGACATCAGGGCATCTCCTTGTCGGTCTCGCCGGTGAAGTCGGTGACGTGGTCGGCCAGCCAGCGCAAGATCTCGTCGCCCTCGTAGCTGTCGGCGGCGAGGATCACCGGTTCGGCGATCAGCACGGCTTCGGTCAGGCGGTTCTGTCGGGTCAGCTCGGCGGCGCGCTTCAGCGCGCGGAGCGTGGACGGGCGCAAGGGGGAGATTCCTCCGGGTCAGGTGAGTTGGGTGGTGATGGCTTCGGCGAGCGGCATGGGCACACCGAGCCGGGCGCGAAGGGTCGAGGTGTCGATGTCGGTCCCGGTCCGGGCGCGGTGTTCGTCGGCGACCTTGCGGGCGAGGGTGACGAGCGCGGGCGGTACCGAGGACGGAGGCGGCGGAGCCGACTCCGATGCGGCGGCCGGAAGTTCGGGCGCAGCCGTGGGCGGCTCGATGTCTGCGGTAGTCGGTTCCGGCGCCTGTGCCGTCGAAGGCGGTTCCGGTGCCGTCGCCGGGTCCGCGCTGGGATGCACTGCTCCGTGAGCGAGCAGCGTCCCGCCGAGGAAGGCGACCGCGGGCCAGCCGGCGACGAGGATGCGGAGCCAGGCCTGCACGTTCTCCAGGTCGAGCAGTCCGGCGGTGGCGACGTTGGCGCCGAGGGACGCCGTCAGTGCGACGAGGAACCAGCACCACCCGGCGGATTTCGACTCACCGGAGCGCAGGCGCCGCCAGGCCGCGACCAACAGCAGGTCGACGGAGACCGGATAGGCCCAGGCCTTCCAGCCGTCCTGTCCGGCGGCCAGCGCCAGGTCATGCAGGTGAGCGAAGGACAGCGCGGCGGCGATGACCGCTTGAACGAGCACGGCGTCCACGCGGACGGGCAGGGCGCGCACGGCCACTCCTTCCAGTTCTGGGCATGGGTGGGGTAGGGACTTGGCGCGGGACGGCCGCGCCGACCGTGGAAGCGGGTCGGGTTACTCGGTGATCGGCTGAGGAGTGGGAGTGGCCAGGGGGCCGGACTCCTTCACCGGCATGGGAGGGGCGTAGGGCCGGAACGGCACGAGCGCCGGAACGTCCGGGGCGAGATGCGCCGTCTCGCGGCAGGTGGCCGCAGCATCGGCGAGGGACAGATGAGGCGTGCGGATGCGGGACCAGCCGCCGGACGTGTCGCCGACGACGGCGAGGCCGGGCAACTCGGCCGCTATGGCGCAAGAGGCCAGGACAGCCTCGGGGGCGATATCACCGAGCGCCATCTTCGCGGACGCTTCGTCGTTCACCCGATGGCAGACCCGCCCGGTGAGCTGAGCCCGAAGCATGGTCGCTCCCTTGCCCAGCTCGGCCCCGAAGCGCTGCCCGCAGACCTCAAGGTAGATGCCGGCCGCACGGCCGAGCTGAGCGAGCCGGATGAGCTGGGTGACCATCTCGTCCCGCCGCTCCTCCTCCTTCCTCGTGGCGACGAGGAAGAGTTCCGCCACTTCGTCGACGAACAGCACGATGGGAGCCGGGCGTTCGTCCTCCGGCAGGCCCCAGACGTCCGAGGTGATCAGCTCATCCGGGGTACCAGGGGCGACGCCCTGCTGGGCTTTGATCAGGTCGTATCGGTCCTCCATTTCCTTGACGAGCACGGGCAGCAGTTCGGCAGCCTGCTCCGGGTCGGTCGCCAGCGCGGAGAGCCGAGGAGCGAACGGCGCCAGCTCCACCCCGCGCTTGCAGTCGATCCCGACCAGGACCACCGGCTGAGCGGCCAGCCCGGCAAGCAGGTTCCGCAGGAACATGGACTTGCCGGACAGCGTGGCCCCGAGCACGAGCTCGTGAGGTACGGCCCGGTAGTCCCGTACAAAGGCGGTTGCGTCCTCCCGCAGAGCCACCGGCACGCGGAGCGGACCAGCTTCGGTCCCGCGAGGCATCCGCACCTTCCGCAGGACGTCGAAGCCAACGAGCCGCAGTTCCACGACACCGGGCTTGACGTCCCGCACGTACACAGCGTGAACACCCCACGCGTGCCGCAGCCGTTCGGCCGAGGCCGCCACGTCCGCCGGTTCCTGGCCCGGAGCCAGCCGCAGCCGAATCCGCAGACCGGTCGAGGTGGGCCGGATCATGCCCCGGCGAGGAGGCACCGGCCGGACCTCACGGCGAGTCGTGGCCTTGACGGCCAGGGCCCGCCACCGGGGCGGCTCGACCGTCAGGCCGCACGCGTCCATGGTGGAGGTGTACGAGGCCAGCAGCCGGGCCACCGAGACAGGCAGCCCGACCGTGGACCAGTACGCCGCCGGATGGGCATGCCGGGCGTAGGCCGCGCCGCCTATCGCAGCGAGCGACCCGCCCACCTCGGCCCACGTCACCAGGTCGGTCACGACGATCAGCCCGCCTGCTCCATCGGGAAGGCGCCGGGAGCAACAGCGGTCGCCCGGTAGGCGATGCCGTGCCGCTGCTGCCCGTTGAAGACGCTTTCCCACGGCCGGGCAATGAGCCCCGGCAACGAGACCGGGGCCCCGACGGTCAGGCCGTCCGTGACACCGCTCTCGGGGACGGTGACCTGAATCAGCGACGACTCACCTTCGTCGATGTAGACGACGCCGACCGTCATCAGTGCCTCACCGCTCACGGCGTCCTTGGCGATCTCACCGGTCTGCCGGTCGCGCACCTTCGGCGCCGGCGCTTCGGTGAGCAGGATCGTGGCGGTCGAGGCGTCAATGCGGATCACACGCACAGATTTCTCCTTCTGAGTCGATCATCCTGCCACCTGACAGGTTGACTTAGCAAGTTCGAAGCTAGAGATGTCAAGTTGACTTGTCAAGTGTGATTCAGGTGGGAGCCGTTGGTGAACTGGCCATGAGACGCGGTCAGTTCAGGCGGTAGGTGTCTTCCAGTTCCTGCCGGTCGGCGGGAAGCAGCACGTCGGAGACGTGCAGCGCCTGCCCGGAAGCGTCGCACGCGACGACCAGGACACTGAGGACCGGAACCCCCTCAGGAAGATCCAGAAGATCCGCTTCGGCACGCTCGGGCAGACGGGCCGAGACCCGTTCCGTCACGTGGTCGAAGCGGACCTTCTTGCGCGCCTCCAGGTGTGCGCGGGTACCGCCCGTCAGCGCTTCGGCACTCTCCAACTCAGTGCCCTCGACCAGGCCGGCGGGGAAGTACGACGACACCAGCTCAATCGGTTCGCCGTCCTCCTCGACCAGGAATCGGCGCATGAGGATCTTGGCCCGCTTGGGCAACCCGAGCGCGGAGGCGACCCGCGCCGGAACCGGGACGTAGCCGACTTCGACCAACCGTCCCGATGCTTGCGACTCGTCGCGCGCGAGCGCTTCACTCCCCCGGCGATCCTTCTGCTCGACGACAGCCGGACGACCTCGCACGATCGTGCCGTACCCCTGCCGGGACTCCACCCAGCCATCACGCTTCAGCAACTCCAGCGCCCTGACAACGGTCGGCCGTGACATCCCGAAGGCTTGCACCAGTTGGTTTTCGCTGGGCACCCGAGTGCCGGGCGGATACGTGCCATCCTCGATGCGGCGCTGGATCGTCTGCGCGAGGCGCACGTACTTCGGTGGCTCCACTTCATACGCCATGAACGCCGCCCGTCGAGATTGGCCAAGTCAACTGGTCAACCAGACTAGCGAACCTTCGATTGTCAAAGTAGAAGCGGAGCGAACTCTTACCTTCCGGGCCAGACATCGGCCATCACGAAGGAGACGACGGTTCCGCCGAAGCGGCTCGGCGCGGCGTGCCATGACTCGGCCAGCGAATCGACCAGGAGCAGCCCACGCCCGTGGGAGTCGTCAGCGTCGGGGTGCCTCAGTCGCACGTTCGCCGGAAAGCCGGGATTGTGCACGTCGACCCGGAGCGAGGCCCCCTCACGGAACCACTCCACCCGCACGAGCCAAGGTTCATCCGACCGACCGTAAGCGATGGCGTTGGTCACCAGCTCCGAGATCATCAGCGCACAATCGTCGACGGAGCAGGCCGGGTTGTACGGGGCGATGAACTTGCGGAACCAGCGCCGAGCCCGCGGTACGGACTCAGCGACAGGGTGCAAGGTCATCGCACCGAGACGCGGTGACTCCTCAGACGGGTAGCGGTCGATCATGTAGGCCATGAGTGCTCACTTCCTGCCGCTACCGTCGCAGTCGAGGCAGCGCCGCTTCGATGTGGCACGGGTGCGGTCGGCGGCGGTGGCAAGCGCCAGGGTCGTACGCGAGCCGACACGTTTCCAACCGCGCCCCCGGCAACCCCGGCAAGGTAAGTGCGTGCCCTGATCCGGCCGCTGACTCGTCACACCGCGCCTCCTCCCAGTGAAGTGGCCTTAGCCACTTTCTGGATAGTGGCATTAGCCACTTGGTCGACGCAAGCGATTCGCTGCAACTGGCCCCCTCAGGTGAGGGGGTAGCCCTGCTCGAACGCCCAGCGATGCGGCGGGTAGGTGGCCTCTGCGAACTCCAACGGCCGGTCCTGGAGGTCGAATACGACGTGGTGCACGATCAGTACGGCGGAGCCGGCGGCAAGTTGAAGATCCTCGGCCTCTTCCTCCGTCGCCTCCCGCGCGCACATGCGATCTTCCGCGTAACTCCCCTGCCGTCCGGTCATGTTCTCGACGTACAGCAGCGTCCCCTCTCGAATCCGCTCCGGCTCCAGAAGCTTCGGCGCACGCTGACCGACATCCGGAGCGAACCACGAGGTGGACAGCGTGATCGGCCCGTCCTGATTGTTGGTCACACGCCGCCGGTGCACCGCCCGACGGTCCTTGACCAGGCCCAGCGCCTCAGCCACGTGATCCGGGGCCTCCAGCCAACCGGCAGAGGTGATCACGGCGTACTCGCCAGGCGTATAGATCTTCCCCGTCTGCCGAGCACGCCCGTACAACTCGCGTGCCCGCCGGTTGACCTCCAGGCTCCGCACGTACGTGCCCGATCCCTGACGCTTCTCGACGAGCCCTTGATGGCTCAGTGCCTCCAACGACCGTGCAGCCGTAGGCCGGGACACCTTCCAGTCCGCCGCCAACTGCCGTTCGGACGGCACCTCGTCCCCCGGTCGCAGGTCACCCCGAAGAATCTGATCACGGATGTAGTGCGCGATCTGGAGATACTTCGGCTGAGCCTCCTCGATCTGCGGCATCAGTCCTCCTCACCCAAGGCGAGCCCCAGGCGAGTAGTCGGGAACCCCGCTACCAAGACTGAGGCCTGCTTCTCGATACAAGTGGCTATGGCCTCTAGCCACTATAGGGTGAGTGGTCAACCCCCCACCCCGTAGGCTGAACTGCATGACGCGGTTGATCGTCGCAGCAGGAGGAGGGGGCGACGCAGTCGCCGCCGCAATGATTCACGCCGCCCTCTACGGCGACGAGGACCAGGCGGTGATCCTCACGTACGCGTGGGACCGCCTCCTGATCGACCCGGTTCCGGGTCCCCGCGGACCAGAAAACTTCACCGGCCTCCAACCCCTCACCCCCGCAGTCTGGGCAGTGCCGGCCGAGGCCCGCCCCATCGCTCCGGCAGGCTCGACTCTCCCCCGGCTTGCAACAGAGCTCCCGCACACGTTCGCGCTGATCGATCCGCGCCATGGAGTTGAGGGCGTCACCCGCCAACTTGAGGAGCTGGTGGACCACTTGTCACCAGAGTCGATCGACCTCCTGGACGTGGGCGGCGACATCCTCGCCCGCGGTGATGAGCCGACGCTGAAGAGCCCCCTCGCCGACGCCGTCACACTCGCCGCGTGCTGCCAGGTGAACGCGCCCATCCGCCTCCTGGTGACGGGCCCTGGTCTCGACGGCGAACTCCCTCTCGACGATCTGCGCAGCATGCTGGGCCAGCTCATCCACACCTTCACCGCGAAGGACGTCGAGCCGATCAGCTCGGTCCTGGAGTGGCACCCCTCTGAGGCAACCGGGATGCTCGCGGCGACTGCCCGAGGCGTACGGGGCACCTGCGAGATGCGAGATGCCGGCCTTCCGGTTCCCCTCACCGATGAGGGACCGACGGTGCATGAGGTGGACCTGGACGAGGCGTTGACCCGCAACCAGTTGACCCGCGCCATCCTGACGACCGCCACCTTGGACGAGGTCGAGGCACACAGCCGCGAAATCTGCGGCTACTCGGAGATCGACTACGAGCGCAACAAGGCCGCGTGGCTCAAGGACCAGCCACCGGTACAGCTCGACCGTGAGGCCGTACTGTCTCAGCTCGACCAGTTCGAAGCCGAGGCCCGGGACCGCGGAGTTACCCACACGACGTTCCGCCGCATCACTGAGGCCCTGAACCTCAACGGCTCCTTGCGCGAGGACCTGCGACAGCTGCTCATCAACAGCCGTCCGAAGCAGTACGACGCTCCCTTGTGGCGCATCACAGCCACTACTGAGTAACAACCTTCTTCACGGGTTCAAGGCGGCTCGCTCCGCTCACCGCGCGCGGCCCGGCCCCCGGCCGGGCCTGCGCTCCTGTCTCCGCCCCGCTCCAGCCCGGCCGGCGCCCGCGCCGCGCCCGTACCAAGCAGCCACCAGAGGGCAGAGGTACGCCACGCCTGCTACTTACCCGGCTCAAGCCAGCAGGCTTGACCTGAGGCACCCGGCAAGCGTCCGGTTGGCCTATCTTGGTTTCCATGACCGAAGGCAAAGCCAAGACACTGTTCGACACTGACGAAGATTCCCTGACGCCAGAGGAAAAGGAAGACCTAGCCGCTGCCGAGGCTGAGGCCGAACCTGTTACGTATACAGGTACCGACTTCGACGTTGAGGGCCTTGTCCGTCGCTTGCACCGCGGTGACATTGTGATTCCGACGTTTGGGCATGGCGACACATCGCTGGAAGTTGCTGGATTTCAGCGAGGTTTCGTCTGGCGCAGGCCCCAGATGGACCGATTCATTGAGTCACTCCTCATGGGATATCCGATTCCGGGCATCATGCTCGTGCAACAGGTCGACCGCAGATACTTGGTGCTCGATGGCCAGCAGAGGCTTCGCACACTCGGTGCGTTCTATGATGGCGTACACGGAGGGCGCGAATTCGCTCTCGAGAACGTGGCAGACCTATTCCGAGGACTAACCTACCGAACATTGGGACCGGAACAGCGTCGCCAACTCGACAACACTTTCATCCAGGCGACAATCGTAAAGACAGATGGCAGCAACGAGTCCCTCGAAGCGATTTATCAGGTATTTGAGCGCCTAAATTCCGGCGGGACGCAACTTACACCTCACGAAATTCGAATCGCTCTATATCCGGGCGCCCTCGTCGATTTCCTCGAAAAGCTCAACAAGATTTCCGATTGGCGACAGCTCTACGGATCTCGATCTCTCCGCCTACGCGATCAGGAACTGATCCTTCGCATCATGGCCCTGTATCACAACTCGGCAGGGTACTTCAGGCCACAGAAGAAGTTCCTGAATGAATTTCTCGGAGGGCATCGAAATCTCGAAGGGCTCGATAACAATAAAATCGAAAAGCTGTTCCTCCAAGCATCGAAGCTCTTGCTTGAAGGACCTGGTAGGGCAGCACTACGTTTCCAGAGTTCACAAGTAAACGCAGCACTCGCCGAGGCGTTGTATGTCGGACTCATGCGCCGGCTTGATGGCGGAACGCCACCCACACCTGAGGACGTCAAGGATGCAGTGAGGGTGTTCACCTCGAATAGAGAGACGGCAGTTTCCATCTCAGGTTCCACTGCAACTGAAGAATACGTACGGAAACGCCTAGAAATGGCTACCAAGGCCTTTGCAGGCATTTAGGAATTCTGAATGTCATCATCGTGGCCGCCACGCAATGTAGTCAGCCTGCGTCAGGCAATCGAACCGCTAGCCGAATGGGTCAGGAACCCGCCTAGCCAGCGAACGGATGACGAAAAAATTTGGCTCGTCAGGTTCTTTGTAGTGAGGACCTGCGGTTATCTAGAACAGGTTGTGTTCGAGTGCGCAAGGGCCTACATTGATGAAAAGTCGGGAGGCCCGGTCAGGGTTTTCTCGCAGTCCTGGATAACAAGAACGAAGAATCCGTCTCCGGACAATATTCTGTCTCTGGCGGGACGATTCGGTGGAGACTTCGAGGCGAGTCTCAAAGATTTACTGGATGCCGATGACCAGAGACTTAACCGCGAGCTGTCATTGCTCGTCAACCGGCGTCATCAGATCGCGCACGGACTCAACGAGGGACTTACTGGCAGCAAGGCCGTAACGCTGTACGAGAGTGCGCTCGAGATCGCTGACTGGTTCCTGGAGAACCTGAAACCAAACGGAAAGTGATCTCTATGCATAAATGTGCTGCATCGTAAGGCGAGGACCGCAGTTCTGCCGCAACGTGCCGGCCGTGGGTATGCTCCGGTCGACGGAACACTTAGATGGCATGGCTGAGACCAGCGGGGGTACAGCGAGGCACACGCGCGCCTAGTCGGTCGGCGCGCCCGCCGTCGTGGCTGGCTGTCGTCGGCTGAGGTTCGTGCTACTGCAGTACCAGGTGCTCTTCGCGAAGTACTGCACTGTTGCGTGCGAACTCAACGCACTCATGAATCGCAATGGGGCATTCCTCGCTGTCCAGCCCGTGCGAGGCTCGTCATACGTAGCTCTTGTCCCATGCTCATCATGAACCAAGGTTTGGCACCTTCCGACCTGCGGATTCCGTCTCACTCAGCCCATACACAGCCGTTCAAGCGCGGCTTGATGCCTTGGGGTGCCTGAGCACCCGTCCACAGCGGAATCCCCATTGCGCTCCACAGCCCGCCTCGTTCCACGCACAATGTGATCGTGAAGATGTCATCTGACTTTGCTCAGACGGTCGCTGCTGTCGCGCCTATTGTATGGCTGGTGGGTGCTGTGGAGGTACAGCAGCTCGCGAAGCGCCTAGCCACCTGGCTGCAGGAGGCTGAGCGCCGCTACGCCGAAGCGGAGGCAGCGATGAGCTCGGCCGTCGATGCCCACACCCTGGCTACGGCTCGGCAGTTGCACGCGAACGCTTCGAAGTCTCGACCGTTATGGCAACTCTGGGCTCTCTATGCAGCTTGGGCAGGGGTCACAGGCCCTTTAGCCTCCTCGACCATTCTATCTATAGCCTGGTTGGCAGAGATGAAGGAGAGTGAGCAGGAATTCGTGGCGGGAATTGGTCTCGCGAAATTCTGCTTATGGTCAATAGGCGCTGGCATCACATGGGTAACCGTCTTCCCTGTTTTCGTTTTCACACACCGTGGCTTCACTGCAATGGAGCGACACGCCCAAATGAAGCGTTCCATTGCAGTGCTCGAAAACGTGGCATCTCTTCGCACACAAGAGAACAGCGTCGACCAGGGTGGACGATCCGAGGAGAATCAATGAGCGTCGAACGCATCAGCGAACCGTCACGCCAAGGGCTGGTAGGCCCCTGCCGACGCCGTGTACTTCGGCCCTAGTACTCGCTGGCTGTCAACTGATCGACTCATCCCAGCGAGCGGGTGCCGGCAACCGCACCACAAGAGCACCAGAACGAGCGGGGGAGCAGCGGGGAACCCCGGTAAAAGCGGACGAGCCCGGAAGGATCACCAACCGAATGTTCGTCCAGGTCAGTGCCAACCAACTTTCAAAATGCTCGCAACTTCCCAAGCTGAGAGCTCAGGCGCCGTCGTCGCAAGCCTTCCTCCAAGGCTTGCTCTGGTCGACGGCATTCGCAGCGTAGCTGAGGCCGGTGGAAGTACAGCGAGGCGCACGCGTGCGTGGTCGGCCGACGAGCCCCGCCGTCGTGGCTGACTGTCGTAGGGGGCCGTGCGAAGTCGCTCGACAGTGACCAATGATGACCAACGACGACCACCAGGCCCACTAGGCCACTGCCTCTAACCGGCAAAAGCCCAGCTTACCCGGTCTTAGCTCACCATTGAGACTCCACCGACCTCGTCCATGAGCGATACTCCTTGTGCCGTCAAACGCTAGGGGGAGCCGTGGCGATCAACGTAGTGGCACGGAAACTGCTTTGGGGTAGAGCAGGCGACCAGTGTGCTATGCCCGATTGTTTCCAGTCACTCACGATCGATCTCGCCCGCGAAGAGTCAGAGATTTTGGCTGCCGCTGGAGCCGTCATTGGCGAGGAAGCCCACATTAGATCGAGTCAGCTGGACGGGCCTCGCCATGACCCCGCGTATCCAACCGAGAAGTTGGATACATACGAAAACCTGCTACTACTCTGCCCAACTCATCACACCATAGTCGACAAGAACGGTGGCTCCGAATTCTCCACAGGTAGCCTCGAAACCATTAAACGGCAACATGAGGCGCGCATAGCTCAAAGTATCGGACCTAACGGAATGCAGCGCAGAGTGATCGAGGAACGCATGACCGCAAGGGTCTTGCTATGGGAGCAGAAAATCGACCTCGACAATTGGGTCGCAACGTCAGGACAGCTCAATATGCCCGTCCCGGTTCTCACGCACGAGCGGTACAACCTCCTTCACTCTGCATCAATCTGGCTCTTCGAAAAGAAATGGCCGCGAGCATTCCCCAAGATTGTCGGAGCATTTCACAATGCCGACACCGCAGTTGGTGACCTCACATCACACGTGTCAAAGACCATGGAGCCTCGCACTGAAGACCTTTGGGAATTTGATCGAATTTACAAGCACCTCCAGCGATGGGATTCTGTTGAATATGATCGACTCTTCAGGATTACGCAGGAGGAAAAGTTCACACTGTACGGTCTAGTGATCGAAACAACTAAGGCGCTGAACTACTTGATTGACTGCATTATCGAGGAGCTGGACCCGTTCTACAGATTTGATACAGGAGTCGTCCTGATGAGGCAGGGTGACGGGCTGATACAAGCAGACCTACATCGCATCGAATACAGCAAGGAAGACGTCGAGTCCGGGCGCCTATTTCCAGGAATCGACGCCATTCGCAGACGAGTGGCTGAGATGATCAAGGGCAACGTTCACAATTACGAAGCCAGAGTCATGTTCCATCTAAACTCTGATGCGCCCGCCGAACAAGAGGTTGAGGAGCAGTAAGGATCGTTCTGCATACGCACGCCTGGTCGGCTGGCGCACCCACCGTCATGGCTGGCTGTCGTACGGCTGAGGTTCGTGCCACAACCGTGCCAGATACAGCGGTCAGCCACGGTCAACGAGGGTGTCTCGCAGTCGAGTCTGCAGCCGCCTCACCAGGAATCGAAATCCCAGGTCACCGGCATGACCTCCCGCCCTCTCTCCTAAAGCGGGTGTCGCAGGTTCGAATCCCTAGAAACCGCCCGGAACTGCTTCCGCTTATTCACGCACCGCTCGACTGCGTTGCGACGACGGTACTGGGCCTTGTCGAAGGCCGGGGCCGGCCTCCGGTTCGTCCCCGGCGCTTGCGACGAGCCCGCTGATCGTCGGGTTGCGCGATGGTGGCCTTGATCCCGCGCCGCCGCAGGTAGGCACGGTTACCGCGGCTGGAGTACGCCTTGTCGCCGCGCACCCGGTCCGGCCGGCTGCGCGGGCGGCCCGTGCCGCGGCGCCGGATGCGTAGGCCGTCCAGCACCGGGGCGAACATCGGGCTGTCACCCCGCTGACCGGGCGAGGTCAGCCAGTGCAGCGGGCGTGCCCGGTCGTCGGAGAGCAGATGGATCTTTCTGGTCAGCCCGCCCCGTGAGTGCCCCAACGCCTCGCGCCCATCTGCCTCCTCACGCGCCCCGCCCCCTTTTGCGGGTGGCCGGCCGGAGGCCTTCGCGGCGCCCCGGCCGCGTGCTGATGCGCACGGCAGGTCGTGGAGGCGATGTTCACGGCCCACTCCTGCCGGTCCGCCTGGCGAGCAAGCGCCCGTCCGGGTCGCCGGCATCCGCCTCGATCTGTAACTCCTCAAGAGCGGCCCTCCAGGTGCCGTCGGCCGACCAGCGGCGATGACGCTCGTAGACGGTCTGCCAGGGACCGTACCGTTCGGGCAGGTCAGGCCAGGGCACCCCGGTCCGGGCCCGGAACAGCACCGCGTTGATCACCCTGCGGTGATCCGCCCATTGCCCGCCCGGTTTGCCGTTGCCGGGCAGGAGAGGTTCGATCTTCTGCCACTGCGCGTCCGTGAGTTCGTGTCGCCGCACCATACGGGCGTCCTGCCCGGCCAACCACGAGATCCACCCAGCCCACCAAGAGCCATCAGAAACGGCCTAACCCGATCACTGCGATGGCGAGAGGAACCACGAAATCCGTCACGGCGGCACATCACGGCTGCCCAGTCAGTTAACGGGAACGCCGCGTCGTGCGGCCTGACAGCAGGACCAACGGCATCACAGCTCGTCAATCAACCGCGAACACATGAACATGCCCCGGCGTTCGTCCCCCACCTGTTGCCATCCCCGCAGCACCCAGCGTAACCCGCGCGGAGCAACCTCACCGCTGCTTCATCAATGACGACAGAGGGTGTCGGGTTTACGGCCGACGATGGACGTATGCGCGAAACCCCGGAAGAACTCGACAAGCTCCAGTCCCTCCTCGACTCCTCCCTCTCCGGCTCGACCGCACACCTCCGCTCGATCGTCGAGGGCCGCACCATCACGGCGGCGCAGCTCACCGGGGTCCTCACCGGCATGTGCACGCTTGCCCTCTCCACGGTGACCGCAAAGGGCGAACCGCGGATCAGCGGCGCCGACGGGCACTTCCTGCACGGCCGGTGGCACTTCGGCACGGCGCGCAACGCCGCCAAGGCCCGTCATCTCGCGGCCCGTCCGGCCGCCAGCGTCGCGTACATGCGCGGCGAGGACCTCGGCGTGTTCACCCACGGCACGGTGGAGGAGCTGAACCCCGAGGACGCCGAGACCACAGCCGACTGGCAGGAACTCCTCGCCTACTTGAAGGACTTCTACGGCGACGACGACGCCTTCGACTGGAACCGCGAGGTCGTCTACTACCGGCTGAACCCACACTGGATGACCGTCTACGCCCCCGACTTCGACAAGCTCACCGGCACGTGACGCCGGGCCCGTCGACGAGGGCCTGCACAACCGCCACACGAGGACCCAGCGTGGTGCGAGTCCGCGCATACGACCTGCGTTCCAACGCCCAAGAAGCTCTTTTCCGGGTGCAGATGCTCACCGATGACGATGCCTTGAGCGAGGCGGCAGAAGCCGTACTTGCGGACGTCACAGCCCTGCCCAAGACGGACAGCAGGCCCGAACTGGACCAGCGCAGGGTGAAGACCCGCGACGACATCAGTCGACTGGTCAGAGCGTCCAAGCGCCATCTCTGAGGCGCCTGCCAACGCGTCTGCACGCACGGTCAGTCCGGCAGAGCCGGGCGCCGGGCGGACCGCACCACAAGCGCACCAGATCAGGCGGGGAACAGCGGGGAATCACGGTGAAAGCGGCCCAGCCTGAGGAGGCAGGAACCAGGGGTGTTCCCCCAGGTCATTGCACGGACAGGCGCCAAATGCTCGCAGCTTCCCAAGCTGAGAGCGCGAGTTCGATTCTCGTCACCCGCTCCATGATGAAACCCCAGGTCAGCGGCCTGGGGTTTATTTGCTGTCTAGTCCAATTTGGGGGTTGCGTGCCCTCTGCGTGCCCTAAGTCGGGGCCGAGCGGCCATCCCCAGGGTCTCCGGGCATCACTTGCGCCACCCGACCCTCGTTCGTCTCAAATAGCGAGACGCATTTCATGTGACCCGCGCCACAGGTCGAGCAAATGGCGACCAAGTCGCTTACGCAAAGGGCCGGTTGCGCGGCGCCGGTGTGGCCGGGTGGTTCACAATGCCCGGGATGCCCACCAGGTACGACCGTTCCCGAAGGCGCCGAGCGGCAGCGCGCTGTGGTCGCCCCACGAAGAAGGGGTCGCCATGCAAGCTCCCGCAGGAGATCGGGAAGGGCTGCCGACACCATGCCACTGGAGCAGAGCGCGAAGCCGCCGCAGAGGAGGCGAGGGCTCAGGCCGACAGAGCAAGACAGCAGGCGGAACGGGAGCGACGGGCCATCCTTACTGTGGTCGCCCTCGTCACCGTGGCCGTGTTCGCCGGCCTCGGTGTCGGCATCTGGAACGGATGGAAGGACGATGAGCACGAGTCCATGTGCCAGCCACACCGGACCCAGGCACTGGCCCTGAGCGACAAGGCCCGCGCCGTGCGGATTCCCATGGTGTTCGCCGGCGACCCGAACATCAGCATCCTGCAGCTCGGGGCGGAGTTCCCCGAAGACCTGGGAAGCCTCGACGCCATCTCCGCGACCGAGCTGGACATATCCAGGGCGTACTCCGAGAAGCGGGCCTTGGCCGGGCAGGCAGCACGCGTTGTTCTCGAACACCGAGAGTGCTTCGGGGACGATTTCGCCGCCGCTGCCTCCCGGATAGAACGGGCGCCCACCGAAGTCAGACGGGTTGAGATGCCGTCGCCTGCTCACTGCGCCGACGGATGGCCGTCCACTTCAATCGGCCGACGAGGTGCGTGCTCACACCACGGCGGCGTGGTTCCGGCTCAGCCTTGGGCGACGCTGTTCTTCGGCTGATCATGTACGGCAAGTCCCGCACCAGAATCTCCGAGCGCGCAGGACTCCGACCGCGACCTTACGCAGGCACCAGGTCTCCCAGCACCTCACGAAGAGCGGTGCCTACGACCGGTCCTGCAACCGCCACCTGACGAAGGTCATCGCCCTTCATGTAGCGGTAACTCTGGGGAGGGTGGAACGTCCCCGCAGCCCGCAATGCCCCGAGTGTCACCGGTTCGTCAAAGGAAACCGGATCCTCCAGCGTCAGACCACTCGCCTGGGTCGCACCATTCATGTTCTGCAAGCCGCCTGGATGGACCTCGTACGGCGCGTGGCGCGCAGTGTTGGGGACCCTTGAAGGGTGAGCAGCCAGGCCACCGCCTTGGTCTCATAGACCTCCCGCGGGCCCGGAGCCGACGTACTCCGCCGTAGCGGTTGTAGGTCGCCCGCCGCCGACGTGGCTCCCGAGCGAGGTCTTTGTGCGTGCCTCCACGTTCGGCCCACTGCCGTCCGGGGCCGGATGGCGGGCGTGTTCGTCAGCGCGGACGACGGCGAGGAAGGCGTGGGCGAGCATGGCCAGGGTGACCCAGCGAGACCACGAGGTGAAGCGGCGGACCTGGTGCTCGTCCAGCCCGGCCAGGCCCTTTCCGGCCTGGAAGGTCTCCTCCACCCGCCATCTCGACCCGGCGACGCGGACCAGCGTGGTCAAAAGCACCGGAGTCGGCGACCAGCAGCGGTAGTAGGCCAGTTCACCGGTGGTGCGGTTGCGGCGGATCAGCAGCCGGTGGCTGCCGGGACACAGGCGGGCGCAGGAGGTCGTCGTCGACAGCCGTCTGCAGGATGGCCTTCAGCAGGCGGTACGACTTGGCGACCGTGGTGGCGCCGGTCGCCTTCAGGCGCTCGGCTCGCCACGTGCGGACGGAGGGCGGGGTGATCTCGTCCAGGTCCTTGCCGCCGAAGGTGGGCAGGATGTGCAGGCGCAACAGGCCGTCGTAGCGGTCGAGCCTGGTCGGGGCCAGGCCGCGCTCCTCCATCCACCGCACCTGGATCCCCGACCGAGTCCCGCCACCTATAGGGGCGAGATAGGCGGCGTCGGAATCCTCCGCTCGGAGCGTCACGCCGTCATGGGGCCGACGCCTGGGTCCGCACTGGTACACCGTTCTGGGAGCGTGAGTCGGTTGGCACTTTCCGAGGTTCAAAACGATGTCCGCCTGCCGGTCACCGCCGCTCAACTCGGCGTGTGGGTGGCTCAGCGGCTGGAACCGGGGAGCCCGCTGTACCAGTGCGCCGTTCACTTCGACTCCGTTCCCCTCGACATCGAGGTGCTGCGCCGGTCCGTCGTGCGAGCCGTGGCCGAGACCGAGACGCTGCGGTCCCGGTTCGGTGACGACGGCGAGGTGTTCCAGATCGTCCGTGCCGAGGTGGACGCCACGGTGGACCTGGTGGACCTGCAGGCCGAGAGCGACCCGGAGGCCGCCGCCCGCACCTGGATGGACCGGGATCTCGCCACCGTCGCCGACCTGGAGGCCGGTCCCCTGTTCCGGCACGCCCTGCTGGTTCTCTCGCACGAGCGGCACTTCTTCTACCTGCGCTACCACCACATCGTCCTCGACGGCTTCGGGCAGACCCGCTACCTGGACCGCCTGGCCCGTATCTATACCGCCCTGGCCGCCGGGGAGGAGCCCGCCCCGGCCCGCCGTCGCGGGCTCGACGAACTCGTGGCCGAGGAGCGCGCCTACCGGGGCTCCCCGCACCACGCGAGCGACCGCGACTTCCTCCTCGGCCGCCTCGCCGGGGCCGAGGAGCGCCAGACCCTCGCCGATGGTGCGGCCGGCCCGGCCCCCCGCGCCCTGCGCCGCCACACCGACCTGCCGAGCGAACTGACCGGCATGCTCACCGCGGTCGGGCACTGGCCGGCTGTGATCGCCGCCGCCACGGCCGTGTACCACCACCGGATGCTCTCCGTCGACGACGTGGTCCTGGGCATCCCGGTGGCCGCCCGTCGCACCCCGGCCGCACTGGCCACCCCGTCGATGCTCGCCAACGACCTGCCGCTGCGCGTCACCGTCACCCCCGGCATCACCTTCGCCGAACTGGTCGGCACGGTCCGCACCGAACTGGGCGCGCTGCTGCGGGCCCAGCGGTTCCGTCGCGAGGAACTGCATCAGGCCCGCGACCTCACCGGCACCGACGCCGCCCTGTTCGGCACCGCCGTCAACGCCATGTCCTTCGACGCCCGGGTCCGCTTCGGCGACGTGCTCGCCACGCCCCGTCAGCTGTCCAACGGGCCCGTGGCCGACCTGGCGGTGGCCACCTTCGGCGACCCCGCCGACGGCGAGGTCCGCCTGGAGTTCGCGGCCAACCCCGAGCTGTACTCGGAGGACGCGCTCGCAGCCCACCAGGAGCGGTTCCTGACCCTGCTCGCCTCGCTGGCCGCCGCCCCCGGTGCCCCGGTCGGCCGTGCCGAACTGCTCGACCCCGCGACCGCCGACCGGCTGCTGCACGCCCCCAACGACACCGCCAGCCAGGTGCCCGGCGGCCTCGTCGAGCTGTTCGAGCGGCGGGCCGCCGCGCGTCCCGACGCCGTGGCGCTGCGTGCCGACGAGACGCTCACCTACGCCGAGCTGGACGCCCGCGCCAACCGGCTCGCCCGTCTGCTGGCCGCGCGCGGCGTCGGCCCGGAGCGGCTCGTCGGAGTGGCGCTGCCGCGTACCGCCGGTCTAGTCGTGTCTCTCCTCGCCGTGCTCAAGGCCGGCGGCGCCTACCTGCCCATCGACCCCGAACACCCCGCCGACCGCCGGGCGATGATCCTCGAGGACGCGAGCCCCGAGCTGCTCGTCACCACCTCTGGCACCGACGTCCCGGACGGGCTGCCCACCCTACTGCTGGACACGGTGGACTGGTCCGCCGGCGACCCGGGCCCGCTCGGCCGCCCGCAGGACGGCCGGTCCACCGCGTACGTCATCTACACCTCCGGCTCCACGGGCCGCCCCAAGGGGGTCGCTCTGGAGCGGGCTGCCATGGACAACTTCCTGGCCGCGATGGCCCGCGCGGTGCCGGTCGGGCCCGAGGACCGGCTGCTCGCTGTCACCACCGTGAGCTTCGACATCGCCGTCCTGGAGATCTTCCAGCCGCTGCTGGCCGGCGCCCGCGTGGTGCTCGCGAGCCGGGACGAGGTGCTCGACCCGGACGCCCTGCGGACCGTCGTCGAGCGCGAGGCGATCACGGTCGTCCAGGCCACCCCCAGCCTGTGGCAGCCGCTGATCGAGACCCGTCCGGAGGTCTTCGCCGGGGTGCGCGTGCTGACCGGCGGCGAGGCCCTGCCGCAGTCCCTGGCCGGTCTGCTGGCCGAGCACGCCGCGAGCGTCACCAACATGTACGGCCCCACCGAGACCACCGTCTGGTCGATGACCGCGCCGGTCGAACGCGACGGCGGGCCGGTGCGGCTCGGCGCCCCGATCCTCAACACCCGGGTGTACGTGCTCGACACGGCGCTGCGCCCGGTGCCGGCCGGCTACAGCGGCGAGCTGTACATCGCCGGCGACGGCGTGGCCCGCGGCTACCGGGGCCGTCCAGGGCTGAGTGCGGAGCGGTTCGTCGCCGACCCGTACGGTCCGGCAGGGGCCCGGATGTACCGCACCGGCGACCTGGTGCGGGTCGAGCCGGACGGTGCCCTCACCTTCCTGTCCCGCCTGGACCACCAGGTCAAGGTGCGCGGCTTCCGCATCGAGCTCGGCGACATCGAGGCGGCGTTGCTGGCCCACCCGCCGGTCGAGCGGGCCGCCGTGCTGATGCGCGAGGACCGCCCCGGCGACAAGCGCCTCGTGGCCTACGTCGTCTCCCCGCAGGGCGACTCACCGGCCCTGCGCGCCCACCTCGCCGAGCGCCTGCCCGAGTACATGGTGCCCGGCGCCGTCGTGGTCCTGGACGCGCTGCCGCTGACGCCCAACGGCAAGCTGGACCGACGCGCCCTGCCCGCGCCCGTGCGGATCTCCCTGCCTGACGGGCGGGCCCCGCGCACCGAGCTGGAAGAGCGGCTGTGCGCCCTGTACGCGGAGGTCCTCGGTCTGGACTCCGTCACCGTCGACGACGACTTCTTCACGCTCGGCGGCACCTCCCTCTCGGCCACCCGCGTCGTCTCCCGCGCCGCCCGCGAGGGCATCACCGTGGCGATACGCGACCTGTTCCGGGCCCGCACCGTCGCCCGCCTCGCTCCCTCCTGCACGGCCGGGGACCGCACCGGCGGCGAGGTGCCGGTCCCGGCGCTGCCCGCGCCGCTGCCGGACGACGAGCTGGCGGCGCTGTTCGCCGACCCCGAGGTCGAGGACGTACTGCCGCTGACGCCGCTCCAGGAAGGCCTGGTGGTGCACAGCCTCACCGCCGGCCACGGCGATGAGGTCTACACCGTCCACATCGGGCTCGACCTGGCCGGCGAGGTGGACGCCGAGCGGCTGCGCGCCGCCCTCGGCACCGTCGTCACCCGCCACCCGGTGCTGCGGTCGGGGATCGTCCACGACGGTGTGAGCCGGCCGGTGCTCGTGGTGCGCCGCCGGGCCGCCGTGCCGTGGCGCGTCCACGACCTTCGGGGGCGTGCGGACGACCTCGACGCGGTGCTGCGGGCCGAGGCCGCCGAACCCTTCGACCTGGCGTTCGCGCCGCTGCTGCGCGCGGCCCTGCTGCGCCTCGACGACGGGCACCGGCTCGTGGTGACCTGCCACCACCTCGTCCTCGACGGCTGGTCGGTGCCGATCCTGCTCGGCGAGACCCTGCGCGCCTACCGGGGCGGGCCGGTCGGCCCGGAGCCCCGGCCCTACCGCGACTACCTCGGCTGGCTGGCCGGCCTCGACCACGAGCGCTCCGCCGCCGTGTGGGGCGACGCCCTCGCCGGGGTGCGTCCGACCCTGGTGGGCGGGTCCGGCGACGCCCCCGCGCAGGACGCCGTACGGCTGGAAAGCGCTCTGGACGCCGCCACCACCAGGCGACTGGAGCACACCGCACGCGAACTCGGCGTCACCGTCAACAGCCTGGTGCAGGCCGCCTGGTCGGTCGCCCTGCGCGAGCTGACCGGTCAGGACGACGTGGTGTTCGGCATCACCGTCGCCGGCCGCCCCGCCGAAGTGCCCGGTGTCGGCGAGATGGCCGGCCTCTTCGTCAACACCGTCCCGCTGCGGGCCCGTCCGGGCTCCGGCCGCACCCTGGCCGAGGTGGCCCGCGCGGTCCAGGACGACCAGGCCGACCTCCTCGCCCACCAGTACCTGCCGCTCGTCGAGGTGCAGCGGGCAGCCGGTGTCGCGGGCCTCTTCGACACCGTCGTCGCCTTCCAGAACTATCCGGTGGACCGGGACGCCCTGGACGCCGTGGCCCGGGAGAGCGGCCTGGTCGCCGGTGCGGCCGACGTCACCGACGTCAACCACTACCCGCTCACCCTCACCGCCGTGCCCGGCGAACGACTGGCCGCCCGGCTCACCTGCCGCCCCCACCTGTTCGCGCCGGCCGCCGCCCAGGTCCTCCTCGACCGGTTCAACGACACCCTCGCCCGCCTCGCCGATGCCCCCGGCACGCTGGTCGGCGAGCTGGTGCCCGACCGCGGGCCGGTCGTCGGTGAGGAGCGGGGCGACCTGGTCGAGCTGCGTGGCTTCCGGTTCGACCCGGCCGAGGTCGAGGCCGCGCTCGCGGCCCACCCCGACGTGGTGCGCGCCGCGGCCGTCGTCCGCGAGGACACCCCCGGTGAGCGCCGCCTCGTCGGCTACGTGGTGCCGCGCCGGGGTGCCACCACCGACCCGTCGGACCTGCGGGACGCCGTGGCCGCGGCCCTGCCGGACTACATGGTCCCGTCCGTGCTGGTCACCCTGGACACCCTGCCGCCGGCCGCCGGCGGCGGGATCGACCGGCGCGCGCTGCCCGTCCCGGTGATCGCCGGCACGGCCGTACGCGGTCCGCAGACCCCGCTCCAGGAGCTGCTGTGCGCGCTCTACGCGGAGGTGCTCGGCATGGAGTCGGTCGGTGTCGACGAGGACTTCTTCGCGCTCGGCGGGGACAGCATCCTCGGCTTCCGGCTGCTCAGCCGGGCCCGCGCCCGTGGCGTCTCGTTCGGCTTCCGCGACATGTTCGAGCAGCGCACCGTGGCCGCGCTCGCCGAGGTGTGCTCCGTCCACGAGCCGACGGCCGAGCCCCGGCGGATCACGCTGCCCGTCTCCGCCGAGGAGGCCGGGCGGCTGGCCGCCGAGCCCGGTGTGGAGGCCGTACTGCCGCTCTCCCCGAACCAGCAGGGGCTGTTCTTCCACCACGCCTTCGACGACACCGACGCCGACCCGTACACCCTCCAGATCGTCCTCGACTTCGCCGCTCCCGTGGACACGGCGCGGCTGGGCGCCGCCCTGGACCGGGTGCTCGGCCGGCACGAGGCGCTGCGCGCCTCTTTCCGCACCACCGAGGACCAGCGGTCGGTGCAGCTGGTGTACGAGGCACCGCGGGTGCCGGTGCGGGAGGTGGCCCTCGCCGACGACGCCGCGTTCGCCGCGCTCCTGGACGAGGACCGGGCCACCCGCTTCGACCTGGCCCGCCCGCCGCTGGTGCGGGCCACGGCGGTGCGCCGCGCCGACGGCAGCGGCGCGGTCGTCCTGACCATGCACCACATCGTGGTGGACGGCTGGTCGTTGCCGATCGTCGCGCGCGACCTGTTCACCGAGTACGGCGCCACAGAGGCGGGGGCCGTACCGGACGCCGGGGAGCGGGCCCGCTACCGCGACCACCTCGCCTGGCTCGACGGCACCGGCACCGAGGCGTCCCTGGAGGTGTGGCGGGCCGCGCTCGCCGAGGTGACCGAGCCTTCGCGGGTGGCCACCGGGCAGGGCGCCCGGGTGGTCGAGCCGGTCCGGCAGGAGCACCTGCTGACCGCAGAGGAGACGGCCGGCCTCGCCGTCGTCGCCCGCCGGTACGGCGTCACCGTCAACACCCTGGTGCAGGCCGCCTGGGCGATGGTGCTGCGCGCTCTGACCGGCCGCGACGAGGCGCTGTTCGGCGTCACCGTGGCCGGCCGTCCGGCCGAGCTGCCGGGCGCGGGCGACCTGGTGGGCCTGTTCATCAACACCGTGCCCCTGTCGGTACGGCTCGACCCGGGCGAGAGCCTCGGCGACCTCGCCGTGCGGCTCGGCCGCGAGCAGTCCGCGCTGCTCGACCACCACCACGTCACCCTCGGCGACATCCAGCGCGCCCTGGGTATGGGCGAGCTCTTCGACACCCTGCTCAGCTTCGAGAACTACCCGCTGGACCTGGCGGCCATCACCGCCTCCGCGCGGGACGCCGGGCTCGAACTGGCCGATGCCCGGGTCCGCGACGGCAGCCACTTCGCCATCAGCGTCGTCGTCGAGCCGGGCGAACGGATGCGGCTGCGGGTGCGCCACCAGCCGCAGTTGGTGGACGAGGAGACCGCGCTGGCCGCCGCCGCGGAGCTGTGCGCCGCGCTGCGCGCCTTCGCCGCCGCTCCCGAGCTGCCGCTCGGGCGCCTCGCCCGGGCCGGCGAGGAGGCGCCGGCGGACCGCTCCCAGGGGTCGTCGGCCCCGGCCGCCACGCTGCCCGAGCTGTTCGCCGCGCAGGCGGCCCGCACCCCGGACGCGCCCGCCGTGCTGGCCGGTGGCGAGACCCTCACCTACCGCCAGCTCGACCGCCGCTCCAACGCCCTGGCCGCCGAGCT
This sequence comes from Streptomyces sp. DG1A-41, assembly GCF_037055355.1. Taxonomy (GTDB): domain Bacteria; phylum Actinomycetota; class Actinomycetes; order Streptomycetales; family Streptomycetaceae; genus Streptomyces. The sequence continues at coordinate 4,950,393 of NZ_CP146350.1, read as the reverse complement.
GATCTCACGCGGCGCCGGGCCCGGCCGCCTGGTCGCGGTGCTGCTGCCGCGCTCGGTGGACCTGCCGGTCGCGCTGCTCGGCGTCCTGAAGTCGGGTGCCGCCTACGTGCCGGTGGACCCGGCCTACCCGGCGGAGCGGATCGCCGTCATCCTCCAGGACAGCGCTCCGGCGCTGGCCGTCACCGCCGACCCGGACCTGGCACCTGAGGGCCTGGCCACCGTGCGGCCCACCGCCGCCGAGGCCGACGCGGTCGGCCGTGCCCCCCGCCCCGAGGACGCCGCGTACGTCATCTTCACCTCGGGCTCCACCGGCCGCCCCAAGGGTGTGGTGGTCGAACACCGGGCGCTGGGCGCCTACGCGGCCCGGGCCGCCGAGGCCTACCCCGACGCGGCGGGCCTCGCCCTCGCGCACACGTCGGTGTCGTTCGACCTCACCGTGACCTGCCTGTACACCCCGCTGGTCGCGGGCGGCCGGGTGCACCTGGCCGAACTCCCGGACGCGCTGGGGGCCGAACGCCCCACTTTCCTCAAGGGCACGCCCAGCCACCTGCGGCTGCTCGACACGCTGTCCGAGGAGGTGTCCCCGTCCGGCACTCTGGTGCTCGGCGGTGAGGCGCTGCGCGGTGAGATGCTCGCCGGCTGGCGGGCCGCGCACCCCGAGGCGACCGTGGTCAACGCCTACGGTCCGACCGAGGCGACCGTCAACGTCATGGAGTACCGGATCGAGCCGGGGCAGCCGCTGCCCGACGGCCCGGTCCCGATCGGCCGGCCCTTCCCGTACGCCCGCGTGCACCTGCTCGACAGCGGTCTGCGGCCGGTGCGGCCCGGTGCCCGGGGCGAGCTGTACCTCGCCGGCGAGGGCCTGGCCCGCGGTTACCTCGGCCTGCCCGGCCAGACCTCGCACCGGTTCGTGGCCGACCCGTTCGGCCCGGCCGGGAGCCGGATGTACCGCACCGGCGACCTGGCCCGGCAGCGCCCGGACGGCACCATCGAGTACCTGGGCCGGGTGGACGACCAGGTGAAGGTGCGTGGCTTCCGTATCGAGCTGGGCGAGGTGGAGGCGGCGGCCGAGGCCGTGCCCGGCGTGACGCGTGCCGCCGCTGCCGTCCGTGGCACCGCGGGTGAAGCCCGTCTGGTCGGCTATCTGGTGGCGCCCGAGGGCGTGGACACCGCCGAGGTCGAGGCCCGGATGCGCGTCGCACTGCCCGAGTACATGGTGCCTGCCGTCTTCGTGGTCCTCGGCGAGCTGCCGCTGACGCCCAACGGCAAGGTGGACCGGGCGGCCCTGCCCGAGCCCGCCGTCACCACCGGCACCGCGACCCCTGGGGCCTGCGGCGACCTGGAGGAGCGCCTGCTCGGCCTGTTCCGGCAGGTGCTGGGCCGGGAGGACGCGGGCGTCCAGGACGACTTCTTCGCCCTCGGCGGCGACAGCATCATGTCCATCCAACTGGTGGGCCGCGCCCGGGCCGCGGGACTGAAGTTCTCCGCCCGCCACGTCTTCGAACACCGCACCCCCGCCCGACTCGCCGCCGCCCTGGCCGACCAGGCCGGAGGCAGCCCACTGGAGGAGCGCCTGCTCGGCATGTTCCGGCAGGTGCTGGGCCGGGAGGACGCGGGCGTCCAGGACGACTTCTTCGCCCTCGGCGGCGACAGCATCATGTCCATCCAACTGGTGGGCCGCGCCCGGGCCGCGGGACTGAAGTTCTCCGCCCGCCACGTCTTCGAACACCGCACCCCCGCCCGACTCGCCGCCGCCCTGGTGGAGCAGGACGGACCGGCGTCGGCCCCGCTGCCCGAACGGGGGCCGGACAACGCCCCGTTGCTGCCCTTGATGCGCCGCCTGGTCACCCGCGGCGGCCGGTACGCCCAGTACCACCAGTCGGTCACCCTGACCCTGCCGCCGACCACCCGGGAGCACCTGGCCGTCGCCCTGGGTGCCGTACTGGAGCGACACGAGAGCCTGCGGATGCGCGTCGCGGACGCGGACGGCTTCACGGTCACGCCGGTGGGCGCTGACGGGCCCGCGGCCCTCGCCGAGTCCCTGCTGACCCGGGTCGCCGTCCCCGCGGACGCCGGTGACGAGGAGCTCACCGCCCTCGTCGCCGAGCACACCGGCGCCGCCCGCGACAGCCTCGACCCGGCCGCCGGGCACATGCTGCGCGCCGTCTGGTTCGACCGGGGCGCCGGGCGTGCCGGGCGACTGCTGCTCGTCGTGCACCACCTGGCCGTCGACGGCGTGTCCTGGCGGATCATCGTGCCCGACCTCGCCGCGGCCTGGGAGGCCGTCGCCGCGGGCGGCCGGCCCGACCCGGCGCCGGTGGGCACCTCGTTCGCCCACTGGGCCCGTGCGGTCACCGCACTGCCCACCGACGACGCCGGCCACTGGCGCGAACTGCTCGCGGTGGACGACCCGTTGATCGGGCCCCGCCCCCTCGACCCCGGCCTCGACCTGCGGGGCGACGCCGGACGGCTGACCCTGCGGCTGCCCGCCGACGTGACCGGCGCGGTGCTCGCGGACCTGCCCGCGGCCTTCCACGCGGGCCCGGACGACGTACTCCTGACCGCGCTCGCCGCCGCCGTGCCGCTGTGGCGCGGCGACCGGGCCGGCCTGCTGGTGGACGTCGAGAGCCACGGCCGTCACGAGGACCTGGTCCCGGGGGCCGAACTCTCCCGCACGGTCGGCTGGTTCACCGTCGCCCACCCCGTGCGCCTCGACACCCGGGAGGCCGACCCGCGCGCCGTCCTGGCGGGCGCGGACGCCGCCGGTGACGCCCTGCGGACCGTCAAGGAGCAGCTGCGCGCCACCCCGCGTCAGGGCATCGGCCACGGCCTCGCCCGCTTCAGCGACCCGCGCACGGCGCCGCTGTTCGCGGAGCTCCCCGAGGCGCAGTTCGGCTTCAACTACCTGGGCCGTGTGAACCTGGCCGGCGCCCTCGCACCGGGCTGGGAACTGGCCTCCGTGGGCGCCGACGACGCCCCCGAAGTGCCGCTCTCCCACACGGTCGAAGTCAACGTCGCTGCGCACGAGGGCCCCGAGGGGCCGGAGCTGGTCGCCACCTGGACCTGGGCCCGCGCCCTCGTCTCCGACGCCGACGCGGCCCGCCTCGCCGACCTGTGGGGCACCGCCCTGCGCGGCCTCGCCGCCCATGGCACACGCCCGGGCGCCGGCGGCCACACCCCGTCCGACCTGATCGTCCCGCTGGAGCAGGCGGAGATACGGGAGCTGGAGGCGGACGGTGACGTGGATGAGCTGCTGCCGCTCGCCCCGCTCCAGGAGGGCCTGCTCTTCCACCACCAGTACGGCGACGGCGCCGACGACCCGTACGTTTCCCAGCTTCGCGTGGAGCTGACCGGTCCCCTGGACCGCGCCCGGCTGCGCGCCGCCGCCGCCGAGGTGCAGCGCCGCCACCCCGCGCTGCGGGCCGCGTTCCGCCGCACCTCCCAGGGCACGCCCGCGCAGGTGGTGTTCCGCGACCCCCGGCTCGACTTCACCGAGGTCGAGCTGGCCAGGCCGGGCGACCTCGACGCCGCCTGCGCGGCCGACCGCCGGCGCGGCTTCGACATCACCTGCCCGCCCCTGATCCGCTGGACGCTGGCCTCCCTCGGGGAGCGCCACACCCTCGTCGTCTCCGCGCACCACAGCATCCGTGACGGCTGGTCCATGCCGATCGTGATGCGCGAGCTGATGGCCCACTACCTGGGCGACCCGCTGCCCCGGGTCCGGCCGCACCGCGACCACCTGGCATGGCTCGCCCGCCAGGACCGTGCCGCGGCGAGCGCCGCGTGGAGCCAGGCCCTTGCGGGCCTGGACGGCGGCACCCTGCTGTCCGACGGGCCGGCCCCGGCCGGGCAGGAGCCCGGCCGGCTCGACCTCGCCGTCGACGGACTCGACGCGCAGGGCGCCGCCCGCCGCCTCGGCGTCACCGTCAACACCCTCGTCCAGGCCGCCTGGCTGCTGCTGGTGGCCCGGCTCACCGGCCGGGACGACGTGGTCACCGGCGTCACCGTCAGCGGCAGGCCCGCCGACCTGCCCGGAGCGGCCGACATGGTCGGTCTCCTCATCAACACGGTGCCGCTGCGCGCGACCCTGCGCGCCGACGAGCCGGTCGGGGACTTCGCCCGCCGGCTGCAGCTGGAGCAGGCCCGGCTGGTGGAGCACCACCACCTCGGCCTGGTGGACATCCGGCGCCTCGCCGGGCACGGCGAACTCTTCGACACGTCCATGGTGTTCGAGAACTACCCGCTGGACGTGGCGGCCCTGACGGCGGTGGCCCGCCGCGCCGGTCTGGAGGCCGGCGAGGTCGCGCACCACGCCGTCACCCACTACACCCTCGCCATGGAGGCGAGCCCCGGCCCCGACGGCCTGCGGCTGCGGCTGCACCACCGCCCCGACGTGCTCACCGAGGAGCGGATGGGGCAGCTCGCCGAACTGCTGCCCAGGCTGCTGCACACCGTCGTCGCCGAGCCCGCGACCCCGGTCGGCCGGATCTCCGGGCACACCCCTGCCTCCCGGGCGGACCTCCTGTCGCTCGGCCACGGCCCCGAGGACGCCGCGGACCCGCGCACCTGGCCCGAGCTCTTCCTCGACCAGGCCCGTCGGACGCCCGACGCGCCGGCCCTCGTCACCGGTGCACGGACGCTCACTTTCCGCGAACTCGCCGATCGGGCCGGGGCCCTGGCCCGCGTCCTCGCCGAGGCCGGCGTGGACACCGAGAAGCGGGTGGCGATCGTGCTGCCTCGCTCGGTCGAGATGGTGGTGGCCCTGCACGCGGTCGCCCTGGCGGGCGGCGCGTTCGTGCCGGTCGACCCGGCCCACCCGGCCGAGCGGATCGCGCAGACCCTGGCCGACGCCGCGCCCGAACTGGTCCTCACCACGGCCGCGACCGCGCTGCCCGGGACCGGGCTCCGCCGGCTCGACCTGGACCTGCTGGAGCTGTCCGGCGAGGGGCTCGCCCGGCCCGTCCGCCCCGAGCAGGCGGCGTACGTCATCTACACCTCCGGCTCGACCGGCCGTCCCAAGGGTGTGGTCGTCACCCACGCGGGCATCCCCGGCCTGGCCCGGGCCCAGCGCACCGGCTTCGACGTCACCGAGGACAGCCGGGTGCTCCAGTTCGCCTCGCCGAGCTTCGACGCCTTCGTCTCCGAGGTCGCCGTCACCCTGCTCGCCGGCGCCCGCCTGGTCCTCGCCTCGCGCGAGGAGCTGCTGCCCGGTGCCCCGTTGGCGCGTACCGTCGCCGAGCACGGCGTCACCCACGCCACCTTGCCGCCGGCCGCCCTGCGCGAGCTGCGGCCCGCGGACCTGCCGACCCTGCGCAGCCTGGCGGTCGCCGGTGAGCAGTGCCCGCCGCAGGTGGCCGGACTCTGGTCGGCCGGCCGCCACATGGTCAACGCGTACGGCCCGACCGAGACGACCGTGTGCGCCACCATGAGCGCCCCGCTGTCCGGGTTCGGCGTACCGCCCATCGGCACCGCCCTGCCGGGGCTCGCGGTCCGCGTCCTCGACGCGCATCTGCAGCCCGTCCCGGTAGGTGTCGTCGGCGAGTTGTACGTGTCGGGCGCGGGCCTGGCGCGCGGCTACCTCGACCGGCCGGCGCTGACCGCCGAGCGGTTCATCGCCGATCCGTTCGGCGCCCCGGGCAGCCGGATGTACCGCACCGGCGACCAGGTCGCCTGGCGCGAGGACGGGCAGCTGGTCTACGTCGGCCGTGCCGACCGGCAGATCAAGCTGCGCGGTTTCCGTATCGAGCCGGGCGAGATCGAGGCCGCCGTCGTGGCGGCCCCCGAGGTCGCCGCGAGCGCCGTCGTCGTCCGCGAGGACCGGCCCGGCGACCGCCGGGTGGTCGCCTACGCGGTGCCCGCCACGGGCGCCACGGTGGTGCCCGCGGCGCTGCGGGCCCGGCTGCGCGAGGCGCTCCCGGACCACATGGTCCCGGCCGCCGTCGTCGTCCTCGACCGGCTGCCGGTCACCGTCAACGGCAAGCTGGACCACGCCGCCCTGCCCGCCCCGCGCTACGACTCCGGCGCCGGGCGCGGGGCCGCGAGCCCCGCGGAGGAGCTGCTCGCCGGGGTCTTCGCCGAGGTGCTCGGCGTGGACCGGGCCGGGGTGGACGACTCCTTCTTCGACCTCGGGGGCCACTCGCTGCTCGCCATGCGCCTGGTCGCCAGGGTCCGCGCCGTGCTCGGCGCGGAGCTCGGGGTCCGCGAGGTGTTCGAGACGCCCACCGTCCGGGAGCTCGCCCGTCTCGCCGCCGGCGGACCGCGCCCCGCCGTCGCCGCCCCCGGTGACCTGCCCCGCCCGGACCGGCTGCCGCTGTCCTACGCGCAGCAGCGCCAGTGGTTCCTCGACCGCTTCGACGGCCCCGACACCGCGTACCACATCCCGATGGCGCTGCGTCTGACCGGCGTGCTCGACGAGGCGGCGCTCGCCGCCGCCCTCGACGACCTGGCCGCCCGCCACGAGAGTCTGCGCACCCTGATCGCCGAGGACGAGGAGGGCCCCTACCAGCGGATCGTCTCCACCGGCCTGCCGTTCGAGCGCACCGAGGTCGGTGCCGACGAGCTGGACGGCGCCCTGCGCGAGGCCATCGCCCGCCCCTTCGACCTGACGGCCGAAGCCCCCGTGCGCGCCCGGCTGTTCACGGTCGGCGCCCAGGAGCACGTGCTGCTCGTCGTGGTCCACCACATCGCCGCGGACGGCGCCTCCGTGCCGGTGCTCGCCCGCGACCTCGTCGCCGACTACCGCGCCCGCCTCGCCGGCGGGGCGCCCGAACGCCCCGGCGACGTGCCGCAGTACGCGGACTTCGCGCTGTGGCAGCGGTCGGTGCTCGGCGCGGAGGACGACCCGGACTCCGTGCTCGGCCGGCAGCTCGACCACTGGCGCACGACGCTGGCGGGGCTGCCGGAGGAGCTGACGCTGCCCACCGACCGGCCCCGCCCGGCTGCGGGACCGCACCGCGCGGGACGCCACCGCCTGGCGATCACCGCCGACCTGCACGGCGACCTGGCCCGGACGGCCCGCGAGCTGAAGGCCACCCCGTTCATGGTGGTGCAGGCCGCGCTGGCGGCCCTGCTGTCCCGGCTCGGCGCCGGCACCGACATCCCGATCGGCTCCCCGATCGCGGGCCGCTCCCACGAGGCCCTGGCCGACGTGGTGGGTCTGTTCGCCAACACCCTGGTGCTGCGCACCGACGTGTCCGGCGACCCGAGCTTCGCCGAACTCGTGGGCCGGGTACGGGAGACGGACCTGGCCGCCTTCGCGCACCAGGACGTGCCGTTCGAGCGTCTGGTGGAGGCCCTGCGCCCGGAGCGCTCGGCCGGACGCCACCCGCTGTTCCAGGTGGTCGTCGAATGGGGCGACGACGAGACCAGCGCCCTGAACGCCCTGGAGGAACTGCCGCACCTCGCCGTCGAGCCGCTCCACCTGACCATGGACGCGGCCAAGTTCGACCTGGTCCTGCACCTGCGCCCGCGGTACACCGACGAGGGCGCCCCCGCGGGCATCACGGTGGATCTGGAGTACAGCGCCGACCTGTTCGACGCGTCGACCGCGGCGAGCCTGGGCGAGCGCCTCGTCCGGCTGCTCGGCGCCGCCCTCGCCGAGCCGGCCCGGCCGGTGACCGACCTGGACGTACTCGCCGAGGACGAGCGGCACCTGCTGCTGACCGACTGGGCGCACACCCCGGCCGAGCCGTACCGGCCGATCGCCGCCAGTGACACGATCGTGCGCCGCTTCGAGGCGGCCGCCGCCGCCCACCCCGACGCCGTCGCCGTCACCGGTGAGGACGAGCGGGGCCGGGCGGGTTCCCTGACGTACGCGGAGCTCGACGCCCGGGCGAACCGGCTCGCCGCGCTGCTGCGCGAACGGGGCGCCGGGCCCGAGCAGTACGTGGCGCTCGCCCTGCCCCGGGTGCCCGACCTCGTGGTGGCCGTGCTCGCCGTCCTCAAGTCCGGCGCCAGCTATCTGCCGGTCGACCCGGCCTACCCGGCCGAGCGCGTGGCCCTGCTGCTGGGCGATACCCGGCCGGTGGTCACCGTCGGCACCCGGGCCACCGTGGCTGCCCTCGGCGGCGACGACACCTGGCTGGCCCTGGACGACGAGGGCGTCGTCGCCGACCTCGCCGGACGTGCGCCCGCCGCCCCGGCGCCGATCGCCGCGGCCGACCACGCGGCGTACGTCATCTACACCTCCGGCTCCACCGGCACCCCCAAGGGCGTCGTGGTCACCCACCGCAACGTGCTGCGCCTCTTCGACGCCACCGACCACTGGTTCGGCTTCGGCGCCGAGGACACCTGGACCCTCTTCCACTCGTACGCCTTCGACTTCTCGGTGTGGGAGCTGTGGGGCCCGCTGCTGCACGGCGGCCGGCTCGTGGTGGTCCCGCACGCCGTCAGCCGGGAGCCCGCCGCCTTCCTGGAGCTCCTCCGGCGGGAGCGGGTCACCGTGCTCAACCAGACCCCGTCCGCCTTCCACGAACTGATCCGCGCCGACGAGGAGGCGGGCGGCGCCGACCTCGCGCTGCGCTACGTCGTCTTCGGCGGCGAGGCCCTCGACCCGGCCCGCCTGCTGCCCTGGTACGAACGGCACGCCGACGACAGCCCGGTCCTGGTCAACATGTACGGGATCACCGAGACCACCGTGCACGTCACCCACCGCGCGCTGACCGCGGACGAGGTGCGCGCCGGGGTGGTCGGCGCCATCGGAGTCGGCATCCCCGACCTCGGCGTGCACGTCCTGGACGAGCGGCTGCGGCCGGTCCCGCCCGGCGTCGTCGGCGAGATGTATGTCTCGGGTGCGGGCGTGGCCCGCGGCTACGCCCACCGGCCCGGGCTGACCTCCGGCCGCTTCGTCGCCGACCCGTTCGGCGCCCCGGGCACCCGGATGTACCGCTCCGGTGACCTGGCCCGGCGCCGCCACGACGGCTCCCTGGAGTACCTGGGCCGGGCCGACGCGCAGGTCAAGGTGCGCGGCTTCCGCATCGAGCCCGGCGAGATCGAGTCGGTGCTGCTGGCGCTGGAGCCGGTGACCCAGGCCGCCGTCGTGGTCCGCGAGGACAGCCCCGGCGACCGGCGCCTGGTGGCGTACGTGGTCACCGGCTCCGCGGCCGGCCAGGTCACCGGGGCCGCCCTGCGTGAGGCGGCCGCCGAGGCGCTGCCGACGCACATGGTGCCCTCGGCGGTGGTCGTGCTCGACCGGCTGCCGCTGACCGTCAACGGCAAGCTCGACCGCAAGGCGCTGCCCGCCCCGCGGGCCGCCGTCCACGCCGAAGGCCGTGCCCCCTCGGGCCCGGCCGAGGAACTCCTCGTGGACGCCTTCGCCGAGGTGCTCGGCGTGGACCGGGTCGGCGTGGACGACTCGTTCTTCGACCTCGGCGGGCACTCGCTGCTCGCGATGCGCCTGGTCACCCGCGTGCGGGCGGCTCTGGGCGCGGAGCTCGGAGTGCGCGACCTGTTCGAGTCCCCGACCCCGGCCGCCCTGGCCCGGCGCGCCGCCGGCGTCGCGGGCACCGGCAGGGCCGCGCTGACCGCGCGGCCGCGCCCGGAGCGGGTCCCGCTCTCCCACGCGCAGCAGCGCCTGTGGCTGCTCGACCGGCTCAGCGGCCTCGACGCCGCCTACAACATCCCGATCGCACTGCGGCTGACCGGCGCCCTGGACGCCGACCGGCTGCGCGAGGCGCTCGGCGACGTGGTGGCCCGGCACGAGAGCCTGCGCACCCTGGTCGACGACCGGGGCGGCGAGAGTGCCGACGCCTGGCTGCGGGTGCTGCCCGAGGTCCTGGTCGACCTGCCGGTCGTGCGGGTGCGCGCGGAGGACCTCGACGAGCGGATCGCCGCCGGTGCCGCCGCCGGCTTCGACCTCACGGCCGACGTCCCCGTCCGGGCCCGGCTGTTCGAGCTCGGCCCCGAGGAGCACGTGCTGCTCGTCGTGGTGCACCACATCGCGGGCGACGGCACCTCCATGCCCGTGCTCGCCAGGGACCTGGCCGCCGCCTACGCCGCCCGCCTCGACGGCATGGCCCCCGACTGGGAGCCGCTGCCCGTCCAGTACGCCGACTACGCCCTCTGGCAGCGCGAGCTGCTGGGCGACGGGGCCGACGGCGCGGACGACGGCGACCGCGGCGAGACGGCGCGGCAGCTCGGCTTCTGGGCCGAGGCGCTGAGCGGACTGCCGGAGGAGCTCACGCTGCCGGTGGACCGGCCGCGCCCGGCGGTCGGACCGCACCGTGCGGGGCGGCACACCTTCGCCGTGCCGCGGGACCTGTACGAGCGCGTGGGCCGGGTGGCCCGCGAGCTGAAGGCCACCCCGTTCATGGTGGTGCAGGCGGCACTCGCGGCCCTGCTGTCCCGGCTCGGCGCCGGCACCGACATCCCGCTCGGCTCGCCCGTGGTCTCCCGCCCCGACGAGGCCCTCGCCGACGTGGTCGGCTTCTTCGTCAACACCCTGGTGCTGCGCACCGACGTGTCCGGCGACCCGAGCTTCGCGGAACTGGTCGACCGGGTACGCGAGTTCGACCTGGCCGCCTTCGCCCACCAGGACGTGCCGTTCGAGCGTCTGGTGGAGGCGCTGCGCCCGGAGCGCTCCGCCGCCCGGCACCCGCTGTTCCAGGTGGCGCTCAGCCTGGACAGCGCCGGCGGTACGGCCCTGGCCGAGGTCGCCGGGATGCCCGGCCTCACGGTCGAGCCGCGCCCGGTGGCGCCCTCGGTCGCCAAGTTCGACCTCACCTTCACCCTGACCGAACGGATCGGCGACCACGGCAGGCCGGTCGACTGGAACGGTTCCGTCGAGTACAGCGCCGACATGTTCGACGCCGGCACGGTGAGCCTGATGGCCCGCCGTCTGGTGCGGCTCCTGGACGTCCTGACCGACCGGCCCGAGGTCCCGGTCTCCGCCCACGACGTGCTGGTGGACGGGGAGCGCGAGCACATTCTCGGCAGCTGGCTGGAGAACGCCGCCCCGGTGGCCCCGGCGAGCCTGCCCGAGGCGATCTCCCGCCGGGCGGCCGAGCACCCGGACGCGCCCGCCGTCACCTTCGCCGGCACCACCCTCACGTACGCCGAACTGGACGCGCGGGCCAACCGGTTCGCGCACGCCCTGCTGGCCCGGGGAGTCACCCCCGAGGCGCGGATCGGCGTCCTGATGGAGCGCTCGGAGGCCCTGGCCGTCGCCCTGCTCGGCATCGTCAAGGCGGGCTGCGCCTACGTGCCGCTCAGCCCGGCCAACCCCGACGAGCGCCTGGTGTGGCTCCTCGACCAGGTGCAGGCGCCGCTCCTCGTCGTCGACGAGGCGTGCCGGCGACGGGCCGAAGGCCTGGACGTCCGGGCCGGGCTGGTGCACGCCGAGGCGGACCTCTCGGCCCTGCCCGCCGAGGCACCCGCCGTGCCGGTGGCCCCGGAGCAGCTCGCGTACCTGATGTTCACCTCCGGCTCCAGCGGCCTGCCCAAGGGTGTCGCCATCTGCCACGGGGACATCGTCCAGCTCGCCGCCGACCGCTGCTGGGACGGCGTCACCGACCGGGTGCCGCTGCACTCCCCGCACGCCTGGGACGCCGCCGTCCTGGAGTTCTGGGTGCCGCTGCTGCGCGGCGGCGAGGTCCTCGTGGCCCCGCCCGGCGACTTGGACGTCACGGACCTGAGGGCACTGATCGCGGACTCCGGGATCACCTCGCTGTTCCTGACCGCCGGTCTCTTCCGGGTGCTCGCCCAGGAGATCCCGGAGGCGTTCGCCGCCGTGCGCCAGGTCGCCACCGGCGGTGACGTGGTCTCGGGGGCGGCCGTGCGCCGCGTCCTGGAGCACGCCCCCGGCCTGCGGGTCGTCAACGCCTACGGGCCCACCGAGGTCACCGTGATGGCGCTGTCCCACCGCGTCGACCCGGACGCGCTCGACCCCCGCTCGCACAGCGTCCCGATCGGCCGCTCCCTGGACGCCATGCGCCACTACATCCTGGACGACGCGCTGCGGCCGGTGCCGCCGGGCGTCACCGGCGAGCTGTACGCGGCCGGTTCGGGTCTGGCCCGCTGCTACTGGAACCGCCCGGACCTCACCTCCGACCGGTTCGTCGCCGACCCGTACGGTCCGCCCGGCACCCGGATGTACCGCACGGGCGACCTGGCCCGCTGGACGGCGGACGGCCTGGTCGAGTTCGCCGGGCGTGCCGACGAGCAGGTCAAGCTGCGCGGCTTCCGCATCGAGCTCGGCGAGGTCGAGTCGGCGCTCGCCGCGGGACCCGGGGTGACCGCCTGCGCGGTGATCGTCCGCGAGGACCGGCCGGGCGACAAGCGCCTGGTCGCCTACACCGTGGCGGGCGACGGCTACGACCGGGCCGCGCTCGGCGCCCACCTGGGCCGCACCCTGCCCGACTACATGGTGCCCGCGGCGATCGTCGAACTGACCGAGCTGCCGCTCACCGCCATCGGCAAGCTCGACCGCAGGGCGCTGCCCGCCCCCGAGTTCGGCAGCGATGGCGGCCGGTCCGCCGCGAACGCCGAAGAGGAGGTGCTGGTCCGGCTGTTCGCCCAGGTCCTCGGCCTGCCCGAGGACTCCGTCGACGCCGACAGCGCCTTCTTCGACCTCGGCGGCGACAGCATCATGGCCATCCAGCTGGTCAGCGCCGCCCGCCGGGAGGGCCTCGCGATCACGGGGGCCGACGTCTTCACCCACCGGACGGTGGCCGCACTGGCCCGGGCCGCCGCGGCGGCCCGGGAGCCCGAGGACGCCGAACCGGACGAGGCCGTCGGCGCACTGCCCGCCTGGCCGATGCTGCACTGGCTGGCCGAGCGGCGCGTCCCGGTGGACCGGTTCAACCAGACCACCGTGCTGCGCGCGCCCGCCGAACTCGACCTGGACCGGCTGCACGCCCTGGTCGGGGCGCTGCTCGCCCGCCACGACAGCCTCCGCCTGAAGGTGGCCGTCGGCGACCCGGGCGACGCCGCGACCTGGACCGTCGAGGTCCCCGAGCCGAACGCTGTGCGGGCCGAGGACCGGGTGCTCCGGGTGGCCGCCGCCGACCTCGGTGAGGTCGAACTCACCGAGGCGGTGCGCGCCCACGGCGAGGCCGCCGTCGGCCGGCTGTCCCCGCGCGACGGGGCCATGGTGGAGATCGTCTGGTTCGACCGGGGGAGCGGCCCGGCCTGCTCGTGGTGGCCGTCAACCACCTGGCCATCGACGGAGTGTCCTGGCGCATCCTGCTGCCCGACCTGTTCCGGGCGTGGGGTGACGTGCGGGCGGGCCGCGAGCCCGACCTCGGCTCCGGCGGCACCTCACTGCGCCGCTGGGCCGAGCGGGCCGCGGAACGCGCCACCGCGCCGCGCACGCTGGCCGAACTCGACCACTGGACCGGCACGTTGCGGCGCGGACCCGGCCGGCTGGGCTCGCGCCCGTTGGACCCGGCGGTGGACGTGCTCGCCGACGCGCGGCGGCTGCGCCGCACCCTGCCGGCCCAGGCCACCGGGCACCTGCTCACCACGGCCCCGGCCGTGTTCGGCGCGGGCGTGGACGACGTCCTGCTCGCGGGCCTCGCCCTGGCCGAGGCCCGCAGGCGCCGCGACGCCCACGCCCGCGTCCTGGTCGACGTGGAGAGCCACGGCCGCGAACGCGAAGGCGCCTCGGACCTGTCCCGCACCACCGGCTGGTTCACCGCGCTGTACCCGGTGCTCCTGGACACCGCCGGCGTCGACCTCGACGAGGCGTTCGCGGGCGGCCACGCCGCCGGCACCGTCCTCAAGCACGTCAAGGAGCAGCTGCGGGCCGTGCCGTCGGAAGGCCTGGGCTACGGGCTGCTGCGCTACCTCAACCCGGAGACCGCCGTGGCCTTCGAAGGGCTCGGCAGCGCCGACATCGGCTTCAACTACCTGGGCCGGTTCGTTCCCGGGGAGACCGGTGACTGGTCGGTGGCCTCCGACGCCCCGCGCCCCGACGGCGAGGACCCGGCGACCCCGCTGGCCCACGCCGTCGAGATCACCGCGTACGTCGAGGAGAGCGCGGACGGGCCGCGCCTGGGGGCGACGTGGACCTGGGCAGCCTCGGTGCTCACCGAGGACGAGGTCGGCGCGCTCGCCGACGGCTGGTTCGAGGCGCTGACCGCTCTGGTGGAGCACGCCCAGCGGCCCGACGCGGGCGGCCTGACCCCCACGGACGTGGGGCTTATAGAGATCACACAGAGCGAGATTGAAGAGTTCGAGGACGAACTGGCCTCGGACTGGGAGATTTGAAGTGGCGAGAACCACCCGCGCAGTCGATGACATCCTGCCCCTCTCCCCGCTCCAGAGCGGTCTGCTGTTCCACAGCGTCTTCGACCAGGCGACGCCCGACATCTACACCGTCCAGTCGACCTTCCACCTGGCCGGCCCGCTGGACGCGGGCCGCGCCCGGGAGGCCGCCGAGGCCCTGCTGCGCCGGCACGCGAGCCTGCGGGTGGCGTTCCGTCAGCGCAAGGGCGGGGAGTGGGTGCAGATCGTCGCGGCCCGGTACAAGCTGCCGTGGACCGAGATCGACCTGTCCCACCTCGGGGCGGAGGAGGCCGACGCGGAGGCCCGCCGCGCCACGCTCGCCGATCGTGAGCAGCGCTTCGACACCGGCCGTCCGCCGCTGATCCGGTTCACTCTGATCCGGCTCGGCGGCGAGAGCCACCGCCTGGTCCTCACCATCCACCACACGGTGCTCGACGGCTGGTCCCTGCCGACGCTGCTGAAGGAGTACCACGCCCTGTACCTCTCGGGCGGGGACCCGAGGGGGCTGCCGCCGGTGGCCCCCTACCGGGACTACCTGGCCTGGCTCTCCCGCCAGGACGCGGACGCCTCGCGCGCCGCCTGGGACACCGCGCTCGACGGGCTGACCGCCCCCACCCTCGTGGCCGGCACCACCGAGCACACCCCGCAGGACCCCGGGCGCCACGAGTTCGGGCTCACCGAGGAGCAGACCCGGGCCCTCACGGCCCGGGCCCGCTCCGCGGGCGTCACCGTCAACACCGTGGTGCAGGCCGCCTGGTCGCTCGTGCTCGCCGGTCTGACCGGCACCGACGACGTGGTCTTCGGCGTCACCGTCAACGGCCGCCCCGCCGAACTGCCCGGCGTGGAGTCCATGGTCGGCCTGTTCATCAACACCCTGCCGTTGCGCGTCAGGCTGCGCCCCGAGCAGACCACCGGCGAACTGCTGGGCAGCGTGCACCGCGCCCAGGCCGAGCTGATCGCCCACCAGTACCTGGGCCTGTCGGAGGTGCAGCACCGCGCCGGGCTCGGTCCGCTCTTCGACACCTCCGTCGTCTTCGAGAACTTCCCCTTCGAGTCCGGCCCCGCGGTCTCCGACGAGGCCGACCCGCTGCGGGTGGTGGGCGCCGAGAGCCACTCGGCCAACCACTTCCCGCTCAGCCTCGTCGGGATGCCGCAGGACGCGCTGCGCTTCAAGCTGTTCCACCAGAGGGACCTGTTCGACGACGCGGCCGCCGCGGCGATCGGCGAGCGGTTCCTCGCCCTGCTCGACACCCTGGTGAGCGAGCCGGAGCGGCCGCTCGGCCGGATCGACGTCATCGGCGCCGACGAGACCGCCCGCGCCCTGGCCGCGGCGGCCGGACCCGCCGCACCCGCGTCGTACGCCGACCTGCCCACCCTGCCCGGGCTGTTCACCGCCCAGGCCGCGGCGACCCCGGACGCTCCCGCCGTCCGCGCCGGGGACCAGGTGCTGACGTACCGGCAGCTCGACGCCCGCGCCAGCTTCGTGGCCCGCGCCCTGGTCGAGCGCGGGGTCCGCCCCGGCCGGACGGTGGCCGTGCTGATGCCGCGCGGCATCGACCTCGTGGTGGCGCTGCTCGGCGTGGCCAAGTCCGGCGGCGCCTACATACCTCTCGACCCGGAGCACCCCGCCGAGCGGACCGCGGCGGTGCTCGCCGACGCCGCGCCCGTCCTGGCTCTGACGGAGCCCGGCACCGAGCTGTCCGGCATCGCGACGCTGGCCGTCACCGACGAGGAGGCCGCCTCCTTCACGGTGGCGCCGCACCCGCACGACCCGGCCTACCTGATCTTCACGTCCGGCTCCACCGGCCGCCCCAAGGGCGTCGTCGTCGAGCACCGCTCGGTGGGCGCCTACCTCCTGAGGGCCCGCCAGGCCTACCCGGATGCCGCCGGGCTCACCCTCGTGCACTCCTCGGTCACCTTCGACCTCACCGTGACGGGCCTGTACACCCCGCTCGTCTCCGGCGGCTGCGCCCACCTGTCGGAGCTCCCGGACGCGGTCGGCGGCCCGCGCCCCACCTTCCTCAAGGGCACCCCCAGCCACCTGGAACTGCTCGACACGCTGCCGACGGAGGTCTCCCCGTCCGGCACCCTCGTCCTCGGCGGCGAGGCGCTGCGCGGTGAGGCCCTGCGCGCCTGGCGCACGGCGCACCCGGACGCCACGGTGATCAACGCGTACGGCCCGACCGAGGCCACCGTCAACTGCCTGGAGTTCCGCATCGAGCCGGGCACCGAACCGGCCGACGGGCCCGTCCCGATCGGCCGCCCCTTCGCCGGCACCCGCGCCTACGTCCTGGACGCGGCCCTGCGCCCGGTCGCCCCCGGCGTCACCGGAGAGCTGTACGTGTCCGGTGTCGTCCTCGCGCGCGGCTACCTGGGCCGCCCTGACCTCACGGCCGAGCGCTTCGTCGCCGACCCGTACGGTCCCCCCGGCGCCCGCATGTACCGCACCGGCGACCTCGCCCGCCGCCTGGCGGACGGCACCTTCGTCTACGCCGGCCGCGCCGACGACCAGATCAAGCTGCGCGGCTTCCGCATCGAGCCCGGCGAGATCGAGGCCGCGGCCGCCGCCCATCCCGACGTCACCCGGGCCGTGGTCCTCGCCCGCGAGGACCGGCCGGGCGATGCCCGCCTCATCGCCTGGGTGACCCCCGAGACCGTCGACACCGAGGCACTGCGCGGGCACCTCGCCGACGCCCTGCCCGCCTACATGGTCCCGGCCGCGATCGTCGCCCTGCCCGCGATGCCGCTCACCCCCAACGGCAAGGTGGACCGCAAGGCGCTGCCCGCCCCGCAGGAGACCGCGACCGCGCTGCCGGTCCAGCGCGCCCTGCGGGACCCGCGCGAGGAACTCGTCCGCGAGCTGTTCGCCGGTGTCCTCGGCCTGGCCGGCGTCGGCCCCGACGACGACTTCTTCGAGCTCGGCGGCCACTCCCTGCTCGCCATCCGGCTCGTCAGCCGGCTGCGCGCGAGCCTCGGCGTCGAGCTCTCCGTCAAGAGCCTGTTCCGCAACCCCACCCCGGCCGCCCTGGTCCGCTCCCTGGGCGAAGCCGAGGACGCGCGCCCGCCGCTCGTCCGCGCGGAGCGCCCCGAGCGCCTGCCGCTCTCCTACGGCCAGCAGCGGCTGTGGTTCCTGCACCGGATGGAGGGACCGAACCCGGTCTACAACCTGGCCTCCGCGCTGCGCCTGACCGGCCCGCTCGACCACGACGCCCTGCGCGCGGCCTACGCCGACGTCGTGCGGCGCCACGAGAGCCTGCGGACGGTCATCGCCGAGGACGAACAGGGCGCCCACCAGGTCGTCCTGGCGGACCTGCGCCCCGAGCCGGTCCACGTGCGCTGCACCGAGGAGGAGCTGGCCGAGCTGCTCGCCGAGCACGCCCGGCACCCCTTCGACCTGTCCGCCGAGATCCCGCTGCGGCTGTTCCTGTACGAACTCGCCGAGGACCGGCACGAACTCCTCGTCCTGCTGCACCACGTGGCCGGTGACGGCTGGTCCACCCCGCTGCTCACCCGCGATCTGACCCGCGCCTACGCGGCCCGGGTCGCCGGCGAGGCCCCGCAGTGGGAGGAGCTGCCCGTCCAGTACGCCGACTTCGCGCTGTGGCAGCACGAACTGATGGGCTCCGAGGACGACCCGGACAGCCGTGCCTCGCGGCAGCTCGCCTTCTGGCGGGAGACCCTCGACGGCCTGCCCGAGGAACTCGCCCTGCCCACCGACAGGCCCCGTCCCGCCGTCGCCTCCTACCGGGGTGACAACGTGGCGATCACGGTCCCGGCCGCGCTGCACCGCGCCGTCGCCGAGTGCGCCCGGGCCGCCGACGCCACCGTGTTCATGGTGGTGCAGGCCGCTCTCGCGGTGACCCTGTCCCGGCTCGGCGCCGGTGACGACATCCCGCTCGGTTCCCCGGTGGCCGGCCGCCTCGACGAGGCGCTCGACGACCTCGTCGGCGACTTCATCAACACGCTGGTGCTGCGCACCGACGTCAGCGGCGACCCGACCTTCTCCGAACTCCTCACCCGGGTGCGGGAGTCCGACCTCGCCGCCTGGTCCCACCAGGACCTGCCCTTCGAGCGGCTCGTCGAGGTGCTCAACCCCGTCCGCTCCCTGGCCCGTTCCCCGCTGTTCCAGACCCTGCTCGCCTTCAACAACACCGGCGACCGCGCCGGTTCGGGCCCGGCCGAGGCCCGGCTCGGCGGCCTCACGGTGACCGCCCGCGGCGGGGTCGGCAGCGGCGTCGCCAAGTTCGACCTCGCGTTCAACCTGCGCGAACGGCACACCGCGGACGGTGCAGCGGACGGCATGACCGGCATCCTCGAGTACGCCGGCGACCTCTTCGACCACGCCACCGCCGAACGCCTGGCGGACCGCTTCGTCACGGTCCTGGCCCGCCTGGTCGCGGACCCCGGGCAGCGCGTCGGCGCCGTGGACGTGCTGCTCGACGGGGAGCGCGCGGCCGCCCTCACCGGCCCGGCGGCCACCGCCCGCGACGTCCGGGACCGCTGGTTCCTGGACCGGTTCGAGCAGCACGCCGCCGAGCGCCCCGACGCGCCCGCCGTGTCCGACGGGGAGTCCGCGCTCACCTACGCCGAGCTGAACGCCCGCGCCAACGCCCTGGCCCGGCTGCTGATCGAGCGCGGCGCCGCCCCGGAGCGCTTCGTGGCCGTCGCCCTGCCCCGCACCACCGACCTGCTCGTGACGCTGCTCGCCGTCCAGAAGGCCGGCGCCGCCTACCTGCCGATCGACACCGCCTTCCCCGCGGACCGCGTCCGCCGGATGATCACGGACGCCGCCCCGGCCGTCCTCGTCACCACCGGGGAGCTGCTGCCCGGCCTGCCCGCCGTCGCCGTGCCCACCGTCCTCGCCGAGGAGGCGGACCTCTCCCGGTACGAGGACACCGACCTCGACGTCCGCGTCCCGGCCACCGGCGCCGCGTACGTCCTGCACACCTCCGGCTCCACCGGCGTCCCCAAGGGTGTGGTGGTGCCCCACGGCGCCCTCGACAACTTCCTCCGGGCGATGGCCGACCGGTGCGCCGCGAGCGCGGAGGACCGCCTCCTCGCGGTCACCACCATCGGATTCGACATCGCGGCCCTGGAGCTGTACCTGCCGCTGGCCTGCGGCGGCAGTGTCGTCATCGCCGGCCCCGACACCGTCCGCGACCCCGAGGCGCTGCGCGCCGCCGTCACCCGCCACGGAATCACGCTCATGCAGGCCACCCCGACCCTGTGGCGGGCCGCCACCGGACGGGACGCCTCGTTCCTCGCCGGCGTCCGCGTCCTGGTGGGCGGCGAGGCGCTGCCCGCCGACCTGGCCGCGACCCTGACCGGCGTCGCACGGTCCGTCCTGAACGTGTACGGCCCCACCGAGACCACCGTGTGGTCCACCGCCGCCCGGATCACCGACCCGGCCCTCATCCACCTCGGCGAGCCGCTCGACAACACCGGTGTGTACGTCCTGGACGACCTGCTGCGCCCGGTCGCGCCCGGGGTGCCCGGTGAGCTGTACCTGTCCGGCGCCGGACTCGCCCGCGGCTACCTCGGCCAACCGGGCCGTACCGCCGAGCGGTTCGTGCCCGACCCGTTCGGCGCCGCCGGCACCCTGATGTACCGCACCGGCGACGTGGTCCGGCGCACCGCACAGGGCCGCCTCGGCTACGTCGGCCGCGGCGACCAGCAGGTCAAGCTGCGCGGCTTCCGTATCGAGACCGGCGAGGTCGAGGCCGTGCTCGCCGCCCACCCGGACGTCACGGCCGCGGCCGTCGGCGTACGCCCCGACGCGGCCGGCGAACCCCGCCTGGTCGCCTGGGTGGTGGCCGACCTGGACCAGCCGGCGCTGCGCGCCCACGTGGCCGCCGCCGTCCCGGAGTACATGGTCCCCGGCGCGTTCGTGCTGCTGCCCGAGTTGCCGCTGACCGCCAACGGCAAGCTGAACCGGGCCGCGCTGCCCGACCCGGCCGAGACCCAGGACAGCGCGGGACGGCCGCCGCGCTCCCCGCAGGAGGAGATCCTGTGCGGCCTGTTCGCGGAGATCCTCAGCCGGCCCCGGGTCTCCATCGACGACGACTTCTTCGCCGTCGGCGGCCACTCACTGGCCGCGATGCGCCTGGTCGGCCGCATCCGCTCGGTCCTCGACGTGGATCTGCCGATCAGTGCCCTGTTCGAGGCGCCCACGGTCGCCGCCCTCGCCGCCCGCGTCACCGGGGCGAGCGCGAGCCGCGCGCCGCTGGTGGCCGGTCCGCGCCCGGAGCGCCTGCCCGCCTCGCCGGCCCAGCAGCGCCTGTGGTTCCTGGGCCGCTTCGAGGAACCGGGCAGCCCCACCTACAACGTGCCCGTGGTGCTGCGCCTGACCGGCGCCCTCGACCGGGACGCGCTGGCCGCGGCCCTCACCGACGTCGTCACCCGCCACGAGACCCTGCGCACGGTCTTCGCCGAGGACGCCGAGGGCCCCCACCAGATCATCCTCGACCCGCGGCCGGTCCCGACGACGGTGCGGACCGCCACCGAGGAGGAACTGCCCGCCCTGCTCACCGAGGCCGCCCGGACCGGCTTCGACCTCGCCTCGGACATTCCGCTGCGCGCCCACCTGTTCGTCCTGGGGCGTAGGCCGGCGGACCCGTCCGCCCCCGAGGAGCACGCCCTGCTGCTCGTCATGCACCACATCGCGGGCGACGGCGGCTGGTCGGTTCCGCTGCTCGTCAAGGACCTCGCCACCGCGTACGCGGCCCGGCACGGCGGCACCGCACCGGCCTGGCAGCCACTGGCCGTCCAGTACGCCGACTACACCCTGTGGCAGCGCGAGGTGCTCGGCTCCGCGGAGGACCCGGACAGCGAGCTGGGCCGCCAACTCGCCCACTGGCGCCAGGAACTGGCCGATCTGCCGGAGGAACTCACCCTGCCCACCGACCGCCCGCGCCCCCGCCAGGGCACCGGTCAGGGCGCCGACCTGCGCTTCCACGTCCCCGCGGAGCTGCACGCCGAGCTGGAGTCCCTGGCCCAGAAGCACCGGGCCAGCCTCTTCATGGTGGTCCAGGCCGCGCTCGCGGTGGCCCTGTCCCGGCTCGGCGCGGGTGAGGACATCCCGCTCGGCACCCCCAGCGCGGGCCGCGTCAACGAGGCGCTCGACGGTCTCATCGGCTTCTTCGTCAACACCCTCGTGCTGCGCACGGACCTGTCCGGCGACCCCTCGTTCACCGAGGTGCTCGACCGGGTCCGCACCACCTCCCTGAACGCGTACGCGCACCAGGACGTGCCGTTCGAGCGGCTCGTGGAGGCCCTCAACCCGGACCGCTCGCTGGGCCGGCACCCGCTTTTCCAGACGATGGTCACCTGGAACAACGCCGGCCAGGACACCACGGGGCGGCTCGCCGAAGACCTGCCCGGCCTGCGCATGCGCGTCGGCGAGGTCGGCACCGGCGTGGCCACCTTCGACCTGCTGTTCGCCTTCTTCGACCGGCGCACCGAGCGCGGCGCGCCGGACGGCCTGACGGTGCGCCTGGAGTACGCGACCGACCTGTACGACCCGGCCACGGCCGAGCTGTTCGCCTCCACCCTGCTCGCGGTCCTCACCGCGGTCGCCGCCGACGCCGAACGTCCCGTGCACCGCGTCGACGTGCTGCCCGAGGCCGCCCGCGCCGAGCTGCGCGCCTCGTCGCAGGGCGCCCGGCCCCGTCCCTACCGGCCGCTCGCCCGGCTCCTCGCCGAGCAGGCCGCCCGGACCCCCGACACGGTCGCCGTCACCGACGACCGGAGCAGCCTCACGTACCGCGAACTCCACCAGCGGGCCCGCGCCCTGGCCGTGGAGCTGCGAGGTCTCGGCCTCGGCCCCGAGGACCGGGTCGCGGTCGCCCTGCCGCGCGGCACCGACCTGGCCGTCGCCCTCGTCGCCACGCTCACGGCGGGTCCTGCGTACGTGCCGGTCGACCCCGAACTACCGTCGGAGCGCATCGCGTTGCTGCTCGCCGACACCCGGCCGGGGGCGGTGATCACCACCGCCGGGATCGGTGCGGGCCTGCCCGCGTCCGACGCCGTCCGGATCCTCGTGGAGAACCCACGACCGGCCGCCGGGCCCGGCACGGCCTTCCCGGCCGCGCTGCCCGAGCACCCCGCCTACGTGATCTACACCTCCGGCTCCACCGGGCGCCCCAAGGGCATCGTCATGCCGCACCGCGCCCTGGCCGGGCTGCTCGACTGGCACGAGCGGGCGCTGCCCGGCGAACCCGGCACGGTGGTCGCCCAGTTCACCGCCGTCGGCTTCGACGTGTCCGTGCAGGAGATCCTCTCCGCGCTGCTGTCCGGCAAGACCCTCGCGGTCTGCCCCGAGGACACCCGCCGCGACCCGCGCGAGCTGGCCCGCTGGCTGGCCGAGCAGCGGGTGGCCGAGCTGTACGCCCCGAACCTGGTCGTCGACGGCGTCCTGGAGGCCGCCCGCGAGTGCGGCGCCGACCTGTCCGGGCTGCGCCACGTCGTCCAGGCGGGCGAGGCACTGACCCTGCGGGAGCCGGTCCGCGCCCACCACACGCGGCACACGACCGTGCTGCACAACCACTACGGGCCCGCCGAGACCCACGTGGTGACCGCGTGGACGCTGCCCGCCGACGTGGCCGACTGGCCGGACACCCCGCCGATCGGCCGCCCCGTGGACGGCGTCGGCGTCCACGTCCTGGACGCGGGTCTGCTGCCCGTGCCACCCGGCGTGGTCGGTGAACTGCACCTTTCCGGGCAGGCGTTGGCCCGCGGCTACCTGGGCCGCCCCGACCTGACCGCCGAGCGGTTCGTCGCCGACCCGTACGGTCCTGCGGGCTCCCGCATGTACCGCACCGGCGACCTGGTACGGACGACCGCCGACGGCGGCCTCGTCTACGTCGGCCGCGCCGACCACCAGGTCAAGATCCGCGGCTTCCGCGTCGAGCCCGGAGAGATCGAGGCCGCGCTGAACGCCCAAGCGGAGGTGACCCGGTGCGCGGTCGTGGTCCGCGAGGACACCCCGGGCGACAAGCGCCTGGTCGCCTACGTGGTGGCCGGCCGGGACCGCACGGCCCCGTCCGCCGCCGCGCTGCGCGCCCACCTCGCGAGCCGGCTGCCGGCCCACATGGTGCCCGCCGCGTACGTCCTCCTGGACGAGCTGCCGCTGACCCGCACCGGCAAGCTGGACCGGGCGGCGCTGCCGGCCCCGGCCCACGTCAGGGACACCGCCGCGCGCGCCCCGCGCACGGCACGCGAGGAGGCCCTGTGCGGTCTGTTCGCCGAGGTGCTCGGACGTCCGGCGGTCGGCGTCGACCAGGACTTCTTCGACCTGGGCGGCCACTCCCTGCTCGCCACCCGGCTGGTGGCCAGGATCCGCACCGTCCTCGGCGTCGAACTCACCGTCCGCGGCCTGTTCGAGGAGCCCACCCCGGCCGGGCTCGCCGCCGTCCTGGACCAGGCCGAGGGCGCCCGCCGTGCCGTGACGCGCCGCGAGCGGCCCGAGCGGATCCCGCTCTCGCCCGCCCAGCGCCGGCTGTGGTTCCTGCACCGCCTGGAGGGACCGAGCGCGACCTGGAACATGCCCACGGCCCTCAGGCTCACCGGTGCCCTCGACGAGGACGCCCTCGGCGCGGCCCTCGCCGACGTCGTCACCCGGCACGAGTCGCTGCGCACCGTCTTCGCCGACTCCGCGGACGTCGCGGCCGACGCGGCCGACGGTCGCCAGATCATCCGTACGCCCGAGGAGACCCTCGCCGCCCTCGGAGCCCTGAGCGCCGCCGACGTGGCACCGGCGGATCTCGCGGACCGGCTCACCGAGGCGGCGTCCCGCCCGTTCGACCTGGCCGCCGAGCCGCCGCTGCGGGTCACCCTGCTGCGCACCGGCCCGCAGGAGCACGTGCTGCTGCTGGTGCTCCACCACATCGCCACCGACGGCTGGTCGGCGCCCGTGCTCGCCCGGGACCTCACCGAGGCGTACGCGGCCCGGCGGGCCGGCGAGGCGCCCGGCTGGGCCGGACTGCCGGTCCAGTACGCCGACTACACGCTGTGGCAGCGGGACGTACTCGGCTCCGAGAGCGACCCGGACAGCATCGCCGCACGCCAACTCGCTTACTGGAAGCAGGCGTTGGCCGAGCTGCCCGAGGAACTGACGCTGCCCGCCGACCGTCCGCGGCCGCCGGTCGCCTCGCACCGCGGCGACGCCGTGCCCTTCCACGTCCCCGCCGACCTGCACGCGGGCCTCGCCGCGCTCGCGGGCGAGAGCCGGGCCAGCCTCTTCATGGTGGTCCAGGCGGCCTGGGCCACCCTGCTGTCCAGGCTGGGAGCGGGCGAGGACATCCCGATCGGCACGCCGATCGCGGGCCGCACGGACGAGGCCCTGGACGACCTGGTCGGCTTCTTCGTCAACACCCTCGTCCTGCGCACCGACCTGTCCGGCAACCCCGCCTTCACCGACCTGGTGGACCGGGTGCGCGAGATTTCGCTCGCGGCCTACGCCCACCAGGACGTGCCGTTCGAGCGCCTCGTCGAGGTGCTCAACCCGGCCCGGTCGCTGGCCCGCCACCCGCTGTTCCAGACGATGCTGATGTGGAACAACAACGACGACCGCGTCGCGGCCGGCGTCGCGGACCGGTTCCCCGGCCTGACCGCCGAGACACTGCCGCTCGGCACCCGGGTCGCCAAGTACGACCTCACCCTGGCCCTCAAGGACGCCTACAGCGCCGACGGTGACCCGGCCGGCCTCCACGGCCACCTGGAGTTCGCCACGGATCTGTTCGACCGGGCCACCGCCGAGAGCCTCGTGGAGCGGTTCACGCGGGTTCTGCGGACGGTGGTGGAGGCGCCGGGAACACCGGTGTCGGACGTGGACGTGATGGCCCCGGGTGAACGGGAGAGGGTGCTCGATGAGTGGAACGACAGCGACCGCGAGGTCCCGGACGCCTCGCTCGCGGAGCTCTTCGCCGACCGTGTGGCGGTGTCGCCTCAGGCGCCTGCTCTGGTCCTCGGTGATGTGGCGGTCCCGTACGGCGAGCTGAACGCCCGGGCGAACCGGCTCGCGCACTGGCTCATCGAGCGGGGTGCGGGCCCGGAGCGACTGGTGGCCGTCGCCCTGCCCAGGTCGGTGGAGCTGGTCGTCGCCCTGCTCGCGGTGCTGAAGTCCGGTGCCGGATACGTCCCCGTGGACCCGGAGTTCCCGCAGGAGCGTGTCGCGTACATCCTCCAGGACGCGGACCCGGTGCTGACCCTGACCGAGGACGTCCTCGCTCAGGCGGATCTGTCGGGCTGTGCGTCCATCGACCCGGTGGTAGCGGGGCGTTCGGGCGAGCAGACCGCCTACGTGATCTACACATCGGGATCGACGGGCCGGCCGAAGGGTGTCACCGTCCCGCAGGCAGCGCTGGTGAACTTCCTGACGGCGATGCAGGACCGCTTCGCGCTCACCGAGGACGACCGCCTCGCCGCAGTGACGACCGTCGGATTCGACATCGCGGGCCTGGAACTGTTCCTGCCGCTGCTGCACGGCGCCCAGGTCGTCCTGGCCCCGAGAGACATCGTCCGCGACCCCGCCGCGCTGGCGGCCCTGATCGAGGAGTCGGGCGCGACGATCGTCCAGGCCACTCCGAGCCTGTGGCACGCCCTGGTCGAGGCCGGCACGGTACCGGCGGGAGTGCGCGTCCTCGTCGGCGGCGAGGCGCTGCCCGCGTCGCTGGCTCGCGCGCTCACCGAAGGCGGCCGGCCCGTGACGAACCTCTACGGCCCGACCGAGACCACCATCTGGTCCACCGCCGCGCAGGTCGATGCCTCCGGAGAGGTGTCGATCGGGGCGCCGATCGCCAACACCCGCGTGTACGTGCTCGACTCCGGCCTGCGTCCGGTCCCGGACGGAGTCGCGGGTGAGCTGTACATCGCGGGCTCCGGTCTGGCCCGTGGCTACCACCGCAGGCCCGGACTGTCGGCGGAGCGCTTCGTCGCCGACCCGTACGGCCCCGCCGGGACGCGGATGTACCGCACCGGCGACCTGGTGCGCCGCACCGCCGGGGGCGAACTGGAGTACATCGGCCGCACCGACTTCCAGGTCAAGGTCCGCGGCTTCCGCATCGAACTCGGCGAGATCGAGGCCGCCGTCCTCGACCACCCGGACGTGGTCCGCGCCGCCGCCGTGGTCCGCGAGGACACCCCCGGTGACAAGCGCGTCGTCGCCTACGTCGTCCCCGCCCCGTCCGGGGCCCCGGACGGGGACGTGCTGCGCAAACACGTGGCGACGAGCCTGCCCGACTACATGGTCCCCGCGGCCTTCGTCACCCTCGACGAGCTGCCGCTGACCCCCAACGGCAAACTCGACCGCGCCGCCCTGCCCGCCCCCGCGCTGGGCGCGCTCGGCGAGGGACGCGCGCCGCGCACCCCGCAGGAGGCGACCCTGTGCGGGCTGTTCGCCGAGGTCCTCGGCGTCTCCGACGTGAGCATCGACGACGACTTCTTCGCCCTCGGCGGCCACTCGCTGCTCGCGAACCGGCTGGCCGCCCGGGTCCGATCCGCCCTGGGCAAGGAAATGAGCATCCGCGGCTTCTTCGAGAAGCCCACTGTCGCCGCCCTGGCCGAAAGCCTCGAAAGCGCGCAGACCACCACCACCCGACCCGCGCTGCGCCGCCGTACCGGGAACAAGGAGAACTCGTGACCACGCTGTCCTTCTCGCAGCGCCGCCTGTGGTTCCTCAACCAGTTGGACGGCCCGAGCGCGATCTACAACATCCCCACCGCCCTGCGGCTGACCGGCTCCCTCGACCGGGACGCCCTCGCCGCCGCCCTCACCGACGTCGTCACCCGCCACGAGACGCTGCGCACGGTCCTCGCCGACGGGCCCGACGGGCCCCGCCAGGTGGTCCTCGCCGCCGACTCCGACGCCGCCGTACCCGCCCTCACGGTGGTGTCCACCGACGAGGCAGGCCTGGACCTCGTACTGGAGGACGCGGCCCGGCACGAGTTCGACCTGCTCGGCGAGACCCCGATCCGCTGCACCCTGTTCGAACTCGCGCCGGACGAGCACGTCCTGCTGGTGCTGCTGCACCACGTGGCGGGCGACGGCTGGTCGATCCCCGTCCTCGTCCGCGACCTGCTCGGCGCGTACGCGGCGCGGCAGGCCGGCCGGGCGCCCGGCTGGGACGAACTGCCGGTGCAGTACTCGGACTTCACCGTCTGGCAGCAGGAGCTGCTCGGCTCCGAGGACGACCCCGACAGTGTGATCACCCGGCAGCTCGCCTACTGGCGTGACACCCTCGCAGACCTGCCGGAGGAGCTCGGCCTGCCGACCGACCGGCCCCGCCCGGCGACGGCCACCCACCGGGGCGACACCCTGCCCCTCGCGGTGCCGGCCGACGTGCACGCGCGCCTGCTGGAGCTGGCCCGCGAGACCCGCTCCAGCCTGTTCATGGTCGTCCAGGCCGCCCTGGCCACCCTGCTGTCCAAGCTGAGCGGCAGCACCGACGTCCCGATCGGCACCCCGATCGCGGGCCGCACCGACGAGGCCCTGGACGACCTGGTCGGCTTCTTCGTCAACACCCTGGTGCTGCGCGCGGACCTGTCCGGCACGCCCACGTTCCGGGAGCTGCTCGACCGGGTCCGGGACGCCGACCTGCAAGCCTACGAGCACCAGGACGTGCCCTTCGAGCGGCTCGTGGAAGTGCTCAACCCGCCCCGGGCGATGGCCCGCCACCCCCTCTTCCAGACCCTGCTGACCTGGAACGACAACGACCAGCGGCAGGCCCGCACGGCCGCCGCCGAACTGCCCGGCCTCACCGTCCGCGGGCACACGGCCGAGACCCGTACCGCCCGCTTCGACCTCTCCTTCACGGTCGAGGAGCGCCAAGCGTCCTCCGGTGCGCCGGAGGGCCTGAGCGGCGCCCTGAACTACAGCACGGACCTGTTCGACCGGGCCACCGCCGAGCGCATCGCCGAGCGGTTCACCCGCGTCCTCGCGGCGGTGGCCGCCGCCCCGGACGCACCGGTGGCCCGCGTGGACCTGCTCAGTGCAGCCGAGCGGCACGAGGTCCTGGAGCGCGCCAACGCGACCTCCCGGGACGTCGAACCGTCCAGCGTCGCCGAGCTGTGCGCGGCGCGCGCGGCGACCACGCCCGAGGCACCGGCCCTCGCCTTCGGTGAGCTGGCCGTGTCCTACGGCGAGCTGAACGCCCGGGCGAACCGGCTCGCGCACTGGCTCATCGAGCGGGGTGCGGGCCCGGAGCGACTGGTGGCCGTCGCCCTGCCCAGGTCGGTGGAGCTGGTCGTCGCCCTGCTCGCGGTGCTGAAGTCCGGTGCCGGATACGTCCCCGTGGACCCGGAGTTCCCGCAGGAGCGTGTCGCGTACATCCTCCAGGACGCGGACCCGGTGCTGACCCTGACCGAGGACGTCCTCGCTCAGGCGGATCTGTCGGGCTGTGCGTCCATCGACCCGGTGGTAGCGGGGCGTTCGAGCGAGCAGACCGCCTACGTGATCTACACATCGGGATCGACGGGCCGGCCGAAGGGTGTCACCGTCCCGCAGGCAGCGCTGGTGAACTTCCTGACGGCGATGCAGGACCGCTTCGCGCTCACCGAGGACGACCGCCTCGCCGCAGTGACGACCGTCGGATTCGACATCGCGGGCCTGGAACTGTTCCTGCCGCTGCTGCACGGCGCCCAGGTCGTCCTGGCCCCCAGGGACATCGTCCGCGACCCGGTCGCGCTGACGAGCCTGGTGCGCGAGACGCGTGCCACGATCATGCAGGCGACCCCCAGCCTGTGGCACGCCCTGGTCGAGGCCGGAGGAGTGCCGGACTCGCTGCGGGTGCTGGTCGGCGGTGAGGCCCTGCCGGCGTCCCTGGCCCGCACGCTCGCCGAGGGCGGCCGGTCGGTGACCAACCTCTACGGCCCGACCGAGACCACCATCTGGTCGACGGCGGCCGGCGTGCCCGCCTCGGGAGACGTCTCCATCGGCGCTCCGATCGCCAACACCCGTGTGTACGTGCTCGACTCCGGCCTGCGTCCGGTCCCGGACGGAGTCGCGGGTGAGCTGTACATCGCGGGCTCCGGTCTGGCCCGTGGCTACCACCGCAGGCCCGGACTGTCGGCGGAGCGCTTCGTCGCCGACCCGTACGGCCCCGCCGGGACGCGGATGTACCGCACCGGCGACCTGGTGCGCCGCACCGCCGGGGGCGAACTGGAGTACATCGGCCGCACCGACTTCCAGGTCAAGGTCCGCGGCTTCCGCATCGAACTCGGCGAGATCGAGAGCGTGATCGCCGACCACCCGGACGTCGCCCGCGCCGCCGCCGTGGTCCGCGAGGACACCCCCGGTGACAAGCGCGTCGTCGCCTACGTCGTCCCCGCCCGGGACGGGGCCCCGGACGGGGACGTGCTGCGCAAGCACGTGGCGGCGACCCTGCCCGACTACATGGTCCCCGCGGCCTTCGTCACCCTCGACGAGCTGCCGCTGACCCCCAACGGCAAACTCGACCGCGCCGCCCTGCCCGCCCCCGCCTACGGCCTGGAGAGCACCGGCCGGGCCCCGCGCACCCCGCAGGAGGAGATCCTGTGCGGGCTGTTCGCCGAAGTCCTCGGCGTCCCGCGCGTGTCGGTGGACGAGGACTTCTTCTCGCGCGGCGGCCACTCGCTGCTCGCGCTGCGGCTCATGACCCGCGTCCGCGCCACCCTCGGTGTGGACCTCCCGGTGCGGCAGCTGTTCGAGACGCCGACCGTGGCGGGCCTCGCCGAGCTGCTCGGATCCGGTGACGCGGCCCGTCCCGCGCTCCGGGCCCGTCGGCGGCCCGAGCGGGTGCCGGTCTCCTTCGCCCAGCGCCGGCTGTGGTTCCTGGGCCGCCTGGAGGGACCGACCGCCGCCCACAACATCCCCACCACACTGCGCCTCTCCGGCTCGCTCGACCGGGAGGCCCTCGCCGCCGCCCTGGCCGACGTCGTCGCCCGCCACGAGACCCTCCGGACCGTCTTCGCCGAGGACGCGGAGGGCCCCCATCAGATCGTCCTCGCTCCCGAGCGGACCCGGCCCGAACCCAGCGTCACCCGGACCGACGAAGCGGGCCTGGCCGAGGAGCTGCGCCGGGCCGCCCGCCAGGGCTTCGACCTGGCCACCGAACCGCCGCTGCGCGCCCACCTGTTCGAGCTGAGCTCCGACGAGCACGTCCTGATGCTGCTCGTCCACCACATCGCGAGCGACGGCGGCTGGTCCACGCCGGTCCTGGTCCGCGACCTCACCACCGCCTACGCCGCCCGCTGCGTCGGCAAGGCACCCGCCTGGTCACCGCTGCCGGTGCAGTACGCCGACTACACCCTGTGGCAGCACGAGGTGCTCGGCTCCGAGGACGACCCCGACAGCCTCATCAGCCGCCAACTCGCCCACTGGCGCGAGGCGCTGCGGGACCTGCCCGAGGAACTGCCGCTGCCCACCGACCGGCCGCGCCCCGCCGAGAGCAGCTACCGCGGCGGAACCGTGCCGGTCGCCATCCCGGCGGCCCTGCACAGGCGTCTGGAGCACCTCGCCCGCGAGCACCGGGCCAGCCTGTTCATGGTCGTCCAGGCCGGCCTCGCCGCCCTGCTGTCCAAGCTGAGCGGCAGCACCGACGTCCCGATCGGCACCCCGATCGCGGGCCGCACCGACGAGGCCCTGGACGACCTGGTCGGCTTCTTCGTCAACACCCTCGTCCTGCGCACCGACGTCTCCGGCGACCCGGCCTTCGCCGACCTGGTGGCCCGGGCCCGGCAGACCGACCTGGCGGCCTACGCCCACCAGGACGTGCCCTTCGAGCGGCTCGTGGAGGTGCTCAACCCGCCGCGGGCGAGGGGCCGCCACCCGCTGTTCCAGACCATGCTCGCCTTCAACAACGTCGACCAGAAGGCCGCGCTCGGCGAGGGCCGGCTGCCGGGACTGACCGTCTCCGGCGACCGGGTCGGCACCGGCGTCGCCCAGTTCGACCTGCTGCTCGCCGTCGCCGACGGCCGCGCCGACGACGGCTCCCCCGCCGGGATCACCGGGCACCTCGAATACAACGAGGACCTGTTCGACCGTGCCACCGCCGAAACCCTCGTCCGCCGGCTGACCCTGCTGCTCGACGCCCTCGCCGAGAACCCGGAACTGCCGCTGAGCCGCATCGGGATCCTGGAGGAGGACGAGCGCCGCCGCATCCTGGGGACCTGGATCGACACCGCGCGCGACGTGCCCCGGGCGACCCTGCCCGCCCTCTTCGAGGCACAGGCCGCCCGCACCCCCGACGCCCCGGCCGTGCGCCACGCGGACCGCACCCTCTCGTACGCCGAACTGGACGCCCGCGCCAACCGGCTGGCCCGGCTCCTGATCGCGCGCGGCGCCGGGCCGGAGCGCTTCGTGGGCATCGCCCTGCCGCGCAGCGAACTCACCCTCGTGGCGGTGCTCGGCGTCCTCAAGTCCGGTGCCGCGTACGTGCCCGTCGACCCCGGATATCCGGCCGACCGCATCGCCCACCTCCTGCGGGACGCGGCCCCCGGCCTGCTGCTCACCACCCGGGAGGCGCTCGGCCGGCTGCCCGGCGAGGGCCCCGAGCGCGTCGTCCTCGACGAGGCGGGCACCGAGGCCGCGTTCGCGGCTCTGCCCGCGCACGTTCCGAGCGACGCGGAGCGGCACGCTCCCCTGCGGCCCGGGCACGCCGCGTACGCGATCTACACCTCCGGCTCCACGGGACTGCCCAAGGGCGTGGTGGTGCCGCACGAGAACGTCGCCGACCTGGCGGCCTGGGCGGTCGGCGAGTTCGGCGCCGACGGCATGGCCCACGTGGTGGCGTCCACCTCGCTGAACTTCGACGTCTCCGTCTTCGAGATGTTCGGCCCGCTGCTGTGCGGCGGCACCGTCGAGGTGATGCGGGACGTCCTGGAACTGGGCGACCCGGCCCACGCCGGCCGCTCGGTGTCGCTCATCAGCGGTGTCCCGTCGGCCGTCGCCCAACTCGTCGGCGACGGCGGCCCGTCGGTCGCCGCGCGCGAGGTGGTCCTCGCCGGTGAGGCCGTCTCCGCCCGTGACGCCAACGCCGTCGTGCGGGCTGTCGGCGCCGAACGGTTCGCCAACATCTACGGCCCCACCGAGGCCACCGTCTACGCGGCGGCCTGGTACACGCGGGACGAGATCACCGGCGTACCCCCGATCGGCGCGCCCCTCCGCAACACCCGGCTCTACGTCCTCGACGCGGCCCTGCAGCCGGTCCCGGTCGGGGTGGCGGGCGAGCTGTACATCGCGGGGCCGGGCCTGGCACGCGGCTACCACCGCCGGCCGGGCCTGTCGGCGGAGCGGTTCGTGGCCGACCCGCACGGCCCGGCGGGCACCCGCATGTACCGCACCGGAGACCTGGTCCGCTGGAGTGCCGACGGCAACCTCGACTACCTCGGCCGCACCGACTTCCAGGTCAAGGTCCGCGGCTTCCGCATCGAACTCGGCGAGATCGAGGCCGCCGTCCTCGGCCACCCGGACGTCGCCCGCACCGCCGTCCTGGTCCGCGAGGACCGGCCGGGCGACAAGCGGTTGGTGGCCTACCTGGTCCCGGCCGCCGGCCGCACCGTGGACCGGGCGCGGCTGCGCGCCCACGTGGCCGCCGCCCTGCCCGACCACATGGTGCCGTCCGCGTTCGTCGTCCTGGACGCCCTGCCGCTGAACCCCAACGGCAAGCTGGACCGGGCCGCGCTGCCCGCACCCGAGTACGGTCCGGCCCGGGCGGGCCGGGCGCCGCGCACCCCGCAGGAGGAGATCCTGTGCGGTCTGTTCGCCGAAGTCCTCGGCGTCCCACGGGTGTTCCTCGACGACGACTTCTTCGCCCTCGGCGGCCACTCGCTGCTGGCCACCCGCCTGGCGGGCCGCATCCGCGCCACGCTCGGCGAGGAGCTGACCATCCGCCAGTTCTTCGAGACGCCGACCGTGGCCGGACTCGCCGCCGCCCTCGGCTCCGGCGGTCCCGCCCGCACCCCGCTGGTCGCGGGCGACCGCCCCGAGCGCATACCGCTGTCCTCCGCCCAGCAGCGCCTGTGGTTCCTCGGCCGGTTCGAGGGCCGCAGCCACACCTACAACGTGCCGACGGCCCTGCGCCTTTCCGGCGCGGTGGACCGGGGCGCGCTGGCCGCCGCCCTCGCCGACCTCGTCACCCGCCACGAGACCCTGCGCACCGTCTTCGCGGAGGACGCCCAAGGGCCGTACCAGACCGTGCTCGACCCGGAGTCGGCCCGCCCGGACCTGACGGTGCTCGACACCACTGCGGACGAGCTGGCCGGGGCGCTGGAGGAGCAGGCCAGGTACGCCTTCGACATCGGTGCCGAGCCCCCGTTGCGGGCCGTGCTGTTCGCCGTCGGCCCCGACGAGCACGTCCTGCTGCTCCTGGTCCACCACATCGCCACCGACGGCTGGTCGATGCCGCTGCTCGTACGCGACCTCACGGCCGCCTACACCGCCCGCTGCCGGGGCGAGGCACCCGCCTGGAGTCCACTGCCGGCGCAGTACGCCGACTACACCCTGTGGCAGCGGGACCTGCTCGGCTCCGAGGACGACCCGGACAGCCTCGCCTCCCGCCAACTCGCCTACTGGCGAAAGACGCTGGCCGGGCTGCCCGAGGAACTGGACCTGCCCGCCGACCGTCCCCGCCCGGCCGTCGCCTCCTACCGCGGCGATCTGCTGGACGTGGAGATCCCGGCCGGGACGCACGCCCTGCTGACCGACCTGGCCCGGGAGAACCACGCCAGCCTCTTCATGGTCGTGCAGGCCGCGCTGGTCGCCCTGCTGTCCAGGCTGAGCGGGGCCACCGACATCCCGATCGGCACCCCGATCGCGGGCCGCACCGACGAGGCCCTGGAGGACCTGGTCGGGTTCTTCGCCAACACCCTCGTGCTGCGCACCGAGGTGGTGCCCGACGAGACGTTCACCGACCTGGTGGCCCGGGTCCGGGAGACCGACCTGACCGCCTACGCCCACCAGGACGTGCCCTTCGAACGGCTCGTGGACGTGCTCAACCCGGCCCGCTCCATGGCCCGCCACCCGCTGTTCCAGACCATGCTGACCTTCGACAACGTCGCCGCCCGCGACGCCTCCGGCAGCGCTGCCGCCGGTCCTGCCGGACCGCTGCCGGACGTGGCCGCCTCCGGGCAGCACGTAGGCACCGGAGTCGCCCGCTTCGACCTGATGTTCCGGCTCGGCGAACGGCACACCGCGGACGGCACACCCGGCGGGATCGCCGGTGTCCTCGAATACGCCGCCGACCTGTTCGACCGGGAGACCGCCCGGGGCCTCGCGGACCGCCTCGTCGCCTTCCTGACGGCCGCCGCCGCCTGCCCCGACGCCCCGGTGGGCACCCTCGACACGCTGCCCGAGAACGACCTCGGGCGCATGCTCGTCGGCTGGAACGACACCGCCCGCGAGCTGCCCGCCGACCACCTGCCCGCCCTGTTCCGGGCACAGGCCGCCCGCACCCCCGGCGCCCCCGCACTCGACTTCGAGGACCTCACGCTCGACTACCGCGAGCTGGACCTGCGCTCCGACCGGCTCGCCCACTCGCTCGCCGCGCGCGGCGTCGGCGCCGAGGACCTGGTGGCCGTGGCCCTGCCCCGGACCGCGACGATGGTCGTCGCCCTGCTCGCCGTCCTCAAGACGGGTGCGGCGTACGTGCCGATCGACCCCGAGTACCCGGCCGACCGCGTCGCCTACATGCTGGCCGACGCCGCCCCCGTCCTGCTGCTCACCGACCGCGAGAGTGCCGGCGCGCTCCCCGAGGACACCGCGCCCGAGGTCCCGCGCCTGGTCCTGGACGACCCGCGCACCGTCGGCGCCCTCGACGCCGTCACCGACGCCGGGCTGGCGCGGGTCCGCCGGATCGCACCGCCGCACCCGGACCACCCGGCGTACGTCATCTACACCTCCGGGTCCACCGGCCGGCCCAAGGGCGTGGTCGTCGGGCACCGGAACCTGCTCAACCTGCTGACCGCGATGCGCGACCACCTCACGCTGACCGAGCACGACCGGCTGCTCGCCGTCACCACCATCGGCTTCGACATCTCCAACCTGGAACTGTGGACGCCGCTCGCGCACGGCGCCCGCCTGGTCCTCGCCGCCCGCGAGACCGTCAAGGACCCGGTGGCCCTCGCCCGGCTCGTCGAGGAATCCGGCGCCACCGTCCTGCAGGCCACCCCGACGGCCTGGCAGAGCCTGGTCACCACCCGCCCCGAAGCCCTGCGAGGCCTCGTCAAGCTCGTCGGCGGCGAGGCGCTGCCCGGCCCGCTCGGCCGCGCCCTGCACGATCTGGGCGGCTCCCTCACCAACGTCTACGGCCCGACCGAGACCACCATCTGGTCCACGGCCGCGCGCCTGGACGCCGCCACCTGCGAACGGCCGCCCATCGGACGGCCGCTGGACAACACCAGGGTCTACGTCCTGGACGCCGGGCTGCGCCCGGTGGCCCCCGGCGAGGCCGGCGAGCTGTACATCGCCGGCACCGGTGTGGCCCGCGGCTACCTGAATCGGCCCGGCCTGTCCGCCGAGCGCTTCACCGCCGACCCCTTCGGCCCGGCCGGCAGCCGGATGTACCGCACCGGCGACCTGGTCCGCTGGAGCGCGGACGGCGGCCTGGAGTACATCGGCCGCACCGACCACCAGGTCAAGGTGCGCGGCTTCCGCATCGAACTCGGAGAGATCGAGGCCGCGTTGACCGCCCAGGAGGAGCTCGCCCAAGCGGTGGTCGTGGCCCGCGAGGACACCCCCGGCGACAAACGCCTGGTGGCGTACGCCGTGCCGGACCGGGGCGACGGGACCCGCGACACGGAGGCGGAGGCGAGCCAGGTCCGCGAGTGGGAGGCGGCCTACGACGCCCTCTACGGCGAGCCCGGCTCCGACAGTTTCGGCGAGGACTTCGGCATCTGGCGCTCCACGTACACGGGCGACCCCATCCCCCTGGAGGAGATGCACGAGTGGCGCGCCGGCACGGTCGAGCGCATCCTCGCCGGCAGGCCCCGCCGGGTCCTGGAGATCGGCGCCGGCACCGGCCTGGTCCTCGCCCATGTCGCCCCGCACTGCGAGAGCTACTGGGGCACCGACCTGTCCGCGTCCGTCATCGAGCGACTCAGTGCCCAGGTCGCCGAGCGGCCCGAGCTCGCCGACCGGGTCACCCTGACCGTCCAGCCCGCCCACGACATCGACGGCCTGCCCAAGGGCGCCTTCGACACCGTCGTGCTCAACTCGGTGGTCCAGTACTTCCCGAGCGCCGACTACCTCGCCGAGGTCCTCGACAGGGTGCGCGAGCTGCTCGTCCCCGGCGGCACCGTCTTCGTCGGCGACGTCCGCAACCTCCGCACGCTGCGCACGCTGCGCGGGGCCGTCGCGCTGACCGGGCAGGACGCTCCGCCCGAGGGTGCCGAACGAGACGTGCTGCGCGCCGGGGTCGAGCGGGCCGTGGCCCGCGAGAAGGAACTGCTGCTCGCACCCGAGTGGTTCACCGGCCTCCCCGGCGTGAGCGGCGTGGACCTGCGCGTACGGCGCGGCGTCCACCACAACGAGCTCACCCGGCACCGCTACGACGTGGTGCTGCACACCGCCCCCGCCGCCGATGTCCCCGAGGGGCCGGTCGTCACCTGGGGCGAGCGGCTGAGCGGGCTGGACGAGCTGGCCGCCGAACTGGCCGCCCGCGACACGGCCCTGCGCGTCACGGGTATCCCCAACCTGCGGGTGCGCGACGAAGTGGCCGCCGTGCACGCCCTGTTCGACGAGGAGGCCGCGGACGTCACCGCCGTGGACCCCGAGGACCTGTACGCCCTCGCCGAGCGCACCGGCCACCGGGTGGCCGTCACCTGGGCGGCCGCCGGCGCCGAGGACGGCGCGCTGGAAGCCCTGTTCGTGCGCGGCGACGGACCGGTGGACCTGGCGCTCGCCGGGGCCTACCATCCCGCACCCGGGCCCGACGCCCGGCCCCGGGCCAACGACCCGGCGAGCCGCCGCGACGACACCGGACTCGGCCCGGTCCTGCGCGACCGGCTCAAGGAGACCCTGCCCGCGCACATGGTGCCCGCGGCCGTCGTCGTCCTGGACGCCCTGCCCCTGACCCCGAACGGCAAGGTCGACCGTGCGGCACTGCCGGTCCCCGACTTCGGGACAGGGACCGTGGGGCGGGCCCCGACCACCCCGCGCGAAGAGCTGATGTGCGCCCTGTTCGCCGAGGTCCTCGGCCTGGCCCGGGTGGGCCTGGACGACAACTTCTTCGAACACGGCGGGCATTCCCTGCTGGCGACACGGCTGGTCGGCCGGGTCGGTGCCGTCCTCGGCACGGAGGTGCCCCTGCGCCGGCTCTTCCAGGCGCCCACCCCGGCCGAACTGCTGCGCGACCTGGAGCCGGACGGTGAGCGCGACGGGCACGGGGTACTGGTGCCGCTGCGCGCCTCCGGCACCGGAACGCCGCTGTTCTGCGTGCATCCGGCGGCCGGCCTCAGCTGGTGCTACCTCGGACTGCTCGCCCACCTGGACCCCGCGTACCCGCTGTACGGGCTCCAGGCACGCGGCACCGACGGCGCCGAGCCGCTGCCCGCCTCGATCGGGGAGATGGCCGCCGACTACGCCGACCAGATCCGCGCGGTGGCCCCCGAGGGCCCCTACCGGCTGCTCGGCTGGTCGGTCGGCGGGACCATCGCCCACGCGATCGCGACCGAACTGGAGCGCCGCGGCGCACAGGTGGAACTCCTCGCCGTGCTCGACGCCTACCCGGTGGCCGACGCGGCCGGCACCGAGCCGCCGTCCGAGGCCGCGATCATCGCGCGCAACCTGCGGGCGATCGGCTTCGACTTCCAGGAGGGCGAACTCACCCCGGAGACCTTCCCCATCGAGCGCTACCGGGCCTTCCTGGCGCGCGAGAACAAGGTGATGGCCCGGTTCGAGGAGCACGAGATCCTCGCCATGAAGGACGTCTACGTGAACAACACCCGGCTCATGTGGTCCCACACCCCGGGCCGCTTCGGCGGGGACATGCTGTTCGTCACCGCCCGGCGCGACCAGGGGGCACTCGCCCGCGAGCGGGGCCACCGGGCCTGGGCGGCGCACGTCGCCGGAGAGATCGTCAACCACGACGTGGACTCCGACCACGAGGGCCTGATGACCCGGCCCGGGCCGATCGCCCACGTCGGCCGGCTCCTCGCGGACCGCCTCGCGGCCCTGGACGCCGCCGCGGCCGGGATTCGTAGAAACGGCGTAGACCCCGCGCGCAGGCTCGGCGCATGACGGTCGTCGACGAGACGGCGGTTGCGGCGCTCCCCTTGCGCCGCAACCGCGACTTCCTCCTGTTGTGGACCGGGAACTGGCTGCAGTTCTTCGGTTCCCGGATGAGCGGCGTCTGCTACCCGCTGCTGGCCCTGCAGATCTCCGGCGGGTCCGCGCAGGCGGTCGGCCTGGCATCGGCCGCCGCCGTGCTGCCGCAGGCCGTCGTCCAGCTGCCGGCCGGGGTCCTGGTCGACCGCTGGGACCGGCGCGCGGTGATGCGCTGGTGCGCGCTCGGCCGGATCGTCGTGCTGGGCACGGTGGCCGGTGCCACGGCCCTCGGCGGACTCGGCATGGGCCTGCTCCTCGCGCTGATCGCCGCCGACGTGTCCCTCGCCATCGTCGCCTCGCTCGCCGAGCGGGCCGCCGTACGCACCGTCGTCCCGGCGGAGCACCTGCCCGCCGCGCTCTCCCAGAACGAGGCCCGCGGCCGGATCGCGGGCCTGCTGGGCGGGCCGGCCGGCACCGTGCTGTTCACCTGGACACGCTGGAGCCCCTACCTCGCCGCCGCGGTCGGCGCCGTGATCGCCGCCGTCAACCTCCGGTACGTCCGGGCCGACCTGCGGACCGAGGCCACGGCACGACGCCGACCCATCCGCGAGGACCTGGCCGACGCCCTGCGCTGGCTGCGGGGACAACGGGCGCTGCGCGCCATGCTGCCGGTGGTGACCGTGTCCACCGCCCTGCTCCAGGTGGTCATGCTGGGCCTGGTCGTGGTGCTGGTCAAGGAACAGGGGCTGCCGGAGTCCACGGTGGGACTGGTGCTCGGTATCAGCGGCTGCGGAGGCCTGCTCGGGGCCCTCGCCGGACGCTGGTTCATGGCCCGGCTCCCCCTGTCCGCCCTCCTGGTCGGCGGCCTGGCCCTGTGGGCCGTGCTGATGGCCGCCATGGCCTGGAGCACCGGGCCGGTCGTCCTCGGTGCGCTGTTCGCCGTGATGAACCTGATCGGGGCGGTCTTCGGGGTGGCCACCGCGGTGTACCAGGTGACCACCACCCCGCAGGAGTTGCAGGGACGGGTCGCGGCCCTGTCCGGACTCGTCATCGCCCTCGGCACCACGGTGGGCGCGTTCGCCGCCGGGAAGCTCCTCGACGCCTGGGGCGGCCGGTCCTCCCTGCTGGTGACCGCCGCCGGGATGGCCCTGACCGCCTTGGTGGCCGGGATGGTCCCGGCCGTCCGGCGGGCCCGCGTCCCGGCCGCACCGCGCCCCGAGACCGCCGAACCCGCCGAGACCGCCTGACCCCTCCGACTCCCCGTCCGTCCGACTCCCGCCCGCGCTCCGCCCCGGGACCGCCCGACTCACCGTCCGTCCGACTCCCGCCCGCACCCCGCCCCGGGACCGCCCGGGCCGCCCGGCCCACTCTCCTCGCACCGCCCGTTCGCCGTGCCCGTCGCAACCAACCGGACCACCCGAAGGACCGTCCATGGATCTGAGCCTGTTCTATTTCGCGCACGACTCCACCGCGCCGGGCCAAGCCGGCCGGTACGAGCTGCTGATCGAGGGAGCGAAACTCGCCGACCGGTCGGGGCTCGCCGCCGTGTGGACGCCGGAGCGGCACTTCGACCCCTTCGGCGGGGCCTACCCGAACCCGGCCGTGCTCGGCGCCGCCGTGGCCATGTGCACCCAGCGCGTGGGCATCCGGGCCGGCAGTGTCGTCGCCCCGCTCCACCATCCGGCGAGGATCGCCGAGGAGTGGTCGGTCGTGGACAACCTCTCCGGCGGCCGCGCCGGGGTCGCCTTCGCCTCCGGCTGGAACACCGTGGACTTCGCCCTGCGCCCGGAGAACCACGCCGACCGGCGCACCCTGGTCCGCGACACCGCCGAGGAGGTCCGCCGGCTGTGGCGCGGCGAGGCCCTCGCCACCACCGACGGTCTCGGGCGGCCCGTCGAGATCCGGAGCTACCCGCCCGCCGTGCAGCCCGAGCTGCCGGTCTGGCTGACGTCGGCCGGCGGTGTGGACACCTTCCGGGCCGCCGCCCGGATGCGCGCCGGCATCCTCACCCACCTGCTGGGCCAGTCCCTCCAGGAGGTGGCCGGCAAGATCGCCGAGTACCGGCGGGTGGCCGCCGAGGAGCACGACGGCTGGACCGGCCACGTCGTGCTGATGCTGCACACCCTGCTCGGCGACGACCTCGACCAGGTCCGCGAGCAGGTGCGCGAGCCCTTCACGAACTACCTGAAGAGCTCCGCCAACCTCACCGCCAAGTCGTTCACCGGCAAGGACATGGACCTGTCCGAACTGAACGCGGACGACATGGACTACCTCGCGGCCCGCGCGTTCGACCGCTACTTCGAGACCGGCGGGCTCTTCGGCAGCGTCGAGCGGGCCGCCGAACTGCTCCCGCACATACGGGCGCTGGGCGTCGACGAGATCGGCTGCCTCGTGGACTTCGGAGTGGAGTCCCGGGCCGTGCTCGACGGCATCGACAAGCTCGGAAAGCTGAACGAGATCATCTCCCGATGAGACAGGAGACGTCATGAGCACCACCCTGAGTGCAGGCCGGACCTGGGTCCCGCACGAGATCACCGGCGCCGGGGCCGAGGGCCAGGACCTCGCCGCACACCTCGCCGAACTCGGCGCCGACCGTCTCACCGAGCTGCTGACGGAGCACAAGGCGCTCGTCTTCCGCGGGTTCGGCGTCACGCCCGACGCGATCGAGCCCGTCCTCGACCGGCTGCTGCCCAACCGGCTGCCCTACGTGCACGGCAACTCCCCCCGCACCCGGGTGCGGGGCAACCTCTACACCTCCACCGAGTACCCGCAGCGCTTCACCATCTCCATGCACAACGAGCTGAACTACGCCCGCAGGTGGCCGGCCCGGCTCGCCTTCTACTGCGAGAAGGCAGCCGAGTCCGGGGGCGCCACCCCGGTCGTCGACGGCGAGCTGTGGCTCGACTCCCTCGACGCCGAGGTCCGCGAGGCCTTCGCCGGCGGGATCCGCTACGTGCAGAACCTGCACGACGGCTACGGACTCGGCAAGAGCTGGCAGGACACCTTCGAGACCGACGACCGCGCCGAGGTGGAGCGGTTCCTGACGGCCTCCGAGGCCGAGTGGGAATGGGGCCCGGACGGCATCCGCGTGGTGCAGCACCGCCGGGCCACCACCACGCACCCGGTGACGGGCGCCGAGGTCTGGTTCAACCAGGCCGACCAGTGGCACCCGGCCGGCCTCGGCGACGAGACCTCCAAGGAGCTGTACGAGATCCTCGCGCCCGAGGAGTTCCCGCAGTACGTCACGTTCGCCGACGGCACGCCCATACCGGACGCGTACATCACCCAGATCCGCGACCGGGGCCTGGAGCTGGCCGTGGACGTGGACTGGCGGTTCGGCGACGTGCTGGTGATCGACAACGTGCTCACCGGGCACGGCCGCCGACCCTTCGAGGGCACCCGCCGCATCCTGGTCGCCATGTCCGACTGACCCGTCCGGCGCGGCGACCGCGGCCCCGTCCTCCCCGGCCACCGGGGTGGACGGGGCCGCGGCGTCAGGTCCGCAGGAAGGCGAGGACCGCGAGGACCCGGCGGTGGCCCTCGGTGTCCACCGGCAGGTCCAGCTTGTTGAAGATGTTGCCGATGTGCTTGTTCACGGCCGCCTCGCTGATGAACAGGTGCTTGGCGAGACTGGCGTTGGTGCGGCCCTCCGCGATCAGCGCGAGCACCTCGCGCTCGCGGGCGCTCAGCCGCTCCAGCGGGTCCTGGCGCAGCCGCACCAGCTGGGTGATGACCTCCGGGTCCACCACGGTGCCGCCGGCGGCCACCCGCTCGATCGCCGACACGAAGTCCGCGACCGCGCTGACCCGTTCCTTGAGCAGGTAACCCACCCCGGCCCCGCCGCCCGAGTCGAGGAGCCGCAGTGCGTAGGAGCGCTCGACGTACTGGCTGAGGACGAGCACGGGCAGTCCGGGGAACTCCTCGCGCAGAGTCACCGCCGAGCGCAGCCCGTCGTCGCTGAGCGAGGGCGGCATCCGTACGTCGGTGACGATCAGGTCCGGCCGGTCGGCGCGTACCGCCGCCACCAGCGCGTCGGCGTCCCCGACGGCCGCCACCACCTCGTGGCCGACTCGTTGCAACAGCCCGATAAGGCCTTCGCGTAACAGAACGGCGTCCTCGGCCACGATCAGGCGAAGCGACACGGAACCTCCACATGCAGCAGGGTGGGACCACCGACCGGACTCGACACCCGCATCCGGCCGTCGAGCGCCGTGACCCGGTCCGCGAGCCCGGTCACGCCGGTGCCCGCTTCGGGATCGACCCCGCCGTGCCCGTCGTCCACGATGTCGAGGACCAGCAGATCGGAATGGTAGCGCCCGCGTACCTGTGCGCTGGTGGCTCCGCTGTGCTTGGCGATGTTCGTCATGGCCTCGTTGATCAGGTAGTACATCGTCGTCTCGAGCTTCCTGGGCAGCCGCTCGGGCAGTTGCAGATCCACCGTCACCGGGATCGGGAACCGGCCGGCGTAGTCCTCGATCGCCGCCACCAGCCCGTGGTCGGCGAGGACCGGCGGGTTGAGGCCCCGGATCAGCGCCCGCAGCTCCTGGTGCG
Source organism: Streptomyces sp. DG1A-41 (assembly GCF_037055355.1). Taxonomy (GTDB): domain Bacteria; phylum Actinomycetota; class Actinomycetes; order Streptomycetales; family Streptomycetaceae; genus Streptomyces. Next base: position 4,907,385 of record NZ_CP146350.1, on the reverse strand, counting down.
CGGTGGCCAGCTGGGACTCGGCCTGGGTCAGCAGCTCGTCCTGCGGGGAGCCCTCGGGGACCTCCAGGCGCATCAGCCCGAGCGTCATCCCCAGCGAGACGAGCCGCTGCTGCGCCCCGTCGTGCAGGTCGCGTTCGATGCGCACCCGCTCGGCGTCGAAGGAGTCGAGCAGCCGCGCCTGCGAGGCACGCACCTCGCGCAGCTCCTCCCCGAGCTCCTTGTCGCGCGGCGCGAGGAAGGTGCGGGCCATGGCGGCCCGCGCCCCCGCCCACGAGGTCACCGTGTACGGCGAGGCGAGCAGCACGATCACCCCGAACACCGTCCACGGCCAGGTGTCGCGGCCGGTCGAGGCAATGGTGGTGGCGGGGACGCCGAAGGAGAACGCGAGGACCATCAGGTCCATCCACCACAGCGCCGCCGCCGACAGCAGCGTGAACAGCAACTCCCGCCAGGTCACCTGCTCCTTGAGCCGGGTGGCCGTCCAGGCGCGCAGGCCGGGACCGTCCGGGGCCCGGTGCGGATCGGGCAGGTGGTCGAGGTCCACCAGACGCAGTCGGTGCCGCTCCACCCGGGCCACCAGCGTGGCCGCCAGCACCGTGCCGACCAGGGGGGCGACGCCGATCAGTACGACCAGCAGGGCGAGCCCCGCGGCCAGGCCGAGGGCGAAGACCAGCACGGCCACGGCGCCGACCACGACGCCACCGCTCAGATAGGCCAGCGACCGCCAGGGCCAGCTCGAGGTCAGGAAGCTCAGCGGACGCTGGGCCATGGCCTGCCAGGCTGTTGTGGGTTGCATGCGATCAACGTAACCACGGGCAGGGGGATTTGGGGACGCGTCTTTCCCCCGCGATCGACTCCGGCCGGCAAAGGTAGAGCTGCCTCTACCTCAGGAGTAAAGAGAGGATCAGTGCCCCGCCCACCCCCCGTGCAGTGGAATCGACGCATGACGACAACGAGGAAAACCCCGGTGCAGGACGCGGTCGAACTCCACGGTGTGCGCAAGGTCCACGGCTCCGGCGGACACCAGGTGACCGCGCTGGACGGCGTCTCCATCAGCTTCCAGCGCGGCACCTTCACCGCCATCATGGGCCCCTCCGGCTCGGGGAAGTCGACGCTGCTGCAGTGCGCGGCGGGGCTGGAGCAGCCGTCCGACGGCCGGATCGTCCTCGCCGGCGTGGACATCGGCCAGCAGAACGAGAAGGAGCGCACCAAGCTCCGCCGTGACCACATCGGTTTCGTCTTCCAGGCCTTCAACCTGGTGGAGTCCCTCACGGCGGCCCAGAACGTGGAACTGCCGTCCCGGTTCGCCGGCCGCAAGGTCAGTCGCGAGCAGATCGCGAACGCGCTCGCCGCGGTCGGTCTGTCCGAGCGCGCCGGGCACCGCCCCAGTCAGCTCTCCGGCGGCCAGCAGCAGCGCGTCGCCCTCGCCCGGGCCCTCGTCACCCGCCCCGACGTCCTCTTCGCGGACGAGCCCACCGGCGCCCTGGACACCGTCACCTCCCGCGAGGTGCTGAACATGATGCGGATGCTGGTCGACCAGGAGGGCCAGACCACCCTGATGGTCACGCACGACCCGGTCGCGGCGGCCATGGCCGACGTCGTGGTCTTCCTCAAGGACGGCCGCATCACCGACCGCATCCCGCTCGACCGTTACTCCGGCAGCAACAATGCCGCCGCGATCGCCGGCCACATGGCCCGAATGGAGGCGTGATGCTGATCCTCGCGAACGTACGCGAACGCTGGTCCGGCTTTCTCGGAGCCTTCGTCGCCGTCCTGGTCGGCGTCGCCCTGATCACGACCACGCTGGTCATCTACGACTCCGCCCGCCCCAAGGTCCAGCCCCGCTACACCGGCACCGCCGCCCTGGCCCTGCCCCAGCAGGCCGTCGACGCCGACGGCAGCCCCGAGGACCGGATGCCGTGGAGCAAGGCCGAGGCCGCGCCGCTGGTGGCCGGACTCGACAAGATCCCGGGCGTGGCCGACGCCGTGGTGGACCGCTCCTTCTACGCCCAGGCGATCAAGGACGGCAAGCCCGTCACCGACGAGGGCGCCCTGCAGTCCGGGCACGGCTGGGACAGCGCGCGGATGGCGCCCTACAAGCTGGTCTCCGGCCGCGCCCCGAGCGGCACCGACGAGGTCGTGGTGGACCGCGCCCTGGGCGCGGCCGTGGGCAGCGCCCTGACCGTCAACATCACCCAGGGCCGCGAGCAGTTCACCGTCGTCGGCACCGTGGACGGCCCCGGCTACTACTTCAGCGAGGCGTTCGCCGCGCGGCAGCAGCCCGGTGTCGGCGCCATCGCGCTCGTCGCCGACAAGGGAGCCGACACCGGCGCGATCGTCACCGCCGCGAAGAAGGTGCTCGGCGACAAGGGCGACGTGGTCTCCGGCGACGGCCGGTCCGAACTGCAGCCGCAGCACATCGAGCACAAGCGGTTCCTGGGCGTCCAGCTCATCAGTGCCATGGCCATCCTCGGCCTGTTCACCACGGTGTTCGTGGTCGCCTCCATGCTGGTCCTGGCGACCGGGATGCGCCGCCGCGAGATCGGCCTGCTGCGCACCATCGGTGCCGCCCCTCAGCAGGTCAAGCGCATGATCATCGGTGAGGCCGCCGTGGTCGGCCTGCTCGGCTCGATCGCCGGCTGCGTGGCCGGTGTGCTGGCCGCCCCGCTGATGCGGAACATCCTTCAGGGCCTGGACGTGGCCCCGCCGGGCATGGAGGTCACGGTCGCCGCCTGGCCGCTGCTCACGGGCTGCGCGATCGGTGTCGGGGTCAGCGTGATCGGCGCCTGGACCGCCGGCCGCAAGGCCACGCAGGTCGCCCCCATCGAGGCCCTCCTGGACAGCCGCTCCGCCAACAAGGGCATGGGCCGTGGCCGTTGGATCGCCGGCCTCGCCGTCCTCGGCGCCGGTGTGCTCCTCGCCATCGGCACCGCCACCTCCAGCGCCGACAACCGCATCAACATGGCGATCTTCGCCACCATGACGCTGATCGTCGCGGCCGCCCTGCTGGCCCCCGTGTTCATCGGGCCCGTCGGCCGGTTCCTGACCGCCCCGTTCCAGCGCGGCGGCTCCGCGGGCCCGGTCCTGATCCGGGCGGAACTCGTCGCCAACCCGCGCCGTGCCGCCTCCCTGGTGGCCCCCGTGATCGCCGCCGTCGGCTTCGCGGTGCTGCTCAGCGGCATGGTGGAGACCATGCGGGTGGCCTACCCGGCGGGCGAGGCCCTGAAGGTCTCGGGCCAGACGATCGTCACCCCGGACGGCACGCCCGGGAACACCGACGAGGTCGTCGCGGCCAACCCGGTGGGCAAGGCCGCCCTGCCGACCCGGGCGTTCGTGCTGAAGGACGCGTCGGCCGGCAAGGGCACCGAGCAGGCCGGGGAAACGGCCGGCGCCACCGTCCTGGACGTCCTGGGCAGCCGGGACCCGCGCTGGAGCAAGCCGGGCGAGGCCGTCCTCGGCGAGCGCACCGCCAAGGAGCTGGGCCTGACGAAGGGCCAGGAGGTTCCCGTCCGGTTCGCCGACGGCACCGCCGTCACCCTGCGCGTCGGCGCGGTCCTGCCCGACGACCCGGCCCGCGGCGACTTCGTGGTCCCCCGTGACCTGGTCCGCGCCCACGACCCGGCCGCGCTCACCGACGACATCTTCGTCCCCGGCGACGCCAAGGCCTCCGCCGCCGTCCCCGGCACCGCGCTGCACGACGCCGCCGAGTACGCGCTGGCCGACTACAACACGGACGCCAAGCTCACCGAGAGCCTCGCCATGATGCTGATCGTGATCGCCGTCGGCTACAGCGTGATCGCCGTCGCCAACAGCATGGCCATGGCCGCCCACGGCCGGCGCCGCGACTTCGGGGTCATGAAGTCCGCCGGCGGCACCGTCCGCCAGCTGCTCCTGGTCTCGGTCGGCGAGACGTCCCTGGTCATCGTCATCGGCGCCGCCCTCGGCATCCTGGTGACCCTGCCCCCGCTGGCGGGCATGGCCTCCGGTCTCTCCCAGGCCACCTCGTCCGACGTGGGCCTGCACCTGAGCACCGGCACCCTCACCACCGCCGTCATCGGCACCCTCGTGGCGGCCGTCCTCGCCGGACTCGCGGTCACCTCGAAGACGCTGCGCAGGCAGGCGGCGTAACACACACGCCTCACCACGGAAGCGGCTCCGGGAATCTCCCCGGAGCCGCTTCCGCGTGTGCGCGTATAGAGCACGGATAGCCCCTCTGGTTGTGCTGAGCCGCGCAAGCGCGATGGGAGGCGATGACAGTGACCGTTCCGGACCTGCACACGCGATCACGGTGGCTCAGGACGTTCAAGCCGGTGGCGCGGCCGCGGTGCCGGCTGGTGTGCGCCCCGCACGCGGGCGGCACCGCACAGGCGTACCGCACCTGGCCCGCCGGCCTGCCGGCCGACGTCGAGGTGATCGGCGTGCAGTACCCCGGCCGCCAGGACCGGCTCGGCGAACCCGCCCCGGCCTCCATGGACGACCTGGTCGGCCCGGTCGCCGACGCGGTGGAGCCCTTCCTCGGCGAACCGCTGGCCCTGTTCGGCCACAGCATGGGCGCCGTCGTCGCCTACGAGGTCGCCCTCGAACTCGAACGCCGGCACGGGCAGGTCGTGGACCTGCTCGCCGTCTCGGGTTCGCGGGCTCCCCACCACCGCGAGGAGCACGAGCGGCACGAACTGGACGACGCCGCCCTGATCGAGGAACTGCGCCGGCTGAACGACGACTTCGGTGACCTGCTGGACTCCCCGGAACTCCTCGACCTGGTCCTGCCCGCCATCCGCGCCGACTTCGGCGTGGTCGCCCGCTATCTGCGCACCCCGCCGGTACCCGTACGGGCGCCGTTGCTCGCCCTCGGCGGCAGCTCCGACCCGGACGTCGCCGCCGCGGACCTGACCCACTGGCGGGCTTGTGCGGGCGGCGCCTTCGGCACGCGCGTGCTGACCGGCGGCCACTTCTACCTCACCGACGAACGGCCCGTCCTCGACGTGCTCGCCCCTTGGCTTCCCCACCGCCGCTCCACAGCCCACCGGGCCTCGTGACCCGGCGCCGTCCGGGCCCGGCCCGACCCCACGACCACAGGAGTACGCGCAGCATGGCTGACCTGTCCGGCGCCTCGAACGTCGTCGAGATCTTCACGGAGCACGCCCGCACCCGCGGCGATCACCGCACGGTCGCGATCGTGCCCGACCCCTCCGACCCGGCCACCGCCCAGTGGCTGACCTACGAGCAGCTGGACCGGGCGGCCCGGGTCTGCGCCCAAGAGCTGCTGCGCTCCTGCCGCCCCGGCGACCGGGCCCTGCTGCTCCTGCCGAACTCCGCCGAGTTCGTCGTCGGCATCCTCGGCTGCTTCTACGCCGGCCTGGTGCCGGTGCCCTCCTCGATGCCCGGCCGCTTCAAGCAGGACCAGCGCCGGGTGCGCGGCATCGCCCGGGACGCCGAGGTGAGCTGCGTGCTCACCGCCCCCGACGAACTGGGCGACGTGCGCACGTGGGCGAAGACGGAAGACCTGGACGTGCCGGTGCTGATCCCGGACGTCGACCCGGCCCCGCCCGCCGAACCGTTCACCCCGCACGCCGCTGGTCCCGCCGACCTGGCACTGCTCCAGTACACCTCGGGCTCCACCAGCGACCCCAAGGGCAGCCGGGTCACCCACCGCAACCTGCTGCTCAACGCCCTCGCGATCGACACCCATCTGCCGGTCCGCGAGGGCCAGCGCTACGGCGGCTGGATCCCCAACTACCACGACATGGGCCTGATGGGGCACATCCTCACGCCTCTCCTGGCCGGCCGCGGCATCGCCCTGATGACCCCGGCCGCCTTCCTGCGCCGCCCCCGTGCCTGGCTGGAACTCATCGACCACTTCGACATCGGCCTGTCCGCCGCCCCCAACTTCGCCTACGAGCTGTGCCTCAGCCGGGTCCCCGAGGACTCGATCGCCGACCTCGACCTGTCCCGCTGGACCCAGGCCATCAGTGGATCCGAGCCGGTCAAGGCGAGCGTCCTGGAGGATTTCGCGCAGCGCTTCGCCCCCGCGGGACTGCGCAGCGAGCAGATCACCCCCTGCTACGGCATGGCCGAGACCACCCTGATGATCTCGACCACGTCGGACCGGGCCCCGCTCGTGCTCACCTGTGACGTCGGCGAGCTGGAAGCGGGCCGCGTGGTGCCCGTCGCCGACGGCGCCGCCGGCCGGACCCTGGTCAGCTGCGGCGCGCCGCGCGGACTGCAGGCCCGGGTCGTGGACCCGGCCACCGGCCGCGCCCTCCCGGCCGGTTCGGTCGGCGAGATCTGGCTGCGCGGCGAACTTGTGGTGGACGGCTACTGGCGCAACCCCGAGGCCACCGAGGCCACCTTCGGCAACCGGCTCGCCGACGACCCCGAGGACACCGGCGGCTGGCTGCGCACCGGGGACCTCGGAGCCCTCGTGGACGGCGAGATCCATGTCACCGGACGGATCAAGGAGATGATGATCGTCCGGGGCCGCAACATCTACCCCCACGACATCGAGCACGAGCTGCGCCGGCAGCACGAGGAACTGCGCGACACCGTCGGCTCGGTCGTCACCGTCCCCACCGGCGCCGACGACACCGAGGGCCGGCTCGTGGTCATCCACGAGGTCCGCCGCCGCGCCGTCGACGAGGAACTGGCCCGCCTGGCCGCGAGCATGCGCACGACCGTGGCCCGCGAGTTCGGCCTGCGCGCCGACTCGGTCCTGCTGCTGCGCCGCGGCGCGGTCCGCCGTACGACCAGTGGCAAGGTCCAGCGGTCCACCATGCAGGCCCTGTACGCGAACGGCGAACTGGAGCCCCTGTGGGCCGACGGCTACGCGGCGGCCGGGCAGGCCGTCGCCGTCGGGGCGGGGGACGGCAGATGAGGACGGCCGATCTCGAGGCCAGGATCGCCGGGTGGTCCCGGCCGGGCGGCCCGTTCGACCCCGCGGTGCTGACCGCCCACGACGAGGCGGAGTCCTTCCCGGCCGAGGCGTGTGCCGCGCTCGACGCCTGGGGGCTCCCCGAGTACTACGTCCCGGTTCGCTACGGCGGCCGCCAGGACCGCCTCGACGAGTTCCTCGCCCTGCTGCGCCGGATCGCCGCCCGCGACCTGACGGTGGCCGTGGCCCACGGCAAGACCTTCCTCGGCGGTGTCTGCGCGTGGGTCGCCCAGGAGGACGGCCCGGCCGATCTGCTGGCCCGGCACGTCCTCGCGGGCCAGCCGGTGGCCTGGGGGCTCACCGAGCCCGACGGCGGCAGCGACCTGCTCGCCGGCTCGCTCACCGCGACCCGCCACGGCTCCGGCTGGCTCCTGAGCGGCCGCAAGTGGCCCGTGAACAACGCGACCCGGGGCAATCTGATGTGCGTCCTGGCCCGCACCGACCCGCAGGGCGGTCCCCGCGGCTTCACCGTCTTCCTGATCGACAAACGGGCCACCCCCGCCGGCACCGTGCGTCCCCTGCCCAAGATGCCCACCCACGGCATCCGGGGCGCCGACATCAGCGGCGTGGAGCTCCGCGCGGCGCGAGTCCCCGCCCATGCTCTCGTCGGCACGGTCGGCGGCGGCCTCGAACTGGTCCTCAAGTCCCTCCAGCTGACCCGGATCGTCTGTGTCTCCCTCTCCTTGGGCGCCGGGGACCACGCGCTCGGGCTGCTCCGCCGCTTCCTGGGCGAACGGCGGCTGTACGGGCGGGACCTGGTGGCCTTGCCGCACGTCCGCGTCACGGCCGGCCGGGCCGTGGCCCGTCAGTTCCTCGCCGAGGCCGTCGCCCACACCGCCGCCCGGGCCGCCCACCAGGTACCGGAGGAGCTGAGCGTGGTCTCCGCCGTCGCCAAGGCGTTCGTTCCGACCCTGATCCATGGCCAGCTGCGGCTGGTCGGCGACCTGCTCGGCGCCCGCGGCTTCCTCACCGGCGTCGAGGGCTACGGCGGCTTCGCCAAACTGGAGCGCGACCACCAGGTCGTCCCGCTCTTCGACGGCAGCACCTGGGTCAACCGGGCCGGTCTGGCCGGCGTCCTGCCCCTGCTGCGGCCCGGCCGGCGGGCCACCGCCCCCGGGGCCGCGTCGCCCGTGCGGTGGCTGCGCGAGGAGCACCGCCCCGCCCCCCTCGACACCCGTCGGCTGCGCCTGTCGGCTCCCCGCGACTCCGTGCTCGGCGCGCTGCCCACGCTGGTGGCCGAACTCACCGGGAACGACGGGACACCGGGCGCGGCGGACCAGACCGCCTCCCTGGCCCGCGCCCTGCTGCGTGCCTACGAACGCCTGGGCGCCGACCTGGCGGGCACGCGTCCCACCGGTGGCGCGCCGAGCACCGCCGCGCTGCGGCTCGCCGAACGCTACGAGTGGTGCTTCGCGGGTGCCGCCGCGCTCGCCCTGCACGCCGCACGGCCCCGCCTGCACGACGGCCCGTGGGGTCGGGACGGGTTGTGGCTGCGCGGCTGTCTCGCTCTGGTCCTGGAGGGCCTGGACAGCGGCCCCTCCGCGGCCACGCAGGTCTACGACCGGCTCGGCACGCTCCTGGGTTCCACGCCGGACGTCCCGGTGAGCGTGCTCGACGACACCGCGCCGGACGAGCCGGCGCGCGACGGATCGGTGGAGGTGCCCGCCGCATGATCGACATCACGACCCGCGCGCAGCACCTGGAGAAACTGCTCGGCGCACCCTGGGACGCGGCCAACCCGGCCGGTTTCGCCGCGGTGGTGGCCGCCGACGAACGCGAGGAGACCGCACCGGCCGCCGAGGCGGTCCTGGACGAGTTCGGCCTGCTCGCCGAGTTCGTCCCCCGGGCGCTGGGCGGCCGCCTCGACCGTATCGACCACATGATCGAGCTGATGCGGTCGGTGTACCGGCGGGACCCGGCCCTGGGCCTCGCCCGCGCCGGTCAGCTGCTCGCGAGCGTCAACGTCTGGACCGCCGGCTCGCCCGAACAGCGCGCCGCCGCGGCGGAGTTGCTGCTCGGCAACCGCCGGATCGCCTGCGCGTTCCACGAGCTCGCCCACGGCAACGACATCGCCGGCAACGAGTTCGCGGCCCGTCGCGCCGGCTCCGGACTGGTCCTGCACGGCCGCAAGGAGTCCATCGCCAACCTGGACCTGGCCGACGCCCTGGTGATCCTGGCGCGCACCGACCCGGCCGACGGACCGCGCGCCCACTCGCAGCTGTTCCTGCCCGCCGGCCTGCTCGCCCCCGGCCAGGTGCGCAGGCTGCCGAGGTTCCGCTCCGTCGGCATGCGCGGGGTGCGTCTGGGAGGCATGGAGGTGAACGGTCTGCCGGTCCCCGACGGGTTGCTGCTCGGCGCACCGGGCACCGGCGTCGAGACGGCCTCCCGCGCCTTCCAGGTGACCCGCTTGGCGCTGCCCGCCATGAGCACCGCCCTGCTCGACACCGCTCTGCGCGTCGCCCTGCACCACACCCGCCGACGACGGCTGTACGGCCGGGAGGCCGCCGACCTGCCGATGGTGCGCACCACCTTGGCCGAGGCCTTCGCCGACCTGCTGGTCTGCGAGGCCCTCTCGCGAACGGCGGCCCGCGCCCTGCACCTGTGCCCCGAGTCCGGCAGCGTCCACGCGCCCGCGGTGAAGTACCTGGTCGCCGGAGTGCTCACGGACGCGGTGCAGCGACTCGCGACGGTGATGGGGTCGGAGTTCTACCGCCGCGACGGGGAGCACGCCGTGTTCCAGAAGATCGTCCGGGACGTCAGGCCGGTCGGCTTCGGTCACATCGCCCGCGCGGCCTGCCTGTCCGCCCTGCTGCCCCAGTTGCCCGGGCTGCTCGGCCGGGCCCGGCGCGCTCCGGACCCGGTACCGGCCGCTCTGTTCACCGCCGAGGCCGAACTGCCCGAGCCGGACCTGTCCCGGCTTCGACTGGTGGCGGGCGGCCGGGACCCGCTGGTCTCCTCGCTCGGCACCGTCCTCGACGAGGACCTGCCGGCGGCCGTCCGGCCGCTCGCCGAGGAGCACGTACGCGGTTTCGCGGCGCTGTGCGAGGCCGGCGCCGTCCTGCGTCCCCGGCAGCTGTCGATCACGGCCGAGGTGCCGGTGCGCGAGCTGGCCGCCCGCTACACGGTGGCGCTCGCCGCCGCCGCGTGCCTGGGCGTCCAACGCGCCGCTACCGCAGGGGAGTTCCTGGCGCGCCCGGAGTGGCTGCAGGCCGCGCTCGTCCGGCTCGGCGGCATGGAGCGGGCCGTCCCCGCCGGGCTGCCGCCGGCGGTCGAGGACGCGCTGATCGAGGAGCTCCTGCACCGCGACGACCACAACCTGTCCTTCGGCCTCACCGGCCGCCCGTACGCGTGAGACGACGGCCCCGGGCGGTCCGCCTGCCGGCGACCGCTCACCGCCCCGCTCCGCTCTCCCGCGCCCCACCGCGGGTCCCGCTCCCTGCGTCACGAACCCCACCTTCACCGCACGTTCCGAGGAGAATGCGATGACCACGTACGGCTTCGACCGCGCCGCCCCGTCCGAGATCCAGAGCTGGCTCGTCGAGCGCCTCGCCGAGTACCTGCCGGACCTCGGCGAGGCCGTTGACCCACACCGGCAGCTCGGTGAGTACGGCCTCGACTCCATCACCGTGGTGGCGTTCGCCGCCGACGTGGAGGAGCAGCTCGGCATACCCGTCGACCCCACCGCGATATGGGACTACCCGACCGTCAGCGAGCTGGCCGGGTACGTGGCGGACGAGCTGGCCGGGCGGCGCCCGCAGGCCGCCTGACGGACCGGTCGTGTCCCGGCCCCCGTTCCCCGGGCCGGGACACGACCACGGGCGAGGGGCCGAGGTGGTGATCCCACCTCGGCCCCTCGCCCGTTCGCGGATCAGGCCGCGTCGCTCTCCATGGCCCGGACGAGGCTGAGCGGACGCATGTCGGTCCAGTTCTCCTCGACGTACGCGAGGCAGGCGGCACGGGTGTCCTCCCCGTGCACGGTGCGCCAGCCCGCCGGGATCTCGGCGAACGCCGGCCACAGCGAGTGCTGGCCCTCGTCGTTGACGAGTACGAAGTACGACGCCTCGTCGTTCTCGAACGGATTGGCCACGATGACACCTCACAAAAGCGGGCGGAACTGCGGTCGGAACGACCCTCGGATGTCGGCCTACAACATTCCTATGGCAATGGCATTGTGCGGATCGCTTGGCCACAACCTGCCAGGCCCACCGGGCGGTTATGGGGGAACGCAATGTTCCGCCCGAGTCGGCCGAGCGGGACGTGAGGATTCCGCTTTCTGTTCCCGCTGGCAGTAGCGGCAATCCCGGGCGGAGCTCCGTTCGCGGCCACTGTCAGTTCGCTGCCACCGCAGCAGGCTGACAGCCTTTCTTCTGGTGGAGCGCCAGCGCTCGAAGCAAAATCTTCTCGTGCAAACGCGAGGCCACCTCTGGGGCGAGGTGAACGCGGCACATACGGGAACCGTTCGGCGATACACATACGGAAGAATTTGGAGTTCATTAATGAAGTCCGCATTCCAGAAGGTCTCCGCCATCACTGTCGCCGTGGTCGCGCTGGCACTCGTGCCGGTGACCGCGGGCACCGCTTCGGCGGAGGAACCGGGGTGGCAGTCGCCGGTGGCGCGCGTCGGCGAGACCGTCACCGACGTGCTCGGCGAGCCGGGGTGGCAGGACGTACCGAACGAGCCCGGCTGGCAGAACCTTCCGGCGGACTCGACGGAATGACCATTTCCGGCTCCTGACGAACGAGATCACCCCGCGCCGGGGCACCGGGCGGGGCGATCTTGTTCCGGTGTAACTCGTGTTACTCTGCCGCCGTTGAAGGACTTCGGGGGTTTCCTGAGACGGGGGTGTTGAGCGTGCTTGAGCCCATAGGATTAAGCACGGAAGCCACAGAGGTTTACCGGGCCTCGCTGCTGAATTCATGCGGCTCGGTCGAGGAACTGACCGCGTTGGTCGGCCGCCCGGCAGAGGTCGTACGCGGCGCCTTGGACGAATGCGTACGGCTGGGCCTGATCCGGCCTTCCTGGGAGACTCCCGGCCGCGTGCACGCGATCAGCCCGGATGTCGCCCTCCAGGCCCTGTTGGCCCGGCAGGAATCCGCGCTGCTGGCCCGGGAGCGCCAGATAGCCGAGACCCGGGTGGAAGTGGCCCGCATTTCCGAGGAGTTCGCCGCCACCCGCAGCCGCCGCCGGCACAACGAGGTCGAGCAGCTGGAGGGGCTGGACCAGATTCGCGACCGCATCGGCGAACTCACCCTCGGCTGTGAGCGCAGCCTGGTCGCCTTCGCCCCCGGCGGGCACCAGACCTCGGACAACCGGGAGGCCAGCCGTCCGCTCACCGAGTCCCTCCGGAACCGCGGAGTGATGGTGCGCACCATCTATCTGGACAGCATCTACAACGACCCCGCCACCGTCGAACACGCCCGCTGGCTGGTGGAGACGGGCAACGACGTCCGGACCGTGGCGTGGCTGCCCGCCCGCATGATCATCTTCGACGGTGAGGCGGCCATCCTGCCCATGGACCCCGACAACAGCGGGGACGGAGCCCTCCTCTTCCGCGGCAGGGGCGTCCTCGCGGGCCTGTCCGAGCTCTTCCGGCTGGTGTGGGAACGGGCGGCGCCCATCACCAGCGCCCGCCGGCAGCGGACCAGCACGGACGACAAGGGACTGACCAGTCAGGAGAAGGCCGTCCTGCGCCTCCTCGGGGAGGGCTTCACCGACGAGGGCGTGGCGCGCAAGCTCGGGGTCTCGGTCCGCACCGGACGACGTATCACCGCCGACCTGATGGGGCGTCTCGGGGCCAAGAGCCGGTTCCAGGCCGGCCTGCGCGCGGCCCGCCTCGGCTGGCTCGACGAGGTCCCGGGCGCCGACGGGGAACCGGACGCCGGCCACTCCGGCTCGCTGGATCCGGCACCGTCCACCACGGCGGTCCTCCCGGGCCCGGAGGTGGCCGGCCGCCGGCTGGCCGACCACTGAACCTCCTTGTGGTGACGCCTGGTTGGGTTGCCCGTCCGGCGTCGGCCCGCTGTGGCGCCGGACGGACCGGAGCGACGGCGCCCTCCGCGGCCCCCGGTCACACGTCGCGGCGACGGACCGGCGCGACGCCGCGGACCGGCGCCGGGGCCCCGAGCGGTGCCCGACCGAGGAACGAACCCCGGTAGAACAGCAGCGGAACGGCGTCCTCGCCCTCCTCGGGCACGCTCAGGTCCACCACCCGGCCGACCACGATCCGATGGTCCCCGGCGGGCACCACGCCCTCGATCCGGCAGTCCACCCACGCCAGGCCGCCACCGATGCGGGGGGACCCGGTCACCTCGGCCGGGCTCCACGCCACCCCGGCGAACTTGTCCGCACCGCTGCGGCCGAACCTCCGGCACAGCTCGGCCTGGTCCGCGCGCAGCACCGTCGCGCAGAACGCGCCCGTCTGCTCGATCCGGCGCCCGGTCGCCGAGGTCTCGGCCACCGCGACGGACACCAGCGGCGGATCCAACGAGAGCGAGGCGAAGGACTGGCAGGCGAAGCCGACCGGTTCCCCCTCGTGGACGGCGGAGATGATCGTCACCCCCGTACAGAACCGGCCGAGCACATCCCGGAAACGGCTCCGGTCGAAGCGGAGGGCGGCGGCGGTCGAGTTCACGCGTACCTCACAGGGCAGGGGGCGGACGTCACGTCGACGGCCCACGTTCCCCGTGTCCTCTACACGACAGCTACACCCGGCCCCCGCCCGGACGCGAGACGATCGGTTCCGGTGAGTGCCGGGACCGGCAGCGGCCCCACACCATAGGAACCCCGTAGAGGGCGGTCCTTCGATGGGTGACGTGCCGTAGGCCGCCGGGGCCCCGCTCCGCCGGCCGTCCGTCGAGATTCCCGAGAGAGGCCGCTGTGGCGATCATGGAGCCCTGGACACCTCTGGACATCGATCCGGAGGGCGTCGGCGGCCCGGAGGAGCTGATCGAACGCCTGGACGCCATGGGCCCGGAAACGCTGAGCCGGCTCCTCACCGAGGAGAAGGCCGTCGTCTTCCGAGGCTTCGACATCACCTCGGGGACCCTCGACGACGTACTCGACCGGATCCTGCCGAACCGGTCCGGACTGGCTCCGCGCCCCGCCACGCACAAACGGAACACCGACGACGTCTGGACGGTCTCGCGGGAACAGCCCCACATCGCGGTCCGGCCGTACAACGAGATGAGCTGTACGCACGCCTGGCCCTCGCGGATCGCGCTGTTCTGCCACACGGCCCCCGCCTCCGGCGGCGCCACCATGGTGGTGGACGGCGCGCGCTGGCTCGCCTCCCTCGCCCTCGACCTGCGCGAACGGTTCTCTTCCGGCGTCCGCTACGTCCGCTACCTGCACGACGGTTCGGGCCTCGGGGCGAGCTGGCAGGACGCCTTCGCCACGACCTGCCGCGAGGAGGTGGAGGTCTTCCTCGACGGGACCGGGACCGAGTGGTACTGGACCCCCGACGGCGGCATCCATGTCTCGTGGGTACGTCCCTCCGTGGTCACGCACGCGGTCACGGGCACCGACGTGTGGTTCAACCAGGTCCACCGCTGGCACCCGGCCGGCTGCGGCCCGGGCGAAGCCCTGTCCCGGGTCCTGTCGGTGGACCGGCTGCCCTGGAACGTCACGTTCGCCGACGGCTCCCCGATCTCCAGGGAAGAGGTGAACCAGATCTGCGAGTCGGGCGCCGTCGCGGCGGTGGACGTCCCGTGGGACCGGGGCGATCTGCTGCTCCTCGACAATGTGGCTCTTGCCCACGGCCGCCGCCCCTTCACCGGAACGCGCCGCGTCCGCGTCGCCATGTCGGACTGATGCCCCACCACGCCCCGAACACGATGGAGCCCGATCATGCACGATGCCTCGTACCGGAGCCTGCGCGAGACCGGCGCCGTTCACGTCTGGCGGGGCCGGGCGCCCGACCATGACGATCCGGCGGCCTTCGCCGTGCTCTCGGCGGAGGAACGGGCGGCGGCCGCCCGCCGGCCCGCTCCGATCGGCGCCCACTACGCCCACGCCCACGTGGCGGTCCGGCGGATCCTCGCCGGCTACCTCGGCGCCGATCCCCGGGAACTGCGGCTGGGCCGCCGGCCCTGTCCGCGCTGCCCGGACCGGACCCACGGCCGGCCACGCGTGGTCCTCCCCCGTACGGGACTCGACTTCAACCTCTCCCGGTCCGGGGCACACTGGCTGCTCGCGGTCACCGCGGAGCGGCCGGTCGGCGTGGACCTGGAGGTCGCGCGGCCGCACGCCGACCTCTGGCTCACCACCTCCGCCTTCATGTCCCCGGCCGAACTGCGCCATCTGACGGGCCTGCCGGACGAGGCGGCGCGTGTCGCCGCCTACTACCGCGCGTGGACCCGCAAGGAGGCCGTGGTCAAGGCCGTCGGCGTCGGCGTCGTGGCGGACCTGGCGACCCTGGAGGTCGCCCCGCACCTCCCCGGCCCCGTCCCGGTCCGGCACACCGAGTCACGCGGACCGCAGTGGTGGCTCGTGCACGACCTCCCGCTCGGGCCCGGCACCTACGGGGCACTGGCCCAGGAACCCGAGAGCAGCGGACCGGTCCTGCTCGTCGATCCGGCCGCCGCCGGGTTCACCGCGGCCCCCGTCCCCTCCGGGGCATCGGGATGACGCCCTTCCGAACTCCCACGAGCGCTCCGGCACCGCGGCTCTCAGGCCACCCGCTCCTGCCGGAAACGACCGGTCTCGGCGCACAGCCGCAGCAGACTGTTGAGCTGGTACACCGACTCGCCCGGCTCGTCCGAGAAGCCCAGCAGCCCTTCGTCGACCAGTGACTCCAGCCCCTTCTCCACCTCGGCGGCCGTGAGCCCGAGGGAGCGGGCGGCCGAGCGGGCCGAGAACTCATCGCGCTCCAGCCCCGACAGCAGCAGAAGCAACTCGCGGTCCTCGTCGCGCAGCCGGCGCAGCGACATCTCCAGGCTGCGAGACACCGACAAGCCTCGCACCTGCAGCTCCTGGAGCCGGCTGTGCGGGTCCGCCAGCCGGTCCGCGAGGCGCCGCAGCGAGGAACGCGGCCGGCCGGCCAGCCGGGTCGCGGCAATGCGCACCGCGAGCGGGAGGCCGGCGCAGTGCCGGGCGATCTCCCGCGCGGCCTCGGGCTCGGCGTCGATGCGCATCGGGTCCACGGCCGCGGACAGCATCCTGAGGGTCTCTTCGGTGCTCAGCGGGGGCAGCACCATGGTGTGCAGTCCGCCGATCGGGCCCAGGGCGGTCTGGCTGGTGATCAGCACGGCGGGCTCCGGAGCCCCCGGCAGCAACCCGGACAACTGCAGCTCGCTGACGGCGTTGTCCAGGAGGATCAGCAGCCGGCGCCGGGCCGTGCGGGTCCGGTACAGCCGGATCAGCTCGTCCAGGTCCGGTTCGGCCGCGCCCACCGGCTCCCCGAGTGCCCGCAGCAGACCGACCAGTACGTCCCGAGGGGTGCGGGGCGAACCGTCCCGGTGCCGCAGGTTCACGTACAACTGCCCGTCGGGGAAGGCCCCCAGGCACTCGTTGGCCGCGCGCACCGCGAGGGCCGTCTTGCCGCTCCCCGGCATCCCTGTCAGCAGGAACCGGCGGGCGTGCCAGGTGCGCTGCCCGCTCGGCGGCAGAAGCCGGCGCAGTTCCTCCAGTTCGGCCTCGCGGCCGGTGAAGTCGGGGATGTCCGGCGGGAGCATCGCCGGTGTCACCGCCCGGGTGGCGGCGATCGGCGCGGCCGGCTCCATGACCGGCTCCCCCGCCAGCACCGCCTGGTAGACCTCGGCCAGCTCGGCGCCCGGGGTCACGCCCAACTCCTCGGCGAGCACCCGGCGCCCCTCGTGGTACGCGATGATCGCGTCGGCCTGCCGGCCGCACAGGTACAGGGCCTTCATCAGCTGGGCCCGCATCCGCTCCCGCACCGGGAACTCGGCGACGAGGGAGGTCAGTTCGGGTACCAGTTGCCGGTGACGCCCGAGCGCCAGGTCCACCTCGATCCGCAGCTCGGTGGCGGTGGCCCGGGCCTCCTCCAGCCTGGGGAGTTCGGCGTCCGCCAGGAGCTCCGTGACGTTGGACAGGGCGGTTCCCCGCCACAGCTCAAGGGCACCCCGAAGGTGGGCGTCGGCCCGCTTCAGGTCGCCCGCGTCGTAGGCCTCGGCACCGAGTCGGGCCAGCCGCTCGAACTCCAGGAAGTCCACCTGGGAGTTCGCGGTGTCCAGCGTGTAGCCGGGCGGCTGGCGGACGATCCGCACGCCGTCACCGAGCTGCATCCGCAACCGCGAGATGTACGTGTAGATCTGCGCGCTCACCGTGGCCGGCGGGCTCCACCCCCACAACAGATGACTCAACCGCGTGTCGGAGACCACGCGCCCCCTGGCCAGCAGCAAGGCCGCGAGCACGGTCTTGATCTTGGTTCCCGACAGGACGACCGGCTCGTCGTCTCTGCGGGCTTCCACCGGACCGAGAATTCGGAACTCCATGACATCCCCCTGTTCGGCTGCCTCTGCCGTTCCAGTCTGGAATCACCGGGGCCCGGATGGTGGCTTTCGCCCTGTCAGGAGGCTGCGGTGGCAGGTCCCTGCGAGCTTCGGCCCGTGACCCGCCAGGAGTCGCGACAGGGGGTGCATGTGCCGAGGGGGCCGTGGTGGCAGCTGCCACCACGGCCCCCTCGGCACACGGATCAGGCCGCGTCGCTCTCCATGGCCCGGACCAGGCTGAGCGGACGCATGTCGGTCCAGTTCTCCTCGACGTACGCGAGGCAGGCGGCACGGGTGTCCTCCCCGTGCACGGTGCGCCAGCCCGCCGGGATCTCGGCGAACGCCGGCCACAGCGAGTGCTGGCCCTCGTCGTTGACGAGTACGAAGTACGACGCCTCGTCGTTCTCGAACGGATTGGCCACGATGACACCTCACAAGTACGTCTCGAACTGGTCCGCACGATTCTCGGGCGCCGCTCTATACGTTTTCTGCGATGCGACTTCTGCGGTGCGACGGACGTGTGCCGCGGCGGGCAGCACGGTCCGGGGCGCGGTCGCGCGCTACCGGCTCACGGTCGCGATGAGCCGACGCACGATGGCGTGTCTGCCGGCGTCGTGGGTGCGCAGGAACGCCCGGAGCCGCTCGGCGTGCCGGTCGCTGCTGCACTGCAGGGGATGGACGACCGCGAAGTGGTCCTCCTCCTGGACGAAGGTCAGTTCGCGGAGCATGGGGGTGGCCGGGTCGGTGACGAACTTCTCCATGCCGGTCAGGGCCTCGTCGGTGGTCATGCCCTTCGGCATGACGAGTTCGCCGGAGGCGGCCTTCGCGCTGTAGAAACGGAGCATCTCCGTGGCGAAGCAGGAGCGCAGTTCGTCCTGCACCTCCGGGTCCCGGATGGCCTCGGTGAGCTTGCCGCACGCCGCCTCGTCGGGCAGCGTTCCCAGGGTCAGGTGGTGGCTGACGGTCATGGTGCGGCGGCGCGAGGTGTCGCTGAGGAACATCACGACGGTGCGGTCGGCCACCGTCGTGAAGCGCTCCCCGGCGTCGGCGAGCCGCAGCCACAGGTCCCAGTCCTCCATGCCGGTGTGGTCGGTGGTCCAGCCGCCGACGCTCTCGGGGAGCCCGCGCACATGGCCGACACGGGAGGGCTCGTACAACGGCCACAGCAGCTGGAGTTCGGGGTGCCAGAGCCCGTTGAGGGGGTGGGAGCGGTACTCCTCCTCGCCCTGCGCGTTCATGCCGATGCTCGCGGTCGCCACCAGGCGCGCGCCGCTGTCGAACTCGCGGCGCAGCACGGCCAGGTGCTCGGGCAGCCACAAGTCGTCGGAGTCCAGGTAGGCGATGGCCGGCGCGGTCGACGCGGCCAGGCCGATGTTGCGGGGGCCGCCGGGGTGGCCGTGCCGCTCGGTGCGGATGAGCTGGACGCGCTCGTCGTCGTAGGAGCGCACCACGTCGTCCGTGTCGTCGGTGCAGCCGTCGGAGACGACGATCAGGCGCCAGTCGTCGAAGGTTTGGGCCAGAACGCTGTCGATGGTCGGGCGGATGGCCTCGGACCGGTTCCAAGCCGGGCAGATCACGTCAATCGCCGCCGTCATCAAGGGCTTCCTCACAGACTCCTCAAGACGGCCGTCGCGACCGTCCCCGGCAGCCTCGCCGCCCTGCCTACGCGTCGGCTATACGGGCCCGCCCTTCGAACCGGCGCCGGGCGCGGCTCGGGCCCTGGTGTTCTCAGGCGAAGACGACGGTGCGATGCCCGTTGGGCAGGACGCGGCGGGTGCTGTGCCACTGCACGGCTCGGGCCAGCGCCTGGCATTCCACATCGCGGCCGATTGCGACGAGCTGTTCCGGGGAGACGGCGTGCCCCACCCGCCGGACCTCCTGCTCGATGATCGGCCCTTCGTCGAGGTCGGCCGTCACGTAGTGCGCGGTCGCGCCGATCAGCTTCACACCGCGTGCGTGGGCCTGGTGGTAGGGCTTGGCACCCTTGAAGCTAGGCAGGAAGGAGTGGTGGATGTTGATGACGCGACCGCTGAGCTGCTTGCACATGTGGTCCGAGAGGACCTGCATGTAGCGCGCCAGCACCACCAGTTCGACTCCCTCCGCCTCGACCAGGTCGAGCACCTGTTGCTCGGCGATGGCCTTGGTGTCCTTCGTCACGGGAATGTGGTGGAACGGGATGTCGTACGAGCCGACGAGGTCCCGGAAGTCCGGGTGGTTGGAGACGACGGCGGCGATGTCCACCGGCAGCGCGCCGGTCCGGGCGCGGAACAGCAGGTCGTTCAGACAGTGCCCGAACTTGCTGACCATCAGCACGGTCCGCATGCGTTCCCCGGCCCGGTGGATCTGCCAGTCCATGGTGAAGGAGTCACCGACGGCCGCGAAGCTGGCGCGCAGCCTCTCCACCGTCAGGGGCGCCTCGGCGGAGAACGCGACCCGCATGAAGAACAGCCCTGTGTCGGGGTCGCCGAACTGCTGGCTGTCGTCGATGTTGCACCCGGTCATGAACAGGTAGCTGGACACGGCGTGCACGATGCCCTGCCTGTCGGCACAGGAGAGGGTGAGGACGTAGTGGTCGGCGGGCATGGGCTCTCCGTAAGTCGTCGAGTGGCCTGTGTCGCGAAGAGGACCGGCCGCTCCGTCTCGGGGGTGACGGGGCGGCCGGTCAGAGGGCGGGCTGCGTCAGCGGGTGTCGGCCCGGCCGTCGGCCATGGCCGAGTTCCCGAAGACGGAGACCGCCTGGTAGTAGGTCCACGCCGTGGCCAGACACGAGGTGTTCTGGCCACCGGGGTAGGACGCGCAGACCCGCTTGAGGTCGGCGTAGAAGGCGTCGTCCAGCCGGTCCTTGTTGGCGCTGAACGTGCCGGCGGCCTTGTAGTTGCGGTACCCGAAGTCGTGCCGGGCACAGGCGTTCTTGAAGGGGAAGCCGAACGGGTTGTCCGGCGACGTCGTGCAGTAGTCGGTGGACCAGTCGAACGCGTAGGCGCTCCAGGCGGCCTGGTTCTGGCGGGCCGCGTTCCAGGCGTCGAAGCTGCCGGCGCTGGTCTGTGTCCAGCTGCTCAGCACCTGCGCCTTGTCGACAGGTGCGGCGTGGGACGGACCGGCCGCCAGGAGTGTGAAGGGCAGTGCGAGGGCGGCGAGCAGGGGTCCGGCGACGCGACGGCGCATGGGATGACCTCCATAGGGGCTGCGCGAAAGGGCCTGGCCCCGAATCCGGGGGCGGTCCGAGGGCAGGCCCAGCCTGGGCCGCGCGTCTATGCCGGAGATATACGAACCCTTGATGCCGACCACCGCCGCCGACAGATGCCGGTCCGCCCGCGGGAAGCCGGGAAACGGCGATGTAGAGATGCGAAAGAGATGAAGTAGCGGGCCGCTGTGGTGTGTCCGCAGGACATGCACCCCCGAGGAAAGGGAGTTCACCATGCGGCGACTGCTGTCGGCAGCACTGCTCGGCGCCTTGACGGTCGGCCTCACCGTGACGACGACGTCCACGTCGTACGCGGCGCCCGGCTGCATCGAGGCCAGCGAAACCCACGGTTGGGGTCGCGGCGACATCAAGGCATGCTTCGAAGGCGGAGTGGCCAGGATCCAGGGCAACGCCGTGGACCTCCTCCCCGGTGGGGGATGGGGCACCCCCGACGGGTACTGCGTCGCCTGGTTCATCGACTACGAGACCACCTCCGGTGACACCTATCGGCACTCACCGGTGGTCTGTGGTCACTTCTCGGATGACGAGGCGACGTTCGACTACGACCCCTCCGCGGGCCAGTACGGGGTGAAGGGCATCACGGGCGTGAAGAGCGTCCAGCTGACCCGCGTTTCCGTGTAGGGGGTCGTCGGCGCGGGTGCGTGGCGGAAGGCACGGATGCCGCCGTCACGCACCGGTCAATCCCGCCCGGCCTGCCTCTGCACCTGTTCCAGGACCTGCCGCGCGGAGCCCGCCCCGCTGAAGAGCTCGTTCCCGTGCTGGTTGAGCAGTGCGTTGACCTGGTCCCGGTTCTCCGTCGTACGCAGCGGAGCGGCCGTGGCGTTGGCGGCCTCGAGAACCTCCCGGGCACCCGCGAGGCGGGCGTTCTCGTACCACGCGTGCTGCGCCGACTCGCGTGACGGACAGGCACGTCCCACCCCGCCGAGCCACTCCAGCTGCTTCCTGGCGGTCATCAGCGTGATCGCCCTGAACGCCCGCTCCGGGTCCGGGCAGGACCTGGAGATGCCGAACCCGGAACCGGACACGTTCGGCGCATGGCTCGACGAGGGACGCGCCTTCGCCGCGAGCCTGCCGCCCAAGTGAGGCAGCGCCCATGAGAAACATGCCGGTGTCACGCAGGACGCGCGCTACGCCCCTCATCGGCCACTGGTCGCTGATCGCGCACGCAACCTCGCCCGGGCACGCTTCGGTCGGCATCCCCTCCGGACAGCTCGCCAGTTCCAGGGGGCACCGCCGAGCCGCACAGTCCGACTCCGTGCCCAATCCGTGCCCGTAAGAGCGGACAACCACGGCCAACAGCGGTACGAACAGGCCCGCGCGGCGATCCCGGCGCGACGAATACGCCCAGGTCAGCAGCCATACAGCCCGAACAAGCGCCGTCGCTTCCCAAGCTGAGAGCGCGAGTTCGATTCTCGTCACCCGCTCCATGATGAAACCCCAGGTCAGTAGCCTGGGGTCTCTGTATTGTCTGGACCAATTTCGGGCTGGCGTGCCCTTCACGTGCCCTAATACTGCAACGGTGCTTGCCGTGACTGATGGCCAGGTCTGGGGCTGTGTCCGCGTCGTTTGTAGTGGCTGGTGCGGGCCTGGTGTTGTCGTCTTCGGCGCCAGGCCGACCAGTGCAGGATGTGCTCGACGGGGGCGGGTCGGCGGTCGGTGAGGCGGGTGATCAGCCGTCGTATCTCGGCGAGGCTGAGGTGGATGAGCTGGGAGGATCCGTTTCTGCTTTCCCGGCATCCAGCTCGCGGGCTCGCAGGACGGTCAGGCAGGCGTGGGCGGCCATGGCCAGGGTCATGTGTCGGTGCCAGCCGGGGTAGCGGCGGACTTGGTAGTCGTCCAGGCCGCATTCCTGTTTCGCGCTCTGGAAGCACTCCTCGATGGCCCACCTGCTGCCCGCGATGCGGATCAGGTCGTCAAGTGTTGTCTCGGCCGGGCAGTAGGCGATGTAGAAGAGATCTCCCCGGGTCGGCTCACGCTGCGGCGGGCGATGACCCAGTGGCGGCGGTCGGGCCGGTGCCAGGGCCGGACCTCGACGCGTGCCCAGTCGTAGATCCGCAGGCCGTGAGCCCCGCTGCCGCAGGAACGACGCTTCCATTTCTGCCGGGCAAGACCGTTGAACAAGTCGTGGACGGGATGGTCGATCGCCCAGCGGGTGACCACGGTGTCGTGGCGGGTGGTGGCCATGACGTGGAAGACGTCCGCCCGCTCCAGTTCCGACCGCCAGCCTTTGCTGAACCCGTAGGCGGCATCCGCGGTCACCCACCGAAACGGCATCTTGTCCGCCATGGCGCGGCGGACCATCGCCTTCGCCATGGCCACCTTGGTCTCAAAGGCGACCTCGTCATCGACGCCGGCCCGGCGGCACCTTTCGCGGTCGTCGGTCCAGGAGGTGGGCAGATACAGACGCCGGTCGATCAGTGTCCGCCCGCGGTCGGTTGCATATGCGAGGAAGACGCCGACCTGGCAGTTCTCCGTCCGCCCGGCGGTGCCGGAGTACTGCCGCTGCACCCCGGCCGACCGCGTCCCCTTCTTCAGGAAGCCCGTGTCGTCCACGACCAGGACGGCGTCCTGGTCGCCGAGGTTTTCGACCACGTACTGACGCACGTCGTCGAGCACCTCATCCGCGTCCCACTCGATCCGGTTCAGCATCCGGTGGATACGGTCCGGGCCTGCGTGGCCGGCTTCCTCCGCCAGCGTCCAGCCGTTCTTCCGCTGCAGCGGAGCGATCAGGCCCCGCATATAAGCCAGTGCCGACTCCCGCGGCTCCGACCTGCTGAAACGGTGCACGAACCGCTCATGCACAGCGTCCAGTTCACCCGCCCACAACCTGACATCAGCAAGGTCCCCACCCATGAACACACCAACGACCAACCTGGCCATCAGTCACGGCAAGCACCGTTGCAGTACTAAGCCAGGTCAAACCGGCCTCCACGGACCCTTCGGGTGCGAACTGAAGCGCCATGAGACGTAATCATCTCGAATGATGAGACTTATTTTCGGTGACCTGCGCCACATGGCGAGCAAATGGCCATCAAGTCGCGTCCGCAAAGGGCAACTTGCCGGGCTGTGGCGCCGGGTAGGCGGTCACGGGGGATCCATCACGAAGGGCCTTCCGAGCCGCGGGCCCCCTTTGCCGCGCCGCCTCGGCCATGCCGACACGTCAACGGCCCGTACGTCAACTGCCGTCAGCCGTCACCGACTGCCGCCCCTCCTACTCTGCGCCCCTCGCGAAGCCGTCGGCTCACGCTCCGCCGGGTTCCGGCACCGGCTTCCCTGGCGGCGTGAAGGCGGCGAGCACAGTGGCCGTGATGTGGTCGGCGGCGCGGTCGGAGGTGAGACGGCCGGCGCGGATCTCCTCTGCGGCGCTGTGCATGGTCGTGTGCAGGACGTTGACCAGCCACGCGATCGGCAGGTCCGTACGGAAGGCGCCCTCGGCGCGGCCTCGGGCGACCAGTGTCTCGACGCGGGCGGCGGGAGCGCTGTGCAGCTCGCGGATACGCCCCGCGGAGAGTTCCTTCTGGGCGGCGACGAGCAGTGCCCGCGCCTGATCCACCAGATGCCAGCCGGCCTCGACATAGCGGGCCAGGGCGAGCAGCGGATCACCGGTCAGATCGACCGCGTCCAACGCCTCGTTGCCCCGGTCGATGGCACGGCTCATCGCCGCGTCGACCACCTCCGCCCGGGAGCTGAAGTGCGCGTACAGAGTCACCCGGCCCACCCCAGCGGCGCGCGCGATCTCGCTCAGGCTCGCGTCCGGGTTCCGTCCGAGACATTCGGCCGCTGCCTGCTCGATCGCCTCGATGCTCCGCAGGGCATCGGCGCGTTTGGTGGTGTTCTTACTGCCCATGCCCTCACAGTACCGCAGTAATCCGAACAATCTTGTTTGGGTTATACCCCTCAGGCGTATAACGTGAACACGCCTGTACGGGTTTGCGATGAGAGGGAGCGTCATGAGTGACACGGAAACCACCACCACACACGCACCGGGCCCACCGCATCCGCTGCGCTGGCCGGCCCTGGGCCTGCTGGGGCTGGCCCAGCTGATGCTGATCCTCGACATCACCGTGGTCGCGATCGCGCTCCCCCACATGGGTGCCGAACTGGACCTGAGCCGTGCCGCACTGACGTGGGTGGTCAGCGGCTACGCCCTGGCCTTCGGGAGTTTGATGCTGCTCGGTGGCCGGGCTGCGGACCTGCTCGGGGCCAAGCGGGTCGTCCTGACCGGGCTCGCCGTGTTCACCGCCGCCTCTCTGGCCGCCGGACTCGCCACCGGCGCCCCGCTGCTGCTCGCCGCCCGGATCGCCCAGGGTGCGGGCGCCGCGATGCTCTCTCCCGCGGCCCTGTCCGTGGTGGTGCGGCTGTTCGACGGCGACGAGCGCAACCGCGCGCTCGGCATCTGGGCGGCGCTCGGCGGCGGCGGCGCTGCTCTAGGTGTACTGCTGGGCGGGCTGATCACGGCAGGTCCGGGCTGGGCCTGGGTCTTCTTCGTCAACGTCCCTGTCGGCCTGGTCGTCCTCGTCTCGCTGGCCCGGATACTGCCCCGCCTGCCCCGCGTCGCAACAGGCTCCGTCGACGGGCCCGGGGCCGCCCTGGTCGCCGCAGCGACCGGCGCCCTCATCTACGCCCTGATCCGTGCCGGCGACCACGGCTGGCTCGACGCCGTCACCGTCGTCCTGGTCGCCGCCTCGGCAGCCGCCTACGCCGCCTTCGCCGCGTGGCAACGCCGGGCGACGGCACCGCTGATGGACCTTCGCCTGCTGGGCCGCCGCCCGGTGGTGGCGGGCACCTTCGTGATCGCCACCACCACGGCGCTGATGGTGGGGGCCTTCTTCCTCGGCTCCTTCTACTTCCAGAACCATCAGGGCCACGGTGCCCTGATGACCGGCGTGCTGTTCCTGCCGGTGGCGCTGGTGACCATGGCCGCCGCCACGGCTGCCGGCCGTGTGATCGGCCGTCTGGGAGCACGGGTGCTGGCTGCGGTCGCCCTGGCCGTCGCAGCCGCCGGATTCCTCACACCGGTGCTCTGGTCCGGAACCGCCGCCATGGTCACCGGTGTCAGCATCGCCTCGGCGGGACTCGGCGCCCTGTTCGTCGTCGCCTCGGCCACCGCACTCAGCAGCGTCGCCCACCACGAGGCCGGCGTAGCGTCCGGAATCGTCAGCACCTTCCACGAGTTCGGCGCCTCGGTCGGCGCTGCGGCCGTCTCCAGCGCCGCAGCCACGAGCATCACCGCCCACGCCGGCGCCCAAGCCGCCTCCGGCTTCGACGACGCGTTCCTCGTAGCCACGGGCATAGCCGCGCTCTCCGCCGTCATCGCCCTGTGGCTGATCCCGTCCAAGAACGAGTAGGCCAAAGCCGACGGCCTGCCAGGCAGCAGATGCGGGCCGCGCCAGCACTTGCGAAGCGCTGCGCCGCCGAAGGGCAAATGCCGCCGCGCACTGCTCTGAACCGTGCGCCCGCAAGGCGCCGCCCCTCAGTTGAAGAGCAATGCCCCACCCAAAACGAGCGGACGTACCGCACGCTCCCGAAGTGCTCACGGAGGCAGTGGATGAATCACCGCATGCGCCGACTGTTGACGGCTGGCATCGCCGCAGGGGGTGTCGGCGCGGCACTGGCCACAGTCCTGCTGATCGGCAGTCCGCAGCAAGACAACGGCGACCGGCGGACCGACCGGCAGGAGGCAGTCGCCGAACGCGGTCAGACCGTAATGCCCTTCGACCTCGAACAGACCACCCACCACTTCACCCCCACCGAGACAGGCGGGGTCCAGGACGTCGTCGCCGACCGGCCCGACGACGCCAAGCAGATCGGCCTCATACGCACCCATCTCCAGCAGGAGGCCAAAGCTTTCAGCCAGGGGGATTTCGGCGACCCTGCGCAGATACACGGCGACAGCATGCCGGGCCTGGGGAAACTGCAAGAGGGCTACGAACGCATTGAGGTGCGCTACCGGGAACGGCCCGACGGCGCCACCCTCACCTACGCCACCGACGAGCCCACACTGGTCAACGCCCTGCACGACTGGTTCGAAGCACAACTCAGCGACCACGGCGACCACGCCGAATCCGGCCACTGACCTGCGAGCAGCACACCGGAGCCCGGCTAAAAGTGAGATCAGCGGCGTCAGGCCGTGCCGCTCTTGTCTGTAACAGGGGGAGAGACCATGAGTGATCCTTACGAGTTGACCTTAGGCGTGCCCTCCGTCGAGGTCTTCCGCCGCTTGCGCACCGATGCCGGCCTCTCGGTCAAGGCGCCCGAAGCGGTTGCGCTCGCCCTCGCCAACACGTGGCACGGGGTGGTCCTCCACCACGAAGGTGAGCCCATCGGCATGGGGCGCATCATCGGTGACGGCGGTACCGCGTTGCAGATCGTCGACATGTGCGTACACCCCGCACACCAGGGGCGCGGCCTCGGCAAGCGCATGATGGCCGCGCTCGCCGAGGAACTGGAGAGCCGGGCGCCCGCCACGGCGTACGTCTCGCTGATCGCGGACGGCCCGGCGCGCCACCTCTATGAGAAGTTCGGCTTCGCCGACACCGCCACGCACGACTCGATCGGCATGTACCGCGTGATGGACAGGGGTCCTGGTCGCAGCGGATCACAGGCGTAGCCGCAACCGTGACCGCAGTCCTCCCAGGCCCAATCGTCCTCCGTCCACCCCCGCGTACCTCTCGGCGGCCACCGAGACGGACGCGTACCGCAGATCATCATGAACATCTCGTTGCAGGCCGCCCTCACCAACGTCCGAGGCCCTGATACTGACCGGGCGATCGACAAGCGGGGGCGACGGTGGACTGGACATTGGCGGGAGGGCTGGCCGCCGCCCTGATGATCGCGACCGTCACCGCCCAGGTCGGCGTTTCCGGCGCGGTGTTCCTCCTCCCGGTCCAGCTGAGCGTCTTCGGCGTGCCCAACCCCGCGATCACCCCGACCAACTTGCTGTACAACGTCGTCGCCGGACCCGGCGCCCTGTGGCGTTACCGCCGTGACGGCGCCCTGCGCGGCGACCTGGCGTCGCCGGACGCAACGCCTAGTGCTGGGCACACTGCCCGGCGTCGTCCTCAACGCCGCCATCCGCGTCTTCGCCCTCCCCGGCCCGAGCGTCTTCCGGCTCCTGATCGCCGCCTTGCTGCTGCCACTTGGCCTATGGCTGTGCCTGCGCACCCTCACCCCGGCACGTCACCGGCCACTGCCCGCAGAGCAGTTGCCCCCCGCACACTGACGAGCCTCGCCGTGGCGGTCGGCGTTGTCGGCGGCGTCTACGGCATCGGCGGCGGCTCCCTCCTCGGCCCGATCCTCGCCGGACGCGGCATGCCCGTCACACGCGTCGCCCCGGCCGCCCTCGCCGCCACGTTCGCCACCTCTCTCGTCGGCGCCGTCTCCTACGCGCTGCTGTCGCTCGTCAGCTCCGGAGACGTCGCCCCCGACTGGTGGCTCGGGCTCGCCTGCGGCACCGGCGGACTGATCGGCGGCTACCTCGGCGCGCGCCTCCAACCTCGCCTGCCCGAACGAGCCCCAGGCTCCTGCTCGGCACCCTCGCCACAGCCCTCGGCGCCCTGTACGCCGTCCAGACCCTGCACTGACCCCGGTCCCGGATCAGTTCCGGGCAAGGGGGTGTATGAGGCGCCCTGCCGGCCTCAAGGACTTGGCTCAATCGATCGACTTGGATGACCGCGCGCCGTCACTCACGCGATCGCCCTAAGCGGGCACCAAGTCACCCAGAGCTTCGCGAAGGGCGGTGACCACCACGGGCCCCGCTTCTGCCACCTGCCGCAGATCATCGCTCTTCATGTAGCGGTAGCTCTGCGGCGGGTGGAAGGTCCCCGCCGCACGCAACGCGTTGAGTGACACCGGCTCGTCGAAGGACACGGGGTCCTCCAAAGTCAGACCACTCGCCTGGGCGGCGCCACTCATATAGGCGTCGTACTCGCGTCGAGTGATCCCTGTCTGAGCACGATGCGCCGACCAGACCTCCTTGGGGGAGGCCACGTGGACCGAGGCGATGCGCGCCATGCCCACCAGGGCCATGGTGGGCGCGGTCGCGTACAGCAGAACCGGGGTTCCGGGAGGAGCGGCGACGCGCTGGCGGCGGACCTCCACCGTCTTGCTGCCGGCCAGGATCGCGGTGGCGAAGCGCGGGTGGACGGACAGCAGCATCGCGCGTTCCGGATCGTTCACGTCTTTCGGTGCCCCTCTTTGTAGACCGCCTGGAACAGCTCGTTGCTGATCTTCGACAGCGAGATCAGCGACAACGGTAGTCCCAGCTCCTTGGCCAAGGAGGTCAATCGCCGCAGCGTCACCGGCTTGGGGAAGATCTCGGTGTCCGAGAACCTCAGCGCCATGGCGCGACCGGAGGCATCAGCGGCTCCTTGTACCTCGGTCCGACCATATACGCCCAGGTGTTCGAATTTCGAGAAGAGGGTGTCCGGTGTGTCGACGAGCACCTCGTCGAGGCGCGAACTGCCTACCACCATCTGGCCGTCCACGCCGGCAGCGCCCTCGCTGACGTACCAGAGAAGGCGGGCGGGAACGCTTTCGCCGCGGTGCCCCGAGGAACGGTAGTAGACGTGCTCCCTGCTGATGCCCAGGACGTGGCTGCGCGGCAGGAGCATGGCCGGGACGTTGAACAGCTCGGTGGACCAACGCGGTTTGATCGGCACCAGGAAGGACGGCAGCTCGGAGTCGATGACCTTCGCAGGCCACCAGGCGCGTTCCACCAGGGCGGCCACCTCGGCGGGCATCCCGGCGTGCAGGGTGGCTGTCTCCACGGTCAGCTCGCGAGCGAGTCCTCCTGCCACCGCCTCCACCTCCGCTGCCGGACCGCACACATTCACCAGCAGGGCGACGAGTCTGCCGTCGTGCTCGAAGAAGCCGTCGTCCCCGGCGGCAACCTTGGCGACCGCGGAGGGATAGGGATCGGTGATCCGTATGATCTCTGCGCCGCACTCGCGTCCAAGGCGCTTGAGTAAGAAAAGGAGTTGCCTGGCCAGGGTCTCTTCCAGCGGGTGGTGGGCGGTGCGGAGAACAGGGACGATCAGTGTCCGCCCGTCCAGCGCCCACGCGTAGAGGGCTACGGGGTGGCCCTCGCCGTCCCGCAGTAGCTCGCGACGCCATACGACCGTGTCTGCGTGCAGGGACCGCAGGCGCTCGGCGAAGGCCGAACCATCGTCGCCGCCTGACTGGTTGAAGAATGCGATCAGCTCATCTTCGGCACCCGGCGACACCTCGGTCGACCGGAAGTCCGTTCCCATCAGATCGGCCGGGCGGTACACCTGGGCCTGCCGCAGCTCGTCCACATGCAGCGTCACGGTGGAGGGCGATACGACGCGAACCCTGGCGACCCCCCAGGCCACGTCGGCCAGACGGGACAGGAGCGGGCTCCGTGTCGCCAGCACTTGAAGGCCAGCGCACGAGGTCTCAGCCACGTACCGCGCACACCGTCGAAGTGCCCCGTCGGCGGGAAGGTCCGGGAGCGACTCCGTGGCCACGCTGACCAGTTCAGCCGTTCGTTCGGCCACGGCCGCGGGATCGGGGGTGAGCCGGCGCAGTCCGTGCAACGCCGCCCGCTGGTGCTGGCGCTCGGCGGTGTCGGAGATGTCGCGGATCTCATGGACCAGTTGGGGTGTGTAGGCGAGCTCGACGAGATCCGTCATCCAGCCCGCTTCCAGCGCGCGCGAGTGCTCTGCGTCGGGTGTGTCGGTGAGTCCGCGCAGATCGGCGAACACCCCGTGGTCGACCGTCACCACCAGCAGGGCGTCGCTCTCCACCTCCGTGAAGAGGTCCGGGTGCCCGAGGTCCAGCCACCATCCGTCGAGGATCTCTCCGTCCCGGCCGCGTCCTCGAACCTCGCCGTTCGGGATGAAGCCCAGACTCGTCCACATATCGCTGAGGTTGTAATCCCGTCGGCACTTGGCCTTGATGCCGAGCCGTTGCGGATACTTCTCCTTGATCGCCTCCACCAGCAGCCGAGCGATACCCCTTCCGCGCTGCTCCTCCGCCACACACAGGTGCGCGAGGCGTATGTGGGCACTCCTCTTCGGGAGCCCGAACAACGCGTAGCCGATCACCTCGTCCGCTTCAACGGCGACCAAAAGTCCACCGTCCTCCGCCGCCTGGCGATACGCGGGAGGCGTCAAGAGCCCCAACGTCTTGGTGTAGCGATTGCCCAGCGCGATGGCCTTGTCAATCAGCTCGTTCCGCGCAGGCCCAACCGACAACAACTTGATCGCCACTGCTCCCCCTCCGGCAGGCCGGCCGAGACCAGCCTCAACTCCCCTGTCAGTACATACAGGGAAAGCTGATCTCAACGGAGGCCGTCCCTCAAGGGGGCACAAGGGGCGCACGGTGCTGTAGGGGCTCTCCGAAGAGCGTTGTCACGCTTCTGCGGTCGGCCTTCCCTTCTCAGCTGCCTCGCGCAGTTGCTGCCGCACCTCGGCGTCGATGCCCTGAGCGAGCCTGCGCCGGTGCTTCGCCGTCGAATGCTGGTAGATCAACTGGGCCCGCTCCGAGGACTGGCCAGCGCGGACCATCAGGTCCTTCAGCTTGGCGTCCTCTGGTTGAACGGTCCTGCATTCCGGTCGCGTGTCTGGTGCCCTCAGGGGTGCCAGCGGTGTACGGCGGGTGCGGCTGCCGTAAGCGGCGGCCAGGGGGTGTCGGTGGTCGGGGTGCCGGTGCGGATGAAGCTGAGCCAGGCGGTGCGCAGGGCTCGGCCCAGGATGTCGATGTCGTGCGGGTCGGCGCCGGCGAGCATCGGGGCGGTGGTCCAGTCGGCATCGGTGCCGAACGGAAAGGGCAGTTCGATGGAGTGGGTGGCGCCGAAGGGAGAGGCGGGGACGGCGTAGTCGAACCGGTAGGTCCACACGCGGGCACCCGCCTCGCTCAGCCGGGCAGCCAGGCGGCGGGCGGGACGGTCGAAGCAGACAGCACCCGCGGCCCGTTCCACAGCGTCCGCAGTCACCGAACCCAGTGCCGGGACCCGGCGCAGGCGGCGCAGCGCCGGGTTCAGGGCGTAGAAGGCGCTCATCTTCCGCCCAGTGGTGCCGATGATGATGTCCAGACCCGGGGCTCGGCCTGCGAGGCATGCGGCCCAGCGTGCTGCGTCCGGGAGCGGGCCGACTCCGGCGACCGGCCTGAACAAGGGGACCGTACGGAGCCCGAGTCTGCCTGCCGCCTCGCGCGCGAGAGCGGTCTGGGCGTCCAGGACATCGGCGACGGGGACGCTTTGCGCCAGCGTTCGGGGATCGGACACGGTGACCGATCCCCGAACGGCAACTGCTGCGGCTGGCGGGGGCGTCAGTCGTCGGTGACGGTAACGATGTGGTCGGTATCGAAAGGCAGGTTCTCGTAGTGGCGGGCGGTGACGTCGTCGGCCGGGGGTTCGGTGATCATGCGGTCGGCTTCGGCCGGGGAGCCGCCGATGGCCCGGGAGTTGCCCGTGGCTTCCGGGGCATAGGGCGGTCAGCCCGGGGAGCCGGTGGCGGCGAAGGCGGCCCAGGCGCCGACGAGGGTGTCGCGGGCGGTGAGGTGTTCGGGGGTGTCGGCGCCGACGAGGGACGGACTGTCGAAGACGTGGAGCAGGTCGGCGCCGTGGAAGGCGCCCATGGCCGGTCCGCACGGTTCGTCGACGAGGAGGTAGTGGTAGGCGCGGCCTCCCGCCCCTGCCTGGGCCCGGGCCAGACGCGTGGCCGGGATCCGGTAGGGGCGTCGGTGAGGAAGGCACCGCGCAGGGCTGAAAGGTCGCCGGAGTCGGCGATACGGTTCCGGTAGGCGTCGAGGAGCTTCTCCGGCTCTGTGACACCGGCGCGCCGCATCTCGGTGTACAGGGCTGTTTCGTCCTCGGGGCGAAAGGAGTCGCCGCCGATCATCTGGAAGACGCGCACTTCGTCGCGGGTGGTGCTGACGAGCAGGGGGATGTCGGCGGCGGCGCCGTCGGCGACGGCCTGCTGCGGGGCGACGGGCAGTACGCTGCCGTCGAGTACGGCACCCCGGGACCGGCCGCCGGGCAGGTTGCGCTGCCCGATGTCGCCGGTGACGACCGTGCTCTGGGCGTCCAGGATCCGCTGGCAGGTGACGGTGAGCAGGTCCTCCGGGCCATCGAGGCGGAGTGCGGTGATCAGGTCCTCGGCCATGGTGGTGGCGGTGGCCCGGTCGAAGATTCGGGACGTGCTGCCGCTCTGGAGGATCGCCTTGTGGAAGAGGCCGGCGGCCGCGGGTGCGGCCAGCAGGGCTCCGATGGAGAAGGCACCGGCGGACTGCCCCGCCACGGTGATGTTGCCGGGGTCGCCGCCGAAGGAGGCGATGTTGTCCCGTACCCAGCGCAGTGCGGCCATCTGGTCCTGCAGGGCGAGATTGGTCGACCCCGCCCACTGGCTGCCGAGGTCGGCCAGGTGCAGAAACCGAGTGCCCCAGGCGGTAGTTGGCGGTGACGACGACCGCGCCGGTCTGCCGGGCGAGCGCAGCCCCATCGCTGTAGGGGGGTGCGGCGGAGCCGGCCTCGTATCCGCCGCCGTAGATCCACACGATGACGGGGCGGATGGCGTCCTCCACCGTCGCCGTGGGCGTCCAGACGTTGAGATACAGGCAGTCCTCGGACGTCTCCCGGATCTCCGCCGTGGGGAAGGCGGGGAAGGAGGACTTCCGGCTCGCCTCCGACATCAGGGAAGAGGCGCCCTGCGCAGGCGCCGGTGCGAAGGTGTCGGCCTGGCGGACACCCTGCCGCGACCGGGGCGGCTGGGGCGGGCGGAACCGCAGCTCGCCCACCGGGGGTGCGGCGAAGGGGATACCGGCGAAGAGACGGCCTCCGCCGGAGAGTGCGCATCCGCGAACGGTTCCCGTGGTGGTGTCGGTCAGGAGTGCGTCTGCCATGGCGCGAGCCTGTCTTCCCGAGGTGCGGAGGATTCGTTCTTGCTGTCGGCGTGGTGGGCCGGGCCCTGCCTGACGGAGGTCGCGCCCAGCCGGACGAGGGTCACCGTTTGAAGGTCTGCTCAAGTGGCGTACCAACGCCATCGACGTGCGGGCGGATCCCGTCGGCTCAGGACCGAGCATTCGGTGCCGGTGCTCGGGGCTGGGCCGACGGCACATGTATGTGCCGTCGGCCCAGCCACACTCCTCACCTGCTGACGTCTTGATCAGAGGTTCAGCAGGTGTGCCGCATTGCGGTGTGCGATGCGTTTGAGGTCGGCGCGGGAGAACGGCGCTGTGCGGAGGAACTCGACTGCCTCTGCCGTTGATTCGTAGGGGTAGTCGACGGCGAACAGCAGCCGGTCGGCGCCGATGGCCTGGACGGCTCCGAGGAGGGCCGCGTGGGAGAAGACGCCGCTGGTGGTCGCGTAGAGGTTGTGCCGCAGGTAGTGGGAGGGCAGTTGTCGTGGCCTGCTCTTGGGGTCGGCCTGGTGGTAGCGGCTGTCGAGCCGGGCCAGCTGGAAAGGCAGCAGTTCTCCCATGTGCCCCAGCGTCACCGAGGCCCCGGGGAACTCGTCGAACACTCCACCGTAGATCAGGCGAAGTGCGTGGGCGCCGACCTGCGCTGTCCATCCCCAGGACGGCCCGCTCAGCACGGGGTGCCCCTGGAACACCCGCCACTGATCGGCGGGGAAGAGCGCGGGATGGAGGTAGAGCGTCACGCCAAGCCGTTCAAGCTCGGCCCACACCGGCCGGAACTGCGGCTCGTCGAGGTAGTGGCCCTGAACGTGGTCATTGTGCAGGACTCCCTTGAGGCCGAGTTGCTCCACCGCCCGGCGCAGTTCGACCACGGCGGCCTTCGGGTCCTGCAACGGCAGGGTGGCGAAGCCGGCGAACCGTGTCGGGTGGGCGGCGACCACGTCGGCCAGGTAGTCGTTGACCCGGCGGGCCGTGGCCACGGCCTCGGAGGGGTCCTCGATGGCCTCCACGCCGGGTGAGGTGAGCGACAGGACCTGCATGTCAACGCCATGCTCGTCCATGTCCGCCAGCCGCAACTCCGTGAGGTCGGCGAGCCGGCGCCCCCACTCTTCCCCCAGCCGGGGGGCATCCAGGCTTCGCCCGGCCACGGGATCAGCTCCGGAACGGAGAACGCCTCTTCGACTGCGATCACCTTCATACCGCGCCCCGGGCGGCCGGCGGCGGTCCCGGCCGACGTGGAGGTGGCGGCCTGGGCGGCGGCGGGCGGGGCCGCGAGGGCTGCTGTGCCGGCGGCGGCACCGGCTGCGGCGGCCAGCAGACGCCGCCGCGAGGTGTCCGCGGCGAGGGGGGATACAGACGATCCTGTCGTCATCATCCTGCCTTTCCATCGATTTCAGGCGAATCGGGGCATGAGGTCGGGGCTGGGGATCGATCGAACCAACCATTAGGTAACCTACTCGTAGGCTACCTAATGGAGGTTGATCTCGGAAGCCCCGGCGATGTTGGGCGCCCGATCTGACCGGCTTACGATCGGCAGACCACGCCGAACCGACCGCCCCAGCGTGAAAGCAGAACCACATGGCCTCCTCCCCGTCTGAATCCGAGCCGCTCATCCGGCTGCTGTGGCGCGCACACAACTGGTTCCGAGCTGCCCTGACCACTGCGTTCGAGGCCCAGGAAGACGGGTCGGCCATCAGTGCGGCACACGTGACTCTGCTGAGTCAGCTCCCGTCAGAGGGGGCGAGCATTGCCGAGCTGGCTCGGCGTCTGGGCGTCAGCGCCCCGACAGCACACCAGTGGGTCCACGAACTTGTCGCCGCGGGTGTGGTGACCGTGGAGAGCGATCCGCGATCCGCCCGGTCGAAGCTCGTGCTGCTCTCGGCGTCCGGCGTCCGGCGCCGCGCGGAGACGATGCAGATCCTGGCCGGGCTCGAAGCCACGCTCGCCGGGCGCATCGGCGCGGATACCGTCACCGCACTTCGGGCCGCACTGGAAGAACCATGGGGATCTCCGGAATCGGTGGTAGTGGAACTCCCCGGCCCTTCCACCCCTTAACCCTGTCGGCTCCCGGGCGCAGCGGCCAGCCCCTCCCCGGGCAGCAGGTGGCGTAGGCGCGGAGCCGGACGAAGGCTTCGTCGATGTTGACGCCGAGCTGGACGGTGAGGATGCCGGTGGCCTGGTCGATCTCCGCCCGGTATCCGCCCAGGTCCTCGAAGCCGCGATCTGCCAGTACTCCGTCGACCGGCGCGCCCGTCTCGTCGATCCGCGCGTCGAGCAGGAGCAGCGTCGCCAGGTCGGCGAACGCCAGCGCGTCGGCCAGCTCCTCGGTGTCCAGCACGGTGGGGACGTCGGCGTACAGGTCCAGAACTCCCGGGCTGATCGCCCCCATCTGCAAAGGGAGCGCGAAGACCGCGCGTGCCCCGGCTACCAGGGCCGCATCGGCGAACACGGCCCAGCGGTCCTGCATCGCGCCGGTCAGCAGATCAGGTGTCAGAACGGCGGAACCCTGGGTGAAGGCGTCCACACAGGGCCCCTCGCCCAGGGTGAGCTGGAGCTCCTCCAGCTGTTCGCTGATGCCGTCGGTGCTGCACAGCGGATGGCTTGCGGCGGTCTTGGACATCGCTGATACCCCGGCTCCGCCGACCGGCAGTGCGGCCACGGCCGCGGTGCACACATCGACCACGCCGACCCGGGCACCGCGTCGGGCCGCCTGCTCGGCGACCAACACCTGGATGCGGGCCGAGCGACTGTCGGACCTCATCCGGGCCACCGGGTCCAGGCATCGTGTGCCAGGCCCTCCAGCCGCGCCGTGGTTCGTTCCCCGAGGGGGAATACCAGCGCACGCAACATGGTCGGGCCCGCCGGCCGCCACACCTCTCCCACGTCCAGCCATCCCCATGAGCGGAGCGACGCGAGGGTCGGGTGATCGTCCGGTTCCACCAAGGTGGCACCGAGTGACGCCTAATGGTCGCCCAGCAGCCGCTCCTGCAAACGGCGGGCCACGTCCTGGTCCTGTGGGTGTGGCTGGACCAGGATGCTGGTGATCGCGAAGACGCCGCCGGACGCCGTGAGTTGCTCGATGCTCTGCGGCAGTGCTCCGTCGAACCCGGACCACCAGAAGCCGTCACTGCCCACCGGGAACCTGAAGGCACCTCCCACCAGGTGGTCCGTCTCCGCGATCACCATGGCGAACCCCGGCCGACGGATGTCACCGGTGAGACGGTTCAGGAAGTCCTGGCGGCTGCGGCTGCGGTACGCCTCCGCGGCGGACGTCTCGCGGGAGTCGACGTACATATCCGCCAGTTCGCCGCTCAGGCCCTGCGTCAGCCAGCGGTTCATCCGACGCAATCGGACCGCGTCCATGGTGGACGACTCGCCTGCATGGGGCTTGTGCGGCTGTCCCTTCCTGGGCTGGGCCTTCACCGCGCATCGCCCGAGAGGACGGGCCCCGGCGGAACACTCCGGTACGGGAGGGCTGGAGCAGCCGGGGCAGGGACGTCCCCGAGAGACGGAGGCCGATGCCCGAGCGGTAGGCCGAGAAGCAGGGCCCCGCAGCCGGTGAGGTCGAGGATCCGCCCCAGCGACTGTGGCGGGTTGTGCAGTCGTAGGATTCCGCCGGCCCTCCTGGTCCGCTGCGCGGCGTAGAGGAAGGCATTGAGGCCGCTGCAGTCGCAGAAGGTCACGGGGGTGAGGTCGACGTCGACGATGCGGATGCCGTCGCTCAAGCACTGTGCCAGTGCCGCGCGCACCAGCGGTGCCGATTCCAGGCCGATCTCACCGGCCAGGGTGATCAGTGCACGATGCCTCTGGTCATGGCGGTAGATGGTGAGCTGTGGAAGGGGCATGACGCCTCGGTTCAAAGGCCATCCGGCAGCGAGGTGGGGATGCCGGGTTTCCCGGCCCCTTGGCGCGCTGTCGGCAGGGGCGTACGTTCGGCGGAGACGGAACGACGGCCGGTCCGAGGGCCTGTGCAACAGGACAGGGGACCCACCCGGTTCCCTCCAGGGATGCGCCGGGTGACGGACGAAAGGTCCGCTCCCCGCAGCCATCTGTGTCGTGAAACGACAAGCCGCCGGGGTCTGGGACGCCTGTACAGCAGCGTAGCCCTCGCGCGGTGCGACAGGTGGCCCGAAGCCGCACAGTCCCAGAATGTGGACGGCGTCGAGGCGCGGCGGACGCGCATATCCGGTGCCCTGCGCGCGCATATCCGGCGCGCTGCACGGCGCTTGGGCCCACACCGGGAGGGCTGCGGCCCGCGGTCGCTCAGACATGGCAGTCCGTCGACTACGCGAGGGAGGTTGTCGACGGTCGGGCATTCCGGTTCCGTCGGCGATCCTGGATGTTGCTGGTGATCTTCAGGTGGTCAAGATCCGACAGAGAAGCCGGAATCGGCCGATTCGCCCGATCCGACGTGGTGGTTGAACTGCCGGAGAAACTTCGGACCCGTCGGCAGGAGTCCTGCCGCGGTGGGGAATCGGCCACTACTGCAGTGCGTGGACCGCGGCGGAGAACACCGGGGGCATCCGGGACGCTACGGGGACGATGAGGCGGGCGGTGCCGGGACGGCGGCTCGCGGCCAGCAGGGCCCCGGTCAGCAGTCGGTGGCGCCGGGTCAGCCGGGTCCAGGCGCGCTCATATGCGTCCGGTCGCCCGGCGGCCAGGCAGTGGACAGCGGCCCCGGCCGTCGCCAGCGCGAGGGCGATGCCCTCGCCGGTGAGGGCGTCCAGGTAGCCCGCGGCGTCGCCGACGAGCAGGACACGGCCGGCGGTTCTGCGCCGCACCCGTTGCCGCAGTGGTCCGGCGCCGCGTACCTCCGTCGCGGCCGGGCCGCGCAGCGAGGCGGTGAGGGCCGGGAAGCCGGCCAGGTGCTCGTCGTATCCGCGACGGCTGCGGCTGAGGACCGCGACGCCCACCAAGTCGTCGCCGACCGGTGTCACATAGGCTTCGCCGTGCCGGGACCAGTGGACCTCCACGAAGTCCGTCCACGGTTCGACGCGGTAGTGCCGGCGCAGGCCGTAGCGGCCGTGGGGGCGGCCCGGCAGTTCCAGTCCCAGGCCGCGGCGCACCGGGGAGTGCAGGCCGTCGGCGGCGATCAGCCAACGGGCCGTGGTCCCGGCGGCGGTGACCGTGTCCGCGCTCTGGCGCACCTCGCCGACCTTGCCCGGCAGCATGCGCACGCCGAGGCCGAGAGCGCGCTCGTGCAAGGCAGAGTGCAGCGTCGTACGGCGGATCCCCAGCCCGCCGTGGCCGCGGAAGGACGCTTCGGCGCGGGTGCTGCCCTCCACGTAGCGGATGCCGAGCAGTTCGCGGCCACTGGCCTCGACACCCAGTGCCCGCAGCGCGGCGACACCGCCGGGCATGACGCCTTCTCCGCAGGCTTTGTCCACGGGCGTGGTCCGGGGTTCGACGACGACGGCCTCCAGGCCGGCGAGCGCGGCGTGGATAGCGGCGGCCAGACCTGCCGGTCCGCCGCCGGCCACCAGTACGTCGATCACGCCGGAGCTGGTGCGGTCGGCGTGGTCGCAGCGGCCAGCGCCCGGTTCTCGCAGCGGATGCGCACGGTGAGCAGGGCGGCGTTGAGTACCGTGAACACGGCCGCGGTGACCCAGGCGGTGTGCACCAGGGGCAGGGCCACGCCCTCGGCGACCACGGCCACGTAATTGGGGTGCCGCACCCACCGCCACCGGTAGGGGCCGCCGGTCACCAGCGGCAGGCCGGGTACGACGATCACCCGGGTGTTCCAGCGGGGTCCCAGGGTGTGGATACACCACCACCGCAGTGCCTGGGAGGCCGCCAGCACGGCCAGCATCGGCCAGGCCAGGGCGGGTGCGAAGGGGCGGCCGGCCAGCCACACCTCGAGCGGGCAGGCGATCAGCAGGCCGGTGTGGAGGGCAACCATCGCGGGGTAGTGGCCCTGCCCGGTCACGGTCGCGCCGCGGGCGGTGCTCCACCGTTCATTGCGGCGGGCGACGACGAGTTCGGCGACGCGCTCGCCGGCGACGGCGGCCACCAGCAGTCCGTACCAGATCATGTGTCCTTCGTGTCCTCCGACGGAGTCCGAACTACCAGCGCAGCAGGACGAGTTCGCCGGCAAAGCCAGGCCCCATGGCCAGCAGCAGGCCCGGTGTGCCCGGCGGCGGGCGGCGTTGAGCCAGGGTGTCGCGCAGTACGTGGAGTACCGATGACGAGGACAAGTTGCCCACGTCGGCCAGATGACGCCAGGTCACATCGAGGGCGCCGTCGGGCAGGTCGAGGGCCTCGGTGACGGCCTCCAGGACCTTGGGGCCGCCGGGGTGGCAGACCCAGGCGGTCACGTCCTTCGGCTTGATCCCATGGTCGCCGAGGAACCCCTCGACGTCATCGGCGAGGTAACGGCGCACCACATCGGGGACCCGCGGGTCGAGGACGACCTGGAAGCCGGTGTCCTTGATGTCCCAGCCCATGACGCGCCCGGTGTCCGGATACAGGTGGCTGCGGGTGTCCGCGATCGTCGGGCCGGCGGTCTCATCCGTGCGGCCCGGGCGGTTCGCGCCGCACGCGACGACCGCGGCGGCGCCGTCGCCGAACAGCCCGGTGGCGACCAGGTTGGCCATGGAGGCGTCGTTGCGCTGGAAGGTGAGCGAGCACAGTTCGACCGACAGCAGCACCGCCACGTGGTCGGGCCGACCCAGCAGGTAGTCGTGCATACGGGCCAGGCCGGCGGCGCCACCGGCACAGCCCAGGCCGAACAGGGGCAGCCGTTTGACGTCCGGCCGCAGTCCGAGTCGGCCGACCAGCCGTGCGTCGATCGAGGGGGTGGCGATGCCGGTGACAGAGGTGAAGATCAGCAGGTCCACTTCGGCGGCGGTCAGGCCGGCGGCATGCAGTGCGCCCCGGACGGCCTTGGCGCCCAGGTCGGTGGCGGCGCCGATGAAGGCGTCGTTGGCGGCGCCGAACCCGTCCAGTTCCCCGTACCGTTCGAGCGGCAGCGTCATGTGACGCGAGCTGACCTTCACGCTGCGGTGCAGCCGGTCCAGGACCCGGCGGTCGGTGCCCTCGGGCAGGCAGGTGCGGGCGATCATGTCAGTGATCTCGGACTGGGCGCGGCGGTGCGGCGCGAGGGCACCGTGAACGGCGGCGATCCGCGTCATATGGTTCCCATCCGGTTACCAACTCGGGTGAGTTGCTCCCCACGTGTTCCCCGGACCGGGACTTCGACACCATGGATCGCCCGTCCGGCGGTGCGCCCCGGAGAGCGCGTGTGTCGGCCGGGTGAGGCCTGGGCGCCTACGATCGGCCGGGTGGGCACTCCCGAGCAGTCGACGACCGGCGGCCCCGAGGCGAGTTGGGCCGTCCGGTTGGCTGGTCTGGCCGGGTCGTGCCACCCCGGGCCTGTCGTGGCGGTCACCGCCTTGATGGCCGCGCTCGCCGTGACCGCCGGCCAGGGCGCCGCGCGTTGTGTGCTGACCGGCGCCGCCGTTCTGACCGGGCAGTTGTCCGTCGGCTGGTGCAACGACGCGTTCGACGCACGCCGGGACATCGCCGCCGGCCGCCATGGCAAACCCGTCGTCGACGGCACGGTCGGTGTGACGGAGGTGTGGGTGGCCGCGTATGCCGCGCTGGCGCTGTGCCTGCCGCTCTCGCTCGCCTGTGGCCTGTGGGCGGGCGCCGTTCACCTGACCGGAGTAGGGGCGGCGTGGGCGTACGACCTGCGGCTCAAGGCAACTGCATGGTCCTGGGCACCGTACGCGGTGGGTTTCGCCGCGCTCCCGGCATTCGTGGCGCTGGGGCTGCCGGGGCAGCCGTGGCCGGCCTGGTGGGTCGTCACCGCCGGGGCGCTATTGGGGGTCGGAGCCCATCTGGGTGACGTACTGCCGGACATCCGTGGCGATCTGGCGACGGGCGTACGGGGATGGCCGCACCGGCTGGGCCCCGACGGCGCGCGGCTGCTGCTGCCGGTACCGCTGGTGGCCGCATCCGCGGTTCTGGTGCTGGGGCCGGCCGGGCCACCCGGCAGGTGGGGATTGGCAGTGCTCGTGGTGACCGCTCTGGTCGCGGTGACGGGAACGGTGCTGGGACGCCGCTGGGAGCGGGTGGCGTTCGCGGCAGCGGTCGCGGTGGCGGTGGTGGACGTGGCGTTGCTGCTGCTGCGCGGCACCGGGATCGCCTGACCGCGCCGCCTCAGACCGTACGAAACCCACAGATGGAAGCGGGAGGTTCCCGATTCCCGCTGCGGCTGCCGTCAGTTCGCGAGTGCTGTCCCCGGTAGTGGCGACGGCTCGGCCGATGAAACTGCCGTTTTCCGCTTGACGGTCCACGAGCCAGTTTCGACGACCGCGCCTACGACCGCGCCTGGCGGGTCCAGGAGGTCCTCACCCAGCGCGGACAGCACCGCAGCGCCAGGGCCGTCGATTTGGTGGTGGCCGCCACGGCCGAGTTGCAAGGGCACTCTGCTGCACCGCGACCGGGACTTCGAGTGCATCGCCGCCGTCACCGGCCAGGCGCTGCATTGGTACAGACCAGAAGCCGGCAACTGAACCAAGGCCGAGCGTCACCCCTTCCGCGAAGCTGCGACCGTCGACCTTGCAGCGCAGAACGGGCTTCACTCAAGCTCTGTGCGCGCGAAGGCGTTCCCGGACTGGACGTCCGACCGAGCTCGGCTCAACACGTGCCCGTCCGAGAACGCGCTCTGCCCACCGGTCCTCGCGCCCGTGCCCATAGCGTGCCCGTAAGAGCGGACAACCACGGTCAACAGCGGCGCGACCCGACCCGCACGACCGCCCGAGCAGAAGCCATCTGCACACGTCAGAGCCGTATGACCGGCCCAGGCGTCGTCTGATCAAACCGGACACCCCCGCGCGAACGACGCAGCCCTGGCGGCGTGGCCCACCGGTGGGACCTGCGACCCCGCCCATGGTCACGCTCCGGGGTGCAGCCCGAGCCAGCCCGTCGTGGGGTCGCCCTTGACCTCGCCGAAGTACAGGGCGAACGTCTGCTTCCAGCGCTCCACTTCGGCACGGTCGGCCATGAAGCGGGGGAAGCCGTCGAGGTGGGCGTTCGGGTACTCCCAGATCGGCTTCAGCCCGCCCGCGGGAGTGACGTCGGTCCGTACCGACCAGCCGAAGCGGGCTGCTTGCTGCCGTTCGGCGGACAGCACCCAGTTGAGGTAGAGCTTGGCCGCGGTCGGGTTCTTGGCCTGTCTCAGGACCGCGAGGCGCTGCCCCCAGGCCACGAACGGATGCCCGTCGGCCACCGCCCACCGCACGGGCTGCGACGCCGACGCCGCCAGGGACCCCGACCCGCCGACACCGATCGCCGCCCGGCCGCCGCTCACCGCCTCCTCGGGGAAATCGGTGCCCCGCCCGAACCGCACGTCCTGTGCGGCCAGCCGGGCCACCCAGTCCCAGCCGTACCGCTCGGCGTACAGCGTGTAGAGATACAGGACCGCGTCGTCGTCATGCGGGTACGACGAGGCGATCTTCCCCTTCCACTTCGGGTCGACCAGGTCGAGCGGAGTGCGCGGCGCGTCCGAACCGACCGCCGCCGGGCCGTACATGAAGCTGAAGCCGATCACCGCGCCCGCCACCCAGGCGCCCTGCGGGTCCCGGAAGCGGTGGTGCAGCTTGGAGAACCCGGCGGGCTTGTAGGGCAGCAGACGGCCTTGCTCCTTCCAGCGCGCGAAGTCGTGCAAAGTCTGCAGCTGGACGAGGTCGGGGACGAGGCTGCCGGTCGCGAGCTGGTTGTCGACACGGACGCCGTGGTACTTGCTGTAGTCCACGATCAGCGTCATGTCCATGCCCGGGAAACGCCGCGTGAAGCCCGCCTTGACGGCGTCCAGCTGGTTCGGCGTGTCACCGCCGGCGTAGAGCACGAGCTTGCCGCCCTCGGCGAGGGCGGCCCGGTACAGCTCGTCGAGCGTCCTGGTCTCCTCGGGGCCGGAGGCGTGCCGGGGCGCGGAAGAAGAGGCTGTGGCCGGAGCCGCGGCGGCGCCGAGACCGAGGGCGGCACCCGCGCCCGTGGCGAGGACACGCCGCCTGCTGAGGAATCTGGACATGTGCGGAAGACCTCTCTGCTGGGGGGGAAGCACGAGACCCGGCGCCATGGGCACGGGCCATGACCAGGGCGTATGCCGAGTGCAGATAGCGCGTGGTCCCTCCGGGGTCTTCGGCACTCGGACGGACCGCCGGACGTGGTGGCGATCCTGCCGCTGTTCGCCACCGGCAACGAGCCACTGCTTTCCCTACAAGCGGTCTTCCTACGACTGACAGGGACAGGCTATGGAGAGGGCAGAGCAGGAGTTTGCCCGGTTCGTGCCAACTCGGTCCCGTTGACGTTGGCGGCGAGCCCCACCGTCGGATGCCGGGCCCACACCGACCGCCACCGCTTCCTCGCCCTCTACGGCATCACACGATCAACGGGCATCCGAGAAAAACGCAGGGCACTGGCCTGCTGTCAGGGCGGGTCGGCATGGGCTGGCGGAAGCGTGCGCGGAGGCACGGGTTACCGGCCCGGCCCGCAGACCGAGGCGCTGCGGCAGATCGTCGTCCAGAACTACTACCGCGACGCGGCAGGCCGCCTGCGCTGGCGCACCGCCGACGACGGCGGCCTGCCGCCCTTTTCGTCGGCGATCGTCGGCACATCGTGGATCACGAGTACGGACTGCTCGTCGCGCTGGGGCGGCCCTCAGTCCGGAGCGATCGCGTCCGCGGCGCACCACGACCATGGCAGAGAACCGTGCCGTGAAGCTGCCGTCTGAGAGGGCCGCAGCCACCGGCCATGCTCCGGCGCGTGTTCGCCGCTCCCCCTCAGCGCACCAAGCCGGTGTCCGGTGAGACCTCGTACGGCGTGCTGGCCCGGCCGTGCGCGCCGGGATTGCGTTCTCTCGTCCACGCGAACCTGTGTACGGGCTGTGTCCGGAGGGGTAGGTTCCTGTCCGCCACCCCCAAGCGATCGGGCAACGCCCGGTGAACCGGCCGCCCACAAGGCGCGCCCGGGACAGCCGGCGTGTCTCCTGGTGAGTAGGAGTTCATGTGGTTGGTTCGTCCCGAGGGTCGCGCAGAAGCAGACTGATCGCCTGCGCCGTGGTGGTGACCGCTGTCGTGGCCGGTGGTGGGCCGTCGCCCGCTTCGCCGGCGCCTACCGCAGCGGCGGCGGAGGGCTTCCGCCCGCAGCTGGTGACGGTGAGCACCCCGACGCGCGCCGACAAGGACCGCCTCGTCGCGCTCGGCCTCGACCTGACCGAGCACGCCGGACACGACTAT
The DNA here is from genome assembly GCF_037055355.1 of Streptomyces sp. DG1A-41. GTDB lineage: Bacteria > Actinomycetota > Actinomycetes > Streptomycetales > Streptomycetaceae > Streptomyces. The sequence goes on along the minus strand of NZ_CP146350.1, from coordinate 4,862,684 downwards.
GTCGAGGTCGTACTGCACCGTGCGGCCGACCAACTGGCTCTGGCGGGCGCGGGCTTCGACTGGCGAGTTCGAATACCGGATCTGGCGCAACGCGAGTCCGACGTCAACGCGGCGAACCGCGCCTACGCCGCCGCCACCGCGGTTTCGCCCCTGCCCTCGGGACGGGACGCCTACCGCGGACTCGGCGCCTACAAGGCCGACATGGACCGTCTCGACGAGGAACACCCCGGCCTGGTAAGGACGTTCACCCTGCCGCGCAAGAGCCTCGAGGGCAAGACCGTGTACGGGCTGGAGATCGCGCACGACGTGGACGCCCCCGAGGACGGCCGACCGGTCTTCCTGATGATGGGGCTGCACCACGCCCGGGAATGGCCCTCCGGCGAGCACGCCATCGAGTTCGCCTTCGACCTGGTCCGGGGCTACGGCAACGACGACCGCATCACCTCCCTGCTGAAGAAGGCACGGGTGCTGGTCGTGCCCGTGGTGAACGTCGACGGCTTCGAGAAGTCGTTCAGCGACGGGCAGTTGGTCGACCTGCGCGGCATCGACGAGGGCGGCACCGGGTCGATCCTCGCCACGCCCGGCAACGCGTACAAGCGCAAGAACTGCCGTATGGCCGACGGCCTGGCCCCGCTCGCCAACGAGTGCGCCCTCGCGAGCAGCCCCGGCGGCTTCGGCGCAGGTGTCGACCCCAACCGCAACTACGGCGGTTTCTGGGGCGGTCCGGGCGCGGCGGAGGAGCCGGTGCAGGCCACCTACCGCGGTGCCGGGCCGTTCTCCGAGCCGGAGACGCAGAACATCCGCGAGCTGGTCAGCGGGCGGCAGGTCACCGGGCTCATCACCAACCACACCTTCTCCAATCTGGTGCTGCGCCCGAACGGCGTCGCGCCCGACACCACCGGTCCCGACGGACTGCCCCTCGGCGACCCACCGGACGAGGCCGCGATGAAGGAACTCGGCGACCGGATGGCGGCCCAGAACGGCTACACCAGTCAGCACAGCTGGCAGCTGTACGACACCACCGGAACCACTGAGGACTGGTCGTACAACGCGACCGGCGGCTACGGCTACACCTTCGAGATAGGGCCCGACGAGTTCCACCCGCCGTTCCCGGAGGTCATCGACGAATACCTCGGCGCGGGCGAGTACGTGGGCAAGGGCAACCGCGAGGCGTTCCTGCTCGCGTTGGAGAACGCCGTCGACCCGGCGGCGCACTCGGTCATCACCGGCAAGGCGCCCGCCGGGGCCACGCTGCGGCTGAAGAAGACCTTCGCCACGCCCACCTGGTCCGGCACCATCGCGGACACCCTCGACACCACCATGACCGTCGGCGCGGGCGGCGGTTACACCTGGCACGTCAACCCCTCCACCCGGCCCGTCGTCAAGGCCCGCCAGATCCGGGTGGTCGACTCCGAGCCGCTGAAGCGGCAGACGTACACGGGTACGACGCTGCCCGCGCAGCCCACGGAGCGGGAGTTCACCGTCGACCGGACCGCCGATCTCCTCGAGGTGAGGCTCGACTGGCCCACCCCGGACGATCTCGACCTGTACGTGCTGCGCAGGAACTCCGACGGCACCCTCACCGAGGTCGGACGGTCCACCGGTTCCGTCGGCGAGAAGGAACGCGTCCTCCTCGACTCCCCCGCGCAGGGCGACTACGTGCTGCGGGTGGAGAACTGGGCTTCTGCCGCGCCGAGTTGGGAGCTCACCGCGTCCCTCTACGACGCGACCGCCCAGGAGGTCGGCGGACTCGTCGAGAACTGGACGCTCTCCTGCGAGAAGAACGGGAAGGTCCTGCAACAGGTGCCCGTCGTGGTCGACCGCGGCCAGCGCGTCAAGGCCGATCTGAAGACCTGCGCGCAGAAGTGGAGCCAGAGCTGATGAGACGCGCGCGCATACGCTTCCGGCGCCTCGTCACCGTCACCTCGCTGGTCGTGTCCCTCGCCCTGCTCCCCCTCACGGGCGCCACCGCGGCGGAGGGCCCGGATGTCACGGTCTCCTCGATCGGCGGCCAGGAGGTCACCGAGGACGGCACGGTCAAGCAGCCGCTGAGCAGCACGGTGGACGTGACCGGCACGGCCCGCACCGGTGTCCCGCAACCACCCGCCGGTGCCGCGCTGCACGCCGACGCGGGCGACAGCCCCTTCGTCATCGCGGGCGAGAAAGCGCCGCTTCTCGGCAGCGCCTACGGCGGTACCGCTCCCTACACCTGGGCCTGGACCGCCGAGCACGGCCGGCTCACCGGCGCGGACTCAGCGAGCCCCGCCTTCGACACGACCGGGCTCACCCCGGGCACGTACGCCATCCGGCTCACCGTCACCGACGCCGCGGGCACCGGCACGAGCGACACCGTCAAGGCCGTCGTGGGCGAGGAGACGAGCAGCGAACTGCTCGACGAGACGAGGACCGACCCGACGCCCGGCGCCTTCCCTGCCGACCAGAGCGTCGAGTTTCCCTTCGACGTGCCCTCCGGCGTGCGGTCCCTGGACGTCACCCTGTCCTGGACGACGCCGGAGCAGGACTACGATCTGCGCGTCACCGACCCGTCCGGCACGGTCGTGGCGAGGTCGGAATCGGCCGGGCACCCGGAGAAGACGTCCATGGCCGACCCGGCCGAGGGCACCTGGAAGGTCGTAGCGGTCAAGTGGGCCACTGTCACGGCCGACGTGACCGCGCAGGTCGTCGCCCGCAGGGTCTCCGCCGATCCGCGGCCCGAGGTGAAGGCGGGGGGCCCGTACAAGTTCGAAACGGGCACCGAGCAACGGCTCAGCGGCATGGTCAACGGCGGCACGGACCCCGTGGAGGCGGCCTGGGACCTGGACGGCGACGGTCGCTTCGACGACGGTACGGGCACCACCGTCACGCCGGAACTGCCCGACGGCCGGCACCTCGTCACCCTCAAGGCGACCGACGCCCGGGGCCTGGAACGGCGCGAGACCACCTCCGTGCTCGTCGGCGACGCCGAGCGGCTGGACGCGGCGCCGCCGGTCACCGTGATCGGCATCGCCGACACCGGTATCAACCCCTACCACCTCGAGTTCTCCGCCCGCACCTACCCCGACCCGGACGTGCTGGCGCTCACGAAGAACTTCACCCGGCACCCCTCGGAGTACATCCCCGGCTACCCGGCATCCGCCCCCGCGATCCCCGTCACCCTCGGCAAGGGCTATCTGCCGGAGGCGGACAAGGATCTGTGGACCGGCGAACGTGTGAAGGGCGGACAGCTCCACTGGATCCCTGGAACGAAGATCATCGGGGCGTACTCGTCGAGCGTCGACGGCGCTCGTCCGGTCCTCGACGACCACGGGCACGGCACCGGCTCCGCGTCCGTCTCGACCGGCAACCGCTACGGCTACTGTCCGACCTGCCTGCTCGTCATGGTCGAAGGGCTCGACGAAACGGTCGCCACCAAGTACCCCTGGGTCGACATCACCTCGCACTCCTTCGGGTACGTCGGGGGCGCCCCCGTCGGCCCCGTGATCAGCGGCGAGGAAGTTACCAAGAAGGCCGCCGAGCGCGGCCAGACCGTCCTGTTCGCCGCGGGCAACGGCGTCGGGAACGCCTTCGACGTGCCCGTCAGCACCTGGCACTCGGACCAGACCGGACCCGACTGGAACATCACCGTCGGCGCGCTGCGCCGCGACGACCAGCGGGCCGTCGTCGGCGACGGAATACCCGTGCACCTGTCGTCCTGGGGCATCGGAAGCCTTCCCTCGGCCTGCCACACCGGTGTCCTGTGCCAGGACCAGTTCAGCGGCACCTCGGCGGCAACGCCGTACACAGCGGGCGTCTTCGGCACGACGCTTCAGCGGGTGCGCGAGGCGATCGGTGACGGACAGGCCGGGCAGAAGAGCGGCCAGGTCGTCGCCGAGGGCGCCGCGCTCGACGGGAGTGTGTACCTCAGGGACGGCAGGCTCACCCGGGGTGAGCTGCGCGAGGCCGTCCTGAAGAACTCCTTCCCGCTCGGCGAGGACAACCTGCCGTCCGCGAGCTGGCCGCTGGCCTCACCGCACACGGCGGGCAACGTCCTCTTCGAGGGGTACGGCGCCGCAACCCCCGAGACCGCGCGCCGCGCCACGGACGTGCTGCTCGGCCGGGCCTTGCTGCCCGAACGCCCCGTCGAGGACGATTTCTTCGCCGCCGACCGGGCCATACGGGACAGCATCTGGGGCGGTTACGACCGGGACGGGGACGGAACCGAGGACCCCGCGCCGCTTCCGGGCGACGTCTCGACGGGCCTCGACGACGTGGCGACGCTCGACGGCGCGCTGGGCGTACTGCGCAGGACCCTCGCCGCCCAGCAGGCCGGCGCGGAACGGGCTGGCACGGACCAAGAGCCGTACACGGAGAAGTCGTTCAGCTACTACCTGCACCAGGGGCCCGACTGTTCGGGCGAGCGGACCATGGACCGCACGGACCGGGCGGGTGACGCGGACGGCTGCCCCGTCGGTGACACCCTGTCCTCCGTAGCGCCGTATCTGCCGACCGCCGCTCACCCGTCGACCGACACCCTGGACGGGCCGCTCGCCGCGGGATCGCGGGTGCGGGCCGAGCTGTACGTGCGGACACGGGCCCCGGCGGCCCTGGTGGGCCCGTCCGTCGTCCTGCTCGCCACCGACCGGGAGATCGGCCGTGGCAAGGCCACGACCCAGCCGGTCACCGGCTCCTGGACGAAACTCACCATCGAGTTCGACACCGCCCGGCACGCCTTCACGGGGGAGCAGCTGACCGTCCAACTGCTCTCCGACACCACCGCCTTGCTCTCGGTGGGATACGAGGGCGACCACGCCACCAGGCTCATGGTCGACCCGGCCGCGCTACCGCCCTCCGGCCTCGAATCCGGCGCCACCATCGAGGCACCCGCGGACGGCGGCGAAATCCGCGAGGGCGAGACCGTCGTGGCCGGCGGCCGGTTCACCTTCCCCGACGGCGGCACCGACCCCGAAGGGGTCGGCGGCCGTCCGGAAACCCGCCGGGTGCAGGTGTCCGTGGACGACGACAGCTTCTCCTCCCCGCTTACCGCGGAGCTCGACGAGGCCACCGGCACGTGGCGGGCCGATGCCGGGCGTCTCGGCATCGGCGAACACGTGCTGTACGCCCGTGCGATGCGGGACGGCACGCCGTCGCAGGCCACACGGACGAGCTTCCGGGTCATCCCGGATGCCCGCGTCGAGTGGCAGGTCGTCAGCCGCAACGCTCCCGTGGAGCCGGCAGCCTGGCGTCCCGCCGAGGGTCTCACCGGCTGGTCGTTCCGGCTGACCACGTCCTCCTACGGTGCCGGCCACCGCACCCTCGTCGTACGTCTGGTGGAACGCGGCACTGAGACCGCACGCGACAGCGTGCGGGTCCGCTTCCGCTGACGCGGCACACTCCTCGGAAGTATCCGGGCGGGCCGGACCCCCTGCGGGGGCTCCGGCCCGCCCCCCGTGTTGCCGCCGGACCCACGGCCGGACCTGGTGCGAGGCGATGGCGGTCCCGCCGGGCGCCCGTCGCCGGGCCGCCGCGGGAAACGTGAGCATGTGCGCGTATTTCGTTGTCACCCGGCTCTTCAGCACCGTGGGTCCTCGCCTTCCGGATGTGGGTCAGCCAGATTGCCGAGGCTGCGTCCCGGCCGGGCCGCCCGTCGTCCGGGACTGGAGCCGCCGTCCGAACCAGTCGGTCAGGGCCGCGCCGCCCTGCAGTCCCAGGCTCAGGAACATCAGGTGGGGTGCGGTCGCGCAGAGCAGGAGGTCGGCTGCCTCACGGGGCATGCCCGAAAGATCGGCCACCGCCGGCACCAGACCGCCCACGTACAGCAGGAGCACGGCGACCCCCTGCACTCGGATCCGCGCCGGGGACCACCGCGCACGGGCCCTCCTCGGTGCCCAGCCACGGAGCATGGCGATGCCGAGAGGCAGCAGTACCGCTGTGAACAGGCCGATCCAGCACCACAGGAAAACCGCCACGTCCCACTCCCTTTCCGCGCTTCCTCGGTGCGAAGTCTGCCCTCGCGCACGGTCCACCGTCACTGCCGGAATCCGGAAGTCTCCGCGCGGCCGGACTGCACGGGTAGCGCCGCCCGCCACCGGGCCGAGCGTGGCGGGCTCTGTCTCCCGTACGCCACTAACGGACTGAGCAGTTGCCCCAGACCGCGGCCAGGGCCTCAGGAATCTGTGGGACATCGCCGCAGCCGCGCGGCCCATGGGGGAAGCCGTCACTGGCGAGGTAGCTCCAGCCGTCCGCGGACGTACCGCGGAAGTACTTGGTGGCGCTGCCCTCGTCCTGCATGCCCACAAGTTGCTCGTGCGTGGCACCGGGGGTGGACTCGAAACGGGTGGCGGCGTAGCGGACGCCGCCGCACCGGCCGTAGAAGAACTGCCGCGGCACCGGCTGGATATGGGCGAAGCGGGGAAAGCTGCGCTGGTATGCCGCCGTCACAGCGGCCTTCACCGCGTTGGTGACGGTCAGGTTGTGGCAACCGGAGCGGTCTGCGGAGGTGGCGGTTCCGGCGGGAGTGGGGGATGTCGTGGCCTTGGCCGGGGCCGCAGAGGTGCGCGACGGCGTGGGCGAGGGCGTGGACGTGGTGTCGGCGGGGACGGGCGAAGGAGGGTCTACCGCCGCAGGGGCAGTGATGGAAGGCGATGAGGAGGGGGCGCCCGAGCCGGCGGGCGCGCCTGACGAATACTCACACCCTGTCAGCACCAGGATCCCGCCCGTGAGCGCTGCCACGGCCTTCACCGACACACCTCTGAAATCGAGCATCACGAGTCCTCTCCTCGGCTGATGAAGCCTCTGCCACGACCTACGTGACAGAGAGTGCGACCGCCGGGCACCCCGGCCGCCGCCCCGTTCCTGGACACACGAGGCAGCTCCGGGGTTGCAGCAGCAAGGGGCGTACGACGCACGTTCACACTCACAACGGCACCCACGAAGGGATCCCGGATCCTGCCTCATGTCTTCACTGCGCACGGAGCGGGACTCATGCCCTTGGATGACAGCACCGTAGAGGCACCGCAGCCAGGCTGTGGTGCGGGGGCACCGGGTCACCCCGAGCGCCAGCGGTATCGGCCTGGAGGCCGGCACCTCGGCGCGCAGGGCCAGTCGCGCTTACCAAACCCACCACACCAGGGATCTGGCAATGGCTGCGTATGAAGTCGCGACGACACCACTCCATGAGACATTGCGAGCCGAGGCGCCCCGACCGCAGCAAGGACCCACAGGGCGCAGCACCCCTCTTCCGGGGGCCGTGCCCACCATGTGTCCGTAACCCCAGGTCAGTGGCCTGGAGTGCGCTTGTTTGACATCGCCGTGTGCGGCCCGGCGGCGTCAGGTGCTCGCTGGAGGGGATGCCAGGGACGCCCGTGGCCTCCCGGCTCCGGCCCAGGCGGTCTCACTTCCCCAGGGTGCCGAGCAAACCGCCGACGTAGTACTTCTGCAGCAGAAGATAGATGATCACGCAGGGGATGATCGTCACCGTCACGCCGGCCTGCAGGACTCCCCAGTTGACGCTGCCGAGCGCACCGCTGGCGATCACGCTCAGGCTGACCGGCAAGGTGAATCTCTCCTGGTCGGTGATGAGGATCAGCGCGGCGAAGAACTCGTTCCAGGCGGTGAAGAAGGCGAGCAGCGCGGTGGCCACGACTCCTGGTGCGGCGACCGGAAGCATCACCCGGACCAGCGTCTGGAGGGTTCCGCAGCCGTCGATCCGTGCGGCTTCCTCCAGGCTGCGGGGGACCGCCGCGAACGAGTTGCGCATCAGGAACAGCCCGAAGGGGAGCTGGAAAGTGGTGTAGACGAGGGTCAGCCCCAAAAGCGAGTTCAGCAGGCCCAGATGGTCCAGGAGCAGGTAGAGGGGGGTGATGAGCACCTGGAAGGGGATCATGAAGGTGACGAGGGCGGCGAAGAACAGGACATTGCTGCCGGGGAAGCGCAGCCGTGCGAAGCCGTAGCCCGCGAGGGTGCTGAGGACCACCGTCGTCAGTGTGGTGCCCAGGGAGACCACCAGACTGTTGCCGACGTTGGCCAGGACGTCGATCCCTCCGTCACCGGCCAGCGCCCGGTAATGCTCCAGGGACAGATCGTGCGGGTAGAGGGTGGGGGGTGCGGTGGCTGCCTCGCGCGGTGTCTTGAGACTGTGGGCGATCATGACGTACAGCGGATACAGGAACAGGACGGCCAAACTGGTGCAGACCGCCCACCAAGCGGCCCGTGGCAGCGATCTCCGGATGGCTGTGGGCAACCGCTCCGAGGCTGCCTTCGGGTGTGCCCGTCTTTCCATCTCTGACGGCTGCCGGTGACTCACCGTTCCTCACATCACCTTGGGGGTCTCAGGTCTCGGATCCGGCTTCGGACGCGCGGAGCAGATACATCTGGATCGCGCTGATCACGGCGAGCGCGATCATGAGCAGGGCGGAGAGGGCGGCGCCGAGTCCGAGCCTGAACTGGATGAAGGACGTGCGGTAGATCTCGAACACGGCCGTGATGGTCGAGTTGGCGGGGCCGCCGCCGGTCATGATGTAGAACTGGTCGAACGCGAGCAGCGAACCGGCCACGGAGAAGACCAGGACGAGGGCCAGTGTGGGGCGCAGCAGCGGCAGGGTGATGTGGCGGAAGGTCTGCCACCGGTTCGCCCCGTCGACCCGGGCCGCCTCCTCCACCTCGACCGGGATCGCCCGCAGTCCGGCCAGCAGCAGGAGCATCTGCAGGCCGACGAACTTCCAGGTCACCATGGCGATGACCATGAGCAGCGCGGATGTCGTTCCGGCAAACCAGTCGGTGTCGCGGCTCGCGAGGCCGAGACGGTGGGCGAGGTCGCCGGTGGGTCCGATGCCGGACTGGAACATGAACAGCCAGAGAAAGGATCCCGAGGCGAAACCGATCACCACCGGCATGAAGTAGACACCCTGGAAGAAGCGGTCACCGCGACGCCCGCGCCGGACCAGCAGGGCGAGTCCGAACGCCGCGACGAGCAGCACCGGCGTCGTGATCAGGGTGTACTCCAGGGTGAACAGCACGGCTTCGCGGAACGCGACGTCGCCCAGAGCGGTCCGGTAGTTCTCCAGCCCGATGAAGCGGCGCTCTCCCAGCAGCGGCCAGTCGTGCAGCGACATCCACAGCATCATCACCAGCGGGACGTAGAAGAAGACGGCGATCAGCGCCAGGGCCGGGGCCGTCAGGGCGGCCCCGACCGCCCGGCGCCGCCCGGCCCGGGCCCGCGTCCGTCTCGGTACGGCATCACCGTCGAGCCCGGTGGGGGAGGTCATCCGGTCCGGCCTCGGGAGTCCGTACCCCGCGCCGCCCTGTCGATGATGTCCTGGGCGGCCTCCTGTCCCTGTTTCTGGGCGTCGGCGATGTCGCCGCCGAAGACGGCCCTGTTGATCATCTGGACCCAGGGGCCGTTGTTGTCGTTGAACAGTTCGTGCTCGACGGTGCTGTACGGCGTGTGGCCCTTCTCCATGGCCTCGCTGAACACCTTGTTGCGAGGGTCGAGAGGGTTGTAGATCTCGTCGATCAGATCGGTGCGCACCGGGGTGATGTTGTTGTCGGCGAGCACCTTCTGTGCCTGTTCACCGGTGGCCCAGCGCACGAACTCCCGCGCTCCCTCCTTGTTCTGGCCGTTCTCCATGACGGCGATCTCGTCACCGCCCGCGAAGGAGGACCAGCCGCCGTCCTTGCCGGGCAGACGGGCGACACCGAAGTCGACGTCCGAGTCCTTCTTGAGGACCTGCGCGTAGAAAGCGCCGAGCGGCACCATGCCCACCGTGCCGCTCTGCATCGCGGCGGGCTGGTGGGTGCCGTTGTCCGTCCGGGACTGCGCCGGCATCGTGCCGTCGGTGTAGAGCTTGCGGTAGAAGGTCAGGGCGTCGGTGACCTCCTGGGAGTCGAACATGGCCTTCGAGCCGTCGTCGGAGAGCACCTCGCCGCCACTCGCCCAGACGTGCGGGGTGAACTCGAAGACGTTGCAGCCGCCGCATTGCCCGGCGATGGCGAATCCATGGGTGTCCGGACCCAGGTCGCTGATCTTGTTGGCGGCGGAAATGATCTCCGCGTAGTTCGCGGGGGGCCGCTCCGGGTCGAGACCGGCCTTCCTGAACAGGTCCTTGTTGTAGAAGAGCACCGACGCCTCACCGCTGAACGGCAGTGCGTAGGTGCGCTCATTGTAGGTGGCGAGGGCGCGGTGGGACGGGCTCAGGCTGTCCTTGTACGGCAGGTCGTCCGCCAGTTCCGTGATGTCCTCCAGCGTTCCGGTGGAGGCGAAGTACGGCAGGTACACGAGGTCGATGGAGGCGACGTCGGGTGCGTCGCCGGAGGCGGCCGTGGTGGCGAGCTTCTGGACGAAGTGGGCGGCCGGGACGACGGTCACCTTCACTTCGGTGTCATGGCTGTCGTTCCAGGCGTCCGCGACGAGGTTGATGAACTCCTTCTGGGTGTCACGGGTCCACAGGCTGATGGTGCCGTCCGAGGCCGAGGAACCCGTGGCGCCGCACCCTCCGACCAGCAGCGCCACGGACATCAGGAGAGCACCAGCTGTCGTTGGTCTGTTTCTCATGACTTCTCTCCAAGGAGGAGACGGTGGTGCGGGCGCTTCAGCAGGTGGGCAGCCAGACGCGCATGCTGCCCTGCTCACGGTTGGCCCAGGCGTAGTAAGGGATGGCGGTCAGTTCGACGGGGACGGCTGCCTCGGCACGGTCCCGCGTGTCGTGCGGGGCTCGGCCGGCGTCTGGCGTAACGCCGTGGACCGTGCGGTACGGCCACCAGTCGCCCTCGGCGGGCCGGGCAGGCGCAGCAGGCCGGAGCCGGTCAGCGTGGTGACGCCGCCCAGCAGATCGGGGCGGTGTCTGGCGGTCAGCCCGGCGGTGGTGTCGAGCAGGATGTCGTCGAGACGCGGGGTGCCCGGCTGGTCGGTCTGCTCCAAGCAGTAGACGAGCGGTCCGTGTTCGAGGGCCACACAGCCGCGGACCGCGTCGACGCTGGGGTGGGCGGCGGTGAGCCGCGGCTCCATGCCGAGTTCCAGGACGACCGTGTCGCCGGGCCGCCAGGCACGGTGGAGCCGCAGCCATCCGTTCTGCCGCTCCGGCTGTCCGGCCCCGTCGGCGCTTCCGGTGTCCCGGGGAGAAGGCGTGACCGTGTAGTCCCGGCACCACTGCGGCACGCGCAGCGAGAGGGTCCACTCCCCGGGGCCCGCCTCGTCGACGGTCACCGTGGTCCGGCCCTGCCAGGGGTACTCGGTGTCCACCCGGACCGCGACTCGCCCTCCGCCGACGGACCCATCGTATGTTCCGTCGGCGTACTGGTGCAGTTGCAGTCCTCCCGCATCGGTGCTGGCCACATAGTGGGGCAGGCTCGCCAGCAGCCGCATGACGTTCGGCGGGCAGCAGGCACAGGTGAACCAGGGGGCCCGGCGGGCTCCTTGGTCCTCGCCGTGGTGCTCGTAACCGTCACGCACCTGGAGCGGGTTGACGTAGAGCCAGCTCCGGCCGTCCAGGGAGACCCCGGCGAGAAAGCCGTTGTAGAGGGTCCGCTCGACCAGGTCCGAGTAACAAGCCCGACCGGTGAGCAGTGCCATCCGCCAGCTCCACTGGATCGAGGCGATGGCCGCGCAGGTCTCGCAGTACGCACGCTCGCTGGGCAGTTCATAGGGGTCGCCGAAGTCTTCCCACCTGTGGTGGGCTCCCACGCCCCCGGTGAGATACGTCTTGGTGGTGGTCATCGCCGCCCACAGCCGCTCCATCGCCGTGCGCAGTTCCGGCTCGCCGGTCTCGGCCGCCACATCGGTGGCGCCGGCCAGCAGATACAGCTGGCGTACGGCGTGGCCGGTCACCGTTCGGGCTTCCCGCACGGGGACATGGTCCTGGCAGTAGTCGGGGCCGGGGGCGAGGCCGCTGGGGTCGTCCTCGTCCAGCAGGCCGTGGCCTCGCCGGTCGATGAAGTATCCGGCGAGGTCCAGGTAGCGGTGCTCACCGGTCTCGCGGTAGAGCTCCACGAGGGCGGTCTCGATCCCGGGGTGCCCGCAGATGCCGTCGACGGGCCTGCCGGGGCCGAAAGTGTCGTCGATGTGGTCGGCGAAGCGGCGGGCGACGGTGAGCAGGTCCTCGCGTCCGGTGCTGCGGTGATGGGCGACTGCGGCCTGGATGAGATGGCCGGCGCAGTACAGCTCGTGGCCCCGGAGCAGTTCGACGAATCGCCGGCCGGGCTCGGCCACCTGATACCAGGTCTGCAGATAGCCGTCGTCCTGCTGGGCCTCGGCGAGCAGGCGGATCACCCTGTCCACCGCCTCGGCCAGGGTGGACCGGTCCGGTGTGTCGAGGTCCGCGAGCTGCCAGGAGGCGGCCTCCAGCCATTTGGCCACATCGCTGTCCAGAAAGGGCAGCGCCCCCCGGTACGGGCCGTCCGCGGTCCCGGCGGCCAGCCGCAGATTGTGCAGATTGCCGACGGACTCCAGCAGGGCGGGGCCCTGGGGGATGCTCACCTCCGCGTTGACCCGCCGTCGCTCGCCCCAGAACCCTCCGGTGATCCGGGCGGCTCCGGCCGGCCGGAGCGCGACCCGGGCCCGGTCGCTGGGCCGGACGGGGCCCGGCGGCCCGATGCGCACGGGCAGTGCGGCGGAGTGAGAAGGGACCATGGCTGCACTTCCCTTTGGAGGATATATCACATATGTGAACTATATGCACCGAGGGACGCACCGCGCCGCCGCACCGGGCGAATGGGGGACCGCACGGGCCGGGGCCCTCGACACTCGGGCCGCGGCCGCCGGTCCCGCCCGGCAGCCGGTGACCGGGCTGGATCCGGAGCAGAGGACCGAGATCGGACAGTACAAGCAGGCGCGGACAATGTTTCGTCGGTATGTCGGATATGCGCCAGAATGGTTAGGTCAGGCCGAGTGACGGCTGCGGGGTGAGCGACCATGGCACAGCGTGGTAGCGCTGCACGCGAGAGCCCTCATGCCCCCTGGCCTTCGGCCGACCTGGCCACCCTCGTCGTCAGCGCGCAGGGCACGGTCATGGGCTGGAGCGATGACGCCCAGCTCCTGCTCGGCCACTCCCCGGAGGTGGTGGGCCGCGCCGCCGCCGAGGTGCTCGCCGTGGACGCCTCCCACGCGGCCTGGGACGCCCTGGCCACAGGTCAGGCATGGAGCGGGCCCGTGGCCGTACGCCATCGGGACGGCCACCGACTCGATGTCGATCTGCGCGTCTGCCCGTCGCTGGACGGTCAGGGCGAGGGCCATGAGCGGTCCGTCGTGACCGTCACGCCGCACTCCTCCGGAAACAGGGCCGCGAGCGGGTCCGGCATCGCGCTGCTGGAGCAGCCCTTCGACCAGGCGTCGGTCGCCCTTGCCACCTTCGACGCGGAGCTGCGGTACCAACGGGTCAACAGCCTTTTCGGCGACATGCTGGGCACCGCGGCGGCGCAACTGCGCGGACGGTCGTACGTGGACGCCCTCCCGGACGGCACCGACAGGACCTGGCAGAAGCAGCTGCGGCAGGTCGCCGAGACCGGGTCACCGGCGCGCTACCACGGCTACGTCGGTGACCGTGCCTGGAGCTTCGAGATGTGGCCGGTCAAGGACTCCTCCGGCCGGGTCCGCGGAGTCGGCACCGCCGCGTTCGACAACAGCGCACAGCACGGGGCCCACCAGCGGCTGGCCCTGCTGAACGAGGCCGGCGCGCGCATCGGCGCCACCCTGGACGTGGGGCGCACCGGCCGGGAGCTGGCCGAGCTGGTGGTGCCGCGGCTCGCCGACTTCGTCACCGTGGACCTCTTCGGCCCGGTCCTGGAGGGAGAGGAGCCGGCGGCGCCGGAGGCCGGTGGGCCCGTGCTGCTGCGCAGGGCCGCGTACCGGTCCGCCGTCGAGGGCGTCCCCCGGCTCGCCGTCGAGCTGGGCGCAACCGGCACCTACCCGCCGTTCTCCCCGGCCCGCTGCCTCGCCGCCGGACGCCCCCTGCTGAGCGGACTGGACGACCCTGATTTCGTCAGGTGGATCGAGGGCGACGAGATCAGAAGCGCCGGCGTCCATCGCGATGGCATCCACTCGGGCATGGCGGTGCCGCTACGAGCCCGCGGCATCGTGCTCGGCGTGGTCGTGCTCTGGCGCTGGACCCATCCGGGGGCCTTCCAGCAGGACGACCTGCTGCTCGTCGAGGAACTGGCCGGCCGGGCCGCCGTCAGCATGGACAACGCGCGGCGCTACACCCGCGAGCACGTCACCGCCCTCACCCTGCAACGCAGTCTGCTCCCGCAGGTGCTGCCCCAGCAGGCCGCGGTCGAGGCCGCCTTCCGCTATCTGCCGGCCAGCTCCGGGACCGGAGTGGGCGGCGACTGGTTCGACGTGATCCCGCTGTCCGGGACCCGGGTCGCTCTGGTCGTCGGCGATGTGGTCGGACACGGTGTCCACGCCTCCGCCGCCATGGGACGGCTGCGTACCGCCGTGCGGACCCTCGCCGATGTCGACCTGCCGCCCGACGAGCTCCTCACCCACGTGGACGACCTGGTCACACATCTCGGAAGCGACGACGTGATGGGCGCCGCCGGACTGCCCGGCGAGTTCGGCGCCACCTGCCTGTACGCCGTCTACGACCCCGTGTCCCGGCTCTGCGTCCTCGCCAGCGCCGGCCATCCCCCGCCCAGTGTCCTCTACCCCAACGGCACGGTCGCCACCATCGGCCTGCGCCCCGGGCCGCCGCTGGGCGTGGGTGGCGTGCCCTTCGAGGCGACCGAGCTGAAGCTGCCCGAGAGCAGTCTGATCGTCCTGCACACCGACGGGCTGATCCACGCGCACGGCAGGGATCTCGACACGGGCTTCGCCCGGTTGCGCGACTGTCTGGCCGCCGCCCCTCCCTCCCTGGAGGACACCTGCGACCGTCTGATCGGCTCCCTGCTGCCCGAGCGTCCCTCCGACGATGTCGCCCTGCTGGTCGCACGCACCCATGCCCTCCACGCCGACCAGGTCGCCACCTGGGGTCTTCCCGTCGACCCCGAGGTCGTGGCGGACGCACGAGCTCAGGCGACCCGCCAGTTGGCGGCCTGGGGGCTGGGGACGGCCTCGTTCGTCACCGAGCTGGTGGTCAGTGAACTCGTCACCAACGCCATCCGGTACGGCGAACCCCCCATCCAGCTACGGCTGATCCGCGACCGCACGCTGATCTGCGAGGTCTCCGACGGCAGCAGTACCGCTCCCCATCTGCGCCGTGCCCGTACCTTCGACGAGGGAGGCCGCGGGCTCCCCTTGGTCGCCGAGGTCTCGAAGGGCTGGGGCACCCGTCACACCGGCACCGGCAAGACCATCTGGGCCGAGCAGCCCCTGCCGGACGACTCATGGTGGGCGGACCTGTGAACACCGGGTACGCAGACGCCGGTACGAGCCCGCTGCCGACCATCGAGCGGACACGCGCGCTCGGGATGGTCTTCCCGCCCGCCAACCACCGCTACACGGGAATGCAGCTGGACTTCGTCGGCCGGGTGGCCGAGGCGGCCCAGAGCTACGACTACGACGTGCTGCTCACCACCGGCAGGGAGGTGGGCGACCCGCCGTTCCAGCGGCTTCTGGCGGGAGACCGGGTGGACGGCATCATCCTCATGGAGATCAAACTGGAGGACTCCCGGGTCGACCACCTCACCGAGCTGGGCTACCCCTTCGTCGCGATCGGACAGCCCGGCATCCAGGACGCCTGGTGGGTGGATCTGGACTTCGTGGCACTCGGACGCAACTGCGTACGGCACCTGGCCGACCTCGGCCACACCACCATCGCGTTCGTCAACCGCTCGGAGCAGTTCTTCCGGTCCGGATACGAATCTGCACACCGCGGACTCGAGGGGTTCAACCAGGGCATCGAGGAGCTGGGGCTCACCGGGCGCGCGTACTTCTGCGGCGACGACGCGGCCGCAGGCGAGGCGTGCATAGCACGGATTCTGCGGGACGAACCGGCCACCACGGCGGTGGCGACCCTGAGCGAGGCATCCGTGGACGGTCTGTACCGCGGCCTGAAGCGCGCCGGGCGGGTCGTACCGCGCGACTTCTCGGTCGTCGGCCTGATTGCTGCTCCCTCCCTGACGGACACGGTGATCCCGGCGCTCACCGCGACCGAGGAACCGATCGACGAGATCGGCCGGCTCGCCGTCGAGCTGTTGATGGAGCGGCTGAAATCCCCCGGAGCCCCTCCCCGGAACGTTCTGCTGAGACCGCTGATCACCATCCGCTCCAGCACCGGCCCCTGCCGCTCGGCATCGGACGCCCGGTTCTGAGGCGCCACCGCAGCAGCAGGCCGACGCCTGCACGCCACCGCCGAGGCACTGCGATGCTCCCCGGCCTGCCCTGCATGGCTCGGTCGCGCGGAACCAGGGCGACCGCGCGGCGGTCGGGCCCGGCGTGGACCTCCTCTGCCCCGTGGATACCGGTGCGCTGGCGTGGGCAGCAGCCTGCGCAGTCCCGGCGTCACTGCCAGAAGGAAAAGCCACAGACCGAGGGCCATCGCCACCGCGGCCCCGACGATCACCCAGGTGTCATCCAGGAGCAATCCGATCGCCGCGACGGACCAGCAGGGCCACCAAGGTCGCGGGAATCCGCCGCGCAGACCGGAAACGGCGCTCCGACCGGCCTGACTTGCCGACCGCTGCTGTCGAGCCCGTGCCCGGGGCGCCGTCCGGGGAGGATGTTGCGCTGGAAGAGCCCTCGGCCCGCCGTTCCCGGAGAACGCTGCGGCCGGTGCGCCGCATGACGCCACCTCGAAGCCTTCAGACCAGCCACGCTGCCGCGTTTGATCGCCACGTGCCGGCATCCGCAGCGTGTGGTCACTTGATCGCCACGCGCCGGCATCCGCAGCGTGTGGTCACTGAAGTCTGCGACCAGGTCCAACCTGACGCCGGGCGCCTCGGCTTCGCTCCGAGCCACGCCAACGGTGATCACGCCCATACGGGCCAGACGGTGGGGTTCTCCAGCTGCGCGGGAGCCCCAGCGGGGAAACCTGGCCGGTGCCCGATGCGCACGCGTAGCGCGTCCGCCTCGGTCCGCTGCTACAGCTGTCGCGTTGTCGCGCGGCCCTGCGGAGCGTCTGGTCGGAGTTCAGGCCCCGGTGGAGTCGGACGGCGGCCGCGGGCCGCCGAAGCCGTGTTCCGAGAGGTCGAACCAGTTGCCCTCCGGATCCATGGCCCGGTACTCGGCGAAGGGGCGGTTGGTGAAGCGTTCGGCCGGTTTCGGAGTGCCTGGCCGCCACCAGGGCCTCGGTAGTGGCGGCCGTGTCCTCGATGTGGAACCCGAAGTGGTTGAAGCCGACCGGGGTCTCACCGTCGAGCTGATGCTTGATCAGGGCGAGGGAGAGATAGCCGTCGGAGAGGAAGCAACTGCCGTCCGGATCGCGGTGGAACAGTTCCATCGCGAAGACCGAGGAGTAGAACTCGGCCAGGTTCTCCGGGTCGCGGGCCACGATGGCCAGGTGGCGGAGCCTCGGCCGCGCGGCGGTGGGTCCGTCCACGGTGGAATCCTTCGAGCCGGGGTCCTGCTGCGCCGGGCGGGGCGCGGGGATCATGTTGTGGAAGGCGCTGATCAACCAGTGGCCCTCCGCTGCCCGTTCCACGACGGCCAACGCGTGCGTGGTGGTCAGCGGCTGCCCATCCGGGGCGGTGACGGTCGACTCGGCCTCCACCGTGGCGAGGTCGGGGCGGAGGAATCGGACGGCCACGACGCGTGTGTCGAGGACGGTTCCCGCGTACGGCCCGTGGAAGAGGGCGTCGTGCCCGGCCGCGATGCCGGCCCGGCCGGGTGGCTTGTCGCCTCGTACGGTCGTGAAGTCACAGTCCTCCGCGAAGCTCGCGGCGAAGAGCGCGGCGTCACCTGCCGCCCAGCCGCGGGCCATCTCGGCCCACAGGGCGCGGATCGTCCGGACGTCGTCATGGGTGCCGTCCTCGGTGCCGTCCTGGGCGGGTGCGTTCGTTCCTTCGGGCTGCTGCATTGTTCTCACGCCTTCATCAGTGGACTCGTACGGATACGCAGGTCGACCTCGGGGCACTCGGCGCCCTGGGAACCTTCGCCGGGATGCTGGCAAGGCGGGGCCCAGGCGCCCAGGGCGTGGTAGAACTCGTCGTCCCGGCGCTCCAGGTAGCAGATGATGTTGAGGGGCCATCCGGTCCGGCCGAAGAGATGACGGTCCATGGGAGTCGGCCGCTCGCTGAGCGTCTGGCCCCGTTCCGACGGCGGGCCCAGACGGTGCCAGTCCGGGTGCATGTGGATGGAGCCGAGCAGGTCCATCCCCAGGGCCTCGGCCTCTCGGGACGCCCGGAGGAGGTCGTGGGAGTCCATCCACCAGCCGTCCTTCTCCAGACTGTGATGTGTCTCATGAGACATCACCTCGCGTCTGGGACCCCGGAAAAGGATCAAGCACGCAGGGGGCGCTCGTGTCAGGACTGCGGGCCGTCGCCCTCCCCGAAGCCGGTCTCCTCGGCCGTGAGCTCGTCAGCCGGCTTGCTCGACCGCGGCGCGTACGTCCGCGGTTTTTAGATCCCTGTCGCTGGTCACCACCACCGTGCCGCTGTCGACGTCCACTGTCACGGCGGTTACGCCTGCGATGCGTTCAAGCTCCTCGGTGACCGACTCCGCGCAGTGCCCGCAGGCCATGCCCGCGACGGTGTACGTGCTCGCGGTCACGATGTCGCCTTTTTCTGCTCGCCGTTGCCATCCACGGGAACAGTGCGGGTGGTCATGTGCGCCTGGCGCATACGCCCATCGGGGGCGAACCGGCCGAAGAAGTAGACCTCGATGGCGAGGTCTTTGCCGCGCTGGGAGGAGAACAGGGTGTAGCGGGCGGCGAGCCGGTCGCCGTCGGCGACGGCCTCGTGTACCTCCATACGGATGGTGGGCCGGTTCTTGCGGACTGGACGGGTATGCGCGATGAGCTTGTCGCGGTCCATCCGGTGCCCGTCGGCGATCTCGACGATGTCCGGGGTGTGATAGCGGTCCACGATCAGCGCCGCATCCTCGTCCGTCTGCAGCAAGTCCTCGGTGAAGGAGGTGTAGAAGTCGGCGATGAACTGCTCGGGGTCGGTGTTGCCGAGTGGGCGCATGTCACTCCCGCCGGTCTGGTGTTCACACACGATCTTTTACACCTTGTAAGATATGTAGTCCCCGACAAGTTTGGCAACATGTAAGAGATGACGTCGCCTCCCGCCCGAAGCCGCCGTGCTGACGCCTGTCGCAGCAGAGCGGCCATCCTGGACGCCGCAACCCGGGTCCTCAACGTCGAACCCGACGCCAGCCTGGAGGCGATCGCCAGAGCCGCGGGCGTGACCCGCCCGACCATCTACGCCCACTTCCCGTCACGGGAGCAGTTGTTGCTGGCCGTGGTCGAGCGGATCACCCATGAGGCCGTCGTCGCCATGGATGCCGCCGACCTCGGCACCGGGCCAGCCGTGGATGCCCTGATGCGCCTGCTCGACGCCGGCGCACAGGTGACTGGGCGCTACGCCGTACTCGTGCAACTGATCAGCGCCCACACCGTCAGTCCGGAGGCCGACCACGACCGGCACACGCCCGTCGCCGATCGGATCAGACGGGTGATCCAACGCGGTCGCCAGTCCGGGGAGTTCGACGACCGGCTCCCCGTCGACTGGCTCGTCGCGGCGACCATCAGGCTCGGCCATGCCGCGAGCGAGGAGACGAATGCCGGCCGACTGTCCGCCCCGGCTGCACAAGACGCCCTCCGCATCAGCCTTTTGCGCATGCTCGGTGCCACGGAAGAGGCAGATCGCTCGCCTCGGCTTCGGTGAACAAATCGGGGCGGCCTTCGCCGCACCGGCCGCTGCGACCGATCACAGTTACAGCCCGGCCGCCGGCTCGTCGGTGTTCACGGTCCGCAGCGGACGGTGTCCTGCTCGTCGAGCTGGGCGAGTTCACGTTCGTAGTCAACCGTGATGGAGCTGCCGACATCACCGTCCATCTCGCGCGTCGGCACTCGAGGATTGATCAGGGCACCTCGCTATGTCAGCCCGGCGGCCCCAGGCTGGTTCCGAGCCGCTTTCACTCGCGTGTGGCGTGTGCTCGGTCGAGCGGGATGACGGTGGCTGAGCGTTGGGCGATCTGTTCCCGGAGGGCCGTGTTCTCCGCGAGCAGGGCCGCGATGACCGTGGCGGCGGCATCGACTTCGTCCTGGAGTCGTTGTCGTTCGTGTCGGTTGTCTCGCAGTTGGCGGCGGAGGCGGGCGACCTCCGCGGCTTGGGCCTGATCGTGTTTGCTTGCCGCGCTGTGACTGACGTGGCTATCCCAGTCGGCGAGCACTGCGGTTGCCCGGTTCATCGTGGCCCGGCTGACGCCCGCCTCCCGCCAGAGGTTCTGCTTGGTGAGCTTGCCGTCGGTGCGGATGGGCCGACCAGTGAAGAGCCGTTCCATGGCCTCTCGAAGGGCCTTCTCGGCCGTGGCGGAGAGACCGGGCCGGGTTGGGGCGGTCATGTTTCTCCCGCCTTGGTGAGCGCGATCTCGACGTCGCGGATCTGCTGGTCGATCAGGACTCTGCGGTTCGCCGGGAGTGTGGGAAGGCTCCGCAGTTGGGTCAGGGAGGCGTGCTCGGCCTGCCAGATTGGCAGGTGCTCCGGGGTGATGATGCTGTTGCTGCAGCGTGCGGGCTGGCAGCGGTCGATGAGTGGCCCTCGGTGTCCTGGGGGCACGATGGCGTGCTCGAGGCACTTCGCGCCGACGGGATTGTTCTCGTCCAGGGTGCAGTGGTTGAGCTTTCCGAACCGGATTGATAGGTGCGTGCGTTTGAGCAGGCCGTGTTCGACGCGAATGTCCCCTCGCTGGGCCTTTCCAGTCGCTCGGAGTGCTTTGGCCTTCTCTCGGACGGCAGCGAAGGCCAAACGCATCTGGTCAGCGCCGGGCCCGAAGCCGATAGCCTCGCCGCGGCTGTCGGCGTCGAAAAGGTCCCGCAGCCGTTGGAACCGACGTTCGGCGATGGCTGTGGTGAGGAGGCGGGCCCAGGAGGGGTCGTGATCCATGTAGCCCTGGGTCCAGCGGTTGGCCAGGGCCCGGGTGGCTGCGTGCTTGAGCTGCATGCCGACGGCGATTTCCGATCCGGGGTAGTCGCGGGTGAGCATGGCCATGGTCCGGCGGAACATGTGCGGGGTGACCTTGCTGGGAGGGATCTCGGCAAGGCCGGTGATTCTCCGGTGACGGTTGACGTGTTTGATGAAGCGCGTGATGGCGGTCTGGCTGGTGAAGCCATTGCCGTGGAAGCGCGGGGTGACCGCCGCGAAGGCGAGGGTGTCGCTCGTCGACAGGTGTATGGCAGTTTCGATGGCCTGGGCGACTGGTGTGATGATCCACCAGTGGGCGGTGGGCAGGCCGGGATCGAGCTTGCGTTTGACCGACTTCACCGCCTGGGTGCCGAAGTACTCGGTGAGAGCATCTTTGGTGATCTCGCGGATTTCGCAGTCACGCATCATCGACAGCGCTGCGACGAAGACATAGCAGGCATTGCGCAGGGCCAGGCACTCGACCGCGAGTTCGCGGGGCTGGAGACTGTCGTGCCAGGGGCCGCGGCTGTCGTCCGGCCTGGTCACCTCGCGCAGTCCGTCGATCAGGCTGGTGCGGATGCGGCCCTCGGCAACGAGCCGTTCGGCGGTGGCCCGGCGGGCGAGGCCAGCGCGGTTCTGCTTGGTGAAGAAGGCCATTTTGCGGGACTCGAAACCGATCAGGAAGGTCAGCAGCTGCCAGTTCACCGCCAGTTTCCCCGTGAGCTGGTGCACGGGGACCTTGTTGCTGGGATCGGCGAGCCAGGCGGTGAAGCGGGTGTCCGCCTCGGCCGTGGACAGCGGGCGGGCTTCGGCCTGGAGACGGTGCCAGTAGTCGAGTGCGCGCAGGATGTCGGGACCGAAGTCGTTGATGTACGCCCATGCGGCGCGGACGAGCGGGAACCATGTCTCCGGCCGGATCACAGGGGTCTTCAGTTCGGGGACGGTGGGGTGGTCGACGACGGCGTTCGTGCTGGTGTCGGGCCAGGGATCACGTGCCAGCCCGCTGCCGGCCAGTGTCCCCCGGAAACGGTGCAGGGTCTTGATCACGTGGACGTGTCCGGTGGCACTGGCCGCTTCGCCCTGCTGGCAGCGGTGCTCGATGTAGGTCTTGAAGTCGTCGTCGCTCCAGTCGCCGACCCATGGGGGAAGCTGCCGGGAGACGCCGTAGGCGTGTAGGGCTCGCAGGTGTCCGATGCGCTGGGAGACCGTGTGCGGTGCCACCGGGTCGGGTGGCAGATGCAGCCCGCGGGCGAGTACGGCTGGGTGGCGCGGGTTGAACCAGATCATGGCCATCTCCCTGGCCAGGAGATTCCACTGAGGGTCCAGCTCGCGGAAGATCACGCGGAAGCCGGCGGCAGCCAGGTTCGGGGCCCTGCGGACGATGCCGTTCAGGTCCCAGCAGCCGGTGTTGCCGAACAGCGGCGGACAGGCGCCTTCCAGGACGGGGTGGGACTGGATGACGGGTTCGTCGTCCCGGAAGACCGAGACGGGCAGGGCGAGCGGCAGGCGGCTGGTCATGCGTCGAACTCCAGGTGTGCCGAGAGGGGGAGAGGCAGGGCCGCGTTGCCTTCGGCGATCTGGCGGCGGGCCTGAGCGATCTCTGCGTCGGTGCGGGCCTTGATCGCTTCGGTGACGTTGACGCGGCTCTGTCCCCAGAGCGTGTGGAAGAGCTGAGGCGACAGTCGCAGCTGGAGGCGTTCGAGATGGTCGGAGAAGAGCAGAAGCTGGGGGAGGTTCGAGGGCAGCACGAACGCGTTGCGGCATTCGAGGCAGCGGGTGGGGGCGACCGGGCAGAGCTGGCCGGCGCGTCCGTAGGGAGAGGCGAAGGGGTCCCTGCAGCTGGAGACGCCCATGTCGAGCTGCCCGGTGCGCAGCTGTTCGACTTCTTCCTCCGACAGCCCCAGGGCGGCGGCAGAACTCGGCTGGCCCAGCGACTTCTCGGCTTCCTGTCCCAGCACGACGGGACCGGCCACCACTTTGTCGAGCCAGCGCGTCTGTGCTGCGGTGATCACGCTGCCGGCGATCACCTTCAAGGTCGTGCCGTGCGCGTAGTGGCGGTGGAAGGTCTGGACCGAGTGGTCGTCGGCGATGTCGCTGACGCGGCCCTTGAAGGTGATGGCCTTCTCGACCTTGCTGGACTTGCGCAGGCGCCGGATGTCCGGCTGGCCGTCGACTGACAGCCCTCGCTCCCGCAGCCAGCCGGCGAAGGTCGACGTCCGGTCGAGCCTGGCTGGTGTGACCTGCGGCCAGGACATCGCCGCCCGCAGGAACAGTGGGACAGGCGAGATGCCGAACCTTTCGGCCAGCGGCCTGTTCAGTTCCAGCAGCCGACGGCAGATCTCCCCGGCGTCGAGCCGGGGCCGGGCCGGGTGCAGCAGAGCCGGGCTCTCTGGCTCCGGCGTGCTGAACGCCTGGCGCATTCGGGCGCGGGCCCGGCCCTTGCTGAAGTCGATGGTCACGCTGGAGGAGCCGAACTCGATGTCGTGCTCGGTAAGCGCGGCCACTTCCTCCGAGGCCCGGCCAGTCGCTGCCATCAGCAAGATCCGGTAAGCCTGCAGATCGGAGTTGTGCAGGAACAACTGCCTCACCAGCCCCCTGACGACAGCGGCCTTCGCGGCGACTGGGCGGGTGCCGGCCGGTGCCAGCTGCCGCAGGCTCGGCGGCATGTCCCGCCAGGATGGCAGGGCCTTGCTGATCTCCGTGCAGTTCAGGGCATTGTGGGCGATCGCCCACAGGAGGTTGGCCTCCTCGGTCCAGCCGCCCTCGCGTGGATCACGGCCGAGGGCTGAGAGGTCCCAGCCGCGGGCGAGGCGCCTCTCGACGTCGAAGCGGGCGGCCCATGCGGCCTGGACGATCTTCTTCCTGTCGGCCCGGGAGAACTCGTCCAGCTCAGTGGTCTCCCCGCGGCGCAATCCCAGGGCGCCTTCGAGCCAGCCGTGCAAGTGCCCGGCGACCACACGCTCGGTGTGGAGCGACCGTCGTCCGATCAGTGTCCTCAGCCGACCCGCGTGCCAGGCCGGACTTCGCGAGCCGGGCCTGTGCCGGGAGGGCAGCAGACGGACCCATTCCGTCACCGCGTGGTGCAGGTCCGGGTCGGTGCCCGCCAGACTTGCCCGGTGCGGCCGGGGGACGGTGGCATCGACGTGCGTGCAGAACGCCTCGATCGTCTGCCGGTAGTGCGTCGCCGAGGTCGGACCGTAACGAGCGTCCTCCACCAACTCCACCCACTCATCAGCGAGTTCCGTGGCCAGCTTCGCGCAGGTGAAGCGTGCCGGATCGAACGTCACCGTCCGAGGGCGGCCCTGACCGTCGACCGTCGACACCTCGCGAACGCCGACCCGGGCCGGTGCCGCAGGGCGAGGAACAGGAGAAGGGAAATCACGGGTGTAGTGGCCGCGTCGGGGCATGGCCGGCGTCCTCCAAGTCCATCAGGCTGCGGGCGATCGTGATGTAGGAAGCGCCGCCGGCGGCCGTCCACTCGCGGAAGGCGTCATCGACCTCCCGCATCGGGTCCTTCAGGTAGCGGATGTAGCGGTAGGTGGTCGACGGGTGTGCGTGGCCAAGGCGGCGCTGGACCACCAGCAGCGGATTGCCGGTCATGTGGTCCAGCAACGTGGACATCGGCAGCCCCTGATCCTCCGCGTCGTTCAGGGCCTCGCGCGTCAGGAAGATCAAAAGCCGCAAGGCGAAGGTGTGCCGAAGGTCGTGATAGACCCAGCACCGCCTGGGCAGCACCGGCGCGTGCCGGTTGCCGGCCCACGCCTTCATCCGGTCCCAGGCCCTCCAGCGGGTCTTGTCCCAAGCCGAGAAGGTGAGCATTTTGCCGCCCTGACCGATGAAGAGCGCCAGCGGATCCAGGCCGTCGCCGGTCTCCCGCACCGCCAGACGTCGCAGGTCCGGCTTCATGTTCTTGATCGTGCGCGTGATCGTCAGGCCGTCGAGCACCCCGCGGACCCTCGTGCCGTCGGCCTCCAGGCGCTGGATCGCGAACAGCTCTCGGTGCCGCCGTCGAAGTGAGCGCTGGGCCTTCGCCACGATCTCCGGACGTTCGAGCAGCAGGTAGGGATCGAGCAGTTCCATCGGGTCCGGCGCGACATAGACCGAGCGCGGCCGTCCGAACTTGGCGCAAGCCTTCAGCTCGACGTCCGCGAACGCCGGCCGCTGGCCATCGACCAGACCGAGCTCGGGCAGGAGCAAAGTGGACCACTCCTGGATCCGCATCCCCGTCATCAGCGCCAGTTCGCAGGCGGCGCGGTTTCGGTGGGGCCGCCAGCCCCGGAACGAGACATCCAGCCCGGCGTCCGGAGCCAGTCCCCCAAATCCGACGTCCCTCAGGTAGAGGTACTGATCAAGCTCCATGTGCCGTACGCGCAGGTCAGGGCGGATTCTGCTGGCGAGGTTGTCACGCTGCGGTGTCGCCCGCCAGGGCTGCCGGGTGCCGACACCGATCCGGATCAGATACCGGTAAAGAGACTCGATGGCAGCCCAGTCCCGGTCCCAGGCGGCGTCACCGACCACCTCCTCCGCCTCGTCCTGCCGCCACAGACGAAACTCCCGAAGGTCTGTCTCCGTGACTGACTGCAGATCCCTCTCACGGACCAGCAGGAAGTGCAGCAGCATCAGCACGGAGTACGCGTACGAACGCATCGTCTTGACGTCCTTGCGTTCCAGCGCCAGCGACCGGAACCACGACGACACCGGCTCGACCGGACGCATCGCTTCATCCAGCAGGATCGGCGTACCCGAAGGCACCAGACGCCGGTCGAACAGAGCTGACAGCTCTGCCTGACTCAATCCAGCGACATGGCCGACCTTCCAGACCTTCCGCTGGTCGGTGAAGAACAGCTGCACGTGACCCCACAGACATGCGTCACCACCTCTGGCAACGTCAGTCTTTCGGTGCCGGTCGGAGGTGTGCATGGGAGATGCCGCGATGTCACTCGGATGAGACAACTTCAAGTGTCTGGAGAACCGCGGTGCTCGTTTTCGTAGGCCGGCCCGAACTTCGGCACGATCGTCTCGCGGAACTCCCGTAGAGCCGCCGGATCACTGGTGCGGGCATTACGGCCGAAGGCGACACGCCGCACGTGGTACGTCGTCGCCTCCGCGCTGCCGAGCAAGAGCGCGAAACAGGGCAACGGAACCTCGGGAGTGATGAGTTGGTACTCAGCGGCAGCCACGGCGAGGAAGTCCGCGAGTGCCTCGTCGTCCATCAGGACGGTGGGAGGAGGGGGGATGGTACGACCGGTTGCTGAACAGCCGGCCGAGCTGCATCGGGCGTCCGGCGAACCGGACCCGGATGCGTTCGTCACAGCGGACATGGGGTGGTCTCCGTCGAAATGGGGGGTGGGGAGGCCGTTGGAGCGGAGTGTCCGGAGACGTTACTTGAGAGTTCACGCTCACAGGTCGACTGTCGTGAACTGTGGGGATATCCCTACGGCTTGATAGGAACTTGCGGCCGGACGGTTCGCGACATCGAGAGGGATGAGCGTCGAACGCGCGACGGCAGCAGGCGTTTCACATCGACCTTGCTCGCGTCGCCTCGGCACTGCGGGTCAGCCTGGCGTCGAGATCCTGTCCGGCACGGATCGGGAAGGCGCCGTTGTGTCTGACCGGCGATTCCGACACCGGCAGGGCTTGCACTCACGAGCACGCCCGACCTGGACATCCGGACCAGCGGGCCAAGCGCAGAGCCCACTCACACTCGCTTCCGCCCACCGCGCTTCGAAGCCGTGCCCGCAGCGTGCCCGTGAGAGCGGACATGGGGTTTTTGTTGTCCGGAGACCATGAGCCTCCAGCGAACACCACTAGGGCACCGGCCTGATCACCCCGTACCGCCGCGAACGCGGAGAGGGTGAAGCCGCGGCCGGGCCAATTCCCGTCCGTAGTGACGAAGTGCGACGAG
Organism: Streptomyces sp. DG1A-41; assembly: GCF_037055355.1. Taxonomy (GTDB): domain Bacteria; phylum Actinomycetota; class Actinomycetes; order Streptomycetales; family Streptomycetaceae; genus Streptomyces. The sequence continues at coordinate 4,835,809 of NZ_CP146350.1, read as the reverse complement.
CACCGAGCCCTGCCCGGCTGGACCTTGTACCCCTGGCGCGACATCCAGGCGTTTTCCAGCCGGTGAGGACGCCCAGGGGAGGCATGACGTGCAACAGGGATTGACGTAGAAATCGCTTACCACCTACGGTCCTCCCGGAATCGCGGACACCTTTCGGAATCTCGAACGTCTGGCGTCGGTACGCCCTACGAGAACAAGGAGTCGAAGCGAAATGGGCTCACAGCGAAGACTCGGCTGGATGTCGCTTGCCGCGGCAACCACCATGGCACTCGCGGCCGGAGTGATCACCGCCCCCGCCGCCCACACCGCGGACGATCCCGTGGAGGTCGTGGTCAACGGGGACGACGTTCGCGCCGACAACGTGAACGGTTTGACCTACAAGGGCCTCGGCGTGCTCAGCTGCAACAGCACGAGCAACCTGCTGATGGACTACAAGGCGGAGCACCCCGGCCGGTACTGGCAGCTCATCCGCGTGCTGTTCGGTGGGAAGAACCCCCTGATCAACCATGTCAAGGTCGAGATGGGTTCGGACACGAACACGTCGACCGGTTCCGATCCCGCGACCATGCGCACAGCGGACGAACTCGCCGACGCGTCGCGCTCCCCGGGCTTCCAACTGGCAGCGGACGCCAAGACGGTCAACCCGAAGCTCAAGGTCTCGATTCTCCGCTGGGTCATGCCCCGATGGGTTCAGAACGAATGGAGCAAGGGCACCGGCTCCGACGAGATGTACAAGTGGTACAAGGAGACGATTCTCGACGCCTACGAGAAATACGGGTACATGGTCGACTACGTGAACCCGGACACGAACGAGACGCGGGATCCGGACGAGGCCTTCATCAAGTGGTACAAGAAGGCGATTCTGGCCGACACGGACTTCGCTGACCCCCGCTACGGCATCCCGGCGAAAAAGCGGGAGCGGGCCGAGAAGGCCTACCACAGCATAAAGATCATCGCCGCTGACGAGAACACCACCCTCAATATCGGGCCGTCGATGCTCAGCGACGCGGAACTCTTCGGCATGGTCGACGCGGTCGGCTACCACTACCACACCGATGACCGGCACGACGGGCCCGCCGGCAGCGACACCAATCTGCCGTACACCAGGCTGGCGACCGGTGAGAACAAGTACGGCGAGGACAAGGAAGTCTGGTACAGCGAGGGAGTCGGCTCCTTCGGCTACACCGACTACCGCGTCAACAACACCGAGGGCCCGAACGGAACGAGCACCGGTATCGGCGGCGTCCAGAGCGCCCTCGATCTCGCGAACCGCTCCGTCAAGGGCTACGCCAACTCGAAGCGGACGCACTACGTCTTCCAGCCGGCGATCGGCTCCTTCTACGAAGGCGCGCAGTACAGCCACAAGGAACTCGTCAGCGCGCGTGACCCGTGGTCGGGCCACCTCCACTACGACGCGGCCATCTACGTGATGCAGCACTTCACCCAGTTCGCCAAGACCGGCTGGGAGAACGACACGAACACGGCGGGCATCTGGCGCACCCTGCCGGAGGCCAGTTACAGCGGGGTGAGCGGCACCGAGAACGTCGACGGTTCGAACGGGGCCCCGAGCTACATGACGCTCGCGGACCCCCGTAAGAAGGACTTCTCCACGATCGTCGTCAACGACAGCGACCAGCCCAAGACCTACCGGATCAAAGCCGAGAACATGCGACTCGGTTCCGACCCGACCATGGAGATCTGGGAAACCCGCGCACCGGACGCGGGCAGGCCCTACGACGCGAACTTCAAGCACCTCGTCGACGAGATCCGGCCCGGCGGCGCCGGGTACTACACCTACACGGTCAAGCCGAGGTCGATCGTGACCTTGACGACGCTCGACAAGAGCCACGACAAGGCGACGAAGCAACGCCTGCCCGAGTCCTGGGACCGCACGGTGCTGGACACCGACGCGACCGGCACCAAGCACAGCACCCGCGACAACGTCCTGTACGCCGACGACTTCGGGTACGAGGAGGAGGGCAGGGTCGAGGTCGGCACCGGCAACGGTGCGCACAAGACGTCCCAGCCCTACCTGAGGTCGCGCGGCAATCAGCCACGCTTCATGGTCGACCAGACCGGCGCCTGGGAGGTCGGTGAGGACGCGAGCGGCAACAACGTCCTGTACCAGTACATGGACCAGACCATGAAGGACACCGGCGCCTGGAACCGCCACACCCCGAACACGACGGTCGGCGACTTCCGCTGGGAGAACTACCGGGCCACGGTCGACGTCTCGTTCCCTGACCCGGACGGCGGACTCGCCGCCCTGGGCGTCCGTCAGCAGAAGGGCATGGCGATCAGCGACGCCGCCTACAACGTGCGCATCACACCGACCGGTGCCTGGACGTTCTACGAATACGGCAGGGCCGTCAAGTCGGGAACGGTCGCGGCATCCGACGGCTACCGCCTCGCCATCGAGGCGAAGGGCGCGACGATCACGACGTACATCGACGGCAAGGCCGTGTCCACGTACCAGGACCCGACTCCGCAGACCGAGGGCCGCGTCAAGCTCGGAAGCGACTTCCACAAGACGTCGTTCGACAACCTGAAGGTCGAGAAGATCGACGGGTACACGCCCTACGCCCGCGCACAGCTCGACAACATGGACAGCTCGGTCACCTACGCCGGCGCGTGGAGCCGGAAAGCCTCCTTCGGTGACGCGATGGACTGGTACCGGTCGACCTCGACCGGCACGACCGCCGGCGCGTCGTTCACCGTCCCGTTCACCGGCACGGGCATCGACGTCATCGGCGGCAACGACGGCAGCGCCGTCCTCGACGTCTACGTTGACGGAAAGCCGATCGCACGGGACGCGAAGACGGCCGCGACCGACAAGCGCCTCGCGACGTACGCGCTCCGCGGTCTGCCCGACGACGCGCACACGGCGAGGTTCGTCCTCAAGTCCGGAAAGATCGTCCTCGACGCGTTCAACGCCATCTCCGGGGACGTGGACGGCACTGTGGACACGACACCGATCCGGCATGCCCTGGAGAACATCGGACGTCCGGCGCAGGCGGACTACACGGCCGACTCCTGGGCCCTGTTCGCCTCCGCGTCGTCGGCGGCGAAGGCCGCCGTGGCGGGACGGCAGAAGGGCTTGGACGCCATCGGCGTCGAGCAGATCACGGACAGGCTCGAAGAGGCCCACGGCCGGCTGGTGCGCAAGGACGGCGCCGCCGCCCGGTAGGTGCTCCAAGCCTGCCGGCCCTGTGCGTTCGTCGGGGGCCGTATCGGATTCCTCCGGTACGGCCCCTTGTACGGGGGCGAGTCGCCGTCCGCAGGGCTCGGCGAACGCGCCCGCACACACGACACCGCTCGCCCACCGGGCCGCCGGACAGTTGTTGTTGTGCGCCGGTGCGGCGCGCGTCTCCTTGGTACAGGACCGGAGAAGACCAGGAGACAGTTGCTGGAGCAGGCCACCACAGGCCGTTCGCTCAGCCGTCGCGGAATGCTGAAGCTCGCCGGCCCGGCCGGTGCCGGCGCCGGTGCGATCGGGGCGGCCACGGGGACCGCCTCAGCCGTGCCGACGGCTCCGAAGGGCGGATTCGCCCACCCGGCGCTGCTGCACACGCAGGCCGACTTCGACCGGATGGCCGAGAAGGTCAAGGCGGGTGCGCAGCCCTGGACGGACGGCTGGAAGCGGCTGCTGAGCAGCCGGGACTCGGCGACCGACTACCAGCCACGGCCCGTCGCGACCGTCATCCGCGGCGGCGAGGGCGCGAACCTCACCTGCTGTTCCGGGACGCGGCCGCGGCCTGCCAGAACGCCCTGCGCTGGGAGATCACCGGGGACGCCGGGCACGGGGACAAGGCGCGGGACATCCTCAACTCCTGGTCGGCCACCTACGACCACCTCGGCTACGGCACGCTGACCTACACCCGGGACCCGGAGGACGTCGGCGCGCCCGCGCCGGGCGCCGCGCGCGGCACCAAGACGGCGGACGACGCCTCGGGCAACGTGGCAGGCGGCGGGACCCGCCCGCAGGACGGCACCCCCCCACGATCTGGCCGCCACCGGGGCGGACGGCGTCCTGGCCTGGTCCGCCGCCGGGGCCTCGGCCCTCCTCGGAGGTCTGCTCCTGCTCCGCCGTCGCGGGCGCGGAGCGAACACGCCCGGATCCGACGCGTGATCCGCGGCGCCCGAGCCAGGCTGGGCGGACGGCCTCGCCCGCGCCTGAGAAGACGACGTCGAATGACAGCGGCAGGCCGGCGCACGCACTCATCGGCAATCACGCGTCTCCGGCAATGCGCGAATCACACCAGCCGACGCGCACTTGACCGCCCCCACCTCGGTGGCCGCCGGACGCTCCTTCCTCCTGCAGGTGCCTGCCCGGCGCCGCACCCACCTGGCCGACGGAACTCCGCGACGATGGGGCGAGATGCGTGAGCACACCGAGAAACGGCTGATCAGCCCGCGCAGGGCGGTCCCTGAACCTCGCTCGACTCGTCCTGGCGGTAGGCGCCGCAGCTGAGGACGGCCTCCGGGTGGTTCCCCGACTGGCGCAGCAGGACGAGGGTCTTGTCGTGGGGCGGGGCGTTGGCGCCGTCGTAGGAGACGTATCCCGTCGCTCCGTCGAAGGCGATGCCGCTACCGAGGACCAGCAGGACGGACTTTCGGTCGATGTCCGGGTCGTGCAGTCCGGCCTCGCGCACCGCCTGCGACAGGACGTGGAAGGCATCGTACGAGACCGCCGAGTGCCCGTCCTGCCGCCAAGGGTCCGTGCCCTCGGTGGTGGCCTTCACATAGGCGTCGTACTCGGCGACGAACTGTCGGGTCCTGTCGCTCGCACCCGGAGCGTCGCCGGGCAGCCGGTGCGCGGAGTAGTACAGGCGCAGCCAGTCCTTGTTGGCGAAGGCCCCGGTCTGCGCCACGTTGGTCAGCTCATTGCCGCCGAGCACGGTCAGGTCGCGCGCGGTGCACGTCCCCGCGGTGTCCATGGAGTTGATGAGCGCGGTGAAGTCCTTGGCCCGAGCCGACCAGTACACGACCGAGTCCGGCTTGTCCTCGATCATGTCGCACAGCGCCCGCGCCAGCCGCCGGCATCGGGCTGGCTGATGGCGCCGCTCAGCGGATCGGGGCCGAAGACACCCTCCTGATTGAAGTCGAACACATCGTGCGTGCCCTTGAACGCGCTGACGAACTGGCCGGCGAGGCTGTGGCTGTACAGGTCCACGGAGCTCTCGATCACGATCGCGTGCCGGGCCGGGGTGCAGACGTCCTCGGCACCGGGCTCGGCCACGATGTTCTCCGTGTATGCGAAGTCCGCCTCGATCCTGGCCTCGCGCGAGTTGAACGGCGTGGACGGCCAGTAGGTCCGGGTGGCGGGGCCGGAGAGCATCTCGTCGGCGGTCGCGGTGGTGCCGATCGTGGGGATGCCCGCCTCGCCGAGTACCCGGAGGGCGGCCCGGGTCTCGTTCCGGCTCTGCGCGAAGGCGAGGACGCCGACGACCCGCTCGCGCGTCGGGACGCTCTCCTCGCCCTCCAGCTCCGCGACGAGCTTCTTCGCCTCGCTCTCGGCGTCGCGGAAGGCGACCCCGGCCTGGCGTACGTCCACGTGCAGGGGTATCAGGGAGTCGTCTGCGGCCGCCTCTTTGTTCAGCTTTTCCTGCCACATCGCGATGCCGCGCAGCTCCGGGATCGTCCCGTCGAAACGCGTCTCGTCGTCGGTCTTCGGCGGGTCGGACACGAAGGCGACGACGGTCCGTACGGTCCGGCCCTGATCGGCGTACCGCGCGACCCGCTTGTTCTGCTCTTCGATGGTCTTCACGGCCGCCTCGTACCAGCCGGCGGTATCTACCCTTATCGGCTCCGCTGGGGCGGACTCCGCCACCGACCCGGTGCCGCCGAGGCAGTCCTGGGGAGCGGAGAAGAGGGGCGGGAGCAGCAGCGCGACCGCGAGCAGGGCCAAGGCGGTCACCCCGCTCGCGATCGACAAGGGGACATACCGGCTGAACCTGAACGTCCGCGTCGTTACGTGCGGGACGGGTACCCCGCGCGCCGCGAGGGCCCGTTCCGAGATGTCGACGAGGACCGGCGGCGTGCCCGCGGAGGCATGGTCGGCGAGCCGCACGCTCGCATCCGGAAACGTGCTCTCGGACGGATTGCCCAGCTCCTCCAGCAGGCTGTCGGAGGGCAGGCCCACGGCGATGACGAGCGGGCCCGGCGGCTTGACTGTGCCCTGGACCCGATACAGAGAGCGCAGAAAGCGCTCCGCGGCGCGGGCGCCGGGCTCGCCCTCCGGGGGGATCTTCACGAACAGGACCGGGCGGCAGGTCCGGCGGCGCCTACCGGGCAGGATCCGGCCGATCCCGGGCCTGCGCAGGTCCTCCATGAGGGCCCGCAGGACGAGCCAGTCGAACTCCTGCAGCGCCTCCTCGTCGGCCGGGTCGTCCATGAGCTGCACGGAACGCACTGCGGCCACCTGGTCCATCACCCGGAACAGGTTCCTGCTGCCCTGCGCCACCCGCTCGGCGCCGAGCCAGCTCCGCACGACCGTGCGGGAGATACGGCGGGCCCAGAGCCACCGGGGCAGCAACTGGACGAACGACAGCCAGCTGAGCCTCGCCAGGAAGCCGGCGATCCCGCCCCCGTCCTCCGGGCCCTGCATCCTGGTGAACGCCAACAGACCGCCCCGCTGGGCCCGTCGCTCACCGGCGTCTCTCCGCAGTGCCGCTTCCATGTCATCGGTGGTGGCCCACTTGCCCGGGTTCGACCTGACGTACTCGACGAGGCCGCACATGACGTCGAACTGCGGGAAGCGGTCGGGCGTCATGTGCTCCGGAGCACTGCGGAACAGCTGTCTCCCAGCATCCACGGCGAGCAGATGGGAGTCGGGGTCCGCCCTGACGGGGCTGAAGTCCTCCCTGGTTCCGGCGGGCAGATGGGCGTAAGGCACGCGCTGGCTGAGCGCCCCGGTGAAGGCGGCCACGACGCGGTTCACGCCGCTCTGGTACGACGCCTGCGGCACGCGCAGGATGAACAACGGCGGACTCGTCTCCAGCTTCGCGCGGTTCTCGTACCTGGGTGCCACAGTGGCCTGGAACTCCCGCACGAAGTCGGTGGCCTGGTCGTTCGGGAATCTGGGGCCGTCGAGAGGTGCAGTCATGAGGAACTCCCCCTGGTCATCCTGATGAACCGCGTCACGAGACGACATTGGTTCCTGGCCAACTGGACGTGGCACGAACGAAGTTGGGAAAAAGGGATGCGGAAGAAAGGGAAGTTGAAGGGTAGCCGCCGTGTGGGCGGGGTCACAATAGGTTGCCGGAAGCGCTTCGACACGCTTCGCATGCGCCCCCTGCGCCCTCCCTACGCGCCCCTGAGACCCAGGTCTGTCGTCGAGTTGATCCCACTTGACGGACCATGGCCGGACAGCACGTCGTGATGAACCGGCTGGAGTGCAGTTGCTCTCCCCCATACCCGTCCGTCTCTCGCACGTCGTCCTGAACTCCGCCGACATCAACGCCACCCGCGCCTGGTACGAGCAGCACCTCGACTTCCGGCTGTCCGACACGATGAGCATTCCGCACATTCCGGGGCGTACGCGGCCGCCAGGACCCGCCACCGCTCAAGCCCGGCGACACCGTCACCCTCACCGTCGAGGGCATCGGTAACTGTCGGACGGCTGCGCTGACGAGGGCCTGGTAGGCGCTGTCGGGGAGCGGGATGCCGGCCGCGCCGATGTTCTCCTCCACGTGGGCCACCGAGGACGTGCCGGGGATCGGCAGCAGCGCCGGCGAGCGGCGCAAGCCAGGCCGGCGCGAGCTAGGACGGCGTCGCGTCGTACTCCTTGGCGACGGCGTCGAGGGGGCCGCCGGATCCTGCCTGCGGCCCGCAGCTCGGCCGGCGCGCCGAGCTGGTCGGCGAGGGGCACCTGCGGGTCGATCCGGTGCAGTTGGCAGAGGTCGATCCGCTCCAAACCGAGGTGACGCAGGCTCACTCGACCTGCTGACGCAGGTACCCCGGGCGGCCCACCGGCAGCCCACGTGCCGGGGCCCTGCCGCGTCAGGCGCCCTTGGTGGCGATGACCGGGTCGTCCGCGTAGGGGTGCAGTGCCTCGCGGATGAGCTGCTCGGCTGTGAACGGGCCGTAGGAGTCGGCGGTTCGATGAAGGTGACACCCAGCGCGACCGGCGGGGGTGGTACCACCGACGTCCTGCGCGATCAGCAGGTCGTCGCCGCCGAGACGGAAAGTGCCGGTGCGCTCGCCGGGGCGATCTCGTCGGCCGGAGACATACGTCCGGCCGCTCCGGCTGCTACTGCCAGACGTACCAACGGCAGTTGTACTCACCCGAGTCGTACCAATGCTGCCCGCTCGTTGGATCGTCCCCCGTACCTCACAGTGAATGCCGTGCCGCACCGAAGACCTGGTGAGCCGACTGCCGACCACGTGCAGAGAGGAACGCCGCTCCTGGACCGACGGCTCGTCCCCCTCCGACGCAAGCGTCCTCAATCCGGTCGGGGCATACGGCGGTTACGGCCACCGCACCCGGGCGTGGCGCTTCAACTGCACGTCCCGCGGATCCAACCGCTCCAGCCGCCGTCGCAGTGGCAGCGCCGCGCATCAGCTGTGCCATGCGGTCCGCGGTGGATGGCGGTGAAAGCAACACCATTTTCCCCAACACCCCCACAGTAGAAGGAAGCAGAAAAGTGCCCAGAGAAGGCAGAAGCCGTGGCTCCGGCCACAGAGCAGTCGCCTCCCTGCTGGTCCCGGCGCTCGTCGGAGGCCTGACCCTCGCCTACGGCGGGTCCGCGCAGGCCGCTCCCGCCGCCTCGCCACCGGAGCAGCCTGTCGGCGTGGCCCGGCAGACCTACTCCGCCGGCACCTACCTCGTCCAGCTCTCCGGCGACCCCGTCGCCGCGCAGCCCGAAACCGCGCCGGAGCACGGAAAGAGGCTCAACACGCGGTCCGAGGCCGTACGCGACCACGTCAGCCGCCTGGAGCGGGAGCGCGAGCAGGTGCTGGCCGAGGTGCCGGATGTCCGGCCGCTGTACAGCTACCAGTACGTACTCAACGGATTCGCCGCTGAACTGACGGCAAGTCAGGCCAGGAAGCTCGCTCGCACCCCCGGCGTCGCCTCGCTGGTGCGCAACGAGGTGATCCGGCCGACCGGCACGGCTGAAGCCGTTGGTGCCGGCAGTGGTGGCGCGACCGCTGCCCGCGCCGCCGTCTCCGGACCCAGGGTGGCGTCGGGTGCGACCGGCGCGCTTCCCGCCCCGGACACCGCCGAGTTCCTGGGTCTGAAGGACCGCGGGGGTCTGTACTCCAAGTTCCGCGGTGGGCAGCGGAACGCGGGGGCAGGCGTGATCATCGGTGTCGTCGACTACGGAATCGACGACACCAACCCGTCCCTGCGGGCCCTTCCGGAGCCCCGCCCCGACGCCGCGGCCATCGCCAGGAAATGGAGGGGCGTCTGCGACCCCGGTACGGACCGCGCGCACCCGTACACCTGCAACAACAAGCTGATCGGCGCCCGCTACTTCAACAAGGCGGTACCCGAGCTCGCGGAAGACGACACGCCGTCCCCGGTCGACGACGAGGGGCACGGCACCCACACCTCGACCACCGCGGCCGGAAACTACGGTGTGCCCGCGTCCGTGCCCGGCACCGGCATCTCCCGCACCCGGATATCCGGGATCGCCCCGGCCGCCCGCGTCGCCGCCTACAAGGCCTGCTGGAAGGGCTCCGGCTGCTGGACGGCGGACATCGCCGCGGCCATCGACCAGGCCGTGGCGGACGGCGTCGACGTCATCAACATCTCCCTCGGCCCCAGTAGCGGCACCGCCGACATCACCGGTCCCACCTACACGGCCATGTTCAACGCCGCCAAGGCCGGCGTCTTCGTTGCCGGCTCAGCGGGCAACGGCGGGCCGTCCACGGTCGCCAACAACGTCCCGTGGATCACCACCGTGGCCGCTTCCACCCATGATCTCGGCTACCTCACGACGGTCGTCCTCGGCAACGGCGCCTCGTACTCCGGAACCGGCCTGAACGCCTCGGCCGTTGCGTCCGCACGGCTCGTCGACGCGGTCGGGGCGGCCCGCAGCGGCGTGGACGCCGCCGATGCGGGGCTGTGCCGGCCCGGCACCCTGGACCCGGCGAAGGTCAAGGGCGCCATCGTGCTGTGCGAGACGAACGGCGACGGCACGGGCGCCCGCGCCGGCAAGAGCGCGCAGGTCGAGGCAGCCGGCGGCGTCGGCTTGGTGCTCTACAACTCCCGGGCGCTCCTGGACACACGGGGCGACGTCCACTCCGTCCCCACCGTCCACGTCGACAACGTCACCGGCCAGGCCGTGAAGACGTACATCGACCGGGCCGGCGGCCGCGCCACGGCCCGGCTCGGCGCGGCGCGCGCCGAACGCCAGGAGGCACCGGCGATCGCCGCCTTCTCCTCGGGCGGCCCGGACCTGGCCAGCGGCGGCGACCTGCTCAAGCCCGACATCGCGGCCCCTGGCGTGGACGTCGTCGCCGGTGCCGTCCCCGGCGGCAACGGCGGCACCTTCAAGGGCCCGCAGGGCATCGCCTCCGGCACCTCGATGGCCGCCCCGCACATCGCCGGACTGGCCGCGCTCCTGCGCTCCCTGCACCCGGACTGGTCGCCCACGGCAGTCAAGTCGGCCCTGATGACCACCGCGGCGCCCAGGACCAACGAGGGCAACGCGATCCGGCGCATCGGCGCCGACGGATCGGCCACCCCGCTCGACTACGGCGCCGGGCAGGTCGCTCCGAACGCCGCCGACGACCCCGGTCTGGTCTACGACTCCACCTCCGCCGACTGGACCGCGTACGTGTGTGCCCTCGGTCAGCGCCCGGTGACCGGCGACGGCGGTGACGCCTGCGCCACCGCCCGGAAGATCGACCCGAGCGACCTCAACTACCCGACCATCTCCATCGGTGACCTCGCGGGGAAGCAGACCGTCACCCGAACCGTCACCAACGTCGGCGACACCACCGGCGTCTACACCGCCACGCTGCGGACACCGCGCGGCTACCGGGCGACGGTCTCACCGAAGCGGCTGGTCGTGCCGCCCGGCCGGTCGGCCACGTACCGGGTGACCTTCACCCGCACGGACGCGGACTACGGCAAGTGGGCCTTCGGCTCGGTGAGTTGGCGCGACGGGGACGGACACCGGGTACGCAGCGCCGTCGCCCTGCGTGCCACGCAGATCGCCGTCCCCCCGGAGGCCGACGGTACCGGCGCCACAGGATCCCTCACGCTCAAGGCGAAGTCGGGCTGGGACGGCACCCTCACCACGACCATGAACGGCCTGTACGCGGGCACGGTCAGGACCGGCACCCTGACGGGCACCACGACCGAGAGCTTCGAACCACCGCCGTCACCGCTTCCGGCCTCCGCGGCCCGGACGGAGATCACCGTTCCCGAGGGCACCGCGCTGGCCCGTGTCGCGATCCGCTCGTCCGACTTCCTCGCCGGCAGCGACATCGACCTGTGGGTGTTCGACGAGGACGGCAACCAGATCTCCTCCCCCACCGGCAGCAGCGACGAGTACCTCGACCTCACCGAGCCGGGCACGTACGAGGTGTACGTGAACCAGTTCGCCCTGCCGGAGGGCGCCACCAGCCAGACGTACACCCTCCACACCTGGCTGATCGGCCCGGACTCCCGTCCCGACCGGCCGGCCGGCGTCACCCCGGCCGAACAGCGGGTGGCCCTGGGCGGCACCGCGGACGTCACCGTCTCCTGGCGCGACCTCCCGGCCGGCCGTACCTATCTCGGCCTGGTCGGCTACGACGACGGCACCGAAGCCGTCGGCACCACCCTGCTGACCGTCACTCCCTAGTTTCCCGTTCCGCCCCTCGATTCCGCACCACGACGGCCGTACGCGAACCGTACGGCCGTCGTGTCGTCATGCCCGGCTGTCGGCGATGACGTCATGAAGGCCACCGCCGGCGGTCGGACCGCTCTGCCTGCTACTGCCAGACGTACCAACGGCAGTCGTAGCTACCGGAGTCGTCCCAAGACTGCTTGCTCGTTGTATCGCGCCGCGTGCAGCACAGTGGATGCCATGCCGCACCGAAGGCCTGGTGAGGCGGCTGCCGACCCTGTTCGACCCCGGTCGCCGCCATCCTCGCGGGCCGAGGGTCCGGCTCGTCCACCGCGGCGTGAACCGTCTTTCGGTACTCACGCCGATTCGTGCACATGACGGTGGTCGGTACCGCCCTCCGTCTTCCGTCGACCAAGAGAGTGGGCATGTCCATCGAATCCCCCGAGTCAACCGTTTCTCCCTCCGAGGGCTCTTCCGAGGGATCCGCGTCCGCCCCGTCCCGGCGTACGTTCATCGCGACCAGCACCGTCGTCGGCGGTGCCGTCGTGGCGGGCGGCCTGACAGCGGGGCCGTCCGTGTTCGGTGCCGAGCCCGCGGAAGCCGCCGAGGCGCCGCCCGGCAGCCGCGTCTCCCTGACCGTCAACGGCAAGCGGTACACCGTCACGGTCGACAACCGGACCTCGCTGCTGGACCTGCTGCGCGAACACCTCGACCTGACCGGCTCGAAGAAGGGCTGCAACGCCGGTGCCTGCGGCGCCTGCACCGTCCTGGTCGACGGACGCCGGGTCAACTCCTGCCTGACGCTGGCGGTCCGGCTGGACGGCGCCGAGATCACCACCATCGAGGGCCTGGCCAAGGGCGAACGGCTGCACCCGCTGCAGCAGGCCTTCATCGACCAGGACGCCTTCCAGTGCGGCTACTGCACCTCCGGCCAGATCATGTCCGGCGTCGGCTGCATCGACGAGGGGCACACCGGCTCACCGGAAGAGATCCGGGAGTTCATGAGCGGCAACATCTGCCGCTGCGGCTGCTACGTGAAGATCGTGCGGGCGGTCGAGCAGACCGCGCACGGGAAATGAGGCACGCTCCCCATGCATCCCTTCTCCTACACCAAGGCCGCCGACACCCGTGAGGCTCTCAACGCGGGAAGGGACGGCGGCCGTTACATCGCCGGCGGCACCACGCTGGTCGACCTGATGCGCGAGACCGTCGAACGCCCCCGCACACTGGTCGACATCAGCGCCCTGCCACTGCGCGACATCGTGGTCACCCGGCGCGGGGGCCTGCGCATCGGCGCGCTGGTACGGATGTCCGAGGCCGCCGCCCACCGGGGGGTGCGCGCCCTGTATCCGGTGATCTCGCAGGCGCTGGAGCTGAGCGCGTCCGCACAGCTGCGCAACATGGCCACCATCGGCGGCAACATCATGCAGCGCACCCGGTGCACGTACTTCCGTGATGTGACGGCCGCCTGCAACAAGCGTGAGCCGGGCTCCGGTTGCGCCGCTGTGCGCGGCGTCAACCGCACCCACGCGATCCTCGGCACCTCCGACGACTGCGTGGCCACCCACCCCTCCGACGTCGCCGTGGCCTTCGCGGCGCTGGAGGCGACCGTGCACCTGCTGGGCCCGGCCGGCGAGCGCACCGTGCCCTTCGCCGGCTTCCTGCTCAAACCGGGCAGCACACCCAACCGGGAACAGGCCTTGCGCCCAGGCGAGTTGATCACCGCTGTCGAGCTTCCGGCCCTTCCGCGCCCGCTGAGGTCGGGCTACCTGAAGGTGCGCGACCGGCAGTCCTACGAGTTCGCGCTCACCTCGGCGGCCGTCGCGCTGCACATCCGCGGCGGGGTGATCCACCAGGCGAAGGTGGCCGCAGGAGGCGTGGGCACCGTGCCCTGGAAGCTCACCGCCGTGGAGCGCGCGCTCATAGGGCGGCGGCCGTCCGAGGCGCTGTGGACCAAGGCCGCCGAGCGGGCGGCGGACGGGGCCCGGCCCCTCCAGCACAACCGTTTCAAGGTCGAGTTGCTCAAACGGACCGTCGAGCGCCAGCTGCGCGTCGTAGGAGGTGGCAAGTGAGCCAGCAGCCGCAGGCAGCCGTCGGAGCGCCGCTGTCCCGGGTGGACGGGCGGCTGAAGGTGACCGGCCAGGCCAAGTACGCCGCCGACCACGACATCGACGGCGTCGTCCACGCCGTCGTCGTCGACAGCAGCATCGGCCGCGGACGTATCACCGGCATCGACACCCGCGCCGCCAATGCCCTGCGCGGAGTCCTGGGCGTCATCAGCCACCTCGACAAGCCCAGGCTGGCCTACCGCGACAACCCGGGCCCCTTCCCGGGCCAGCGGCTGCGCGTCTTCCAGGACGACGCGGTCCGGTTCTTCGGCCAGCCGGTCGCCGTCGTGGTGGCCACCACGCTGGAGGCCGCACAGCACGCCGCCGACCTGGTGAAGATCTCCTACGACGCCGAGAAGCCGTCGACCGACCTGACCCGCAGCCCGGCCGTGGACGGGCCGCCCTTCACGCGGCCCTATGCGCGGGGCGATGCCCAGGAAGCGCTGGGTTCCGCGGACGTCCGGTTGGACCTGACCTACCGTCTCTCCCGCAACCACCACAATCCGATGGAGACTCAGGCCACCATCGCCCGCTGGGACGGCGACAAGCTCACCGTGTGGGACAAGACCCAGTGGGTGATCGGCACGCGGAACGAGCTCGCGGCCGTGTTCGGCATCCCGCAGGAGAACGTGCGCGTCCTCTCGCCGTTCATCGGCGGCGCCTTCGGCAACGGCCTGCGCACCTGGCCGCACGTCACCATAGCGGCGCTCGCCGCACGCGAGCTCGGCCGCCCGGTGAAGCTCGCGCTGACCCGCAGGCAGATGTACTTCACGGTGGGCTACCGGCCCGCGTACGAGTACAAGTTGAGCCTGGGCAGCACCCGGCGCGGACGGCTGACCGCGATGACGCACGACTACAAGTACGAGACCTCCCGCTACGAGCAGTTCTGGGAGGCCAACATGGCGCTGGGGCAGATGCTCTACGCCGTGCCCAACGTCAGCCAGAACGTCCAGATCGTTCCGCTCGATGTCAGCACCCCGCAGTGGATGCGCGGTCCCGGCTACGGCAGCGCCGCTTTCGTCATCGAAACCGCGGTGGACGAACTCGCCCACAAGCTCGGCATCGATCCGATCGAGCTGCGGCTGCGCAACGAGCCCGGCGAGGACCCGTCCACGCAGCAGCCCTTCTCCACCCGGCGGCTGCGCGAGTGCTTCCGCGTCGGCGCCCGCGCCTTCGGCTGGCACCGGCGCAACCCCAGGCCGCGCTCCACGCGTGACGGCGACTGGCTCATCGGCACCGGCGTGGCCACCGGCTGCTACGACGTCTTCCGCAGAGAGGCCCACGCCCACGCCAGGCTCGACGCCGACGGCACCGCGGTGGTCCAGTCCGCGACCCACGACACGGGCACGGGCACGTACACCTCCATGACCCAGGTCGCCGCCGACGCCCTCGGCCTGGCCGTACGCAACGTCACCTTCCGGCTCGGCGACTCCGCCATGCCACCGGCCCCCGCCCAGGGCGCCTCGACGACCATGCTCAGTGTCGGATCCGCCGTTCAGGACACCTGCGACAAGCTGCGGCAGCAGGCGATCAGGCTCGCGGTCGAGGACGAGCGCTCACCGCTGCACGGCGTCGCCCCCGACGACGTCGTGGTCCGCGGCGGACGGCTGCACGTGAAGGGCAACACCGCGCGCGGGGAGGCCTACCGGCAGCTCCTGGCCCGCAACAACCGCACCCACCTGGAGGCGCGCGGGTCGTACACCCCGGAGGAGGAGAGCCGGTTCTCGATGTACGGCTACGCCGCGATGTTCGCCGAGGTCGCGGTCGACGCCCGGCTCGGCCTGGTCCGGGTGCGGCGGATGCTCGGCGTGTACGACGCGGGGCGCATCATCAGCCCCAAGCTCGCCGAGAGCCAGGCCATCGGCGGCATGGTGGGCGGCATCGGCGCGGCCCTGCTGGAGCACACGGTCACCGACCACCGCGACGGCCGGATCGTCAACGCCAACCTCGCCGACTACCTCGTGCCCGTCAACGCCGACATCCCCGATCTCAAGGCCGTCTACCTCGACGGGGAGGACTACAAGGCCGCCCCCATCGGTGTGAAGAGCCTCGGGGAGCTCGTGCAGATCGGCGTGGCACCCGCCATCGCCAACGCGGTCTTCCACGCCACCGGACGCCGCGTCCGCGAACTGCCCATCACCGCCGAAGCCCTGCTCTGAACCCCGGGCGGCCGGGTCTCTCTCCCCTCCCCGGGAGGGAGCCCCGGACCGACTCGGTCGGCCCGCCGCCGTGCCTCGCTCTCCCCCATCCGGCGCGGCGGCGGGCTTCCCCAACCACCCACCGAAGGACACCTCTCATGCTGAACATCGCGGACACGCTGCACCGCTGGTGCCGCGAGGCCCGCCCCTTCGCCCTCGCCACCGTCGTCCAGATCAGCGGCAGCGCACCCCTGCCACCCGGCACAGCACTGGCCGTGGACACCGACGGCGAGGCGGTCGGCAGCATCTCCGGGGGATGCGTGGAAGGCGCCGTCTACGAACTGTGCCAACAGGTGCTGGAGACGGGCGAACCCCCGATACGGGCCTCGTTCGGCTACTCCGACGACGACGCCTTCGCCGTGGGTCTGACCTGCGGCGGCGAGATCGAGGTCCTGGTCCAGCGGGTCGACCCCGCCGACGAGCCCCACCTCACCACCGCCCTGGAACACGTGTCGGCCGGTGTGCCCGTCGCCGTGGCACAGGTGATCGACGGGCCGCAGCGACTTCTCGGCCGCACCCTGTCCGTTTTCGGGGGCGGCAGCGCGTACGACGGGACCTTGGGCAGCCGACAGCAGGACCGTACGGTGGCCACCCAGGTCCGCGCGCTGCTGCGGGCAGGCCGGACCGCCCGCGTCGAAGTCGGCGGGGACGCCGACACCTGCCCGGAGAAGCTGACACTCCTGGTCCACACCCGCGCGGCGCCGCCCCGCATGCTGATCTTCGGCGCCGTCGACTTCGCCGCCGCCCTCAGCCAGGCCGGACGCTTCCTCGGCTACCACGTCACCGTCTGCGACGCCCGTCCCGTCTTCGCCACCCCGGCCCGCTTTCCGTACGCCGACGAGGTCGTCGCCGACTGGCCGCACCGCTACCTGGAGCGCGCCGAGGTCGACGCCCGTACCGCGATCTGCGTCCTCACCCACGACGCCAAGTTCGACATCCCCCTGCTCCGCCTGGCCCTCGATCTTCCGGTCGGCTACATCGGCGCGATGGGCTCCCGCCGCACCCACGAACACCGCCTGGAACGTCTGCGTGAGGCCGGCGTGCCCGAGGAACACCTCGCCCGCCTGCGCTCACCGATCGGACTCGACCTCGGCGCCCACACCCCCGAAGAGACGGCGGTCTCCATCACCGCCGAGATCATCGCCCGCGTCAACAACGGCACCGGCCTGCCCCTGTCCCACATCCCCGGCCCCATCCACCGTTGTGGCCCCACGGCCCAGGTGTCGTCGCCGGCCGAACTCCTGGCCATATGAGGCCCCACGTGCTCATCGACACCTACGACCGAGTGGCCACCGACCTGAGGGTCTCGCTGACCGACCGGTGCAACCTGCGCTGCACCTACTGCATGCCCGAGGAGGGCCTGCAGTGGCTGGCCAAGCCCGACCTGCTCACGGACGACGAGATCGTCCGCCTGATCGACATCGCCGTCACCTCCCTCGGCATCGAGGAAGTCCGCTTCACCGGCGGCGAGCCCCTGCTGCGGCCGGGCCTGGTCGGCATCGTCGAGCGCGTCGCGGCCCTCGAGCCGCGCCCCCGGATGTCGCTGACCACCAACGGCATCGGCCTCAAGCGCACCGCGGCCGCCCTGAAGGCGGCGGGCCTGGACCGGGTCAACGTCTCCCTCGACACCCTCCGCCCGGACGTCTTCAAGACCCTCACCCGCCGCGACCGCCACAAGGACGTCGTCGAGGGCCTGCACGCCGCGCGCGACGCGGGCCTCACCCCGGTCAAGGTCAACTCGGTCCTGCTGCCGGGG
Organism: Streptomyces sp. DG1A-41; assembly: GCF_037055355.1. GTDB lineage: Bacteria > Actinomycetota > Actinomycetes > Streptomycetales > Streptomycetaceae > Streptomyces. The sequence continues at coordinate 4,817,964 of NZ_CP146350.1, read as the reverse complement.
CTCAACGACGACGAGGCCCCCGACCTCCTCGCCTGGGCCGTGGAGCACGACTACGAACTGCGCTTCATCGAGCAGATGCCCCTGGACGCCCAGCACGGCTGGAAGCGCGACGGCATGATCACCGCCGGGGACATCCTGACCTCCCTGCGCACCCACTTCGACCTCACCCCCGAGGGTGAGCAGAAGCGCGGCTCGGCCCCCGCCGAACGCTGGCTGGTCGACGGCGGCCCCCATGTCGTCGGCGTCATCGCCTCCGTCACCCGCCCCTTCTGCGCGGCCTGCGACCGCACCCGCCTGACCGCCGACGGACAGATCCGCACGTGCCTGTTCGCCCGGGAGGAGACCGACCTCCGCGCCGCCCTCCGCTCGGGCGCCCCCGACGAGGAGATCGCCCGCATCTGGCGCCTGGCGATGTGGGGCAAGAAGGCGGGAGCGGGCCTGGACGACCCGACCTTCGTGCAGCCGGACAGGCCGATGTCGGCGATCGGAGGCTGACGCTGTGACAGGCAGGTCAGGAAGGTATGGAGGCGTGGCAGCCGACCGAGCCCGCGAGCACCCCGGTGAGCGGGCGCATCCGCAGCCGGTCAGGCTGCTCGCGATACGACGGACACCGCTCTGTCTGGAGGAGGTCTTCCAGGCCGTCGGCGACGAAGCGGCAGGCGGGATCGCGCTGTTCGTCGGCACGGTGCGCAACCACGACGCGGGCGCGGACGTGAACGGACTGGGGTATTCGTGCCACCCGACAGCCGAGGCCGAGCTGCTGCGGATCGCGCAGAAGGCCGTGGCGAACCACCCGGTGCGCGCCCTCGCCGCGGTGCACCGGGTCGGAGAACTGGCGGTGGGCGACACAGCGGTCGTGGTCGCCGTGGCATGTCCCCACCGGGGAGATGCCTTCGCAGCCTGCAGGCAACTGATCGACGACCTCAAGCACGAAGTGCCCATCTGGAAACACCAGAAGTTCTCGGACGGGACCGAGGAATGGGTCGGCGCGTGATGCCGTCACGGGCCCTGGCCGGACCCACGTCTCAGCGCTGCGGCTCCAGCTCCCAACTGGCCAACATCCGCAGGGCCTCCTCCGACCGGGAGCCCGGCTCGGCGTGGTAGGTGACCAGCCGCATCGGGGCGCCCCCGCGCAACGCCATGGGCTCGTGGACGAGGTCGAACTCTCCTACCAGCGGGTGCCGCATCCGCACGACGTCGCCAACGGTCCCGCAGCTCACCTCGTGCCGTGCCCACAACCTCCGGAACTCCTCGCTCTTCTGCGACAACTCCTCGATCAGCGAAGAGAGGTAGGAATCCTCGGGGCTTTTGCCGACGTTCATGCGCAGAGCGCCGGCGGCTGCCAGAGCCGTCCGTTCCGGGTCGGCGAACCGGTCGCGTGTCTGAGGCGAGAGGAAGATCAGCCGGGCCATGTTGCGTTCCTGGGGCGCCAGTTGGGCCCAGTCCCCGAAGACGGCGGCGGCGAGCCGGTTCCACCCCAGAATCTCCAGGCGCCGGCTGACAACGTAGGCGGGCACGCCGAGCCCGTCGAGCAGATGCTGGACGCTGGGCCGCAGCCGCTGCGGCGGAGGCGCGGCCTGCGGCGTGCCCTGCCGTTCGGGCTGGGCCAGCCGGACCAGATGCTCCCGCTCCTCCTCACTCAGGCGCAGGGCGTGGGCGACGGCGTCCAGCACCTCGGCCGACATCGTCTCGCCGTATCCCTGCTCCAGGCGCGCGTAGTACGCGTACGACACCCCCGCGAGCTGCGCCAGCTCCTCGCGCCGCAATCCGGGAACCCGCCGCCGCCCGTAGGACGGCAGGCCCACGTCCTCGGGCCTGAGCCGGGCCCTGCGAGAACGCAGGAACTCCCTCAGCTCGCTACGCCGGTCAAGTCCGGACGTCGCTTGGTCATCGGGCGCCACATGTGAAGACATCTCTGTCCTCCAGTTGTCCAACGTGCCTCGCCGTTGCAGGGCAGCGTACAGCATCGACCCCATGACTCACCTTGATACCGAGTCTCACATCGATGTAGAGTCTCCTCATAAGACTTCACCTGGAACGGGAGTGTTCTCGTGAGCAAGATCTGGTTCATCACCGGCTCATCCCGCGGCTTCGGCCGCCAGTTCGCCCAGGCGGCCCTGGAGCGCGGCGACAAGGTCGCGGCGACCGCCCGCGGCACCGACTCCCTCGCGGACCTGGTGGCCGCCCACGGCGAGGCGATCCTTCCCCTCCCCCTGGATGTCACCGACAAGGCCGCCGCCACCGAGGCTGTCAAGCGGGCGCACGAGCACTTCGGCCGCCTGGACGTCGTCGTCAACAACGCCGGCTACGGCCTGTTCGGTGCAGTCGAGGAGCTGACGGAACAGCAGGTCCGCGACCAGATGGAGACCAACTTCTTCGGCGCCCTGTGGGTCACCCAGGCCGCCCTGCCCCTCCTGCGGGCACAGGGCAGCGGCCACATCGTGCAGATCTCCAGCGTCGGCGGCGTCACCGCCTTCCCCAACCTCGGCGTCTACAACGCCTCCAAGTGGGCCCTGGAGGCACTGAGCGAGGCCCTCTCCCAGGAGGTCGCCGGCTTCGGCATCAAGGTCACGCTCGTCGAGCCGGGCGGCTTCGCCACCGACTGGTCCGGCCCCTCCGCCACCTTCGCCGAGCGGCTTCCCGCCTACGACGACCTGCGCACGGCCCTCGCCGCCTACTGGAGCACCACCCAGCCCGGCGACCCTGCCGCCACCGGCGCGGCCCTGCTGAAGATCGTGGACGCCGACAACCCGCCCCTGCGGGTCTTCTTCGGCACCTCCCCGCTCCAGCTCGTCCCGCAGGTCTACGCCGACCGGCTGAAGACCTGGGAGGAATGGGCCGACGTCGCCACCGAGGCCCAGGGCAGCGTCGCGTAACCGTAGGGCACAGGCGTCGGCCAGAGCCGGCGCTCTTGCAGCAGCCCCGGAAACGGCCCCGAACAGGTCCTCACGGGTCAGGAAGTGATGCAGCGGCGCACCCCGGCTGACACCGGCCCGCCGCAGCACCTCCAGGGTCGTCGTCGCCGCGACACCCACTTCGATCAGCGACTGGACCGCAGCGTCCACGATCTGTGCCCCCGTGGCGTCGCGCTGTTCGTCACGCCTGTTCATGGCCGCCTCACCTCTTCACAGTCAGCATTGACTGCGAAATGGGCTTGTCACGGTCAGCCCTGACTGTGAGGGGTGAGGCGCCTCGGGTCCGCCTTCCTCGTCGTGGACACGGAGGACGACCTGCGGTGAAGGCCGGGCCCCTGGCATCGATGCCCTGCTCGTGGCGCTTCCCCTGGGCGGCGTGGAAGGGTGGGGGACTGCGCTCCACACACTGATACTCGGTATCAGATTGAGTCTTTACTGTACCCTTCTGGTATGTCTGAAACCGCTCGTGCCGCCGACCAGTCCGCACGCAAGCCGCCCGGTCTGCGCGAGCGTGTGCGTGCGACGGTTCAGGCGGAAGTGGTCGAGGTGGCGCACCGGCTCTTCACCGAGCAGGGGTTCGACCGGACCACCGTCGACCAGGTCGCCGCCGAGGTGGGCCTGTCGCGCGCCAGCCTGTTCCGGTACTTCGGCACCAAGGAAGACATCGTCCTGGGACGCCTGGAGGAGTCCGGCCGCCAGATCGCGGAGGCGCTCGCCGCCCGCCCCGACGACGAGCAGCCGTGGGAGGCACTGCGCCGGGCGTTCGACGTCCTGACGCGGATGAACGAGGCAGCGCCCGAGCAGGCACTCAGCTATCTCCGCATGCTGCAGGAGACCCCGTCGCTGCGCGCCCGGCACCACGAGAAGCAGCTGAGCTGGCAGGAACTGCTGGTGCCGGAGATCGCCCGGCGGCTGGGGGCCGACCCCGACCAGGCCGAGGACATCCGGCCGAGCGCACTGGCCGCCGCCGCGCTCGCCTGCCTGGACGCAGCCTCCACGGCGTGGGTGGCCTGTGAGGGCACTGTCCCGCTGGCCGTGCTGCTCGACCGGGCGATGGGCGCGTTGACGGAGTGACGTGCGTGACATCCAGCGTCAGGACTTCGCTCCGCCACGGTGAGAACGCCTCACACGCATGAACGATGCGTGAGCGGAAGGCGTGGGACGAGCCGTCACAACTGCTTCTCCCCCACACCGCGTGGCGCTGGTCATGCAGAAGCGCCACGCGGCACAGTCAGGCGCCACCGGCAAGGATTCGATCCCACGCCGACAACCGGCGAAGAGAACGTCGGAGCCACACGGCCCGCCCCAGCGCCGTCGCTTTGCCAGTGCATGCACCGAAGTCGGCAACGAAGTCCAGCCTGCCGTCGAGCGCCTCGACGTAACGTGCGATGACATCGACAGTGGCGACCTCGCCGTGCTCGATCTGGGACACACGAGCGATGCTCACACCCAACGGCGCTCCCTTGAGAGCATGGACGGGGAGGACGCGGGGGCTCCCGGTCACTCTTCGCCGGTGGGGAGCCGGACGGTGAACGTGGTCGATCCGGGGCCGCTTTCGAGTGCGACGCTTCCGTCGTGGGCCTCCGCCACCGCCGCCACGATCGACAGGCCGAGACCGGCGCCGGTGCCCGCACCCTCGGTGCGGCGGCGGTCCGCGCGGGTGAAGCGTTCGAAGACCTTGGGCCGGATGTCCTCGGCGACGCCCGGACCGTCGTCGTGGACCTTCAGTACCGCCGTGCGGGCGCGGGTCCGCAGGGAGATGGTCACCGTGCTCCCGACGGGTGTGTGCAGGCGGGCGTTGGCCAGCAGGTTGGCCAGTACCTGGTGGAGGCGGTGGGCGTCGCCCGGCACCGTCACCGGCTCCTCGGGCAGCTCCAGCGTCCAGCGGTGTCCCGGGCCTGCGGCCTGCGCGTCCGTCACGGCGTCCAGGACGAGGCGGGTCAGGTCGACGGGACAGCGTTCCAGAGGGCGGCCCGCGTCGAGGCGTGCGAGGAGCAGCAGGTCGTCGACCATCTCGCCCATGCGGGCCGCTTCGGCCTCGATGCGCCCCAGGGCCCGCACCACCTTCTGCGGCACCGGGCCCGGGTGGAGAAGCGCCAGTTCCGCGTGACCGCGGATCGATGCCACGGGCGTACGCAGTTCGTGACTGGCGTCGGCGGCGAAACTGCGCAGCCGTTCCTCGCTCGCGTGCCGTTTGGTCAGCGCGTCCTCGACGTGGCCGAGCATCGCGTTGAAGGCGCCGGCGACGCGTCCCACCTCGCTGCGCGGGTCGCTCTCGGGCGCGCGGGGCGGAAGTGCCACCTCGCCGCTGGAGAGCGGTAGTTCACTGACCCGGACGGCGGTCGCGGCCACACTGCTGAGCGGGCGCAGCGACCAGCGCACCCACAGCGCTCCCGCGACGCCGGCGACGGCGAGCGCCGCGCCGAGGACGAGGGCGGCGACCAGTTCCAGCCGGTGGACAACGGCCTCCACGGACTCCATGGGCAGCCCGGTGATCAGGACGTCGCCGTCCCGTCCCTCGCTCGCCATCATGCGGTAGTCGCCCAGCGACGAGAGTTCGGTCGTGTGTCCCTCGCCGTCGGCCGGCAGTCCGGCGAGCTCGCTTCTGTCCCGAGCGCCGAGCGACACGGTCACCGCGCCGGTACCGCTGCCGGACGGCACCACCGCGGCGTTGGTGACCGTGTCGCCGACCAGCCGGGCGCCGAAGGTTCCGACGGCCTGGCGGCGGGTGTCGCCGTCCTCGTCGCCGTCGTGGTCGGACGGCAGCGTCCCGCCGTGCTCCAGGCTCGCCGGGAACCGTACGCCCGCCTCGCGCAGCTGCTGGTCGAGACGGCCGGTGAGAAAGCCGTTCAGCTCCACCACCGCCGCCACCCCGACGGCCGCGCAGCTGACCGCGAGGAGCACGACGAGGCCGGCGGTGAGCCGCGCCCGCAGCGTGTGCGGGCGGGGCAGAGGGGGCAGCCACCGATGTGGCCTCACGGGGTCACCGGCTTGAGCACGTATCCGGCACCCCGCACCGTGTGGATCATGGGCGGGCGGCCCGCGTCCACCTTCTTGCGCAGGTAGGAGATGTACAGCTCGACGACATGGGCCTGCCCGCCGAAGTCGTAGGACCACACGCGGTCGAGGATCTGCGCCTTGCTGAGCACGCGTCGCGGGTTGCGCATGAGCAGGCGCAGCAGTTCGAACTCCGTCGGGGACAGCTCGACGAGCTCGCCGCCGCGGGTGACCTCGCGGGCCTCCTCGTCCATGACCAGGTCGCCGACGGCCAGCCGCGGCCCGTCCTCCGTCTGCCGGGCCATGCCGGCCCGGCGCAGCAGTCCGCGCAGGCGGGCGACGACCTCCTCCAGGCTGAACGGCTTCGTCACGTAGTCGTCGCCGCCCGCGGTGATGCCCGCGATGCGGTCCTCGACGGCGTCCCGCGCGGTCAGGAAGAGCACGCACACGTCGGGCCGTACGGCGTGCAGCGAGCGCAGCACGGCGAAGCCGTCGGTGTCCGGGAGCATGACGTCGAGGACGACGGCGTCGGGCAGCAGCTGACGTGCCTCGGCGACGGCCGAGACGCCGTCACCCGCCGTGCGGACCTCCCAGCCCTCGTACCGCAGGGCGCCGGAGAGGACCTCCGCGAGGTCGGGATCGTCGTCGACGACGAGAACCCGGAGCGGGGCGCCGTCGGTCCGGGTCAGCGCGGGGCGGGCGGAGCCGCGGGGGCGGTGGGCGTTCATCTCACGTACCAGGATGCGGCCTCGCCGCGCTCGGGGCCGCTCCCTGGACCTCTGAGTTCGCTCTGAGTCGTCGTGCCCCCGGACCACCCCGGCCGCCCTCCCCACCTGCGGCGGGGCCGCGCCGCAGGCCACGCGCTGAGAGCGGGCTCAAAGGTTGTGTCGGCACAGTGGCGTCCCGCACGGCCGACGGACGTACGGACAGCCGAAGGGACACACGGATGACGACGGCGTACGAGAAAGGAAGGGTCGCCCCCGCGCCTCGCGCGCCCCGGCGCTCCCTCGCGGGCCTCGTGCTCGCCGTTCTGTGGGGCGGGGCCGCCGCCGTGATCGCCCTGTGGTGGCACGACACGGGGTCGGTCGTGGGCACCGCGGGCCGGCTGACCGGGGCCGGACGGATCGCGGGCCTGCTGAGCGGGTACGCCTGCGCCGTCCTCGTCGGTCTGATGGCCCGTGTCCCGCTCCTGGAGCGGCGGATCGGGTCGGACCGGGTGGCACGCTGGCACGCGATGGCGGGCCGCTACACGATCTGTCTGCTCGTCGCCCACGTCGTGCTGATACTTCTCGGGTACGCCGCCCAGGACGGCTCCTCGGTCCTGGACGAGACGCTCACCGTGGTCCTGGACTACCCGGAGATGCTCAAGGCCACCGCCGGCACGGTCATCCTCTTCGCGGTCGGGCTCGTCTCCGCCCGCGCGGTGCGCCGTCGGGTCAGCCACGAGTTCTGGTACTACGTGCACCTGCTCACGTACGCCGCGGTCTTCCTCTCCTTCGGCCACCAGCTCGCCCTGGGATCCGACTTCACCGGCGACCGGCCGGCTCAGGCCGCCTGGTACGTGCTGTATCTGGGCGTCGCGGCCCTGGTGGTGTGGTTCCGGATCCTCGCTCCGTTCCGGCTCAACCTGCGTCACCGGCTGCGGGTCGACTCCGTGCACAAGGAGGCGCCGGGCGTGTACTCCGTCGTCATCCGTGGCCGGCGGCTGCACGAGATGGGCGCGCGACCGGGGCAGTACCTGCGCTGGCGGTTCCTCACCGAGGGTATGCGCTGGACCTCCACGCCGTACTCCCTGTCGGCGCCGCCGCGTCCGGACCTGCTGCGCATCACCGTCAAGGCGCTCGGCGACCACAGTGCCGCGGTCTCCCTGCTGCGGCCGGGCACCCGCGTGTGGGCGGAAGGCCCCTACGGAGCGCTGACCGCCGAGCGGCAGACCTCGCACAAGTCGCTGCTGATCGCGGGCGGTGTCGGCATCACCCCGCTGCGGGCCCTGTTCGAGACGCTGCCCGGCGACGTCACCCTCATCTACCGCGCCCGTACGGCCGAGGACCTCGCCCTGGGCGGCGAGCTGGAGTCCGTCGCACGGTGGCGCGGGGCGAAGGTGCTGTACGCGCTGAACGGTCCGCACGGCAGGCGCCCGGACCTCACGGCGCACTCCCTGCGCGCGGCCGTGCCCGACCTGGCCGCCCACGACGCGTACCTGTGCGGCCCACACGGGTTCGCGCGGGACCTGTACGAGGCGCTGCGCACCGCCGGGATCCCGGACCGCCGTATCCACCACGAGTCCTTCGAGCTGTGAGGCCGTCTTGCACACGTTGAGGAAGAACCACCCGCTCCGCCGCATCGTGCTGGCGAGTGCCGCGACCGTCTCCGGGATGGTGCTGCTGCTGTCGCTCAAGCCGCACACGACGCAGGACGTCGCCGCGTCGGCGGCCTCTCCCGCGCCGTCCACCAGTTCCAGCACGTCAAGTGGAACGACCAGGTCGAGCGGATCGGCCACGGGCACCCGGACCCTCACCGGGGACTACGTCCAGACCCGCTACGGCCCCGTACAGGTCCGCGTCACACTGAAGAACGGCAAACTCACCGACGTCACCGCGGTCACGTACCCCCAGGAGAACCCGAGGGACCAGCAGATCAACAGCTACGCCATCCCGCAGCTGACCAGCGAGGCCCTCACGGCCCAGAGCGCCGACATCGACACGGTCTCCGGAGCCACGTACACCAGCGAGGGCTATCGCCAGTCACTCCAGTCGGCGCTGGACTCCGCGAGCCGCTGACGCCTGCCCGGCCGACGCGCTCTTCACACCCGCGACGTCGTTCGTCCGCGGCCGGAAGCCCGCCTGCTTCGGCACCATTCCGAGATTCGGAGGACGTCGCTGCACAACGCGCTGCGCGGTCATGCCCCTGGTCGCTCACGACCTTGGAGGCATGGGATCCTCGCGAAACGTCGAGGCAGGCACTGTGGAACTGGACGCTGTCCCGGATCCGCATCGCGCACACGGACGACCAGATGATCGCCATGGCGCGCGACATGCTGAAGGCAGGCGGCCTGCATGGGCACGAGTACGCCATGGACGCCATTCCAGCGACTGTGGCCGGGCGGGAAGCCGCGCAGGGAGCTCAGGCAACCGTCTTCACCTCCGACACCGACGACATGAATCGACTCCTCGCCGGACACCCCGTGCGAGTCGAGAAGGTCTGACGAGACGCCGCGACGTTCGGGTCATTGCACGTCCACGAAGTCGCCGGTCGCCTTGACGGCCGGGGTGGTGGACGTGCCTGCGAAGTTCCAGCGCCAGTAGCCGTCTTCCAAGGCGGTGGCCGTGGTCGTCAGGTTGCCGGTGCTGGAGGTGTATACGGTCTTGACGGTCGCGTAGGTCGTAGTGCCGGCCTTGCGGAACTGGAGCTTGACCGGCTGGTTGGTGTAACCCCGGTAATCGAGGTTGTCCCAGTCGGCCCGGGTGAGCTTGCCGGTGACGGTGAGGGTCTTGCCGCCGGCAATCGGTTCCGGGCCTGCGTTCACGGTGAGTCGGGACTGACGCTGTAGACGGGTCGTGGTGTAACTCGCCGATTGGGTCCAGCTGTCGTCATTGGCCACCCCCTGAACACTGACCTTCCAGGTGCCGGCGTGGGCGTTGGTGAGCGCGGTGCCGCCGTACTTCCAGTCCGGTTCGAGGGAGATCGTCTGCGAGCAGGTGGAGGTGGTGGCACTCGAGGCGACGCAGTCCGCGTGGGAGTAGTACTGGTTCGACACGATGCGGTCGTCGTAGGTCTCGTAGGGGTTCGCACCATCCGGTCCGCGCCACAGGACGAAGTCCGCGTCCTGGATGCCCGTCGGGTGCGTGAAGGTCCCTGAAACCGTGACCGTCTTGGCGTAGAGACCGACCACGATGTCCTTGCCACCGTCGAAGGACACGTTGCTTATCTGGACGTCGGTCTGGGTCTCGTCCGCGTAGGCACCGGGGGCGGCGTAGCCGGCCAGCGCGGCGACGGCGCTGAGCAGAGCGAAGGCAGCGCGCTTGCGCATGTGTCTCCTTTACAGAGGAAAGAGGGGGAATCCGCCGAGCGGGCGCAGCGGGGCAGGTGAAGCCGGTCAGGGACCGCTGACGGACTTGATCGTGTACGGGAAGCTCTCCTGCTGCCAGATCACCGTGAACCGGGCGGTCGGGCGGGTGTCGACCTGGGGTACCCGGCCGTCCGACATGAGTGTCCGCCCGGTGCCGAAGGTGCCGGAGCGGCTGATCAGGCGGGCGTCGGCCTTGGTGTAGCTGTACGGGGGCGTCGACTTGGGGACGACCGTGTGGAAGACCAGCATGCCGTCGCCGTCGTCGTCGAGGGCCAGGTCGGGGCGGTCGCCGAGGCCCAGGCCGGTGACTGCGCCCCGGGCACCGGCCGCGGAGAGGCGGCGGCCGAGCGACTCGAGTGTGCCGCTGCCGTAGCGCGTCCACACGATCATCGAGTCGCCGTCGAGGTCGGTCGCCAGGGCGTGTTGGAAGCCCACGTTGTCCGTGGAGGCCGAGGTGCGCAGGGGAGCCTCCAGGGTGTCGGTGCGGCTCCAGCGAGAGGCCGAGACCTGCGAGCGGGCACCGCCGCCGGAGTGGTAGCTGACGACCGCGTCGCCGTCCCGGTCCACGCCGACCCGCACCATGCCGAAACCGCCGTACGACGCGATCGGCGAGGTGAGCACCTTCGTCGAGGAGACGGACGTCGACGTGATCCGCCTGGCCACGACGTCCGAGGCGCGCGCCCGGGCGACGACGAACCGGCCGCTGCGGTCCACTCCGACGGCCGGCTTCTCCGCCGAGCCCGAGCCGAGGGTGATGGGCGCGCCGAGCGTGCCGTCGAGCTCGAGGCGGCGGGCGACCGCGTACCAGTTTCCGCCGCGGATCTCCGTCCCCGCCGCCATCGCGGTGCCGCCCGGGGTCACGGCGACCACCGGGGTGGCCGCGGGCGCCGACGTGGACAGCCTCTGCGACGGTCCGAAGCCCGAGGCCGACACGTTCCACGTCGACGTCCACGCCGCCTCGGCGTTCATGGCCATCGTCGCGGTGACCGAGATTCCGTCCGCCGCGGCGACGGAAGCTCCGGCAAGAACACGAGGCTTCACCGAACGCCGATGACGTGCTGCACGCGGAGCCACCCACATCCCCCAGTTCCGTGAGTTGGCGCAGCCTCCACAGGCCGCCCCCTGTATCCAGCGCACCTGCATGCTCAAACGTCACCTGCGTACGGGCGGACATGACTGGTGGTCTGCAGCAAAAGGGCGCTCGATACGGTCACGCAGAGCGTCGCGCTCGTGCACCTTTGCCGGCCTCCATCCTCACGCTGGTCCTCGTCACCCGCTAGAAGAAGGCCCGATAGATGGTCCGGATCTCGGACCGGGCGCCCGATCCCGGCGCGGCAACGGCCTGGCCCGGCTGCTCAGCGGTGCCGGGCGTTCGCCGTGGCATTCCCGGAGGATGTGGCCTTGACCGGCTCGGTGACCTTCACCGGTTCCGTGCCGACCGCGCTGTGCCGCTCCGCCCACGACTCCAGGGCCGTGCGGCAGGCGTGGTCGAGGTGGTGCAGACCCGAGAGGTCCAGCTCGACCGGGCGGTCCTGCGGCAGCGCCTCCAGGCTGTCGAGGATCTTCGGCAGCCGCAGGAACGTGGCGTTGCCCGACAGGTAGACCTGGATGGGACCGGCGCCCTTGTCTATGACCTCCAGCTTGACGTGCGAAGCCTCCCACGCGGTCTTGACGACCGCCAGGGCCAGACCGATCAGGACGCCCTCGAACATGTTCACGGCGACGATCGACACGGCCGTGACCACGAGGATGGCTGCCTCGCCCTTGTGGTCCCGCCACAGCGCGGCGGTCTGGCGGAAGGGGATGAGCTTCCAGCCCGCGTGCACCAGGATGCCGGCCAGGGCGGGCAGCGGGATCAGGGCCAGGGCCCACGGCATCGCGGCGGCGAACAGCAGCAGCCACACGCCGTGCAGCACACGGGACGCCTTGGTCTTCGCACCCGCGGCAACGTTGGCGGAGCTGCGCACGATCACCGCGGTCATGGGCAGCGCGCCGAGCAGACCGCACACGGTGTTGCCCGCGCCCTGGGCGATCATCTCCTTGTTGTACTGGGTGCGTGGACCGTCGTGCAGCCGGTCCACGGCCGCCGCGCTGAACAGGCTCTCCGCGGAGGCGATCAGCGCGAACGCGATGATCGTGCCCCAGATGGCCGGGCCGGCCAGTTCGCCGAGGGCGTCGGTCCCGGGCGGCTGGATGACGCCGAGCAGGCCCTCCACCTCGACGGTGGCGACCGGCAGGCTGAGGGCGAGCGTGGCGATCGTGGCCAGGACCACCGCCGCGAGGGCGCCCGGCACGGACTGCACGGCCTTCGGCAGCTTCTTCCACAGCACGATGACGGCGATGGTGCCCGCGCCGATCGCGAGCGAGATCAGCGCCTCGGTGTTGCCCAGGGCGTCGGCGAACGCCCCCGGCAGCCCCACGATCTTGCCGATGCCGGTCTCCGGTGCCTTCAGGCCCGCCGCCGCGTATATCTGCCCGGCGATGATCACCAGACCGATGCCGCAGAGCATGCCCTCGACGACGGAGACGGAGATCGCCCTGAACCAGCGGCCGATCCCGAGGAAGCCCATGGCGAGCTGGAGCAGACCGGCCATCAGCACGATCACACCGAGCGTGCCCACGCCGAACTCGCTGACGGCCTCGAAGACCAGCACGGTCATGCCCGCGGCGGGCCCGGACACCTGGAGGCTGCTGCCGCGCATCAGCCCGGTGACGATGCCGCCCACGATGCCGGTGACCAGGCCGAGTTCTGCCGGGACGCCGGAGGCGACCGCGACACCGACGCACAGCGGCACGGCGACCAGGAAGACGACGATGGAGGCGAGGAAGTCCTGCCTCAGGTAAGGGAACTTGGACAGCATGGTCACCAACTCCCTCACAGCATCTCGAAGGTGCCGGGTCCTGCCGGGTGCTCACGCACGCTGCCCCTGTGGACCTCGTAGTACCAGCCGTGCAGCTGAGGTACACCCGCTTCCAGGCGCCTTTCGATGCACGGGTGGGCGCGTAGCCGCTCCAACTGCGTGAGCACGTGGTTCTGCACGGCCTCGGCAACCATCGGGTCGCTGGTGCCGGAGCACCTGGGCTCGTCCGCGGTGTGCACGAGCCAGTCGCGCACGGCCGGTACGGCGGCCAGGTCGTTGCGCCGCACCACCGCGCCGTCGGGGCCGCAGTGGGAGTGACCACACACCACGACGTGTCTGACGCTGAGCACCTGCACGGCGTACTCGATCGTGGCCTTCCCGGCAGTGGGGGTGGCGGTGGCATGCGGCGGGACGACGTGGCCCGCGGTACGCAGCTCGAAGAGCTCGCCGGGCCGGGCATAGTTGGACTGGCCCTCGGCGAGGCGAGCGAACCTCTCAGGGCGGTGTCCGAATAAGCGGGCGTTGTCGATGAGGGGCTGCATGGTGTGGTGACCTCCTGGCGCGCCGTGGGGTGCGCGTCGGACTTACCGGGCACGGGGGTGTGGAGTGCTCTACGGCTCGGCAGCGGAAGACCTGCAGAGCGGCTGGCGAGTGGGCTGCCGTCCATCTCGGGCGGTCCGGGGCTTCGCACTTCGGAACATGAACCCCCCTCAAGGCAGCCCATTACCTTTTATGTGCACCAACGATCGGTCAAAGGACAGTCAAGAACACGTTAACTCGGCAAAGCCGTTTGCGGGGTTAACTGAGCGTTTGCAGGTCAAGAGAGCCTGAAAACCGAAGTGGAGTTGGCGCGAAGCTGTCATTACCCCAAAGAAGGGGCACATTTATGTCCCCTGAGCCAGCGCTCGCCGGAATCGTCGGCCGGTTCACGAGGTGCGGCCACACGACCTTCACATCCTGCCCTTCATCGGACATGTCGTGACGGGGCACTCGTCCGGTGACGCACGCCCTGCTGACGCGCCACGTCACACCGGCACCCGCCGTCCCCTGCGGCTGATCCGCGGAGAGCGTGATGCTCCGGCGCATGAAGCCGGCCCGGGGCGCAGCATGCGCGGCGCCCCGGCACCGCTGCCTTGGAGTACTGCGCTGGTCGGAGGCGGCTCGCCGTCCTCACCGAGGCAGGTGTCGGGCGGCACAGGGGATCGTCGACCGACCAAGGGCCTGTCCTCCATCGGCGTTGCGCCGGGCCGGAGGCGACGGCCAGGAACCGAAGCGCCTTTGACGTTGTTCGTCGTCCCGGTCGGCCAGGTGTGTCAGGCGGGGGTCCCTCGTGCTCGTCGTGCCCGAGACCGCCGGGCCGCCGTCATGCGGGAGAAGGCGGCAGGGCCTCACAGGCTGCGCACGAGGCCGCCGTCGCACCACAGGGCGACTCCGGTCACGTACGACGCCGGCGCGCTGCACAGGAACGCGGCGGTGGCGCCGAACTCGTTGACGTGGCCGTAGCGGCCGGCGGGGATCGCGGCGACCGACTCCCGTTCCACGTCGGCCACGGCGCGGTGCGTGCGCTCGGCGTTCGCGGCATCGGTCGCCGCGGTGCGGTCGGTCCTGATCCGGCCCGGCAGCAGGAGGTTGACCGTCACGCCGTCCGCGGCGACCTCGGCGGCCGGCGTCTTGAGGCAACCGGCCGGCGCGGACCGGCCAGATTGGACAGCGCGAGGTTGGCCAGGGGAACGGCGACACCGCTGGAGCCCACGGCGAGGACGCGGCCCCAATCGCGCGCCCGCATGGCGGGCAGCGCGAGTGAGACCAGCCGGATGTGCGGCGACACGGTCGCCTCCAGCGCGGAGTCGACGTCCGCGACGGTGACGTCCGTGGCCTGCGCCGGTCGTGGACCCGGGCCGTTCAGCACGTTCCCTGCCGGGAAGGGCCCGCTGCAATGTGAATGTGCGCGTGACCTTGCCGCAACGGCCGTTCCGCTCCTCGGACACTCTCGCTGTTTGAGACGCCACGGGATCCTGGGCCGGGAATTCGCATCCGATGGTCTGCCGAATGGCGCTCCGCCCGCGCTTAGGCGTGCAGATCTCCAACCCGTTATTTTCCGCTCGGTAGTTCGCCGGTCCGGCAAGAGCAGGTCGGGGGCAAAGCCTGCCTCCCTTTCACCTGCGCGAGCATCGCCTCTCCGCCACCACCCCTGGTACGATTTCGGCCACTTGTGCGAGGGCGCGGACCCTCGCAGGGGAGGGAACATCACGTGGGCAGACACGCCCTGAGACGGGGCGGACTTGCCGCCGCCGTCTCCTCGCTCGCGGTCGCCGTCGCGGCCGCGTCCGTCGTCGTCCTGTCGGAGGGCGGCGGCTTTGCGGAAGCGGCCGAAGCCGGGACCACCGCGATCACGCTGGTCGACCCCAGCTCCACCACACCACGCACCGACCGCCCGTACGTCGCGGGCGACACCGGCTTCCTGCACCGGCAGACCGGCAGGACCGGACTGCTGTGGACCGACTACGCGACCGGCAAGACCGTGACCGTGGAGAACGCCGGCGGCGTCTACACCCCGGGCACCGGCTGCACGTCCATCGGCTCCGTGTGCCGTAACGCCTGGTACGGCTCGGACAGCGACCTGGTCGCCCTGCCGACCACGACCAGCGACGCGTACGCCACCCTCTGGGACCCGGCGACGGCCACGTCCAAGAAGGTGACCTGGAACGGCTCCGTCCAGTACGGCCAGGGCTACTACCGGGCCCTCGCCGGCGACACGATCGTCACCACCCACTCCCTGATCGACAAGGTCGACGGCGCGTGGCGCGTCCGCAAGGTCACCGGTGACGCGACGAGCGTGGGGAGCGAGGATGTCCTCGCGGCGGACTCCTCAGGCCTGTTCGTGAAGAACAGCACCTTCGGCTCGCTCCACTACATCGACATCGAGTCGGCCGTGAGCACCCAGGTCTTCCCGGGCGCCGACAACAGCCCGAGGTTCGTGATGAGCGCGGACCGCATCGGCTGGTACGACGACGGCCTCGCCGAGCTGCACCTGAAGTCCCGCACCGACCTCACCGCCGCCGAGCAGGTCGTCTCCCTGCCCTCGCACCCGGGCGCGCTCGACGGCCCTCCGGTCCTGATCGGCGACTGGCTGCTGCTGCCGCTGTCCTCGAGCTCGCTGGGCTCGAAGCTGCTCGCGGTCGACGTCAACGACCCGTCCGTGCAGCAGACCCTGCTGACGAGCGCCGGCGAGTACGCCCTGGCGGCCAGTGACGGCACCGCGCTGGTCACCGGCGGCACCGGCGCCACCGACTGGTGGGTGCAGCGGGTGAGCCAGGCCGAGGACGGCTCGCTGAAGCTGGAGAAGGTGTACCGGTCCCCGGCGGTGGAGAACGCCAAGACGGGCCTCGCGCTCAGCCGTGGCCGCCTGCGCGTCGCAGCGGACGACCCCGACACCGCCGCGCACCTCACGTCCGTGCGCACCCTCACCACCAACGGCTCCACCGAGCTGACGGCCTCGGACGCCACGGACAGCGGCAAGGTCTACAGCCCGGTATGCCCGTACGCCGACACCACTTGCGCGGCGCTGTGGGGGAACCTCGACGCCGAGGACGTCTACCTCGGCAACTACTACTACGACGCGGAGCTGAAGCAGGACCGGCTGGTCGCCATCGGCGGCCACGAGCTGGAGTTCGGCACCACGGGCGGCACGATCGTCGACGCCGGTGACGACTACGCCGTCTACAACTCCGGCGGCACCACCCCGGCGCAGTACGTCGGCGAGTTCGGCCAGGGCCAGAAGCTGAAGCGGTCGGTGCGCGCCGCGGCCCTGAACGGCTCCACCCTGTGGAGCGCCACCACCACCGCCGGCACGCTCACCTCGTACAGCATCCCGCTGGAGAAGACGCTCGCCACGGTGGCCGTCCCGGGCCTGGCCTGCGTGCCGAGCGAGCTCCAGGCGGCGGGCCGCTGGGTGTACTGGGCGTGCGGGACCGACTCGGCGGGCGTGTACGACACCAAGGCGGGTACGTCGACGGCGGTGACCCCGGGTGATGTCCTCCTCGGCGACGGCTTCACGGTCCGCCACGACCACGCCACCGGCACCCTGGTCCTCACCGAGGCGGCCACCGGCACCACCCGTACGATCGCCTCCGACCTGGCCGACAAGGGCCTGATGGCGGACCGCCGTTACCGCTGGACGGTCGACGAGTACACCGGCCTGGTCGCCTGGTTCGACGACTACGAGCGCACGCACGTCACCACGACGGGCATCGCCCCGTCCGCCGTGACGTCCTTCGAGACGTCGGCCAACGACTACGTGGACCCGAACGTGCCCTTCGAGGGCCACTGGGTGCTGTCCCGCCCGGTCACCTCCTGGTCTCTCACCTTCACCTCGGTCCAGAGCGGCGCGAACGGCAAGGCCACCCGCACGCTCACCGGCGGCGCGACCCCGGACCGGCTGAGCGCGACCTGGAACGGCAAGACGGCGAGCGGGAGTCACTTCCCCAACGGCCCCTTCACCTGGACCCTGAAGGCGACCGGCCTCGGCACCGCCGCGGCAGCCACTGTGACCAGCGGCAAGGGCTACCTGCAACGCGGCGCCGCCGTGCGCCACGACTTCGTCAGCCCCGACGGCCCGGACGGCCGCGGCGACCTGCTCACCCTCAACACCTCGGGCGGGCTGACCTTCCACAGCGGCACGGGGACGGGCAAGTTCGGCGACAAGTACACGGGCACCGGCTGGCCGACGACCATCACTGCGATCCCCTTCGGCGACCTCAGCGGCGACCGCTGCAACGACGTCCTCGTGCGCTACAGCAGCGGCGCGCTGCGGCTGTACAAGCCGGGCTGCGGGGCGGCGGTCAAGCCGTCGACGTCGTACACGACCCTCGCGACCAGCGGCTGGACGCAGTACAACGCCCTGACGTCGCCCGGCGACGTGAGCGGTGACGGCCGCCCGGACCTGATCGCGAGGAACTCCTCCACCGGAGCGGTCTACCTCTACAAGGGAACGAGCGACGGCAGGCTCGCCTCCCGCGTCAAGCTCTACGACAACTGGAAGGGCTACAAGAAGATCGTCGGCACCGGCGACATCACCAGCGACGGCAAGGCGGACCTCCTGGCCCAGGACACGTCCAACAACCTCTACCGCTACAACGGCAAGGGCGACGGCACGTTCGCGGCCCGCGTCAAGGTGCTGTCGAACTGGGGCGGCTCGTACAACACGGTCGTCGGCGTCGGCGACATCACGGACGACGGCAGGCCGGACCTGGTCTCCCGCGACACCAGCGGCAACGTGTGGCGCAACAGCGGGGACGGAAAGGGATCGTTCGGTCCGCGGGCGCAGATCGCGAGCGGCTGGAGCGGCTACAAGTCCCTTTCGTGACGAGTTCCTTTCGCAGGCGGTGAGTCACCCCTCCAAAGGCGCCCGGAGACTGATGTCACCGGGCGCCTTCGCCTTCGATCCGCGCGCTCGTCCCTGCTGCTCGGGGACGCCGAGCGGTCCGGGACGCCTAGCCGCGCATGGCGTCGCGGACGAGGGCGGTGTCGGTGAACTGTTCGAAGCGGACGATCAGGCCGCCGCGGACCACGAAGTGGTGGGCGACGCGCACGTCGATGGGCTTGCCGGTGGCCTTGTTGGTCGCGGTGTAGCGGGCGAGGACGACGACGTTCTCCCCCTCGACGACATAGGTGTCGTCGTGCGCGGTCCAGCCGTCCCACTCCTTGCCCAGCTGCTCCATGACGTGGGAGGTGACCCCTTCGGGGGTGCGATAGGTGCCGGCGAGAGGGAAGCCCGCCATCTCCTTCCACTCCACGTCCGGGGCGAGGGTGGCGCGCAGGGCCTCCAGGTCGCCGGCCGCGGAGGCCAGGTACTGGCGGCGGACCACGTCGGCCGGGGCCGGGGAGGTCGCGAAGTCGGTGTGCTCGTACGGCATGACGCTCAGCCCCACTGCATCTCGCCCTTGGCGACCTTCGCCCCGATCTGGGCGGCGATCAGCATGCCGTTGGCGGGGTAACGCTTGATCAGCGCCTCGGTCAGCGCGGCGCCGTCGGCCGCCTTGCCGAGCTCCTCCTCGAAGGCGACGAGGTAGTCGCGGGTGGCGGTGATGGCCGAGGCGTCGGCCGCCGTGCCGGGCAGGCGGTGGCCGGGGACGACCAGCTGCGGGTCGAGGGCGGCCATCTCGTCCAGGAGGTCGATCCAGGCGGAGCGGTCGTCGGGGGTGGGGGTGTCGGCGACCCAGACGTGCTCCTGCTGGAAGAGCAGGACGCCTCCGAGGAGGGCACGGTGCTCGGCCTGCCACAGGTAGTGGCGGTCGGGCAGGCCGGCCGGACCGCCCTTGAGCTCGAAGCGGTGGCCTTCGAGGGTGAGGTCGCCGGTCAGCGGGGTGAGGCCGACCAGGCGGGTGGGCAGGTTCGGGCCGAGGACCGCCCATGCCTTGAGCTTGCCCTCGTAGGAGTGCTGGATGTGCTCGATGACGATCGGGGTGGCGACGAAGGCGGCGTCGGGGAAGGCGTCGGCGAGGACCTCGGCGCCGAAGTAGAAGTCGGGGTCGCCGTGGCTGACGAAGACGGTGGTCAGCTTCTTGCCGGAGTCGAGGATCTCGGCGGCGAGGCGGTGGCCGTCGGCGCGGGTGAAGCCGGCGTCGACCAGCAGCGCCTGATGCTCACCGGTGACGAGCGTGGCGGTCTTGTTCTTGCTGCCGGCCGGGAAGTCGAGGTCGAGGACCTTGAAGGAGAGGGTGCTCATGCGGGGTCTCCTGGAGGGGGTGGAATTCAGTGGGTGGGGGCGGTGCTCAGGTCGGCCAGTCGCCGGTCGATCTCGTCGGCGGTGGCGTGGCCATGGGCCAGGGCGGCGGCTCGGTCGCCGTCGACGGCGAGCAGCGTGGGGAAGCCGGTGACACCCAGCTCGGCACAGCGGCGGAAGTCGTCCGCCGCCGCGTTTTGCGCCTCGGGCGCGTCGAAGGCGGCGACGACGGCGTCGGCGTCCAGACGGGCCTCCTCGGCGACCTTCCGGTAGGTCGCGGGGTCGGAGAGGCTGAGGCCGTCGACGTAGAAGGCCCGCTGGAGGGCGGCGGCCAGTTCCGCCGCGCGGTCGGGGGCCGCCCGGCGCAGGGCGACGACGCCGCGCGCGGCGGCCTCGGAGTCCATCACGAACGACCCGTCGGCGATCAGCCGCTCGTAGCCCTCGCCGAACTCGGCGCCGGTCCGCTCGGCGATCTGGGCGTTGGCGCCCTGTACGTAGCCGAACTCGCGGATGGGCACCCGGCGTGGCCCGGTGAACAGACCGCCGGAGACCACCTCGACCGGCAGCGCGGGATGTCGGGAGACGACCTCGCGCAGAGTTCCGGAGAATCCGTGCGACCAGCCGCAGTAGGCGTCGAAGACGTAGACGAGCTTCATCGGAGGTCCGAGCTTCATCGAAGGTCCCAGCAAAGGTGTGGCGCCCGCCGAAATGCGAGCGATTCACCTGAGAAAACAGTAACTGACTGCTCAGATATTTCTCTGCTGGTGTGACGCCTGTAACACCCAGCCTTGCGGTGAGTCCATAAGCGAAGCCGCACGCCCACAGCCCGGAGGGACCGTTCAGGGCAGGCGGGGCAGCTCGTCCCGTGCGGAGTGGCTCAGGATCCGCAGGTCCTCGGCGAACCGCTCCCGGTCCTCGGGCGGCAGCGGCGCCAGGAAGTAACGCCGGATGTTCTCCACGTGCACCTGGGACGCCCGCACAGTGGTCTCCTCCCCCAGCCGGGTCAGCCGCACCAGCCGACCACGCCTGTCACCGGGATCCTCGGCGCGCTCCACCAGCCCGGCCGCCTCCATCCGGTCCACCAGACGCGTCGCCCCGCCCGTGGTCAGCACCTGCTCCTGGGCGATGGCCCGCATCGACAGCCCGGGATCGCCCGCCCGCCCGAGGATGAGCAGCACCTCGAACATCAGATGGCTGATGCCGCACTCCAGCTCCAGCGACCGCCCGAGGATGTACTCCAGCCGGTTCGCCGCCCCCTGCAACCGCCCGAACGCCAGCACCAGCGCATTGTCCGCGGCCTCCTTCGGCGACGAGATCTCCGCCGGCTCTTCCACGTTCCCACCGCCCGACTGGTCCTCCACACCATGCATCCACCGATCATGCCTCGTGCGGCCCCGGGCGCTCACTGCCGGAACACGTCGGTCACGGCTGCCGCCGCCGGTGCGGAGGGCGGGTCCAGGGTCCGTGCCGGAGTCGATCCGGCACGGACCCTGGGCGTTTTCCGGCCTCAGGCGCACGCGCTGCGGACCCCGGCCAGGTCCTTCTCCCGCTGCTGGAGTGTCGGTACGAGGGACTTGCGGAAGGCCAGTTGGTCCTCGAGGTACTTCGCGACCGCACTCTCGCCGGCGGCCTTCGCCGCGTCGGCCCGCCTCTCGAGCTTGGCGATGGAGCCCTTCCCCGATCCTTCCAGCCGCTTGAGCTTCTTCTCGATCCGCTGCTCCATCTTCGGAGCGCGCTTGCACAACTTGTTGGTGCCGTGCTTTCCGGCCGTGGCGGCGGGCTTGTGCGACGGGGACGCGCCGGCGTTCTCCGCCACGGCGGTGCCCGCGACGCCCAGTAGGGCAGCCACCGTTACGCCGATGACGACGGTCTTCCTGGCTCGCATGAGGTGTTCCTTCCTGTGAGGCACGGTGCCTGACACGGAGGAAGCTAGGAGCCTTCTTTGTGGGAACCTTGTGACGTCCCGGGCGCCGGGAGCCAGCCTCTGCGCGGCGGCGGAAGCGTGTGGTCCGCCCTCGTCGGAAGGCGCACCTCGAACCGTGTGCCGCGCCGCCCGTCCGGGCGGTCCCCGACCCTGACGCCGCCCTGGTGCAGCGCGATCTGCTGGGCGACGAGGGTGAGCCCCAGCCCCGACCCGGGGCTGTCCGGACGGCGGTGGAAACGCTGGAACACGGCATCCCGCTGTTCGGGCGGGATACCCGGCCCCCGGTCGTCCACGGTGAGCACGGCCTCCTGCCCGTCCCGGCGCAGGGTCACCTCGATACGGGCCCGCTCGTCCTCGGAGCGCCCATGGGCGCAGGCGTTGGCCAGCAGGTTGTCCACCGCGGATCGCAGCCCCTGCTCCCAGCCGTGTGTCCACAGACCCGGGGAGCCGGCCACGGTCACCTCCGCGTCCGGATGCCGGCGGCGCAGGTCGGCGACCGAGGCGTCCACGACCTCCGCCAGATCGACCGGGCCGAGCGCGTCCGCCTCGACCAGATCGCCCCGGGCCAGCGCCCGGAGCATCACCAGCAGCCCCAGCAGCCGGGTGTGTTCGCGCCGCAGGTCCGCCAGCACCTCGGTGCGGTCCGGTTCCGCCAGGTCCGGGTGTTCGCTGAGGATGTCCAGGTTGGTCCGCATGCTCATCAGCGGGGTGCGCAGCTCGTGCGAGGCGGCGGCCGAGAACGAGCGGGCCACCTCCAGCGCCTGAGCGGTGCGGGCGGTCTGCTGGTCGTAGCGGACGAGCACGGTACGGATCGTCCGGGCCAGGTCGTCCACCTCGGCGATCCCGGTCGGGGTGTGATCGAGGCGCGTGGCGCTGCTCCTGGGGTCGAGGCCGCTGGTACGGCGCTGAAGCCGCCGCAGCGGTCGTACGGCGCCGGCGGCCGCCGCCCAGGCCACGGCCCCGGTGAGCGGAGCGGCGAGCAGCGCCACGGTCAGCATCCGCCCGCGCACCAGTCGGATCTGCGCCCGGTTCGCGGTGTCCGGGGAGAACAGCCACAGGGTGCCGTCCACCGCCGGCCGGTGGACGGACACCGGCTCCGACAGCACCCGCCAACTGCCCTCGCCGGCCGCGCGTACGGTGACGGGTGTCGTGGCGTTCGGCGGCAGCGGCACGGACGCGTCCGGCTGGGGGCCGCCGGCGGTCACCGTGCCGGCGGGGCCCGTCAGCCGTACGCCCACGTCGAGCGCGGCCGCGAACATCCGCCGTTCACGGGCGTGTTCGACGGACGGCGGCCTGCCCGACGCGGTGGCCCGCAGCAGCGCCTTGGCGTCCGGGGCGAGGGCGGCGGCCCGATCGCTCAGCCGGGCGTCCTGCTGCTGGTACAGGTCCTTGGTGACCAGTCCCAGCAGCAACAGGCCGGACGCCAGTACCAGCAGCGGTACGGTGACGCCGACGGCGATCGCGATCCGCGTGGACAGCCTCACGACAGTGTGTTCCGGGGCTCGCGAAGGACGAAGCCGACCCCGCGCACGGTGTGCAGCATCCGGGGGCGGCCACCTGCCTCCAGCTTGCGGCGCAGGTAGCTGACGAAGGTGTCCACCGCGTCGGTGCGCACCTCGAAGTCGTAGCCCCACACCAGGTCCAGCAGCTGGTCCCGGGTCAGTACGATCCCGGTGTTGCGGGCCAGCACCTCCAGCAGCTCGAACTCGCGCCGCGTGAGCTTCAGCGGTTCGCCGTCGATGTGCGCCTCGCGCGCGGCCGGTGCCAGGACCAGCGGTCCGACCCGCACCCGGTCGTCGGCGGCGGGCGGCCGGCGGCGCAGCAGCGCGCCCAGCCGCAGCACCAGCTCCTGGAGGGCGAAGGGCTTGACGAGATAGTCGTCACCGCCCGCCTGGAGTCCGGCGACCCGGTCGGAGACCTCGTCGAGGGCGGAGAGCATCAGCACGGGCACGTCGTTGTCGTCTTCCCGCAGTGTGCGGCACACGTCGATGCCGCTCAGGCCGGGCATGGAGATGTCCAGCACCACCACGTCCGGCGACCCGGCACCGACCGCTTCCAGTGCCGCGCGGCCGCTGTCGGCCAGTACGACGGAGAAGCCGTTCAGCCGCAGGCCCAGCTCCAGCGAGCGCCGGATGGCGGCGTCGTCGTCGACGACCAGCACACGACCGTTCACCGCGTTCACGGCTGCGATGCTACGACTCCCGCTCACGACCACCGCTCGGCCGCGGAGCACCGCAGGAGCGGGAACGGCCGGAACGGATGCCCGCCCCTCGTGATCGCGGGGCGACCGGAGTACAGCCGCCCGTGTCCCCAACTCGACTACCGCACGGTCGAGTTGCGTGTCCGTACCGATTCCTGTCGGAACCAGCGGAGGCAGGCGGGCCGAGCGCCGGGACGGTCCTCGGCCGAACCACAACTCTTGCCCATCGCTTACCTGGGACCAGGGGTGTCCGCGGGGTGAAGAGCCCCCGGTCTCCTGGACGCGTGCCGCCCCGGCGCCACGGTTCTCCCGAAGGCGGGCCGACGCCGCACAGCCCCTCAGCGCGGCAGGCGCCAGGTGTGGACGTGTTCCCAGGTGAGGGTCTGCCACCAGCGGCCCGACCAGTCGTCGCTGCGGGTGCGGTGACCCCGGGATGCCGCAGCACCTCGGTCACCCAGGCGCCGGCCGTCTCCCGGTCGCGCCGGTCAGACAGCCGGAGGTCGCCGTCGTGGCCGGGGTGTCGGCGAACTGCCCGCCGAGCACGGCGTAGGGCTCGTTCTTGCCCACGGCTACCGGGTGGTCACCGCGACCGGGTCGGGTCGGTTCGAGGCGGACGACGAGGTCCGGGCCCTGGAGACCCTCGTGATGCTGCGGGTCGAGGCACTGGTCGTGTGCAGCGGGCTGCTGCCCAGTGAGCGGATCCTGCCGTTCGCCGCGCGGCTGCCGACCGTGGTGGCGGGACGCCCGGAGACCCATCCCAGCATCACCAGCGTGTGCTGCGACGAGGACGGGGGCGGCACCGCTCTGGCGGACCACCTCGCGGAGCTGGGTCACCGCGAGGTCGCGGTGATCACGGTGCCGACGAGCAGTGGCT
Source organism: Streptomyces sp. DG1A-41 (assembly GCF_037055355.1). GTDB lineage: Bacteria > Actinomycetota > Actinomycetes > Streptomycetales > Streptomycetaceae > Streptomyces. The sequence goes on along the minus strand of NZ_CP146350.1, from coordinate 4,793,400 downwards.
TCCTCACCGGAGCCGGATCCTCCGCAGGCGGTGAGGGTGAGGGCGCCGACGGTCAACAGGCAGGCGGAACCTGTCCGTCACCGGCTACGACGGAATCGGCGACCTGGCGACGCCCCTGATCGGGCTGACGCACTGGCGTCAGCCGAAGGCGGCGCGCTCCTGCATCGCCGTGAGCAGGTGGCCGTAGAAGGGGGTCGCGGCGTCACGTACGAACGCCCCGACGGTGTACGTACGGTGGGCCACCATGGCCCGCGCCGACGCGTTGACGACGTAGCCCAGGTCCCGCGCGGCCTCCAGGACCCGCTGCCGGGTCTCCTCCCCCACGCTGCCGCGCCCCGAGACGACGCGGGACACCACCGACTTGGACACGCCGGCCTGCCGTGCCACATCTATGATCGTCGGATTCCGCGGCCGGTCAGTCATCGAGTACGCCCTCCCGCGCGAGTACGGCCTCGGCCGGCGAGCCTGTCCAGGCCGCAGGTGTCCCGGCGGGCCGGGTACGGGGCTGCCGGTTCGAGCCCGGTGCGTCGGGGGCTGCGGCGAGGGCGGTCGGCACTGCACCGGGCAACGCGAGGGTGCCGTCGGGGTCCCGGACGGCCGGATAGCGGGCCTCATCACCTCGCCGGGCGGGCGTCCTCCGTCCTGTGCGCGAGGTCCGGAAGCTCCCGTCCCAGGCGTGCGAGCGGGGACAGGGCCATCAGCACGGGGGACAGCATCATGCCCGCGGCCGTCACCAGGAGGCTGGTGCGCAAGCCCCACTCCCCCGCGAGGAATCCGCCGAGCAGCGAGCCGAGCGGGGCCATCCCCATGCCGACGAAGGTGATCGTGGCGGCCCCACGGCCTTGCATCCCGTCCGGAGTGACGGCCTGCCGGACGGCCATGACCGTGACGTTCACCAACTGGCCGCCGGTCCCGAACACGAAGCCGACCGCGAGGAGCACGGGAACCGTCACCGCGGCGGAGCCGTGCAGCGCGGGCACACACAGGAACGCGCCGTCGCCGAGTGCCGCCGCGGACACGAGCACCGCGCCATGCCCGAACCGGCTCGGCAGGCGGGCGGCCAGCACCGAGCCCAGGAGCGCGCCCGGCCCCGTCGCCGCGAGCGCCAGCCCGACGGCGGTGCCCGACAGGTGCAACTCCCGCGGCAGGAAGAGCAGGTAGACGGTCATCATGGCCGCGAAGGAGAACTGGAAGGCGGCCGAGGCGAGGCACACGGTCCGCAGCGAGGTGTCGCCGATGACCAAACGGAGGCCCTCGTGGATCCGCCGCCAGACCCGAGGAGGACGTTCCGGGCTCTTCGGGATCGATTCGGTCCGGCGGATCCGTCGGATCGACAGGAACGACAGCGCGAAGAACAGCGCGCCGGAGGCGGCGGCGATCGGCGCCGACAGCAGGGACACCAACGCGCCGCCGAGGGCGGGACCGCCGATCTGGGCAGCGGACCGGCTGCCCTCGAGCGCGCTGTTGCCCCGCACCAGCTGATCGCGTCTCACCAGCCGTACGAGAGACGCCTGGTATGCCACGTCGAAGAACACGGACAGGGCGCCGACGGCGAAGGCGAGAACGAGCAGCGCCGGCAGGCCGAGCCAGCCGAGGAGGCCGGCCAGGGCGGCGGCGCCCAGCGCCAGGGTGCGGCCGGCGTCCGTCAGCACCATCACCGTGCGGGTCCGCCACCTGTCCACCCACGCGCCGACGAAGAGCGAGAGCAGCAGGATCGGCGCCTGCCCCACCGCGCGCAGGACGCCCAACTCGCCGGCACCGGCGTTGAGCGTCAGGACGGCGAAGAGCGGCAGCACCACCAGGCTTGCGTGTTCGCCGAGTTGGGAGGCCGTCTGACCCACCCAGAGTCTGCGGAAGTCGCCGTCCCGCCACAGGCTCGACGGAACAGGGCGACCGGAATCGGATACGGCGGAGGAAGCGGACGGCACGGGGACCCCTTGGTTGCCGGCAACGAGGCCCGTCCCCCGGCGCACGACAGACGCACCGGCGGTTCAGGGCGGAGAAGGCTCGCTGTGCCGCAACATCAAGGGCAGCACGCGATGACAGGCCGCTCAGGGCCTACGACGTCAACGCGCGCTCGGACGACCGACCATGTCTCAGCTCCTCGTGGGTCACTGGCTGCTCTCGAACACTAGCCTCCGGCGGCCGGACGTGAAAGACCACGCTGATCGGGCGGGCGCGACGATCACCCCGGGACTGTGTTGTGGCGTGGAGGCCGGGTCGGTCAGACCTCGGCCGGCAGTTCGGCCCGGACGGCGGAGTCCTGTTCGGGCGGCACGTCCTTGCCGCCCCGGCGTCAGCTCACGGTCGTCCGGCCCTGCTGGAGCAGTTCGAGGATGGGCGCCGACCAGATCGCGCCCAGCGGATCGGCGATGCGCGGCGCGGTTGAACCCCCCGTGATCGACGATCGTCAGGAAGTGCTCCGGATGTCTGGTGTCCACGCATCCTCCTCCTGCCCGGGACTCCAAGTCCGGAGCACGTTTCCCACGTTCGGTCGATGAGTCCCGTGCAAGGATGTCGCCCGTGACCGGATCGTCTTCCTCGCCTGTCGCCGAGGGCACGCCTCACAACGACGGCCTGGGTCCCCGTACCGCCGCGATGCTCGTGTTCGGGTCCTCGGCCGCGGTCCTGGTGGTCGAGATCGTCGCTCTGCGGCTGCTGGCTCCCTATCTCGGCCTCACCCTCGAGACCAGCACCATGGTGATCGGCATCGCCCTCACCGCGATCGCCGTCGGCTCCTGGCTGGGTGGGCGCGTCGCCGACCAGGTCGATCCACGCCGGCTCCTAGGACCCTCGCTCGGGGTGTCGGGAGCGGTCGTGGCGCTCACCCCCGCCGTGCTGCGCGGCACCGCGGAGTGGGCGCCGGCGCTGCTCCTGCTGATCGCGTCCATGACCATCCTCGTGCCGGGCGCGCTGCTCTCGGCGGTGACGCCGATCGTGACCAAGCTGCGTCTCACCAGCCTCGCCGAGACCGGAACGGTCGTCGGACGGCTGTCCGGCGTCGGGACCGTGGGCGCCATCGTCGGCACCGTCGTCACCGGCTTCGTCCTCGTATCGCGGTTGCCGGTCAGCGGCATACTGATCGGCCTCGGCACACTGCTGGTGCTCGGCTCGGCGCTGGTCGAGTGGCGAACGCGCGGGTGGAGCGGCACCCCTGCCCTGGCACTCGTGGTCGTGGCCGGCGGTTTCGCCACCACGGTCGCGCCCGGTGGCTGCGACACGGAGACCAGGTACCACTGCGCACGCGTGGTCGCGGACCCCGGCCGGGACAGCGGCCGCACACTCGTCCTGGACGGCCTGCGGCACTCCTACGTCGACCTCGACGACCCGACCTTCCTGGAGTTCACGTATGTGCGCGCCATCGCGTCGGTGGTCGATGCGGCCTTTCCCGAGGGTGAGCCACTCGCCGCCCACCACCTGGGCGGCGGCGGGCTCACCTTTCCCCGCTACCTCGCGGCCACGCGGCCCGGGACGCGCAGCCTGGTGTCCGAGATCGACAGCGGGGTCGTGCGCATCGACCGCGACCAACTCGGTCTGCGACCGGAAGCCGGTATCGACGTACGCGTCGAGGACGGCAGGCTCGGCCTGCGGCGACTGGAGGCCGGCAGCCGTGACCTCGTAGTCGGCGACGCCTTCGGTGGCGTCAGCGTGCCGTGGCACCTCACCACGGTGGAAGCGATGACGGACGTACGGCGGGTGCTCGACGAGGACGGCCTGTACGTCGCCAACCTCATCGATCACGGTGGTCTGGCGTTCGCACGTGCCGAAGTGGCCACCCTCAGCGAGATCTTCGAGCACGTCGCCCTCGTCGGCGAACCCACCGACATCGGCCTCGACCCGACCGCCACCCCCCAGGGCGGCAATCTGGTGGTGATCGCCGCCGCCCGGCCGATCGACCTACGCGCGACCCGGAGAGCGCTGGACACCCGGCAGACCGGCTGGAAGATCGCCACCGGCGACACCCTCACGTCCTGGATCGGCGACGCCCAGCTGCTCACCGACGACCACGCACCCGTCGACCAGCTCCTCCAGCCCTACAGCCCGCAGAGCAGCCGGTGACAGGACACACGTCGACCAACCGCCCCCGTACGAGGCCGGCTTACCTCCGCGCGGACGACGCCGGGACGATGGAGGCATGATGGCCGCCATGCGCATCCGCATCGACGCCGTCGACCTGCCCGGCAAACTCCCCGCGTACGGCAACCTCCACGTCGCCGTGCAACGCCGCGACCGTCCGGCCGAACTCCTCGCACCACAGCCCGGCGACGCACCGTCCGCGACCTGGACCCTGGAGTGCACCACGAGCACCTCGCCGACCGGCACCGAGATCAAAGGCCCCTACGTGCAGGACCGCCTGGGCCGACGGTTCATCTACCTGTCGTGGTGCACGGCCGACGAGTCGGGCACCTTCACGATGTTCCGCCGCGCCAAGCTGATGCTCGACACCATCTCCGCCGACGTACTCACCACCGCCGCACGCGACGGCCTCCTGCTCGGACGCCTCGGCCTGACCGCCCCACAGGGCGGACCCCTGTGCGCACGCGTCGAGCCCCCTCTCATCACCTGGACCGCCGCACGCGCGTGAGGAAGGCTCCGAGTCGGCAGCCTGGGCGCACGGCGTCGTGCCACAGCGCACCAATGGCCCGCCCCGACGTGCCTGGCGGGCCCGAGTCGCTTAGCGTCGTCGTGCGTACCCGCGCAGGCCGCGCCGAGGCGATGGAGAGGGACGTTCATGGCAGTGGTGATGACCTTCGTGTGGCGATGACGGGCGGTGGGCGGAAGCCGGACGGGATCGGGGTGGACCGGTCGGAGGGGTTCGGCGAACGACTTCTGGGGGTGCTGCTGGACCGGGCCCACGAGATGCCGCCGGACCTGATCGCCCCACTCGTCGCGGAAGAGGTCGCCAGGGTCGGGGGGCGGGAGGTCTCCATCCTCCTCCAGGACTACGAACAGGTGCTGCTGGTCCCGCTGCGGGGCCGGATGCTGAAGGTCGGCGGGCCGGAGGCGGTCGAGGACTCCCCCGCCGGTGAGGCGTTCCTGAGCCGCAGAACGGTGGAGGTGCCGCGGGACGGCAGTGTGCGGATGTACCTGCCGCTGCTGGACGGCAGCGACCAGATCGGGGCGATGGCCGTCACCCTGGACACCGTCGATGACGACGACCGGCGGCTGCTCCGCAGACTCGCCGGTCTGGTCGCGGACATGATCGTCACCAAGGACGCCTACACCGACCAGTTCTTCCAGGCCCGCCGCAGCGCCCCGATGAGCCTGGCCGCGGAGATCCAGTGGTCGTTGCTGCCCCCGCTGTCGATGGCCGTTCCACAGGTCGAGGTGGCCGGAATCCTGGAGCCCGCCTACGACGTTGCCGGCGACAGCTTCGACTACGCCCTCAACGGCGACATCCTGCACGTGGCCATGCTCGACGCGATGGGCCACGGACTGGACGCGGCGACCATGGCGACGGTGGCCGTCGGTGCCTATCGGCACACGCGACGGGCCCACACCGACCTGTCCCAGGTGTACGCGTTCATGGACAGGGCCATCAACGAGCAATTCGGCCAGGACCACTTCGTCACCGCGCAGATGATGGTGCTGAACATCGCCACGGGCCGGCTGCACTGGGTCAACGCCGGTCACCCGGCTCCGCTCCTGATCCGTGACCGCGCCGTGGTGGACCGGCTGGAGAGCCCGACCACGTTGCCGGTCGGCTTCGGCGGAGAGGAGCCGGTGGTCAGCGAGCGGATGCTGCGCCCCGGTGACCGGTTGCTGTGCTTCACCGACGGCCTGATCGAGGAGCGCCAGAGCGGCGGGGAACAGTTCGGTGAGGAGCAGCTCATCGAGTGGACCAACCGGATCCTCCAGGACCGCACCGAAGTACGGGCGGTGGTGCGAGCGCTCTCCCACGCCCTGAAACACGGTCGTGGCGGCACCACGACCGACGACGCGACCATCTTCCTCGTCGAGTGGCGAGGCGGCGACGCCGATCATCTCGCCACCCTCGACTGATCTCCGGGCACACGCCCGGCTCCGCCAGCGTGCCCGCACGCTCACCTCGCAGGTCACCCGTATGCCGATGTGACCTTCATCGCGATCGTGGCGTCCGGGCGCGTTCGCCGTCGTCCCGTCCGCTGATGCGACGGCGGCGGCGCACGGCACATCAGGGGAGGTCATGGCGCTGCGGCCGGCAGCACCGACAGGAACCGTGCATCCGCACCGGACCAATATCTGTTTTTGCGAGATGAGAAATTGGCGCGGCACACGGCGAGTATTCCTCGACCAGCGGACGGGGCGGAATTATCGGGCCGCACACGGCCGGTCGCGCCATGCTACTGTCGATCTCAGTTGCAGGTGTGGTTGCCAGAAGGTTCATTTTCCTACGGGGTAATCAGCACGGCGACGCGGAATCCGCACAGGGCGAATTCCGAACATCGTCTCCGAAGGAGAATTGACATGGCTACTGGTACCGTGAAGTGGTTCAACGCGGAAAAGGGCTTCGGCTTCATCGAGCAGGACGGCGGCGGCGCCGACGTCTTCGCCCACTACTCGAACATCTCCGCCCAGGGCTTCCGTGAGCTGCTGGAAGGCCAGAAGGTGTCCTTCGACATCGCTCAGGGCCAGAAGGGCCCGACGGCCGAGAACATCGTTCTCGTCTGACATCACGGCAGCAACGCATATTTCGCAGCTGGGGCCCGCACCTTGGGGTGCGGGCCCCAGCTCGCTGCTTTTCAGGGCGCATGGCAGCAAAGCCGCGCCCAACATCTCAGGCTCGTTCTCGCGATTCTCTGCGCCGTTCATTTTGCTGCGGAAATTCCTTGCTACGTGCCTACCAGCTCACATCGAGGAAGGTTCCGCTTGAACCGCGCACGCACCGCCCGCCCGACCCGCACCTACGACCGCTCCCGGGGTGCCGCCGCCAAGGGCTCGGGGGCTCCGCGGCGCTCCAAGGGCTACGAGCGCCGGCCGGCCGCACTCCAGGGGGAGTTCGCGCTGCCGGTGACGACCACGCCCGCGCTGCCCGCCGTCGAGGCGTTCGCCGATCTCGACCTGCCGGCGCCGTTGCTGGCCGCGCTCGGCCACGAGGGCGTGACCGTACCGTTCCCCATCCAGGGGGCGACCCTGCCGAACTCCCTCGCCGGGCGTGACGTGCTCGGCCGCGGCCGTACCGGCTCGGGCAAGACCCTGGCCTTCGGCCTCGCCCTGCTGGCCCGTACAGCGGGCCGTCGCGCGGCGGCACGGCAGCCGCTCGCCCTGGTCCTCGTCCCCACCCGCGAGCTCGCCCAGCAGGTGACCGACGCGCTCACCCCGTACGCCCGCTCCGTCCGGCTGAAGCTGGCCACCGTGGTCGGCGGCATGTCGATCGGCCGGCAGGCCGGTGCGCTGCGGACCGGGGCCGAGGTCGTCGTCGCGACGCCGGGTCGGCTCAAGGACCTCATCGACCGCGGCGACTGTCGGCTGGACGACGTCGCCATCACCGTCCTGGACGAGGCCGACCAGATGGCCGACATGGGCTTCATGCCCCAGGTCACCGCCCTGCTCGACCAGGTGCGCCCCGAGGGGCAGCGGATGCTGTTCTCGGCCACCCTGGACCGCAACGTCGACCTGCTCGTGCGCCGCTATCTGACGGACCCGGTGGTCCACTCCGTCGACCCGTCGGCGGGTGCGGTCACCACGATGGAGCACCACGTGCTCCACGTGCACGAAGCGGACAAGCACCGCACCACGACCGAGATCGCGGCGCGGGACGGCCGGGTGATCATGTTCCTGGACACCAAGCGCGCCGTGGACCGGCTGACCGAGCACCTGCTGAACAACGGCGTCCGCGCCGCTGCTCTGCACGGCGGCAAGTCCCAGCCCCAGCGCACGCGGACCCTCGCCCAGTTCAAGACCGGCCATGTGACGGTGCTGGTGGCGACCAACGTCGCGGCCCGCGGCATCCACGTCGACAACCTCGACCTGGTCGTCAACGTGGACCCGCCCACCGACCACAAGGACTACCTGCACCGCGGCGGCCGTACGGCCCGCGCCGGCGAGTCCGGCAGCGTCGTCACGCTCGTGACCCCCGGCCAGCGCCGCGGCATGACCCGGCTGATGGCTTCGGCCGCGATCACCCCCCAGGTCACCCCGGTGCGTTCGGGTGAGGCGGAACTGAGCCGGATCACCGGTGCCCGGACGCCGTCCGGTGTCCCTGTCGTCATCACCGCACCGGCTCCTGCTCCCCGCCGTGCCACGTCTTCCGGGGCCCCCTCGTCCCGGGGCCGCCGGAACCGCCCCGCCCAGGGGCGCCCCACCGGACAGGCCGGGCGGCGCAGGGGACAGCGGTCCGCCTTCGACCCGGCGGCCTAGTGCTGTTGGCGTCGATCCTCAGCTCACCCATCTCCGAGGAGGCAGCTTTGACACCGGTTCAGACGCAGTGCCGGCAGGCGGATCGCTCCCCTGTGTCCATGGTCGACGCCATGGACGTGTCCGGCCCCCGGGTCCGGGACGACATGACCGTCGAGGTGGCCCTGTCCGTCATGGCCGGTGCCCGTGTCGAGTACCTCCTCCTGTGCGACGGGGACGACCAGTGCACGGGTTCGATCACCCGGGCCGAACTCGTCGTCCACCGCGGCAGTTCCACGTACACGGACCGGACCCGGCTGCGGGACGTCCTCGACGGACCGTTCGCCTCGCCCGTCCCCCGGCTCGCCGCCGTCGGTGAGCACGGCCGGGCCCCGGGCGTCCTCGCCCTCTCCACCTGATCCACCTCGCCCGGTCAGCCGTTCTCCTTCTCCCCGTGGGGGCATCATGCGCTGTGTCATCGCCCGGTACCCGTTCGACCTGACCAAGAGCGGGGTGCTGGCCTCGATGAAGGGCGTCACGCCCGAGATCGTCACGGGTGAGTCCGTGACCATCGGCCGCCGTCGCTACCCCGTCAAGCAGGTGGGCCAGGTCATCACCCGACAGGACCGCCGCGACTTCACCGGCAGCGAGGTCATCCGGGCCATGACCCGCCTCGGCTTCACCTGCCACGACCACCCCGAGGCCGCGCGCGTGCGCGTCCCCACTCCGGTCCAGACCGCGTCGGCACTGCTCGGCGCCGCACCCCTGGACGCATGAGGACGGGCGGACGACCGCCCACCCCGATCCCGATGAGGGCCCTGCCGACGCGCGTCGGCAGGGCCCTCGTCGTCGTCTCGACGTCCCTGCAGGGCACAGCCGACGTCCTTGTAGGGCGCAGTCAATCTGCGCCACCGGAGAACAGAAATCTACTCTTGTCAGAGTAGACATTGGGATCCGGCGCGGCTAGCATTCTTCTCGTTGAAAGGGATCACGTAGCAGAGAAGGACGGAGGAGCAGACGCCATCAGGATCGCCCGGCCCGAGCAGCGCTCGGCCCGGGTACCGCAAGACCCCGGATTGGAAGGTGGTCCCCGGTCACGCAGCCGCGATCCCCGCATCCCCCCCTCTGCAGGGCCGGGAGCGGAAACAGAAGGTCGGCACAGCATTAGGGCCGACAGATGGTGTTCAATTTCCTTCGGGGCCCTGGTGCCGTACGGCACCAGGGCCCCTCGACGCGTTGCACTACGAGGTGACATGACAGCAGATACCCCGCTCAGCGATCGTCTGGACGACGACGACTACCCCGCGTACACGATGGGGCGGGCCGCCGAGATGCTCGGCACCACCCCGGCCTTCCTCCGGGCCATCGGTGAGGCTCGTCTGATCACTCCGCTGCGCTCGGAGGGCGGACACCGCCGGTACTCCCGCTACCAGCTGCGCATCGCAGCGCGCGCCCGCGAACTCGTCGACCGGGGCACCCCGATCGAGGCCGCCTGCCGCATCGTCATCCTCGAGGACCAGCTCGAGGAAGCCCAGCGCATCAACGCCGAGTACCGCCGCCGTGCCGGGCACGACGCGCTCGACAGTTCCGTCGCCGACTCCGGCTGATCACCTGGGCGGTACGGCCGCCCGTGCAGGGAGCGCCCGGTTCCGGAGTCTGGGGCCCGGGACGTAGGCGGTGATGAACTGCTCGACGCGCGGGTCGGAGGCCGAGTCCACACTGAGCTGGTGGCCCCACGCGGAGAGCGTGATCGTCCCGGACTGCCGGGTGACGGGGCTCATCAGGGTGTAGGGCGTCCGGGTCACCTTGCCGGCGAGCCGCTTGACGTCGGTGGCGGTGGCCGTGCCGTTGTACGTGATCCAGACGGCACCGTGCTCCAGGCAGTGCACGGCGTTCTCGTCGCGGATCGTCTCGGTGTAGACGGTTCCGTCGCAGGTCATCCACGTTTTGTCAGGGGCGCCGCCGACGGGCGGGGTCATGGGATGGCCGACGCCGCCCTCGACGTGGTCGTACGTGAGCGTGTCGGTGTCCCAGACCCTTTCGCCGGATACGCGGGGCCTCGCCGCGGCCGCCTCGCGCTCACGGTCCTGGTCGGCGTGGTACGCCCACTGGCCGGCGAGCCAGGCGACGACGATCGCGTGACGGTGATGAGGAAGGCAGGCGAGGCCGCCTGAGCGGACCTGCTCGTAGAGGCCGACCGTCAGCTGCACCCACTCCTCGGGCACGCCCTGCGCCCGCTGCTGCTCCGCGTACGCCTCGGGCGTCAGCGGGACGTAGCGGAGGTCGCGGCCGGTGGGCCCGGGCGATCTCCGCGACCGCGGTCCCCGAAGGCCATCAGCCGGGGGCCGCTGAGCTCGTACCACCCGGCGTGCCCGCGCTCCGTCAGGGCGGCGACCGCTCCGGCCCGGGGCACAGGACGCGGGAAGACCCCGGCCAGTCAGGTGCGGTGCTGCGGCCGGGGTCCCGGGCTGTGGAACGGGTGGAGCTCAGGCCCGCTTGCGGGGGCGGCGCCAGGAGAACCGGCGGCGGCCTGTGCCGCTCGTCCCGGCCCGGCCGCGGGCCTTCCGCGGAGCCGGTCCCGCGGCGGGCAGCCCGGAGCGGCCGTAGTGGAAGGCGGCGATGCGGTCGTTGTGCTGGGAGTTCAGCCGGTGGATGAGGAACACGCCGAGAGCGATCATCCCCAGGATCACAGCCACGGACACGAATGTCTCCACGGTTCTCACCTTCCCATCGGCTGCGGCACCGGGCCCCGCGGACGCGCGGTCGCGTCGCCGGCCTCATGTCCTCCTTCGGAGTCCCAGACCGACTCGACGGCCCGGTCGGCCTCGTACAACGTGCGCGAGCGCGCCTCTTCCCCCATCAACCAACTCGCGGTCGACGTGCCCAGTGGATCGCTCGCGGCGGCCATCAGCCGGGCGGCCGCGTCGGGAGCCGTCTGCGGCGGGATCACCAGGAGGTTCCAGCGGCCCACGTGGTACGAGAGCAGCAGCAGTTCGTTCGGGTCCTGCTCGGGCAGGAACCAGCCCACCTTCACCACGTGCCCGGCAACGGGCACCTTGCGGGGAACGACCGGCCAGTGCGTGGGATTCACCGTGACCCGTGTGATCCGCCCCCACAGCGGATCCAGTACGGCGGTCAGGGAGGGGAGTTCCGCCACGAGATCGCGGGAACGGGGCCACCAGGCGCCGTCCAGCAGAGCCGGTGCGGGACCGACGGGAGCGAGCGACAGACGCGGAGAGGACGAGGAGAACCGGTCATCGGCTTCGGCTGTCGGCGGGTGGGAAATGGTCGCAGTCATGACGCGAACCCTGCTCCGGGCCCATCACGACCGGCCCGGCATATTCGATCTCCGAAAACGACACGAGCCTGGCAGCCGGTGCGCGAAATATCCTCGGTGATTCCAGCGTACTCCTCGAACAGGCCCAACGGAGCGTACGGACAAGGGGGAACGGCCCCATTCGCCCCTGTCCGGAGCCGTTGTCCCTGCGGCACCAACGGGAAGGGGAAACGGATGACCGGCATGCCCCGCGAGCGCCGGCTGGCCGAGACCTTCGTGGAAGTGGCGGACTCCCTCGTCGAGGACTTCGACGTCATCGACCTGCTGCACCGGCTGTCCGAGCGCTGCGTCGAGCTGCTCGACGTGTCGGCGGCCGGGATCCTGCTCGCGGACACGCACGGCCGACTGCGGATCATCGCCGCCTCGGACGAGCGCACCCGCCTGCTGGAGCTCTTCGCGCTCCAGCACGACGAGGGCCCGTGCGTCGAGTGCTACCGCACCGGCGCCGCCCGGACCAACATCGAGCTGATGCCGCCGGAGGCCGCCGGCGGCGGGCCGCACTTCGCCGCACGGGCCCGCGAGACGGGATACGTGAGCACGCACGCCCTCCCGCTCCGCCTGCGCAGCCGCGTCATCGGCGCGCTCAACCTGTTCCAGACCGCGCCGCACCGCCTCGGCGACGACGACATCGCGCTCGCCCAGGCACTCGCCGACGTGGCCACGATCGCGATCCTCCGGCAGCGCACGCTGGAACAGTCGCAGGTCGAGACCAGCCAGCTGGAGAACGCGCTGACCAGCCGCGTCCTGGTCGAGCAGGCCAAGGGCGTCCTGGCGGAGCGCTGGAACACGTCCGTCGACGACGCCTTCGCCGCGTTCCGGTCGTACGCGCGCGCCCGTCACCTGCGCCTGTCGGACCTGGCCACGCGGATCATCTCGGGTGAGTTCGACACCGCGGACATCCCGGTACCTGCGACGGTCCGCTCCGAGGGCCGCCGCCTCTGACCGGCGACGTTGACCGGCGATGCTTCCCGGGCTATTCGCCGGGGGCGCCCGGGGCTTCCGCGGCGCTCGGGTTCGCTCGCCCGGTGCCGGTGCTGGTGCCGGTGTCGATGAGGATCTGTTCGGCCTGCCTCACGCTGCCGGCGCGGGCGGCCTCGGCCATGGCGGCGTGCGCCGCCTCGGGCGTCGCGTGCGGCGGGACCACGAGGAGGGAGAAAGATCCTGCCCGCCCCGGGTGATGAGGACGGTGTCGTCGCCGATCGCGGACGGGTCGATGTGTACGACACGGTCGTCGACGGTCATCCGCGTCGGCAGCGCTTCCCAGGCGCCGGCGTCCAGGCCGACACGGGTGATGGGCCCGAGGTACTCGGTCAGCGCGGTGATCAGGCCGGGCAGCTCGGCGGCGATGTCGCGGGAACGCGGCCACCACGCCCCGTCGAGCACGCCCTGCCGGTCGTGTGTCGTCGCCAGCCGTACGACTGCCGTTCCCGGCCGAACGGCCTGGTGGACGGCGTCCGGCAGGAGCCTGGTCACACGCGGGGAGTCGGGGTCGGACATCGCTCTCGCCTGCCTGCCGGGAATCCTGCCGGAACTGGGGAAACCGAGTGGCTTTCTCGTTTCACGGTACTCTCCGGCCGGCCGATGGCAGCCGGGAAGCCCGCCGGTCACGCGCGGGGCCTGCGGGGCGGGCCGGAGTAGAGTGTCCCAACCAGGACATCGAACGCCGAGGTTGCCATGGAGTCCACGGAAACACCCTCGGACGGGCACGCCGAGGTCCGCATCGTCGCCGCCTCGCCCGAGGTCGCCCGTCGGGTCGCGGAGATTCTCCGCCATTGCTTCGCCGCCACCGAGCAGCGCAGCTACCCCGCGGGCCCCGACGGAGGAACCCGCCTCGACCTCACCGTGGACACCGGCCGCGCGGCAGAACCCGCACGGTCCTGGCTGGAGACCAGCCGGTCCGCCGAGGACGGCGACCGACAGCAGTGAGACGGCGTCCGGGAACCGTCCGCCCGGCCCCTGCGGGGAGTAGCGTGAACGCATCGGGAGCACTTCGCACCCCGGCGCCGACGCCGGTGTCGTTCCCGGTGCACGACGACAACCGGCGGCTGCGCCCGCGCAGTGGTCCGGAGACGGGTTTGCGCGATGTCCGCGACCATCTCTCGTCCGCCGCGTCCTCCGCTACGGACCGTTCCCTTCAGGACCCCGACGGCGCGCCTCGCGCTCAAATCCGAGAGCCCTTCCGCTGCGGGGCGCGCCGAGCTCGACGGCGCATGGTGGCCCCGTTCACGTGACCTGACGAGCGAGCTCTCCGGCCTGGCGGACATGCTGGACCCGCTGTGGGGACGGATCACCCGTATCGCGGTCAGTCCTCGCCACTGGCCGGTCCTCCCGGCCACGATCTTCGTCAACGGCCATGCGGTGAAGATCAGTTGGTTCACCTCGGAGCTGGATCCCCACGAGATTCTCCTGCTCTCCTACACCGCCGGCCGCTGGGACCTCCTGGTGATCCCCCCGGAGACCGGCGCCCCCTCGGCCGCCCGGCTGATGACAGCGGCCAGTGCGGACACCGGCGCGCCGATGACCGCGACCGCGCTCATGACGGCGGAACGGGCCCGCACCGGCCGTTGTGCGGTCACACCTGATCGCTCGCCGCGGCCGTCATGAGCGGTTCCGCGGCCTCCTCGGTCGTATCCGGCGGCACGACCAGCAGGTCCCAGCGGCCCCGGCCGGGGGCGAGCAGGACGACGGTGTGCGGGGAGGACGCCGCGAGGGCCCTGTGCAGTCGTACGACCTGGTTGAAGACGAGCATCCGGCCGGGTGCCGCGGACCACGTCGCCCCGTTGACGGTGACGCTGGTGATGTGGCCCCATGCCCGGGGCAACCCGGAGAGCAGCGACGGGAGTTCCGCGAGCAGGTCGTACGAGCGGGGCCACCACGCCCCGTCGATGGGCCGGGGCATGCCACTGCGGGGTGCGAGACGCAGCCGGAGGACCGGGTGGGAGGGAAGCGGGGGCTGTAGTGCGGTGGTCATGAGGGCTCCTGCCGACGTCATGAGGGGCGGGTGGGCGGTGTCAGACGCGGCGGTCCGCGACCCGCTCCGCGGTCGGCCAGCGCACGTCGCGCACCCAGCCGAGGCGTTCGAGGAGGCGGATGAAGGCGGCGGAGGGGTCGACCTGGCCGCGGTCGACGCCGTGGCGGGCGCTGGTGGGGTCGGCGTGGTGGAGGTTGTGCCAGCTCTCGCCGAACGAGAGCAGGGCGAGCGGCCACAGGTTGGTGGCCCGGTCGTGGCGGCGGGTGCGGAACGGGCGCTCACCGATCAGGTGGCAGAGGGAGTTCACGCTCCAGGTGACGTGGTGGAGCAGCGCGATGCGCACGAGTCCCGCCCACAGCAGGGCGGTCACGCCGTACAGCCATGTGCCGCCGATGGCCCAGCCCAGTCCGAACGGCAGGGCGAGCGTGAGGACGCACAGCGCCGGGAAGGCGCGGGAGACGGCACGGATGTCGCGGTCGGCGAGGAGGTCGGGGGCGTACCGGTCGGCGGGTGTGCGGTCGTTGCGGAACAGCCAGCCGACGTGCGCGTGCAGCAGTCCGCGCAACTGGCCTCGCAGATGCGTGCCGTAGCGGTACGGGGAGTGAGGGTCGCCCGGCCGGTCGGTGAAGGCGTGGTGTCGGCGGTGGGTGGCGACCCAGCCGATGACGTCGCCCTGGAAACTCATCGACCCGGCCACCGCGAGCGCGATGCGCACGGGGCGGGCGGCCCGGTAGCCGCCGTGGGTGAGGCCGCGGTGGAAGCCGACGGTGACGCCGAGACCCGTGATCGTGTACAGGACGAGCGCGAGCACGATGTCGGCGGGATGGATGAGGCTCCCCCACAGCAGCCAGCCGGCGAGGCCGATCGCCACGAACGGCAGGACGACGATCACCGCCGTCACCGTGACGTACAGCCGGTCACCGCCGTCGCGGGCGGGCGCCGGGCCGTCCGGCGGGAAGGGGGACGTCCCGTCGTAGGCCTGAGGCGGCGGGGCGGGGTCCGACGGTGTGACCGTCGTGGGCGTGGTCGGGCTGGGAGGCGATGGCATACGTGGCTCCTCGGCCTGGATGCGAATGGCGCGGCCGGGGTCACGGGCTGCCCATGTGAGGACGGATGGCGTGCGGTGTTCGCAACCGGTCAAAATTCCGGCATGCGAAAAGTGCTCGCTCTCCCCACGGTACTCCGGCCCGGGCCGGAGTAGGGTGAACTGGCGGGACCAGACAGGGAGCACGGCATGATCCGTTCAGCCGACATCCGCGAATGGCGCGACCGTGACGTGGTCGATCCGGAGCAGCGCAAGATCGGCATGCTCGAAGCGGTCTACGTGGACACGGCCACCGACGAACCGGCCATGGCCACCGTCCGGACCGGGCTGCCCGCACGCCGCCGCCTGGTCTTCGTCCCGCTCGCCGACGCCGTTGTCGGACCGGGTTACGTCAAGGTCTCCTACGCCAGGGGACAGGTGCGCAAAGCCCCGTCGATCGGGACCGACGACGTGCTGCCGGCCGAGCAGGAGGAGGAGATCTTCCAGCACTACGGCATGCCGTACCGGCCGGGAGCGGGGGCGAACGCCGGCTCGCCCGCCGGTGACCGTACGCACGTGGCACAGGAGAGGTGGTCCGCGGTGATGGCGCTCTTCCTTCTGGTCGTCCTCGTGGCCGTCGTACTGGGGATCATCGGTCTGGCAGCGGAGGGCCTGGGCTATCTCCTGGCCATCGGCATCGTGCTCCTCGCCGTCGACGTGATCTTCTTCGCGGTACGGCTGTCCCGGCACGCGGGGCGGCGGCCTGTGCGCTGACGACGGGTTTCCCCGACGTGTTCTTCGTTCCGGTTCTTCGTTCCGGTTCTTCGTTCCGGTCAGGATTCGAGAAGCGCGGGGCTCGTGCCGCGCCTAGCGTCGGTGTCATGACTTCCATCGAATCCGTCACCCTCGAGGTGGCCGACCCCGCCGTCGCCCGCAGCTTCTACAGCAGCGCGTTCGGGCTGGGCAGTGAGGTACGTGTGCGGGGCTCGGAAGCTCCCGCGACCGGGTTTCGCGGGTTCACGCTGTCGCTCGTGGTGGCGCAGCCGGCCGATGTCGACGCCCTCGTCGGCGCCGCCGTGGACGCCGGTGCCACGACGCTTAAGCCCGCCGCCAAGTCGCTGTGGGGTTACGGGGGCGTCGTACAGGCCCCGGACGGGACGATCTGGCAGATCGCGTCGTCGTCGAAGAAGAACACCGGGCCGGCCACCCGGCGGATCGACGAGATCGTACTCCTGCTGGGGGTCGCGGACATGGCCGGGAGCAAGCGGTTCTACGTCGAGCACGGTCTCTCCGTGGCGAAGAGCTTCGGCAGCAAGTACGTCGAGTTCGAGACCGGGCCGGGCCCGGTCAAGCTGGCGCTGTACAAGCACCGGGGCCTGGCCAAGCTCGTCGGCGTCTCTCCCGACGGCACCGGGTCGCACCGGCTCACGATCAACGGCGACGCCGGGCCCTTCACCGACCCGGACGGGTTCACGTGGGCGACCGCGTCGCAGACCGCCTCGCTGTGACCGCGCGCGACCTTACGGAGTCGTGACGTACGGGCGCGCTCCCGTGGTGCGGCGAGGTCGCGGGCCTAGCGTGGCCGTATGCGCGTACTGGTCACCGGCGGTGCCGGGTTCATCGGGTCCCCTGTGGTCGCTGTCCTCCGGGAACGCGGGCACGAGGCGGTCGTGTTCGACGTGCGGGAGGACGCCGGCGCCGACGTGCGGGACCCGGCGGCCGTCGGACGTGCCCTGGCCGGTGTGGACGCCGTGTGTCACCAGGCCGCGAAGGTCGGGCTCGGCGACGGGGTCGCCGACGCGGCGGAGTACGTCTCGCACAACGACCTCGCCACCGCCGTGCTGCTCGCCGCCATGGCGGAGGCGGGTGTGCGGCGTCTGGTGCTGGCCGGGTCGATGGTGGTCTACGGGGAGGGGCGGTACGAGTGCCCCCGGCACGGGGTCGTACGGCCCGGGCCGCGTGCCGTCACCGACCTCGGCGCCGGCCGGTTCGAGCCGCCGTGCCCGGTGTGCGGGGCGGACCTCGTCCCCGGGCTGGTCGGCGAGGACGTCCCGGCCGATCCACGGAACGTGTACGCGACGACCAAGCTGGCCCAGGAGCACCTGGCCGCCGCCTGGGCCCGCTGCACGGGCGGTTCGGCGGTGTCGCTGCGCTACCACAACGTGTACGGGCCCGGCATGCCCCGCGACACCCCGTACGCCGGTGTCGCCTCCTTCTTCCGCTCGGCGCTCGCCCGGGGCGAGGCACCGCGCGTGTTCGAGGACGGGCGGCAGCGCAGGGACTTCGTGCACGTCCGGGACGTGGCGCGGGCCAATGCCGTGGCGCTGGAGGCGGAGGCCGCGCCGGGCGTGCTCACGGCGTACAACACGGGCAGCGGCGACCCGCACACGGTCGGCGAGATGGCCCGGGCGCTGGCCGCCGCGTACGGCGGGCCCGAGCCCGTCGTCACCGGCGAGTACCGGCTCGGGGACGTACGGCACATCACCGCCGACTCCGCGCGGCTGCGGGACGCGCTGGGCTGGAAGCCACAGGTCGGGTTCGAGGAGGGCATGGCGGAGTTCGCGCGGGCCGGGATGCGGGACGCGTAGGAGCCGTCGACCTCCTCTGGGGTCCGGCTCGCGAAAGACCGGTGGTGCTGCCCGTGTTACGAAGCGGCGGCGGGCAGCACCACCTCGAAACGGCAGCCGCCGGGGATGTTCCGTACGGTGGCCCGGCCCTGGTGCGCCTCCACGATCCCCCGGACGATGGCGAGGCCGAGCCCCGCGCCGGCCGGGGGCGTCCGGGCGTGCGTGCCGCGCCAGCCGGTGTCGAAGACCCGCGGCAGGTCCTCGTCGGGGATGCCGCCGCAGCCGTCCGTCACCGACAGCACCACGCCCTCGGGGGAGCGCTCCGCGGTGACGGCGACCGTGCCGTCGGCCGGGGTCCGGCGGATGGCGTTGACCAGCAGGTTGCCCAGCACCCGGCTCATCTCCTTGCCGTCCACCTCCACCGGCACCGGCGCGATACGGCCGCCCACCAGCCGCACCCCGAGCTCCCGGGCGAGCGGATCGGCTCCCGCCAGCGCGTCGCCCACCAGGTCGTACAGGGAGATCCGGGTGGGGGCCAGGGGCAGGGTGCCGGCGTGGATGCGGGAGAGTTCGAAGAGGTCGCCGACCATGTCGTTGAGGCGTTCGACCTCGGTGCGGATCTGCTTCAGATAGCGGCCGGGGTCGGCGGCGACACCGTCCTCCAGGGCCTCCGACATGGCGCGCAGACCGGCCAGCGGGGTGCGCAGATCGTGCGAGATCCAGGCGACGAGTTCGCGCCGGGAGGTCTCCAACGCGCGTTCCCGCTCCCGGGATTCGGCGAGTCTGGCGCTGGTGGCGGCCAGTTCGCGGCTCAGGTGGTGCAGTTCGGCGGTCGTCGGGCCGTCGGGGGCGGCGAAGTCCCCGCCGTCGCCGAAGGAGCGTGCGGCCACGGCGAGTTCGCGGCTGCGGGCGACGACCCAGCGGCCCAGCAGCAGCGCGGTCGCCAGGGAGACGACGGCCGCCATGGCGACGACGGTCGTGACGACGGACAGGTCGTGCGGCGACAGGAACATCGCCCAGGCGACGGCGAGCGTGCCCGCGAGCATCGCGACGACGCCGACCGCCGCGACCACGGCGAGCGAGGCGGTGAGCGAGCGGCGCCGGATCAGGCGCAGTGCAACGGCTCCGGCCAGGCCGGTGGCCGCGGCGCCGACGAAGGCGTACAGGGCGATGAGGAGGGTGTCGTTCACGATCCGGTCTCCTCTCCCGTGGGGTCGAAGCGGTAGCCCACGCCCCACACGGTCTGGATCAGGCGGGGGCGGGCCGGGTCGTCCTCGACCTTGCCGCGCAGGCGGCGGACGTGGACCGTGACGGTCGACAGATCGCCGAAGTCCCAGCCCCACACCTCGCGCATCAGGTCCTCGCGGCCGAAGGCCCGTCCCGGGTGCCGCAGGAAGAAGGAGAGCAGGTCGAACTCGCGGAGAGTCAGGGCGAGTTCGGTGCCGCTCTTGGTGGCCCGGCGGGCTGCCGGGTCGACGGTCAGACCGGCCGCTCCCAGCTGGTGCCCGGGGGCGGCGGGCCGGCTGCGGCGCAGCACCGACTCCACGCGCAGCACCAGCTCGCGGGGGCTGAAGGGCTTGGTGACGTAGTCGTCGGCGCCGACCTCCAGGCCCAGGATGCGGTCGTCCTCGTCGCCGCGTGCGGTGAGCATGATGACCGGGACCGGCCCCTGCCCTCGCAGCCGTCGGCACACCTCCAGGCCGTCCATCCCGGGCAGCATCAGGTCGAGGACGACCAGGTCCGGCCAGTGCGCGGCGGCACGGGTGAGGGCGGTCGGGCCGTCGTCGGCGCGGTCGACGACGTAACCGGCGCGGTCCAGATACCCGGCGACGACCTCGGCGACGGTCGGATCGTCGTCGACGACCAGGACCCGCGGGGGCCCGTCGAGGGTCTCCTCGTGCTGATGGGGCTGCTGCATGGCTCCAGCCTCGCACCGGACCGCCGGCGATGGCCTGTCCGGACGCCTCCTCGGCCGCCGACGTCCGCGTTTCGTAAGGAGCGGAAGTCCGGTATGCCCGTTTCGTCTTCGTAGGGTGAAACCGTGACGACGACATCTTCCGACGTCGACGTGGTGCTGCCCTGCCTGAACGAGGCCGAGGCCCTGCCCTGGGTGCTCGAACGGATCCCGCCGGGCTGGCGCGCACTCGTCGTCGACAACGGTTCCACCGACGGCTCGGACCGGATCGCCCGCGCGTTCGGCGCGACCGTCGTGCACGAGCCGCGCCGGGGCTTCGGCGCGGCCTGCCACGCCGGGCTGACCGCCGCCACCGCGGACGTGGTGTGCTTCTGCGACTGCGACGCCTCCCTCGATCCGTCGCTCCTCGTGCCCTTCGTGCGCGAGGTGCGAGGCGGCGAGGCCGACCTCATCCTCGGCCGGCGGCGTCCGCAGGGCCGGGGCGCGTGGCCCGCGCACGCCCGTGCCGGGAACCTCGCGCTCGCGCGGATGCTGCGCCGCCGCACCGGGCTGCGGCTGCACGACCTCGGCCCCCTGCGCGCCGCCCGCCGCGAGCCGCTGCTCGCCCTCGGCCTCACCGACCGGCGCAGCGGCTATCCGCTCCAGATGGTGGTGCGCGCGGCCGACGCCGGCTGGCGGATCGCCGAGCACGACGTGCCGTATCTGCCGCGCACCGGGGCCTCGAAGGTGACGGGCACATGGCGCGGCACCTGGCAGGCCGTACGGGACATGAGCCGCGTGCTGGGCGAGGCGCCCGGCGACGCTCCGGCCGCGGGAGAACCCGGCGACACTCCCGCCGCCCAAACGCCCGGCGAGACTCCCGCCGTCGGAAGGGGCGCACAGTGACCGCACTCCTCGTCATCGCCAAGGAGCCTCGTCCCGGCCGGGTCAAGACCCGGCTCACCCCGCCGTTCACGCCCCGGGAGGCCGCGTCCCTCGCCGAGGCGTCCCTCGCCGACACCCTGGACGCGGTCGCGGCGACCCCGGCCGACCGCAAGGTCCTCGTCCTCGACGGGAGCCCCGGCCCGTGGCTGCCGCCCGGCTTCGACGTCGTACCGCAGTGCGCGGGCGGTCTCGACGAGCGGCTGGCGGACGCCTTCGCGCGCTGCGCCGGCCCTGCCCTGCTCATCGGCATGGATACCCCGCAGGTGACGCCGGAGCTGCTCACCGTGGACTTCGCCGGCTGCGACGCCTGGTTCGGCCCGGCCGAGGACGGCGGCTTCTGGGCCCTCGGCCTGGCCCGCCCCGACCCCGCGCTGCTGCGGGGCGTGCCCATGTCGACCTCCGCGACGGGAGCGGTCCAGCGGGACCGGCTCGTCGCGGCGGGCCTGCGGGTCCGCGACCTGCCCCGCCTGCGCGACGTCGACACGGAGGCCGACGCCCACGCTGTCGCCGCGCTGGCCCCGGACGGGCGGTTCGCGGGGCGGCTGGCTCGGTGTACGGCGGAACCGGACGCCCCATCAGCCAGCCGACGACCGGACTCCCCCGGCCAAGCCCCGCGGGACACCCAGCCGGCCGGTGAGTCGGCCTCCCGCCCGGCCGTGTCCCGGTGAGCGCCCCGCCCGGCACCGCCGTCGCCTGGGCGACCGCCGACCCCTACGCCGCTGCCCTGCGTGCCGGTCACGGGCCGCTGTTCCTGCGGCGGGCCGACGGCTGGCTGCTGCCGCTGGAGGTGGAGCGCTGGTGTGCGCGGGCCGATGCGGTGGACCGGGACGTGCTGGACCGGTGCGAGGGGACCGTGCTGGACGTGGGGTGCGGGCCCGGCCGGCTGGTGGCGGAACTCGCCGCCCGGGGCCGGGCCGTACTCGGCATCGACGTCAGCGCCGCCGCCGTCGACCACACCGTACGCATGGGGGGTCAGGCCCTGCGGCGCTCGGTGTTCGAGCCGCTGCCCGGCGAGGGCCGCTGGGACACCGTCCTGCTCATGGACGGCAACATCGGCATCGGCGGCGACCCGCGCGACCTGCTGGACCGAGTGGCCGGACTCCTGCGCCCCGGCGGCCTGTTGATCGCCGAGACCGCGCCGGTGGACATCGACGAACGCGCCCAGGTGCGGGTCGTCGGCCTCACGGACGCACGCGGTGCCGGCGACCCCTTCCCCTGGGCGCGCCTCGGCACGCCCGCCCTGCTCCGGTACGCCCGGGGCTGGACGCGGGCCGGTCAGTGGACGGCCGGCGGGCGCCGCTTCGCCGCCCTGCGCACCCGCAGCAGGCGCCCCGCCAGCAGCAGCGCCGAACCGCCGAAGAGGACGGCGGTGATCAGCAGCCAGCGGGCGAGGAACACGTCCGCCGGCAGCCCGGTGGCGGACCGGTAACGCCGCTCCACCATGCCGCTGATCAGCGGGAACCACACGAGGAGCAGCAGCCCGGAGAGGGCCGCCGGTACGCGCACGTACGGCACCCACTCCCGGCGCGCGCCGAGCCCTCGTACGACCGCCCGGTCCAGGGCCACGTACAACGGCAGCAGCACCAGGTCGTGCAGCAGCGCCGCGCCCACGAACCACAGCGCCACGCCGAACCAGTCACCGGCGAGCAGCCGCACGCCCGCGTAGGCGGCGAGCGCGAACGAGCAGGCGAGCAGGAGGAGGGGGAAGGGGCTTCCGACGGGGATCCGCGGCCGGCGCATCACAGGTCTCCGAACGTCATCCGGGCCACCCACTTGGTGTTCAGCACACCGGGTGCCGCGGGCACGATGATCCGTGCCGGGTAGCCGTGGTCGGGGGACAGTTCCTCGCCGTTGACGTAGAGGGCGAGCAGGGATCGCGGGTCGGCCACCTGGTTGGCGCGCAGGGCGGCGCTACGGAAGGCGCCGCGCCGCTGGAGGGACTCGACGAACACGTCCGGCGGGTTGTCGGCGTCGTAGCCGGCGAGCGCCGCGAGGTCACGCAGCCGCACCCCGCGCCACCACTGGTCCGACGTCGACCAGCCCTCCACGCAGGCGATGGGCAACGCCGAGCTGTGCAAGGGGAGTTCGGCGAGCCGGGCCCGGCTGAGGCGGACGGTGCCCGCGGGCCCCGTCACGACGAGCCGCCAGGCGTCCTGGCCCGTCTCGGCCGTGTCGATCCCGGCGTAGGCGGCGGTCTTGTTGATCTGGAAGCCGTTCGGGCCGCTGCCGGGGTCGCCGCCGCCGTGCGGTGCGAGGAGGGCGGTGCGCCGCAGGGGTCCGTCGAAGTTCTGCCCCGCCGTCGTCGCGAACAGCAGCAGCGAGCCGCCCCCGACGAACCACAGCGCGCCCCGGCGGGAGACGGTCGGCTCGGCGGGGCGCGGCGACACGAGGTCGTTCCTCTCCTCCCGCAGGTGCCGCAGGTTGCGCAGCGCCGTGGGCATCTTCAGCAGCACGTGGGCGACGAAGGCGGCGAAGAACACCCACGCTCCGTAGAAGTGCAGCGGGTAGAAGGAACCGGGGAAGACGTAGTCGAGCTGGACGTTGAGCACACCGGTCACGAACTCGAACAGCGCACCGCCCACCAGGAGCAGCAGCGAGATCCGCTCCAGCGCGTGCGCGAGCGAGCGGGCCGGCGGCAGCGCGAACAGCCTCGGGATCACGGACCACAGCTTGGCGAGCAGGACGGGGATCAGGGTGATGCCCAAGGTGACGTGGACGCCCTGATTGAGCCGGTACAGCCAGTGCGGGTGCGTCGGCCAGGCGAAGAGGTAGAAGCCGAGGATGCCCTTGTCCGGGGTCTTGTCGTTCACCGGCGACAGGTCCGGGTTGTAGGCGGCGTAGGACACCAGGCCCGTCACGAACAGCACGGTGATGCCGGCGAGCAGGACGAGGCCCAGCACGGAGGTGAGCCAGGGGCCACGCAGGGGGCTGCGCCAGAAGCCGGGCGAGGAGGGAAGCCGTGGGTCGTCTCGCATGGCCCGACCGTAGGCCCGGAACACCCCGGGAAAGGGTGCGCAACCCATGACGAAACGCTGACGTCCGGCCCGGACGGCGGCCCGCGCCCGCCCTGTCGGCCTAGCGTTCCGGCTGTGACCCGCTCCCTCCGTCGTGACCTGTACGCCGTCGGGGCCGCTGCCCTGTTGGTGACGGCCGCCGTCCTGGTCGGCCGCCACATCCAGGACACCAGCCGCACGCTGTTCGTCAGCTGGCCCCCGCTGCTGGCGTCCTGGGGCCCCCACCTGGGCCCCGGCACTCCGGCGGCCGTCCTGCTGGCGGTCGCCACCGTGGCGTACGGCCCCGCCCTCGCGGCCCGGCTCCCCTGGCGGACGCTGCTCCCCCTGACCTGGGGCACGGCCACGGCGTGGATCTGCTCCCTGGCCCTGATCGACGGCTGGGACCGGGGCATCGCGCGCCGTCTCACCACCCGCTACGAGTACCTCCAGGTCATCGACCGCTTCGACGACATCCCGGCAGCGCTGAGGGACTTCACCCACCACATCCTCCTCGACTCGCCGGACAACTGGCCCGCCCACATCGCCGGCCACCCGCCCGCCGCCACACTCACCTTCGTCCTGCTCGACCGGATCGGGCTGCGGGGCGGCGGCTGGGCGGGCATGTGGTGCATCACCGTCGGGGCGACGGCCTGCGTCGCCGTGCTGGTCACGATCCGCGTCATGGCCGACGAGGCCCTCGCGCGCAGGGCGGCCCCCTTCCTCGTCCTGGCCCCGGCCGCCGTGTGGATGGGCACCTCGGCCGACGCGTACTTCGCCGGGGTGGCGGCGTGGGCGGTGGCACTGCTGGCACTGGCGGTCACGAGACGCTCGCTGGGGTGGGCGGGGGCGTCCGGCCTCCTCTTCGGCCTGACCTGCTACCTCTCCTACGGCCTCACCCTCATCGCGCTGATCGCGGCGGCGGTACTGGTGCTCGGCCGGCACGGCATCCGGGAACGCCCCGCCCTGCTGGTGCCACTGCTCACCGGACTGGCCGTGGTCCCGACCGCGTTCACACTCGCCGGGTTCGACTGGTGGGAGGCGTACCACCTGCTGGTCACGCGCTACCACCAGGGCGCGGGCGGCATCCGCCCCTACGGCTACTGGGTGTGGGCCAACCCGGCCTGCACCGTGCTCATCACGGGCCTGGCGACGGCGGCGGGCCTGCGCCGGACGGGCGCGGCGCTGCTCTCCCGCCGCGCCGATACGCCCCACCGGCCTGCCGAGCCCCGCCTCGCACTCCTCGTCTCCGCCGCCCTCCTCGCCCTGCTGGTCGCCGACCTGTCCGGCATGAGCAAGGCGGAGACGGAGCGCATCTGGCTGCCTTTCGCGGTGTGGCTCCTCCCGGCCTGCGCGTTTCTTCCCCACCCGCGTGCGTGGCTCACCGGGCAGGTGGTGCTGGCGTTGCTGCTCAACCACTTGCTGCTGACGGGGTGGTGACGCGGACTTCCCATGGCGAAGATCCTCAAGCTGAAGGCGTGAGGAGAAGATCAGCGAACCGGGTGCCACGCTCGGCGGCCTTGCCTCGGTGGTACTCGGGATCGACGGAATCAAGAGGAACTGCCGATAGGGGGAGTGCCGGAACGTTGTGACGAGCACCAAGGCACGTACAACCGCACTGATCACGCCCATCGAGCAGGGAGCCCAGGACGAGGCAAAGGCGTTGGCAGGTGAAGGACGTACCGCCAAAGCCATCCGTCGATTGCGCGAGCATTCGGGCCTCGGACTGGGCACGGCCCCCGTGGCATTGGACCTGCTCACGCAGGGACACACATTGCCCACCACGTACAGCCAAGCGCTGGATGCCCTACGGCAACTCGATGCCCCGCGCTGCCGCTCGCGCCATCCAGGCCGCCACTTCAGGGCGGGGACCGGCACCACGCCGCTGCAATGGCTGCTGACCCAACGGGTCCGCCGCGCCCCAGGAGTTGCTGGAAAGCACCGACGACATGGTCGACGCCATCGCCGCGGCCACCGGCATGGGCACCGCCACGACGCCGCGCCGGCACTTCAACCGCACGGTCGGCGTGCCTCCGGCCACCTACCGCCGGACCTTCCGGTCGACGCCCGGACTCATGGAGTGACTCTCGCCTCACAGTGAACGCACAGCCGCTGTTGCTCCTCTTGCACGGCGAAACCCCCTCAACGGAGAGGAACGTGCTGTGCGTTCACGTACGCGTATACGTAGACGTAGACCTTCGCGCCTGTACCCGGCCGGGTCGGTCGTCCTGGCTCTCACCGCCGCGGGATCCGTGCTGGCGGGGCCTGGCCTTCGCCTTCGCCGCCGAGACGGGTGGCCGTGCCGATCTGCGGGCGGATGTGAACCGCGACGGCCGGGTCGATGTCACGGGCGGCAGCGACAAGGTCGGCGAGGACAGCTGGTCCGTCGGGCGCGGAGCTGTGTATCTGCCCAACATCGATGACGACGCCAAGCGGTGCCCGGTGACCGGGCCGGGCGGCAAGCCGCTGTCCGACGCCAAGCTGGCCGCGTGCAACGACGGCTCCGACACGAAGGTCAACGGCAGTGCGGACGCCGCCGACCTCGCCCGGGTCCGTTCCGTCCCCATGCCGGGTCTGGGCAAGGGCGCTCAGGGCAGTTTGGAGGTCACCGCGGGAGGCAAGCACGCTCGTCTCTTCGTCAAGCGTTCCGGCAAGTGGGCCCCGGTGACGTCCAAGACCCGGCTGAGCGCCGCCGAGTTGCGTTCCGGTGTCGAGTTCGGTGTCGAGGGCACCGATGTCGTCCGGGACAGCGCGAAGTGGGACGGCCGTGCGGTGGTCCGGCTGACGGTGACGGCCGGGCAGAAGTCCACCTCCGACGCCGTGACCCTGCGTGTCGCGCCACTGCTGACCCACCATCACCTTCAGAACACCCAGCAGGTGATGGTGACCGAGGTCCAGGGCGAGGGCCCGTACAGCCGTCTTCAGCGGAAGTTCGTCGCCGAACTCGCGAAGGAGGTCAGGAACGCCGGGGTCACCACGCCGCTGGTCACCTTCAAGAAGTACGCCGACCCCTGGGCACAGGACTTCGTCGAACCGGCCTACGTCAGCATGACCGGGCCGGGCGGTCAGCGGCAGACGATGCGCGTGATGCTGCGTTCCGCCCAGCCGGACCGGGACGCGGGCCGGGAGCTGTTCGAGAAGGTGCGCGGCCGTGACATCGGTGTCGTGCAGGTGACCGACCGGGCCGAGCCCGACGACTGGTCGCTCAACTCCATGGGGAACCTGGAGACCATCCCGCCCTACGCGCACGGCGGGCGCTCGTTCCCGGCCGGGCGGATCATCATGGGTGAGCGCAAGGACAGCGGGGCGCGTCCGTCGAAGGTGATGCGGACGCTGCTGAAGTCGCAGGGACTCCAGGATCCGCTGCTGCTGGACACCTCCTGGCTGGGCGTGGGGCACGTCGACGAGTTCGTGCAGTTCCTGCCCGCCGACACCCCGCGCGGCTGGCGCATCGGCGTCGCCGACCCGAAGGCGGGGCTGCAACTGCTGCGCGACGCCAAGCGCGACGGCCACGGCAAGACGAAGATGTTCTCCGTCCCGGGCCGCAGTGACAGTCCGGCGCCCAGGGAGACCATCGACCAGGCGCTCGCCTCCCGGCACCTGGTGTCCGACAACGAGATGGCGGCGCGGCGCATCGCGGCCAACCTGGAGATTCTGAAGCGGGAGACGGGGGTCACCGGCAGGGAGATCGTGCGGGTGCCCGCCCTGTACACCCGTGACTCGGAGGCTCTGACCGCCGAGGGCCAGGAGATTCCCGTGCCGCGTCTGACGCGCATGGGCGCCGGATCCGGCCTCGTGGACAGCCTCGGGGACCACGGCCAGCAGAAGTGGCTCGCCGGGAACCCGGCCGGCTCGCGTGCGGCGGCTGCGGCGACGGTGATGACCAGCGCGTACGTTCCCGGAGCGGTCAACGGCGTGCTCCTGGGGCGCGACCGCTACCTCGCCCCGCGCCAGTGGGGGCCCGTCATCGGCGGCAAGGACATCTTCACCCAGGCCGTCACCGCCGCTTACCGGCGGGTCGGCGTGAAGGTGTCGTACATCGACGACTGGTACACGTACCACCTCGGCATGGGCGAGGTGCACTGTGGCACCAACACCCTGCGCGACGCGACCGCCGCGTGGTGGCAGCGCCCGGCGGGATGAGCCGTAACGGGAAGTAGGACCGGCCGGTTCATCCGGACCGGTCCTGTCCCGGCGGGGGTTCATACGAAGGCGCTCTGGCCCGTGATCGACTTGCCGACGATCAGGGTGTTCATCTCGCGGGTGCCCTCGAAGGAGTAGATCGCCTCGGCGTCGGCGAAGAACCGGGCGATGTCGTGGTCCAGGAGGATTCCGTTGCCGCCGAAGATCTCCCGGCTCCAGGCCACGACCTCCCGCATCCGCGCGGTGACGAACGCCTTGGCCAGGGCCGAGTGTTCGTCGCGGAAGACGCCGGCGTCCTGCAACCGGGCGAGCTGCGCCAGCATGCCCCAGGAGGCGGTGATGTTGCCGAGGCTCTTGACCAGCAGGTCCTGGACGAGCTGGAAGCCGCCGATCGGGCGGCCGAACTGCCGGCGCTCGCGGGCGTAGTCGAGGGCCAGTTCGTAGGCGCCGACCATGACGCCCAGCGCCTGCCAGGCCACACCGCCGCGCGTGGCGCGCAGGATCTCGGCGACGTCGCGGAAGGAGTTGATGTTCTGGAGGCGGTTGGCCTCCGGTACCCGGACGTCGGTGAGGGTGATCTCGGCGTTCTCCACGATCCGGAAGGCGATCTTGCCCTCGATCTTCACCGGTTCGAAGCCGGGCGTGCCCTTCTCGACGACGAAGCCCTTGACGTGGTTGTCGTCGACGTCCCGCGCCCACACCACGACGTAGTCGGCGAAGGTCGCGTTGCCGATCCACTTCTTGGCGCCGTTCAGGACCCAGCTGTCGCCCTCGCGCCTGGCCGTGGTCCGCATGCCGCCCGCGACGTCGGAGCCGCCGAGCGGCTCGGTCATGGCGAACGCGCCGATCTTGTCCATCGCGGCCATCTCCGGGAGCCAGCGGTCGCGCTGCTCCTGGTCTCCGCCGGAGTGGACGGAGTACATCGCGAGGCCGTTGTGGACACCGAAGAAGGTGGCCACCGAGGCGTCGGTGCGGCTCAGTTCCATCGCCAGCAATCCGCTGAGCAGGTTGCTGACGGCGGGCCGGTGCTCACCGTAGCCCTCGTAGGGCAGGCCGGCGAGGCCGCTGTCGCGGAAGACCCCGACGAGTTCCCGGGGGAACTCGCCCTTGGACCAGTTGGCGTTGACCAGCGGCTTGATCTCGTCGCGCATGAGCGCGCGGGCCTTGAGGAGGATCTTGCGCTCCTCGTCAGGCAGCAGTGTCTCGTAGGCGTAGAAGTCCGCGGTGAGCTGGTCTTCCAGCGGCTGCGTGGTGGTGGTCATCTCAGTTCTCCTCCTTGCCCGTGCTGTCCAGGGCGGACAGGACAGCGAGTTGCCTGCGGTCGCGCGTCTCGGTGAGTTGTGAGTACGTGGAGGAGCCGTAGGCCTTCTCCACGGCTGCGACGAGCCGTTCCTGCTGGTCGTGGTTCTGTGACGGGGTGCCGAGGTTCGCCCACATCCGCTGCATCGAGGGGCCGATGTGCTCGGCCATGTGCCGGTAGCCGCCCGGCCCGCCGCCCAGGTGCGAGCCGAGGAACGGCCCCACCGTGGCCCAGCGCAGACCCAGGGAGTTGGTCATCACCGTGTCGAGTTCCTCGGGCGTCACCACGCCCTGCTCGACGAGGTACACGGCCTCGCGGCTGAGGGCGTTCTGGAGCCGGTTGCCGACGAAGCCGGGGATCTCCTTGCGCTCGACGACCGGGGTGCGGCCGACCGAGGTGTAGAAGTCGACCGCGGCCCGCACGGCGTCCTGGCCGGTGCGCCGGCCGGGCACGACCTCGACGAGCGGGACCAGGTGCGGCGGGTTGAAGGGGTGGCCGATCAGGACGCGGGCGGCGTCGTCGTCCGCCAGCTCCTTGGTGAACTCGGTCGACGGGATGGCCGACGACGAGCTGAGGAGCAGTGCGTAGCCTGGTGCTTCCCGGGCCAGGGTGGCGAACAGGTCCTGCTTGAACTCGACGTGCTCGGGGCCGTTCTCCTGGACGACGTCCGCGTCCCGGACCGCCTCGGTGACGTCCGCGGCGATGTGCACCCGGCCGGCGAGGCCCGTCACGTCCAGGCCGCGGGCGGCCAGGTGCGGGGCGGACCGCGCCAGGGCCTCGTCCACGGCCTCGGCGAGGTCCGCGCGCGGGTCGCTCACCCGGACCGTCAGGCCGTGCGCGGCGAACAGCGCCGTCCAGGACAGTCCGATGGTCCCGGCGCCGATCACCGCGGCCGTACGGAAGGTGCGGGTCACGGCGCGGCCTTCTTCAGGTGCGCAGGTCATGACGCGGCTCCCTTCAGGTAGTCGTGGACCGGCTCGACGCCGGACAGCGTCAGGTCGGTGAGGATGTGGCTGGCGGAGACGATCTCCAGCACCGGCAGGTCCGCCAGCGGGGCGAGCACGTGCTGGAACAGCTGGAGCCGGGCCGGACCGGTCCATGCCTCCTTGACGGTGACGTCGGTGATGCGCGTGCGGACGAGTTCCTGGACGCGGGGCGAACCGTCGTAGCCGGGAACGGTCTTGAGCATGAAGGTCGGCACGGTGATCTGTGCCCGGGCCTCCCGCCGGTCCAGCTCGTGGTGCTTGTAGCCCATGGTCGCGGTGGCGACCCGCAGGCTGCCGTGGTCGAGGGTGCCGACGAGCGCGCCGGAGTCGACGGTGAGCGACGGGGAGCCGAGCACCTTCGGGTAGGCGGAGACCTCGCGGCCGGAGGCGGTCGCCGGGAAGTTGTCGAGGTACATGGCGTGCAGGTACTCGCCGTGCTCGCCCTCGAAGCCGACGGGGATCGCCTGTCCGGCCTCCGTGTAGGGGCCGTATCCGCTGACGTCGCCCATCTTCATGACCTCGAACCGGACCAGGGGTTCACCGATCCGCAGCGGTTCGGGGACGACGGCCCGCAGCGCGTCGGGGTCGGTGCGGTAGACGACGTTGAGGTATTCGCGGTCGGTGAACCGCGGGACCGTCGGCGCGTACGCCGGGCTGGTGAGCGGGGTGGTGAGGTGCTGTCGTACGTCCTCGGCCTGCATGGCGCCTCACCGCCCCGTCCACCGCGCGGGGCGGCGCTCGGCGAAGGCGGTCATGCCCTCGCGTACGTCCGCCGAGGCCATCAGCGTCTTCATCTCCCCGCGCTGGAAGGCGAAGGCGTCGGCGTCGGGCGCGCCGTCGGCGGCGCGGACGACGCGCTTGACGGCCGCCAGCGCGAGCGGGGCGTTCTCCGCGAGCCGTCCGGCCAGTTGGAGTGCCTCGGTGACGGCCCGGCCGGTGGCGGTGACCCGGCTCGCCAGGCCGAGTTCGCCGGCGCGGCGGCCGTCGACGGGCTCGCCGGTCAGCAGGAGTTCCATGGCCAGGTGGTGCGGGATGCGCTTGGGCAGCCGGATCACGCCGCCGCCCGCCGCGATCAGCCCGCGCTTGACCTCGGGCAGGCCGAACCGGGCGTCCTCGGCCGCGACGATCAGGTCGCAGGCCAGGGCGAGTTCGAAGCCGCCGCCCATGGCATAGCCCTCCACGGCGGCGATCAGGGGCTTGGCCGGCTCGGCCTCGGTCAGGCCGCCGAAGCCGCGGCCTTCGACCTCGGGGGACTCGCCGCGCAGCGCGGCCTTGAGGTCCATGCCGGCGCTGAACGTGCCGCCCTCGCCGGTCAGGACGCCGGTCCGTAGCTCGGGGTCGGCCTCCAGTTCGTCCAGTGCGGCGGTCAGGCCGGTGGCGACCGCGGCGTTCACGGCGTTGCGGGCCTCGGGGCGGTCGAGGGTGATCAGCAGGGCGGAGCCGATCCGTTCGGTGCGTACGACGGGGGGCGTGGGGGTGCTCATGGCTGTCCTCCTGTGACATCAGACGGTCAGACGGTCAGCGGGCGGCAGTGTCGAGTTCGGCGTGATGGTCAGCGGGCGGCGGCGCCGAGCTCGGCGAGGACGTCCTCGGTGTCCTGGCCCGCGACCGGTGCCAGACGGCGGATCGAGCCGGGCGTGGCGGAGAAGCGCAGCGGGATGCCGATGTTGCGGACGGTGCCCTCGCTCGGGTGCTCGACCGTGTCGAGGAGGTGGCCGTCGCGGACGTACGGGTCCTCGTGGGCGCGGTCCAGTTCCAGCACCGGGGCCATCGGGATGCTGTGCTTCGCGCACACCTCCGCCCACTCCTCGGTGGTCAGCGCCGGGGCGCACACGCCGATCAGCGCGGCCAGGTCCTCGTGGTCGGCGCTGTCGATGGCGTCGCCGTTCACGCGCGGGTCCTCGGCGAGGTCCGGGCGTCCGGCGGCGGTGAAGAAGTCCCGGTAGTTGCGCGGGTTGTACGGGATGACGCAGGCCAGGCCGTCCTTGGTGCGCACGGCCTTGTGGCCCTTCAGCATCGACAGCGGGAAGCCGGTGGAGCCCGTCTCGGGCACGTGGGTGTGTCCCGCCAGGTGCTCGACCAGGTTGAACGCGAGCAGGGTGTCCGTCATCGGGATCTCGACGAGCTGGCCCTGCCCGGTCCTGTTCCGGTGCAGCAGGGCGGCGAGGACGCTGTAGGCGATGGTCAGGGAGGAGACCTTGTCGCCGATGATGGTCGGCAGGTAGACGGGCTCGCCCAGCGCGCGGTCGGCGATGTCGACCAGGCCGGAGGCGGCCTGCACGGTCTCGTCGTAGGCGGCGTTGCCGGCCCGGTCCGAGTCGCTGCGGAAGCCCTGGGCGTGGGCGTAGACGAGGCCCGGGTTGCGGGCGGCGATGTCGTCGTAGGACAGGCCGAGGCGGTGCAGTGCGCCCGGCCGCATGTTGGTGATCAGTATGTCCGCGGTGTCGATCAGCCGCAGCGCCCGCTCCCGGTCCGTCTCGTCCTTGAGGTCGAGGGACACGCTGCGCTTGTTGCGGTTGACGTTGAGGTTCAGCGGGGTCATGCCCGGCGTGGTGCGGTAGTGGCCCACGCGGACGGTGTCGGCGGGCGACTCGATCTTGATCACGTCGGCGCCCAGGTCGCCGAGGATCTGTGCCGCGTAGGGGCCCATCACCACGGTCGAGAGGTCGATCACGCGGACGCCCTCCAGGGGGCCGGCGACGGTGTCCGTGATGTCGGTCATCGCTTTTCCTTCCAATCCTCGCTTCGCCATGTACGTGCATCTGGAAACTAAATTAGCAAGAAGGGAACGGGGAGCGGAAACGAACGGAGTGACCAATTAACGAAAGGCGGTATGACCACAGTGGTCATACCGCCTTGGCGAATACTTTTCGAATGCTTGATTATGTCAGGTGCGGAGCGGCTCGGCGAAGATCTCGCGGGCGGCGGCTACGACTTCCTCCAGGTCACCGCCGTGCGCGCGGTCCTTACGCCAGAGCAGTCCGGTCTCCAGCCGGGGATGGAAATCCGAGAAGGGAAGGACGGCCACATTATCGAGACGGTAATTCTGTACGGGGCTTCGCGGATCCAGCATGGAAATGGAGAACGCCAGGCCGCTGGACACTATCTCGGAAACCCCGTCGAAAGTCGCGCTGCCGATTTCGATCCGTTTCTTGATGCCGAACTCGGCAAGCTGCTGGTCGAGGCCGCGGAAATACGCGTTGGTCACGGCCGTGGGCGAGCCCGCGTAGGCGAGCCCGGACAGCTCCGCCAGGGCGACCGACTCCCGCCCCGGGAACCGGTCCCTGGGCACGACCGCGCCGAGCCGCTCCGACATCACCGGAAGCTGTTCCAGGGCCGGGTCGGCGCCGACCGGGAGCCGGGCCAGGGTCAGCGCCATTCTGCCGTCGCACACCGCGTCGACCAGACGCTCGGTGCCGCCCGGCCAGCGTTTGATCTCGAACCGGTCTCCGACCCGCTCGGCGAGGGCGTCCATCCGTATCCGCAGGTCCGGATGGATGCCGCTGGGGACGCCGAGCAGCAGCGTGGTCCGCCGCGACCGGGTCGTCTCGTCCAGCCGCCACTGGATGGAGTCGACCTGCTCCAGGACACCGCGGGCGATCGGCAGCAGCGCGTTGCCGGCCGGGGTGAGCCGCACATGATGGGTGTCGCGGTCGAACAGCCGGTGTCCGAGTTCGTTCTCGAGATCCTTGATTCGCCGGCTCAACGGGGAGGCCGCCATGTGCAGTTTGCGGGCCGCGGTGGAGAAGTTCAGTTCTTGGGCGACGGCGACGAAATAGCGCAGGTGCAGGAGCTCCACGCGGTTCACCCTAACCGCTGCGGCCGGCGGTCCTCGGGGCTGCGGGGCCGGAGAGTTCCTTCTCCAGCAGTGTGAAGGACTTGGGCGCCCCGCCCGGCTGCGGTTTGCCCTCCTTGTGGCCAACGACGCGGTAACCGGCGTGCCGGTAGAAGGCGTTGAGCTGTGCGTTGCCCGCCAGGCAGTCCGGGCGGACCCGGGTCCGTCCGGCCTCAGCCACCCGGCGTTCCGCGGCCTCCAGCAGCAGCCGCCCGGTGCCGGGCGCGGTGGTGCTCCGGTCCACCATGAGCCGGTGCACGTACCCGGCCACAGGCGGCTGCTGCCCCCAGGCGGCCTCGTCCTCCCACCACAGCTCCCAGGCTCCGGCGACCCGCCCGCCGGCCTCCGCGAGCCAGACCTCGCCGTGTGCGATGACCTGGCGGAAGTGGTCTTCGTCCAGTTCCCCCGGCCGCCATTGCCCGGTTCGTCGTGATCTTCCACGCCGTCGAGCACGTGATCGGCCGGCTCCACCAGTCCCTCACAACAACCCGGGGGCTGCCCCACTTCCACGCGAATGCGGTGCGGAGCAGGACGTGCTGAGCGGGCCGCAGGGTCCCGTCCGCTCGCGCGGGCGGCGGTCGGCGTGACCGCCGCCCACGCGTGGGTCAGGAGTCCTCGATGGTGATGAAGGGGTCCCACTGGAAGTACCCCTTCAACTGGCGGTGGCGGTCCAGGATCTGGAAGTAGAAGTGGTAGACGACCTTGCCGGGCTGTTTGACGGTCGTGCGCCAGTAGTGGTCCTGGTACCGCTGGGTCTCGAACTCCGGCCTGCCCTCGGTGCCCTCCTTCGGCAGCGGGTAGATGCCGCTGACCACCTCGATCTCCGGCGTCCTGATGAGCCGGTGCTGGCTGTCGCTGCTCACGTACCGGTAGAGCAGTGCCTTGTACTCGCTGCCGAGCGACAGGGTCGTCTCCCGCCACTTGATGCTGTCCCCGGGTTCGGCGCGCAGGTTCAGCTCGGCGCCCGACGTGCCGACGATGTGGTCGTGGCGGGTGGTCATGTAGATCAGGCGCGGGTCGACCTGCGTGGGCGCGTCGGGGTTGCGTGACGCGTTGGGGTTCTGTTCGACGATCGTGGCCGCGTCGAACGAGATCAGTACGTTGAGTTCAGCCATGTCTTGCCCCCTTCGGGTACGGGACTCACCTGGTGTGGGAGGGCTTCGGCACCTTGTATGCCATCGCCCGCGGGTAGTCGTGGCGGTGCAGTCGGACGCGGACCAGGAGCGGTCCGGCGTTGAGCGGGTCGGCCGGGTCGGTGAGGCGGTCCAGGAGGTCGTCGAGTTCCGCGGTGTGCGCGACGGTGACGCCGTGCGCCGGGGTGTGCTTGCCGGCGAAGACGTCCGCGAGGCGGTCGTAGTGCCAGGGGTGGAGGACGTTGTAGAAGTCCGGGTCGGCGGCGTCCTCGTCCGCGTAGTACCGCGGATGCACCAGCATCTGCTCGACGCCGTAGAAGTGGCCGTTGTCCATGACGAACACCACCGACCGCAGCCCGTGCCTGGTGTGCGTGGAGAGTTCCTGGCAGGTCTCCTGGAAGGCGCCGTCACCGACGAACACCATCGGGCGGGCGTCGCCGCGCTCTGGGGCGAACGCGGCGCCGGTGGCCGCGCCGACCGACCAGCCGATGGACAGCCAGCTGACCTGCGAGAGGAACCCGCCCGCCGGCAGGGACAGGTTCATCGAGCCGATGAGGGAGAACGCGGCGTCGGAGACGACCGTCCAGTCCTCCCGCGTCTCGTCGTTCAGGAAGTGGTTGAGCCGGTCGAACACGCCGTCGTAGGTGAGGCGTGGGCCGGCGCCGTGCGGGGCTGCCGAACCGGTGGCGCGGAGCGAGGCGCGGTGGTGTTCGAGGGCCGCGGGGCGGTCGCCGAGCGGTCCGTGGTGGGCGTAGGACTCCGCGTAGTAGTCGGCGGCCAGGCCCCCCGAGCCGTACGCCTTCACCAGCGCGTCCTGGAGGGCGGGCAGCAACTGTGTGAGCTGGACGTCGGGGAAGTAGGAGGTGCCGACGCTGACGCCGCCGTGCGCGGCCATCACCCAGTCGCCGCCGACGCACTGCTCCCCGCCGAGGTTCTTCGACGTGGACCAGGCGCCGAGCCCGATGCGGCAGGTGGCCCAGTCCTTGAACACGGCGTGCACGTCCGGGTGGCTGGCGCCGCCGTTGTAGACGCCGTGGAACTGCGGCAGGTCCTCGTCGACGACGGCCTTGGCGCCGACGGTGGTGCAGAACGGCACGCCCGTCGCCTCCACCAGGTCGGTGAGCTGCCCGCCGAGGCGGAACCGGTCGATCTCCTCGCCGGCCCAGATGATCGGGCGAGGCCTGCCGTCCGTGCCGGGGTGCTCCTCGACCAGGGTGAGGACCGCCTGCACGGCCTTGTCCAGCATGGGCTGGTTGCGCGCGCTGAACGGCCGCTCCCGGGGGACGATCGGTGCCTCCGGCTCGGGACAGGGCTCGTCCCAGAGGTCCTCCATGACCTCCAGATAGACCGGCCGGCGCTCGGACAGGCACGCGGTGAGCGCGGCGTCGATCTGGCCGGGGGCGAGACCCGGGTTGGAGATGACCTGCGCGTCCACGGTGACCTGCCGGTAGACGTCCAGGTTGCTCTCCGGGCGGGGGCTCATGTGCGAGGTGAGCAGGCCGACCGCCCGGTAGTTCTGCCACTGCTCGTAGGGCGGGGAGGCGTTGAGGGCGACGAGCGGGACCTGTTCGACGTAGGCGCCACCGCAGGCGTTGAGCAGGTTGAACGCGCCGACGCTGTAGGTGACGGCTGCCGCGCCGATGCCGTGGATACGGGCGTAGGCGTCGGCGGCCTGGCCCGCGCCGCCTTCGGTGGGGGTGCCGACCCACTCGATGTCGCCCTCGGCCCGCAGGGTGGTCAGGAACGGGCCGAGGTGGTTGCCGGGGACGCCGAAGAGGTGGGTGATGCCCAGTTCGGCCAGGCGCCGGGCGAGGTAGCGGGCGACCGTGCACCCGTGGTCGATCGCGGTCACGAGCGGCCCCCTTCCCGGTCCGCGCCCGGGGTGGTGACCGGCGGGGCCTGGTGGACGGCGAGGGCGGCACGCACGGCGCTCTCCAGGGCGCCCTCGATCCAGGCGTGCTTGAGGGAGGTGTGCTCTCCGGCGAAGTGCACGGGGCCTTCGGGCCGGGAGACGTCCAGGTGGAA
Organism: Streptomyces sp. DG1A-41; assembly: GCF_037055355.1. Classification (GTDB taxonomy): domain Bacteria; phylum Actinomycetota; class Actinomycetes; order Streptomycetales; family Streptomycetaceae; genus Streptomyces. The sequence continues at coordinate 4,755,934 of NZ_CP146350.1, read as the reverse complement.
GCTGGTCATCTGGTGCGCGGTGTAGATGGCGGCCTCGCCGAAGGCGTACGGGTCGCGGGCCCAGCTCTTGGTGGCGCCGCGTCCGGTGAAGAACACCTCGATGCGGGGGCCGTGCAGCGCCTGGAGGTTGCGCAGGGCGTAGACGTAGCGTTCCGCGTCGCGCATGGAGTCCCAGCGGGCGGCGTCGTCGGACCAGCAGTACGAGGCGAGCACGACGCCGCCGGTGCTGCCCTCGACCCGGTGCGAGGGGTAGTACATGAACCGGTTGGGGTTGTCGGTGGCCGAGCCGCCTCCGAAGCAGTGGGTGGCGGGACGGAGCGCGGGACCGCGCAGCGGCATGGTGCTGTTGAGTTGCCGCATCTCCTCGGTGACGCTGCTGTCCTTGACCGCGGCACCGAGCAGGCCGCTGCCCGCCGGGGCAGCCCCCGCCTCGGCGAGCGAGAGGGCCTCGCCGGTGCCCTGCTCGCCGCCCAGCTGGTAGTACTCGTACAGGCCGGGTGCGATGCGGTCGAGTTCGTCGCGCCACTCGTCCTCGGTGAACTCCCACCACCGGTGGCTGAACTCCAGCAGCACCTTGGTGGCCTGGTCGTAGTGGGTCTCGATGATCGCGCGGCGCTTCTTGTACGACATCGACGGGACGATCTCCACGAAGCGCAGGGCGGAGAACGGGATGGTGACGATCGCCAGGTCGGCCGTCCACAGGCGCGGCGGGGCCTGTGGATCGTTCTCGGCGACGGTCTGCACGGCCACGCCCCACCCGTCGGGTCCGACCGCGCCGGTGCCCTCGGGGTCGGTGTCGCGGCTGGGGTCGTGGAACTCCAGGCGGATCATGCGGTGGCCGAGCCGCACCTCGTCGCGCAGGCCCTGGTGGAGGGCGTGCGGCAGGCGCCAACTGCCGCCGGGTATCTCCCAGTAGCGGACGCCCGGGTTGATGTCGCTGCGGCTCAGAAAGCTGTGGAAGAACGAGAGATGCAGCCGCGAGGACATGTTCTCCAGCGTGCCGACGGCCTCGATCGCCTCGTCGCTGAGTCCGGCGTGATCGCGCAGGAAGCCGCCCATCGAGTAGCCGTCGAAGTCGCGGATCACCCGCGCCCAGCCCTCGACCCACTCCTCGATGGGCTTGTTGACGCGCTTGCCGTCGACGACGTCGGAGTAGTAGTCGCGCACGCTCTCCAGCGCGTCGTCGACCATCTTCACGACGGGGGCGCGAACCTCGTCGCCGGTGAGGTGGAAGCCCTCGTTGATCCGCTCGGGGCCCGCTGCGTAGTCGGCCCGCCGCACCTGGGTGCGGTTGGCACGGATCCAGGAGTTGCCCCGCTTGTCGGGTTCGCGGAAGTCGGGGCTGTCGTCGCCGTAGCTCCAGGTCCGGCCGGTGAACGAGGTGTACGTCACCGGGGGCACGGGGACGTCGGGGCCGCTGCCGGTGCCGGGGGCCACGTCCACGTTGTAGAACTGGCGGCGGCCGAGCCCGAGTTTGTCCACCAGGGCGAGGACGAGCGGGTGGAAGTCGGGCAGCCGCATGGCCCCGGCCTCGGCGTACTGGGCCGGGTCGTCGAAGGGCTGTTGGTGTTTGGTGGCACGGAAGGTCTTGATGCGTCCGCCGACCCGGCTGGCGTTCGCTTCCAGGATGGTGACGTCGTGTCCGGCGTCCTTGAGCAGCCAGGCGACGAGACCCGTGATGCCGGCGCCGATGACGAGGATCTTCTTGCGCGGGTGATGGGTGGGGCCGAGGCGGCCCGTGTCTATCAGGGTGTGCAGATAGCCGAGTTTGAGGTCGGCGCCGTCCGGCCCGACGAGGAGGAGTTCGCGGGCGAGCCTGAGGCAGGTCTGCCAGCGGGCACGCGTGGCCGAGTCGTCCCGAGGTAAGTCGGTCATAGCTGCCGATCGTAGATATGCCGAAACGATTTCGTGGTTTCACTCGCACATAAAGTCCGGAAATCAGCGATCGCGTCACCTGACGGAATTTCGACTTGCTCGAATTCCTTTGCGAAATACGGGAGATTCGTCAGAGGCGGAAGGTGAAGAGGGCGCGCGAAATACCATCACCAATTCACTTGCGGAATACGGAAATCCTCGGATCCCCCGCGCCGCCGGACGATCACGCGGGTTCGGGAACCCGGCGGTGGCCCCCGAGGACGACGAGTGCGCCGACGACGGCCAGGGTCGTCAGGACGCTGCCGAAGACGGTCGCCCCGGTGGGCAGTCCCACCGCGTCCATGAGGTAGCCCGTGGACACCGGCAGGAGGCCGGCCGGGAGGTAACCGCCCACGTTCAGAGCAGCATTGGCCTCGGCGAGCCGCTGCGGCGGGACAGCGGAGTTGAGCAGCGAGAGGCCGCCGAGCTGGCCCATGCCCTGTCCGGCCCCGGCGAGCAGGGCGGAGGCGACGAGCAGGAGGACCGACGAGGCGTGCACGGCGGTGATCAGCGCGGCCATGCTGAGGACGGTGCTGATCGCACCGGCGGTCAGGATGGTGATCCGGCGCAGTGTCCGCACGGCGAACTGGACGCCTGTGGCGGCGAGGAACATGACGAACGCCATGGCCCCGGAGACGATCCGACTGGTGGTGCCCAGCAGTTCGGCCAGCAGCGTGGGGCCGAGCGACAGCACGAAGGACGTGGCGGTGATGCCGGGTGCGAACACCGCGACGCCCAGGGCGAGATGAACGCCGTTGCCGTGCGGCACGCCAGGCACGCGCACCCAAGCGCCCTTCCCGGACGGGGCGGGACGGCGTACGGGCATGCGCAGCACGGCGAGGACGGCCGTGGCGAGCAGGACCGCCTCGACGACGAAGACGGTCACGGTGGGCGCCGGAAGCATCTCGGACAGCACGCCGGCGAGCAGCGGACCGAGGCCGGCCCCGAAGACCATCGCGCAGGAGGCGAGCAGCGCGGCCAGCCGCCTGCGCTCCGGGCCCGCCACGTCCGTCACGGCGGCCATGCCCGCGGAGACGACGGCGCCGACGGCGATCCCGGTGAACAGCCGGGCGACGACCAGAGCGGTGACCGTAGCGGCCGTCGCGAAGATCGCGCAGGCGGCCAGGGCGAGGGCGAGCGCGGGCAGCAGCACGGGCTTGCGCCCCAGCCGGTCGGAGACGACACCCGAGACGAGCAGCGAGCCGAGCAGGCCGACGATGTAGAGCGCGAAGACGACGGTAAGGGTGCCCTTGGAGAACCCGATGTCGCGCTGCCACAACACGTACAGCGGCGTCGCGGCGTTGGACAGCACGAAGACGGCGGTGACCGGCCACGCAGCCAGCCACACCCACCAGGTGGGCGTGCGGGCCGACGGTGCGGGGTCCGCGGGACGTTGGCGTCCGTCCACCGTCTCTGCGGGCACGGTCCGGCTCTCCGACATGGGTGCTCCCTCCAGCGGGCTCAGTACGAGTTTTTTCGAACTTAGCATGCCGTACGATAAATCTCGTACAGAGGATTCGGGTTACTGGGAGCTGTATGTGTCTGCGACGACCCGGGGAGTACCGGCCATCAGGGTGTTGCCGGAGCCGGAAGGGCTGCCGGAACCGCTGCCCGAGCCCGCGGTCGAGGAGCTGCGCCTGGAGACGGTGCTGGGCGCGCTGAGCGACCCGCTGCGCCTGACGATCGTGCGCAAGCTCCTCCTGGAGTCGGAGGCGTTCGACCACTCCTGCGGCTGGTTCGGCCTCGACCGCCCCAAGTCCTCCCTCACCCACCACTTCAAGGCACTGCGCGAGGCCGGTGTCACGCGCCAGCGCCAGTACGGCCTGGAGCGCCGCAGCCACGTCCGGGTGGCCGATCTCAACGCCCGCTTTCCCGGCCTGTTGGATCTGGTGGCGGCGTGGGCCCCGGACACACGCTGAGCCGACGCGATACCACCACCGACGACCGCCCGGACGCGTTGTTCGGGCGGCGGACCGGGTGGCCGAACAATCCGTGCCGCGGCTGAACTGGGCTCGCCGGGAGAGTCCGCAGCACGAAAGAGGGGTCATCGGATGGGCAGGAGCAGGGGCGTCGCGGTCGTGGTCGCGGGGCTGGTGCTGGCCGTCGGGGGGTGCGGGGAGGGCGGGACGGACGAGAAGGTCGCCAAGACGCCGGGCGAGCCGAAGCCGACCCGGTCGCCGTCATCGTCGTCGCCGCCGGCAGAACTCGTGGAGTGGGCCGGCGACATGTGCGAGTCGACGGTCGCGCTCGAGAACCTGCGGAAGGAGAGCGCCGCGGATCTGAGGGAGATCCGGAACTCGGACGACAAAACCGGGATGCTCGCCCACGCCCGCGCCCTCAGTTACCTCGCCACGACACCGGCGGACGTGGAGACCGTGGCCGGCGACCTGGAGGCCCTCGGTCCGTCGGGCGTTCCCGCGGCCGACCGGCTGCGCGACGCCCTGCGGAAGAAGGTGAGGGGTGTCGCGAACGAGCTCGAAGCCCAGTCACCGGCGGTGGGCCTCGAGTACGCCGAGAGCACTGTCGCGGACGCCGACAAGCGGGTCCAGTCCCTCACCCCGCCCGAGCCGGACCTGCCCGCGCTGGCCAAGAAGGTCCCGCGGCTCGCGGCGGCGTACGAGCAGGCCGAGCAGTGCGCGCCCGGCTGGAAGCCCGACGGGTCGTCCGGGGAGGGGGACTCGGCCGCGCCCGGCCGCCCGCTGCCGAAGGCGGCGGACGGCAAGAACTACGCGGCCTGCTCGGACGGTGCGTGCGAGGTCCTGGTGACCTCCACGGCGGACATCACGGCGAAGGGCACGAAGGTGCACGTCATCGTGGCGGACGACTCCATCACCTTCCAGTCGGGGGGCGGCGTGATGCAGTTCGGCGGCGGGGGCGGTGAGGCCGGGTTCGGCAACGGCCTGAAGGCGACCGTCGTCGCCCACGACAAGGACGGTGCCGTGCTGAAGTTCTCCCGCTCGTAAACACCGCCACCGCTACTGGTTTTCGCAGACCTCCCTGTAGGGGAGTTGCGGCAGATGCTCCTCCCAGTCGGCCCGCGTCAGGACCCCGCCGGTGTGGTCGCAGACGTACCGCGCCGCGCGGCGCTCGTCCAGCGTCCACACCCGGGCCGTCAGGTCGTAGCCGGCGGAGGCGAGGGCGTCGCCGCGCGGGCTGAACGCGACGGTGGTGACGGTGTCGAGGTGGCCGGTGAGTTCCTGGCCGGCCGGCTCGGCGCGGGCCGGGTCGGAGACGTTCCACAGGCGGGCCGTGTGGTCGCCGCTGCCGGTAGCCAGCGTCTTGCCGTCCGGGGCGAAGGACAGGGCCCGGACCGCCGCGCGGTGTCCGGTGAGCTCCTCGCCCAACGGGCGGGCGCGGTCGTGTCGTTCGGCGTCCTGTACGTCCCACAGGCGCACCGTACGGTCGTCGCTGCCCGTCGCCAGTGTCCTTCCGTCCGGGGAGAAGGCCACCGCTTCGACCGACTCGTCGTGCCCGGTGAGGGCGGGGCCCGCGGGCCGGGCCCGCGTGCCGTCGCCGTCCACGTGCCACAGGCGGGCCGTGGCGTCCTCGGCGCCGCTGGCCAGGAGGCGGCCGCCCCGGGCGAAGGCCACGGAGGTGACGGCGTCCGTGTGGCCGCGCAGCGGAGCGCCGAGCGGCCGTGTGCGGTCCGGTCGCCGTACGTCCCACAGCCGTACCGTGTCGTCCGCGCCGCCGGTGGCCAGGGTACGGCCGTCCGGCGCGAACGCGACGGCGTTCACTCCCCCGTCGTGGGCGCGCAGGGGTGCTCCGAGAGGGGCGGGGCGATCGGGCGTGGAGACGTCCCACAGGCGTACGGTGCCGTCCCCGGAGCCGCTGACCGCCGTACGGCCGTCCGGCGCGAACGCGACGGCCAGCACCCGGTCTTCATGCGTGAGCGGCCGCGGCAGCCGGCGGGGGCGGTCCGGGCGGCGTACGTCCCACAGGCGGACCAGCCCGTCGTCGGTGCTGGCGGCGGCGAGCAGGCGGCCGTCGGAGCTGAAGGCGACGGCGGTCACCGGGTTGGTGAAGTCGGTGAGGACGGTCGGCGGCCGGTGCCAGAGCAGGACGCCGCCGTCGGCGCCGGTGCTGGCGAGGGTACGGCCGTCGGGGCTGAAGGCGATTTCCCACACGGGCTCCGTGTGCCCGGTCAGCGGCTCCCCGAGCCGCTGCGGATAGGCGGGGTTGGCCACGTTCCACAGCAGGGGCGCGTCGTCCTCGCCCGCGCTCGCCAGGGTCTCCCCGTCGGGGCTGAACGCGACCGACAGGACGGGCGCGGTGTGCCCGGTGAGCGGTTCGCCCAGGGACGTCAGCCGGCCCGCGTCGGACGCGTCCCACAGCCGTACGGTCTCGTCGAACCCGGCGGTGGCCAGCGTGCGGCCGTCGGGCGAGAAGGCCAGGGTCCAGACCGGGGCGGTGTGGGCGCGCAGGGGCTTGCCCAGCGGTGCGATCCCGTCGTTCCCGCCGTACCGCCACATCCGGACGGTGCCGTCGTAGCCCGCCGTCGCCAGGGTGTTCCCGTCCGGGGCGAAGGCGACCGCGCGGACGCTGCGGTCCTCGGAGTCGTCGGCCGCTGCGGGCTTGCCGAGGGGCGTGGGACGGGCCGGGTCGGTCAGGTCCCACAGGCGTACGGTGCCGTCGTCGCCGGCCGTGGCCAGCGTGCGGCCGTCGGGGGCGAAGGCGACGGAGACGATGTTCTCCTCGTCGTGGCTGACCAGCGGGCGGCCGAGGGTGCGGGGGTTTTCGCGGTCGCGCACGTCCCACAGGCGGATGACGCCGCCGTCGCCGGTGGCCGCCAGCAGGTCGCGGCCCGCCGGTGCGAAGGCGACCGCGCCGACCCGGTCCGTCCCCGGCCGCAGCGGTTCGCCCAGGGCCCTGCCGCCGGTGTCCCACAGCCGGACCGTGCCGTCGTGGCCGCCGCCGGCCAGGGTGCGGCCGTCCGGCGCGTACGCCACGGAGCTGCCGACCCCCTCGTGCCCGGGCAGCCGCGTGGCCAGGACCCGGCCCGCGTCCGAGGCCAGCCGGGTCCGCAGGTCCGGGGTGGAGCGCATACCGTGCGCGGCCACGTCGAGCCGGGCGGCCAGCCCGGCGTGGGTGTCGCGGACCCGGTCGGCCTCGGCGGTGAGCCCGCCGAACACGGCGTCGTCCCGTTCGGCCTGCGCGCTCTCGCGGGCCTGGAGGGCGACGACCGCGGTGCCGGTGGCGAGCAGGGCGAGGGCGGCGAGCACGGCCACGACCGTGCGGCGCAGGAGCGCGGCGCGGTGCCGGCGGCGGAGCGATGCGGTGAGGAAGCGCCGCTCCAGGGGCGTGAGTTCGTCACTGCCGGTGTCGTGCGGGAAGGCGTCGCGGGCGGCGGACAGCCGGGAGCCGGCGTAGAGCGCGGCGTTCTCCTGCCCGAGGTCCTGCCAGGTGCGGGCCGCCTCGGAGAGGGCGCGGTGGACGCGCAGCCGGTCGCGTTCGGCGTCGATCCAGGCGCGCAGGCGGGGCCAGGCGGTGATGAGCGCCTCGTGGGCGAGGTCGGCGGTGCCGTCGTCGAAGGTGATGAGGCGGGCCCGGGCCAGGCGTTCCAGGACCACCCGGGTGTCGGCGGCGTTGCCGAAGTCGAGTTCCGCGTGGTCGGTGGGGCGGCGTGTGTCGGCGGTCCCTCCCCCAAGCTCTCGGCTTCGCTCGAGCAGGGGGGACCCCCATCCGGGCGCGACCAGGCGCAGCAGGATGCGGCGGGCCAACTCCGCCTGCAGTGCGGTCAGTTCGCCGTACACCTGCTCGGCCGTCCGGACGACGGCGCCGTGCAGTCCGCCGGCCGCCTCGTACGCGGCCTCGGTCAGGACCCGGCCGCTGCGGTGGCGCCAGGTCTCCAGCAGGGCGTGCGACATCAGCGGCAGTCCGCCGGGGGCGCCCTCGACCTCGTCCAGGAGACGGTCGGTCAGGGCGCGTTCGACGATCAGGCCGGCCGCCGTGGCCGGCCGGACGATGGCCTCCCGCAGTTCCGCCCGGCTCATCGGCCCGGCGAGCAGCGTGGCATCCTGCAACGCGGCGGTGAGCCCTGGGTGTTCGGCGCACCGGCCGAGGAAGTCGGCCCGCACCGCGATGACGACGCGCAGCCTGCTGTCGGCCGCGGTGGCGGCGACGAGCCGGTCGATGAAGGTGTCGCGGTCGGCCGGGTCGGCGCCGAGGGTGTACAGCTCCTCGAACTGGTCGACGATCAGCCAGGTGTCGGCGTCGGTGTCCGGTACCGGCTCCAGCCGCTCGGCGTGCGTGCGCAGCGGGTCCGCGCCGGGAGTGAGGATCCGTACGGCCGCGGGCGGCACGTCCTCGCCGTCGGCCGCCCGCAGCCGGGGGATCAGGCCCGCCCGCAGCAGCGACGACTTGCCGCTGCCGGAGGGGCCGAAGACGGCGGTGAAACGGTGCTTGCGGTTCAGCTCGGTGAGCCGCTCCACGAGCTGGTCGCGGCCGAAGAACAGTCCGGCGTCGCCCGGTTCGAACCGGGTCAGGCCGCGGTAGGGCGGCCGCGCGGTGTCCTCGGCGGCGGTCTCGGCGGCCAGTTCGTCCGACGCTTCGCGCCAGCGCCGCTCCCACTCGGCGAGATCGCCGCCGCACGCCTTGACGTAGGCGAGCGTCACCGCCCGGGTGGGCAGCTGCTTGCCCGCCGCCGCCTGCGACAGGGTGGTCACGCCGTACCCCGCCCGCCGGGCCATCTCCCGGTACGTTGGCCTGTCCGCGGCCTCGCGCAGCGCACGCAGCCCGGCGGCGAACCGCTGCACCGGCCCGGCGTCCGGATCCAGCTCGCCCTCGGCGCGCCCCGGCCCTGATTGTCCCGGCACGTACCCGCCCCCCTCACCTCGCACGCCCTCCCCCGACCATCGGCCGAATCGGCCGCCACGACACGGGCGTTCACTCGATCCTCACGGTTCCTCCAGGCCACACGGTCCGGTTCACGCCCCGGGGTTGTTCGGTGCTGGTGAGGGGCCAGCCGAACAACCGCGCAGGGCGGTCGAATGGCCGAAGGACGTGGCCGGGACGGCCATGGGCGGCGGTCCGAACCCTGCGAGGGGAGGGTTCGGGCCGCCCCGCGTCCGAGGCCTCGGACCACCCCGCGTCCGAGGGCTCGGACCACCCCACATTCGAGGATTCGGACCGCCCGCGTCCGCACACACCCGCGACAGGCTGGAGGAGAGCCATGTACCGACGACATCGCACCCGGCACCTCGCCCTGGGGCTGGGCGCGGCGGCACTCACGATGCCGCTCACGGCGACGACGGCACCACCCCGCTCCGCGCCAACCGCGGCGGAGCGGTACGGCTGGGGCGACCCGCTCCCCGCGTGGTCGGACGAGTTCGGCTACGGCTCCGAGACCGGCCCCGCCGTACCGGACCGCGCCAAGTGGCGCCTGGCCGGCGGCGGCCCCGGCAAGTGCTGGCCCGGCCACAGCGACAACGGCCGCCGCTGCGACGCCAACACCCGCGTCGTCGGAGGGGTCCTGCGCATGACCGGCGAGGCGGACGGCGACAGCGGCTGGCTCGCCTCGCAGTACGGCCAGAAGTACGGCAGATGGGAGGCCCGTGTGCGCTCCCGGGCCACCGCCCCCGACAACGGCCGGGCGTACCACCCGCTGCTCATCCTGTGGCCGGACTCGATCAAGCACCCCGAGGACGGCGAGTACGACTACCTCGAGAACGGCGCCCCCGGCGAGAAGTGCGCCGAGGCGTTCCTGCACTACCCGCACCCGCAGGACGTGCCCGTCCAGCAGGAGCACGCCCGCAAGTGCGGCGTGGACCTGTCGCAGTGGCACAACGTGGCCGTCGAGTGGACCCCGGACCACCTGCGCGGCTTCATCGACGGCGAGGAGTGGTTCCGCTTCTCCGGCGGGGCGAACGCGGACCGCGGCTGCATCCAGTGCGCCCCGTCGATGCACCAGACCATCCAGCTCGACAACTTCCACGGGGACGGCCTCCAGAGCGCCGTCTACGAAGTGGACTGGGCGCGGGTCTACGACCTGCCGGACGACGAGAGCGTGAGGTGACCGCGATGCCGGACTCCACGACGACGCGCATGCCGAAATCCCTGATCTTCGTCCTCGTCCTGGCCGGCGGACACGCGCTCGGCAACGTCTTCGGCGGCTGGGCGGTCATCGACGAGAACCAGAGCAAGCTGGACCACGGGCAGGACCTGCTGATGCCGATGGCCGTGGCCTGGTTCCTGGCGCTGTTCTGCTGGGGCCTGGCGGCACTCCAGGTCGCCTGCGTCGTCCTGGCGCGGGGCCGCCGCCTCTGGGTCCGTGTGGTGCTCATCGTGTGCCTGTCCTTCGCGGCCCTGGGGATGGTTTTCGCCTCCCTGGGCTCGCTGGTCGCCGGGGCACCCAGCCCCCCGGCGTTCCTGGTCGCGTTCGCGGACCTGGCGGCCCTGTGGACGGTGAGCGGCGAGACGGGCCGCCGGTACTTCTCGGTACGCGCCCCGGCTTCGGGGGTGACCACGACATGACCCTCCCCGCGTACGACCCACCGCGGCCCCCGATCCCCGCCGAGCCGCCCCGGCCCCCGGCCCCCGCCGACCCGTTGGCCGTCGCCCTCGGCAACGCCACGCTGCTCGGCATCGGCCATCTGCTGCTGCGCCGGTGGCGACTGGCCGCGATCGCCGTGCTCGGCACGGCCGTGCTCCTCGACCTCACCGCCTCCACCGCCGGGACCTGGTACGAGATCCTGCTGCTCCTGTGGTGGGCGGCCGGCATCGCCCACGGCTGGTTCCTGGCCCGTCGCCGCCCGGCGCAGGCCGTACGACGCGGGCAGCGCGCGGGCACGCTCGCCCTCGCGCTCGCGGTGTTGCTGACCGCCGTACTGCTCCGTGTCGACGCGTACGGCATCGAGAACCGCGTGACCGAGGCCCGCGAGGGCGGTGACTGCGAGGCGGCCGTGGCCGCGCAGGGCGAGGTGGGGTGGGGCCACCGCCTGGCGGGCGCGCCGGTGGTGGAACCCGGCGACGCGGTGGTGGCGGCGTGCCGCCGGCTGGACGGGGCGGCGGCCACCCTGGCCCGCGCCGCCCGCCGAGGCAGCACCGAGGACCTGGGGCGGGGCTTCGGCACGCTCGCCGACGTCCTCAACGAGCCCGGCAACGAGCAGACCGTCAGGACGGTCCTGGGCACCTTCCTCGACGGCCTGCCCACCGACGACTCCTGTGACACGGCCGCCCTCACCGCCTGGCTCCGCGACCGCGGCCCCAGCCACGACGTCCTGGACCGCTCCGCCGGTACGGCGGCCCGTACGGAACCCGCCGCCCTGGTGGGCTGCGGCGACCACCTGATGACCGAGGACGCCTGGCAGCAGGCGCGCACCCACTACCAGCGACTCCTCGACACCTACCCGGACGACGCCCGCGCGGACGAGGCCCGCGACGGCGTGCGCGAAGCCACCCTCGCCATCGAACTCGACCACGTGCGCGGCCTGGTCGACAACACCTACGGCGCCGATTCCGGCTACTGCTCCAAGCCCGCCAAGTACAGCGGAGCCCCGCCGTACCGCAAGGGCACCAACCGCGCCCTGTTCCTCGGCGACTCCGAGTACACCGACCAGCTCCCCGGCTCCTGGCGCACCGGCGACCCGGCCAAGGCCGCGCTCGTGGTCTGCGCGGACGCGGCGGAGAACGGATCCGCCGTGGAGACCTGTGCCTACGAGAACGACAAGTCGAAGTACCTGCCCCACCAAGTGACCTTCTACAAGGTCAAGATCCCCCTGAAGGTCTACGAGCTGCGCACCGGCAAGCGCCTCGACCCGCGCTCGGTCCAGATCGGCGGCGGAAGCTGCCCGAGCGTCCTGCGCTACGAGTACTACATGCATGACTTCGGACCGGGCGACCAGTTCGTCTCGACGTCCAAGTCGGGCGTACGGAACGCCTTCCGCCCGGTCGTCGTACGGTGACCGTCCGTTCTCCCGGCCCGGTCCGTCCGGTCACGCCCGCCGCATCCGCCGCAGGGCGGCCCGGGCCGGGAGGACGGTGGCCGCCGTGGCGAGCAGCAGACAGCCGGCCACCACGCCGGCGACCCATGGCCAGGCCACCGACAGCTCGACCGGCAGTCCCAGTTCCCGGCGCAGCCCCCAGGCCGTGCCGAACAGGGCGGGAGCCGCCACCGCCAGCCCCAGGACGGCGCCCAGCGTGACGACGCAGCACGTCTCGGCCGCGAGCGCCAGCAGCACCTGGCGCGGTGTCGCACCGGACAGGCGCAGGACGCGGAGGTCCCGCACCCGGCCCGCGGTCGCCGTCAGCACCGTGGAGGCGACGGCGATCATGGTGTAGCCCGCCGTGATGGCGACCAGGATCAGGGTGAACAGCCACACCAGCCGGTCCTCCTCGGCATCGTCCGAGGCCGCGTGGACCGCCACCGGGACCTCCTCCGCGCCGAGTCCCGAGAGAGACGGCGTGGGTGCGGCGGTGGTGCGGTACACGACGTCCGCGAGGGCCGACGGGTCGTGGGCGCGTACCAGCTCACGCGGCAGGAACACCTGGTACGGCATCGAGTCGTCCAGCACGGCGGCCACGCGCAGCTGCCTGGTGCGGCCGTCCTCGAAGGTGAGGGTGGCGGTACGCCCCGCCCGCCACCCGTGCGCGGCGGCCACGGCGGCAGTGACGACGACGGTGTTCGAGCGGGGTGCCCGCGCCCGGTACGTCTGCTCGAACCCGGGCGTCACCCCGGCCGCCGACAGGGCCGCCCTGCCCTCGCCGCCGTAGACCGTCGTCGACAGCAGCGCCGTGCCCCCGACCCGGTCGACCGCGGCGTCCGACAGGCCCGGTGTGCCCCTGGGCACGACGGCCGCCTCGGCCCGTACGGCCGCGGCCTGCCGGGTGGTGTCGGCGCTCTGGGTGGTCTGCACGGCGCTGGTGATCAGCACGGCGAAGGCGACGGTCGCCAGCACCGGGGCGGTCGTGGCGCAGGTGCGGCGCACCGAGGTGAGCATGTTCTCGCGCACGAGCACGGCCGTGGCACCGCAGCGCCGGGCGAGCGGCCGGGTCAGCGCCCCGATCACGGGTCGGGTCAACACCGGCAGGAGGAGGGTGAGTCCGGCGGTCAGGCCCATGGCCGCGCCCAGGACCAGCAGCACCAGGGCGTCGGCCCCCGCGAAGGCCGTACCCGCCGAGCAGGCCGCGCCCAGGCCCGTCGCCACCAGTCCCGTGACGCACCGGCGGCGGGTCATCGGCCGGCTGTCCACCGCGGCCTCCCGCAGCGCCTCCAGCGGCTTCACCCGGGAGGCCCGACGTGCCGCGGCACCCGCTCCGGCCAGTGCCACGGCCACGCCCAGGACCCAGGCGGCGGCCGGTACCCACCACCGGATGCCCACCTCGAAGCCGGCCGGCTGGAAGCCCGCGTCGATCAGCAACCCGGTCATCACGGGCGCCAGTGCCACTCCCGCGACCGCCCCCGCCCCGGCGCCGACGACGCCCACCGCCAGGGCCTCCCCGTACACCAGCCGCCGCACCTGCCGCGGTGTCGCGCCGATCGTGCGCAGCAGGCCGAACTCGCGGCGCCGCTGGGCGACGGCGAACGCGAACGTCGAGGACACGTTGAAGACGGTGACGAAGGCGGAGAGCAGCGCCATGGCGGTGAGCACCTGGCCGCCGATCCAGCGGGTCAACTCGTCCTGCTTCGGTGCGAGCGCGTCACGGGAGGCTCCGGTCAGGACGGTGCCGTCAGCGCCGACGGCGTTCCGGGCGGCGCCCGCGACCCGGACGGGGTCGGTGCCGGGATCCAGGACCAGCCCGATGGTCCGTACCCCGCCCGCCAGTTCGGCGGCCCGCCGGTCGGTGACGTAGTAGCCGGGGCCGTCGATCGTGCCGGACACCGAGAGGCGCTGCGGTCCGCGTGCCGTCAGCACCGTGAGGGGCTCGCCCGGCCGGTGCCCGAGGGAGTCGTCCACGACGATCTCGCCGTCCGCCGCCGGTGGTCTGCCCCCGCTCAGGCCGTACGCGGCGAGCGCCGCGGCCGACCAGGGGTGGCCTTGCCGCTCCCCCGTGCGCTGGTCGCTGCCGGGCGCCTGCGCGTAGAAGGACCGGTCGGCCACCGCCGCGGCCACTCCCGGCAGCCGTTCGAGCTCCCGCCGCAGTTCCTCGGCGCGCTCCGGCGCCCACGGCGGGTTCTCCGTGAACACCCCGGCGGCCGGCGCCCCCGCCGGGCTGCTCACCAGCACGGGCGCGCCCGCGAGCCGCTGCGGCACTCCCGTACCGTCCGACAGCAGCACCAGCGCGCTCATGGTGACGACCGCGACGCCCAACGCCACGGCCACGAAGGACCCCAGGAAGGAGGTCCACCGCTCTCTCGCCGTCGCCAGGCTGATCACGGCCGCACCTCCAGGGCGGCCGTCCGCGCCGCGATCGCCTCGGCGCCCTCGGCACCGGGCAGTTCGTCCGCGAGCCGGCCGTCGGCCAGCAGCAGCACCCGGCCCGCGTACGCCGCGGCGGCCGGGTCGTGCGTCACCATCACGACCGTCTGTCCCCGGCTGTCCACCAGGTCCCTCAGCAGCCGCAGCACGACCCGGGAGGCGCTGCTGTCCAGCGCGCCGGTCGGTTCGTCGGCGAAGAGGACGGCGGGCCGGGCGATCATCGCCCGGGCGATCGCGACGCGCTGCTGCTGGCCTCCGGACAGTTCGCTCGGCCGGTGTCCGTGACGGTCCGCGAGCCCGACCGCGGCGAGTGCCGCGTGCACCTCGTCCGGTGAGGGGCGTGACCCGGCCAGTCTCAGGGGCAGTTCGACGTTCTGCGCGGCGGTCAGTGCCGAGACCAGGTTGAACGCCTGGAAGACGAATCCGATCCGGTCCCGGCGCAGCACCGTGAGCGCGTTCTCGTCCAGCCCGCCCAGTTCCGTACCGCCGATCAGCACCTCGCCGGCGCTCGGCCGGTCGATGCCCGCCGCGCAGTGCAACAGGGTGGACTTGCCGGAGCCGGAGGGGCCCATGACGGCCGTCATCGTCCCGGCCGCGAAGTCCAGGGTGACGTCGTCGAGTGCCGTGACGGCGCGGTCGCCGGTGCCGTACTGCTTGGTCAACGACCGGAGCTGGACCGGGACAAGGGCCGAAGTGCCTTGCACCGTTGGGGTGTTCGTTGTGGTCATGCCTTCAAGGCAACGACGGGAGCACCGCCAGGCACATTGCCGCCCGGGCGAGAGCCGGAACTCCACCTGGCACTACTGCCTTCGTCCCCCGGCGCCGCTACGGTCGACCGCGTGACCACCCCTCGAACCGTCCTGGAGGCCCTCACCCGTAGCCCGTTGGGGTTCCTGCGCACCGTCTGGCCGTGGCGCGCCATGGGTTATCTCCTGTCCGGCGGGGTGTTCGCGACCGGTGTCTACCTCGGTGTGGCCGGGCTGTTCGCCGCGCCCATCGGCACGTTCGCCAGGGTGCTCTGCGCGGGGGCGCTGGTGGTCTTCGCCGTCGCCCTCGCCGGTCCCCTGGAACGCCGCCGGCTCGCTCTCGTCGACCGGGGCGGCGGTGGCGGTGGCGGTGGCGGTGCCGACCGGCAGCGGTCGCGGCACAGTCCCCGCACCGCCGGCTACGGCGCCGTGTCCGTCCTGGCGGTCGGTTGGATGGACCTCGCCGTGGTCCTGGTCTCGCTCGGCATCCCGGGCTTCCTCCTCCTGACGCCCTTCCAGCCCACCGCCCAGCCCTGGCAGACCGTGGCGGGCCCGGTCGCGGGCGCGCTGCTGCTGCCCGTGGCCGCGTATCCCATCGGGGCGTGGGCCGGCGCCCGGGCGGCGGTCGGGCGTTCCGTGCTCTTCCCGAAGGACCGCGAACTGCGCGAGGTCGTACGGTCCCGGGCCCGCCTCGTCGACGCCTTCGAGACGGAACGCCGCCGCATCGAACGCGACCTGCACGACGGCGCGCAGCAGCGGCTCGTCGCCCTCACCATGAAGCTGGGCCTGGCCACCCTCGACCTGCCGCCCGGCAGCGCGGCGGCGAAGCAGGTCGGCGAGGCCCACGCCCTCGCCAAGGAGGCGCTCACCGAGCTGCGCGAACTGATCCGGGGCATCCATCCGCAGATCCTGACGGAACGCGGACTGCCCGCCGCCGCACGGGACATCGCAGGGCGCTGCCCGATTCCCACCGACCTCGACCTCGACCTCCCGGGCCGGCTGCCGGCCGCCGTCGAGCAGACGGCGTACTACGTGACCGCCGAGGCCCTCACCAACATCGCCCGGCACAGCGGTGCCGACCGCTGCCGCGTCACCGCCCGCTGCCGCGACGGCGTGCTCCGCCTCGACATCGAGGACAACGGCTCCGGCGACGCCGACCCCGCTCGCGGCACGGGCCTCGTCGGCCTCGCCGACCGGATCGCCGCCGCCGACGGCAGAATGTTCCTGTCCAGCCCGCCGGGCGGACCCACCCTGCTGAGAGCGGAGATCCCGTGCGCCGGCCCGTCCTCCTGAGAGCGGAGACCTGATGCGGCAGTCCCTTCGCCTGGTGATCGCGGAAGACGCCGTCCTCCTGCGGGAAGGTCTCGTCCACCTGCTGGAGCGCTTCGGCCACCGGGTGCTCGCCGCCGTCGGCGACGGCCCGGCCCTGCTCGCCGCCGCCCGGGAACACCGCCCCGACCTGGTGATCACCGACGTCCGTATGCCACCGGGCCAGGCGGACGAGGGCCTGCGCACGGCCCGCCGGCTCCAGGCCGAGCAGCCCGGGCTGGCGGTTCTCGTGCTCAGCCAGTACGTCGAGCAGACCTTCGCCGACGAGCTGCTGGACGACCGCCGCAGCAGCGTCGGAACGGGCTACCTCCTGAAGGAACGCATCGGCGACGTCGAGGAGTTCGCCGACGCCGTCGCCCGCGTCGCCGCCGGGGCGACGGTCGTCGACCCCGAGGTCGTACGCCAGCTCCTCGCCCGCCGCCGCGACCCTTTGGACCGGCTCACACCCCGCGAGCGCGAGGTCCTCGCCCTCATGGCCGAGGGCCGCTCCAACGCGGCGATCGCCCGCCGCCTGGTCGTCACGGACGCGGCCGTCGCCAAGCACATCGCGAGCATCCTCCAGAAATTGGACCTGCCCCCGTCGGCCCCCGACGACCACCGCCGCGTCCTGGCGGTACTGGCCTATCTGCGCGCCTGACTCGGAACCGGTCCGCCGGTCGAAGGACTTGGCCCCGCCCGCCGCGCCCTCACCGCACGCAGCCCCAGGAACACCAGCAGCCCGAACGGCGACAGCAGGATCGTGAGAACCAGCAGCTGTCCCATCACCAGGGCGGAGATCTCCAGCCGCCGGCCCTCCCGGTACATCCACTGCCCGATCAGCAGATCCCAGGCGATGACCTGGGCCCGGACGGCACCGGCACCGTCCGGGAGGGCCGTCAGTTCGCGGAAGCCGTCGAGGTCCGGGCCGCTGACCGCGGTCCACAACTCGGGGAACCCCGGTACCGCGAACGCGAGATGCACGAGCAGCACCGGCAGCACGGTCAGCGGTGACCCGGCGATGCGAGCGGTCGGCCCCATGCCGGCGCGAAGATCATGAGCAGCCGGACGGGCGCGGCCAGGAGGAAAGAGCTGGCCGCGGAGCCCGCTCCGGTTCCGGACCCTTCGGTAATGTGTTCGCCCGGGGCGGCCCGACCGGCTGCTGCCAGACGAACGGGGGGACATCGATGACAACCGCTCACGCCTTACCCGAGGCCGGGAGCGGCCCGCCGCCGGAGAGCGACAGGGTTGTCGACGTCCGGGACCTGCGGATGCGCTACCGCAGCCAGGACGTCCTGAAGGGGGTCGGCTTCACGGCCCGGCGAGGCGAGGTCGTCGTGCTGCTCGGCCCGAACGGCGCGGGCAAGACGACCACGATCGAAGTCCTTGAGGGCTTCCGGATGCGCTCGGCCGGTGACGTGAGCGTCCTGGGCACCGATCCGGCTCGCGGGGACGAGCGGTGGCGTGCGCGCCTGGGCATCGTGTTGCAGTCCTGGCGCGACCACGGCAAGTGGCGGGTGCGGGAACTGCTGGCCCATCTCGGCTCGTACTACGCGCCGTACTCCACCGACCTCGTACGGCGGCCCTGGGACGCCGACGAGCTCATCGCCGCCGTGGGCCTGACCGAGCAGGCGGACAAACGGGTCGGAACCCTGTCCGGCGGCCAGCGCAGGCGTTTCGACGTGGCCGTCGGCATCGTGGGCCGGCCCGAACTGCTGTTCCTGGACGAGCCGACGGCGGGTCTGGACCCGGAGGCCAGGAACGAGTTCCACGGCCTGGTCCGCGGGCTCGCGGACGAGAACACCACCGTGCTGCTGACCACGCACGACCTCGCCGAGGCGGAGAAGCTCGCCGACCGGATCCTCATCCTGGCGGGCGGCCGGATCGTGGCCGACGGCCCGGCCGAGGAACTGTCCCGGCAGGCATCGGCCGAGGCCACCGTGCGCTGGACGCTCGACGGGCGGCCCTTCGAGGAGTCGACGGCCGAGCCCACCCGCTTCGTCCGCCGGCTGTTCGAGGAGCACGGCGACGCGGTCGGCGGGCTGGAGGTGCGCCGGGCGAGCCTGGAGGACACCTACCTGACGATGGTGCGGGAGCTGGAGGCGGGGAGCGTCCCCGACGAGCGGGCGGCACACGCCTTCGGGGAGGAATCGCGATGAGTCCGGTGTGGTACGCGGCGGGAGTAGGGGTGCGGCGCGGCTGGACGGAGCTCCGGCAGACCTTCACCACCGGCCAGGACGTGTTCGGTTACGTGCTCTGGACGGTCCTGCTCCTCGTGCCGCTGTTCCTGCTCAAGGACGATCCGCTGAAGGGCGCCGGCATCTCGACCGGCGCGTTCATGCTGCCGAGCATGCTGGGCATGACGCTCGCGTTCACCGGGATGATGACCACGGCGCAACTGCTCGCGACCGAGCGCGAGGACGGCACCCTGCTGCGGGCCAAGGCCGTGCCGCACGGCATGGTCGGCCACCTGGTCGGCAAGATCATCATGGTGTCGGGTACGGCTCTCGCCTCCATGGCCCTCCCCTTCGCCATCGGCGTGTTCCTGGTGGACGGGGTGGCCCGGCAGGGCGGCGGAGCGTTGCTGACGCTGGTGTGGGCGGTGCCGCTGGGTCTCCTGGCGACCCTGCCGATCGGCGCCGTCGTCGGCTCACTGGTCAGCAGTCCGCGCACCGTCGGGTTGCTGATGCTCCCGGTGATGGGCCTCGTCGTGATCTCCGGCATCTACTTCCCCCTGTCGGAGCTGCCCGACTGGCTGCAGGCCGTCGCGCAGATCTTCCCCGTCTACTGGCTCGGCCTCGGCCTGCGGGCCGCGTTGCTGCCGGCCGAAGCGGTCGCCGCCGAGATCGGCGAATCCTGGCGGCTCCTGGAGACAGCGGGCGTGCTGGGCGCCTGGGCGGTCGCCGGGCTGGTTTTCGCGCCGTCCGTCCTGCGCAGGATGGCCCGCCGCGAGTCCGGGGCCGCGATGGCGGAACGGCAGCGGAAGGCGATGCAGCGGGTCGGTTAGTGATGCGCCGGGGTTGGACAGAGATCTCTCCCGGAGGGTTCGCCACGCGCTCAGGGACGTAGTCCATGCGGCAAGCTTCCCACCCCAGGTCAAGCGAGACCCGTAGTCACCAGCACGGAGCGGTGTTGTCACATGGTCATCGACAGACGGCCGCTTGAGACTTGTCGGGCAGCCTCTCCAACAGCCAGGGCGAGAATCTATGAGATCCCGACGCAGCAGCAAGTGAAGCGCGTAGATTAAGGCTTGGTAACGCACCCGTGGTGGTGTACCCCGGTCGTCTAGCGTGACGGTCCACTTGCTGGAACACCAGGCGCACGGGGGAGCCGTGGAACCTGTCTTCGCGTCCGCCGACCGGCTTTTCACACTAGTCAACAGCCTCGTGCGCCGTCCCCGAAAAGGCGAGTTACCGGCCGAGGTGCCGGCGCGGGACGGCCTGCCCGTGCTCAGTCTGATCGGTGACGACCAGGAGGGGCTCGCCGAACAGATCGCACGGGCGCTCGGCGCGGCGGAACCCCGACGCGTGCCGCACGAGTCCATCGACGTGGACAACATGCGGCGGGAGGTCCGCGACGACCGGGGCAGTGACGAATCCGCCCCCGACCACCTCCCGCCGCCCTGGCAGCGGTCCGAGCTGTGCCGGCGGATGCTCGTCAAGCTCGCGGCCGAGTACTCCTCCGCGCGCAACGGGCGGGACCAGCGCGTACGCTTCCGGCGGTTCGGCCTCGTCAACTGGCTGCTGGAGATGACCTACACAGCGGAGGAACCGAACTCCCAGCACGCCCAGGACATGTTGCGCCGACTGCGGGACCGCGAGATTCAGCGCCGACCGCTGCTCGGGTTCGCCCGCAGCCCCAGCACCGAGGTGGCGTTGCAGGGAAGCGTGCCGTGGTGGGCGTACCTCCTCGGGCTGCACGTGCTGCCGCTGGTGTGGTTCCGGGCATGGCGGGTGCTGGGCAGCGAGTACCGGTGGCTGCTGCGGCAGCCGTACATGGCGCCCGGCGACCCGGGGACCTTCGACGGGTTCGCGCTGCGGCTCACCCAGCCCCGCTGGGGGCGCGAAGACCCGGTGCAGATCACCAAGCTGATGATCAACGCCTTTCTGGAGGACCTGCGCGTGGCCTACCGGCGCCGTCCCTGGCGGCGCCGCGCCTACCGGCGTACGGCCTACTGCGTGGCGTATCTGAAGGGGGTGAGCGAGTCCAACGACGGACGGGCACTGGTGCGGACGTTCGCTCAGGTGCGCAACGAGACGGGGGCGTTCGATCCGCTGCTGATCGTGACGAGCTGCGGCGAGAACGACCACGACCACGCAGAGGTGCTGGAGCTCTACGACGAGCTCGGCCCTTACGAGACGTGGTGCGAGTCGCTGCGGACACAGGGACGCAGCCGAACCGTCGACTTCTGGTACCTGCCGGTCCGCGTGCCCGCGCCGCTGCCGGAAAGCCACTCCGGCCGGGCCCGGCAGCGGGTGCGCAACTCCGCGGCGGCCCGGATCTCCGTGCCGCGCCCGCCGCACGGCACGGGCCCCCTGCCCATCGTCGGCGCCGCCCTCACCGCCCTCCTCCTGGTCGCCGCCGGCATCGGCTACGCCATCGCCGGCGAGCGGGACTGGCAGGAGCAGCACTGCGGGCTGAGCCGATCCCACCGGGACGCCGACACCCTCGTGCGGGAGTCCACGGGGGAGTGCGTCGGCGTCGCCCCGCACGGGTACGCCTTCGGCTCCGACGACGGGTCGGTGAAGAAGACGCTCACCACCATCGCGGAGCAGAACACCGAGGCCGAGCGCATCCACCGGGAGGTCCCCGGCCGGCCGCTCGTGACCCTCGTCCACCTGTCGGCCCTCCTCAGCCCCAGCGGGGAGGCGTCCGGTGCTCAGTCGTACGCGCGCGAGCAGTTGCAGGGCGCGGCCAGCGCACAGCGGCGGCAGCTCGACCGGCGGGGGAGAACGATCCCGTGCTGCGGATCTTCCCGGCCGCTGCGGGTTCCGGCATGCGCTACGGGGACGTGGTCGCGCGGATCATAGAGCGGATGATGCGCACCGATCCGACCATCGTCGGCATCACCGGCCTGGACCAGAGTCGCAAGGCCACGATCACGACGATCGGCGAACTAACCCGTGTCGGGCTCCCGATGGTCGCCACCACCCTCTCGGCCGACACCCTCGACGACCACTCACCGCTCTACTACCAGGTGTCACCGCAGAACCGGCGCGAGGCCGAGGTCGCCGCCGCGTACGCCGGGCACCTCGCGGACGAGGGCAGGCTGAAGGGGCGCAGGGTGCGGGTCGTGTACTCCGCAGATCCGACCGACGAGTACAGCAGGAACCTGCGGGACGACGCTGTCGCGTCCTTTTCCGGTGCGCACTTCGACGTCGAGGAGCAGGCGTACACGCCCTCGCCTTCGTCTGACGTGACCGCCTCGGGCCAGCGCGGCGCGCGCAGCGTCGGCGAGCATGCCTGTCACTACGAGGGGCTCGTCTTCTTCGCCGGCCGGTCCGAGGACTTCGAGACGATCCTGAACGCGGCCAACGACACCTGCGGTTCCAGCCCGCCCGTCTTTCTCGGCGGGGACGACGTGGCCCGCCTCGGCGCCGACCCATCCCGGCGCGGGAACTACCCGCGGATCCCTTACGAGTTCCTGGACTTCACCCTCGGCTCCTCCTCCTGCGAGGGTCCCAGCGACCTCTACGGCACCATGAAGAAGCTCTTCCCCGAAGAGTGCGAGCAGGTTGAGAACACCTCCCTCGACGGGCATGCGGCGCTCGCGTTCGACGCGGTGAACCTCTACCTCAAAGCCGTCGGTCGCCTCCAGGACACAGCACCCCGGATGCCGATCAGCGCACCCGCCGTATGGCAGGCCCTCAGCCGCATCCACGGCGATGCCGCTCTCGACGGGGAGAGCGGCCGCATCGACTTCGGCGGTGTCGTGGACCAGCAGATCCCGCTCGACAAGCTCATCTCCATCCAGCGCGTGGAGGGGACCAAGCGGCCCGCACAGGTGGGATTCTGCGGACGCTGGGGCAGCCTCCGTCAGAGCGCTTGGTGTCCGGAGCCCGAGACCGGCACGACGCGGTCGCGTTGACGTGGGAGGCCTATGCCTCGCCGGGGGCGAGCCGCCGAAGAGGAGGTGGAGGGTGCGGGTGACTCGCCTCGCCGCCGCCGGCGCGCATCACCGCCAAATCACGGGATCCGGCGTGGCTGACCACTCCACGACCGTCGGCCGAGACGACGAGCTGGGGACGCGACCCGGCGGTGTGCACGTAGAAAGTGCCTTCCTGCCGTGGTGACAGAAGCCCTAGACAAGCCTCATCACCCCAGCTCAGAAGGCACTTTCGTGTTTCCGCTCAAGATCCGGACACAGCAGCAAGTGAAACGCGCAGGTCAGGCCTAGTTGGTCGGGCGCCCACCCTGTGCTCGATGATTCGTGCACCAGCCAGCCGAGGCTCAATCGCCGCGCCGCGCTCGACGATGCCCTTGGCGGCAGCAACGTAGTCGGACAGGTCACCGGTACCGTCGATCGCGGTGCCACCCAGAACGCGCGACAGCGCCCATGCCGGCACAGTTCACGACGGCGTCCACGTCTGCCGGCTACCGGGCGGCTGGCATGTTGCCGTCGCGCCAGTCGTTCACTCGCTTCCGCATGCCGGTGATCATGGGAGTGCGTCGATCTCTGCAAGCTCGAACCAGCGGACGTCGGTTGTTTCCTCGGACACCGCAAGTTGCCCGGCCACAGGACGAGCCAGGAAGCAGATGGAGAACTCTTGCCGTACCTCGCCGTCGTCGTAGGCGAAGACGTGGCGGGGGCTGGTGTAAGTACCGACGGTGCCAATGATCTCGACATCGATACCAGTCTCGGCACTCGGAGAAGACGGCGGTGTCACCGGCGTCGTTGAAGCGGGCCGGGGAGACGGACACGACGCCCTTCGTGGCGCCGATCTCTTTGGCGATCTCGTCCGCGGCACTCTTGGGGTCGGCGGCGCCCTTGCCGTCCACGACGCCGGTCTGTGGCCGTTGAAGCCCGCCCGAAGCCCTCGGCGAGCGCGTCGTAGGCGCGGCGTTCGGTGGTGGAGACCGGCTTTGGCCTCGTCCCCGGGCATGCCCCGCTGGAGGCCGGCCGCGGGCAGGGCGAGGGCGCCGAGGCCGACGACGCCGAGGAGCAGCACGGGTATCGGGCGACGCAGCACGAACCCGGCCCAGCGGGTGCCCCCGTTGGTATCGCCGCTCTCCTCGATCCGGCCGCTCTTGCGGGCCCGCCGGGTGAGCACGGCGTTCGGCCAGAAGCCGAGGAGGGCCGGAACGAGCGTCAGCGCGATCAGTACGGTGACGACGATTGCGCCGGCGGCGGCCAGGCCCATCTTGGTGAGCATCGGGACACCCACCACGGCGAGCCCGGCCAGCGCGATGACGACGGTGAGCCCGGCGAACACGACCGCGGGCCCGGCCGTACCGGCGGCGAGTCCGGCCGCCTCCTGCGGCGCGCGGCCCTTGGCGCGCTCCTCCCGGTAGCGAGAGACGACGAACAGGGCGTAGTCGATGCCGACGGCGAGGCCCAGCATCATCGCCAGGGTGCCGGTGGTGGTGGACGGGCCGAGGGCCCGGGACAGGATGAGTGTCGTGGCCATGCTGACGCCGATACCGATGACGGCGGTCAGCAGGGGCAGCCCGGCGGCGGCCAGGGAGCCGAACGTGATGAGAAGCACGACGGCGGCGATCGAGATGCCGATCACCTCGGCCGTGCCGCCCGGCCCGGCGTTGTCGGCCAGCGCGGTGCCGCCCGCCTCGACGGTCAGCCCGGAGTCCCGGGCCTGGTCGAGGGCGCGCTCCAGATGGGTGCGGCTGGCGTCCGTGAGGTCGTTCGGCCCGACCTTGTAGGTGACGGTCGCGACAGCGGTCGAGCCGTCCTCGCTGATCGTCTTCGCCTGGAACGGGGCGACGGCGCCCGCAACCTGCGCGCCGTCGCCGAGACCCGTCACGGCCTTCTCGATGGCCTGCCTGTTCTCGGCTGCGGTCACCTTCTCGCCGCCGGGCGCGATGAACACGACCCGGGCGGTCGCCCCGTCGGCCGTGGCCCCGGGGAAGCGCTGTTCCATCAGGTCGAACGCCTTCTGGGACTCGATGCCGGGCATCGAGAACTCCTCGTCGGCGGCCCACGGCGCCTTGACGTCGCCGGAAGGCCAGCCGGCCCACTCGATACAGGAAAGTCGCCACGGCAGCAGGTCTCCACACCTGGTGTCGATCGTCTGCCAAGGCTCTCTGCGAGGGGGCCGTCCCGTCGTCGTACGGCTGACGACGATCCGGGCTACTCAGAACGCAGTACGAACAGGCCCGCTGTCCGCCTCGGGTACGAGATTCCCGGGCCATCCGCCGCAGCCTGTGCTACCGTCGTTGTTGTTGCAGTTTTGGTTCCCAGAGACTTCGAGTGCTCTATCGACCTTTGTCGACGAGCACTCTTTTTAGTTGTCGAGGATTTTCGGATCTCTCCGAGGGTGATCATTTCAGCGACCCCGAGTCCGTAAAGTGCGGGTCTCGGGTTTGTCCCCCAAAGGGAGATTCAGCATGGCATCTGGCACTGTGAAGTGGTTCAACGCGGAAAAGGGCTTCGGCTTCATCGAGCAGGAGGGTGGCGGTCCGGACGTGTTCGCCCACTACTCGAACATCGCCACCTCCGGCTTCCGCGAGCTTCAGGAAGGCCAGAAGGTTACCTTCGACGTCACGCAGGGCCAGAAGGGCCCGCAGGCCGAGAACATCGTGCCCGCCTGACGCTGACGCGTCCGACGTGACCGGGGCCCGCACCGTGAGGTGCGGGCCCCAGCCTCGTTTTCATCCAACACCCGGCTCAGTCTTGCGAATCCTGGTGCGGTCCGTCCCAGCCGCCGGGAATTCCCCGATACGTAGCCGCATCGAGGAAGGATCCCCTTGGATCGCACCGCTCGCAAGAACAACGGCTCCCCCCACTCGCGTAAGGCCGGGGGCCGAAGCACCTCCGCCCGTACGGCCGGCGCGGGCCGCGGCGGCCACGGGCGCCGCACCGCGCCCGGCGGGGAGTTCGCGCCCCCGGCCACCATCACCCCGGCGCTGCCCGCCGTCGAGGACTTCGCCGACCTCGGCCTGCCCGAGCGGCTGCTGGCCGCGCTGCGCGCCGAAGGCATGAGCGTGCCGTTCCCGATCCAGGCGGCGACGCTGCCCAACTCCCTGGCAGGCCGGGACGTGCTGGGCCGCGGGCGCACGGGGTCGGGCAAGACGCTCGCCTTCGGCCTCGCCGTGCTGGCCCGCATCGACGGGCAGCGGGCCGAGCCCCGGCAGCCGGTCGCCCTCGTCCTCGTCCCCACCCGGGAACTGGCCCAGCAGGTCACCGACGCCCTCACCCCCTACGCGCAGGCGTTGCGCCTGCGGCTCACCACGGTGGTCGGCGGTATGTCGATCGGCCGCCAGGCGAGCGCGCTGCGCGGCGGTGCCGAGGTCGTCGTCGCGACGCCCGGCCGGCTCAAGGACCTCATAGACCGCGGCGACTGCCGGCTGGACCGCGTCACCGTCACCGTCCTGGACGAGGCCGACCAGATGACGGACATGGGCTTCATGCCGCAGGTGACCGCCCTGCTCGACCAGGTCCGCCCCGGCGGCCAGCGGCTGCTGTTCTCGGCCACGCTGGACCGCAACGTCGACCGCCTGGTCCGCACCTACCTCCACGACCCCGTGGTCCACTCCGTCGATCCGTCCGCCGGCGCGGTCACCACGATGGAGCATCACCTGCTGCACGTGGACGACGCCGACAAGCACGCCACCACGACGGAGATCGCCGCCCGCGACGGCCGCGTGATCATGTTCCTGGACACCAAGCACGCCGCCGACCGGCTGGCCAAGAAGCTGCTGGCCGTCGGGGTGCGCGCCTCGGCCCTGCACGGCGGGAAGTCACAGTCCCAGCGCACCCGGACCCTGGCCCGGTTCAAGGACGGCGAGGTCACGGTGCTGGTGGCCACCAACGTCGCCGCCCGCGGCATCCACGTCGACAACCTCGACCTCGTCGTCAACGTGGACCCGCCCGCCGACCACAAGGACTATCTGCACCGGGGCGGCCGTACCGCCAGGGCCGGCGAGTCGGGCACCGTCGTCACGCTGGTCCTGCCCCACCAGCGCCGCGAGACGGCCCGCCTGATGGCCGACGCCGGGATCACCCCGCGCATCACACGGGTCCGCTCGGGCGAGGCCGAACTGAGCCGCATCACCGGCGCCCAGGCACCCTCGGGCGTGCCCGTCGTCCTCACCCCGCCGCCCTCAGAGAGCGGCCCCGCGCGCACGGGTTCCGCCCCGCGCGCACGGCGCGGCAGGCCCGCCCGGGGCCGCCGCCGCTGACCCGCCCTCAGGAGCGGAGGCCGCGCGGTCCGCGTCACGTCCGGTCAGCGTCACGTGCCGGTCCGCGCCGGAGACAGCCGCACCACCGTCCCCTCCCCGTTCCACGACAGGAGCAGGGAGCCGTCCGGGACGGTGGTGAGACCCGCGAACCGGGGGGCCACGCCGGGCAGTCCGTGGGTGAAGAGAGCGGGGCCCGGCGCGGCGGCTTGCTGCCCGGCGGGACCCCGACCGCCAGGTCCTCGGCCTCGACGCGGGTGCCGTCCGTCGTCAGGGAGACCGACCAGAGCCGGCGGCTCGCGGTGTCCACGGTGCAGAGTGCGTCGCCGCGGACGGCGAGCCCCTGGGGGGCGCCGAGGCCTTCCGCGACAGGCACCAACTCGCCCTCGCCGATGCGGAGTGCCGCCCCGCGCCGGTCGTCGCTCACGTAGCAGCGCCCCTCGGCGTCGAGCGTGACGTCCACGGGGTGGTCGAGGCCACCGCATCGAGCTGTACGGCACGGGCACGGGCACGGGCACGGGCACGGGCACGGGCACGGGCACGGGCAACAGATCATCCAGCCGGACGCGCGCCGCTACGTGTACTCGGCGGAGACGGGGCCGAGGACGGTCCAGCGCCCTTTCCCGGCCGCCCACCGCTCCAGCCATATGTCGTGTCCGAAACTGAGCGTGTAGCTGTCACCGGGCGGGCCACCCACCTCGAACCAGCCCGAAATGCCGCGCACGATCTGCCCGTTGAGACTGCCTTGGAGCGCCGAGGCCACCTCCTCCGGGTCGGACGGCGCGGTTCCGCGGCCGTCGACCCACACGGTCCGGTACACCCGGATCAGTGTCTGCGCCGCCTCGTACTCCTCCAGGGCGCCGGGCCTGTCGGGCAGCCGCAGGAAGTACGGGCAGTGCTGCGTGTCGACGGTGAAGCAGTCCTCGGCCCGTACGGCGCCGGGCCCGGCCGTGCCGACGCGGTACAGGGTGATGCCGTCCGGGACCTGGCCAGGATCCTCGGGCTCCGCCCTCACGCAGGTGTTGAGCAACCCGGGGGCGTACAGCACGGGGCCTCGGAAGCCGGCGCGGGCCAGGGCGCGCAGGTCGTCGGTGAGGGAGGAGCGCGAGCCGGCGAGATACACGGCGTCGCCGCGCCCGCCGGAGAGGGCCGAGCGCAGCTCCGGGGCGGTCATCTGGCCCGGCCTGTCGATGTGCACCGCCGTCGAGGGCAGGCGCGGGCCGTCCCACGCCGGTCCGGGCTCGCCCTTCCTCAGCTGCTCTGCCTCGGCGGCGTCGGTTCCGTAGGCGCCGAAGACGATCAGCTGCTGCGCACGGTGCATCTTGCCCACGTAGGCCCGCACCTGCCAGCCCACTTCGGTGATGTCCGGGGCGACGGTCCACTGGAAGCTGCTGCTGAGACCGGGCGGGTTCTCCCAGCGGCAGGTCCCGACCACCGGCACCTGCGCGCTGAGTTCGTCCATGCCGTCCAGGCCGGGGTCGTCCGCGATGGCCGCCACGAGCCGCGGATGGTCCCGCCGCAGCGTGCCGATGGTCAGGCCGTCCCCCGGGACCACGCCGACGAACTCCAGCGGCAGCTCGCCCTCCGCCTTGTTACTGCGCAGCAGGTCCCGCAGCTCGGCGAGCGCGACGCGGGCCGCTCCGGCACGGTCCTGGCCGGTGTCGCGGGTGACGACGGCGATCGTGAAGGGCCCCTTCCCCCTCTCCCCGTCCGTACCCGGTGTGTCCGTGCCGTTGGTACCCGACGGCCCCTGGGTGACTGCGAGAACGACAATCAACGCGGCCACCGCGCCCGCGAGCAGATACGTCAGCCCCCGACTTCGGCTCATACCGCTCGACCGTACGGGCGGAACGTCCGCCTCGGCAGGGTCTGTCAGGAACCGGTCTATGCCGGCAGGCCGGCTTCGGTGCGGCGATACGCCGTCCTCCTTCCCACCGGAACCGCACGCCCCACCGCGGCCGGGCTCACGCCCGAGTGCCCGGCGCCCCCGTACTCTCCCGCCGCACCAACCGCGTGGGCACCAGCGTCGTCCCGTGCTCCTCCCCGTCCTGCCGCATCTTGCTCAGGACGCCCTCCACACACAGCCGCCCCACCTCGGCGAAGTCCTGGTGGATGGTGGTGAGGGGCGGGAGGAAGGACGCGGACTCGGGGATGTCGTCGAAGCCGATGACGCTGATGTCGCCGGGGACGCGCAGGCCGCGTTCGTGCAGGGCCCGGAGCAGTCCCAGGGCCATCTGGTCGTTGGCGGCGAACACCGCCGTGCAGTCCGGCTCGTCGGCCAGTCGCAGCCCGGCCCGGTAGCCGGACTCGGCCGACCAGTCGCCCCGGACCAGGGGCGGCGGGACGCGGCCGGCCGCGGTGAGGGTGTCGCGCCAGGCGTTGGCGCGGCGCTGGGCGGCGAAGGAGCCCTCGGGGCCGGCCAGGTGCCACACGGTGTCGTGGCCGAGGTCCAGGAGGTGCCGTACGGCGTCCCGGGCCCCGCCCGCCTGGTCGGTGTCGACCACGGTGTAGCGGTCGCCGGCGTCCGAGTCGGCCACCACGACCTGCACACCGGGCGGGAGCGAGACCGTCGCCGCGTCCAGCAGATGGATCTCCATGATGACGATGACGGCGTCCACGGCGAGTTCGCCCAGGCGGGAGAAGGCGCCGTTCACCTCGTCCTGGGTGGGGACGGCGACGGGCAGCAGTGTGACGGCGTAGCCGTGCTGGGCCGCGGAGGTGGCGATGGCCTCCAGGGTGCGGATGTTGCCCATGGTGGAGAGGGAGAAGGTGATCACGCCGAGGGTGCGGAACTCGCCGCGCTTGAGGGCCCGTGCGGCGCTGTTGGGGCGGTAGCCCAGCTCCCGCATCGCGGCCAGGACCTGGCGGCGGGTGTCCTCGGTGACGCCCGGGAAGCCGTTGGAGACGCGGGAGACCGTCTGGGAGGAGACGCCGGCGAGCCGGGCGACGTCGGCCATGGAGGCGCCCTGGCGGGGGCGGACCGGACGCCTTCTCGTACGGCTCGTGCCCATGACTTCTCTCTCACCGTCCACTGTGCCCACCTGCCCCTCGCTCCCCTCGCCGCGCACCGGCGCAAATTTCGGTCCGGAACGACTCCTTGACCCCTGAGATTCGGACAGTGTAGACATCCCGCCAGTGGATGTTTACGTAAACATTGCCTAGTCGAAATCGTACGAGAAGGCCGCTAAGCAGTACAACTCGCACACGTAGGCCCCGATCTCTGCCCCCGCCGGGACGCGCGGCACGCAGAAGAGCTGGAGTACTCGAGATGGCAGACCGCACCCGTAAGAGAAGGCTCCTCGGGGCCATCGTCGTCACCGCCGTGGCGACCGGAACCATCCTGGCCACCACCACCCTGCCCGCCGCGCACGCCGAGCCCACCGCTCAGGCGGCCGGCGTCACCGTCCGCCCCGACCCCTCCTACAAGCAGGAGAAGTTCGAGGGCTGGGGCACGAGCCTGGTCTGGTTCGCCAACGCCACCGGCGACTACCCGCCCGCGATACGCGAGAAGCTCTACAAGCTCCTCTTCGGCGACGAGGGCCTCGCCCTGAACATCGCCCGCTACAACATCGGCGGCGGCAACGCCCCGGACGTCAAGGACTACCTGCGGGCCGGCGGCGCGGTCGAGGGCTGGTGGAAGGCCCCGGCGGGTACCACCCGCGAGGACGTCGACTGGTGGGACGCCGAGGACCCCGCCGACTGGAACAGACACGCCGACAAGACGCAGCGCTGGTGGGTCGACCGCATCAAGAAGGACATCACCCACTGGGAGACCTTCAGCAACTCCCCGCCCTGGTTCATGACCGAGAGCGGCTACGTCTCCGGCAACTTCGACGCGGGCAAGGACCAGTTGAAGCCGGAGTCCGTCGAGGACTTCGCCAAGTACCTGGTGGGCGCGACCGAGCGGCTGGAGAAGGCGCACGGCATCAAGGTCGACACCCTCGACCCGTTCAACGAGCCGAACACCAACTACTGGGGCACCAAGCTCGGCCCGGACGGCGAGCCCGTCGGCGGCCGTCAGGAAGGCGCCCACATGGGCCCCGAGCTCCAGCAGAAGGTGCTCCGCGCGCTCGCCCCGGTGCTGAAGAAGTCCAAGTCGGACGCGGAGATATCCGCGATGGACGAGACCAACCCGGGCACCTTCGCCACCAACTGGAACTCCTACCCCCAGGAGGTCCGTGACCTGGTCGCCCAGATGAACGTCCACACCTACGGCACCGGCCAGCGCACCACCGTCCGCGACCTGGCCAAGGCCGCCGACAAGCCGCTGTGGATGAGCGAGGTCGAGGGCGACTGGGGCGACGGCCAGAGCTTCACGGACATGCGGCCCGGTCTGGGCCTCGCCCAGCGCATCGTCGACGACCTGCGTGAACTGGAGCCCCGCGCCTGGGTGTTCTGGCAGCCCGTCGAGGACTACGACAACATGAAGCCGGGCGGCGAGTCCGCGAAGGGCGGCAACTGGGGCGAGATCCAGCTCCCGTTCAGCTGCACCGCCGAGGACACCCTCGAAACCTGCCCGGTCTACACGAACACCAAGTTCGACACGGCCCGCAACTTCACGCACTTCATCAAGCCCGGTGACCGGCTGATCAAGACGAACGACACCTCCAGCACCGCGGCGGTCTCCCGCAAGGGCGACGCGGCGACGGTCGTCCACGTCAACAGCACCACCGAGTCCCGCGAGGTCACCCTCGACCTGTCGAAGTTCGGCCGGGTCTCGTCCCGCGCCACCGTCACCCCCGTGGTGACCAGCGCCGACGGCAAGCTCGAGAAGCAGAAGGCGGTCCCGGTATCCGGCAAGCAGGCCACGGTCACCGTGCCCGCCCAGTCGGTGACGTCCTTCCTCGTCAAGGGCGTGTCCGGCGTCGCCGAGGACGCGGCCGAGCTGAAGAAGGGCCACACCTACCGGCTGACCGGCGTCCAGAGCGGCAAGGACCTCACCATCGCCGACAACGGCACGGGTCTGGTCATCAAGAGCGCCAACGCCTCCGACCCCGGCGGTCAGCAGTGGCGGGTGGAGCAGATCCGCGGCGCGGACAACCGCAAGCGGTACGTCTTCACCGAGGCCGCGTCGGACAAGCGCCTGGCCGTCCGCGACGGCGCCCTGGTCGCCGAGCCCGACGAGGGCCGCCGCGACGAGGCCACCGAGTGGATCATGTCCACGACCGGCGACGGCACCTGGACCCTCGTCAACGCCGCCACCGGTCAACTCGCGGATGTCGGCGGCCAGTCCACGAACGAAGGCGCCTCGGTCGGCCTCTGGCAGCCGAACTCCGGCTCCAACCAGCGCTGGAAGGTGACGGATGTGACGGGCAGCTAACACTTCGCTAGGCATACGCCCTGTCCGACGCCCCCGCCTGCCGCCGCCGCACGGTGCCGGCAGGGCCGGGGGCGTTGGGCTGGGAGCACCCCGCGGCCAGGGCCCTGTTCCGGTGGCGGGCGGGGCGCCTCTCGTCGATGATCGATCGCATGCTTTCAACGGTGGAGAACATTGCGATCGACTGTGCCGACGCCTACCGGCTGGCACTCTTCTGGAGCGAGGTGACCGGACAGCCGCTGCATCCCGGGGACCAGCCGGGTGACAAGGAGACCGAGGTCATGCTGCCCGGCGGCCCGGCCTTGTACTTCAACGAGGTTCCGGAGCCGAAGTCGGGGAAGAACAGGCTTCACCTCTGCCTGCGCCCGGACACCTCGCGGGACCTGGAGGTCGAGCGGCTGCTGGGGCTCGGCGCCTCGCTGGTCGACGATCTCCGCAAGCCCGACGGCCGGGGCTGGGTCGTTCTCGCCGACCCGGAGGGCAACGAGTTCTGCGTGCTGCTGGCGGAGTCGGAGCGAGCCGCGTTGCCCTCCTGACCTCGGCCGGTCAGGCGCAGGCGGTCCTCACACCCCGAACAACTCCGCCGCGTTGTCGTGGCACACCGCCCGCAGCCAATCCTCCCCGAGGTCCAGCCGTTCCAGGGCGTGGAGCTGGTCCACGTACGCATAGGGGAGGTTGGGGAAGTCGGAGCCGAGCAGGACGCGGTCGCCGAGTCCGGCCAGTCGGGGCAGGGCCCGGCGGGGGAACGGCATGAAGGCCTCGGTGAAGTCGGTGAACGCCATCGTCGTGTCCAGCCGGACCTCTCCGTACCGGTCGGCGAGGCCGAGGAACTCCTCGTACTCGGGCATCCCCAGGTGCGCGACGACCAGCCGCAGCCGGGGGTGCCGGGCCAGCACCCGTGCGATCGGCTCGGGGCCGGTGTGCTTGCCGGGCGCGGGCCCGGAGCCGCAGTGGATCACCACGGGGATCTGGGCCTCGGCCAGCAGCCCCCACGCCGGCTGGAGGAGTTCGTCGGCCGGGTCGTACGCCCCCACCTGCACATGCGCCTTGAAGACCCGAGCGCCCGCCTCGACGGCCTCCCGGACGTACGCCTCGACGCCCGGCTCGGGGTAGAGGGTCGCGGTGTGCAGACAGTCGGGGGTGCGGCGGGCGAAGTCAACCGCCCAGCCGTTCAGCCAGCGGGCCATGCCCGGCTTGTGCGGGTACAGCATCGCAGTGAAGGCGCGGACGCCGAACTCCCGCAGGATGTCCGCCCGTTCCGCCTCTTCCCTCCGGTAGGTGATCGGCCACTCCAGCCCGCCGGTCATCGGCCCGAGCGCGTCGAAGTAGCCCCACACCTTGTGCAACACCCGCTCGGGCATGAAGTGCGTGTGCACGTCGACCAGCCCGGGGAGCCCGAGCCGCCCCCAGAAACGGCGGACCTCCTCCGCTTCCGCACCCGGACCGGCAGGGTCGACTGGCACCACACTCATCCATGCCGCCCACGATCGGCCCGGGCGAGGCGGTCGGTCCACTCCCTTGCACGAGGGAGCGGTGAGGGATCCGTCACGGCCACGTCCGGCTCGCCTCGCGGGGCGTCACCACGGTCAGGCGCTCGGGCTGCCGCGAGGTCCACCGCCCTGGGCCGGACTCCGGCCGCAGCACCCAGACCGCACCGCCGCGCACATCCGTGACGACGCCGCGCCGGCCGGCGATCTCGTCATGGATCAAGTCGCCCACCCAAGGCTTCCGCTCTCCGGTCATCCGCGTTCCTCCCCGTGCAGCTCCGCCCACACCCGCTCGCCCCACGGCGGGTGATCGGTGCCCCAGTCCTTCGCCAGCGCCAGTGCTTGATCGATGACATCGGCGCACCGTACCAAGGGGCTCTGCAGCTTATTGCCCAGGTGGATCCCATACCGTCGAGACGTCGATCTCAACCCCGCCGAACCTGGTCCGGATCAGCAACACCCTTCAGTGGCGAAGTTCCCGACAGATAGACGGTGCGGCTAGCGCTGTGACCGGGAAGGTTCACCGGTTTCGTTCGCAGTGAGAGGAGTCAGCCAGTTGATCTCCAGGTCCTCACGCAGATAGTCCATGCGCGTCTCCTGGAACCGGACAAGGTGGGGCTGGGCAAGGTGATTGCGCAGATCGTCCCTGGAACGCCACAGCTCGTAGAAGACCAGCGTGGTGGGGTCGGAGGCATCGCGGTGCACCTGGTACTGCCAGGCGCCCGGCTCGGCACGGGTCGGCTTGACGAACGAAAGCAACAGACGTTCTAGTTCCTCGGCGCGTTCCGCACGGGGGCGGGCGAACCCGTAGATGCCGATGGGACCGTTTCCCTCAGGTATGACGATGTTCATACCTCGGAGACTATGCATGCCTTGAGGTACGATGCAAATCATACCTGGAGGAGGATCGTGGACCTTGGCAAAGTGTTCGCCGCGCTCGCGGACGACTCCCGGCGGAGGGTGATCGCCGAACTCGCGACCGACCCCGAAGACCAGGAGCGCGCCTGCGGGTCTTTTGACCTGCCGGTAAAGAAGGCCACCCGCACTCACCACTTCCGAGTTCTGCGGGAGGCGGGCCTGGTGGTGCAGCGCGATCACGGCAACGGAAGCACCTTGAGGCTACTCAGGGCGGACATCGAGGAACGCTGTCCCGGTCTGCTGCAGCTCCTCGTGGCCGAACTCGGCCAATCGCGCGAAGGCAGAACCAAGTCATGACCTGGGCGGCCGAGTCCAGGTACTGAGCCCGCGGACCGGACGAGTGAACCGGCAGCAGGGCAGCCGGAGGCTGCAAGCTCCTTGCGCACCCGGGTCCGCAGCGTGGTTCAGATGGTGACTCGCGGATGGCATGACTGAGGTAGTGGACGGTGCTCTAGGCGGAGTGTTCGGTGAGCAGGCCGTGCAGTTCGCCGGTTCGCCGAGGCGTCCTGGGCCACGCACGACGACTGCGTCGGCCGCCAGCTCGCGAGCATGCTGCTGGAGACCGGGGACCTGCTCGTCGACCCCGACCGGCTGGCACCCCACCGCTTCGCCTCCTGGAGCCACCAGAAGGTCCGCGAGACGGCACAGGCCCAATACCAGGGCAACCACGACGCGCACTGAGCACGGTTCCGGGCATCGGGGAGGGCAGGCCCGTTCAGTCGATGTGCGCGCACAGGTCGTCCGTCGTCCCGTGCAGGAGGCGTACGGACTTGTATCCGGTGGGGCTGATGTCCATCGTGTAGACGCCGTCGACGAGGTACAGGCCGCGCGGCAGACTGCCCTGGTCCTGGCCGACCCCCACGAGCACCGGCCCGTGCACGGCCCAGTGTTGGGAGCCGTCGGGCCGGTGCTCGACGACGGCCGAGCCGCTCGCGTCGGCGTCGTAGGAGGCGCCGGTTGCGGTGTTGGTGACGCGTACGACCAGGTCGCCCTTGTAGGCGACCCGCCGCACCGAGCCGTCGGGGTAGGTGCTCAGCACGCGCCGCACCACCTCGTCGACGACCGGTTCGCCGTGGACGGGGGAGTCGCACCGCACGCCGGCGCCGACGTCCCACGGCGCGGAGGGTGCCGGTTCCCAGCCCTTCGCCGTCTCCTTCGCCGTCTCCGCGGACGCGGGCTGCGTCCCGGCGAGCACGGCGGCAAGGGTCAGCGTCGCGAGGGCGGTTCGTCGCATGGTTCTCCCTGGGCAGAGGCGGGTGGAAGGAGGCCAGTCTCTCCCCGGCCTCTGACCAAAGCCTGACCATCGACGTCCGGTTAGGCTGCCGGGCAACCATGGAGTTCCAACTGCTCGGTCCGTTCACCGCCCACCACGAGGGACGGCAGGTGCTGGGGGGCAGCCGCCGCCAGGAGCGGTGCCTGCTGGCGGTCCTGCTGCTGCACGCGGGCCGCGCCGTCCCGACCGACCGCCTCATCGACCTGCTGTGGGACGACGAACCGCCCGCCTCCGCCCGCGCCACCGTCCACACCTACGTCGGCCGCCTGCGCGCCGCGCTCAGGCCGCACGGGGTGTCCGTCGAGACCCGGCACGACGGTTACGCCGTGGAGCAGGGCCCTCATGGGATCGACGCCCAGGAGTTCGTCGGGCTCGTCGGACGGGCGGCGGACTCCGCTGACCCCGCGGAGCGGATCCGCCTGTACGACCAGGCCCTCGGACTGTGGCGCGGCCCGCTGCTCGCGGACGTGGCCGACGACCGGCTGCGCACGCGCCTCGGCGGCAGGCTGGCCGAACTACGTCTGTCCGCCGCGGAGGGGCGAGCGGAGGCCCAGCTCACCATGGGTCTGCACGACCGTGTCGTGGCGGACCTGAGCCCGTTCCTCGAGGAGCACCCGACCCGTGAACGGCTCGTCGGCGCCCAGATGACCGCCCTGTACCGCGCGGGCCGCCAGGCCGATGCGCTCCGGTGGTACGGCCGCACCCGCGACCTGCTGGCGGACGAACTCGGCATCGAGCCCGGGCGCGACCTGCGCACCCTCCACGAGCGCATGCTGCGCGCCGACCCCCGGCTGGACCGGCCCCCCGGGCCCGTCTACGCGGTCCGGGTCGGCGACCGGTGGTTGCCGTGGAGTACGAGCGGACACCCCGCGCTGGAGTTCTGCAACACCTACGCCGGGTGGGCCGGGGAGCGGCTGCCCGGGTCGGAGTGGCTGCGCGGCTACGCCACCCTCGCCGTATGGGCCGGTCACCTCGACCTGATCGAGGACCGGCAGGTCACCCGGCTGCGGGAACAGGCCCTGCGGCAGCCCACCGAGGCCGCCGCCGTCCTCGACGAGGCCCGGCGCTTCCGTGCGGACCTGTACGCCTGCCTGACCGATCCGCAGGACGGCCGGGCGTTCAAGGCGGTGGCCGGGGTGGTGGAGGACGCCGCGCGGCTCTCGGTCTTCACGCGGGGCGAGGACGGTCTCGGACGCTGGCAGCCGTCGCCCTCCGCCGGTCTGCGCCTGCCCGTCTGCGCGGTGGCCCGCAGCGCGGGCGAACTGCTCGCAGACCCGCGGCGCTTCACCGTCCGCGGCTGCCCCAGCCGGGACTGCGGCTGGCTGTTCCTCGACGAGAGCGGGCGGCGCCGGTGGTGCAGTCTGGCGACGTGCGGCGCCAAGCGGTCGGCCGGGGGCCGGTGACAGGTCGCTCCGCTTCCGGTGTCCGCACCGTCGCGGGGCCCATCTCATGCCGCGGAGCCCTTCTCAAGGGGTGCGGACCGGCCGGAACCGGTCCGTGGCCGCCAGCACGGCCTCCGTCGTGGCATCGCCCGACAGCCCGTGCCCCTCCTCGCCGATCAGCACGAGTTCCGCGTCCGGCCACACCTGGGCCAGCCGCCACGCGACATCCGGAGGACCGCTGATGTCCATCCGCCCGTGGATCATCACGCCCGGGATGCCGGCGAGCTTCCCGGCGTCGCGCAGCAGCGCCCCGTCCTCCAGGAAGCCGGCGTGCCGCCAGTAGTGCGTGACGAGGCGGGCGAAGCGCAGCCGGAAGTGCGGGTCCTCGTAGCGGGGGTCGGGCTTGTGCCCGGGGTGCGTGGACACGTGCACGTCCTCCCACCGGCACCACTCCCGCGCGGCCCGCTCCCGTACGGCCGGGTCGGGGTCGGCGAGCATCCGGGCGTACGCGTCCACCAGACTGCCGTCGCGCTCCCCCTCGGGGACGGCTTCGCGGAACCGGGCCCACTCCTCGGGGAAGATCCGGCCCATGTCCCGCGTGACCCACTCCACCTCGCGGCGGGTGGTGTTGGTGACGCTGAAGAGGACCAGCTCGGATACGCGTCCGGGGTGCTGCTCGGCGTAGGCCAGCGCGAGGGTCACGCCCCAGGAGCCGCCGATGACGAGCCATTTCCCGATGCCGAGGTGCCGCCGCAGCAGCTCGATGTCGGCGATCAGGTGCGGGGTGGTGTTGGCGTCGAGCGAGGTCCGCGGATCGGCGGCGTCGGGTGTGCTGCGCCCGCACCCGCGCTGGTCGAGGAGCACGATGCGGTACGCCGCCGGGTCGAACAGCCGACGCCAGAACGGCCCAGCGCCGGACCCGGGCCCGCCGTGCAGTACGAGGGCGGGCTTGCCCGCCGGATTCCCGCAACTCTCCCAGTACACGCGGTTGCCGTCGCCGACGTCGAGCATGCCGTGCTCGTACGGCTCGATGGGGGGATGGAGCCCGGCCATGAGACGTGCCCTCCTCCCCGGACATAACAGCACTGTTAGATTAACAGGGTGAACAGCGTGAACAACGGGAGCAGCGCGAGGAACCACCCGGATCCGGTCGCCGTAGGAACTCTGCTCCGCCACGTCCTGGAGCTGCTGGACGGCGACGTGGCCAAGGTCTACGAGGAGCAGGGCCTGGCCGAGTACCGGCCGCGCTTCTCCCCGGTCGTACGGGCACTCCTGGCCGAAGGCCCGCTGTCGGTCCGGGACTTGGCCGCTGCGGTCGGTGTCACGCACTCGGCCGCGAGCCAGACGGCGGCGCAGATGGCCCGCGCGGGCCTGGTCACCCACACTCCCGACCCGCTGGACGCCCGCCGCCGCCTGGTCGGCCTCACGCCGAAGGCCCGTGCCCTGCTGCCACGGATCGAGGCGGAGTGGGAGGCCACGGTGGCGGCGATGGCGGAGCTGGACTCGGAGCTTTCGATGCCGTTGGGGGAGTTGCTGAGGCAGGTGGCGGAGGCGGTGGGCCGGCGGCCGTTCCGGGAGCGGGTCGCGGCGGCGTACCGGGCCGAGGGGGCGGCCCGCCGTCGTGGTCAGCGGCCGGTCACGTAGGCGCGGGCCGTCAGCGGGGGGCTGGGGCCGCATACCGGTGCCGATGCCCACCATCGACAGGACCAGGCCCGTGCCGTCTCGCAGTCACGGAATCGCCTTTCGCCGCTCAGGAGGACGCTTCGTAGCGGGTGGCGACCGCGGCGGCGCGGTCGCGCAGGGCGGTGCGCAGCCACTGCGGGGCCAGGGCTTCCGCGTCCGTGGCGAGCTGCCACAGCGCCCACTCGGCGTGCCTCGCATCC
This sequence comes from Streptomyces sp. DG1A-41, assembly GCF_037055355.1. Taxonomy (GTDB): domain Bacteria; phylum Actinomycetota; class Actinomycetes; order Streptomycetales; family Streptomycetaceae; genus Streptomyces. The sequence continues at coordinate 4,717,000 of NZ_CP146350.1, read as the reverse complement.
TGGAAGGTCACCTCCAGCCGCAGCCGGCCGTCCGCGTCGGCTTCTTCGGCGAGGACGGCCAGCGCGGTGCCCACCAGGTCCTCCCGTCGCGCCGGGTCCAGTCGTACCAGCACGGTGACTTGGTCGCCGCCGGTTCGGAACCGTGTGCTGCGTTCCTGCCAGGCCCGGTCCAAATCGACCCGGTCCGGTCGCTGCGCGGGTTCGGCGAGTTCCTCGGCGGCCAGGATCCGGGACAGCCGGTAGGTGCGGTCCGCGCCGGACCTCGTGGCCAGCAAGTAACCCTGGTCGCGTACGGTGACCAGGCCGATCGGGTCCACCGTGCGCCATGTCGGGGTCCGGTCCACCGCCGCGTAGTGGATGCGCAGCTTGTGTCCGGCGAACACCGCGCGCCGGACCTCGGCCGCTATGGGGCCGGGCACCTCCTCGGCGACCGGCCGACGCGAGAGGAGGTCGGTCTCGGGGTCGATGAGCAGTCGCTCGGCCACGGCGGCCGCGGTGTCCCGATGGCTTTCGGGGAGCGCGTCGACCACCTTGAGCATGGCCGAAGCGAGCGCCGAGCCGAGGCCGAACGCCTGCGCGCCGCGCCGTGATCCGGCGACCAGCAGGGCAAGGGCCTCGTCGTGGTTCAGTCCGGTGAGCTCGGTCCGGAAGCCGGGCAGCAACGCGAAACCGCCGTGCCGGCCCCGTTCGGCGTGGACCGGGACGCCGGCGGCGGACAGCGCCTCGATGTCGCGCAGCACGGTGCGGGTGGATACCTCCAGCTCGCGGGCCAGTGCGGTCGCGGACAGCCGACCGCGCTGGCGCAGCAGCAGAACCAGTGAGACCAACCGGTCGGCGCGCATACGAAAAACCCTAAGGCAATACGTGACACAGGGTGTCGCGATGTGCTGGGAGGCTCGACGAAGTGCCGCCCGGACGCCCTGAGTTGGATGATCCTGCGGTCCGGGCACGCACGCAGTCACTCACACGAAGGAGCCTTGAATGGGGTCTCGACTCAACCCGTACATCGCGTGCAACGGGAACGCGCGGCAGGCGATGGAGTTCTACCAGCAGGTGTTCGGCGGCGAGTTGGAGATGGGCACGGTCGCGGATTTCGGCTCGCCGGAGTCGCCCGACGCCGACAGGGTCATGCACGCCCGGCTCGACACCCCGGACGGATACACGCTCATGGCCTGGGACGTGCCGGAGGGGGTGCCCTACCACCCGGGCAACGATGTCGCGGTGTACCTCGGCGGCGACGACGGCGAACTCCGCGGCCGCTTTGAGAAGTTGTCCGCCGGAGGCACCGTGACGATGCCTCTGGAGAAGCAGGCGTGGGGTGACGAGGCCGGCGCGCTCGTGGACCGGTTCGGGATCACCTGGATGGTCAACATCACCCTGCGGTGAACCTGGTCGACGACGGGGACGGGCGCTCGAAAACCGGTGGAGCGGCGCCGCTGTGCGCCATTACCGTGCTGCCGAACCAAGTCGTCTGGGCTAGGACGTGCCGTTGTACACCGTGTGAGACCTCCCGAGTGCTGATGTGTCGCGCGTCGCGCATGTGCGCCGCGCTGCTTCTTGCTGCGGACTTCTCACTGAAACCGGTGTACTTCTGTGCTCACCAACTGGGTGGTCGCGCCCACCTGCCCGCCACTCGTTCGCCGTCGTTGCCACGCGTGTGCGTCCGAGCGCTTCAGGGCAAGCGGAAAGTTCCGCGTCAACGCGAACCACAAGCTCATCGACGCCTGGCTCCTCGTGCTCTGTACCGCTTGCGGGGACACGGCAAAGCTCACGCTTCTGGAGCGGATGAACGTGCGCTCCGTACGGCCCGAGTTGCTGGACCGGCTGCATGACAACGACCTCGGCCTGGCGGCCGAGCTGCTCCAGGATCCGGTCGTGCGGCGCCGTAATCGCATCGCCCTCGACTGGGACAACGCCTGGCGCCTCGACACCGGCGGATCGGATCACCAGGACCGCTGGACAACGGATCACCAGGACCGCGAGGTGATGGACGTCTCGGTCCGCTTCGCGGCGCGGATCCCGGTCCGGCCGGTGCGACTGATCGCTGAAGGCTGCGGTCTTTCGCGGGCCGAGGTCGAACGACTGATCACGGAGGGGAGACTCGTCTCGGCAGGCCGGCTGAGCGGCAAGCTCTCCGGCGACTTCACCTTCACGCTCAAGCGCTGAACCTCCCGGGACCACGGGCCTGTCCGGCGAGATCCGCCGGACAGGCCCTGGTCGGCGGGCCATCGCCCTGCCACTGGTGGGCGAGAGCGCCGACTCAGCCGTACAAGGCCACCCTCGGCTCCACCGTCCCCACGGCCTGTGGATTCAGGGCCGTCACCCGGTACCGCTCCTCGAGCGTCTCCCCCGCCCCCAACGCCCGCTGCGCACCGACGAGATCCGTGAACAGCGTCCCGGTCTGGCTGGCCAGCCGCACGGCCACCCAGCAGCCATGCCCCGTGCGCCGCTCCACCTTGACGTCCGACGGCGCCAGGAACGGGCCGGTGTCGGGGGACGTCACCAGGAGTTGCGGGGCGACGGTCGTGGGCGTCGACGTGGTGTTGCGGTACGTGACGGTGAACTCCTGCGGGGCGTCGGCCCGCAGGGGGCTCATGGGCAGGTCCACGAAGTCGGTGGGCAGGGCGGGCTCCTGCGCCTGGTGAGCCGTGACGGTCACGGCGGCGGTGACCGCCGGCGTGGTCGCGAGGGCGGGTCCGGCCGTGGCCAGGCCGGTGACCGCGACCAGGGCGGCGAGGATGGCGACTTTGAGACGACTGTCTTTCGACAACGACACGCTGACTGTCCTTGGGGTGGGGGAGGAATTCGCTCGGGTGAACTGGTCCGCCGCTCCCGGCTCTTGACCAGAGATGCCCTCAGACTACGCAGCGGATCCCAGGCAGCGGCCCGGCCCCCGCGGCTCGGCCGAACGGCCGAGGCACTCCGCATCGCCGCCGCGTGCCCTCCACCGTTCCGGAAGTGAACAGGGCCGCAACTACCGGCGGGTACTGGGGAGATCCCGTGGGAGGCGGTCCACAAGGCCGATCGTCATTCCCTTCCCCCTGCGGGTGAGCTAGAAACTTCAACGACCAGTCGCACCACGGGGTGCTCGACGGCACATGTGCCGCGCCCGAGGGGAATCACCACAGTGACCGAGCAAGCTCATGGATCCAGACGGTCCGGCACCCGCGCGCCGCGCAGACGCCTCCCACGCCTGAGGATCGCCGTCGCCGCCGCCGTCTCCTTCGCTGTCGCCGGAACCGCCGCCCAGGTGATGGCCGCCCAGCCGGACGGGAGCGACGGTCAGCCGCCCGTGCCGTCCCTGTCCTGGTCCGACTGCCAGGGCGGCTTCGAGTGCGCGAACGCCGACGTACCGCTGGACTACCGCGACCCGCAGGGCAGGACCATCACCCTGGCGGTCATCCGCAAGAAGGCCCCGGACCAGGCCGGGAGGAAGGGCGCTCTCTTCCTCCAGCCCGGCGGGCCCGGCAACTCCGGCGTGGACTTCGTGCGCGGCAACTACGCCGAGCTGCCCGCCGCCCTGCGCGACTCCTTCGACGTCTTCGGGTACGACGTACGCGGCGTCGGGCGCAGTTCACCGGTCACGTGCTGGGACGACCCGACGTACGCGCAGGCCATCACCGCGGCCAAGGGCGTCCCCGGCCCGGACGCCTACGAGCCCGCCGTGCGCCAGGCCGCCGCGTTCGGCCAGGCCTGCCAGGACAACGCGGGCGAGCTGGTGCCGTACGTGGGCACCGAGTACGTCGCCCGTGACATCGACCTGCTGCGTCAGGCTCTCGGTGAGGAGCGACTGACCTACTACGGGCGGTCGTTCGGGAGTTACATCGGCACCGTCTACGCCGCCATGTTCCCCGAGCGGGTGCGCGCGCTCGCGCTCGACGGCGCTTACGACCCCGAGCACTACGCGAACCGGCCGTACGCCTACGACCGGCCCCAGTACCTCGCCCTGGACGGCGCGATGAGCCGCTTCCTCGCCTGGTGCAAGGCCGACCAGGACACGTGCGGCTTCGGCGACGGCGACCCGCGGGGCGCGTTCGAGAAGCTCAAGGCCGACCTCGACGCCAACCCCGTACCGACGGCCAACGGCGGGCAGGCGAACGGCTACACCCTCGTCTACCGCCTGCTGTTCAACATCAACGAGGGCAAGGTCATCTGGCCCTCCCTCGGCGAGGCCCTGCGCAAGGCCCAGCAGCGCGACAACACCTCCTTCCTGCTCCGGCCGCCTTCATCGGCCAGCTACGACTTCCTCAACCCGAACGTGGTCGTCGAGTGCGTCGACAAGGCCTACCCGAGCGACCCGGCCCTGCTGAAGCGGCAGGTCACCACCAACGCCAGGCTGGCGCCGCTGCTCGGACCGGCCCTGGCGTACGGTCCGCCGCTCTACGACCACCAGCACGCCACCGCCTGCGCCCAGTGGCCCGGCGAGCGGGTCAGCCGCTACGACGGTTCCTTCCGGGCGGAGGGCTCCGCGCCGATCCTCGTGCTCGGCACCACCGGAGACCCGGACACCCCCTACCGGGACGCGGTGGCCCTGTCCCGGGAGCTGGACAACGGCCGGCTGCTCACCTTCGAGGCCGAGGGGCACACCGCCTTCGGGCGCAGCGCCTGCGCGACGGACGCGGTCACCGGCTACCTGGTGGACCTGAAGGTGCCGGCGCGCGGCACGACCTGCGCGGACGAGACCCAGCCGCCGTCCTCCACGCCGAAGGTGGCCCCGCCCGGCACGACCCTCGGTGAGCTCCGCAACGGTGTGAACGACCGCCTGGACCGCCTCGGCGTCCTGCGCTGACCGACCGACCGCACCACGGCACCCCGGGTGCCCGGCCACCTTCAGGCCCGGCACCCGGGGTGTTCCTCCCTCTTGACCCCGCCTTGCGCCGCCCCGTACAACTGCACTCGCAGAAAACGGTTACTACCACTTACTGCCCACCACTGGGGAAGGTCCCTCACCATGAGAGCTCCGGGAGAACGGGAAGAGCCCGCCGCGGACGGAACGGCCGGCCACCCGACGCCCGCGTCCCGCCGGGCCGTGCTCAAGGGCGCGGCCGTCACCGCCGGACTGGCCGCGGCCGGGATCGCCACGACCGGCCCGGCCCGCGCCGCGGGCGACGACCGGCCGGGCCGCCCTCAGAGCGTCACCGCCCGCATGGGAGGCACCTCCGTCACCCTGTCCCTGGTGGACGGCGCGCTGCGCTGGTCCGCCCGCCGCGACGCCCGGACGGTGATCGCCCCGTCGGCCCTGGGCCTCCGGCTCGGCGACGGCACCGTCCTCGGCAGTGATGTCAGGGTGACCGGGGAGCGGTACGGCACCCACCGCACCACCTGGACCCCGGTCTACGGCCGCAACGCGACCGTCACCGACCACTACCAGGAACAGCGCTGGGACCTTCAGGACCGGGCCTCGGGCATCCGCTTCGGCGTCCAGGTCCGCGCGTACAGGACGGGCATCGCCCTGCGCTACCTCCTCCTCGACGAGGGCACCGCCACCATCGCCGACGAGCTGACGACGTTCGTCTTCCCCGACGGCACCACCGTCTACAGCGCCCGCGACGAGAACGCCTACGAGCCGGTCGCGCCGGGTTCCCTACCGGTCACCGGCACGGCCGGCACGGACAACGGGCCGCTCACCGACCTCCCCCTCACCGCCACTCTCACCGGCGGGCTCATCGCCTGCGTCTGCGAGTCCGCGCGGGTGGACTACCCCCGGCTGATGCTCGGCTCGGTCGCCGGCGAGCCCCACACCCTCTCCGCCTTCCTGATGGAGCACACCGCCCGCGGCACCGGCCCCGTGGAGACGACCTCGACCGTCACCACGCCCTTCGCCACACCGTGGCGCGCGGTGGTGATCGGCGCCACCCACGCCGAACTGGTCGACCACGCCGAGCTGGTGCTCAACCTGGCCCCGCCGAACGCCCTCCCCGACACCTCCTGGATCAAGCCGGGCAAGGTCTTCCGCTGCGAGCTGACCACCGCCGCCGGCCTGGCGGGCGTCGACTTCGCCGTGGCCCGGGGACTCGAGTACATCGAGTACGACGCCGGCTGGTACGGCCCCGAGTTCACCACCCCGGACGCCACCGAGCCCATCGCCGCGATCGACCTGCCGTCGGTCATCTCGTACGCCACGAGCAGGGGCGTCGGCCTCTTCCTCTACGTCAACCGGCTCGCGCTGACCGACGCGGACTCCCTCTTCGCCCTCTACGAGAGCTGGGGCGTGCGGGGCATCAAGCTGGGCTTCATCAACGACGGCACCCAGTCCATGACCAACCAGATCATCGACTGGGCGAAGACGGCGGCCAAGTACCAGCTGCTGATCGACATGCACGACGACGTCCGGCCGTTCGGCTACGAACGGACGTACCCGAACTGGATCAGCCTGGAAGGCGTACGCGGCAACGAGCAGTTCCCGACCGCCACGCACAACGTGACCCTGCCGTTCGCGCGCAACATCGGCGGCCCGATGGACTACACGATCTGCTACGGCCAGTCCCGCGACAAGACGACCAACGCCCACCAGATGGCGATGGCCGCGGTGTACTACCAGCCCCTCAACTTCCTCTTCTGGTACGACAGGCCGTCCAAGTACAACAACCCGGCCAACTGGCCCGGCCTGCCGTGGTTCAACGCCGTGCCGGTGACCTGGGACGAGAGCCGCACCCTGGCCGGAGCGATCGGCGAGTACATCGCGGTCGCCCGCCGAAGCGGCTCCACCTGGTACCTGGGCGCGATGACCGACGAGTCGTCCAGGACGCTGTCCCTGCCTCTGTCCTTCCTCGGCAGCGGCACCCACACGGCGACGGTCTACGCCGACGGCACCCCGGGCTCCAGCCCGTTCCGGACTCCGGTCGTGGTCAGCACCCGGACCGTCACCGCCGCCGACACGCTCGACGTGGCCATGGCCCCGGCGGGCGGCCAGGCGGTCGTCCTGACGCCGGGCTGATCCCAAAGGGGGTGGGGTTTTCCCCAGGGCCCCAATCCACCGGCCGGTGGACGGCAGGTTCAACCGAGTGCCTCTGTCGGGCAACTGCCCAGCTCAGCCACGCTTTTGGGCATGAACTCATTATCTGTGCGGGTGGCGCGCTGGAGTGCGCGGCATCCCTGGCGGGCGATCGCCGGCTGGCTGGTGTTCGTGGCGCTGTGTCTGGGCGTCGGCAGTGCCGTCGGCACGAACAGTGCGAAGACGGCGGACTACCGGGTCGGCGAGGCCGGCCGTGCCGAGGCCCTGGCGGCCGAGGCGCATCTGGAGCGCAGGGCCGCCGAGCAGGTGCTGATCTCCTCCCGTTCGGGCGGTGTCCTCGACGAGGGCGCCGCCCGGGCCGCCGCGGACGATCTGACCGAGCGGATGCGGCGGCTGCCCGAAGTGGCCGGTGTGGCCGGCCCGTTGCTCTCCGAGGACCGGCGCGTCCTCATGGTCGAGGTGGCGCTGAAGGGCGAGGAGCGGGACGCGAAGGACAAGGTCGACGCGCTCGTGGCGCAGACCTCGGCGGTGCAGAAGAGCCACCCCGGGCTGCTGCTGGAGGAGACCGGAAGTCCCTCCGTCAGCAAGGGGGTCGACCAGCAGCGCAGTGACGACCTGGCCCTGTCCGAGGCGATCACCCTGCCGGTCACCCTGCTCACGCTGATGGTGGTGTTCGGGTCGGTGACCATGGCCGGGGTGCCGTTGCTGCTGGCGCTGTCGTCGATCGCGGCGGCGGTCGGGCTCTCCATGGTCGTCTCACACGTGTCGCCCGACGCCGGGGTCGGCACGAACGTCATCCTGATGATCGGCCTCGCGGTCGGCGTCGACTACACGCTCTTCTATCTCAAGCGCGAGCGGGAGGAACGGGCCCGCTCCGGCGGGCGGCTCTCCTCCGAGGCCCTCGTGGAGCTGGCCGCCGCGACCTCGGGCCGGGCGGTCGTGGTCTCCGGGCTCGCGGTGGTCGCCTCCACGGCGACCCTGTACCTGGCCTCCGACGTGATCTTCTCCTCCCTCGCGACCGGCACCATCGTGGTCGTCCTGGTCGCGGTGGCCAGTTCGCTGACGGCCCTGCCCGCGCTGCTCGTCAAGCTGGGGCGGCGGGCGGACCGCCGGGCACTGCGGCGGGCGGAGCGCGGAAAGGCCGTGCGCCGGGTGCGGGGCGGGACGGGCGGCGGCCGGGCGTGGAGTGCTCTGCTGCGACCCGCCGCCCGGCATCCCCTCGCGACCCTGTGCGTCTCGGTCGTCGCGCTCCTCGCCCTCGTCGTCCCGCTGGCCGGACTGAAGATCACGGAGATGAGCCGGGACACACACTCCCGCGACATTCCCGCGATGCAGGTCTACGACCGGCTCAACGAGGCGTTCCCCGAGCAGCGGGTGACCCACCAGGTCGTCGTGCGCGCCGATGCCTCGCGGTCGGCGGAGGTCGGCGACGCCCTGCGCGAGGTGGCCCGGCGCGCCGCGGCCGACCCGCTGTTCACCGACGCCTCGCGGATACGGTCGTCCGCCGACGACCGCACCAGCACCCTCGAACTGAAGGTGCCGTACCTCGGCAACTCTGACGAGGCGTACGACTCCCTGGACCGGCTCCGGGACGACTTCCTGCCCGCGACCGTCGGCCGGATCACCGGCGCAGAGTACGGCGTGAGCGGCGACGTCGCCCGCTACGCCGACTATCCCGCCCACCAGAACGGCAAACTGCCGCTGGTGCTCGGCGCGTTGCTGCTGGTGACGTTCGCGATGACCGTGTACGCCTTCCGTTCGGTGGTGCTCGGACTGCTCGGCGTCGCCCTGAACCTGCTGTCCGCCGCGGCGGCGCTCGGGCTGCTCGTGCTGGTCTTCCAGGGGACGTGGGCCGAGGGGCTGCTGGACTTCCGGTCCAGCGGGTCGATCGGGTCGCGTGTGCCGCTGTTCCTCTTCGTGATCCTCTTCGGTCTTTCGATGGACTACCAGGTGTTCGTGGTGAGCCGGATCCGGGAGGCCGTACTCGAGGGAGTGCCCACGCGGCAGGCCGTGCTCGACGGGATCCGCTCCTCGGCGAGCGTGGTGACCAGCGCGGCGGTGGTGATGACGACCGTGTTCGCCGGCTTCGTCTTCCTGCACATCATCGAGATGAAGCAGATGGGCTTCGTCCTGGCGGCGGCCGTGCTGATCGACGCGTTCGTGGTGCGGATCATGGTGCTGCCGGCCGCGATGCTGCTGCTGGGCGAGGCGAGTTGGTGGCCCTCGCGTCCGGGACGCCGGGCGACGGCCGGCCCGGAGAAAAGGTCGTCCTCCCGTCCGGCGGTCGACGTACGTTGATCGGTATGACCGCTCTCGCCGGGTCCACTCCCGATGCCTTCTGGGCGACTTCACTGCGCCGCTGGAACGCGGTGTGCTGGTTGCTGTTCGCCGTGATGGCCGTCGGGCTGGTCGCCATCGACCGGCCCGGCGGGAGCAAGTACGCGGCGCTGGCCCTGCTGGGCGGGGTGGTGCTGTCCTACGCGGTCCTGGACCGCTTCCCGGGCAACCCCGTCATACGGCCGCACGTGTACCTGTCGGTGCTGGTGGTCGCGCTGGGCGGGCTGGCGTATCTGCGCGGCAACTACGCGGCGCTGTTCATGGTGACGCTGCCGCACTACTGGTTGTTCGGGCGGACGCCGAGGGCCTCGATGGGGTTCCTGGGGCTCGCCACGGCCGCCACCCTGGCCGCGAGCGTGCTGCGGCAGGACGGCTGGACGGTGGAGTTCTTCACCGAGACGCTCGTGTCCACGGTGCTCGTCGTCGCCGTGGGGGCGCTGATCGGGCTGTGGGCGCACTCGGTGGTCGGGCAGAGTGCCGAACGGGCGAGGCTGATCACCGAACTCGAAGAGACCCAGGCCGAGTTGTCCGAGGCCCACAAGCGTCAGGGCGCGGCGGACGAGCGGGAGCGGATGGCGCGGGAGATCCACGACACCCTCGCGCAGGGCTTCGCCTCGATCATCGTGCTCGCCGAGGCGGCCCGGGCGGGACTCGGCTCCGACCCGGCGCGCAGCGCCCAGCAGTTGCGCTCGATCGAGTCGACGGCCCGGGAGAACCTCGCCGAGGCCCGGGAACTGGTCGGCCCGCCCCAGCGCCCCGGCCAGGCGGCCGCCGGTTCGGTGGCGCAGACCCTCCGCCGGACCCTGGACCGTTTCGCGGAGGACACCGGCCTGACCGTCGACGCCGAGCTGGCGGACCTGGAGTGCGACCAGCAGACCCGGATCGCGCTGCTGCGCTGCACCCAGGAGTCCCTGGCCAACGTGCGCAAGCACGCCCGCGCCTCCACGGTCGGTGTGGTGCTGACCGGGCAGCCGCACGGCGTTGAGCTCGAAATCACCGACGACGGGACCGGGTTCGTGGTGGAGTCGTCGTCGGGCTTCGGCCTGGACGGCATGCGCAAACGGCTGGCGGAGCTGGGCGGGAGACTGACGGTGACGAGTTCGGTGGGCGACGGGACGCGGGTGCTGGCGCTGATACCGCAGGGGGTGCAGTCGTGACCGGCGGACCGCTCCGCGTCATCGTCGTGGACGACCACACCGTCATGCGGGCCGGCGTCGTGGCCCTCCTGGCCTCCGAGACCGGCATCGAGATCGTCGGCGAGGCGGGCGACGGCCGCGCCGGCCTCTCCCTCGTCGAGCGCCACGAGCCCGACGTCGCCCTGGTCGACCTGCGGATGCCGGGGCTGGACGGAGTGGCCACGACGACCGAGATCGTGCGGCGCTTCCCCCGCACCCGGGTGCTGATCCTGACGACGTACGACACCGACGCGGAGATCGAGCGCGCGGTGGAGGCCGGGGCGATCGGCTACCTCCTCAAGGACACCACCCGTGAGCAACTGGCCGACGCGATCCACGCGGCGGCGCGCGGGGAGACGGTGCTGGCACCCCGGGTCGCCGAACGACTGGTCGCCCGCATGCGTCAGCCCGCCCAGATCCCGCTCACCGCCCGGGAGTCGGACGTCCTGAACGCGGTCGCGGACGGCCTGACCAACGCCGAGATCGGCCGCCGCCTCGTCATCGCCGAGGCCACGGTGAAGACGCATCTGCTCCGCCTGTTCGCCAAGCTCGACGTCAACGACCGCACCAGGGCGGTGGTGGTGGCGATGGAACGGGGGCTGTTGCACAGGCCTTGAGCCGTTGATCGGTCTGTTTCGCGACCCGGACCACGCGCGGGCGCGAGCACACGCGGCCCGGACTTTGCCGAAATGGCGCGTTCGACGACGTGTGGCCGGGTGCGAACGCGCCGGTCCGGCATGAGGTTGGCCAGGACCCGACCGGCAATGGTTCCGAGGAGGTCGACAGCCGGACTGATGACGCCTGCAGTCTGAACGAGCAGGTCGCGGGCGGTGTCCAGGGCGATGGACAAGCCGGCCCGGTTGCGGAAGGGGCCCGCACCGACTTGCGGATGCGGGCCACCGGTTGGTTCGCGGCCTCGTTACGGCATCAGGCCGCGGCGCCGCCGGACTTGCGGCGACGCACGACGAGCATCGCGCCGGCGCCGACCACCACGGTCGCACCACCGATCCCGGCGATCAGCGGGAGCGCGGAGGAGGCACCGGTGTGGGCCAGCGAGCCCTTGCCGGCCGCAGTCGTGTCCGAGACCGGGACGACGTGGGAAGTGCCGCTCTTGGCCGGGGCCTTGGACGGCAGCGGGGCCTGGCCGCCGGTCTGCGGAACCGGCTTGGAGCCGGTGGTCTTGGTACCCGGCTTGACGATGTCGACCTTGTAGACGGCGGAGCCCGTCGCCTCGCAGTTGTTCTGTGTGTCCGGGTAGACGCCCAGGCCGATGGTGAGGGCCTTACCGACCGGGGCCTTGGCCGTGACGTCCAGCCGGAAGCTGAGGTCGACCGAGGTGTTGCCGGGCAGGTCCCCCGGGCCCAGGGAGCCGAGGGCGTACTTGCCGTCGTCCGTGACGTTGAACCACTGCTTCGCGTCCGGGTCGTACGCCTGGAGTACGGCCTGCTTGAGCGTGAACGGGTTGTCGCTCTCCAGCGGACCGACGCCCGCGGCGAGAGTGATGTCCTTGATGGCGTTCTTCGACGGGTTGGTCACCGTCATCTTGAACGGGTGCCAACCGCTGCCCCTCACGATCTTGCCAGGCAGGCCGCTCAGCGCGATCCGAAGGGTGGCCTTGTAGTTCGGGTTCTGGGCTTCGCAGAACGCGAGATCGGTCGGCTCCACGGACGGCGTGCTGCTCGGCACTGCCGAGGGGGAGGCAACCGGAGCCGAGGCACCGACGGATGCGGACGCGCTCGCGGACGCGGAAGCTGCGGCGCTCGCGGACGCGGATGCCGTGGCACTCGCGGTGGCGGAGGGGCTGGCACTCGCGGTGGGGGGTGCCGAGGCCGAGCCGTCATCGGCGTAGGCCACGGTTGCCATTGCCAACGCTGCAGGGGCGACGGCAGCGGTCGTCGCGACCGCCATCAGGGCACGGCGAAACTTCATGAGACCTCTATCTGCGGAAGAGAAGAAGACCAGAGGCCGTCGCGGTGGTGGGGGCACGCGGCGCGGCAGGGGTTGATCGTAAGGCCGCGCGAAGGGGAGCTCAGGCGCCCGCCGTGGGTGGATTCCGACCATTACCTGACCATTGCCCGACCATTACCAGCCCGAAGACAGCGAGTCATGATGAAAGGTGCAGTTGCCCTCAGCCTTGGGATTTTCTCTATGAGAAACGTCACGTTCACGCTCCTTTCGGAGTGACACCATGCCTCGTCGCCCCTGTCCCGCCGACGCCTCACCCGTCGTCACACACATCAGACCCGTGACCTCCGATTTCACGATGCACACCACTCACTGGTGGACGGTCAGCAGCGCCATCACGGCGTCGACGGCCCCGTCGCGCAGCGGCAGGCGTTCCGCGTCGGCCGCACGCCGGGTGCGGCTACCGGCGGCCGCTGGTCCGGCATGATCCGGCTGGGTTCGACCGCGAGGACCGTCTGCGGTGGTTCGTACGAGCCGGTGCCCGCTCCGGCGTCGAGGACGTCCGTGACGTCGTCGCCGAGCGCGGCGTGGATCCGCGCGGCGATCCGGGGGTCGGGCCGCCGCGTCCGGGCGTAGGTCGCGCCGAGGATGTCATAGGTCGCCGTACGGGTCAGCCTGCCCGGCGTCGTGACCCTGCCGTCGCACCCGTGCCGCCACCTCGCTCTCCTCCGTCTCCCACCAGGGCCGCACCAGTTCGGGAGCCGGGCCCCGCCCGAATCCGCTTGCGGGAGGGGCGAGTTCACCATCGAGCCGACGGTCAAGCGCCGCCGTCTGGTCGCGCTCGGCGCGGACCCATTGGGCGAGGATCACCAGCAGGAAGGGCAGGGCGGCCAGTTCGGCGATGCCGAGCATGGCGCCGCCGCCGATCTGCTGGTCGTGGTGGACGTCGGGTGACCAGGGCGGCGCGTGGTGCAGGTACCAGGCGCCCGCGATCAGGGTGCCGTGCGTCATGACGACCAGCCCGGGGAGGGCGTCGACGATGCCGTCCAGGAAGACCAGGGCCGCTCGGACGGGGTGGGTGCACCAGGCGGGCAGGGCCTGTTCGCGGGTGAGCACCGGCAGGACGAACAGGCAGCCGGCCGCCAGCAGGTGCAGGTACATCAGCTCGTGCAGCCAGCCGACGCGCAGCGCGGTGGCGAAGTACGGCGTGAAGTAGACGGTCAGTTCCGTGGCCAGCACCAGGGCCGTGCTGACGAGGGGGAACGTCAGGGTCCTGACCAGTCGGCCGGTCATGACCCGCCGCACCCGGCCCGCGCCGCCCTCCGGCAGCGCCTCGACCGCGAGGCGCAGCGGGTCGCCGAGGGCGAGGCCCAGCGGCGCGAGCAGATCGAGAGCGACGTTCTGCACGGCGGCGGGCCAGAACAGTTCATGGTCGTAGACGGCCAGCCCGGACATCGTGGCCACGACGATCGTGCCCGTCCCGAGCACGGCGAACGCGGCGAGGCGTGCGAACGGCCAGGAGCCGCCCCGGCCGCGCACCCGCGCGACACCCCAGCCGTAGAGCCCGCCCAGGGCGACGACGAGCAGCAAGGCGGGAACGTCCAGCTGCCAGGAGCCCAGCAGCCGCCCGGCGGTCAGCTCCGGCAGGTACCCGGCCGACAGTTCGTTCACGGGCGGAGAGTAGCCGCCGAAGTTAAGAGGGGGAACGCTCGCGAGTTCATGAATATGAATGGGAATCATGTACCGGTCTATTGACGCGTCCACGGCAAGCTTCTACGTTCCCTCAGAAGCGCTCACCCCGGCCGGGTTCCGCCACCGTCACCACCCTTGGAGACGAACGATGCACCTGAGACCAGTGATCGCGTCCGTCGGCCTCCTGGCCGGCAGCCTCGTCGCGCTGTCCGGGACCACGGCACAGGCGGCGACCACCCGGTACGAGGCCGAGACGTCGCCGGCGGTCTGCGCCGGCACCATCGACTCGAACTGGGCCGGATACTCCGGCACCGGGTTCTGCAACGGCGACAACGGAACCGGCGGCTACGCACAGTTCACCGTGACCGCGTCCGCCGCCGGCACGGCGACCCTGAAGGTCCGCTTCGCCAACGGCACGACCTCCGCGCGCACCGCGAACATCGTGGTCAACGGCACGGCGGCCGGCACGGCGTCCTTCGAGGGCACCGGCGCCTGGAACACCTGGGCGACCAAGACGCTCACCGTGCCGCTGCGGTCGGGCGGCAACACCGTCCGCCTCGCCCCGACCACCTCCGGCGGCCTGCCCAACATCGACTACCTCGAGGTCGAGACGAGCGGCGGCGAACCGCAGCCCACGGGCCCGGTCCTGTACGTCTCGCCGGGCGGCACCGACAGCGCGGCCGGCACGGAGTCGAACCCGACGACGCTCACCTCGGCGATCAGCCGCATCTCCGCCGGCGGCACGATCTACCTGCGCGGCGGCACCTACCGCCACTCCCAGACCGTCACCATCCCGGCGGGCCGCAACGGCACGTCCGGCGACCGCACGGAACTGTTCGCCTACCCGGGCGAGACCCCCGTGCTGAACTTCTCCGCCCAGAGCGAGGACCCGGCAGGCCGCGGCCTCGCCGTCAACGCGTCGTACTGGCACATCAAGGGCGTCGTCGTCGAACGGGCCGGTGACAACGGCATCTTCGTCAGTGGCAGCAACAACGTCATCGAGCGCACGGTGACCCGCTTCAACCGCGACTCGGGGCTCCAGCTCTCCCGGGCGCTCTCCAGCACGCCGAAGGACCAGTGGCCGTCCCACAACCTCATCCTGAGCGCGGAATCGCACGACAACGTCGACTCCGACGGCGAGGACGCCGACGGCTTCGCCCCGAAGCTCACCGTCGGCCCCGGGAACGTCTTCCGCCACACCGTCGCCCACCACAACATCGACGACGGCTACGACCTCTACACCAAGACGGACACCGGCCCCATCGGCGCGGTGACCATCGAGGACTCCCTCGCCTACGACAACGGCACCCTCAGCGACGGCTCCCAGGCCGGCAACGGCGACCGCAACGGCTACAAGCTCGGCGGCGAGGACATAGGGGTCAACCACATCGTCCGGCGCAGCATCGCCTACCAGAACGGCAAGCACGGGTTCACCTACAACCGCAACACCGGCCCGATGCAGGTCTCGGACAACGTGAGCATCGGCAACGAGCAGCGCAACTTCAACTTCGACTCGGGCAGCACGTCGGTGTTCCGGAACAACACCTCGTGCGACAGCGGGTCGAACGACCGGATCATCGGCGACTCCGACAGCTCGAACCAGTTCTGGTCCGGCTCGAACGGCTCACGCTGCTCCTCCTACGCCGGGGCCCTGCGCTGGTCGTTCGCCTCCGACGGGCGGCTCGTCGTGACGTTCGGGGGCAGTCGGTAGCCTGGCCGTATGGCATGCAACGGCATCCCGCACTGCTTCCTCTGACACCGCGGTGAGGACGGCGACGTGAGTGATCACGTCGCCGTCCTTGGCGTGCCCGCCGTCCGCGGGCGCCGACGACTCACCGTTCACCGCCCGCATCCAGCTCGGCGCGGCGCTCTTGTCCCGCTGAGCTGTCGAGGAGCATTCATGCCCACCACCCCTCCGGGAACCGGCCGACGCCGCCCCTCCGACCGGCTGCTGACCGTCCTGACCTGCCCCCTGTGCCCGTCGGGCCTGGAGCGCGCCGACGGTGCGCTGCGGTGCGCCGACCGGCACACCTTCGACATCGCCCGCCACGGATACGTCAGCCTGCTGACCGGCCACCGGCGTGCCGCGAGCGCCGACTCGGCCGACATGGTCAGGTGCCGCGGCGCGTTCCTCCGGGCCGGGCACTACGACCCGCTCGCCCGTACCCTCGCGAGGCTCGCCGCGGAACTCGCCCCGCCCGACGCCGTCGTGCTGGACGCCGGGGCGGGCACCGGTCACTACCTCGCGTCGGTCCTGGACACGCTCCCCGGGGCCATGGGGCTCGGGCTGGACAGCTCGGCCCACGCCCTGCGCGCAGCGGCCCGTGCCCACGCCCGCGCCGAGGCCGCCGGGTGGGACGTCTGGCAGCCGTGGCCCGTCCGGTCCGGCTGCGCCCACCTCGTGCTCAACGTCTTCGCGCCCCGCAACGGGCCGGAGTTCCATCGCGTCCTCCGGCCGGACGGCGCCCTGCTCGTCGTCACACCCAGCGACCGGCACCTGCGCGAACTGCGCCGGTCCGTGGGACTGCTGGCGGTCGACCCCAGGAAGGAGGAGCGCCTGCACCGGACTTTGGCGGACCGCTTCCGGCACGAGCGCGCCGAGCCGCTGGAGTACACCATGGGCCTCACCGCCGAGGACATCGCCGGTCTGGTGACCATGAGCCCGGCCGCGCATCACGTCAGTGAGGCGGAACTGCGGCGCCGTATCGGGGAATTGGCGGTGCCGGTGCGGGTGACCGCCTCGTTCGTCGCGTCGGTGTACCGGCCTCGGGAGGGTTAGGGGACCGGTCAGGCGTCGGGCCGTGCCGTCTCGTCCATGCGCTGCTGCTGTGCCGTGGTGAGCGTGCGGATCATGAGGGCCGCGGTCCCGGCCGCCGCCACGATCACCGCGTCGGCGGTGAGCAGGGGCAGGACGTCGGTGCAGGCGCGGGCGATGACCTCGTCCGTGGAGTCGGTGTAGATGATGCCCGCACCGCCGGCCAGACCGGCCAGCCAAAGAGCCCACCACCAGTTCACGACGGCCGGCAGCCGCCGGTCGGGAAAACGGACCGGTGGACGTCCGCGACGATGCCCCGGGGTACCCACAGGTTCACCACGAACACGATCCAGCCCAGGTAGAGCCAGAAGGATCCGTCCCGCGGTGCCACGCCCGAGAGGGCACGGGCATTGTCACGGACGCGGTCCAGCCAGGACAGGAACGCGAGCGCGCAGATCACCATGACGGCACCGCCCACGGTGCTGACCTGGTGGCAGGAGCCCTCCAGGGCGGTCAGCGGGCGGTGCACGCCGCCTTTCTCATCCGGCGGGCCGGACGCCGGCTGCCCGGTCCTGGCGAGCCGGATGTGCCACACCGCCCGGACCACCCAGGCCCGCGGCGAGGGCGAGCGCCGCGACGGCGCAGCGGGCCGGGCTACGGACCGGGCGCAGGGCGGGGCCCGGGGTGGAGGCGGCGGCCTTGTCGGTGACGGGCGTTTCCAGTTCGCCCACCGGGTCATCCTGTCGTACCGCTCACCCGTTCGTGTTCCCGAGCCCTACTGCCCGGCCCCGCTCGTCCCACCGCACCTGAAGGACGTGGTCGACGGCGTCCCGGTCGAGGGGGCCGTACACGTGCGGGAACAGGGTGTCCTCGTCGACCCCGGGCGGCGGGGCGGGGGCCGCCGCCTCCCACTCCACCCGCGCGGTGAGGCGAGCCTCGTCGAGGGCGAGCACCAGCAGGGGCCGGGGCGCGTCCCGGTAGAAGGCGTTGACGACGGCGAGCGTGGTCGGCTCGTCCGGTGAGCAGTGCACGAAGCCCTCCTCGGCGAGGGAGGCGGGGGCGTACGGCTCCTCGGGGGCGGCGTTCCAGTCGGTGAGGGGTATGGAGTGGTAGATCATGGCCCCGTTATAAGCCACCGGGGGCCCGGGGGCCTTCAGAGCCCCAGGGCGGTCACGGTCCGTGCGGTGGCTTCGGCGATCAGGGCGTCCGAGGGTTCGGCGTCGTAGCCCGGCCGGTCGGTCATGACGGCCAGGACGAGCGGCTCGGTGCGGGGCGGGCGGACGATCGCGATGTCGTTGGCCCTTCCGTAGTTGCCCGTGCCGGTCTTGTCGGCCACCTGCCAGCCCTTGGGGAGTCCGGCCCGGACGCGGCGGGCGCCGACCGTGGTGGCGTTGCGCGAGAGCCAGTCCGTCAGCAGGGCGCGTTCACCGGCCGGCAGGGCGGTGCCCAGGAACAGCTTGCGGAAGTCGGCGGCGATCGCGCGGGGCGTGGTGGTGTCGCTGGGGTCCTCCGGTGGTACGTCGTGCAGTTCGGGTTCGTAGTGGTCCATGCGGCTGACGTTGTCGCCGAGTCCGCGCAGAAAGGCGGTGAGCTTCGCCGGGCCGCCGAGGTCGCGCATGAGGAGGTTGCCGGCCGTGCCGTCGCTGTGGCGGACGGCGGCGTCGCAGAGTTGGCGCATGGTCATGCCGGTCGCGACGTGCCGTCCGGTGATCGGAGAGGTGGACTCGAGGTCGGCCCGCGTGTAGGTGACGCGCCGGTCCAGGCCGTCGAGGGAGCGGTGGCGCAGGACCGCCGCCGCGGCCAATGCCTTGAAGACCGAGCAGAACGCGAAGCGCTCGTCGGCACGGTGGACCGCCGTGGCACCGGTGCCGGTCGCGAGGGCGTAGACGCCGACCCGTGCGCCGTACTCGCGCTCCAGGTCCGCCAGGCGCGGGCGGTGGACGGGTGGGGCGGGGGTGCGGCGGCCCGGGGCAGGGGTGGGCCGGGTTGTCGTCGCGGCTCGGCCTGCGCGGTCGGTGTCCCGGCCGGCCGTGCCGCAGCCGGCGAGGGGGAGTAACGCCGCGGCGGCCAGGAAGGCGCGGCGGGACGAGGCGGGCCCGTCGACGGGCATGCGTGGTGCTCCTTTCACTCGGTCACCCGGAGATCACTCTGACCACGGGACCCTCAGATCACTTCGTCACTCGGCGGCTCCCTTCGCCAAGGGCCTCCCGTTCACTCGGAGTCGCCGGGGACGGCGGCCAGCAGACCGCGGACGACCGGCCCGGCGGAGCCGCCGCCGGTGACGCCCTCCTCGACGACGCAGGCGACGGCGACGTTGCCGCGGTGCGCGACGAGCCAGCCGTTGTTGTCCTGGTCGTCGGATACCTCGGCGGTGCCGGTCTTGGCGCCGATCTCCCCGGGCAGGTCGGACAGGACGCGTGCGGTGCCGTCGGTGACGGTGGCGCGCAGCATCTCGCGCAGCTGGGCGACGACACCCCGCGGCAGCGGGGTCGTGCTGGTCGTGTCCTCGTTCCCCTCGGTGAGCGAGGGCTGGTGGAAGGTGCCGGAGACGGCCGTCGCGGTGACGGACGCCATGATCAGCGGGTTGGCCTGCACCCGGCCCTGACCGATCATCGAGGCGGCCTTCTCCGTCTCGTCCTTCGGCACCGGCACCGAGCCGTCGTACGAGGGAGCCCCGACATGCCACTCCTGGCCCACGCCGAAGTACTTACGGGCCACCTCGCCCAGCTCCCCGTCGTCGAGGCGGTCGCGGAGGCTGATGAAGGCGGTGTTGCACGACTCGGTGAAGTCCTTGCGGAAGGTGGCGCCCGGATGCTCGGACAGCTCCACGTTCTGGAACCGCTTGCCCACCGTGAGGTACTTGGGGCAGTCCACCACGTCGTCCGGTGCGACGGCGTCCCCGATCAGCAGGGCGCTGGTGGTGACGATCTTCCAGGTGGAGCCGGGGGCGTAGGTGCCGGACAGGGCGCGGTTGAAGCCGGACGACGGGGAGTTCGCCACGGCCAGGATCTCGCCGTCGTCGATCCGCAGGGCGACGAGCGCGGCGTTCTTGCCGTCGGCGTGGGCGGCCAGGGCCTTCTCGGCGGCGGCCTGCCAGCCGGCGTCGAGGGTCGTGCGCACGGGGCCCTCGTCCCGGACCGTCCGCGCGCCGAACCTGGCCTCCGTACGCTCGACGTTCCCGGTGGCCCGGTCGACCAGGTGGATCGCCCCGCGCGGGCCGGTGCCCTCACCGCCCCCGCCGAGCCGCGCCATGACCGGCCCCAGGGAGGGGAACTCCGTGCCCGACAGGGCCGTTCCCTGCCGGTCGGTGACCTCGGGCGGCTTCGTCTCCTCCCGTTCGAGGCGGAACTTCTCGGTGTCGCTCAGACGCGGGTGGACGAGGGACAGCTTCCAGTCCACCTTCCAGCTGCCGTCGCTCTGCTCGCGCAGCGGCAGCTTGGACTCGTAGGTCCAGGTGCCCAGGCCTTCGACGGGCATCCGGGCGGTGAACGGGACGGTGACCGTGCCGTCCTCGGCCTCGGCCGCCGACTTGGCCGTGAGCTTCGGTCCGCTGATGTCGAGGCCGGCGGTGAAGCTGTCCAGCACCCGCTGTGCCGTGCCCGGGCTGGTCGTACGGCCGGCCGCGCTCGGCAGTCGGCCGGCGGCCCAGTCGGCGAGGAACGCGCGGGCCTGTTTCCCGGCCGCGGGGTCGGGCCCGGTGTCCCGCTCGAAGGGGCCGAGCCCTGCCGCGAACGCCCCGCCGGCGGCGACGGCCAGCACCACCGCGCCCGCGGTGACGGCCCGTACGGCCGTCCGGCGGGGCCCCCGGCCCTCGGTGGTGACGCTGGTGTAGTCGTGGTGGTCCATGCGCCGAGAACAGCAGCGGCCGGGGCACCTTGTCCAAGACCGCTATCGGTCTCGGATCAATACCAAACGGATATGCTTCCTGCTCGTGGACCTGGTGCGGCACTTGGAATGCTTCGTGGCTGTTGCAGAAGAGTCACACTTCGGCCGTGCCGCGGCTCGTCTGGGCATGGCCCAGCCGCCGCTCTCGCAGCGCATCCAGCGCCTGGTACGGCACCTGGGCGTCCGGCTCTTCGAACGCACCAGCCGCCAGGTGGCCCTCACCGAGCCCGGGGCGCTGCTGCTGGCAAAGGCCCGGGAGGTACTCGCCCGCTCCGAGGCGTTCATGGCCACCGCGCGCCGCATCCGGGACGGCGAGACCGGCCTGCTGCGTGCCGCGCTGCCGCCGGACCTCTCCGGGGAGACCGTCGCCGCACTGCTGGCGTGCTTCACGGGTGCGGGCGCGAGCGGCCTGGAGCTGGAGCTGCACGAGCTGCCCACCGCCCAGCAACTGGAACGGTTCGCCGCGCACGAGCTGGACGTCGGCCTCATCCACCACCCGTGCGACGTCGCCGGGCTCGAACTGGGCCCGGTGCTGCGGCGCGAGCTCGGCGTGCTGCTGCCACGCGGCGCGGCGGCGGCCGGGCGCGACGAGGTACCGCTCGCCTCCCTCACCGGCCACGACCTGATCCTCTTCCCCGCGCCGGCGCCCCCGCCGTCTACGACGACCTCCTGACCACCTGCGCCCGCAACGGCTACACCCCGCCCTCCGTACGCCATGCCCTGGGCACCAGCTTCGTCCGCGGACTGGTGCTGTCCACCCAGGCGGTGGCCTTCAGCCCCCGGGACACGCACGCGAACGAGGGCGCGGAGAGCGTGGGCACGGAAGGGGGCGTCGTATGGCGCCGCCTCACCGGCACCCCGCTGGCCCTGCGGCACTCCGTCGCCTGGCCCGCGGGGCGCGGGGACGCCGCCGTGTCCGCGTTCGCCGAGGCCGCCACACACGCCCTGCGCACCACCGCAGGCGCGACCCCCGACCTGCCCTCCCGCCCGCTGCACCTGCGCCCGGCATCGGAGTACTGGCTGTGACCGACGCCCTCGCCCGTATCCACGCGGCCTTCGCCGACGCCGGGGTCACCGGCCGGCTGCACGCCGTCGACATCGACAGCGGTGCGCAGCTCGACGCCGGGGCGGACCAGCCCGTCTGCACCGCCAGCGTCCACAAGCTCTGTCTGCTCGTCACGCTCCACGAGCAGGCCGCGGCGGGGATCGTGGACCTCACCGAGCAGGTCGAGTGCCCGCCGGAGGGCCGGACCACCGGCCCGACGGGACTCGCCGCCATGCTCGACGGCGCCCGGCTGTCGCTGCGGGATCTCGCCTATCTGATGATGTCCGTCAGCGACAACGCCGCCGCCGACCTGCTGCTGGCCCGCGTCGGTCTCGACGCCGTCAACCGCGCCACGGCCCGCCTCGGCCTCACCCGCACCCACGCCGTCCACACCTTCGGCGAACTCCTCGCCACCATCAAGGAGGACGCCGGCCCCGGCGGCGCACGGTCGCTGGCCGACCCGCACGTCGTCGCCCGGCTGCGGGCGCTCGACCCGGCCCGCACCAACCACAGCACCCCGCGCGACATGACGCGTCTGCTCGCCGCCGTCTGGCGCGACGAGGCGTGCACGCCCGAGCACGGTGCGGCCATCCGCCGGATCCTCGGGCTCCAGGTGTGGCCGCACCGGCTGGCGTCCGGCTTTCCCTTCGACGACGTCCACGTGGCGGGCAAGACGGGCAGTCTGCCGACCGTGCGCAACGAGGTCGGCGTCGTCGAATACCCCGACGGGGGCCGCTACGCCGTCGCCGTCTTCACGCGCACGGCCCGCACCTCCGCCCTTCAGCCCGCCGCCGACGCGGTCATCGGCACGGCGGCCCGCCTGGCCGTGGACGCGCTGCGCGCCCCCCAGGCGGGCCCGAGGGGGACCGAGCCGGTTCGCTGATCAGAGCTGGAACTCAGGGCTGAAACTCAGAGCTGGAACTCCGCCGGAGACAGCCCCAGCGCCGCGCACGCCTCGCGCAGGACCTGCGCCTCGGCCTGGGAGAAGTGGCCGTCGGCGCCGGCGATGACCATGCCGGTCTGGATCACGGCCCGGGCCTCGGTGGGCTTCTTGGCGGTCTTGGCGATCTCCTGCATGGCCTCGGCCTTGCCGTGCTGGAAGTTCATCGTGAGCTGGTCCACGTGCTTGTTGAAACGCTGCCGCAACTGCTCCGGCGGGAAGTTCTGGAGCACGTCGTTGCTGAGGATCATCGACTCGACCTGCTGCCGCTCGGCCGGGTCCACCTGCCCGTCGGCCGCCGCGACCAGGGCGCACACCGCCATGCTCGCGTCCCGGTACGCACCGCTCTTCAACTCGGTCTTCAGCGAGCCGAGCTGTGTCTTCAGCACACCGATCAGCTGGGCCTTGCTGCCACCGCCGGACCTCGTCCCGCCGTGCCCACCGGTCGCGCCATGCCCACCGGCCGCGCCATGCCCACCGGCCGCGCCGCGCCCGCCCTGGGCCTGCTGGAAAGCCTTGGCCTGGTCCTTGAGCTTGTCCCACACTGCCATTGAGTCACCTCGGTATTAGTCGGAGTCATCTCGCGAACCCGCTCCCGCGCGCTCACCGGATCAACGCCCGGACCCCGGGCAAAGGTTCCGCAAAACGCACCCTCTCACCTCCTGTCCCCTCGTGCGGCGCGGGTCGCGGTCAGCGGTCCGGCGACGCACGCGGCGCCCAGCAGGATGCCGAAGGCGACGGTGAGGGCCGTGGTGTAACCGTGGACGGAGGCCTCGGCCGGGGTGGTGCGGCCCGCTGATGCCACGTAGGACGCCGTGGCACTGGCCGCCACGGTGTTGAGCAGCGCGGTGCCGAGTGCGGCTCCCAGTTGCTGGGAGGCGTTGTAGGCGGCCGACGCGGCTCCGATGTCGCGCAGCGGTACGTCCGCGGTGGCCAGGCCGGCCGTCGGGGGCAGGACGCAGCCCAGACCGAGCCCGGTGAGGACCAGGGCGGGTGCCAGGTACAGCGGCAGGACGTCCGTACTCCGCGCTGTCAGGCCGGTCAGGATGAGCACTCCGGCGGCCGCGGCGACCAGACCCGGCACGATCAGCGCCGCGGGCGCGACGCGTCCGTGCAGCTTCCCGGCGATGAGGGTGGAGCCGAGCAGGCCGGCCAGGGCGTTGATGATCAGGACCAGGCCCGCCCGGACCGGCGAATAGCCGAGGACGGTCTGGGTGTAGTAGCTCATGAAGAGGTAGAAGCCGAACATCGCGACGAACATCAGGGTGATCGCCAGCAGCGCCCCCGCGCGGGCACGGTGCAGCAGCACCCGCATCGGCAGCAGCGGGTGAGGGGCTCGGAACTCGACCACGGCGAACGCGGCCAGCAGGAGGACACCGGCGGCGAGCAGCGTGAGCACCTTCGCCGAATCCCAGCCGTACGGTTCGGCTTCGTTGAAGGCGTACACCACAGTGGCGAAGCCCGCGGCGCTGAGCAGCGCGCCCGCGACGTCGAGCCGTCCCTCGCCGCGCAGCGGGCGGTCCGCCGGCACGAATGCCGTGCCGAGCACGGCGAGCAGCGCGACCGGGACGTTGACGTACAGGCACCACCGCCAGCCCGCGTACTCGGTCAGCAGCCCGCCCGCGATCAGTCCGACGGCCGATCCGGCGGCACCGACGGCGGCGAACACGCCGAACGCCCTGCCGCGTTCGCGTGGCTCGGTGAACGTCGTGGTCAGCAGCGAAAGCCCCGCGGGTGCGAGCACGGCGGCGAAGACGCCTTGTAAGGCCCGGGCCGCGAAGAGTGTCTCCGGGTTCCCGGCGGCCCCGCCGAGCGCGGAGGCGACGGCGAAGCCGGCCAGGCCGATGACGAACGTGCGCCGGTGACCGAGGGCGCTGCTGACTCTGCCGCCGATCAGCAGCAGCCCGCCGAAGGCGAGCGCATAGGCGGTGACCACCCACTGCCGGCTGCCGTCGGACATGCCGAGCGCGCTCTGCGCGGAGGGCAGTGCGATGTTGACGATGGTCCCGTCCAGGACCACGAGGAGCTGGGCCGCGCTCACGGCCGACAGCGTCCACCATCGTCGTGTCCTGGGGGCGGCTTCGATGACTCGGGTATCCATGACTTCAATCGTTTCGTTGAAGGAATCCCGGAGACTTCTCCCGGCCGTCGTGACCGGTCCCCCGCGGCAGTCGGGGACCGACGTACGGCAAACCCTCAAGTCCGCGGTTGAAACGCGACTGCCCGCACCCGGCGATCGGGTGCGGGCAGTCGTGGTGACGCGTTGTCAGGCACCGTCGCGCGAGCGGAGCTTCAGGCGCGGGGCGAGGCGGAACGCCACGAAGCCCGCCGTGGCCAGGGCCGCGGCTGCGCCGAGGAGGAGGCCGATGCCGCCGGCGCCGGTCGAGGCGAGGCTGCCGTTGTCGAGGTTCGTCGACGTGCCGCCCGTGGTCGAGGAGCCGGTGCCGCCGGTCGTGCCCGAGGTGCTCGTGCTGGGCGACGGGCTCGGGTCGGCCGAGCCGGTCGGGTCCGCCGAGGGGCTCGGGGACGGCGAGCCGGACCCGTCGCCGGGGCCGGGCTCGTCCGAGCCGTCGCCGGGAACGACCTCGACCGCGAACTGGGCCATGGCGTCACCGACCGACGCGGCGACGGTGTACGTGCCCGTGCCCTCACCGGCGGTCAGGGCCGGAGCCGCGGCCTTGCCCGAGGCGTCGGTCTTGACGCGGACGGCCTGGTCCTCGCCCTCGAAGCGGGGCGCGTCCTCGCTGCCGTCCTCGACCCGGAACTCGACCTCCGTGCCGGCCGGCGCCGCCTTGCCGGACTTGACCACCATGGCGCGCAGCGCCTCGGCGAAGTCCTGCTGCTGCTCGGCCCTCTGCTCGTCACCGCCGGCGACGCTCACGGCGTACGGCGACTCCTCGACCCGCACGGTGAAGACCGTCGACGCGCCCTGGGTCTTCGCCCGGACGGTGAACTCGCCCTCCTTCTCGCTGCCCAGCCCGATCCACGCGGACTGCGCACGGCCCTGGGCGTCGGTCGCCACGACGGTCTCGTCGTCGTCCGGGCCGCCCGTGAGGTAGAACAGCGGCTTGAGACCGTCCGGGTCCTCGATCGTGAAGGTCACCGAGGTGTCGGCGACCGGCTTGCCGTCCTTGTCCCGGGCCACCACGGCCAGCGGGCCGACGTCGTGGCCCGGCTGGGTCGTCTGGCCGGTGCCGGAGACCTGGGTCAGCCGGTCGACCGTGGTGGACTGCCACTGGAGGACGATCCGGCCGGGGCCGCCGGGGGCGTTGACGCCGCCCTCGGCCACACCGGAGTCGATCGGGTTGTCGGAGGGGGCCCAGAACGGGTCGGTCTTCTCCGGAGCCTTGCGGCCGGTGCCGACGACGAGACGGGCGTCGTCCACCCGGGCCGGCTCGACGTAGCTGGAGCCGCCGCCACCGCTGCCGGTGGTGGGGTCGTTGCCGGTGGACGAGCCGGTCTCGGCGCCCGTGCCACCGCCGCCGCCCGCGTAGCCGGCTTCGCCGCCGCCCCCGCCGTACCGGCCCGTGCCGCCGGCACCACCGGCACCGCCCTTGGCGTGGTCGGCACCCGCGGCACCGTTGCCGGAGCCCGCACCGCCCTTGGCGCCGGTGGCGCCCTTGCCGCCGCGGCCCGTCTCGGAGGCGTCCTGGCCGGACTCGCCACCGGCGGCACCCGCCTCGCCGTGGGCCATGTCGCCGCCACCGCCGCCGCCGCCGGCGATGATGACCAGTGGCGAGCCGGTGCTCGTGCGGATACCGCTGCTGTTGCCGCCGCGCTCGGCGTCGGAGGCACCCGCCTTGCCGCCGAGGGCGTCACCGAAGCGCGGTCCGGCGACGGCGAGCTTCAGCACCTCACCGGGGGTGACCTTCAGGTCGCCGGCGACGAAGCCGCCCGCGCCGCCGTCCGCCATGGAGTTGCCGGCGCCGCCCTCTCCCCAGGCCCGCACGTCCAGCTCCGTCACGCCGGACGGCACCTTGAACTCCTGCGCGCCCTCCGTCGGGACGAACAGGCGGCAGCCGGAGAAGCCCTCCGTCGGCGTGCACGCGTTCCCGACAGGCACGGCGCCGCTGGCGGCCGAAGCACCCGTCAGGGCCGTTCCGCCGGTCGACGCCAGCAGGGTCAGGGCCGCCGCGCCGCGCCGGAATCTGGCGCGGCGCGGCACGACGGCATGGTGATGCAGCAAGGAAACTCCCCAACTTGACACAAGCTCCCCCCAGGGAGCCATGAAACGCTCGATCAGAATCGAGCAAGGCTAGTGGGACAGCTGACCAAACTTGAGACCCTTGGTCAACTGAGAATGGTCGATTCCGGGCAACCGCTTGTTCAGCCCGCCACGGGCGTCCGGGCTCGCGAGACCGGCCCCGGGAGCGGACCGGGAGTCGGCCGGGCAGAGGGCGCGGACGACGTACCCGTAGAGGGCGTCGTCGATCGCGTGCGGCTGCGGGTAGCCGTTGTCGTCGAGGCTCTGGTACTTCATCAGGTTCTGCGCGAGAGCCACCTGACGCTTGCCGTCCCGGCTGGACAGCGCCGTCATGCCGGCGCCGAACACCGCGCCGTCGTGGCCCCAGAATCGACCGCAGGGCAGTTCCAGCGAGTAGATACCGAGGCCGTAGTCGAAGCCGCTCACCGGGACCGTGCGCGTCATCTCGTCCAGGGAGGCCTTGCCGATCAGCTTCCCGCCGAGCAGGGCGCGGTAGAAGCGGTTCAGGTCGTCGGTGGTGGAGACGACCGCGCCCGCCGTGTACGCCCAGGACATGTCGTAGACGCTGTAGTCGCGCGGCGGGTCGATCAGGCCGAAGAACGACTCGTACATCCGCGGGTGCGGGCCCTTGATGTACGGCGTGCGCGGGAAGGACGTGTGGCGCAGCCCGGCCCGGTCGATGACGTTGCGGGTGATGTGCCTCTCGGCGTCCTGGCCGGTGACCTTCTCCAGGAGCAGCCCGGCGATGACGTAGTTGGTGTTGGAGTACGAGCCGGGCAGCTCGCCCGGGCGTCCGGTGGCGGGGGCCGCGAGGCCCAGCCGGACGAGTTCCCCGGGGCGGATGGAGCGGAAGCGCTCCTCGTCGAGGCTGGCCGTCGAGCCCTCGGCGAGGGAGGGGAAGGCACCCACGACGTAGTCGCCGATATGGCTGGTGTGGTTCAGGAGCATACGGACGGTGATCTGCCGGCCGCGCTCCCCGGGTACGAGGTCGGGGAGGTAGTCGCCGATGGGCGCGTCCAAGCGGATGCGGCCGCGCTCCGCCTGCTGGAGCAGGGCGACGGAGGTGAAGGTCTTGCTGATGCTGCCCACCCGGTGCCGCATGCCCGGGGTGACCGGGCGTCCGGTCTCCACGTCGGCGACCCCGGATGCGCCGGTCCACCGCTCGCCGCCGTCCCTGACGGACGAGAACACGCCGTACATGCCCGCCTCGTGGATGGCGTCCAGCGAGTCGCGCAGGGCGGCTCTGTCGAGCGACGTGCGGTCCACGGGCCCTGCGGGCGGCGCGGCCGGGCCGGCCTGAGCGGGTGCGGTCAGTACGGCGGTGGTCGTCAGCAACGTGGTGCCCAGGACGGTTCCGAGAAGCCGGGTGATACGCAACGGCCTTCCCCTTCCTCGGTGTTCGAAAAGGTCGGGGTCATCTTCATGGGAAGCGGATGCGCCTTACATCCGTCCAGGGGATGATCGTCAATCGGCCGATCGATGGCGGAAATGACCACAACCGCCATTGACCCCAACCGAGTTCACGCGTCGGTCGGCCGTCAGTGCGTTCGCGTCGCACGAGGCGAGGAGCTGGGCCCTGCCAACGCCGCCACGGCCAGGGCGGCGACCCGGGTGAGGTGCCCGTTCGCCTGCGCTCGCGGGCTGCGGCTTCCCGTCTCATGCCACATGTCCGGTGTCTCCTCCGGTTCATGAGGGTGCGCGCCCCGCCTGGGGGCTGCCGGTGGCGAGCAGCAGGTCGCCGGAGTGCTCGACGACGCCGACCTCCGGCTGGGCCGTGCCCAGCACCATCAGCACCGAGCCCGTGACCGCCGCGAACGCGCCCGCCCGGCCCCGGGCGTACGGGCTGCGGCCGGCCAGGACGGCCGCCACCGCGTAGCCGACGGCCACGCACACGCCCCACACCCGGTGGGCGGGCAGCGTCGTCACCGCGGCCAGCGCGAGCGCGAACACCGCCGATCCGGCCCAGTAGAGGCCGTCCCGGCGCGCTCCGCGCGGGTCCGTCGCAGGCCGTCCCGGTGCCGGAGCGCGCGCGGGGCGGTGGCCGTCGGCGCGCTCGACGCGGACTGGAACTGAAGGGCCATGGCCGTACTCCCGTGACAGGACGGAGGGACGGGCCCTCACCTCTGTCACGGGTCGAGGACCGACCCCTCGATCTCCTGCCAGGACCGCCCCCGCCACCTCGGCCGAACGGCCACCGTCCGCGACCGCGCAAGCCCCTCCCTCGGCCGAACGGCGGATCCGGCCCGGGAGTTCGCCGTGCACCCCGCCTCGTCGGGCGGTTCTTCGTCCCGTCCGACTCATTGACGCCACACGTCTCCCAGCCCTACCGTCTGGCCGAATTGCCGAACTGTGTTCGTAATACCGAACAAGTCGGACACGCTTCGCTCCGTACCCCCGACGGAAGGCAGAGCCGCCATGACCACCCCCCGCAGAACCCCTCGCAGACCTTCACGCCGCCAAGTCCTCGGCATGGCCGCGACCGTGCCGCTCGCTCTGACCGCCGATCTGGCCCTGGGTGCCGGTCCGGCCGGCGCGGCGACGGGCCCGGCGTTCGTGATGGCCTACTTCACCGAGTCCCCGAACGGGCTCGGCACCGACTACGGCCTGCACCTGGCCGTCAGCCTCGACGGCCTGGAGTGGACGCCGCTCAACCAGAACAAGCCGGTCGCCACCCCCACCGAGGGCGCCGGCGGCCTGCGCGACCCGTTCGTGCTGCGCAAGCAGGACGGCACGTTCGCCGTGCTGGCCACCGACCTGAAGGGCACCGACTGGAGCTACAACAGCCAGTACATCCACGTCTGGGACTCGGCCGACCTGCGCTCCCTCACCGGCTACCGCAGGCTCAAGCTGCACGGCATGACCACGCACAGCTGGGCCCCGGAGGCCTTCTGGGACGCCGCACGCGGCCAGTACGGGATCGTCTACTCGTCGGTGAACGCCAGCGGCCACAACGTGCTGATGGTCAACTACACGACCGACTTCCGCACGGTGTCCGCGCCGCAGGTCTTCTTCGACCCGGGCTACGACGTGATCGACGGCAGCTTCGCCCTCGGTGTCGGCGGCACGAACTACATGTACTTCAAGGACAGTTCGAAGCAGACCCTGGTCGGCGCCCGGTCCGCCACCCTCGCCCCGGGCAGCTGGCAGGTCTTCAGCACACCGGTGGCCCACGGCGGCACCGAGGCACCGATCCTGGTCAAGTCGCTGTCGTCCAGCACCTGGTACCTCTGGGGCGACACCTACACGCCCAACGGCGTCTTCTACGCCTGGCAGACCACCGACCTGGCCTCCGGCACCTGGACGCCGGTCGACCAGCGCCGCTACACCCAGCCGGTGAACTCCAAGCACGGAAGCATCGCGCCGCTCACGGGCACGCAGTACGACAACCTCCTGGCGCACTGGGGAGCCCCGGCCTGGAACCGGCTCAAGTCGTACAACCACCCGGACCGCTACGTCCGCCACGCCGGTTTCGCCGGCCGGATCGACCCCTACCCCTTCGATCCGTACACCGACGCCCAGTGGAAGCTCGTCCCCGGCCTCGCCGACGCGTCCGGGGTGTCCTTCCAGTCGGTCAACTACCCGGACCGGTACCTGCGGCACTACAGCTACGCGCTGCGGCTGGACGTCAACGACGGCACGTCGGCGTTCGCCCAGGACGCCACGTTCCACAAGGTCGCCGGGCTCGCGGACTCCGGCTGGACGTCGTTCCGCTCGCACAACCACCCGACGCGCTACATCCGCCACTCCGGCTACGCCCTGCGCATCGACCCCGTCTCCACCGCCACGGACCGCGCGGACGCGACCTTCCGGATCGGCTACTGACCTGCCGCCCCGGCGGGAAGGCCGGGCCGGGCTCCCGAGCGGCACACGCGGGGACGCGACGGCCCGGCCCGGCCTTCCACTGCCCGCAATCTGCCACCCGGCGACCCGCGCCGCCTCCCGGGCAGGCCCGAACGAGGACGGCGGGGCGAGCCTGCGATGATGCGGCCCATGTCGACCCTCGCCACCGTCGCGGTGCTGGCCCTCGCCGCCCTCCACGCCTACATCCTGGTGCTGGAGATGTTCCTGTGGACCACTCCGCGGGCCCGCGCCGCCTTCGGCACCACCGCCGAGTTCGCGGCCGGGACGAAGGCCCTGGCCGCCAACCAGGGCCTCTACAACGGCTTCCTCGCCGCGGGCCTGCTCTGGGGCGCCGTGGCCTCCGACCCGGTGGGCTTCCAGGTCTCGGTGTTCTTCCTGGTGTGCGTCGCGGTCGCCGGGGTGTACGGCGCGGCCACCGCCGGCCGGAAGATCCTCTTCGTCCAGACCGTCCCGGCGCTGGTCGCCCTGGTCCTGGTGCTGCTCGCGCACTAGGGCACGGCGTCACTCGCCCTGGGTGACCGCCCGCTCCATGAGCCGGACCGCCTCCGCCTCCGGCGTCGCGGGCGGCACCACCAGCAGGTCCCAGCGGCCCCGGCCGGGCGCGAGCAGGCACACGGTGTCCGGGGTGGTCGGCGAGTCCCTGCGGCCCACGTGGACCTCCTCGCCCGCCACGTCCAGGTGCTCCGGGCAGTCGCGCCAGGCGTCGCCGTGGACCAGGACGCTGCTGATCCGGCCCCAGGAGCGCGGCAGCACGGCCAGCAGCCCGGGCAGTTCCGCGGCCAGGTCGTACGACCGGGGCCACCACGCCCCGTCGATACGGCGGGCCGTGCGGCCCAGACGCGGCTGGACCGCGAGTCTCAGCCGGACCTCGGAAGGTGCCGGGAAGGGCGGCGAGGACGAGGAGGCAGACGTCATCAGGGCTCCTGCTGCGAACGGGGGGCGTGGAGACCGCTGGGCCACCGGTTGCGGCCTGCCCCCGGTTTTTCACCGTACCCCGCAGGGCGGCACGGGAGCCGGGGCCCGCCCGCACCGCCCGGTGTCGGTCAGAGGCCGTAGCGGCTCTTCAGATGGCGCCAGAAGTCACGCAGCATCCACGAGTCGAACTCGGTGATCTGCGTGGCGCTGCCCGCCTTCATCAGGAAGCAGCACTGTCCGGTCGGCGACCAGTCGTAGAAGTCGTCGAGGCCGAAGGTGTGGCCGACCTCGTGCAGGTAGATGTGGATGTTCTCCTGGTTCAGGGCGCCGGTGAAGTACTCCTGGCCCACGCGCTGGCCCCAGTCACCGCCCGCGCCGCCCCCGAAGCCCTTGGTCAGCCACAGCGACTGGTCGTAGTGGCGGGCGGCGCCGCCGGGGCACTTCGAGTAGTCGCCGTCCTGGTGGAAGAAGCGGCCGCAGTCCGGGGCGCACTGCGGGGCGCCGCCGCTGTCGAGGATGCCGGTGTAGATGTCGACAGACTTGTCGGTCCACTGGAGGGTGGAGCGGTTCTTCACCGCCCAGCCGACGATGTTGACGGGGACGGTGGTGTACGGCCAGGCGTTGTGGCCCTTGCCGTTCTCGGTCATGGCTGCCATCCACTTGCCGAACTGCTTCTTCAGCGCGGCGTGGATCCGGTCGCGCAGGGCGGCGCTGACGGGGGCGTCGGACTCCCAGCGGACGCAGTAGTTGACGCTTCCACGGTTGGCCATGATCTGGTCCCAGCCGTAGTTGCGGAAGCCGTACAGGTTCCCGTAGGTCGACTCGACGTGGTTCCACACCTCGTTCAGGGGCTGTACGAGGTGCGCGGGCGGGTTCCACTCGTCGGCGGCCCGCTCCTTGCCGCTCGACGTGCCGGGGGCGGCGAACGCCGCCGCCAGCACGACGAGCACGGTGAGCAACCGCGCGAGGTGTCTGCGCATGGTGATCTCCCTCGTGTGGGGGGCCGGGGTATCACCGTCAGGTCGTCGCGGGCCCCGCGGAGGTTGCCCCGCCCGCTGCGTTCGGACGGGATGTCCAGGTGTGGACATTGCGGGCGCTTTATCGCATGACGTCGGCGATAATCGGAGCATGAGTACGGCAACGTCTGAACTGCTGGCGGCGTCCTCAGATCATGCGGTCGCCGTGACCATCGCCTTCATCGGCGGGGCGGTCATCGCCCTCGCGCTGATCTGGGCCGTGCGGGTCGGGATGGGGGTCATGGACAAGGACACGCACCACCCCGCCCCCGAGGAGCAGCCGCACCTCCCGGACGGCGGGCCGGTCCGCGAGATGCGGGAGATGCGGGAGCCCGACGAGATGCCGGTCGTGCCGCGCGACGGCGAGCGGCTGCTGCCCCATGAGCTGCACCACGCGAGCACCAGGACGGGCAAGGACCAAAAGCCCCGCCGTTGGCTGCCCGGATCCAGCGGATCCTTCGGCGGCGGCGGCCTCGGACACACGTGACGCCCTGAGGCCGTAAGACTCCACAGGACCAGGGAGGCGACATGGCTGCCCGCCACCGGACGCGCCGGGCGACGGGGGCGGCGCTGTCGCTCGCCCTGGCCGCCGTGCTCACCGGCTGCGGCGGCGACAACCCCGCGGACACCGCCCGCGAGGCGGAGTCGGCGGTCGGGTCGATCGCCTCGCAGGCCTCCGAGGCCGTGGAGTCGGCCACGGCGGAGGCCGGGCGCCGGCTCGACGCCATCCGGGGCGGCATCGACGTCAAGGGTGACGTGAAGGTCGGCAGGCCCACCGTCGGTGCCGACGGCCGCGCCCGGGCCGAGGTCACCGTCGACAACACCGACGACTCGGCCAGATCCTTCGCCGTCCAGGTCGATTTCAAAGACGCCGAGGGCCGGCTGACGGACACCGTCATCGTCACGGTGGAACACGTGCAGGCGGGCGACTCCGCCACTGCCACCGCCCGCAGCACCCACGACCTCTCCGGCGAGGTCCGGGCCGAGGTGGCCCGGGCCGTGCGCTACTGACCGGCGCCGGCGTCCGTCACCGAGATGTCGATCTGCTCGCTCATGGCGCTCACGCCGTTCAGGGTGGCGACCGGCTGGAGCCGGTTGGCGCCCGCGGGGAGGCCGGGCCCGGGGTGCAGATCCAGGTGCCGTCGGGGGCGGCGGTGGTCGCGCAGGCCTCCTGGTCGTCCTTGTCGCGGACGGTGATCCGGGCGCCCGGGTGCGCCGTACCGGCGATCTACGGCCGGACGTCCAGCGGCACGCCGGACAGCGGGCGGGTCGGCGTCGGCCCGGCCAAACCCACGGTCACGGCACACCGGCCGGCCGCCTGCCGTACGCCGTCCGCGTCGGTGAGCCGCAGGTCGCGGTCGCGCAGCCACGTGCCGGGCACGGCGTCCGCGGGGAACGCGAGCACGAAGGGGAACGTACGGCCCCGGGCTGCCCGGCCGTGTCGCCTGTGACGGTGTACGTCCCGCTGCGGCCGTCGGCGGCGACCCGGCCGAGGCAGCCGGGCGCGGCGAGCGGCGTGGCCGTCACGCGGACGCCCCGGGGCGCCGTCAGCGTCAGCGTGGCGCCCGGCGCCGCCCCCCTTAAAGCCCGCGACGCGATGCCCTCCCGGCCGGGTGCGATGGTCGCGGCACCCCACAGCTCGCCCGGGCCGCCGCCGACGGACCGGGGAACGCGAGCGCCCCCGCGACGACGACCCCCGCCACGGCGCTGTCTTCCTGGATTTGTTCATGGCGGGCGGGGCTCCCTGTACGGACGTCGACGGCACTCCGCCAGCGATTCTCGGTGAGCGTTCCCGCAGGTGGCGCGTGCTGCTGGGCCGTGCGGGTGGCGGACGCCCGGCGCCCGTGCGGCCATGCGGTGGTTCGGCGCCCCGTCCCGCTGCCGGGACCGGGGCGCCTCCTCCTCCAGGTCGCCCGGGCACGCGGTCGAGCCGCTGCCCGCTGACGGGCCGGCGGGGGCCCGCCGGATGCGGGCCCCCCGGCGAAGGGCATGGACCGGAGCGAGCGCCATCTGGCTTTCCCCGCCGGGGGCGGACGGCCATGCCCAGCCGCCTCCGCTCGCCCCGCCCGCCGTCCGTCCCCGGCGGGGTGAACCAGGGCCGGGCCTAACGCCCGAGCCACACCGTCGTGTCCGGCCCGAGCCGGCCGTCCTCCAGGGGGGCGCTGCTCAGCAGCACCTCACCGGTCGGCAGCGGGACCGCCGTCGCGGACAGGTTCGCCACGCACCGCCAGCCCTCGCAGCGGTCGAACTGGAGGACGCCGTCCGGGGCGTCCGCCGCCCAGGTCAGCTCCTCGCCGTCGAGGAGTTTGCGGCGCAGCTTGAGGGCCGTGCGGTACAGCTCCAGGGTGGAGCCCTCCACGCCGTCCTGGGCCTCGACGGCGTAGGCGGCGAAGCCGGGCGGCTGCGGCAGCCAGGCACCGCCCGGCCCGAAGCCGTACGACGGTCCGGTCGTCGTCCACGGCAGCGGCACCCGGCAGCCGTCGCGGCCCTTGCGGACGCGGCCCGTCTGCTCCCAGATCGGGTCCTGGAGCACCTCGGTGGGCAGGTCGGCGACCTCGGGCAGGCCGAGTTCCTCGCCCTGGTAGACGTAGGCCGAGCCGGGCAGCGCCAGCATCAGCAGGGTGGCCGCCCGGGCCCGGCGCAGCCCGGCCGCCTCGTCGATCGCGGGGGCGTGGCCGCCGGAGAGCAGCCAGGCGTTGATGTCGGTGCCGGGCGGGAGCATCAGGCGGGAGGCGTGGCGGACGACGTCGTGGTTGGACAGCACCCAGGTGGCCGAGGCACCGGCCGCCCGGGCGGTGGCGAGCGAGTCGGTGATGACCTGCCGCAGCTCGTCCGCGTTCCAGCCGGCCTCCAGGTACTCGAAGTTGAAGGCCTGGCCGAGCTCGTCCGGGCGGGCGTACAGCGCGCGCCGGGCGCCCGGCACCCACGCCTCGGCGATGGCCATGCGGGGCGGGCGGTAGGCGTCCAGGATCTTGCGCCAGTCGCGGTAGATCTCGTGCACGTCGTCACGGTCGTAGAAGGGGTGCGAGCCGGGCGGCATGCCGACGAGGGCGTCCTCGCGGCTCAGCTCGGGCGCGCCGAGGTCGCGCAGCGGTTCGCTCAGGTCCTTGACGAGGGCGTGGGCGACGTCGACCCGGAAGCCGTCGACCCCGCGGTCGGACCAGAAGCGCAGGGTGGTGCGGTAGTCGGCGCGGACCTCCTGGTTCTCCCAGTTGAGGTCGGGCTGCTCGGGGGCGAACAGGTGCAGGTACCACTGGCCGTCGGGCACGCGTTTCCACGCGCTGCCGCCGAAGACGGACTGCCAGTCGGTGGGCGGGAGTTCGCCGTGCTCGCCGCGGCCGTCGCGGAAGACGTACCGGTCGCGGGCAGCGGAGCCGGGCCCGGAGAGCAGGGCCTCCTGGAACCAGACGTGCTGGTGCGAGGAGTGGTTGGGCACGATGTCGACGATGACCTTCAGACCGAGCCGGTGGGCCTCGGCGACCAGGGCGTCGAAGTCGTCGAGGGTGCCCAGGCGTGGGTCGACGTCCCTGGGGTCGGCGACGTCGTAGCCGCCGTCGGCGAGCTCGGACGGGTAGAACGGGCTCAGCCACAGGGCGTCCACGCCCAGGGCGGCGAGGTGGGTGAGGCGGCGGGTGATGCCGCGCAGGTCGCCGAGGCCGTCACCGTCGGCGTCGGCGAAGCTGCGGGGATAGACCTGGTAGACGACGGCCTGGCGCCACCAGTCGGGGTCCCGGGACGACAGGTCGAGGGTGGAGCGATCGGTCACGCGGTCTCCTTCGCAGGGCATACGGGCGACAGCATTGAATCTGTCCAGAATGCCGGGAAAAGGAACCATCGCGTTGATCGGAGTGATCCATTCCCGCTGTGATGAAAGTGTGATGACGGAGCAACTCCTGTTGCATACCCGCAGGTTGACAGCCTGCTGCGGCCCGGCCACGATGGGCGCACTGAGGCGCATGCGACCAATGAGCCCAGTGCTTCTCAGACCACTCACCCCGGTGTGGCCCCCGGCAGGCGTGCGCCGCGCGCTGCCCGCCTGCCGTCACCCGGGTTCCGGCACACGCCAAGAAACGGGATACCCCTATGTCCATAGCGAGACGTGTCACCGCGCGCCGCCTGCTGGGGACGGGCGCCGCGGCCCTCGCCCTGTGCGCCGCATCAGCCACCACCGCGTTCGCCACCGGTACGCCCGGTGGCGACGGCTGGTCGTCCGGCGGCATCTACAAGCCCGGGACCGGCGCGGGCACGGAGACCGGGACCGACCGCTGCCAGTTCTCGCTCGACGGCGTGAACTTCTTCGACTCGGTGAAGGTCGACGACCAGAACCTGAAGCCGACCGAGGACGGCAAGGTCCACATCAAGGTCCGCGCGGCCGGTGACGCGACGACGTGCACGGCCTCGCTCGCCTCCTACCTCGCACACGGCGCGACCTTCGCGACCTCCGGCGAGCAGGTGTTCGTCGACTTCGACACGGTGACGGTCAAGCCGGGCGGCACCGACTCGCTCGACATCGCCATCCCGGACAAGGGCTGCTTCGGGCAGATCGACCTCTACCGGGGCGCGGTGAAGTTCGACGGCGACCTCGACGCGAAGGACGGCTTCGAGCACGGCGAGCTGCCCAAGGGCCCGGATCGTCCGGTCATCAAGGACAAGCTGATCGCGGCCTGGAACGGCGGCACGAAGGACTGCACGACGACGCCCCCGCCGGCGGAGCCTCCGGCGAGCTCGACGCCCCCGGCCACCCCGTCGGAGCCGGCCGAGGAGACCACGCCGCCGGCCACCCCGTCGGAACCCGCCGAGCCCTCGACGCCCCCCGCCACGGACACGGACACCCCCACCCCGTCCACCTCCGAGTCGACGCCGCCCCCGGCCCCCAAGCCGAACGGCGGCGGCGGCGACCTCGCCGAAACCGGCGCCAACAGCAGCACGGGCCCGATCGCCATCGGTGCGGCGGCCCTGCTGGCGGGCGGCGCGGCCATGGTGGTCGTGACCCGCAGGAAGCGCGCGACGCGTTGACGTCCGATGGAGCCCGGGGCTTTCGAGCCCTGGGCTCCATCTCTCCAAGGGGGTGCCCCCTATGGCAGAACGGCCGCCGGCATCGCCCGACCGTAGAGCTCGTCGAGGCCGATCAACAGGACACCACCCCGCTCTGCCTCGTCCTGCAGGGCATCGCTGAAGCCGGCAGCGCTGAAGCACGCCAGACCGCACCGCGTGGTGTCCATCCCCCGTCCGGCAAGGAGTTCCCGGGCCCGCTCCAGACGTTCCAGGTGGCTCACTCCCATGAGGGTCCCCCACTTCGCCTCACCGAGCAGCGTGACCGCGGACCTGTTCCCGCCGGACCCCTGCTCCACCACGGCTACGTCGATCTGGATCTGCCGACGCTCCCTCGAGGCGGTCACCACGCCGCTGCCGATCTCGCCCAGTGACGTGTCGAGCAAGGAGCGGCCCGGTCCGAGCACGTACTCCCGGCACATCGCCTCGAAATGCGGACCGGCCACCTGCGCCGCGAAGCGCTCCGCCGACTGCGCCCAGACCTCTGCGGCCTGACCGCTCTCCAGGCGCGCCCAGGCCGGGCGCATGACGGCCTCATAAAAGTTGATCAGCGGCTCGGTGATGCGGTACTGGGACTTGCCGGCCCGGAAGACGTCCGCCTCCCGCACCAGGAGGTGACTGTCCTCCAGGACGTTCAGTGGATGCGAGATGTCGACGGACTTGCGACCGATGTAGCCGGCGATGCCGCCTCGCGTCGTGTTGCCCTGCGCCACAGCCGCGAGCACCGAGTGGTACAGCGCGGTGTCACGGATGTCCGCCTCCTCGGCAAGCAAATACCGAGCCTCCCGGAAGAGCGGACTGAACGGCGCCAGGACAGTGCGGCACACCCAGTCGTCGAAGTCGCTCACACCCGCGGGAACGTCATCCGCCAGGAACTGGCGCCGGTACGCGGGGGTACCTCCCACGATGGCGTGCAGTCGTGCGGCAAGCGCGGGATCGTCGGCGACACTCCAGAAGTCCGCCGCGGCCCGGTATCCGAAGGGCCGCACGACCATTTCCAGCTGCGCCCGGCCACGCAGAGGTGCTGTGCTGGCCAGCAGCCCGCCCATGACGGACATCGCCGAACCGCACAGGAGCAGTCGCATACGGCTCTCCTCCACCTGGAAGCGGTCGATCGCGCGCTGGATGAGCGAAGGCAGTTCCGGGGCCGCCTTGACCAAGTACGGAAACTCGTCGATGACCACGAGGAACGGGCTGTCCCTCCGCCCGGGGCCGGCGAGATCGAAGAGATACGAGATCGCGTCATCCCATGCGGCGAAGGAAAAGGGCACTGGCGAACCCGCGTGGTCTGCCAGAGCTGCACTGAACTGGCGGAGGGACTCCGCCTCCGTCCCTGCCGTGGCCCCGAAGTAGAAGCCTCCGCACTGCTCGACGAGCGCCCGCAGGAGGTACGTCTTCCCCATGCGTCGTCGGCCGCTGACGATCCCGAGCATGGCGTGCGGCCGAGGCCGGTTCACGAAGGAGGTGAGCGCGTCCCATTCGCTCCCGCGATCGTAGACACGCGACGGCTTGTTCGGCCTTGCCCGACGGTTCATGTGGCTCCTTGGACGACAAGCAGAGAGGGATACACCCCTAAGGAGTTTACTCCTATCCAGTCACCCGACCAGGAAGCCTCCGATCGCGATCCCGAGAGTGGCCGCTCCGAGGAAGGTCACACCGCCCGCAGCGAGGGCCCCCTTCACCCTCCCTCTGGCCGGGCTCCCACCCGTCGTCAGCCAAGAAATTCCAGCCGCAGCACAGCCAAGAAGCGACGCACCGATCAGGACCAACGCCACCCACACCCACTTGAGCCACCCGTCATCGCCACCCATGAGCCGCCCACCCCTTCCGTCGAGGACGACCGGTCTCGCGACCGGCCACCCAGGAAGCGTAGGCGGCAATCACAACACTCTCCAAACTTTATGACACTCTCTCGGTGATAAAGTCAGACGCGGAACCATGCGAAGCTGACTGGAAGAGTCCTATGCCCGTCGACAACGGCCTGGCCGGAGACCTGGTGCGGCTCACCGCCCGCATCGAAGCGGAGCTGAGTCAGCACCTTGCCGCCGACCCGGCCATCGAGGTTCTGCGCGACGAATACAAGTCCGCCAGGGGCCAGGGCCTGACGTCGACGACATGGTCAGCCTGGTTGGACGCCCGGGTCTCCCAGGTGGCGACGGCGTGGGTACTGGCGACCGTGATGATCAGGTTCTGCGAGGACAATGAGCTCCTCGACATCGCCTTCGCCGCCCGCCCGACGGACCTCGCGGACGAAGCCCTCCGCGTACCCCGACCCCACCTCTCGGCCGGTGACCTCATCGTGCACGCCATCGACCGGCTCCGCGCACACCCGGTCATGGCCACGGTGTTCAGCAGCAGCCATCCGCTCTGGCAGCTGCGGCCCAGCCACGAGGCCTGCGAGGAGTTGCTCACCTTCTGGCGCCGCCGGACGCCGGACGGCGCTCTCCTGCACGACTTCACCGATGCCTCGCGCTCCACGGAGTTCCTGGCCGGTCTCCACTCGGCGCTCAACGAGCGGGCGCGGAAGTCGTACGCCCAGGCCCCCACCCCGCTGTTCGTCGTCGACCTCATCCACGATCTCGTGCTCGAACCGGCCCTTGCGGAGCACGTGTCCCAGACGAGGGGACTGTCCGGCCTCCGGATCATCGACCCCGCCTGCGGCTCGGGCGCGTTCCTGCTCGACGCGTACGAACGACTCTTCCGCCGCTGGTCCGAGGCCAGGCCGGACATGAGCCCGTGGCAGCGGGCGGCCCGTGCTCTGCGGTCGGTGCACGGCTGTGACATCGACCCGTGCGCCGTGAGCATCACGCGGTTCCGCCTGCTGCTGGCCGCCATGAACAGCGCCGGGGAACGGCGTCTCGACGAGGTCCCGGACCTGCCGCTGGTCGTCGCGACCGGTGACTCCCTCCTGTACGGCCGCACCGCCCACCTGGGTCGGATGGCCGCGCATCCGGGTCTCCCCTCCGAGTTCGACGAGTACACCGCTCGTCACGGGCTCCTCCGGCCGGCGTCGTACCACGTGGTGACGACCAATCCGCCGTACGTCACCGTCGCGGACAAGGCGCTGTCCGCCATCTACCGCGACCTCTACGAGAGTTGCAGCGGGGCTTACGCGCTGCCGGTTCCCTTCACGGAACTCGCCTTCGAGCTCGCACAGCCGGGTGAAGCGGCGGGCCGGGTCGGTCTCTTCACGCCCAACTCCTTCATGAAGCGTGAGTTCGGACGCAACCTTGTCGAGCGCGTCCTGCCCCGAGTGGAGACCACCCACGTCATCGACACGTCCGGGGCCTACATCCCCGGCCACGGAGTCCCGACCGCCATCCTCGCGGGCCGCAACCGCATGGCCGATCCCGGTACTCCCGTCCACATGGTCGTGGGCCGTCGGGGCGAACCCTCGCGACCGGAGGTGCCCGGAGAGGGACATGTCTGGCAATCGCTGCGGACCCTGGCGTTCACGACCGGGGTGGCGAGCGAGTGGGCGGAGTCCTATCTGCAGGACCGCGGGCAGCTGAGCGTCTTCCCCTGGAGTCTCACGCCGTCGGCGGCCCGCGACGTACTGCGCCGCATGGAGAACGGAGAGCGGCTCGGCGACCGTGTCGTGCGCGTCGGATACGCCGCCAACACCGGATCGGACGACCTCTTCTGCGCCACCGACCGTTCCTTCCGGCGCCAGGGGGCCGAGGACTTCG
Source organism: Streptomyces sp. DG1A-41 (assembly GCF_037055355.1). Taxonomy (GTDB): domain Bacteria; phylum Actinomycetota; class Actinomycetes; order Streptomycetales; family Streptomycetaceae; genus Streptomyces. The sequence continues at coordinate 4,675,574 of NZ_CP146350.1, read as the reverse complement.
CCACCGTCCCGGTACTCACCGGTTCCGAGGTACGGGACTGGTCCGCGTCCCCGGCGCTCATGGCATTCTTCCCTCGCACGGATCACCGCTTCGAACCCGTCATCGACCTGACAAGCGTTCCCGGACATCACCGACGGCTGTGGCCGTACCGGACCGTTCTGCGGAAGCGGAAAGGCGCGAAGAAGACGTCACCCTGGTACGACTGGCACCACATCGCGTCCGCCGGGGACGTGCATCCGTGGTCCATCGTCTTTCCCTGGGTGGCAACCCACCCTCATTTCAGCCTGCTCCGGGGTTCTGCCGTCCCCCTCAACTCGGCACCGGTGATCAAGCTGTCGACGAGCGCCTCGGCGGAGTCCCATCTCGGACTCCTCGGCATCCTCAACAGCTCGGCCGTGAGTTTCTGGCTCAAGCAAATGAGCCAGAGCAAGGGGCAGTCGCGCGTCGACCAGTTGCGAGGCGCCGAAACAGGCGGTGAAGCCTGGGCGAAGATCTACGAGTTCACTTCGACCCGGCTTCTCGACCTGCCGCTTCCCGCCGCGTTCCCCGTCGCGGAGGCCGAAGAACTGGACTCCCTGGCGGCCAAGTCGCAGCACGTCCTGCGGGAGATCGCCGCCCCGGACACCCGGATCACCGCCCGGCTCCTCCACTCGGCCCGACACCGATGGGCGTCCCTCAGATCACGGATGATCGCCTTCCAGGAGGAACTCGACTGGAAGGTGTACGCCCACTACGGCCTGATCCCCGACGACGGAGAACTGAACGGCCCGCTCGAGGACGTACCCGATCTCGCCCTGGGGGAACGAGCCTTCGAAATCGTGCTCGCCCGGCGCGCCGCAGCGGGAGAGGTGGAGACGCAGTGGTTCACGCGCCACTCGGCGACGCCGGTGACCAACCCTCCCCAGCACTGGCCTCCGGCGTACCGGGAGCTGGTGCGACGCCGGGTGAACGCGATCGAGCAGAACGCGTCACTGAGGCTACTGGAGCAGCCCGAGTACAAACGCCGCTGGTCGGTCGACCCCTGGGAAACCAGGATTGGCCCCATGCTCCGGCAACGCCTGCTCGACCACTGCGAGGCGTCCCACCTGTGGTACGAGTCTTCCCCGGCAGGGCGCCGACCTGTCGCCCGGACGGTCCGCCAACTGGCCGAACTGCTGTGTGGGAACGAAGACTTCACCACGCTGGCGGCGCTCTACGCTCCCGCTGCCGTGACGTCCGACGTGCTGCTGGACCTGCTCGCCGACGAACACGTGCCGCAGGCTGCGCCTCTCCGGTACAAGACGTCGGGTCTCGCCAAGCGGCGCGTCTGGGAAAAGGTATGGGAAGTCCAACGCCGAGAAGACGGACAGGAGTTCGTCGCCGACGTGCGCCTTTCGAGCCCGGTCCTACCGCGCTTCACGTCCGGGGACTTCCTCAGGCCGTCCTACTGGCGGCACCGCGGCAAGTTCGACGTCCCGAACGAGCGGTTCGTTTCGTTCGCTTCATCCTTCTCACCCCTGTCTCCCACCACGCCGATCGGCTGGGCGGGCTGGACCGCCGACGAGCGGGCCATGGTGGTACTCAACCTCCTCGAAGCCGATTCCCACGCCCATGCACAGCGTCCGGAGTCGGCCCTGCCCCTGCTCAAGGCATTCTCAGAGCTTCTCCCCTGGGTTACGGCCCCCGACGACGGACTCAGCACTGGCCCGACGCCGGACCGGGAAACCCTCGAGCGCGCCTATGACGAACACCTCACCCGCCTCGGCCTTTCAGTCAAGGACGTGGACTCTTGGCGTCCGCCCGCCCCGAGACGAGGCAGGCCGCGCAAGGGTGCTTAGGGAGGCGTCTCCCAGGCTTACTCCAGCGTTCTCAGCCATAGCTTCACATACCGCTCAACGTCCACGCCCAGCGCCACGTCCACCAGGGGCCGCTCACGGGCACCTCCGTGGATCTCCGACTCCCCGGGCCGCGGCCGGCGGTCGACGATCGTCTGGCCGCGGGCGGGCCCCGGGGCGAGGACGACCTCGACCTGCAGCCGCTCGGTGGTCAGTCCCTTCGGGTCGACGACCGCGCAGACCGCACCCGCGTCACCGAGCCCACCCATGGGCGTGGGATCGCCCGACGTGGCCGGATCCCGGTGGGCGAGCAGCTCACCGGCCATCCGCAGACTCGGATCCGCACTCGCCCGCAGCCGCTGCACCTCCCCCGCCGACACCAGCACCTTCTTGAACACGTCCAGCCCGTACATCGTGATCGGCACCCCCGCGGTGAGCAGAACCGCCGCCGCCTCCGGGTCGTGCCACACGTTGAACTCCGCGACCGGCGTGGCGTTCCCGGTCGCCACCGCGCCGCCCATGAACACGATCCGCTCGATGTTGCGGGTCACCTCGGGGTGCGTCCGCAGCAGCAGCGCGATGTTCGTCAGGGGCGCCATGGGAATGAGCGTGACCGGCCTCGGCGAGGCGAGGATCTCGCGACGCAGCAGCGCCACCGCGTCCACGTCGACCGGCACGCGGGTCGGCGCGGGCAGCCCCAGATCCCCCATGCCGTCCTGCCCGTGCACATGCCGCGCCGTCCGCACGGGTTCGATCAGCGGACGCTCGGCCCCCCGGGCGACGGGAATGTCCCCGGCACCGGCCACCTCCAGCACGGTCAGGGTGTTGCGGACCACGCCGTCGACGTCCGTGTTCCCGGCCACGCAGGTGATCGCCCGCACGTCGAGCGCAGGGTGCCGTACGGCGAACAGCAGGGCGAGGGCGTCGTCGACGCCGGTGTCGCAGTCGATGATCACCGGGATGCGCTGACCGTCCGTCACGACCAGGCCTCCTTTCGCTCCGGCCGCTCCGGGGCGGAGCGGCACCCGCGACCCTACGGCCTGGGGTGGCGATGATTCCGGTGCGGGCCGCCGGTCGTTATCGGAGAGAGCCGACGAAGGAGATCCGCCATGCCCGCACCAGGACCCGCGAAGCAGCCCACGACCGAGCTCGACGCCCGTTACAGTTCCGCGCTCAATCCGCGCCCGGGTGCCTCGAACGTCACCGCCGTCGACTGGATTGAGGCCCAGCGGCATCTGGAGGCCGCCGAGATCTTCTGGGTGTCCACGGTGCGGCCCGACGGCAGACTGCACGTCACGCCCTGCATCGCCGCCTGGCACGACGGAGCGCTGTACTTCTCCACCGGCAGGGAGGAGCAGAAGGCGAAGAACCTCGCGCACGACGCGCACTGTGCGCTGACCACCGGCGCGAACTCGCTCGCCCAGGGGCTCGACCTCGTGGTCGAGGGCACGGCGGAGCCGGTTGCCGACCCGGCGCTGCTGGAGGAGGTGATCACGGCGTTCGAGACGAAGTACGGGCCGCACATCACCTCCCCCGAGGGCACCTTCCACGGCATGGGGGACGCGTTCCGCAGCGGGGACGATGTGGTGTTCGCGGTGGCACCGGCGACGGCGTACGGCTTCGGCCGCGACAACGGCGTCTTCAGCCACACGCGTTGGGCGTTCTGAGCCTGCTCAGACAGCTGCCGGTGCCCACAGATCGGTGGCGCGAGCCGCTACCCGGTCCCCGATACGGCGCAGCAGCTCGGCGGCGGGGAGGGGGTCCGGGCGGCGGCCGTCGCGCACCCGGAGTGCCACGAGCCCGGCGGCGGCCTCCCGCTCGCCGATCACCGCCTGGTACGGGACCAGCCGGGCCTGGCGGACACGGGCGGCGAGGGTGCCGTGCTCGGGCCGGCGACCTCGGCGCGCAGGCCGAGGTCGTGGGCGCGGCGGGCCAGGGCGTGGGCGTCCTCGCTCTGCTCGTCCCCCACCGGCAGGATCACCAGCTGCACCGGGGCCAGCCAGGGCGGGAAGGCTCCGCCGTGGGCCTCGACGAGGTGGGCGACCGCGCGCTCCACGCTGCCGATGATGCTGCGGTGCACCATGACCGGGCGGTGCTTCGCCCCGTCGGCGCCGATGTAGTGCAGGTCGAAGCGTTCGGGCTGGTGGAAGTCGATCTGGACGGTGGACAGGGTGGCCTCCCGCCCGGCGGGGTCGACGATCTGCACGTCGATCTTCGGGCCGTAGAAGGCCGCCTCGCCCTCGGCGGCCTCGTAGGGGATGCCGGAGCCGTCCAGGACTTCGCGCAGCAGGGCGGTGGCCCGCCGCCACAGGTCCGGGTCCGCGACGTACTTGCCGCCCTCGCCGGGGAGGGAGAGACGGTGGCGGGTCGCGCGGATGCCCAGGTCCGCGTAGGCGCGGCCGATCAGCTCCAGCGCGCCGCGCGCCTCCTCGACGGCCTGCTCCAGGGTGCAGAAGATGTGCGCGTCGTTGAGGGTGATGGCCCGCACCCGGGTCAGGCCGCCGAGGACGCCGGACAGCTCCGAGCGGTACATGCCCCCCAACTCGGCCATACGGAAGGGCAGTTCGCGGTAGCTGTGGGAGCGGGAGCGGTAGATCAGGGCGTGGTGGGGGCACAGGCTCGGGCGCAGCAGGACCTGTTCCGAGCCGAGGTCCATCGGCGGGAACATGTCCTCGCTGTAGTGGTCCCAGTGCCCGGAGATCTCGTACAGCTCGCGTTTGCCGAGGGCGGGCGAGTACACGTGCCGGTAGCCGGCCCGCTGTTCCGCCTCGCGGACGTACTCCTCCAGGGTGTGCCGCACGATCGCGCCGTCGGGCAGCCAGTACGGCAGCCCCGCGCCCATCAGCGGGTCGGTGTCGAAGAGGTTCAGCTCGCGGCCGAGCCGTCGGTGGTCGTGCATGGTGGGCTCCTCGGGTCTGGGGCGAGCTCCCCAGCTCTCGGCTTCGCTCGAGCCGGGCGGTACCCCACCGCGACGAAGCCCCGGGGCGCTCGCCCCGGGGCTTCGGACATCTGCGTCAGCTGTCAGCGCGCCGGGACACTCTCCGGCGTCGTCGTGAGAGACGGGAACGGCTGGGCGCGCTTCATGGGCGTGACCGTAACAGGGGGGCGGCCTGCGGGGCGACGGCTTTTTTCAACGGGGGCGCACTTTTGGCGGGAGGCATTTTTTCGCGGGGGCGCGCAGCGCGTACGCCTCCCTCACCCGAACAGCCCGTCGCACTGGTGTGCCGACCGTCGCGGTGGTGCCGTAAGAGCACGTGCCCGATCTTGGAGAGCCCGCCCCGTCATGAGGCACCTCCATGAACTCCCCGCAGGAGACCCTCCGATGCCCCACCCTCCGGCCGGCCGACGCGGCCCAGGCGCCCGCGCCCTCCTCGCCTCCGCGCTGTCCGTGACCGCCCTGCTGGCCACGGCCGCGTGTTCCGTCCAGGACGAACCGCGGCCGCGGTGGTTCTCCGCCTCCGCCACCCCCACCGGCGCGTCACCCGCCGGCGAACGGCCCGCGAGCTCCGGGGCCGGCCTCACCGAGGCCCAGGCCCAGGCGGCACTGATCACCGGGGCCGATCTGGGGGAGCCGTGGGAACCGACGCGGGGTGCCAGGACCTGGCGGGACGGGCTGCTCAAGGCGACCACGGAGGACCCTGACTGCCAGCGGCTGCTCGACGCCCTCTACACGGAGGAACTCTTCGGCACCCCGGCCGGCCCGCAGGCGACGGCCGCGTTCGACGACGCCGACACCGGCGCCCAGTTGCGCTACCACATCGCCGCCCACCCGCCGGCGGACGTCGACCGCACCCTGGCCTGGCTGAAGTCGCTGCCGGGGAAGTGCGGCGAGTTCACGGCCGCGACCACGCGCGGCGGCATCCAGGCCGTCCAGGTCAGCGACATGCCGCTGCCGCCGGTGGGAGACGCCCGGCAGGCCCTGCGGGTCACGCTGGCCGGCGAGACGGAGGACGGGGAACTGACGTACCTCACGGTGGACCTCGCGGCCGTGCGGGTCGGGGAGGAGACGATCACACTCACCAACGCCGGCCTCGACGAGGTGTACGAGGAGGTCACCCAGCAGACCGCCGAACTCGGCGCGCAACGCCTGTCGGAAATCCGGAAGCAGGGCCGAGCCCAGATCTGACGAACACCGACCGGCTCCCGAACCCCATACAGCTCCACCACCCCGACCGGCCCACCGCCAGACCGACCGAGCCCCGCCGCCGCTCCGCCGCGCCGACCGAGCCTCCCCACCGCTCCGCCACGCCGACCGGTCCTCCCCACCACTCCCGCGCCACCGGCGGACCTCACCACCACTCCGCCGCGCCGACCGAGCCTCCCCACCGCTCCGCCACGCCGACCGGTCCTCCCCACCACTCCCGCGCCACCGGCGGACCTCACCACCACTCCGCCGCGCCGACCGAGCCTCCCCACCGCTCCGCCACGCCGACCGGCCCTCCCCACCACTCCCGCGCCACCGGCGGACCTCGCCCCCGCCACAGGCCGGTCTCGCCACCACCCCCACGGCGCCAGCCGGGTCTCTCCACTGCTTCCACGCCGCCAGCCGGTCTCGACGCCGCTGCCAGGCCCACGCCACCGATCGGACCACCAGTACCCATGCCACCAACCGGGTCTCGCCCCCACGCCCCCACCGACCTGATCACCGCCCCCAGACAGCCAGCCGGGCCTCGCCCCACTCCTCCACGCCACCCACCGGTCAACACCACCCCACGGGTCCAGTGGGGACACCACCGCCCCCACCGATCTCACCACCACCCCCACGGCCACCGCCGGGCCTCGCCCCACCCCCCAAGCCACCGGCCAGGTCTCAGTACCGGTCGAAACGCCTGCGGTGGGCGATCACCTCGCGGGCCGCGTCGAGGGCCGTGCAGCCGCGGGCGAAGGCGTCTGCGCGCAGGCGGGCGAGTGCGTCGTCGGCGCCGACGCCGAGCTGGGCCATGATCATGCCGACGGCCTGGTAGACCTCGTCGTGGTCCGCGGCCAGCCCGCTCAGCCAGGGTTCCTCGTCCCTCGGTTCAACCTCGGTCTCGCGGGGCAGGGCCATCAGGGCCACCGTCATGACACCGGCCACGAGCCGGGCCACGTGCAGCTGGCGGTCGGTGAGCCCGCCGGGGCTGTCGCGGTACAGGTCGAGGGTGCCCACGCACACCGCGTCGGTGCCCAGCGGCACCGCGTACACCGCCCGTACCCCGGCCTCCGTCGCCTGCTGGGCGAAGACCGGCCAGCGACCCGCGTCACGGCCGGTCGTCAGGTCGCAGGCGAGCACGGGCGCCCCGTCCTTCAGCGCGCTCTGGCAGGGACCGTCGCCCAGCGTCGCCTGAATCTGCGCCAGGCGCGCGGCATGCGCGCTGCTGGCGCTCAGCTGGACGGGCATACCCTCGCTGCGCAGCGACACGCTCGCGCCGACCACCGGCAGCAGCTCGACCGCAACCTCGCACAGCCGGCCCGGGACCTCTCCGGGCTCGGCCCCGCGCACACCCCTGGCGATCACATCGGCGGCCCGGATCCCGTCCAGGTCCAGGTCACCGCCCCCGGCGTGGCGGGGACCGGGGTCGTCGCCGGGAGCGCCTCGGGGATCGTCCCTGGGCCGCACGACCACCGCCTCCTTCGATCACCGGCCTTCACATCGACGCTCTTCCGGGCCGGCCCCGCTGGACACGGAGTGGGCCGGTACGCGCCGCCCGCCCGGACCGGCCGGTGCGGCGGCCTACGAGCCCTCTCGGAATCGTGCCCCGAGCCCTCCCGGAATCGTGCCCCGACTACCCGTCGCGGGTGGGGCGAAACCCGTACGCCGGGCCGTCGCCGCGGCGTGCCCCTCAGCGCTTCTCGTACGGGTTGTCCGGCTGCCGTACCTGCCGGACCGAGGTGGCGTCGAGGACCGGCGGCCAGGCGGCTGCCGAGCCCAGTTCGCCCTCCGGGTGCCAGGTGCCGGTGACCGTGACCCAGGTGTCGACGGGCGGGGCGTCGGCGCCGCGCACCTCGGCCTTGGCGGCGGTCGCGTCGGCGGCGCAGCAGGAGACGAGGAGGCGGGTGACGTACCAGGTGCCGTCGGCGTCGCGGGTGACGAAGCCGGTGAGGCGGACCGTGCGTCCCTTCAGGGAACCGCCGCTGTCGTAGACCGCCCGGGAGCCGAACTCCCCGAGGGTGAGGTCGAGCGGGTTCCCGGCCGGCAGCGCCGGGAAGGTGCCGATGCCCCGGGCCGCGCGCTGGGCGGTCTCGCGCTCCGCGCTGTAGGAGCCGAGGGCGGGCGGCGGGAACAGCATCAGGGCCAGGGCGGGGAGGGTGAGGAACCAGGCGACACGGGGACCGGCGGGGCCATGGGCGTGGTCGGCGTGGGAGTGAGGGCCCTCCCGGTGAGGGCCCTCCTGCTCCCCCGCCGACCGCACCAGCACCCCCACCACCCCCGCGAGCAGCACCAGCACTACCCCCGACACCACCAGATACGGCCGCAACCCGGCCTGCACATACCGCAGATACAGGTCGCTGAAGAGCGACACCCGCAGGATCGCCGCGCCGACGAGGGCGAGCAGTACGGCCGGTCCGTAGTGCCTCACAGCAGCCACCACCCCACCAGGACGCTGCTCGCGACGGCCACCAGCCAGGTCGCGGAGGAGAACCGCAGCGCGAAGGACCTGCCGAACGTGCCCGTCTGGAGCGCGATCAGCTTGAGGTCGACCATCGGCCCGACCACCATGAACGCCAGGCGCGCGGTGGGCGAGAAGCCGCTCAGTGACGCCGCCACGAACGCGTCGGCCTCACTGCACACGCACAACACCACCGCCAGCAGGGCCAGGAGCAGCACCGACAGCCAGGCCGACCCGGTGAACACCTCCAGCAACGACCGCGGTACGACGATGGCGAACGTCGCCGCGGCCGCCGCACCGACCACCAGGAACCCGCCCGCGTGCAGGAAGTCGTGCTGGAGCCCGGCGACGAAAGCACGCGGACCACGCGGGACGTGCGCCGCGCTCCGCTTCGGCGGCCTCAGCCACTCCTCCCGCCCGAACCGCGCCCACAGCCACCCCATCACCACGGCCGTGGCGAGCGAGGCGACCAGCCGGCCGAGGACCATCTCCGGCTGGCCCGGGAAGGCGACGGAGGTCGCCACCAGGACGACGGGGTTGATCGCGGGCGCGGACAGCAGGAAGGCGAGCGCGGCCGCGGGGGCGACACCCCGCCGCATGAGGCTGCCCGCCACCGGCACGGACGCGCACTCGCAGCCGGGCAGGACGACCCCCGCCGCGCCCGCGACCGGCACGGCGAGCGCCGTACGGCGGGGCAGCAACCGCTGGAACACCCGCTCGGGCACGAACGCGCCGATCGCCGCCGACACGACCGTGCCCAGCAGCAGGAAGGGCACGCCCTGGACGGTGATCGCGGTGAACACGGTCCACCAGGCCGCGACCGGCGGGGTGTAGAGATCGAGCGCCAGCATCGGCCCGAGCACCGACACGACGGTCACGATGGTGATCAGAGCGCCGCCGCCGAGCACGGCGTACACGAGGGCGCGCAGGCCTGTCCGCAGCCCGTCGGCCACCGTCCGTTGGTTCTCCACGTGCCCCGCCCCGGTCGTTCACATCTTGGAGAGGAGGCTAACCCGCGCGACTGTCCGACGCCCCTGTCTCCTCACAGAGGAGGCTGTGCGGGCGCGGGCCCGAGGGTCGTCGTGCCGGGAGCCGTACGGTGGCCGAGACCGGTCCGGTAGGCGTCCAGGGCCGCCTCCACCCGGCCCGTGCGCCGCAGCAGGTCCCCCAGCAGGCGGCACAGGTCGGCCAGGTCGCCGGCCGCGCCCGCCCGCTCCAGCAGGCTCAGGGCGCGGACGTAGTGCTCCTCGGCGTCCTCGGTGCGGCGGGCGTCCTCGGCGATGATGCCGAGGAGCCGGTGCGCGGCGGCGGAGTGGACGGCGCCGCGCTCGGGGGACAGGTCGTCGAGGACCCCGTGCAGCAGGGCCGCCGCCTCGTCGGACTTGCCGCGCCGGTGGAGCACGTCGGCCAGCTCGACGGCGACCTGGCTGCTGTAGAGGGCGGCGCGCTTGGCCGACAGCATGCCGAGCGCCTCCCGCAACTCGTCCTCCGCGCGCTCCAGTTGCCCGTCCTGGGCGTAGACGTAGCCGCGCATCCAGTGGCAGTTGGCGAGTTCGGTGCGGATCTTCAGGCCCCGGTACAGCTCGGCCGCCTTGGCCAGCGAGGCGTCGGCCTCGGCGAGACGTCCCTCGGCGACCAGGGTCCTGGCGACCGACCGGTGCATGCGCGCGACCAGGGCCGGGTCGCCGGACTGCGGGGCGAGCGCCAGGGCGAACTCGGCGGCCTGGGCGGCGCGGGCGTGCGCGCCCATGTCCATGTACGGCCCGATGGCACTGGCGTAGAGCAGCAGCAGGGCGTCCGGGTCGTGCAGGCCGCCGCGGTTCAGCTCATCGAGGGTGGCCTCCAGCAGGTACACGGCGTACCGGAGTTCCCCGGCGAGGTAATGCGCGACGGCCCGCCCGCGCAGCGCCGGGACCCGGACGGGCAGCGGCGCGTCGGCGAGACAGGCCTCGGCCCGCTCGAAGTACTGCCGGCCCGCCACGAGCTCGCCCGTCTCCAGGGCGCACTCGCCGAGCCCGAGCAGCGCGGCGGCCTGTTCCCCGGCCAGCCCCTGCGTCTCGGCCTCGACGAGTAACCCGGCGTACTGCTCCGCCGCCGCCTCGGCCTCACCGACGGCGAAGACGCGCTGGGCCTCGGTCAGCCGCATCCGCAGCTCGGTCACGAGCCGCGCCGAACGCCCGGTGGCGAGTTCGTCGAAGGCGACGCCCAGCCGCCCGGCGAGATGCCGCAGGGCGTCGTCGGAGGGCCGCACCCGGCCCGACTCCAGGGTGGAGACATAGGCGGGGGTGTACGCGGGTTCCGCCAACTCCCGTTGCGTCATTCCGCGTTCGACCCGCAACCGCTGCACCCGGCGCCCGATGGTCCCCGGATCGTCGCGCTCCCCCACGCCAACTCCCCCCTGCCCCCCTTGCCCTTCGGCTCGGACAGCCCCTAGGTTAAACCGAGAGTTAAGCGTGCTTAACACGCTGCTGTCGTAGTCGCCGCCCCTGTTGCGAGGTCGCCGTGCTCGAACGCCCACGCACCGCCGAGCGGTACGCCAGAGGCTTCGCCGCAGCCGTCGTCGCCGTCGCGACCCTGCTGCTGGCGGCGAACGCGGGGCCGGCGAGAGCGTCGGATCCGCCCGAACTGCGCGGTGTCCAGGTGGAGGTCGAGGGGGGCGGGAAGTCGCCCTAGGGTTCGGTCATGCGCCGAGGCCCTGGCCGAACCCGCCGTCCACGGGGAGTTCCACGCCGGTGGTGAAGGTGGCCTCGACGGCCAGGTACAGCGCGGCGGCGGCGATCTCCTCCACGGTGCCTCCTCGGCCCATCGGGGTGGAGGCGTTGCCCTGTTCGACGAACTCGGCGCGCTGCTCGTCGGTCAGTTCGGCGACGCCCATGGTGGGGGTGAGGATGAACCCGGGGGCGATCGAGTTGACGCGGATCTTGCGGGGGAGAAGCTCGGCGGCGAGCACCTTGGCGAAGGCGGCAACGGCCTCCTTCGCCCCGGAGTAGGCGCTGAGACCGGGGAAGATCTGGCCGTTGGAGACGGTGGTGAACACGATCGAGCCGCCCTCGGACATCAGCGGTGCCAGCCGCTGGACGGTGAAGAAGGCGCCCTTGGCGTTCACGTCGAAGATGCGGTCCCACGATTCCTCGGTGACCTCTTCGAGCGTCTGGAACTCGGCGATGCCCTGGTTGACGAACAGGTAGTCGATGCGGCCGAGGCGGTCGGCGACCTGATCGCCGAGGGCGGCGATGGCAGTGGCGTCAGTGGCGTCGGAGCGCACCGGGTGGGCCAGCGGGGTGTCGAGTGCCGCCTGGGCCTCGGCGAGGCGCTGGTCATTGCGCCCGGTGTAGAGGACTTCGGCGCCGCGGTCGGTTAAGGCCTGGGCGATGGCCCGGCCCATGCCGATGGTGCCGCCGGTGACCACGGCCTTCTTACCCGCCAGGGCCTTCGGATCGATGGTGCGAGATTCCTGGGTGCTGTGAGTCGTCGTCATGGCGGCTAAGCTAAACCTTGACATCCATGTCAGAGTCAAACTCTTGTGCCGGGAGTCACATGTTCATCGGCGAGCTGTCGAGGCGTACCGGCGTCAGCACCAGGAGCCTGCGGTACTACGAGCAGCAAGGGCTGCTGCGACCGCAGCGGCGAGTCAGCGGCTACCGCGAGTTCGACGAGTCCGATGTGGCCACCGTGCGCCGCGTCCGGATCCTGCTCGCGGCCGGGCTGAACACCGACCTGATCCGGGAGGTGCTGCCCTGCATGGTCGACGAGGGAGCCATCCTGGCGCCGACCTGCGAGGAAATGGCCCAGGACCTCAAGGACGAACGCGAGCGCCTGGGCCGCTCCATCGAACAGCTCCAAGCCGCCCACGCCATGCTCGGCTCGATCATCCACGCAGGAGAACCGGTCACCGTCCGGGCCGGCTGTGACGGATAGCGGCCCCGGCACCTTCCGACGTGCTCTCACCCACCTCTTACACACCGGTTCACCCGGCTGTCAGTGCGACCCCCTAACCTTCGATCACTACAGCCGCACGCGCGCCCAGTCCGCCGCGTCCGGCCCTCACGTCTTTCGTTCCGGGGGGTTCGAAAACATCGTGCGCAGACGCACTCTGCCTACCGCCACAGCGCTCGCGGTCCTCTTCAGCTCGGTCGCGCTCGTCGCGACCGGCGCCGGGTCGGCGGTGGCCGACTCCAGTACGACCCTGCCCCTGAAGTCGACCGGCGACATCGTCGTCGACGGGGTCCACCAGCGGGTGTTCATCAGCGACCCGACGGCCGGCCAGGTCGTCGTCACGAACTACGCCGGCACGGTCGTCGGCACCGTCGGCTCGCTGCCCGGCGTCCACGGCCTGGAGCTGTCGCCCGACTCGGGCACCCTGTACGCGGCCGTGCACGACGCTACCGCGGTCGTCGCGATCGACACGGCCACGGCGACCGAGACCCGCCGCTGGTCCACGGGCCAGGGCGCCGGCCCGGCATACGTCGCCCTGGCCGGCGGCAAGCTGTGGTTCAGCTACGGCGCTTCCGGCGACGGCAACATCGGCTCGCTCGACCCGAACGCCGCCGACCCGGGCCTCACCCTGGGGCAGGACACCAGCCGCACCTTCTACGAGGCCCCGATCCTGGACGCCTCCGCGGGCGCCCCGGGCACGCTCGTCGCGGGCGCGCCGGGCCAGAGCCCGGTCGAACTCGCCGTGTACGACGTCTCCTCCGGCACGGCGAGCCGTACGGCGTACGCCTTCGACCCGGGCAACACCGGCGGCGGCAACCTCCAGGACCTCGCGGTCACGCCGGACGGCAAGGACGTCGTCACGGCCAGCGGCGCCCCGTACTACCAGGCGGTGTACAAGCTCACGGACCTGTCCGCGGACGGCAAGTACGTCACCAACACCTACCCGAACGCGGTGGACATCGCCCCGAACGGCGACGTCGCGGCGGGCACCTTCTCCTGGTACGACCCGGACGTCCACGTCTTCAAGCCGGGCACCTCGACGCCGCTGAAGCAGTACGACTTCCCCAACACCGGCACCAGCAGCGGCGCCGACACCCTGGCCCCGGCGGGCCTGGCCTGGGCACCCGACGAGACCAAGCTGTTCGCGATCTCGGAGAACGACAGCAACGTCTACTCGCTGCGGATCCTCGACGCCCCGACCAAGACGTCCACCACCCTCACGGCGAACGCCCCCGCCACGGCCACCCGCGCCAAGTCCCTCACCCTCACCGGGTCGCTGACCTCCTCGGCCGCGTTCCCGGCGGGCACCACCGTCTCCGTCACCCGCACCGACGACGAGTCCCCGTCCGGCAAGCCGCTCGGCACGGCGACGGTCGCCGCGGACGGCTCGTACTCCTTCACGGACACGCCGCCCGCCGGCGGCAAGGTGACGTACACGGTCACGTACGCGGGCGACGCCGACCACGCGGGCGCCACGGCCTCGGCATCGACGACCGTGGCGAAGACGGCGACCACGCTGACGCTGACCAACAACGGCAAGGTGTACGACTACGGCCGTGACATCACCTTCACCGCGCACCTCGGCACGACGTACAAGAACCGCACGGTCGAGATCTGGGCCGACCCGTACGGCTCCGACAAGCCGAACACGCTGGTGAAGAAGGGCACGGTCAACTCGGCCGGCGACCTCGCGGCGACGATCCACCTGACCCGTGACACGAAGGTCAGCGCGAAGTTCACGGGCGACACGCGCTACGCCCCGAAGACGGTCACCAACTCGGTCTACACCAGGGTCAAGATCTCGACGTCCCTGAGCGGCTACTACAAGTCGGCGACCGCCTGGAACCAGAAGTACTTCTACTTCCGCCAGTCCAAGGACCCGGTCCACAACACGACGATGTCGATGTACCCGGGCCGCAAGTACCAGCTCCAAGTCCAGCGTTACTCCGACGGCGCGTGGCGCACCACGGCCACGGAGTACTTCGCCCTCGACCGCTACGGCAAGGACGCGACCACGCTCGACGGCACGCCGCCGGTCGGTCCGCGCTTCCGGATCCGCTCGTCCTACATCGACCCGACGTCGGGCGACAACGTCAACACCACGACGTACGGCGCGTGGAAGTACTTCGTCTTCACGCGCTGACGTACATCACGAAGGCGGCATAGGCCTCCGGAGAGACGGTGAGAATCCCGACCTCGGGCTTCTTGGAGTCGCGCACGGCGACGCCGGGAAGACCGAGGTCGACGACCTCCACGCAATCACCGCCGGTGTTGCCGCTGTACGACGACTTACGCCACCGCGCGTTGGTCAGGTTCTGGCTGCTCCCCATAGCGCTCCTCCATCACACGCGCAATCAGTGCCGCCGAGTCCCTCACTGAGAGGGCAGCGGCCTGCAAGGAAGCGTAACGGCGGGCGGCTTCCCTGACAGTGTCGGGGTTGGCCGTCATGTGGCCAGAGATCATGTCCTCCGTGTACACGATCTCAGGGTCGTCGTCGAAGCGGAGCGCGTTGAACGACCCGACGAGGCTGGCGTGTTCACCGGCACCGAAGGGCAGCACCTGGATGTTCACCCAGCGCTGGTCCCGGAAACTCAACAGGTGCGCGAGTTGGTTGTGCATGATCTCGCGGCTGCCGATCGGGCGGTGCAGCGCTGCCTCGTCCAGCACCACGAGCGTCAGCGGCGGCTGCTCGCCCTGCAGGATGCGCTGGCGTTCCATGCGAGCCGCCACCATGTCGTCGAGGTTGTCCGGCATGCCGGTTGCCAGCACCGCCCGCGCGTACTCCGGTGTCTGAAGCAGCCCGTACACCAACTGAGCCTGGTACGTGGAGATGTAGGTCGCCTTCGCCTCCATCTCCGCATAGGCCTGAAACCAGGCCGGGAGTTGGCTCCGCAGAACCAACCCCACCAACCGCGAGAAACAACCGTCCGTCATCAGCGCCGCATCCGCCCGCTCCGCGAACTCCCTGGTCGGGACCTTGTGCGCGGTCTCGATCTGGCCTACCAGCGAGCCCGTGCAGAAGATGCAGTCCCCCAGTTCCTTCTGGGACAGCCCTGCACTCTCACGGTAGCGGCGGAGCTCCGAGCCGAAGTAGTCCAGCGGCGAGGCGGTGGGGTCGAGTCGGCGGATGTTGGGCATGAAGCGGTCACCCCCAGGTCCGAACGCGGCGCGGCGTTCATTTCGGTCTGTAGCCGAGAGTAACCACATGACTTCACGCTGGTGTCATGAATCACGCAACTGCCCACGAAGGCAGCGGACTTGGCACCAGGTATGGCACCGGCTTCACCCTGGGTGAGCACTCCGCCCGGCATCTGCGCCGCATCCTCCGGGTCCATCTCACCGCCTGGGAGATGGCCGAACTGTGCGACCCGGCCTGCCTCGCCCTCACCGAGCTGGTCGCCAACGTCGTACGCCACACGCCCGACCGGCGCGCCGCGGTGCTGATGACGCGGCGGACGGACGGGCGTGGGGTGCGGGTGGAGGTCACGGACACGTGCCCGCGACCACCGCTGTCCACAGCTGTGGACGAACTCGCCGAGGACGGACGCGGCGTACTGATCGTCGACGCCGTCACGGACCGGTGGGGCTGGACTCCCCTGCCCGACCGGCCCGGCAAAACCGTTTGGTTCGAGTGTGATGTGAGCAAGGAATTCGACGAGTGAATTCCAGGGGCGAATTCGGCTAGTGCGAATCCCCGCGTGCGCGAATAGAGCGCCAGCCGAAATAACAAACCCCCACCGCTCCACCGGCGGCGCCAACCGCACACGTCGCCGTCGCCCACGCAGCCATGTCCTGCGTGATCCACAACAGGCTCACCACGACCAGCGCTATGGAGAACAGCAGGCGTTCTCCATAGCCCGGGCCGCGACGGCCGGTCAGTCCCCGGTAGCCGTGCACTTGTACGTCACGCCCTTCATCCTGATGTCGCGGTACCCCACCTTCACGGTCGGGCCGGCGGGGGCGACGTCCGTGCCGCCGCCACCGCCGCTGTCCTTCTTACGGCAGTAGTAGCCGAGCGCATCGAGCTTCTTGATGTCGCTCATGGCCTGGTACTTCTTGTAGGAGGCGATCATGGCGGCCCGCTTCTGCGCAGGCGTGGCCTCCTTCGCCTTCGTGTAGGCGTAACAGCCGATGCTGGCGCCGATGCCCACCCAGGAAGCACCCTTGGCCAGCGCCTTGGTGAGGCCCGCCGCGCCGCTGCCGATCCCCAGGACCGCGCAGATCTCGTCCGCGCCGGCGCGGAGTTCCGGCTGCGCCGGAGCCGCCTGTGCCGCCTGCGCCCCGACACCACACAGCGCGCCGGTCATGGCGAAGGTGATGACAGCAGAAATTCCCTTGCTTCGTATGCTCACGAAGTCCGTCCCCGTTTTTTGAATGTAGGTCAGATTGCATGGTCAGTGCGAAAATGACGCTACCCACCGGGACACACGTAAGCAATGGAGGAAATGTGAACATCACCGGGAGGAGATTCAACCGGGTAAAACTCTCCTCAACGCCTCGTCAAGGCTTTTCGCCACCTCCGCGTCGCCCGGCCGGCTGCCGCCCGGCCCCCGTGGCGGCCCGTACAGCGCGTCGAGTTCGGTGGTGAGGATGTGGGTCACCGCTCCGTACAGGGGTGTGCGGGGGCGGTGGACCGCCTCGCGCAGGGCCGGGAGCAGGATGTCGCGGGAGTAGCTGGTGCCGTTGGCCATCCGGTCGGGGACCAAGCGGGCGGTGCTCTCACCGCCGGGTGACGCCGAGGGGCCCTCGGTGTACGCGGGGGCGTGCCGGCAGTCGGGGGCGGTGCCGTCCTCCTGGTAGGCCGAGGTGCGGGTCGCGGCGAAACCGGCGCGCAGGAGGCAGCGTTCGCTGTCGGGGTCGGTGAGGAACGCGATCAGTTCGGCCGCTTTCGCGGCGCGCTGCTCGGACGTGGACGAGGTGACGGCCAGGTTCTGGCCGCCGAGCACCGCCTTGCCGGGCAGCCGGGCCACACCGAGGTCTCCCTTGAAGGTCTCGTGCAGGGTCGGGTAGACGTACGGCCAGTGCCGCAGGAAGGTCGTGCGGCCCTCGGCGAAGGCGCTCAGCGATTCTGCCTCGCGGGACTCGGAGGCCCCCTCCAGGAGGTACGGCGACGCCGTGCGCTCCCGCAGTTCGGTCACCCCCGCCGTCAACTGCTCCTGCGTCGCGGCGTACTCGCCGTCGCCGTCGGTCAGCCGGAAGTCCGGTACGGCCGAGGCGAAGGCCTCGATCGCGTTGACGGTACGGCCCTCGTAGGCGGCGAGCTGCGTGGTCCACAGCGCCTCGTGGTCCTCGATCCCGGCGTCGTCGAGGGCGCCGAGCAGTTCCCGGAGTTCGTCCCAGGTGACGTCGTCACCGAGGTCGGTCCGGGAGGCACTCGCCTTCACCAGGTGGTCCTTGCGGTAGTACAGCAGGCCCGCGTCGCTGTTGAAGGGGACCGCGTACCGCTTGCCGTCCCAGAACGACGTGCTGTCCACGGACTTGATGAGGTCCTCGGGGTCCTTGACGGCCGAGTCGGTCAGCGGGCGGATCAGGCCGGCGTCGGCGAACTCCGGGATCCACGTCACGTCCAGGTTCACCACGTCGTACTCGGCGCTGCCGGACTGGAGGGCGCCGAGCAGCTGGCTGCGCTGCTGGTCGGCCGAGCCGGGCAGCTCCACCAGGCGGGCCCGGTAGCCGGTTGCGCCCTCCCTTGCGTTCCAGGCGTCGATGAGCTGCTGGCGGATGCCGTTCTTGCCGGTGACGTCCTGGCCGCTGGCCACCACGATCCGGTGGGAGGGGGCGGCGCTCTGCGGCTGCTCCTGTGCGTCACCGCCGGTGCAGGCCGTGAACGTCAGCAGCGACAGCAGGGACAGCGCGGCGGCCGCCGGGCGTCGGGTCATCGTTCCTCCCCCGTTCCGATGCGGGCGACCTCGTCGCGCAGGGTGGGCACGAGATCGTCCCCGGCGTCCAGGCAGCGGCCCCGGCCGGCCTCCGCGATCCGCGTGCCGGGGCGGTCCCGGTCGCAGGCGCCGCTGTCCAGGGTCACCATCGCCACGGGCACGCCGGCGGTCCGGGCCCGGTCGACCACCCGCTCGAGGTCGCCGCCGGTCAGGCGGTTGTCGTCCTCGCCGTCGGTGAGGTACACGATCAGCCGCGGCCGCTCGTCGCCGCCGCCGCGCTCGCGCATGAACGCCAGGGCGTCCTCCAGGGCGGCGGACGGATCGGCTTCCGCGTCCCGCACCCGGGCGGCGTCGAGGGCACGCTCGGCCTCCCGGCGGGCGTGCGTGCCGAAGCCCAGGAGGTCGGTGTGCGTGCGGCCGTCGAGGCCGTGCACCGCCCACACCCCGTACTCGTCCCCCCGCCGAGCCCGGTCAGGGTCTGCTTGAGGATGCCGGGGCCGCCGCTGGATCCGTCCCACACGCCGGCCATCGAGCCGGAGCTGTCGAGGAGGAACAGGACCCGGCCGGGGCCGTGCGCGTTGCCGTAGCGCTCCAGCGCCCTGTCCATCTCCAACGGGTCGGCGGAGGCCGCCGGCCGGACCTCGTCGATCAGCCCCTCGGGGGCCGACTCCGGGTCGAGCAGGCCTCGCTCGCCCTGCGCGGACCTGAAGCCCTGCCCGCCGAGCACCCTCCGGCCTTCGTCTCCGGTCAGCCAGGAGCGGAAGCGGTTCACCTCGGCGTCCCGGGCGTCGGCGTCCCGCTCGCCGTCCTCCCAGCGCACCCGCACGAACGTCGGTTCCAGGCCGGGGACGTCGGTGGGGTAGGCGGCGGTGCGCGGAGCGCGTGTGGCCGGGTGGCAGCCGACGCCGCTCCTCAGCAGGAACTCGGGGACCAGGGCCGCGCTGCGGTCGTCCACGGCGTCGGCGTCGGGCAGCGTGCACAGCAGCCTGACGGCCGAGGGCTCGGGCAGGCCGGACTGCGTGATGTGCAGCTCCGCGCCGCGCGCGTCGGCTCCACCGCCGTACAGGCCCACCGTCGCCAGCAGCGCCGAGTCGGCGAACTCCGGGTCGGGGCGGCGTACTTCGGCCTCGCCGGGCGCCTGTTCGAGGGCGGTGACCAGCTGCGACAGCTTCCGTCCGGTGGGCTTGACGGCGTCGTCCAGACCCTCCGGGAGGGCCAGTACGACCGGCGAGTACACGAACGGCTCGGCATCCGGCTCCAGCCGGGCGAAGACCCAGTCCTCCTGGGCCGCGGTGACCCGGCGGACGTCCGCGCGGGTGGCGGGGATCCACACGTCCGGCTGCGGGCCGATGTCCCGCTGCGGGTTGTCGTCGTCGCGCGGCTGCTGCCAGGCTTGGGTCCGCTTGCCCAGTGCGCTCACCACGCCCGCGGCACCGGCGCTGTAGACGGTCACGCCGCTGCGCCGGCAGCCGTCCTCCGTGGTGTTGGCGTCCGAGGCGGCGTAGGCGTCCGCGGCCGCCCGCATCGCCGGTTCCAGATCGGGATCGGTGAGGAGACGCAGCTCCCGTGCCGGGCCGCAGTGGCCGGAGCCGCCGGCCAGGACCAGGACGCCGTAGCCGCCGGCGCCGGTGACGAGCACCGCCAGCAGAACCGTCAGTCCCGTACGGCCGAGCCGTTCGACGGCCTTCCGGGCGCGGGCGAACGTGCTCCGGAGCCAGAGGAGCCAGCGGGGGATCGGGGGGTCCGGCAGGGACGTGATCACCGGGCCCGCCGCCAGCAGCACGTCCGCGTCCGAGTCCCAGGGGGAGCCAGCGCCTGCGGCCGCTGCGGGTCGTTGTCCTCCGCCTTGTAGTTCGCCTCGGCCATCCGCTGCTTCACCGTGGAATACAGCTTGGAGAGCCACACCTCCCCGCCCTCGTCCAGGACGTGCGCGAGTTCACGGGTGAACGGCGTCGGGACGTCGGCGTCCCCGCCCAGGATGCAGCGGTTGGGCTGCACGCTCATCAGCAGCAGGATTTTGTCCTTCTTCCGCTTCGGATCGTCGAAGCGGTGCCAGATTCCCGCGGCGTTGCCCGCGTAGCAGCAGTCGAGGATCACCACGACCTGCTCGGCGCGGCTCTCGACGAGCTCGCCCAGCACCTGGCTGAAACTGACCGAGCCGGGCAGCCCATCGCCCGTGAGCACCCGCGCGGTGCGCATCTGGAGGTGCAGCTCGCTGCCGGAGGTGGAGGTGACGGCGTGCCCGGCGAAGTAGAGCAGCAGCAGCCCTCTGGCCTCACGGCAGGCGCGGCGCAGCGCCCCTGTGAACTCGTCCGGGGTCGGCGAGGCCAGGGCCCTCACCTCGCCCGCACCGAACACATTGCCCTGGTGCAGCGCGTCCTCGAGCAGCATCCGGTTGTGCCGCACGGCGGGGAGCTGGCCGTTGACGCCCTGAGGATCCGGCGCCGTGTGGTCGTACTCGGACACGCCGACCAGCAGCGCCCGGTTCGCCTTGCCGCGCGGGTCGAAGCGGCTCACCGGCCTACTCCCCGTCGGGGTCCAGCGGGCGGATCTGCGGATCGGGATCGCCGCCCTGGAGCCTGCGGCGGTTGTTCGTCCAGGTCTTCACCGCACGTACGGTGTACTCGGTCAGTGCCGCGACCGTGACGACGTCACCGAGCACTCTCAGAACGAGTTCGATGTCGGGCCCCAGCCGCCCATCGGCCCCGTCAGTGCCGGCCTGCTCCTCGATAGTCAGCTGCCCTTTGGAAACCAGTTCCTCCAGCGGCTGTTCCCGCTTCAGCCACGTCTTCAGGGCTCTGACATCGTCCACGGTGGCGCCGGCGCCCAGCCGCACGCGCACGCCTAAAACAGCCACTTGGTCCCCCTCTGTCATGTCCGACATCATGACACCGGGTCAGGCCTCGGCGGCAGACCTGTGACGCGACCCGCGCAGGCGATTGCACGCCCCCTTCACGCCAGGCGCACACGTCGCACACGCAGTCAGGGCTGGGTCTGCAACTGCCGCAACTGCCGCTGCACATGGTCGAGCGCCCCTTCGCGCCGCCCGGGGACCCGCCCCCGCAACTCGGCGAGCGCCGCGCCCAGTTCACGGGCCCGCGCGGTGTCGCGGATCTGGCCCCACTGGTGGTGGGCCCGGTCCACGGCGGCCTCGACGGCGGGCGCGTCCGGCGCCTGCCCGGCGTTCAGGCGGACGGTGGCCACCATCAGCCAGGTGTGGCAGCTGCGTCCCGCGTCCCCGGCGAACATCGCCAGGTCGGCCCGGACCTCGGCCCAGTGCAGGGCCTCCTCGGAGGCGAACCCGTGCGCGGCGACGGCGGCCTGCTCGTGCCGGGCGGCGAGGGCGTCGGCGTCCGAGTGGCGGCCGGACTGGACGGCGGCGGTGATGGCGGCGTGCGGATCACCGGCCGAGGGGCCCGGCGTGCTCAGCACGAGATCCGTGCCCGCGCTCTCCGGCGCGATCCGGGCAAGCGCCTGCTGGTGCAACTGCTCCAGCGGCGGCCGGAACCCGCTACGCAGGATCGTCGCGACGGCCTTCATGTACGCCGGTACCGCGACCGTGCCTCTGGACGGCGGGGGCGAGATGCGGCCGTGCACGGCGTTGCCGCGACCCGAGTCCAGCGGGGTGCCGCGCAGCAGCTCCCAGGCCTCGGCGTCCGCGTGCAGGTCGAGCAGGAGGGTCGTCGCGCCGGCCTGGCCGAGCCGCAGCTCCTCCCGGAACCAGTGCCAGGGAAAGGCCGTGTAGCGGGCGGTGGACGCGGTGGTGCGGGCCAGCGCCAGGTGGGGCAGGCGCTGGCGGCGGTCGAGCTGGAGCTGGCCGGTGACGTACACGGTGAGCGGGCCGGGGGCCGCGGCGGCGGCGCGGAGCCGGGTGAGGACGGCCTGCGGCTCCAGCGGGTCGGCGAGTTCGACGACGTTCGCGGTGTCCGTACCGGCCAGCACGCCGGGTGGGACGGCGGCCAGTACGGGGAGTACGGACGCGGCGTCCACCAGGCGCCCCTTGCCCACCGGCGAGGCCGCCAGCAGCAGCACGGTTCCGGGCATCTCGTCCCTCCCCCTGTCGATCACGTACGGCAGCACCGTAACCGCTGCGGCTGCAAAGGTGGGCCCCAGGACCGCAAACGTCCGCCTTCGGGTGCTTCGCCCCCTCCCCCGTGGCAGTCCGGCGGCGCACGGCGAAGACGGCGGTGTCGTCGGCCAGGCGCCCGCCCGGCGTACCGCGGCGTGCCGTCCCGTACGACGGCGGCCAGGCGGGCCGGACCGGCGGTGCGGGGATCGTCGGCGAGGGCCCGGGGCACCTCCTCGGCGAGCGGGTGGAACGCCCCGGTGCCGTCCCGGGCCTCCGTCACACCGGCCGTCCCCAGGAGCAGCGTCTTGTCGGCGGCCACCCGCAGCCGCCGTACCGCGGGCGGGCCGGGCGGTCGGCGAGCCCGGCCTGGTCCAGGCGCTGTCCGCGACGACGTGCGTGACCAGGGACAGGCCCGCGAAGGCGACGGCACCCAGGCCACGCCGCGGCCCCGCACCCGCAGCAGTTCCCGCCGCGGCACGCCGTCCCGGCGGCCGGGCAGGGGGTGCCGGTCGAGCGGGCCGTGTGCCCCGCGGTGGCGCCGCACGGCCCCAGCGAGACACGGGGCCGCACAGGCCGCAGCCGGCCCGGGCAGCGCTTCTCTCGTTCCGCCGAGTTGCCGTCGGGTCCCCGCCGGTGTGCGCTGGTAGGCAGGGGCGGGGAGAGAGGAGAGCTCTCATGGCTCATGCGGCACCAGCTTCACGCAAGGTGACCACGCGACGCCGTACACCCGATGTCTTCAGCCCGCGCACCCACGCGATGGCGAAGGTCGCGGTACCCGTCGTCCTCGGGCTCGTCTACGGCTACTGGGCCGCGGCCAACCGGCGCGACGCCGGGCCCATCACGGGCTGGAACCTGCTGTTCGGCTTCCTCACCGCGCTCGTGTTCGCCGTGCTGTACGTCGCCGTGCGGGCCGTCGCCCCGCGGCTGGAGCGCGAACTCCACGCGCTGCTCTGGTTCACCTTCACCGGCTGCGCCATCGGCTTCCTCTACAGCCAGACCGGCGAGTCCGTCCTGCGGTCCACCGGGGTGGGGGTGGTGGTGGGGGCGGGCGTCCTCGTGACGCTGTTCTACCGCTACTACACGCACGAGGACGCCTCCGGCCGGCGCGTCGACTGACTCGGTGCCGGACTCAGTGCCCGTACGACACGTTCGGCTCGGCATGGGGGGCCGAATGCAGTCACCCCGGTCGCGGGCCGGGCCCCTGGCGCCTTGCCTGGAAGGGTGTCCGAGCACGACCGGGCGCCCGTACCCCAGCAGGCGCCCCTACCACCGCGGAACGCCCTGTCGGCCGTTCTGCTGGTCCTCGCGTGCCTGCTCGTGCCGTTCGGGACGCTCGCCTCCTGGGCGGCGCACGGCCTGGCCGACACCGGCCGCTACGTCCGTACGATGGCGCCGCTCGCCGCCGACCCGGACGTGCAGCGCGCGGTCGCGGACGCCGTCGGGGACGGCATCATGCGGGAGGCCGGGCACGAGCTCGACACCGGCCCGCTGCGCGGCACGGTCGGGCCCTTCGTCCACGACGCGGTGCGCTCGTTCACCCGGACCGAGGCGTTCCGCACGGGCTGGGACGCGGCGAACCAGGCCGTCCACGACGCCGTGCTGCGCGCCCTGCGCGACGACGGCACGCGCGCCGCCCCGGTCACCGTCGACCTCGCGCCGGTCGTCGCCCGGGTCAAACGCCAGCTCACCGAGGACCACGTGCCGTTCGCCCACCGCATACCGGTCCTGCACGCCCGGGTCCCGGTGCTCCCGGCCGACGACGTGGACCGACTCCGCAGGGGGTACCACGTGCTGGACACCGCCGCATTCTGGCTGCCGCTCGCCGCCGCCGTGTGCGCCGTGGCCGGGATCGCCCTCGCCGCGTGCCGCCGCCGCGCGGTCACCGCGCTCGGCCTCGGCACGGCGCTCGGCGGCGGGCTGCTCGTCCTGGCCGTCGCGATCGCCCGCCGCCTCACCCTCGCCGACCTGCCCGACACGCTCCATCGCCCGGCCGCCGGCGCGGTCTACGACGCCCTCACGAGCACCCTGGTGACGGTGTCCTGGCTGCTGCTCGCCCTCGGCCTGACGGTGGCGCTCGGCTCGTGGCTCACGGGCCGGTACGGTCCCCGGCTCGCCGCGCGGCGACGCGCGCGAGCGTCCGCAGCGCCCGGCGCAGATCCGCCTCCGGAGCCGACGCGAGCCCGAGCCTGACGGCGTCGGGCGTGTGGCCGGGGGCGACGGCGAAGGCGGGGCCGGGCGTGACGGCGATCCCGTGCGCGGCGGCGGCCGCCGTGAAGGTGTCCGCGCGCCAGGGGGCGGGCAGCTCCCACCAGGCGAAGTAGGCGCGCGGATCGGACCGCACGGCGAAGCCCGCGAGCTCCTCGGCGAGGACCCGCTGCCTGCCCGCCGCGTCCGCCCGCTTGGCCTCCACCAGCCGCGCCACGGTCCCCTCCCCGGCCCACCGCACGGCCGCCTCCAGCGCGAACCGCCCCGCACTCCACCCGCCCGACCGCACGGCACCGGCCACGGCCCCGGCCCGGTGCGGCGGCACGACGAGGAAACCGACGGTGAGCCCCGGCGCGACCCGCTTGGAGAGACTGTCGACGACGTGGGTGAGGGCGGGGGCGTGAGCGGCGAGCGGATCACCCGGCTCGTGCAGGAAGGACCAGATGCGGTCCTCCACCACCGGCAGGTTCAGGTCGTGGACCAGCCGGGCGAGTTGCAGCAACCGGGGGCGGGTCGTCGTCAGGGACGTCGGGTTGTGCAGCGTCGGCTGCACGTACAGGGCGGACAGCGGCGCCGAACGGTGCGCGGCGGCGACGGCCTCCGGGAGCAGCCCGGCCGCGTCACCGGCCAGCGGTACCAGGACGATGCCCAGCCGCCCCGCGATCTCCTTGACCAGTGGATACGTCAACTGCTCCACGCCGACCCGGCCACCCGGCCGGACCAGGGAGGCCAGCACGGCGGCGATGGCCTGCCGTGCGTTGCCGGTGAACAGCAGCCGGTCCGGGGCGGGGCGCCAGCCGGGGGTGGCGAGGAGCGTGGCCGCGGCCTTCCGGGCGGACTCGGTACCGGTGGCGGCGGCCGGCAGCAGCGCCTCGGCCAGCACGTCGGGACGCAGCAGCGGCGCGAGCACGGGGGCGAGGAGCTCCGGCTGGCCGGGCGCTATGGGATAGCTGAGCTCCAGGTTGACCGGGGCGTCGGCCGCGCCGGGCTCGACGAGCGCCTGCCCCGTCGGCCCGTCCGGGGTGGCCCGTACGAAGGTGCCGCGCCCGACCTCGCCGACGACCAGCCCACGCCGTACGAGTTCGCCGTACACCCGCCCGGCCGTCGACGAGGCGATCCCCCGGCGCCGGGCGAACGCCCGCTGCGGCGGCAGCCGTTGGCCGGGCTCCAGCCGCCCGCTGGCGATGTCGTCGGCGATCCTGTCGGCGATACGGCGGTAGTCACCCATCGGTCTCCCCCTTGGATTGCACCGAGAGCAAAGATCTTATTGCACTGAGTAGTTGGAGCTGCCTAAGGTCGCCCCATGGCACCCTTCCTCGCATACGAGGACAAAGGCCCCGTAACCTCCCGGCAGCCCCTTGTCCCCCTGGTCCTCGTCCACGGCCACCCCTTCGACCGCACCATGTGGGCCCCGCAGCTCGCCACGTTCTCCGCGGCCCGCCGCGTCATCGCCCCCGACCTGCGCGGCTACGGCGCCTCCCCGACGACCCCGGCCCTCACGGACTTCTCGCAGTTCGCCCGGGACATCGAGGCCCTGCTCGACGAACTGAAGGTGGAGTCCTTCGTCCTCGCAGGCCTGTCCATGGGCGGCCAGATCGCGATGGACTGCTACCGGCAGTTCCCCGGCCGCGTCCGCGGCCTGGTCCTCGCGGACACCTTCCCCGCGGCCGAGACCCCGGAGGGCGTCCGCACCCGCGACGCCATGGCGGACCGCCTCCTGCGCGAGGGCATGCGCGGCTACGCCGACGAGGTCCTGGAGCGGATGGTCGCCCCGTACGCCCCCGCCGAGGTCAAGGCGCACGTCCACCGCATGATGACGGCCACCTCCCCCGAGGGCGCCGCCGCGGCCCTGCGCGCCCGCGCCCGGCGCCCCGACTACGCCGCCCTGCTGACCCGCGTGACCGTCCCGGCCCTGGTCGTCGTGGGAGCCGACGACACCTACACGCCCGTCTCCGACGCCCGGGCGATGCGCGCGGCCCTCCCGGACGCGGCCCTGCACGTGATCGAGGGCACGGCCCACATGCCGAACCTCGAACGCCCCGAGCAGTTCGACAAGGCACTGGGGGAATTCCTGGCCCGCGTCGACGCTGCCCGGCCCGGGAGCGCCGGCGGCAGCAACCTTCCGCCGCCCCGCCCCGTCTTTGAGGGAGGATTCGGGCCCGTCTCTGAGGGAGGATCAGGGCCCGTCTCTGAGGGAGGATTCGGGCATCCCACCCCGCGAACGGAAGGCCGGGTTTTGGACACCGCCGCTGCCGAGTGGACCGCCACCGACGGGCCGGAACACCGTCCGCCCGGACGGCGGCCCGGCGCTTGGTGCGCCGCCCTGCTGCTCGCCGCGGTCAGCGTGGTCGCCGGCTTCCGGACCGCGGACAGCGACGGCATCACGCCCGTCCCGCAGGTCCTCGCCTTCCTCCCCTGGCTGCTCGCCCCCACCGGCCTGGCGCTGCTGCTCGCCGTGCTGTCCCGGTGGTGGCTCGGGACGGTCTGGGGAGTGGTACTGCTCGGCCTGCTGGCCTGGTTCGTCGAGCCGTACGGCAAGGTCGGCGACCCCGCCGGCCGCCCGGTCGCCGACCTGCGCGTGCTGACCTCGAACGTCGAGTTCGGGCAGGGCACCGGGCCCCTGGTCGCCGCCGTCCGCCGCGAGAAACCGGACCTCGTCTTCGTACAGGAATGCGAATACGAGTGTGACGCGCGGCTGAAGGCCGACCTGTCCCAGGACTTCCCGCACCGCCGGGCCGTCGAGGGCGGCGGCTCCGAGGGCTCCGTCATCCTCAGCCGCTTCCCGCTGCGGCCCACCGACGGCGTCCCCGGCACCATGGGCATGCCCGGGGCGATCGCCGACGTCGACGGGCATCCCGTACGACTCCAGCTCGCCCACCCCATGCCCCCGCTGCCCGGCCAGGTGGCCCTCTGGAACAGGGAGCTGAACGCCCTGCGCGACGCGGCCACCACCGCCCCCGGCACTCCCCTGATCCTGGCCGGCGACTTCAACGCCTCCCAGGACCACGCCGCCTTCCGCCGCATCCTCGACACCGGCCTGAGCGACGCCGCCCGCCTGGACGACGCCGACCGCACGGCCACCTGGCCGGCCGTGACCGCCCCGACGTTCGGCACGCAGATCGACCACGTCCTGGTGTCGGAGGAGTTCGCGGCCGACCGCACGCGCGTCCTGGAGCTGGCGGACACGGACCACCGGGCGGTGGTGGCGGACTTGACGCTGCACGCACGTCGGTAGGAGCGAAAGGGGGACGCCGGACCGGCGCCCCCCATGAGTCACTCTCCTGAGTCGCTCTCCGCTCAGACGCCGATGTCGCAGCCGTCCGCACGCCACACGGCCACGACGGCCGGCCGGACGTACGTCCCGGGCCCGTCGGGCCAGGTGCTGGCCGGCTTCTCCACGGACGCGCCGTCGATCTCGCCCGGGTGCTGCACGGCGACGAGGACGCGCCGGTCCTGGATGATCGGACCGCAGGTCTCGGCACCCTTCGGAACGGTCAGGAACTGCTTCAGCTCACCGCGCCGCTCACCCCGGGTCGCCACGCCGAACAGGCCGTCGTGCGAGCCGAGCTGGGCGCCGTCGGTGGAGATCCACAGGTTGCCGTAGGGGTCGAAGGCGACGTTGTCCGGGCAGGAGATCGGGCTGACGCCGTCCTTCGGGAACCCGGCGAAGTAGGTCGCCGGGTCGTCCGGGTCACCGGCGACGAGGAACAGCGACCAGGCGAACCTGGTGCTCTCGGGCCGGTTCCAGCGCTCGGTGAGCTCCAGGACGTGCCCGTGCTTGTTGGCGTTGCGCGGATTGGCCTCGTCCGCCTTGGCGTTGGAGCCGACACCACGGTTGCTGTTGTTGGTCAGGGCGACATACACCTTGCCGGTCACCGGATTGGGCTCGATGTCCTCGGGCCGGTCCATCTTCGTCGCGCCCACCTTGTCACCGGCGAGCCGGGTGAAGACGAACACCTCGTCGGCGCTCATCCCGTCCACGTGCGAGACGGCACCGTCGGCGGTGGCGGTGGCCAGCGGAATCCACTCGCCGCTCCCGTCGAACTCACCGTCGTTCGGCAGCTTGCCCGTACCGTCGATCTCGATGGCGGGGGAGTCACCGGTGAGCTTGGCGACGTACAGCGTCCCCTCGTCGAGCAGGGAGAGGTTGTGCTCGCGCACGGCCCTGCTGCTGCCGTGCCGCATCCTCTTGCTGCCGACGAACTTGTAGAAGTAGTCGAACCGCTCGTCGTCACCCGAGTACACGACGGGCCGCCCGTCCTGCGTGAGCCGCACGGTGGCGGCCTCGTGCTTGAACCGCCCGAGGGCGGTGTGCTTGCGCGGCGTGGAGCTGGGGTCGTACGGATCGAACTCCACCACATATCCGAACCGATGCACCTCGTTCGGCTCCTGGGCCACGTCGAACCGCTTGTCGAACCGTTCCCACTTCCGCTCGCTGGCCCCGGTCCCGATGCCGTACCGCTTGTCGGTGGCCCGGCTGCTGTTGGCGAAGTACTGGTTGAAGTTCTCCTCGCCGTGCAGCGTCGTGCCCCACGGGGTGACACCGCCCGAGCAGTTGTTGAGGGTGCCGAGCACCTTGGTGCCGCTCGGGTCGGCGGAGGTCTTCACGAGGTCGGACCCGGCGACGGGCCCGGTGAGCCGGAACTCGGTGGTGGCGGTGACGCGCCGGTTGAGCTGATGCCGCGGAACGGCGGTGAGCTTCCCGGTCTTCCGGTCCCCCTCCACGACGACGGCGGACAGCCCGTGCGCGGCCCAGGCGATCTCGGCCTGCTCACGAGTGGGGTTGGCTGCGTCATACCCCCGGAACATGAGCACCTCATCGGTGTACTCATGGTTGGCGACGAGCAGCTGACGCCCCCGCTCCCCGGGCAGCGGAAGGAGCGCGAGGAAGTCACAGTTGTACCCGAACTGCCCGGCCTGCGCCTTGGCGGTCTGCTTCTCCGGGTCGAAGGCGGGCGCCCCGCGCAGGATGGGCTCGCCCCAGCGGATGACGACGTTCTGCCGGTACCCGTCCGGCACCGTCACGGCGTCGGTGGTGTTGGGCGCGACGGGCGCGAAGCGCAGGCCGCGCGCGCCCTTGTGTTTGCGCCGAGCGGCCTCGGTGGCGGCACCGGCCGGGGCGGCGTCGGCCTGCGGAGCCTGCGCGACCCCCACGGCCCCCGCTCCGGCGGCAGCCACGGTCACGACAGCCGCGGCCCGCATCATCGACCGCCGGCTGAGCGCACCGGCGATCACATCACCGACGTACTCGTTGGAGCTGGTGTTGGGCACCTCGTGGAAGCAGGCGTCACCACACCGGAAACGACAGGTCATGGCGGACCGGCCGCCAGGGTGCGAACCGGACGGCGTTCCGATCAACGGCAGCAGCTTTCGCACTTTGCTCTCTCCTTGGATGCCCATGGTGTCAGCGTGACCGTAGGGGCACATATGTGCGGCAGCCGGGCGCCAGGGTGAACAACGGGTGAACCTGCGGCGGCCTTACGGCAGTTACGGCGATTCAGCACGGCGACACCTTCGCAGGCCGGATGTCCCCCTTGACAGGGTGGGCCTCCCATCCTCGACCCTGCCCAAGATCACCCAGGAGGGCCGCTAACCTTACGTGTCCGTCCTGGCCAGGGATTGACGGGCTTCAACTCACGCGAAGGGTTGCGCGCACATGGGCATTCTCACTCTCTTGCGGAACGCGTTCGGACGGTCACGCAAGTCACGGACCGCCGAGGCGGAGGGTGCGGCGCAGACCACGACGACGCCCACGGGCGAAACGCCCTCCCAGGAATCACCGACCCCCCAGCCCCCCACCCCCGCCACGACGGACCCGAAGGTCCCGTCCCCCTCCCCGGAACCGCCCCCCGCCCCGACGTCCAACGTTCCGGAACCCCGCGACGAACACGACCTCGTGTCATTGATCTTCGACAACGTGACGGTACCCAGGCCGACGCGGTCGGCTGAGGGGGAGCCGGCGGGGGAGAAGACCGGGGAGAAGCCGGGGGGTGAGGAGCCGGCGGTCGCGGAGAAGCCGGCGGTCGCTGCGAAGCCGACGGCTGGGGAGGAGCCGACGGCCGTCGAGGAGCCGGTTGCTCAAGGGGAGTCGGCGGCTGTCGAGGAGCCGGTTGCTCAGGAGGAGCGGGCGGCTGTCGAGGAGCCGACGGCGGAGAAGCCGCAGGTTGTGGAGGAGCCGACGGTCGCGGAGAAGCCTGCGACGGTGGTCACGGAGGCAGAGGCGGAGGCCGAGCCGACGGTGGAGGAGCCTACGGAGGCGACTACGGCGGAGCAGCCGGTCACCGAGGAGCCGACAGCGTCGGAAGAGGCCGCGGCCGAGAAGCCGACCGCCGCCGAGGCCCCGGTGCCCGAGAAGCCCGAGTCATCGTCGACCCCCGAGCCCGCAGCACCGGAAAAGCCGGAGGACAAGGCCCAGGCCGAGCCCACAGCCGAGGCCGACACGCCGCCGCGCCCGTCGACCACCGACACGAAGCCGGAACCCGCCCCCGAGACGGCCTCCGACGACGAGCCGACGACCAAGGCAGGCCCGACGCCGGAGGCGGAGCCGACGACCGACGCCGTGGACGCTCCCGCAGCCGCCGACGGCGAGTCCGCCCCACAGGGGCCACCCGCACCCGACGACGAAAGCAGCACGGGCGGTGCGGGCGGGAACGACTCGGCCGAACCCGAAGGCGAGGCCGAACCGACGGCAGCCCTCAAGGCGACACAAGACGCCGAGGCCAAGCCGACGACCGAGACAGAGCCGACGACCGACGCCGTGGACGCTCCCGCAGCCGCCGACGGCGAGTCCGCCCCACAGGGGCCACCCGCACCCGCCGACGAAAGCAGCACGGGCGGTGCGGGCGGGAACGACACGGCCGAACCCGAAGGCGAGGCCGAACCGGACACCCCCACCCCCGCCGTCCCGCTCACCCGCATCAAGACCCGCGCCCCCAGCCTCACCACCGCCTACAAGGCCGCCACCACCACCCTCGAGCAGCACGACCTCACCGGCACCCGGGCCAAGGTCTACCTCGTCCTCGACCGCTCCGCCTCCATGCGCCCGTACTACAAGGACGGCTCCGCCCAGGCCCTCGCCGAACAAACCCTCGCCCTCGCCGCCCACCTCGACCCCGAGGCCACCGTCCCGGTCTTCTTCTTCTCCACCGAACTCGACGGCACCGGCGAGATCACCCTCACCGACCACGAGAACAAGATCGACGACCTGCACGCCGGCCTCGGCCGCATGGGCCGCACCAGCTACCACGCAGCCGTCGAAGCGGTCCTCGCCCACCACGGCAAGGAAGCGACCCCCGGCACCCGGGCCCTGGTGATCTTCCAGACGGACGGCGCCCCCGACGCCAAGACCCCCGCCACCCAGTCCCTCACCGAGGCCGCCAAGACCCACCCCACCGTCTTCTTCTCCTTCGTCGCCTTCGGCGACCCGGAGAACAAGGCCTTCGACTACCTCCGCAAGCTCAAGACCCCCAACACGTCCCACTTCCTCGCCGGCGAAACCCCCCGCGAGCTCACGGACAAGGAGCTCTACGAGGGCGTACTGGCGAACTGGCGCCCGTAGCACCCGCCCGCAGAACCCACCCGCAGACCCCCGGGGGGTGGACGTGGACAGAGCCCCTGTCCACGTCCACCTCCCGAAACGCGTGTGAGTCGATCTCCACGGGCCCAGTAGGATTTCGACCATGGCGGCCACTGGATCCGAGAAGCAGGGGGCGAAGGCGTACTACGTCTCGACCCCCATCTACTACGTAAACGACGCTCCTCACCTGGGCCACGCCTATACGACCGTCGCAGGCGACGTGCTCACCCGCTGGCACCGCCAGCGCGGCGAGAAGGTGTGGTACCTCACCGGCACGGACGAGCACGGTCAGAAGATCATGCGCACGGCCGAAGCCAACG
This sequence comes from Streptomyces sp. DG1A-41, assembly GCF_037055355.1. Classification (GTDB taxonomy): domain Bacteria; phylum Actinomycetota; class Actinomycetes; order Streptomycetales; family Streptomycetaceae; genus Streptomyces. The sequence goes on along the minus strand of NZ_CP146350.1, from coordinate 4,643,188 downwards.
GGGTCACCCCCCAGGCGTGGGCCGACAAGCTCGTCACCGAAGCGTGGAAGCCTCTCTGGGAGCACCTGGAGATCGCGAACGACGACTTCATCCGCACCACGCAGAAGCGGCACACGGACCGCGTCCAGGAGTTCGTCCAGGACCTGTACGACAAGGGCGAGATCTACAAGGGCGGCTACGAGGGCCCGTACTGCGTGGGCTGCGAGGAGTACAAGCTCCCGGGTGAGCTCCTCGACGGCGAGGGCGACTTCGCAGGTCAGAAGCTCTGCCCGATCCACAAGAAGCCCGTGGAGATCCTCAGCGAGGAGAACTACTTCTTCAAGCTGAGCGAGTACGGCGAAAAGCTCCTCGCCCACTACGAGGCGAACCCCGGCTTCATCCAGCCCGAGTCCGCGCGCAACGAGGTCGTGAACTTCGTACGCCAGGGCCTCCAGGACCTCTCCATCTCGCGCTCGACGTTCGACTGGGGCATCCCGATTCCCTGGGACGACAAGCACGTCATCTACGTGTGGGTCGACGCCCTGCTGAACTACGCCACGGCGGTCGGCTACAACGAGAACCAGGCCAAGTTCGAGGAGACCTTCCCGGCCGACGTCCACCTGGTCGGCAAGGACATCCTCCGCTTCCACGCGGTGATCTGGCCGGCGATGCTGATGGCGCAGGGCCTCCCGCTGCCCGGCAGGATCGCGGCCAACGGCTGGCTGATGGTCGGCGGCGAGAAGATGTCGAAGTCGAACCTGACCGGCATCAAGCCGCAGGACCTGACCTCGCACTTCGGCGTGGACGCGTACCGCTGGTACTTCCTGCGCGCGATCGCCTTCGGCCAGGACGGATCCTTCTCCTGGGAGGACTTCTCCGCCCGCTACACCAGCGAGCTGGCGAACGACTACGGCAACCTGGCGTCCCGCGTCGCGGCGATGGTCGGCAAGTACTTCGGCGGCACGCTGCCCGAGGCCACGGCGGCCGGCGAGGCGGAGAAGGCGATCCACGAAGGCCTGGCGAAGGCGGTCAGGGAGGCGGACCGCCGGATCGGCGAGGACCTGGACTTCCAGGGCGGCATCCTGGCGATCTTCGACTTCGTCAAGCAGGTCAACGGCTACATCACGGAGCAGGAGCCGTGGAAGGTGGCCAAGGACGCCTCCGACGAGGGCAAGGCCCGTCTGGCCACGATCCTCTACACGGCCGCGGAGTCCCTCCGCGCGGTAGCGGTCCTGCTCAACCCGGTCATGCCGGAGACCTCCCAGAAGCTCTGGGACTCGCTCGGCGCGGCGGCTTCCCTCGGTGCCCTCGCGGACCAGAGGATCGGCGAGGCCGGCGAGTGGGGCCGGCTCCCGGCCGGCACGACGGTCACCAAGGGCGCGGTCCTCTTCCCGCGCCTGGAGGAGAAGCCGACGGCGTAACAGGCGTAACGCGCTCGCTACAGCAGGGGGCCCGGGAGAACGAGAACCTTCTCCCGGGCCCCCTGCTTTGCGAAGATCGCGTGAGGAGAGCGGCCACCCGGCCGCCACCACACCCCGGGGGGTTCTCATGGCACTGTTCGGCAACGCACACACCGTCGACCCGGCCTCCGCCCAGCAGGACTACGCCCGCCTCCTCGGCCACGGCGAACAGGTCCACGCCGCGTTCCTCCTCATCCGCGACACCATCCTCTTCACCGACCGCCGCCTGATCCTGATCGACAAGCAGGGCATCACCGGCAAGAAGGTGGAATACCACTCGGTCCCCTACCGCAGCATCACCCACTTCGCGGTGGAAACGGCCGGCACCTTCGACCTGGACGCCGAACTGAAGATCTGGATCTCCGGCACCCCGACCCCCATCGAGAAGACCTTCACCAAGGGCGTCGACATCTACGAGGTCCAGGCGATCCTGACCCAGTTCGTGGCGCGGTAACGGCGATCCGCGGCCCGCCCCTGGCCGCACATGGTGATCATCCGTCACACTGGATGGACCAACGGGCCTTGGGTATACGCTCGCTGACAAGGGGTCAGACGGGTGGGGGCGATGGCGGAGTCGGGGGAAGCACGGCCGGATGCGGTGACCGTCCGGAACGAGTTCGCGCTGGAGCGCTACCGGTACGTCCTGCAGCAGATCCATGCCGTGAACGAGAACGCCCACCGCTTCCTCGCCATCTACCAGACGCTCGCCACCGCCCTCGTCAGCGCGGCACTCGCCCTGTTCGTCGGGTACCGCAAGTGGGACCTGGCGCCGGCCACCGCCCGTGGCGGAGTCATCGGCCTGCTGACACTGGCGACGGTGGTCGCCGCCTTCACCGGCACGCTGATCGTGGTGGGGGCCCTCGCCTGGCTCGACTACCGCAACGAGGAGTGCGACATCACCGACGAGGTCGTCGGCCCCGGCTTCCGCAAGCGCCCTCGCCCCGGCAACTTCCTGCGCTGGTAAGAGACGTACGTCCTGCTCTTCATTCTCGTATCGGTGATCGCCATGTGGCCCAGACCGCCCGGGCCCGCGGCAAGGAATCCAGCTGGTCGTACTACGTGGCATATCTGCGCGCGAAGTTCGGCCTTCCCGTCCTGCTCGTCGCGGTCTGCAAGAACCGGCCGACCGCATCCTGGGCGGCCGGCCCCTTCGAGTGCCGGGTCGGCACCTGGACAACCCAGAGCACCCGTCCTTTTGTGCTGGGCCCCGACAACGTTCCGGAGATCACCGACGAGTCCGTCGTGGCCCGGGAACCGGCCATGGCCACGTTCTCGGCCGTCGTGCATAGCGAAAGTGAAAACGCCGCCGCCATACTGGGCATGCCGGCTCGCGGAATGCGGTCGTTCGACAAGGCCACAGCGAAGTACTGGTGCGAATGGCTTGAGGTCGGGCTGGAGGACACTCCGGCCCGGGAGACATGGAGAGAGCTGGAGAAAATGGTCGCCACCTACTTCCCGGGCAGGGAACCCTCTTCGAGGAGGCGTACCTGGAGGGCAAGGCCGAAGGCAAGGCCGAGTCCATCTTGAGCGTGCTGGAGAAGCGCGGTATCCCCGTCCCCGAGGACACCCGTGACCGCATCATCTCCTGCACCGACCTCGACACCCTCGCCCTCTGGTTCGACCGCTCCCTGACCGCCACCACGGTGGAGGACCTGTTCGCCGAGGAGTGATCAACTCCTGCAGGCCAGTGCCCGCCCCCGCGAAGGAGCGGGCCCCAGCCCGAGTCGGCGCGCGCCTACTTCACAGCCGCCTTCCCCGTCACCCCCGCACGATCCCCCGCGCCCGCCCGCGGCCCCCGATTGGTGTGCCGTACGAACGCCACCCCGAGAACCGCCAGGATCGACGCCGCCGACAGCGTGTACAGCCCCCCGTTCGTACTCCCCGTCGTGTCCTGCAGGTACCCGAACAGCGTCGGCGACACGAACCCGCCCAGGTTTCCGATGGAGTTGACCAGGGCCAGCCCCGGCGCGGCGATCTTCAGGTCGAGGCCCGACTGGGCCATCGGCCAGAACAGGGTGGCCGCGCACTTGCCGCCGACCGCGGCGAGCGTGAGGGCGGCCAGGCCGAACCAGGGCGAACCGAGCGTGGCGAGGAAGGTGCCGGTGGCCGACAGGACCAGGGCGATCGCCAGGTAGGGGCGGCGGTCCGGGGCCCGGTCGGTGAAGTGGGCCATCGTGTACATCGCGATCACCGCGCAGATCCAGGGGATCGCCGACAGCAGCCCGATCTGGAAGGAGGACAGTCCGCCGATCTCCTCCACCAGACTCGGCAGCCAGAACGTGATCGCGTAGCCGGTGAGCGCCATCGCGAAGAAGACCGCGGTCAGGACGGCGACCTGGGGATGGAAGATCAGCTTCATCCGTGACACCGACGGCGCCCGGTCACGCGCCTCCTTGTCCCGCGCGACCGCCTCGCTCAGTGCGTCCTTCTCCTCCTGCGTCAGCCACTTCGCGTCCTGGATCCGGGAGACGAGGAAAAACCCGGCGATGAAGCCGACGAGGATCGAGAAGGCGCCCTCCAGGGCGAACATCCACCGCCAGCCCGCGATGCCGCCCGCGCCGTGCAGCTCCAGCAGGGCGCCGGTGATCGGGCCGGTGACGATGTACGCCGTGGCCGAGCCGCCCAGGAAGATCGCGCTGGCCCGGCCCCGGCTGGAGTCCGGCAGCCACTGGGTGAAGTAGAGGAGCACACCGGGGAAGAAGCCGGCCTCGGCGACACCGAGCAGGAAGCGCAGGGCGTAGAACATCCACACGTTGTGGATGAAGCACATCGCCACGATCACCGCACCCCAGGTGATCATGATCCGGGTCAGCCAGACCCGGGCGCCGAACCGCTCCAGGAGCATGTTGCTCGGCACCTCGAACAGGGCGTATCCGATGAAGAACAGGCCCGCGCCGAGCCCGTAGGCGGTGGCGCTCACCCCGACATCGGCCCGCAGTTCGTTCTGGACGAAGCCCACGTTCGTGCGGTCCATCTGGTTGACCAGCAGCATCAGGACCAGGATCGGCAGCATGCGGCGCAGGAACTTGCCGACCGCGCGCTGCTCCGCCTCGGGTATGGGTGTCGCGGTGTCTGACATCGTTGTCTCCCTCGCTGTGCACATACGTGAACAGCAGTCACGTACGCGTTCTCGAAGGGGACTTTATGGAGGCCCATCTTCCGGGTCAACGGATTGAGCAGAAGTACATGTATGTGAATGCGGGGCGGACGGCCATACACATCCACCCCGCACGCCATTCATCAGCCCGCGGACGCCGACGCCCCTGGCTGGACCGAGTCCTCCGTGCCGTCGTGCGTCGCCTCGGGGTCGACGCCCATGGTGAGGGTGGCGACGACGCCCTTGGCGATGGCGTTCTTCCTGTACTGGAGCTTCAGCAGCCCGCCCTCGGTGCCGTTGCCCGGGTAGATGGTGTCCTCGTCGAGAGTGGTGCGGGTCTTGGTGTTCGTGGAGTACGGCTCGACCTCGGCGGAGGCCAGCACGGACTCCTCGTCGAAGAAGAGCTGACCGGTGTGGCAGGTCGTACCGCCCTCGTAACCGGCGTCGGTCCACGTGCCGTTCACATGCACCTTGGTGTGGATGTGCACGCAGCGGCCCTGGTACCAGCCGGGGAAGACCGTACGGAACTCGACGAGTCCCCGCTTGTCCGTCCGCCAGGTGCCGCGCAGATAGCGCTCGTCGTCGGTGGGCTCCTGGTGTCCCCCACCGCCACCGCCACCGTCCGGGGGCGCGCCCGTGGGCGTGCCGGTCGGTGTACCCGAGGGTGCGCCGGTCGGTGTACCCGAGGGTGCGCCCGTCGGTGTACCCGAGGGCGGCGTGCCGCCCCCGCCGCCTCCACCGCTGCCCATCGCCTCGTACCCCGAGTACACACCCAGCGCGTTGCAGTGCCAGATGTCGACGGCGGCGTTCGCGAGGGGCTTGCAGGTCTCGGAGTCGATCACCTTGAGGCGCAGGGTGAGCGGGATGCCCTCCTGGTCCTCGGTGACGTCCCGGCGGAGCTTGTCCGCGTCGATGTAGTAGGGGCCCTCGGTGGTTTCGGAGGTCAGCTTGTAGCAGACCTCACCGGAGCCCCCGGCGGCCGTCCCCTTGGCGGCTCGCGTCTCCTCCCCGGCGAACGCGCCCGCCGCGAACGTACCGCCGACACCCGCCGCCACCACCGCTCCGGCGCCCGCGGCGACGACCTTACGACGTGTCAGATCTCGTTTGTGTTTGGGCCCTTGGGCCGCTTCCTGTCCCGTCATGGGAAAGGAAGCTAGGGAGCCCGCCTGTCAGGAGCCTGGGTGAGAGCTGGGTAAGAGCCCTGGGTGCGAAAGTGGCTCGGAACCGACGCCGGTTCCGAGCCGCTCCCTACAGGTCGCCTACTTCGGCTGCGGCTTGCGCACCGACAGGTGCAGCTCCTTCAGCCGCGCCTCCTCCAGCTCCGTCGGCGCGCCCATCATCAGGTCCTGGGCGTTGCCGTTGAGCGGGAAGGCGATGGTCTCGCGGATGTTGGGCTCGTCGGCGAGCAGCATCACGATGCGGTCGACGCCCGGGGCGATGCCACCGTGCGGCGGGGCACCGAAGCGGAAGGCGCGCAGCATGCCGGCGAACTTCTCCTCGACGGTCTCGCGGTCGTACCCGGCGATCTCGAAGGCCTTGAGCATGATTTCCGGCTCGTGGTTCCGGATCGCGCCGGAGGACAGCTCGACGCCGTTGCAGACGATGTCGTACTGCCAGCCGAGGATGTCCAGCGGGTCCTGGGTCTCCAAGGCCTCCAGGCCGCCCTGCGGCATGGAGAAGGGGTTGTGCGAGAAGTCGATCGCGCCGGTCTCCTCGTCCTTCTCGTACATCGGGAAGTCGACGATCCAGCAGAAGCGGAAGACGTTCTCCTCGAAGTGCCCGGCACGCTTGGCGGCTTCCACCCGCACCGCGCCCATGATCTTGGAGACCTCGTCGAACTCGCCCGCGCCGAAGAACACGGCGTGGCCGGCCGCCAGCGACAGGCGCTTGGTCAGCTCGGCGACGTTCTCCTCGGTGAGGAACTTCGCGATCGGGCCGGAGAGGGAGCCGTCCTCGGCGACACGGACCCAGGCCAGGCCCTTGGCGCCCTGCGAGACGGCGTAGTCGCCGAGCTGGTCGAAGAACTTGCGGGGCTGCGCGGAGACGTCCGGCACCGGCAGGGCACGGACGTGCTTGCCGGCGAACGCCTTGAACTCCGAGCCCTCGAAGATGTCGGTGATGTCGACGAGTTCGAGCTGGGCGCGCAGGTCGGGCTTGTCGGAGCCGTACTTCAGCATCGCCTCGCGGAACGGGATGCGCGGGAACGGCGAGGTGACGTGGCGGCCGCCGCCGAACTCCTCGAACAGCTCCGTCATCAGCTTCTCGACGGGCTGGAAGACGTCCTCCTGCTCGACGAAGCTCATCTCGATGTCGAGCTGGTAGAACTCGCCCGGCGAGCGGTCCGCACGCGCGTCCTCGTCACGGAAGCAGGGCGCGATCTGGAAGTAGCGGTCGAAGCCGGAGATCATCAGCAGCTGCTTGAACTGCTGGGGCGCCTGCGGGAGGGCGTAGAACTTGCCCGGGTGCAGGCGGGACGGGACGACGAAGTCGCGGGCGCCCTCGGGGGAGGTCGCGGACAGGATCGGCGTCGCCATCTCGTTGAAGCCGAGGGCCGTCATCTTGTGGCGGATGGCCGAGATGACCGCCGTGCGGAGCATGATGTTGCGGTGCATGCGCTCGCGGCGCAGGTCGAGGAAGCGGTACTCCAGGCGCCGCTCCTCGTTGACCCCGTCCTCGGTGTTGATCGTGAACGGCAGCGGGGCGGCGGCACCGAGCAGTTCGACCTCGCCGACCTCGACCTCGACCTCACCGGTCGGCAGGTCGGGGTTGATGTTCTCGGCGCCTCGGGAGACGACCTTGCCGTCGACGCGGACGGTCGACTCCTTGGAGAGCTTGTCGAGGGCCTCGTAGGCGGGGGTGCCGGGACGGGCCACGAGCTGCGTGATGCCGTAGTGGTCGCGCAGATCGATGAAGAGGATGCCGCCCAGGTCGCGCCGATTGTGCAGCCAGCCACTCAGCCGGACGTCGGTGCCGACGTCAGAGGAGCGGAGCTCGCCGCAGGTGTGGGACCTGTACCGATGCATCGTCGTTCATCCAGTCTTCGCTGATCGGGGTCTGTGTTTCACGTGAAACTGGTCCCCAGCGTACCGGGCAGGCGAAGATCGGCTCTCCTCTGTTAACGATCGAGCACACTTCCCTCTTCACTGGCAGTGTTCGATCACTTCTTCTTAAAGTAGGTCAATGCGCACTGGCGAGCCCCTGCCCGCCGTGGGGGAGGCTCTCGCAGCCCTCGCGACCGGCCTGTGGCACTGGGACACCGCCACCGGGCTGGTCACGGTCGACGCCGAGGCGGCACGGTTGCTCGGGCTGCCCGCCGAGCAGGTCAGCCTTACGGAGGCCCAGGCCCGGGCCCGGCTGCACCCGGTCGACTGGAACGAGATCACCGGCGTGATCCAGCTCGCCGTCGCCGAGGGCACCCTCGCCGAGGTACGGATCCGGATCATGGACGATCAGGGCCGCATCGTCCGGATCGTCCGCAGCCGTTCCAAGCCGTCCTTCGACCGGGCCCGCAAGGCGTACCGGCTGATCGGCACTCTCCAGGAGGTCACCGAGCCGACGCCGGGCACCCCGGCCGGGCGCAGCGCGGTCACCGGCGACTGGCGGCGCTCCCGGGAGGCGTTCCTGCTGGACGCGGGCCGGGCGCTGGCCGAGGCGCGCTCCACGCAGGAGGTCCTGCGGGTCACGGCCAACCTGTCGATGCCCGGGTTCTCGCCGGACGGGCTGGCGGTGTTCGGTGTGGAGGGCGACCGACTGACGATCATCGGGCACCACGGGCAGCAGCAGGGCGACGACAGCCCGTTCTCCGACATGCCGCTGGACACCGACTACCCGGCCGCCGAGGTGGTGCGGACCGGCCGGGCGGTGTACCTGTCCTCCCCCGAGCAGTACAAGGCCCGCTACCCGCTGACCTGGCCGCTCGCCGAGCGCTTCGGCCGCCGGTCCTGGGCGTTCCTGCCGTTGACCGTGGCCGGCCGCACGATGGGCGCGTGGATGGCGGCCTTCACCTACCCGGTCGCGTTCACCCCGGACGAGCGGTCCGTGCTGGCCACGGTGGCGCGGATGCTGGCGCAGGCGCTGACCCGGGCGGGCGTGGCCGAGAGCGAGCGGGCGCTGACCGACGGGCTCCAGCGCACGATGCTGCCGAGGCTCGGCCCGCAGCGCATTCCGGGCATGAGCGTCGCCGCCCGCTATGTCCCCACCGGCGGCGGCCTCCAGGTCGGCGGCGACTGGTACGACGTGATCCCGCTGCCCAGCGGACGGTTCGCACTGGTCATCGGTGACGTCCAGGGCCATGACGTACGGGCGGCGGGCCTGATGGGCCAGCTCCGCATCGCCCTGCGCGCCTACGCCTCGGAGGGCCACCGCCCCGACGCCGTCCTCTCCCGGGCCTCCCGCTTCCTGCACGGCATCAGCGACGAGGACCCGACCGACCCGCGCTTCGCGACCTGTGTGTACGTCGAGGTCGATCCGGCGACCGGCGTGCTGGACATCGCCCGGGCCGGGCATCCGGACCCGGCGATCCGGATGGCCGACGGCACGGTGCTGACGCGTCCGACGTCGGGCGGCCTGCCGCTGGGCATCGACCCGGACGCCGACTACCCCACGACCCGGCTCGCCCTGGAGCCCGGCGAGACGATGCTGACCTGCACGGACGGCCTGATCGAGACCGGCGGCCACGACCTCGACTCCGGCTGGCGGCGGCTGCGCGCGATCCTGGAGGACCACAAGGGCGATCTCGAGGAACTCGCCGACACCCTGGTGCAGGCCGTGCACGGGCCGTCGTCGCACCACACCACCGGCCCGCTGATCGACCGCCGGGAGGACGACATCGCGCTGCTGCTGCTGTGCCGGGAAGGTGAGGGCTGCGGCTGCGGCGACACCATGATCGTGAGGGCTCCCGTGCGGCGCACGGTACTGACGGTCGCGCAGGCCGAGCCCGAGCGGGTCGCGGCGGCCAGGCAGCAACTGCGCGAGCTGCTGCACGACTGGTCCTCGACCGACCAGGTCGACTCGGCGGTGCTGCTGCTGTCCGAGCTGCTGACGAACGTCCTCGTGCACACCGACTCCGACGCGCTGCTCGTCGCCGAGATCACCGGCGGCGTGGGTGAGCGGCGGCTGCGCATCGAGGTCACCGACGCCGGCGACGACCTGCCGCACAAGCGCAGCCCCGGGGAGCTGGCGTCCTCCGGCCGCGGCCTGGTGCTGATGGAACTGCTCGCGCACGCCTGGGGGGTGGACCCGCGCGGCGAGGGCAAGAGCATCTGGTTCGAGCTCTACGAGTCCGTGGACGGCTCGGGCGACGGGTCGTGGCAGCCGTAGCGGTTCACGTCTTCCCGGACGCCGACGGCTCCTGGCTCTCGTAGCGGGCGCGGAGTTCCTGGAGGACGCCGAAGGCGGCCGCGGTGAGCGGCACGGCGAGCAGCATCCCGAGGACACCGGCCACCGACGCCCCGGCCGTGATCGCCACCATCACCACCGCCGGGTGCATCTGCACGGTCCGGCTCTGGATCACCGGCTGGAGCACGTGCCCTTCCAGCACCTGCACCGCGAGCACCACCCCGAGCACCCACAGCGCGATGACGAACCCCCGGTCGGCGAGCGCGACCAGCACGGCCACGGCTCCCGAGATGAAGGCGCCGAGGTAGGGGATGTAGGCCCCGACGAAGACCAGCGCTCCCAGCCCGGCCGCTCCGGGTACGTCGAGGACGAGCAGTCCGACGGTGATGCAGAGCGCGTCGATGAGCGCGATGAAGGTGGTGCCGCGCATGAAGCCCTCGACGGCTTGGAAGGCCCGCCGTGCCATGGCCTCCAGGGTGTCGGCCGAGCCGCGCGGGGACAGGGTCCTCAGCGTCCCGGCGGCCTTGTCGGAGTCGCGCAGGAAGAAGAAGACGAGCAGCAGCGCGAGCACGGCCATGGCGATGGTCTCGCCGACCACGCTGACCCCGCTGATCACGCCGGAGGCGGCCGAGCCGCCGAACTTGCCCAGGAGTTCCCGGGCGTTGGAGGCCAGGTCCTCCAGCGAGGTCCCGGCCGCCCCGAAGTGCTCGGAGATGCCCCGCGCGGCGTCCCTGAGCGAGTCGACGATCTCGTCGCCGGTGTCGATGAGCGCGGCGGCCACGATGTACACGGCCCCGCCGACCACGGCCACGACGGCCACACAGGTGAGCCCGGCCGCGACCGACCGCTGCACCCCGGCCTTCACCAGCCGCCGGTGCAGGGGCCCGAGCAGGGCCGTCCCGAGCAGCGCGAGCAGCACGGGCACGACGGCGGTCCGGAACTCGTCGCACAGCCGGATCCCGACGTAGACGACTCCGGACACGAGCAGGAGGAGCGCGCACCAGGCGGCGAGACGCCGGAGGGGGTCCGGGAGGAGCGGCCTGGAGCCGGCAGCGGTCGGTTCGGAGTCCTGCACGCCTCCACCCGACCACGCCCGGGGGCGGGCCGTCCCGCGGAAAGGCCCGCTCGGGTGACGGGACGTCAGTGCCACCGGCACCGTCGCCGCTTCAGGTGCGCGCCCGCGACACAGACTGCGGCCCTCGTCCGCCGGGGCTGCCGAGATCGCAGGTCTCAGAGGGGCAAGACGGGGCTCGATGAACACCCGACAAAGGCGGAGCGGAAAATGTCGGGTGATCGGGGCCGGTGCCGCCGCACGATGAGGGCATGGACGACACGACCTTGGTATCCCGCTTCCTCCGCGACGGCTTCGTGAAGTTGGAGGGAGCCGTCGCGCCGCGCGTGGCCGCGGACTGCGCGCGGATGCTGTGGCGGGAGACCGGCTGTGACCCGGAAGATCCAGCGACGTGGACGCAGCCCGTGCACTGGGTGGCCGGCATGGCGCAGGGACCGTTCGCCGCCGCACCCAACTCCCCGTTGCTGCACCGCGCGTACGACCTGCTCGTCGGCGCGGGACGCTGGGAGCCGCGCTACTCGCTGGGCACGTTCCCGCTGCGCTTCCCGCACGAGGAGGAGCCCGACGACGCGGGCTGGCACATCGAGGGGAGCTATCTGCCGGAGGGCGAGAGCTGGTACTTCACCAATCTGCGCTCCCGGGGCCGGGCGTTGCTGATGCTGTTCCTGTTCAGCGAGGTCGGTGAGGAGGACGCCCCGACCCGGATCCGGGTCGGCTCACACCTCGACGTGCCGAAGGTGCTGGAGAAGTACGGGGAGGACGGGGCGAGCGGGCTGGCCCTTGCGCCCGACCTGGTGGCGGCGTCCGGCCACCGGCCGATCGCCCTCGCCACCGGGTCCCCGGGCGACGTCTTCCTGTGCCATCCGTTCCTGGTGCACGCGGCGCAACCGCACCACGGGGTGCGACCGCGCTTCATGGCCCAGCCGCCGTTGATGCCGGCCGCGCCGTACGACCTGGAGCGGGCCGACGGCGCGTACTCACCCGTGGAGATCGCGATCCGGCGGGGCCTGGGACTGGGCACCCCGGACACCGACCCTCGCTAGGAACGGGCACCCCGGACGACGCCGGTGTCAGTCCTGCGGGCCGCTCGCGGTCATCCCGTGCACCGCCGGGACCGTCCCCAGCCGGCCCTTCTGGAAGTCCTCGAAGGCCTGCATGAGTTCTTCCTTGGTGTTCATCACGAACGGGCCGTAGTGGGCCATGGGCTCGCGGATCGGCTGCCCGCCGAGCAGGACGACCTCCAGGTCCGGAGTGCGCGAGTCCTGCTTCTCGTCCGCGCGGACGGTCAGCGAGGATCCGGCGCCGAAGACGGCGGTCTGGCCCATGTGGACCGGCCGGCGCTCGGTGCCGACGCTGCCGCGCCCGGCCAGGACGTACGCCAGGCCGTTGAAGTCCTCGCGCCATGGCAGGGTGAACTCGGCACCCGGTGCCAGCGTTGCGTGGATCATCGTGATCGGCGTGTGCGTGATGCCGGGGCCCTGGTGCCCGTCCAGCTCACCGGCGATGACGCGCAGCAGCGCGCCGCCGTCGGGAGTGCTGAGCAGCTGGACCGAGCCGCCGCGGATGTCCTGGTAGCGCGGGGCCATCATCTTGTCCTTGGCCGGGAGGTTCACCCACAGCTGGAGGCCGTGGAAGAGCCCGCCGGACATGACGAGATGCTCCGGTGGCGCCTCGATGTGCAGCAGTCCCGAGCCCGCGGTCATCCACTGGGTGTCCCCGTTGGTGATGGTGCCGCCACCGCCGTTGGAGTCCTGGTGGTCGAAGATCCCGTCGATGATGTACGTGACGGTCTCGAAGCCGCGGTGGGGGTGCCAGGGAGTGCCCTTGGGCTCGCCCGGCGCGTACTCCACCTCGCCCATCTGGTCCATCATGATGAACGGGTCGAGGTGGCGGTAGTTGATCCCGGCGAACGCCCGGCGCACCGGGAAGCCCTCGCCCTCGAAACCGCTCGGGGCGGTCGTGACGGCGAGCACGGGACGTGCGACGGCGTCGGTCGGCGCGGTCACGCGGGGCAGCGTCAACGGGTTCTCGGCGGTCACAGCAGGCATGTCGGTTCCTCCTCGGGTACGTCCACTTTAGTTGAGCATTGAACTTCCTGCCACCCAAACAGAGAAAACCGGGAGGGCATTCCCGGGCGACGGCGCAGCGAACCACGGGACACCGGCACGGCGAGAGGCCGGCACCCCCGCGATCGGGAGGCCGGCCTTCGCACGTCCGCGTCAGGCGTCCGCGTCAGGCGACCAGCTCGGCTCCTCGCTCCCGGCCCGGGCGGGCTCGGCCTTGCGGTCCCGCATCACCGGCACGGCGACGACGGCCGCGGCCAGGACACCGATCGCGCTGATCGTGAAGATCGTCGGCATCGAGGCGGTGAAGGCCTCCCGGGCCGCCCGCACCGACCCGCGTCGCCGCCCGCGACCGCCAGGGCCCCGCCGATGGACTCCCCGGCCCGCCCGGGGCGCCGACCGGACAGACGACGGCGCTGCTGCAACCCTGGCTGACCCTGGTCCTGGGCCAGTCGGTGCTCGCCTACCTCGGGCCCGACCACACGACCTTGCCCGAGCACCTCGCGGACCTGTTCACTGCGGCGGGGTGTGAACAGGTGCGATCGATGAAACTTGAGCCTGTTCTGGCGCGAACGGGTGAGCGTGCCAGCAGTGGCAGGCGGTCTCCCCACAGGCAGTTTCTCCGCCCAGCCGTCGGCCTCGCCCGGCTCCGCGACGACAAGTTCGCGTACGGCCTGGACGCCGTCCCGGACGGCCTGGCGCTACGCCTGCCGAAGTCGAAGCAGGGTCAGCCGCGGCCAGCACACGCAGTGGCGTCTAGCCGTACATCCGGCGCATCGCGAACTCGACCATCTGTTCCACGGCCTTCGCGTCGAACACCATGCGGTGCTCGCCCTCCATGTCCAGCACGAAGCCGTATCCGGTCGGCAGCAGGTCCAGGACCTCGGCGCCGGTGATCACGAAGTACTTGGACTCCTTGCCCGCGTACCGGCGCAGCTCCTTGAGCGTGCTGAACATCGGGATCACCGGCTGCTGGGTGTTGTGCAGGGCGAGGAAGCCGGGGTTGTCACCGCGTGGGCAGTAGACCTTCGACGTCGCGAAGACCTGCTGGAAGTCCTCGGCGGTCATCTGCCCGGTCGTGAACGCGCGCACCGCGTCCGTCAGGGAGGGCGGGGACGGCTCGGGGTACAGCGGCGGCTGCTGTCCGTATCCGCCGGACATCGGCTGCTGCGGAGGGGCGTACTGCCCTTGCGGGCCCGCTGTCTGGTCGTAGCCGTACATGAGCGCAAGAGTACCGAGAGCGGCCGGGCGATCGGGCCGGTACGGCGGGGCCGGCAAACCGACAGCTACTTGACAGCGCCGGCTCTGTGGATCGCCGCGCCCGACGCTCGTAGCGTCGAGCCATGAACGGACGCCATGACGAGGGCCCGCACGAGCACGACAGGGGCCTCTCCCACGATCTCCCCGTCCTCGCCCGCCGCCGGATGATCCGGCTGATGGCGGGCGCGAGCCTCATCCCGCTGGTGGGCTGCACGACGGAGGAGGAGAAGACCACGGCGTCCTCCTCCTCTTCCTCCCCTTCCTCCTCGTCCGCCGGGTGCGCGGAGATCCCCGAGGAGACGGCCGGGCCCTTCCCCGGAGACGGCTCCAACGGCGTGAACGTCCTGAAGGAGAGCGGCGTCGTCCGCAGCGACATCACCAAGAGCTTCGGCGACTCCGCGGGCGGCACCGCCGAGGGCGTCCCCCTGACGATCACGCTGACGGTGGTGGACGCGTCCTCCGGCTGCGGCACCCCGAAGCAGGGTGCCGCCGTCTACGTGTGGCACTGCGACCGGGACGGCGCCTACTCCCTGTACTCCGAGGGCGTCACCGAGGAGAACTACCTGCGGGGCGTCCAGGAGACGGACGAGAAGGGCCAGGTCACGTTCACGAGCGTCTTCCCCGGCTGCTACCCGGGCCGCTGGCCGCACATCCACTTCGAGGTCTACGGCAGCCTGGCCGACGCCACCGCGGCCACGTCGATCACGAACACCTCGCAGCTCGCCTTCCCGAAGGAGGTCTGCGACGCGGTGTACGCCACGGACGGCTACGGCGAGAGCGTGCGGAACCTGAGCGGCCTCTCCCTGGAGGACGACGGCGTCTTCGGCGACGGCCACGAGCGGCAGCTGGCGACGATGACGGGCAGTGCGGGCGACGGCTACACCGCGGCCTTGACCGTTCCGGTGTGACCTGTCACAGATGACCGGATGGGGTTGCGTCTTATTACTGACGGGTAGCATCATCGTAGCTACTTGTTGGTACGTGAACTAGCGCGAGGAGCCAGTGCCTCGCCGATCTCTCTAGGGAGCCGGGAGCCGTCACCATGGGGCACTACAAGTCGAATCTCCGCGACATCGAGTTCAACCTCTTCGAAGTACTCGGGCGCGACAAGGTGTACGGCACCGGCCCGTTCGAGGAGATGGACGTCGAGACCGCGAAGAGCATCCTGGAGGAGCTGACCCGCCTCTCGGAGAACGAGCTGGCCGAGTCCTTCATCGACGCCGACCGCAACCCGCCGGTCTTCGACCCGGAGACCAACACCGCGCCGGTCCCGGCCTCCTTCAAGAAGAGCTACCAGGCCTTCATGGACTCCGAGTACTGGCGCCTCGGCCTGCCCGAGGAGATCGGCGGCACCACCTCGCCCCGCTCCCTGATCTGGGCTTACGCCGAGCTGATCCTGGGCGCCAACCCGGCCGTGTGGATGTACTCCTCGGGCCCCGCCTTCGCCGGCATCCTCTTCGAGGAGGGCAACGAGGTCCAGAAGCACATAGCCCAGATCGCCGTGGAGAAGCAGTGGGGCTCCACGATGGTGCTCACCGAGCCCGACGCGGGCTCCGACGTGGGCGCCGGCCGCACCAAGGCCGTGCAGCAGGAGGACGGCTCCTGGCACATCGAGGGCGTGAAGCGCTTCATCACCTCCGGTGAGCACGACATGTCGGAGAACATCCTCCACTACGTGCTGGCCCGCCCCGAGGGCGCCGGCCCCGGCACCAAGGGCCTGTCCCTCTTCCTCGTCCCGAAGTACCTCTTCGACTTCGAGACCGGCGAGCTGGGCGAGCGCAACGGCGTCTACGCCACGAACGTCGAGCACAAGATGGGCCTGAAGGCCTCCAACACCTGCGAGATGACCTTCGGCGACCAGCACCCCGCCAAGGGCTGGCTGATCGGCGACAAGCACGACGGCATCCGCCAGATGTTCCGCATCATCGAGTTCGCCCGCATGATGGTCGGCACGAAGGCGATCTCCACGCTGTCCACGGGCTACCTGAACGCGCTGGAGTACGCCAAGGAGCGCGTCCAGGGTCCGGACCTCGCCAACTTCATGGACAAGACCGCGCCCAAGGTCACCATCACGCACCACCCGGACGTGCGCCGCTCGCTGATGACGCAGAAGGCGTACGCGGAGGGCATGCGCGCCCTGGTGATGTACACCGCCTCGATCCAGGACGCGATCCAGATCAAGGAGGCCGCCGGCGAGGACGCCGCCACCGAGCACGCGCTGAACGACCTGCTCCTGCCCATCGTCAAGGGCTACGGCTCCGAGAAGGGCTACGAGCTGCTCGCCCAGTCGCTCCAGACGTTCGGCGGCTCCGGCTTCCTCCAGGAGTACCCGATCGAGCAGTACATCCGGGACTCCAAGATCGACACCCTCTACGAGGGCACCACGGCCATCCAGGGCCAGGACTTCTTCTTCCGGAAGATCGTCCGCAACCAGGGCGCCGCGCTGAACTCCCTCGCCGAGGACATCAAGAAGTTCCTGGCCCTCGGCACGGGCGGCGAGGAGCTGGCCGGGGCCCGCGAGCACCTCGCCAAGGCCGCGGTCGAGCTGGAGGCCATCGTCGGCCTGATGCTCACCGACCTCGCGGCCACCGAGCAGGACGTCAAGAACATCTACAAGGTCGGGCTCAACACCACCCGCCTGCTGATGGCCTCCGGTGACGTCGTCGTCGGCTACCTGCTGCTCAAGGGCGCCGCCGTCGCCGCCGAGAAGCTGGAGACCGCCTCCGCCAAGGACAAGGTCTTCTACACCGGCAAGATCGCCGCGGCGAAGTTCTTCGCCGCCAACGTCCTGCCTGGCGTCACCCTGGCCCGCAAGGTCGCCGAGGGCGTCGAGCTGGACCTGATGGAGCTGGACGAGGCCGCGTTCTAGTCCCACCGAGTCCTCTGTTCGAGGGCCTGTTCCCTTCCCGGGGAACGGGCCCTCGTCCGTCGTTAAGGTTGAACCCATGAGCGAACCAGCCCGCTTCGACCGCGGCCACACCGACGACCTCATGACCTTCCTGACGGCGAGCCCCTCGCCGTACCACGCCGTGGCGAGTGCCGCCGAGCGGCTGGAGAAGGCAGGCTTCAAGCAGGTGTCGGAGACGGACGCCTGGGACGGGACGCAGGGCGGCAAGTACGTGCTGCGCGGCGGCGCGATCGTCGCCTGGTACGTGCCGGAGGGCGCCGCACCGCACACGCCGTTCCGGATCGTCGGCGCCCACACCGACTCCCCCAACCTGCGCGTCAAGCCGCTCCCCGACAGCGGGGCGCACGGCTGGCGCCAGGTGGCCGTGGAGATCTACGGCGGACCGCTGCTCAACTCCTGGCTGGACCGCGACCTGGGCCTCGCGGGCCGTCTCACCCTGCGCGACGGCTCGACGCGCCTGGTCAACGTCGACCGCCCGCTGCTGCGCGTCCCGCAGCTCGCCATCCACCTGGACCGCTCGGTGACGGCCGACGGCCTCAAGCTCGACAAGCAGCGGCACATGCAGCCCGTCTGGGGCCTGGGCGACGACGTCCGCGACGGCGACCTGATCGCCTTCCTGGAGGAGGCGGCCGGCATCCCCGCGGGCGAGGTCACCGGCTGGGACCTGATGACGCACTCCGTGGAACCGCCCGCCTACCTGGGCCGCGACCGCGAACTGCTGGCCGGCCCGCGCATGGACAACCTGCTGTCCGTGCACGCCGGAACGGCGGCCCTCGTGGCCGTGGCCTCCGGCGCGTCCACGCCGGCCTCCATCCCGGTCCTGGCCGCCTTCGACCACGAGGAGAACGGCTCACAGTCGGACACGGGCGCGGACGGACCGCTGCTCGGCAACGTGCTGGAGCGCTCGGTGTTCGCCCGCGGCGGCTCCTACGAGGACCGGGCCCGCGCCTTCGCCGGCACGGTCTGCCTGTCCTCCGACACGGGACACGCCGTCCACCCCAACTACGCGGAGCGGCACGACCCGACGCACCACCCGCGCGTCAACGGCGGCCCGATCCTCAAGGTCAACGTCAACAACCGCTACGCCACGGACGGTTCGGGCCGCGCCCAGTTCACGGCGGCCTGCGAGCGGGCCGAGGTGCCCTTCCAGTCCTTCGTGTCCAACAACTCCATGCCCTGCGGCACCACGATCGGCCCGATCACCGCCGCCCGGCACGGGATCAAGACCGTCGACATCGGCGTGGCCATCCTGTCGATGCACAGCGCACGCGAACTGTGCGGAGCCGACGACCCGTTCCTGCTCGCCAACGCGTTGACGGCGTTCCTCGAGGGATAGAACGAGCCGTCACCGCATGGGTGTTCCCCTCGGGGGTACCCGGTGTGCGGACCGGAACGACCGGACCGTACAGGGAGGCGACACTCATGGGCCTCGGCGGATGCATCATCCTCATCGCCGTGGGAGCCATCCTCACGTTCGCGACCGACTGGGACATGCAGGGGGTCAACCTCGACCTCGTCGGCATCATCCTGATGATCGTCGGGCTGATCGGCGTCACGACGTTCAGCAGCATCGCCAGGCGCCGCCGTGTGGTGGTGCCACCCACGACACCGGTCGTGGACGACGGACGGCGCCACACACGCGACGGCTACGGCGACGGGTACGGGGTGTGACCCCCGCCCGGATCAGCTGTCCATCCCGGCAAGGACCAGAGGCAGCCGGTCCGTCCCCGACTCGGTGAGACGGACCGGCACGCCCCAGTCCTGCTGGTGGACGTGACAGGCCGGGTACTCGTTGTCGGGGTCGTCGTCGCAGGAGGCGGCCATCGCGGAGACGTGCAGCACACCCTCCGGCACGGAGGGGTCGAGTTCGAGGGCGCGGGACAGCTCGGTTCCCGCGCCCTCGCCGTCGATCAGCAGTTCCGGCGGGGTGGAGGAGACCAGCAGGCGCGTGGAGGGGCCGTACCGGGTGTCGAGCTTCTGGCCCGCCGGGGCCTGGAAGATCACGTCCAACCGGAGCCGCCCGGGGGTGACTTCTGTGGCCTCCCGCTGCGTACGGTGGGCGACCTCGGGCACCTTCACCGCCTCCTCCGGCAGCCGCAGCCTGGTCAGCCGGTGGCGGGCCGACTCCACGACCACGATGTCGTCGCCGACCAGCACCGCGTCGCTGGGCTCGCGCAGGTCCGTGGCCAGGGTGGTGACCTCGCCGGTCGCGGGGTCGTAGCGCCGCAGGGCGTGGTTGTAGGTGTCGGCGACGGCGACGGACCCGTCCGGCAGCGCGGTGACGCCCAGCGGGTGCTGGAGCAGGGCCTGTTCGGCGGCGCCGTCCCGGTGGCCGAAGTCGAACAGGCCGGTGCCGACGGCGGTGTGGACGGCGCCGTCGGGGTCCACCCAGCGCAGGGCGGACGTCTCGGAGTCGGCGAACCAGAGGCGGTCCGGGGTGGCGGCGAGGCCCGAGGGCTGCGCGAACCAGGCCTCGGGGCCCGGGCCGTCCACCAGTCCCTCGTTCGTCGTCCCGGCCGTGACCGCGACCGTGCCGGCGGCCGGGTCGTACGCCCACAGCTGGTGGACGCCGGCCATGGCGATCCAGACCTTGCCCTGCCAGTGGGCGACGTCCCAGGGGGAGGAGAGGTCGACCTCGCGGGCCGGGCCCGAGGTGGGTGAGCCCTGCCACCACTGCCGGCCCGTGCCGGCGAGGGTGGTGACCTCGCCGGTGCTGAGGTCCAGCCGCCGCAGGGCGTGGTTGACGGTGTCGGCTACGACCACCGACCCGTCGTCGAGCAGGGCGAGCCCCTGCGGCTCGTTGAAGGTGGCCGTGTCCGTCGATCCGTCGGCGAACCCGCGCGCACCGGCCCCGATCCGCCGTACGACGCTCTCCCCGTCCTCGGCGAGCTCCACCAGCTGGTGCCGGGTGGTGTCGCTCACCAGGAAGTTCCCGGACGGCAGCAGCAGCGCCTTCCCCGGGAACCGCAGCACCGTCGGCTCCGGCTCCGGCGCCACATACGGCCCGTCCCCTCGACGCAGCGTCCCCTTCGCCTCGTGCTCGGCCTCCAGCTCCGCCACCAGCCGCTCGATGGCGTGCACATGCCCCTCGCCCGCATGCTGCGCGACGACGTACCCCTCGGGGTCGATCACTACGAGCGTCGGCCAGGCCCGCACGGCGTACTGCTTCCACGTGGCCAGCGCGGGGTCGTCGAGCACCGGGTGCTCCACCCCGTACCGCTCGACGGCGTCCACCACCGCCTGGTGGTCGGCCTCGTGCGCGAACTTCGGCGAGTGCACCCCGATCACGACGACCGTGTCCCGGTGCTTCTCCTCCAGCTCGCGCAGTTCGTCCAGGACATGCAGGCAGTTGATGCAGCAGAACGTCCAGAAGTCGAGGATGACGATGCGTCCTCGCAGCTCGGCGAGGGTGTACTGCTGCCCGCCCGTGTTCAGCCAGCCGCCCTTGCCGGTCAGCTCGGGGGCGCGGACGCGGGCACGTCGGGGTGCGGAGTCGTTCATGCGTCCAGGGTGTCATCCGCCACTGACAGCCGGTCCAGCGCGTGGCCGGTCGTGGCGTCCACGTGCTCGGGCACGTCGTCGTGGCGGTCGCCGACCGTGAGGGTGCCGGTGGGTTCGAACACGAGGATCGCGGTCGGGACGGGGGCGTACGGCTTGTGCTCGGTGCCGCGCGGGACGGTGAAGACGCTGCCCCTGGGGAGCACGACCGTGCGCTCGCAGGCCGGCTCGCGCAGGCCGATGTGCAACTCGCCCTCGAGGACGAGGAAGAACTCGTCGGTGTGCTCGTGGACGTGCCAGACGTGCTCGCCCTCGACCTTCGCGACGCGGACGTCGTAGTCGTTGACGGCGGTGACGATGCGCGGGCTCCACCGCTCGGAGAAGGAGGCCAGCGCGTGGGCGAGGGATACGGGTTCCTGGGTCATGAGGCGATCTTCCGGGGTGCCCTGCGTCTCGCACGAGTGCTAGAAATCGCACATGCCGCAAGGATCCTCGCACCGCCCGCATCAGGTCGCCGTGATCGTCGACGAGGGCACCAACCCCTTCGAGGTCGGGGTGGCCACCGAGCTGTTCGGGCTGCCACGGCCCGAGCTGGGACTGCCGGGGCCGTTGTACGAGGTGACGCTGTGCACGCCCGCGCCCGAGATCCGGATGAACCACGGCTTCTTCACGCTCACGGGCGTCGCGGGCCTGGACGCCGTGGACCGGGCGGACACGCTGGTCGTGCCCGGCCGGCCCGACAACGTCGTACCGCGCGCTCCCGCCGTGCTCGACGCCATCCGGGACGCACACGCGCGTGGCACCCGGGTCCTGAGCTTCTGCACCGGCACCTTCGCGCTCGCGGAGGCCGGACTGCTGGACGGGCGGCGGGCAACCACCCACTGGCGCTGGGCGGACTCCTTCCGCCGGCTGCACCCGAAGGTGCTGCTGGAGCCGGACGTGCTGTTCGTGGACGAGGCCGACATCCTCACCGCCGCCGGCAGCGCGGCCGCGCTCGATCTCGGGCTGCACATCTGGCGCCGCGACCACGGGGCCGAGATCGCCAACCACGTCTCCCGGCGGCTGGTGTTCGCCGCACACAGGGACGGCGGGCAGCGGCAGTTCGTACAACGGCCGGTGCCGGACGTGCGGGACGAGTCCCTGGCGCCCCTGCTGGAGTGGGCGCAGGAGCGGCTGGGCGAGCCGCTGACGGTGGCGGACCTGGCCACACGCGCGCGTGTCAGCCCCGCCACGCTCCACCGGCGCTTCCGCGCCCAGCTCGGCACGACACCGCTGGCGTGGCTGACCGCGGAGCGCGTGGCGCTGGCCTGCCGGCTGATCGAGCGGGGCGAGGAACGGCTGGACGTGGTGGCCGCCCGCAGCGGGCTCGGTACGGCCGCCAACCTGCGGATCCGGCTGCGGCGGGCGACCGGACTCAGCCCGTCGGCCTATCGACGGCGTTTCGGAGCGGGCGCCGGGGAAGCCCTGGTGTCATGAGATTCCTCGTGTACGACCGGCTCCTCGGCTTCGGCGACGACTACTGGATCGAGGACGACCACGGCACCAAGGTGTTCCTCGTCGACGGCAAGGCCCTGCGCCTGCGGGACACCTGGGAGCTGAAGGACACCCAGGGGCGCGTCCTCGTCGACATCCACCAGAAGATGCTCGCCCTGCGCGACACGATGGTGCTCCAGCGGGGCGGCGAGCCGCTGGCGACGATCCGCCGCAAACGGCTGTCCCTGCTGCGCAACCACTACCGGGTGTCCCTGGCCGACGGCAACGAACTGGACGTCAGCGGCAAGGTCCTCGACCGGGAGTTCGCCGTCGAGTACGACGGGGAGCTGCTGGCGGTGATCTCCCGGCGGTGGCTGACCGTACGGGACACCTACGGCGTGGAGGTCGTCCGCGAGGACGCGGATCCGGCGCTGCTGATCGCGGTGGCGGTGTGCGTGATCCACCTGGCGGAGAAGGAGCGGGAGGCCTGACGACAGGGCCTACGACTGCCGGCGCGGCGGCTGGAGTCCCAGCACCCGGTCCTTCAGCGCCGGGAACTGCTCCCGCGTCGTCGCGACCTTCCCCGGGTCGAACTCCACCGTCAGGACCTCCTCGTCGGCGCCCGCCTCGGCCAGCACCTCGCCCCACGGGTCGACGACGATCGAGTGACCGGCCTGCGGAACTCCGGCGTGCGTCCCGGCCGTTCCGCACGCGACGACGAACGACTGGTTCTCGACCGCCCGCGCCTGGGCCAGCAGCGTCCAGTGGGACCGGCGGCGCTCCGGCCAGCCCGCCGGGACCACGAGCGTCTCGGCACCGGCGTCGACGAGACCGCGGAACAGTTCGGGGAAACGGAGGTCGTAACAGGTGCCGAGGCCCAGGGTGGTCGACGGCAGACGGACTGTCACCAGCTCGGTCCCCGCGCCCATCAGCACGGCCTCGCCCTTGTCGAAGCCGAACCGGTGGATCTTGCGGTAGACGGCGGCGAGGTCACCGGCCGGGGAGAAGACGAGGGAGGTGTTGTACAGGGGACCTTCCGGGTCACGCTCGGGAACCGACCCGGCGTGCAGCCACACGCCCGCGTCACTCGCGGCCTTCGCCATCGCCTCGTACGTCGGCCCTTCGAGCGGCTCGGCCTCCTGCGCGAACCCCTCGTAGGCGAAGGCACCCGTGGTCCACAGCTCCGGCAGGACGACGAGATCGGCCCCGGCCTGGTCCCGGACCATCGAGGCCGCCCGTCGGCGGCGCGATTCGACCGATTCGCCCTCTTCTACGGCGATCTGGATCACAGAGGCGCGCACACTACCACCGTCCTGGCATTCGACCCGTCCACAAGGGCTTCCCCTCGGGCCTACGATCGTCACACGAAAGCACTGCCGGGGTGCCTCACAGCAGCGTAACTTAGCTGCCAAGACACCCGCCGACAGCCGCCACCTCCCACTGGCAACGCCGCCACCACCTGCCCGTGCACCGACCGCCGAGGGGTCCCGTTCCGTGAGTCTGCATCCCACCCTCCAGCCCTACGCCGACGCCTGGACCCACTCCATCGAAGCGATATCCGAGCTGCTCCAGTCGCTCGCGGAGGCCGAGTGGAACCGGCGGACGCCGTGCCCCGGGTGGTCGGTGCGGGACGTGGTCTCCCATGTCATCGGACTGGACTGCGAGATGCTGGGCGACCCGCGCCCCATCCACAGTCTGCCGCGCGACCTCTTCCACGTGACGAACGACCACCAGCGCTACATGGAGATGCAGGTCGACGTCCGCCGTCACCACACGGCGCCGGAGATGACCTCCGAGCTGGAGTACGTGATCATCCGCCGCAACCGCCAGCTGCGCAACGAGTCTCGCGACCCGGGCACGAAGGTGCGCGGCCCGCTCGGCACGGAGCTGACCCTCGAGGAGTCCATGCGCCGGCACGCCTTCGACGTGTGGGTGCACGAGCAGGACCTGCGCACGGCCCTCGGCCGGCCCGGCAACCTCGACTCCCCCGGCGCGCACGTCGCCCGTGACGTGCTGCTCGGCGAACTCCCGCGCGTGGTCGCCGAGGACGCGCAGGCACCGCGCAGCTCGGCCGTCGTCTTCGACGTCCACGGCCCCGTCGAGTTCCTGCGCACGATCCGCGTCGACATCCAGGGCCGCGGCACCCTCGAAACGGCCCCCGCCCTCGGCCCCGCCGCCACCCTCACCCTCGACTGGGAGACGTACGTACGCCTGGCCTGCGGCCGCGTGACACCGGAGTCGGTGACCGACAGGGTGAAAGCGGAGGGCGACCCGGACCTGACGACGGCGATCCTCAGGAACTTCACGGTGACGCAGTAGGCATCCAGCTGCGGCACCCGGCTGAGCTGCGGGCAGTCGTGCCGCTGGGGCGGCACGGGTGGGCGACGGGGGTGCCCCCGGCTCGAGCGAAGCCGAGAGCTTGGGGGAGGCACCCCGCTCCGCCCGGGCTGCGCACCCACCCGCCCCCGGCATCGACGGACAGTGCGGCAAAAAACTCCATGCCGCCCGCCCACCGCCCCCGTAGCGTCCCCGAGCATGACAACCCCACCCCGCCACACCCGCCTCATCTTCCACGGCCCCCTGTCCGAAGCACGGGCCGACCAGCTGGTGACGCGCCTGTCCGGCAACGCCCCCGCAACCGTCCTCGACATCGGCTGCGGCTGGGCCGAACTGATGCTCCGCATGCTGGCCGCGACCCCGAAGGCAACCGGCACCGGCATCGACATCAACGCCGACGACCTGGCCCGAGCCCGCCGGACCGCCGAGGAACGGGGCCTCACCGACCGGGTCCGTTTCCTCGAGGAATCCGCCGCCAACACCCCACACGGCCCCGCCGACCTCGTCCTGTGCGTCGGTGCAAGCCAGGCCCTCGGCAGCCAGCTGCCCCAGGCCCTCGGCGACCTCCGCAGGCTCGTCTCCGACCACGGCCGCGTCCTCCTCGGCGAGGGCTTCTGGCACCGCCCCCCGACCGAGGCCGAACTGTCCCGCATGTGGCCGGACGCGAAAGCCACCGACCACCCCGACCTCGCGACCCTCGTCGGCCTGGCCGTCGACGCGGGGTTCCGCCCGGAGTGGACGGAGACCGCGAGCCTCGACGAATGGGAGGAGTTCGAGTCGGCGTACCTCGCGGACACCGAGGTGTGGCTCGCCCGGCACCCCGACCACCCCCTGGCCGACGAGACACGGCAGCGCGCCGACGGCCACCGAGCCGCCTGGCTCACCTACCGCGGCGTCCTGGGGCTCGCGTATCTCACCCTGGTACCAGTGGTGGCCCGTTGATCTGGTGATCTAGGCCGGGACGTGCACCGTCTCCACCCGGCTCGCCACCAGCCGTTCCCGCTCGCGCCGGGCCGCCTCCCTGCGCAGCCGCAGGATCTGCGCGACCCCGAGCCCCTGGAGCACGAACACCACCGAGAAGGCCACGGTGTAGTCGTCGCCGGTGGCGTCCAGCAGAACCCCGACCGCGAACAGTGTGGTCATGGAGGCCACGAAGCCGCCCATGTTGGTGATGCCGGAGGCCGTGCCCTGCCGCTCGGGCGGGTTCGCCGGGCGGGCGAAGTCGAAGCCGATCATCGACGCGGGCCCGCATGCCCCGAGCACCGTGCACAGCACGATCAGCAACCACATCGGGGCGTGCGGGCCGGGGTGGGCCAGCGTCGCCGCCCACAGAGCCGCCGTCGTCCCGACCGTGCCGAGCGCGAGCGGCAGCCGGGCCCCGTGGTGCCGGGCGACGATCTGGCCGTAGACCAGGCCGACGAGCATGTTCGACAGCACGACCAGGGTGAGGAGCTCGCCGGCCGTGGCCCGGGACAGTCCCTGGGCCTCGACGAGGAACGGCAGGCCCCACAGCAGCAGGAACACCATCGCCGGGAACTGGGTCGTGAAGTGCACCCACAGCCCGAGCCGCGTCCCCGGCTCCCGCCAGGCGGCGGCGATCTGCCGCCGTACGTAGGCCGCGCCCTGGTGCGCAAGCGGCTGCGGCTCGTGGCCCTCGGGGTGGTCCTTCAGGAACAGCAGCACCAGGACGAACACCGCGGCTCCGGCGGCCGCGCTGCCCGCGAAGGCCGCCGTCCAGCCGACGCCGTGCAGCAGCCGGGCCAGGACGAGCGTGGAGACGAGGTTGCCCGCCATGCCCACGAGCCCCGCGAACTGGGCGACGAGCGGCCCGCGCCGGGCCGGGAACCACCGGCTGCCAAGCCGCAGCACGCTGATGAACGTCAGCGCGTCACCGCAGCCGAGCAGCGCCCGGGAGGCGAGCGCCATGCCGTACGACGGGGAGAACGCGAAGCCCAGCTGCCCGGCCGTGAACAGCACCGCCCCGAGGGCCAGCACCTTCTTGGTGCCGAGCCGGTCGACGAGCAGGCCGACGGGTATCTGCATGCCGGCGTAGACCAGCAGCTGGAGGATCGAGAAGGTGGAGAGCGCGGAGGCGTTGACGTGGAAGCGGTCGGCCGCGTCGAGGCCGGCCACGCCCAGGGACGTGCGGAAGATGACCGCGACGAAGTAGACCGAGACGCCGATGCCCCAGACGGCCAGCGCGCGCCGGCCGCCCGGAGGATCACCCGGCAGCGTGCTGCTCATCGGACCTCCCCCCGGGCCAGGTGCGAGAACCAGCCGACGTGCCGGTGGACCAGCCCGACGGCCGCCTCGGCGTCCCCGGCGCGCAGCGCGTCGAGGATCTCCTCGTGCTCGGCGAGGGTCTTGGCGATCCGGTCGGGGTGGGAGTGCATGACGGCGACGCCCATCCGCAGCTGGCGGTCGCGCAGCTGGTCGTAGAGCCGGGAGAGGATCTCGTTGCCGCCGCTGCGGACGATCTCGGCGTGGAAGCAGCGGTCGGTGACGGCGGCCCCCGCGAGGTCTCCGGCGGCGGCCTGCTTCTTCTGCCGGGCCAGCAGCTCCTCCAGGCGCTCGATGAGCCCGGCGGGCGCGGGCACGGCCTTGCGCGCCGCGTGCTCCTCGACGAGCAGCCGTGTCTCGACGACGTCGGCGATCTCCTGCGCGGAGACCGGCAGGACGAGGGCGCCCTTCTTCGGGTAGAGCCGGATCAGCCCCTCGGCCTCCAGCCGGAGCAGCGCCTCGCGCACCGGCGTGCGCGAGACCCCCACGGCCTCGGCGAGCTCGCCCTCGGTGAGGAGGGTCCCGCCCTCGTAACGGCGCTCCAGGACGCCCTGCTTGACGTGGGTGTAGACGCGGTCGGCGGCGGGGGGTGCTTCACGGCCAGGGTCATGCCGACAGCATAGATACAACAGGTACGCATGAATGCATTCGTCCAGTATGCGGACTCGAATGTCACACATCTGTGGCAAAGCCGGGGCCTCTGCAGCAACAGCACAACCACCTGTGCTAGTTACAAGTCAGACACGTGCGGCCCCTTTCCCCTCGTCCTCAACTCGGCCGCACCGATGGGGCATTCAACGCAATCGGGGTACTTCACTTGATAACCGGCATTAAGGGCACCCGTCTCCGCAGAGCTGCGGCCGCCGCCGTGACCACCGGCGCCATGCTCGCGACCGGAGCCCTCACCGCTGTGCCCGCGCAGGCCGCCACCGCGCCCTCGATCGCCGCCAAGGGCGGCTACGTGATGAACAACGCGACCGGCACGTCGCTCTACACCAAGGCGGCCGACACCCGCCGCTCCACCGGCTCGACCACCAAGATCATGACGGCCCTGGTGGTGCTGAAGCAGCCGAACCTCAACCTGGACAGCAAGGTCACGATCCAGAAGGCGTACAGCGACTACATCGTCGACAACAACTGGGCGTCGAACGCCAAGCTGATCGTCGGCGACAAGGTCACCGTCCGCCAACTGCTGTACGGGCTGATGCTGCCGTCCGGCTGCGACGCGGCGTACGCGCTCGCCGACAAGTTCGGCTCGGGCTCGACGCGGGCGGCGCGCGTGAAGTCGTTCATCGGCAAGATGAACACCACCGCCAAGGGCCTGGGTCTGAAGAACACCCACTTCGACTCGTTCGACGGCATCGGCAAGGGCGCCAACTACTCGACACCGCGCGACCTGACGAAGCTCGCCGGCAGCGCGATGAAGAACGCCACGTTCCGCACGGTCGTCAAGACGAAGAAGTACACGGCGAAGACGACCACGAAGTCCGGTGGCACGCGGACGATGGCCCCGTGGGAGAACACCAACCCGCTGCTGAGCAGCTACACCGGCGCGATCGGTGTGAAGACCGGCTCCGGCCCGGAGGCCGGGTACTGCCTGGTCTTCGCCGCCACCCGCAACGGCAAGACGGTCATCGGCACGGTCCTGTCCTCGACCAACGCGACCACGCGGAAGTCGGACGCGACGAAGCTGCTGAACTACGGCTTCGCGAAGTAGGACGGCGCACAGCAAAAGGGGGCTCACCGCCGTCGGCGGTGAGCCCCCCTTCGCTCGTCAGGCCGCTGTCCGCTGACGGCGCTCCAGCGCCCGGGC
Organism: Streptomyces sp. DG1A-41; assembly: GCF_037055355.1. Classification (GTDB taxonomy): domain Bacteria; phylum Actinomycetota; class Actinomycetes; order Streptomycetales; family Streptomycetaceae; genus Streptomyces. The sequence continues at coordinate 4,614,611 of NZ_CP146350.1, read as the reverse complement.
GGCCTTACGACGGCCGCCGGCCAGCACGTTCACCGGGGAACCCGCACCGGCTCCCGGCTCCAGCTGCCAGCCACGGATCCGCGCCGCGACCTGGGCCAGCCGCTGGTCGCCGGGCCGAACGTCGATGGAGAACAGCGACTCGTCGGGCGTCGGGTCGTCGCCGCCCCAGCGGACGACGCCGTCGAGCTCGGCGAGGATGTCGCGGATCACGACCTCCTGCTGCGGGAAGAAGCCGCCCCGGACACCACGCGGGTAGAAGCCCGGCCGGATCCGCACCGCCGTGCCGGATGCCAGATTGGACTCCGGCAGGCTCTTGCCGACGCCGGACGGGGCGTGCCAGCCGACGACATCGCCCCGGCGCAGCCTGTCGACCTCGTAGTGGAACCGGCGCACCAGGTGGACGAGGACGGTCTCCACGTCGCCCATGCGGACGGCGATGCCCTTGAGGGGGGTGCCGGGCACGGGGCGGGTGTAGACGGTGCCGCCGTCGTCCGCGACGTTCTCCATCTCCCAGCCGTTGTGGGAGCGCGAACCGGCCAGCACGCGCCGAGTCCGGTCCTGCGCGCTGCGCAGGGCGTCCCGTACGCGGCCCGGAATGGGGTTGTTAGCGTCGGCGTACGCCTGGGACAGGAAGTGCGAGACGGGCAGGGCGGCGACGCCCACGGCACCGCCGATGGCGGCGATACGGCCGAGCAGGGCGCGGCGGGACACACCGCGGCGGTGCGCGGCGGGGCGGGGCCCTCTACGGGGGATCCTGGGCAGGTTGAGGTTCAACGGGCTCTCATTCCAGCGATTCACGCGTTGCGGGCGATGCTGTTGTACTTCTCGAAGATCTGGTAGACGGCCAGGCTCTGGTGCGTCTGCGCCTCCACGTCGGGGTCCCAGGCCCGGTAGCGGCGCAGCAGCTCGGTGATCTCGAACTCGGCGAGGTCCAGGCGCATCGACCGCGGGGTGGTGACCCGGTCGCCGGGCGGCAGCCGGCCGCCCGGCCTGCCCCGGACGCCCCACAGATGGACCAGGGCCGCGGTGCGCACGCTGAACGCGTTGTCCTTGCTCAGCTGCTGCCACACGGACCAGAGGTCGGCGTCCTTGGCCGGGTCGCGGCGGTCGCCGGTGGTGTAGCCCCAGCCGATGCAGTGGTTCCAGGCCTGGATGGCGTCGGAGCCGCTGATCTGCCCGATGCCGGTGTGCGAGTCCTTCACGGAGCCGGAGCCCGTGAGGTGGTGGTCGGCGACCTGCTGGTCGGTGGCCTGGTCGGCGAGGCTGTAGTCGCGCATGGCCCAGTAGACGGCCGTCTGGATCAGTGCCTTGCGCATCGTGTACGTGTGCGACAGCTCGGTGATCAGCCCGTCCTGGTCCTGGATCGCCTCGACCGCCTGGGCGTTGGTGTAGAGCCCGGCGTCGCCGCCCACGCCGCCCAGGTCCGGGCGTCCGATCGACCGCATGTAACGCGCGAGGTCGGCCCGCAGCGCCGGCACCTGGCGTTCGTCGAGGGCGACGTCCGGGGCGGCGGGCCGCGGCCGGTTGAAGGAGCCCTGCCCGGTGTCCCGGCCCGAGGCGATGTCGACGTCGACCTCGAGCTGCCCGTCGCCCGAGCCGAGGGTGCGGATGACGAACTGGTCGTAGGCCCAGTCCTTCGGCAGCGGGCGCCCGGCGTTGCCGTCGAAGCCCGGGGACATGTCGGCCACGAAGCTCGCCGTCGAGTAGCCGGCCGCGCCGACCTGCGCGCAGACGTTGCGGGAGCCGTAGACCCCGATCTCGTACGGGTGGCCGGAGTCCGCCATCGCCTCCTCGATGCCCTTGAAGTGGGGCAGGACGTTCGCGGTGATCTCGGCGTCGATCGCGTCGAAGTCGACGGCGAAGAAGATCCGGGTCCCTCGCTTGAAGCCGTGGTCGAGGGCTGCGTTGACCGCCGCGTACCCGGCCGTCCGCCCGGCGACGTAGTCGAAGTCCGAGGCGTCGTTGTTGACGGTCTGGTAGATCGGGAAGCAGCGCAGGCCGTGCTGGGCGAAGACCTGCAACTCACCCGGCTGGATGGCCTTCTCCGGCAGGGAGGTGGCGCTCGGGTTGGTGAGATACCGGCCGACGTACGTGATCCCGGCGGCCTTGAGGGTCGCCGCGCGCGCCGGGGTGACCTTGGCGATGGTGTCGCAGGCCTTGCCCTGGCGCGACTGGTCGCCGTAGGACGCCAGGAGGGAGGCGAAGGTGGAGAAGTCGCCCTCGCCCGTGGCCGGGAGCGCGACGAAGGTCTGGAAGGCCCGGACGGCTGCCGCGAGGTAGGAGTCGAAGGTACCGGTGAGGGCGACGGGCCGCCGGTTCACGACCATCCCGGCGGAGAACAGCTGGACGTAGACGCCCTTGTCGCCCTGCCGCACGGGGTGTGACCTCAGGGCCGACCGGGTGCCGGGGCCGAAGTTGCCGTTGGCGGTGCCGTCGGCCATGCCGAGCTCGTACTGCACGCCGAAGACCAGCGCCCGGGCCAGGTCCCGGGACACGCGCCCGTCGCAGGCGAGGACGAAGAAGTCCTGCCGGTTCAGATAGCGCCCGTTGAGCCAGCGCTGCACCTCGCGGACCTGCTGGGTGCCGGAGGTGCCGAGGACGTACGCGTCCATCGTCAGCAGCGCCTTGAACACCTTGGGCGTCAGATCCGCGCCGGGAAAGGCCTGTTCGACGCCCATGTCGGTCTTGAGCTTGGTGACGGCCGCCTGGACCCGCTCGCCGTACGTGCCGTCCAGGTCGCCGCCGTCGCAGCCCTTGCAGTACAGGCCGGACTGGATGATGCGGCAGAAGTCGGGGGAGGGGACGCTGTCCGCGTTCAGCTTGGGATATTTGGCGGTCAGCGTGGAAAGCGTGGTGGGGCCGAAGTTGTCGGACAGTGCCGTGATGCCCAGCTCGTACTGGAGGGCACGGGTCAGGGCGTACGTGGTCGCCCAGTCGGCTTCGCCGGTTTCCTCCACCGTCGTACCGATACGGCTGCCGTAGACGGAGTTCACGAATCTCTGGGCCTTGAGCACCATGGGGTCGCGCATGAAGATTGATCGTATGGTCGGCTAAACCGCTTACTGTGGGGTACTTGGGCGGGTCTGAGGAGCTTCTTGTGCTCTTCGGCGTACCGCGGGTTAACCTCCGGACAGACGTCGGCGGCCCCCTGCCCGGGTGGGGCAGGGGGCCGCCGCGGTCGGCTCACGCCCAGGTGATCAGACGCTTCGGCTGCTCCAGGATCGCCGCCACGTCCGCCAGGACCTTCGAACCGAGCTCACCGTCGACCAGGCGGTGGTCGAACGACAGGGCCAGAGTGGTGACCTGGCGGGGTTTCACCTTGCCCTTGTGGACCCACGGCTGGAGCTTGATCGCACCGACCGCGAGGATCGCGGACTCGCCGGGGTTGAGGATCGGCGTGCCCGTGTCGACGCCGAAGACGCCGACGTTGGTGATCGTCACCGTGCCGCCCTGCATGGCGGCCGGGGACGTCTTGCCCTCCCTGGCCGTCGACACCAGCTCGCCCAGCGACTCGGCCAGCTGCGGCAGCGTCTTGGTGTGGGCGTCCTTGATGTTCGGCACGATCAGACCGCGCGGGGTCGCGGCCGCGATGCCCAGGTTCACGTAGTGCTTGACCACGATCTCCTGGGCGGCCTCGTCCCAGGACGCGTTGATGTCCGGGTTCCGCTTGATCGCGACGAGCAGTGCCTTGGCGATCAGCAGGAGGGGGTTCACGCGCAGGCCCGCGAACTCCTTGTCCTCCTTCAGCTCATCGACCAGCTTCATCGTGCGCGTCACATCGACCGTGACGAACTCGGTGACGTGCGGCGCGGTGAACGCCGAGCCGACCATCGCCGCCGCCGTCGCCTTGCGGACGCCCTTGACCGGGATCCGGGTCTCGCGGGCGGTGTCGTACGACACCGCTGTCTGCGCGGGTGCCGGGGCGGCGGACGCGAAAGCCTCCGGCTGCGGTGCGGCCACCGCCGCGTGCACGTCCTCGCGGGTGATGATGCCGTCCGGGCCGGTCGGGACGACCGTCGTCAGATCGACGCCCAGGTCCTTGGCCAGCTTGCGGACCGGGGGCTTGGCGAGGGGGCGTTCCTTGACGGCGGGGGCGGCCGAGGGCGCCGCCCCGTGGCCGTTCAGCTCCGTCTGGATCGCTGTCGAGGCCTGCTGGACCTGGACCTCCGGGCCCTTGCGCGGGCGGCGGCGGGTGGAGGACGTCGCCACCCCGTAGCCGACCAGGACCGGCTGGCGACCGGAGCCCTCCGCCTTCGGCTCCTCAGCGGGCCGGGCCGTCGCGGGCTGCTCGGCGGCGGGCGCGGGCGCGGCCCCTCCGCTCACGTCCACCGCGATGATCGCCGTGCCCACGGCGACCGTGGTGCCCTCGGGGAAGTGCAGCTCCCGGACCACGCCGTCGTACGGGATGGGCAGCTCGACGGCCGCCTTCGCCGTCTCGACCTCGCACACCACCTGGCCGTCCGTGACCGTGTCACCGGGCTGGACGTACCACTTGAGGATCTCGGCCTCGGTGAGCCCCTCGCCCACGTCGGGCATCTTGAACTCGCGCACGGACGCTTCCGTCATCGTCGTCACGACCCTCTCCTCAGTACGCCAGCGAGCGGTCGACGGCATCCAGCACCCGGTCCAGGTTCGGCAGATACTCCTCCTCCAGGCGGGCCGGCGGGTACGGCGCGTGGTAGCCGCCGACCCGGAGCACCGGGGCCTCCAGGTGGTAGAAGCAGCGCTCCGTGATCCGCGCGGCGATCTCCGCGCCCGAGCCGAAGAACACCGGTGCCTCGTGGACGACGACCAGGCGGCGTGTCTTCTCCACCGACGCCTGGATCGAGTCGAAGTCGATCGGGGAGACCGAGCGCAGGTCGAGGACCTCCAGGTTCCTGCCCTCCTCGGCGGCCGCGTCGGCGACCTCCTGGCAGAGCTTCACCATCGGGCCGTAGGCGGCGAGGGTCAGGTCGGTGCCCTCACGGACCACCTGGGCCTTGTGCAGCGGGCCCGGGATCGCCTCCGTGTCGACCTCGCCCTTGTCCCAGTAGCGGCGCTTGGGCTCGAAGAAGATCACCGGATCGTCGCTCTGGATGGCCTGCTGCATCATCCAGTACGCGTCCGACGCGTTCGACGGGCTGACGACCTTCAGGCCCGCCACGTGCGCGAACAGCGACTCGGGGGACTCCGAGTGGTGCTCCACCGCGCCGATGCCGCCGCCGTAGGGGATGCGGACGACGACCGGGAGCTTGACCTTGCCCAGCGAGCGGGCGTGCATCTTCGCCAGCTGCGTGACGATCTGGTCGTAGGCCGGGAAGACGAAGCCGTCGAACTGGATCTCCACCACCGGGCGGTAGCCGCGCAGGGCCAGGCCGATCGCCGTGCCCACGATGCCCGACTCGGCCAGCGGGGTGTCGATGACGCGGTTCTCGCCGAAGTCCTTCTGCAGGCCGTCCGTCACGCGGAAGACACCGCCGAGCTTGCCGACGTCCTCGCCCATGATCAGGACCTTGGGGTCGGAGTCCAGGGCGCGGCGCAGCGACTCGTTGATCGCCTTGGCCAGGGCCATCTTGTCGGCCATCTCAGTTCCCCCCTCATCCGCGAACGACGCCTGGTACGCGGCGAACTGGGCGCGTTCCTCGTCGACCAGCGCGTGTCCGTCCGCGTAGACGTTCTCGAAGATGGCGAAGTGGTCCGGGTCCGGCATGGCACGGACCGCCTCGCGCACTCGTTTGCCCAACGCCTCGGACTCGGTCTCCAGTTCCGCGAAGAATCCCTCGTCCGCGTGGTTTGAGGCCTCCAGGTAGCGGCGAAGGCGCAGGATCGGGTCCTTGGCCTCCCAGGCCTGGCGCTCCTCATCACCCCGGTACCGGGTCGGGTCGTCGGAGGTGGTGTGAGCGCCCATCCGGTACGTGAACGCCTCGACGAGGGTCGGGCCCTCGCCGGCGCGGGCCCGCTCCAGGGCCCACCGGGTGACCGCGAGGCAGCCGAGCACGTCGTTGCCGTCCACACGGACACCCGGGAAGCCGAAGCCCTGCGCGCGCTGGTAGATCGGGACGCGGGACTGCTTCTCGGTCGGCTCGGAGATGGCCCACTGGTTGTTCTGACAGAAGAACACGACGGGAGCGTTGTAGACCGCGGAGAAGGTGAACGATTCGGCCACGTCCCCCTGGCTGGAGGCGCCGTCGCCGAAGTAGGCGATCACCGCGCTGTCCGCGCCGTCCTTGGCGATGCCCATGGCGTAGCCGGTGGCGTGCAGCGTCTGGGAGCCGATGACGATCGTGTAGAGCTGGAAGTTGTTGCCGTTGGGGTCCCAGCCGCCGTTGTTCACGCCGCGGAACATGCCGAGCAGGTTGGTCGGGTCCACCCCGCGGCACCAGGCGACGCCGTGCTCGCGGTAGGTGGGGAACACGTAGTCGTCGTCGCGCAGGGCCCGGCCGGAGCCGATCTGGGCGGCCTCCTGGCCGAGCAGCGAGGCCCACAGGCCCAGCTCGCCCTGGCGCTGGAGGGAGGTCGCCTCGGCGTCGAAGCGGCGGGTGAGCACCATGTCGCGGTACAGGCCGCGGAGCTCGTCCGGGGTGACACCGGCGACGTACTTGTCGTACTCGGCGTTCTTCACGCGCTTGCCTTCGGGCGTCAGCAGCTGCACGAGCTGGGGCTCGGTGCCCTTCGCGCCGGCGTCCTTCTTGGCGGTCGTGCGGGTGGTGCGCTTGGTGCCGGTGGTGCCGGCCTTGCTTCCGGCGCTGCGTCGCGGTGTGCGAGCGGCAGTGCTCTCCACGGTCACGTGTGCTCCTCCGTCGGTCCGGCCCCCGGGGTTGCCGGTAGGCCAGTGCGGCTCACCTGTTCCGGCCACCGGGCACGGGGTGGGTGCCACTCGACCGGGAACAGGCGTGACAGGTGCCCCGGCGAGCGCCCTGCAAAAGGCACGTTACCCAGTGCATCACATTTCTGTGAAACCCCCTCTGACCTGCGATTTTGCTTGGATATCCAAGTAAATCGGGAAGGTGTGGAAGGGGCGCTGGTCACAGCCTTGCAGGAGGCCGGAGCAACCGCACGTTAACCCGGTGACCCAGGTCACGGGAAGAGTCCACTTTCCGGCGCGCCGAAACGGCACGCGCGCGTGGGGCCCGTTTCCGGGGCCCCACGCGCGCGTGGATCATCCGTGCTTTGCCGCCGTCCGGTCAGGAGGCGCCGCCCTGGCCTCCGACGACACCCCCTGTGGAACCCCCGTCGGTACCGCCCGCCGGGTCCGTCGGCGTCTCCGGGGCCGAGGGCTGCGTGGCCGTCGGGTCGCCGGTCGGCTCCTGGGTGGTCGGCTGGTCCGTCGGCTGGCCGGTGGGCGTCTCGGGAGCGCTCTGCGACGGCGTGTAGGACGGGGTGTACGACGGTGTGTACCCGCCGCCGCCGGAGCTCGTGCCGGTTCCGTCGTCCGTGGACGTGTCGGTCGGCTCGTCGGTCACCGCGTCGCTCGGCGTCTCGCTGGGCGTCGTCTTCTCGGTCGTCTTCGAGGTGGTCGGCGACTGTGTGGTGCCGGGCCCCTTCGTGTCACCGCCCGTGGTCTGGAGCGCCAGGGCGACACCCGCCGCGACGGCGATCACCGCGAGCACGGCGAGGATCCACAGCTTGCCGCGGCCGCCGCCCTTGTTGCCGTGGCCCTCGAAGCCGCCGTCGTCACCGCCGCCGTAGCCGGCGGGCAGGATCGGCGACGGGATCTGCGTGGTGCCGGAGGCGTCCCCGGGGTGGCCCATCACGGCCGTGTGGGCGAAGCCGCCCGACGGGGTGTGCCAGGCCCTCGTGCATGTCGACCGGGCCGGTGTTCCAGGTGCCGGTGTGGCCGCCCTGGTCGTAGAGCATCTGGAGCGCGTACTGGACCAGGCCGCGCATCTCCTCGGCCGTCTGGAAACGGTCGTCCGGATCCTTGGCGAGGGAGCGCATGACCAGGCCGTCGAGCTCGGGCGGGCAGGCGTCGGAGGCCTCGGAGGGAGGCGTCGGGATGTCCTGGACGTGCTGGTAGACGACCGACAGCGGGGTTTCGCCGGTGAACGGCGGACGCAGTGCGAGAAGTTCGTAGAGCAGGCAGCCCGTCGCGTACAGGTCGGAGCGGTGGTCGACGGCCTTGCCGAGCGCCTGCTCGGGCGACAGGTACTGGGGGGTGCCCATGACCATGCCGGTCTGCGTCATCGTGGACTGCGCGCCGTGCAGGGCGCGGGCGATGCCGAAGTCCATCACCTTCACAGCGCCGTTGTGCGTGATGATGACGTTGGCCGGCTTGATGTCGCGGTGCACGATGCCGTGCTGGTGCGAATAGGCGAGCGCCTCGAGGACGCCCGAGACGATGATCAGGGCCTGCTCGGGGCCCGGCGCCTCGGCATTCAGCAGCAGGTCGCGGATGGTGCGGCCCTCGACCAGCTCCATGACGATGTAGGGCACGGACTGGCCGCCGACGACGTCCTCGCCGGAGTCGTACACGGCGACGATCGCGTGGTGGTTGAGGCCGGCGACCGACTGGGCCTCGCGCGTGAAGCGCGCCTTGGACACCGGGTCCTCGGCGAGGTCGGAACGGAGCAGCTTGACGGCTACGGTGCGCCCGAGGCGGACGTCCTCGGCAGCGAACACCTCGGCCATGCCGCCCCGGCCGAGTCTGTGGGTCAGCCGGTACCGGCCGTCCCCGACCAGCCCGCCGTTACCCCAGGACTCCGGCGCGTCCGACATGCCGCCGCCAGTCGCCTCGGGTTCGGACGGGCCCTGAGCGCGCTGCTGCTGTGCCATCAGTCCTCGCCGTCGTTTCTGCCCGCGGTGCGCGCGGTGTTGTTACGGTCTCCGTCGGCCACGCTACAGCCTCCGCGCAAGCCGCCGGTCCGAGACGGGTGCCAGGACCGGCACGGGACGGACGCGTCATGAAACCTTCACTCCGCACTGTCGTGCAAATTCTGTGCACCGGCCCTACGCCCCCTGTAACGCTTCCGCGACGCTTCCTTCGCGTACGGTCACGGAACGGGCACCGAGCTTGACGTGTCAGTGCCCTGGGGCAGACTTGGCCGGGAATGGCGGTTTGGATCAACGCGATCAGCGACGGATCAGCGGTAGTCCGCGGCGCCTCAAGGGCTACGGGGGAAACGGAACATGAGCCAGGACGGCGCACAGGGCCAGTACACGGGGCAGGCGCTCGCCAATGGCCGCTATCAGCTGCGTGATCTGCTCGGCCAGGGCGGCATGGCCTCGGTGCACCTCGCGTACGACAGCGTGCTCGACCGACAGGTCGCGATCAAGACACTTCACACCGACCTCGGCCGGGAACAGGCCTTCCGGGAGCGGTTCCGCCGCGAGGCCCAGTCCGTGGCCAAGCTCACGCACACCAACGTCGTCTCGGTCTTCGACACCGGCGAGGACACCCTCGACGGCATGACGACGCCGTACATCGTCATGGAGTACGTCGAGGGCCGCCCGCTCGGCTCCGTGCTCGACGAGGACGTACGGCAGCAGGGCGCGATGCCCGCCGACAAGGCACTGAAGATCACCGCTGACGTGCTCGCAGCGCTGGAGATCAGCCACGAGATGGGCCTGGTCCACCGCGACATCAAGCCGGGCAACGTGATGATGACCAAGCGCGGCGTGGTCAAGGTCATGGACTTCGGCATCGCCCGCGCCATGCAGTCCGGCGTGACGTCGATGACGCAGACCGGCATGGTCGTCGGCACCCCGCAGTACCTCTCGCCGGAACAGGCCCTCGGCCGCGGCGTGGACGCCCGCTCCGACCTGTACTCGGTCGGCATCATGCTGTTCCAGCTGGTGACCGGGCGGCTGCCGTTCGACGCGGACTCGCCGCTGGCCGTCGCGTACGCGCACGTGCAGGAGGAGCCGCCGGTTCCGTCCTCGGTCAACCGCGCGCTGCCCCCGGCCGTGGACGCGCTGATCGCCCGCGCGCTGAAGAAGAACCCGAACGAGCGCTTCCCCAGCGCCGAGGCCATGCGCGACGAGTGCCTGCGCGTGGCGGCGTCCTTCCAGCCCGCCCCGCCGAGCATCGTCCCGGGCGCGCAGACCCCGAGCGGCGCGGACGTCGGCTCGGCCGTGTTCCCGCCGGTCGACCAGGCGCCCCCGGCGCCCTCGGGCCAGGTCCAGACGCCGTACCAGCCGGCCCCGCCCCCCAATCCGTACGGCACGCCCGCCCCGGCGGCGCCGTCCCCGGCGTACGGCTACCCGCAGCAGGGCGGCTACCAGACGCCGGCCACCGCCGCGTACTCCCCGCAGCCGGGTTCGTCGACCCCGCCGACGTACAACCTCACGCCGCAGACCGCGCCGGGCTCCTCGGGCGGCGGCAGGAGCAACAAGCCGGTGATCATCGGCTCGATCGTGGTGTCCGTCGTCGCGGTCGGCGGCCTGGTCGCGGCCCTGCTGGTGAACGGCGGCAGCGAGGACCAGGGCGGCGGGGGCACCAGCGCGAGTGCGTCGGCCTCGGCGGCCCAGAAGCCGGGCTACCGCGGGCCCGACCCGTCGAAGACGATCGACACCGAGGAGTGCACGGAGCCGCAGGAGTCGTACAACGACCCCGAGAAGATCCGGATGCCGAACTTCAAGTTCAAGAACATCGACTCGGTCAAGGCCTGCCTCCAGCAGCAGGCTGGGAAAAGTCGATCGACATCATCGACGAGAACACCTACGGCGAGGGCACGGTCATGAACCAGTTCCCGTCCGCCGGTACCGACGTGGACCCGAAGGACATGCCCGACATCGAGCTCAACGTCTCCACGGGCAACCCGTCGGGCTGACCGCCGCGCGCGGAAGGGCCCGGCAGCTTCGGCTGCCGGGCCCTTCGTATGGCAGGTACGCGGACGCGTGACAGGTGCGGACCCGTTACAGGTACGGTCCGCCCGAACGTCCGCCCGGGTGCTGCTCGTCGAGGCCCTCATGGCCGACGCCCGGCGGGAGGGCGCGGCGCATCTGCTCCAGCTGAGCGCGGGCCGCCATCTGCTGGGCGAACAGCGTGGTCTGGATCCCGTGGAAGAGGCCCTCCAGCCAGCCCACCAGCTGGGCCTGCGCGATGCGCAGCTCCGCGTCGCTCGGGGTCGCCTCGTCCGTGAAGGGCAGGGAGAGGCGCTCCAGCTCCTCGACCAGCTCGGGCGCCAGCCCGTCCTCCAGCTCCTTCACCGAGCTGGCGTGGATCTCCTTGAGCCGCACCCTGCTGGCCTCGTCCAGGGGAGCCGCACGCACCTCCTCCAGAAGCTGCTTGATCATGCTGCCGATCCGCATGACCTTCGCGGGCTGCTCCACCTGTTCCGTGATCGGAGTCTCGCGGGAGTCCTCGTCTCCGCCACCGCCGCTGAGCGCCATGCCGTCCTGGCCCACGACCAGGATCTGCGGGTTCTCCGGCGACCTTTCGTTCCTCGGCATCTCCATTCCGCCATTCTCTCGCACGCCTGCACCTCACCTCCGTGGTGCCCCCGCAGGAGGCGGATCCACCGTGCTGGGAGAGACGTGTGCGTCAGGCCTCGGGTTGCTCACCAAAGGGTGAATCCGGCTCGTGCGGCGATTCCGCCTGTCGGCCGAACCCGGAGTGCCGGACGAGGGGGGCGGTGTGAGGCTGATTGCCTCGATCTGACCGAACTTGCCGAACTTGCCCTACCGGGCACGGCGGGAGGGGGTCACCAACGTGACTCCATGGCAACGCGCACTGCGGGCGACGGGACTGGCGGTCGCCCTGGGGGCGGGTGCGGTCGTCTCACCGTACGGGGCCGGCGTCTCGTACGGAGCTGTCCAGTCCGTCCAGTCGTACGGCTCTGTCCAGTACTCCAGCTCTGTCCAGTCGTACGGCTCTGACCTCGCCCACGGCGTCGTCGCGTACGACGACGCCGTGGGCGGTGCCCTCGCCGCCCCCTCCGCACCCTCCGCCCCGGGCAAGCCCTCGCGGGCCGGGACACGGGCCGGTGAGGGGCTGGAACGGCCGGGACGGCCCGAGGACGCCGAGGAGCGGGGCGACGGTGAGGTCACCGCCGCACCCGAGGAACCCCGGGAAGCCGTCCCCGAGCCCTCCCCGGCGACGGAGCAGCCCGTACGGGAGGCCGCCGCCGCGCGCGCCGACCGCCCGGTCGGGCCGGTCCTGCGCATCCTGCCGCTGGGCAGCGGCCTGGTGCTGATCGGCCTCGGCCTCGGACTCGCCTTCTTCGCCTTGCGGCTGCGGCGGGTCTAGGTCCGCAGGGGCCTCAGGCGCCCTGCGGGGTGACCAGCAGCACCTTGCCGATGTGGCCGCTCTCCTCCACGACCCGGTGGGCGGCGGCCGCGTCCGGCATCGGGAGCTCGCGGTCGACGACCGGGCGCAGGCGGCCGCCGGCGAACAGGGGCCAGACGTGTTCACGCACGGCAGCGACGATGGCCGCCTTCTCCTCCAGCGGCCGGGCGCGCAGGGACGCCGCTGTGATGGCGGCGCGCTTGGCGAGCAGGGCGCCGATGTTCAGCTCGCCCTTGACGCCGCCCTGCATGCCGATGATCGCGAGCCGGCCGTTGACGGCGAGGGCCCTGACGTTGCGCTCCAGGTACTTGGCGCCCATGTTGTCGAGGATGACGTCGGCACCGGCGCCGTCCGTGGCCTTCCTGACCTCCTCGACGAAGTCCTGCTCGCGATAGTTGACCAGGATGTCGGCGCCCAGCTCGGCGCACCGGTCCAGCTTCTCCCTGGTGCCGGCCGTGACGGCCACCCGCGCGCCGACGGCCTTGGCCAGCTGGATGGCCATCGTGCCGATGCCGCTGGAGCCGCCGTGCACGAGCAGCGTCTCGCCCGGGCGCAGGTGGGCGATCATGAAGACGTTCGACCAGACGGTGCAGGTCACCTCGGGCAGGGCCGCGGCCTGCTTCAGGCCGACGCCCTCGGGCACGGGCAGCAGCTGTCCGGCCGGGACGACCACCTTCTCGGCGTAACCGCCGCCGGAGAGCAGCGCGCACACCTCGTCGCCGTTTTTCCAGCCGGAGACACCGGGGCCGATCTCGGCGATCCGCCCGGAGCACTCCAGGCCGGGGTAGGGGGACGCGCCGGGCGGGGGGTCGTAGAAGCCCTGCCGTTGCAGGATGTCGGCCCGGTTGACGGCACCGGCCGTCACCTCGACCAGGACCTCGCCCTCGCCGGGCACGGGATCCGGGACCTCGTCCCAGACCAGCGCCTCGGGCCCACCAGGTTCGGGAATCGTGATCGCATGCATGAGAGGGACGGTACTCCTCGGTCGCCGGACCGACTCCGCTCCGCCCCCGGGCCGACTCCGCCTCCGTCGTTGGTCCGGTCCTGGCGAAAATCCATATGCGGGACCGATGAGTTTGCGCGACGGTAAAGGTCTCCCCATGCGTAGCCCACGTACTCGGAAGGACCCGACACATGAGCACGCAGACGTCCGGCCTGGCGATCGAGACCGCGGGCCTGGTGAAAACGTTCGGCGAGACGAGAGCGGTCGACGGAGTGGACCTGACCGTGCCCGCGGGCACGGTCTACGGCGTCCTCGGCCCGAACGGCGCCGGCAAGACCACCACCGTGAAGATGCTCGCCACACTGCTCCGGCCGGACGGCGGCGAGGCCCATGTCTTCGGCCACGACATCGTCCGCGAGGCCGACGAGGTGCGCGGCAGGGTGAGCCTCACCGGCCAGTACGCCTCGGTGGACGAGGACCTCACCGGCCTCGAGAACCTGGTCCTTCTGGGCCGGCTGCTCGGCCACCACAAGAAGGCCGCCCGGAACCGTGCCGCCCAGCTCCTGGAGGCCTTCGGGCTCACGGAGGCGGCCGCGAAGCAGGTCAAGCACTACTCGGGCGGCATGCGGCGCCGCATCGACATCGCCGCATCCATCCTCAACACTCCCGACCTGCTGTTCCTCGACGAGCCGACGACAGGCCTCGACCCGCGCAGCCGCAACCAGGTCTGGGACATCGTGCGTGCCGTCGTCGCCCAGGGCACCACCGTGCTGCTGACCACGCAGTACCTGGACGAGGCCGACCAGCTGGCGTCCCGGATCGCCGTCATCGACCGCGGCCGGGTGATCGCCGAGGGCACCAAGGGCGAGCTGAAGTCGTCCGTCGGCGCCGGATCCGTCCATCTACGGTTGCGAGATCCGGACCAGCGGACCCTGGCGGCGGACCTGCTGCGCCGGACCCTCGACGCGCAGGTGCAGCTGGAACACGACCCGTTGGCCCTGACCGCCCGTCTCGGTACGGCCGCGAGCGACGACAGCGCCGCCCAGCAGGCGTCCCGCGCGCTCAGCGAGCTGGCCCAGGCCGGAATCACCGTCGACAACTTCTCACTGGGCCAGCCCAGCCTGGACGAGGTGTTCCTCGCCCTCACCGGCCACGACACGCACGAATCCGACCACGCCGACGGCTCCGGCCACTCCCACGACCCGAAGGACGAGGTGGCGGCATGAGCACCGCGACAACCACCGAGAGCAAGGACCTCGCCCCGGTCAGCACCGAATCCCTCGCCGCGCTGCTCATCTCCAAGGAGCGTCCGCCCCGGCCCAGCGCCTGGTCGGCCTCGATGACCTTCGGCTGGCGGGCGATCCTCAAGATCAAGCACGTGCCGGAGCAGCTCTTCGACGTCACGGCGTTCCCGATCATGATGGTGCTGATGTACACGTACCTGTTCGGCGGGGCGCTGGCCGGCTCGCCGAGGGAGTACATCCAGTTCCTGCTGCCGGGCATCCTCGTGATGTCGGTCGTGATGATCACCATGTACACGGGCGTCTCGGTCAACACCGACATCGAGAAGGGCGTCTTCGACCGGTTCCGCAGCCTGCCGATCTGGCGGCCGTCGACGATGGTCGGCTATCTGCTCGGCGACGCCCTGCGGTACACGATCGCGTCCGTCGTGATGCTCACCGTCGGCATCATCCTCGGCTACCGGCCGGACGGCGGCATCGGCGGTGTGCTCGCCGGGATCGCCCTGCTGGTGCTGTTCTCGTTCGCCTTCTCGTGGATCTGGACGATGTTCGGGCTGATGCTGCGCACCGAGAAGTCGGTGATGGGCGTCAGCATGATGGTCATCTTCCCGCTCACCTTCCTGTCCAACGTCTTCGTCGACCCGAAGACGATGCCGGGCTGGCTCCAGGCCTTCGTCAACAACAGCCCCATCACCCATCTGGCGACGGCGGTGCGCGGCCTGATGGGCGGCGACTGGCCGGCCGCCGAGGTCGCCTGGTCGCTGGGCTGGGCCGGGCTGTTCGTGCTGGTCTTCGGGCCGATCACGATGCGGCTGTACAACCGGAAGTAGGCCGCGGGTCCTGGCCGGCCGTCGCGCACGGGGGCGTGCGCGGCGGCCGGCCTCTCGTCTCGCCGGTCAACTGCGGGGCATCCGCGGCAACGGCCGGGTGTCGGGCGCGACCTGTGTGCCGGGCGTCGCCCGCACGATCGTGATGAGCCGGTCGGTCAGCTCCAGCGTCCCGACGGCCGAATCGTCGTAGCCGAGCACCCGGTGACCGCGTATGACGCTCACCACCAGGTCGTTGATCTCCCGCGTGGTCTTGCCCACCTCGGCCTTGACCACCGGCCGCTCGACGATGTCCAGCCCACTGCCCTGCTGGATGAGGTCCTCCAGCACCATGCCCGCGGAGGGGCTGAGCACGGAGAGACCGAGCAGACGGCCCGCGGCGCTGGCGCTGGTGATGACCGCGTCGGCACCCGACTGCTTCAGCAGCGGCGCGTTCTCCTCCTCCCGCACCGCGGCCACGATGTTCGCCCCGCGGTTGAGCTGCCGGGCCGTCAGCGCCACCAGGACCGCCGTGTCGTCGCGCTGCGTGGCGATGATGATCTGTCGCGCCTTGTGCACCTCGGCCCGGTTCAGCACCTCACTGCGCGTCGCGTCCCCGACGATGCCGACGTAGCCCTCGGCGGTCGCGGCGTCGATCGCCTTGGAGCTCGGGTCGACCACGACGACCTGTTCCTTCTTCAGACCCGCCGCGCAGACGGTCCGGATCGCCGACCTGCCCTTCGTGCCAAAGCCGATGACGACGGTGTGATCGCGCAACGTGGACCTCCAGCGGTTCAGTCGCCACTCCTCACGGGTGCGTTCGGTGAGGGCTTCGAGGGTGGTGCCGACCAGGATGATCAGGAACAGCACGCGCAGGGGGGTGATGACGAGGATGTTCGTGAGCCGGGCGGCATCGCTGGCCGGGGTGATGTCGCCGTAGCCGGTGGTGGAGAGGGTGACGGTCGCGTAGTAGAACGCGTCGAGGAGGCTGATGCCTCCGCCCGCGTTGTCGTTGTAGCCGTCGCGGTCGGCGTAGACGATCAGCGCGGTCACGACGAGGACCACCAGTGCGATGGACAGCCGCTTGGTGACCTGGCGGACCGGGTGCTCCACCACTTTCCTCGGGAGTTTCACCCGATGGGTCACCAGATGCTCGTCCGCCTGGCGGGCGATCGCGTCCTGGCCCGGAAGTTTCACGTGAAACACACCCCGATTCCTGCGGACGCCCAGGGCAGGTCGAGTAGTTCCGCCTCCTGCTCCGGACGCGCACCGCCTGGGGGTACGACGGCCAGCGCGTCCGCCGCCGCGATGCCGCGCAGCATGGCCGGTCCGTTGTAGTGCAGCGGCACGGCCTGGTCGCCTCGCAGGACGACCGGGACGAGCCGGGTGTCGTACGGGTGTCCGTGCACGGCGTCCCTGAGCGGCAGCGTGTACGGCTCCGGGGCCGGCCGGGCCGCGAGGGTCCGCAGCAACGGCTCGGCGAGCGTCAGCAGTCCGGAGACGGCGGCGAGCGGGTTGCCCGGCAGGCCGACGAGGTGCTGGTTCTCCGAGATGCGCGCCAGCAGCATGGGGTGGCCGGGGCGCACCTTGACACCGTCCACGAGGAGTTCGGCACCGATACGGCGCAAGGTCGGGTGGACGTGATCGACGGGGCCCGCGGCGGTGCCGCCGGTGGTGACGACGAGATCGGCGCCGGACGTGGTGATCGCCTGGTGCAGGGCGTCGGCGTCGTCGCTGATACGCCGTACGGCGGTGACCTCGGCGCCGAGCGCCCGCAGCCAGGGCGGCAGCATCGGACCGAGCGCGTCCCGGATCAGCCCGTCGTGCGGCCGCCCCTCGGTGAGCAACTCGTCGCCCAGGACCAGGACTTCGGCACGAGGGCGTGGGACGGCGGTGACGGTGTCGTATCCGGCGGCGGCCGCGAGACCGAGTACGGCCGGGGTGACGAGGGTGCCGACGGGGAGCAACTGGTCGCCGATGCGGCACTCCTGGCCGCGCGGGCGGATGTCCTGGCCGGGCACGACGTCCCTGGTCGCGTACAGGCGGCCCGTGTCGTCGGTGCGGCCGTGCTCGCTGCGCAGAACGGCAGTGGTGTCCGGGGGGATGCGGGCGCCGGTGGCGATCCGGACGGCCTCGCCGTCGCTCAGGGGCTCGAGCACGGCGTGCCCGGCCAGGACGCCGTCGTCCCGTACGTCCCAGGGGGCGGGCCCGGCGACCGCCCAGCCGTCCATCGCGGAGGTGTCGAAGGAGGGGAGGTCGGTGAGGGCGTCGAGGGGGGCTGCCAGGGTGAGGCCGAGGGCAGCTTCGAGAGGCACCGAGACGGGCCGGCGGCGGGTGGCCCGGGCGGTGCTCCGGGCGGCGCGTTCGGCGGTGGCCCGGGCCTGCGGCCAGGGGGTGGCGTGGTGGCGGGTGTCGGGCCGTGGAGAGGTGTCCGGCCGGCCGGAGGCGCGGCGGCTGTCCGTCTCACCCCGTTCGGCGGGGCCGGGCAGGTCGTTGCTGTTGTTCACGAGGGCGAGCACCTCCTCGACGTCGAGGTCCTCGGCGTCCTCACCGGCGCGTGTGCCGTGCGGGGTCATCCGGCGTCCGGGCGGGTGTCGGGCGTGGCGTCAGGGGCGACGTCGGGCTGGGGCGGGGCGCCGGAGGTTTGGGCCCCTGCGGTACTTTCCTCCGCCCAGCGGGTGGCGAGAGCCGCGGCCCTGCGGGCGGCCTCGGCGACCGCCTCCGGGCCGCCGCCCGCCCGTGCGGCCGCGTAGCCGACGAGGAAGGTGGTCAGCGGCGCCGCCGGCCGGTCCACACCGTGGGCGGCGTCGCGGGCGAGGTCGAGCAGCAGGCGGGTGTCGACGTCGAGGTCGACCCCCAGTTCGTCCTTGACGGCGGAAATCCATTCATCCAACACGTGCCCATGCTCCCTGATACGTGCCCTGGCGGTGGCGATGTCGTCCCAGGTGTCGCAGTCGAAGGACGCGACGGGGTCGGAGATGCGGGTGAGGTTCAGCTCGGCGATGAGGCGCCGCAGCGGGAGACCGGCGAGGGCGTCGTGCCGGTCGGTCAGGAGCGCGAGCGCCTCGCGCAGCCGAAGCGCGTCGTACGCGGCCACGAGGGGCTGGTCATGTCCCTCGGGGTCGGTCAGCAGCACGCCGTCGGCGGCGCTCGCCCGGAGCGTGCTCAGCAGCCGGTCGACGGTGCGCTCCTTCAGGAACGGCAGATCGGCGGAGAGCACCACGACGTGCTCCGCCGTGGTGTGCCGGAGCCCGGCGTCCAGCGCGGCGAGGGGGCCGCCGCCGGGCGGGTCCTCGTGGGCCCAGGTCACGGGCCGTGCCGTCGACCGGGGCGCGGCGACGACGACGGTGCCGCGGGCGCCCGCGCACGCGGCGAGGACGCGGTCGAGCAGGGCCCGGCCGCCCACGCGCACACCGGGTTTGTCGGCGCCGCCGAGGCGGCGGGCGGCGCCCCCCGCGAGCACGACGGCGTCGTACGCGGCGGGGTCCGGCCGCTGCGCGGGGCCGGAACCGGCACCGGGTTCATCCGGGAGTTCGTACGCGGTCACACCCCGAGTATGCGTGCCTCCGCGATCACAAGGAACGCGGGGGAACGGACACGATCACGGCGCCGGCTCGCGGGCCGAACAGGAATCACAGCGTCCGTCCTTCCGGGACCGACGGGCCGGGCGTCCGGAATCACAGCGTCCGCAGCAGCACCGCCGGCTGTTCCACGCAGTCCGCCACGTAGCGCAGGAAGCCGCCCGCCGTACCGCCGTCGCACACCCGGTGGTCGAAGGTGAGCGAGAGCTGGACGACCTGCCGCACCGCCAGCTCGCCCTCGTGCACCCAGGGCTTGGGGACGATGCGCCCGACGCCGAGCATGGCCGCCTCGGGGTGGTTGATGATCGGTGTGGAGCCGTCGACTCCGAAAACTCCGTAGTTGTTCAACGTGAAGGTCCCGCCGGTGAGTTCCGCGGGCGTCAGCGTCCCGGTCCGGCCCGCCTCGGTCAGCCGGGCGAACTCCGCGGTCAGCGACTCGGCGTCGCGCGCGTGCGCGTCCCGGACGACCGGGACGACGAGCCCCCGGTCGGTCTGCGCGGCGAAGCCCAGGTGCACGTGGTCGAACCGGACGACCTCCCTGGCCTCGGCGTCCACGGTGGAGTTGAGCTCGGGGAAGCGGGCGAGGGCGGCGGTGCAGATCCGGGCCAGCAGGGCCAGGAGGGCGATCTTCGGGCCGCCGGCCGCGTTCATGGCCGTGCGCGCCCGCATGAGCTCCGTGGCGTCGGCGTCCACCCAGCAGGTCGCGTCCGGGATCTCGCGGCGGCTGCGCTCCAGCTTGTCGGCGACGGCGCCCCGGATGCCCTTGAGCGGGGTGCGGATCTCGCCGGAGGCCACTGTCGCGGTGGGCTGCGCAGCGGGGGCCGTGCTCGTCGGCTGCGGCACGGGGGTGTGCGGCTCCGCCGTCGGCGCCGTCGTACCCGATCGGGCAGCGGCACGCAGCACGTACTCCACGTCCGCCCGCAGGATCAGCCCGTCGGGGCCGGAGCCGGTCAGCTCCCGCAGGTCGAGGCCGTTCTGCCGGGCCAGCCGGCGGACCAGGGGCGAGATCACGGGGACGGGGCCGTCCTCCGCCTCGGCGCCGGCATGCCCGTTCACCTCCCGGGAGCCCGCCGCGGACGCGCCGGACACCGGCCGCCCCGGCCGCACCCTGCGTCGCCGCCCGGGCGCCTCGGACGTGCCGTATCCGACCAGGACGTTGCCCGAGCCCTCGGCACGGGAGCCGGCGGACTTCTCGCTCGCGGACTCCACCGAGCCGCCGGGTGCCCCCGAACCGCCGGAGGTCGCCGAACCGCCGGACGCCGCCGAACCGCCTGAGGCCGCCGGCCGCTCCCCCACCGCCACCGTGATCAGCGGCGCCCCGACGGGCAGTTCCGTGCCCTCCTCGCCGAAGCGGGCCGTGACCACACCGCCGTAGGGGCAGGGCACCTCGACCATCGCCTTGGCCGTCTCGACCTCGACGACCGGCTGGTCGACGGCGACCACGTCGCCGACCTCGACCAGCCAGCGCACGATCTCCGCCTCGGTGAGCCCTTCACCGAGGTCGGGCAGCTTGAACTCGAGCACCTGTGCCATCAGCTCTCGGCCTCCCACTGAAGACGCCCCACGGCGTCCAGGATCCGGTCCACACCGGGCAGGTGGTGGCGCTCCAGCATCGGCGGCGGATACGGGACGTCGAACCCGGCCACACGCAGCACCGGCGCCTCCAGATAGTGGAAGCAGCGCTCCGTGACCCGGGCCGCGATCTCCCCGCCCGGGCCCCCGAAGGAGCCCGATTCGTGGACGACGACCGCGCGTCCCGTCCGCCGCACCGAGGCGCACACCGTCTCGTCGTCGAACGGCACCAGGGAGCGCAGGTCGACGACTTCGAGGTCCCAGCCCTCGGCCCGGGCCGCCTCGGCCGCCTCCATGCAGACGGGTACGGACGGCCCGTACGTGATGAGCGTGGCGCTCCGGCCCGAGCGCCGCACCACCGCGCGGCCGATCGGTTCAACGGTCCGCGGGTCGTCCGGGTTCCAGGAGTCCTTCGACCAGTACAGCCGCTTCGGCTCCAGGAAGACGACCGGGTCGTCGGAGGCGATCGCGGCGCGCAGCAGACCGTAGGCGTCGGCGACGGTGGCCGGCGTGACGACATGGAGCCCCGGAGTCGCCATGTAGTACGCCTCGGAGGAGTCGCTGTGGTGCTCGACGCCGCCGATGCCGCCGCCGTAGGGGACGCGGATGGTGATCGGGAGGGGCATCTTGCCGCGGGTGCGGTTGCGCATGCGGGACACGTGCGAGATGAGCTGTTCGAACGCCGGGTAGGCGAAGGCGTCGAACTGCATCTCCACGACCGGGCGCAGGCCGTACATGGCCATGCCCACCGCCGTGCCCAGGATCCCCGCCTCCGCGAGCGGGGTGTCCGTGCAGCGGTCCTCGCCGAACTCCTTGGCGAGTCCGTCGGTGACGCGGAAGACGCCGCCGAGGGTGCCGACGTCCTCGCCCATGACGTGCACGGCGGGGTCGGCGGCCATGGCGTCGCGCAGCGCCCGCGTGAGGGCCTGCGCCATGGTGGCCGGCTTGACGGCGACGGTGGTCATCGGTGCGTCCCCCCTTCCGGTGCGGCCTCGGCAGCGGCCTCCAGCTCGGCCCGCAACTGCTCCCGCTGGTCGCGCAGTTGGGCGGTGGGCTCCGCGTAGACGTGGGCGAACAGGTCCATGGGGTCGAGCACCGGGTCCTGGTTCATGTGCGCGCGCAGGTCGGCGGCCATCGCCTCGGCGGCGTCCCGTGCAGCCTGCTTTCCGGCCTCGTCGAGCAGGCCGCGCGCGGTCAGCTGCCGCTCCAGAAGCCGGATCGGGTCGTGCTCGCGCCAGGTCTCGACCTCGGCGTCGCCGCGGTAGCGGGTCGCGTCGTCGGCGTTGGTGTGGGCGTCGACGCGGTAGGTGATCGCCTCGACGAGGGTGGGCCCGCCGCCCGCGCGCGCGTGCCGTACGGCGTCGCTCAGCACCTCGTGCACGGCGGCGGCGTCGTTGCCGTCGACCAGGCGGCCGGGCATGCCGTAGCCGACGGCCTTGTGGGCCAGCGACGGGGCCGCGGTCTGCTTGGCGAGCGGGACGGAGATCGCGAAGCCGTTGTTCTGCACCAGGAAGACGACGGGGGCCTGCCAGACGGCGGCGAAGTTCAGCGCCTCGTGGAAGTCGCCCTCGCTGGTGCCGCCGTCGCCGACCATGGCGAGCACGACCACGTCGTCGCCCTTGAGGCGGGCGGCGTGCGCGAGGCCCACGGCGTGCGGCAGCTGGGTGGCGAGCGGGGTGCACAGGGGGGCGACCCGGTGTGCGTACGGGTCGTAGCCGGTGTGCCAGTCGCCGCGCAGCAGCGTGAGCGCCTCGACGGGGTCCACGCCGCGGGCCACGACGGCGAGCGTGTCTCGGTAGCTGGGGAAGAGCCAGTCCC
Organism: Streptomyces sp. DG1A-41; assembly: GCF_037055355.1. GTDB lineage: Bacteria > Actinomycetota > Actinomycetes > Streptomycetales > Streptomycetaceae > Streptomyces. The sequence goes on along the minus strand of NZ_CP146350.1, from coordinate 4,592,445 downwards.
GCTCCTCCAGCACGAGCGCGGCGGCGATCTGGCAGGCCTCCTGGCCGGTGGAGGAGGGGTAGACGGCGAGGCGGCCCTGCTTGGTGAGCGCGGTGGCCTGCGCGTTGTAGCGGCGACCGCGGACCAGCTGGGCGTACAGCGTCCGCAGCAGCTCCGGGTCGGCCTTCGCGGCCGCCTCGGTGCCGAGGACGCGGTACGGATCGGCGTCGGGCAGCAGCGGCGCGGGGTCCGTGCGGGGCTGCCAGGCGGGCGGCGGGGTCGGCCGGTACGCGTCCCGCTGCTCCATGACCGTCATGACGGCACCTCCTCGTGGGAGCGGCTTCGTGCAGGCGCGTCGGCTGTGATGCGCCTCACCTACCGATTGTTCGGTCGTCGGCACATTTTGGCTACGGGTGGCCTCAGGCTGTGGACAAACGGTTCTCCACAGCCTGAGATGGACGCAGTACGTCCATGGTAGGGAGGCGGGCGCAGGTGGCATCTGAACAAATGGCCGAAAGCCAGGACGACAGCGGCCCGCCGCCGCCGCGTCCGCTGGACGCCATCGACCAGGACATCCTGCGCATGCTCCAGGCGGACGGCCGCGCCTCGATACGGTCGGTCGCCGAGCGCGTCCACGTCTCGCGCGCCAACGCCTACGCCCGTATCAACCGGCTCGTCGAGGACGGTGTCATCCGCGGCTTCGGCGCCCGCGTCAACCACGAACGGGCAGGTCAGGGGACGTCCGCCTATATCACCCTGAAGATCGTGCAGAACTCCTGGCGCACGGTGCGCGAGGAACTCAGACAGCTGCCCGGCGCCTCCCACATCGCCCTGGTGGGAGGGGATTTCGACGTGCTGCTGCTGGTGCACGTGTCCGACAACCGGGCGCTGCGCGAGCTGGTGCTGACCCGGCTCCAGGCGATCGAGCAGGTGCTCAGCACGCGCACGCTGCTGGTGTTCGAGGAGGAGGACCTGGAGCCGCAGGGGTGAGTCATCCGGCTTTGCGCAGGCCCCCGAACGCCAGCTGCACCACCGCGTCGGCCACCTCGCGCTCGCTCATGCCCCGCACGTCCGGCCGGTACCACTCGACGATCGAGTTGATCATGCCGAAGACCAGCCGGGTCACCAGCCGGACCTCTATGTCGCCGCGCACGTCCCCGTCCGCCGCGGCGGCCTTGAGCAGGTCGGCGACCCGGTGGTCGAACTCGCGGCGGCGCTCCAGGGCCCAGCGCTCGGTGTCCGTGTTGCCGCGCACGCGCAGCAGGAGGGTCACATAGGGCAGCTCGGCTATGAGCACCTCCACCATGCGCCGGACGACGTACTCCAGACGCTCGGCGGCGCGCCCCACGCGCGCGTGCTCCTCGTCGAGGATCCCGAACAGGCCGTCCAGGGCCCGGCTCACGGCCCGGCGCAGCAGCTCCTCCTTGCCGGTGACGTGGTGGTAGATCGACGACTTGGAGATGCCGGCCGCCTTGGAGAGGTGCTCCATGGAGGTGCCGTCGTAGCCGCGCTCGTTGAACACCCGGACGGCGACGGACAGCAGGGTGTCCGGCGTGTAGGTGTCGCGTTTGGCGGTGGTCATGAGGCTGTGCCCTCCCGCTTGTCGGAGGCGTGGGCGTGGCGGTACAGCGCGAGGGACGGCGCGTAACGCCCCGAGGGGTCGCGCAGGTGGAGGTCGTCCAGGAGCGCGTAGGCCCAGGAGCGGCCCAGCCGGCGGCTCCACTCGAAGGGGCCCAGGGGGTAGTTGACGCCGAGGCGCATCGCGGTGTCGATGTCCTCCTCGGTGGCCACGCCCTTGGCGACGGCGTCGTGCGCCAGGTCGATGATCCGCGCGACCGTCCGGGCGACGATCATGCCGGGGACGTCGCCGATGACGCTCACCTTCTTGCCGAGCGCCTGGAACAGGCCGGTGGCCTCGGCGAGGGTCCGCGGGGAGGTGTCCTGGGAGGCGGACAGGGCGATCCGGGTCGCCTTGCGGTAGTCCAGGGCGAGGTCGAAGTAGACGACGTCCCGGAACTCCACGGAGGTCTGCCCGTCGGCGAGGACGAGCTGGCCGCCGCCCGGCAGCACCAGGCGGGTGCCGTTGTCCTCGTCCTCGTCGCGGACCGGGATGCCGGCCTCCCGGATCAGCGCGAGCAGGTCACCGGCGGGGCCCAGGTCGCCCTCGGCGACGACGTAAGCGGGCGGCTGCCGCTGCTCTGCGGTGTCCGGGTCGGGGCGCTCGGCGCCGTCCCGGTGGTCGTACCAGCCGTGGCCGGTCTTGCGGCCCAGCCGGCCGGACTCGACCAGGCGCCGCTGGGCGAGGGACGGCGTGAAGCGCACGTCCTGGAAGAAGGACCGCCAGACCGACCGCGTGACGGACTCGTTGACGTCCTGGCCGATCAGGTCGGTCAGCTCGAACGCACCCATCCTGAAGCCGCCCGACTCGCGCAGCACGGCGTCGATGGTGGCCGGGTCGGCGCCCTGCGCCTCGTAGACCGCGAAGGCCTCGGCGTAGAAGGGCCGGGCGATGCGGTTGACGATGAAGCCCGGAGTGTCCGCGCAGGCGACCGGCGTCTTGCCCCAGGCGCGGGCGGTCTCGTACGCGCGCGTGGCGTACGTGACGTCCGTGGCGAACCCGGAGACGACCTCGACCAGCGGCAGCAGCGGCGCGGGGTTGAAGAAGTGCAGGCCGACGAAGCGGCCGGGGACGCGCAGGGCGCCGCCGACGGCGGTGACGGACAAGGACGAGGTGTTGGTGGCGAGCAGGCAGTCGTCGTCGACGATGCCCTCCAGCTCGCGGAACAGGTCCTGTTTGACGTCCAGCCGCTCCAGGACCGCCTCCACGACCAGGGCGCAGTCCGCCAGCTCGGAGAGGTTCTCGGCGGGCAGCAGCCGGGCGCGGGCGGCGTCCCGGTCGGCGCCGGTGAGCCGGTCCTTCTCGACGAGCCGGTCCAGTCGGGCCCCGATCGCGTCGGCGGCCTCCCGCGCCCGCCCGGGGAGGGCGTCGTACAGCCGCACGGGATGGCCCGCGACCAGCGCGACCTGGGCGATTCCCTGGCCCATCGTGCCGGTGCCGACGACGGCCACAGGGCTGCTGAGGTCGAGTGCTGTCATGTGCGCGATCCTCCCGCACGGGGTTTTCCACAGATGCGGCGGACCCCCTTGAACCGACCGATCGTTCGGTTACTCTAGCTCTGTCCGAGTGTTCCTGCCCAGGTTTCCGCCCAGGTCATGAACTCGACGAAGAGTTCTTGAGACGAGGAGTTGGTCACCCATGACCGCCGCACTCTCGGCGCACGAGCTGATCGCCCGGCACCGGTCCACCCTCGACCAGGCGCTGGAAGCGATCCGCACGCGCGCGTACTGGTCCCCGCACCCCGAGCACCCCAAGGCCTACGGGGAGAACGGCAGCCTGGACGCGGCCGCGGGCAAGGCCGCCTTCGACGCCCTGCTCGGCACCCGCCTCGACCTCGGCCAGCCGGGCACGGACGACTGGGTGGGCGGTGAGACGTCCCCGTACGGCATCGACCTGGGCGTGACGTACCCGCACGCGGACCTCGATGTGCTGCTGCCCGCCATGAAGGCCGGGCAGCGGGCCTGGCGGGACGCGGGCGCGGAGCAGCGCGCGGTGGTCTGCCTGGAGATCCTCAAGCGGATCAACGACCGGACGCACGAGTTCGCGCACGCGGTCATGCACACCTCCGGGCAGGCGTTCATGATGGCGTTCCAGGCAGGCGGGCCGCACGCGCAGGACCGCGGCCTGGAGGCGGTGGCGTACGCGTACGTGGAGCAGGTGCGCACGCCCGACACGGCGGAATGGACCAAGCCGCAGGGCAAGCGCGACCCGCTGGCCATGACCAAGCAGTTCACGCCGGTCCCGCGCGGCATCGGCCTGGTGATCGGCTGCAACACCTTCCCGACGTGGAACGGCTACCCCGGCCTGTTCGCCTCCCTCGCCACCGGCAACGCGGTCCTGGTCAAGCCCCACCCGCGCGCGGTGCTGCCGCTCGCGCTCACGGTGCAGGTCGCACGCGAGGTGCTCGCCGAGACCGGCTTCGACCCGAACCTGATCGCGCTGGCCGCGGAGCGCCCCGGCGAGGGCATCGCCAAGACTCTCGCGCTGCGTCCCGAGATCCGGATCATCGACTACACGGGCTCGACCGAGTTCGGCGACTGGCTGGAGGCCAACGCCCGCCAGGCGCAGGTCTACACGGAGAAGGCCGGCGTCAACACGGTCGTCGTCCACTCCACGTCCGACTACAAGGGCATGCTCTCCAACCTGGCGTTCTCGCTGTCCCTGTACAGCGGCCAGATGTGCACGACCCCGCAGAACCTGCTGGTCCCGCGCGAGGGCATCTCCACGGACCAGGGCCCCAAGTCGTACGACGAGGTGGTCGCCGACCTCGCCAAGGCGGTCGACGGGCTGCTGGGCGACGACGCCCGGGCGAACGCGCTCCTGGGTGCGATCGTCAACCCGGACGTGAAGGCCCGGCTGGAGGCCGCGGCGGGGCTGGGCGAAGTCGCCCTGGCCTCCCGGGAGATCACCAACCCGGACTTCCCGGGTGCGGTCGTCCGTACGCCGGTGATCGTGAAGCTGGACGGGGCCAAGCCGGACGCGGAGGCCGCGTACATGAGCGAGTGCTTCGGGCCGGTGTCCTTCGCCGTGGCGGTCGACTCGGCGGCGGACGCGGCTCAGTTGTTGCGGCGGACCATCCGTGAGAAGGGCGCGATGACCGTCGGGGCGTACACGACCGACCCGGAGGTCGGGCAGGCCGTGCGGGAGGTGTGCCTTGAGGAGGCGGCCCAGTTGTCGCTGAATCTCACGGGTGGGGTGTACGTGAACCAGACGGCCGCGTTCTCCGACTTCCACGGGTCGGGCGGTAATCCGGCGGCGAGTGCGGCGCTGTGTGACGGGGCGTTCGTCGCCAACCGGTTCAGGGTGGTCGAGGTGCGCCGGGAGGCCTAGGCCGTACCGCGGCTCCAGTGGTACAGAGTCATCGCCACGCTCGTCGCCAGGTTGTAGCTGCTGACCTGGGGGCGCATCGGCAGGGACAGCAAGTGGTCCGCACGCGCGCGGAGGTCCGGCGACAGGCCGGTGCGTTCGGAGCCGAAGGCGAGGACGGCGTCGTCCGGGAGCTTGATGCCCCGGATGTCGTCGCCCTCCGGGTCCAGCGCGAACAGCGGGCCGGACGGCAGGTCGGACACCTCCAGCCGCTCCACCGCCGTCGCGAAGTGCAGTCCGGCGCCACCGCGGACGACCGTGGGGTGCCAGGGGTCGACCGTCCCCGTCGTCACCACGCCAGTCGCCCCGAAGCCGGCGGCCAGGCGGATCACCGCCCCCGCGTTGCCCAGGTTGCGCGGGTGGTCGAGGACCACCACGGGGGCCGTGCGGGGCGTGTGCGCCAGCTTCTCCAGGTTGGACGCGCGGGAGGGCCGTACGGCCAGGGCCGCCACGGCTGTGGGGTGCGGGCGCGGGACGAACGACGCGTACGTCTCGTGCGGCACCTCCGTCAGCAGCCCGGCCAGCGCGTCCCGCACGTCCGGGGCCAGCTCGTCGGCGAGGGCGAGCGTGGCCGCCCGGTCGGCGGTGACCGCGACCGGCACCTCGGCGCCGAACCGTACGGCGTGCTTGAGGGCGTGGAAGCCGTCGAGCAGGACGGCGCTGCCGGCGAGCCGGCGCCAGACGGGGACGGGGTCGGTCATGTCCCGAAGCCTACGTGCGTGGCCTCGGGGCGCTCGGGGGCGTGCTGCTCGGAGGCCGGCGCGGGCCCGCCGCGCCGCAGCAGCCGGTCACGCGCGCGTGCCGCCAGGCCGCCCAGACGGCGCAGGAAGGTCGTCGGCAGGAACACCGCGTCCGCCGCGATCATCGCCAGCGAGAAGAACGGCAGTCCGAGGACGACGGCGATCACGGCGTGCTCGGTGATCATGACGGCCAGCAGGACGTTCTTCACCCGCCGGTTGAACAGCGTGAACGGGAAGGCGACCTGCACGAGGACCGTCCCGTAGGTCACGAGCATCACCATCGTGCCGCTGGCGGACAGCAGGTCGGCGAGTCCGGGCCAGGGCGAGAAGTACTCCAGGTGGAGCGGGTAGTAGACGGCGGTGCCGTCCTGCCAGCGGGAGCCCTGGACCTTGTACCAGCCGGCCGTCGCGTAGATCAGGCATGCCTCGGCCATGATCACGAGCAGGGCGCCGTTGTGCACGATGTGGGCGACGACGTCGAGCATGATCCGCGGTTCACCGGGCTGCTCGCGGCGCCCCGTCAGCCACCACAGGGCCTGCGCCGCCCACACGGTCCACAGCAGCGCCGGTATGAACCAGTCGCCCTCCATGCGGCCGGCCAGGGTCACCGCGACCAGTACGAGGCCGAGCACACCCCACAGGGCCGGGCCGGTCCGGTCCGTGACCCGCTCGCCCCGCGCGCGTGCCGCCCGGGCGCGCGCGGCCCGCCGGGCGTCCAGCGACCACACCTGGGCGCAGCGCGTGAACACCAGGTAGATCGACATCAGGTGCAGCACGTTGTCGCCGCCGTCGCCCATGAAGACGCTGCGGTTCTGGAGCGACAGCACGCCGAGCATGAACAGCACCGACATGGTGCGGGTGCGCCAGCCCAGCATCAGCAGGGCACTGGCGAGGATCGCGAGCAGGTAGACGGTCTCGAACCAGAGCCCGCCGTCCGACCACATGAGCGTGGTGAAGGCCTTGTTGGTCCGGATCAGCTGCTCGGCGAGATCCCAGCTCCAGGGCCCGTCGGGGCCGTAGAGCTCGTGGCGGTGGGGGAACTCGCGCAGCAGGAAGAGCAGCCAGGTCGCACTGAAGCCGATGCGGATCACGGCGGTCTGGTACGGGCCGAGGGCGGCCTCGGTGACCCGGGCGATACCGCGCGAGACGGCCAGGGAGAAGCGGTTCACCGCACGCCACCCCCGGCCTCGTCCTCCGGCACCGGCCACCACGGCAGCTCGCGGTAGGCCGGCGTCGTGGAGACCTTCTCCCGGCTCCACCGAGGCGCGGGCACGTTGCTGGTGCGGGAGCGGACCTGGACGCGCTCGATGGCACCGCCACCCCCGGTGGTGGCCCGCAGGGCGTCGTCGCGGTCGAGGCGCAGCACCACGATCCGGCGCAGATACGACTCGGAGAGCGAGCCGCGCAGGCCCACCGGGCGGTTCTCGCTGTCGTGCGTCGCGAGGAAGAAGTCCCAGGCGCGGCGCAGCTCGTTCTGCTGGGTGTGGCTGGGCAGCAGGTTGCCGTCGATGGCCCGGCCGTCCTCGGCGGACAGGTCGTACCAGCCGGTGGTCAGCATCGCGCCTTCCTCGTCCCGGACCTCGGCACGGGCCTCGACGGAGATGTTCTGCTGGAGCGGGTTCGGCGCGAAGAGCTTCCAGTTCTGCTCGAACTCCGGATAGATCCAGTCGTCCACGGCCTTGCCGTGCTCCCTGGTGACGGTGTTCGGCGGCGCGACGTGCAGGAACATCATCCCGAGGTGCGCACACACCCCGACCGCGACGACCGCGAGCGCCAGCGCGACACCGATCTGGTAACGGAGGGAGAGCGCGGCTATGCCGGCGCGTGGTTCGGCGGGCGGGACCGGCTCGGCAGGCCCGCCCGACTCGGCCTGCACACCCGGCTCGGCCGGCCCGTGCCGGGCGTTCGAGCCTCCGTCGTACGCGTCCATTGAGCCCCGTTCCACGATCCCGGTCCGTCGTTCCGTCCGCCCGGCCGGCCGCGGGGGCGTCGTACCGCCCGCGCACCGCTGCGCGACGTCGGCACGGGCACGGTACTCAGGCCGCCCACCCGGGCACAGCCCCTTCCGCCGGTTCCGGCCGTGGCCGTCACCACACCGCGGAAGCCGCCCCGAAGCGGACCCGAAGCCGACCGGAAGTTGACCTGAAGCCGACCGTACGGCGCTCGCCCCGGCCGGGGAGCGGCGATCCCCCTGGTCCACAGGGGTCCCCCGCAGGTTATCCACAGGGCGGCCGGGCAGGTCGCCCGCAGGAGTGACACCCTACGGCGCCCGTCGCACACCCATTCCCTTCTTCTGGAACGTGTTCTATCTTGCGCCGCGTCAGCTCACGTCAGCTCAACGGGACCGGCGGAAGGACAGGCAGCGTGGACTTCACCTTCACCGAGGAGCAGCAGGCGGCGGCCGAGACGGCGAAGGGCGTGTTCGCCGGGGCCGCGCCGGACGCCGTGCCCAGCCCGGCCCTCACCCCGGGCGCCGTCGCCGACACCTGCGACCGCGCCCTGTGGGCCAGGCTCGCCGACGCCGACCTGCTGAGCCTGCTGCTGGACGCCCGGTACGGCGGGGCCGGCCTGGACGCGATCGCGTTGTGCCTGGTGCTGCGGGAATCGGCGCGGGTGCTGGCCCGGGTTCCGCTGCTGGAGAGCGGCGCGGCAGCCGCCACGGTCCAGGCCTACGGCGGCGAGGAGGCGAAGTCCGCCCTGCTTGCCCGGGCGGGCCGGGGCGAGCTCGTGCTGACCGTCGCCGCGCACGGCCGCACCGGCCACGACCCGGCCGAGCTCGCCGTGACCGCACGGCAGGACGGCGAGGCCTGGGTGCTGGACGGAGTGCAGACGGCGGTGCCGTGGGCGTACGACGCGGACGTCACGGTCGTCCCCGCGCGCACGGGGCCGGCCGGACCGTGCTGGCCCTGGTTCCGCGGGGGCACGAGGGGGTTGTCCTGGCCGAGCAGTTCTCCACGAGCGGTGAGCGGCTCGGCGAGCTGCGGCTGGAGTCGGCGCGGCTGGCCGCCCGGGACGTGATCGACGCCGACGGGGCGTGGGAGTGGCTGCGGGACCTGCTGGCCACCGGGACGTGTGCGCTGGCGCTCGGGCTCGGGGAGCGCGTGCTGCGGATGACCGCGGAGTACACGAGCGAGCGGGAGCAGTTCGGCTTCCCGATCGCGACCTTCCAGGCCGTCGCCGTGCAGGCCGCCGACCGCTACATCGACCTGCGCGCGATGGAGGCCACACTGTGGCAGGCCGCGTGGCGGATCGCCTCGGGAGCGCCGGGCGCGCTGCCCGCCGCCGGTGACATCGCCGTCGCCAAGATCTGGGCGGCGGAAGGCGTCCGCCGGGTCGCGCAGACCGCACAGCATCTGCACGGCGGGTTCGGCGCCGACGTCGACTACCCCCTGCACCGGTACCACGCCTGGGCCAAGCACCTGGAGCTGTCGCTCGGCCCGGCGGCGGCGCACGAGGAGGCCCTGGGCGACCTGCTGGCGGCCCACCCGTTGGCCTGAACCCACCGGCGAGCGGGCGCCGCACAGCTCTGCAAGGCGCTACAGGACGAACCCGGGCTGCCCGTCGTCCGTCACGACGGGACGGCCCGCCGCCTCCCACACCTGCATGCCGCCGTCGACGTTCACGGCGTCGATGCCCTGCTGGACCAGGTACATCGTGACCTGGGCGGAGCGCCCGCCGGAGCGGCAGATCACATGGACCCGGCCGTCCTGCGGGGCGGCCTCGGTCAGCTCGCCGTACCGGGCGACGAAATCGCCGATGGGGATGTGCAGCGCCCCTTCGGCGTGACCGGCCTTCCACTCGTCGTCCTCCCGGACGTCCAGCAGGAAGTCGCCGTCCTTGAGGTCCGCGACCTCGACCGTGGGCACACCAGCTCCGAAACTCATGCGTCCGACGCTACCCGAACCGGCCCGCGTCCCGGCCGGGACGCGGCTCAGCCCTCCGCGAGCAGCGCGGCCAGCTCCCGCTCCCGCTCGGTGACCTGGGTGAGCAGCTGCTGCCCGATCTCGTCCAGGAGGCCGTCCGGGTCGTCCGGGGCCAGCTGGAGCATGTGGCCTATGGCGCTCTCCTCCAGCTCCTTGGCGAGCAGGGCGAGCAGCTCCTTGCGCTGGGCGAGCCATTCGAGGCGGGCGTAGAGCTCCTCGGCGCGGCTCGGGCCCCGCTTCAGCTCGGGCCCCTTGGCCCACTCCTCGGCGAGTTCGCGCAGCTCCGCCTCGTCGCCCCGGGCGTAGGCGGCGTTCACCCGGGTGATGAACTCCTCGCGCCGCCGGCGTTCCTTCTCCTCCTGCGCCAGGTCCGGGTGGGCCTTGCGGGCCAGCTCGCGGTAGAGCTTGCGGGCCTCCTCACTGGGGCGGACCCGCTGCGGCGGCCGGACCGCCTGGTCCGTGAGCATCGCCACGGCCTCCGGGAACAGGCCGCTGTCGTCCATCCAGCCGTTCAGCAGCTCCTCGACACCGGGGATCGGCGCGAGCCGGGCCCTGGCCTCCTCCGCCCGGCGCCGGTCCTCCGGGTCGCCGCTGCGGGCCGCCCTGGCCTCGAGGACCCGGGCGTCCAGCTCTTCCAGCCGGGCGTACAGCGGACCGAGCTTCTGTTCGTGCAGCCGGGAGAAGTTCTCGACCTCGACGCGGAAGGTCTCCACCGCGATCTCGTACTCGATCAGCGCCTGCTCGGCGGCCCGCACGGCCCGCTCGAGCCGCGCCTCGGGCCGCGCCGCGTCGCCTTCGGTTTGCGCCGCGCCGCCTTCGGTTTGCGCCGCGCCGCCCTCGGGGCGATCCTCGCCGCCCTCGGCACGCGCCGCGTCGCCTTCCGGCGTCACCCGTTCCTCACCGGCGCCGCCACCACCCTGCTCAGCTTCCGGGGTCGTCACCCGACCAGCGTAGGCCACGCCCCGACCACTCCCGCGCTCCGGACAGCCACACGCCCGGGGGGCTCAGGTGTCAGACCCCCATCTCCGCGGCGACCTTCCCCGCCCGCACGCCCGCCACCAGGTCCGCATGGTCCGCCTCCGTACGGTCCGCGTAGGCGACGGCGAACGCGGCCATCGCCTCGTCCAGCTCCTCGCTCTTGCCGCAGTACCCGGCGATGAGACGGGGGTCGGCGCTGTGGGCGTGGGCGCGGGCCAGGAGGGCGCCGGTCATCCGGCCGTAGTCGTCTATCTGGTCGGCGGCCAGGGCGGCCGGATCGACGCTGCCCTTGCGGTTGCGGAACTGGCGGACCTGGAAGGGGTGCCCGTCGACCGTCGTCCAGCCCAGCAGAATGTCGCTCACGACCTGCATCCGCTTCTGCCCCAGCACGACCCGCCGGCCCTCGTGGCCGACCACCGGCGCGTCGAAACCGGCCGTCACCAGATGCGGCACCAGCGCCGACGCCCTCGCCTCCTTCACCTGGAGCACCAGCGGCTCACCCCGGTGGTCCAGGAGCAGCACGACGTAGGACCGGGTGCCGACACTGCCGGTGCCGACGACGCGGAACGCCACGTCGTGCACCGCGTGCCGGGCGAGGAGCGGCAGGCGGTCCTCCGGCAGCGTGCCGACGTACTCCTCCAGGGACACCGTCACCGCCGCGGCCTCCGCGTCCGGCACGCGCCGCAGCACCGGCGGGGCGTCGACGAAGCGGCGCCCGCCGTCCTCCGTTGCCTGAGTCGACCTGGCCGCGAAGCGGCCGCTGGTGTTGTGGCGGGCCTTCTCGGAGACCCGCTCCAGCGTGCCGAGCAGGTCATGGGCGTCCGTGTGGGAGACGAGCTCCTCGTCCGCGATGGCGTTCCACGCGTCCAGCACCGGGAGCCTGGCCAGCAGCCGCATGGTGCGGCGGTAGGCGCCCACCGCGTCGTAGGCCGCCTTGCGGCACCTGTCCTCGTCCGCTCCGGCCTCCCGGCCCGCGAGCACCAGAGAGGCCGCGAGACGCTTCACGTCCCACTCCCAGGGGCCGGGCACCGTCTCGTCGAAGTCGTTCAGATCGATGACCAGGCCGCCGCGCGCGTCGCCGTACAGGCCGAAGTTGGCCGCGTGGGCGTCGCCGCAGATCTGGGCCGGGATCCGGGTCATGGGCGTGCGCGCCAGGTCGTAGGCCATGAGGCCCGCGGCGCCGCGCAGGAACGCGAACGGGGTGGCGGCCATGCGGCCGACCCGGATCGGCGTGAGCTCGGGCAGCCGGCCGCGGCTCGACTCCTCGACCGCGCTCACCGCGTCGGGCCGGGAGGCGTCCAGGTCGAGCGTGGCGTGCGCGCGGCGCGGGATCCGCTTGCGCAGGGCCTTGCCCTCGTCCTTGGGCGAGCCCTCGACGGGCCACTCGGCGAAACCGCGCACCCGGGGCAGCCGATGGGTCACCCCATGCGCCGCCCTGCCCTCAGCCCCAGCACCGTCCCCGGTCACAGCGACCGCCTCCCCCGCACGCGCACGAACATCAACTCGTGCCGACCGTACAGGCGGCGGCCGAAACGCGTCAGACCCTGTGGACAACTCCACAGCTGTGGACAACCCGTGCGTGAGGGGGCTACGCCCCCGAAGGAACCTGTGCCCGCACAGCTCCCTCCGGCGCCCGCCCCTGAACCTGCACCTGTCCCTGAACCTGCACCTGCACCCGCCCCAGCACCCACTCGGCCCGCTCCGCCGAGATGTCGAGCCGGGTCAGCACCGCGGGGACGGCGATGCTCGGCAGCAAGTGTTCGAACATCACGACGACCCGGCGCTCCAGATCCTGCCGCTGGCAGCGCAGCTGGGACAGCAGCTGCACCCCCGAGAAGCTGCCGACGAGCAGCTCCGCCGACTCCGCCACGTCGACATGCGGCAGCAGTTCGCCCTTCGCCTTCGCCTCGGCCAGCCGCTGCACGTTCTGGTCGAACCACATGCGGAAGGCCGGCGTACGGTCGAGGTCCATGGCCCCCTGGTCGAGGGCGAGCCCCACACTGGCACGAACCAGCGGTTCGGAGCGCAGCCGACGGGCCAGCACCAGCCCGGAGTCGACGAGTTCCTGGAGCTTGCTGGACTGCGGCGGGAGCGTGATCGCGAGCTGCTCCTCGAACACCCCCACCGCCAGCTCCTCCTTGGAGCCGAAGTGGAAGTACAGCGCGCCCTTGGTGACGCCCGCCCGGTCCAGGATCTCCCCGATGGTCGCCGAGGTGTAGCCGCGTTCGTCGAAGACGGCCGCGGCCGCTTCAAGGATGGTCCGCCGGGTGCGGATCGCGCGCTCCTGTCGCGCCATCGGTGCCTCCTGATCTCCGTCGATCTCCGTCGATTCCTGTGAAATCGCTGTGCAGCGGGGGCGCGGGAGCCTGTTCCAGCGGTGTGGCTCACCCTTTGAAAAAAACCGGCTCGTCCGTATCTTAGTCAAACGCCGACGTCAGCCAGGCTGCCGATCCTGGGGGTTCTCATGCCGCAGTCAGAACCTTTAAGCGCACCCACGGACGATCAGACCGGACAGCGGGGCCGTCCGGCAAACAGAACCGCCGCGGCCGTCGAGAACGCGCCACAAACCGCAGCCACCGATCCCACCGAACCCCCCAAGGCCTCCGAAGCCACCGCGGTCACCAAGGAACTCGCCCACCGCACCACCGAAGCGGACGTCTTCCCCACCCGGTGGCGCCGCATCTCCGAAACCCGCTTCCGCTTCACCGCTCACTGGCCGGCCGCCCACTCCTTCTTCGGCCCCGTGGACGACCGCCACCAGGACCCGATGATCGTGGGCGAAACGTTGCGACAGGCCTCGATGGTGCTCGCGCACGCCGAGTTCGGAGCCCCTGCCGACACCCACTTCGTCATGTGGGACCTGACGGTCCACACCGACCCGTCCGCGCTCCTGCTGTCGGACGCGGCCGAACCCGTCGACGTCGACGTCGTGTGCTCCGAGATACGCCGGCGCGGTCGCGGCCTGCACAGCATGCGGACCACGATGGAGTTCCGCCGCGCGGGCCGCTTCGTCGCCCGCGGCACCGGCAGCACCGGCTGCACCTCGCCCCTCGCCTACCGCCGGCTGCGACAGAAGCAGTTGGCCGCAGTCGGCACCCCGGTACCGCTGCTGCCGGGCATAGCCCCGGCGCTCGCCGGCCGCTCCCGCGCCGAGGACGTCGTCCTCGCCCCCGCCGACCGCCCCGGCGTCTGGCGGCTGCGCGTGGACACCGGCCACCCGGTGCTCTTCCCGCGGCCCAACGACCACGTGCCGGGCATGGTCCTGTTCGAGGCGGCCCGCCAGGCGGCGACCGCCGCGTCCGGCCGGCACCCCTTCCTGCCCCGCTCGATGACGGCGACCTTCGCCCGGTACGCCGAGCTGCACAGCCCGTGCTGGATCGAGACGGAGGTGCTCGACGGGGATGCCGGAAATCCGGGAAGTCAAGGAAATCCGGGAGATCTGGCAGATCCGGGAGAGACGACCGTACGGGTCTCGGGGCGGCAGGACGGCGAGTCCGTTTTCAGCGCCACGCTGACCTGCGCGCATCCGGCCCGGGTACGGTCCCTGTCGTGACGGCCGACTTTTTGATCACGGGCGGGAGCGGCTTCGTCGGCAGCAGGGTCGCAGCCGCCGCCCACCGGCAACCCGGCGTCCGCGTACGGCACTTGGCGCGCCGCACCCCACCGGGTACCGGCCCCGGCGAGGTCGTCCACGGCGACCTGGGCGACCCTCCCTCCCTGCGCGGCACCTGCGCGGGGGCCGATGTCCTGGTGCACTGCGCCACGCGGGTCGGCGGCGACCCCGAGACCGTCGAGGCGGTCAACGACCTGGGCACGCGGGCCCTGGTCGAGGAGGCCGTGCGCGCCGGAGTGCGCCGGATCCTGTACGTGAGCACGGCCGCCGTGTACGGCCGGGGCCCCTTCCGCGGTGTGCGCCCCGGGGAGGTGCCGATCGCGCCCGCGTCGGCCACCAGCCGCACCCGGGCCGCCGCCGAACGGCACGTCCTGGAGGCGGGCGGCCTGGTGCTGCGCCCGCACCTCGTGTACGGCGAGGGCGACCGGTGGGTCGTCCCCGGACTGGTGTGGCTGCTGGGCGAGTTGTCGGCGACCCTGACCGGCTGCGAGGCGCTCCAGTCGATGATCGACGTGGACACCCTGGGCCGTGCGGTGGTGGCCTCGGCCCTGTCCCCGGCGCACGACGGCGGTGTGCACCACGTCAACCACCCCGAGCCGGTGGGCGTTCCGGACCTGCTCGGGGCGGCGCGCACGCTGCTGGAGGAGCAGCCCGGCGGCGGTGCGGCGGTGGACGTCGCCACCGCCCTGGACCGGGCCGCCGGGAAGCCGCTCGCCCTCCATCACCTCGGCATGCTCACGGTCGACCACTGGTTCGTGGACGACACCTTCTGGAAGGACCTCGACTGCTCCCCCGGCGAGGGGTTCGCGGCCGGATTCAGGCGCGCGGCACCCTGGTACCGCTCGTTCCTCCAAGGCCGGAAAGCCTCCTGATCGCCTCCGCCTCCTCCGGACGCGGCCCCGGTTCCGGCCCGGCATCCCGGCCGTGCAGCAGCACGGGCAACTCCTGGTGGCCCGTGGAGATGATGGACCGCAGCCGCTTCGGAGGCCGGGACGGATCGGCCAGGGCCAGCCGTGGGAAACGGTCGAACAGGGACGTCAGGGCCGCCGTCGCCTCCGCCATGGCCAGGGGCCGGCCCAGGCAGTGGTGCACGCCGTGGCCGAATGAGACGTGGTCGCGGCTGGTGGGCCGGGTGACGTCGAACCGTTCGGCGTCCGGGCCGTGCCGCTCGGGGTCGCGTCCGGCACCGGCGAAGGAGACCACGACCGGGTCGCCCTTCGGGATCGTCAGACCCGGCTCGATGTCGATGTCCTCGACGGCGTAGCGCAGGCCCGACATGGCACCGGGCGCCTCGAAGCGCAGCGACTCCTCGATGGCGTCCTCCCAGGTCACCTGCCCGGATCGGACGAGTTCGAGCTGGTCGGGGTGGGCGAGCAGGCTGTGCACGGTGTTGTCGATGAGGTTGACGGTCGTCTCGAAGCCCGCGGTGAGCAGCAGGATCAGGTTGTCCATCAGCTCCTGTTCACTGAGGCTGCCTTCGTCGTGCGCCGCCATGAGGGCCGTCGTCAGGTCGTCGGCCGGGTGCTCGCGCTTGTACTGGAGGAACGCGGTCAGCGTGCCGTACAGCTCGACCCCGTTGGCCTGGGCGTCCTCCAGGGAGATCGCCGTGTCGAAGAAGCGGCTGATGATGCGGTAGAGGGTGCTGCGCGGACCGTCCTCGCCGGCCGGTACGCCGAAGAGTTCGCACACCACCTCGTGCGGCACCGGCGCCGCGAACGCCGCCCGCAGGTCGACGACTTCACCTTCGGGGGTCCGCTCCAGGTCGTCCAGCGCCCGGTCGACGATCTCCTGGACGCGCGGCAGCAGCGCGTCGACGCGGCGCTTGGTGAAGGCGGCGGACATCGGCTTGCGCAGCCGGCTGTGGTCAGCGCCGTAGGCCGTGACCATGTTGCGCACCGACACCCAGATGGCGAGCGGCCAGGTGCGGGAGATGTCCCCGTTGATCCAGGCCGGCCAGTGCTGGAAGGCGTCCTTGCTCGTCTCGGGGCCGGCCAGGAGCCGCTTGTTCAGCTCCAGGCCGTTGATCCACCACGCCCGTACGCCGCCCGGGAGTTCCACCTCCACGGCGGGTCCCTGGGCCCGGATCCGGGATATCTCGTCGTAGAGGTCCTGGCCGGACGGGTCGATCGCCAGGAAGGGGCAGGCCTGCTGTGCCATGACTCATCGCTCCTTGGTCCAGAGGCTGGGGAACCATCGTGCGGTTCACGTGACGAAAAAACTTGGCATCCGGTTTGTTTTGGCCATCGCTTCAACACTGTTGGCCACCGGGAGGCCGGCCGGAAGCCGACGGGGTGCCCCGCTACCGCAGCGCGAGCCCCGCCCGGCCCGGCTCCTCCAGCACTCCGTCCGCCCCCCTGCCGACGTCCGGCTCGGTCCCCGCCGGGTCCAGCGCGTCGGCCAGATGCGGTGCGGCCACGCACGGCAGGAGCAGGTGCCACAGGTCGGTCAGCGAGGGACGGGCCAGCCAGCCGGGGTCCTCCCGGGCCAGCACCTCGATTCCGGTCGTGGCGGCGAGGACGACGGCGCTGGAGCGGTGGGGCGGCATCCCGGCGGCGAGTTCACCCCTGCGCTCCGCCTCGGCCAGCAGCTCGTGCACGCACTCCCGCCACTCCCGCCGCAGGTCCCGCACCCGCCCGGCGACCGCCTCGGCGTTCAACCGCAGCCCCGCGCGCACCACGATGTCGGCGCACAGCAGCCGGGCGACCTGGTGCGTGACGTCCACGAGGCGCTGGAGGGCGCACCCGTCGCCGTCGCGGCCCCGGCCCGCGACCCGGCGCAGGGCACGGGCGGCCGCGTGCTCGACGGCCTCGGCCACGGCGGCCTTGTTCGCGAAGTGGAAGTGCAGCGCGCCGGAGCTGACGCCTGCTCCCGCGCTGATCTCCGAGAGACTGGCCCGGACGTATCCCCGTGCCTCGAACTGCTCGGCCGCCGACCGGATCAGCGCGAGACGGGTCCGGACGGCCCGGTCCTGTTTGGTCACCCCTGGCTCCCGTGGAGGGCTCTGATGGCGACGCAATGAAACCAACTCGCTGGTTTTTGCACAACGCACGGACCGGCCGGAGGCCCCGGGTCCGGGCGTCCCGGCCCGGACGTCGGCCGCACGCCCACGCCCGCAAGTACGCCAGCACGGCCAGCATCCGGCGATGGGTCTCGTCCGCCGGCGGGAGGTCCAGCTTGGTGAGGATGCCGGAGATGTGCTTGCCCACGGTGGCCTCGGAGACGACCAGTTCACGGGCGATGGCGCCGTTGGACCTGCCCTGCGCGATCAGCGCCAGCACCTCCCGCTCACGCGGGGTCAGCCGCTCCAGCGGGTCACGGCGGCGGCGCAGCAACTGCCGTACGACCTCGGGGTCGACGACCGTGCCGCCGTCAGCCACGTCGCCGAGCGCCTCGACGAACTCCTCGACCTGGCCGACGCGGTCCTTGAGCAGTACTTCCCCTGCCCGCTCCGCGGGAGCAGCATTCACCCCGGCTCCAAAGGACCGGACCCCCTGCCCGGCAAGCAAGGTGGACGATCTCGCGCAGTTCCGCACGGGCGGTGCCCGCCTCCTGTGCGCCTTGGTGAGTTGGGAGGCCATCGGGCCGGGCAGGGCGTCGAGACGGGCCAGGCCGAGTGTCATCCTCAGGGCAACGAGCCGCTGCTGTGCCCCGTCGTGCAGATCGCGCTCGATGCGCCGCCGCTCCGCCTCGAAGGCGTCCACCAACCGCACCCGGGAACGGGCCAGGTCGGCGACCCTGGCCCCCAGGTCGGCCTCGTCCGGCGCTATTACTGAGGTTGAACTCGTGATGTCGTGGCTGTTGGTCAGGCGGGTCTGATGGACAGTCCGGTTTCGGCGAGGCAGCCGTCTATGAGGTGGCTGCGGTACTGGATGTGCCGTAGGCCGCGTCTGATGCGCTGGACGAGGTGTTCGGGGGTGCTGAAGGCGACGTTGGAGAGCCAGCCGCGTCGCAGGAGGGACCAGATCCCTTCGACGGGGTTGAGGTCGGGTGCGTAGGGCGGCAGGTAGTAGATGGTCAGCCAGTCCCTGGCTTCCGCCCATTCCCGCAGGTCGGCGGCTTTATGGACGTTGAGGTTGTCCCAGACGAGCACGATCGGGCCGCCGAGCTGCTGGTGGGCTGTGATCAGCAGGTCGCGGTAGTCGCGCCAGGAGAAGCTCTTGCGCCCGTCGCGCTGTCCGTCGTCCCGGCGCGGCCGGTAGATCAGCCGGGACCGGTGGCCGGGCTTGTAGCAGGTCAGCGCGGCGATCGACACTCGTCTGCGGGAACGGCCCCGGACCCGCACCACCGGGGTCCGGCCGCGCTGTGACCAGGTCTTCGCCTGCGGCGGCGTCATGGAGAAACCGGCTTCGTCCTCGAAGACGAGCCAGGCTCCACGGGCCGCCGCGAGCCTTCCGCGCGCGGCCACACCTCCTTGATCCACCCGGCCACCGCGTCGTCGTCCCGCTCGATCGCGCGTCGGGCCGGGACCTGGCAGGACCAGCCGTTGCGCACCAGCAGCTTCCGAACGCCCTGAATCGTGTACGTCAGGTGGAAGCGCCGACCGATCACCGTCTTGACTCGCGCCAGCGTCCACCGCTGGTCCTCCCAGCCATGTGCGGCCTGCCCTTGGCCAGCTCCGCCTCCAGCTGGGCGAACTGCTTCCCGCTCAACCTCGGAAGAGACGCCGGCCCCTGTGACCGCAGAGCCCGCAGGCCGCCCTCGTCCCACGTCCGCCGCCACCGCTGCACCGACCGGACGCTGACCCGCAGGTCCTTGGCGATCACCGAGCTCGCCTCGCCCCGGGCGAACCTCTCAGCCGCCTTGAGTCGTAACTCCTCGCGAGACTGCTGCCGTTCGGCGGTCAGCCCGCCTCCTTGTGGATACCGCATGCCCCGGTGATACCGCACGAGCGACGAGCCGTCAGCCCCTGCGACACCACGAGTTCAACCTCAGTAGCAGCCGCGCCAGCCCGGCCCGCGCGCCCGCGGTGACGCCCAGCAGGTAGGCGCCCAGGGCCAGCATGACCAGCCCGAGGGCGGCACACCCGAAGGCCGCCGGCCAGGTGGTGACTAGCCACGCCTTGAGCACCTTCGCCTCCCCGATCGTGGCCAGAGCAACGGCATGGTGAGGACGGACGACGGGCCCAGCAGGAAGACGGCGAACGCGAGCACGTCGATCAGCCACAACGCCCCCGCGAACAGCAGGGCGTGCCCCAGCTCCCGCCAGGTGGAGCGCTCCCGCAACCGGGTCGACAGCCACGCCCGCAGCCCCGGCTCCCCGGGTGTCCGGTGCGAGTGGGGCGCCGGCTCCGCGTCGACCAGCCCCAGCCGGAACCGCTCCACCGCCGCCACCTGCAGGCCCGCCAGGGCCGTGCCTGTCAATAACGTCCGTCAGTTTTAGACCTAGACCGGCGTGATCACCGACGCCCGGCAAGAGCTCGCGACCCTGCCGACGCCCCCGGCTAACCAACAACGTCCCGTCCGTGCGAGCAACACCATCGCAACCGGAGCCGTGGAACCCGGCGCGTCAGCCGGCCACCAACCTGTCCACCTGCAGGATCTCCACCCCGAAGGAGCCCGCAGGTCCGTCAGCGACCTGCCGAACCCTCACGCAAGAACAGTAAGCTCAAGAAGAGATCAAATACTCTTCACCGCTTGAGCGGAACTATGTTCAAATAGTCACGGCACCCGCCAATGACCACAGCGGGAGCTTGTCATGGACACATCCAATCGGGGAGTTCTTCGTGCGCACCAAGACCAGTGCCGCAGTCATCGCCTGCACCATAGCGGCAGGCTCCGTCCTCTTCAGTGCACCCGCCGCTTCAGCCGCCGCCTACTGCGACTCGGCCGGTTACACGGCATCCAATGACCCCACCGAGCGGTGCACCAGCCTTTCCAACGGCATCCTGTATCACAAGAAGACCAACAGCGCCCCGACCAACATCTACACAACTTACTCCAAGACCGGGGGCTCCAAGACCAGCGTCAAGCTCGGCTACAGCATGCGGGGCGACACCCACTACTCCGCGTCCATCTCCATCAGCTCTGGCCAGACAAAGCAGAAGTCCTGGAAGCTGACCGGTGACTACGGCTGCTACAACAGCACCGGCCTCCTCAAGTACAGCGGCGGTACCTACCAGACGCCAGCCGCACACTGCTGATTCATGTAGCCGGGGCCCCGCCTGTCATGGAGGGGCCCCACTCCTGCTGCCTGTCCTGATTTTGGCAAGGATGCCGTGTTTATCACGATTCCTCAGAACCATTATGACTACCTGGCGATTTGCACGCTGACCGCACTTGTGCTCGGCGGTGCGACATGGTTCCTCTTCCGTCGCATGGGCTACTCGTTCGGCGCTTTGCGGGGCGGCCTCGCTGCCACCCTTACCGGTGTACTCGGTGCCAATTTCATGGGCAGCGGTCGCGCTAGCCGCCAGTGTGTCATCAGCCGCGATCTCGTCGAGCCCTTCCACACCACGCAGGGGATGTGGAACCTCGCTATGACCGTGGCACTCGGATTCTTCGCACTCCTCGCTGTACGCCACGTGCTGCCCGCGCTATTCGCAGTCGTGACGTTGCCGGTGGCCATCGAGTTCACCCAGGCCACAGTAAACGGCCTGGGCCGTACCTGCGACAGCGCGGACGCCGAAATGAACATCCTCGGCGGTATAGCAGGGGTAGCCCTTGCTGCAGCCTTGCTTGCCGCAAGGGGAGGGAAATTCAGCTGGCATGGAAGTGCCAAGCCAACGCTGGCAGCCTTCGCGGTGACAATCTTCTTGGGTACTGGCCTGGCGCGTTCGATGGTCACATTCACACATGTCGACAGTACGAGCCTCGCGACAGCAGGATCTCAGCAACGCCAAGCCGTGGAGGAAGCGGTCAACGAGGCATTCGGTGACCACTACGTGCTGGGCGAGGTTCACGAACAACCATGTGCAGGCGTTTCGTGCACTAATGTTGTTTTCAATCTACTCAGCAGAGACAAGCGACACCCAGACGAGTTCGGAAACGGCAGCCTTTCATGGCCGGACAAAAACCATCTCAATGTGTTGCTTGTAGACAGCGACCGCCCCAGCGTCATGGGCTATCCCGTGCCTGAGGCAGAGAAGCCAAATACGGAGGAGTCAGCATTTAAGATCGCGAAACGGTATATGATTGAGCACTACCCATGGGCGAAGAATGCGACTACTCATAAGACTTATAAAGTTGGCGAGGCTGCCGAACTAGGATGGATGACCAGCTTTCGCTGGTTCCAAGGCGACGTGTTGATGCCCCGAATGTTGGATGTTCAAGTCAGCAGAGCAGGGCAAGTATCCCAAGTAGATGTCGCCCTGGGTCCAATGAAAGCTGAACTCCCCAAGGCAAAGCTCGATGCTAGCCGGGCCGAGTCGGCGGTACTCGACGGGTTGGCCGTTCAGTATCGAGCCACTAGGGGTAGCGACATGAGCACTGACCAACTCAAAGCGCACTACCAACTGGATGCCTTCACTCTCAAGGCGACGAAACGAGACGGACTCTGGCATCCTGAGTGGCTCGTGAATGTGGCGCCGCGCGAGGATGAGCAGGCAACCGAGCCAGAGGCCCCGGGCGCGGCAGAGATGTGGCGTGTGGATGCGGTCAATGGAACGGTCTACGACGGCACTAACGAGCCGGTAAGGATCAGGTTGAACCGCTCCGGGTCTGATGGAGGCTCGATTCCCTGAGAGGATCGAGTCATGGCCCGTCCGGCCCCCTACCCTGCTGAACTTCGTGAGCGTGCGGTGCGCATGGTCGCGGAGATCCGTCCCAAGCACCCAACCGAGTGGGCCGCGAATCTGGGCATCGGCGCCGCGGGGACGGTGCGGACGTGAGTCCGCAAGTCCCAGGTCGACGCCGGCCAGCGGCCCGGCGTCACCTCCGAGGAGGCCGCGGAGATCAAGCGGCTCAAGGCCGAGAATGCCGAGCTTCGGCGGGCCAATGAGATCCTCAAGGCGGCCTCGGCTGGCGGACGTACGGGAGTAACAGCTACGAAGACGCCCCTAGTGTGGTGCGCCCGAAATCTCGGGCTTAAGTCTGTAGCCTGTTTTCATGTCTCGGGGTCCTCGTGCCGTCGAAGTTGTGCTGTCCGATGAGGAGCGCGCCGAGTTGCTGCGCTGGGCGGGCGGGGCGGTGGCGCCCCGTCTTGTCGAGCGGGCACGCATCGTCTTGGCGTGCGCGGACGGGAAGCCGAATACGCGTGTGGCGGCGGAGTTCAAGGTAACCGCGGACACGGTGAGGAAGTGGCGGTCGCGGTTTGCTGCCCGGCGGATGGCCGGACTTGCGGATGAGCCGCGGCCGGCCGGCGCAAGTCGGAGCTGGTGCTCAGTGATGACGAACGGGCTCAGCTGACGCGTTGGGCGAGGCGCGCCAAGACCGCGCAGTTCCTGGCTCTGCGCGCGAGAATCGTGCTGCTGTGCGCGGAGGGCGGGACGAACAAGCAGGTGGCGGCCGAACTCGGGGTGCGCGAGCAGTCGGTGAGCCGCTGGCGGGCCCGGTTCGTCAAGCGGCGGCTGGACGGGCTGG
This sequence comes from Streptomyces sp. DG1A-41, assembly GCF_037055355.1. Lineage (GTDB taxonomy): Bacteria > Actinomycetota > Actinomycetes > Streptomycetales > Streptomycetaceae > Streptomyces. The sequence goes on along the minus strand of NZ_CP146350.1, from coordinate 4,569,712 downwards.
TCGACGAGCCGCGGCCCGGCAGGCCGCCCTCGATCCTGCTCGACCAGGTCGAGGACGTGGTCATCGCGACGCTGGAGTCCACGCCAGGTAAGGACACGCACTGGTCGCGGACTTCGATGGCCGAGCGCACCGGGCTGTCGAAGTCCACCATCGGGCGGATCTGGAAGCGGTTCGACCTCAAGCCGCACCTGCAGGATGCCTTCAAGCTCTCCACCGATCCGCAGTTCGTCGCGAAGGTCGTCGACGTCGTCGGCCTGTATCACCACCCGCCGGAGAAGGCGGTGGTTCTGTGCGTGGACGAGAAGAGCCAGATTCAGGCGCTGGACCGCTCGCAGCCGGTGCTGCCGATGATGCCGGGCATGCCCGAGCGGCGCACCCACGACTACCTACGGCACGGCATCACCAGCCTGTTCGCCGCCTTCAACATCGCCGACGGCACCGTCATATCGGCACTGCACCGCGGCCACCGGGCGATCGAGTTCAAGAAGTTCCTGGTCACGATCGACAAAGCGGTACCGGCCGGCCTCGACGTCCATCTGGTCTGTGACAACTACGCCACCCACAACACCGCCGAGATCAGGACGTGGCTCAGCAAACACCCCCGGTTCCACGTCCACTTCACTCCGACCGGCTCCTCCTGGATGAACCAGGTCGAGCGGTGGTTCGGCCTGTTGACCGACAAACTCATCCGTCGGGGCGTCCACACCTCCGTGAAGGCCCTGGAGGACGACATCACCGCGTGGATCGACACCTGGAACGAGAATCCGCGGCCCTTCACCTGGACCAAGACCGCCGACGAGATCCTCAACTCACTCGCCGACTACCTCACCAAAGTCACTCCGCCAGCCAACAAAAACCAGGAAGAAACTTAAGCCCGAGATTTCGGGCGCACCACACTAGGGCACGTCCGTCTCATGATGAAACCGATAACCTGGCAGCCGTGAAACGGACCTCGTTCGACACCTGGCCCTGCTCCATCGCCCGCACCGCCGACATCCTGGGCGACGCCTGGAGCCTGCTGGTGCTGCGCGAGGTCTTCTACGGCGCATCCCGCTTCGCCGGCTTCATCGGCTCGCTCGGCATCGCCCGCAACACCCTCACCGACCGGCTGCGGCGCCTGGAGGCCGAGGGCCTGCTGCGGCGGCAGGCCTACCAGAGCGACCCGGTCCGCCACGCGTACCTGCTGACGGACAAGGGCCGCGACTTCTTCGGCGTACTCGCCGCGTTCAACGCCTGGGGCGACCGCTGGCTGGCCGGCGACGAGGGCGCCCCGGTGGTCCTGCACCACACGCCCTGCGACCACGACACCGAGGCCCGGGTCGTCTGCTCCTCCTGCGGCGAACCCCTGCGTCACCAGGACCTGACCGCCCGCACCGGCCCCGGTTACCCGGCCCGCCTCCTCGACGACCCCGCCGTACGGGAACGCTTCGCCCCGGCCGGCCGCTGGGGGACGCCCGGGCCGACCGGGCCTGAGAGCTTCCGCACGCGAGCGCACGGGCATGCCGCTGCCGGTCGCGATGCGCGACACCACCGCTGCCCGCAGGGGAACTCTCCGCCCTACCGCTCCCGGACCATGCCGCGCTCCCACGCCCAGGCGGCGATCTCGACCCGGTTACGGGCGTCGATCTTCTGCTGGATGTTGGCCAGGTGCGTCTTGACGGTGGACAGTGACAGCACGAGTTGGTCGCAGATCTCCTGGTTGGTGCGGCCCACCGCGACGAGCCGGACCACGTCCAGTTCGCGCTCGGTCAGGGGGCCGGGGGCATCCGGACCGCGCCGCGTGGCGGACAGTTCCTTCAGCAGCCGGACGGTGACGGCGGGGGAGACCAGCGCGTCGCCGCGGGCGGCGGCCCTCACCGCCTCGATCAGCAGGCCGGGCGGGGCGTCCTTGAGCAGGAAGCCGCAGGCCCCGTTGCGCAGCGCGGTGTGCACGTAGTCGTCCTGGTCGAAGGTGGTGATCACCACGACCCGCATCGGTGCGTGGACTCCGGGGCCTGCCAGGGCCCGGGTGACGTCCAGGCCGTCCAGTTTCGGCATCCGGATGTCGACCAGACACACGTCCGGCCGCAGCCGGCGGGCGAGTTCCACGCAGGCGGCGCCGTCGGCGGCCTCACCGACCACCTCGATACCGGGCTGGGCGCCGAGGATCAGCCGGAAGCCCATCCGGACCAGCTCCTGGTCGTCCGCGATCAGCACCCGGATCGCCGCGTCGTTCACGCCGGTGATCCTGCCACAGCGGCCAGCACCGGGAAGGCGGCGGTCACCCGCCAGCCACCGTCGTCGGTGGGGTCGGCGGTCAGCGTGCCCGCCACCGCTTCGACGCGTTCCCGCAGGCCGACCAGCCCGAAGCCGCCGCGCCCGCCTACGGGGACGGCAAGGCGCGCGGCCGGTGCCGTGTTGTGCACCTCGACCCGCAGCCGGTGCCCGTCCACGTCGATCCGTACCGCGACCAGGGCGCCGGACGCGTGCCGGCGCACGTTGGTCAGTGCCTCCTGCACCACGCGGTGCACGGACGTCTCCACCTCGGGGCCGAGCCGTACTTCGCGGGCCGCCGCCGCCACGTGCAACTGGGCGTCCCCTTCGTCTCCGGAGAACGCGGAGACCAGGCGGGCGAGTTCCGCCCACACCTCGCCGGGCCGGACGCCCGCGTGGTCGTCCTCGCGCAGGACCCGCACAAGGCGGCGCATCGAGTCCAACGTCTCCGATCCGGAGCGGGTGATGTTCTGCAGCAGCGGTCCGACCTGTTCCGGTGCGGTGTGCTGGAGGGTGAGTGCGGCATTGGCCTGGACGATGATGCCGGTGACGTGGTGGGCGACGAAGTCGTGCAGGTCGTGGGCGAGCTCCAGTCGCTGGCCCTGACGCACGGCGGCGATGTCGCGGGCCCGCCGCTCCTCAAGCAGCCGTACCCGCATGCCCCAGGCGAGAGCCACGCCGGCGGCGAGCGTCATCAGCAGGGACCCGCTGAGGGCGTCCTGGCCGTCGTTCTGGACGTCCATCGGCAACAAGCGCAGCGGGATCACGATGACCGCCGCGGTCAGTGCGGCCGAAACGGCCGCCGCGGCCCTCGGGCCCGGCACCGCCCACACCGCACGGGACAGCAGCACCAGCAGAGCGACGCTCTCCAGCGCCCCCCAGGTACCGGCACTGTCCGGGCCCGCCAACGTGGCGATCACGGCTGTGAGGACCAGCGAACCGCCGACGGCGAGCACGGCACGTACCTGCACGCTCGGCCGACGAGCGGGCGACACCAGCGCCATGCAGGCAAGCGGCCCGGACACCATCGGCAGCAAGCTCGACCAGCGGTACTCGGGCGCGCCGTCGGCGAACACGTCGAGCAGCCCCACCAGGCCGAGGATGATCCAGCCGGCGGCGATCAGCGCCCGGCGGAGCAGCGGAGTCCTTGAGTACACACCCGGCAGGATACGGAAGCGGCGATTCCCCGCGGACTCGGCCGAATGGCCGATGTCCGGCGGCCACAACCGGCCGTCCGGCCGAGCCCGCCGGAAACCGTGCGCCCCGATCGTGGACGGCATGCACCTGATGATCACCGTTCTCTCCGGGGAGACCGCCCGATGAACACCCCCTCCGCCGTCCTGACCGGCACCGGCCTGTTCAAGTCCTACGGCATCACCCGCGCCCTGGCCGGCGTCGACATCGACGTGACGGCCGGCGAGTCGCTGGCCGTCATGGGCCCGTCCGGCTCCGGCAAATCCACCCTGCTGCACTGCCTGGCCGGGATCGAACGACCCGACTCCGGTGAAGTCCTGCTGGACGGCAAGCGGATCGACAAGCTCCGCGAACCGGCCCGCAGCGAGCTGCGCCGCACCGCGTTCGGCTTCGTCTTCCAGTCCGGCCAGCTGCTGCCGGAACTGCCCGCCGACGAGAACGTGGCCCTTCCGCTGATGCTCGGCGGCACGGTGCGCCGGGAGGCCGTCGAGCAGGCCCGGCAGTGGTTCGGGCCGCTGGGCCTGCAGGGCCTGGAGAACCGGCGTCCCGGACAGCTGTCCGGGGGCCAGGCGCAGCGGGTTGCCATCGCCCGGGCCCTGGTCGGCCGCCCGAAAGTGATCTTCGCGGACGAGCCGACCGGCGCGCTGGACCAGGCCACCGGCATGGACGTGATCCATCTGCTGGTGGAGGTCAGTCGCGGCCAGGGCGCCGCCCTGGTCGTCGTCACCCACGACGCGAACGTGGCCCGCTGGTGCGACCGCACGGTACAGGTCCGCGACGGCCGCCTGACCGGAACCCAGGCCGAGACGGAGACCGGCGCGCAGGCCGAGACGGAAACCCGAACCCAGGCCGAGACGGAGACCGGGACCGAGGCGAAGGCGGGGTACCGGCGATGAGGGCACCGGACCGCACCACCTGGGCGCTGACCTGGCGGCTGACCCGGGCCGGCGGCCGCACCGGCCTGCTCACCACCGGGCTCGCGGTCGCGGCGGCGGCCGTGTCCACCGCACTGCTGCTGCTGTGCGTCGCGATGAACCTGGGCTTCCAGCACCGCTCGGACCGCACCGACTGGCGAAACCCGGTGGAGTCCTCCCGTCCGGTGGCCGTCGAGGCGGTCGGCACGACGTTCACCCGGGGAGTGCCCGTCACCGTCGTGGACGTCGCGCGGCTGCCCGGACGCACCGCTCCCGCCCCGCCCGGCCTCGACCGCTTCCCCGCCCCGGGCGAACTGTGGGTCTCCCCGGCGCTCGGCGCCCTGCTCGACCGGCTGCCCGCCGACCGCCACCCCGTCCCCGGCACACCCACCGGAACGCTGGGCCGCGCGGCGCTGGCGCACCCCGGCGAACTCGTCGCGGTGATCGGACACCGCTCCACCGACCAGGCGGTCACCGCCCCCCGCGCGCCCGATCCGCGCCGGGTCGGCGACATCGCCTCCCCCACCCGCGTCGCATCCTTCACCGGCGCGCCGCTCACGGACGGCATGGGCAGGATGTACGAGTTCCTGGCCCGGCTCGCCACCGTCCTCGTCATCGTTCCGCTGCTGGTGCTGGGGGCCTCCGCCGCCCGGCTGTCGGTCTCCCGCCGCGACCAGCGGCTCGCCGCACTACGCCTCATCGGTGCCACGCCGGGCCGTATCACCGGGCTGGCGGCCGCCGAGGCACTGCTGACCGGGACGGCCGGAGCGCTGCTCGGCGCCGTGGGGTACGCCGTGCTGCTGCCGGTGGCGGCGAGCCTGCCACTCGCGGGCGGCGCCTGGTACACGGCCGACCTGTGGATCGGCGCCCTGCCGCTGCTCGCGGTGACGGCCGGGGTGGTCGCGCTGGTCGTGGTCAGCGCGCTCGCAGGACTCCGTCAGGTGGTCGTCGGCCCGCTGGGCGTGGCACGCCGCTCGCGCAGCCGGGGAGCGAGCGCCGTACGAGCGGTCGTCTTCGTGGCCGTCGTCGCCGGATACGGCTGGATCACCAAGAAGTACGGCAGCGGCGACTCCATGGCGCTGTACGCGTTCGCCGCGATCTTCCTGGCTCTGGCCGTGATCGGGCCCTGGGTGGTCCGGCTGCTCGGCAGGATCGTCACCGCCCTGGCCAAGCGGCCGGCGACGCTGCTGGCCGGGCGCCGGCTGCTCGACGATCCGAAGGCCGCCTGGCAAATCGTCTCCGGGCTCACCCTGGCCGGTTTCGTCGCCGGGTTCTTCGCCCTGCTCACCCTGGACGCCGCTCCCCCGTGGGGAGGACGGCCCGACCAACTCGCCACCGCCGTCCCGGTCAACAAGGTGACGCAGGTGCGCACGCTGGCCGAACAGCGCCTGCACGCCGCCGGGGTGACCGCGGTGATCGGCGTGGACGACGGCCTCGTGGCCCAGGCCCCCTACGACAGCCGCCAGGTCACCGCCACCGTGTCCGGCGGCCCCGCCGAGCTGGACCGCGCCCGCACCGCGCTCACCGGCCTGACACCCGACCAGTACCCGCTCACCACCACCGACGTGAACTGGTCCGAGGCACGGTTCACCCGCGACTTCACCACCCTCACCCGGGTGGTGCTCGTGGTGACGTTCACGGTCGCCATCACCTCGGCCGGGATCACCGCCGCCTCCTCCGTCCTCGACCGCCGCCGCACCTACGGCCTGCTGCACCTGGCCGGGACCCCGTTGCGGGTCCTGGACGCCGCCCGGAACCGGGAGACACTGATCCCGGTCACGGTGCTGGCGGGCGGGGCCGTCGCGACGGGCCTGCTGTGCGGAGGATCGATAACGCTGGCCGGCGGCGACTCCTCGTTCGACGCACGCGGCCTGATCGTTCTCGCGGCATGCTGCGCCGCCGGGTTCGCCGGAATCCTGACGGCCGCCGGGCTGAGCCGCCCCCTGCTGCGCGCGGTCACCCGGCAGGCGGGGGCGCGGGGGGAGTAACGCCGCGGGGGGCCGGACCGGACCGGCCCCCCGCACAGGCGGCCTGTCCTGAGGCATCGAATGAGCTCTCCAGAACATCGCGCGCGCTGCCGACGGTCTCGGCCTGACGAGCCGGCGGATCCACAGAGCCGTCGCACACACGTGCGGGATAGCCCCCGGTGGTCACCGGCCTCGACCAGGCCGGTGACCACCGGGGAAGAGGAGACCGCCATGGCACCCAAGCCGGTCCGGGCAGTGATCGGCGAGATGCGGATCACCTGCCAGGTCTGCGGCAGTGATGTGTTCCGGGAGCGGGACGTGCTGAACAGCGTCGGCCTGGAGTTCATGAAGATGGCGTGGGCGGACGAGACGGCGACCGGGCTGATCTGCTGGCGGTGCGGATTCGTGCACCTCTTCGTGAACAGGGACCTGAAGCTCCATCGCGCGGACAAGCAGCCCCCGGAACGGGGCTTCAGCTGAGCTCGGCGAACGACTCCACCGCGCGGGTCTTGCCGGTGACGACGATGACGTCGCCCTTCTGGACGACCGTCTCGGCGGTGGCGTAGGTGAAGCCCTCTCCCGGCCGCTTGATGCCGACCACGGTGATGCCGTACCTGCTGCGGACCTGGCTCTGGCCGAGCGGCATGCCGGTGGCGATGTCCGGGGCGACGGTTTTCACCAGCGCGTAGTCGTCGTCGAACTCGATGAAGTCCAGCATCCGGCCGGTGACCAGGTGGGCGACGCGCTCACCCATCTCGTGCTCGGGCAGGACGACATGGTGCACACCGAGGCGTTCGAGGATCTGGCCGTGCTGGCGGCTGATGGCCTTGGCCCAGATGTTGGGCACCTCGGCCTCCAGCAGGTTGGAACTGACCAGGATGGACGCCTCGATGTCGGTGCCGATGGCGACGACAGCGCTGGTGAACTCGTGCACGCCGAGCTGGCGAAGCACCTCCGGATCAGTGCAGTCGGCGACGGCGGCGTGGGTGAGCCCGTCGTTGTACTTCTGGACAAGTCGGGCGTCGGTGTCGATGCCGAGGACGTCCCAGCCGCGCCGCATCAGCTCGCTGGCCAGCGAGGAGCCGAAGCGGCCGAGCCCGATGACGGCGACGCGCTGGTCACCGCCACGGGCGTCGGTCTCCGTCGGACGCTTGCGGTGGCGACGGCGCAGGGCGTGCAGCTTGTTAACCAATGACGGGTCGCTCCTCTGGCAGGTCGTAACGGCGGGTGCGCTCGCGCAGGGCGAGGGCCGAGACGAGCGTGATGGGGCCGAGGCGGCCGACGAACATCAGGACGACCAACAGCAGCTGCCCGGCCGTGGGCAGGTCGGCGGTGATACCGGTGGACAGACCGACGGTTGCGAAGGCGGACACGGTCTCGAACAGCACCGCGTCCATGGGCTCCTCGGTCAGCGTGAGCAGGACGAGCGTCGAGCCCATGACGAGGCCCACTCCGAGCAGCGCCACCGTCAGGGCCTGGCGCAGCACGTGCGGTGCCAGACGGCGGCCCAGCACCGTGGAGGTGGGCTCGCCCCGCACCTCGGCAAGGATCGCGGCGAGCAGCACCGCGAAGGTGGTGACCTTGATGCCGCCCGCGGTTCCGGCGCTGCCTCCGCCGATGAACATCAGCACACACGTCATCAGCAGCGTCGAGGGGTGCAGCGCGCCGACGTCGATCGCGTTGAAGCCGGCCGTGCGGCTCATGGCGGAGTGGAAGAAGCCGTCGAGGATCTTGCCCGCCGGGGTGTGCGGGCCGAGCGTGCCGGGGTTGGTCCACTCCAGCAGGCAGGTCAGCAGTGTTCCGGCGACCAGCAGGACTGCGGTGGTGATCAGGGTGAGTTTGGCGTGCAGGCTCCAGGTGCGATGCCCCGTCGTACGGCGTCGGCGGCGGTGGCGCATCAGTTCCAGCAGCACCGGGAAACCGAGACCTCCCAGGATCACCGCGGCGGCGACGGGCAGGGTCACCCAGGGGTCCTGGGCGTAGCGGGTGAGGCTGTCGGCGTGCAGCCCGAAACCGGCGTTGTTGAACGCGGACACGGCGTGGAAGTAGCCGAGGTACACGGCGCTGCCGATGCCTTCGCCATAGCCGTACCGGAAGCGCAGCGACAGCACCGCGCCCACCGCGAGTTCGACGATCAGCGTGGTACCGGCCACGCCGAGCAGGACGCGCCGTACCTCACCGATGCCCAGGCTCTTCGTCTCCGCCTGCGCGGTCAGCTGCATCCGGAGCCGCAGCCGGCCCGCGATCAGCACCGCCAGCAGTGAAGCCAGGGTCATGATGCCGAAACCGCCGACCTGGATCAGGGCGAGGATCACGCCCTCACCGAAGCCGCTCCAGTACGTTCCGGTGTCCACCACGGCCAGACCCGTCACGCACACCGCCGAGGTGGCCGTGAACAGCGCGGTCACGAAACCGGGCGAGGAACCCCGCTCCGCGGCGAAGGGCAGGGACAGCAGCACAGCGCCAAGAAGGACCACCACCGCGAACGCCAGGACAACCGCGCGGGCGGGGTGGGCGGTGAGCAGCGACGACCATGACCGCAACCGCGTCGCCAGGCCCGCCATGGCCGTCCTTTCCCCGCCTGCCCGACGGCCGCCGTCTTCACCCGCCTGCGTCAAGTGCTCATCGAGATCCCGGCCGCACACCCTACCCGTGAGTCGCGCCCACTGAGCGTCCGATGCCGACGCGCCGCTGTGTGCCGGCCCAAGCAGCCGTACATGCCGAGGCCCGTGCCGACAGGGCGCGGATGCCTTCGGGTTCAGCGGCTGCCGTGGTCGTGCGCGTAGGCGGCCAGGACCTGCTGCGCGGTGCCTTGCGTGTGCAGGAAGCGGTCGTCGAGTACGGCGGCGAGGTCGTCGAGTGCCGCGCCGAGTACCGAAGCCGCGAGGCGGATACCCGCGTGTTCCGCCCGCCGCGCCTGCTCGGCCAGGTCGGCGGCGTAGCCGATCGTCCGGGCCAGCGAGGTATCGCCGGGACCGTCGTGGAAGTAATAGGACTCGGGGTACTGGGTGAAGTCCACGCAGACCCGGGCGATGTCACAGGCGAGTCCGTCCAGCACCGCGGCCCCGGCATCGGAATCCAGCTGCTGCGGCGTCAGACCGGCACGGCGCAGGTGGCAGATCCGCAGCGCCAGCGCCCGGCGCCGGGCCAGCGCGGGATAGATGCCGAGGACCCAGGAGACGGTCGCCGTCAGCAGCGCAAAGCCCACCAGGGCTTCTAGAGGTGCGACGACGCGCAGCCAGCCCTCCGCGGGGGCGATGTCGCCCAGGCCGAGGGTGGCGACGATCACCAGGGAGATGTAGAGGGCGTCCACCGGCCCTGAGTGCTCGGCCGGCTCCAGCGAGCTGGAGAAGGCGAACGCCTCCGGCATGTGGGGCCAGTACACCAGGGCCCAGCCGACGGCCACTCCACACGCCCACATCACCACCACACCGACCATGCCGAGCGGTCCGACCAGCCCCGCCGCCCCGCGCACCGCACGGCCCGGGGAGAGCAGCCGCCACAGCCCCGTCATCACGATCCGGCTCAGGCCCCCGTGACGCGTCGGATGCCACAGCGTGTGGAACAGATCCCTCAGGATGACCAAGACCATGGCGGCACCGATCAGCGTGACCAGCCAGTCCATACGACCTCCTCGTCCGGGCGCAGCGGCTCCAGCCTGCCGTGTCACCAGTCCACCCGGGCCGTCACCACACCTGGACCTTTCGGCGGCGAGCAGCGGTTCTCCGACACCGAGGGCCACCTGGTCATGATGGAGGCGGCCGGCTGTACGACCCGGATTCCGGCCGGTTCCCGGGATGGACCGGGCCGTGCGGCTTCGAGCAGGCGACCGTGATGCCTCTCACCGGCCGGACGGGCAAGGGCGGATCGAGGCTGTCGGCGAGCTGTACGCCCCGGAGGGCCCATGGCATGGGCCGGCGTGGCAGGTCATGGATGCCCGAGCCAGACGGGCCGGCTCATCGGCCGAGTCCTCGGAGTGGCTGCGGCGATCGTCGTGGTGGCGGGAGCGGTGTCCCAGCTCTCCAGCGACTTTGGCAGCGGTGTCAACAGGTTGGGAGATGCGGTCTCGACGCAGTCGGACGATGCCTGTGCGACGGCGCAGCCGGCAGGGGAACGGGCCCGTGCTCACCAAGGCGCAAGGTGTGCACGGGCCCGTTCAGGAGCCGGGCCGCCGGGAGGGGGACGGTCAGACGGTGGTCTTCACCGACTCCTGGTCTTCCTCGCCCTCGATGGCCTCACCGGCGTCACGGGCGCGGACGAACTCCAGGAAGGAGTTGAGCTCGCGCTTGACGACCGGTGCGAGGAGGTACAGGCCGATGATGTTGATGACGGCGAGCATGAAGAGCACCGCGTCGGCCATGTCGATCAGGGTCTGGAGCGTCAGGAGCGAGCCGGTGATCGCGAACAGCGTGTAGACGACCTTGTAGGTCAGCTCGCTGGTCCTGCTGCGGCCGAAGAGGTGGGTCCACGCCTTGAGGCCGTAGTAGCCCCAGGTCAGCACGGTGGAGATGGCGAACAGCAGCACCGCGACGGTGAGGATGTACGGGAACCAGGGCAGGACCGTCTCGAAGGCGTCGGAGGTGATCGTGACGCCGCCGATGGAGTCGGGGTCCTTGCGGGCCTCGGCCCAGCTGGCCGGGTTGGCGATGACGATGGTCAGCGCGGTCATCGTGCAGATGACGACGGTGTCGATGAACGGCTCCAGCAGGGCGACAAGGCCCTCGCTGGCCGGGTGCTTGGTCTTCACCGCGGAGTGGGCGATCGGCGCGGAGCCCAGACCCGCCTCGTTGGAGAAGGCGGCCCGCTTGAAGCCGATGATCAGCGCGCCGAGCACACCGCCGGCGACACCCTCCGGGTTGAAGGCGCCCTCGATGATCGTGACGAACGCGTCCGGGACGGCGGTGACATTGACCAGGATGACGACCAGGCAGGCCGCGATGTAGATGCCGGCCATGGCGGGCACGAGCCTGCTGGTGACGTTGGCGATGGAGCGGATACCGCCGAGCAGCACGATGCCGACGAGCGCGGCGACCAGGATGCCGAAGAACAGCGCGCCGGCGGAGGAGCCCATCAGCCCGTCCTCGCCGCCGGTGACGGAGACCAACTGCGCGTAGGACTGGTTGACCTGGAAGAGGTTGCCGCCGAAGAGGCCGAAGAACAGGATCATGAACGAGGCGAGGACAGCGAGGACCTTGCCGAGCTTCCTGCCGTTCGTGCCGAATCGGTCGGCGAGGCCCTTAGGCAGGTAGTGCATCGGCCCGCCGGAGACGGTGCCGTCGGCATGCACCTCGCGGTACTTCACGCCGAGGGTGACCTCGACGAACTTGGACGCCATGCCGAGCAGGCCGCACAGGATCATCCAGAAGGTGGCGCCGGCGCCACCGATGGAGACGGCTACGGCCACACCGGCGATGTTTCCGAGACCGACCGTGCCGGAGACGGCCGCGGTCAGTGCCTGGAAGTGGTTGACCTCACCGGCCGACCCCTTCTCGTCGTACTTCCCCCGCACCACGTCGACGGCGAGTCTGAACTTGCGGACCTGAACGAACCCGAACCAGCCGGTGAAGACCAGACCGGCGACGACGAGCCAGGCCACGATGAGGGGAAGGTCCGTCCCCGCGACGGGAACGGCGTAGAAGACGGCTTCCCCGAGCCACTTGGCTATGGGCTCGAAGAAGTCGCTGACGGCTTCGTCGACGGACTGAGTGACGGAGTCGAGTGACACGGTGGCTACCTCGATGGCGCAGGACCGGAACACGGGGTGAGTGCTTCCGGTCGATGTGCGGTTGGTGGGAGTGGACGCCGACGGCTGAACGCCGACCTTTGAACGTGGCCCCACGGATGCGGACCGTGATCGCCCTGAGCGCGTTGCCGGTGCACGCCGACCGCTCCGCACTGCGGTGAGGAGTTATTACCACCTGCGGAGTTGGGTTGTTCTATCACGGTCTTTGCAAGATCTTTAGTAACGCAGATCACATAACCGTCGGTGATGATGGAAAGTGCCAGCGAGCGATATCAAGCCGTTATTCGGAGACCTGAATACGTTCATCGGACACATTTCTGAGCCGATGCCAAAGCCTCAGACCTCTGCCCTCACCGAAACCACGCGTGGGTGGAGAGCTCCGGCCGTACGCCGCGCTGTGTGCGGGCGAGGACGACGGCGCTGGACATCAGCCCGACGTGGCTGAGTGCCTGAGGGAAGTTGCCGAGGAAGGAGCGGTCTGCGGGGTCGATCTGTTCGGCGAACAGGCCGAGGGGGCTGGCGTAGGAGCACAGCCTCTCGAACAGCTCCGAGGCTTCGTCGACGCGGCCTTGGCCCGCGAGGTTGTCCACGAGCCAGAAACTGCACAGCAGGAAGGCGCCCTCCGGCTCCTGGAGGCCGTCGGGCGAGTCCTGCGGCAGGTAGCGGAACAGCAGGCCGTCGCCCGCGCCGAGGCGTTCGGTGATCGCCTGGGTGGTGGCCACCATGCGGGGGTGGTCGGCGGGAAGGACGCGTCTGAGGGGCAGGGCGAGCAGGGAGGCGTCCAGGCCGCCTCGTGCGCCGAGGTGTTCTGTGAAGGAGTGCGTGTGCTCGTCCCAGGCGTCGTGGATGATCCGGCCGGTGAGGTGGCGGGCCTCCGCGGCCCACGTGGTGGCGTTGCCCGGGAGATTCAGGCGGGCGGCGAGTCGTGCGGCGCGGTCGAGCGCCACCTGGCACATCGCTGCCGAGTACGTGAACGGGCGTCCGTGGGTGCGTACTTCCCAGATGCCGTGATCCGGTGTCCGCCATGCGGTGCGGGCTTGTTCGGCCAGGCCGGACAGGCGGTGCCACAGACCGGTGCTCAAGGGTCGTCCCGTGGCCGCCCATTGGAAGGCGCAGTCGAGGAGTTCACCGTAGACGTCGTGCTGGAGCTGTTCGACGGCGGCGTTTCCCCACCGTACGGGTGCGGAGCCGCGGTAGCCCTCCAGTTCCTCGTCGATCACTTCCGGCGGCGGTGGCCGGCCGTCCACGTCGTACAGCACGCGCAGTCGCCCGTCCCGCCAGGCGGCGGTCAGCGCCCAGTGGAGGAAGCCTCCGGCTTCGTCGGGAAGGCCGATGCGGCGCAGGGCGAAGACGGTGTACGCCGCGTCCCGGATCCAGGCGTAGCGGTAGTCCCAGTTCCGGTCACCTCCGATGCGTTCGGGCAGGGAGGACGTCGGGGCGGCGACGATGGCGCCGTTCTCGACGTAGTCGAGAAGCTTCAGGGTGATGGCCGAGCGGCGCACCAGGTCAGCGCGGGGAGTGTCGTCCACTACGAAGGCCGACCAGCGGCGCCACGCCCGTACGGTGTCGTTGAAGCACGGGGAGATCGATCGTCCCGGGTCGGTGTCCCGTCGTTCACTCCAGCGCAGACGGAACCAGAGGTCCTCGCCCTGGCTCAGGGACAGGGTGCACCGGGGGCCGGGCAGTGGCCGGGAAGCGGTGAGGTGCAGTTTCAGGGCTTGCCGGGGGCACGTCATTTGCCAGCCCGCCGTCTGACGCTCGGTGTGGGTTCCACCCCGTGGCTGTACCGCCACCGCCAGATCGACGGAGCCGTGTGTGACGCGCGCGTGCCGGACCAGTTCTCCCGTACCGGCTGGGGCGTCCACCTCCAACCGCGCGCCTGGTCGCAGCAGGAACGCATCGGTGATCTCGACGACTCCGGTGTCCGTACGCAGTTCTGTCACGAGGACGCCGGTGTCCTCGACGTAGTGCTGGCGGCTCAGCCGCAGGCCCTCCGGTGCCAGTAGGAAGGAACCGCCGCGGTGGCGGTCGAGCAGTGAGCAGAACAGGGGCGGGGCGTCGAACCGGGGGACGCACATGAAGCTGATGGCGCCGTCGCGGCCCACCAGGGCGCAACCGCGGCCATCGCCGATCAGGCCGTGGTCCTCGATCGGCAGATATCCCTCATGTGGCGCCGGCAGCCACTCGTTCATGCGTGACCCTGTACCCACCCGGGGCGGTCCGGATCACTCGGAGGGCTGCAGCGGGCGGGCCTGCCAGTCCAGGAGACGGGCGCCGAGCTCGGCGGTCTGCAGGATGTGGCGCTGGTCGGGACCGGTGGGGTCGTGGCCGGTGAGTTGCCGGATGCGCCCGAGCCGGCAGGTGATGGTGCGCACGCTCACCCGGAGTCGGCGGGCCGTGGTGGTGTTCAGACAGCCGCTGGCGAAGAACGCGGTCAGGGTTTCCAGAAGTGTCCTGGGCCCGCCGCGTGCGCCTTCGAGGCCGCCCAGGACAGTGGCCACCAGGTCGGTGATGGCGGCGCGGTCCCTGCCGAGGACCTGGAACACCAGCAGGTCCGAGGCGTGCACGCACGAGGCGGTCAGGCCGAGCTGGGTGGCGAGGTCGAGGGTGCTGCGGGCCTCGTGGCAGGAACGGACGATGCCGCTGGGGCCTGGCCGGGGGCGGCCGACGGCGATCCTGCACCGCTCGTCGACGGCCTTGCGCACCGCGCCGGCGAAGAAGTCCGCGACATCCGGGGCCGCGCCGGGCGATACACACACGAGCAAGCTGTCCTTGGTGGTGATCAGCACGTCCTGCGCACCGAAACGGGCGGTCAGCGCCTCCGACCTAGCGCGTGGTGTCGTCGCCCGCGCCGAAGGGCTCGCTCGTCCGGGCGACGGCCACGCTGTGCGGCCCGACCAGCCGTAGCCCGAATCGTCCGGCCCGCTCGGCAAGGCGGCCCAGGCCGGTTCGGCCGACGAGCAGGTCGTCGACGAACTCCCGCCGCATCGCCTCTTCGCCTCGGATGGCCGCGCGATGGGCGGTTTCGCAGCCCCCGGTCAGCGCCACGGTCGCCTCGCCGATCGCGCTGATCAGAGCCGAACCGACTTCTCCCGGATCGTCGGGCTCCAGAGCCTGGCCAGCCGCCGGCACGTCCGTCCAGACCCGGCACACCGAGGCCGGATACCCGGCGACCAGGAACCGCAGGGCCGTTCCGCGGCCGGCCGCTGTGGCGGCGAGCTGCCGAAGCCTTTCGAGGTCTTCGACAGGACCCCGCAGACCTCGGGCACATCAAGGCCGCCGTCCTCCTCGGCTCCCTGACCTCCGCGCTCCTGGCTGCGTGCTGCTCAGACCGCGGAACCACGAGTACCGGCGGCTGTACGCGGAGGAGAACCGTGACGAGAACGCCGACGGCATCCCCGACGTCTGCCAACAGGCCGGCTCCGCCTCACCGCGGGGCACCACGGACACGCGGACTCAGCATCCGGACCGGCACGGTCACAGTGGCGGCGGATCTGCCGACCCATGAGTACTCGACGGGTGATCACCCATGCCCAGGAACGTCGCATTCCTCGTCACCTGCGCTCGGGGAGCGAGACTGACAGTGGGCGGACTCTGTGCCGATCCGTTCCCGCGGGCACCCCGGCGTGTCGGCTTCGGTGCGGGAACACCCGCCCCGGTCCGCAGGAGATGGCGATGAACAGCTCGGTACGGATGGGACGCGTTCTCGGGGTGCCGCTGCGCATCCACTGGACCGTGCCCCTGCTCGTGATGCTCTTCGGCTACAGCCTGGGAAGCCAGACCCTCCCGGCCAGGATCCCGGGCCAGCCCGACGCCACCTACACGGTCGCCGGCCTGGCCGGGGCCCTGCTCCTCCTAGCGAGCCTGCTGGCCCACGAGGCCGCCCACGCGGTGACCGCCCGCAGGAAGGGCGTCCAGGTCCAGAGCATCACCCTGTGGGCCTTGGGCGGAATGACCAGAATGGGCAAGCCACGCACGGCCGGCACGACCTTCCTGATCGCCGTCAGCGGGCCGCTCACCAGCCTGGTCGTCGGTGCGGTGGCGCTCGGGGCTGGCATCGGGCTGGAGACGTTGTCCGGCTGGGCCGTGCCCGCAGCCGTCCTGCTCTGGCTCGGTTGGGTGAACCTCGTCCTGGCCGTGTTCAATCTGCTGCCGGCCGCCCCACTGGATGGAGGGCGGGTGGTGCAGGCGCTGACGTGGTGGCGGACCGGAGACCAGGACCGCGCCGAGCGAGCGGCCGCCCGCGGCGGGCAGGTCCTCGGCATCCTGCTCGTCGGCGTCGGGTGGATCGCTGTGCTGCGCGGCGCCCTGAGTGGACTGTGGCTGGCGGTCATCGGCTTCTTCGTCGTGATCATCGCCAGCGCGGAACACCGGAGCGCGAGGCTGGCCCCCGCCCTGCGCGGACTGCGGGCGGCCGATGCCATGTCGAGTCCGGTGGAGACGTGCCAGGACTGGCTGACCGTGCAACGCTGCCTCGATGACGTGGCCGTGCGCACCCGCCACTCGACCATGGCCCTGATCGACTTCGAGGGACGCCCCAGCGGCCTGCTCCACCTCCCCCGGCTCGCGAGGATTCCTGCCCCGCAGCGGGAGACCCTGCGCGTGCGTGACGTGGCGACCCCTTGGGTGCGGTGCACCACCTGCGCTCCGGACGACCTGCTGGTGGAGGTGCTCGAAAGGCTCTCCCCCGGCCGCGGCCTGCCCATCCTCGTCACCGACGGGCACCACCTGGCCGGCATCATCACCGCGCACGACATCTCCCGGCTCGTCCAGCGCCACACGCCTGGCGGAACGGAGGGCCCGTAAGGACAGGTCAGGCAGGACGTCAGGAGCACTGGCCGACGTCTGCAAGCGGTTCCCGGCAGCCGGGCGCCTTGGGCAGCAACGGCTTGCGGCACTGGTCGTCGAGGGTTTACGCACCTGCGACCCGGTGGGAACAGCCCAGCCGCACCGAAACGGTCGCTGCTCCGCTAGGCGTCAGTGGTTCGCGCCCTCATCCGTGACTGCCGGCCCAGGAGCTCGGCCAGGCCCTGGCGCGTCGCGGCGAGTACCACGCGGTCTTCGGGCCGTAGGACATAACCGGGGTGCAAGTCCCAGACGAGTCCGCCGGGGCGTTCGGCGCCGTGGTGCGCCGGTGTGGCGGCGAGGTCCGGCAGTCGCTCGCCCGGCTCGGCCGTGTCCAGCGCCAGAACGCGCCACTTGCCTGGACGGAACGACTCGGCGATGGTGCGCCCTTCCAGCTGCGGGTGCCCGGCGACACCGAGGGCGGCGAAGAGCAGCACGCGGCGTTCGACGGGAATGGCCCCGAGGACCTGGCGGCCCATCATGGCCCCGGCGAAGGCGGGGGCCGCGAGGGTGGAGACGCTGCGGCTGCGGGTGAGGGCGCGCGGGTGGGCGGTGCGCAGGGTGCGGTAGACAGCGGTGGCGAAGGCGTCGTCGTACAGGCGCAGGGCCACCCGCAGGTCCGGTTTGAGGGAGCGTGCGTACAGGGCGGATTCGAGGTTGGTGGTGTCGTGGCTGGTGAGGGCCAACAGAGAGTGTGCCCGGTGGATCTTTGCGGCCTCCAGCACGCCCTCCTGGGTGGCGTCCCCGAGAACGGTGGGGACGCGCAGTCGGCGGGCGAGCGGGATGCCGCGCGCTTCCGGGTCCGCCTCGACACACACCACGGGGATGTCGAGCTCCCGCAGACGGGCCAGGACCCGGGTGCCGATCTTGCCGAGGCCGACCAGGACGACGTGGCCGGACAGGCCGCGGGGTGGCCGGCGCAGCGCGGAGGCCGTGCGGAACGTGCCGAGCGCCTCCAGGACGGCCGCGAGCAGGACGGGCATGAGCAGCAGACCGGCCAGTCCGGCGAGGAGCTGGAGCACCTGACGCGCGGTGGGCTCGTCGAGGGCCGGGTCGCCGATCGCGAACAGGTCGAGCAAGGTGAGGTAGGCGGCGTGCAGCGGGTGATGCCCGGTGCTCAGCCAGGTTGCGACGGCCACCCCCAGCACACAGCCCAGGAGCCCGGCCAGTGACCAGCGCAGCCGGCGCGAGAACAGGGAGCCGAGCGGCAGTCCGCGCCCCGCCAGCCGTCGCGGTGCGGAACCGGAAGCCGTGTGCGTGACAGTTTCGAGGACCACCGTGCCGCGCCCGGTGGCGCCCGCGACCGTGTCGTCGTCCGGGAGCAGAATCGGCGCCTCCCGGCCGCTGGCGTCCGAACCTTCCGCTCCGGCCGGGTCGTTGGTGGTCGACGACAGCAGGGCCAGGGTGCACAGGCCTGGAGCGGCGACCCGGCCGTGACCGGGTGGAGTGCGTTCCACGGCGCGCAGCAGCAGGCCGTCGGCCTGGACGACCTTGCTGGTGCCCGCGACGGCGGTGGCCGCGAGCGCGGGTGCCGCGGTGTCAGCGTCCGACAGGACGGTGGTGGAGGTGTCCAGGGCCTCGGGATCCAGGCCGGGGACGGCGAGGATGGCGGCCTGGTCGAGGAGTTCTTCCAGGTGCTGTCCGAGCTTGCGGTTGTAGAGCCGGATGACCAGGCGCAGCCGGGGGTTGAGACGGCGGGCGGCCAGCGCGGCGTGGATGTTGGTCTCGTCGTCGTCGTGCACGAGCGCCAGCGCGGCGGCCTCGCACACGCCCATCTCGGCCAGGGCGGCTTCGTCGAGGACGGCGGTCTCGACGATGCGGGCCGTGCCAGGCCGCGCCCGAATCGGTCGAGTCCTCCGTGCGGTTCACGGCGGCCTGTATCCGGCCGAGCAGCGCGGCGGCGCGCGCCCTTCCGGTGGTGGCGCCGGGCCGCCGCGAGGGCGGTACGACCAGAGTGACCCGCTCCCGGTACACGGTGGCGAGCTCGGCTGCCAGCCTCTCGGCGAGCGCGTCGTCCCCGCACACGATCATGTGCCCCGGACGCGGTACGCCAGGCGCGGGCTGCGGGAATGTGATCATGCCGTACGACTTCCCCGGCTCAGGCGGAGGAGGAGCCGCGCAGGGGCGCGTACCCCGCCAAGGACCACTGTGAAGACCGTCATGAGCACCACGTCGGGACCCCCGTTCGGCGAAGCTTCTCCGCCTTCTTCCGTCAAGATCGCCGACCAGACTTCCCGGCACACCGCTGGGAACGGTACAGGCTTCTGACGCGGTGTCACAGAGCGTCGGCAGGGCCTCACCCGCCGACGGTCCGACTGTTCGGGGTGCGGCATCAAAGCCGCGTAAAGATTGCCGGAATCAGGCAATGTATCGCCCGGTGTCCGCGTGTGACGATGCCTGCGACAACGGGGGAAGGGCAAGGAGAGGCGGTGTGCGCGGATGGCCTGGTTTCTGGGGCTCGGCATAGCGGGGGTCGTCCTCCTTGCCCTGTCGTTCGTTCTCGACGGCGTACTGGAGGGACTGCTCGACGGAGTCTCCGTGGTGGACGGCCTGCTCGACGGGCTGCTGTCGCTGCCGGTGATCGCCGGGTTCTTGTCCATGCTCGGTTTCTCGGGGGCGATCGTCATGGGGACGACCGGGCTGGGCCCGGTGGGAGCCACGGTGATCGGGGTGCCCGCCGGTGTCCTCACCGGCTGGTTCGCCTACCGCCTGAGTCGGGCTCTGCTGCGGGACTCCTCCGGCGCCGCTCCGCGTGACGCCGACTTGATCGGCGCATCCGGCTCGGTGGTGACCGCTATCCCCGCCGAGGGCTACGGCGAGGTGCTGGTGCATGTGGCCGGGCAGCCGATGAAGTTCGCGGCCAGGAGTTCGGTTGCCGTGGCCCGGGGAGCCGACGTCTGGGTCGAGCAGGCGCTGTCGCAGTCGGCGGTGTCCGTGCGCCCGGTCGAACGCTGACCCGGCGAAGCGGTCCTCCTTTCCGGCACCGGCCCAGGTGCCGTTTACATCCACATATCCTTCACCGAATGCCGTCCTCAGGGAGGGCTGAGGGGACATCACCATGAGTTCTGTCGCCATCGCGGTGGGAGGAGTCGTCGTACTCCTCGTGCTGCTCGCGCTGGTCGTCGTCAGCCGGTACAAGGTCGCCGGTCCGAGCGAGGCGTTCATCGTCACCGGGCGGCGCGGCAAGAAGGCCACCGATCCGGAGACCGGGCGGGTGTTCACCGACAACAGCGGCCAGAAGGTCGTGGTCGGCGGCGGCGTGTTCGTCGTGCCGTTCGTGCAGCAGAGGTTCACCCTCGACCTGTCCTCGCGGCACATCCCCGTCGCGGTGCGCGGCGCGGTCACCCTGCGCGGCGTGAAGGCCAACCTGGAGGGCGTCGCCATCGTCAAGGTCGGCGGCACCGAGGACGCCATCCGCGCCGCCGCCCAGCGGTTCCTGATGCAGCAGGACGGCATCGTCGGCTTCACCCAGGAGGTGCTCTCCGGCGCCCTGCGGGCCATCGTCGGCCGGATGTCGGTGGAGGACATCATCCGGGACCGGGCCGCGTTCGCCGGACAGGTGGCGGAGGAGGCGGAGGCGAGCCTGTCCGGGCAGGGCCTGGTGCTGGACGCCTTCCAGATCCAGGACATCACCACCGAGGGCTCCTACCTGGAGGACCTCGGCCGGCCCGAGGCCGCCCGCGCCAAGCAGGAAGCCGACATCGCCGAGGCGGTCGCCAGGCGGGCCGCCGAGCAGGCGCGGCTGAAGGCCGAGGAGGAGATCGCGATCGCCCAGCGGACCTTCTACCTCAAGCAGGCCGAGATCAAGGCCGAGACCGACGAGGCCGCGGCCCGTGCGGCCGCCGCCGGTCCGCTGGCCGAGGCGGCCCGGGAGCAGGAGATCCTCGCCCAGCAGGAGAAGGTCGCCGAGCGGCAGGCCGAACTGACCGACCGTCAGCTCGACACCCAGGTCCGCAAGCCCGCCGACGCCCAGCGGTACGCCGCCGAGCAGGAGGCGGAGGCCAAGCGCGTGGCCCGCGTGAAGCAGGCCGAGGCGGATCGGCTGGCCGCCATCGCCGCCGCGCAGGCGGAGGCCGAGCGGTCCCGGCTCACGGGTGAGGGCGAGAAGCAGCAGCGCAGCGCGCTGGCCGAGGCGCAGGCGATCGAGGGTCTCAAGCAGGGCGAGGCCGAGCGGTCCCGGCGTGCGGCGATCGCCGAGGCGGTGCGGCTGGAGGGCGAGGCCGAGGCGGCGGCGATCGGCGCGAAGGGTGAGGCCGAGGCCGAGGCGATGCGGAAGAAGGCCGACGCCTTCGCCCAGTACGGCGACGCGGCCGTGCTGCAGATGCTCGTCGAGGTGCTGCCGCAGGTGGTCGCGAAGGCGTCCGAGCCGCTCAGCGCGGTGGACAAGATGACCGTCATCTCCACCGACGGCGCGAGCCGGCTGTCCCGCACCGTCGCCGACAACGTGGCCCAGGGCGTCGAACTCCTCAGCTCCACCACGGGAGTCGACCTCGCCGAGCTGCTGAAGAGCGTCACCCAGCGCAACGGTGACGTCCAGCCCTCGACCACGCCGACCGCCGCCGAGGCCAACGGAAAGATCCAGATCGGCTGAGAGCAGGCAGCCGGCACAAGGGCCCGCGCGGCATCGAGCCGCCGGGCCCGCCCTGGGGCGCCTCGGTCGGGTTGTTCTCCCTTGCCGCCGCCGACGCTGGATCGGGTGGTGGGGGCAGGTATGTGACCGTCCTTACCTACGCGCCGGCAGTCCTTTTCCGGCCTCCGGTTGCCGCTGACTGTCGGGGGTGGGTCCATGGGAACTGTCGCCGGGGATTCGGGGCAGCGGATGGGTATCGATGTGACGGTGGAGCGGGTGATCCCCGTGCCGTGTGAGCAGGTGGCGGCGTATGCCATGGACTGGCGCCACGATGCCGAGTGGACCCAGGGCATCCGGACGGCGCAGCTGACGCGGGAGGCGGATGCGGGCGGGTTCGGGGCCGGGGCGGAGGTGACGCGGACGGCGTACTTCCTGGGCAGGCGGATCGACTACGTGCTGCGGGTCGCCGCCTACGAGCCGGCGAGGCTGCTGGACATGGTCGCGGTGGCCGGCCCGCTGCCGATGCACGTGACCTACTCCTTCGAGCCGCTGCCGGACGGCGGCACGCACGCCCGGATCCGTGTGCGCGGTGACGCCTCCGGCCTCTACCGGCTGGCCGGACCGGTGCTGGGGCGCAAGGTGCGCTCGTCGCTGGTCAAGGATCTTCGGGACCTTCAGCGGCAGGTGAGCCGGCGAGCGGGAGGGTGAGGGCGGTCATGGCGTTCGACGAAGGACTGGCGGAGCGCGTCCGGGCCCGGCTGGGTGCGGATCCGGGCGTCACGGAGAAGCGGATGTTCGGCGGGCTGGCGTTCCTGTACGAGGGCAACATGGCTGTCGGGGTGACCGGGGACGAGCTGATGGTCCGGGTCGGCCCCGACGCCACCGAGGCCGCCCTGTCACGGCCCGGGACGCGGCCCTTCGACTTCACCGGACGCCCGATGCGCGGCTGGGTGGTCGTGGCCGCGTCCGCCGTGTCCGAGGACGAGGCCCTGGCCGACTGGATCGAGCAGGGGCACGCCTTCGCCGCGAGCCTGCCCCCCAAGTAGCCCTGTCGGCGGAGGTCCTCTCCGCTCCCGGTTCCCCTACTCCGGCGCGCGCTCGGCGATCAGCAGCGCGTAGCCAAGAGCGCCGTCCTCGACCGCCGTACGGGCGGCCCCACCGCATGCCGAAGTGACGAGTGTCGGCGGGTGATCGAAGCACGGCCCGCTCGCGTGGGGGTGTCGTGGTCGGTGAGGTGGTGTCCGTCCGTCCTGAATGAGGCGGGGAACCGGAGCGCGGCCCCCGGTCAGGCGTCGATGATGACGGGGATGATCAGTGGCCTGCGGCGGTGGGTGCGGAAGGCCCAGTTGGCCACGGCGCGGGCGATGAGCTGTTCGAGCTGGTGGGCGTCGCCGACGCCTTCCTCGGCGGCGGTGGCCAGCGTCTTCTCGATGACGGGGATGACCGGCTCGAAGGTGGTCTCGTCGTGGACGAAGCCGCGAGCCAGGAAGTCGGGGGCCTCTGCCAGGGCGCCGGTGTCGGCGTCGACGATGGCCACGACCGTGATGACGCCCTCCTGGGCGAGGGTGACCCGGTCCTTGAGGGACGCCTCCGTGGCGCCGCCGACTTCCATGCCGTCCACGTAGACGTTGCCCGCGGGCACCTTGCCGGTGATGGAGGCGCGGCCGTCGACGAGGTCGACGACGACACCGTCCTCGGCGATGACGACCCGGTCGGGATCGACGCCGGTGCGGATGGCGAGGTCGGCGTTGGCCCGCAGGTGGCGCCATTCGCCGTGCACGGGCATGACGTTGCGGGGCCGGACGATGTTGTAGCAGTAGACGAGTTCGCCGGCGCTGGCGTGGCCGGAGACGTGCACCTTGGCGTTGCCCTTGTGGACCACGTGGGCGCCCCACCGGGTGAGTCCGTTGATCACCCGGTAGATGGCGTTCTCGTTGCCGGGGATGAGGGAGCTGGCGAGCAGGACGGTGTCGCCCTTGCCGATGCGGATCTGGTGGTCGCGGTTGGCCATCCGTGACAGCGCGGCCATCGGTTCGCCCTGGGAGCCGGTGCACACCAGGGTGATCTTGTGGTCGGGGAGCTTCTCCAGCTCCTTGGTGGTCACGACCAGGTGGGGCGGGACCTTGAGGTAGCCCAGGTCGCGGGCGATGCCCATGTTGCGGACCATGGAGCGGCCGACGAAGGCCACCTTGCGGCCGTGCTCGTGGGCGGCGTCCAGGACCTGCTGGATGCGGTGCACATGGCTGGCGAAGCTGGAGACGATGACCCGGCGCGGCGCGGTGCGCATCACCTGTTCGATCGCCGGGTTCAGCTCACGCTCGGAGGTGGTGAAGCCGGGGACCTCGGCGTTCGTGGAGTCGGTGAGGAACAGGTCCACGCCCTCCTCGCCGAGGCGGGCGAAGGCGCGCAGATCGGTGATGCGGTCGTCCAGGGGGAACTGGTCCATCTTGAAGTCGCCGGTGTGCAGCACCATCCCGGCGCCGGTGCGGATCGCGACCGCGAGGCTGTCCGGAATGGAGTGGTTGACGGCCACGAACTCGCAGTCGAAGGGGCCGAAGCCGCGCCGGTCGCCCTCCCGCACGCGCACCGTGCGGGGCCGGATGCCGTGTTCCTTGAGCTTGGCCTCGATGAAGGCGAGGGTGAGCTTGGAGCCGACGAGGGGGATGTCCCTCCGCTCGCGCAGCAGATAGGGCACGCCGCCGATGTGGTCCTCGTGGCCGTGGGTGAGGACGACGGCGACGATGTCGTCGAGGCGGTCCCGGATGGAGGTGAAGTCGGGCAGGATCACGTCCACGCCGGGCTGGGTCTCTTCGGGGAACAGCACACCGCAGTCCACGATCAGCAACTTGCCGGCATGCTCGAACACGGTCATGTTCCGGCCGATCTCGCCCAGGCCGCCCAGGGCGGTGACCCTCAGCCCTCCGTCGGGCAGTGGCGGGGCGGCTTTGAGTTCTGGGTGCGGATGGCTCATACCCTCACGCTACCGAAGAGTCTGCCGGGACGATTTGCCGCCTGCACGCTGGAGGCGAGGCGCGGCGCCGGGCGCCTCGGTCACGGCGGGGGCGGGGCAGGGAGCGGTGGAGGCGGTAGCGCCCGCCGTGGGTGAGGCGCACCCCGGGCGTGCGGGAGAGGATCTCGTGCCCCTGGTCGTGGTCACCGGCTTCGGCGGCCTCCTGGTGCGCCTCGACGCTGGTCCACTCCGTGTACAGCAGGACGCGGCTGCCGTCGGTGCTGTGCAGGAAGTGGGCCGAGATCGCGCCAGGGTGCCCGCCTTCCTTCGGCTGGGCGGCGATCACGGCGTCGGTGAAGAAGCGCTGGCGGTCGGGCCCGTCCACGTCGAAAGCGGCCGTGATCAGGCAGCCCGGGGCACGGGTCTCGTGCTCCTCGGCCATGCCGCGGTACAGCCGGTAGCGGGGCGGACCGGCCAAGGGAGCGGCGTAGCCACCGCCACGAGGGTACGCGTCGTACGCCCCGGCGCTCTCCCACTGCGCGAGCGACAGCACCGTCCGCCGTCCGCGCTCGCGAACGAGCCCATCGCGGACAGGCCGCGGGGCGGGGAACCGCTCTCCAGCGCACGCGCCTCGTCATCCACGACCAGCTGCTGCCGGTCGGGTCCTCCGACGTACCGGGCGCCGATCACGGCGGTGCCGGTGCGGGCGATGTCCGGGAAGCGATCGGTGGTCAACGCGGTCTGCCTGAAAGGTGAGGGGCGGTCTGGTCCCGACGATGATGCGGGGGTGGAGGCCTGGGCGGGCAACAGCACCCTCCCGGGGTCCTTTCCTGGTGAAGAGTCACGGCGGACGCGAATCGAGCAGTACCGGCCGCCCTCCCCAGCCCTGTCCGGGAGCGCGTCGGGGCCGACTGCCGCCGCGCAGTGACCCAGGCCAAGCCGGCCACTCCCAAGCAGGCCCGCGACTGGCTCGGCGCGCTCGCCCACGCCGCCGCGTATGCCGACGCCTGCGGGCGCCCGACCAAGGCCGAGCACCTCCTGACCCCGGAGGCGATCGAGTGGTACCCGGCCACCGGCTGTCTGCACCTGGGTGACGCCTCGCGCTCCAACCGCCGCTGCCGCCTGAACAACCTCCGTCGTGCCCTGCTCGGCCCGGACCTGGTCACCGGCGAGCCGGCCGCCTACTCCGGCTCGGACTCCTCGCGCCCCTACAGCCGTTCCGATCAGGCCCAGCTGTATGCCTCCGCGCGCGCTCAGCCGACCGAAGAGCTGCGCTACGGCCTGCTGACCCTGCCCTCCCCCGGCTTCGGCTGCGCTCTGGCTCACCCGAGGTCATCCCCCTGCGCACCCATGACGTCCGGGAAGCCTCCAACGGAGCCGTGGCCGTGGCCGTCCGCGGTACCGCGCCCGCGTGGTGCTGTGCCGTACGCCCGGGCCGGCGTCATCAAGGAGACCGCGGAGTGAGCCGGCAGACCGTCCATGCCCCAGCCCCTCAAGGACGCCACCAAGGACCTCCTCGCCGAGAAAATCGAAAAGCAGACCCGGATCGACCGCACCCGCGCCGCGCGAACTACGTGTTCATGCCCAAGCAACGCCCCGACGCCGAAGGCCACCGCCGCCTGATGTGCCCGGCAGATACCAACCCGGCGCAGCGCCCTCTCAAACCCCGCACGCTCGGCCGCGGCATCCACCTGCCCCTCGTCGACCCCGCCCCGAACCCGGCCGGCTCACCGACGTGCTGCTCCCAGCGCACCGTCACCGTCCCCCGGAAGCCGGCGCGAACCTCTGCCGGCCCCTCCAGTACGGCTCCGAAGGTTGGCAACGGGTCTGCTTCCGGCTGCTTCGCCGAGGACCACCTCCAGGAACATGTCGAAGACGCCGGCGAACGGCCCCGCCGACGGCCCACCCGCCGCCGCAGGACCAAGCCCCTGGGCACGGGGACCCCCAAGGGACATCACCCAGCGCTGAGACCTTCCTCACAGAGGGCAGGCCCCGAGAGCTACTCAAGCAAGATCCACACGCGAACGCGGATCGCCGACGGCCCTCAGCCACCGACGGTCCGCTTCACCATGCCCAGAGACAGACATCACACCGCAGAAACAGAAATGGGCGGCATCGCCATCGCGATGCCGCCCATTCCGTCGGTGCAGCCAGAGCACTTTCGTCGGTGCTCCGTGGTGCGCGAGGGGGGAGTTGAACCCCCACGCCCTTGCGGGCACTGGAACCTGAATCCAGCGCGTCTGCCTATTCCGCCACCCGCGCATTGGGTGTGTCATGGGCTCCTGCCCCTTGGGGCCTGGCGCCTTCCGACACGCAGAACATTAGCACGCGGGGCGGGGTGGATTCACATCCCTTCTTCCGCAGGCAGACCCGCCTCCGGGCCTTCGGTGGCCCGGCCACGTATCGACGCGGGGCGCTTCACGTATCAACCTCGTACCGGTACCCCCCGTCTCCCCAGGAGGCGGTCGGGGTCCACAGTCGGGTGCGGGACACTGGTCTTCGGCCGCCTCTACGATCCTTGTCAGGAGTACGCGAGAGCGGTTGCGCGGCAGCCGTGCCACCGGAGGAGTTCGAAGGAGAGCTCCACAGGGAACGTCGTCATGCGTCGACATCCGTCGGCCGTGCTGACAGGGGGAACCAGCCGATCGAGCGGCGCGTGGATACGATCAGTAAGCAGTACCAGGCAAGCGGCCCGCAGAGCAGTACACAGGACGGCAGCGACGGAGGAGGTGCCCCATGGGAGTCCTGAAGAAGTTCGAGCAGCGTCTCGAAGGTCTGGTCAACGGCACCTTCGCCAAGGTGTTCAAGTCCGAGGTCCAGCCCGTGGAGATCGCCGGCGCGCTCCAGCGCGAGTGCGACAACAACGCCACCATCTGGAACCGCGACCGGACGGTCGTGCCCAACGACTTCATCGTGGAGCTGAGCACGCCGGACTTCGAGCGGCTCAGCCCCTACTCCGGCCAGCTCGGCGACGAGCTGGCCGGCATGGTGCGTGACTACGCCAAGCAGCAGCGCTACACCTTCATGGGCCCGATCAAGGTGCACCTGGAGAAGGCGGACGACCTGGACACCGGCCTGTACCGGGTGCGCAGCCGTACGCTCGCCTCCTCCAGCAGCCAGCAGGCCCCGTCAGGCGCCGCCGCTCCCGCCGCCCCGCCCGCCGGACGCCCCGGCGGCTACGGCTACCCGCCGGCCGCCGCTCCCGCGGGCGCCCCGCCCATGCCGTCCGCGCCGCCGCCCGGCGGCCGCCCCGGCGGGTACGGTTACCCGCAGCCCGCGGGCGCGCAGCAGCCCCCGGCCGCCCCGGCGGCCGGCGGACGCACCCGCCACTGGATCGAGATCAACGGCACGCGCCATCAGATCTCCCGCCCGACGCTGGTGCTGGGCCGCAGCACCGACGCCGACGTGCGGATCGACGACCCCGGCGTCTCCCGCCGGCACTGCGAGATCCGGACCGGAACGCCCTCGACGATCCAGGATCTCGGATCCACCAACGGCATCGTGGTGGACGGGCAGCACACCACCCGCGCTACGCTCCGCGACGGCTCGCGGATCGTCGTGGGCAGCACCACCATCATTTACCGGCAAGCCGAAGGGTGAAGCGGGGGCAATGTCAGAGCTGACCCTCACGGTCATGCGGCTGGGTTTCCTGGCCGTTCTGTGGCTGTTCGTGATCGTGGCCGTGCAGGTCATCCGGAGCGACCTGTTCGGTACGCGCGTCACCCAGCGCGGCTCGCGGCGCGAGGCGGGCCGGCAGCAGCAGGCCGCCCGCCAGGCGCCGCCGCAGCAGCGCCAGCAGTCCGGCGGCGGCCGGCGCGGACGTAACGCCCCCACCAAGCTCGTCGTGACCGAGGGCACTCTCGCCGGCACCACGGTCGCGCTCCAGGGCCAGACCATCACCCTGGGCCGGGCGCACGACTCGACGATCGTGCTGGACGACGACTACGCCTCCAGCCGCCATGCCAGGATCTACCCGGACCGCGACGGCCAGTGGATCGTCGAGGACCTCGGCTCCACCAACGGCACGTACCTGGACCGAAACCGGCTGACGACTCCCACACCGATTGCGCTGGGCGCGCCGATCCGCATCGGCAAGACCGTCATCGAGCTGCGGAAGTAGTGCTACATCATGGATAGGCGCGAGCGGAGCGAGCACGCAGTGGCGGGCCCCACCCCGGGCCCCGGCGCGCTCCCGACCGGAGGGTGGGCAGTGTGGCTCGACACGACCGGCTGTACCCGGAGCCGACAGGCGAGGTGCGCATGAGTCTGTCACTGCGCTTCGCGGCCGGATCGCACAAGGGCATGATCCGGGAGGGCAACGAGGACTCCGGTTACGCCGGCCCGCGCCTGCTCGCCATCGCCGACGGCATGGGCGGCGCAGCGGCGGGCGAGGTCGCCTCCTCCGAGGCCATCTCCACGATCGTCGCGCTCGACGACGACGTCCCCGGCTCCGACATCCTCACCTCGCTCGGTACGGCCGTACAGCGCGCCAACGACCAGCTCCGCGCCATGGTCGAGGAGGACCCCCAGCTGGAGGGCATGGGGACCACGCTCACCGCCCTGCTCTGGACCGGCCAGCGCCTCGGCCTGGTGCACGTCGGCGACTCCCGCGCGTACCTCCTCCGCGACGGCGTACTGACACAGATCACGCAGGACCACACCTGGGTGCAGCGCCTGGTCGACGAGGGCCGCATCACCGAGGAAGAGGCAACCACCCACCCGCAGCGCTCGCTCCTCATGCGCGCGCTCGGCAGCGGCGACCACGTCGAGCCGGACCTGTCCATCCGCGAGGTCCGCGCCGGCGACCGCTACCTGATCTGTTCCGACGGCCTGTCCGGCGTGGTGTCCCACCAGACCCTGGAGGACACCCTCGCCAGCTACCAGGGCCCCCAGGAGACCGTCCAGAACCTGATCGAGCTGGCCCTGCGCGGCGGCGGCCCGGACAACATCACCGTCATCGTCGCCGACGTCCTCGACCTCGACACCGGCGACACCCTCGCCGGGCAGCTGTCCGACACCCCGGTCGTGGTCGGCGCCGTCGCCGAGAACCAGCACCAGCTGCACGACAACGGCATCATGCAGACCCCGCCGGCCGCGCCTCCGGGCTCGGCCGCCAGGGACGCGGCCAGGGCGGCGGCGGCGAGTTCGGCCCGCCCGGCTCCGGCGACACCACCGGCTACGTCCCGGCGGCCGGCCTGGGCTACGGCGACGACGACTTCGTCAAGCCGCGCGGGAAGGGCCGCTGGCTGAAGAGATCCCTCTACGGCGCCCTCGCGCTGGCCGTCATCGGCGGCGGTCTGTACGGCGGCTGGCGCTGGACGCAGACGCAGTACTACGTCGGCGCCGAGGGCAAGCACGTCGCGCTGTACCGGGGCATCAGCCAGGACCTGGCGTGGGTGTCGCTCTCGAAGGTGGAGAAGGACCACCCCGAGATCGAACTCAAGTACCTGCCGCCCTACCAGCAGAAGCTGGTCAAGGCGACCATCGCCGAGGGCGGGCTGGAGAACGCCCGGGCGAAGATCCAGGAACTGTCGGTGCAGGCCTCCGCGTGCAGGAAGGAGGCGCAGCGGCGCCAAGCCGAGAGCCAGAACACCTCCAAGACCGGCGAGGGCGAGGCCGGGGGCACCACCGGAACCACTCCCGCCTCCTTCACGTCCAAGGCCACACCGACACCGAACCCGTCGAACCCGTCGGGCTCTCCGTCGACGCCTGAGAAGTCCCCGAACCCGTCCACGACCGCACCTACTCCCAGCCCCGGCCCCAGCCTCTCGGAGGAAGAGCAGAAGGTCGTCTCGCTGTGCGGTAAGCAGTAGGCAAGCCGTGAGAGGCCCTGTTACACGATGAGCGGTACGAACACATCGCCGACGCACCACACGTCCACGATCGGCGCGATCGGCGCGCCGAGCCGGCGCAACACCGAGCTGGCGCTGCTGGCGTTCGCCGTGGTCATTCCGGTGTTCGCCTATGCCAACGTCGGGCTGGCCCTCAACGACTCGGTGCCGCCGGGCCTGTTGAGCTACGGGCTCGGACTCGGCCTGCTCGCGGGCGTCGGCCATCTCGTCGTACGGAAGTTCGCGCCGTACGCGGACCCGCTGATGCTGCCGCTGGCGACGCTGCTGAACGGGCTCGGTCTGGTCGTCATCTGGCGCCTTGACCAGTCCGAGAAACTGAGCAACTACGCCGATGCCGCACCGCGGCAGCTGCTGTACTCGGCGATGGGCGTCGCCCTGCTGGCGGTCGTGCTGATCTTCCTCAAGGACCACCGCGTCCTGCAGCGCTACACGTACATCTCCATGGCCGGTGCGCTGTTCCTGCTGATCCTGCCGCTCGTGCCGGGACTCGGCGCGGACATCTACGGCGCCAAGATCTGGATCAAGATCCCCGGTCTCGGCACGCTCCAGCCCGGTGAGTTCGCGAAGATCGTCCTGGCGGTCTTCTTCGCCGGCTACCTCATGGTCAAGAGAGACGCCCTGGCTCTGGCCAGCCGCCGCTTCATGGGGCTGTACCTGCCGCGCGGCCGTGACCTCGGTCCGATCCTCGTCGTCTGGGTGATTTCGATCCTCATCCTGGTCTTCGAGACCGACCTCGGTACGTCGCTGCTGTTCTTCGGAATGTTCGTCATCATGCTGTACGTCGCCACCGAGCGGACCAGCTGGATCGTCTTCGGTCTGCTGATGTCGGCGGTCGGTGCCGTCGGCGTGGCGAGCTTCGAACCGCACATCCAGACGCGTGTGCAGGCCTGGCTCGACCCGATGCGCGAGTACGAGCTCTCCCGCGCCGCCGTCAAGGACGGCATCCTCCACTCCGAGCAGGCCA
The DNA here is from genome assembly GCF_037055355.1 of Streptomyces sp. DG1A-41. GTDB lineage: Bacteria > Actinomycetota > Actinomycetes > Streptomycetales > Streptomycetaceae > Streptomyces. The sequence goes on along the minus strand of NZ_CP146350.1, from coordinate 4,538,460 downwards.
TGCAGGCCCTGTGGGCCTTCGGCTCCGGCGGCACGCTCGGTACCGGTCTCGGGCAGGGCAACTCCGACCTCATCGGCTTCGCCGCCAACTCCGACTTCATCCTCGCCACCTTCGGCGAGGAGCTGGGCCTCGCCGGCGTCATGGCGATCCTGCTGCTCTACGGCCTGATCGTCGAGCGGGGTGTGCGCACCGCGCTCGCGGCCCGCGATCCGTTCGGCAAGCTGCTGGCCATCGGCCTGTCCGGCGCCTTCGCCCTCCAGGTCTTCGTGGTGGCCGGCGGTGTCATGGGCCTCATCCCGCTGACCGGTATGACGCTGCCGTTCGTGGCCTACGGCGGTTCCTCCGTGATCGCCAACTGGGCCCTGATCGGCATCCTGCTGCGCATCAGCGACACCGCACGCCGCCCGGCCCCGGCCCCGGCCGGCAATCCCGACGCCGAGATGACTCAGGTGGTCCGCCCGTGAACAAGCCCCTGCGCCGGATCGCGGTCTTCTGCGGTCTGCTCGTCCTGGCACTGCTCATCCGCGACAACTGGATCCAGTACGTCAAGGCCGACGAGCTCAGGACCGACAAGAACAACCGCCGCGTCATCATCGAGCGCTACGCCTCCCCGCGCGGCGACATCATCGTCGACGGCAAGCCGATCACCGGTTCCGCCGAGACGTCGGGCAGCGACTTCAAGTTCAAGCGCACCTACAAGGACGGCCCGATGTGGGCGCCGGTCACCGGCTACGCCTCGCAGGCCTTCGGCGCCACCCAGCTGGAGTCCATCGAGGACGGCATCCTCACCGGCAACGACGACCGGCTCTTCTTCCGCAACACCCTCGACATGCTCACCGGCAAGAAGCAGCAGGGCGGCAACGTCGTCACGACCCTGAACTCCGCCGCGCAGAAGGCCGCGTACGACGGTCTGAAGAAGCAGGGCGGCAAGGGTGCCGTCGCCGCGATCGACCCGTCGACGGGCAAGATCCTGGCGCTGGCCTCCTACCCGTCGTACGACCCCTCGTCCTTCGCCGGCAACTCCACGACGACGGACACCGAGGCCTGGCAGAAGTTTCAGAAGAAGAACAACCCCGACGACCCGATGCTCAACCGGGCGCTGCGCGAGGTGTATCCCCCCGGTTCCACCTTCAAGGTGGTCACCGCGGCCGCGGCGCTGGAGAACGGGCTGTACACGGAGGCGGACCAGAAGACGAAGACGCCGCTGCCGTGGACCATGCCGGGCACCACGACCGAGCTGAAGAACGAGGGGAACATCCCCTGCAAGGACGCGACCCTGCGAGTGGCGCTCCAGTACTCCTGCAACACCGTCTTCGGCAAGATCGGCTCCGACCTCGGCAACGAGAAGATGCTGGCCGAGGCCAAGAAGTTCGGCTTCACCGAGGAGCAGTTCACACCGGTCCGTACCAACGCCTCGGTGTTCTCCGACGACATGAACCCGTCGCAGACCGCGCTGTCGTCCATCGGCCAGTTCAACACCGCCGCGACCCCGCTCCAGATGGCCATGGTCGCCTCGGCCGTCGCCAACGACGGCAAGCTGATGAAGCCCTACATGGTGGACAAGCTGCAGGCGCCGAACCTCGACACCCTGGAGCAGACCGAGCCGGAGGAGCTCAGCCAGCCGCTGTCCTCGGAGAACGCCCAGATCCTCCAGTCGATGATGGAGACGGTCGTCGACAAGGGCACGGGCTCGAACGCCAAGATCCCCGGCGTCAAGGTGGGCGGCAAGACCGGTACCGCCCAGCACGGTGTCGACAACAGCGAGAATCCCTACGCGTGGTTCATCTCGTACGCCAAGGACAGCGACGGCAGCTCGCCGGTCGCGGTGGCGGTCGTGATCGAGGACGACAACGCCGTCCGTGACGACATCTCCGGAGGCGGCCTCGCGGCGCCGATCGCGAGGAACGTGATGGAGGCGGTCATCAAGAGCAAGCAGTGACCCCGCTCACGTCTGCTTCACAACGGTGCACGTTGCGATACCGGTCCTGTATCGGCTGACGGGCTTGGCCAGGTCACACAAAGCGAGCCGGGTACGGTAGGCCCGGATGGCAGCCTCCGACCGTACAAACTTCCGGTCGGGACCGACGGAGAGGGCTGGTAGGTAGCTATGGAAGAGCCGCGTCGCCTCGGCGGCCGGTACGAACTGGGCCAGGTGCTCGGGCGTGGTGGCATGGCGGAGGTCTACCTCGCGCATGACACCCGCCTCGGCCGCACCGTGGCGGTGAAGACGCTGCGCGCGGATCTCGCGCGTGACCCTTCCTTCCAGGCCCGGTTCCGCCGGGAGGCCCAGTCGGCCGCCTCGCTCAACCATCCCGCGATCGTCGCGGTCTACGACACGGGCGAGGACTACATCGACGGGGTCTCGATCCCGTACATCGTCATGGAGTACGTAGACGGCTCGACGCTGCGCGAGCTGCTCCACTCCGGCCGCAAGCTGCTGCCGGAGCGGTCCATGGAGATGACCATCGGCATCCTCCAGGGCCTGGAGTACGCCCACCGCAACGGCATCGTCCACCGCGACATCAAGCCCGCGAACGTCATGCTGACGCGCAACGGCCAGGTCAAGGTGATGGACTTCGGCATCGCCCGCGCCATGGGCGACTCCGGCATGACGATGACACAGACCGCGGCGGTCATCGGCACGGCCCAGTACCTCTCGCCGGAGCAGGCGAAGGGCGAGCAGGTCGACGCCAGGTCGGACCTCTACTCCACCGGCTGTCTGCTCTACGAGCTCCTGACGGTGAGGCCCCCCTTCGTCGGCGACTCCCCGGTCGCCGTCGCGTACCAGCACGTCCGGGAAGAGCCGCAGGCGCCGAGCGTCTTCGACCCCGAGATCACGCCCGAGATGGACGCCATCGTCCTGAAGGCGCTGGTCAAGGACCCGGACTACCGCTACCAGTCGGCCGACGAGATGCGCGCCGACATCGAGGCCTGCCTCGACGGCCAGCCGGTCGCGGCCACGGCCGCGATGGGCTCGGTGGGCTACGGCGGCTACCCCGACGACCAGCCGACGACGGCCCTGCGCGCGGACTCCGGCGCGGGCGCCACGTCGATGCTGCCCCCCATGAGCCCGGACGACGGCGGCTACGGCTACGACGACCGCCCCGACCGGCGCCGCCAGCAGCAGCAGCGCAAGTCCAACACCTCCACGATCCTGCTGGTGGTGGCGGGCATCCTGGTGCTGGTCGGAGCGATCCTGATCGGCCGGTGGGCGTTCAGCGGCAACGGGGGCGTGGGCGACGACACGCTCGCCGCGCCCAACTTCGTCGGCGAGACCGAGCAGAATGCCCGGAAACTCGCCAACAACGCCGACCTCGAACTGTCCTTCACCAAGAAGCCCTGCGAGGAGCAGACCAAGGGCAACGTCTGCTCCCAGTCCCCGAAGGCCGGCGTCGACGTCAAGAAGGGCGACACCATCTCCCTGGTGGTGTCGACCGGGGCGCCGAAGGTGGCGGTCCCGGACGTCACGGGCCTGACCTACGAGAAGGCCAAGGCCCAGCTCGAGGACAAGGGCTTCAACGTCGAGCAGAAGACCGAGGAGTCCGACCGCACCCCCGGCGTGGTCATCACGCAGGACCCCGAGGGCGACACGGAACAGGAGAAGGGTTCCACGATCACCCTCACCGTCGCCAAGGAGGCGGAGAAGTCCACCGTCCCGGACGTCCTCGGCCAGACCTGTGACGCGGCCAAGCAGCAGATGCAGGCCAGCAACCTGGTCGGCAACTGCACCGAGGTGGAGACCGACGACGCCAACCAGGTCGGCAAGGTCATCGCGACCACACCGCAGGCCGGCACCTCCGTCGAGAAGAACTCGTCGGTCAACATCCAGATCGGCAAGGCGAAGCAGAACCAGCAGGTCGCGGTTCCCAACCTCCAGAACCAGACCCTCAAGGACGCCAAGAAGCTGATCGAGGACGCGCGCCTGACAGTCGGCAACATCGCAGGCTCCCAGGACGACAACGCCGTGGTCGTCGCCTCGAACCCGGTCCAGGGCACCCAGGTGGACGAGGGCACACCGGTCAACCTGTTCACCGCCGACCGGGCGGGCGGTGGCAACGGCAACGGCGGCAACGGCGGCAACGGCGGCCTCTTCGGAGGCATCACCGGAACCTCGGCCCGCCCGGAGGACTGACACCCCTTCGCACCGATACGAGCCCCGGCATCCGGATGAGGATGCCGGGGCTCCGTCGTAAACGTGCACCTTTCACCCCAAAGGCCATTGCACCCTAATCTTTTTGGATATGCCAGATTTTTACAATCAGGTTCCTTATTCAGGTTCCACACTCAACCTCCTCCCCAAAATTCACTTGTTCTCGACACACAGCCGCCACTACCCTGATCCCGTGAGAAAATACCGGAGAATTGCCACAATTGTCGCCAGTGCTGCGACAATGATCGGGCTCGGTGTCATTGCCGCACCTTCCGCATCGGCAGCGGCCAGCTACAACGGCGCTTGCGGGTCCGGCTACAGCGTCACTAATTCCGCTCGTATCGGAAATGGCGGAACCATCTTCCTGACCTACAACTCATCGAATGGCTACAACTGCGTGGTGACCATTCGGGACACGCCGGACTCGACTCCCGGCATCGTCAGCGCCGGCCTGGGCAGGAACGGCGATATCTACAGCTGGAAGAGCGACCTGGGCAAGTACCAGCACTACGCCGGGCCGGTGTACGTGTACGGCAAGGGTTCATGCATGGACTGGACCGGCGCCATCGAGGGATACGGCGTGGCCGAGCGCAAGGCGACCAACTGCGGCTGACCAAGTCCTGGGCTTTTACGGGCCCGTCGCTCTGTCGACGGGCCCTCCAGCTTTTCTTCACCTCACCGCATTTCCTTCGGCGGAGCGGTCCATGGAAATACTCATCGGCACCCTCCAGCGCCTGGAGTACGCCCACCGCAACGGCATCGTCCACCGCGACATCGAGGCCTGCCTCGACGGCCAGCCGGTCGCGGCCACGGCCACGGCCACGGCCGCGATGAGCTCGGTGGGCTACGGCGGCTGCCCGACCACGAACTGACCGCGCGTCCGTCCCGAGCGGCTCAAGGCACTGCGCTAGGAGCGCAGTTCCTTCGGCGGTGTCCGGTCCGCGTTCACCTTCTCGACCCGCTCCAGTTCGCCCCACACGATGTAGCGGTAGGTGCTCGTGTACACCGGCGTGCAGGTCGTCAGGGTGATGTAGTGCCCGGGCTTCTTCTTGCCGGACTCCTCGGGGACCGCCGAGAGGACCTTGACGTTGTACTTCGAGGTCTCGGGAAGGATGGCGTACGCCTTGTAGACGTACCACTTGTCCTTCGTTTCGAAGACGATCGGATCGCCCTTCTTGATCTTGTCGATGTTGTGGAACTTGGCGCCGTGACCGTCCCGGTGGGCGGCGAGCGAGAAGTTGCCGGTCTTGCCCGACATCGGCAGGGCCGACTTGACGGGATCGGTGTAGTACCCGGCGACACCGTCGTTGAGGATCTTGTTCGACGTGCCCTTCTCGACCAGGACCTCGCCGTTCTTCATCGCCGGCACATGCAGGAACCCGATGCCGTCCTTGGTGTCCAGCGCACCGGGGCCGCCCCGGCCGTGAGCCCAGTCGTCACGGATTTTGTCCGCCTGCTTCCCGGCCGCCTGGTCGGCGATCACGTTCGTCCACCAGAGCGAGTAGGCGACGAACAGGCCCAGGACCAGGCCCGCGGTGATGAGGAGTTCCCCGACGACGCTCACCGCCATGGCGATCGGGCCGGGACGGCGCCGGGCCGCGGACGGCCGGGACGCCGCCGCGCCGGTGTGCTCTTCGTGCTCCGTGTCGGTGGTCGCTGCCACTGGTCATCTGCCCTTAACTGACGAGCGCATCCGGCTTGCCCTTGCTGCGCGGCCGTTCCTCGACCATCTTGCCCCAGACGATCATCCGGTACTTGCTGGTGAACTCCGGCGTGCACGTGGTCAGCGTGATGTAGCGGCCGGGCTCGGTGAATCCCGACCCCGCGGGGACGGGATCCAGGACGCTCGTGTTGCTGGGCGAGGTGACCGGCAGGATCGACGCCATCTTGTAGACGTAGTACTCGTCCTGCGTCTCCACGACGATCGGATCGCCCGGAGTGAGCTTGTTGATGTAGCGGAACGGTTCTCCGTGCGTGTTGCGGTGGCCCGCGAGCCCGAAGTTCCCCGTCTTGTCACTGGGCATCGCGGTCTTCAGCGCGCCCTCGGCGTAGTGGCCGACCATGCCCCGGTCGAGCACACCCTTGTTGCTGGTGCCCTCGGCGATCGGCACCACCACGTCCAGCTTCGGGATGTGCAGGATGGCGAAGCCCTGCCCCGGCTCGAAGGCCCCCGGGGCGCGTTTGCCGTTCGCCCAGTCGTCCTGGAGGCTGCTGGCCTCCTTGCCTGCCTGCGCGTGCGCCCGGACGTTCGTCCACCACAGCTGGTAGGTGACGAACAGCAGCATCAGCACGCCGGTCGTGATGAACACCTCACCTATCGCCCGGCTGGCCACCACCGCCGCACCCGGCTTGCGCGCCCGCGCCTGCCGCCGCGCCTCGACCCGCGACAGCGGCGCCAGCCGCCCCTCCTGGGCCGAGCGGGGCTCCGATGCGCCGCCATGGCGCCCGTGACGGCGCTTGGCGGCCTTTCTGCGGGCCGCACGGCCGCCGTGGGCGGGTCCGTCGTGCCGGGCGGCGTAAGAGCCCGCAGAACCGGATACGGGGGCACCGGCCGCGGGCGGCGGATCCGGGATCCGCAGCGCCACCGTCTCCTCGTCGACGACGGGCCGGTACGGCTCCTCCGGGACGGGCTCGTACGACGCCGGGTACGGCTCCGGCTCGGACGCGTACGGCTGCGGCTCCGGCCCTGACATGTACGGCTGTGACTGCGGCTGCGGTTCCGGCCGCGGAGAAGCACCGTACGCCCCTCCGCCCGACCACTCCTCGAACGCACCCGGCGCCCCGTACGACTGCTGCCCGTACGAGGTGTCGGACTCGCGCTCGGGGCGCAGCGCCGTCACGCCGTGGCCCTGCCCACCACCGGGGCGAGCCCGGCCGACCTCGCCACCGCACCCTGGTCGCCGCACTCCACCAGCCAGCTGGCCAGCATCCGGTGCCCGTGCTCGGTCAGCACCGACTCGGGATGGAACTGCACGCCCTCCACCGGAAGTTCGCGGTGCCTCAGGCCCATGACGATGCCGTCGTGCGTCCGGGCCGTGACCTCCAGCTCGGCCGGGACCGTCGCGGGCTCGGCGGCCAGCGAGTGGTAGCGCGTCGCCGTGAAGGGCGAGGGCAGGCCCGCGAAGACGCCCCTGCCCTCGTGCTCGACCAGCGAGGTCTTGCCGTGCAGCAGCTCGGGCGCGCGGTCCACGACCCCGCCGTACGCCACCTGCATCGACTGCATGCCGAGGCACACGCCGAAGACCGGGACGCCCGTCGCGGCGCAGTGCCGGACCATGTCGACACAGACGCCGGCCTCCTCCGGGGTGCCCGGGCCCGGGGAGAGCAGGACCCCGTCGAAGCCGTCCTGGGCGTGCGCCGTCGACACCTCGTCGTTGCGCAGGACCTCGCACTCGGCGCCCAGCTGGTACAGGTACTGGACCAGGTTGAAGACGAAGCTGTCGTAGTTGTCGACGACGAGAATGCGCGCGCTCACTGGTTGTCCACCGTCACATCGTTGAAGGGCAGCAGCGGTTCCGCCCACGGGAAGACGTACTGGAAGAGGACGTAGACCACGGCCACGACCAGGGCGAGTGAGATCAGCGCCTTCACCCACGTGCTCCCCGGCAGATGCCGCCAGATCCAGCCGTACATGCCGTCCCTTCCGTAGTACCACGGCACCAGACCCACGCCGTACAGCCACCAGACTAGCGGCGCAACGCCTCAGGTTTCCCGGCCTCCACAGGCTGGGTGGAGTCCAGGTGGGCCCAGACGATCAACCGATGACTGTGCCCCCATTCCGGTTCGCACGTGGTCAGCGTCAGATAACGGCCCGGCCGCGTGTACCCGGATGTACGTGGGACAGGGTCGATCACCTCGATGTCGGAGGGCACTGTTTTGTACGGGCCTTTGTCGATCCGATACGTGAACCAGGTCGTGCCGTCGGTCAGCACCACGGCGTCACCCCGTCTCAGCTGGGGGAAGTCCTTGAACGGGTCGCCATGGGTGCGGCGGTGGCCGGCGACCGCGAAGTTCCCCTTCTGACCGAGCCGGGCGCTCTCCGCGTAGTGCCCGAGGCCCTTCTTCAGGGTGCCGGTCGCCGTGCCTTCGAGCACCGGCTTGTTCCACGTGAAACCAAGACGCGGGATGTACATGATCGCGAAGGGCTTGCCGTTGCCGTAGGGCGCGGGTTTCGGAGGGCTCGCGGGGGAGGAGCCTGCCTCCGCGGGGGGCGCGCTCGACTTCGCCCACTGCTCCTGGAGCAGTTCGACCTGGTCGTCCATGACAGCGCCGGCCTTCACGCCGGTCCAGAACAGCACGTAGACGACGAACAGCACGATCACGCTGCCGACGGTGATGCACAGTTCGCTGACGGTCCTGACGATCACACGCACCGGCGGCTCCCCCGGCCAGGCTCTACTCCTCCACGGGCTTCGCGTAGTGCAGATCCACTGTGCCCGAGTAGCCGGGGAGAGTCACCGGCCCGTTCTCCTCGACTTTCCAGCCGAGCCCGTAGACGTTGACGTAGACCATGTAGTTCTGGATCGCCGGGGACGCCGCGAGCGCCTTCTGGAGCCTGCCCGGGTCACCGACCGCCGTGATCTTGTACGGCGGTGAGTAGACGCGGCCCTGGAGGATCAGGGTGTTGCCCACGCAGCGCACCGCGCTGGTGGAGATCAGCCGCTGGTCCATGACCTTGATGCCCTTGGCGCCGCCCTGCCACAGCGCGTTCACCACGGCCTGGAGGTCCTGCTGGTGGATGACCAGGTAGTCGGGCTGCGGCTCGGGATAGCCGGGCAGCTTGGCGGTGGCGTCCGGCGGGGCGTCGTTGAGCGTGACCGTGAGCGACTCGCCCTTGAGCTTCTGCGTGCCCGCGCGCTTCTCCAGGGCGGCGAGCTTCTCGTCCTCCGCCTTGGTGCTGCCGTCGTCGCGCTCGGCGAGCGCCTCTATCTCCTTGCGCAGGATCCCGTTGGTCTCGTCCAGCTCGCCGTTCTCCCTGCTGCGCTCCTGGATGAGGTCGGACAGCTTCAGCAGCGAGGTGTCCGTGCGGATGTTGGTGCCCTTGGCAGTGTTGAAGCTGGTGAAGAAAATGAGTCCCGCGAGAGCGAAGACGGCCGCCGTGAGGATCCGCACGGGCCGGAAACGGCGCGCGCGCTCAGGGGTGGATCCCGTCCCGGGGGAGTCGGCAGAATTGCTCAACGTACCCTTATCTCCTTCGGCGCCACGGAAGCACTACGCTAACGGACGCCCGGGGGAGCACTCAGAGTCCCCTTACGCTGCCCCGAGACCGACTCAGTTCCCTGCGCGGCCACGCAGCGCATCGACAGGAGAGACCCTCGTGCCGAAGTCACGTATCCGCAAGAAGGCCGACTACACGCCGCCGCCTGCGAAGCAGACGACCGCCATCAAGCTGAACAGCCGTGCCTGGGTCGCGCCCGTCATGCTGGCCATGTTCCTCATCGGCCTGGCCTGGATCGTGGTCTTCTACGTCACCGACGGCTCGCTGCCCATCGACTCGCTGGGCAACTGGAACATCGTGGTGGGCTTCGGCTTCATCGCCGCCGGCTTCGGTGTCTCCACCCAGTGGAAGTAGCGGTCACCGGCAGGTGAACGCAGCTCTGCCCAGGGCTGTTCACTGAGTTATCCACAGCCGTTTTCCACAGGTGGAAAAGAAACGACGATCTGTGGATAACCCGTTGAGCGTTGACGCCGGTATGACGGAAGTACCGGAAATCGAAAACTCGTTCGCACCCTGCCTGACCTGCGGAAACGCAGGTCAGTGGCAGGGGGCACGTGTGTTCCCGCACAGTGTGCACAAGATCCGCCACCCGCTGTGGACAACGCCCGCGCTCAGCTGAGCTGGGCCGTCCTCAACAGGGTCAACAGGACGACCAAGCCGAGGACCAGGGCACAGGTGCCGTACTGGATCAGGGCGCGTCGCTCGCGCGGGGCGTGGACCATGGCGTATCCGACGACGACACCGGCGACGAGGCCGCCGATGTGGGCCTGCCAGGAGATGTTGAAGCCCGGGCTGAAGGTGAAGATCAGGTTGATCACCAGCAGCGCGATGATCGGCCGCATGTCGTAGTTGAGCCGGCGCATCAGCACGGCCGTGGCTCCGAACAGGCCGAAGATCGCGCCGGAGGCGCCCAGCGTCGCCGTGTTCGGGGAGGTCAGCAGATAGGCCAGGGCGCTGCCCGCCAGGCCCGAGACCAGGTAGAGCGCGAGGTAGCGGACCCGGCCGAGTGCCGCTTCGAGCGGGCCGCCGAGCCACCACAGGCTGAGCATGTTGAACGCGATGTGCCAGATCTCCTGGTGGGTGAACATCGACGTCACCAAGCGGTACCACTCGCCTCCCGCCACGCCCTGTGTGGGCGTGAAGGGCGCCGGCGGCCAGGCGCCGAGCAGGACGAGGTCGCTCAGGAGCGACTCGCGGACGGAGACGGCGATGAAGACCGCCAGGTTGATACCGATGAGGATCTTGGTCAGCAGGCGGGGATCGGCGGTGACGGCGCCGCCCCCGATCGTCCGGGGCATGGCGGCCGTGGGCGCGTGACCGGTGCCGGAGCCGCTGCGGACGCACTCGGGGCACTGGAAGCCGACGGAGGCGTTGACCATGCACTCGGGGCAGATCGGGCGCTCGCAGCGGGTGCAGCGGATGCCGGTTTCGCGGCCCGGGTGGCGGTAGCACATGGGGACGCTGTGGGCGTCCTGCGGGCTGCCCGCAGCCTGGTCGTCCATGAGATCCCCTAGGTCGTGATGAGAAAAGCCCGCCCCGCTCATCTTTACGGACGAGCGGGGCGATTGGTTCCCTGTGGGGGCTCCGGCGCTCAGCGGGTCTCGATGACGACCGACTCGATGACCACGTCGTTGAGCGGGCGGTCGGTGCGCGGGTTCGTCTGGGTGGTGGCGATGGTGTCCACGACCTTCTGGCTGGCCGCGCCGGTGACCTCGCCGAAGATGGTGTGCTTGCGGTTCAGCCACGCCGTCGGGGAGACGGTGATGAAGAACTGCGAGCCGTTGGTGCCCGGGCCGGCGTTGGCCATCGCCAGCAGGTAGGGCTTGTCGAAGCGCAGGTCCGGGTGGAACTCGTCCTCGAACTGGTAGCCGGGGCCGCCGGTGCCGTTGCCCAGCGGGTCACCGCCCTGGATCATGAAGCCACTGATCACCCGGTGGAAGACCGTGCCGTCGTAGAGCCTGTCCGTGGTCTTCTGTCCCGTCTCCGGGTGGGTCCACTCCCGCTCGCCCTGGGCGAGCTCGACGAAGTTCTTGACCGTCTTGGGGGCGTGGTTCGGCAGAAGCCGGACTTCGATGTCGCCGTGGTTGGTCTTCAGGGTGGCGTAGAGCTGCTCAGCCACGATCTGCCTTCCGTTGTCTTTCCGTGACTCCCTGATCCTCGCATGGACGGGGCTCCGCGTCGCCCGACCTCCGTTCACCGGAGGTAAACCGGGCCGATCGCTTGCAGAAAACCAGTCGAGTAGCCCCGAGGCGGGGGCGCATGGCGACGATCCGTGGCATTGTCGACGACAAGCTCCTGTTATCCCCTATTCATCCGCTATTGCAGGTGATCGGCTCCCGGTCAGCACTCAGTCCGCTCTTGATCGGTTTTCGACCGGAGGCAGCCCGGAGCCGGCTCCCGTGACCCGGATGCCCGCCCGCGCATGCCCGGTGGTGCACCGGGAGGCATGATCCGTAAAAGGGTGGAAAGTCGAAATACCGTACGCCACCGAGGAGGAGGAACCCGTGACCCGCATCGACAGCGTGCGCGCCGCGACTGGTTCGGCGAAGGACAGCGTGCTGCACGCCGCGGAAGTGGTGGCGCCCTACGCCGACACGGCCAAGGACAGGGCCGCGCACTACGCACACGAGGCACGCGTACGGCTAGCGCCCAAGGTGACGCAGGCCGCCGGGCAGGCGCGCGTCCAGTACGGCGCTCATGTACAGCCGTATCTGGAGCAGGCCCGTACCCACGTGCCGCCGAAGGTCGACCAGGCCGCCCACGAGGCCGCCGTCCGCACGCGCAAGGCCGCCCGGCAGGCGGCGCAGTACTCCAGGCCGAGGCTCGAGCAGGCGATGGCCACGGCCGTGCCCGTCACGAGCGAGGCCGCCGCCCGGAGTGTGGCCGCGATGGCCGCGCTGCGCGGTCAGGTCTCGTCGAAGGAGGTCCAGAGGCTGATCCGCAAGCAGGAGCGGCGGGCGAAGGCCGGCCGGGCCATGAAGACGCTGGTCGTTGTGGGTGCCCTCGCGGGCGGCGCCTTCGCGGTCTGGAAGTGGTGGGACAAGCAGGCCAACCCGGACTGGCTGGTGGAGCCGCCCGCCGCGACGGAGGTTCCCGAGTCGGGCCGCCTGACCTCTGTGGACGGCAGCGGTGAGTCCGTTCTGGACCCGGAGGTCGAGGCGAAGCAGGCCGAGGACGAGGCCTCCCGGCGCGACGACCGTTCCTGACAGCCGACCGGGTCCGAAAGCTCGGCTGCGGATCCGACCGCTCGGCCACCGAATCCAGCAGCACGGCGGGGCGGGAGACTTGAGGCTCAGATTCGAGAGCCTTGCGAGTCTCCTGCCCTGTCGTGCTGTTTCACGTGAAACATGCGTCGCCCATCCCTGAGCGCCCCCGCCCGGCCCACCGCAGGGGTACACCCCTCAGGTGCCTCCGCAGAGTGCCCAGGCCACGCAAAATGCCCTCCGGACCGCGTTTCCGCAGATCGGAGGGCATTCGAGAGTGGAGCCTAGGGGAGTCGAACCCCTGACATCTGCCATGCAAAGACAGCGCTCTACCAACTGAGCTAAGGCCCCGGAAGAGGAACATCCAGCCGGAGAACCACGTCCCGGCGGGCGTCGGAGACCAGAGTACCGGGTCTCCCCCGTGATTCCGCAAAAGGATTGGGGTCCCCGTCGCCGACCACTCTCCGTAAGATGCTCGGCGTGGTTCGCTACCGCGAACCGCCGTACTTGGGGAAGCGATGGGGAGACGCAATGGACGCCGCACAGCAGGAAGCCACCGCAAGAGCGCGGGAACTGCAGCGGAACTGGTACGGGGAGCCGCTGGGGGCGCTCTTCCGTAGGCTCATCGACGATCTTGGGCTCAACCAGGCTCGTCTCGCGGGGGTTCTGGGACTGTCCGCGCCGATGCTGTCGCAGCTGATGAGCGGCCAGCGGGCGAAGATCGGCAACCCGGCTGTGGTGCAGCGCGTGCAGCTGCTCCAGGACCTGGCGGGGCAGGTCGCGGACGGCAGCGTGAGCGCGGCCGAGGCCACCGAGCGCATGGAGGAGATCAAGAAGTCACAGGGGGGCTCGGTGCTCAGCAACACCACACAGACGACGAGCAGTTCGGGGGCTCCCACGGTCAAACGCGTCGTCCGGGAGATCCAGTCGCTGCTGCGCTCGGTCGCGGCGGCCGGTGACATCATCGACGCCGCGGAGACGCTCGCCCCGACCCACCCGGAACTGGCGGAGTTCCTCCGGGTGTACGGCGCCGGCCGCACCTCGGACGCGGTCGCGCACTACCAGTCCCACCAGAGCTGATCCCACCGCCCCGCCGCCGAAGGGGGTTCGGCAGCGGGCGTGGGTGAGGTGACGGGGGATGCGTCGCGGTACGGGCGGGCACGAGGGGGCGTGTGCCGTACGGGGGACCGGTCGACGCGAGGGGGACGTGTGTCGCTCATCGGTACCACTCATCGAGGGAGCCGATTCACCCTTCGGGGAGTCGTCACGCTCGTCGAGGGGGAAGCAAGGGGGGAGACCACAGGGGGAGGAGCGACGTACAGCCATGGGTGAGGTGTTCGCCGGCCGGTACGAACTGGTCGACCCGATCGGACGCGGAGGGGTCGGCGCCGTCTGGCGCGCCTGGGACCACCGCCGCCGCCGCTATGTGGCCGCCAAGGTCCTGCTCCACAGCGACGCGCACTCGCTGCTGCGCTTCGTGCGCGAACAGGCCCTGCGGATCGACCACCCCCATGTGCTCGCCCCCACCAGCTGGGCCGCCGACGACGACAAGGTCCTCTTCACCATGGACCTCGTCGCGGGCGGCTCACTGGTCCACCTCGTCGGGGACTACGGCCCTCTCCCGCCGGCCTTCGTCTGCACGCTGCTCGACCAGCTGCTGGCGGGGCTGGCCGCGGTGCACGCCGAGGATGTCGTGCACCGGGACGTGAAACCCGCCAACATCCTGCTGGAAGCCACCGGCACGGGCCGGCCCGGCTGCGGCTGTCCGACTTCGGCATCGCGATGCGGCTGGGCGAACCCCGCCTGACGGAAACCAACCTCGTGGTGGGGACGCCCGGATATCTCGCGCCCGAGCAGATGATGGGCGCGGAGCCGGACTTCCCCGCCGACCTGTTCGCCGTGGGCCTGGTCGCGCTGTATCTGCTGGAGGGCGCCAAGCCGGACAGCAAGGCGCTCATCCAGTACTTCGCCGAGCACGGAACTCCCGGCGCGCCCAAGGGCATTCCGGAGCCGCTGTGGCAGGTGGTGGCCACGCTGCTCCAGCCGGACCCGCAGGCCCGGTTCCGTACGGCCACGGGGGCGCGCAAGGCGCTCGCCGCCGCCGCGGAGCTCCTCCCCGAGCCCGGCCCGGACGACGAGCTGATCGAGATCTTCGACCAACTCGGCCCGCTCCCCCCGGGGTTCGCGCCGGACGGCCCACTGGAGAGAGCGCGGGGGCTGCGACCGAGGGGGGACGAGCCGCCCGGCCGGGTGACGGGCGGGGAGAGGTCCGGTCCGGCGGCGTACGAGGAGCGGTCCCGGCAGAACGCCTCCGGCAAGGGCGACGCCTGGTCCGACCCGGGCGCAGCGGTCGTACCGCCCGGCCCCCGCCAGGACACCGTCCCGCCGGCCACCCCGGCTCAGACGCCCTCCATGTCGGACACCGGCAGCTTCCACCTGCCGCCGCCCCAGGCCACCGTCACCGACTCCCCCACGCCGGACCACGACGCACAGCCCCCGGCGCAGGCACAGGCCTCGGCGCAGGCACAGGCCTCGGCGCAGGCACAGGCCTCGCACCAGCAGGCCTCTTACTCCCCCTACGACCCCACATACCCCCTGTCCCCGTCCCGGCCGCTCCCAACGGCGTACCCGGGCCACCCAAACCACCCGGGCCACGCGGGCTATCCCCGTCAGCCCCTGCCCCCCGCAACACAGCAGCCCACCCACACCTCCACCGCCCCCTACACCGCCCACACCCTGCAGACCCCACCGCCCGGCCAGGGGACTTCACGGCACCGAGCACAACGCCGTCCCCGCCGCGCCGGCCCCCGGCCAGGGTGGCGGTCCCGCTCCTGCTCCTCGCCCTGGCCTGCTACGCCGTCGGGTTCTGGGCCCTGACCCGCATATGAGCACCCGCGGACACCAGCCCGGTCCCGCCCGGCTCCCTCTACGACGCCCACGGGGCGCTCACCCGGCGTTCCTCCGCCGAGCCACCACGGTCCACACCCCGAGCCCCACCAGCAGCGCGCTTCCGGTGCCGATCCCGCCCACGGCGACGATCCGCATCGCGGTGTCGTCTCCCCCGGCCACGCCCTCGGCCGCCGCCTCCCGGTCCTGCTCGGAGACCTCGAAGACGCCCTTCGGCTCGGACTCCCCCACGTAGTCGGGCCCGCCCCGTGCCGCCCCGCTCACCCGGACCCGCAGTGTCATCTTGAACGGCCCGTCCCCGAAGGTGCCGGCGACGCTCTCCGCGAGGTGCGCGACGAGGTAGTAGGAGCCGGCGAAGCGCATCGCGCCGACCTGGCCGATGACGGCGTAGCGGTTGGCGTGGTCGGCCGGCGGCAGGGGAGGCAGGCTGCCGGACTTCTGACCGCCGTCGTAGCCGACGCCCACGTCGGCGACGGGGCCGCGCGCCGGGTTGTACAGGGCCAGGTCCAGCGCGTCGGGCGTGTAGCCGGTGCCGCCGGAGGCCGAGCTGCCCAGCTCGGCGGTGACGTGGAGCTGCTGCCCCCAGTCGACCGGCACCTCGTAGAAGAGCGTCTGGCCGGGGAGGATGTCGTCCCGCCAGACCCCCTGGTCCAGCGGGGTCGCCCCGGCGAACCCGGCACCGCCCCGGCGGCGCTCGGCCTCTCCCTGGAGCGGCTGGGGCGAGGCGGAGTTCCACACCTCGGGTGCGCTGGTCGGCCCGGTCTTCGCCGTCCGGGGCTCCGTCATGGCGACGAGTTCCAGATCCCAGGCGCCGGGCGAGGAGCCCTCGCCCTTCGGGTCGGCGCGCTCGACGGACACGTAGTAGTTCCCGGCCTCCCGGCACAGCGGCTTGGTGGGCGAGATCTCGCGCCGGCCCCACGCCGCGATCGGGTGCGGGCTGCGGGCGGCGCCGAAGCTCGCGGTGTCGCTGGAGCAGGGGGTGCCCTCGTCGTCCTCCACGGACACCTTGAGCCCGTCGATGACGGAGACGGTGCTGCCGGAGGAGGGGACGGCGGTGACGGAGACGTACGCGTTCGACGTGGCGTCGAGCTGGAGGCGGTAGCTGACCTTGCCGCTGCTCGGGAGGGAGCTCTTGTAGGCCGTTCCGGGCGTCAGCAGCTTGGCGTCGGCGGTGCTCCTCGCCCCCTCGATGCTCCGGGCGCCGTCGGCGAAGGCGTACGGGCTCGGCGACACCGCCGTTCCGGACGCCCCGGCGGCGGCCAGGGCAACCTGTCCGGGCACCACGGCGGCCGTCGTACCCAGCACCACCGCCACGGCGCCCAAGCGCACGACCACCGACGAAGGACGACCGCGCCACGCGCCCGCACGCCCCCACGCCGTACGACACCGTCCTCTCACGCGCCACCCCTCACGTACCGGACCGCAGAACCGCCGTGAAACGACACACCGTGGAACCGTGGCCCATCCTGCCCCGCCGCCGCGTCCACCGTCCCCGCAAACACACAAAACCCCGACCGCGAGGCGGCCGGGGTGTGCTCGGTTTGGAATGTCGTGACTCACGAACCCGTGGGCACGGAGTCAGTCGCCTCCGTCCACAGATCCTGCTCGGCGCGATCCGCCTGGATCTGGCGGTACACGAGGAGCCCGCCGATGGCGGCCAGTGCGACCAGGAGAAGCTTCTTCACCGCGCGACCTCGTCTTTCCTTGACGTAGGGGACCTCTGGCGCCCGACTATACACACCGACCGATACCGATCGGTGACCTGAGTCGGCTCTCAACTCCCGCCCCAGGAACCGGGATAGAAGCGGAGTACACCGCTCCGACCGGAGAGTGATCACACGCCGACGGACGGTTACTTCGCCCGTACTCCTCCTCCTTCCTCACCTTTTCACCCCTCTTGCGTCCATCCGGGTGGTGTTCATCTGAACATCGACGCGCCACGGGCGTCGGTCCACCACTTCTCGGCCCCCATACACATCATGAGGAAAGTACGCAAATCGCCCAACCCGAAAGTGAGGGGTTATGGCCCGGAACAAGGTCATGAAGCTGTGGACCGCCATCGTCACCGCCTGCCTCGCGCTGTGCACGGCGCTCGGATTCGTCACGACGACCGCCGCCGCGGCGGTACCGCAGACCGAGCAGAAGCGCAACAGCGCGCTGATCCCGCAGCAGCGGACGGCGCCGGCGACGGCCCCCTGGTCCTTGTCCTGCGCCAGGGCCCTGCCCCCCACGATGAAACAGCGCATCCGCGCCGAGGCCCACGGCAAGTCCCCCAGCTGCCGCCACCGCCCGCTCGCGGACACGACGGCATCGCCCACCGCCGACTACATCGACGACGGCACCGACGCCGATGGCGACCCAGCGGACCATCTCACTCCGCTACAGCGCTGATATCCCCGGCATGTCCCGGCGACCCGCGTACAGGCCCGGCAGCTCCGAGGAGCCGCCGGGCCTTCTTCACCCCGCGATCAGCCCTTGAAAAGCGTGACCTGTGTTTCCCGCTGTCCGGTGTCGGCCGTCACCGGGTGGTCCCGGTCATCCGCTCGGACCCTGCTGCGCATCGTCGCGGTGCCCGGGCTGGAACGAGGTGCCGGGTTCCGGGCTGGTGAGGCTGACCGCCCACGGGACGGGCGCGCCCGGCGTGCAGGCCACGGTCGTCTGGTAGGACGCCCCCGGCGTCTCCTTCTTCTGGATCTGGAAGACGTGGCCGTTGAGCGAGACGCTCGCGGGCTTGATGCACGTCACGGTGCCACCGACGGTGATCCGCCCTTCCAGGACGTCCACCGTGCCCTCGGGGTCGACGTTCATCCCCATCATGTGCTCGATGATGAAGGAACCGGAGTTGGCGTTGCACCACTTCTCGGTCCCGTCGTCGGTCCCGCTGAACACCGGTTCCGGATCCTCCGGCTGGGCATCGGACCATCCGTCCGTGCCGCCCTGGACGTCGAACAACTGGACCGCTCCAGCCGTGTACGCGTACGGCTGATTCCGGATCGGCAGTCGTCACAGGAACCTCACGGATACCAAAAGACCCCCAGCCGGTATCGACTGGGGGTCTTCTCGCTGGTGGGGCTGACAGGATTTGAACCTGTGGCCTCATCCTTATCAGGTCGATCATGCGGGCTTGTCGAGTCGGCCAACAAGGTCTGCACTTCGCCCGATCGTCCACTGACGTCCGGCGGAGACCGCCCCTATCCGTGATTGTTGGTGTCAGCCGCTGATGTCAGTCGCTGCATGCGGTCTTGACGAGCGATCTCACCAGCCCCCGCACCACAACGAGGCGCTCAGGACGCTGGTGGGTGCGCTGCCGGGCGCCAGGGCTCAACAGCGGTTGCGGTGCGCGGCTGCTGCACTCAGCCCAGCGCTCGGCGGCTCGCCCGGCCAGACAGACCACCTCCTGCAGCGGTGCCCTCGGACTTGGCACCTCAGGACGGTTATCTCATCCCTACGGGGTACTCACTCCCAGATAGGACACATAACGGACAATTTGGAGGAAGTGCAATGGCGACGCAACCCCGGTCAGACATGGAAACCCATCCCGACATCGTCGCAATGCGCAATCGACACGAGATGGCCGAACGCTTCGCGACCACCCCGAGGGCGCAAGCCGTCGAGGCCATGGCCCTGATCACAGGGCTCTACCTCGCAGCCTCACCGTGGATCGCGGGATTCAACGACTTTTCCACCCTGGCGGTCAACAACCTGATCACCGGTATCGCCTACGCCCTCCTCATGAGCGGTGGCTTCGGCCGGGCGTACGAGCGTTCGCACAGCATGGCGTGGGGTGCTTGCGTGCTGAGCGTGTGGACGATCTTTGCGCCGTGGGTTGTGGCAGGTGACGTCAGCACCACCAGGACCATAGTCAACAACATCATCGTCGGCGTGATCGCCCTGATGCTGGCCCTCATGGCCGCCGCAGCTGCCCGCCCGGTGGATCAGTCGTCCGGCGACCGCTCTTCTGCGCGTAGGTGATCACCCCTCGGCAGCAGGCCGAAACCGGCCTCAACCCACCACCCACTCCAGCTCCCATCCCGTACACCGTCGACCCACACACCGCGGAGCAGGCGTGGTTCATGGCGTCCAGGTGGAGCGCGCCACTGTACAAACACCCTGCGGCGCGAGAATGTCGGCGCGGCTACACGCTTCGAGGTCCTCCGCGTGCTACGGAACGCCCTCAACCGAGCCATCCGCGAGGAGCTGCCCACGCGCAACGTCGCCCTCCTGGTCGACATGCCCAAGGTGAGCCAGGACAAGAGGAAGCCCTGGAACGCGCATGAGGCGATCACGTTCCTCCGTGCCGTTCGCGCGCACCGTCTCTACGCGGCCTGCGTCCTCGTCCTGGTCCTCGGCCTCCGCCGCAGTGAGGTCCTCGGCCTGCGCTGGCAAGACATCGACTTCGAGGCGGGCCAGTTCACCCCGGTCAAGCAGGTGCAGCGCGTGAAGGGCGTCGGCCTGGTCCTCAAGGACCTCAAGACCGAGTCGTCACAGGCGGTACTCCCGCTCCCGGAGTTCTGCGCCCGTGCCCTGGAGGAACGCCGGGAACTCCAGCAGCTCGAACAGAAGCTCGCTGGGGACCACTGGGCCCAGGAGCCGGACCATGACCTGATCTTCTCCTCCGAGCACGGCGGCATGATCGACCCCGTCGGCTTCTCCCGGACCTTCGACCGGCTCGTCAAGCGGGCCGACATCCGCCGCATCACAGTCCGTCTCGCCCGGCACACCTGCGGGACCCTCCTCGCCTTCCTAAAGGTGCACCCCAAGGTCGCTCAGGCGATCCTCCGACACAGCCAGATCAGCATGACCATGGATGTCTACACGCATGTGGTGGGCGACAGCGAGCGGGAAGCGGTCGGCATGCTCGCCGAGCTTCTGGAAGATCCACTCATCGGCTGATGTCAGCCATGGATGTCAAAGACCCCCAGCCGATATCGACTGGGGGTCTTTTTGCTGGTGGGGCTAACAGGATTTGAACCTGTGGCCTCATCCTTATCAGGGATGCGCTCTAACCAACTGAGCTATAGCCCCGCCGCGCTGTGCGGTGTGTGTCCCGCGCGCTGACTCCTGAAGATTAGCGCACGACATGGGCAGTCCCAAAATCGGTTGTCGGGACACCGGCATCCGCTGTCAGTGAGGGATCTTCGAGGGATCTACTCGTCCTCGGCGAGCGTCAGCTCCACACCGCCCACGAAGCCCGCGGACAGGTTGTAGATGAACGCGCCGAGCGTCGCGAGGGCCGTCGCCAGGACGACGTCGATGACCGCGATGACCGACGTGAACATCAGGACGTTGGGCAGCGACAGGAAGGCCTGGAGGTCGAAGCCGTTCGACTCGTTGGAGCCGGTCGCCTCGGAGATCGTGCCGCCGACCGTGGAGAAGACGCCCATCGCGTCCATCACCATCCACAGCACGGCGGACGCCACGATCGTGCAGATGCCCAGGGCGATGGAGAGCAGGAAGCTGACCTTCATCACCGACCACGGGTCGGCCTTGGCCACGCGCAGGCGGGCCTTGCGGACGCGCGGCGTGGTGCGGGCGCCTGTCCGGGGGCGCCGTACGGCACCGGCGGCAGCACCGGCCCCGGCACCGGCCGCCGCCGGCTGCGCCGGGTAGGCCTGCGGCGGGTGGTACGGCCCGGCCTGCTGCTGTGCCTGCCGTTCCCCCGGCAGTGGGGAGGCCGTCTGCGCGGCGGTGCCCTTCTCCTGCGCGGCCGGCTCGGGCTGCGGCTGGGCGCCGGATGCGGACGGGCCCGCTCCAGCGGTGTGCTGCTGGGTCTGCGGACCTCTGGTGTCCGTCACAGTTCCCCCCTGTGATCCATGCGTGTCAGACGAGGGCGAGTCCTTGGCCGGGGACTTGATCGCCTTCAGGTTGGTCGTGTGCGGGTCCGCCGCACGCGCGGCGGAGCCACGGCCGCCGTCGTCCGTGTCCGTACCCTTCGAGGTACCGCTCGGTCCGGCGCCCGTGGCTCCGCTCACGCTGACTCACTCCTCGTGCTACTCGGCCGAGGGCGCCTCACCCTCGTCCGTGCCGGTGGTCGCGCCACCTTCGGCGGTCTCGTCGACGACCACGTCGCCGTCGACCTCCTCCGCCTCGCGTCCCGCCTCGGCGTTGCGTGCGATGCCGACGACGGCATCGCGCTTGCCCAGATTGATCAGTTGGACGCCCATGGTGTCACGGCCGGTTTCCCTGATCTCGTTGACTCGCGTACGAATCACACCGCCGCCCAGCGTGATGGCGAGGATCTCGTCGGTCTCCTCGACCACCAGCGCGCCGACGAGGGAACCGCGATCCTCGACGATCTTGGCGGCCTTGATGCCGAGGCCGCCGCGACCCTGGACGCGGTACTCGTCGACGGCGGTCCGCTTCGCGTACCCGCCGTCGGTGGCAGTGAACACGAACGTACCGGGTCGAACAACATTCATCGAGAGCAGCTCGTCACCCTCGCGGAAGCTCATGCCCTTGACACCGGAGGTGGCGCGGCCCATGGGGCGGAGGGTTTCGTCGGAGGCGGTGAACCTGATCGACTGAGCCTTCTTGCTGATCAGAAGCAGATCGTCGTCGGACGAGACGAGTTCGGCACCGATCAGTTCGTCATCCGAACCGTCCTCCATCGACCGGAGATTGATCGCGATCACACCGCCGGAACGCGGCGAATCGTAATCCTTCAGAGGCGTCTTCTTCACAAGTCCGGCCTTGGTGGCGAGGACGAGATACGAAACCGCCTGGTAGTCGCGGATCGCCAGGATCTCGGCGATCGCCTCGTCGGGCTGGAAGGCGAGCAGGTTCGCCACGTGCTGACCGCGCGCGTCCCGGCCGGCGTCGGGCAGCTCGTAGCCCTTGACGCGGTAGACACGGCCCTTGTTGGTGAAGAACAGCAGCCAGTGGTGCGTCGTGGACACGAAGAAGTGGTCGACGATGTCGTCTTCCTTGAGCTTCGTGCCGCGGACGCCCTTGCCGCCGCGCTTCTGGGCGCGGTAGTCGTCGGTCTTGGTGCGCTTGATGTAGCCGCCCCGGGTGACCGTGACGACGATGTCCTCCTCGGCGATCAGGTCCTCGATGGACATGTCGCCCTCGTACGGGATCAGCTTGGTCTTGCGGTCGTCGCCGTACTTCTCGACGATCGCGGCCAGCTCCGCGCTGACGATGCCCCGCTGACGGACCGGGGAGGCGAGGATCTCGTTGTACTCGTTGATCTTCGCCTGGAGTTCGTCGTGCTCCTGGACGATCTTCTGGCGCTCCAGGGCGGCCAGTCGGCGCAGCTGCATCTCGAGGATGGCGTTGGCCTGGATCTCGTCGATCTCCAGCAGGCTCATCAGCCCCCCGCGCGCGATCTCGACGGTGTCGCTGCGCCGGATCAGCGCGATGACCTCGTCGATGGCGTCCAGGGCCTTGAGCAGACCGCGCAGGATGTGCGCGCGCTCCTCGGCCTTGCGCAGCCGGAAGCGCGTACGGCGGACGATGACCTCGATCTGGTGCGTCACCCAGTGGCGGATGAACGCGTCGAGCGAGAGCGTGCGCGGCACGCCGTCCACCAGCGCCAGCATGTTGGCGCCGAAGTTCGTCTGGAGGTCGGTGTGCTTGTAGAGGTTGTTCAGCACGACCTTTGCGACCGCGTCCCGCTTCAGCACGATGACCAGGCGCTGACCGGTGCGGGAGGACGTCTCGTCGCGGACGTCCGCGATGCCACCGATCTTGCCGTCCTTGACCAGGTCGGCAATCTTCTGAGCGAGGTTGTCCGGGTTGACCTGGTACGGCAGTTCCGTGACCACCAGGCACTGGCGGTTCTGGATCTCCTCGACCTCGACGACCGCGCGCATGGTGATGGAGCCGCGGCCGGTGCGGTACGCCTCCTCGATGCCCCGGCGGCCGACGACGAGCGCGCCGGTCGGGAAGTCCGGGCCCTTGATGCGCTCGATCAGCGCGTCCAGGAGCTCCTCGTGGGAGGCCTCGGGGTTCTCCAGGTACCACTGGGCGCCGGCGGCGACCTCGCGCAGGTTGTGCGGCGGGATGTTGGTCGCCATGCCGACCGCGATGCCGGCCGAGCCGTTGATCAGCAGGTTCGGGAAGCGGGCCGGCAGGACGGTCGGCTCCTGGGAGCGGCCGTCGTAGTTGTCCGTGAAGTCGACGGTCTCCTCGTCGATGTCACGGACCATCTCCATCGACAGCGGCGCCATCTTGCACTCGGTGTACCGCATCGCTGCCGCCGGGTCGTTGCCCGGGGAGCCGAAGTTGCCGTTGGAGTCGACCAGCGGCATGCGCATCGACCACGACTGGGCGAGACGCACGAGCGCGTCGTAGATGGAGGAGTCGCCGTGCGGGTGGTAGTTGCCCATGACGTCGCCGACGACGCGGGCGCACTTGTAGAAGCCGCGCTCGGGGCGGTAACCGCCGTCGTACATGGCGTACAGCACGCGGCGGTGGACGGGCTTGAGGCCGTCGCGGACGTCCGGCAGCGCACGCGAGACGATGACGGACATCGCGTAGTCCAGATACGAGCGCTGCATCTCGGTCTCGAGCCCGACGGGCTCGACGCGCATGGCCAGGGCGTCACCCTCGGGCGACGTCACGGGAGTGTTCTCGTCGGTCATTGCTGGTGAAGGTCCTTCCTGGTGCGGTCAGCTGAGACCGACTCAGATGTCGAGGAAGCGGACGTCCTTGGCGTTGCGCTGGATGAACGCGCGGCGGGCCTCGACGTCCTCGCCCATGAGGACCGAGAACAGGTCGTCGGCCTGCGCGGCGTCGTCGAGGGTGACCTGGCCGAGGACGCGGTGCTCCTGGTCCATGGTCGTGATGCGCAGCTCCTCGGCGTTCATCTCGCCGAGGCCCTTGAAGCGCTGCACCGAGTCGTCCCGGATGCGCTTGCCCGCCTGGCGGCCCATCTCGATCAGGGCGTCGCGCTCGCGGTCGGAGTACGCGTACTCGAAGTCGTCCTTGCCCCACTTGATCTTGTAGAGCGGCGGACGGGAGAGGTACACGTGCCCGGCCTCGACCAGGGGCCGCATGAAGCGGAACAGGAAGGTCAGCAGCAGGGTGTTGATGTGCTGGCCGTCGACGTCGGCGTCCGCCATAAGGATGATCTTGTGGTAGCGGAGCTTCTCGATGTCGAAGTCCTCGTGCACACCCGTGCCGAACGCGGAGATCATCGCCTGGATCTCCTGGTTCTGGAGGATGCGGTCGATGCGCGCCTTCTCGACGTTGAGGATCTTGCCGCGGATCGGGAGGATCGCCTGGTACTGCGGGTTCCGGCCGGACTTGGCCGAGCCGCCGGCGGAGTCACCCTCGACGATGAAGATCTCGCACTTGGTCGGGTCGTTCGACTGGCAGTCGGAGAGCTTGCCCGGCAGGGACGCGGTCTCCAGCAGGCCCTTACGACGGGTCAGATCGCGGGCCTTGCGGGCCGCCACTCGCGCGGTGGCCGCCGCGATGCCCTTGCGGATGATGTCCGCGGCCTCGTTGGGGTTGCGGTCCAGCCAGTCGTTCAGGTGCTCGTAGACGACCTTCTGGACGAAGGTCTTGACCTCGGTGTTGCCCAGCTTGGTCTTCGTCTGGCCTTCGAACTGCGGCTCGCCCAGCTTGACCGAGATGATCGCGGTCAGGCCCTCGCGGATGTCGTCACCGGTGAGGTTGTCGTCCTTCTCGCGCAACAGCCGCTTGTCGCGCGCGTACTTGTTGATCAGCGAGGTCAGCGCGGCCCGGAAGCCCTCTTCGTGCGTACCGCCCTCGTGGGTGTGGATGATGTTGGCGAAGGAGTACACGCCCTCCGTGTAGCCGCCGTTCCACTGCATGGCGACCTCGAGGGACAGCTGCCTGTCCTTGTCCTCGGCCTCCAGGTCGATGACGGTGGGGTGCACCGCTTCGCCCTTGCGGGAGTTGAGGTACTTCACGAAGTCGACGATGCCGCCTTCGTAGTGGTACGAGACCGTCTTGACCTCGGCGGTCTCGTCCGCGCCCGCCTCGTCCGCCCCGGAGGTGGCCTTCGCCGACTCGCGCTCGTCGGTGAGGTTGATGCGCAGGCCCTTGTTGAGGAAGGCCATCTCCTGGAAGCGCCGCGACAGCGTCTCGAAGGAGTAGTCGGTGGTCTCGAAGATGTCCGCATCGGCCCAGAACGTGACCGAGGTGCCGGTCTCCTCGGTGGCCTCGTGCTTGGCGAGCGGCGCCGTGGGGACGCCCATCTTGTAGTCCTGCGTCCAGCGGTATCCGTCGGTCCTGACCTCGACGGAGACCTTCGAGGACAGCGCGTTCACGACGGAGACACCCACGCCGTGCAGACCACCGGAGACCGCGTAGCCCCCGCCGCCGAACTTGCCGCCCGCGTGCAGCACGGTCAGTACGACCTCGAGGGCCGGCTTCCCCTCGGAGGGGACGATGCCCACCGGGATGCCACGGCCGTTGTCGACGACCCGGACGCCGCCGTCGGCGAGGACCGTCACGTCGATGGTGTCCGCGTGGCCGGCCAGCGCCTCGTCGACCGAGTTGTCGACGACCTCGTACACGAGGTGGTGCAGTCCTCGCTCACCGGTCGAGCCGATGTACATGCCGGGTCGCTTGCGGACCGCGTCCAGACCCTCGAGGACGGTGATGGCACTGGCGTCGTACGACGCCGTTACGGAGGCCTCGGCGACTCCGGCCGGGGCCTCGGTGGACGGGATGTTCTCGTTGGGGTTGCCGGAATCGGCCACGAAGCGCCCTTTCTGGCACAGCACGAGCCAGGCTCGTCGGCGGGTTGCCGGAGCGGCTGCGGCATGTTGCGTTGGTAAGCCTTGATCAGCGTTGCTCAGCTTTTCCCGGACGGTCCCCACGATTGGGGCGGGATTGCTTCCAGTCTACCGGTAGCACTGACACTGATGGGGGTTTGCCGGTACCTGAGTCCGCATGTGCCGCCCTCGACGGGTCTCGTCCGACTCCCGATATACGGATGGGGGCTCCAAGAGGCTCACGGAGGCACTCAGCGCTTCCGGCCGTCAACCCTTGGCTACTTCGGAGTCAGGTCGCGATTCGCAACCGCGTGCGGTGGTGCGAAGAGGGGGGTGCCGGGGTTCCGAGCAGGCCGTCGGCGCCCACCTTTGTGATGTCGGTCACTTGTTGCCGACCGGTGGGAAACGGGCGCCGAGCGGGCCCTCGCGGGGCCTCCGGACAGCCTCGGTACGGGGCTCCCGTCAGCCGTAGGTGTCGCCGGGGCCGGTGCTGCCGGGGGCGCGCAACGGGCCGTAGCGGCGGTTGGGCGCGCCGGGGCCCTGCACCTTGATCAGCTTCACCGTGCCGTGTCCCAGGTCCTCGTTGAGGCGCGCGACCAGGTTCGGGGCGAGCAGCCGGAGGTTCGTCGCCCAGGCCGTCGAGTCGCAGCGCACGGACAGGACGTGCTCGTCCTCGTCGTACCTCTCCGGCATGCAGTGCTTGGCCACGTCCTCGCCGACGATCTGCGGCCAGCGGCCCATCACGCCGCCCACCGCGGCGGGAGCCTCCCAGCCGCGCTCGGTGATGAGCCGGTTGATCGCGGAGCCGAGCGCCATGGGGTCGCGGCGGTCCGCGCGTGCGCCGGAGCGCAGTCCGCCGCGGCGCGCCTGCTTCTTCTGCTGCACCGCGTCTCCACGCGCGCGTGCGACTTCCTTGGCGGCGCGGAGCGCCACGCGCGCGAGGTCGACGCCGGACGGCTCGGGGGACCGGGGCACGGGGGCTTGCCCGGACCGGTTCTCCGGGGTGCTCGCCGGTGTGTTCTCCGTCATACGCGCTCCACTGTCCCCTCGGCCACGGCGAACCGCACCCCGGACAGCACATGCGGTACGTCGTCGTCGACCGCGGCCGTCACCAGGACCTGCTCGCCGGGCGCGACCAGCTCGGCGAGGCGCTCACGGCGGCGGGTGTCCAGCTCGGCGAAGACGTCGTCGAGCACCAGCACCGGCTCGTTGCCCTCCGCGCGCAGCAGGTCGTACGAGGCGAGACGCAGCGCCAGGGCGTAGGACCAGGACTCGCCGTGCGAGGCGTACCCCTTGGCGGGCAGCTGGCCGAGCTTGAGCAGCAGGTCGTCCCGGTGCGGGCCGACCAGGGTGACGCCTCGCTCGATCTCCTGCTTGCGGGCCTCGGCGAGCGCGGCCATCAGCTGCTCGAACAGGTCCTCGCGGGTGTGTGCCTCGCCGGGCGCGGACGGCTTGTACTCCAGGGCGATCGGGCCGCCGCCGGGGGCGAGCTGCTCGTACGCCTTGTCGGCGAGCGGCTGGACGGCGGCGATCAAATCCAGGCGCTGGGCGAGCAACTCGGCGCCCGCGCGCGCGAGATGCTGGTCCCAGATGTCGAGCGTGGACATGTCCATGCTGCGGCCGCCGTGCCGCCGGGCGAGCGCGGCCGACTTCAGGAGGGTGTTGCGCTGCTTGAGGACCCGGTCGTAGTCGGAGCGGACCCCGGCCATGCGGGGGGAACGGGCGGTGATCAGCTCGTCGAGGAAGCGGCGCCGCTCACCGGGGTCGCCCTTGACCAGGGCGAGATCCTCGGGGGCGAACAGCACGGTCCGTACGATACCCAGCACGTCACGCGGTTTGACCTGCGAGGACCTGTTGATCCGGGCCCGGTTGGCGCGGCCCGGGTTCAGCTCCAGCTCGACCAGCTGCTGCCGGTCGCCCTGCCGCACCTGGGCCCGGATGATCGCGCGCTCGGCGCCCATGCGGACCAGGGGGGCGTCGGAGGAGACGCGGTGGCTGCCGAGCGTGGCGAGATAGCCGACGGCCTCGACGAGGTTGGTCTTGCCCTGCCCGTTCGGCCCGACGAAGGCCGTCACTCCCGGGTCGAGCGGGACCTCGACCCGGGGGTACGAGCGGAAGTCGGCCAGCGACAGATGCGTGACATGCATGGTCGTTTCGCCGACCTCTTTCGGTGCTCGGTTACTTCTTCTCGACCGCGTGGCCGCCGAACTGGTTCCGCAGCGCCGCGATCATCTTCATCTGGGGCGAGTCCTCCTGACGGGAGGCGAACCGCGCGAACAGCGCCGCGGTGATCGTCGGCAGCGGCACCGCGTGGTCGATCGCGGCTTCCACAGTCCAGCGTCCCTCACCGGAGTCCTGTGCATAACCCCGGAGCCTGTCCAGGTGCTCGTCCTCGTCGAGCGCGTTGACTGCGAGGTCGAGCAGCCAGGAGCGGATGACCGTGCCCTCCTGCCAGGAGCGGAAGACCTCCCGGACGTCGGTCACGGAGTCGACCTTCTCCAGGAGCTCCCAGCCCTCGGCGTAGGCCTGCATCATCGCGTACTCGATGCCGTTGTGGACCATCTTCGCGAAGTGGCCCGCGCCGACCTTGCCGGCGTGCACCGAGCCGAAGTCGCCCTCCGGCTTGAGGGCGTCGAAGATCGGCTGCACCTTGGCGACGTTCTCCGCGTCGCCGCCGTACATCAGCGCGTAGCCGTTCTCCAGGCCCCATACGCCGCCGGAGACCCCGCAGTCGACAAAGCCGATGCCCTTGGCCGCCAGCTCCTCGGCGTGCTTCTCGTCGTCGGTCCAGCGGGAGTTGCCGCCGTCCACGACGACATCGCCGGGCTCCAGCAGTTCGGCGAGCTCGTCGATGGTGGACTGCGTGGGCGCGCCCGCCGGGACCATGACCCAGACCACGCGCGGGCCGCTGAGCTTGCCCACAAGCTCCGGCAGGCTGTGGACATCGGCGAGGTCCGGGTTGCGGTCGTATCCGAAGACGGTGTGGCCCGCGCGGCGGATCCGCTCGCGCATGTTGCCGCCCATCTTGCCGAGGCCGACGAGACCGAGCTCCATCAGTGGTGTTCCTTAGGTTTGCAGGTGTCCGACGTGGCGTTGCGGCACTTTCGTGCCCGTGCCGAGCCTAAACCCGGACGCTCGCGCACATCTGTGGGCATACGCGCTCAGTCGTACGCCCTCACCTGCGGGTTTGCCCCCAGCCTGTGGATAACCGCCGGAGCTCGGCCGCACCGGCATACTGCGATCTTGTGGGGGATACCCCCCACACCCCAGCAGACCTCGCGCCGGAGTCAGCTTCCAGGCTCAGCCGCTCAGCCGCACCGGCATGATCAGGTACTTGTAGGCCTCGTCCGCCTCGGCGTCCACCGCCGGCTTGCCGCTGAGCAGCGCGGGCTTCGTGGACGTCGTGAAGGACAACTGCGCGACCGGGGAGTCGATGGCGCTCAGGCCGTCCAGAAGGAACGTCGGGTTGAAGGCGATCGAGATGTCGTCGCCCTCCAGCTGGGCGTCGACCCTTTCCACAGCCTGTGCGTCATCGCTGGAGCCGGCCTCCAGGATGAGCACGCCCTGCTCGAAGCTGAGCCGCACCGGGGTGTTCCGCTCGGCGACCAGGGCCACACGCTTGACGGCCTCCACGAAGGGGGCGGTCTCGATCACGGCGATGCTGTTGAACTCCGTCGGGAACAGCGTGCGGTACTTCGGGAGGTCGCCCTCCAGCAGGCGGGTCGTCGTACGGCGGCCGGCACCCTCGAAGCCGATCAGGCCCTCGCCCGAGCCCGAGCCGGACAGCGCCAGGGTCACCTGGTCGCCGCTCGTCAGGGCCTTGGCGGTGTCCAGCAGCGTCTTGGCCGGCACCAGGGCGACCGCGGAGGCCTCCGGGTTCTCCGGCTTCCACAGGAACTCGCGGACCGCGAAGCGGTAGCGGTCGGTGGACGCCAGCGTGACCGTGTCGCCCTCGATCTCGATGCGGACGCCCGTGAGGACGGGCAGCGTGTCGTCGCGGCCGGCGGCGATCGCCACCTGGGCGGCCGCGGAGGCGAAGACCTCGCCGGGGACCGTGCCCGTCGCGTTCGGCATCTGCGGCAGCGCCGGGTACTCCTCCACAGGCAGTGTGTGGAGTGTGAACCGGGAGGAGCCGCACACCACCGTCGCCCGTACACCGTCTGTGGAAATCTCCACCGGCCGGTTGGGGAGAGCGCGGCAGATGTCCGCGAGGAGGCGGCCGGAGACGAGCACCGTGCCCTCCTCCTCGACCTCGGCCTCCACGGACACGCGCGCGGAGACCTCGTAGTCGAAGCTGGACAGGCTCAGCTGGCCGTCCTCGGCCTTCAGCAGCAGGCCGGCGAGGACAGGCGCCGGCGGACGGGCCGGGAGGCTGCGTGCCGCCCAGGCCACTGCCTCCGCGAGTACGTCGCGTTCCACCCGGATCTTCACTGTTGCCGCCTCCTGCTGTTGCCGGCGCTTCTCGCTCTGCCTGGCCCTCGTCGTCTGTCTCGGTGTCGACGGTCCCTGGGATGGGGAGGACACCGGGGACCAGTCTGACGCACCGCACTGACAGTAGGTGCCTCTCGGGGTCAAGTCGTGACGAGGGGCGGTCGGGCGCCGAAGGACGAGTTGTGCACAGGACCCGCTTCGAAACGAATTCCCAGCTCTCTCTAGTCGGGAGTAGTAGTAGGGCCTGTGGATACCGTGGATAACCACGTTTGCCCAGCTCAGAGCGGGAATTTTGTCCACTGGTCCTGTGGGTGACGCCGGTGGACAACCAGGGGTCTCTGTGGAGAACAGAAAGTTCTGCACACGCCGTGCACAGGGTGAGGCGAGTTCTCCCCAGTGCCATCCCCAGCTTTACCCATCTTTCCCACAGCCCAACCCGGCACCTTCGTGTGACGCCTTTCACTCGACCCGGTGAGGAGGCGCGTCGTGTTGCCGAACAGTGGACAGCGATGTGGAGAAGCTGGGGATCGCTGGGGACAACCGGCCCCAGCCTGTGGGTTGCCGGTGGACAACTCGATGCACAGCCTGTGGACGTTCTCTCTGTCCACAGGCTGTGGAGATCGCTTGTCCACGAATCCACATGCAGATGACCTGGTCTGATGGTCCTGCAACGCAGGCCCCTGTGGACACAGTCTGGACAACTTCCCAGTCCCCAGGGTGTGGACGGGAGAAAGTCGCCGAATCTGTGGAGAGGGGCCGTAACCCGGCAGGTAATTCGAACAGTCGGCGACCACGGCATGACGAAGGCCGGCCGTGAGCACGACGAAGGGCGGCCCCGACATGAGGAAGGGCGCCCCCGGGACCTGTTCCGGGGGCGCCCTCGGCGTCGTACGACCGGCTCTGTCAGCCGTTCTTGATGCGGTTGGTCAGCTCGGTGACCTGGTTGTAGATGGAGCGGCGCTCGGCCATCAGGTTGCGGATCTTGCGGTCCGCGTGCATGACCGTCGTGTGGTCACGGCCGCCGAACAGCGCGCCGATCTTCGGCAGCGACAGATCCGTGAGCTCGCGGCACAGATACATGGCGATCTGCCGGGCGGTGACGAGGGCGCGGCCGCGCGAGGTGCCGCACAGGTCCTCGACGGTGAGCCCGAAGTAGTCCGCCGTCGCGCCCATGATGGCCGTGGACGTGATCTCGGGGGCCGAGTCCTCGCCACCGGGGATCAGGTCCTTGAGGACGATCTCCGTCAGGCCCAGATCCACCGGCTGCCGGTTGAGCGAGGCGAACGCCGTGACCCGGATCAGCGCGCCCTCCAGCTCGCGGATGTTGCGCGAGATCCGGGACGCGATGAACTCCAGCACCTCCGGCGGCGCGTTCAGCTGCTCCTGCACCGCCTTCTTGCGGAGGATCGCGATACGCGTCTCCAGCTCGGGCGGCTGCACATCGGTGATCAGACCCCACTCGAAACGGTTCCGCAGCCGGTCCTCCAGCGTGACCAGCTGCTTCGGCGGCCGGTCTGAGGACAGCACGATCTGCTTGTTGGCGTTGTGGAGCGTGTTGAAGGTGTGAAAGAACTCCTCCTGCGTCGACTCCTTGTCCGCCAGGAACTGGATGTCGTCGACGAGCAGGATGTCCATCTCGCGGTAGCGCTTGCGGAAGCTGTCGCCCTTGCCGTCGCGGATCGAGTTGATGAACTCGTTGGTGAACTCCTCCGAGCTCACGTACCGCACCCGCGTGCCCGGGTAGAGGCTGCGCGCGTAGTGCCCGATCGCGTGCAGCAGGTGCGTCTTGCCGAGCCCGGACTCCCCGTAGATGAACAACGGGTTGTACGCCTTCGCCGGTGCCTCGGCGACGGCGACCGCGGCGGCGTGCGCGAAGCGGTTGGAGGCGCCGATGACGAACGTGTCGAAGAGGTACTTCGGGTTCAGGCGCGCGGTGGGCTCACCCGGGCCGGTCGCCGGCGCGGGCTGCGCGGCCAGCGGTCCGGGCGCACCGGTGGTGGGCAGGTTCGGGCCGACGGGGCCACCGCGGTGCACGTGCCCCGAGCGGCCGGCGGCTCGGGCAGCTCCCGGCGGACCGGGTCGCGCTGGTCGTAGTCGGGGCGTGACGTGTCGTAGTCGGAACGCGACTCGTAGGAGGGGCGCTCCATGGACTGCGGGCGGTAGTCCTGGGACGGAGAGCCGTAGGCGTCCTGGGAGGACGAGCCGTACGAGTCCTGCGACCCATGTGGTCCGTACGAGTCCTGCGACCCACGGGAACCATGTGATCCGTACGAGTCCTGCGACGACCCACGGGATCCGTAGGAGTCCTGGGAGCCGTACGAGTCCTGGCTCGGTGACGCGTACGGGTCACGCTCGGGGAAGCCGAGGCGCTGCTGCTGCCAGCCGTACTCGTCCTGCGTCGGCCGCGGCCAGGAGCCGGGCTCGGGGCGCTGGTACTCGGACGGGTAGGCGGGACGGGGGGTGGGAAGTTGATCTCCGCGCGTAGGTGGCAGCTGGTCACCCGCCGTTCCCGGCAGCGGTTCGGCGCGGTGGCGACCGTACCCCTCATAACCGTCGCGGTCCTGGCGCGCGGCCGGAATCTCGGGCTCCTCGTAGCGCGACTGAGGCCGGACCGGAGCCGACGTGGCCGGGGGCTCGCCCGCGGAGTCGTCGACAGTGATCGCGATCCGGATCGGGCGGCCGCACTCACGGCTCAGGGTCTCGCTGACGACGGGCGCCAGTCGGCCCTCGAGCACGCCCTTCGCGAATTCGTTCGGTACGGCGAGCAGGGCGGTGTCCGCGACCAGCGCGAGCGGCTGGCAGCGCCGGATCCAGTGCTCGTCCTTCGACTCGACACCCTGGCCGCGGCCCTCCCCGAGGAGTTGCTCCAATACGCGTGGCCACACTGCGGCAAGATCGGCAGGTACGTCAGCCACAGGGCACGCTCTCTCACAGGTCCCACGAACGTGTGGTTCTGGGACGGCTCGGGATGTAAATCGGGTGGGGCAGGGATAAGGGAACGAATCGGAGTTCCGTCACGGTAGTCAGGGCGGCCGCTGCGGTTCAAGTTGTTGTCCCCAGCCTGTGGACAAGTGTCTCCGGGTGGATGCTGGTTTGACCGGATGGCGTAGCCGCGCGTACCGTAACCAGGTCGAGTTGTCGATGGCTGCTGCCGCCTGCCTCCGATGGGCACAGATCATTTGGGTGATCGGTAAGCGGTGCACTCGGGCGTAACTGCGAGCTACTCGTGGGCGCACGGTGACAGCCAGGACGGCACCCCGCAACTACCGATTTCTTCTGGAGCCCCCGAGTGAGCAAGCGCACCTTCCAGCCGAACAACCGTCGTCGCGCGAAGACCCACGGCTTCCGGCTGCGTATGCGCACCCGTGCCGGCCGCGCGATCCTCGCGTCCCGCCGTAGCAAGGGTCGCGCCCGTCTGTCCGCCTGATCCCGGTCAGGTCATGACGTCGTGCTGCCCACCGAGAACCGGCTGAGGCGGCGCGAGGACTTCGCGACCGCGGTACGGCGAGGACGCCGGGCAGGACGCCCGCACCTCGTCGTCCACCTTCGAAGCGGTGCCACGGACCCGCATGCGCCTGGGGAGAGCGCTCCCCCGACGCGTGCGGGTTTCGTCGTGAGCAAAGCCGTGGGTGGTGCGGTCGTACGCAACAAAGTGAAGCGCAGGCTTCGCCACCTGATGCGCGACCGAGTCGCCCAGCTGCCCCCCGGTAGCCTGGTAGTGGTACGTGCACTGCCCGGTGCGGGCGACGCCGACCATGCACAGCTGGCCCGAGACCTGGATGCCGCCCTCCAGCGGCTGCTGGGAGGGGGCGCGCGATGAAGTACCCGCTGCTTGCTCTGATCAAGCTCTACCAGTGGACGATCAGTCCGCTGCTCGGGCCGGTCTGCAAGTACTACCCATCGTGCTCCCACTACGGCTTCACGGCCATCGACCGGCACGGTGCCATCAAGGGAACGGCACTCACGGCCTGGCGCATCCTGCGGTGCAACCCGTGGTCGCTGGGCGGTGTGGACCATGTCCCGCCGCGCAAGCGCCCACGGTGGCACGAAATGCTGCGTAACGCGTGGCGTGCACGCAAGGGCGGGCCCTCCGCCGCCGTCCCGGCCATCGAGGGACAGACTTCTCCCACAAGTCGGTCCAGTCCTTCGAGCCCGGCCGCAGAGACACCGTCCCATGCCCAAGGAGCATGATTAGTGGACACGATTGCCAGCCTCTTCAGCTTCATCACCACACCCGTCTCCTGGGTCATCGTCCAGTTCCACTCGGTGTACGGCGCCCTCTTCGGGCCTGACACCGGGTGGGCCTGGGGCCTGTCGATCGTGTCCCTGGTGATCCTGATCCGTATCTGCCTGATCCCGCTCTTCGTGAAGCAGATCAAGGCGACCCGGGCCATGCAGACGCTCCAGCCCGAGATGAAGAAGATCCAGGAGCGCTACAAGAACGACAAGCAGCGTCAGTCCGAAGAGATGATGAAGCTGTACAAGGACACGGGTACCAACCCGCTGTCCTCGTGCCTTCCCATCTTGGCGCAGTCCCCGTTCTTCTTCGCCCTGTACCACGTGCTGAACAGCATCGCGTCGAACGACACCATCGGCGTGATCAACACCAGCCTTCTGGAGAGTGCCCAGAAGGCGCACATCGTCGGTGCGCCTCTGGCGGTGAAGTTCACCGACAGCTCGTCGAAGGTGGAAGCACTCGGTGCCTCCCTCACCGACGTCCGCGTGGTCACAGCCGTCATGATCGTCTTGATGTCGGCGTCGCAGTTCTTCACGCAGCGCCAGCTGATGACGAAGAACGTCGACACCACGGTGAAGACGCCGTTCATGCAGCAGCAGAAGATGCTGATGTACGTCTTCCCGATCATGTTCGCCGTCTTCGGCATCAACTTCCCCGTCGGTGTCCTCGTCTATTGGCTGACCACCAACGTGTGGACCATGGGCCAGCAGATGTACGTCATCCACAACAACCCGACCCCGGGTTCCAAGGCCCAGGCCTCGTACCTGGAGCGCCTGCACAAGCACGTCACCAGCCACGGCAAGGTCAGCCGGCGCCGTGACCGGGCCATCGTCAAGGCGATCGTCGCCAAGGGACGCGATCGCAACGAGTTCGAGCGCAAGTTCATCAACGGCCTGACCAAGGCCGGCCTCGCCGCTCAGGCCGACGGCACCGTCATCAAGGGCGACACCGCCGCCGTCGTCGAGGCCGATGACGGTACGCCGACCACCGGCACGCCGAAGCGTCAGCAGCCCAAGAGGCAGACCAAGGCTCAGCGGCAGTCCGCCGCGAAGGCGGCCGGTGAGTCCGAGCCGAAGACGTCGCTCACCAAGTCCGACGAGCCCGAGGACGCCAAGCCCGCCGCCGCTGC
The DNA here is from genome assembly GCF_037055355.1 of Streptomyces sp. DG1A-41. Classification (GTDB taxonomy): domain Bacteria; phylum Actinomycetota; class Actinomycetes; order Streptomycetales; family Streptomycetaceae; genus Streptomyces. The sequence continues at coordinate 4,502,494 of NZ_CP146350.1, read as the reverse complement.
CAAGAAGTCCGACGCGAAGTCCGGCAGCGGTACCCGCAGCAAGGCCCAGTCCGGACAGCGCAAGGGTCCGCAGCGGCCCAAGTCCCCGTCCAAGAAGTAAGAAGGAGTCCATCCCGTGACGGAAGGCACCACCTCCGCCGCTGCCGAGGGTGCAGACACCCTGACCCGCCTGGAGCAGGAGGGCGAGATCGCGGCGGACTACCTGGAGGGTCTGCTCGACATCGCCGACCTCGACGGCGACATCGACATGGACGTCGAGGCCGACCGTGCCTCTGTCTCGATCATCAGCGACACGGGCAGCCGCGACCTGCAGAAGCTGGTCGGCCGTGACGGGGAGGTGCTGGAGGCGCTCCAGGAGCTCACCCGTCTGGCCGTGCACCGTGAAACCGGTGACCGCAGCCGGCTGATGCTCGACATCGCGGGATACCGAGCCCGGAAGCGCTCCGAGCTGTCCGAGCTGGGCGCCAAGGCCGCCGCCGAGGCCAAGAGCAGCGGTGAGGCCGTGAAGCTGAAGCCGATGACGCCGTTCGAGCGCAAGGTCGTGCACGACGCGGTCAAGGCCGCGGGCCTGCGCAGCGAGTCCGAGGGCGAGGAGCCGCAGCGCTTCGTCGTCGTGCTTCCCGCCTGATCGGCCCCTAGCTTCCCCGGCCCCGTCTGTTGCGCAGACGGGGCCGAACTTTGTCAGCCTGATAGTTCTGGTGGTTCTGGTGTCGGCGCTGGGTGCGCCGACGCGTACGGAAGGACGGTCCCCCGTGACGGAGGCAGCGGAGCTTCCCCGCGCCCGAGCAGGCGCGCGAGGTGTTCGGTGATCGCTTCGCGGATGCGGTGCGGTACGCCGAGCTGCTCGCTGAGGCGGGCGTGCAGCGCGGTCTCATCGGCCCGCGCGAAGTGCCCCGCCTGTGGGAGCGGCACCTGCTGAACTGCGCGGTGCTCTCGGAGGTCGTGCCCGAGGGCGTGACGGTGTGCGATGTCGGCTCGGGCGCCGGCCTCCCCGGCATTCCGCTGGCGCTGGTCCGGGAGGACCTGAAGATCACGCTTCTGGAGCCGTTGCTGCGGCGTACGAACTTTCTCACCGAAGTGGTGGAACTGCTCGGCCTCGATCATGTGACCGTCGTGCGCGGCCGGGCCGAGGAGGTCATGGGGAAGATCCAGCCCGTCCACGTCGTGACGGCCCGAGCTGTCGCTCCTCTCGACCGTCTCGCCACGTGGGGCATCCCGCTGCTGCGGCCGTACGGGGAGATGCTCGCGCTCAAGGGTGACACCGCCGAGGAGGAGCTGAAGAGCGCGTCGGCGGCCCTGAGCAAGCTGGGTGCTGTGGAGACGTCCATCCTGCATGTCGGTGAGGGCGTGGTGGACCCAATGTCCACGGTCGTACGGGTCGAGGTCGGGGAGAGCCCCGGCGGTGTGCGCTTCGCCGCGAAGCGCGCCAAGGCGGCTCGCACGGGACGTGCCCGCCGACGACGGTGATCCGTCCTGGAGCGGCTGATCCGATCCCGATGACGCTCATCCGGGCCCGACGACGCTGATCCGTCCTGAGGACGAGACGTACTCCACACAAGCTGCCAAACCTACGCATGCCGGAGTGTCGCGGCAGTCCGGCTGCAACTGCTGTGCATCGTGTTTCACGTGAAACGTCGCTCACTGCTGCACGGCATCATCAGTCGTGGCCGCGCTGCGGCCGAACCCCGCGACCGCAAGCCTCTCGGGTCACTCGATGAGGGAACTGAGTTGTCCACAGAGGTGGATTTCTCCACAGAACGGAAGGCCTCACTGGTTCACGACCCCGAAGACATGGGAGGCTCTGTTCATTGCGAGCCTGAAGTCGAGGAGAGTGAATCCTTGCGGTCCGACGCCAACATCGCGGGACCGATGACCGATCCGGTCCCCGGTCCCCGTACCGAGTCGATGGGGGCGGATGTTTCACGTGAAACACCGCCTCCGATGGACGACACTCCCATCGGTCGTGCTGCCCAACTGGCGGTGGAGGCTCTAGGCCGCGCCGGCGAGGGCCTGCCACGGCCCGAGCAGACCCGAATCATGGTGGTCGCCAACCAGAAGGGCGGTGTGGGCAAGACGACGACGACCGTCAACCTTGCCGCGTCGCTGGCCCTGCACGGTGGCCGGGTTCTGGTGGTCGACCTCGACCCACAGGGCAATGCGTCCACGGCGCTGGGTATCGACCATCACGCCGAAGTTCCGTCCATCTATGACGTGTTGGTGGAGAGCAAGCCGCTCTCCGAGGTCGTCCAGCCGGTCCCCGATGTCGAGGGCCTCTTCTGCGCCCCTGCCACGATCGATCTCGCCGGTGCGGAGATCGAGCTGGTGTCCCTGGTGGCACGGGAGAGCCGGCTGACAGCGTGCCATCCAGGCGTACGAACAGCCGCTGGACTACATCCTCATCGACTGTCCGCCCTCTCTCGGTCTCCTGACGGTCAACGCGTTGGTGGCGGGGCAGGAGGTTCTGATCCCGATCCAGTGTGAGTACTACGCGCTGGAAGGGCTGGGGCAGTTGTTGCGGAACGTCGACCTGGTGCGGGGACACCTCAACCCTGGCCTGCATGTGTCGACCATCCTGCTCACCATGTACGACGGCCGGACGCGACTCGCGTCCCAGGTCGCGGAAGAGGTGCGCACCCACTTCGGCGACGAGGTGCTGCGGACGAGTATTCCCAGGTCCGTCCGTATCTCCGAGGCGCCGAGTTACGGGCAGACGGTCCTGACTTACGATCCTGGATCAAGTGGTGCCCTCTCATACCTTGAGGCGGCACGAGAGATCGCGCTGAAGGGCGTTGGCATCAGCTATGACGCCACGCACGCCCACATCGGCGCACAGCAGAACGACCCGAGCATGGTGGAGGGCATTCAGTGAGCGAGCGACGGAGGGGGCTGGGCCGTGGTCTCGGCGCACTGATCCCTGCTGCCCCGACGGAGAAGTCGGTAGCCCAGGCTGCGGCGGGGGGCGCCGCTCCCGCATCCCCCGCGGCAGTGCCCGTGTTGCCGAATGACCGTGGGGTGGCCGCAGCGAAGGTGGCGACGCTGTCGGCTGTTTCACGTGAGACAGAGGAGCCGGCGCAGGCCAGTGCTCCCCCCGCGCCTGCGGCGCCCATCGGTGCGCACTTCGCCGAGATTCCCCTCGACTCGATCACGCCGAATCCCCGGCAGCCGCGTGAGGTCTTCGACGAGGACGCGCTGGCCGAGCTCATCACCTCCATCAAGGAAGTGGGGCTCCTTCAGCCGGTCGTCGTACGGCAGGTGGGTCCCGCCCACTACGAGCTCATCATGGGCGAACGCCGTTGGCGGGCCTGCCGCGAGGCGGGGCTGGAGGCGATCCCGGCGATCGTGCGGGCCACGGAGGACGAGAAGCTCCTCCTGGATGCTCTGCTGGAGAACCTCCACCGCGCCCAGCTGAACCCGCTCGAAGAGGCGGCCGCCTACGACCAGTTGCTACGGGACTTCAACTGCACACACGACCAGCTGGCGGACCGCATCGGCCGATCCCGCCCGCAGGTCTCCAACACCCTGCGCCTGCTGAAGCTCTCGCCGGCGGTGCAGCGCCGGGTCGCCGCCGGAGTGCTCTCCGCCGGCCACGCGCGGGCCTTGCTGTCCGTCGAGGACTCGGAGGAGCAGGACAGGCTGGCCCATCGCATCGTGGCCGAGGGGCTGTCGGTGCGGGCCGTCGAGGAGATCGTGACCCTGATGGGGTCGCGTCCCCAGAAGGCCCAGCGGCCCAAGGGCCCGCGTGCCGGTGCCCGTGTCTCTCCCGCGCTGTCCGAGCTCGCCACACGGCTCTCGGACCGCTTCGAGACGCGGGTGAAGGTCGACCTGGGCCAGAAGAAGGGCAAGATCACCGTCGAGTTCGCCTCCATGGAGGACCTGGAGCGGATCCTCGGCTCACTCGCTCCGGGCGAGGGGTCGGTTCTCCAGAAGAGCCTCCTGGATGGCGACTCCGAGGAGAGCGAGTCCTGAGCCTCCGGCAGGAGCCTCTGTTGCGGATGACAGAGTGGGCCATGTCCGGTGTGTACCGGAACGTGGCCCGCTCTTTCCTTTCTGGCGGTATCGATGGAATCGCATCGTGGATACGATGCGTTCGGATACGGCGCACCCACCCGGCAGCACCTCTGAGAGGAAGGCAGGGGCCATGCGAACGATGAGCCGCACTGGACTGGTGAGCGCCGGTTTGGGGCTTGGAGCGGTCGGTGGGTTCATCGGCAGTCTCCTCAGGGAACGGAGCGCTCTGACAGCCGCCCGTGACGCGGCAGGCCAAGGAAGCGAGGAACAGCCTTCATGGGGCGTCGGCTCGTACCGCTCACGCTGGACAACCTTCAGGACCTTCCCAAGCGCTGTCGCTCGTGCGTCTTCTGGGAGCTCGACCCGGTCAGCGGTGAGGCCGCGGTAAAGGCGGGCGAGTCCGCTCTGGAGAAGGAAGCCTGGATCTCGGCCGTTCTGCTGGACTGGGGATCCTGCGGTCGGGTCGTGTACGTCGACGACGTACCGGTGGGCTTCGTGCTCTACGCCCCGCCCGCCTATGTCCCGCGCTCCACGGCGTTCCCCACGAGTCCCGTCTCCCCCGACGCGGTTCAGTTGATGACCGCGTTCATCGTGCCGGGGTACCAGGGGCAGGGACTGGGTCGGGTGATGGTCCAGACGGTCGCCAAGGATCTGCTGCGGCGCGGATTCAAAGCGATCGAGGCGTTCGGAGATGCGCGCTGGAAGGAACCGGCCTGTGTGCTGCCCGCCGATCATCTGCTGGCGGTGGGCTTCAAGACGGTCCGGCAGCACCCCACCTATCCCCGACTGAGACTGGAACTGCGGTCGACGCTTTCCTGGAAGGAAGACGTCGAGATGGCGCTGGACCGGCTCCTGGGAGCCGTACAGAAGGAGCCGGCGCTGCGGCCGCTGTAGAGGAAGAGGTCAAACGAATGGGCCAACCCTCTCGGGTTGGCCCATTCGTGTTTCACGTGAAACATGCACCGTCGCTCAGACGGCTCGGCCGGTTCACTCGGCGATGAACTCCTCGAGGTCGCGAACGATCGCGGCCTTCGGCTTGGCGCCCACGATGGTCTTGGCGACCTCGCCACCCTGGTAGACGTTCAGGGTCGGGATGGACATGACGCCGTACTTGGCGGCCGTACCCGGGTTCTCGTCGATGTTCAGCTTGACGACCTCGATCTTGTCGCCGTACTCGGAGGCGATCGCCTCCAGGGACGGCGCGATCTGGCGGCACGGTCCGCACCAGGCGGCCCAGAAGTCCACCAGGACGGGCTTGTCGCTCTTGAGGACGTCCTGCTCGAAGGAGTCGTCGGTCACATTCTTCAGGGTGCCGGCCACGGCGGGCTCCTTAAGTGGTTGGTGCGTGGGGCGGGTAGGGAGAGGGGTCAGACAGAGGTCTTCTCGGGCTCGGGCTGCTCCTCGTCCGCGAGAGCGGCGAGGTAGCGCTCGGCGTCGAGAGCAGCGGCACATCCGGTCCCTGCCGCGGTGATCGCCTGACGGTAGGTGTGATCGACCACGTCGCCGGCACCGAAGACACCGGTCAGGTTGGTGCGCGTCGACGGCGCGTCCACCTTCAGGTAGCCCTCGTCGTCCAGGTCGAGCTGACCCTTGAAGAGCTCGGTGCGGGGGTCGTGGCCGATGGCGATGAACAGACCGGTCACCGGCAGGTCCGAGAGCTCGCCGGTCTTGAGGTTGCGCAGCTTCAGACCCGAGAGCTTCTGGTCGCCCTGGATCTCGGCGACCTCGCTGTCCCACACGAACGTGATCTTCGTGTCGGCGAAGGCGCGCTCCTGCATGGCCTTGGAGGCGCGCAGGGTGTCGCGGCGGTGGACGACGGTCACGGACTTGGCGAACCGCGAGAGGAAGGTGGCCTCCTCCATGGCGGTGTCGCCACCACCGATCACGGCGATGTCCTGGTCCTTGAAGAAGAACCCGTCACAGGTGGCGCACCAGGACACCCCACGGCCGGAGAGGGCGTCCTCGTTCGGCAGACCGAGCTTGCGGTGCTGCGAGCCGGTGGCGACGATGACGGCCTTGGCCCGGTGGACGGTACCGGACGTGTCCGTGACGGTCTTGATCTCACCGGTCAGGTCGACGTTGACGATGTCGTCCGGGATGAGCTCGGCCCCGAAGCGCTCCGCCTGGGCCCGCATGTTGTCCATGAGCTCGGGGCCCATGATGCCGTCCTGGAAGCCTGGGAAGTTCTCGACGTCGGTGGTGTTCATGAGCGCACCGCCGGCGGTGACGGCGCCCTCGAACACCAGTGGCTTCAGCGACGCGCGCGCGGTGTAGAGCGCCGCCGTATAGCCGGCGGGCCCGGAGCCGATGATGATCACGTTACGGACGTCGCTCACGGCTTGATTCCTCGTCTCTGGACTGCGTCGTTCGACCGGTGGGAGCTTCTCTGGGAGCTCCCACCCCACCCAACGGATCCTAAGGGGCGCGCATTCCCACTGTGTCCGGGCACACGGAGATGCCGGCCTGGGCGGGGCGGCCCGCAGGGCGAAGACGAAGACGTGCCTCAGGCGGACGGGTACGAGCGCTGAAGAAGGACCTTGCCCGTGGCGGTCGTCGCCGAAGGACCCACGCAGGTCGCGTCGACGATGTAGGCCGTGACCCGCGTGGCATCGGAGGCGTCGGGGAGCAACACCAGCATGGCCTTCTTCCCCTGATACCTGCCGTTCTCGACAGCGAGGGCCGTGTCCTTGCGTCCGATGCCGTCGCGGACGCAGCCGGGCACTGTGGGTGCCTTGAAGATCTGGTTGTGGTTGGTGCCGGGCGCGGTCTCCGCGCCGAGGGGGGTGCGGGAGCCGCCTTTGCTCTGGCTCGCGGCCAGGAGATCGGTGACCTGCTTTTCGAGCTTCCCCTCGGAGAAGGTGTCTGCGGCGGTGGTCTGCTGTCCGCCCGCCGTGTCATGCGGGGGCTTGCCGTCGCCGAGTGACGACAGCAGGACAGAGCCCAGTCCCAGGGCGGCGACGGTGAAGACGGTCCCCAGGACGGCGATCCTCCGGCGCCCGTTCCGCGTGCGGCCCTTGCGACCCGGGCCGGTGCTGGAGGAGCGGGGACGCCCGGCGGGCCGGGCGGCGGGCGTCGATGTTTCACGTGAAACATGCGCACCGCTGTCGTCATGGGCCGTGGGCCGGGGAGTGCTCACCGGCGTCTGGCTGTCTGCGGCCTCCGGCCCCGTCGCGTTCAGCAGAGCCTCGGCGGCGAGGGCGGAATCGATGCGGCCTGCGACATCGGCGGGCATGCGCGGTGGGCCCGGCAGCGTGCCGAGCAGTGCGCGGATCTCCTCCAGGGAGGAATAGACGTCCGCGCAGAGCTCGCACGCGTCCAGATGCCGGCGTACGTCGGTGCTCCGGGACGGTGGGAGGAGGCCCTCGGCGAGGTCGGAGATCTCCGCGACGTCCGGGTGCCCGGCCATGTCTGTCGTCGACGTCACGCTCGTCCACCTCCGCCCTTCACTGCCGCTGGGTCGCTCGGTCCTGTGTCCGGTGGTTCCGCTCGAGCCGGTCCCGCTGCGGGTGGGACGGCCGGCCCCTGCGTCCGGTTCCGTTCCTCGCCCGCCTTCTTGCTCTCACTGTTGCTGTCCGGCCGCAGATGGGTGAGCAGGGGCAGGAGTCTGGCTCTGCCGCGCGCACATCGGCTCTTCACCGTCCCGGTCGGCACGTCGAGGATGCGGGCCGCCTCCGCGACCGGGTAGCCCTGCATGTCCACCAGGACGAGCGCCGCTCGCTGGTCGGCCGGCAGGGTCCCCAGGGCTTCGATGAGCTGCCGGTGGAGATCGTTGCGCTCCGCGGGCGCCGAAGCCGACTCGTGCGGCTCCAGCAGCTGCTCCAGGCGCTCGGTGTCGTCGACGGGAGAGGTCTTCCGGGAGGCGACCTTGCGGGCGCGGTCCAGGCAGGCGTTCACCGTGATCCTGTGCAGCCACGTCGTGACGGCCGACTGGCCCCGGAAGGTGTGGGCGGCCCGGTAGGCGGAAACGAGGGCGTCCTGCACCGCGTCAGCGGCTTCCTCGCGGTCTCCCAGCGTCCGCAGGGCTACGGCCCAGAGGCGATCGCGGTGCCGCCGCACGATCTCACCGAAGGCGTCGGGGTCGCCCTCGACATGCCGGGCGAGGAGGTCCTGATCACTTACACCGCTGAGCTCGGCGCGGTCCGCCATCGAACCCCCTTCCCTCTGTCGGCTCTCAGCCCGCGAACTTCACTTCGGTGATGGCCTGCTTGTAGCCCGGGTTGCTGTAGTTGGCGGGGTCGTCGCCGGAGTACGGCAGGGCCGTCAGCCACACCAGGAGGTACCGGCTCTTCACAGGCTTGTCGACGGTCACCTTCGCGGAGGTGCTGCTCGTCGTCTCCGTGCCCAGCTTTTTCATGGAACTCAGCGGTGTGGACGAACCGAGCGCGTCGGTCGCGTACAGCTCGACCGTGGTGTGGTCGCCGCCGTACCGCAGCGAGAGGGTCGCGGTCGAGACTTCCTTCTCGGATCCCAGGTCGTAGACGATGCCGACACCCGGCTTTATCACCATCTTCGGGCCGTCAAGGTAGCTGCTGGTACGCCAGCCCGTGGACGTATCGCCGTCGTAGGTCTTGGTCACGTCGGCGGGGTGCTGGGCATCACCCTTGGCGACGTACTCCTCGGCGCCCTTGATGGCGATCGGCTTCGGTGCCGGGGAATTCTTGTTCTTGTCGCCGTCCTCGTTGTTCTGCGTCTGGCCCGGGTCGTCGGTCTTGCCGCCCTGGTCCATGAGTGCGTCCGCCAGCTGCCAGCTGCCGAGGCCGAGCGCGGCGATCAGAAGCGCGGAGACGGCCCACTTCAGGGCCTTGCCCGTGCGGCTCTGCAGCGGGGGCGGCGGGGTCGGGACCGGCTGGGTGGCACCGGGGCGCGGGGCCTGGCGGCCGTACGTGCCCTGCTGGTACGACGTGCGCTGGTACTCGGGCGGGGCGGTGAACGCCGGCTCCGGCGGACGGATGCGGGGCATCTCGCCGATCGCCTTCACCAGCTCCTCCGGCGTGGTGCACGGCGACTCGTGCCGGGAGGCGGTGGCGCCGTCGTTGACGAGCGCCCGCATGGACAGTTCGGAGAGGCCGCGGTGCACCCCGGCACGCACCTGGTCGGGCGCGATCAGACCGATGTCCTTCGGCAGGCCGGACAGCCCGTAGGCGTCGCTCTCGTACGGCCAGCGCTGGGTGAGCGCCGCGTAGAGCAGGGCGCCGATGGACTCGGTGTCGGTGCGCTGCGGGGTGTCGGATGCGATGCCCCGCAGAGCGGCGTTCACCGCGAGTCCGCGGATGCGCCACTGGCCGGTCGAGGTGCGCAGGACGGCGTTGGGGTTCAGCCGCAGGTGGGCGAGGCCCTCGCGATGGGCGGCGGCCATCGCGGAGGAGATCTGGCTGACCATCTGGTAGGCGTCATACGGCTCCAGCGGCCCGGAGGCGAGGAGCGTGGTCAGTTCCGTCGCGTCCGGAAGCCACTCGTGGACGACGTAGACGAGGTCGTTCTCCTCCACCGCGTCCAGTACCTGGACGAAGCGCGGGTCGCCCAGCAGGGCTGAGGAGCGGGCGGCGGCCAGGACGGACCGGGCCCGTGAGTGGTCCGCGGGCAGAATGTGCACGCCGACGGCACGGCGGAGCTTCTCGTCCATGGCACGCCAACTGCTGAAACCGTCCAGACGGGTGACGCACTCCTCGAGGCGGTAGCGTCTGGCGAGTTTGTGACCACTGTGCAGTTCAGGCGGCGAGGTCTTCCCGGAACCGTCGGTCCGGGTGCTCTCCTGTACCTCGTCGCTGTCCGTGTCCCGCTCCCGGTTCTTGGCCACCCCGTCGGCCGTGGACTGGTCCGCCTGTGCGGTCAGCGACGTCTCGTCGCTGTTGTCTGCCACGTCGACGGCAGCCGTACTCCGTTCCGCCACCGTCGTTCCTGCCTCCCCATCCATTGAGCGCCGCCACGGCATCCGTTGCACGCCGTCCGACGCCGAAACCAATTGTGCCCACAGTCCGCCGCTATGCACGACACGCGGTGGCTGACGATGGTTGTGCGCCTATCCCCCCGACTCAGCGTCCCAGGCGTCCGCGGACCATGCCGACCAGCGAGTTGAGTTCCTCGATGCGCATGCGGCGGGCGGCGACGAAGAAGATCACGAGCAGAACAGCGCCCCCGGCCAGCACCGCGGCGAGCGAGCCCACGACGCCCTGGCCGAGTGCGTGGCCGATGCCGTAGCAGGCCGCGCCGCTGAGCAGGGCGGCCGGGATCGACGCGATGCACAGCCGGGCGTAGGTCCGCAGGACACGGGCGCCGTCGAGGTCCCCGCCCAGCCGCTTACGCAGTCGGCGCCAGGCGACGCCGACGCCGATCGCGTAGGCCAGGCCGTAGGAGGCGGCCATGCCGACCACGGCCCAGCGCGACGGGATGACGAAGTAGCAGACCGCCGAGGCGCCCGCGTTGACCGCGGCCACGATGACCGTGTTGTAGAAGGGAGTTCGGGTGTCCTCGTAGGCGTAGAAGGCGCGCAGGACGACGTACTGCACGGAGTACGGGATCAGGCCGAGACCGAACGCCATCAGCATGAACCCCATGTTGGTGGCCTCGCTGGTGCCCGAGGAGCCGAACATCAGCGTGCACATGGGAATGCCGAGCGAGAGGAAGCCGAACGCGATCGGCACGATCGCGACGGCCGTGTTGCGCAGGCCCTGGGAGATGTCGTCCCGGACGGCGCCGCCGTCGCCCTCGGCCGCCGAGCGCGACAGGCGCGGCAGCAGGGCAGCCATGAGGGAGACGGTGATGATGGCCTGCGGCAGACCCCAGATCAGCTGTGCGTTGGCGTAGGCGGAGAAGCCGGTGCCGTCGACGGGCGAGGCCTTGCCCGCCGCGGTGGACAGCCAGACGACGATCATGGCGCCCGCCTGGTTGGCCAGGACGAACAGGACCGTCCACTTGGCGAGCGTGACGGCCTTGCCGAGGCCCTGGCCCTTCCAGTCGAAGCGCAGCCGCAGCCGGAAGCCCGTCTCGCGCAGATAGGGGATCATCGCCAGCGCTTGGACCACGAGGCCGAGCAGGACACCGATGCCGAGGAGGCGCTGGCCCTCCGGCGGGATGGTGGTGACCTTCATCCCGGAGTCGGCGGCGGTGCCGTAGACGTAGATGAACATGCCCAGCGTCACGATGATGACGATGTTGTTCAGAACCGGGGTCCACATCATCGCGCCGAACTTCCCGCGGGCGTTGAGGATCTGGCCCATCACCACGTGGACGCCCATGAAGAAGATCGAGGGCAGGAAGTACTGGACGAAGGTGATGGCGACCTGATTCGCCGCGGGGTCGCTGGCGATCGACGGAGACATCACGCGGATCAGGAGTGGCGCGGCGAAGATCGCGAGCGCGGTGAGCGCGCCGAGCGCCACCATGACGAGGGTCAGCAGGCGGTTGGCGTACGCCTCGCCGCCGTCCTCGTCCTCCTTCATGGCGCGGACGAGCTGCGGCACGAAGACGGAGTTGAGACCGCCGCCGACCGTGAGGATGTAGAGCATCGTCGGCAGTTGGTAGGCGACCTGGAAGGTGTCACCGAGGAAGCCGACGCCGATGGCCGACACGATCAGCGCGGAGCGGATGAAGCCGGTGAGGCGGGAGACCATGGTGCCCGCCGCCATCACGGCGCTGGACTTCATCAGGCCCGCGGCGCGGCCGCCCTTCTTCGGAGCGGGCGAGGCGGCGGGCTCGGGGGCGGGGGTGTCGTCCACCGCCGGTGTCGCCGCGGTCTCGCCGGGAGACGGGTACTGGCCGACCGCGTACGAGCCCTGCGCCGCGTACTGTCCCTGCGCCATCTGGCTCGGGGCCGGGGACGGGCCTGGGACCGATGGCGACTCGTAGGACGGGTGGCCGCTGCCCTGCTGCTGGTCCCGGAAGAGATGCGCGAACGCGTCCGGCTCCTGGCGGGGCTCGCCGGCCTGGGAGACGAGGTCGTCCACGCCCACGAACTGGGTGGTCCGGGCGTCGTCGCCGTATGGCAGGTGCCGCGTCGGGCCCTCCGGCTCCGGCGGTGGCGTCTGGGCCCACACCTGCGGGTCGGGCGCGTACGGCGACTGCGGCGGCTGGGCGTACAGCTGCTGCTGCGGCTGGTACGTGCCCGGAGCGGGCGGGGGGTGCGCGGCGCGGTCGTAGCGTGCCTCGGCGACCGGGTCCTGGGCGGAGAGGTCCTGTGCCCGGTAGGGGTCCTGGGCGTAGGCGTCCTGGAGGTACATGTCCGCGGGCGGTTGCGGTGGCACCTGGCCGTGCTCGGGCGGCGAGCCCTCGGGCCCGCCCGACTCGGGGTAGCCCGAGCTGCCCACGCCACGGCCGTGGTCACCGTCGTACGGCGCGTTCATGGTTACCCCACCTCATCGTCCCGGGCCCACCGGCCACGACATCTCAACGGTCCACTCTCTCACCCGGGCCGGACGGGTCGGCGCTTTCCGCTGCGGTGTCCGGGGCCGCGTCACTCGGCTGCTGCGGGGCGTCTGCCCGGGAGCAGGCCTCGGACTCCTCCTTGTGACGGTCGCCGGAGGCTTCTTGGTTCTGCGGAGCGTCGGCCGGGCTGTCGACGTCGTCGTCCCCCTCGGCGGTGGCGTCCTCGGCGACCTCACGGGCGGTGGCGCGCTTGCGCTGGGTGTACATACGGAAGCCGGCGAGGACCAGGAGCAGGACACCGCCCCCGATGACCAGCATCACGGTGGCCGTGACCTCGGTGACCTTCACGTCGAAGGGGACGGGCTCGCCGTACTTCTGGCCGTCCTCCGTGTACAGCTGGGCGACCACCTTCGCCCGGCCGTTGGCATTGGCGGACGTGGTGAACTTCACCGACTGGCTGTGCCCGCCGTTCACGGCGACCCGCTGCTCCTCGTAGGCGTTGCCGCCGATCTTGAGTCGCGTCGGGTTCTGCGACGTGAGCCGCAGCTTCAGGTGCTCGACTCCCTGGACCAGGTTGTTCTGGACGGTGACGGGGATCGTGGCGCTGCGGCCGGAGAGCTTGGTCTCCGTCTTCTTGATCAGTTTGACCCCGTCGATCAGGCCGTCCAGGTATTTCTCGACGTCTCCGCGGTACCCCGCCGCCGCGACGCCCCGGCCACGCCACGACGTGGACATCTCGCGGTTCATCGCCCGCCCGAAGGGGGTGACCACCCGGGACTCGTCGGTGAGGATCACCTTGAAGTTGTCGAGCTTGCCCTGCGTCCTCGCGATCTGCTCGAAGGCGGCTCGCGGCAGCTCCTGCTTGCTGAGCGAGCGGGGGTACGCGTCGGCGGGCGGCACCTTCCTGTTGGCCGCTGGGTCCGGCTTGGCCTTGGCGGCGGCCGTGAGGTCCTGCGACTCGGACCAGTTCCCGCCCTGGAGGGCCCCCAGTGCCTCGGCCATCGCCTGCGCCTGGCTCACGGAGGGCGCGCGCTGCGGGGCGACGACGACGCTGCGCTGCTTGCCGGTCTGGAGGCCGAGCGTCAGGCTCTGGGCCAGGAAGCGCTGCACGGCGAGCGTGGACGCGGAGGCCTTCGTCAGGTTGCCCTGGAACGCCGTGGACATCCGGGAGTCCGCGACGACCGCCGTGGTGCCGCCGCCGATGGGCCGGGCCGCGGAGGGCGTGTACGACAGATTGTCCTGAAGGCTGTCGCTGCGGGCGATCACCTTGTCGGCGCCCGCGGAGGTCGCCACCTTCATAATCGATGGGTCGACGGCGCCGGCCACGGGCCACGCGAAGTCTGTGGACGGTTGCACGTGGAGGATCGTCGGCACCGTGTTGTCGACGGCGTCGGTGGCCTCCTTGAGGTGGCTCAGCGAGCCCGTGACGCGCGTGCCGTTGTGGGCGAGGGAGGCCAGGTCCGGATCGCCGAACGGCAGGGCGACGACCTCCTTGCCCGTCACCGCCTGCTGGAGCTCCGAGAGCCACTGCTTGGCGACTGCCTGGTTCCGGCCGGAGGTGGTGGTGCCGTCCTCCTCTCTGACCTGGTAGTTCTTCGTCATCGCGTCGACGGATGCCAGCAGGTCCGGGTCGATCACCCAGGTGACGTCGAGGCCCTTGCCCAGTGACACCATCTGGTCGAGGCGGCCGCCCGGGGAGATCTCCTCGGAGAGGTCGTCGTTGCTGAAGACCGGCGTCTGCTGCTCGTTCGACCCCGTCTCGGCCGTCATGTGGACGTCGGAGACGAGCGGCCACAGGAACGTGGTCTTCGTCTTGGTGCCGGCTTCCTCCGGCTGCCACGGCAGGAACGTGCGCTGGATGCCGAGAACCTGGTCCCAGGGCTGCGCGGCGGTCTCACCGGAGAGCGCGACGGCCAGCTGGTAGACGCCGTCCCGGCCGAGGTCCAGCTCGTCGACCGGCACGGAGATGTTGAAGGGCTCCGCGACGCCGGGGGTGAGCTTGGAGAACTTCTCGGTGTACTTGCCGCCGACTGGCTTGCCGGCGGGGCCCTGGACGTCGTCGCTCTTCTTGGCGAGGGTGTCGATGGAGGAGCGGGTGTCGAGCGAGGGCCCCACCCGTAGATCGACGTGGACGTCGGTGACCGGCTGCTTGCCGTTGTTGGTCACCGTGCCGGTCAACGTCACCGTGTCCCCCTCGGTGGGGGCGCTGGGGCTGAGCGAGTCGACAGCGACGGACACCGAACCCGTGCCGGAGGCGGCCTGCGGGGACTCCTGCCCGGCCGCGTCCGCCGGCGTCGCGGCGGGCAACTGGAGGAGTCCGGCCAGCAAGGGCGCACCGGCGAGCAGTGCCCCGGTGCGCCGTAGCCACCGGCGGGCAGGTGAGGCACTGGTCCCCTGGAAGTCTGCCGCCTCGGCCACGCGCTCGCCCGTCCCTCGTCGTCGTCAGTGGTCGTCGGAATGTGCGTCCACGCATGGTAACGATGTGCGCTGAGGGGAAGTGCCGCGGTCCGTTCCACAAGATCGCGTCCCGGCGCCGCGCTGTCCGCTATATCGCCGTTTGGCAGGCAGTGGTTGACTCCAGGGCAAGGGCATCTCTTGTGCGCGTATTGACGGACGTATCTGCATGCGTAATAGGGGGAGCTCGGGGGCGCCCGGGCCACGTACCCTCTTCTGTTGTGCCGAACGCCAACGAAGAAATGCCCAGTGCCCTGAGTCAGGTGCAGCGCCGCGCGGTGAGTGAACTGCTGCGGGTCGCTCCTGTCGCCGACGACCTCGCCCGCCGCTTCCAGGAGGCCGGGTTCTCACTCGCCCTGGTCGGCGGCTCGGTCCGGGACGCGCTGCTGGGCCGGCTCGGCAACGACCTGGACTTCACGACCGACGCCCGCCCCCAGGACGTACTCAAGATCGTGCGCCCGTGGGCGGACGCCGTCTGGGACGTCGGGATCGCCTTCGGCACGGTCGGGGCCCAGAAGGATGCCCGCGTCGGAGACGCTGATCGACGCTTTCAGATCGAGGTGACCACCTTCCGGTCGGAGGCGTACGACCGGACCTCGCGCAAGCCCGAGGTGTCGTACGGCGACTCCATCGAGGAGGACCTCGTCCGCCGCGACTTCACGGTGAACGCGATGGCCGTCGCGCTGCCGGAGAAGGAGTTCATCGATCCGCACGGCGGGCTCGAGGACCTCGCGTCGCGTGTGCTGCGTACTCCTGGCACCCCGGAGGAGTCCTTCTCGGACGATCCGCTGCGGATGATGCGGGCCGCGCGCTTCGCGGCTCAGCTCGACTTCGAGGTCGCCCCCGAGGTGATCGCGGCGATGAACGCGATGGCCGGGCGTATCGAGATCGTCTCGGCCGAGCGGGTACGGGACGAGCTGAACAAGCTGATCCTGTCACCGCACCCGCGCAAGGGCCTGTCGCTGCTCGTCGAGACGGGCCTCGCCGACCGCGTGCTGCCCGAGCTGCCGGCCCTGCACCTGGAGCGTGACGAGCACCACCGGCACAAGGACGTCTACGACCACACGCTGATCGTCCTGGAGCAGGCGATGGCGCTGGAGGACGACGGCCCCGACCTGACCCTCCGCCTGGCCGCCCTGCTGCACGACATCGGCAAGCCCCGCACACGTCGCTTCGAGAAGGACGGCCGGGTCTCGTTCCACCACCACGAGGTGGTCGGGGCGAAGATGACCAAGAAGCGCATGATGGCGTTGAAGTACTCCAACGAGCTGGTGAAGGACGTCTCACGTCTCGTGGAACTCCACCTGCGCTTCCACGGCTACGGCACCGGAGAGTGGACGGACTCGGCGGTCCGCCGCTACGTACGCGACGCCGGCCCGCTCCTCGACCGCCTCCACAAGCTGACCCGCTCGGACTGCACCACACGCAACAAGCGCAAGGCGGCGGCCCTGGCGCGTGCGTACGACGGTCTGGAGGAGCGGATCGCCAAGCTTCAGGAGCAGGAGGAGCTGGACTCGATCCGTCCCGACCTCGACGGCAACCAGATCATGGAGATCCTCGGCGTCGGTCCCGGTCCGGTCGTCGGCCGCGCGTACAAGCACATGCTGGAGCTGCGCCTGGAGGACGGGCCGATGGAGTATGACTCCGCAGTGGCCGCGCTCAAGGAGTGGTGGGCCGAGCAGGAGGGCTGAGCCGGTGAAACGGGGTCATGTTTCACGTGAAACATGACCCTGGAGAGGGGTCGGGCGGTGTTTCACGTGAAACACCGCCCCTCGCTGAATCTGCCTTACTTCTTGCCCTTCAGGCAGAGCAGGAAGTCCTTGCCGTCACCGCTCTCGGTGTATGTGTACTGGAAGTCCTTGGCTTCGTCTTCGCACTTGCTCGACGCCATTGTCTCCGTGAGGTACGCGCCCTCGATCTTGGCCAGCACTACGATCTTGGCCTTCGTGGCGCTGCACTCAACGACCTCGAGGTCCGGGTTGTTGTCGTCCGTGCTGCCGCGGTGCATGCAATCTCCGACGGCCGCCGTCTTGGCGTCGTCCCGGCTGGTTATGTAGCCGCCGATGGCAATGCTCGCCACCGGGATGACGATGGCGATGTTCTTGATGGTCTTGAAGCTGAGCTTGCGGCCGGTCGGCTGCGGTGCCACGGGAGCGTACGGAGCCGCGCCCTGAGGCGGGAAGCCGGGCTGGCCGGGCTGCTGGGGGTAGCCGCCCTGCGGCGGGTACGGGGCCTGGGGCTGACCCGCGGGCTGGCCCTGTGCGAACGGGTTGCCCTGGGGCGGCGGAGTGGTCACTTGGGGGTCCCCCTAGAACATGAGTGAGCCGCGCGAACAGTCGCGCGAGATAAGACCCACGTCAGTTACCGGTCCCCACTGACACCGCAGTAGTCGGATGTGGCTGTGTGTCATTGATGTGACACTTACTGGCGGCCAAACCAGCCCATACTCGCAGCTACTGCCGCGTAGATAACGGCGATCGTGATCACCAGCGGCACGGATCGGCCGTCCGGCGGCAGCATCAGGGCGGCGACGGCGGCGGCGCCGACGAACGCGACGTTGAAAAGGACGTCGTAGACCGAGAAGATCCGGCCACGGAAGCCGTCCTCGACGGAGGACTGGACGATCGTGTCCGTGGCGATTTTCGCGCCCTGGGTGGTCAGGCCCAGGACGAAGGCCGCGGCCAGCAGAGGGGCAGTGGCGAACGGCAGTCCGAGAGCGGGCTCCAGCAGCGCGGCGGTCCCCGCACACACGACGATCCAGCGGCCCGGCCCGAGCCGTCCGGCGGTCCAGGGCGTCACCACGGCCGCCGCGAAGAAGCCGGCGCCGGAGAAGCCCAACACCAGCCCCAGCAGGGCGAGTCCGTCGTCCGTGGTCGTGGTGAGCGCGTACCGGCAGAGCATCAGCAGCATCACCAGCAGTGCGCCGTAGCAGAAGCGCATCAGCGCCATGGCCGCCAGCGCCCAGGCCGCTTCCCGGCGCGGGGGCGCGGACAGGTAACGTACGCCCGCCACCAGGTCGCGAGCGGTGCCCTTGAGAGCCGTCCCGATCCGCTCGCGCACCAAGTTCCGGTCGGGGCCGAGGAGTTCCCGCGTCATGCTGAGCGACGCCAGGGCGGCGCACAGATACAGCACGGCTCCCACGAGCACCACGGCGGCATCGGAGTCCGCCACCACCAGGCGGACGACGAAGGCGACACCGCCGCCGGCGGTCGCCGCCAGCGTCCCGGCGGTCGGGAAGAGGGAGTTGGCGATGACGAGGCGCTCGGCGTCGACGACGCGGGGCAGGGCGGCGGACAGGCCGGAGAGGACGAAACGGTTGACGGCGGTGACGCACAGGGCGGAGACGTAGAAGAGCCAGTCCGGAGCCGGACTGAGTATCAGCAGGGCCGTGGCGGAAGCCAGCAGCGCGCGCAGCAGGCTGCCGTACAGCAGGACCTGGCGGCGCCGCCAGCGGTCCAGCAGGGCACCGGCGAAGGGGCCGACGAGGGAGTACGGGAGCAGCAGCACCGCCATCGCGGAGGCGACCGCGGCCGCCGAGGTCTGCTTCTCCGGCGAGAAGACCACGTACGCGGCGAGCGCGACCTGGTAGACGCCGTCGGCGCCCTGGGAGAGCAGGCGCACGCCGAGCAGGCGCCTGAAGCCCTGGAAGCGCAACAGCACACGCAGGTCACGGACGACGGCCATGGGGCACAGCCTCACATACGGAGTGGGTCCCCGGGTCGTACGACCCGGGGACCCTCACAGCCCTGGCAGGAGCGACTGGTTGGAGCGCCTCAGCGCTCGACCTCACCCGCGATGAACTTCTCGACGTTCTCGCGGGCCTCGTCGTCGTAGTACTGGACGGGCGGGGACTTCATGAAGTAACTCGACGCGGAGAGCACGGGGCCGCCGATGCCGCGGTCCTTGGCGATCTTCGCGGCGCGCAGCGCGTCGATGATGACGCCGGCGGAGTTCGGGGAGTCCCAGACCTCGAGCTTGTACTCCAGGTTCAGCGGGACGTCACCGAAGGCGCGGCCCTCGAGGCGGACGTACGCCCACTTGCGGTCGTCCAGCCAGGCGACGTAGTCGGACGGGCCGATGTGGACGTTTCCCTCTCCCAGGTCGCGGTCGCGGATCTGGGAGGTGACGGCCTGCGTCTTGGAGATCTTCTTCGACTCGAGGCGGTCGCGCTCGAGCATGTTCTTGAAGTCCATGTTGCCGCCGACGTTCAGCTGCATCGTGCGGTCCAGGACGACGCCCCGGTCCTCGAACAGCTTCGCCATGACGCGGTGCGTGATGGTGGCGCCGACCTGGGACTTGATGTCGTCGCCGACGATCGGGACGCCCGCCTTGGTGAACCTGTCCGCCCACTCCTTGGTGCCGGCGATGAAGACCGGGAGGGCGTTGACGAAGGCGACCTTGGCGTCGATGGCGCACTGGGCGTAGAACTTCGCCGCGTCCTCGGAACCGACCGGCAGGTAGCAGACGAGGACGTCGACCTGCTTGTCCTTGAGGACCTGGACGACGTCGACCGGCTCCTCGGCGGACTCCTCGATGGTCTCGCGGTAGTACTTGCCCAGGCCGTCGAGGGTGTGGCCGCGCTGGACCGTCACACCGGTGCTGGGTACGTCGCAGATCTTGATGGTGTTGTTCTCGGAGGCGCCGATGGCGTCCGCCAGGTCGAGACCGACCTTCTTGGCGTCCACGTCGAACGCGGCGACGAACTCGACGTCGCGGACGTGGTAGTCGCCGAACTGGACGTGCATCAGGCCCGGCACCTTGGACGCCGGGTCGGCGTCCTTGTAGTACTCGACTCCCTGCACCAGCGATGCGGCGCAGTTGCCCACACCGACGATGGCTACGCGAACCGAACCCATTCCGGTTGCTCCCTGTGTGTACGAGTGAGGCCCTTCGACGGGCTCTCACGTGGCGGTGTCGCCGGGCGTATCCGGACGGGAGTCGTCCCCCGGCCGGGGCAGGCCGCCCGACGCTCCAGATGTGGTGTCACGCGAACCGGGCTCCCCCGAGGCGGGGCCTTTCAGGTCCCGTCCCGCCCGCTCGCTCTCGATGAGCTCGTTCAGCCAGCGCACTTCGCGCTCCACGGACTCCATCCCGTGGCGCTGGAGCTCAAGCGTGTAGTCGTCGAGGCGCTCCCGGGTCCGGGCCAGGGAGAGGCGCATCTTCTCCAGCCGCTCCTCGAGCCGGCTGCGGCGGCCCTCCAGCACGCGCATGCGCACATCGCGTGAGGTTTGCCCGAAGAAAGCGAAACGGGCGGCGAATGTCTCGTCCTCGTACGCGTCGGGCCCGGTCTGCGAGAGCAGCTGCTCGAAGTGCTCCTTGCCCTCCGCCGTCAGCCGGTAGACGATCTTGGCGCGGCGGCCGGTGAGGGGAGCGGCCTCGGTTTCGTTCCCCTGTTCCTCGATCAGCCAGCCGTTGGCAACCAGCGTCTTGAGGCAGGGGTACAGCGTCCCGTAGCTGAACGCACGGAACACACCCAGTGATGTATTGAGTCGTTTGCGCAGCTCATAGCCGTGCATCGGAGATTCGCGGAGCAGGCCGAGTACGGCGAACTCGAGGATCCCGGAACGCCGGCTCATCGTCGCCTCCTCTCTGCCGCGGTACCCGATGTTCGGACCGATGTGTCGGTCCGATGTGTCGCGCTGATGTATCGACTCGATACATCACGACGATAGAACGGCCTTCCGGATGCGACAAGAGGGGGTGTGGTGAACGGGATCACATCACCGGTTCATCGGACGCGAGTTGCCTGATTTGAGGTGAACTTCAGGCCTAGGCAGGTTTTGGCGGTGCGTAGTCTGTGCGCCATGCACATCACCGGGAACCAAGTGACGCCTGAGAGCGTCGTCGTCTTCGGTGTAGTACGGGTGCATGCGGGACCAATGAATGCGGAGCCGACCGCATCCGTACTTCGGGGGGACCGGAAACCAGCCGCCGTTTCCAGGCGCGCAGGGGTGCGCCTGCCCGAGGAGTAGTCGTTCGATGAGCGAGCACCGTCGCAAACCGCCGCAGCCGCAGGGAGGCGGACGTGCCGCGGCCCGACGCGGCCAGTCCGGTTCGTCCTCCGGCCGCCGCGCGGCCCAGCGAGGCGCCACCGGGTCTCCGTCCGACTCCTATGGGTCGGACTCCTATGACTCGGGGGGTGAGGAGCGTCCGTACGGCGGCCGTGCAGAGGCCCGGCGTGCGGCGCAGAGAAGCACCGGAGGCGGCCGCCGCAGAGCGGCCGAACCGGGCCGTGGCGGCCGGCGCGCCGCCCCGGGCGGGCCTGTTGGGCCCGGGCGGGGCCGAGGGCGCGCGGCTGCCGTCTCCGACAGGAAGCGGCTGATCGACTATCCGCGGGCCGGCAAGTACGGCTGGCAGCGCTGGCTGCCGTCCTGGAAGCTCGTCTCCGGCCTGTGCATCGGCTTCTTCGGCAGCATGGTGGCCGTGGCGGGCATCGGGTACGCCATGGTGGGCGTCCCCAACGAGGAGAACGCGGCGGCCCTGTCGCAGAACAATGTCTACTACTGGGCCGACGGCAGCCAGATGGTCGCGGCGGGCAGTGGCCAGAACCGGCAGAACGTCACGATCGAGCGTATCCCCAAGGCCATGCAGTGGGCGGTGATCTCGGCCGAGAACAAGACCTTCTACCAGGACTCGGGCGTCGACCCCATGGGTATCGCCCGGGCCCTGGCGAACATGGCCCGGGGTGGTGACACGCAGGGTGGTTCGACGATCACCCAGCAGTTCGTCAAGAACACCTACCTGAGCCAAGAGCAGACGGTCACCCGCAAGTTCAAGGAAATGTTCATCTCCATCAAGGTGGGGACGAAGCTCAAGAAGACCGCTATCCTCCAGGGTTACCTCAACACCTCGTACTACGGCCGTGGTGCCTACGGCATCCAGGCCGCCGCCCAGGCCTATTACGGCAAGGAAGCGAAGGACCTCAAACCGAGCGAGTGCGCTTTCCTCGCCGCCCTGCTCAAGGGACCGACGTACTACGACCCCGCGGGCAACGACAGCATCGACGAGTCGGCGAGCGCTGACGCCAACCGCAAGCGCTCCGAGGCACGCTGGCGCTGGATCCTCGAGCAGATGCACAAGGACAAGAGGATCACGGACGCCGAGTACCAGGAGGCGATCAAGAGGTACCCCATGCCGCAGGGCCGAAAGGCGTCCAAGGGCATGAGCGGCCAGATCGGGTACCTGGCGGACACGGCCAAGAAGTACGTCCTGAACCACTCCAACATCACGGAGAAGCAGTTCGACCAGGGCGGCTACCAGATCAAGACGACCTTCGAGAAGGACAAGGTCGAGGCGCTGACCAAGGCCGTTCAGAAGGTCGAGAAGGAAAAGCTGGACCCGGAAAAGCGTGAGCTGGACAAGCACGTCCAGTTCGGCGCGGCGTCGGTGAAGCCCAAGGACGGCGCGATCGTCGCGCTCTACGGTGGTGCGGGTTACGAGAAGGGCCACTTCAACAACAACGCGGACACCTCGGGTGTCCCCGTCGGTTCGACGTGGAAGCCGTTCGTGCTGGCCGCCGCCATGGAGCACGGCACCTACCGGAGTGACGGTCCCCTTTCGCCGCTCAGCAAGTACAACGGCAATGATCACCTCAAGGTCAGGAACAACGACGGCTCCTACGTCCTGAAGAAGGACAACACGCCCTTCTACCAGGAGAACGAGAGCGACCACCCCTGGGGCTACATCACCTTGCGCAAGGCGATGGAGCAGTCCGTCAACACCCCGTTCGTGCAGCTCGGCATGGACGTCGGGATGAGGAACGTGCGGGACGTGGCCGAGAAGTCCGGCATCCTGGACGCCAGTTTCGCCACCCTCAACCCGTCATTCGCGCTCGGTACGTCGACTCCCAGTGCGATCCGCATGGCCGACGCCTACGCGACGTTCGCCGCCGCCGGCAAGCAGGCCGCCCCGTACTCGGTGACCAGCGTCAAGTTCAACGGGCAGGAGGTCGAAGGCTTCGACAAGCCGCGCATCACGCAGGCGATGCCCGAGAACGTGGCCAACAACGTCACGGACACTCTGGAGAACGTCATCCAGAACGGCACGGGTAAGAACGCCCTGGCCCTGGGCCGTACGGCGGCCGGCAAGACCGGTACGACGGACGAGAACAAGTCGGCCTGGTTCGTCGGCTACACCCAGCAGCTGTCGACCTCGGTCGCGATGTTCCGTGAGGACCCCAAGAGCGCCAAGCTGCTCTCCATGAACGGCACGGCGGGTGAGAAGTCCATCCACGGTGGTGACACTCCCACCCAGGTGTGGACTGAGTACATGAAGGCCGCGCTGGAGGGGGAGCCCGATCCCGGCTTCCCGGAAGCCGAGAAGATCGGCGAGATCCAGCACGAGGTGGGCGCTCCGTCGCCGACCCCGACGCCCAGCGTGGAGCCGAGCGAGACCGTGACCGAGTCGCCGAGCGCCACGCCCAGCGAGACCCCGACGCTTCCGTCGCCCTCGCCGAGTGACACCTGTGGGTTCTTCGGATGCGAGAACGACGGCGGTACGGAGAACGGCGGCGGTACAGGCGGAGACGTGACGCCCACGCCCTCGCCGAGCGATACGAGCGAGAACGGCGGTACCACCGGAGGCAACGGCAACGGAGGCATCTTCGGAGGCCCCGCCGGATAGCCGACCGATCGCCCGGCTTGGGTGTTTCACGTGAAACGCGAAGGTGTCTCACGTGAAACATGGGCCGCCGCACCTACCCGGTGCGGCGGCCCTCGGCGTATTGACAGACGCGTACGGCAGGATGTGCGGCATGCCCAGTGCAGAATCGACGCAAGCGAGCGTCCACGAGCCGGACCCGGTGCGGCCGACCCAGGAGGACGAGGTCGCCGCGGCCGGCAGCGAGCTGATCGGCGGCCCGCTCGGGCGGCGTGCCCTGCTCGGGGCGTCCTGGTGGACTCCCGTGCGGGTGATCGCGCTGGTGGCGATCGGCATGTTCGCCCTCGGCCTGGTCCAGAAGGCGCCCTGCTACAACGGCGCCTGGTTCTTCGGTGCCAGCTCCCAGTACACGCACGCGTGCTACTCGGACATCCCGCACCTCTACCAGGGACGTGGCTTCGCCGACGGGCTCGTGCCGTACTTCGACAAGCTCCCCGGCGACATGCAGTACCTGGAGTACCCGGTGCTCACCGGCGTCTTCATGGAGGTCGCCTCCTGGCTCACGCCCGGCAGCGGCACCATCCAGGACCAGGAGCAGTGGTACTGGATGGTCAACGCCGGGATGCTGATGGTATGCGCGTCGGTCATCGCCGTCTGCGTGACCCGAACCCATGCCCGGCGTCCCTGGGACGGCCTGCTGGTCGCCCTGGCGCCTGCCGCCGCGCTGACGGCGACCATCAACTGGGATCTGCTGGCGGTCGCCCTGACGGCTGCGGCGATGCTGATGTGGTCACGCGGCCGCTCCCTCGCCTTCGGCGTCCTGCTGGGACTTGCAACGGCCGCCAAGCTCTACCCCTTCCTGATCCTCGGGCCGCTGCTGGTGCTGTGCTGGCGCGCGGGCAAATGGCGTGAGTACGGGACGGCTCTGGGTGGTGCGGTCATCGCCTGGGTCGTCGTGAACGGGCCGGTGATGCTCTTCGCGTTCGAGGGCTGGTCGAAGTTCTACACGTTCAGCCAGGAACGGGGCGTCGACTTCGGCTCCTTCTGGCTGATCATGGCCCAGAACTCGGACGACCCGCTCAGCATCGACACCGTCAACACGCTCGCCACGCTGCTGATGCTGGTGTGCTGCGCGGGTGTCGCCGTGCTCGCGCTGACCGCACCGCGCCGCCCGCGGTTCGCCCAGCTCGCCTTCCTGATCGTCGCGGCGTTCATCCTCACCAACAAGGTCTACTCGCCGCAGTACGTCCTGTGGCTGGTGCCCCTGGCCGCCCTGGCCCGGCCGAAGTGGCGGGACTTCCTGATCTGGCAGGCCTGCGAGGTGGCGTACTTCCTGGGGATCTGGATGTACCTCGCGTACACGACCAGCGGAGACGCCCACAAGGGGCTGCCCACCGACGGCTACCACTGGGCCATCGGCCTGCACCTGATGGGCACGCTGTATCTGTGCGTCGTGATCGTGCGCGACATCTTCATGCCGGAGCGGGATCCCGTGCGCCGGTCCGGGGACGACGATCCCTCGGGCGGAGTGCTCGACGGCGCGGAGGACGTCTTCGTCCTCGGTCCCGCGGCCCGTCCCGCCCGGCACGCGGCCGCTCAGCTCGAAGGGCCTCAGGTTGAGTGGGGCAGGCGGGGCGCGACGGGCGGTTCACTCTGAGCGAACGATGCGAAAGGCCGTACACGGGAAACCGCGTACGGCCTTTCGCTGCGTGGGGCCTGGTGAGTGCGTGCGCCCGGTCAGCGGTCCACGAGCCGGTCGAACTGCGTGGTGGTGTGCCGCAGATGGGCCACCAGCTCCTCGCCGACCTTCGGCTCCGGCGCGTCCGCGGGCACGAAGAGGATCGAGACCTGCATGTGCGGCGGCTCTGCGAACCAGCGCTGCTTGCCGCCCCAGACGAACGGAGAAAGGTTCCGGTTGACCGTCGCGAGACCGGCGCGGGCGACGCCCTTGGCGCGGGGCATGACGCCGTGCAGCGCCTTGGGAGCCTCCAGGCCCACCCCGTGCGACGTACCGCCCGCCACAACCACCAGGAAGCCGTCGGAGGCCGCCTTCTGCTGGCGGTAGCCGAAGCGCTCGCCCTTGGCCACGCGCGTGACGTCCAGGACCGCCCCGCGGTACTCGGTGGCCTCGTGGTCCCCCAGCCACAGCCGCGTGCCGATGCGGGCACGGAACCGGGTCTGCGGGAACTGCTGCTGGAGCCGGATGAGTTCCTCGGCCTTGAGGTGGCTGACGAACATGGTGTGCAGAGGCAGCCGGGCGGCGCGCAGCCGGTCCATCCAGCCGATGACCTCCTCGACCGCGTCCGAGCCGTCGGTGCGGTCCAGCGGCAGGTGGATCGCGAAGCCTTCCAGGCGGATGTTCTCGATGGCGGCGTGCAGCTGGGGCAGATCCTGCTCGCCGATGCCGTGCCGCTTCATCGAGGACATCACCTCGATCACCACGCGGGCACCGACAAGGCCGTACACGCCGTCTATCGACGAGACCGAGCGGACGACCCGGTCCGGCAGGGGCACGGGCTCCTCGCCGCGCCGGTACGGCGTCAGCACCAGCAGGTCACCGCTGAACCAGTCCTTGATCCGTGCGGCCTCGTACGTCGTGCCGACGGCGAGGACGTCCGAACCCAGCCGCGTGGCCTCCTCCGCCAGCCGCTCGTGCCCGAAGCCGTAGCCGTTGCCCTTGCAGACCGGCACGAGGCCGGGAAACTGCTCCTGCACGTGCTTGTGGTGCGCCCGCCAGCGCGCGGTGTCGACGTAGAGCGTGAGCGCCATGGCCGGACCTGGAGCCTTTCTCGTGGTTGCCGTGTATCAGCGGTTGCCGTGTATCAGAGGTATAGAAGCAGTGAACGTGACGTCAGCGGCGCGACATGTAGATGTCGAGCGCCTTGTGGAGCAGCTTGTTCAGCGGGAAGTCCCACTCGCCGAGGTACTCAGCGGCCTGGCCGCCCGTACCCACCTTGAACTGGATCAGACCGAAGAGGTGGTCGGTCTCGTCCAGCGAGTCGGAGATACCGCGCAGGTCGTAGACGGTGGCGCCGAGCGCGTAGGCGTCGCGCAGCATCCGCCACTGCATCGCGTTCGAGGGCCGGACCTCGCGGCCGATGTTGTCGGAGGCGCCGTAGGAGTACCAGACGTGCCCGCCGACGATCAGCATCGTCGCCGCCGACAGGTTCACGCCGTTGTGCCGGGCGAAGTACAGCCGCATACGGTTGGGGTCCTCGCTGTTGAGGGCCGTCCACATGCGCTGGAAGTACGACAGCGGGCGCGGCCGGAAGTGGTCGCGCACGGCCGTGATCTCGTACAGCCGCTGCCATTCCTCGAGGTCCTGGTATCCGCCCTGGACGACCTCGACACCGGCCTTCTCGGCCTTCTTGATGTTGCGGCGCCACAGCTGGTTGAAGTTCTTGTGGACCTCTTCCAGGGAGCGGTTGGCCAGCGGCACCTGGAAGACGTAGCGGGGCTGGACGTCGCCGAAGCCGGCGCCGCCGTCCTCGCCCTGCTGCCAGCCCATGCGGCGCAGCTTGTCGGCGACCTCGAAGGCGCGCGGCTCGATGTGGTCGGCCTCGATGTCGCGCAGCCGCTTCACATCGGGGTTCTGGATGCCCTGCTTGATGGAGGTGGCCTCCCAGCGTCGGATGACCACCGGCGGGCCCATCTTCACCGAGAAGGCGCCCTGCTGCTTCAGGTGCGCCAGCATCGGCTCGATCCAGTCCTGGAGATTCGGCGCGAACCAGTTGATGACCGGACCCTCGGGCAGATAGGCGAGGTAGCGCTTGATCTTGGGAAGCTGCCGGTAGAGGACCAGACCGGCACCGACCAGCTCGCCCGTCCTGTCGTCGAACCACCCGAGGTTCTCGGAGCGCCACTCCGCCTTGACGTCAGCCCAGGCCGGGACCTGCATGTGGCTCGCCGACGGCAGGCTCTGGATGTAGGCCAGATGCTGCTCGCGACTGATGGTCCTCAGGGTCAGGCTCATTCGGGGCGCTCCTCGGGCTGGTGTGTCCCCATAGGGTCAGGGGCTCCTGGCTCTCGCGCGAAGCCTACTGCGCCTTGGATGCGCGCCGGTTGGGCGTACGGAACCTTCGCCCCGGCCCGCGGTCGGCCGGGGCGTCACTCGGTGTTCAGAAGGAGTGTCCCTGGCGTCAGTCGATGAGACCGCCGAAGAGACCGCCGTGCGCCATGCCCAGGAAGAACCCGACGGCCGCGGCACCGAGGCCGAGGATCAGGCCGAAACGCTCCCTGGTCGTCTCCGACACCCACTGGCCGTACGCACCGGTGAGAATGCCCACCAGGCCGGTCCAGGAGCTGAGCAGATGCAGGTCCTCGTCGATGAGTGCCGTGACGAACGACGTGATGCCCAGCGCCAGGGTCACCGCGAGCAGGGTGTCCTGGAGGGGGTGGGGCTTGCCGTCCGTGGCGAAGAGGCCGCCAGCGGTGTTGGGTCGCATTGCCTGTGCCATAGGGCACCTCCTGCGAAAGTCGGCGCATCGTAGCGCCATACACACCCGATGTGTACAGATTGGCTGCCCTGGCGGCCGGATTTCAACCGCAAGCCGCTGTGCGGGTACTCTGTACTGTCCGCACCGGTGTCTGCCCATGCCACGGCAGGGCTTCTCCACAGAACCCCTGATTGTCAGTGGTGGCCGATACCGTTGCTACGCATCACAACCCTCCTGCCACGGAACGACCGTGGCCGCTGAGTCCAAAGGAGGTGGGTTCCACATGCGTCACTACGAGGTGATGGTCATCCTCGACCCCGACGTCGAGGAGCGCGCTGTCTCCCCGCTGATCGAGAACTTCCTCTCTGTCGTCCGTGACGGCGGCGGAAAGGTCGAGAAGGTCGACACCTGGGGCCGTCGTCGTCTCGCGTACGAGATCAAGAAGAAGCCCGAGGGTATCTACTCGGTCATCGACCTTCAGGCTGAGCCTGCGGTCGTCAAGGAGCTCGACCGCCAGATGAACCTGAACGAGTCGGTCCTCCGGACCAAGGTCCTCCGTCCCGAGACCCACTGAGCTCTCACGCTCAGCTGATCCCGGGATTCGAGTAGCAAGCAGCCAGAGCAAACCCGCCGAGAGGTTCCCCCATGGCAGGCGAGACCGTCATCACGGTGGTCGGCAATCTTGTCGACGACCCCGAGCTGCGCTTCACCCCCTCCGGTGCGGCCGTCGCGAAGTTCCGTGTCGCGTCCACTCCCCGCACCTTCGACCGCCAGACGAACGAGTGGAAGGACGGCGAGAGCCTCTTCCTGACCTGCTCGGTCTGGCGTCAGGCGGCGGAGAACGTCGCTGAATCGCTCCAGCGAGGCATGCGCGTCATCGTGCAGGGCCGGCTGAAGCAGCGGTCCTACGAGGACCGTGAGGGCGTCAAGCGCACGGTCTACGAGCTGGATGTCGAGGAAGTCGGCGCCAGCCTGCGCAACGCCACGGCCAAGGTCACCAAAACCACTGGCCGCGGTGGCCAGGGCGGGTACGGCGGCGGTGGCGGTGGTGGCCAGGGTGGCGGCGGCTGGGGCGGCGGCCCCGGTGGCGGCCAGCAGGGCGGCGGCGCTCCCGCCGACGACCCGTGGGCGACCGGCGCTCCCGCCGGTGGCAACCAGGGCGGTGGCGGCGGTTGGGGCGGTGGCTCCGGCGGCGGCGCTGGCGGCGGCTACTCGGACGAACCCCCCTTCTAGGGCGGGTTCGCACCCAAACTTCTTGATCACACAGGAGATACATCATGGCGAAGCCGCCTGTGCGCAAGCCGAAGAAGAAGGTCTGCGCTTTCTGCAAGGACAAGGTCACGTACGTGGACTACAAGGACACGAACATGCTGCGGAAGTTCATTTCCGACCGCGGCAAGATCCGTGCCCGCCGCGTGACCGGCAACTGCACGCAGCACCAGCGTGACGTCGCCACGGCCGTCAAGAACAGCCGTGAGATGGCGCTGCTGCCCTACACCTCCACCGCGCGATAAGGGAAGGGTGACCGACACATGAAGATCATCCTGACCCACGAGGTCTCCGGCCTCGGTGCCGCGGGCGACGTCGTCGACGTCAAGGACGGTTACGCTCGCAACTACCTGATCCCGCGGAAGTTCGCTATCCGCTGGACCAAGGGTGGCGAGAAGGACGTCGAGCAGATCCGTCGTGCTCGCAAGATCCACGAGATCCAGACCATCGAGCAGGCCAACCAGGTGAAGGCCCAGCTCGAGGGCGTCAAGGTCCGCCTGGCTGTCCGCTCCGGCGACGCCGGTCGTCTCTTCGGTTCCGTCACCCCGGCCGACATCGCTTCCGCGATCAAGGCTTCCGGTGGCCCCGAGGTCGACAAGCGCCGCATCGAGCTGGGCTCGCCGATCAAGACGCTGGGCGCTCACGAGACGTCCGTGCGTCTGCACCCCGAGGTTGCCGCCAAGGTCAACATCGAGGTCGTCGCGGCCTGAGTATCGCGCTCGCTGAGGCAGTGAGCGATGGGGTCGCACCCTTCGGGGTGCGGCCCCATCGTTGTTTCGGCCCCACCGTCGTTTCACGTGAAACATGGTGTTTCACGTGAAACATCGGTGCGGGCTGGGCCCGGCGATCAGCGGGTCGCGCCCGTCACGATCCAGCGGCCCGAGCGAGTCCGGAGCCACAGCGTGACCATCCGCACGGTCATCATCAGCGTCATGGTGGCCCAGAGGGCGGTAAGCCCACCGCCCAGTACCGGCACCAGCACGGCGACCGGGGTGAAGATGGCCAGAGTGAGCAGCATCGCCCAGGCCAGGTAGGGGCCGTCGCCGGCGCCCATCAGGACTCCGTCCAGGACGAAGACGATGCCGGAGATCGGCTGTGAGAGGGCGACGATGAGCAGGGCGGGCAGCGCCGCGTCCTTGACCGCGGAGTCACTGGTGAACAGCGGCAGGAACGCCGGTCGGGTGATGACGACCAGGACGCCGAGGACGACCCCGATGGCGATCCCCCACTCCACCATGCGACGGCAGGCGTCGCGGGCGCCTTGTGCGTCACCGGCTCCGAGGTAGCGCCCGATGATGGCTTGTCCCGCGATGGCGATGGCGTCGAGGGCGAAAGCGAACAGGTTCCACAGGGACAGGATGATCTGGTGTGCGGCGATGTCGGCATCACCTAGACGGGCGGCGACCGCTGTGGCGATCAACAGGATCGCCCGCAGGGAGAGAGTGCGAACCAGCAGGGGCGCACCGGCGTGTGCCGAAGCCCTGATCCCGGCGGCGTCCGGGCGGAGTGAGGCACCGTGCTTGTGCGCCCCGCGCAGAACCACCGCGAGATAGACCACGGCCATGCCCCACTGGGCGATGACGGTGCCCCAGGCGGAGCCCGCGATCCCCAGGCCGGCGCCGTAGACGAGCCCCGCGTTGAGAGCGCCGTTGGCGACGAATCCGGCGATGGCCACATAGAGAGGGGTTTTGGTGTCCTGGAGGCCGCGGAGCACACCGGTCGCGGCGAGGACGACGAGCATGGCCGGTATGCCGAGCGCGGAGATGCGCAGGTACGTGGTGGCGTAGGGAGCCGCCGCGTCCGAGGCGCCGAAGAGGTCGACGAGGGCGGATGCCGTCGGCAGGACGAAGGCGACGACGGCAGCGCCGAGAAGCAGTGCCAGCCAGATGCCGTCCATGCCCTGTCGGATGGCGGCTTGGAGGTCACCCGCGCCGACGCGGCGGGCGACCGCCGCTGTCGTGGCATAGGCGAGGAAGACGAAGACACTGACGGCGGTCAGCAGCAGGGCCGAGGCGACGCCGAGTCCCGCGAGTTGGGCCGTGCCCAGATGGCCCACGATGGCGGTGTCGGTCATGAGGAAGAGAGGCTCGGCGACGAGGGAGCCGAAGGCCGGCACGGCCAACGCGACGATCTCTCGGTCGTGCTGTCTCCGGCCGGTTCGTCGGCGCGCGGGGGCCTGTGTCATGTGCACCAATCTAATCGTCCACAGGTAAGAGATGCAACGGATTTGCGCCCCTTACCTCCCGTCCGATGATGCGCACTGCTGTGCGCCATCCGAAGCGATCTTGCACCGGTTGCGGAAGTTTTTCTTCTGCACAGCCGGTGGACGGTAAAGCCGCAGGTCAGATGCCTCTGGTTGGGACGGTTCGATGCTTGTTCACAGGCCTGTCCACCGGGTCGTGCACAGGTTTTGAGGGGTTCTCCACAGCATCTGGGCCGTCGTCCACATGGCCTGTGGATAACCAGATTGGCTGACGGTGCCGAGAGGCCTAACGTGGTCCGGCGCCCGCTCCGTCCGCCGGTTTTCAAAACGCCACAAAACCGGCGCTGGCCAACCGGAGTTGGGCGTCTCATTTGTCAGTGCCGTGCCGTAGAAAAGAGAGGCACGGCGAGGTCTGCTGCGGCGGACGGGAGGAGGTGGCTCGGTGAGCATTTCCGAGCCCTTGGACGACCCGTGGGCCGACAGCGGTCCCAGTGATCGTCTGCCCGCCTCCCGCCGACGTGGCGACGGGCCCCGGGGCCGCGACGAGCAGCACGAGCGCGGCAGGGACAACGGGGCATGGGACGGCGGCGCCGCCCCGGCCTTCGAGCGGGTACCGCCGCAGGACATCGAGGCAGAGCAGTCCGTCCTCGGCGGCATGCTGCTCTCCAAGGACGCCATCGCCGACGTCGTCGAGATCCTCAAGGGCCACGACTTCTACAAGCCGGCCCACGAGACGATCTACCAGGCCGTCCTCGACGTCTATGCCAAGGGCGAGCCGGCCGACCCCATCACGATCGCCGCCGAGCTCACCAAGCGTGGCGAGATCAACAAGGTCGGCGGGGCCTCGTATCTGCACACCCTCGTCCAGACGGTGCCCACGGCCGCCAACGCCGCCTACTACGCGGAGATCGTCCACGAGCGGGCCGTGCTGCGCCGCTTGGTCGAGGCGGGTACCCGCATCACGCAGATGGGATACGCGGCCGATGACGACGTCGACGAGATCGTCAACCGCGCCCAGGCGGAGGTCTACGCGGTCACCGAGCAGCGCACCAGCGAGGACTATCTGCCGCTCGGCGACATCATGGAGGGCGCGCTCGACGAGATCGAGGCGATCGGCTCGCGCAGCGGCGAGATGA
Organism: Streptomyces sp. DG1A-41; assembly: GCF_037055355.1. Taxonomy (GTDB): domain Bacteria; phylum Actinomycetota; class Actinomycetes; order Streptomycetales; family Streptomycetaceae; genus Streptomyces. Next base: position 4,470,029 of record NZ_CP146350.1, on the reverse strand, counting down.
CCGGTGTGCCCACGGGCTTCACGGACTTCGACTCGCTCACCAACGGGCTGCACCCGGGCCAGATGATCGTCATCGCCGCGCGTCCCGCCATGGGCAAGTCGACGCTAGCGCTGGACTTCGCGCGGGCGGCCTCGATCAAGAACAACCTGCCGAGCGTGATCTTCTCGCTGGAAATGGGGCGCAACGAGATCGCGATGCGTCTGCTGTCCGCCGAGGCGCGGGTCGCCCTGCACCACATGCGGTCCGGCACGATGACCGACGATGACTGGACGCGCCTGGCCCGGCGGATGCCGGACGTCTCGGCGGCCCCGCTCTATATCGACGACTCGCCGAACCTGTCGATGATGGAGATCCGCGCCAAGTGCCGCCGCCTCAAGCAGCGCAATGACCTCCGACTGGTGGTCATCGACTACCTCCAGCTGATGCAGTCCGGCGGTTCCAAGCGGGCCGAGAGCCGTCAGCAGGAGGTCTCGGACATGTCCCGTAACCTTAAGCTGCTGGCCAAAGAGCTGGAGATCCCGGTCATCGCGCTCTCCCAGCTGAACCGTGGTCCCGAGCAGCGCACGGACAAGAAGCCGATGGTCTCCGACCTGCGTGAGTCCGGTTCCATCGAGCAGGACGCCGACATGGTCATCCTGCTGCACCGTGAGGACGCCTACGAGAAGGAGTCGCCGCGCGCGGGCGAGGCCGACCTGATCGTGGCCAAGCACCGAAACGGCCCGACGGCGACGATCACGGTCGCCTTCCAGGGGCACTACTCGCGGTTCGTGGACATGGCGCAGACTTGAGCCTGTGCCTTGTGGGATCCCAGATCCCGCGTCCTTTTCCCACCGGCGATGTCCACCGCGTGGCCAATAGGACTGGGGATTGGATTCATGCCCCGTGAGCGGGTAGTTCCCCTCTTTGTGTATAGGACCTCCGCGGTCGGCGTCTGCATGCGTGGCCCGGGCAGGACCTCGGCGTTCGGCGGTCAGAGGACCGCCTCGGGGAACGCGGGGCTGGTGGTCCGATGGGTACAGCGGTGGCCGCGCCAGTACGGCTGAGTGTCCGGCGTAGTGCCGATGCCGTGATGGAGGACTTGGAGCGGTCGTCGGTGCCGCTCGGGCTGCTACGAGGAGCCCGGCCTTGGCGGACGTTCCGCTGGTTCAAGGGGCAGCAGCACTTTTCGGGCACGTACTGATCAGCCACCGTGGGCGACCACGTGATCTACGAGTCGAGGCTGGAGCTGGGGCGGCTGCTGTTCGCCGACTTCGACCCGGCGGTGCAGTACGTCGTCGCCCAGCCGTTCCTGCTCAAGGCCGACATCGATGGCAAAGATCGCAGGCACATCCCGGACTATCTGCTGTTGACGGACGACGGTCCGGTGGTCGACGTCAAGCCGACGAACAGCATGCCCAAGACGCCTTTGGGTGGTTCTCCTTCGAGGGTCGTGAAGCCCAGGATGTGGGCCATCCCTGTCAGCCACCATGGATCGCCGGCGTTCGAGCTCATCCGCGGCAACGGTGAGCTCGTCTCTGCACGAGTCCAGGAATTCGGCGTCATAGCCCCAATGCGCCTTGGATTGAGGCGAGATGCTGACGGGCTACCGCTCGGGCAGCGAGGACCTTCCGCGACCCGACGAGCCGCGTTCCCAGTACGCCCCTGGCCTGCCGCTGCAGACCCGCTACGAGGCCAAGGCCGCGGAACTGGGGGTGATGACGCGCACAGTGCGCCGGTGGGCATGTGCCTTCCGTGAGCACGGCGAAGCGGGGCTGGTGCCGAAAACCCCGCGGAGCGAGGGCGGATTGGGCAACGCCGATCCTCGCTGAGTCGAGACAGCGGTGGCGGTGCTGAATGAGTACGAGGAAGAGTCGCGGCCATCGGTGAAGGTGGTGCTGGAGGAAGTCGAAGCCCGCCTCAAGACCAAGTTCAAGCTGGTCAAGATTCCGGTGCCGCCGCGGACGACGGCTTATCGGTGGATGCAGGAGCTGGAGCGGCGCCACCCGACGTTCCGGCTGAGTACCCAGCGCAACCGGGACATCGCCGACCGGCCGAAGGGGGTCTGCGGCAAGCTGCGACCCACACGGCCGGGTGAGTACGTGCTGATGGACACCACGCGGCTGGACGTGTTCGCGCTCGACCCGGTCACTCTGCGGTGGATGCAGGCGGAACTGCCGTCGCGATGGACTGGTACACCCGCTGCATCATCGGTCTGTGGGTGACGCCGGTGTCGACGAAGGCCATCGACGCCGCGGCGGTGCTCTACCAGGCTTACCACCCCCTCGAGTCGCCATATGAAGCGAACCGGAGAACCTACATGCCGATGGCGAAATGAGGTCGACTCGCCGGGCCGGGCCAGGTGGACTTGGGCCATGACCACACCTCAGGAAGAGCTGCTTCCCGCAACGAGTCGTGCGCTGCTGCACCGGATCGCCGTGGCACAGGCGCAGGGGCGGGCACCGTCGCTGGTCGCGGCCGTCGTCCGGGACGGGCGGGCGGTGTGGCACGGCGCCCGGACATCGGTGGACGGGCAAGAGCCCGACGAGCACGTCCAGTACCGCATCGGCTCGATCACGAAGACCTTCACCGCCGTTCTCGTGATGCGTCTGCGGGACGAGGGGCTGCTGGGGCTCGGGGACCCCCTGGAGAAGTACGTGCCGGGTACCGGTGCGGGGGAGGCCACGATCGCCGAACTGCTCGCGCACACGGGCGGGCTGGCGGCCGAGTCGCCCGGGCCGTGGTGGGAGCGCACGTCGGCAACTCTCCGGCCGGAACTGTCCGATGTGCTCGGTGAGCAGCCTCTTGTGCACCCTGTCGGCCGACGGCATCACTACTCGAACCCGGGTTACACGTTGCTGGGCGCGCTCGTGGAGGAGCTGCGGGGGACCTCCTGGGGGGAGGCACTACGGCGTGAAGTGCTCGAACCGCTGAGTCTCGACCGGACCGGCGTACGACCGCAGGCCCCGCACGCTGGTGGTTGGGCCGTGCACCCTTGGGCCGACGTGCTGCTGCCCGAGCCCGCCGAGGACCTCGGTCGTATGGCACCCGCCGGTCAACTCTGGTCGACCACAGCAGACCTGGCCCGGTTCGCGGACTTCCTGGTGAAGGGCGACGAGAGGGTGCTGAGTGCCGAGTCCCTGCGCGAGATGCGGACCCCGGCGGCGCCGGCGGAGGCCGGGGACGTGATGTCCGGTGACACCTACGGCCTCGGCATGCAGATTCAGTGTCGGCACGGTCGGCTGCTCGTGGGGCACAGCGGATCCCTGCCGGGCTTCCTGGCGAACGTGAGCATCAGCGTGGAGGACGACGTAGCGGCGGTCGTGCTGGCCAACTGCACCTCGGGCCCCCTGCTGTCCGGGGTCGCCGCCGATCTCATCCGTATCGTCGCCGAGGCGGAGCCGCGCATCCCCGCCCCGTGGAGGCCACTGCGTGATGTCGACCCGTCGATGCTGGAGTTGACGGGGCAGTGGTACTGGGGGACGTCCGCCTTCGCGCTGCGGCTCACGGCCGACGGGCTCGCCTCGCTGGAGCCGCTGTCCGGCAACGGGCGAGGCTCGCGGTTCTGCCCGAACGGCGACGGCACCTGGACCGGCCTGGAGGGTTACTACGCCGGAGAGCTGCTGAAGGCCGTACGGCGGCCGGACCGGTCCGTGAGCCATCTGGACCTCGGTTCCTTCGTGTTCACGCGTCAGCCGTACGACGAAGGGGCTCCGGTGCCGGGTGGGGTCGATCCCGGGGGTTGGCGTGGGATCGGTTAGCCGGTGGCATGGATGGGGGCCTGTTTCACGTGAAACAGGCCCCCATCCATGCCAGTCACAGCGAGAGTTTGAAGCCCGTGTGGGAGGCCGTGAAACCGAGCCGTTCGTAGAACCGATGGGCGTCGGTCCGTGTGTTGTCGGAGGTCAGCTGGACCAACTGGCAGCCTTGATGCCGGGATTCGTCGATCGCCCACTCGATGAGCCGTGTTCCCAGGCCGCTGCCGCGCTCATCGGCATGGACGCGTACGCCTTCGATGATCGATCTCGTCGCACCGCGTCGGGACAGCCCGGGGATGATGGTGAGCTGGAGCGTGCCGACGACGCGGGCTTCCCGGACCGCCACGACCAGGCGCTGGTTCGGGTCAGCGCTGAGCCGCTCCAGCGCCGTCAGGTATGGGGCGAGGTCGTCAGGTGACTCGCGCTGGGCGCCCAGGGGGTCGTCCGCGAGCATGGCGACGATCGCGGGGACGTCGTCGGCGGTCACGGGACGTATCTCAAGATCTCCCATGGGGTGCACCCTACGCAGCAACGGCCGGGGTGAGCGGTCTCATGCGGGCACCGGAGCCTTCAGCGTCTCCACGACCCGGACCAGCGGGGCCAGTTCGGGGTTCTTCGCCGCCTCGTCGAGGGCCTCGCGCAGGGCGGTGTCGTTGGTCGGCCGTGCCTCTTCGAGCAGCTTGCGGCCCGCATCGGTGACGTTCGTGTAGATGCCCCGGCGGTCGGTGGGGCAGAGGTAACGCTCCAGGAGTCCGCGGTCCTCGAGCCGGGTGACCAGACGCGTGGTGGCGCTCTGGCTGAGGACGACCGCGTCGGCGACCTGCTTCATCTGGAGATGCCCCCCGTCCCCGTCGTGCTGCCGGCTGAGCACGTCGAGCAGGGAGTACTCGCGCGCGCTCAGGTCGTGCTTGGCCTGTAGGGCGCGCTCGATGTGGGCCTCGATCCTCCCGTGCAGCAGGGAGAGGGCGCACCAGCTCTGGGCGAGAGCGGTGAGCGTGGGGTCCGTCGCTGTCATTGGTGTTTCCTCCGTCCCGGAGCGGCTGACACCCAGGATAGAGCAGGAGCGCAATTGACGGCGGTTGCATATAGCCCGCGTATGCAACTATTGTCGATGCGCGCAAAGCGCTCCTGCAACCGGATGGGAAGGTGTACCCTCCATGCCTCTCGCGCTTCTGGCCCTCGCGATCGGGGCCTTCGGAATCGGAACGACCGAGTTCGTGATCATGGGCTTGCTGCCCGAGGTCGCGGGCGACTACGGGGTCTCCATTCCCACCGCCGGGTACCTGGTGACCGGCTACGCGCTCGGTGTCATGTTCGGCGCCCCGCTGATGACCGTTCTGGGCACGAAGGTCTCCCGCAAGCGGATGCTGATGCTGCTGATGGGCCTGTTCATCGTCGGCAACCTGCTCTCGGCACTCGCCCCCGCCTTCGCCGTCATGCTGATCGGCCGGGTCGTCGCCTCGCTGGCCCACGGCGCCTTCTTCGGTATCGGCTCGGTCGTCGCGGCCGACCTCGTCGCCCCGGACAAGAAGGCCGGAGCCATCGCGATGATGTTCACGGGCCTGACGGTCGCCAATGTGGTCGGCGTCCCGCTGGGCACGCTCGTCGGGCAGTCCGTCGGCTGGCGGGTGACCTTCGGGATCGTCGCCGCCCTCGGCATCGTCGGCTTGGCCGGCATCGCCCGGCTCGTCCCCGACATGCCCAAGCCGGAGGGGGTGCGCCTGCGGCACGAGCTCGCCGCCCTCAAGAATGTGCAGGTGCTGCTCGCGATGGCGATGACCGTCCTCGGCTTCGGCGGCGTCTTCGCGGCCATCACCTACATCGCTCCGATGATGACCCACACCGCCGGCTTCGCCGACGGCTCCGTCACCTGGCTGCTGGTCCTCTTCGGCCTCGGTATGGTCGGCGGCAACCTCGTGGGCGGCAGGTTCGCCGACCGCGCCCTGATGCCCATGCTGTACGTCTCCTTGGGCGCCCTGGCCCTGGTCCTGGCGCTGTTCACCCTCACCGCGCACAACAAGCTGCTGTCGGCCGTCACGATCGCCCTGATCGGCGCCCTGGGCTTCGCCACCGTCCCGCCGCTCCAGAAGCGGGTCCTCGACCAGGCACACGGCGCCCCGACGCTGGCCTCCGCCGTGAACATCGGCGCCTTCAACCTCGGCAACGCGCTGTCCGCCTGGCTCGGCGGCCTCGTGATCACGGCGGGCTTCGGCTACACCGCCCCCAACTGGGTCGGTGCCGTCCTGGCGGCGGGCGCCCTGGTCCTGGCCTTCCTCTCGGCCGCCCTGGAGCGCCACGCCGGTGCCCCCAGCCCCGTCGTCACGGGATCCGCTCCGGCCGAGCAGCGGACCGCCGTCCATCACTGAGCCACCGGACCGACCAGGCTCACCGCCTTCCCCCGAGCCGGATCAGCACGATCCTGCACGTTTCGATCCTGCACGTTTCCAGGAGAACCACCCCATGAGCGTCACCACCGCAGCCGCCCCGCTGACCACCCAGGACGCCGACGTCCGCGTCACTGCCGCCCGGCGTGCCGCCGAGGCCGCAGGTGTCGCCGTGAGCGTCACCGTCCTGGACGCGGGCGGCCATCTGCTCGCCTTCCGGCGTGACGACCGTGCCGTGCTGATCTCCGGCGAGACCAGCACCCGCAAGGCCTACACGGCCCTCCATCTGAACGCGCCCACCGCCGACCTCGTCGACGCCGTGCAGCCCGGAGGTTTCTTCCATGCCCTCCCCACCGCGCTCGACCGGCCGCTGCTGTTCATCGCCGGCGGTGTGCCGGTGCGCCGCGACGGCCGACTGATCGGCACGATCGGTGTCGTCGGTGGTGCGCCGGAGCAGGACCACGTCTTCGCCACGGCCGCCGTGGAGGCCCTCGCCTGACCGGGCCCTTCAGCGAGACAACGCCGGTTCCCCGGTCCTCTGGGGGAGTCGGCGTACCGGGGCCCTTCAGCCCGCCGCTACGGTGACCGGGGCGAACCGACGGCTCCAGTCCCCGGGCAGCTCGGTGATCCCGTACGACATCACCGAGTTGAAGGCGACGGACGCCAGGCCGCGCTCCTTCGCCCAGGCGAGCAGCTCGGTGTGCCGTACGTCGATGTCGGTGCGAAGGGGACGGTCGGTGTGGGCGGCCAGGGACGCGATGAGCGCCTGAGCTACCGACGTGTCCCGCGCGATGAGCGGCCCCACGACATGGGTGTCCATGTTGGGCCAGGCGGCCGCGTATCCGACGAGCCGCCCGTCCTCCTCCGCCACACGCAACTGGTCGGCGAAGGCCGGCAGCCGGGTGACGATGTGGGTGCGGTCGGTCCCGAACGCCTGCTCGTCCAGCCGGAGGATCGCGGAAAGGTCCTCGGCGGTCGCGGCACGGGTGGCGACCGCCGGCTGCGGCCCGCCTGGAGTGAAACGCCCGGACACCATCTCTGCCCGACCGGTGACCTTGAAGCCGAGTTCCTCGTAGAGGGGTCGGCCGTGGGGCGTCGCATGCAGGGTGAGGGGTGTGGTGCCCATCGCGGAGACGACGTGGCGCATCAGTCGGCGTCCCACGCCCTGTCGGGTGTGCCGCTGAGCGACGAGGACCATGCCGATCGCCGCGAGGGAAGGGCGCTCCTGCGGTCCGTACTCGGTGACGACACAGGCGCTCACGAGGCCGCCGTCGGGGTCGTCGATGCCATAGCCCTTCCCGGCCGTGAGGAGGAAGCCCCACTTGTGCTCCTCCCGTGGCCACCCCCGGTCTTCGGACAAGTCGGCGCAGGCGGCGAGATCGCGGAGCGTTAGACGACGGATGGGCAGGGAGGCAAGGGAAGGAGTCGGCACGCAGGTCAGGCTGTCCGACAGGAGCCCCCGGCGTCCACCTCTTTCCCTGGACCCATACGAGCTTTTGGCCAGTTGTAGCCGACTGCACAGAGCGCGGACAGACGCCAGACGTTTCACGTGAAACAGGAGCGTGGCCCGGTGGTGACCGTGCTGATGACGCGCGCCGTGCCCTCATTCGTGACGGGGCAAGGGGGGACTTGTGTGCACAGCGGTGGCCGATAGGGTCGACTCCGGTTCACGTCCGGGGCGGGTGACCCGTTCTGTGTGGGCCGCGTACAGGGCAAGGCAGCCTAACGGGACGGAGAGATCGAAAACCCGCGTTTCCGGTTATGCGACTGAGCCGCCCAGGTGAGTGGGAAGCTCAGGTGGGAGTACTGCGGTCAATGTCACACTCTCGCCTTACTTGTCCGTACAGAGCCGGAACACGGGTTGAATGTGGCCGCATTGGCCGCGACACCGGATGGGAACACAGTCCGTCCACGGGGGAAAGCAGGCACCTTCCGACTGGGGAAGTGCGCAGACCGACCGAAAGATGCTCGAGGCGAGGCACACCATGGACGCTCCGACCACCACGTCGGCCGACAACGGCACTTCTGGCGGCGGGGGCGACTGGTTCACGCCCCGCACCAAGCCGACGACGACGCCGGGTAACGAGCCTGAGACGCCGGACGGCCGTCGCCCGGCCGTGATACGCCCAGTGGGCCGCCAGACGGCCGCCCCGGAAGCGCCAGCGGACGGTGCAGCGGCTCCGCCCCCCTCGGCGACAGGCGGCGCGAGCACCGATGTGCCGGATCAAGAGGGCGAATCCCCGGACGCGGTACCGGCCCCCACAGCCCCACCCTCCGCCCCCTCTCCCGCGGCCTCGTCGCCAGCACACGCGCCCACGACGGTCACACCGGCCCCGGAGCCCTTCGCTTCCGCCACGGCTCCTCCCGCCGAGCCTCGTGTCCCCGTCCAGCGGCACGCACCCGTGTCGCCCCCAGGACAGGCCGCCTCCGCCCCGGCCACGGAAGCGTCCCCGGACGCCATCCTCGTTCGCCGCGCCATGGCAGAGGTCACGCCCGTGGCCGACAAGGTCACCTCGTACTTCTACGCCCTGCTCTTCGTCCGCCACCCCGACCTGCGCTCGCTCTTCCCGGCCGCGATGGACACCCAGCGGGACCGGCTGCTCAGGGCACTGCTCACGGCCGCCGAGCACATCGACAACACCGACGTCCTGGTCAACTACCTACAGAACCTCGGCCGGGGCCACCGGAAGTACGGGACGCGGGCCGAGCACTACCCGGCCGTCGGCGAATGCCTGATCGGCGCGCTGAGCAAGTACGCCGCCGCGGTCTGGAACGAGGAGATGGAAGCGGCCTGGGTCCGGACGTACACCACGATCTCCCAGATCATGATCGACGCGGCCGCCAGCGACGAACTGCGTGCCCCGGCCTGGTGGTACGCCGAGATCGTCGCGCACGACCTCAGGACCCCGGACGTCGCGGTCATCACCGTCCGTCCCGACCAGCCCTACCCCTTCCTCGCCGGGCAGTACACGAGCCTGGAGACCCCCTGGTGGCCCCGGATATGGCGGCACTACTCCTTCGCGTCGGCCCCCCGCTCCGACGGCCTGCTGTCGTTCCATGTGAAGGCCGTCCCGGCGGGCTGGGTCTCCAATGCCCTGGTGCACCGCGCCCGACCCGGTGACATCGTCCGGCTCGGCCCGCCCGCCGGCTCCATGACCGTGGACCACACCACCGACAGCGGACTGCTCTGCCTGGGCGGCGGCACCGGCATAGCGCCCATCAAGGCGCTGGTCGAGGACGTCGCCGAGCACGGGGAACGCCGGCCGGTCGAGGTCTTCTACGGTGCCCGCACCGACCTTGACCTGTACGACATCGACACCATGCTCCGCCTCCAGCAGAGCCACCCCTGGCTCTCGGTCCGCGCGATCATCGACCAGCAGGCACACCAGCAGCTTCCGGACGCGGTACGTGCCTACGGGCCGTGGAACGAGTACGACGCCTACCTGTCGGGCCCGCCCGGGATGATCCGCAGCGGTGTGGACGCCCTGCGGGACATCGGCATCCCGTCGGAGCGCATACGGCACGACTCCGTGGAGGAACTGATATCGGCCAGGTCCTGATCCGCCTCCGGTGTCAGCCCAGGTCGGGGGCGTGTATGGCGAGTACGCCCTCGATGTTGCCGTCCAGGTAGTGGCGCAGCGACAGCGGAACGAGATGGACGGAGGCGATTCCGACCCGGGTGAAGGGCACGCGGACGATCTCGTACTCGCCGACGGGCTCGTCCACCTCGGGGCCGTGGCGGAGCGAGGGGTCCATGGACTCCAGGCGGCAGACGAAGAAGTGCTGCACCTTCACCCCGGTCGCGCCGCCGTCGTCCCCGATGTGCTCCACGGTGTCCACGAAGCAGGGCACCACGTCGGTGATCTTCGCGCCGAGTTCCTCGTACACCTCGCGGTGCAGGGCGTCGACAACGGTCGAGTCGCTGGGCTCGACCCCGCCGCCGGGAGTGAGCCAGTAGGGATCCATGCCCGGCTTGGTGCGCTTGATCAGGATCAGGTCGTCACCGTCCAGCAGAACGGCACGGGCGGTGCGCTTGACCACGGGTCGGACGGTCATGGGTGAAATGTGGCCCGGCTGGTTCCACGTGAAACATCGCGAAACGTCACCGGCCGGGCTCCCAGAGTGAGGCCCTGTCCGGGCAGCCGGTATCCGCGCCCGCGCAACCCGGCATCCGCCCTCGGGCGCCTCCTCAGCACCAGTCGGCCGCAGCCCGCTGCAACCACTCGTGGGCCCGCGCGATATGGGGCATCGCGAGCGTCCCGGTGCGCACCACCAGGAAGTACGTGCGAAGCGGTGGCACCGCAGGCTCGTGCAGGGGGACGACATCACCCCGTTCCAACGCGGCCGCGCAGAGATAGCGGGGCAGCACCGCCAGGCCCGCACCGGCGACCGTGCACGCCAGAACCGCACGCAGGTCGGGGACGACGACGGTGCCCGGGGCGGCCGGGCGCGAGTCGAAGACGGAGGCCCAGTAGCGGGAGACGAAGGGCAGTGACTCGTGCACTTCCACCACGGGCACCTGCTCCAGGGCCGGTTCCGGCTTGCGGTCCGGCTGTCCGGCGCCGATCTGTTCGGCCCAGCGCGGGGCGGCGACCAGGACGTGTTCCTCGTCACAGAGCGCAGTGGCTGTGAGCAGGGCACCACGGGGACGAGCCGTGCTGATGGCCAGATCATGATGCCCGGCGGAAAGCCCTTCCAGCGTTTCCTCGGCGTTCCCGAAGGAGGCGCGCAGGGCGAAGCCCTGGCCGTCCTCGCCGGTCAGCTCCGTGAGCGCCGGCATGGCTCGTTCCGCGGTGAACTCCGGAGGGCCGGCGAGGTGCAGCGTCCGTAAGGAGGAGTCGTCGTCGAGGCCCGTCTCGGTGATCTCCACCAGGGCGTCGAGATGCGGTGCGGCCTTGTGGGCGAGTTCGTCGCCGATGCTGGTCGGGGTCACGCCGCGGGCCTGCCGCAGGAACAGGGGGCGGCCCAGCTGCCGTTCCAGCGTCCGGATCTGCGAGGTGACGGCCGGCTGTGAGAGGCCGAGCAGGGCGGCGGCGCGGGTGAAGGAGCCGGCCCGGTGCACGGTCACGAAGGTCCGCAGCAAGGCCAGATCCACCGTGCAGTCTCCCCTCTTCGGCCCTGCTCCCGGCCCCCGGCCGCGCCCAACTATAAATAAGTCGATAGGTCTCTGTCGCTACCGTGATTGGACACTGACAGAGAGTCAACTAGCCTTGGTCGCGCGGTTCTTGTGCGCGGAACCGGGGGACGGTCCGAGCCGCGAGGGGGGAGGCTCGGACCGTCCGTGGGGGGATGGTCAGGCTGCCGACGCGTCCAGCGCGCGCAGCACATCGGCCACCAAATCCTCCGGATCCTCGGCGCCGACCGACAGGCGGATGAAGCCCTCAGGCACCGCGTCGCCGCCCCAGCGTCCGCGCCGTTCGGCCGTGGACCGCACTCCGCCGAAGCTCGTCGCGTCGTCCACGAGCCGCAGGGCGTCGAGAAAACGGTCGGCACGCGCGCGCGTGGGCAGCGTGAACGACACCACGCACCCGAAGCGCCGCATCTGCTGCGCGGCGATCTTGTGCGCGGGGTCGTCGGGAAGTCCGGGGTAGCGCAGCCCGGTCACCTCGTGCCGCTCACGCAGCGCCTCGGCGACCGCCAGGGCCGTCGCGCTCTGCCGGTCGGCCCGCATCTGGAGCGTCGCGATGGAACGGTGCGCGAGCCAGGCTTCCATCGGCCCGGGAATCGCTCCGACGATCTTGCGCCAGCGGTGTACCGCGGCCATGGCCTCGGGGTCCCGGCCGACGACGTAGCCCAGGAGGATGTCGCCGTGACCGGTGAGCTGCTTGGTGCCGCTGGCCACCGCGAAGTCGGCGCCGAGTTCCAGGGGGCGCTGGCCGAGCGGTGTCGCGAGGGTGTTGTCGACGGCGACCAGGGCGCCGCGCGCGTGCGCCGCCTCTGCGAGCCGCCTGATGTCACACACGTCGAGCCCGGGGTTCGACGGGGTCTCGATCCACAGCAGCTTCGCGTCGTCGAGAACGCCGAGCTGAGCGTCACCGGCGGTGGGCGCGGTGCGCACCTCGATGCCGTACGCCTCCAGCTGGGCGCGCACCAGGGGCAGCGCCTGGTAGCCGTCGTCGGGCAGGACGCACACGTCCCCGGCGCGCAGCTGGGAGAAGATCACTGCCGAGGTCGCGGCCATGCCGGAGGCGAACACGAGCGTCTCGACGCCGTCCCGGCCGGGCGCCTCCAGCTCGCCGACGGCACGCTCCAGCAGCGTCCAGGTCGGGTTCTCGTCACGGCCGTAGGCGTAGGGGCCGGTGGGCTCGCCCGGCAGGTGGTAGTGGGCGGCGAACACGGGGCCGGGCAGGGTGGGCTCGTACTTGGCCGGCTCGGGCAGCCCGGCCCGCACTGCGCGCGTGCCGTCACCGGCGCCCGCGGCCACCTGGCCGCCGCCGCGAGCTACCCGGCCCACGGCGCCCTCAGCCGGACCGGCGACGCCTGCCACGCGATGCGCGTCGCCCGTCGGGGATTCGCTCATGCCGCCCGTCCCTCCACGTCCTCGCGTACCGCGGCGAGCAGACCGGCGCTCGCCGCCTCCACCATCTCAAGGCACTCCTGGAAGCCCTCCGCGCCTCCGTAGTAGGGGTCCGGTACGTCGAGGTCGTCGCCGGCGGCGGGATCGTACGAGCGCAGCAGCCGCACCTTCTGCGCGTCCTGTTCCGTGGGCGCAAGGCGGCGCAGCGCCCTGAGGTGGCCGGAGTCGAGGGCGACGACCAGGTCGAGGCGGGAGAACCACAACGGCTGGAACTGCCGGGCCGTGTGGCCGGTGGCGTAGCCGTTCTCCGCCAGGACGGCCACCGTGCGCGGGTCGGCGCCGTCGCCCTCGTGCCAGCCGCCCGTGCCGGCGCTGTCGACCTCGACCAGGCCGTCGAGACCGGCCTCCGCCACGCGCGCGCGGAAGACGATCTCGGCCATCGGGGAACGGCAGATGTTGCCCGTGCAGACGAAGCAGACGCGGTAGGTCATGCGCGCTCAGTCCTTGTCGGGCAGGACGACGTTCAGCGCCCAGGAGACGACCGAGATGATCAGGCCGCCCAGGACGGCCGTCCAGAAGCCCTCCACGTGGAAGCTGAGGTCGAGCTGGTCGGCCAGCCACGAGGTGAGCAGCAGCATCAGCGCGTTGACGACCAGGGTGAACAGGCCGAGCGTGAGGATCAGCAGAGGGAGGCTGAGGAGCTTGACGACCGGCTTGACCAGGAAGTTCACCAGGCCGAAGATCAGCGCGACGATGATCAGGGTGCCGATCTTCTTGCCCGTGCTGTCACCGGTCAGGGTGATCTTGTCGAGCAGCCATACGGCCACCGCCAGGGCACCCGCGTTGGCGATCGTCTTGACTAGGAAATTCATCATGTGTCTGATCGTGGCAGACCTGATCGGACATGGGCACAAGAGGCAGGGACGGACACGGCGATGAAGGCATTCCGGCTGGACGAACTGGAGGCGGAGCGCGCCGCCAATGAGGGCGCCTACCTGCAGTTTCTGCGGGAGCAGAACATGTCGGTCGGCCTGTACGCCCTCGATGCGGGCGACCAGGATCCACAGAAGCCGCACAATCAGGACGAGGTCTACTTCGTTGTGAGCGGCCGTGCCGCGATCACCGTCGGCCTGGAGACGACGCAGGTGGCACGCGGCAGCGTGATCTACGTACCGGCCGGTGTCGCGCACAAGTTCCACCACATCACCGAGGACCTGAGGGTGCTGGTGGTCTTCTCTCCGCCCGAGAGCTGAGGGACCGCCTCGGGGTTCCCTAGGGGATCGGTCAGGGGAGGACAAGGGACGCGGGACCCCCGCGCGACCCCCTTCCGCACCTAGCATCGAGTGCAGGACATCAGCCATAAGAGACCGACAGGACCCGGCACTCGAACGGGCGGAGAGGTAAGGACGAGGGCGATGCAAGAGATCTTCACGGGACTGCCGTGGTGGGTGAAGTGGATCGCGGTGCCGGTCATCGCCCTGGTGGTGTTCGGCGGGCTGATCGCCAGCGTGGTCGGGTTCGTCATCGGACTGCTGTTCAAGGTGCTGGTCTTCGTGGCGCTGGTCGGCGGACTGATCTACGTCGTACGGAAGTTCACGTCGAGCTCCTCGTCGCGCAGCGACTGGTGAGACCGGTGGGAAACCGGTGGGGATAGCGGGAAACACCCGGCGTCACCGGTTCCCTCGGCCGGGGGAAGTTTCCCTTCCGGGCCGTCTGCGTGCGGTGGCAGACGAATAGAGTCCGGAACTCGACGCGGGGACATCCCCCGCGAGCGGCGTACATCCCCACCCGTGTCCATCGGCACGGTCTACCCCCTCGCGCTTCGGGAGTGACCCTTGGCCCCGGCTGACACCGCACGTGTCCACCTGCACACCGTCCCCGCGCAACCCCGCTCGGCGCCCCCCTCCGAGCAACCGCCTCCCGCCACGCCACCCCCTCCGCCGACCCTCATCGGATCCGTGCAGCGCGCGATGCGCCTGCTGGAGACCGTCGCCGCGCACGAATACGGCGCCCCCGCCAAGCAACTGGCCCGCGAGACCGGCCTGGCCCTGCCCACGACCTACCACCTGCTGCGCACCCTCGTGCACGAGGGCTATCTGCACCGGGACAAGGGCCTGTTCTTCCTCGGTGAGGCCGCCGAGCGGCTGAGCAGCAGCGGGGCACGGCAGAAACGTCGCAGCACGGTCGTCGACGCGCTCGCGCACTGGCGGGACGTGCTCGGCGTCCCCGTGTACTACGCGGTGTACCGCGAGGGCGAGATCGAGGTCATGTGCGTCTCCGACACCCCGGGCAATCCCGCCGTCGAGGAGTGGGCCGACTTCCGGGAGACCGGGCACGCGCACGCCATCGGGCAGTGCCTGCTGTCCCAGCTGGACGATGAGGCCCGCCGGGACCACCTCGACCGCTATCCGGTGCGGGCCCTCACGCCGTACACGGTGCGGGACAACCACAGTCTGCTGCGCCGTCTGGAGCGGGTACGGCGGATGGAACCTGTGACCGAGCGTCAGGAGTACGCCCTGGGCGCCGTCTGCGCGGCGATTCCGCTCACCCTCGGCACCACGGCCGCGACGATGGCCATCTCCCTGCCTGCCCACCAGGAGGACCGCCTGCTCCCGGCGGCCCGGCAGTTGCAGAGCGAAATCGGGCGTGTGCTCGGATCGCTCGCGCTCTCTATCAGTATGTGAAAACTCACTCCTTGTGATCTGCTGTGTACGTTCAGCAAGATTCCACCATTGTCAGAGGTTCGTTCCCGGCCAGTCCACGGCGAATGACGGGGTTAGCGATGCGCGAGTCCGTACAGGCAGAGGTCATGATGAGCTTTCTCGTGTCCGAGGAGCTCTCCTTCCGCATTCCGGTGGAACTGCGCTATGAGACCAGTGATCCCTATGCCGTCCGGCTGACCTTCCACTTGCCCGGTGATGACCCGGTGACATGGGCTTTCGGCCGGGAGCTGCTGATCGACGGGGTCGGCCGGCCCTGCGGGGAGGGCGATGTGCGGGTCACGCCCGTCGAACCGGACTCGCTGGGCGAGGTACTGATCCGGCTTCAGGTGGGCAGTGAACAGGCGCTGTTCCGGTCGTCGACGGCACCGCTGGTCGCCTTCCTCGACCGCACCGACAAGCTGGTCCCGTTGGGCCAGGAGGGCTCGCTCGCCGACTTCGACGCCCATCTCGACGAGGCCCTGGACCGCATCCTGGCGGAACAGGGCGCCGGCTGAGACATCCCTCGGGCGGCACGGTGGAGTAACGCTTCACCGGATGCCGCCGAGCTGTGCAGGAGCGCTTCGCTGTACGGCAAAGCAGGTGGCTCCGGAGTTCGAGGGGCGTCAGCGCTTGCGGCGCCGGCCCCTCCCCGCGTGCCGGGACCGCGGCGGCCTCCGCGGCGGGCCGCTCTCCCGGGCGGTCGGCCGAGACCACCAGCGCCGCCAGGGCCGTGGTGACCGGCACCGAGGCGACCAGGCCGATCGAACCGACCAGCGTGCGCACGATCTCCTCCGCGACCAGCTCGCTGTTGGCGACCGTCCCGACACCGCTCTGCGCGATGGAGAACAGCAGGAGCAGCGGCAGGGCGGCACCCGCGTAGGCGAGGACGAGGGTGTTGACGACCGAGGCGATGTGGTCGCGGCCGATCCGGATACCCGCGCGGTAGAGGCCGCGCCAGCCCATGGTCGGGTTGGCCTCGTGCAGTTCCCAGACCGCCGACGTCTGCGTGACCGTCACGTCGTCGAGCACACCCAGCGATCCGATGATGACGCCGGCGAGCAGCAGACCGCTCATGTCGATCGTCGGGTAGAGGCCGTGGATCAGACCGGTGTTGTCGTCGGTGTTGCCGGTGAGCGCCGCCCAGCCGATGAACAGCGAGCCGAGAACGCCGATCAGCAGCAGTGAGATGAGAGTGCCCAGCACCGCCACTGATGTCCGGGCCGACAGCCCGTGACACAGATACAGGGCGATGAGCATGATGGCGCTCGCGCCGACCACCGCCACGAGCAGCGGGTTCGAACCCTGAAGGATCGCGGGCAGGATGAAAAGGTTCAGCACCAGGAAGCTGATGGCCAGCGCGACCAGGGCCATGACCCCCCGCAGTCGCCCGACGACCACGACGGCGAGGGCGAAGATGCCGGCGAGCAGCGCCATGGGCAGGCGCCGGTTGATGTCGGTGACCGAGTACTGGAGGTCCCTCGGCGCGGAGGGCTCGTAGGCGACCACGACCTCCTGACCCTCGTGCAACTGGCGGGACTGGTCCGGCTGGACGATCTCGGTGAAGGTACGGCCCTTGTCCTTGCCGCTGTCGATCCGGATCGTCGCCCGCTTGCAGGTGCCGTTCTCCTGCTGCACGGCGGAGGAACCGTCGGCGGTGGAGGTGTCGCCGGTCGGCGGGACTCCCGAGGCGCCGGCCTCCTTGCAGCTCACCTCCACGACCTTGGTGACCGAGGCCTCCTGCGTCTGCCGGTCGAAGCCGACGCCGGTGCGCTCGTGCGGCGGGGCGCCACCCGGCCACAGCACGGCGAGACCGACCAGCACGGCAGCGGCGAACGGGATCAGGACCGCCGCGATGACCTTGCGCAGGTGTATGGAGACGGGCGTGGCAGGACCGTGGCTGTGACCGTGCGAGTGCCCGTGTCCGCCGCCCGGCGCGGAGCCGGGGCCGTTTCCGTCCCCGTGCCCGTCGCCCCCACCGTGCCCCTGGCCGCCGCCGGGACGGCGGCCTTCGCCAGGACCGTCGCCTCCGCCGTGCCCGCCTCCGCCAGGACCGTAGCCTTCGCCGTGTCCGTCGCCGCCGGGCCTGTCGCCCTCTCCGGGGCCGGAACCGCGCCAGCCTCCGGAGCCGGCGCCATACGCCCCGGCCGGACCGGCACCCTGCCCGCTCTCGGGACCGGGCCTGGGCCCGTGCGTCTGTCCCCCGGCAGGCCCTAGCCCGCCCGGGGCGGCGAAATCGTGCTCATGCCCACGGCCGTTGCCGTTGCCGGCGCCGGATCCGCGGGGCGGTTCGGGCGGTGGGTAAGGAGGACGCTGCGTCGTGGTCACCGACCGATCATCGCAAGAACGAGGGGGGCCCTCTGTTCACCGCGCCAGAATTGCCGCTAGCGTGGAGGCACCTTTTGTACACGCGGGAGCTCGGAGCACCGGGCTGAGAGGGCGCTGACCTCCGTCCCAGCGATGTTTCACATGAAACATCACCGAATTCGAGTGATGTTTCACACGAAACGTCGGCAGACGGAAGCCGCTGCGTCGACCGCCGAACCTGTTACCGGGTAATGCCGGCGTAGGGAGTAGGTCACATGACCAACAAGGACGCACGCACGCCTGCCTCCGTTCAGGACGCACAGTCCGAGGAGGCCGGGAAGTCCATCGGCTGGCACAAGGCGTACGTCGAGGGCTCTCGCCCCGACCTGCGGGTGCCGGTCCGCCAGGTGCATCTCACCAACGGCCAGTCGGTCACGCTGTACGACACGTCGGGCCCGTACACCGATCCGCTCGTCGACACCGACGTCCGCAGGGGCCTGTCGCCGCTGCGCGAGAACTGGATCATCGCCCGTGGCGACACCGAGGAGTACGCGGGCCGACCCGTCCGCCCCGAGGACGACGGGATCAAGCACACCTCGCCGCGCGGCGGCCTGCGCAACCTCGACGCCGTCTTCCCCGGCCGGCCGCGCCTGCCGCGCCGCAGCAAGGACGGCAAGGCGGTCACGCAGCTCGCGTACGCCCGCCGCGGCGAGATCACGCCCGAGATGGAGTACGTAGCCATCCGGGAGAACGTTTCGCCCGAAGTGGTCCGCGACGAGATCGCGGCGGGCCGGGCGGTGCTGCCGGCCAACGTCAACCACCCGGAGATCGAGCCGATGATCATCGGCAAGCGGTTCCTGGTGAAGGTCAACGCCAACATCGGCAACTCCGCGGTGACCTCCTCCATCGAGGAGGAGGTCGAGAAGATGACCTGGGCGACCCGTTGGGGCGCCGACACGGTCATGGACCTGTCCACCGGCCGCAACATCCACACCACGCGCGAGTGGGTGCTGCGCAACTCCCCCGTCCCCATCGGCACCGTGCCGCTCTACCAGGCCCTGGAGAAGGTCGACGGCCGGGCCGAGGAGCTGACCTGGGACATCTACAAGGACACGGTCATCGAGCAGGCCGAGCAGGGAGTGGACTACATGACGGTCCACGCGGGCGTGCGCCTGGCGTACGTGCCGCTGACGGCCAACCGCAAGACCGGCATCGTCTCGCGCGGCGGCTCGATCATGGCCGCCTGGTGCCTCGCGCACCACAAGGAGTCGTTCCTGTACGAGAATTTCGAGGAGCTCTGCGAGATCCTCGCCGCGTACGACGTCACGTACTCCCTCGGCGACGGACTGCGGCCGGGCTCGATCGCGGACGCCAACGACGAGGCGCAGTTCGCCGAACTCCGAACCCTCGGGGAACTCAACCGGATCGCGAAGCGTTTCAACGTACAGACCATGATCGAAGGCCCGGGCCACGTCCCGATGCACAAGATCAAGGAGAACATCGACCTTCAGCAGGAGATCTGCGATGAAGCTCCGTTCTATACGCTCGGCCCGCTGACCACTGACGTCGCGCCGGCGTACGACCACATCACCTCCGGCATCGGTGCCGCGATGATCGCCTGGTGGGGCACGGCCATGCTGTGCTACGTCACGCCCAAGGAGCACCTGGGCCTGCCGAACCGCGACGACGTCAAGACCGGCGTCATCACCTACAAGATCGCCGCCCACGCGGCGGATATCGCCAAGGGACACCCGGGTGCCCAGGAGTGGGACGACGCGCTGTCCGACGCCCGTTTCGAGTTCCGGTGGGAGGACCAGTTCAACCTCGCCCTCGACCCCGACACGGCACGGGAGTTCCACGACGAGACCCTGCCGGCGGAGCCCGCCAAGACGGCGCACTTCTGCTCGATGTGCGGCCCCAAGTTCTGCAGCATGAAGATCTCGCAGGACATCCGCCGTGAACACGGCGGCACCCAGGCCGAGATCGAGGACGGCATGGCGCAGAAGTCGAAGGAGTTCGCGGCGAGCGGGAACCGCGTGTACCTGCCCATCGCGGACTGATCCGCCCGCACACAGGCCGAGGGCCGGGGACCCGGTGGTCCCTGGTCCCCTGGCCGCGGGAGTGATTCGGCCTGTGGCACTACCCGACGGCTACTCCGGCTGGTGTTCCGGTCCTCCGAAGTCCGGGCTGGTGTAGTCCGGGCTGCTGAAGCTCGGCCGCGAGCCGCGGTTGCCGTCCCCGGGCTGGTGAAGCCCGGGCGGTCGTAGCCGAGGTGCGGAATGCGGCTGACCGGCGTGGACGGGGAGGTGTGGTGCAGCGCGGCGGCCGAGCCCGGGTCGACGAGGGCGTCCCGGAGGAAGGGCAGGATGCCGCGTTCCAGCAGGGCCTCGCGCCAGGCCTCCCTGGCCCGGTCCACCTCCCCTTGCGGTTCGCCGTGCGGTCCGCCTTCGGCCGTCGGCTTGTTACGCAGGGCGGTGATCAGCAGTCCCACCGCGGCGACGAGGATCGCGACCGCGGTCACGGCGCCGAACACCCAGCCCGTGATGAGCATGGTCCGGGCGAACGTCTGCTCGGGGTTGAGCATCTGAAGGATGTAACCGAGGAGCAGGAAGATCGCCGCGGCGGTTCCGGCGAGGACGGGTGCGAGGACGGCGACGACCGCTACGGCGCCCGCGCCGGCGGTCTCGGCGACCTCGCCCATGGTGGCGGCGAGGCCCGCCGCGCCCGTGTCCGGCTCGGAGGAGCCGGATGCGCGCACGGCCGGTTGGCTGGACGGCGCCGGCTGGCGTACTTCCTCGCGGACCTTGACGTAGTGCTGGTATTCGGTCGACGCGGCCGCCGTGATGAGCGCGGTGGCGTTCAGCGCCATGGTGCGCAGTTGTTCGGTGTTGAGCCGCTGTCCGACAGCGGCCAGTTCCGGACGGTGTGGTGCGGAGCGCAGCGCCTCATCGAGGATCCGCTCGTATTCCTGGCGGTCCTCGCTCAGCAGGTGCTGCGGAACGCTGTTCATGTGCATCCCCCGATGCTCCGTAGGGCTTGGGGCTCGGCATGCTGACGAGCCGTCGGGCAGAAACGGAGGGGAGCCTGCTACGGATAAGCCGATGGTAGAGCCGTGAAGGTGGGCGGTGACAGGGGGTTTACCGAAATTGGCCCCTCACCGGTCCGGTCCTGTGACGGGAAACGCCTGCCCGGTGAACGCTCACGTAGCCAGCGGCAGTTGCTGGACCAGCAGCTTTCCGGCCATGGTCACACCGCCGTCCATGGCGATGGCGAGTCCGTCGGCGTAGACGTGCGGTCCCTCGACCACGGGGTCGGTGCTCTCCTCGTCGTCCTCCGAGCCGACTTCTCCCAGCAGATACGGAATCGGGCTGTGTCCGTGAACGATGCGGGTGCCCCCGTACGTATCGAGCAGGGAGCGTACGGCGTCCGCGCCGCCCTCGTCTCGGAAGGAGAACCGCTTGGTGAACTTGCGGAACAGGTCCCAGACTTCGTCCGCGTCGTTGCGCGTGAGCGTCTCGCGAACGGTGTCGTTGACCTCTTCGATGGAGCGGCCGTAGTCGAGGTAGGCGGTGGTGTCGGAGTGCACGAGCAGGTGGCCGTCGACCTCCTCGACGGCGTCCAGGCGGGCCATCCACTGCAAGTGGTGGTCCTGGAGGCGGTCCATGTCGGTCTTCTGACCGCCGTTGAGCAGCCAGGCCGCCTGGAAAGTGGCGGTGCCCGCCCCGGAGTTGACGGGGGTGTCGCCGAACCGCTTGGCGCCGAGCAGCAGCAGCTCGTGGTTGCCCATGAGCGCCTTGCAGTAGCCGCCGGCCGCAGCGGCCTCGGCGGACAGCCGCATCACCAGGTCGATGACACCGATGCCGTCCGGGCCGCGGTCGGTGAAGTCGCCGAGGAACCACAGCCGGGCGGTGCCCGCGCACCAGTGACCGGCGGCGTCGAGGAGGCCTTTCTCCTGGAGGGCCGCCACCAGCTCGTCGAGGTAGCCGTGCACGTCACCCACGACGTACAGCGGGCCCTGACCGGTGTCGGCCTGCGGGGCTGCGACGGCCTCGGGGTCGAGGGTCACCTGGACCGTGTCACCCCGGTGGATCACGGGCAGATCGCGCTCGGTCGGCGTGTACCCCTCGGGGGAGGCCGCCTCGGGCGGCGGGGCGACCTCGCCGGGGTGGGCGCTGTGGACGTACGGACCGGTCTCGTGGACGTACGCGGGCACCCGGAAGTCGCGCAACGTCGCCGTCCGCTCCACCTCGGGTCCCTGACCGGCCCCCTGAGTCATCGACCCCTCCACCATCGCGCCGCAGCTGCACCGCATCGGACTGCCTGGTCGTAGCGGCCCGTCGGTGTCGTGGGCCCATCATAGGAATGCGGATCGCGCCATGTGATGACCCAGGGGTGGTGAATCAGAGCAAGAGTCCAGTTCACCGCGGCTTTCGCCCCGATTGAGCCGGGCTTTGACCACCGTGTGACCGTCCTCGCTTTCCTTCTCTTCGCGAGAACGATCGCTTCTCTCCGGGGGACCGGCCCCGTTTCTCCCCAGGATTGCGAACTTCCCTTTACCCGGGTGTACCGGCCTACCGGGTGTACCGGCCTACGTCTCCTCGGGTGACCTCGGCGGGCTGACCGTCGTGCGCGGCGGGCGCCGCTGGGACGAGGTGCGCACGATCAGCTCCGTCGGTATCACCTGCTCCACCGGATGGTCCGAGTCCACTCCCTCGATGGCGTCGATGAGGAGTTGCACGACCGCCGTGCCGATGCGGCGCGGTTTCAGGGAGAGCGTGGTGATGGGCGGCTCGGTGTTGGCGTACACCGTGGACTCGCTGCAACAGACCAGCAACAGGTCGTCCGGTACGCGCAGGCCGTAGCGGCGGGCGGCGGCGAGCAGGTCGGTGCCGTTCGGGTCGAACAGCCCGTAGACCGCGTCGGGCCGGTCGGGACGGGCCAGGAGCCGGTCGGCGGCGACGGCGCCCGCGCACGGATCGTGCGCCGGGTAGGCCTCGTACACCGGATTCTGGCCGACGCGCTCGCACCAGCGCAGGTACGCGGTGGTCGACAGGTGGGTGTACGTGTCGGTCGTCGTGCCGGTCAGCAGGCCGATGCGGCGGGCGCCGGCGTCGGCCAGGTGGTCGAGGATGCCGAGGACGGCGGCCTCGTGGTCGTTGTCGACCCAGGCCGTGACCGGCAGCGAGCCGGCCGGGCGGCCGTCGGAGACGACCGGCAGCCCCTGCCGGACGAGTTCGCTGACCACCGGGTCCTGGTCGGAGGGGTCGATGACGACCGTGCCGTCCAGGGCGACGTTCGACCACACGTCGTGGCGGGAGGTCGCGGGCAGGATCACGAGGGCGTAGCCGCGGGCAAGCGCGGCGGAGGTGGCGGCCCGCGCCATCTCGGCGAAGTACGCGAACTCGGTGAAGGTGAAAGGTTCGTCCCCGTACGTCGTCACCGTCAGGCCGATGAGCCCCGACTTGCCGGTACGGAGGGTCCGGGCGGCGGCCGAGGGGCGGTAGCCCAGCCGGTCGGCGACCTCGCGGACATGGCGGCGGGTGGCGTCCGGGAGCCGGCCCTTGCCGTTGAGGGCGTCGGAGACGGTCGTGATGGAGACTCCGGCGGCGGCGGCCACGTCTCTGATACCCGCCCGGCCCGGCCGACTGCCTCGACGTGAGGTTTCCGCGCGGCTCACCTGGTGCTTCCCTGCTGCTGTCATGGCGAGCCGATAGTAGGGCTCATGCGGTGGGGTAGTGCGGACGCATATGCGTGCGTTGACAGGCACGTTTCTGCATGATCATTAAACCCCAATTGCTTTGGAAACCAAGGGGGTTGAGCGCTCCTATGCCAGTACGTGACTTGTCCGCGCGCACGGGCCTGCCAAGTGGTCGATGTTGCGAAGAGGTCTCAACTCACCTGCACGGGGGATGCGCGCCACGGCGTGCAGCACCGGCGCGTAGATATATGTGCGGCGCGCCCCAGGATTCGCACACCTTCGTACGGCGATGCCCCTGATGTTGGTGGGGCACACGAGGCCGGCGTTTGTCGCTCCGCCATGGCTATACGCAGCGGCGCCGAATCCTCATAAGGTGAGGAGTATTGGATGTCGGCGGCGGTCATGGGCCGCCGGTCTTCGCGAGGAGGACTGCGGTGAGCGAGACGAGCCCCAAGTTGCGCGCCGAGCTGGAGGGGATCCCCACCTACAAGCCGGGCAAGCCGGCGGCGGCGGGCGGGCCGGTGGCCTACAAGCTGTCCTCCAACGAGAACCCCTACCCGCCGCTGCCGGGCGTGATGGAGACGGTGACGGCGGCGGCCTCCCACTTCAACCGCTACCCGGACATGGCCTGTACGGCGCTGATGAACGAGCTGTCCGAGCGGTTCGGCGTGCCCCTCTCCCACCTGGCCACCGGCACCGGTTCGGTCGGTGTCGCCCAGCAGTTGATCCAGGCCACCTCCGGCCCCGGCGACGAAGTCATCTACGCCTGGCGATCCTTCGAGGCGTACCCGATCATCACGCAGATCAGCGGCGCGACGTCGGTGCAGGTGCCGCTGACGGCGGGTGATGTGCACGACCTCGACGCGATGGCCGAGGCGATCACCGACCGGACCCGGCTGATCTTCGTCTGTAACCCCAACAACCCGACGGGCACGGTCGTACGGCGGGCGGAGCTGGAGCGCTTCCTCGACCGCGTGCCCGGTGATGTGCTGGTGGTGCTCGACGAGGCATACCGCGAGTTCATCCGCGACCCCGAGGTGCCGGACGGTGTGGAGCTCTATCGCAGCCGGCCCAACGTCTGCGTCCTGCGGACCTTCTCCAAGGCGTACGGCCTTGCCGGCCTGCGCGTCGGCTTCGCCATCGCCCACGAGCCGGTGGCCGCGGCGCTGCGCAAGACGGCGGTCCCCTTCGGGGTGAGCCAGCTCGCGCAGGAGGCGGCGATCGCCTCGCTGCGTGCCGAGGACGAACTGCTCGGGCGGGTCGGTTCGCTGGTGTGTGAGCGCACGCGCGTGGTCGACGGGCTGCGGGCCCAGGGCTGGACGGTGCCCGAGACCCAGGCCAACTTCGTGTGGCTGCGGCTGGGGGAGCGCACGGTCCCGTTCGCGGAGGCGTGTGAGCAGGCGGGCGTGGTGATCCGGCCGTTCCCGGGTGAGGGTGTGCGGGTGACGGTCGGGGAGACCGAGGCGAACGACATCTTCCTGAAGGTGGCGGAAGGGTTTCGCAAGGAGCTCCAAAAGCTCTAGGGGCTGAGAAGTCGCTGGGCGTCCGTCAGTCGGCCGGCTCCACGCGTATCGGGTCGCCGTCGCGCACGGTCGCGAGCAGGCGGGGGTCGCCGTCGAGGCGGCCCAGGAGGTTGCACGGGCCGGCGAGGCGGCACTCGTCGCCTCGTCGGCGTGGGCCCATGAGGGCGAGGGCGTCGCCGTCCGTCCAGAAGGCGACCGTGCCCGGCTCGACAATCTCCCGGGCGTCTGTTTCACGTGAAACGGACACTCCTGTGTCGAAGAACACTTTCTCGCCCCATGTGCGGGCGGTCGAGACGAAGGGCAGCGCCAGGGCCTGGGTGGTCGGGGTGTCGTCGAGGGTCGCGGTGAGGTGCCCCTCGGGCCAGGAGATCCGTATCTGGAGCGGGTCCGTGCCCGCCTGCCGCTGATTCAACAATGTGTTGAAGTTTACGCCAAGGGGTTGACGGTGACCGGGGGACCCCCTCAACGGCTCGAAAGTCCGTGCTGCATAATGGCTTGTGAATGTGAACGCTTTCACAAGCGTATGTAAGGAGCGGCGACGTGGACCTGGCTTTGGCGCCGGAGACCCTGGCGCGATGGCAGTTCGGCATCACCACCGTCTACCACTTTCTGTTCGTCCCCCTGACGATCTCGCTGGCCGCCCTGACGGCCGGGTTGCAGACCGCCTGGGTGCGGACGGAGAAGGAGAAGTACCTCCGGGCGACGAAGTTCTGGGGCAAGCTCTTCCTGATCAACATCGCGATGGGGGTGGTCACCGGCATCGTGCAGGAGTTCCAGTTCGGCATGAACTGGTCCGACTACTCGCGCTTCGTCGGTGACGTCTTCGGCGCGCCGCTCGCCTTCGAGGCCCTGATCGCCTTCTTCTTCGAGTCCACCTTCATCGGCCTGTGGATCTTCGGCTGGGACAAGCTGCCGAAGAAGATCCACCTGGCCTGCATATGGATGGTCTCGATCGGCACGATCCTGTCGGCGTACTTCATCCTCGCGGCCAACTCCTGGATGCAGCACCCGGTCGGCTACCGGATCAACGAGGCCAAGGGGCGGGCCGAGCTCACCGACTTCTGGCTGGTGCTGACCCAGAACACCGCGCTCGCCCAGGTCTTCCACACGCTCACCGCGGCCTTCCTGACCGGTGGCGCCTTCATGGTCGGCATCGCCGCCTTCCACCTGGTCCGCAAGAAGCACGTCCCCGTGATGAAGACCTCGCTGCGGCTCGGCCTCGTCACCGTCGTCGTCGGTGGTCTGCTCACCGCGGTCAGCGGTGACGTCCTCGGCAAGATCATGTACCAGCAGCAGCCGATGAAGATGGCCGCGGCCGAGGCGCTGTGGGACGGCGAGAAGCCGGCGCCCTTCTCGGTCTTCGCCATCGGTGACGTGGACAAGGGGCACAACGAGGTCGCCATCGAGATCCCCGGCCTGCTGTCCTTCCTGGCCAAGGACGACTTCACCTCGTACGTGCCCGGCATCAACGACGTCAACAAGGCCGAGCAGGAGAAGTACGGACCCGGCGACTACCGGCCCAACATCCCCGTCGCCTACTGGGGCTTCCGGTGGATGATCGGTTTCGGCATGACGTCGTTCGCCATCGGCCTGGCAGGGCTGTGGCTGACCCGCAAGAAGTTCATGCTGCCGCAGCATCTGCGGGTGGGCGAGGACGAGGTGCCGCATCTCGTGCTGCTGCCGAAGAAGGCCCTCGGTCCGACCCTCACCAAGTGGTACTGGCGCATCGCGATCCTCACCCTGGGCTTCCCGCTGATCGCCAGCTCCTGGGGCTGGATCTTCACCGAGATGGGCCGTCAGCCGTGGGTCGTCTACGGCGTGCTCCAGACCCGTCACGCGGTCTCCCCCGGTGTTTCCCAGGCCGAGGTCATCACCTCGATGGCCGCCTTCACCACGCTGTACGCGATCCTCGCCGTCGTCGAGGTCAAACTGCTGGTCAAGTACGTCAAGGCGGGCCCGCCTGAGCTCACCGAAGCCGACCTCAACCCGCCCACGAAGATCGGCGGCGACTCCCGTGACGCCGACAAGCCGATGGCCTTCTCGTACTAGGCCGAGGGAGCTGCACAGTCATGGAACTGCACGACGTCTGGTTCGTCCTGATCGCCGTCCTGTGGACCGGCTACTTCTTCCTGGAGGGCTTCGACTTCGGGGTCGGTGTGCTCACGAAGCTGCTCGCCCGCGACCGGCCAGAGAAGCGGGTGCTGATCAACACCATCGGGCCCGTCTGGGACGGTAACGAGGTGTGGCTGCTCTCGGCGGGCGGCGCGACCTTCGCCGCCTTCCCCGAGTGGTACGCCACGCTCTTCTCCGGCTTCTACCTGCCGCTGTTGCTCATCCTGGTCTGCCTCATCGTCCGGGGTGTGGCCTTCGAGTACCGCGCCAAGCGGCCTGAGGAGAACTGGCAGCGCAACTGGGAGACGGCGATCTTCTGGACCTCGCTGATCCCGGCGGTCCTGTGGGGTGTGGCCTTCGGCAACATCGTGCGCGGCGTGAAGATCGACCAGGACTTCAACTACGCCGGCGGCGTCCTGGACCTGCTCAACCCGTACGCGCTGCTGGGTGGTCTGGTCACGCTGGCGCTGTTCACCTTCCACGGGACGGTGTTCGTCGGGCTGAAGACAGTCGGGGAGATCCGGGAGCGGGCGCGGAAGCTGGCGCTGCGGGTCGGACTCGTGACCGCCCTGCTAGCTTTCGCCTTCCTGCTGTGGACGCAGTCCGACCGGGGCGACGGGGCGTCGCTCGTCGCGGTGGTCGTGGCGGTGGCCTCGCTCGTCGTAGCCATGGCCGCGGCGCGGGCGGGGCGTGAGGGCTGGGCGTTCGCCCTGTCGGGGCTCACCATCGTGGCCACGGTGGCCATGCTCTTCCTGACGCTTTTCCCGAACGTCATGCCGTCGACGCTGAACCCGGACTGGAGCCTGACGGTCACCAACGCCTCGTCCAGCCCGTACACGCTGAAGATCATGACCTGGTGTGCGGCGATCGCCACTCCGGTCGTGCTGGTCTATCAGGGCTGGACGTACTGGGTGTTCCGCAAGCGGATCGGTACGCAGCACATCGCCGAGATCGTGCACTGAGGTGTGTTTCACGTGAAACCAATCGATCCGCGTCTGCTCCGGTACGCCCGTGCCACCCGGGTCTTCCTGGTGGCGGTCATCGCCCTCGGGGCGATCGGGGCGGGACTGGTCATCGCCCAGGCGATGCTCATCGCCGAGGTGGTGGTCGGCGCGTTCCAGCACCGTACGGCGGTGTCCGAACTCGGCACTCCCCTGCTGCTCTTGGCCGCCGTCGCGGTCGGCCGGGCGCTGGTCGGCTGGCTCACCGAGCTCGCCGCGCACCGGGCGAGCGCGGCGGTGAAGTCCGAGCTGCGGGGGCGGTTGCTGGAGCATGCCGCTCAGCTGGGGCCGGGCTGGCTGAGCGGACAGCGGACCGGTTCGCTGGTCGCCCTGGCCACCCGGGGTGTCGACGCCCTCGACGACTACTTCTCGCGGTATCTGCCACAGTTGGGCCTCGCGGTGGTCGTGCCGGTGGCGGTGCTGGCGCGGATCGTCACCGAGGACTGGGTCTCCGCGGCCATCATCGTGGGCACCCTGCCGCTCATCCCGGTCTTCATGGTGCTGATCGGCTGGGCCACCCAGTCCCGGATGGACCGTCAGTGGCGGCTGCTCTCGCGGCTGTCCGGTCACTTCCTGGACGTCGTGGCGGGGCTGCCGACGCTGAAGGTGTTCGGCCGGGCAAAGGCTCAGGCCGAGTCGATCCGGCGGATCACCGGCGAGTACCGGCAGGCGACCATGCGGACGCTGCGGATCGCCTTCATCTCCTCCTTCGCGCTGGAGTTGCTCGCGACGATCTCAGTGGCGCTGGTCGCCGTGACGATCGGCATGCGGCTGGTGCACGGCGAGATGGACCTGTACATCGGCCTGGTCATCCTGATCCTGGCGCCGGAGGCGTATCTGCCGTTGCGGCAGGTCGGGGCGCAGTACCACGCGGCGGCGGAGGGGCTCGCCGCGGCCGAGGAGATCTTCGAGGTCTTGGAGACGCCCGTTCCGGCGTCCGGTTCCGGGGCCGTGCCGGCGGGTGCGCTGGCTCTCGAGGGAGTGACCGTCCGCTACCCGGGGCGGTCGGCGGACGCCGTATCGGACGTGTCCTTCACCGTCGAGCCCGGGGAGACGGTCGCGTTGGTCGGGCCGAGCGGTGCCGGCAAGTCGACGCTGCTGCACGTCCTGCTCGGGTTCGTGCCACCGGCCGAGGGACGGGTGCGGGTCGGGGGAGTCGACCTCGCCGACGTGGACCTGGAGCAGTGGCGGTCCCGGATCGCGTGGGTGCCGCAGCGGCCGCATCTGTACGCCGGGACGATCGCCGAGAACGTACGGCTGGCGCGGCCCGACGCCGACGACGACGCCGTACGGCAGGCGCTGCGGGACGCCGGGGCGCTGGAGTTCGTGGACGCGCTGCCCGAGGGTGTCGACACCGTGCTCGGGGAGGACGGGGCCGGGCTGTCCGCCGGGCAGCGGCAGCGGCTCGCGCTGGCCCGGGCGTTCCTCGCGGACCGGCCCGTGCTGCTGCTCGACGAGCCGACGGCCGCACTGGACGGGGCCACCGAGGCCGAGGTCGTGGCGGCCGTACGGCGGCTGGCGGCCGGGCGGACGGTGCTGCTGGTGGTGCACCGGCCGGCGCTGCTGGGGGTGGCGGGCCGGGTGGTGCGGCTGGCCGAGGCCGAGGCCGCCGCGGTAGCCACGGCGCCCGCCGCGATGCAGGGAGCACGTTCCGCCGAGGCCGAGCTGCCCGTTTCGTCCGCCCCGGCCGAGTTCGTCGACGCGCCTGCTTCGGGCGATGTCCTCGCGCGCGTCCGCGCCATGTCCGGTGCCCGGCGCGGGCGCCTGGGACTCGCCCTGCTGCTCGGGAGTCTCGCGCTCGGGAGTGCCGTGGGGCTCATGGCCACCTCCGGGTGGCTGATCTCGCGGGCCTCGCAGCAGCCGCCCGTGCTGTATCTGATGGTGGCCGTGACGGCGACGCGGGCCTTCGGGATCGGGCGGGCCGTGTTCAGGTACGCCGAGCGGCTGGTCTCGCACGACGCCGTGCTGCGGATGCTGGCGGACACCAGGGTCGCGGTGTTCCGCAGGCTGGAGCGGCTGGCGCCCGCCGGGCTGCGCCGGACCCGCCGGGGCGATCTGCTGTCCCGGCTGGTCGCGGACGTGGACGCGTTGCAGGACTACTGGCTGCGGTGGCTGCTGCCGGCCGGTGCGGCCGTCGTCGTGTCGGCCGCGTCCGTCGGGTTCACGGCGTGGCTGCTGCCCGAGGCCGGGGCCGTGCTCGCGGCCGGGCTGCTGGCGGCGGGGGCGGGCGTGCCGCTCGTCACGGGTGCCGTCGCGCGGCGGGCCGAGCACAGGCTGGCGCCCGCCCGCGGGGTGCTCGCGACGCGGGTGGCCGATCTGCTCACCGGAACCGCGGAGCTGACCGTCGCCGGTGCCCTCCCCGCGCGGACCGCGCAGGCACGCGAGGCCGACGGGGTGCTCACCCGGATCGCCTCGCGCGCCGCCACCGCCACGGCACTCGGCGACGGGTTCACCGCGCTGATCTCCGGCCTGACCGTCACGGCCGCCGCACTGGTCGGCGCACAGGCGGTCGCGGCTGGGCGGCTGGGCGGCGTGACCATGGCGGTCGTCGTCCTCACCCCGCTGGCCGCTTTCGAGGCCGTGCTCGGGCTGCCGCTCGCCGTGCAGTACCGGCAACGAGTGCGCCGGAGCGCCGAGCGGGTGTACGAGGTGCTGGACGCGCCGGAGCCTGTGAAGGAACCCGAGCACCCCCGGCAGGCGCCCGCGTCGCCGTTCCCGGTCGCCGTCAGAGGGCTGACCGCGCGGCACGCCGGACAGGACCGGGACGCGTTCGCCGGGCTGGACCTGACCCTTGAAGAGGGCCGCCGCGTCGCCGTGGTCGGACCCTCCGGCTCCGGCAAGACGACGGTGGCGCAGGTGCTGCTGCGCTTCCTCGACGCGGACGCGGGCTCGTACACGCTGGCGGGGGTGGACGCGTTGGCGCTGCACGGGGACGACGTACGGGGGCTCGTCGGGCTGTGTGCGCAGGACGCGCACCTCTTCGACAGTTCACTGCGCGAGAATTTGCTGCTCGCCAAGAAGGACGCCACCGAGGACGAACTGCGTGCCGCGCTCGGCCGGGCCCGGCTGATGGACTGGGCCGACGGCCTGCCCGACGGGCTCGACACGCTCGTCGGCGAGCACGGGGCCCGGCTGTCGGGAGGGCAGCGGCAGCGGCTGGCGCTGGCCCGGGCGCTGCTCGCCGACTTCCCCGTCCTGGTGCTCGACGAGCCCGCCGAGCACCTGGACCTGCCGACCGCCGACGCGCTCACCGCCGACCTGCTGGCGGCCACCGAGGGCCGTACGACGTTGCTCATCACGCACCGGCTGGCGGGTCTGGAGGCGGTGGACGAGGTGATCGTGCTGGACCAGGGACGTGTCG
Organism: Streptomyces sp. DG1A-41; assembly: GCF_037055355.1. GTDB lineage: Bacteria > Actinomycetota > Actinomycetes > Streptomycetales > Streptomycetaceae > Streptomyces. The sequence continues at coordinate 4,438,693 of NZ_CP146350.1, read as the reverse complement.
TGCAGCGCGGGACGTACGCGGAGCTGGTGGCCGTGGACGGGCCGTTGCGGGAGATGGCGGAGCGGGAGGCGGCGTCGGAGTCGCTGGTGGCCGCGCCTTAGCGGAGACACGACCGGTGCCGCACTGAGCCGTTCGAGGCAGCTGGTCCCCCAGCCGTACGACGTGAACAGGGCCGGGGCGACCGGCTTGGGCGAAGATCGCTGACATGCGCTCATATCGCCGCCATCGGCTGATTGTCCCAATTCTGCTGTGCGCGCTGGCGGTCCTCGCGGCCCGGCCGACGGAGGCGCACAAGGAACCCGGGGGAGGCACCGGCGGGGACTCGGGCCTCAGCGCCGAGGTGGCGCGGCTGTACGAGGAGGCCGCGGTGGCGACGCAGCAGTACGAGGCGGGGCGCGAGGAGGCCGAGGAGCAACGGGTCAGAGCCCAGCGGGCCGAGAAACTCCTGGACGGTCAGCGGCGGCACATCGCGGCCCTGCACGAGGACCTGGGCAGGATCGCCCGTGCCCAGTACCGCTCCAGCGGCGGCCTGCCGGTGGCGGCGCAGTTGATCCTCGCCGACGGCCCGGAGGACCTGATGCGAGGTCAGCACGCTTTCTCGCAGACGAACCTCGCCGTGAACAACGCGATCTCCAAGAGCCGCCGGGCCGAGGCACGGCTCGCCGCGGACGAGGCCAAGGCCGCGGTCCTGTGGCAGGCGCTGGAGAAGCGGAACACGCAACTCGCAGGGCTCAAGGCGGACATCGAGCAGAAGCTGGAAGCGGCACGCTCGCGGCTCCAGGGGCAGGCGGACGCCTCGGTCGCCGCCGGGGCGTGCCGTGGGGCCGTGCGGCTCGACCAGTCGGAGACGGAGTTCACGAGCGCGTGGGTCGCGCCCGTGGGGACGTACGAGCTGTCCGCGTCCTACGGCAGCGGCGGTGCGCGGTGGTCGAGTCGGCACACCGGGCAGGACTTCGCGGTGCCGATCGGCACGCCGGTACGTGCTGTGGGAGCGGGCCGGGTGGTGAAGGTGTCCTGCGGGGGGCCCTTCGGCATCGAGATCGTGGTCGGTCACGAGGGCGGCTACTACACGCAGTACGCCCATCTCGCGTCCGTCGCGGTCGACCAGGGGGAGCGCGTCAGCCCCGGCCAGTGGATCGGCCAGTCGGGCAGCACGGGCAACTCCACCGGACCGCACCTGCACTTCGAGGCCAGGCTCACGCCGGAGATGGGCTCGTCCGTGAATCCGGTGTCGTGGCTGGCGGCGCGAGGGGTGTCGCTCTGACCCCGGCGAGAGCAACAGCCGAACCGCAGCCACAGCCGAACCGCAGCCACAGAGCCGCAGGCCGCGGTCGCGACAGCTACGGCAGTTCCGTGAGCAGCTGCTCGATCACGACCGCCACCCCGTCCTCGTTGTTCGCGACAGTTCGTCCCGAGGCCGCGGCGATCACGTCCGGGTGGGCGTTGCCCATCGCGTAGGACCGGCCCGCCCAGGTCAGCATCTCGACGTCGTTCGGCATGTCACCGAAGGCGACGACCTGTTCGTGCGAGATGCCGCGCTCGGCGCAGCACAGGGCGAGCGTGCTGGCCTTGGACACTCCGGGACCGCTGATCTCGAGCAGGGCGCTGGGGCTGGAACGGGTCACGTTGGCACGGTCACCGATGGCCAGCCGGGCCAGGGTCAGGAACGCGTCGGGATCCATCTCGGGGTGGTAGGCCAGGATCTTCAGCACCGGCTCCGCGGCCGCGCGGTGGCCCGGCGACAGCAGTTCCTCCGCCGGGGCGAGACTGTCGGGGATCTCCATGTGCAGCTTCGGGTAGGCCGGTTCCTGGTAGAAGCCGTACGTCTGCTCCACCGCGTACACCGTGCCCGGAGCCGCATCACGCAGCAGCCGTACGGCGTCCAGCGCGTTCGCCCGCTCCAGCTCCCGTACCTTCACGAACCGGTGGGAGCCGGGGCCGCCGTGGAGGTCGACCACGGCGGCGCCGTTGCCGCAGATCGCGAGGCCGTGGCCGTGCACGTGGTCGCTGACGACGTCCATCCAGCGGGCCGGGCGGCCGGTGACGAAGAAGACCTCGATGCCCGCCTCCTCGGCGGCGGCCAGCGCGGCCACCGTACGGGGGGACACCGACTTGTCGTCGCGCAGCAGGGTGCCGTCGAGGTCGGTGGCGATCAGCCGCGGAGGGAGGGTCTCGGCCGCGGTCTGGGGCTGTCGGGTCGCTGAGGTCACCCGGCCATTGTCCCGCATATGCCTGCACGGGCGTGCGGGAGTCCGCACAGGTGAGTGGATACCGGCCTCACCAGGAACTCTCCCGGGGCACTCCCACAGGGGCCGCCCCGGAGCCGTCCGAGGGCCCTCAGCGCAACTGCGCCGGCGCCTCCATGGCGATCTGCTCGAACGCCTTCTCGTCCGTCGCGAAGGGCGAGTCGGGGATGGGCCAGTGGATCACGATCTCCGTGAAACCCAGTTCCATGTGCAGGCCGGCGAAGTCGACGAAGGCGTCCAGGGACTGGAGCGGGCCGCCGCGGTCCGGGGTGAATCCAGTGAGCAGGACCTTGTCGAGGTCGGTCATGTCCCGGCCGATCTCGGCGCAGGTGTCGGCGAGCTTCTCCGCCTGCCCGCGAATGGCCTGAATCGACTGTTCAGGAGTGCCGTTCTCGTACAGCTTGGGGTTTCCGGTGGTCACCCACGCCTGCCCGTACCGGGCGGCGAGCCGCATCCCGCGCGGCCCGGTCGCGGCCACCGCGAACGGCAGCCTGGGGCGTTGCACACAGCCGGGGATGTTCCGTGCCTCGTGTGCCGAGTAGAAGTCGCCCTCGTACGACACGGCGTCCTCGCTGAGCAGCCGGTCGAGCAGCGGGACGAACTCGGCGAAGCGATCGGCGCGCTCGCGCGGGGACCACGGCTCCTGGCCGAGCGCGGTGGCGTCGAAGCCGGAGCCGCCCGCGCCGATACCCAGCGTGACCCGCCCGCCGGAGATGTCGTCGAGGGAGATCAGCTCCTTGGCGAGGGTCACCGGGTGCCGGAAGTTCGGTGAGGTCACCAGCGTGCCCAGCCGCAGCCGGTCGGTGACGGTCGCGGCGGCGGTGAGGGTCGGTACGGCACCGAACCAGGGGCCGTCCCGGAAGCTGCGCCAGGACAGGTGGTCGTAGGTGTAGGCGGTGTGGAAGCCGAGCTGCTCGGCGCGTGTCCAGACCGCACGGCCGCCCTCCTGCCAGCGGCGGTAAGGGAGGATCACGGTGCTCAGACGCAGACTCATGGCAACGAGCCTAAGGGAGCGCTTCGGGTGGCTCGTGTTTCACGTGAAACAAGTCACCGTGAGCGGCTCGTCCTGCACACCAGGTCAGCGCGGCACGGGAAAGCGCCGGTCGCCGTCTCTCGGTCGGACTAGGGCATGGAAGAGACCCGAATCACGCGATTGAGTTTCCCCTTGAGGTTTGATCCACAGCCAAGTGGTGTTATCCACAGGGGAATTGGCGAAACTGTGGACAACTGGCCTTCGCATCAAGTGCCTTGGGGTCATACCGGAGGCTTCACCCGCGCGATCCCCCGCAGTACCCCCGGCGCGAACCGCGACAGCCAGCGCGCGCCCCGCGCCTCCGGCGTGACCGGGACCACCGCGTCGTTGCGTGCCACGGCCCGCAGGATCGCGGCGGCGACCTTCTCCGGCGGATAGTTCCGCAGCCCGTACAGGCGGGCGGCGCGCTGCTGGAGCCGCTTCTCCTCGTCGGCGTCGACCCCGGCGAAGTGCGCCGTGGACGTGATTGCGGTGTTGACGAAGCCGGGGCAGACCGCCGTCACACCGATGCCCTGCCCCGCGAGTTCCGCACGCAGGCATTCGCTGAGCATCAGCACGGCCGCCTTGGAGGTGCTGTACGCGGGCAGCGACCGGGACGGCTGATACGCCGCCGCCGAGGCCACGTTGACGATGTGGCCGCCCTGCCCGCGCTCGGCCATCCGCCCGCCGAAGAGCCGGCAGCCGTGGATCACACCCCACAGGTTGACGTCGAGGACCTTCTTCCAGTCCTCCGGCCTGGTGTCGAAGAAGGAACCGGACAGTCCGATCCCGGCGTTGTTCACCAGGACGTCCACCACGCCGTACTCGGTGGTGACCTTCTCGGCGAGCTTCTCCATGGCCTGCTCGTCGGAGACGTCGACCGTCTCCGCCCAGGCCTCGGGGGCGCGCGCCAGGCGGGACGACTCGGCGGTGCGGGCCGCCGCCTCCCCGTTCCGGTCGACGGCCACCACCCGCGCGCCGGCCTCGGCGAACGCCAGCGCCGTCGCCCGCCCGATGCCGCTGCCCGCCCCGGTGACCAGCACGAGCTGCCCGCCGAACCGCTCGGCGTGCCTGCCGCTCGCCGTCACCGGGGTGCCCCCGCTCTCCACGGACGTCACGAACTCCTCGATCCATGAAGCCAGCTGATCCGGACGGGTGCGTGGGATCCAGTGCCCCGCCTGAACGGTCCTGCGCGTCAGCTGCGGAACCCACCGCTCCAGTTCGTCGTGGAGGCGCTCCGACAGGAACCGGTCCTCCAGCGGCGTCACGATCTGCACGGGCGCGTGGGCGTACGCGTCCGGGCGTGGCCTGCGCAGCCGGGGCCGTACGTTGTCCCGGTACAGCCAGGCCCCGTGTGCCGCGTCCGAGGGCAGGGACGCGGTCGGGTAGTCACCCCGGGGCACCTTCTCGACGCGCTCCAGAACCCGGGGCCAGCGCTTGGCGAGCGGGCCCCGCCAGGCCAGCTCGGGCAGCACGGACGTGTGCAGCAGGTACACGTACCAGGACCTGGCCCCCTGCCCGAGGAGCTGGCCGACCCGGCGCGGGGTGGGCCGCTTCACACGGCTGTTGATCCAGTGGCCGAAGTGGTCCAGGGACGGCCCGGACAGGGACGTGAAGGAGGCGATGCGGCCCTCGGTGCGCCCGGCGGTGGTGAACTCCCAGGCCTGCACCGACCCCCAGTCGTGCCCGACCAGATGCACCGGCCGGTCCGGGCTGACCGCGTCCGCGACGGCCAGGAAGTCGTCCGTCAGCTTCTCCAGCGTGAATCCGCCGCGCAGGGGCCGCGGGGCCGTGGACCGGCCGTGTCCGCGGATGTCGTAGGCGACCACGTGGAAGTCCCCGGCGAGCCGTGCGGCGACCTCCGACCACACCTCCTTGCTGTCGGGGTAGCCGTGCACGAGGACGACCGTCGGCCGCCCCGGATCACCCAGCTCGGCCACGCACAGTTCGACTTCGCCGGTCGGTACCCTGCGCTCCCGCGCGCCCGTGAGCAACGTCATCCGGCGAATCTGGCAGTTGTTAGAAAGTTCGTCAATAGCTGCTTCCCGGTCGTGGTAACTCTCAGGAACCAGGCCCCCTAAGGGCCAGTACTACTCCAGGTTGACCCGAAGACAGCTCTGCGGAGTGACGACCGCCACGCTCGCGGCCCCTACCTTCGAAGCGTGACTGTGATCGCGACCGAAAGCCTGAGCAAGCGGTTCCCCAGGGTGACCGCGCTTGACCGGCTCTCCGTGGACGTCGGGCCCGGTGTGACCGGACTCGTCGGAGCCAACGGAGCCGGCAAGTCCACACTGATCAAGATCCTGCTGGGTCTGTCCCCCGCCACCGAGGGCCGCGCCGAAGTGCTCGGCCTCGACGTCGCCACCAAGGGCGCCGACATCCGCGAGCGGGTCGGCTACATGCCCGAGCACGACTGCCTGCCGCCGGACGTCTCGGCCACCGAGTTCGTCGTCCACATGGCGCGGATGTCCGGCCTGCCGCCCACGGCCGCGCGCGAGCGCACCGCCGACACCCTGCGCCACGTCGGCCTGTACGAGGAGCGCTACCGTCCCATCGGCGGCTACTCGACCGGCATGAAGCAGCGCGTGAAACTGGCCCAGGCCCTCGTCCACGACCCGCAGCTGGTCTTCCTCGACGAGCCGACCAACGGCCTCGACCCGGTCGGCCGCGACGAGATGCTCGGCCTGATCCGCCGTATCCACACCGACTTCGGCATCTCGGTCCTGGTCACCTCGCACCTGCTCGGCGAACTCGAGCGCACCTGCGACCACGTCGTCGTCGTCGACGGCGGCAAGCTCCTGCGCTCCAGCTCCACCACGGACTTCACCCAGACCACGACGACCCTCGCGATCGAGGTCACCGACACCGACGAGCACCCGGACGGCACCCGCGCGATGCGCGACGCGCTGCACGCGCGCGGGGTGAGCGTCGAGGACGGCAGCGGCTTGCCGGGCGCCGGCCACGTCCTGCTGCTCACCGCCCAGGGCGAGGAGACGTACGACCTGGTCCGGGACGTGATCGCCGACCTCGGCCTCGGCCTGGTGCGCATGGAGCAGCGCCGGCACCACATCTCCGAGGTCTTCACGACCAGTGACCAGCACGAGCAGCGGAAGGAGGCGGTCGGCCATGGCCGTTGAGTACTCCACGGGCACATCCGCCCCGGCGCCGGGTGACCAGACCCGCATCCACAACATCGGCTACCGCAGCTACGACGGCCCCCGGCTGGGCCGCGCCTACGCCCGCCGCTCCCTGTACTCGCAGTCCCTGCGCGGCGCCTACGGCCTCGGCCGCTCGGTCAAGTCCAAGGTGCTGCCGATGCTGCTGTTCGTGGTGATGTGCGTGCCCGCGGCCATCATGGTCGCCGTCGCGGTCTTCACCAAGGCCAACGCCCTGCCCGTGGACTACACCCGCTACGCGATCGTCATGCAGGCGGTCATCAGCCTGTACGTCGCCTCGCAGGCACCCCAGTCCGTTTCGCGCGACCTGCGCTTCAAGACCGTACCGCTGTACTTCTCACGGCCCATCGAGACCGCCGACTACGTCCGCGCCAAGTTCGCGGCGCTGGCCTCGGCGCTGTTCATCCTCACCGCCGGTCCCCTGCTCGTCCTCTACGTGGGCGCGCTGCTGGCCAAGCTCGACTTCGCGGACCAGACCAAGGGATTCGCACAAGGACTGGTCTCCGTGGCACTGCTCTCACTGCTGTTCGCCGGCATCGGCCTGGTCATCGCGTCCTTCACCCCGCGCCGCGGCTTCGGTATCGCGGCCGTGATCGCGGTGCTGACCATCACCTACGGCGCCGTCTCCACCCTCCAGGCCATCGCCGACGCACAGGGCAGCGGCGACGCCGTGCCGTGGATCGGGCTGTTCTCGCCGATCACGATCGTCGACGGCGTGCAGTCCGCGTTCCTGGGCGCGACCTCAGCCTTCCCCGGCGGGGTGGGCCCGAGCAACGCCGAGGGCGTCGTCTTCGTCCTCGTCGCCCTGAGCCTCATCGCGGCGAGCTACGGCCTGCTGATGCGCCGCTACAAGAAGGTGGGAATGTGACCACGCTCTCCATCGACCACGTCTCCCGCTGGTTCGGCAACGTGGTCGCCGTCAATGACATCACCATGACCGTCGGCCCCGGCGTCACCGGCCTGCTCGGCCCCAACGGCGCCGGAAAGTCCACCCTCATCAACATGATGGGCGGCTTCCTGGCCCCCTCCACCGGCTCGGTCACCCTCGACGGCCGGCCGGTGTGGCGCAACGAGCAGATCTACCAGCACATCGGCGTCGTCCCCGAGCGGGAGGCGATGTACGACTTCCTCACCGGCAAGGAGTTCGTCCTCGCCAACGCGGAGCTGCACGGCCTGGGCGCCAAGGCGGCCCAGAAGGCGCTCGCCACGGTCGAGATGGAGTACGCGCAGGACCGCAAGATCCAGACGTACTCCAAGGGCATGCGCCAGCGCGTGAAGATGGCCTCCGCCCTGGTGCACGACCCCTCCCTGCTCCTGCTGGACGAGCCCTTCAACGGCATGGACCCGCGCCAGCGCATGCAGCTCATGGACCTGCTGCGGCGCATGGGCGACGAGGGCCGCACGGTGTTGTTCTCGTCCCACATCCTCGAAGAGGTCGAGCAACTCGCCTGGCACATCGAGGTCGTCGTCGCCGGCCGGCACGCCGCCAGCGGCGACTTCCGCAAGATCCGCCGCCTGATGACCGACCGGCCGCACCGCTACCTGGTGCGCTCCAGCGACGACCGTGCCCTCGCGGCCGCGCTGATCGCCGACCCGTCGACATCCGGCATCGAGGTCGACCTCGCCGAGGGCGCGCTGCGCATCCAGGCCGTCGACTTCGGCCGCTTCACGGCCCTGCTGCCACGGGTCGCCAGGGACCACGGCATCCGGCTGCTCACGGTCTCGCCGTCCGACGAGTCCCTCGAGTCCGTCTTCTCGTACCTGGTCGCGGCGTAGGAGGCCCTGATGTACGACCCCACAGTCGCCCGGCTCACTTACCGGGCCCTTCTCGGCCGGCGCCGGGCCCTTGTCCTCGGAGCCCTGCCGCTGCTGCTCATCGCCATCTCGGTGGTGGTGCGCTTCCTCGCCGGGGCGGACGACCAGACGGCGGCGAACCTGCTCGGCGGCCTCGCCCTCGCCACGATGGTGCCGATCATCGGCGTCATCGCCGGGACCGGCGCGATCGGGCCGGAGATCGACGACGGCTCGGTGGTGTACCTGCTGTCCAAGCCGATCAAACGTCCCACGATCATCTTCACCAAGCTGATCGTCGCGATCGCGGTGACGATGGTGTTCTCCGCGGTGCCGACGCTCATCGCGGGCTTCATCCTGAACGGCAACGGCCAGCAGATCGCCGTCGCCTACACGGTGGCCGCGCTGGTCGCGTCCATCGCGTACGCGGCCCTGTTCCTGCTGCTCGGCACGGTCTCCCGGCACGCGGTGGTGTTCGGGCTCGTCTACGCGCTGGTCTGGGAGGCCCTGTTCGGCTCCCTGGTGCCGGGCGCGCGCACGCTGAGCGTCCAGCAGTGGGCGCTGGCCGTGGCCCAGAAGGTGTCCGGCGCCGACATGGTGACCTCGGACGTCGGCCTCACCACGGCGACGGTCCTGCTGGTGGCCGTCACGGCTCTGGCCACCTGGTACGCCGGTCAGAAGCTGCGCTCGCTGACACTCGCCGGCGAGGAGTGACGTGCCCCGGCCTTGACGGGGGCTTCACCTCTGCCGGGGCACACTGGGCGAACAGGTTGTAAGGGAACGCACGGGAGTCGGACGGCTGGGAGGGGACGGGGATGGCGGGCGAGAGGGCTCACTACGACGACCACGGGCAGTCCGGATCCGGGTCCGGGGACGGCACCTGGGACGACCTCGACGGCGTCGTCCTGGACGAGGACTTCATACGCTCCGCCGACACCTCCGAGCCGTCCGCCCGCGCCCGGATGCTCGCCGCGCGCTGGCGCCGCGAGGAGCCGGAGCCGCAGCCCTGGCGCTCCGACGAGCCGCCCGCGGGCTGGTTCTTCAGCAAGGCGCGCAGGCGCAGGTGGCGCAGGCGCTAAGGGGGATGTCCGCCGATTTATTCAGTGGCGCCCAATTCGTCCGGCGGGCAGAGTAGTTGTCGTCCCCGCCGGGCGAGGAGTCCGGCGCCATGTTCTGGGAGAGGAGCCGGACGATGTCCATGCACGGCAGTTCGTCCAGCTCCCGTCGGGGCAGCCCGCGGCGGGCTCCGGAGTAGTCGCTACCGCTCCGTAGAGCCCGCCCCACACGGGGAGCTGCCCGGGGCGGCCGCTTCGAGCACGCGAATCGCACTCGCGTGGGCCGCCCACCCGGAGGATTGGCCGAGTGGCAAGGCACTGGCTTGCGCTGTGTTCGATCACAAGCGAGTCATGGTCGGGCTGGAAAGCCCGCGCACGTTCGATCCGTGCATCCTCCGCCGAGCGCCATGAACACCGAGCAGCGGGGCCCGGCGTTCAGCCCAGCAACCGCTCCAGCACCACGGCGATCCCGTCCTCCTCGTTCGAGGACGTCACCTCGTCGGCCACCGCCTTCAGCTCCTCATGGGCGTCCGCCATCGCGACACCGTAGGAGGCCCAGGCGAACATCGGTATGTCGTTGGGCATGTCGCCGAAGGCGATCGTGTCGGCCGCCTTCACCTTGAGCCGGCGGGCCGCCAGGGACAGGCCGGTCGCCTTGGACAGGCCCAAGGGCAGGAGTTCGACGATGCCCTCGCCCGCCATGACGACGGTGACGAAACCGCCGGCGGCGCGTGTGGCCACCTCGCACAGCTCGTCGTCCGACAGCGTCGGGTGCTGGATGTACAGCTTGTTCAGGGGCGCGGTCCACACATCCGACGCGTCCGTGAAGGGGGTCGCGGGCAGGGTGCCGTGGACCGCGTAGCCGGGACCCACCAGCACCTCGCCGTCCAGGCCGTCGCGGCTCGCCGCCAGATACAGCGGGCCGACCTCCGCCTCGATCTTGGCCAGCGCCACCCCGGCCAGCTGCCGGTCCAGCGTCACCGACGTCAGCAGACGGTGGGCGCCTGCGTCGTACACCTGCGCGCCCTGGGCGCAGACGGCCAGCCCCTGGTAGCCGAGGTCGTCGAGGATGTGCCGGGTCCATGGGGCCGAGCGGCCGGTGACGACGATGTGCGCGGCGCCCGCCGCGGTGGCCGCGGCGAGCGCGTCACGGGTGCGGGGCGACACCGACTCGTCGGAACGCAGCAGCGTCCCGTCGAGGTCGGTGGCGATCAGCTGGTACGGGAAACCGTCGGTGGTCACTTGGCCACCGGCTCCAGGACCTCCCGGCCGCCCAGATACGGACGCAGCACCTCGGGTACCCGCACCGAGCCGTCGGCCTGCTGGTGGTTCTCCAGGATCGCCACGATCGTGCGCGGCACGGCGCACAGTGTGCCGTTGAGCGTGGCCAGCGGGCGGACCTGCTTGCCGTCACGGACGCGGATCGACAGACGGCGGGACTGGAACTCGGTGCAGTCCGAGGTCGAGGTCAGCTCGCGGTACTTGCCCTGGGTCGGGATCCACGCCTCGCAGTCGAACTTGCGGGACGCCGATGCGCCCAGGTCGGCGCTGGCCACGTCGATCACGCGGTACGGCAGCTCCAGCGAGGTCAGCCACTGCTTCTCCCAGTCCAGCAGCCGCTGGTGCTCGGCCTGCGAGTCCTCCGGGGTGACGTAGGAGAACATCTCGACCTTGTCGAACTGGTGTACGCGGAAGATGCCCCGGGTGTCCTTGCCGTGCGAGCCGGCCTCGCGGCGGAAGCACGGCGAGAAGCCGGCGTAGCGCAGCGGCAGCTTCTCGGCGTCGATGATCTCGTCCATGTGATACGCCGCGAGGGGGACCTCGGACGTGCCGACGAGGTAGAGGTCGTCGTCCGCGAGGTGGTAGACGTCCTGGGCGGCCTGGCCGAGGAAGCCGGTGCCCGCCATGGACTGGGGGCGGACCAGGGCCGGGGTCAGCATCGGCGTGAAGCCGGCCGCGGTGGCCTGGGCCATCGCCGCGTTCACCAGAGCGAGCTCCAGGAGGGCGCCTACGCCCGTCAGGAAGTAGAAGCGTGAACCGGAGACCTTGGCGCCGCGCTCGACGTCGATCGCGCCGAGGATCTGGCCGAGCTCCAGGTGGTCCCTGGGCTCGAAGCCCTCGGCGGTGAAGTCGCGGATCGTGCCGTGGGTCTCCAGGGTGACGAAGTCCTCCTCGCCGCCCACGGGCACGTCCGGGTGGACGAGGTTGCCGAGCCTCTGGAGCAGCTCCTGGGTCTCGGCGGCGGCCACGTCGCGTTCCGCGTCGGCGGCCTTGACGTCGGCGGCGAGCTGGCTCGCCTTCTTCAGCAGCTCGGCCTTCTCTTCCCCGGATGCCTTGGGGATGAGCTTGCCGAGCGCCTTCTGCTCGGCGCGCAGCTCGTCGAAGCGGACGCCGGACGACCTGCGCCGCTCGTCGGCAGACAGGAGGGAGTCGACGAGCGCGACGTCCTCTCCACGGGCGCGCTGCGACGCGCGCACACGGTCGGGGTCCTCACGGAGCAGGCGAAGGTCAATCACGCGCTCAAGGCTACCGGTGCGGGGTGACCGCCCACGACTCACTATTCCGGCTGTGGCTTACGCACCGTTATGGGGGAATTGCGCACAGTGTCAATAAAGTGACCGTCTCTCCCCGAACGAGGCATCCGCAGGGCGCGGCATTGACTCGAATCCCTTGCGGGGAACGGGACTTGGGGCCCGGTTGTCCACAGGGATCCACACCCGCAGAAGAGTTATCCACAGGCTGTGTGGAAGGTCTGTGGACTTCGGAATTGATCACTCCGGAAGCCCGGCCACACCAAAAGAATTCCCGATACAAACCCGCCCTACCCTCACTTTCGAGTGGAAATGGGTCACCCTGAAGAGTTACGCAAGGGAAAACGGTGGACGAAGGGCGACCTGCCCCTCGATGGATGCATCGGGGGTCTGTAGGGCGATTTGTCGACTGGCTCATGCTTCGTTGTCGACTTGTCCCCAGGTCGAGAAGCGGACCTGTGGATAACTTCTGTGGATAACGACAATCAGCAGGTACGACCGGCCTGAAGCCCGCCCGGAAAGGTCCTAGAACCGGCCGTCCTGGCACCGCGCGACCCAGTCCGCCGCCGCCACGAACTCCTCGTCCGACGTACCCAGCCGCGGCGGCTGGACATCCCCCGGCTTCATGTCCGCGCGCGGGTAGGAGCCGAGGTAGCGCACCTGGAGGCAGATCCGCTTGAGGCCCATCAGGGCCTCGGCCACCCGGCGGTCGGAGATGTGGCCCTCGGCGTCGACGCAGAAGCAGTAGTTGCCGATGCCCGCGCCGGTGGGCCGGGACTGGAGCAGCATCAGGTTGATGCCGCGCGTGGCGAACTCGCCCAGCAGGTCGCGCAGACCGCCGGGGTGGTCGTCGCGCTGCCACAGCACGACGGAGGTCTTGTCCGCGCCGGTCGGCGCCGCGGGCCGGGCGGGCCGGCCGACCAGCACGAACCGCGTCTGGGCGTTCTCCGCGTCGTGGATCCCGGTCTCCAAAGCTACGAGGCCGTAGCGGGCGGCCGCGAACTCACCGGCGAAGGCGGCGTCGTACTGACCCTCCTGGACCAGCCGGGCGGCGTCCGCGTTCGAGGCGGCCGACTCCCAGTGGGCGTCCGGGAGGTGCTTCTTCAGCCAGTTGCGCACCTGCGGCTGGGCGGCCGGGTGGGCGGAGACCGTCTTGATGTCCGACAGCTTGGTGCCCGGGCGGACCAACAGCGCGAAGGTGATCGACAGCAGCACCTCGCGGTAGATCATCAGCGGCGCGCCGGCGACCAGCTCGTCGAGGGTGGTGGTGATGCCGCCCTCGACGGAGTTCTCGATCGGCACGAACGCGGCCTCGGCCTCGCCGGCTCGTACCGCGTCGAGCGCGGACTGGACGGACACGTACGGGATGAGCTCCCGGGTGGCGGCCTCGGGAAGCGTGCGCAGGGCGACTTCGGTGAAAGTGCCCTCGGGGCCGAGATACGCATAGCTCGCTGGCATGACCTCACCCTAATGGGCCCGCGGAAGCGCTATCCCCCACAACCCGCACAGTGCTGAACTGTCACCCCTCCAGCAACTTCTGCCCCACGTACTCGCCCTCCGCGGCCCCACCGGGCACCGCGAACAGCCCGCTCGACTCGTGCCGGATGAACTGCGACAGGGCGTCGCCGCGGTCGAGCTTGCGCTGCACCGGCACGAAGCCGCGCAGCGGATCGGCCTGCCAGCAGATGAAGAGCAGGCCCGCGTCGGGGACCCCGTCCGGTTCGATGCCGTCGTGGAAGGAGAACGGGCGGCGGAGCATCGCCGCGCCGCCGTTCTGGTCGGGCCGGGTGATGCGGGCGTGGGCGTTGATCGGGACGACGAGGTTGCCCTTGGCGTCCGTCTTCTCCAGGTCCATCGCGGTGGTCTCGGTGCCCCCGGACAGTGCCGCCCCGTCGGACTTGCGGCGGCCGATCACGGCCTCCTGCGCCTTGACGGAGAGCTTCTCCCAGTCGTCGAGGAGCATGCGGATCCGGCGTACGACGGCGTAGGAGCCGTTCGCCATCCAGGCCGGTTCGCCCTTCTCGGGCACGAAGATCCGCTGGTCGAAGTCGGCGTCGGACGGCTTCGGGTTGCGGGTGCCGTCGATCTGGCCCATCAGGTTGCGGGCCGTCATGGGGCGGGCGGTGGCGCCCGGCGAGCGGTTGAAGCCGTTCATCTGCCAGCGGACCCGGGCCGCCGCGCCCGCGTCCTTCTGGATCGCGCGCAGGGCGTGGAAGGCCACGAGGGCGTCGTTGGCGCCGATCTGCACCCACAGGTCGCCGTTGCTGCGGTTCTTGTCGAGGTGGTCGGAGGAGAACTCGGGCAGCGGGTCGAGGGCGGTCGGGCGCTGCTTCTCCAGGCCCGTCCTGCCGAAGAAGCTGTGGCCGAAGCCGAAGGTGATCGTCAGCGACGAGGGTCCGGCGTCGCGGGCCACGTCGGTGTCGTCATGGGCGCTGGGCTCGCCCGCCATCAGCCGTCGGGCCGTCTCCGACCAGCGGCGCAGCAGGGCGGCGGCTTCCTTGCGTCCGGCGCCTGCCGCCAGGTCGAAGGCGACGAGGTGGCCGCGGGCCTGGAGGGCGTCGGTGATGCCGGGCTGATGTTTCCCGTGAAACATCGCCCGGTCGGTGCCGAGCGCGGTGAGCGGAGCGGTGGCCTCGGAGGGGGCGGCGGCGTATCCGACGGCCGCGCCTGCCGTGCCGAGCACGAGCCCGGTGGCACCGGCGGTGCCGAGCAGGCGTCGCCGTGAGATGCCCTCGTCGGCCGGGGCCGCTGCAATCTGCGCCGGGACGGTGCCGGGGGTACGGGCTTCCGGAATGGACTGGTCAACCATGGTGGTTCAGCCGATCTGCGCGTTCTTGGAAACGGTCACCTCGTCGATGTCGGAGGTCCGCACGGTCACGTCGACCTTCCAGTCGCCGGCCATGGGGATCTGCACTCCGTTCGCCGACCAGTGTCCGGTTGCGATGTGGTCGGGGACGACGGGCAGCGGCCCGATGTCCTTGGTTTGCAGGGTGAAGTCGACCTTCACCTCGGGGATGTCGAAGGACTGGCCGTTGGGCCGCTCCACGTAGACGTGCATCTCGTTGCCGCCCACGCGTGCGGGGTCGAGGTCGACGGTGACGATGCCCTTGCCGTCCTTGCCGCCGGTGTCGAAGGGCATGTTCAGGGTGAGTGCCCCGGACGCGCCCGTGTCGGGCGAGGGGGACGCGGAGGACGATGTGGCGGCCTTGGCCTCCTGTTCCGTGCGTCCCGGCTCGGTCTGCGTGAGGACGGTGGTGACGGCGAGCAGGACGACCGCGATGCCGGCCTCGGCCAGCACGGAGCGGCGCAGGCCGAAGCGGTTCGGGTCGGCGTCCCGCAGCCGCTTCTGCCGAGCGGCGTCCCGGGCGGTCCGCTGCCGGGCGAGCTGCGCGGCCCGCTCGGTGTCGGCGGGCTCGGGATCAGACTGCTCACCGGTGTCGGCGGGCTCGGAATCAGACTGCTCACCGGTGTCGGCGTCGGCGTCCGTGTCGGCCTCTGCGTCCGTGACGGTTCGGCCGGTCACGTCGGTTTCCGCCTCACCGGAGGCATCAGCCCCCACCCCGACCCGCGCCTTCTCCCGCTCCGCCGGTGCCGGCACCGGCGGAGCCAGCCGGCCCGTCCACCGGCGTGAGATCCACGCGACGCCGACCAGGACGGTCACGAGGGCGATCTTGGCGAGGAGCAGCTGTCCGTAGCGCGTGTCGGTGAAGGCCGACCAGGAGCCGAGCTGGCGCCACGACTGGTACGTCCCGGTCGCGATCAGCGCGAGGACGCTGCCGAAGGCGACGCGGGAGAAGCGGCGTACGGCCGACGCGTCGACCGGCGCTTCGGCGGGTGCCCGGTACAGGGCGACGAGCAGCGCGCCCAGTCCGCCGAGCCACGCGGCGACGGCGAGCAGATGGACGACGTCGACCGGCATGGCGATGCCCGCCTGGAGCCCGACTGAGGCGTGCTCGGACATCGCCCAGCTCGCGGCGAGCCCGGCTGCCACGACGACGCCGCCGATCGCGAGCCCGAAGGTCAGGTCCCGCTTCTCCTGGGGGTCGTCCCGCTTGTCGTACGCCCCGAACAGCACGGCGATGAACAGCGCCGCCGCGGCGAGCAGCAGTAGACGGGACACCAGGGCCGCGCCGGTCTTGGTCTGGAGTACCTGCCCGAGCAGGGACAGGTCGAAGACGTCGGCGACCTTCCCGGAGCCGGTGAAGGAGCCGCGCAGGAGCAGCAGGGCGAGGGTCGCGGCGGTGAGCGCGAGCCACCCGGAGACGACGAACCGCTGCACGGGCCGCACTCCGGAGCCGCGTGGCCAGCAGGCGAGGACGAAGGCGGCGCCGCCGGCCATCACGATGAACCCGGCGTAGGACACGTACCGCCCGAAGCCGTACAGCCAGCCGACCACGCCGTCGTCGGCCGTCTGCTCGGAGACCGTCACGGACGTCTTGGACGGGGCGCCGATGGAGAAGGTGTAGGCGCCGGCGACGGGGTGACTGTCGGCGGACACCACCTGGTAGGCGACCGTGTAGGTGCCGTCGGGCAGGCCGGATCGGAGCCGCACGGCGTACGTCGTGCCGCTGACGTTGGACGGCTCGCCCGCGTCGACGCGCTTGCCCTCGGGGTCGAGCACGCGCAGCGAGTCGTCGGACATCGCGACCTGCTCGGAGAAGGTGAGCGAGATCCGGGCCGGGGCCTTGTCGACCACCGCCCCCTGCGCGGGGTCGCTGCCGGTCACCGCGGCGTGCGCGGAGGCCGGACCGGCGCCGGCGAGGAGTGCGCAGGCCGCGGCCAGGAGCAGCAGCACCACGGTCCGGACGCGGGGGGCGATGGTCTGCGTCACAGTGGTCCCTCCCTCAGTGTCCGGTCGTCGGGCGGTAGGTCGCCGACTTCACCGGCATCTCGACCTTGACCGGGCCGGAGTGGGCGAAGTGCAGCTCGACTGAGACGGTCTGACCTTCCTTCGGCCGGCGCTTCAGCTGCTCGAACATCAGGTGGTTGCCGCCGCTCTTCAGCACGAGTTCGCCGTGGGCGGGGACCTTCAGGCTCTTGACCTCCTGCATGGCTGAGCCGACGGTCTCGTGCACGGTGACCTGGCCGGCGACGTCGCTGGTGACCGAGGTCAGCTCGTCGGCGGCCCCGCCCTTGTTCGTGACGGTGAAGAAGCCGGCCGCCATCTCGTCGGAGACGGGCTGCGGCATGTACGCGGAGCCCACGGAGAGTTCCGCCTTGCCGTTGCCGGAACCGGAGTCCCCGGATTCCGAGTCCGAGCCGCCGCAGCCCGCAAGGGCCACCGCCCCGGCTATGACGAGGGCCGCCGGGCCGAGCCGCCGCCTCACGGGTTCTCCCCCTTGGCGATCTTGGGGAGGTCCTTGGTGTAGTCGTCGACGGTGGCGTCCTCGCCGTAGAGCACATAGCCGCCGTCGGTCTTCGGCGAGAAGGCGATGACCTGGGTGCCGTGCTCGGAGACGATCTTGCCGTTCTTGTCCTTGTGCGGCGGATCGATGGAGATGCCGAGGGTACGGGCGCCGGCCTGGATGGTCGCGAAGTCGCCGGTGAGGCCGACGAACTGCGGGTCGATGCCCTTGAGCCACTTGCCGAGCTCGGCCGGCTTGTCGCGGTCCGGGTCGGTGGTGACGAACACGACGCGCAGCTCGTCCTGCTCGGCCTTGGGCAGCTGCTTCTTGGCCACGGCGATGTTGCTCATCG
This sequence comes from Streptomyces sp. DG1A-41, assembly GCF_037055355.1. Lineage (GTDB taxonomy): Bacteria > Actinomycetota > Actinomycetes > Streptomycetales > Streptomycetaceae > Streptomyces. The sequence continues at coordinate 4,421,185 of NZ_CP146350.1, read as the reverse complement.
TCGACGGGCACACGTCGGGGCAGTGGGTGTAGCCGAAGTAGATCAGCGTGGGCTTGCCCTCGGTCTCCTTGCGGAGGTCGTACTTCTTGCCCTGCGTGTCGGTGAGAACCAGGTCCGGCTTCTCGAACGGCTTGTCGAGGACGGTGGCGGCCTTGTCGCTACCGGCCTGCTCCGACACCACGGCGACGGGCTTGTCGCTGTCGTTGCCGCTGCCGCAGGCGGTGAGGGTCAGGGAGGCCGCGGCGAGCAGAGCGGCCGCGGCGAAGGTCTTGGTGCGCATAGAGAAATGTCCCAGATGTCGGTGACCCGGCGCGCACCGGGGGTGCCCCCGCCCGGGGGCGGGAACCCGGCGCGCGCCGTGCAACGGAAGAGGCGTCAGGCGTTGGTGCGCCGACGCCCGGCCAGCACGCCGTAGGCGACGCCCGCGGCGCCGACCACGATGCCGACGACGCCCAGGACGCGGGCGGTGGTGTCGGTGCTGTCGGAGGAGCCGGTGTCGGCGGCGGTGTCGGCGGAGGCCTTCTCGGCCGACTCGGCGGCGGAGGCGTCATCGCCCGAGGCTGCGTGGTGCCCGTCCTCGGACGCGGCGGACAGCTCCAGCACCGGGGCCGGGTTGTCGGGCTCCTCCTGGCCCTCCTGCGGCACCTCGATCCAGCGGACGATCTCCTTGTTGGAGTACGTCTGGAGGGCCTTGAAGACCAGCTGGTCGGTGTCCTCGGGCAGTTGGCCGATCGAGACCGGGAACTTCTCGAAGTAGCCGGGCTCGATGCCCTTGCCGTCGGCGGTCCAGGTGACCTTGCTGACGACCTCGGAGATCTTCTCGCCGTGCATTTCCAGCGGCTTGTCCAGCTTGGACTTGGTGACGTCGATCTTCCAGCCGGGCATCGGCTCGGGCATCACCGAGGCCAGCGGGTGGTCGGTGGGGAAGGTGACCTCGAGCTTGGTGGTCGAGGCGTCGTCCCGCTCGTTGGGGACCTTGAAGTCGACGACTGCGTAGCCGCCCTTTGCGGCGTCGCCCTCGGGCTGCACGGTGACGTGCGCGAAGGCGGGGGCGGACAGGGCGAGAACGGTGACACCGGCGGCGGCACCGGCCGCGGCGATACGGGAAGCCTTCATGGAAGGAGCACTCCGCTGTGAGTCGGGTCGGAACGGGGAAGAGGGATACGCACGCGCGCGTGCCGCACGACGGCGGCCCCCTCCAAGTCGTCCGAATCATCCGGATCGTACGAAAAGGCGGAGTGGTGGTCGCGTCGCGTCAGGGGGCGAGGGCGAGTGCGGAGGCGCGAGTCGTGACGGCCGGCGGGCCGCGCCGGATCACCGTGTGCTGGAGTGCGGTCGTGCGCGGTATCGCAGGCGCGGGCCGCATGGCGTGCACAGGGCGCGGACATGCCTCCGGCGCTCCCGGCAGCCCGGCGCGCAGGGCGCGCACCAGCGCGAGCGCGGCCCGCAGGGAGCGCACGAGCGCCCCTTCCGTGACATCCTGCGCCGACAGTTCGGTGAGCCGCAGCAGAGCCAGGTCGCCGTGGCGCAGCAGCCAACCGGCGGCGATCGCCGCGAGGACGTGACCGAGCAGCATCGGCAGGGACGGCCACAGCGAGGCCGATGTCCCGGCGTCCGCCGGCAGGTGCGTTTGCGCTCCCGTGGCCGACTGGATCCGGGCGTCGGTGAGGATCTTGTGGGCCTGCGCCGGGCTGATCGCCGCCGCCGTCGCGCCACACACGAGCCGCGCGGCCTGCTGGACCAGCGCGGCGTCGCTCGCGCCCGCCGACACTGCGGATGTGGCGGCGGCCGTGCCGTGCTGACCGAGTCCGAACAACGTGTGCAACACCGCCTGGCCGGCCGCGAGCAGCGCCGCGATCCCCGGCAGCGAGCGCACGCGCCCGGCGAACGGTGCCGCCACCGCGACTACCCCGAGGAACCCGGCGCCCAGTGTCCACAGCGGAATGCCGTCGCAGGAGGCGAGCGCGTGACCTGCCCCGGCCAGCACGACACAGACCGCGGCGAACACCGCGGCCCGCAGGATCCGGAGCTTGAGTCCGGAGCGCGTCGCGCACGCGTGGGGGGCAGTCATGGCGGGCTCATCATCGCACTGGCCCCGCGGGCCTGGTGCGGCAGGTCCGCAAGGTGCCGTACGACCGGAACGTCACTCTCTGGCCCCGCCCGCCCCTCCACATACATCGATCAGGGCTTGGGCGCATCCGCCGTATGGGCGGCATCACGTCAACTTCACGCTTACATGCGGGGACTCAGGGCAATACGTAACGGTATGTCGAGCCGCGGCCAGGAGGCTGGAGCATGAGCATCTGGTGGTCACTCCATCTGCGGCGCGAAGCTGCGAGCGTGCCGCTCGCCAGGCGCCTTCTGATCGGCACGATGGAGACCGCGGGCGTCGATCCCGATATCTCCTACGACCTCTCCGTCGCCCTCAGCGAGGCCTGCGCGAACGCCGTGGAGCACGGCGGGGGCACGGCGTGCGGCGGGCCCGGTTCGGAGGCGTACCGGGTCACGGCGTATCTCGACGGCGAGAAGTGCCGGATCGAGGTCGCCGACGCGGGCCCGGGGTTCCCCGCGGCCTCCACCGGCCGGTCCCGCCCGCCGATCCGGCCCGTGCACACCGACGCGGAGAACGGCAGAGGGCTGTGCCTCATCGAGGAGCTCGCCGACCATGTCCACATCGGCAACAAGCCCGGTCGGGGCGGGGCTGTGGTGAGCTTCGACAAGGTCCTCAAGTGGCGCGAGGACGCAGCGCCGCTGATGGCGGTCTGACCTCTGCCGACGCCCGATCGGCACGGAGGCGGGCGGTGTTTCACGTGAAACGTCAGCCCCCTGAACGTCAGTCCTCCCTGGACGTCCGTCCACCCTGCAGGTCTGTCCCCCTGAACGCCCGCCCTACAGCGCGCCCCAGTCCAGCGTGTTACGCGCCAGCCCCGCCACCTGAGTGAGCAGCGCCAGCCGGGCCGCGCGGACCGCCGGGTCGGGGTCCATCACCAGCACCTCGTCGAAGAAGGTGCTGATCGCGTCGACCAGCGGGACGGAGACCTCGATCAGAGCCCCGAGGTCGTCCCCGCGGCCGTGCAGGGCCTGGCGTACGGCGTCGGCGCTCTCGGCGAGACGCAGCTCGGCGGGCGCGGTCAGCAGCGACTGATCCGCCGCCTCGACGCCGCCCTCGGGAAGGATGCGCAGCACCCGCTGGAACGCGGCAGCGAGGACCTCGAACTCCTCCGTGCCGATGTGCCGCTCCAGTGTGGCCAGGGTGCGGTCGCCGTGGGAGGGCCGGTCGGCCCACACCAGGACGGCCTGCACGAGCCGATGCTCGTGCCCGGCGTCCGTGAGCTGCTGCTCGTAGCGCCGGGTGATCAGCTCGGCGGCCTCGGCGACCCGCTCGGCGGGTACCTCGACGCCCTGCGCGGCGTACCGTACGGCCGCCGCGCGCAACCCCTCGCTCACCCGCACCCCGACCACGGCGGGCAGACTCCGCAGCACGTTGAGCAGTCCGATCGCGGCCCTGCGCACCCCGTACGGATCGGAACTCCCGGTCGGCGCGGCCCCGATCACGAACATGCCCGTCACCAGGTCGAACCGGTCGGCGAGCGACAGCACGGCACCCGCGTCCCCGGCCGGCAGGGCGCCGCCGGCGGAGCGCGGGAGCTCCATCTCGACCAGGGCCCGGGCGACCTCGGCGGACTCGCCGGCCCGGCGGGCGTACTCCTCGGCCATCACCCCGGCCAGTCCGGAGAACTCGATCACCATCTGCGAGGCCAGATCGAACTTCGCCAGCGCACCGGCCCGCCGCACGACCTCCACCTCCTCCTCCGGAAGCCCGGCCCGCCCGGCCAGGTCCAGGGCGAGGGAGGCGAGCCGGTCGGCGCGGTCGGCGACCGTTCCGAGCCGGTCCTCGAAGGTCAGCTTGTCCAGCCGCCGCCGGAATTCCTCCGGCGCCACCTTCAGATCCGCCCGCCAGAAGAACGCGGCGTCCTCGTAACGGGCCCGCAGCACCGCCTCGTTGCCCGCCCGCACCACGTCGTCGTCGCACAGGGCGTTGGCGAAGGTGACGAAGTGCGGCATCAGCCGCTCGCCGTCCAGCACTGGCAGATAGCGCTGGTGCTTGCGCATCACGGTGGTCAGGACGCTCGCGGGCAGTTCCAGGTAACGCTCGTCGAACGACCCCCGCACGGCGTACGGGAACTCCAGGATGTCGGTGATCTCGTCGATCAGACCGGCCTGGCCCGCCACGTCGATCCGCCCGCCCACCTCGGCCGCCGCCTCAACGGCACCGCGGACCACCGCGCCGCGCCGGGCATCCCGGTCGAGCAGGATGCCGTGCATGTGCAGGAAATGCGGATAGCCCTCGGCCGAGGTCACGCGGACGACCGGGTAGGGAGCCTGGCGCTGCACCCGCGTCGTGTCGCTCGCGGCGAGCGAGGAGACCACCACGGGCAGGGGAGTACGGCCCAGCAGCGCGAGCAGCCAGCGCACGGGCCGTGAGAACGACAGACCCGGGTCGCTCCACCGCATGTTGCGCCCGGCCCGCAGCCCCGACACGACCTCGGCCAGCAGATCGCTGAGCACCTCGACGGCCGGACGCCCCTCCTCGTGCCGGGTGACGGCCACGTACTCGACACCCTTGACGTTGACGATCCGCACGTCGGTCGGCTCGGCCCCCTGACTACGGGCGAAGCCCAGCAGGGCAGGCGTCGGAGCGCCGTCCCTGAAGGCGGCGGCGACCTTGGGGCCGCGCACGGTCCGCATGGTGTCCCGCTCGCGCGGCTGCACGCTGTCGACCGTGATCACGATCCGGCGCGGCGTGGCCATCACGGTGATCGCGCCGTGCCCCAGCCGGGTCGCGGCCAGCTTCGCGGTGACCGACTCGCGCACCGCCTCGGTGGTGGCGGGGACGTCGGCGTACGGCAGTTCCTCCACGCCGATCTCGAACAGCAGCGTCTCGACGCCGGGCACCTTGGGCAGCGTGGCCCGCTGGGCCGGGGCCGGCGCGGCCGCGACCCCGAGCGGATGCTCCAGCGCGGCCCGCCGCCGCTCCCACAGCTTGGCCGACTCGTGCGTCAGGCCGCGCATCAGCGCGAACGCCTTGGCCCGCTCCGTGGTGCTGATCGCGCCGCGCGCGTCGAGCACGTTGAAGGTGTGGCTGCACTTGAGCACGTACATGTACGCCGGGACCGGCAGCTCCAGGTCGAGCAGGCGCCGGGCCTCGGCCGCGTACGCCTCGAAGAGCCGGTGGTTGGTGTCGAGGTCGGCGTCGTCGAGGTAGTAGCGGCTCATCTCGTACTCGTTCTGCCCGAACACCTCGCCGTACGTGATGCCCGGCGCGTAGACGATGTCCTTGAAGTGGGACACGCCCTGAAGGTTCATCAGGATGCGCTCGAGGCCGTACGTGATCTCCACCGACACCGGGTCCAGGGCGACACCGCCGACCTGCTGGAAGTAGGTGAACTGCGTGATCTCCATGCCGTCCAGCCAGACCTCCCAGCCCAGCCCCCAGGCGCCGAGCGCGGGCGAGGCCCAGTTGTCCTCGACGAACCGCACGTCGTGCGCGCCCAGGTCGACACCGAGCGCCTCCAGGCTGCCCAGGTACAGCTCCTGCGGGTTGCCCGGATCGGGCTTGAGGATGACCTGGAACTGGGTGTGGGTCTGGAGCCGGTTGGGGTTTTCGCCGTAGCGCGAGTCGTCCGGCCGCACGCTCGGCTCCACATAGGCGACGCTCCACGGCTCGGGACCGAGCACCCGCAGCGCCGTGGCCGGGTTGGCCGTACCCGCGCCGACCTCGGTGTTCAACGGCTGCGTGATCATGCAGCCGTTGTCGCTCCAGTACTTCTGAAGGGTGAGGATGGCGTCCTGCATGGTCAGCGCCGTCTGGACGTTCTTCATGGTGATCGCGCCTGTTCCCCGAGTCGGCCCGGCAAGGTCGGCCATGATCTCACACGCCAACTACCGTTGACCTGCGGATTTTTACCCGCCGGCCGGATGCCGCCGGTCGGTTCACAGCCGGCTCTCAGCCCGGCCTCACGTACCTGACGGGTGGCGTCCCTAAGTTCCCGTCCCATGACGGGAAACCACCGGAACACCTCCATCAGCCGCCGCCGCGCCCTCGCGGTCGCGGGCGGCACGGTCGCCGCGGGCGGTCTGGCCGCAGCCGGCTGACCAGTCGGCCTTCGCGGACACGACGGCCACCACGACGACGGCCACGGCCACGTCCTCCAGGAGCACCGGCACCTGCATGCAGCTGATGTCGAGCGTCACCCAGGGGCCGTACTACCTGGACGGCGCACTCGTCCGCAAGGACATCACCGAGGGCAAGAGCGGCGTCCCGCTCACCCTGCGCCTCACCGTCGTCGACGCCACCGACGGCTGCACCCCGGTCCCCGGCGCGGCCGTGGAGATCTGGCACTGCGACGCCTGGGGCTACTACTCCGGTTACACCACCGCCAACCCCGGCGGCTCGGCCCCCGCCGAGAGCGAGGACGGCTCGACCGCCGACGACAACACGTACCTGCGCGGCTACCAGATCGCAAACGCCAACGGAGTCGTCAAGTTCGAGACGATCATCCCGGGCTGGTACACCCCGCGCACCTGCCACATCCACCTCAAGGTCCACACCGGCGGTGAGAAGGAGGACGGCACCTACGAGGGCGGCAAGGTCAACTTCACCGGCCAGCTGTTCTTCGCCGACGAGGTCGCCGAGTCGGTCTTCGCCCTGGAGCCGTACAGCAAGCACACCGGCAGCTACACCAAGCTCGACGACGACATGGTCTACGACGGCGGCGGCGCGGCCGGCGGCCTGCTCACACTCGAACCGGTGCACAAGAAGGACCCCTCCAAGGGCTACAAGGGCTTTCTCACCCTGGGTATCGACCCGGACGCGGAGAACACGGGCGCGGGCAGCGGTGGCGGAGGCGGCACACCCCCGAGCGGCGCCCCCGCTCCCTCGTCCTCCTCTTCCTGACACGGCGGTGAACAGTCCTGAGGACGAGGCGCTCGCACACGCCGCCGTCGACGCGCTGGTCGGTCAGCTGGCCCTGGCACCCAAGCCGGGCCTGCCCGACCCGCGCGACCTGACGGCCCGGACCACCCGCCGGGACCACCGCGCCCTGCGCTGGTCGGCCAGGGCACTGCTCCCCGGCCTCACGGCGATGGCCGCCGCGGCCCGCCGCACGGGCGAACCCAGCCCTCGGCTCCGTGCGGAGCTCGGCGCGATCGGCCGCTCCACCGAGCACACCGTGGGCCTCGCGGGCGGCGGCCACCGGGGCGCCCTGTGGACGCTCGGCCTGCTGGTCGCGGCGGCGGCGCTGATACCGGGCGCCGACCCGGCCGAGACGACGGCCCTGGCCAAGCACATCGCCGCCCACCCGGACCGCCGCGCCCCGCGCCGCCCGTCACGCGGCTCCATGATGTCGGCCAAGTACGGTGCGGCCGGCGCCCGCGGCGAGGCCAGGGCCGGATTCCCCCACGTCCGCCGCGCCCTGGACACACTCACCGCGGCCCGGGCTCAGGGCGCCCCCGAGCCCCAGGCCCGCCTGGACGCCCTGCTCACGGTGATGTCGACGCTTCAGGACACGGAGTTGCTGTACACGGCGGGCCCCATGGGCCTGCGTCACGTCCAGGCGGGGGCGCGCGGTGTACTGGAGGCGGGCGGCACGGCGACGGAGCCGGGTGCCGTAGCTCTGCGAGCCCTGGACACCGACCTCATCAGCCGTGCCTGGATTCCTCGAGGCAGCGCCCCTCTGCTCGCGGGCGCGCTGTTCCTGGACGCGCAGACAGAACTCAGCCCTTGAGGGACGCCATCCACGCCTCGACCTCGTCGGCCCGACGAGGCAAGGCCGCACTCAGATTCCGGTTGCCGTCCTCCGTGACGAGGATGTCGTCCTCGATCCGCACACCGATCCCCCGGTACTCCTCCGGCACCGTCAGATCGTCGGCCTGGAAGTACAGCCCCGGCTCGACGGTCAGGCACATCCCCGGCTCCAGCACACCGTCGACATACGTCTCGGTCCGCGCGGCAGCGCAGTCGTGCACGTCCATCCCGAGCATGTGCCCGGTCCCGTGCAACGTCCACCGCCGCTGAAGCCCCAGCTCCAGCACCCGCTCCACCGGCCCCTCCACCAGCCCCCACTCGACCAGCTTCTCTGCCAGCACCCGCTGCGCGGCGTCGTGGAAGTCCCGGTACTTCGCCCCCGGCCGCACCGCCGCGATCCCGGCCTCCTGGGCCTCGTACACGGCGTCGTAGATCTTCCGCTGGATCTCGCTGAACCGGCCGTTGATCGGCAGCGTGCGCGTGACGTCGGCGGTGTAGTACGTGTGCGTCTCCACACCCGCGTCGAGCAGCAGCAGATCGCCCGACCGCACGGGCCCGTCGTTGCGCACCCAGTGCAGCGTGCAGGCGTGCGGCCCGGCCGCGGCGATCGTGCCGTAGCCGACGTCGTTGCCCTCCACCCGCGCGCGGAGGAAGAACGTGCCCTCGATGTACCGCTCGGAGGTCGCTTCGGCCTTGTCGAGGACCTTCACCACGTCCTCGAAGCCGCGCACGGTCGAGTCGACGGCCTTCTGGAGCTCGCCGATCTCGAACTCGTCCTTGACCAGCCGCGCCTCGGAGAGGAAGACCCGCAGCTCCTCGTCGCGCTCGGCGGTGACCTTGTCGGTCAGCGCGGCCTCGATGCCGGCGTCGTACCCGCGCACGACCCGCACCGGACCCGTGGCCTCGCGCAGCGCCCCGGCCAGCTCGCGCACGTCGGAGGCGGGGATGCCGTACAACTGCTCCGCCTCGGTGAGGGAGTGGCGGCGGCCGACCCACAGCTCGCCCTGGCCGTCCAGCCAGAACTCGCCGTTCTCCCGGTTCGACCGCGGCAGGAGGTAGACCGTCGCCTCGTGGCCCTCGCCCTTGGGCTCCAGGACCAGGACGCCGTCTGCGCTCTCGTCGGGCCGGCCGCCAGTGAGGTAGGCGTACTCGACGGAGGCGCGGAAGGCGTACTCGGTGTCGTTCGAGCGGGTCTTCAGGTTGCCCGCGGGGATCACCAGCCGCTCGCCCGGGAAGCGTGCGGACAGCGCGGCCCGGCGGGCGGCGGTCTTCGCGGCCTGGGGGATGGGCTGGAGGTCACGCAGCTCGGTGTCGGCCCAACCGCTCTTCATGTTGTCGGCAAGCTCGTCGGACACGCCGGGGTACAGTCCGTTCTTCCGCTGCTTGATCGGCTCCTCTTCGGCAGTCTCCGGGGTGTCCGAAGGCTCTTTAGCCACGGCGGTCATCCTCCTCGATACGGCACTGGACCGCCCTCCACTCTACGGCGGCGCGGACGCGGCCTCAGGGCGATGACGAGGAGCATCACTCGAACCGCGCCGCCAGCAGGACGACGTCCTCCGTACCGTCCGCCGCGTCCAGCCCGTCCGGCAGCACGCTCCGCAGGACGTGGTCGGCGATGACGCCGGGGTCGCGCCGCAGCGCCCGGGGCGCTCCGGCCGCCGCCGCGTGCAGCCGGGCGAAGGCGCGGTCGGTGGTCTCGCCGGTGCGGTGCAGCAGGCCGTCGGTGTACAGCAGCACCGTCTCCCCGGGCTCGGCGAGGATCTCCACGCTCGGCGCCTCCCAGCAGGCGAGCATGCCCAGCGGGGCGGAGACCGACGTCTCCACGAACTCGGTGCGGCGCTGTCCGATCAGCAGCGGCGGGCTGTGCCCGGCACCGGCCAGCGTGATCTTGCGGGCGGCCGGTTCGCAGTAGCCGAACAGGGCGGTGGCCGAGCGGGCCGGCTCGGTCAGCCGCAGCAGCAGCTCCAGGTCGGACAGGACGGCGACCGGGTCCTCCCCCTCCATCACGGCGTACGCGCGCAGGGACGCCCGCAGCCGCCCCATCGCGGCGACCGCGCTGGGCCCCGACCCCGTGACGGACCCGACGGCGAGGCCGAGGGCGGCGTCGGGCAGCGACAGCGCGTCGTACCAGTCGCCGCCGCCGCGCGGGCCGGTGCGGTGCCGGGCGGCGAGTTGGACACCGGCCACCCGCGGCAGCCGCGCGGGCAGCAGCTCGTCCGACATCGTCGCCATGGACGCGCGCGTGCGCTCCAGTTCGAGGAGCCGGGCGAGGTGCTCGGCGGCGTACCGGGCGTACAGGCCGACGAGGTGGCGCTGCCGCTCGTGCGGTTCGGCGGGTTCGTCGTAGAGCCACACGACGGCCCCGAGGCGGCCGGCGGACTCGGCGGTCAGGGGGAGGGCGTAGCTGGCGGCGTAGCCGAGGCGGGCCGCGACCTCGCGGTGGCGGGGGTCGAGCCCCTCCTCGGCGAACAGGTCGGGCTCGGCGATGCCGTCCTCGCCGCCGGGCAGTCCGTCGAGGAACCGGCCGTAGGACAGGGCGCTGCGGGGCACGGTCTCGATGTGGCCGAGGTCGGCGCGAGCCAGGCCCAGGCCTTTGGTGGTGTCCGGGCCCAGTCCGTCGCCGGGTTCCAGGACGACGAGGCCGCGGCGGGCACCCACCAGGGCGGCGCCGGCCCGCAGCAGTTCCTGGAGCGCGTCGTCGAGCGCGGACCTGCGGGTCAGGCGTTCGGTCAGCTCGTGGAGGGTGGTGAGGTCGGAGACCCAGCCGGCGAGACGGTCCTGGAGTACCGCGCCCGGTGGGGCCGGGGGGTTTGCCGGGGCTGACGAGGAGGTGCCACCCGCCGCGACGGGCGCGACAGTGTGTGCGGGCGCCGGAACCGTTGAATCGATTCCAGCCACTTTCGGAGGGTGCGGGGCGTTCATGGTGTCCGGCTTTCCGACCAGCACGTACTGCTCAAAAGCATCGCAAACCCCCATGTCATGCTGCGCCGCTAGCAGTGTCTCCACATGTACACGCACTCGTGAGGAGATGTCCAGCATTGTCCTGCTGGGATTCCTGGTGTCCGTGAGATCAGAGGGAACACGTCCCCTTCCTCTTGCGGAAATGCAAAGTTGGCTTAAAACTGCCGCACGGGACGGCTTATTGCGGTCGACTGGGCTTGCTCGACGGAGCGTCACGACGGTCGCGATGGGTACGTACTCGGTGAAGGCCAGGGGTGGTTGGGAACTACCCGGAACCTGGTGACGGACCCGGGCGTCTTAGCCACCGACGACCGTGCCCCATCCTCCCGTGGCGGAGGCGGAGAGAAATACGCGCGACGGCAAACGCCATACTTCGCCACCCCTACGCCACGCCCGTGCTTTTGATGGACACAGTATGGGCGGGACGGCCGCGGAGGCAGCCAATGCTCGACCCATAGGGGTTCCCCTTGCGCACGGCAGGGGTGTGATGCGCCAGCAGGTACGCACAGTGAAGTGATCGACACATGATGTGATGTGGACCACGGTGTTGCCGGCGTGCAACGGAAAGGAACGAGCGCTCATGCGCGAGATCCTCGGAAGGCGACGCAGGCTCCTGTCCCAGCGCAGCGACGGGAGGCCTGAGCTGATCGGCGCGGCCCTGACCTACGCGACCCAATGGCAGTGGCCCGTACTCCCGGGCGTGGCGGCGGACCCCGAGGGGCGGAACCGCTGCGGCTGTCCCGACCCCGAATGCACGGTTCCCGGCGCGCACCCCTTCGACCCCGGCCTGCTCGCGGCCACCACGGACGGGCGCATGGTGCGCTGGTGGTGGGGCAACCGGCCCACGGCGCCGATCGTCCTGGCCACCGGCGGCAAGGCGCCCTGCGCGGTCTCCCTGCCCGCCCTGCCGGCGGCCCGCGCCCTCGACGCGCTCGACAGCATGGGTATGCGGTTCGGCCCGGTCGTCGCGTCCCCCGCCCGTTGGGCGATCCTCGTGAAGCCGTACTCCATGGAGCAACTCGGCGAACTGCTCTACGCCAAGGACTTCGTGCCCGGCTCCCTCCGCTTCCACGGCGAGGGCGGTTACCTGGCGCTGCCGCCGTCCGAGACGGGCCAGGGCGAGATCCGCTGGGAGCGGGCGCCGCTGCCCGGTTCGGCCTCGCCGTGGGTACCCGATGTGGAGGCCGTGGTGGACGCCGTGGTCGAGGCCCTCACTCGTACGGGTGTGAGCGCGCCCGAGTTCTAGGGCTGTCGGGCGCGCCGAGCCCGGGTTCCGCCCCGGCGCGTTATGTTCCGGGGCCATGCCGCGTCATGCCCGGGGCCGCCCCCGGGACCCCCGAAAGGTCCGACCCCGAAAGGTCCGGCTGCTCGCCCTCGCGGGCGTCGTGGCGGCGTGCGCGGTCGCACTGCCGCTGGCGGTGCCGTCCGCGGGGTCCCCGGACGCAGGGGATACGACGCGTGCCGGGGGCTCGGCGGACGGTGCCGGCGGACGCGGCGGTTCTGTGTCCGGTTCCGGAGGGGACGGGGTACGTCCCTCCTCGCCGTCCGCGGACGGCGAGGCGCCTTCCGTCGCGGCCGGCCTCCCCGCACCCGGCCCTGGCCTGTCGACCGCCGCGCGGTGTGGTCCCGAACTCTCCTCCCCCGACGGCATCGAGGCGCAGACCTGTGTCGTGACGCAGGGCGCGGACACCTGGGCGCGGACCTACTACCGCAATGCGACCGGCGAGGCGCTGGACGCCGTACTGAGCCTGATGGGGCCCGGCGCCCGGACCGTGCGGATCACCTGCGCGGTGGGCGCCGAAGACGAGCCGGGGACGTGTGAGACGCCCCGAGAGCCCGCACGCGGGGATCTGGCGGCGTACACGGCGGTGGCGGAGTTCGCGCGGCGGGCCGGCCAGGGGCCGCTGCTGCTGCGCTCGGGGAGCAACTCGCCTACGGAAGCCGGCGGTTGACGAGAGGCTGCGCTCCGTGAACCGTCGCGCGCATGAAAAGACCCGGTTGCTGGCGACGGGGGATGCACCAGCAACCGGGCTACAGGAACGGTAACAAGAGATCGGCGGTTCGCAAATTCGATCTCGCCCTTTCCAGTCATCGACGGACCTGTCCCGGCCGGGAGTTGTGAAGGGCGTCAGCTGCCCGGAGTGCGAGGGTCCGGCCGGCCGGCAGAGCGGCCGGACCGGGCCTTGTGACGAGCCGTCAGCTGAGCGTGACCTGCCGGTTGGTGAGGCCGCCACGCGCGCGGCGCTCGTCCGCGGTGAGCGGCGCGTCCGTGGCCAGGGCGGCGGCGAGGCGCTCGGCGAACTCCGCCGCCGGCTTCTCCACGTCCTCGGCCGTGACCCCGCTCGGCAGGTCCCAGACCGGCACGGTGAGCCCGTGAGCGCGGAAGGAGCCCACCAGGCGGGTGCCCTCGCCCAGGCTCGACCGGCCCGCGGCGTGCAGCCGCGCGAGAGCGTCCAGAAGCTGCTCCTCGGGGTGGGGCATGACCCACCGCAAATGATTCTTCTCGGGCGTCTCGCACCAGTACGCGGCGTCCACGCCCTGGAGCTTGACGGTCGGGATGGCCGCGGCGTTGGCCCGCTCCAGGGAGGCGGTCACCTCCGGCGTGGCGTTCTCCGGGTCCGGCACCCAGAACTCGAAGCCGCTGTGCACTTCTGGCTCGAAGGCGCCTTCCGGGTCGAGCAGGTCCTGGAGCCGCGGACCGTCGGCCGGGGCGCGGCGGCCCTGCACCGGTGTGCCGGGCTCGGCTTCCAGGGCGCGCTGGAGGATGTCGGCGAGGTCGCGGCTGATGTCGCCCGACGAGGTGTCGTTCTGGAGGCCGAGCATGACCGAGCCGTCGTCGCGGCGCAGGGCGGGCCAGGCCATCGGCAGGACCGTGGCCAGCGTGACCGCCGGGACGCCTTCGGGAAGGCCGTCCCTGAGCGTCAGCCGGGCCGTGGCCGCCGGGACCAGTTCGCGCAGGGCCACCCAGTCGCACTCGCCTGGCAGGCCCTCGAAGGGGCGGTGCACCAGCTCGGTCGCGGCGTGGGCCGCGGCCCGGCCGTGACAGGCCTTGTAGCGGCGGCCGCTGCCGCAGGGGCAGGGCTCACGAGCGCCGACGACCGGAACGTCCCCGTCAGCGCCTCCGGCGCGGGCTCCGTCCGTGATCGGCGGGCGCTTGGCCTTCGTCTGGGGTCGCTTCTTGGCCATCGATGGGTCTCCCGGTTACGGCTCGTCTCGTACGGTCGCGAGCCTAGCCGTTCGTGCCTCGGGCGACGGGATCCTGTGGACAACGCGGTCCTGTTGATAACGCGGGCCCTGTGGACAACGGGGTCCCGTGGACAACGAGGCGGGCCGGCGCCGGGTCAGTCCATGTCCTCGAAGGCGTCCGCGAAGTCCAGCCCGGGCATCTGGGACACCGCCGGGGCCGTGATGCGTGTCGCGAAGTCGTCGCGTCGGTGGCCGGCGTCCGGGTCGTGCACGTCGGCGTGGACGACGACCCACACGGTGACCTCGCCGCGGATGTCGTCCCGGACACCCCAGTCGTCGGCCAGCGCGGTGATGATGTTCAGCCCGCGGCCGCCGTGCGCCGTGACCGACGGGGTCGCGGGGGCGGGGCGGGTCGGGCCGCCGCCGTCCGTGACCTCGACGATGAGCCGGCCGGAGGGGTCCACGCGCCAGGCGGCACGGACGTCACCGTCGCCGGAGAGAGCGTCGCCCAGGGGCCTGCCGTGTTTGCACGCGTTGCTCAAAAGTTCGGAAAGGATCAGTACGGCGTCGTCGATGACCGATTCCGCTACGCCACCTCTGCGCAGTTGTGCGCGCATACGGTGTCTCGCTTTCCCCACGCCCGCAGGGCCATGGGGTACGGCCATGCTCGACGACGTGGGCACCTCCTGTGCCACCACCAACGCCACCCCCGAGACCTCCTTCGCCCCACGCCACGGTGTGGATGCCCCATTGGCCTGTACCGGAAACCGGCCGATCCACGTCCTGTGACGCATTCACCGCGACCGTGTACGGACCGAACGCGCCGGAGCACTCCCTGTAATCGTGTGGCTGGATTTCATCGGTCTGGCCGAGACGCGAGGATCCCGTCTGTCAACCGGCGGGGTCAAGAGGTGTGCGTGGGTCTGGTGGGACTTGTGGGGTCGGCCATGGTGACCGTCGGACCTGCCCGGACCCGCCGGACCTTCAGCGGCCGAGCTGGTCGAGCACCGCGCGCGGGCGGTTGGTGATGATGGCGTCGACGCCCAGGCCGACGCAGAGATCCACGTCCTCCGGCTCGTTCACGGTCCACACGTGCACCTGGTGGCCGACCCGCTTCAGGCGCTCCACGTAGAGGGGGTGGTTGCGCACGATCCGGATGGAGGGGCCCGCGATCCGGACACCCGGGGGCAGCCGTCCGTCGCGCAGCCGGGGCGAGACGAACTGCGTCAGGTAGACCGTCGGCAGGGTCGGCGAGGCGGCACGCACGCGGTGCAGCGAGCGGGCCGAGAAGCTCATGACCCGCACCCGGGACTCCTCTGCGGTGGCCGGGGCGTCCAGACCGAACCGCTTCAGCAGGACCAGCAGCCGCTCCTCGACCTGCCCCGCCCAGCGCGTGGGGTGCTTGGTCTCGATGGCCAGTTCCACCCGGCGTCCGGCGTCGGCGACGAGTTCGAGCAGCCGCTCAAGGGTGAGGACGGACGTCGCCTCGCGGTCCTCCGGGCGGTGCTCCCAGTCGGGGTCCTCGTCCCGCCTCTTGTAGGCCTCGCCCGTCTTCCAGGAGCCGAAGTCCAGGGCGGCGAGGTCGGCGAGCTCCAGGGCGGAGACCGCGCCGCGGCCGTTGGACGTACGGTTGATCCGGCGGTCGTGTACGCACACCAGGTGGCCGTCGGCGGTGAGGCGCACATCGCATTCGAGGGCGTCCGCGCCGTCCTCGATCGCCTTGGTGTACGCGGCCAGGGTGTGTTCCGGGGCGTCCTCGGAGGCACCGCGGTGGGCGACGACTTGAATCACATGCTGCCGTGCGTGGGTCACCGCGTCATGGTGCCACCGCGCGCGGGTACGCGTCTGGTCGGACGGACCCGACGGATTCACAGGTCCGGACGGAGGCACTGGAATTGCATCCTTTTCGTCGGTAATGACCTATATAAAGAATGGCCCCGGACCCACAGCCACCGCTTATGGTGCTCTGACGGCCGGTGGGAAAAGCTGACGGCATACAAGGGAACAAGCACAGCTGTATCGCGCCGGACCGTCGCCAGCGTGAAAAAGCGTGACCGAGTGCGACCCAGGAAACAGCCGTGGATCGAGGAGAGAAGCTGTGAGCACCGAGAACGAGGGCACCGCGGTACCCCCCGCCCCGTCCGCACCCCCCGTGCCGGTGGACACTCCCGCTGCTCCGGCACCCCAGGGACAGGCCCCGCGGGGACAGGCGCCCCAGGGAACGGGACCGTACGGACAGGACTCCCAGGGGCAGTCCGCCCACGGCCAGGGCGCTCCTGGCGACGCCGCGCATCACGGCGTCTCCTCCTCCGCCCCCGACCCCTCCTGGCCCCCGCCCCCGCCGCCGGCCTCCCCGTCGTACGGCGACGGCGGTTCCGGTTCCGGCGGTGGCTGGGGTTCGCCGTACCAGCAGCCGGCGCCGAAGTCCGGCCGGGGCCGCGGTGGTCTGGTCGCCGCGCTCCTGGTGGCCGCGCTGGTCGCGGGCGGCCTGGGCGGCGGTCTCGGCTACACGCTGGCGAAGAACAACGACGAGAACAGCGGCTCGACGACGGTCTCCGCCTCCACCAGCGGCGGCGACGTCAAGCGCGACCCGGGCACGGTCGCGGGCGTGGCCGCCAAGGCGCTCCCGAGCACGGTCACGATCGAGGCCGAGAGCACCAGCGGCGAGGGCGGCACCGGCACGGGCTTCGTCTTCGACAAGCAGGGCCACATCGTCACCAACAACCACGTCGTGGCCGGCGCGGTGGACGGCGGCAAGCTCACCGCGACATTCCCCAGCGGCAAGAAGTACGACGCCGAGGTGGTCGGGCACGCGCAGGGCTACGACGTGGCGGTCATCAAGCTCAAGAACGCTCCGAGCGACCTGAAGCCGCTCACCCTCGGCGACTCGGACAAGGTGGCCGTCGGCGACGCGACCATCGCGATCGGCGCCCCCTTCGGCCTGTCCGACACGGTGACGACGGGCATCATCAGCGCCAAGAACCGCCCGGTCGCCTCCAGCGACGGCAGCGGCAGCCAGGCGTCGTACATGAGCGCCCTCCAGACCGACGCCTCGATCAACCCGGGCAACTCCGGCGGGCCGCTGCTGGACGCGCAGGGCAACGTCATCGGCATCAACTCCGCGATCCAGTCCACCGGCAACGGCGGCTTCGGCACCGGCCAGTCCGGCTCGATCGGCCTGGGCTTCGCCATCCCGATCAACCAGGCCGAGTACGTCGCCCAGGAACTGATCAAGACCGGCAAGCCGGTGTACGCGAAGATCGGCGCGTCCGTCTCCCTGGACGACAGCTCGGACGGCGCGCAGATCACCGACCAGGGCGCGGGCGGCACGCCACCGGTCGAGCCGGGCGGCCCGGCCGCCAAGGCGGGCCTCAAGCCCGGCGACGTCATCACCAAGCTCGACGACCGGGTGATCGACTCCGGCCCCACCCTGATCGGCGAGATCTGGACCCACAAGCCCGGTGACAAGGTCACGATCACCTACGAGCGCAACGGCAAGCAGCACACGGTCGAGGTGACCCTGGGCTCGCGCATCGGCGACAACTGACCCACACTCGCGCGCACCGACCCGTTACCCTTGTCCCCGCGTCGACCGATCACGGCCGGCGCGGGGAGGCGTGCCCGAGCGGCCGAAGGGAACGGTCTTGAAAACCGTCGTGGCAGCGATGTCACCGTGGGTTCAAATCCCACCGCCTCCGCGCAGGTCATAGGTGTTGCAGGTCGGAAGGGGCGCCCCTCGCTGAGGGGCGCCCCTTCCGCGCCGTCAGCGGCGTGCGAGTTGGCGTTCGCCGGCTGCGCCCGTCTGGTAGGGCATGTCGTAGTGCTGGAAGATCGCTTGCTCCGACTCGGCGGGGAGGATGTCGTCCATGCCGACCGAGGGCGCCTTCTTCACCAGCGACTTGGTGTAGGAGACCTTGACGTAGCCGGGGCCGACGATCGCCTCGTCGAGGGGTACGAAGGCAAGGTGGTGGCGGGTGGGGAGTCCGGTGCGGACCGTGGCCATGGCCGGTTCGTCGGTGGTGGTGTCGACGTAGACCGCTTCGAGTACGCCGATCTTGTGACCCTTGGGGTCGACGACGCTGCGGTTGCGCCACTCGCGGATGTCGGCGGAATGGATCATGGCCTGCCTCCTGAGCCGTTGATCCGGGCCGGTACGAGCCCCCCCGCGGGCCGTCAGAGCCCGCTGAACCCGGTAAGCCCACTTGTTTTCCAGGCTATCCGGGAATGTCCGCGCCGCGCCCTCGCGCGGCAAGGGTTCCGAACGTGGTAGTCGACAGGCATGCCGATGAAGCCTTCCGGTGCCGCGGGCCGTTCCTCTCGGTTCGGGCCGCTGCACCGCATGATCAGCCGTTCGCCGGTCGGGCGCGGATGGCAGCGGAGCACGGCCATCGAGCTGTGGCCGCGTTCGCTGGGCTTCGCGGCGCTGGGGTTCCTCACGCTGGTGCCGCTGCTGATCATTGTCTCCGCTGCCGATCCCGAGCACGGGCGGGGGTTCGCGCAGTGGCTGGGAGAGGGGCTCGGCGTGTCGAGGGACTCCCGGCGGCAGGTCGAGCAGTTGTTCACGCCGCCCGGCCAGGCCCTGCGCACCACGACCGCGTTCGGCCTCGCCGCCCTCGCCGTCTTCGGCCTGTCCTTCGGGGCGGCGGTGCAGACCGGCTACGAGAAGGTCTGGGGCCTGCCGCCGGCCCGCTGGTGGGCCCGGTGGCGGCATGTGCTGTGGCTCGGCGTCCTCACCGGATACCTCTATGTCTCCGCCGGCACCACGCTGCTGCGCGAGCCTGTGACGGGCGGGGCCGTCGCGCCGCTGACTGCCGTTCTGTTCCTGTGGTGGTCCCAGCACCTGCTGCTCGGCGGGAGGGTCCGCTGGCGTGCCCTGCTGCCCGGCGCCGTCGCCACCACGATCGGGCTGCTCGGCCTGAGAGTCTTCTCCAGGCTCGTCTTCTCGCCGTTGATCGCGTCCAACGCCGTCACGTACGGACCGGTCGGAACCGTCCTGGTCATCCAGTCCTGGCTGGTCGGGGTGGGAGTCGTCGTCTTCGGTGGAGCGCTGGTCGGCCGACTGCTGTACGAGGACCTGCCCCGCGTGGCACAGGCACTGAAACGGCGCGGTGGGCCACAGGGCTAGGATCCCTCCGTAGTCCAGGCATCTGCGCAGGTCGCGGGGGGTTTCGAGTGCGCATCGTCGTCGTCACCGCTGTGCACGGTCCGTCGGCCCGGTTTCTGCCGGAGGCCCACAAGTCCCTGTGCGAGCAGCGGCTGCCGGAGGGCTGGGAGTGGCACTGGGTGATCCAGGAGGACGGGGAGAGCGCGGACGTACGGCCGTACGTGCCCGACGACGAGCGGGTGACGTTCCGGCAGGGCCGGGCCGGGGGCCCCGGTGTGGCCCGGACCATCGCGCTGGCGCATGCCGAGGGCGCGTACGTGAAGGTGCTGGACGCCGACGACCAGTTGCCGCCGGGCACGCTCGCGCGGGACATGGCGGCGCTGGAGGCCGACCGCGGTCTCGGGTGGGCGACGTCGCGGGTGCTGGACCTCATGCCCGACGGGTCGACCGTCGGTTTTCCGGGCGACCCCGACCAGGGGCCGATCGAGCGCGGGGCCGTGTTCGACCACTGGAAGGCCAACGACTTCCTCTCTCCGGTCCATCCGGCGTCGCTCTTCGTACGGCGTGAGCTGCTGCTCGCCCTCGGCGGTTGGATGGCGCTGCCCGCGTCGGAGGACACGGGGCTGCTGCTCGCGCTGAACGCCGTGAGCCGTGGGTGGTTCTCGGGGGAGGTGGGGCTGTTGTACCGGAAGTGGGAGGGGCAGGTGACCGGGCAGACGGCCCATGTGGACCGGGCCGAGCGCGCTGCCCGGATGGCGGTCGTGGAGGCCAGGGCTCGGGCGTTGGCGGGCCTCCGGTGGCCTTTTCCGGTGGGCACCGACCTGAGCCGATCAACCACCTGAGCCGACCAACGGCTGAGTCGATCAACGGCTGAGTCGATCAACGGCCTGAGCCGATCAACGGCCTGAGCGGGCCGGCCTCCTGCCGTGAGCCGGTCACCGGCCTACGGCAGGAGCTCCGTCCCCGTCGCCGCCGTCGCGACAGGATCATGGCGGATGTACCACTCCGTACCGAGCAACCGCTCCCGCTCGGACGCCGGCAGCGCGGCGATCAGGCCCGGGGCGGCTCCCCGTTCCACCTCCGTCCGGTGCGCGAGCACGGCGGCGAGCTTCTGTGCCAGCCACGGTGTGACGTCGACGGTCGCCGTGACGCGGCCGTCCGGGACCGTGCGCATCGTCTTGCCCACGGGGGCCAGGTGTCCGCCCCACGCCCGGACGGCGGAGTGCGGGTGCGTGGACAGGTACAGGGCGCTCGGCTCCCAGGGCTCACCCGCGTCAGGGTAGAGGCGTTCGAGGCCGGCGGCGTGGACCGCCAGCAGGGTCACGCGGTGGGTGTGCACATGGTCCTCGTGGCCGCTCAGGCCGCCGTAGGCGTCGTGGGTGACGACGATCTCCGGGCGGAAGTCCCGGATTTGCGCGACCAGGGCGCCCACCGCCTCGTCGAGCGGGGCGTCGCACAGGCGTGGTCGGCCCGGGGCCGACCGGGGGACGCGGGAGTCGGCGTAGCCCAGCATGCGTGGCTTGCCGGCGCCCAGGATGTGGAGTGCGTCGGCCAGTTCCGCGGCGCGCGGGGTGTCCGCCGCCCAGGTGGCCGTGACGACCGCCGTGCGGGCGCCCGCCGCCGCGTGCCGGGCGAGGGTGCCGCCCGCCGTCAAGGACTCGTCGTCGGGGTGGGCGAAGACCGCGAGCAGACTCGGTACCGGCACCGGGCCTCGCTACGGACGATCCGGCGACGAGGGCGCGTCCGTGATGCTGATGGCCTGGCTGGGGCACTTCTCCGCCGCCTCCAGGATCTCCGGGGCGTCGCCCCTCTCTTCGTGGCCCGGGCGGACGACACCGAATCCGTCGACGAACTCGAAGACCGCCGGGGCCCTGTGGACGCACTCGGCGGAGCCGTAGCAGAGCTCGCGGTCGACGGAGACCTTCTGCCCCTTCATCTGTTTCATCCCCCTCGTTCCCCCACCGGCCGATGCCGGAAGCCGGCGGGACCTGAGGTGTTGACTGCCCAGCGCTAGGCCGGCTGAACCGGCCCGGCTACCGCGCTCCGGCCGTCGCGAGCCAGTGGGCGACTCGGCGCACGGCGGCCTCGTCGAGCCGTTCGACGAGTGCCTGGACCGTCGCGTCGTCCTCGGGGGAGAGCTCGTAGAGGCCCGCCTTGCTCAGGCCGGACATGAGGACCTGGTGGCGGCGGCCGGTCATGCGTTCCGCCAGCTGGGCCGGTTCGGTGGTGGAGGACTCCGGGCTCGGCCGGGACGCCGCCGGCTGCTTCAGGGGCGTGTCGAAGCGGTGCCACGCGCCGTCCTTCGGCCCCCAGAGGGCGAAGGTCACCTCGTCCCCCCGCGCGCGCAGTGTCTGTGTCATCTCGCCGAGGGCGTGCAGCACGGGCGAGCGGTGGCGTGACTCCGCGGCTGCCCGCCACGTCCGCGCGGCCGGTTGGTAGTACATCGCCACCCAGCGCGGGGCGCCCTGCGGTCGTGGGCTCTCGGGACGTGTCTCCACTGTGCTCCCCCCTACGTCGCTTGTACGTCGCTTGTACGTCGTTCCGGAAGCGGTACGGCAGGCCGTTCCTTGGCAACGGCAGGCGAACGGCAGGCAGACCATAGCTGACGGGTCGTCAGTTATCCAGGGTTGTAGAACGCGGTCCGCTGGGGAGGATCGCCACGTTGGATCACCACGTCGTTCGGCGCCGGTCCCTCCCCTCGTGGGGACCGGTGCCGAACGGTGGGGTCGCGGTCGTCCGACTCCGCTGGAGGCTGACCGGATGAGTGTGCTGCCGCGTCCGGATCCTGCCAGTTTCGGCTGCCGACGAGGAGTCTCCGGTTCCGGGTCGGCGGCATTATCGCAGGTCAGACGTATAGAGTGAGTTTTCCGGTCCGGACGTCCAGTCGCGGGGAGTTAGGGAGTGGAGACCTTGGGTTCCGACTCCGGGGCACGCACCGCCTTCGCGGAGCGCCTCGCACTGCTGTACAAGGAAGCCGGGAACCCTCCACTCAAACGTGTGTCCGAAGCGGTCGTCCGGCTCCAGCGGGTCGACGAACGCGGGCGTCCCGTCCGGGTGTCCGCGCAGCGCATCAGCGACTGGCGCCGGGCACGGAACGTACCCGCTCAGTTCACCGCCCTCGCGGCGGTGCTGCACGTGCTGATCCCCGAGGCGCGGCGCGCGCGGCCCACGCCGGTGTCGCCGGGCCTGTACGACCTCGGCCAGTGGCAGCGGCTGTGGGAAGCCGCGGTGGCCGACCCGGTCGGCGAGCGCGGCGCGGGGGCAGCGGAGCAGGAGCGGCCCGCCGCCGAGGCCCCGCCCGCGCCCGGCGGCGTGTGCCCGTACCGGGGGCTGGCCTCGTACCGCAGGGAGGACGCCCGGTGGTTCTTCGGCCGGGAGCGGAGCACGGACGCGCTCGTCGCCCAGCTCCGGGCCGTGGCGGAGACGGGCGGCCTGGTCATGCTCGTGGGTGCGTCGGGGGCGGGGAAGTCCTCGCTGCTGAACGCCGGACTGGTGCCGGCGCTGCGGGAAGGCGTGCTGCGGGAAGGCGCGTTGCGGGAAGGCGCGTTGCGGGAAGGCGCGCAGAGTGACGACGGCGACGACGGCGGCGACCGTGAGACCGGTGGTGGCGGCCGGGCCACGAAGGTCGTGCAGCTCGTCCCCGGTGGTGATCCGCTGGCGGAGCTGACCCGGTGCATCCCCGACCTGGGGCCGGTCGTCCCGGCCGGGGGCGCGGCCGACGAACCCGCGGCGGAGGACCCCGTCGTCCGCACCACGGTGGGCCCACGCGTCCCGAGGGGCCCTGACGTCCGCGCCGCCGTCGCCGCCTGGGCGCGGCGCGAGGCGCCGGCCGGTGCGCGGCCGGTCATCATCGTGGACCAGTTCGAGGAGACCTTCACACTCTGCCCCGACGAGGCGGAGCGGCGTGCCTTCGTCGAGGTCCTGCACGCCGTCTGTTCGCCGGGCGACGACGGCGACCCGGCCCCGGCGGTCGTGGTCCTGGGCGTGCGGGCCGACTTCTACGAGCGGTGCCTCAGATATCCCGAACTGGCCGACGCGCTCCAGCGCCGTCACATGGTGCTCGGGCCCCTGACCACCGCGGAGCTGCGCGAGGCGGTGACGGGCCCGGCCAAGGCCGTCGGCCTGGAACTGGAGCCGGGCCTGGCGGAGCTGATCGTCCGGGAGGTGAGCGCCGACGGCCCGCGCGGGGCGCACGACGCGGGAGTGCTGCCGCTCCTCTCCCACGCCCTGCTCGCCACCTGGCAGCGCAGGAAGGCGGGCCGGCTGACGCTCGCCGGGTACCGCGCGGCCGGCGGCATCCAGGGCGCGGTCGCGGCGACCGCCGAGCGGGCCTGGTCCGGTCTCGACCCGGCGGCGCGCACGGCGGCCCGGCTGCTCCTGCTCCGCCTGGTCCGGCTGGGCGAGGACACCCAGGCCACCCGCAGGCGGGGCACCCGGCGCCAGCTCGCGGACGAGTCGACCGACCCCGGCAAGACCGAGGAGTCCTTGGAGGCGCTGGTCCGCGCCCGGCTGGTGACGCTCGACGCGGAGACCGTGGAGATCACCCACGAGGCGCTGCTGCACGCCTGGCCGCGGCTGCGCGACTGGATCGACGAGGACCGGCAGGGCAACCTGCTGCGCCAGCGCCTGGAGGAGGACGGCCGGGCCTGGGAGGAGTCGGACCGCGACACCTCGCTGCTCTACCGGGGCTCCCGTCTGGAACAGGCCCACGGGTGGGCGAAATCCGCCGGGGACACGTTCCTGACCCGGAGCGCGGTGGAGTTCCTGGCCGCCTCGGTCAGGCTGCGCAGGCGCATCATCTGGATCAGCCGGGGGGCGGTGGCGGCCCTGGTCGTGCTGGCGGTGCTGGCCGTCGGAGCGGCCGTCGTCGCCTGGAAGCAGCGGGACGAAGCCGTGTTCGAGCAGGTGCTCGCCCAGGCCGATCGCGTCCAGTACACGGATCCCTCGCTGTCCGCCCAGCTCGACCTGGTGGCACATCGGCTGCGGCCGGACGACAAGGGTGCGAACAGCCGCCTGATCTCCATCGTGAACGCCCCGCTGGCCACGCCGCTGGTCGGCCACACCGGCGCCGTCTACCTCACGACGTTCAGTCCGGACGGGCGCACCCTGGCCACCGCCAGTTACGACCGGACCGTACGGCTGTGGAACGTGGCCGACCCCAAGCGTCCGAAGCCGCTGGGCAGGCCTCTCACCGGCCACACCAGCTGGGTGAGCAGCGCGGTCTTCAGCCCGGACGGCCGCACCCTGGCCAGTGCCGCCGACGACGGCACGATCCGGCTGTGGGACGTGACGGACCCCGCCCACCCGCGGCCGCTCGCCCGGCCGCTGACCGGCCATGACGGCACGATCTACCTGATCGCCTTCAGCCCCGACGGACGCACGCTGGCCTCCGTCGGCGACGACCACACCGTACGGCTGTGGGACGTGGCCGACCCGAAGCGTCCGAAGCCCCTGGGCAAGCCGCTGACGGGGCACAAGGCCGCCGTGCGCTCGGTGGCGTTCAGCCCGGACGGCAGGACCCTGGCGGCCGGTGGTGACGACGGCACGATCCGGCTGTGGGACGTGACGCACCCCCGGCGTCCGGTGCCGCTCGGGGAGCCGCTGACCGGCCACAGCGACACGGTGCACTCCGTGGCCTTCAGCCCTGACGGCCGGACGCTCGCCAGCGGCAGCGCGGACGACACCGTCCGGCTCTGGAACATGACCGACCGGCGTCGCCCGGCAGCGATCGGAGCGCCGCTCACCGGCCACACGGGCGCGGTGTGGTCGGTGGCCTTCAGCCCCGACGGGAACATGCTCGCCGCCGCCAGCGCGGACAGCACGGCGAGCCTGTGGAAGGTCAGTGATCCGGCGTACCCGTCGCAGGTCGGCGGGCCCCTGGCGGGCAGCAGCGGCGAGATGTACGCGCTCGGCTTCAGCCCCGACGGGCGCACCCTCGCCACCGGGACGGGCGACAACAAGGTCCGTCTGTGGGCGCTGCCGACGGCCGACATGATCGGCCGGACCGGAGCGTTCCGGCCGGACGGGCGGGTGCTCGCGACGGCGGCGCTCGACGGGCGGGTCCGGCTGTGGGACGTGCGCAAGCCCGGCAGGCCCGTGCCGATGGGCGAACCGTTCCGGCCGAAGGGCGGCGTACGCTCCCTGGAGTTCTCCAAGGACGGCCGCACCCTCGCGGTGGTGACGGGAGACCGGGCCGTGCAGCTGTGGAACGTCGGGGATCCGGACCGCCCCGCCCCCCATGGGTCACCCGTCCCCCTGCCCATCCGGTTCGCCGACCCGCTGGCCTTCAGCCCGGACGGGCGCCTCCTGGCGACCGCCTACGACGACCGCACCATCCAGCTGTGGGACATCGCCGACCCGTCCCGCCCCCGCCGGCTCGGCGCACCCCTCACCGGTCACAAGGGGTACGTCAACTCCCTCGTCTTCAGCCCGGACGGCCACACGCTCGCCAGCGGCAGCGCCGACGGCACCATCCGTCTGTGGAACGCGACGGACCCCGGACGTGCCGTCCTGCGCGGCGCACCTCTCAAGGGCCATCTCGGAGCCGTCAACGTCCTCGCCTACAGCCCCGACGGGCACACGCTGGCCAGCGGCGGTGACGACAACTCGGTGCGGCTCTGGGACATCGAGGGCCCCGCCAAGGCCTCGGAGCTGACGAGCCTCACCGGCCACACGGAGGCGGTCGTGTCACTGACCTTCAGCCGGGACGGCCGAACCCTGGCCAGCGGCGGCAACGACAGCACCGTCCGGCTCTGGAACGTCTCCGACCCCGCCGAGGCCGGCCCGATCGGCCAGTCGATGAGCCCCAACGCCAAGAGCGGCACCTTCCTGGCGTTCAGCCCGAACAGCCACATGCTCGGGGTGTCGAGCGGCACCGACACCATTCGGCTCTGGAACCTGGACGTCGACGAGGCGGCACGCCGCGTCTGCACGATGACCCGGGGCGTGCTGACGCCGGAGACCTGGCGCGAGTACCTGCCCCGGCTGTCCTATGACCCGCCGTGCGATCCCTGAGGGGCCGGGTCGCACAACAGGCCCCGCAATCACGGAGGTTGAGTGATACGAGTCACAACTCCGGCTTTGCTGACGAACAGTCGGTTCCGATGGGCAAGCGCTTGTTACCCTTGGCCATAGCCCGACCGCTGGTGCATCCCCCGTCGCCAGCGGTCGGGCCTTTGTGTGTGCGTGGCCTCTATGCGGGCGCGTGGCCTCGCAGGCCGAGCCGCATCAGGACCCGGGGGTGGCCGCCCAGCACCGACGTGGTGTCCGCCGCGTAGGTGAAGCCGGCGCCTTCGAAGTTCTTCCGGAGCCCGGGGTACGCCATCGTCAGGTCGACCTTGGCGTCGCCGTTGTCGAGGGGGTACGCCTCGATCGCCGGTGCGCCGTGGGCCCGGGCGAACTCGACGGCTCCGGCGATGAGGGCGTGTGAGATGCCCCGCTTCCGGTGACCGGGGCGTACCCGGAGGCACCACAGCGACCAGACGGGCAGGTCGTCGATGTGCGGGATCTTGCGGTTGCGGGCGAAGGAGGTGTCCGCGCGCGGGGCGACGGCGGCCCAGCCGACCGGTTCGTCGCCGTCGTAGGCGAGCACGCCGGGCGCGGGGTCCTGGTGACACAGCTCGGCGACGTACGCACCGCGGGCCGGTCCGCGCAGTTCGTTGTTGAGCTTGGAGGGGATCCGGTAGCTCAGGCACCAGCAGACGTTCGCCCCGGGCGACTTCGGGCCGAGCACGGCACGGACGTCCTCGAAGTCCGACGCCGGGCGCACGTCGATGCTCATGCCCTCACGATGCCACGCCGCGCTCGGCCGCGCCGCTCGGTCAGCGCCTGGGCGGCACGGCCCGGCTGAACGCGTTGTGGAACGGCTGTGCCATCCCGGCGAGCGTCGAGGCGCTCTGCGCGAACGGCGTGATCGGGTCGATAGCCCGCGACCGGCTGCTGCCGCCACCACCGCCGGGTTCGGCGGCCAGGGCGGACGAACCGCCCTGAAGTACGACGAGCGCGACGAGCAGGACAGCGGCACGGGGGAGTGGATGAGATCCCATGCCCGCTTCAACGCTGCAACGAAGCTTTGTCCCTGGTCACAGGCCTGCCATTGGTGTTTTAGGCGTAGGACCGACCGCTGCCTGGCCCCCACGCGGGCCGGCGTCGCGGGCCTGCTCAGGCCGACGCCGCTCGCAGCATTCGCAGTTGGCCGATCTCCGTCACGTTCTTCATCAGTTCCGCGTTCACCCAGGCCGCCATGCGCGCGACGGTGTACTGGGGGTCGTTCGGCCAGGGGAACGGTGCCGGGCCGTCCAGGTCGGAGTCGGTGAGGTCGTCCAGGACGGCCAGCCACTCCGTGCGCAGGCCGCGCAGCCACTCGATGGTCGGTGTGCCCTCGCCGGGCCATACGACGTCCGTGCGGTCGCGGGGCGGGCGGCCCCGGGCGTGGTCGAGGGTCACGCTCCACCACCAGCCGATGTGCCAGCTCACCCAGGCGATGGTGGGGACGGGCACGGGGTCGGGCTCGGTCTCCGCCCAGTCCGGTACCCAGGTGCCGTCGGGGCCCTTGCGCATGGTCCAGCAGAGCGGCGCGGGCTCCCAGAGGAAGTCCTCCGGCTCCAGCCGCTCCAGGTGGTACTCGAACAACGACCAGGTCAACTCGAACTGCCAGCGCGGCAGTTCCGTGCGGGAAACGCTCATCGGACGACCCTACGCAAGGGCCCGGGCGTCCCGGGCCAGTCCCGCCCAGTCGAGGTCCCGCAGCGCGGGCTCCGCGTCGCAGCCCGACGGCAGACGAGGCGTGGCCTGGAACCAGAGAACGGTGAGACGGGAGCGGTACGCGACCGGGTCGTGGGCCGGATCGAGAGCCGAGGAGTGGAACGTGCCGACGCAGGCCACGGCGGGCAGGACCTCGACGGGCCCGAGGCCGCCCGCGTACTGGTCGGGGTAGGCGCGCGGCGGCGGGACCAGGTGCACCGGCGTGCCGGGGCGGGCCCGCTCGGCGGCGCGCAGCAGCCCTCGGATCCGCAGGTCGTTCACCGGCTTGCAGGGATAGCCCTCCAGCAGGTCGCCGTACGTCGACGTGAACCGCAGCTCGGCGAGGTCCACCGAGCGGCCGGAGGCCAGGACGAGGCGGGCGAGCGCCAGGGCCGGCGTTTCGGCGTGCTGTCGCATGGAGGTCTTTCGGTGCTCATGGACGGGGTGTCGCTCACGGCCGGTCCCCCGTCAACCGCGCCGCCGACGCGATCGTCGCCCGGGCCTCGCGCTCGGACAGGCCGGTGCTCCGCGCGGCCTCGACCAGGGCGTCCACGAGCGCGGGGCCGATGCCGTCCTCGTAGGCCCGGCAGGCCGCCCAGAACAGCCGGGTGTTGCGCTGGCCCTCGTGCGCGGCGAGGACGAACTGGACCAGGCCCTGGCCGTGTCCGCCGGTCGCCGGGGGCGTGGGGTGGTGGGCGCGGGGCGGCGGGAGGAGCAGGCGCAGGAGGGAGCGCGGGCAGGGCGCGGGGGCCAGGTGTGCGCTCCCCGGCGCCGCGGCGTACACGCCCTGGCCGGTGCGGGAGCCGGGGCCGACGAGGTAGCCGCCGGCGCCCCGGATGTCGATGCCGGGCGCGAGGCGGCCCGCCGAGTTGGGCACGACCACGTCGGGCGGGCCGCTCAGCCAGAGGTGGCGACCGCCGGACGGGGTCACGACGACCACGGTCGGCGGGATGGTGAACAGGTGCCGCAGGGCCAGCTCGCGCAGGGCGGACGAGGAGTCCGTGCCGGTCTTCACGTCCAGGTCGATGCCGATCAGATGGTGCGGGGGCAGGCCGCAGGCGATGCCGTAACCGGTCGCCCAGGGCGCCGCGGCGAACAGCTCGCGGATGCGGGCCGGATCGCTGGAGGCGTCGTAGACCCCGTGGCCGAGCCGGCCGCACTCGCCGTGGCAGGCGGAGGGGACGGGGTCCTCGCGGTGCGGGGAGCGCAGCGCCGGGAGCTTGGTGCGGGACAACGGGATGACGGCCAGTCCGCGTTCGGCGGCTGACAGGGCGTGTGCGAGGGCCAGCGTCGTGGCCTGCCGGTCGGTGGTGGCCATGCTACTAGTTTCGTACGTACGTTCGAAAAAGGAAAGAGGGAGCGGGTGCGACGCGCCGGGGCGGAGAGTCGGACGGGAAAGCGCTGGAACGCTTCGTCCCTTGCGGCGCCTGGGTTCGAACGCCCCCTTCTGCTCCCGTCCGGGACAGGAGTGACGCAAAGGGGTTTATCGACTTGTCATCACGCTTGAGTGCGAATGGTGGCTTCCGGGATGGTTCGCCGGGGATTCGGTGGGCAACTCTGGACTCGCGACGTCGAGCACCGCACCGGGGTGACCGGCCAACTTCCCTGGTGGCAGCAGTACTTCTGAAGTCCTGGAGGGACAACAACATGGCACGTACCCGTACCGTCCGCGTCATCGCCGCCGTCTCCGCCCTTCCGCTCGCGGCCGCCCTCTTCACCGGAGTCGCGACGGCGGACAACGGCGCCTTCGCGGGCAACGGATCGATCGCGTCCGCCACGGAGGCCGAGCAGGGCATCCTCGGCAGCGGCGTCGGCGGCGACAACTTCGGCAACTCGGCCACCACCCAGCAGCAGGCCGTCGGCGAGGGTGCCTCCAGCCAGAGCAACACCGCCCAGGTCAACGGCTCGGCGTTCACGGCCGTCAACCAGGGCAACGCCAACACCGCCGTCAGCTTCGCCCCGCTGTGGTGGTGAGCTGAGCGGGCCGGTGTACGGCATCGGACCGTGTGTGTGGGTGTGCTTCGTGGGGTGACGAGCGCCTGTGCGGCGGTACTTCGGTGCCGCCGCGCAGGGGTTTTCCGCGACGTCGGGCCTTGACGGGCGCGCTGATCTGACGGACAGTCAGAAACCGTGAGTGGTGAGCCGGAGGTCCACGAGGAGTTCGAGGCGCGCCTGAAGGCCTACGAGGGCCGTCCGGCCGCCGCCACCGGGGTCGGCCGGGACCCCGTCAACGAGGCGATGATCAGGCACTGGTGCGAGGCCATGGGCGACACCAACCCGGCGTACACGGGCCCGGACGCCATCGCTCCCCCCACCATGCTCCAGGCGTGGACCATGGCCGGTCTCTCCGGCCGCCCCGAACGCACCGCGGCCTACGACGAACTCCTCCGCCTGCTCGACGAGTCGGGACACCACGCCGTCGTCGCCACCGACTGCGAGCAGGAGTACCTCCGCCCCCTGCGCCCCGGGGACGAGATCACCTTCGACTCGGTGATCGAGTCGGTGTCGGAGCGCAAGACCACCAAGCTGGGACCGGGGTACTTCGTCACCACCCGCACGGACGTCAGGGCGGGCGGCGAACTCGCCGGCACCCACCGCTTCCGCATCCTCAAGTACGCCCCCGCACGCCTGCCGAAGAAGCAGCAGGAACGCCGCCCGCGCCCCGTCGTCAACCGCGACAACGCCGGTTTCTGGGAGGGCGTGGCGCGCCGGGAGCTGCTGATCCAGCGCTGCACCGGCTGCGGCACCCTGCGTTTCCCCTGGCTGCCGGGCTGCAACGGCTGTGGTTCCCTGGGGTGGGACACCGTAGCGGCGAGCGGCGAGGGCACGGTCTATTCGTACGTCGTCATGCACCACCCGCCCTTCCCGGCCTTCGAGCCTCCCTACGCGGTCGGGCTGATCGAACTGGCGGAGGGCGTGCGGATCGTCAGCAACGTGGTGGGAATGCCGTACGACAAGGTGTGCGTCGGGATGCCGGTGCGGCTGGAATTCCGGCGGTACGACGACGAGCTGGTGCTGCCCGTCTTCCAGGGGGTGGCGCGGTGAACGCCGGTGACCGCCTCCCGCCCCTGGAGATCCCGATCACCCGCACCCTGATCGTCGCCGGGGCGATCGCGTCCCGCGACTACCAGGACGTCCACCACGACCCGGAGCCGGCCCGGCGGAAGGGCTCCCCCGACATCTTCATGAACATCCTGACGACCAACGGCCTGGTCGGGCGGTACATCACCGACCACTTCGGCCCCCGGGCCGAGCTGCGCCGGGTGGCGATCCGGCTGGGCGCGCCCAACCATCCCGGCGACACGATGGTGCTGACGGGCGCGGTCGAGGAGATCGACGGGGAGAGGGTGACGGTCCGGGTCGTCGGCGCGAACGGCATCGGCACGCACGTCACGGGCACGGTGACGGTGAGGGTTCCGGGATGAGCCTGAGAGGGCGGGACGGTCTCGGCGGGCGCGCCGCCATCGCCGGCATCGGGGCCACCGGGTTCTCCAAGGACTCGGGCCGCAGCGAACTGCGCCTGGCCGTCGAGGCGGTGCACGCGGCCCTCGCGGACGCGGGGCTGACGCCGGCCGACGTGGACGGGATGGTCACGTTCACCATGGACACCAGCCCCGAGATCACCGTGGCCCAGGCGGCGGGCATCGGCGAGCTCTCCTTCTTCTCCCGGATCCACTACGGCGGCGGCGCGGCCTGCGCCACCGTCCAGCAGGCGGCCCTGGCGATCGCCGCGGGCGTGGCGGACGTGGTCGTCTGCTACCGGGCGTTCAACGAGCGCTCGGGCCGCCGCTTCGGCTCCGGGGTACGGCACCGGGAGCCGTCGGCGGAGGGCACGGCGCTCGGCTGGGTGCTGCCGTTCGGCCTGCTCACCCCGGCCGCGTGGGTGGCGATGGCGGCCCGGCGCTACCTCCACACCTACGGCCTGACCCCGGAGGCTTTCGGACACGTGGCCGTCGTCGACCGCAAGTACGCGGCGACCAACCCGGCGGCCTACTTCCACGGCCGGCCCATCACCCTGGCCGACCACGCCGCGTCCCGGTGGATCGCCGAGCCGCTGCGGCTGCTGGACTGCTGCCAGGAGACGGACGGCGGACAGGCGCTCGTCGTCACCTCCGTGGAGCGGGCCCGCGACCTGCCCCACCCGCCGGCCGTGATCGCGGCGGCCGCCCAGGGCGCGGGACGCGCGCAGGAACAGATGACCGGCTTCTACCGCGACGACCTGACCGGCCTGCCCGAGACGGCGGTGGCGGCCCGGCAGCTGTGGCGGACCTCGGGGCTCGCACCGGCCGACATCGACGTAGGGATCCTCTACGACCACTTCACTCCGTTCGTGCTGATGCAGCTGGAGGAGTTCGGCTTCTGCGGCCCCGGCGAGGCGCCGGACTTCGTGGCCGAGGAGCGCCTGCCGCTCAACACGCACGGCGGGCAGCTGGGGGAGGCGTACCTGCACGGGATGAACGGGGTGGCGGAGGCCGTCCGGCAGATCAGGGGGACGGCGGTGAACCGGATACCGGGTGCGGAGCGGGTCCTGGTGACGGCGGGGACGGGCGTTCCCACGTCGGGGCTGGTACTGACCGCCGACCCTCAGGGGTGAACCCGCAGTCCCCCGGGCCCTCCGCTCCACCTACAGGAGGTGCAGCAAGCCCTACCCCTACAACCTGAGGGGGACCCCGCTTCGGGACCTGCGGCCGATCCGCTGAAGGCGGCCCCGCTCATAGCGTTGAGCCATGACCACACTCGTCTGCACCAGCGCGTCGAAGGCCGCTGCACCAGCGGCGCAGACCCTTCCGTACCCGTCGTTCTCGTCGTACGTCAGGGCCCGCCAGCCGGTGCTGCTGCGTACCGCCCGCTCGCTCACGGGCAACCCGAGCGACGCGGAGGACCTGTTGCAGACCGCGCTCGCCAAGACGTTCGTCGCCTGGGAGCGCATCGAGGACCACCGCGCCCTCGACGGCTATGTCCGCCGGGCGCTGCTGAACACGCGGACGTCGCAGTGGCGCAAGCGCAAGGTCGACGAGTTCGCCTGCGACGAGCTGCCCGAGACGGAGCCGGTGCCCGGCGGTGACGACCCGGCCGAGCAGCAGGCGCTGCGCGACGCGATGTGGCGGGCGATCATGCGGCTGCCGGCCCGGCAGCGGGCGATGGTGGTCCTCCGGTACTACGAGGACCTCAGCGAGGCCCAGACGGCCGAGGTGCTCGGCGTCTCGGTGGGCACGGTGAAGTCGGCCGTCTCCCGTGCGCTCGGCAAGCTCCGCGAGGACGCTGAGCTGGGGCTTGTCCGTAGTTGAGCGGATGTGTCGGCCGCCGGTGAGCGGTTCCGTCGGCAGCCGTGGTGTGATCGATCACCCGGTCTTAGTGACATACCACGCGGTATGTGCGCAGAATCAGCGCAACCTTTACCACCGCGCAGGCAATGTCGCCCCGGGAGGACGCCGTGCTGAGCACCATGCAGGACGTACCGCTGCTGACCTCGAGGATCCTGACCCACGGGTCGACGATCCACGGGACATCGCGGGTGACCACCTGGACCGGTGAGGGCGAGCCGCACCGCCGCACCTTCGCCGAGATCGGCGCCCGCGCGGCCCAGCTCGCACACGCCCTGCGCGAGGACCTCGGCGTCGCCGGCGACGACCGGGTCGCCACCCTGATGTGGAACAACGCGGAGCATGTGGAGGCCTACTTCGCGATCCCGTCCATGGGCGCGGTCCTCCACACCCTGAACCTCCGGCTCCCGCCCGAGCAGCTGGCCTGGATCGTCAACCACGCGGCCGACCGCGTGATCATCGCCAACGGTTCGCTGCTCCCCCTGCTCGCCCCGCTGCTCCCGCACCTGAAGACGGTCGAGCACGTGGTCGTCTCCGGCCCCGGGGACCGCTCCCTGATCGCGGACGCGACCGCGCGGGTCCACGAGTACGACGACCTGATCGCCGGGAAGCCGGCCGCGTACGACTGGCCGCGGCTGGACGAACGCCAGGCCGCCGCCATGTGCTACACCTCCGGCACCACCGGCGACCCCAAGGGCGTGGTCTACAGCCACCGCTCCATCTATCTGCACTCCATGCAGGTCAACATGGCCCAGTCGATGGGCCTGACCGACGAGGACACCTCGCTGGTCGTAGTGCCGCAGTTCCATGTGAACGCGTGGGGGCTGCCGCACGCGACCTTCATGACCGGCGTGAACCTGCTGATGCCTGACCGCTTCCTCCAGCCGGCCCCGCTCGCCGCGATGATCGAGGGCGAGAAGCCGACCCATGCCGCCGCCGTCCCGACCATCTGGCAGGGCCTGCTCGCCGAGCTGACCGCGCACCCCCGTGACGTCTCCTCCCTCACCCAGGTCACCATCGGCGGCTCGGCCTGTCCGCCGTCCCTCATGGAGGCCTTCGACAAGCTGGGCATGCGGGTCTGCCACGCCTGGGGCATGACGGAGACGTCCCCGCTCGGCACGGTCGCCCGTCCCCCGGCCGGTGTGGTCGGCACGGAGGAGGAGTTCGCCTACCGCCTCACCCAGGGCCGTTTCCCGGCCGGCGTCGAGGCCCGGCTGACCGGCCCGGGCGGCGAACGCCTCCCCTGGGACGGCGAGTCGGCCGGCGAGCTGGAGGTGCGCGGCCCGTGGATCGCCGGCGCCTACTACAACGGCCCGGACGCCGACCCCCTCCGCCCCGCCGACAAGTTCAGCGAGGACGGCTGGCTCAAGACGGGCGACGTGGGGACGATCTCCCCCGACGGCTACCTCACCCTCACCGACCGGGCCAAGGACGTCATCAAGTCCGGCGGCGAGTGGATCTCGTCGGTGGAGCTGGAGAACGCGCTCATGTCCCACCCCGAGGTGGCCGAGGCGGCCGTCGTCGCCGTCCCCGACGAGAAGTGGGGCGAGCGCCCCCTGGCCACGGTCGTCCTCAAGGAGGGCTCCTCCGCCACGTTCGAGACCCTGCGCGCTTTCCTCGCCGCCGAGGGCGGAGTCGCCAAGTGGCAGCTCCCGGAGCGCTGGACGGTCATCGAGGCGGTCCCGAAGACGAGTGTCGGCAAGTTCGACAAGAAGGTGCTGCGCAGGCAGTACGCGGAGGGGGAGCTGGATGTGACGCGGCTCTGACCGTGCCCAGCCGAGTCAGAGGCTCAGGAAGGGCGAGTGTTCGATGAGCAGGAGCTTGCGCAGTGACAAGCGGATACGCGACAGAACTCGGCGACGTGGCGATGCGGGTGCGGACATGACTCCCCCAGCGGTAAGGTACGCCTGATTGCGTACCTGCAGGAAAGGTACGCGCATAGGCGTACCTTGTCGAGGGGTGAAGTGATGGCGGCGGGCGAGTTGGCGCACCCTCGCGCTGAGGAGCTGGAAGTGGGGCCGATCCTCTTGGCGCTTGCCGATGCGAACCGGCGCCGGGTCGTGGCCGAACTGGCCGAACGGCCGGACGAAGAGCGGCTCTGCGCTTCCTTCGACATGCCGGTGAGCAAGTCCAGCCGCACCCGTCACTGGCGAGTGCTGCGCGAGGCGGGCCTGGTGTATCAGCGCGACGCTGGGAACGGGTTGTACATGCGCCTCCGTAAGGACGACCTGGACCGCCGATTCCCGGGCCTGATCCAGGCCGTCATCGCCGCGGGCTAGATGCGCGCTGCAAGGTGGCGACGGCCGATGAGGGCTGCGGGCGTCGCGGATGTCGCTGACCGGCGCTGGTCCGACGCCTCAGCCGTGCAGGCCCAGCTCGCCCGCGCGCATCCCGGCCTGGAACCGCGAACCCGCGTCCAGGGCGTTGAGTAGTTCGGCGACCGGGCGACGGTGGGTTCGCAGGGACATGCCGAGCTCCCGTGCGGCTGTCTCGTCGGTGGCGCCCGAGCCGAGCGCCCGCAGGACGGTCCGGCTCTCGGCATCGAGCCGGGGCTGGTCGCCGTGCGGGAACGCTGTGAGATCGGTGGCGGTTTCCCAGGCGGCTTCGAACAGCGCGTATGTCCCGCCGACCAGACTGGACGCGGTGGTCATGGTGTACTCACGGCCTTCGGGGGCGTTCAAGCCGGCGAGGATTGCGAACCGGCGGTCGATGACGATCGTCTCGTGGGGGCAAGCGGTGGCGGCGATCCGCACCTGGGCGCCCCTGCCGACAAGCTCGCTCAGGTGCTCGCGGCTACGCTCGTCAGCCAGCACAGCGGGGCTGTAGAGCTTGCGGATCTGCGGAGTGCCGCTGCTTCCCAGCCGGTCGCGGGCGGCCTGCCGGGCTCCGGGGCGTGACCAGGTGTTGAGATCGCGGGCGGCACAGATGAACTCCTCCCGGACAGAGGAGAACAGATGCTCGGTACGAGCGAGGAGCTCCAGGTCACCGCGGATCGTCACGATCTCTGCCACCCCGCCATTCTGCCCGTTGGCAGCAAGCTGCCACGGGTTCGCGGCACGAACTCCTCACCCACGAAGCTGAATTCATGAGCAATGACTACCGCCTCGGTGGTGACCTTCTGGTCAGCCGGATCGGCTTCGGGGCCATGCGACTGGCCACGAACAGCTTCCGTGGTCCGGCCCGCGATCCCGAAACCGGTCGCGCCGTCCTGCGTCGCGCCGTTGAACTCGGTGTCAACCACATCGACACCGCCGCCTTCTACACCAGCGGCGACGGCACCGTTCGAGCCAACGCCCTGATCCGCGAGGCCCTCCACCCCTACCCGGCCGACCTGGTCATCGCGACCAAGGTCGGCCCGGTCCGCACCCACGACGGGGGCCTGGCCGGGACCACCGATCCCGCGGAGCTACGGCCGTTGGTCGAGGAGAACCTCGAAGCCCTCGGCGTGGACCGCCTCGATCTGGTCTACCTGCGCATCGGGGGCATCGAGCCGCCACCCCAGGGCGAATCCGTCGCCGAACGCTTCGAGGCGCTGGCCGCCATGCGTGAGGAAGGCCTGATCCGCCACCTCGGCCTGAGCAACGTCGGCACCGGCCACGTCGCCGAGGCCCGTGCGATCGCACCCGTCTCAGCCGTCCAGAACCACTTCCACGCCGCCAAGCGCGATGACATGGAGCTCCTGGCCACCTGCGAGGAGGCCGGCATCGCCTATGTGCCGTTCTTCCCGCTGGGCGGCGGGGTGAGCGACCTCACCGGTGACCGCATCGCCAAGATCGCGGACCGGCGTGGCGCCACAGTCCCTCAGATCGCCCTGGCCTGGCTGCTCGCCTCCTCACCCGTGGCCCTGGCCATCCCCGGAACCGGCTCCGTCGCCCACCTGGAGGAAAACACCGCCGCCGGCTCGATTTCTCTCACCCGAGAGGATCTCTCGGACCTCACGTGACCAGCCAACGTGTCGGAGGCCGCCTGATGCGAACGAGCCCCGTCAGCTTTCTCGGCCCGGCCCTGAGGGCAAACACAGCTGCGTGATCACCGACCGCCACGGCGGCCCGGTCTCCCGACTCGCCGCTGCCACGAAGCCGGTTCAACTCCAGATGGGCGACCAACTCGTCGACCACGCCCTCTCCTTGCTCCCC
The DNA here is from genome assembly GCF_037055355.1 of Streptomyces sp. DG1A-41. GTDB lineage: Bacteria > Actinomycetota > Actinomycetes > Streptomycetales > Streptomycetaceae > Streptomyces. The sequence goes on along the minus strand of NZ_CP146350.1, from coordinate 4,383,925 downwards.
GACACCCAGCCCGGCGACCTCCGCCACCTCGCCGAGCGCCTGACCGAGGCATTGCGGGACGCCCTCCGTATCGCGGAGAGCCGAGGCCGACGCCTGACCGACCCGAGCAAGCCATAGCTACGTCATGTGCGCCGGACCGACTCCATGGTTCTGTCCGGCGCACCAGGGCCCGCCCGACCGCAGCGTCTCACCGCCGCGACCAGCTCAACCCCCATCCCAACAGCAGCCACACCGCCGCCACCCCGCACACCCCGCCCCACCCGAAGTGGCTGAAGGCGAACCCGGCGAGGGCCGAGGCGCCGGCGCCGCCCGCGAAACCGGAGACCACATAGGCGGTGTTGGCGGTGGCCGGGGTGGACGTGGCGGTCAGGGCGAGGGTCTGGTTGGCGACGTGGGACGCCACCAGCGCCGCGTGGATCAGGACCGCGGCGGCGAACAGCGCGCCCAGCGTGTGCCCGCCCAGCCAGAACAGCGGCACGGACACGGTGGCGAGCAGATACGCGGACCGCACCACACGCTCCGCGCCGAATCGGTCCACGAGCCCGCCGGCCAGCGGCGCCACCGCACTCGCCGTCAGTCCGAAGAGCCCGAAGAGCCCGGCCGTCGCGGTGGACAGCCCGTACGCCGGCCCGGTCAGCAGCAGGGCGAGCGAGGTCCACAGCGCGCTCCACGCCCCGAACATCCCGGCCTGCCGCAGGCAGGCGCGCCACAGGTCGGGCGAGCGGCGCAGCACCGAGGGCAGCGCGGCGAGGCCGGCGAACAGCGGGCCTTCCCGCCGCCGCTGCGACGGCAGGACGAGGGCGGTCGCGAGCCCCAGGACGAGGGTCAGCACGGCCGCGCCCGCGAACACCCAGCGCCAGCCGAAGGCCTGTCCGGCCAGTCCGCCCAGCACCCGGGCCGCGACGATGCCGGTGAACAGGCCCGCGATGACGGCCGCGACATGGCGGGCACGCCGCTCGGCCGGGGCGCGCTCGGCGACCAGCGGCACGAGCAGCTGCGGGATGACGGTCGCCGCCGAGGCGACGAACACGGCGACCGCGAGGGCCGTGACGCCTGGGGCGGCCGCACTGGCGGCCAGCGCGACGGTGGTGACGAGCGTGAGCCCGCCGACCAGCCGGCGCCGGTTCACGCTGTCGCCGAGCGGCGCGAAGAACAGCAGGCCGACCGCGTAGCCGAGCTGCGCGACCGAGGCGATCCAGGCGACGGCCGAGGGCGCCGAGCCGAAGTCGCGGGCCATGAGTGAGAGCAGCGGGGCGGCGAGGTAGATGTTGGCGGCGGTGACCGCGCTGCACACGGCGAGCAGGGTGAGGAAAAGACCGGGGGAGGGCGTACGCGCCTGCCGCACGGGGGCCGTGCCGACCCGGCGGGACGCGGTCGTGGTCGTGGTCGCTGACGGCATGCGAGGAGGACCCCTTGGAGTCGGCTCTAACAACTAACTGGTTGGTTGGGTAATGGGCAACAGTGTGGGCCGCCCTCCGATTCCCTGTCAACCAAATAGTTGGTTACTCCGCGCGCTACCCTCTCCCCCATGGGAGCAGCAAGGGACCCCGAGGCCACCAAGGCCAGGATCTTCGAGGCGGCGGTCGCCGAGTTCGCCCGGCACGGCATCGCCGGCGCCCGCATCGACCGCATCGCCGCCGAGGCCAAGGCCAACAAGCAGTTGATCTACGCCTACTTCGGCAACAAGGCGGAGCTGTTCGCGATCGTCCTCGAGAAGAAGATGCTCCACCTCGCCGAGGCCGTCCCCGTCGACCCGGACGACATCGAGGGCTGGGTCGACCGTCTGATGGACTACCACGCCGCCCACCCGGAGCTGCTGCGCCTGCTCTTCTGGGAGGGTTTGGAGTACGGCGACACCGAACTGCCCCACGAGTCCGACCGCCGGGAGCACTACGCCCGCAAGGTCGCCGCCCTCCAGGACGGCCAGGACCGGGGAGTCGTCACCGACGCCATCCCGGCGGCCGACCTGCTGTTCCTGCTGACCGCCCTGGCCAACTGGACCGCGGTCGTGCCCCAGATGCGACGCATCCTGGTAGGAGGCGAGGACCCCGGCCGGGACCGCCTGCGCACCTCGGTCAAGGAGGCGGCCCGCCGTCTGACGGCCCGATAGCGCGCTCGGACACGGCTAGTTGGTCCCGATCCGGGACAGCAGATCGACGATCCGGGACTGCACCTCGCCGCTGGTGGACCGCTCCGCGAGGAAGAGCACCGTTTCTCCGGAGGCCAGCCGCGGCAGGTCGGCCTGGTCGACGGCGGCGGTGTAGACGACGAGCGGGGTGCGGTTGAGCTGCCCGTTCGCGCGCAGCCAGTCCACGATCCCGGCCTGCCGCCGGTGCACCTGCATCAGGTCCATCACGACCAGGTTCGGCCGGAACTGCCCCGCCAGCGTCACCGCGTCGGCGTCACTCGCCGCCCGCGCGACCTGCATCCCGCGCCGCTCCAGCGTCGCCGTCAGCGCCAGCGCGATCTCCGCGTGCTCCTCGATCAGCAGCACGCGCGGCGGGTGCTGCTCACTGTCGCGCGGCGCCAGCGCCTTCAGCAGGACGGCGGGATCGGCACCGTAGGCCGCGTCCCTCGAGGCCTGCCCGAGTCCGGCCGTGACCAGGACGGGCACCTCGGCGGCGACGGCGGCCTGCCGCAGCGACTGCAACGCCGTACGCGTGATCGGCCCGGTCAGCGGGTCGACGAACAGCGCGGCGGGGAAGGCCGCGATCTGCGCGTCGACCTCCTCGCGCGAGTTCACGATCACGGGCCGGTAACCGCGGTCGCTCAGCGCCTGCGAGGTGCTGACGTCCGGCGCGGGCCACACCAGCAGCCGCCGCGGGTTGTCCAGCGGCTCCGGCGGCAACTCGTCGTCCATCGGCTGCGGCAGCGGAGGGTCGGCCACCTCGACGGCACCGCCCGGCCCGTCCAGCGGCTCCGGCCCCTCGGCGGCGTTCTCGTCCGGCGCGCCTATGGCGTACGACCGGCCACCGCCCTCGGTCATCTGCGCGAGCCGCGACTGACCGGCGAGGGACGGCTGCGCCGGGACCGGCGCGGAGACCGGGGCGGTGCCCTGCGCGGGCGTCGGCTCGGCCTGCGGATGCGGGCGCGCGGCCTGCTCCGGGCGGGGCGCCGGTTCCTGGCGGGAGGTCTGCTCGGTCCGCCCGGCCTGTTCCGTCCGCGTGGCCGGGTCGGGCGGAGTGCCGAGCTTGCGGCGCCGGCCCGATCCGCCCGACTGGTGCGGGGGCGGCGTCGCCGAGGGCTGGGGGGCGGGCACGCCCGGCGCCTGCGGGGCGGAAGCGCCCGAGGGACGCGCGGTCGGCACGCCCGACGGCTGCTGCACCTGGGCCGCCTGCCGGTTGAACGGCACGCCCTGGCCCAGCGTCCGCACGCTGATCGCCCGCCCCTGCGTGGAGTTCGGGTCGACGGGCGCGGCCGCCTCCGCGGGCAACGGCTGAGCCGCCCGCTGCCCCTGCGCCGCGCCCTCCGGGGGCAACGGGGTGCCCGGGGCCGGGGTGTGGAGCTGCGGGGGCTGAACTGCCGGGGGGCCGGTCGGGGGTGCTGGGTGTGCGGTGCCGTGGGGAGGCGCGGGCTGCGCCGCGCCGTTCGGAGGCATGGCGATACCGGCCCCCGTGCTGTCGTCGGCGGCGGGCCAGGGCTGGGGGGTGGGGGCGGGCGCGGGCGCGCCCTGGGCTCCGGGTGTGGCGATGCCCTGGCTAGGGGTGCCCGGAGCAGGGGTGCCCTGTCCGGGGGCGGCCTCGGCGGGGAGCGGCTGACCGGCGGAGGGCTGCTGCCCCGGTGTGGCGACGCCCTGCTGCGGCAGGGGCTGCGCGACGTGGGGCTGGTTCACGGAGGCAGGCTGGAGCGCCTGCCCCGGGAGGGCCGCCTGCACGCTGTGCCCGAGAGCACCCGGTGCGGGAACGGACACGGCCTGCGGGGGTACGGCGACGCCCTGGGGCGGGACCGCGGTGCCCTGCGGCTGAGGGACGTTCCCCTGCGGGACGTTGCCCTGCGGGTGCACGGCACCCCCCTGGGCCGGAACCGCCACGCCCTGCGGCGGCACGGCCGTACCGGGCGCGACCTGCCCGGCGGCCGCTCCAGCCTGTACGGCCACACCCTGACCCGGAGCGCCCTGCACCGGACCGGCCTGACCCGCCGGAACCCGACCGGTGACGTCCTGCTGAGCGGGAACCCCCTGCTCAGGCCCCGCCGGCACGGAACCCGCCGGGGCGAGACCCGCCTGACCAGCACCTCCCTGACCGGCACCGCCCTGCGCAGGAGTCTGCTGTCCAGCCCCCTGCACAGCCGAGCCGGCCCCAGCACCCGCCGTACCGGGCGCCTGCGCTCCGGCCCCGTCGGCCGGCTGAGCCGCCACGGCCCGCCGCCGACGACCGGTCGGCGCACTCGTGGGATGCGGCTGGGGCGGCGTGTGATCGGCGGACTGGTCGTGCGGGACGGCGTCGTGCCGCCCCTCCTCGGCCACCCCGTCACCGACGGCAGCCGAACCGGGAACCGCCACGGCCCCCTGCCCGGGCACCTGCCCCTGCCCGGGCACCTGCCCCTGCCCCGGCACCTGCCCCTGACCAGGCACACCACCTGGGGCGACCTGCTGCCCCTGGTCGGCCGGGCCGGCCGGGTGGACCGGGGCCTGATCGGACTCGGCCGGCGGCAAGGCGAACACAGCACGCGGCCCCGCTGCCTCCTGCGCTGCCGCTCGCTCGGCGGCAGCAGCCAGCGCCCGCCGCCGACGCCCGGTCGGCTGCGAAGCCTGACCCTGGCCCTGACCTTGCCCCTGGGCCGCATCGGCGGACCCCGGGGCGGCCTCGGCGGACGGCGCGGGCAGGGCCGGCGGCAGCGCGTGCTGCTCGCCGGGTTCACGCCGGGCCCTCCGCCCGGAGGGCGCGGGCACGCCCTGCGGCGGAACGGTCCCGCCCAGCCCCGTACCCGAGGCGGCGGTCCCCGCCGCATGCTCGGCGGCCGTGACGACGGCCCCTTCGGCGACACCCTGGACGGCACCCCCGACGGGCAGGGCCGGAGCCGCACCGGCGTCCTCGGCCGCGCGCCGCCGGCGCCCGGTACCGCCCGACACGTCCGCACCCTCGCCGGAAGCCTGCGCGGGAAGGGCGGCCGGTTCCCCGGCGGCCCGCCTCCTGCGCCGCCCGGTGGGCGCGGCCCCCTCGGCACCGGTCCCACCGGCCCCGTCGCCCTCAGCGGGAACGTCACCGTCCAGGAACGCATCGGTGTTGGACCGCCGCGCCCGGCGCCGCCCTCCACCCGAGGTCTGCCCACCGGACGTCTGATCACCGGAGGTCTGTTCACCGGCGGCAGCAGGCAGCCCCTCGTCGACCGCCTGGGCGGCCACGTCTGCGGCAACGGCCCCGGCCCCGCCCCCGATCGGCACTTCGAGGACGTACGCGTTACCGCTCATCCCCGGCACTTCATGCGTCTGGAGCACGCCACCGTGAGCCCGGACGATCCCGCGGACGATGGGCTCGTGCACGGTGTCGCCGCCGGCGTACGGCCCGCGTACCTCGATACGTACGACCTCGCCGCGCTGGGCCGCCGCCACCACGACGGTGTTGTCCATGTAACCGCCGGCCGACACGGGCGTGTTGCCGGTCGCGTCGACCCCGGCCACGTCCGCGACCAGATGCGCGAGGGCGGTCGCGAGCAGCCGGGGATCGACCTCGGCCTCGATGGGCGGCGCGTGCACGGCGAACTGCACCCGCCCGGGCCCGATGAGCTCGACGGCCCCGTCGACACCGGCGGCGACGACGGCGTCCAGCATCACCTTCGTACGGGAGATGCCCTCGCCGCCCGCGTCGAGCCGCTGATAGCCGAGGACGTTGTCGATGAGCGTCGTGATGCGCGCATAGCCGGCGGAGAGGTGGTGCAGCACCTGGTTGGCCTCGGGCCACAGCTGCCCGGCGTCGTCCGCGGCCAGCGCGGACAGCTCGCGCCGCAGCTCCTCCAGCGGTCCGCGCAGCGACCGCCCGAGCAGGGTCAGCAACTGCTCGTGCCGCGCGGCGAGCGCCTCGTACCGGTCCTTCTCCCGCTCACCGAGAGCGGCGTACCGCTCCTCGTTCGCGCCGAGTTCCTCGGCGTGCCGCTCGTGCAGCTCCTCCAGCTCGGTGACGTGCTGCTGGCGCAGCGCGGTCAGCTCGGAGGCGTGCTCCTCGGCGATCCGCTCCAGCTCTTCCTCGTGGCGTTTCTCCGCCGCCTCCTTCTCCCGGACGACGGCGTCGTACGGCCGCCGGTCGGTGAAGGTCATCACGGCGCCGACGAGCTGGTCGCCGTCGCGCACGGGCGCGGTCGTCAGGTCGACCGGCACCTTGCCGCCGTCCTTGGCGTACAGCACCTGCCCGCGCACCCGGTGCTTGCGCCCGGAGCGCAGGGTGTCGGCGAGCGGCGACTCCTCGTACGGGAAGGGCGATCCGTCGGCGCGCGAGTGCAGCACGAGATCGTGCAGTGCGCGCCCGCCGAGATCGCTGGCCCGGAAACCCAGTATCTGGGCGGCGGCCGGATTGACGAGCACGATCCGCCCGTCGGTGTCGGTCCCTACGACGCCCTCGGACGCGGCCCGCAGGATCATCTCGGTCTGCCGCTGCGACCGCGCCAGCTCGGCCTCTGTGTCCACGGTCCCGGACAGGTCCCGCACGACGAGCATGAGCAACTCGTCGCCGGTGTAGCCGTAACTGTCGTAGGCCTGCTGCCCGTTCTCCAGATTCGCACTGGTGACCTCGACGGGAAATTCGGTCCCGTCCGTCCTGCGCGCGATCATCCGGGTCGGCTTGGTCCGGGCATGCGGATCGAGGTGCGCCTGCCGCCGCATGGACCCAGGGATGAGCTTGGAGTCGAACTGCGGCAGCAGATCGAGCAGCCCGCGCCCCACCAGAGCGGTCCCCGGGGTCTCGAAGGCCTCCAGGGCGATGGTGTTGGCGTTGACGACCGTCCCGTTGGCATTGACCAGCACCAACGCGTCGGGAAGGGCGTCCAGTATGGCTGCGAGGCGAGCAGCGCCTCGGGATGGCCTGCTGCTCACGAGACGCTTCCTCCCTGTTACCGCACCTTGCCGACCGCTCGGGCCATCTTGCCAACCGTCCCGCGGCGTGTCACGCGAGGGAGTCTAAGGGCTGCGGTTGCGCTCGCGACGCCGGATGAGAGCGAGGTCGCACCAGGAAGCGACCCCGAACTGACGACCGAGTAACCGGAAACGCCCGCCCTCCTGCAACGACGTCGCGGGACCTTCGCGGGACCTTTACGAGGACAGTGTTTCTGTACCTTTTCGCCCGGGTGGCCGGATGAGGGCGCGCGTGGCCGGATAGGGACGCCAAGTGCCGACACGCGCTTCCCTCAGGTCCCTCTGCTCCCGCTCTTCCCTCAGGAGCGCTTGTCGGATCCCATGTCCGGCAGCAGCGGCACGAGCCGGTCCCAGCGGGCGATCCCGCAGCCGTCACGGCGGTCGTACGTGGCGTCGACGGGCCGCCCGGCCCAGGTTCCGGTGACGTGCGCGGTGGCCGGCCCGCCGTACTGCATGGTGCAGAAGCCCCCTTCCGGGGCAGGTGCGAAGAGGTCCTTCCCCCACCGCTTGTCCCGCTTCAGGGTGGCGCAGGCTCCGCGCGGGTCGGGGTGGTTGCCGCCGTCGGGCCCGCAGTACAACTCATACGTCCCATCGGCCTCACCGCCCGCGTTCCGCACGGTGACGGTGAGATGGTCGCGGTCCGGGCCCTGGCCCCGATCGAGCCCGACCTGGGACGGGCCGGCCTGGGCGTACGCGGCCGGGGAGACCGCGGCCAGCGACCCGAAGGCGGCGACGGAGGCGGCGGCACCGACGACGAGCCGCCGCAGAACGGGGCGAGCGAGGGGCCGGGAGGTCCGGGACGCGTTTCCGGGGTTGCCCCGGCGAATGGCATGTGGCATCGACATGACCTGACTAACGCGGCGCGGCCCGGTACGTTGCGCGCCGGGCCGGGGCGCCGCACGACTTCACCGCACACCCCACCACCCCACGCACCGGCGCACCCCCCTCTACCGGCCGGACAAGGCCTTTGCCCTGCGCCCTTCCCGCCTAGTACCGTGGGGGTCGATTGGTGACAGCACGCTCGACTGTGTCATCATCGGCACGCACCGACTCGCGCTCGCGCGGGAGGATGTGCCTGGAGGCGTCGCCTAGTCCGGTCTATGGCGCCGCACTGCTAATGCGGTTTGGGCCTTAAAGCCCATCGAGGGTTCAAATCCCTCCGCCTCCGCACCTGATCACGAAGCCCCGGTCACCCGACCGGGGCTTCGCTGTAACCGGCCCCCGTGCGAATGTCCCTTTGAGGCCATTTCCGCAGGTCGCAAGGGGTATGGCAAACGGATTTCACATGGCGGCGGCAGTCATGTAATGTTCTTCCTGTCGCCGCGAGCGAGCCAGAAGGCCCGGGAGCGGCGAAAAAACAGAACAAGCACTCGTAGCTTAACGGATAGAGCATCTGACTACGGATCAGAAGGTTGCAGGTTCGAATCCTGCCGAGTGCACACAGGTCAGAGGCCCCGGATCACTCCGGGGCCTCTGACGTTTCCCCGGCGACGGGCGCTCATCGTTCCCGGCCGTTCGGGGGATGCGCGGGTCGTCGCCGACGCCTTTCGCGCGCCGTGGGGCATCCCTTGATCGAACGCAAGGGAGACATGATGCCGCTCTACCTATCGAGGTTCAGCTACACCCCGGAGACCTGGGCGAGGCTGATCGGCCGCCCGGAGGACCGCGCACAGGCCGCTCAGTCGTACATCGAGTCCGTCGGCGGGAAGCTCCATGGCTTCTGGTATGCCTTCGGCACGCACGACGGCTACAACCTGTGGGAGGCTCCGGACAACGTGTCCATGGCCGCTGTCGCCCTGGCGATCAGCGGAGGCGGCGCGCTCAGTTCGTTCGAGACGACGGTCCTCCTGACCGTCGACGAAACGATCGAGGCCCTGCGCACAGCCGAGCAAGTCCGGTACCGGGCTCCTGGCGCGTAGCGGTCCAGGTCATTTCCAGCATTCGGGGTGAAGTGTCAGGCCGCGGTACGGCAGAGAAGTGCAGCAACCCGGGACACGCACGGAGTGCGTCTGCCGGGGCTTCGGTCAGGCGCTCGGCGAGCAGACGAAGATCGTTCGGCATCCGAGCCGAGGTCGGCCTCGGCTCGTTTGTCGCCGAGCGGCCTGTAGAGGCTGACGTCGGCACCGACCGATGAATTCGCACGTCTGCCCGACGGGGGATCACTAAGGTACGCGGCATGACGCTGCAACTTGTTCAGGTGAACATCAAGGCCCGCGACGACTCGGCGCTCGGCCAGTTCTGGGCGGAGGCGCTCGGCTGGGGTGTTTCCAGCGAAGGGCCCGGCGTCACCAACCTGGAACCCGTGGGCTTCGACTGGCCGGACCCGTCCGCCGTCTGCATCGATCTCGTCCGTGTCCCGGACCCGGAGACGGTGAAGTACCGCGTGCACATCGAGCTCGCCACCACCTCCGACGCCCATCAGGCGGAGTTGGTCGCACGTCTGAAGGAACTCGGGGCCACGCCCGCCGATGTGTGCCAGGGCGACGTGCCCTGGACGGTGATGGCCGACCCGGAAGGCAACGTGTTCAGCGTCCTGGAGCCCCGGGCGCTCTACCGGGACACCGGGCCGATAGCCGCCGTGGTCGTCGAGTGCGCCGACCCACGGGTCATGGTCCGGTTCTGGGGTGAGGCGATCGACTGGACCGTCCACGAGCTGACGGACGACCGCGCCCTGCTGCGCTCCGTCAAGGGCGTCGGGCCGTACCTGGAGTTCCGCCGCACGCCCGACGACGAGGTCGTATGGAACCGCATCCATCTCGACGTGATGTCCGACCCCGTCGAGGACCAGGCGCGGGAGGTCGCCCGGCTCGAAGGCCTCGGCGCGGTACGGGCCGACGTGGGTCAGGGTGACGTCTCCTGGATCGTCATGGCCGACCCGGAGGGCAACGAGTTCTGCGTCCTCGGCCGGGGCTGACGCGACGCGGGGCGCACGACGGCGACGACGAGGTTCTGCTGAAACTCGGTCAGCATCACTCCGCGGCCGTCACGAAGGCAGAAGAAGCCGACTCCATGGCCGGCCCCTCTCTCGGTTGGGTCAGTCAGTGCGGCAGTGTTCCTCCAGGTAGTCCGCCGCCAGCGTGCTCGCGCGGGTGAACCAGTCGTTCAGGACGGCGATTTCCTCGGGGGAGTAGTCCGCGAAGAGTTGCGTGAGCCGGGCGTAGTACGGCTCGTAGACCTCTCGGACGTGGGCGACCGCGTCGGGCCGGGCGGCTACGCGGATGCGGCGGCGGTCGGTCGGGTCGGGGCGGCGGGTGATGTAGCCGGCGCGTTCCAGGCGGTTGAGGATGCCGGTGACCGCGCCCGTCGTGACGTGGACTCGGGCTGCCAGGTCGCCGGCCGTGGGCAGGTTCTCACCGGCCTCGATGACGTAGGCGAAGCAGGTGAGGTCGGTCACACTCAGGCCTACCTGTTGGGCGATCTCGTGCTGTCCGACCAGGTGGGTCGCGATGAGGCGGTCCATCGCCGACAGCGCCTGCTCCGGCGTGGCGGCCGGACGCGGCTTGGCTTGCATGCCCAGGTCCCTTAGTTCGTGAGATGTTTGGCTCGTCAAAGGCTTAGTGGGTGAGGGGTTCGGGGGTCAGTCTCCATGAGCCCTCATGGGAGGGGGCAGCGCATGAGCGCACATCAGTATGACCACGGGCATACCGTCGCGGGATGGGTCGGAACCGGCATCGCGAGTGTCGGGGCCGCTGTGGCGGGTGCGGGGGTGTGTTTTGTCTCCGGTGTGATGATCGCCGGTGGGCTCGGGATCGCTGTGGTCGGTCTGCTGGTCACCTGGGCGCTGCACCTGGCCGGCTGGGGAAGGGCCCGGGGGTCCGGCCCCGGGAGGAGTGGGGGTGGCGGGTGCGGGACTCGCAGGCGCGGGCCGGGCATGACGCGTGCCTCGGGTGCCGGCTGGCCGGACGGCGGCGTCCGGCGGGTTCGGGCCGCACCGCGGAGGTGGCCGGGGGTGTTTCCGTGCGCGGCGCTGTGAGTGTGGGCGGGGAGACCGGGGCCGCAGCCGTGGGGGCCGACTCCGGGCGCTGACGCGCGCGGACGCCGTTGTCAGTGGTGCCCTCTAGTCTCGACAGAGATGGCACAGGCGTGGAAGTGCTCGGGGCTGCGGTGGTCGGCGGACGGTCCCGTGCTGGCGTGGGACGGCGGGCGGCGCAGTGCGCTGACCTGGGGAAAGCGGGTGGCCTTCGAGGTCGCGGAAGGGGGCGTGCGGACGTGCGTGGGGGCTCGGGGGTACGCGTGCCCGACGGGGGCGGCCGTGTCGGGGCGGAGTACGGGGGCGCGGTGCGAGGAGTGTGCGCGGCTGGACCGGGCGCACTCCGTGGCCGCCGACACGATCGCGGACGACCCACGGCCGTATCACGTGTACTTGGCGTGGTTCGGGCCCGGCATGGTCAAGGTCGGGATCACGGCGGAGGAGCGGGGCTCCGCGCGGCTGCTCGAGCAGGGGGCCGTGTGCTTCAGCTGGCTCGGAGTCGGGCCGCTCATGGCCGCTCGGCGCACCGAGGAGCTGTTGCGGGCCGCGCTGCGGGTGCCCGACCGGATTCCATACGTCGCGAAGCGGGCCGTGCGGGCCGTGCTTCCGGAGGCGGCGGCTGACCGGGCCGTCGAGGTCGCCGAGTTGCATGCGCGGGCGGTCGCTCTGTGTGAGTGGCCGGAGTCGCTCGTGCGGGAGCCTCTGCGCGTTGTCGACCACGTGGAGGTGTTCGGGCTCGCCGGGCTGCCCGTCGCCGTCGGGGAGGTGGCCGAGCTCGTCGCCGGTGGGGCCGTGAGCGGGGAGCTCGTGGCCGCTGCCGGGCCCGATCTGCATCTGGCGACCGGGGGTGGCGTCGTCGTGCTGGATACGCGGCTGATGAGCGGGTGGGGGCTCGTGCCTGCCGCCGAGGGTACGGAATTGACCGTTCCGGTGAGGGGGTTCAAGGAGGAGGTGGGAATGCAGGACGGGTTGTTCTGAAACGCCCGCGGATGAGCCTGCCTGCTGATGAACCTCGGCCGCTGATGCCCCGCCCGCTGATCCTCCCCCGCTGTTGAACGTCCTGCCGGGCCGCCCAGCGGATCCACAGCTTCACCATCGCGTCTCACCGCGGCCGCCACTGCCCCCACCCCGCTGGATGCCGGCATTCCCAGGCGTTCCCTGAGAAGTGCCTGTGTGTTTCTCAGGGAAATCACAGGTTGTCGAAAGGGTGCTCTCAGAGCACCCCGACATCGTGTCCACCATGACCACGACCTCGCCCCAAGGGCGCACCGAACTGCTGAGGCCGGATGGGAGCCCCGTCCGAGTGCTTGTGGTGGACGACGAGATGTCGATCACCGAGCTGCTGTCCATGGCCCTCCGTTACGAGGGCTGGCAGATCCGGAGCGCCGGAGACGGCCAGGGCGCCATCCAGACCGCGCGTGACTTCCGGCCCGACGCCGTGGTCCTCGACATGATGCTGCCCGACATGGACGGGCTCGCGGTTCTCGGCCGGCTGCGCCGTGAGCTGCCCGACGTGCCGGTTCTCTTCCTCACCGCCAAGGACGCCGTCGAGGACCGGATCGCCGGGCTGACGGCCGGTGGGGACGACTACGTCACCAAGCCGTTCAGCCTCGAAGAGGTCGTCGCGCGACTGCGCGGGCTGATACGGCGGTCCGGTGCCGCCGACCGGCGCTCCGACTCCATGCTGGTCGTCGGCGACCTCACCCTCGACGAGGACAGCCACGAGGTCACCCGGGGCGGTGACAACATCCACCTGACCGCGACCGAGTTCGAGCTGCTGCGGTTCCTGATGCGCAATCCGCGGCGCGTGCTCAGCAAGGCGCAGATCCTCGACCGCGTGTGGTCGTACGACTTCGGCGGGCAGGCCAACGTCGTCGAGCTGTACATCTCGTATCTGCGGCGGAAGATCGACGCGGGGCGGGAGCCGATGATCCACACCCGGCGTGGTGCCGGTTACCTGATCAAGCCCGCGGCGTCATGAGCGGGCGGCGACGGCCGAGTACGCAGCACAGAGCGGGCAAGCTGTCGCGAGCGGGCAAGCCGCGCACGCTGCGGACGCGGCTCGTCGTCGCGTCCGTGGTGCTGATCGCCGTGGTGTGTGCGGTGATCGGGACGGTGACGACCTTGGCCCTCAGATCGCATCTGTACGAGCAGTTGAACGGGCAGGTCGACGAAGCCGGCAAGCGTCTGTCGGGGCCCATGAAACCCGGCGGCGAGGAGGACACCGACTCGATCGACAGGGTCACCGGCTTCATCAGGGGGCCGGCCCAGCCGGAGACCATCGCCGCAGAGGTTGGTGCCGACGGCAAGGTCACCCGGGCCGCCTACGCCAAGGACTCCCGCGAGAACGGCCCCTTCCAGCGCAATACGCCCGTCAGCCTCACCGACGAGCAGAAGGCCGCCCTCGCCGAGGTGCCGACCAGTGGAATGCACACCGTCGACATCCCCGGCCTCGGCGAGTACCGCGTGCAGTTCGTCCCCGGGGCCGACGGAGGCAGCTACTACGTCGCCCTGCCCACCGAGTCGGTCACCACCACGATCAACACCCTCATCCTCGTCGAGGTGAGCGTCACCGGCGCCGGGCTTGTCGCCGCCGCCATCGCCGGTTACGTCCTCATCGGCGTAGCCACCCGCCCCCTCCGCCGCGTCGCCGCCACCGCCACCCGGGTATCCGAACTCCCCCTGCACACCGGCGAGGTGAACCTCAGCGAGCGGGTCCCCGACTCCGAGACCGACCCGCACACCGAGGTCGGCCAGGTCGGTGCCGCGCTCAACCGGATGCTCGACCACGTCCACGGCGCCCTGCACGCACGGCAGCAGAGCGAGATGCGGGTCAGGCAGTTCGTCGCCGACGCCAGTCACGAGCTGCGGACCCCGCTCGCCTCCATCCGCGGGTACGCCGAGCTGACCAGGCGCGGCAGAGAGGACGTCGGGCCCGACACCCGGCACGCCCTCGGGCGGATCGAGTCCGAGGCCGGGCGCATGACGCTGCTCGTCGAGGATCTGCTGCTGCTCGCCCGGCTGGACGCCGGGCGGCCGTTGCAGTTCGAGCAGACCGACCTCGTACCGCTCGTGGTGGACACCGTCAGCGACGCCCGTGCGGCCGGCCAGGACCACAACTGGCGTCTCGACCTGCCCGACGAGCCCGCCCTCGTGTCCGCGGACGCGGCCCGGCTCCAGCAGGTCCTGGTCAACCTGCTCGGCAACGCCCGCAATCACACACCACCCGGTACGACCGTCACCGCGCGGGTGCAGCGGCGTGGCCCCTGGCTGTGCGTGGACGTCGAGGACAACGGGCAGGGGATTCCCGCCGAGTTGCTGCCGCACGTCTTCGAACGGTTCGCGCGCGGCGACTCCGCGCGGTCCCGTGCCACCGGCTCGACCGGACTCGGCCTCGCCATCGTGCAGGCCGTGGCGACCGCGCACGGCGGTGCCGTGACCGTCGACAGCGTGCCCGGGCGGACCGTGTTCACGGTGCACCTGCCCGCGCTGCCGGCCCGGCCGCAGCCGGACATCAGCCGGCAGCAGCACTCACAGGCACGCCACAGCGTCACCACATGGGCACAACAGGGCGCCTGACGAAAGTCGGTTCCATGCGAACCGACTCTTCTCCCGGCACCCTGCCGGCGCGGGAGCACCTCCCGGCCGCACCAGCCGGTACGCCTGTCCTGGACGTAGTGATCCCCGTCTACAACGAGGAGAAGGACCTCCAGCCGTGCGTCCGCAGACTGCACGAGCACCTCGCCCGCACCTTCCCGTACGCGTTCCGCATCACGATCGCGGACAACGCCTCCACGGACACCACACCGCAGGTGGCGGCACGGCTGGCGGCGGAGATCCCCGAGGTCACCACCTTCCGCCTGGAGCAGAAGGGCCGCGGCCGGGCACTGCGGGCCGTCTGGTCGGCCTCGGACGCCCCCGTCCTCGCCTACATGGACGTGGACCTGTCCACCGACCTCAACGCCCTGCTCCCGCTGGTGGCGCCGCTGATCTCCGGCCACTCGGACCTCGCGATCGGCTCCCGGCTCGCCCGCAGCTCGCGCGTGGTGCGCGGCCCCAAGCGGGAGTTCATCAGCCGGGCCTACAACCTCATCCTGCGCGGCTCGCTCCAGGCCCGCTTCTCGGACGCCCAGTGCGGGTTCAAGGCGATCCGCCGTGACGTGGCGCAGGTGCTGCTGCCCCTGATCGAGGACACCGGCTGGTTCTTCGACACCGAGATGCTGGTGCTCGCCGAGCGCGCGGGGCTGCGTATCCACGAGGTGCCGGTCGACTGGGTCGACGACCCCGACTCGACCGTGCACATCGTCAAGACCGCGACCGACGACCTCAAGGGCGTGTGGCGGGTCGGCAGGGCCCTGGCCACCGGTTCGCTGCCGCTGGACCGGCTCGCCCGGCCGTTCGGTGACGACCCGCGCGACCGTGAGATCAAGGACGTACCGAGGGGCCTCGCCCGGCAGCTGGTCGGCTTCTGCGTCGTGGGCGGCCTCTCCACCCTCTTCTACCTGCTCCTCTACAGCGGCTTCCGCGTCTTCACCGGCTCCCAGGCCGCCAACGCGCTCGCCCTGCTGGTCTCGGCGATCGCGAACACCGCCGCGAATCGGCGGCTCACCTTCGGGGTGCGCGGACGCGGCGGGGCCGTACGGCACCAGGCGCAGGGCCTGGTCGTCTTCGGTATCGGGCTCGCCCTGACCAGCGGCTCGCTCGCCGCGCTCAACGCGGCCACGTCCGAGCCCGCGCACTCCACCGAACTGGCGGTCCTCATCGCCGCCAACCTCGCGGCGACCGTGCTGCGCTTCCTGCTCTTCCGGGCGTGGGTGTTCCCGGACCTGCGCGACAGCGAGACGCCGGTGGTCGCCTCACACCCCACGGCCTCGTACCCCACCGCCTCACGCCCCACCGCCTCACACCCCACCACCCGGTTCCGCGCCGGTGAAGCCGCGGACGGCACCTGGGCGGACGCCACCGTGCAGCTGCTGCCGGTGCGCCCCCACGACACCGATGCGAGGGACTTCCGATGACCGTCCACTACGACCAGCGAATCGCCGACAGAGACAAGAGTCCCGGAACCGGGACCCGCCCCCCGGAACCGACAACAGCAGCACCGGCTCCCGACGCCGGGGAACCCAAGCGGCCCTTGCCGCACCGGCTGTGGCGCGGCCGGCCCGAGGACCCCCGCTGGGCCCGCCCGGCCTTCCTCGCCCTGCTGCTGGCGACCGCGGTGCTCTACCTCTACAGCCTGAGCGCCTCCGGGTACGCCAACTCCTTCTACTCGGCGGCCGTTCAGGCGGGCAGCCAGTCCTGGAAGGCCTTGTTCTTCGGCTCACTCGACGCGGCCAATGCCATCACCGTCGACAAGCCCCCGGCCGCGCTGTGGCCGATGGCCCTGTCCGTACGGCTCTTCGGCCTCAGTTCCTGGGCGATCCTGGTCCCCGAGGTCCTCATGGGCGTCGGCACGGTGGCCGTCGTCTACGCGGCCGTGCGCCGCCGGTTCAGCCCCGCGGCCGGCCTGATCGCGGGCGCGGTGCTGGCGCTCACGCCCGTCGCGGCGCTGATGTTCCGCTTCAACAACCCGGACGCGATGCTGGCCCTGCTGATGGCCGTGGCCTGCTACTTCGTCATCCGGGCCCTGGAGGACGGCCGTACGAAGTGGCTGGTGTGGGCCGGTGTGGCCATCGGCTTCGCCTTCCTCGCCAAGACCCTCCAGGCCTTCCTGATCCTGCCGCCGCTGGCCCTCGTCTACGCCGTGTGCGCACCGGTCTCGGTGAAGAAGCGCTTCGGGCAACTCGCCCTCGCCACGGTCGCGTTGGTCGTCTCCGGCGGCTGGTGGGTCGCGATCGTCGAGCTGTGGCCGGCGTCCTCCCGCCCGTACATCGGCGGCTCGCAGAACAACAGCTTCCTGGAACTGACATTCGGCTACAACGGCCTGGGCCGCCTCAACGGCGACGAGACCGGCAGCGTCGGAGGCGGCGGTGGCGGCGGCAACGGCGGTGGCAACTGGGGCGAGACCGGCTGGGACCGTCTGTTCAGCTCCAGCATCGGCGGCCAGATCTCCTGGCTGATCCCGGCCGCGCTGATCCTGCTCGTGGCGGGCCTGGTGGCCAGGCGCCGGGCACGGCGTACGTCGGCGACGCGCGGGGCCTTCCTCGTCTGGGGCGGCGCTCTGATCACGACCATGCTGGTCTTCAGCTACATGCAGGGCATCTTCCACGAGTACTACACCGTGGCGCTGGCCCCCTACATCGCGCCGCTGATCGGCATGGGCTCGGCGCTGCTCTGGGACAAGCGTGACAAGGCGTGGGCGTCACTGACCCTGGCGGCCGCCATGACGGCCACCGCGGCCTGGGGCTACGTCCTGCTCAACCGCTCCTCCGACTACCTGCCCTGGCTGAAGTGGCTCGTCCTGGTCGGCGGTCTGACGGCGGCCCTCGGCCTGATCTTCGCCGGCCGGCTGGGGCGGCGACTGGCGCTGGGAGCAGCGGGGTTGGGCCTGGTCGCCGCGCTGGCCGGTCCGGCGGCGTACACGCTCACCACGGTGAACGAGGGGCACACGGGCTCGATCGTCACCGCGGGTCCGGCGGTCGCGGGCGGCCGGGGCGGTCCGGGTGGCGGTGGCGCCCCCGGCGGCGGTGGGCCCGGTGGTGGCTTCCCCGGCGGTGGCCAGAACCAGCAGAACGGCAACGGCACCGCCCAGGGTGGGCAGGGCAACGGCTTCCCCGGCGGCGGGTTCCCGGGCGGCGGCCAGAACCAGCAGGGCCAGAACCAGCAGGGCCAGAACCAGCAGGGCCAGAACCAGCAGGGCCAGAACACCACCCCCGGCGGCCAGACCGGCGACGGCGGCCGTACGGGCCGCATGGGCGGCGGTGGCGGCATCGGCGGTCTGCTCAACGGCGCCAGCGTCGGCTCGGAAGCCAAGAAGCTGCTGGAGACCGACGCCGACCAGTACACCTGGGTCGCGGCGGCCGTCGGCGCCCAGAACGCCGCGAGTTACCAGCTGTCCACCGGCGACCCGGTGATGGCCATCGGCGGCTTCAACGGCACGGACCCGTCCCCGACCCTGGCCCAGTTCAAGAAGTACGTGGAGGAAGGGAAGATCCACTTCTTCATCGCGTCCGGCACGGGCGGCGGCATGGGCGGCAGCAGCGACGGCACGTCCTCCCGGATCAGCTCTTGGGTCGAGGCCAACTTCAAGAAGGTCACGGTCGGTTCGGCCACCTTCTACGACCTCACACAGAAGGCGAGCAGCTGACAGTCCCCTGACCGGAGAGGGGCGGTGGACGAGAGCCACCGCCCCTCTCCGTTACTCGCATATTCTGTTGTACGGCGTATGGGAATTATTCTACGGTGTACAGCATGACGATGTCCCCACAGGAAGAGGCCCCGCCGCAGACCGCGCACGGCGGCCACCCCCAGCGCTGGCTGATCCTCGGTGTGGTCTGCCTCGCGCAGCTCACCGTGCTGCTCGACAACACGATCCTGAACGTGGCGATCCCCTCGCTCACCCGCGAGATGGACGCGACCACCGCCGACGTCCAGTGGATGATGAACGCCTACTCACTGGTGCAGTCCGGCCTCCTCCTCACGGCGGGCAACGCCGCCGACCGCTACGGCCGCAAGCTCCTGCTGATGTCGGGCCTGGCGATCTTCGGTGTGGGCTCGCTGGTGGCCGGACTGTCCCAGAGCCCGGCCCAGCTGATCGCGGCCCGCGCCGGCATGGGCGTCGGCGGCGCGCTGCTGATGACCACGATCCTCGCCGTCGTCGTGCAGATCTTCGACGACCAGGAGCGGGTCAAGGCCATCGCGCTGTGGTCGACGGTCAGTTCGCTCGGTTTCGCGGCCGGGCCGCTGATCGGCGGTGTGATGCTGAATCACTTCTGGTGGGGTGCGATTTTCCTGATCAACATCCCGGTCGCCGTGCTCGGCCTGATCGCGGTCGCCGCGCTCGTACCGGAGTCCAAGCACAAGGCGGGCGACCGGCCCGACCTGGTCGGCGCGGTGCTGTCGACCATCGGCATGACGGCCGTCGTGTACGCGATCATCACCGGCCCCGAGCACGGCTGGACGTCCGGGCAGGTGCTGCTCTCCGCGCTGATCGGCATGGCCGTTCTCGGCCTGTTCGTGACGTGGGAGCTGCGGATCGAGCACCCCATGCTCGACATGCACTTCTTCCGCAACCAGAAGTTCGTGGGCGCGGTCGCGGGCGCGATCCTCGTGGCCTTCGGCATGACGGGCTCGCTGTTCCTGCTCACCCAGCACCTCCAGTTCGTGCTCGGCTACGAGCCGCTGGACGCCGGTCTGCGGACGGCGCCGCTGGCGTTGACCGTGGTCGCGCTCAACTTCACCGGGATCGGAGCGAAGCTGGTCCTCAAGGTCGGTACGCCGGGGGCCATCGCGCTCGGTATGACCCTGGTGTCGGCCGGGCTGGCGGCGATCGCGCTGCTCGGCGGGCACGGGTACGGCGGGTTGCTGCTCGGCCTGGTCGTGATGGGCGCGGGTGTGGCGCTGTCGATGCCCGCCATGGCCAACGCGATCATGAGCGCGATACCGCCGGAGAAGGCGGGAGTGGGAGCGGGGATCAACGGAACGCTCGCGGAATTCGGCAACGGCCTCGGTGTGGCGGTCCTCGGTGCCGTGCTCAATGCGCGGTTCGCGTCCCTGGTCGCCGTATCGGCGGCGTCGTTGCCGGCGGCGTTGGCCGCGGCCGACGGTGCCGAGGAGAAGGCGCGTATCTCTGACGCGTTCGCCTCCGGGTTGGAGACCAGTCAGTTGGTGGGGGCGGTGGCTGTGCTGGCCGGGGGGTTGGTCGCGGCGGCGTTGCTGCGGCGGGCTGAGCGGGCAGAATCCGCCTGAGGGCTCGGGGCGTACGGTCGTCTCGCGGGTGCGGAGTCGTTGTGGCTGGTCGCGCAGTTCGCCGCACCCCTGAGAGCATGATCGGCATCAGCACGTCGAGGAAGGTGCGCCATGGCGAAAGCGGCTCGGGAGAGTCAGCCGCGGACCAGCGTCTGGTTGGAAAGCAAAGCGCACCGGCGGCGCGGCGGCGGGCAGCCCTCGGGGCTGGACCGTGAGCGCATCATCGAGGTCACCGTCCGGCTGCTGGACGCCGAGGGGCTCGCCAAGTTCTCGATGCGGCGGCTGGCCGGTGAGCTGAACGTCACCGCGATGTCCGTCTACTGGTACGTCGACACCAAGGACGACCTCCTCGAACTCGCCCTGGACCAGGTCATGGGCGAGATGCGGCTGCCCGATCCGGATGCCGACGAGGACTGGCGGGACCAGGTGCGGGCGCTCGCCCGGGAGTACCGGACGCTGCTGGTGCGTCACCCCTGGGTGTCCGCGCTGGTCGGCGTCTTCCTCAACATCGGCCCCAACAACCTGGCCTTCTCACGGGTCGTGCAGCGCGTCGTCCGAAGGACCGGGCTGCCCGCGAAACGCCTGACGAGCACGATCTCGGCCGTCTTCCAGTTCGTCTACGGCTACGGCACGCTGGAGGGCCATCTCTCCGCCCGGGCCGCGGCCGGCGGCATGACCGTGGACGAGTACTTCCAGCAGGCCCTGAGCACGGTGACCGCGGCCCCGCAGGCCGCCGACGTCCTCAAGGAGTCCCAGGAGATCATGGCGGCGCGCGGCGGTGACACGGTCGCCGAGATGCTGGAGCGCGACTTCGAGTTCGCGCTGGAACTGCTGATCGCGGGCATCGAGGCGATGGTCGCCCGCGAATGAGAAGCCGTGTCATGTCCCTCGATCGGTCACATGGCGTCACGTCACCCGACGAGACCTCGCCGATCAGCCCGGGTTCCGCACCCCGTGCGCTCGTCCGTCGACAGGCCGACGTGGACGGAGAGGGAGCGCATGGCGGGGGCCAGGGACATACGCGGGCTCGCGGCAGGAGGCGACCGAGCGGCCCGGCCGGCCGAGAACGCCCCTCCCCGACGCCGTACTGGCCCGATTCACTGGTTTCTGTTCAACAGCGCGTGCGTTGCGGCCGCGGTGGCCCTGATGTGGTGCGCGCCGGTGGTGCCACTGCCGGCCCTGCTGCGCGGCCCGGCCTTCGTCACCTCTGCGCTGCTGATACCCCTGGCGCTCATCCTGGTGCCGGCCCTCTTGCTCCGCCACGTCACTCACAAGAAGCCGCCGAAATCGGCCATCGCGGCGCTCACCGTTGCCCTCCCCGCCGCGGTCGTGCTGGCGATCATCACCCACAAGGCCGGTGACGAACGGGGACTGGAGAAGCGGGGCCGTTGGACCGAGGCCGTCGTGGTCGAGGTCGAGAACGGCAAGACCGACAAGTGCGCGCTCCGCACCCGCGACGGCCGGGAGATCTCACCTCGGATGACGGACGGCTGCGACCCGGAATTGGTTGAGCCGGGCGACAGACTGCGTGTTCTGTACGACCCCAAGGGCGCATCGGGTCCGTTGGAGGACGAGGACACGGAAGCGGACCTGGACCCCGGCTCGTACAGAGGGACGATCGGCGGCCTGGCAGCGCTGACCGTCGCGACAGGCACGTGGGGCTGCGTACGGCTGAATCGGCGGGACGACCAGTCGGGGTGAGGAGCTACTGCCCCTCGACCAGCCGCGCCGGGAACCCGCCGGTCGCCACCGGCCCCCACCGCTCCGGTGTGATGCGGATGATCGACTTGCCCTGCTTGACCATGGCCGCGCGGTACTCGTCCCAGTCGGGGTGCTCCCCGGCGATGTTCCGGTAGTACTCCACGAGCGGTTCGACGGAGTCGGGCGTGTCGACGACCTCGGCCGTGCCGTCGATCTGGACCCAGGGGCCGTTCCAGTCGTCGCTGAGCACGATCAGGCTCACCCGGGGGTCCCGCTTGGCGTTGCGGGTCTTGGCCCGCTCCGGGTACGTCGAGACGACGATCCGGCCGGAGTCGTCGACCCCGCAGGTCAGCGGCGAGCCCTGGGGGCCGCCGTCGGCCCGCCGGGTCAGCAGGATCGCGTGGTGCCGGGGGCGTACGAAGTCGAGCAGCTCGTCCAGGGAGACGCGGGTGTTCGTAGCGATGTTCGGTGCCATGCCAGGCAGCCTACGACGCCATGGCCTCCGCGAGGTTGTCGTACACGGGGACGTCCCGGCGCAGGCCGGTCAGCTCCAGTACGCGGCTCGCGACACCGTCCGGCCGGGCCACCAGGCGCAAGCGGGCCCCGGTGCGCAGCCGGTGGCGCAGGTCGTTGAGGAGGCGGACGCCCTGGGAGTCCATGAAGCTGGTCGCGGTAAGGTCGAGGACGAGCACCTCCAGCCGGTCACCACGGGCCCGGGCCTCGGACATGATGAGCGGAAGCAGCTGCTCCGCGTTGCAGAAGTCGATCTCCGCGGGCATGGGGAGGTGGACGCGGCCGGGCAGGTCCTGCGGTTCGGTGGGATTCGGGAAGAAGGTCACAGCACTCACCTGGCAGACGTTCGTCCGGATTCCGGTAAGGCCGCTTCCTGACCCTCGGGCCCATTCCACCACGCCGGGGCGCGGCTGCGGAAGCGCCTGTGGCGGCTCTCGGCCGGACGTCACCTGGACGCAATCGAGCAGCTAGAGTGCTGTTCGTCCTGTGCTCGCAGTCGGGAATGTGCTGCGGAGCTCTCCTGCGCACGGCCATGGTCGTGCATGCCGAAGAGGTTCGTGGTGGCTGCGTCCGAGTTTCCTGATTTGCCCCGTTTTAAGGTCGGCTTCGAGCTGGCCGAGGCCCTGACGGTGGCGTCTCAGCAACTGCACGAGACCCCCACACGGCACAACACGCTGCGCACGGCGGTCCGGCTGGCCGTGCACATCATGCCCGGGGCCGAGCACGCCGGCATCTCCGAGATCGAGCGCGGCAACAAGCTCCGTACGCTCGCCTGGACCGACGACGTCGTGCGCTCAGCCGAGGCCCGGCACGGCGGCCGCGAACCGCTCAGGCACTGGGACCAGTTGTGGAACAACCCGGTGGCGGCGATAACGGACAGCGAGGACGACGGCTGGGACGTGCTGTCGGCGTTGGGGCTGCGCTCGGCGCTGTCGCTGCGGCTGCGCGCCGACCGCCGCCGACTGACCGTGCTCACGGCCTACGCGCGCAAGCCGGGCGCCTTCGACGAGGACGCGACGCGCATCGGGCGGCTGTTCACCACGCACGTCAGCATCGCCCTGGAGTCCGCGACCGTGCGCGAGCAGCTCACCGAGGCCATGCACACCCGGGACCTGATCGGCCAGGCCACGGGCATCCTCATGGAGCGCCAGGGCATCGACGCCGCCGCGGCCTTCGAGAGCCTGGTGCGGGCCTCCCAGCGGGAGAACGTGAAGCTGCGCGATCTGGCCCGCCGTATCGTCGGCACTCACAACTCCACGTGAGGCACACCGAGTCAGGGCGGGGGCGTCGAAGGACGCCTACGGGATACCCGTACGGTCATGAGCTCCGAGACGTCCGACACGCTGGACCAGGCGATGGTGCGCAGCAGCGGTCTCGACACCCTGCTGCGCGATCTGACCGACCGTGCGGTGCAGGAGGTGTCCGGCGCCGCCGCGTGCAGCATCACCGTGCGCCGCGCGGGCCGGCTGCTCACCCTGGCCGGCAGCGGCGGCCTGCCCAGCGGCCTGGACCAGCGGCAGTACGAGAACGGCTCGGGCCCCTGCGTCGAGGCCGCCGAGACCGGCGTCGAGCAGTACGCCCCCGACCTGGCCGCGGAGTCCCGCTGGCCGGCGTACACGCGGTACGCGCTGACCCAGGGCGTCCGGTGCGTGCTGGCGGTGCCGCTCGCCCTCGAGGGCGAGACGGGGGCCGCGATCAACTACTACGGCGTGCGGCCCGGGGTGCTCGGCACGAGCGGGGACACGGCCCGGACCTTCGCGGCCCGGGCGGGGGACGCCATCGACATGGCGCTGCGCATCGAACACCGGCGCCAGTCGGCGGCCGACGTGCGCACCGCGCTGCTCTCCCGCAGCGTCATCGACCAGGCGATCGGCATCCTCATGGCCCGGGAGCGGATCGACGCCCGTGACGCGCTGGAGCGGCTGCGCCGCGCCTCGCAGCACCGGAACGTCAAACTCCGGGACTTGTGCGGCCAGTTGGTGGCGAAGGTCTCCGCCCCCGGCTCAGCCAACCGGAAGTGACTCGCCCTGCACGGCCTGGATGTCCAGCTCCACCCTGAGCGTCGTGCCGATGGCGGCGATGCCCGCCTGGAGGATTTGGTTGTAGTTCATCGCGAAGTCCTCGCGGTGCAGTTCGGTCGTGGCACGGAAGGCCGCGCGGGTGCCGCCCCAGGGGTCCGGGCCCGTGCCGAGGTAGGCCAGGTCCAGGTCGACCGGCCGGACGACGCCGTGCATGCCCAGCTCGCCGTGCACGGTCCACCGGTCGGACCCGGTCGCCGTGAGTCCCGTGGACCGGTAGGTGATCTCGGGGAACCGCTCGACGTCCAGGAAGTCCGGCGACTTCAGATGCCCGTCGCGCATGCCGTTGCCGGTGTCGACGGACGCGGCCCGGATCACCGCCTCCACACGGGACTTGGTGACGTCGTCCGGGGCGATCTCGATCGAGCCGGAGAACTCCGTGAACCGGCCGTGCACACTGGAGATGCCCAGGTGCTGTGCCACGGCGGCCACGCTGGAGTGCACCGGGTCGACGGTCCACGGCCCCGGCGGCGGCAGCTCGGTGCCGCCCTGCCGCGCCAGCGTCACCGTGCCGACCTCGGCCCGGCCGCTCGCCGTGACGATCACGCTCGAGGCCGCGGGCGCGTATCCGACGGCGGTGACGATGACGGTGTACGCCCCCGGCTCCAGCGGCGTCGCGTCCCGTACGGAGCCCTCCGCGTCGGCCTCGGCCCGCAGCGCCTGCGCACCGGTCATGTCGGCCACGGTGACGACCGCGTGCGACACGGCCCAACCGTCCCGGGTACGGATCCTCGCGGTCAGTCCCATCTCAGCTCACTCCTCAAAAGAAACCGGCCCGCGGCAGCAGACGCACCTCCGCTCGGAGCGCGCCCACCGCCACGGGCCGGGGCTTGTCCTACTCGCCGGGGTGGGCGAGTTCGATGTCGTGGGCGTCGGTGCCGCGGCCCGTGACCGTCAGGGCGGTGGCCACCGGCGGGTAGCCCGTGGCGATGACGGTGTACTCGCCGCCGTCCAGGTCGGTGAAGGCGTACGCCCCGTCCGTCCCGGTCGTGGCCGAGCCGACGACGTTGCCCGCCTGGTCGACCAGCGTCACCCGGGCGTCGGCCAGCGGGCCGTGCGGGGCGCGGACGACACCCTGGACGCGGGCGCCCGAGTCCAGGTCGATCTCGACCCGGGTGACCCCGGTGCCGCCCACCTCGACGGGCAGGGCGCGCGGCCGGTACCCGGTGGCGTTCACGGCGACGGTCACCGCCCCCGGCACCAGCTCGGCGAAGGAGAACTCGCCCTGGTCACCGGTGGCCTGGGTGGCCAGCAGATCCCCGCGTACGTCGGTCACGATGACCATCGCGTCCTTGACCGGCTGCCCGCTCCCGGCGGCCCGCACCAGGCCGGTCAGCCCGCTGGTGCCGCTGAGCAGGATGTCGTAGGCGACCGGCTCGCCGTTCACCACGACCGTGGACGCCTGCGGCTGGTAGCCGTCGGCGGACGCGATCAGCACGTACGACCCGGCACCCGGCGCGTCCACCGCGTAGGACCCGTCGGACTGCGCCACGGACCGGCCCAGCTGGCGTCCGGCCAGCGAGATCAGCGTGACGGCGGCCTGCGGCACGGGCGCGCTCTCGTTGCCGCGGACGAAGCCGCGGACCGGCACGCCGCCCTCACCGGACGCGGGCTCCTCGGCCCGGACCGCCGTGGCGACGGCGGCGAGCCGCTGCGTGCCCTCGGGCCCGGTGCCGCCGGCGGCCTCGGTGTCCGCCACGGCCCAGCTCGGCACGGCCTTGTCCGCGGTGGGAGCCTGGGCGGCCTCCTCGGCGGGAGCCTCCGGGCGGGCGTCGGTGTCCGCCGCCGCTTGCGCCAGCCCGCCCTTCGTCTTCAACGGGACCTCCTTGATGAACAGCGACACCAGCAGCGCGAGCAGCGCCAGCGGGGCCGCGTAGAGGAACACGTCCGCGACACCGTGGCCGTAGGCGCTCTCCACGACCGTGCGGATCGGCGCGGGCAGCGCGCTCAGGTCGGGGATGTTGCCCTCGCCCGTGCCGGCGTGACCGAGGGCCGCGCCCTCGGGGCCGAGGCCGGCGAGACCGTCCTTGACGTAGTCGGTGATCCGGTTGGCCAGGACCGCACCCAGGGCGGAGACGCCCATCGCACCGCCGAGGGACCGGAAGAAGGTCACCGTGGAGCTCGCGGCACCGAGATCACCCGGCTCCACCTGGTTCTGCGTGCACAGCACCAGGTTCTGCATCATCATGCCGATGCCGAGACCCAGCAGCGCCATGAAGATCGCTATGTGCCAGTACTCGGTGTCGTACCGGATCGTGCCCAGCAGCCCGAGACCCGCGGTCACCAGCACACCGCCGCCGATCAGCCAGCCCTTCCAGCGTCCGGTCCGGGTGATGACCTGGCCGGAGACGGTGGAGGAGACGAACAGGCCCGCGATCATCGGGATCGTCATGACGCCGGACATCGTCGGCGACTTGTCCCGGGCCAGCTGGAAGTACTGGCTGAAGAAGACGGTCCCCGCGAACATCGCGACACCGACGAACAGCGAGGCCAGCGACGCCAGCGCGATGGTCCGGTTGCGGAACAGCCGCAGCGGGATGATCGGCTCGCTCGCCTTCGCCTCGATCAGGACGAACAGCGCCAGCAGCACGACCGAGCCACCGACCATCGCGTAGGTCTGCCACGAGATCCAGTCGTACTTGTCACCGGCGAAGGTCACCCAGACCAGCAGCAGGCAGACGGCCGCGGTGATGAAGAAGGCGCCGGCCCAGTCGACCTTGACCTTCCGTTTCACGACCGGCAGGTGCAGGGTCTTCTGGAGCACGATCAGGGCGATCACGGCGAACGGCACGCCGACGTAGAAGCACCAGCGCCAGCCGAGCCAGTCGGTGTCGGTGATGACACCGCCGACCAGCGGACCGCCGACCATGGCCGTGGCGAACACGGCGCCCAGGTAGCCGTTGTATCGCCCGCGCTCACGCGGCGAGATCATCGCCGCCATGATGATCTGGGCCAGCGCGGACAGACCGCCCATGCCGATGCCCTGGACGGCGCGGAACGTGATGAGCATGCCCGGGTTCTGCGACATGCCGGCCGCCGCCGAGCCCAGCACGAAGACGACCAGGGCGAGCTGGATCAGGAGCTTCTTGGAGAACAGGTCGGCGAGCTTGCCCCACAGCGGCGTGGACGCGGTCATCGTCAGCAGGGACGCGGTCACGACCCAGGTGTAGGCGCTCTGGCCGCCGCCTAGGTCGCCGATGATCCGGGGCAGGGCGTTGGAGACGATCGTCGACGACAGGATCGCGACGAACATGCCGAGCAGGAGACCGGTGAGGGCCTCCATGATCTGCCGGTGCGTCATCGGAGCGCCGCCGCCGGAGGAGCCGTGGGAGCCTCCCCCGTGCTTGGCATGAGCCCGCACACCGGCTGGTGTGGTCGTTGCCATGGGCTTCCTTTTCTTACGTGCTTGCGGGTGTACGGGTGGTCTGTTCGACAGCGAGTGGTGTCGCCCGGGGTGCGGCTGGCAGTCGAAGCTCTCCCTCAGCCGTGCCATCAGGTCCGTGAGCCGGCCGACGTCCTCGTCGGTCCAGTCGCTCAGGCGCTCGGCGAGGACCTCGGTGGTTCGCCGGGACAGCTCGTCGAGCTGAGCGTGGCCCGCGGGGGTGAGGCGCAGGATGCGTGAGCGCTTGTCCGCGGGGTCGGGGGAGCGTTCGATCCAGCCCCGGGCCACGACGTGCGCGACATGGCGGCTGGTGACCGACATGTCCACCGCGAGCAGCTCGGCGAGCTTGCTCATGCGCATGTCGCCGTGGCGGCCCAGCAGTGTCAGTACGGCCGCCGAACCGCCGGGGCAGTCGGCCGGCATGATCCGGCCGAGCTCCCGCTTCACGGCGCCGAAGGCACTGAACTGGCGGACCAGCTCTTCGTACTGCGCCCTCTCGGCCATGACACCTCCCGCTTTCGTTGCTTAGGGCAACCATAGGATCTGTTGGTTGCTGAAGGCAAATAAACGGGGCGAGGTGCGGCATAAAAACTTGGCAAAGGCAAGCATTGCGGCAGTAAATGTGCAGGTGATGAGCCTGGCGGCGGAGGTCGGGTGGCCTCAAGCGGAATGCCAACCCCCACTTGGGGAGCCCCGACGTTTTCGCTAGGGTCTCGGGCCATGGCTAACAACCAGGCCCCGCAGGGCAACCACGACCCCGCCGGCAGCACCCAGATGTTCCGCGCGTTCGTCGACGAGGCGCCGCAGGGACGGCAGGCCCCGCCGACGAGCGGCGGGCCGCGCATCGGTCTCATCCTCGGAGTCGTTGTCGCCATCGCGGTTGTCGCGGCGGTGGCTTGGCTGGCGCTGGGATGACGCCGGCCGTGCGGCGCGTACGGCGGGTTTCCTGAAACCGGCAGCGGTGTTCAGGCCGGTTGCGCGGCTCGGCGCTGACCGGTCGCCCGGCGTTGTCCCTGGGGCGGGGCGTCGCGCCGCCAGGCGGGACGGGGTGCCGCCAGCGGCTGCCGGGGTACGGGGGATCCGCAACCCGGCGGAGCGGGGTGCCGCTGCGCCCACCCGTGCCGCCCCAAGCGGCACGACTGCCCGCATCTAATGCCGCATCAGGCAACGTTCGCCCTGGCGAGGTGCGGGTGATGATCTTTGTGATACCTTCGGCGCCGCCGTGCACCACTGCACATCCGAGGAAAGCTCCGCGACCCCGGCCCCGCCCGCTCCGGGCCGAAGGGCGGACGGCCGCGTCGGCACGGCGGCGTCCTGACCTTCGCCAAGCCACCTGGTAGGACTCGCCGGCCCTGTCGTAGCAGGGGGATGCCGCGCCATTTGTGGTCAGGCGGTAGCGAACGCAGCCATCATCATGCGGTCCTCGTGCTCAAGGTTGTGGCAGTGGATGACGTAGCGGCCCGCGTAGTCGGTGAACCGCACTGCGACGTCGACGTGCTCGGCAGGCCGAACGTCGACGGTGTCCTTCCAGCCGTGGTCGAACGGTCCTGGGCCCCGGGAGGTCCCCCGTCCGATGACCTGGAAGGGGTCCAGGTGCACGTGCACGGGATGGTGCAGGTCGGTGCGGAAGCGCCAGATCTCCGTCTTGCCGAGTGGCACCGTGGCTGCCATCACCTCCGGGTCGAAGGGTTCACCGTTGATCACCCAGCCCGACCTGCCGTGCACCTCACCGCGGGTGAACGCCCACTCGCGTACCCGGGCATTGGTGGTGTCGAGCGGCTCGATTTCCGACAGCCGATCTGGCAGACGATCCGCTGGTGCGCTGTCGTCGCCGGCGCGGCGCGCGACCACGAACCGCATCACGGCGCCCATCGGGCCGGAGCCGAACCGGTTGCGCAGTGTGACCTGGGTGCCGACGGGATACTTCGAGAAGTCCACGAGGACGTCGAACCGTTCCGCCTGCGCCATCAGCAGGTGCTCGTGTGCGACCGGCGTGGCGAGCAACCCACCGTCCGAGCCGATCTGCGTGAACATCGCGCCGGCAGGGGGCGGCGGGTCGAGCGTCAGGTCGAGGCGTCGGGAACTGCAGCCGTTGAGCAGGCGCAGCCGGTAGCGGGCGGCGTCCACCTCCAGTACCGGCCAAGCAGCCCCGTTCACAAGCATCACGTCGCCGAGCACCCCCTCGATGTGGGCGTCGTCGACGCCCGGGGTGTCAGCGTGATGGTGGGCATGCCCGCCCGGGTCAGAGGACGGGTAGTGGAGCTGGCCGTGCTCGTCGAAGGAACGGTCCACGATCGCGAGCACCACCTCGCGGTCGCCGCGGGGCAGCGGCAGGGCGTCCTCCTCGTCGTCGCGCACGAGGTGTACTCCCAGAAGGCCGCGGTAGACCTGCTCGCCGGTGAAGTCCATGCGGTGGTCGTGGTACCAGAGCATCGCCGCCCGCTGCCTCATCGGGTAGGCGTAGTCGCGCCTCTCGCCGGGGTGCACCAGGTCGGTGGGGTAGCCGTCACTCGTGCCGGGCGTGTGGCCCCCGTGCAGGTGTACCGAAACCGGTACGTCGAGTGCGTTGCGGTGTCGCACCACCGCGGGCCGGCCGCTGCGCGTCTCCAGCAACGGCCCGGGAAAGGTGCCGCCGTACGTCAGCAGGTCCGTGCGGACTCCGGGCAGTAGCTCTATAGTCGCCGGGCGCTGCGCGAGATCGAACACGTCGCGCCCACCGGACGCCGACGACGGCCGGAGGACCGGCATCGGCGGCAAGGGCGCGGTGAACGGCCGGGGCAGCGCGATACCGCTGGGCAAGAGCTGGCCGGTGGAGGTCGGCGTGGAGATCGAGCAGCCGGTCGCGGCGGCGCCCACTCCGGCAGCGAGGCCCAGGAACCTCCGGCGCGAGATCGTCATCGTTCCTCTCCCGGTGCGGCCTGCGTCATGCGCCGCTGCGGGCGGGCCCACGACGTGAAGGACCAGGCGGCGAGCAGCACCGCCGTCAGCACGATCAAGACCCCCAGGGGGATGTGCACCGCCAGGTTGCGCTGGTGCCCCATGCCGATCTGGATTCCCTCCGCGATGAAGACGATGGGGACGAGGAGGAGCAGCGGCCACCTGGCCCCACGGTTTGCCGCTATGTACGCGACCGCCGCGGCGCCCCACCCGGCAGTAGCCGCTATCAGCAGGACGCCGCTGTTCCCATGCGTCGCCAGGATGTCGAAGTTGCCGGACAGATAGCTGCCGGCTGACACCGGCTGGGTGAGCGCCAGGGCGGCGTGGAGCGACAAAGTCGCTCTGAGCAGCCAAAGAGTGGTGGTTGGCATCGTCCGTCCCGTCGCGTCCGTGGTGCTCTTCTGCGGTTCAACGGGCGATAGATAAACACACTACATGTAGGCTGTCTATCTATGAACCCAGGCCCGTACTCTGTTGCCATGAAGGCGGATGCGCTACGCGGGCACCTGGACGCGCTGATCCTCGCGATCCTGGAAGGCGGCGGCCTGCATGGTTATGCCATTTCCGAGGAACTGGCGGCGCGCAGCGACGGCGCGCTCGATCTCGCCACCGGGACGCTGTACCCGGCACTGCGGCGCCTGGAGGCCGCGGGACTGCTCGTCAGCGCGTGGAGCACGGTCAGTGGGCGCAAGCGCCGGACTTACAGCCTGACCCCGGCCGGACACCGGTCCTTGCGGGCTGAACGTGCCGCCTGGCGGGGCCTCGCCAGTGTCGTCGAGGCCGTGCTCCGCCCGGGCTAGCCCCCGGCAAAGGCGTCCCGCTCCGTCATGCCAATCCGCCGTCGCATCAGCCGGGTCCTGCGTGCTTCAGGAGGGATCAGCTGGCCGCCAGGGTACGCCGGGCAGATACCGCGACGCCCGCGAGCGGCAACACCACGAGGGTGAGCGCCAGCACCCAGAGCCCGGCATTGGCGCTGTCGGCCGTCACGATCATCGTGACACTGGTAAGAGGTACGAACGTTGTGGCGGCGAGTGCGAAGGCGCCGGTGAATCGCGCTGTGGCTCGACCATTGAACCACCATCGGCTGCCGATCCCGGTGGCCACGAGCAGGAGCAGTGCGCCGGCCAGGACAATCCAACTGCCTGCCTCGATCGTGTTGTCAAGCAAGTGGAACAACCACGTGTCGGAGCGGGCGTCGGCGCTGTTCGAGGCCAGGTTGAAACCGGAGTCCCAAAGAATCGGCTGGTAGCCGAGAACGAGCAGAAGGAGCCACGCTGTACGTCGGGAGGCGGCCACAGCCAGCGTCGTCTGGAACGACGCCGCGATGTCCGGCACCGAGCCGAAATCGACGACCGCCTGACGTGCGGCGGAATCCTCGTCGTAACCGGTTGCGACCAGCGCCTCGGTGGCGTCATCCAAATGATCCGCCGCCTCGCGCACCAGGCTGCGGCGGGTGCGCCCAGGGCCGACGAGCGCGGCGTCAAGGCGCGCGAGGTAGTCGGAACGTGGATCTGCCATGCTGTGAATTGTGCCGGTTGCGGCATCGCGACCGCATCAGGGATGTCCCGGAGCGTCAGTCCTCGCCTTCCTGCCCTCACACCGCGCCCCAGTTCAACTACGGTCGTGGGGGACGAGGTGTCGTCGTGGCCGTTCGGGACAAGACCGCGATCATTGGCCGCGACCGCTTGGAGCAGCTGCACCTGGCGGTCGCGAAGCAGGCCACCGTCGAGATCCTCGAACCTCGCGACACCCTCACGCTCAGCCGACGCCTGAACGCATCAATCTCGACCTCGTCACCGAAAACCGCAACTTCACCGCCCTCAAGACCGGTCAGACGATCCCCTGGGGAACCATTCGTGCCTCGGGACCTTCAGGCACGCGGATCCGCTACCGCGTGCGCACGGGACGCGACGTCACCGGGACTCCCGCGTTCCCGTTTCAGGGACAGCCGGGCGCTGTCACGTTGTTGCGTGGTAGGTGTCTGATGGTGTGTTGCGGCGTGCTGGAGCCCGGTTCCGGGCTGTGCTCAGGCCGTGGTGGAGAGACCGGCGACTCCGGTGATGTGCTCCAGATTGCGAAGCGGACGGTCATATCGGCTCGGTGGTCGTGTGCGGGCATCAGATGGCGGCGGGGCCGGAAGCGGGGTGAGATGCCGCTGAACGCGGACGGGAACCGCTGGGCCCCGCCGGTGCTGTGGAAACCCTTCACAGCGCGTTCGCGCTGCCGACCTCCACCGGGTACCGGAGCCCCTTGCACGACGGCGACGCGCTCCCCACGGACGAACCTTCCCGGGTCGATCAACCCTAAGATCATGCAACCGGTCAGCCAACGTGACAGTGCCCCGACGAGGACCGCAGGAACGGGAACGGCCAGGTGGCAGCAGCGACCCTTGTGAGGGAACAAGTGCCGGCCCCAGATGACTGGACCAGGACGGTCACCGATCCGCGGCTCTGTGCGGCCATCGTCGACCGTCTCACCTTCGGCGGGAACATCATCGAGACGGGCACCGCGTCCTACCGACTCGCCGGCACACGGGCCGCCCGAGCCCAGAACACCTCCGCAGGCTGACCGGATCACCTCATTGGTGTCGGCGTACACCCAGGAGCAAGACGGCCGCGCGCTGTGGCCGACCCGTGTTCATGCCACCGGCCACACGGGGCCATCGCTTCCGCTGTTCCAGCCACGCCCCGCGCGGCCCTGACTCAGCAACAGGAGAGAGGATGGCACGTGACAGCATAGGTCGAGCGACGTGCTACAGCTGCTGTGCCATCGTGAGTGGCCATGATCAAGACGCAGACGGTTGCCGAGGAGCCAGCGTGGGACGCAACATCGGATTGGCGGTTCCCCTGGCGGCTCTGGCGCTGCTGACCGCGTGCGGAGGTTACACGCAAGACATCTGCACCCTGATCGACACGCCGGCCGGGATCCGGGTCGCTGTCCACCCGGACCTGGCGAACAGCGTGGCCGACGCGACCCTCACAGCCTGCTGGGACGGCACATGCCGGAAGCGCACGCTGCAGCTGGACACCTGGCCGGAAGAACCGGCGACCCCAGGAAACCCCGTACTGACCACGGAATCCGCTACCGCCACAGAACCTCCGGCAGCGAGGGCCCCGGAAAACCCCGAGCCTTCTCTCCCCTGGCCTGGCTTCGTGGTCATACGGGACCTCCCGTCACGTAAGCCGATACAGGTCACGCTGGTATTCAAGAACCAGCGGGGCGCCACCGTGCTCGACCGGCAGATCAGTACCACCACCCCGCAGCCCACCTATTCCAACGGCCGCAACTGCTCGCCGGACGGCTCCCAGGTGCGCCTGACGGTCACCGGAGAGGGCACGCTGATCCCACGCTGACCGTCCGGCCACGACGGAAGTGGGCAGGTGAAACGTTCAGTGGCGTCTCCAGGACGTGGGAGCCGACGTTTGTACCGGTGGGAGAAGCCACCGACCACGTCCTCGGCACCGTATCCATGGACGAACGGCATCGTTCCATCCGGCACGGCGTTCGGGATCACCTCAAGGCCGGCCCGCCATAGCGGCCGGTACACCTTACGATCACGCTCCCGCGTACCCATCGGTCACTGTTTGGCCCTCCGGCGCGGCCCCGACCCACCGCCCCGCGGGTGGTAACCCACCACCCGCGGGGCGGGGCGGTCATGCTCAGTCCGAGATGAGGCCTTCCCGCAGCTGCGCCAGGGTCCTCGTCAGCAGGCGGGACACGTGCATCTGTGAGATGCCGACCTCCTCGCCGATCTGCGACTGGGTCATGTTCGCGAAGAACCGCAGCATGATGATCCGCCGCTCACGGGGCGGCAGTTTGGCCAGCAGCGGCTTCAGGGACTCCCGGTACTCGACGCCCTCAAGGGCGCTGTCCTCGTACCCCAGCCGATCCGCCAGCGAGCCCTCGCCGCCGTCGTCCTCCGGCGCCGGGGAGTCCAGCGAGGACGCCGTGTACGCGTTCCCCACCGCCAGCCCGTCGACGACGTCCTCCTCGGACACCCCGAGCACGGACGCGAGTTCGGTGACCGTCGGCGAGCGGTCCAGCTTCTGCGAGAGCTCGTCACTGGCCTTCGTCAGGGCCAGCCGCAGCTCCTGAAGCCGGCGCGGCACCCGCACCGACCACGACGTGTCGCGGAAGAACCGCTTGATCTCTCCCACGACGGTTGGCATCGCGAACGTGGGGAACTCGACGCCCCGTTCGCAGTCGAACCGGTCGATCGCCTTGATCAGCCCGATCGTGCCGACCTGGACGATGTCCTCCATCGGCTCGTTGCGGGAGCGGAACCGCGCCGCCGCGTACCGCACCAGCGGCAGGTTGAGCTCGATCAGCGTGTCGCGGACGTACGCACGCTCGGGGCTGTCCTCGTCGAGCGCGGCCAGCCGCAGGAACAGGGAGCGGGACAGGGTGCGGGTGTCGATGGCCCCCGTGGCCGGAAGCGCCGGGGCGGGCTCGGTCGCGAGCTCGGCCGGAACGTCGTCGATGGGGCCGAGTGAGTCGAGAGCATGGGGAGCTGAGTCGCTCTCCGCGAGCGTGAGCACCTTCGAGCTGCCCTGTTCTGCGGACATGCCACCCCCTTTGGGTCGCGGGACGGTCGCGGCGGACGCTCCCGTCTGAGGAACGCAGCCTTCACCTGAATACCGGAGCCGAAGCCCCGGCAAACGCGCTTCCCGCAGAATGTCACATGTCGGCAACACGCTGTAGTGACATGTCGACATCTGAGACGCGAATCCACCCTGCAGAAAAGGGGTCTGACGCCTTTTCGGCCCGCAACTGTCGGGAACCGCCCTGATGAGCGATTCGCTCGCAACGGTTATCACTCGCAACTGTTTGCGGTTACGTGTCGAGGGGGTTCGCGGTCACCCACCACCCCGGTTCGCGGCTACGCGTCGATCCGGTTCGCAGACCGCAACCGCTGGAAGCTACGCGCGAGTAGCCGCGAGACATGCATCTGCGAGACACCGAGTTCCGCACTGATCTGAGACTGTGTGAGATTGCTGTAGTACCGCAGCAGCAGAATGCGCTGCTCCCTTTCGGGCAGTTGTACGAGCAGATGCCGTACGAGATCCCGGTGCTCCACTCCGTCCAGCGCGGGGTCCTCGTAGCCGAGCCGGTCCAGCAGCCCCGGCAGCCCGTCGCCCTCCTGGGCGGCCTCCAGAGAGGTCGCGTGATACGACCGTCCGGCCTCGATGCAGGACAGCACCTCGTCCTCGGTGATGCGCAGCCGTTCGGCGATCTCGGCCGTGGTCGGGGTGCGCCCGAAGGCGGTCGTGAGGTCCTCGGTCGCGCTGTTGACCTGCACCCACAGCTCGTGAAGCCGGCGCGGCACGTGGACCGTACGGACGTTGTCGCGGAAGTAGCGCTTGATCTCGCCGATCACCGTCGGCATCGCGAACGTCGGGAACTGCACGCCCCGGTCCGGGTCGAAGCGGTCGATGGCGTTGATGAGCCCGATGGTGCCGACCTGGACGACGTCCTCCATCGGCTCGTTGCGGGAGCGGAACCGGGCGGCCGCGTAGCGCACGAGCGGGAGGTTGGCCTCGATGAGCGCCCCACGCACCCGGTCGTGCTCCGGCGTCCCCGGCTGGAGCTCCTTGAGCTGCGTGAAGAGGACCTGCGTGAGGGCGCGGGTGTCGGCGCCGCGGCTCCGCTGGGGAGCCGGTTCCGAGGATGGTGCCTGAGGTGCGGTACTGGCCAGCACGGTCAACTCCATCTCGTCATCCGTCAACCCATCCGTCAGCTCTTCCATCAAAAGCGGTCATAGCATCACAAGACATGTGCACTGTGTGCAAGCACCCCATAACTACGTGTTGAGGGATGAAATACCGCATAGATGTACACCAGTAATGGACCCGACAACGGCCGTGGCAGCGGACCAGCGACGAAAAGAGCCCCCGTCGGAACGACGGGGGCCCGAAGCGGCGGGTTCAGAACTCGTAGTCGGCGATCACCCACGTGGCGAACTCGCGCCACAGCGCGACACCCGCCTGATGGTCGGGATGCTCCACGTACCGGCGCAGGGCGTCCGCGTCGTCGAAGGCGGAGTTGATGGCGAAGTCATGGGCGATGGGACGGTCGCTGACGTTCCAGCCGAGCTCCCAGAAGCGGATCTCGGGGATCGTGCCGTCGAGGGCGCGGAAGGCCTCGACGCCCTTCACGACCCGCGGGTCGTCGCGCTCGACGCCCTCGTGCAGCTTGAAGAGGACCAGGTGGCGGATCATCACTTTCCTCCGTTGGCGACCCACGTGGCGAAGTCGCCGAGGGCCTGGGCGGCGTCCGATATGCCCTGGAACACTATCTGGACGTAGCCCGTGGCCCTGGTCGGGTCCGTGATGATCACGTACAGCGCGAAGACCGCGACGACGTAGACGGCGACCTTCTTCGCGTTCACCGCCATTGCGGCCTCCCCTGTCACTGCTGTCTCAAACAGCGCACATGATCGCACGAAGGGCCGATCACACGAAGAGGCGGATCGCACGAAAGGCCCCGTCTGTCGACGGGACCTTTCCCAAGCCGGTAGCGGAGGGGTTTGAACCCTCGGTGACTGCGCCACACTCGCTTTCGAGGTTCTGTTCCCCTGCGGGGGCGCCGTTCGGAGTCGTACGTCCCCGTTCGTGGTGGCGCAGTCCTGGGCCGGTTGAACGGTCGCGGACATGGCGTACGGCCATGAAGGAGACGGAAACCGAGGCGGGGCTGAGGGATCTCGTGCCCAGCTCGACCTGCCGGCGGTCTCCGCCGCGACCACGCCTTGACTTCCTGGGTTTGCATGCTGCACCGCCGCGCCGTGGTGCGGCGCCGCCTCCGGCCGTACCTGCGCTGCGGCGACGACGCCGCGGTAGTCGTCGGTCCTGAGGGGGAACCATGCCCTTGTCTCGTGCGCCCACCCGGGCACGCCGATCAGCCCTCTTCATCTTCGGGTAGGCGATCCCAGACCTCGCCCTCACACCGCAGTTCGAAGCCTTCCTGCGCAGCGATGCTCCTAGCCTGCTTCTTGCTGCGGATTTCGGCGTCCCAGTATGTCTTCGGGCCTGTGTACGTGTCGAAGCGGTCGTCCTGCGCGGTGCGCCACACCCGGTAGCCGACGCGCCCATGCCTGTCCGCGACAAGAACCATGATCTGATCAATGTTGGGATGGATTTCATCCATAACAAGACGATATGTCCCATTCTTTACCCCCGGCAACCATAACGGTCCTGGGCTACGGTCCCCAGCAGCCCTTCCAACGGCGACGCCTTCCGGGGCGTACGGCAAGCGGTGATGCTGTCGCGGCGACAAGCCCGTTCCGCGGCGCGCGTCTCCCGCGGAAGAGGTGCAGCGCCTGCTGCGTACCGCCGCCGGCGGAATTCCGCACGCTGGGCCGTGGCGCTCGCCCTGGGGCTCCGGCAGGGCGAGGCGCTGGGCCTCAAGTGGTCGGATGTCGATCTGGACAACGGCGTACTGCTGGTCCGCCGGAGTCGTGGGCGCCCGCGCTACGCGCACGGTGCGGTGAAACCTGCGGCCGCAAAGCCGGGTACTGCCCCCAGTGTCAGCGGACGAACCCGGAGACCGCCGACACGAACCCGCGCGGGTCGACGCGCCGTCGGGGCTCCCTCCACAGCTTGTGGACATGTCGCGCGCTCATGAGCGTCAGCAGCATGCCGAGCGCGCGGCGGCCGGTGACAAGTGGACGGACGAGGGCTGGCTCTTCGCCGTCCGGGAGCAGGCGTTGCAGCTCCGCAGGGGTGTAGAAGATCACCATGATTCCGTCGAGAAATGGACGGACGCGTTCCTTGCTCTCGACGGTCCTGCGGTGGCGGCCGCACAGGCGGAGGAAGAGCGGCCGCGCCATGAACTCGGAGGGATTCACGACGCGCTCATGGAAGCGGTGACCCACGCAATGGCCCGTAGCCCGGCGACGGACTGAGACGTCGAGCCCCAACCGAGACGGAAACTGAGACGGAGAAGCGCGAAGGGTCCGGCTCGATGAGCCGGACCCTTCGTCCACCTGCGGTAGCGGAGGGATTTGAACCCTCGGTGACTTGCGCCACACTCGCTTTCGAGGCGAGCTCCTT
This sequence comes from Streptomyces sp. DG1A-41, assembly GCF_037055355.1. Taxonomy (GTDB): domain Bacteria; phylum Actinomycetota; class Actinomycetes; order Streptomycetales; family Streptomycetaceae; genus Streptomyces. The sequence continues at coordinate 4,345,386 of NZ_CP146350.1, read as the reverse complement.
CGGCCGCTCGGACACGCTACCGAGGGAGACCTTACAGCAAGGTGCGGCGTGCTTTGAAATCGGTATTCAGCGGCCGCGGAAGAACTCGGTGAGGACCCGGGCGCACTCCTCGGCGAGCACGCCCTCGATCACCTCGGGCCGGTGGTTGAGCCGCCGGTCGCGGACGAGGTCCCAGAGGGAGCCGGCCGCGCCCGCCTTGTCGTCGCGGGCGCCGTAGACGAGCCGGTCGACGCGGGACTGCTGGATCGCGCCCGCGCACATCGTGCAGGGCTCCAGCGTCACCACGAGGGTGCAGCCGGCGAGCCGCCACCGGCCGAGCGCGGCCGCGGCCCGCCGCAGGGCGAGGACCTCCGCGTGGGCCGTCGGGTCGCCGCCGGCCTCGCGTTCGTTGTGTCCGGCCGCGAGCACGGTCGTGCCGTCCGGGGCCAGGACGACGGCGCCGACGGGGACGTCCCCGCCCTGGACGGCCTCGGCGGCCTCGTCCAGGGCGAGTCGCATCGCGGGCCGCCAGGGGTCCCGTACCGGATCCGGCGTGTCAGACGTGTCCGGCTGGTCCGGCTGGTCCGGCTGGTCCGGCGGTCCCGGGGTGGTGCGAGCGGTCAGCGGACGGTCTCCAGGGTCTCCGAGGCGCCGAGGGCCTCGGCGATCTCCGTGACGGCGTCGGTCGCCAGCGAGCGCAGCTCCTTCTCGCTCACGCCGAGGTCGTCCAGGATCTGGGCGTCGCCGACCGGGCCGTGCGGCACGGCCTCGCCGGCTCCGGCGACCGCGTCGCCGTCGTCGGCCTCGTCGTCGTCGGACTCACCGTCCTCGGTACCGTCGAGGTCGAGGGCGTCCAGGTCGTCCCCGTCGTCCGGATCGCGTCCGAGCAGCTCGTCGGTGAGCAGGATCTCGCCGTAGCTGCTGCGGGCAGCGGCGGCGGCGTCCGAGACGTAGATGCGAGGATCCTCCTCGCCGTCCACGCGGACGACGCCGAACCAGGCGTCCTCCTGCTCGATGAGCACGAGCACCGTGTCCTCGTCGGGGGAGGCTCCACGGGCCAGGTCGGCCAGATCCGACAGGGTTTCCACATCGTCGAGCTCTGTGTCGCTCGCTTCCCACCCGTCTTCGGTGCGCGCGAGCAGTGCGGCGAAGTACACCGTGACTCTCCCACTGGTCGTAGGCATGCCGGTTGGGGGTCCCCCCGGCGGAGGTTGCGGGCGGGGAGTGCTCGTCCGAGCCCCACCCACTCGGAATCGTGGCAGAAACAAGGCGTTCAGGGGACGTCTTCGGCTCCCTGTGTCCGGCAGTTTTGATCGCACGCTCGTTGCCGCCACCTGCGGATCGTACGCGGCTTTCCCTCGCTCCACGCACGGCCACCTCGACAACGTCCGCGCGGTTCGTGATCTTCCCCGGGGGTTTCCTCACCCGTTTCCTACCAGCGGAACGTACGCATGCGCATCGCGTGCCGCAGCCGGGCCGTCTTGACCCGGCGCGGCTGGACGCGGTTGCGCAGCTCCCGGGCCTCGGCCAGATCGCGCAGGAACCGGGCGCGCCGCCGACGGCGCTCGGCGTCGGTCTCGTTCGTCCCGGTCTCGTACGTCTCCGGGTCCGTCGCGCGCCGTGCGCGCGGCGACGGAAAGTCTCGGGAATCCCGGTCGGGCATCAGGTTCACCACCCCCAGTCCGTCCTTCCCACTTTCCCCGGACGGGCGGTTTGACGCCAGCGAACGGGTGACGGGCGGGCGGCGGGCCGGCCGTGCGGCCGGGGTCAACGGGCCCGGCTACTGTTGTGGACATGCGTCTCCACGTCGTCGACCACCCCCTGGTCGCCCACAAGCTCACCACGCTGCGCGACCAGCGCACCGACTCCGCGACCTTCCGCCGTCTCGCCGACGAGCTGGTCACCCTGCTCGCCTACGAGGCCACGCGCGACGTGCGCACCGAGCAGGTCGACATCCAGACGCCGGTGGCCACGACCACGGGCGTCAAGCTGTCCCACCCGCGTCCGCTGGTGGTGCCGATCCTGCGGGCCGGCCTCGGCATGCTGGACGGCATGGTCCGGCTGCTGCCGACCGCCGAGGTGGGCTTCCTCGGCATGATCCGCAACGAGGAGACGCTCCAGGCCTCCACGTACGCCACGCGTATGCCGGAGGACCTGTCGGGTCGTCAGGTGTACGTGCTGGACCCGATGCTCGCCACCGGCGGCACGCTGGTCGCGGCGATCCAGGAGCTGATCCGGCGCGGCGCCGACGACGTGACCGCCGTGGTGCTGCTGGCCGCGCCGGAGGGTGTCGAGGTCATGGAGCGCGAGCTGGCGGGCACCCCGGTGACGGTCGTGACCGCGTCGGTCGACGAGCGCCTGAACGAGCACGGCTACATCGTGCCGGGCCTCGGCGACGCGGGGGACCGGATGTACGGGGCGGCCGAGTAAGCCCTTCGGAGCTGCTCAGCAGCCCTTCTTCGACGACGGCGCCGGCTCGGGCCTGGCCAGCTTGGTCAGGGCCCGGTCGGCGTCCGGCTTCTTCGCCAGCTCCTTGAAGCCGTCGCCGATGACGAGGTCGACGGCAGCGCCCTTGCGGGCCGCCTCGGTACGCCGTTCGGCGCCCGGGAGCTGCGTGCCGAGCACCGGCAGCGAGGTGTCGAGGGCGGAGGCGGGGCCGAGCAGCACGCCGGGGCCCTTGACCTTCTTGTCGTACTGCTGGGGCGCGTTGCCCACGTCGCCGATCTTGAAGCCGCGCTTCTTCAGCTCGTCGGCGGTCTTCTTGGCCAGGCCGCTGCGGGTGGTGGCGTTGAGCACGTTGACCGTGATGGTGCGTGGTTCGGGCAGGGGCTTGGCGCGGGGCGAGGGGCTCGACTTGGTCTCGGGGGCGCAGTCCGTCCCGCTGCCGGCCGCGGAAGCCTTTCCGCCGCCGGTGAAGGCGTCGATGAGCTGCCACGTGCCCCAGCCGCCCACGCCGAGTACGGCGGCGGAGGCGACGACCAGGGCGACGAGCCTGCCGCGCCGCCGGGGCCGGCGCATCCGCGGGTACTTGTTTCCCTTGATGCGGTATTTGCCGCCCATGCCGGGGGGAGTCAGCATGCTCATGAGCGCAGCGTAGTGCGCCCGGGCGACGATGCCTACTAGATGATCATCGACGTCGCCCAGCAGAACCCGAAAGGGCCAACCCGTGACCGGCCGGGTTCAGTCGAGCTCGAGCACGCGCGCGTGCAGCACCTGGCGCTGCTGGAGCGCCGCCCGCACCGCGCGGTGCAGGCCGTCCTCCAGGTACAGATCGCCCTGCCACTTCACGACGTGCGCGAAGAGGTCGCCGTAGAACGTCGAGTCCTCGGCGAGGAGCGTCTCGAGATCGAGCTGCTGTTTGGTCGTCACGAGTTGATCGAGGCGGACCGGGCGCGGCGCGACGTCCGCCCACTGCCGGGTGCTGTCCCGGCCGTGGTCGGGGTACGGCCGGCCGTTTCCGATGCGCTTGAAGATCACACGGAAAGCCTACCGGGCGGGACCTTCCGGGCGCAGCCGTGGCGACGGAGTGCGACGCTGAAAAAAACCCCACAAGGCGGCATGAACCGGGAACAGGGCGTGAATATGCCGGACCGCGAGACCATGCCGCCGGCCTGCGCCCCCGGAGTGACCGCCCGTGCCGCCGCACTTCCCCAGGAGGCCCTGCGGATCGCCTCCGGCTACGCCTTCACCGGCCCCGCCCTGCATCTGGGCGTACTGCTGTGGGACGGCCAGGCGTCCCGGTCCGGGCGACGGTCACCAGCTTCGGGCCGGTGCTGCTGTCCAAGGTGTTGCGGCTGAACCGGACCCAGGAGCAGTGCCTCGCGCTGATCTTCCACTACGCCGACGGCAGGGGTCTGCAGGCCGCAGACGTTCTCGCCCTTCCTGATGTGGCTGCTCACCGACCTCTTCCACGATCTGCCCGAGGTCGGTGACGCCGACAAGCCCCGGCTGGTCTTCTTCCTCGACGAGGCGCACCTGCTCTTCGACGACGCCTCCGAGGCGTTCCTGGAGTCGACCACGCGCTCCGTGCGCCTGATTCGCTCGAAAGGGGTCGGCGTCTTCTTCGTGGCGCAGACCCCGAAGGACGTGCCCGCCGACGTCGTCCTCGCCCAACTCGGCAAAACCGCGTCCAGCACGCGTCGCGACCCGGTTGCGCGCGCCCGGGTCCCTGATGGGGCCGGTCGGGAAGAAGGCGCTGGACCGGAGTCGGCGTACGAGCGGCCGGTGGATGGCCGCTGGGCCGACCGCGGGGCGAAGGGGCCCGACGAGATGCGCGACGCCGCGCCGGAACGGCGTGCGGAGGAGGGGCCGTCCGTGGTGGAGCGGGTAGCCGGGAGCGGGGTGTTCACGTCCCTGGCCCGGTCGGTGGGGACGCGGATCGGGCGGGAGATCACGCGGTCGCTCTTCGGGACGGCACGGACGGCACGGTGTTCGGGGCGGCGGAGGCGCTAGGGCTGCCCTAGGACATTCCCTAGGTCGGCCGCCTCCGCCGTCGCGGATCGGTCAGCCGCGTTCCCTTTCCCTCGCGGGTGCCGTCGGGGGCTGCTGTCGCTCTCGTGTCTGCGGCGTGGGCTTGTGCTGGGGCGGCTTGGGGGCGTTGCGGACGGCCTCGGCGCGCAGGAGGGCGCGCAGGACCGCGTACGGGTCTTCGAGCATGTCTGTGTTCCTCGTTCCGTCTGCTGCGTTGTGCTGCGTACGGGCTGATGGACCGGTGTCCGGTCCTGTCAGCAGCGCAGGACTTCGGAACGCAGGGGGCGAGGGTCGTGCCGCGGGCCGGGCGGCACGGGCACGGGATACGGCGCGGCGTACGCGGGCCCGGCGGCTGGGAGCGGGGCGGGGTGCAGGGGGACGGCGGTGCGCCGGGCGCCCCGGGGGGGTGGGCGCAGGGCGGTGTCGAGGACGTCGCACTCGACGGCCGTGCTCTTCCCGGAGACGGTGGCCGCCGGTCCTGTGTGCGCCTCGGCGTGCGCGCCGGGCACGAGCAGGGCGAGCAGCAGGGCGAGTACCCGCGGCCACGTCTTCCGGCGGGTGCCGGCGGGGCCGGCTGCGGTGCGGGGGTCACGGGAGGTGGTTCCCCGTTGTGCGTATGCCGTTCATCCCACCGGCTGCGAGATCCGCTCGCTCGGCGTACTGCGGCCCCGGATGGGCAGGGCCGTGACGGTCTCGACGGCGCCGACCGCGAGCAGCCAGCAGCCGCCGACGAGGGTGAGGACGGCGACGGACTCGAAGGGCGCGTCGATGAGGACGATGCCGCCGACGACGGTGAGGGCCCCGAGGAAGATCTGCCGGCCCCGGACGGGCATCGCCGGGTCGTGGGCGGCGGCAAGGATCTGGGTGATGCCGCGGAACAGCCAGCCGATGCCGGTCCAGAGGGCGAGCAGCAGGATCGACTGCATGGGGCGGCGGAAGCAGAACAGGCCGAGCAGGATCGAGAGCGTGCCGCTGACGAAGGCGAGGACGATCAGGGCCGTCGTCCGGCCCGGGCCCTGGGGGACGTGGGGTTCCGAGCCCTGGGGCGGACGGGGCACAAGCCCGTGCGAGGGCCCGCGCTCCGGCTCCCAGGGGGAGCCGCTCGGTGGCTCGGTCATGGTCCATGCTTGGACCGACCGGGAGAGGCTCGCCACCTGGGACGGGCCGTGCGGTTGATGTCTGCCGTCCGGGACGACTGACGCCAGCCGCTGGTTCCGGGCACGACATTGGCGCCTGCCACCGGGGTCCGTCCACGTCGCCGGCGTACGCCGTCTGGGTCGGGCACCGTCGCTGTTGCCGCCGTCTGGGTCGGGCCCCGTCGCTGTTGCCGCCGTCGGGGTCGGGCCACGCGGCTGGCGCCACCCGACCCCGTAGGGGGCTACCTCCCGGTTGCCTTCGCCGCCTTGGCTGCTGCCTTCATCTCCTGTTTGTGTGCTCGTACCTTGGCCAGCGACTCGGGGCCGGTGATGTCGGCGACCGAGCGGAAGGAGTTCGGCTCGCCGTAGGAGCCCGCGGCCTCGCGCCAGCCCGTCGGCTGCACGCCGAGTTGCTTGCCGAGCAGGGCGAGGAAGATCTGGGCCTTCTGCTTGCCGAAGCCGGGCAGCTCGGACAGTCGCTTCAGCAGTTCCTTGCCGGTGGCGGCGTCCTTCCAGACGGCCTCGGCGTCACCGTCGTGGTGCTCCACGAGGTACTGGCACAGCTGCTGGATCCGCTTGGCCATGGAGCCCGGGTAGCGGTGCACCGCCGGCTTCTGGGAGAGCAGCGCGGCGAAGGCCTCGGGTTCGTGCGCGGCGATCTCGTGCGCGTCCAGGTCGTCCGTGCCGAGCCGCTGGGCGATGGTCACGGGACCCTTGAACGCCCACTCCATCGGGATCTGCTGGTCCAGCAGCATCCCGACCAGCGCGGCGAGCGGACTGCGCCCGAGCAGCGCGTCGGCCTCGGGGTCCTGGGCGAGGTGAAGAGTGACGTCCATGCACCGATCATCCCCCGCCCGGGCCTGCGTCGCCCGCCAGTGGTCCAGCGCGTGTACCCCCTGATCGGGCAGGCCCAGTTCCTTGCGGACGTACGCCGACAGGGTCCGGGTCGTGGCCGTGTCGCAGGCGATCCAGACGTACGGGTCAAAGGTGTCCTGGAGGAGGCCGGGCAGGCCTTCCTGACCTGGTCGACCGGGTGGGCGCCGGAGTCCAGGCGCGGTACCGTGCGCCACTCGTGCCGGCCCGGGGCGGTGCGGAACGGCAGGTCGTCGTCGCCCTCGAACCAGACCGTGGCCGGGGCGGAGCCCCCAGCAGGGAGTTGATGGCCGGCAGCGAGGCCGGGTCGCCGACGGCGAAGACGTGGGAGGGAGCGGGGTCGGGGTGCTCGAAGCCGGTGCCCTGGACGGTCGCCTCGATGGTGTCGCCGCAGCTTCGCCGCCCTGGCCCAGTCGCCGGGGCAGCCCTCGTGCAGGGCGAACTCCAGGCAGAACGTCCCGGCCGCCGGGGCCGGTTCGAGCAGGGTGTAGGCCCGCTGGTGGGGCTTGCCCGCGTTGTCGAACCAGAGCCGTACCCACATGGCCGGGTGCACGCCGGTCGCCGCGAGCAGACCGCCGTCGGTGAAGCGCAGCCGCCGGTAGTCCGGGGTGACGTCCTCGGCGTGGGTCACACGAAATCCTTCGCGCGCAGCAGCCGGAGGACCGCGCCGTCCCAGCCCCGCCCCTGCCCCATCCCGTATTCACCCTTCGCGTACGATTTCCGCCACAGCCAAGACTTAGGCGAGGCTAACCTAAATGAAAGTAGGGGCACAGCGTGGCCACCGAGATCTACCGCGACGCCTGGGGCATTCCGCATCTGCGCGCGGGCAGCGCGGCCGAACTCGCCCACGCCCAGGGCCTCGTCACCGCCCGCGACCGGGCCTGGCAGCTGGAGGTCGAGCGGCACCGGGCCCAGGGCACCTCGGCATCCTTCCTCGGCGAGAGCGCCCTGGCCTGGGACCGGTTCGCCCGACGGGCCAGACTCGACGACACCGCCAGACGCTGCTTCACGGACCTGGAGGGCCGGGACCCCGAGACGGCAAAGTGGGTGCGGGCGTATGTGGAGGGGGTCAACGGCCAGCTGGCGGCGGGCGCCGACGCGGCCCCCGAGTTCGCCCGCACCGGCCTGGCCCCCGGCTCCTGGCACCCCTGGACCCCCCTCGGCGTCTGGCTCGCCACCCACATCCTCTTCGCCGGGTTCCCGGCCAAGCTCTGGCGTGAGCAGGTCGCGGCCCACCTGGGCGCGGACGCCATCGGCCTGTTCGCCACCGACGGCCCCGGCACCTCCGGCAGCAACGGCTGGCTGGTGAGCGGCGAACGGACCGTCACCGGGCAGGCGGTCATCGCCGGCGACCCCCACCGCTGGATCGAGGACCCCGGCGTCTACCAGCAGATCCACCTGTCCTGCCCCGAGTTCGACGTCGTCGGCCTGGCCGTCCCCGGCATCCCCGGCATCGCCCACTTCGGGCACACCGGCACCGTCGCCTGGGCCATCACCAACGCCATGGCCGACTACCAGGACCTGTACCGGGAGCGGCTGCGGCGCACCGGCGCCGGGGTGGAGGCCCTCGGCCCGGACGGGGTCTGGCGCCGGGCGGCCCGGCACACCGAGGTCGTCGAGGTGGCCGGTGAGGAGCCGGTCGAGGTCGAGGTGATCGAGACCGCCCGGGGCCCGGTGGTCATCGGCGGCCCCGAGGGACTCGACGGCGACCCGTCCGACCCGGCCGATCCCTCCGGCACGCCCGTGGCGATCAGCCTGCGCCACCCGCCCCGCGTCACCGGCGACCTCGGCTTCGGCGCCCTGCTGCCGCTGCTGCGGGCCCGCCGGGTCGCCGACGTGGACCGGGCGTTCGACCGGTGGGCCGAGCCCGTCAATGTCGTCCAGGCCGCCGACACCGAGGGCGGCGTCCTGCACCGCGTCGCCGGGCGCGTGCCGCTGCGCGCCGAGGCCAACCGCCTGCGCCTGGTGCCCGCCTGGGAGCCCGGCCACGAGTGGCGCGGCTGGCACGAGACGCCCCGTGCCGGGCTCACTGACGGCGTCGCCGTCATGGCCAACCAGCGCGGCCCGGCCGAACCCCTCGGCGTCGAGTTCGCCCCGCCCCACCGCCACGACCGCATCGCCGCGCTGCTCGCCGGCAAGGAGCGCTGGTCCGCCGCCGACATGCCCGCCATCCACACGGACACCCACCTCGCCTCCGCGTCCGCCCTCCTGGACCACCTCCGGGCCCTCGAGGGTGTCCTCACCCCCGAGGCCTCCGCCCTCCGGGACCGCCTCCTCGCCTGGAACCGCCGCATGGACGCCGACAGCGCCGACGCGGCCCTCTACTCGGCCGTGCGCGGCGCGGTCGTACGGCGGTTGGCGGCGCACCCCGTCTTCGCCGCGCTCGCCGCACCGCCGGCGTACCCGGAGGTGTTCCGGCCCTGGCTCGCCCTCCTGCCGCGCGTCGGCTTCGCCCTGGAACACCTGCTGCGGGCCGGGGAACTGTACGGAATCGACCGCCCGGCGGCCGTCCGCGCGGCGGTCGAGGAGGTGGCCGCCCGGCCGCCCGCCGGCGTCTGGGGCGACACCCACCGGCTGGCCCCCTGGCGGGCGCTGGAGCCGGAGACGCCGTTCGACGAACCGGGGCTGTCCGGCGACCACGACTGCGTGCTGTGCACCTCGGGCGTGCCGGGCCTCACCGACCGCGCCGCGCGCGGCCCGGCGGCCCGGTACGTCTGGGATTTGGCCCGGCGCGAGGACAGCCGCTGGGTCGTCCCGCTCGGCGCCTCGGGCGTCCCCGGCTCGCCCCACCACCGCGACCAGCTCCCCCTCTGGCTCGCCGGCGAGCTCGTCCCGGTCGTCACCGACTGGGCCCTGCTGACGAAGGAGACCGATGTCTGACCCGTACGCCTCCCGCACGGCCGTCCACGAGCAGGTGACCGACGACTTCGGCACCGTCCGCGTCCTGCCGCTGGACCCGGAGGCCGACGCCGGGACGGTCCATCGCTGGGTGAGCGAGGAGCGGGCCGTCTTCTGGGGCATGACCGGTCTCACCGAGCGGCAGGTGTCCGAGATCTACGCCCACTTGGACACGCTCACGACCCACCACGCCTTCCTCGTCGTCCGCGACGGCGAGCCGGTCGCGCTCCTCCAGACCTACGAGCCCGAGGCCGACCGCGTGAGCGAGTGCTACGAGGTCCGTCCCGGCGACATCGGCCTGCATCTGCTGCTCGCGCCCGCCGGGCCGGGCGGCGGGCAGTCCGGCTGGACGGCCCGGCTGGTGGCCGTCATCACCGAGTACGTCCTGCTCGGTCTGGACCGCCGGCGGATCGTGGTCGACCCGGACGTCCGCAACGAGAAGGCGGTCGTCCGTTTCCTCACCATGGGCTTCACGGCGGGGCCGGTGGTGGTCCTGCCGGAGATCGACCTCCCGGACGTGTACCTGCCCGAGAAGAAGGCACAGCTCGCCTTCCTCGACCGGGAGATACGCTTCCCCGGGTGACGCCTGACGACCTCATCGCCCACTACGGCCTTGAGCCGATCCCCCGCGAGGGCGGCCTGTTCCGCCAGACCTGGGCCGGCCCCGAACGCCCGGACGGCAGACCCGAGGGCACGGCGATCGTCGCGCTCCTCACGGCGGACGACTTCTCCGCCCTGCACCGCCTGCCGACCGACGAGATCTGGCACTTCTACCTCGGCGATCCTTTGGAGCTCCTCCTGCTCGCCCCGGACGGGACTACGAGGACGGCGGTGCTGGGCCCGGACGTTCTCGGCGGTCAGCACGTGCAGTTCACGGTCCCGGCAGGTACGTGGATGGGCGGCAGGGTGCGCGAGGGCGGGCAGTGGACCCTCTTCGGCTGCACGATGGCCCCCGGCTTCACGTTCGAGGGGTACGAGCACGGTGATGCGGCGGACCTGACGGCACGCTATCCGGCAGCGGCTGACCGCATCCCCGGGCTGTGCCGACCTGCTTCTTAGGGGCGCGGGGAACTGCGTGACCAACTCCCACGCACCCGCACGCGCCGAACCACACACCCGCCCCCCCACGCTGAGCGCTAGACAACTCCCATCCGTACATAACCGGGAGCCGTACAGCCCAACCCCGGAGAACCACGTGCACCAACGGCGGAACGAGGAGCGGAATGTCGGACACCCCCGGCGACTTCAAGCCCTGGTGCTGCTCGGCACCGTGCTGGTCCTGCTCCTCCTCGGCGGAGCCCCCGCTTCCGCCCACGCCGCCCTCCGCGGCACCGACCCCGACGACGGATCCGTCGTCCAGCGTGCCCCCCGCCATCTCACCCTGACCTTCACCGAGTCCGTCGGCCTGCTCGACGACTCCTTCCGGGTCTTCGGCCCGGACCAGCGCCGCGTGCACACCGGCGAGGCGCGGCACGCGGACGGCCGCTCCGACACGGCCCGGGTCGGACTGCCCGGGAAACTCGCCCAGGGCACCTACACGGTGGCCTGGCGAGTGGTGTCCGCCGACAGCCACCCGGTCTCCGGCGCCTTCACCTTCTCCGTCGGCAAACGGTCCGCGACGACCGCGCAGGTCGACACCGGCCCGGACGAGGACCCGCTGACCGGCGGCCTCTACGACGCCGCCCGCTACCTCGCCTACCTCGCCGCCGCGCTGCTCGTCGGCACCGTGGCGTTCGCGCTGCTGTGCCGGCCCGCGGACACGTCCCCGCTGCGCAGACCGCTGATGGCGGCCTGGTGGACACTGCTCGGCTCCACGGTCGTCCTGCTGGTGCTGCGCGCCCCGTACGAGGCGGGCGCGGGCCCGGCCGCGGCCTTCGACCCGTCCCCCCTCGCACGCACCCTGGCCAGCCGTCCGGGCCTGGCCCTGCTCGCCCGGCTGGCCGTCCTGCTGCTGACCGCCGTCTTCCTGCTACGGCTGTCCAGGCGCCGTGACCACCGACAGCCCGTGGTGCGGGCGGTGGCCGCGACCCTGGCCGTCGCCCTGGCCCTGACCTGGGCGGCGGCCGAGCACGCCTCCGCCGGGATCCAGGTACCGGTGGCGATGACGTCGTCCGTGCTGCACCTGGTGGCGACGGGGGTCTGGCTCGGCGGCCTCGTGGCGCTGCTCCTGACCCTGCGCCGCGCCTCCGTCGACGCCCTGACGGAGGTCGTGCCCCGCTTCTCCCGTATCGCCTTCGCCTCGGTGACCGTCCTGGCCGTCACCGGCCTCTACCAGTCCTGGCGCGGCCTCGGCTCCCTCACCGCGCTGACCGGCACGTCGTACGGCCGGCTGCTGCTGGCCAAACTGGCCGCGGTGACCGCGCTGTTGCTGGCGGCCGGGTACTCGCGCCGGTGGACGGCCCGCCTCATGGCACCGGCGGCCACCGCCCGGACGGCCGTACCGGATCGGGTCCCGCAGCCGGTCGGAGCGGGGGCGCCGGTACCGCCGGAGGGGCCGGGGGAGGCCGCGGCGGAGGCCCCGGAACCGGAGGAGAGGGAGAAGCCCGAAGCGCCGGAGAAACGGGAGGGGCCGCCGGAGCCGGCTCCCGGGCCCGGCGAAGCGGACGCCCGGCGTCGCGGGCTGCGCCGCTCCGTCCTCGTCGAAGTCGCCGTCGCCGCCGTGGTGTTGCTGATCACGACACTGCTCACGACCACGCTGCCGGGCCGCGCGCAGGCCGAGGCCGCGCAGCGATCCCCGGCGGGCGCTCTGCCGCCCACGACCCTCATCACGGTGCCCTTCGACACGGGCGGCAGCACTCTGTCGGGCCGCGGCACGGTCCAGGTCACCCTGGACCCGGCCCGCGTCGGCGAGAACGGCGTCCAGGCCGTGGTCTACGGCGCCGACAAGGGTCTGGTCGTCGTCCCCGAGGTCCGCATCACCTTCACCCTCCCCTCCCGCGAGGTCGGCCCGATCGACGCCGGACTCGCCGACGCCGGCGGCTACTGGAGCACCAACTCCGTCAATCTGCCCCTCGCCGGGACCTGGACGATGAAGACGACCGTGCGGGTGTCGGACGTGGACCAGGTGACGGTGTCGAAGAAGGTGCGGATCGCGCCCTAGGCAGCCTCGGCGCCGCCGTCGGCAGGCCGCCGTCGAGGAGCCGCGTCATGCACGCGGCGGCACGGACGGCGGCGTCGCCGCAGCAGTTGTTGAACAGGACGTGGACCTGTTCGGTCCGCTCGGCGAGTCGGCGCACGCGGGGCAGCCACTCGGCGAGTTCGTCCTCGCCGTACCCGTACCGGAACCGGTCCTCCTTGCTGCCGGTGCCCCAGGCGGTGCTGCGCCCGTGGAACCGTGCGACGGACAGCCGGGGTGAGGTGACGGGGGTGACGGGCGGCATCGAGGAGGGCAGCGTCTGCGTCATGTCGACGGCGACCGCGGCCATGCCGTACCGGGCGAGCAGCGCGCGCGTCGCCTCCGCCCGGCCCGGCTCCCACCACGAGGGATGCCGGAACTCCACGGCGACGGGCCAGCCCCGCGTCCGCTCGGCGCACTCGTGGAGGAACGCCTCCGCCCGCTCCCCGGGCCGGAACCACGGCGGGAACTGGAACAGCACGCTCCCCAGGCGCCCGGCCCGCCGCAGCGGCTCGATCCCGGCCGTGAACCGCGCCCACACCTCGTCGAGCACGGCGGGGTCCCGGTGATCGGCCGGCAGCCCGTCCGGCAGCGCCGCCTCCCGGGTGGGATGCCCGGTCAGCAGCGAGAACGCCTTCACGTCGAACGCGAACCCGTCCGGTGTCCGCTCGGCCCACAACCGGCTGTTCCGCTCGCTCGGCAGCGCGTAGTACGACGCGTCGACCTCGACGACCGGGAACCGCTCGGCGTAGTGCCGTAACCGCCCCTCGGCGTCCCGCCGCCCCGCCGGATACCAGCCGCTGCCGACCAGGGCCCGGTCGGTCCAGGAACACGTGCCCACCAGGATCTCGCCCATGGGGGACCGGTTACCCGGGCGGGACAGCGGCAGGCTCCGCCGACGAGCCGGTACGGGCCTCGCATTCGGGGTAAGTAGGTGATAAGCGAATATATACGCGGTTGTGTCTGATTCTCCGTGAGAGTGAGATGACCGATCATGGAGCAGCCCGTCACCGCCGGCCGGACCACCCGGTCGCCCGGAGCGGAACCCGAGGCCCTCGAAGCCCTCGTCGGCGAGGCCCTCACCGCCCGCGTCACCCTCGACGAGCAGGGCAGGGTGACCGGCTGGAACGCGGGTGCGGAGCGGCTCCTCGGGTACTCGGCACGGCAGATGACCGGCCGCCGCGCGGCGGATCTGCTGGCCGAGCCGATCCCGGTACGGGGCGGCCTGCCCACGCTCGCCGGGCTGACCCGGTGGAACGGCGACATCGCCCTCCGGCACCACGACGGCCGGAAGCTGACCGTCAGGGTCCTCGCCCACCACAGGCCGCCGGGCACCGGCGCCCCCGCCTGGCTCCTCCTCTCCGCCCTGGCCCGCGGGCAGCCCGGGTCCGCCCTCGACGAATCCCTCGTGAGCTGGAGCTTCGCCCAGTCCCCTTGCTGCGCCCTGGCGCTCTACGACACCCGGCTCCGGCTCAGGCGGGCCAACGAGGGCATGGAGCGGGCCATGGCGCTCACCGAAGTGGAGATGCTGGGCCTGCGCGTGTCCGAGATCGTCGACGACGAGGCCGGTGAGCGGGCGGAACGCAGCATGGCCCGGGTGCTGCGGACCGGCGAGCCGCAGTACGAGGAGAACTATCTGCGCGCCCCGGGCGAGACCCGCGAGCACGCCTGGTCGGTCTTCGAGTCCGCGCTGCGGGACACCGACGGCACGATCCGGGGCGTCTGCCTCTCCGCGCACGACATGACGGAACAGTTCTGGGCCCGCAAGCGGCTCCAGCTGATCGCCGAAGGCCAGGCGCATCGGCGGCACGCTCGACGTGACGCGCACGGCCCAGGAGCTGACGGACATGACCGTCCCGGCCCTGGCCGACTTCGTCAGCGTCGATCTGCTCGCCGCGCTGGACGACGTACCCGAACCGCCCGCCCAGGCGCTGCCGGCGGACGGGCCGCTGCTGCTGCGGCGGGTGGCGCTGCGGTCCGTGACCCCGGGGGCACCGGAGTCGGCCGTGGTGGCCGGCCAGGTGGACTCCTACCCGGAGGGCTCGGCTCCCTACGAGGGCCTGCGCGCGGGACGGACCACCCTGCACGAGGGGACCGACAAGGCGTTCACGGCGTGGCTCGCGCACGACCCGGCCCGTGCCGCGAGGATCCGGGCGTTCGGCATCCACTCGGTGATGACCGTGCCGCTCGTCGCCCGCGGCACCACGCTGGGCGTCGTGTGCTTCGTGCGGTACCGCACCCCCGAGCCCTTCGGGCACGACGACCTGGTCCTGGCCGGGGAGCTGGCGGCCAGGGTCGCGGTCAGCATCGACAACGCCCGCCGTTACACCCGGGAGCGCGCCACGGCCGTCACACTCCAGCGCAGCCTGCTGCCGCAGCGGCTGCCCCGGCAGGCGGCGATCGAGGTCGCGTCCCGCTATCTGCCGGCGGGCGGGCACGCCGGCGTCGGCGGGGACTGGTTCGACGTCATCCCCCTCTCCGGGGCGCGGGTGGCCCTGGTCGTCGGCGACGTCGTCGGCCACGGCCTGCACGCCTCCGCCACCATGGGCCGACTGCGCACGGCCGTACGCACCCTCGCCGACATCGACCTGCCGTGCGACGAGCTCCTCACTCACCTGGACGACCTGGTCGCCCGGCTGAACGTGGAGGACGAGGGCGCGGAGACCTCCGGAGACGTGGGCGCCACCTGCCTGTACGCCGTGTACGACCCGGTCTCGCGGCGCTGCTGCTTCGCCGGGGCCGGGCATCCCGCGCCGGCCGTGGTGAGCCCTGACGGCAGTGTCGAACTGGTCGGGCTTCCGGCCGCACCCCCGCTCGGCGTGGGCGGCCTGCCCTACGAGGCCACCGAGGTCGTCCTGCCCGAGGGCAGCCTGCTCGTCCTCTACACCAACGGCCTGATCGAGAACCGGGACCGGGACCTCGACGCCGGCGTCCACCAGCTGCGGGAGGCCCTCTCCGTCCCCCAAGCTCTCGGCTTCGCCCGAGCAGGGGGCACCCCCGTGGCGCCCTCGCTGGACGCCCTGTGCGACAGCGTGCTCGCCGACCTGCTGCCGCAGCGCCCGGCCGACGACGTGGCCCTGCTCGTCGCCCGCACCCGCGCGCTCGACGCGAGCCAGGTCGCCACCTGGGCGGTGCCGGACGAGCCGTCCGCGGTCGCCCAGACCCGCAAGGACGTGGTGGAGCAGCTGGAGAGGTGGGGGCTGTCCGACGCGGCCTTCGTCACCGAACTGGTCGTCAGCGAACTCGTCACCAACGCCATCCGGCACGCTCAGCCGCCGATCCAGCTTCGGCTGATCCACGACAACACCCTGATCTGCGAGGTCTCCGACGGCGGCAACACCGCTCCCCACCTGCGGCGCGCCCGCACCTACGACGAGGGCGGGCGTGGCCTGCTCCTCGTGGCCCGGCTGACCGGGCGCTGGGGCACGCGCCAGGGCGCCTGGGGCAAGACCATCTGGGCGGAACAGACCATCTCTCTCCCGTGAGGATCCACTGGCCATGACCACACACACTTCCCACCGGGCCGCCGCGGCCCCCGTGCAGCGGGCCGCCCAGTTGGTGGGCGTCGTCTTCCTCCTGGTCGGCGTGCTGGGGTTCATCCCCGGCATCACCACCGACTACGGCTCGATGGAGTTCGCCTCCCACGAGTCGGGCGCCGAGCTCCTGGGCCTGTTCCAGGTCTCGATCCTGCACAACATCGTGCACCTGGCCTACGGTCTCACCGGCCTGGCCCTCGCCCGCACGGCCGCCGGAGCGTACTCGTACCTGCTGATCGGCGGCGCCGTCTACCTGGTGCTGTGGGTGTACGGCCTGTCCGTCGGCCACGACAGCGACGCCAACTTCGTCCCCCTCAACGCCGCAGACGACTGGCTGCACTTCGCCCTGGGCATCGCGATGATCGGCCTGGCTCTGGCCCTCGGCCGCCGCCGTTCGACCCGCACCGGCGCGGAGCGGTAGGCACCCGGGACGGGACGCGTGCAGACCTTCCTCCCCTACCCCGGCTTCCGGGAGTCGGCCCTCGTCCTGGACCGCCGCCGGCTCGGCAAACAGCGGGTCGAGGCGTTGCAGGTGCTGCGCGGCCTGGTCGTACCGGGGTACGGCTGGCGCCACCACCCGGCCGTCCGGATGTGGGCCGGATACGAGGAGGCACTCGTCCGCTACGGCCTGGAGATCTGCCGCGTCTGGCGCGAACAGGGCCACCAGGACAGCTGCGCGGCCACCCTGGTCGCCGACCTCGCGGCGACCCGCCCGCACGCCCCGGTCCGCGACCAGCACGTCCTGGCAGCCGAGGGCGAACTGCCCCCGTGGCTGGGCGACACCCCCTTCCACCACAGCCACCGTTCGGCCCTCGTCCGCAAGGACCCCGCCACCTACGCGGACCTCTTCCCGGGCGTTCCGGACGACCTCCCGTACGTGTGGCCGGCGTCGGACCGGCCCGCGTAGGCACTGCGGCCAACTGCCTTCGGTGCAGACCTCCTCACCCACCTGTCGGTGGCACACGACACGGAGTGCGCGGACGTCCTGCTCCGCCACCACCAGTCGGGCCACGTCCACCACCTGACCGCCCATCACGTCTTCCGGCTCCTCACCGACACCGGATGGCCGAGCTGCGAACGCCACTTCATAGGCGACTTCGGCCTCCGCCAACTGCTGGTGCACCGGCTGTACGGACTACGCCCCGACGGCGCCGCCTGATACGCCGACCACCACTTCCTGCGCGACCACTACGGGCGGCGGGGGAGACGGGGGACGGAGAGCCCGACGACGGGATGCCGGGCGACGACGCCTTCCGCTCCCTCACCACCCACCGCCCGAACCACCACCTCGTCTCCGGCGGCGTGGACGATGTCGTCAGCCACCTCGCCGCCACACTCCCCGGCCCGCCCCCGCGAGTGGTGCGCGGAGCTCCTGGAGATCGCCCAGGCGCCGCACCCCGGGCGCGGCTGACACCCGGCGGGAACGCGCCAAGGGCCTGGTGCCGGTGGACGGCCCCCCGCTGCGCCGCACCGTCGACCAGCTGCTGCACGCGGTGTGGCTGTGCGAGGAGCGGGCCAGACCGACCGGCAAGGAGACCGCCCGCACACTCGCCAAGCTGCTGAGCCTCCTGTCGATCATGGACTTCGAGGGCCCGGCCTGTTTCAGCAGGACGGCGACGGACTGGAGCGGCCTCGCGGAGAACGAACAGCCCCTGCTGCGCTGCACCTGCACCTGTACCGAACAGCTCCGGAGAAGGAGATAACGGGCATGCCCAGATGGCGGAAGCTCCTCTTCTTACCGCTGGGCGCGGTGGCGCTCGCGGCAGTCGTCGTGCTCGTCCATGTGCTCGTCACCAAGCCGGACACCTGTGCCGACGGTGTGGAGCGGATCGACGGCGAGTGCATCGGCGTCAACGGCGAGGGCTACGACTTCGGCACCCCGGAGATCACCGACGTGGCCCGGGCCATCGCACGGGAGAACCGGAGCATAGAGAACCAGAACCAGCCGTACGTCACGGTCGCGATGATGCTGTCGCTCCAGTCGGACCGGGAGGCCCTGCGCCGGCAGATGCGCAGCCGGAATCGGTCCCCACCCGCGAGGACGTGGGCCGCCGGTGGCCCCTCCTCCAGTCCCGCCACCGCGTCCAGGGCACCAGCGGCCTGATCTGCCTGACCACGGGAGGCAACGACTACGACAAGCCGGCCGCGATAGTCGAACTGGACCCGGGCCGAAAGGGCCCCGGCATTCTGCAGCTCGTCGGACTGGGCCGGCCGACGGGCAAGCCGCAACCGAAGAACTGCGTGATTCCCAGCAGCACTTCGTGAGGACCTGAGGGCCGGTCCTCGGTTCCGCTCATTCGATTAGAAATATTTTCTTAGCGCTGTGCGCCGTTCGAATGATCGGACAAATTTCCTGTCTTGTCCAGGTCGGTTACAAGGATATGTCTGCTTAATATGCGGCGGCAGGAACAGCAACGAGGCTTCCCGGGTGGATGGTAGGGCCCGGTACGCCATGGCCCCCACAGGAAATGGCCTTTCGATGAAGCTGAAGATCCCTCAGGTAGCTCACCGCCGTACTTTGTCCGGATTGCTGGCCTCGGTTCTCGCCGCCACGGTAGCCGCTGTGATGGTTGCCCTGATGCCGACGCAGGCGGTGGCCATCGCTACGCCCGTGCCTTTGGGCACGGCCGCGGATTTCTCCGTTCTCGCAGGTTCGGGCGTCACCAACACCGGTCCCACGGTGATCGGCCAGGACCTCGGCACGCACCCGACCGCCTCCATCACCGGATTCCCGCCCGGCATCGTGCTCGGCGACGTGCACGCTGCGGACCAGGTCGCAGGTCAGGCCAAGTCCGACCTGGTCATTGCGTACAACCAAGCGGCCGGCCAGGCCACGGACTTCGAACTCCCGGCGGCCATCGGCGGTATCCCAGGCCAGACGCTGATTCCGGGCGTCTACACCGCCGGGTCCGGAGTCCTGCTCACCGGCGACCTGATCCTGGACGCCAGGGGAAACCCGAACGCCGTCTGGGTGTTCCAGATTCCTGAAGCCCTGACGACAGCGTCCGGCAGCCGGGTGTTCCTCACGAACGGCGCCTCGCCGTGCAACGTGTTCTGGCAGGTCGGGAGTTCCGCCACCCTCGGCACCGGCTCCACCTTCGTGGGCACCATCATGGCTCTGATGTCGATCAGCGCCAACACAGGGGCGAACATCCAGGGCCGGGCGCTGGCTCGTGAGGGCGCCGTGACGCTCGACAGCAACAACATCTTCCTCAGCGGGTGCGCGACCTCCACCACTGGCGGAACGACGACCGGTACTACTGGCGGCCCCACTACTGGTGGCACCACTGGCGGCCCCACCACTGGCGGCCCCACCACTGGCGGCCCCACCACGGGTGGCCCCACCACTGGCGGCCCCACCACGGGTGGCACCACGGGCGGGCCCATCGTTACCACCGGCGGCACGACCGGGGACACCGGGAACACCTCGGGCGTCACGTCCGGGAACACCTCGGGCAACACCGCGGGGAACACCTCGGGCGTCACGTCCGGGAACACCTCGGGCAACACCGCGGGGAACACCTCGGGCGTCACGTCCGGGAACACCTCGGGCAACACCGCGGGGAACACCACCGGCGGGAACGGCGGCAAGCCCGGAAAGCCGGACCACGGTGGCAAGCCCGGAAAGCCGGACCACGGTGGCAAGCCCGGAAAACCGGACTACGGCGGCAAGCCCGGAAAGCCCGACCACGGCAAACAGTCCGACGAGCACTACGGCTACGACAAGAAGCCCAAGGGCTACGGAGACGGCCACTCCAAGAGCCACGAGGGCTAGGCAGCCCACCGCGGCCAGTCCGCTCACCGGCTGACGGCGCGCGACGGAATCTCCTCGAGTCCGCCGGGCGCCGTCAGCGGTAGTCAGCGGAGAACGCCAGGCGCGAGCAGCTGATACGAGAAAGACAGGGTGGACGGTGGCGAGCGGAAATGACTCAGCGGCCGTGGAGAAAATCCAGCACTCCGATTCCGGTCCGGTCACGCAGTCACTGAAAGCCGGACTGTGCGCCGCCGTGGCCCTCTGCCTGGTGGCGAGTGTCGTTCACGTGCTTCTGGTGTTCCTTCATGTGACACCGGCCAACACCGTCTCCAAGCGATACAGCCCGCAGATCAATGCATGGGTGTACCCCTTCTTCGAACAGGATTGGCGGCTCTTCGCCCCCGACCCGGAATCCGTCAACCGGCAAATTCTGGCGAGAACCGCCCACACCGACTCCGACGGATCGGTCCAGGTGAGTCCCTGGTTCGACCTGAGCGCCGTGGACGGCTCCGCAGTCGAACATCATGTGTTCCCGAGCCACACGGCGCAGAACATGTTGCGTCGTGCCTGGTCCGGCTACGTCGACTCGCACGGCGGAGACGACAGGGCGCGCACGGAACGCGCACGGATGATGCGGAAGTACCTGACCAACATCGCCGCGGACCGCGTCGCCGCCCACAGGGGCGGCACTTTCGACTTCGTTCAGCTCCGCGTCGTCACACTGCCCATCCCCGCACCCGGCCCCGCGGCCGGCAATCGCCGGCCGACGCCGACCGAGAACCGGCTTCTCCCCTGGTGGAAGGTGACCCGCCATGGAAAATAAGGCGCAGAAGACCGCGTCTGCCGGCGCAGCCGGGTGGTTTGTCGACCGGACCAGTGCCGGATGGAGCCTCCTGACCGGCCGGCCGGTGTCTCTGTACGCCGCGTCGGCGCTGCGCATCGGCTACGGGCTGCTCTACCTGATCTTCCTGCTGCGTGAGTTCCCGCACCGGGACGAGGTCTGGGGCCCGGGATCTCCGTGGACGCCCGCCTTGGCACACCAGCTCTACGAGCAGACGGGCTGGTTCAGCATCCTGGCCCTGTCCGACAGCCGCGCCTACTTCGAGCTCTGCTACGGGCTGGCGCTCATCACGTCCGCGCTGTTCACGCTGGGCTGGCGGACCCGCGTCATGTCCGTCCTCTTCGCCGTCGTGGTGACCTCGTTCCATGCCCGCGCGATCTTCATGACGGACGGGGGCGACAATCTGGTTCTGCTGATGGCCCTCTACCTCGTCCTCACCGCCTGCGGCCGACGCTGGTCCCTGGACGCGCGCAGAAACAGGCTGAAGTCGGTTCCCGCCGACAACACGCCGCAACCGGCGAGAAGCCTGCTCACACGGCAACTCCGTGACGCCCGGACCACCTTGGTCACAGTGGTGCACAACTGCGGAATGTTCGTCATCGCGGCGCAGGTCTGTGTTCTCTACGGATCAGCGGGCCTGTACAAGGTCCAGGGCCCTTCCTGGGGCAGCGGCACCGCTGTCCACTACGCCCTGAACCTCGAACTGTTCCGGCCCTGGCCCGCGCTCTCCCACTTCGTGGACGAGCACACGCTCGTGATCGCCATCGTCGGCTACATGACCGTGCTCTTGCAGGTGGCCTTCCCGTTCGTGCTCTTCGGCAGGCTCAAGTACCCCGTTCTCACCCTGCTGCTGGGCATGCACATCGGCATCGCCGTGCTCCTCGGCCTGCCTCTCTTCTCCGGCGCGATGATCATCGCGGACGCCGTGTTCCTTCCCGACCGCTTCTACACCTTCCTGCCCCGTCTGTGCCGACGTGTGCTGCGGCGGACGGACGGCAGGCGGCCGGCATCAGGAGTAGAGGAAGGATCCGGAACCGTACCTGCGCAAGGCGGGCCCGGTAGCGCACTCGGCTCGAAGCATCGAGTCCCTCAAGCCCCTGAGATGTCCTGAGAAGCCGTTGTGGGTGGCGGTGAGGCGTGAGGCTGCCGCCAACGATCCACGGTTTCCTGAATTCAGGAATCGATGTACTTTCGTGGCGTGCTGACTGTTGCCCCCGACATCGAAGTGCTGGCCCGCTTCGGCCGCGCGCTCGCCGATCCGATCCGCTGCCGCATCCTGCTCGCGCTGCGCGAGGCCCCGGCCTACCCCGCCGATCTCGCCGACGTCCTCGGCATCTCGCGCACCCGGCTCTCCAACCACCTCGCCTGCCTGCGCGACTGCGGGCTGGTCGTCACCGTGCCCGACGGCCGCCGCACCCGCTACGAACTGGCCGACGAGCGTCTCGGCCACGCGCTGGACGACCTGCGTGCGGCCGTGGTGGCTGTCGAGACCGACCGCACCTGTGCCGAGGCCGGCGACAAGGGGTGCTGCTGATGACGGCGATATCCCTCGGACCCTCCCCGGCCCGCCGTGACGTACTCGCCCGCCGGATACGTCTGCTGGTCGCGGCGACGATCACCTACAACGTCATCGAGGCGATCGTCGCCATCATCGCCGGCACCCTCGCCTCCTCGACCGCCCTGATCGGATTCGGCCTGGACTCGGTCATCGAGGTCTCCTCCGCCGCTGCGGTGGCCTGGCAGTTCTCCGCCCGTGAGCACGCCGTGCGCGAGGCGCGGGAGAAGACGACCCTGCGGATCATCGCGGTGTCGTTCTTCGCGCTCGCCGCCTACGTCACCGTCGACGCCGTCCGTGTGCTCACGGGCACGGGGGAGGCGGAGCGCTCCATCCCCGGCATCGTGCTCGCCGCCCTCTCCCTCGCGGTCATGCCGTTCCTGTCAGCGGCCCAGCGCCGCACGGGCCGTGAACTGGGCTCCGCCAGCGCGGTCGCCGACTCCAAGCAGACCCTGCTGTGCACGTACCTCTCGGCCGTGCTCCTGGTCGGCCTGGTCCTCAACGCCACCCTGGGCTGGTCGTGGGCGGACCCCGTCGCCGCCCTCGTCATCGCGGTCATCGCCGTCAAGGAAGGCCGCGACGCCTGGCAGGGCAAGGGCTGCTGCGCCCCCTCGGCTCCTGCGGCCCCTGTCCTCGGTGCCGACGCGGACGACGCGTGCGGCTGCCGCCCGGGCTGCGATTGCTGTACCTGACCCCGTACCGGTCGCGGCCTGGTGTGGAGGCCGGTCATCGGCGGATCAGCAGCAACCGCCCGCGACGGCCGGTTCCTCCGCGCCGGCATCGGCCTTGACGACGTACACCTCCCAGGGTTCCCGGCCGGGGCCGTGGACCCAGACCTTGTCCTGGAGGGCGTAGCAACAGGTGGTGTCGTTCTCCACGTCGGTGGCCAGGCCCGCCTCGCCCAGGCGGGCGGTGGCGGCGTGCACCGCCCCGGTCGTCTCGACCTCGACGCCGAGATGGTCCATGCGGGTCGCCTCACCTGCGGTGCCTTCGATGAGAACGAGCTTCAGCGGGGGCTCGGCGATGACGAAGTTGGCGTAGCCGTCGCGGAGTTTGGCGGGCTCGGTGCCGAAGAGCTTCGTGTAGAAGGCCACGGACTCGGCGAGGTCGGGCACGCGGAGGGCGAGCTGTACACGGGACGTCACGGCGAACCTCCTTGAAGGGATGGGGAGTTCAGCAGCCGCCTGAGGCGTTGGCCGGGGCGCCGGTGCCGATCTGCAAGGTGGAGGGGGCTGCGCAGCAGCCACCGCCCTCGCTGTTCTGGGCGGCGTCGGGCTCGTCGAACAGGCCCGCCCCGCCGCACACACCGGTCTCCGGCAGTGTCAGCTCGACGCGCTCGGCGGCCTCACGGTCTCCGGCGATCGCGGCGGTGATGGAGCGGACCTGCTCGTAGCCGGTCATCGCGAGGAACGTGGGGGCGCGGCCGTAGGACTTCATGCCGACGAGGTAGACGCCCTGCTCCGGGTGGGAGAGCTCGTTCACGCCGTGCGGGTAGACGGTGCCGCAGGAGTGGACGTTGGGGTCGATGAGCGGGGCCAGGGCGGTGGGCGCCTGGAGGCGGTCGTCCAGGCCCAGGCGGACCTCGGAGAGGAAGGACAGGTCCGGGCGGAAACCGGTCAGGACGATGATCTCGTCGACCGGGTCGAGGCGGCGTCCGTCCTCGGCGACCAGGACCAGCCGGCCGCTGTCCCGCTCGACGGCCTGCGTACGGAACCCGGTGACCGCGCTCGCATGCCCTTGCTCCACCGCCGCCTTGGCGCGCAGGCCCAGGGCGCCGCGGGCGGGCAGCTGGTCGGCCTCGCCCCCGCCGAACGTGGAGCCGGTGATACCGCGGCGCAGGATCCACACCGCGTGCGTGCCCGGCTCGTCCTGTGCAAGGTCGGCGAGGTGGGCGAGGGCGGTGAAGGCGGAGGCGCCGGAGCCGACCACGGCGGTGCGCCTGCCCGCGTACCGGGCGCGGACGGCCTTCTCGCCCAGGTCGGGCACGCGGTAGGAGAGGTGTGCGGCGGCGGCCTTCTCGCCGAGGGCGGGCAGACCGTCGGCGCCCAGCGGGCCGGGGCGGACCACGTGCCCGAGGCGTCGATGACCGCGCGGGCGCTGATCCGTTCCTCACGGCCGTCGGCCGCCAGGATGTGCACGGCGAAGGGCTGCTCGTCGCGCCCGGAGTCGACGATCCGGTCGCGCCCGGCGCGGGCGACGCCGGTCACGGTGGCGCCGTAGCGGACCTTGTCGCCGAGGACGTCGGCCAGGGGCTGGAGGTAGTTCTCGGTCCAGTCGCCGCCGGTGGGGTACGCGGAGCCGTCCGGGCGGGTCCAGCCGGTCGGGGCGAGGAGCTTCTCCGCGGCCGGGTCGGTGACCTCCGACCAGGGCGAGAACAGCCGCACATGCGCCCAGTCGCGTACGGCGGTGCCGGCTGACGGCCCGGCCTCCAGCACCAGCGGTTCGAGGCCGCGCTCGACGAGATGGGCGGCGGCGGCCAGGCCGACCGGGCCGGCTCCGATGACCACGACGGGCAGCTGGTCGGTGCTGAGCACGCTGTTGATCGACACGGCCACGAGGTTCCCCTTTGCTTCGACGTTCGTCGATGGCTTCCGCTGCCAGCATGGCACCTGCTTCGATGGCCGTCAACATAGACATCAATCGAATCACGAGCCGCAGTCCAGAGGTTTGGTTCGACGTATGTCAACATAGACGTATGTCGAATATGAAGGTGCTGCCGCTGCTGGAAGCCGAGGTCCCCGAGGCCGTGGCGCCGTGCTGCCCGCCCCTCACCGAGCGTCCGTTCACCGCGGAGGAGGCCGAAACGGCCGCGCGGATGTTCAAGGCCCTGGGGGATCCGGTGCGGCTGCGGCTGTTCTCGGCGGTGGCCTCGCACGAGGGCGGCGAGGCGTGCGTGTGCGACATCTCCGATGTGGGCGTCTCGCAGCCGACCGTCTCCCACCACCTGAAGAAGCTGAAGGAGGCCGGGCTGCTGACCTCCGAGCGGCGTGGAACCTGGGTCTACTACCGCGTCGAGCCGTCCGTGCTGGCCGCGATGGGCAAGCTGCTGACCGGCACGTCGGCCGCAAGCTGACCGCGCACCTTGATCGCGTCGGCTCCGCACCGGGCGCCGCCGGTGCGGTCCGGCCGGCGCATCAGCTCTCCTGCGGCGCTGCCGTCAGCTGCCGACCGGCGCTGAACTTCCGCCGCCAGGCCAGGGAGACGTACACCAGCGCCACCAGGACCGGCACCTCGATGAGCGGCCCGACCACGCCCGACAGGGCCTGACCGCTGGTCACGCCGAAGGTGGCGATGGCGACCGCGATGGCGAGCTCGAAGTTGTTGCCGGCCGCGGTGAAGGCGAGGGTCGCGGTGCGGTCGTAGGCGAGACCGATGACCTTGCCGAGCGCGAAGGTGCCGAACCACATCACCGCGAAGTACACCAGCAGCGGCACCGCGATACGGGCGACATCCAGCGGCTGTGAGGTGATGGTCTTCCCCTGGAGGGCGAAGAGGATGACGATCGTGAAGAGCAGGCCGTACAGCGCCCACGGGCCGATCTTTGGCAGGAAGCTGTTCTCGTACGTCTCGCGGCCGAGCTTCTGCTCGCCGATGCGGCGGGTGAGGAATCCGGCCAGCAGCGGGATGCCGAGGAAGATGACGACGTTCAGGGCGATCTTCCACATGGAGATGTCCAGGTGCTCGCCGTCGCCGAGGTTCAGCCAGCCGGGCAGCAGGTCGAGGTAGAACCAGCCGAGCAGGCCGAACGCCAGGACCTGGAAGACCGAGTTCAGTGCGACCAGTACGGCCGCGGCCTCACGGTCGCCGCACGCGAGGTCGTTCCAGATGATGACCATGGCGATGCAGCGGGCGAGACCGACGATGATCAGGCCGGTGCGGTACTCGGGCAGGTCGGGAAGGAAGATCCAGGCCAGCGCGAACATGACCGCCGGGCCGACGAGCCAGTTGATGACGAGCGACGAGGCCATGAGCCTCTTGTCGCCGGTGACGGCGTCGAGCTTGTCGTAGCGGACCTTGGCCAGTACCGGGTACATCATGATCAGCAGGCCGATGGCGATCGGGAGCGAGATGCCGCCGATCTCGACCTTGGCGAGGGCGTCGTTGAGGCCGGGGATCACGCGGCCCAGGCCGAGGCCGACGGCCATGGCGAGCAGGATCCAGACGGCGAGGAAACGGTCGAGCGTCGAGAGCTTCGCGACGACCGATTCTTCGGTGGTCGCGGATGCTTCGGTGCGGGTCACGGGCAGGCCCTCTTGTTGTCGGCGGCGGTGCGTGCGGACTCGGCCAGGTCGGCGAACTGGCCGGCGAGCCGGTCGATGACGTCGGGGCGCAGCCGGTAGTACGTGTACCGGCCGCACGGTTCCGTCTCGACGACCCCGGCCTCGCGCAGCACCCTCAGGTGGTTGGAGAGGTTGGTCTGCCGGGCGCCGGTCTCCTCCACCAGGTGGGTGGTGCACAGCGTCTCTTTGGCCAGCAGGGTCACGATCCGGAGCCTGAGCGGGTCGGCCAGAACCCGGATCAGATCAGTGTCGACTGACGTCATCATGGGCTGATACTGTCACATCAGTCTGAGCTGATACCAGTCAGAGCTGAAGCAAGAACTGCCGACGAAGGAAGAGCCGATGTCCTCCAGCCCGCTCGCCTCCGTGCTGTTCGTCTGCGTCCACAACGCCGGGCGTTCCCAGATGGCTGCCGGATTCCTCCACCACCTCGCGGGCGACCGGATCGAGGTCCGCTCCGCCGGCTCCGTCCCGGGCGACCAGGTCAACCCCTCCGCCGTCGAGGCCATGAGGGAAGTCGGCATCGACATCGCCGACTCAAAGCCGAAGATCCTCACGACCGAGGCCGTCCAGGCGTCCGACTACGTCATCACCATGGGCTGCGGCGACGCCTGCCCGATCTTTCCCGGCAAGAAGTACCTCGACTGGGCCCTGGAGGACCCGGCGGGCAAGGGCGTCGAGGCCGTCCGCCCCATCCGCGACGAGATCAAGACCCGCATCGAGGCCCTGATCACCGAGATCGAGGCCGAGCCCCGTTCCGGTGGCGGCAACTGACCACGCACGTCGAAGGGCCCGTCTTCGGCGGACTCCGCCTCCGGCGTGCGCGGCGGTACCCCGGCCGGACCGTCGAACGGTCCGGCTACTGGCCGATCGGGACCGACTCACTCGTGATCCTCACCGCCATGAGGCCAGGATCGAGGCTGACGACGAGATGATCTCCGGCTCCGACCACCGCGTGGGTCTCTCGGCGCACCGGATCGTCCACCACCGGCCGCAGCGTGCGGAGCGTGCCGCACGTGCGGTGCGGCCGTGCGGGTAATGGGAAAAGCATGCGAGGGCCGAACGGAGCCGTGGGTGACTCGATGCCGGGTGCTTGTCTGAGGACCTGCCCGCTGACGCACGACGTTGGGCCATGATCTTCGAGGCTCGCGCCGAAGTGGCTGGCTGAAGTCGCGGAGCCGACCGGCCCAGCCGCAGCCGGGTTTCCCTCCCCCGTCCGCGTGCGCGCGGCGCGCCGCCGGGCGCGGCAAGCCGGGGCGCAGACAGGAGGCAGGCCGCGCCACATGCATGTGACGGGGAGACCATGCTCCGCAGGGTCGCGCAGCAGGTCGGCCAAGTGCTGTGGGAGCTCCCGGAAACCAACTGAGGCGGAAACTGAGACGGACAACGTCGAAGGGCCCCACCGTGAACGGTGGGGCCCTTCGACATCGTGCCCGGTGAGGCACTGGCGGAGGATACGAGATTCGAACTCGTGAGGGGTTGCCCCCAACACGCTTTCCAAGCGTGCGCCCTAGGCCTCTAGGCGAATCCTCCGCCGGAAACATTACATGACCGAGAGGAGTGCTCGCGAACTCGTTCCCTGCCCCCGACATCAGGTAGCCTTGGCGCAGCCCCTCACGCGGCGCTATCTGACTGAACTCCCCCAGGGCCGGAAGGCAGCAAGGGTAGGTCGGCTCTGGCGGGTGCGTGGGGGGCGTTTGCGTTCCGGGGTTGCCGTGGCGGGTCCGTTGTCAGTGGGCGCCTATAACCTCGTATGCGTGTCGTCTCTCGCTCTGTACCGCCGCTATCGTCCGGAGACCTTCGCCGAGGTCATCGGGCAGCAGCATGTCACCGACCCGTTGCAGCAGGCGCTGCGGAACAACCGGGTCAACCACGCGTACCTGTTCAGCGGGCCGCGCGGGTGTGGCAAGACGACCAGCGCGCGGATCCTGGCGCGGTGTCTGAACTGCGAGCAGGGCCCTACGCCCACACCGTGCGGTGAGTGCCAGTCCTGTCAGGACCTCGCCCGCAACGGCCCCGGTTCCATCGATGTCATCGAGATCGACGCCGCGTCGCACGGCGGTGTGGACGACGCCCGTGACCTGCGCGAAAAGGCCTTCTTCGGACCTGCGCGCAGTCGGTACAAGATCTACATCATCGACGAGGCCCACATGGTCACGTCGGCCGGCTTCAACGCGCTGCTGAAGGTCGTCGAGGAGCCGCCGGAGCATCTCAAGTTCATCTTCGCGACCACCGAGCCCGAGAAGGTCATCGGGACGATCCGGTCGCGGACCCATCACTATCCGTTCCGGCTCGTCCCGCCCGGGACCTTGCGGGAGTACCTCGCCGAGGTGTGCCAGAAGGAGG
Source organism: Streptomyces sp. DG1A-41 (assembly GCF_037055355.1). Classification (GTDB taxonomy): domain Bacteria; phylum Actinomycetota; class Actinomycetes; order Streptomycetales; family Streptomycetaceae; genus Streptomyces. The sequence continues at coordinate 4,316,603 of NZ_CP146350.1, read as the reverse complement.
CCATCCCGGTCGAGGACGGCGTCCTCCCGCTCGTCGTGCGCGCCGGTGGCGGGTCCGTACGTGACTCCATGTCCGTCATGGACCAGTTGCTGGCCGGCGCCGCCGCGGACGGTGTGACGTATGCCATGGCGACCGCCCTGCTCGGATACACCGACGGCTCCCTCCTCGACTCGGTCGTCGAGGCCTTCGCCACCGGTGACGGGGCCGCGGCCTTCGAAGTCGTCGACCGTGTGATCGAGGGCGGGAACGATCCCCGTCGTTTCGTCGCCGACCTGCTGGAGCGGCTGCGTGACCTGGTGATCCTCGCCGCCGTCCCGGACGCGGCCGAGAAGGGGCTCATCGACGCCCCCGCCGACGTCATCGAGCGCATGCAGGCCCAGGCCGGCACCTTCGGCGCCGCCGAGCTGAGCCGGGCCGCCGACCTCGTCAACGAGGGCTTGACCGAGATGCGCGGCGCCAACTCGCCCCGTCTCCAGCTGGAGCTGATCTGCGCCCGCGTCCTGCTCCCCGCCGCCTACGGCGACGAGCGGTCCGTCATGGCCCGCCTGGACCGGATCGAGCGTGGCGTGAACTTCTCCTCCCAGGGCCCCGCCGGCGTGCCCGCCATGGGGTACGTGCCAGGTCCCGAGGGGCATGGGGCAGCGGCAGCCGGTCCGGTGGCCGCTCCCGTTCCGCCGGGTGGCGGTCCGGCCGCGGCCCGGGCGGCGGTCCGGGCCTCCGGAGCGCCGGGGGGTGGCAGCGGCGGTGGCGCCGGTCAGACGGCCGCTGCGGGCGGGCCTGCCCGTGCCTCCGCTGCGGCGGGCCAGGAGGCGCAGCAGTCGGCGGTGTCGGGTACGCCCGCTCCCGGCGCTCCGGGCGTTCCCTCCGACCCCGCGGCCACCTCCGGCCCCACCGACGGCGGGCACGCCCAGCCTGCCCAGGCGTCCCAGACACCGTCCGCCCAGGCTCCCGCTCCGGCTCCCTCCAACGCTCCCGCATCCGCCTCTGTCCAGGCCCCGGCCCCTGGCGCCTGGCCCACCGCGGCCTCCGCCGGCAGCGGCCGTCGCCCCGGCGGCTGGCCCACGGCCGCCTCGGGCGCACCCGCGCCCGCGTCGGCCCCCCCGGCAGCGAGCGCGCCCGCTCCGAGCGCGCCCACACCCAGCACCCCACCGGCACCCCCGGCCCCGGCCCTAGCCTCGGCACCGGCCGCCCACGCCCCGGCCCCCGGCGGTCTCGACCCCCGCATGCTCTGGCCGAACATCCTGGAAGCGGTCAAGAACCGCCGTCGCTTCACCTGGATCCTGCTCAGTCAGAACGCCCAGGTGACCGGCTTCGACGGCACCACCCTCCAGCTCGGCTTCGTCAACGCGGGCGCGCGCGACAACTTCCTGAGCAGCGGCAGTGAGGACGTGCTGCGGCAGGCGCTGGGCGAGCAGTTCAACGTCCAGTGGAAGATCGAGGCGATCGTCGACCCCTCCGGAGGCTCGGCGCCGCAGGCCCCGGGCGGTCCTTCTGGGTACGGAGGCGGCCAGGGCGGTCACGCTGGTCAGAGCGGCAACGCCGGTGGCTACGGCGGCGGTGGCGGTGGCGGCTACAGCGCCGGCAGCGGAGGCGGCGGCTACAGCGCCGGCAGTGGCGGTACGGCGACCGCCCAGCGCCCTGCCACGTCCCAGTCGGCGACCGCCTCCGCCCCCACCCAGCAGTCGAGCACCCCCACCCGCGGCTCCACCCCGGCCCCGGCACCCACCGCCCCCGTACCCCAGCCCTCCGCCCCGGAGCCCCGGCCCGTCTCCGTCGAGGACGACATCCCCGAGGACGACGACCCCGACCTCGACGAGTCGGCCCTCTCCGGCCAGGAGCTGATCGTCCGGGAGCTGGGGGCGACGGTGGTGGAGGAGTTCTCGAACGAGCCCTAGTAGGGCTTGGTCATCTTCGCTCGCGGATGGCGTGTCTGCCTGCCCGTCGGTGTCGTTGGGCTGGTGTGACACCTGAGGAGATGACCGGGGTCCGGGAGGACCTGGAGGCGTTCGCGGCGGAGTTGTTCGACGGGTTTTTCCGCGCGGATCAACGGCGGTGGGGGCAGGCGTATGTGCGCGGTCTGCTGCTGGACGGGCGGCGCAAGTCGGTGGAGCCGATGGCGGCCCGTCTCGGTGAGGACGGGAACCGGCAGGCGCTGGCGCATTTCATCACCTCCAGCCCGTGGAATGCGGCCCATGTACGGGCCCGGCTGGCCTGGCGGATGCACGAGGCGATCAGCCCGGAAGCACTGATCATCGACGACACCGGCTTCCTGAAGGACGGGGACGCCTCGGCATGTGTGGCCCGGCAGTACACCGGCACCGCGGGCAAGGTCACCAACTGCCAGGTGGGCGTCTCCGTGCACCTGGCCTGCGACCGTGCCTCCGCCGCGGTCAACTGGCGGCTGTTCCTGCCCGCCTCCTGGGATCCCGCCTCGCCGCAGGCCGATGCGGTCAAGGTCGCCCGCCGCACCCGCTGCGGCATCCCGGCCCAGGCGGGACATGTGGAGAAGTGGCAGCTGGCCCTGGACATGATCGACGAGACCCGGTCATGGGGTGTCGATGCCCCGCTGGTGGTCGCGGACGCCGGCTACGGCGATGCCGCCGCCTTCCGCCTCGGGCTGGAGGAACGAGATCTGCCCTACGCGGTCGGCATCTCCGGCCGCCACACCGCCCATCCGGCCAGGGCCCGGCCCGTCCAACCGGCCTGTGCGGGCACCGGCCGGCCGCCCAAGATGCAGTACCCCGAGCCCGCGCAGACCGTGAAGGACCTGCTCATCGCGGCCGGGAAGGCGGCCGCACGGCCGGTGTCCTGGCGGGAGGGCTCCCGCCCGGGCAAGGGCCGCAGCGGCTTCAAGCGCATGTACTCGCGGTTCGTCGCCCTCAGGGTCCGCCCCGCCGGACGCGGCATCCGCAAGGCCACCGGCGGTCCGGAACTGCCCGAACGCTGGCTGCTGGCCGAGTGGCCGGCCGGTGAGAGCGAGCCGGTGCAGTTCTGGCTGTCGAACCTGCCCTCCGGGATGCCGCTGGCGACGCTGGTGCGGCTGGCCAAGCTCCGCTGGCGCATCGAGCACGACTACCGCGAGATGAAACAGGCCCTGGGACTGGCCCATTTCGAGGGCCGCACCTGGACCGGTTGGCACCACCACGTCACTCTTGTCTCTGCCGCCCATGCCTTCTGCACCCTGCAACGACTGGCCCGAGACCCAAAAGATCCGGCGCGGGCCTGAGCCTCTACCAGGTCGTCCGTGAACTGCAGACACTCCTCGCCACCTGGACCGGCGCCTGCCCCACCTGCCACCGCGACATACCCACACCCATACGAACCTGACCAAGCCCTACTAGGCGGCCGAACGATCCCGAGCGGCTGGGCAAGCCCCGAGCGGCGGGATAACCCCCGGGCGGCCGGGCAAGCCCCCAGCGGCGGGATAACCCCCGGGCGGCCGGGCAAGCCCCCAGCGGCCGGATAACCCCCGGGCGGCCAGCCCCAGGCGTCCCCGGCCCGACAGGCCCTCCCCGCGCGGGCCGCCGCACCCCGATGTGGAGGAACCTCCAACCCAGATCCCCACCCCCTTCGGAAGCCCGCACAAAAGGAACCCCCCGCCTCCCGTTAGGCTGACCCCCGTGAAGGTCCTCGTCATCGGCAGCGGCGCCCGTGAACACGCCCTGTGCCACTCCCTGTCCCACGACCCCGACGTCACCGCGCTGCACTGCGGACCCGGCAACGCCGGCATCGCCGAGGTCGCCGAGCTGCACCAGGTCGACGCCCTGGACGGTGCGGCCGTTGCCGCGCTGGCCACGCGGCTCGGCGCGGACCTCGTGGTCGTCGGCCCGGAGGCGCCGCTGGTCGCCGGTGTCGCCGACGCCGTCCGCGAGGCCGGCGTCCCGGTCTTCGGCCCGTCCGGGCAGGCCGCCCAGCTCGAGGGCTCCAAGGCCTTCGCGAAGGACGTCATGGCGGTGGCCGAGGTGCCCACGGCACGGTCGTACGTCTGCACGACCGCCGAGGAGGTCGACGCGGCACTCGACGCCTTCGGCGCCCCGTACGTCGTCAAGGACGATGGGCTCGCCGCCGGGAAGGGTGTCGTCGTCACCGACGACATCGAGGCGGCCAGGGCCCACGCCGCCGCCTGCGAGCGCGTGGTCATCGAGGAGTACCTCGACGGCCCCGAGGTCTCCCTGTTCGCCGTCACCGACGGTGAGACGGTCGTGCCGCTCCAGCCCGCCCAGGACTTCAAGCGCGCGCTGGACGGCGACGAGGGCCCGAACACCGGCGGCATGGGGGCCTACTCCCCGCTGCCGTGGGCCGACCCGAAGCTGGTCGACGAGGTGATGCAGACCGTCCTCCAGCCGACCGTGGACGAGATGAAGCGGCGCGGCACGCCGTTTTCCGGCCTGCTCTACGCCGGACTCGCGATCACCTCACGCGGCGTGCGCGTGATCGAGTTCAACGCCCGCTTCGGCGACCCCGAGACCCAGGTCGTCCTGGCCCGGCTGAAGACGCCGCTGGCCGGTCTCCTGATGGCCGCGGCCACCGGCAACCTCGCCCACCTGGAGCCGCTGCGCTGGAGCGACGACGCGGCCGTGACGGTCGTCGTCGCCTCGCACAACTACCCCGGCATCCCGCGCACCGGCGACCCGATCACCGGTCTCGACGAGGTAGCCGCCCAGGACGCCCCGCACGCGTACGTGCTGCACGCCGGTACCAAGCGTGACGGGGACGCGATCGTCAGCGCGGGCGGCCGCGTCCTGTCCGTCACGGCCACCGGCAAGGACCTCGCCGAGGCCCGCGACCGCGCCTACACGGCCGTCGGCCGCATCCGCCTCGACGGCTCCCAGCACCGCACGGACATCGCCGCGAAGGCGGCGGGCGCGTAACCGGCCCCACGCCCCGGCGAGGGCGGGAAGGCATCCCGCTCGATGAACCCCACAGGCCCCGGATCCGTCTCAGGATCCGGGGCCTGAAGTTTTCGGTATGCGGGGTCTGATCCTCGCTGTCCGTCATCCACCTTTCCCCAAAGCCATTCCATCGAGTGACCGATGCCGTATCCGGCTGACGGGGGGCTGAGCCCCAACTAGGGTGCGGCGCAAGCGTTCCGGCACTTGGCCCACCGGCATTGCGATGTCAGTGGCGGGTGCCACAGTGGGGGAGTGAGCAAGGAAAGCGTCAGGTCAACGGGGAGGGGGTGAGGTCGGTCGTGACCGGAATGGGTGTGGAGGCAGGCGCGCAGGTCGCGCGGTCACTGGCGCTCGTCGTGCTGCGCATCCGCAGTCGCGCGCTGGCCGGCGCCCTGCTGCCCGCCGCCGTCGCCGTGATCCTGCTCGCGGGCGCCGCCACCGGCCGTCTCGTCGGCCCCGGCTGGGATGCCGCCCGCTGGATCCTGACGCCGGTCGCGGTCCTCGTGCTGCTCGCCGCCGCGGGTGTCGCCCTGGTCGTCGCCCGGGCCCGCCCCGCCATGAGCCCGACCATCCCGATCGCCGAGAAGGCGGCCCCCGAATTGTACCGGATGGTGCGCGACCTCGCCGACCGCCTCGACGTCCCCGCGCCCTCGGCGATAGCGCTCACGCCGGACTGCGACAGCTGGCTGGAGGACCGCACCCACCGGGCCCACGGCCCGCCCCCGCCGAGGAGCACGACGACATAGCGGGCGGCGGGAGACACGCGCACCGCCGTCACCCGGTCGCGCCGGTCCTCGTCATCGGTTCGCCCTTCCTGTGGTGGATGCGGGTCGGCGAGCTGCGCGCGGTCCTCGCCCCGGTCGTCGCCGGTACGGGCCCCTCGGCGCACCCGGACATAGCCGCCGCCCGGCGCTTCGTCCGGGGCCTGGACGCCGCGGTGGCCGTGGCCTCGGCGCCGCACCGGGGGCCGGTGTCGCGGGCCGTGCTCGCCGGGGTCGGGTGGGCGGCCCGGCTTCTGCTGCGCAGCTGCCGTGTGCACGCCGCCCAGATGGAGCGGGGCGTGGCGGCCGCGGCCGCAGAGCGTGCACAGGCTGTGGATTACGGGCTGCGGATCGTCGCCCAGGAGCAGGTGGGCCTGGCGTACGCGGGCTGGGACCGGCTGCTGACCCGGGTCGCGCTGCCCGCCTGGCGGATGGGCCGCTGGCCCTCCCGGCTGGACGCCGGTGTGGTGGCGGCGCTCACGGAGTTGTCCCGGCGCGACCGCCTGGCCGAGGGCTTCGCCTCCCGTCTCGGTGAGCGGCCCGCCTGCGATCTGCTGGAGGAGCCGGGTGCGGTCGACGAGGCCGCCTCCCTCCTCGCCGCCCGCCTCTTCCACGGCGGCCCCGCGGGGCCCGGGCCCGACTGGTCGCCGGTGGGCTGGAGCGAGTATCCGGAGGAGGTCGTGGACCGCAAGTGGCGCGTCGACGCGGCCCGCCTCCACCGCGTCCTGGACGCCATGGGCGTCCGCCCGGCCCCGGGAAGCACGGCCCCGAACACGAGCGGTCCGACCCTGTCCCGCGTCCTCGACCACCTGACGGACCGAGCGGGCCACCTGACAGACCAGGCCGGACCGACCCCCTTCACCACCCGAAGTCCGGAACCACCCCCCGACGACGAAGAGGACCTCTCCGGCACCACTCCCCGCAGCGCCACCCTCGCCGCCCGGCTCAGCGCCGAACTGTCCCGTGAGGAGGTCACCGCGACGCCCGGCCCGTCGGCCACCGCTCCCTCCACCGCGAACTCCTCACCCGCCGGCGCCCCGGCCACTCCGGACCCGGCAGCCCTCTGGGACGACCGAGCCCTCCCCCTCTTCCCCCTCCAGCCCCCGCGCACGGCCCGTGAACTGCTCGCCGACCACCTCACGGCGATGATCTGCTGTGCCGCGATGGACACCGCGGGAGCGACACCGGGCATGGACTGGCTGGACGGCCCGACCCTCCTCCACAACGGCGCACGCACCACCGATCTGGCACCCAAGGTGCTCACCCTCATCGAGGACGGCGACTCCACGCCCCTGCGGGCCTGGCTGGCCGAGCTCGGGATACGCCCCGAGAAGCCGGTCCGCCTCGTCTGACCGCTGGAGCCCCCGCTTCCGTTTCTGGCCAATTCAAAACGAACAGTAACGAAGTGCGCGCGATATGTGATGTGCTTGAACCGTTCGCACACATGGCAAGGGCTTGCGACATACGACAAACACAAAGCACGACGCAACCGCACGGCCCCCGGAAGACCGCACACAGCTCAGCACGCAGGACGCATACCAGTACGCAACGCACACCACCACGCACCACCACGGGGGCGAAGGGGAGGGGGAGCAACGATGGGTTCGGAGCAGATCCGCCGCTGGGAGTCGGGAGCGCTGGCGCACGCCGTGACGGATCCCTTCGGGCTGGGCCCCGTTCCGTGGCTGCGCGGGAACGTGACGTACATCGACGACAGCGGTCAGGTCGTCCCTTGGTACGTGGACCAGGACCCGGCCCAGGCCCCGAAGAACGGCAGCCGCTCCGGCGGCCCCCGCGCGGCCGACGACGTCCACCGCCAGATCAAGGGCTTCACCTCCGCCGGCGCGGTCGCGCCCGGCGAGGCCATCGACTTCCACATCACCGTCGACCCGCCCCAGGAGTTCGGCGTCGACATCTACCGCATCGGCCACTACGGCGGTGACGGCGCCGCGAAGATCACCAACAGCCCGCGCCTGTCCGGCATCGTGCAGCCCCCGCCGCTCACGGCGGACCGTACGGTCTCCTGCCACCACTGGTGGCTGTCCTGGCGGCTCCAGATCCCGTCGCACTGGAACATCGGCGCGTACGTCGCCGTCCTCACCACCGCGGACGGCTACCGCTCCCATGTTCCGTTCACGGTCCGCCACGACCAGCCCGCCGACCTGCTCCTCGTCCTGCCCGACATCACCTGGCAGGCGTACAACCTCTACCCGGAGGACGGCCGCACCGGCGCCAGCCTCTACCACGCCTGGGACGAGAAGGGCCGGCTGCTGGGCGAGGCCGAGGCCGCCACCACGGTCTCCTTCGACCGCCCGTACGCGGGCGCCGGCCTTCCCCTGCACGTCGGCCACGCCTACGACTTCATCCGCTGGGCCGAGCGCTACGGCTACGACATCGCCTACGCCACGGCCGGCGACCTGCACGCGGGCCGCGTCGACCCCACCCGCTACCGCGGCCTGGTCTTCCCGGGCCACGACGAGTACTGGTCGGCCGCGATGCGCGGCGCCGTGGAGCTCGCCCGCGACGCCGGCACCTCGCTCGTCTTCCTCTCCGCCAACTCCATGTACTGGCAGGTGGAACTGGGCCCCTCCCCGTCCGGCGTCCCCGACCGCCTGCTGACCTGCCGCAAGCGCAGGGGCCCCGGCAAGCCGGTGCTGTGGCGGGAGATCGACCGTGCGGAGCAGCAGCTCATCGGCATCCAGTACGCCGGGCCCGTCCCCGAGCCGCACCCGCTGATCGTGCGCAACGCCGGGCACTGGCTCTGGGAGGCGACCGGGGCGCACGAGGGGGACGAGATCGAGGGCCTGGTGGCGGGCGAGGCCGACCGCTACTTCCCGCGCACGCCGCTGCCCGAGCACGAGGAGCGCGTGCTGCTCGCCCACTCGCCCTACACCGACAAGGAGCGCGTACAGCGCCACCAGGAGACGTCCCTGTACCGCGCCCCGTCCGGCGCGTGGGTCTTCGCGTCCGGGACGTTCGCCTGGACCCCGGCCCTGGACCGACCGGGCCACGTCGACGCCCGCATCCAGCGGGCCACCGCGAACCTCCTGGACCGCATCTGCAAACGCGACTGACCCCCTGTCGGTGATCAAGCTCGCATACGGGAGAATCGAGCCACTCGTTCAGAACCACGGGGAGGAACCGTGTCCGGATTCGTCGAAAAGCCCGAGCCGATCCAGGTTCCGGGCCTGGTGCATCTGCACACCGGAAAGGTGCGCGAGCTGTACCAGAACGAGGCGGGCGACCTCGTGATGGTCGCCAGCGACCGCATCTCCGCGTTCGACTGGGTGCTGCCGACCGAGATCCCCGACAAGGGCCGGATCCTCACGCAGCTCTCCCTGTGGTGGTTCGAGCAGCTCGCCGACCTGGTTTCCCACCACGTCCTGAGCACCGAACTGCCCGCGGGCGCCCCCGCCGACTGGGAGGGCCGCACGCTCATCTGCAAGTCGCTCCAGATGGTCCCCGTGGAGTGCGTGGCCCGCGGCTACCTGACCGGCTCGGGCCTGGTCGAGTACAACGAGTCCCGCACGGTCTGCGGCCTCGCCCTGCCGGAGGGCCTGGTCGACGGCAGTGAACTGCCCGCCCCGATCTTCACCCCGGCCACCAAGGCCGCCGTCGGCGAGCACGACGAGAACGTCTCCTACGAGGAGGTCGCCCGCCAGGTCGGCGCCGACACCGCCGCCCGGCTGCGCCAGGCGACCCTCGCCGCCTACTCCCGGGGCCGGGACATCGCCCGCGACCGGGGCATCATCCTCGCGGACACGAAGTTCGAGTTCGGCTTCGACGGCGACTCCCTGGTCCTCGCGGACGAGGTCCTCACCGCGGACTCCTCCCGCTTCTGGCCGGCCGACCAGTGGCAGCCGGGCCGCGCGCAGCCGTCGTACGACAAGCAGTACGTCCGCGACTGGCTGACCTCGGCGGAGTCCGGCTGGGACCGCAAGAGCGAGCAGCCGCCGCCCGCGCTGCCGCAGCAGGTCGTCGACGCCACCCGCGCCAAGTACGTGGAAGCGTACGAGCGCCTGACCGGCATCAGCTGGACGTAGGACCGGCGGCCAGGACACAGAGAAGCCCCCCGGCCGGAACCGGGGGGCTTCTCGCTGGAGCGAACGACGAGGTTCGAACTCGCGACCTCAACCTTGGCAAGGTTGCGCTCTACCAACTGAGCTACGTTCGCATGCGCCGTGGCGCGAGACCCACTATACCCAACCTCGCTCCCGCGCGAGCCGCACCGCGGCATGCCGGTTCTCCGCACCGAGCTTCGACACGGCCGACGACAGGTAGTTGCGCACGGTCCCCTGCGACAGCGCGGCCCGCTCCGCGATCTCCGCCACCGGCGCACCGTCGGCTGCGAGTTCCAGTACCTCGGCCTCCCGGGCGGTCAGCGGCGAGTCCCCGGCGGCGATCGCGTCGGCGGCCAACTCCGGGTCGACGTAGCGGTTCCCGGCGTGCACCGTGCGAATGAGCTCCGCGAGCCGCTGAGCGCTCACGGTCTTCGGCACGAACCCCCGCACCCCGGCCTCCAGCGCCCGCTTGAGATGCCCGGGCCGCCCGTGACTGGTGACGATGAGCACCTTGCAGCCGGGCAGTTCGGTGCGCAGGGATGTGGCGACCTTCACACCGTCGGCGCCGGGCATCTGGAGATCCAGTACGGCGACGTCGGGCTTGTGCGCCCGGGCCATCGCCAGCGCCTCCGGACCGGTGGCCGCCTCGGCGACGACCATGAGGTCGTCCTCCAGCGACAGCAGCGCGGCGAGCGCCCCGCGAATGAGGTGCTCGTCATCGGCGAGCAGCAGCCGAACCGGCTCTACGGCCGTCATGGTGTGACCTCACTCATGGAACGCACAGCGGCGATGGACTCGGAAGGGGCTGTTCCGGCTGACGGCATCGGAATCTTTGCCGTCAGCCGGAACAGCCCCTTGTCCGCGGGCCCGGCCTCCAGCGTCCCGTCGATCTCCGCCAGCCGCTCGCGCAGCCCGGCGAGCCCGGAGCCGGACGAGCCGGACGACCCGTCCCCGGCCTCGGTGACCCCGTCGTTCTCCACGGATAACACCACGTGCCCCTCCAGCACCCGCAGCCTCACCGCACACCGCCGCGCGTCCCCGTGCCGCAGGACATTCGTCGCTGCCTCCCGTACGACCCACCCCAGGGCGGACTGCACCGCGACCGGCAGCCCGGCCGCCGTCGCCCCGCTCACCGTGCAGTCGATGCCGGCCGCGGCCAGCACCCCCTGCGCCCCGGCGAGTTCCGTGCCGAGGTCGGCCTCCCGGTAGCCGCGCACGACCTCCCGTACCTCCCGCTGCGACTCCTGCGCGAGCCGCTGCACCTCGACCATCTGCGCCACGGCCTCCGGCCTGCCCCGCTGGGCGAGCTGCACGGCCAGTTCGCTCTTGAGCGCGATGACGGCCAGGTTCCGTCCCATGACGTCGTGCAGATCCCGCCCGAACCTCAGCCGCTCCTCGGCGACGGCGAGCCGGGTCCGGGTCTCGCGTGCCTCGTCGAGTTGGTAGACGGCGTTGAGCAGCCACACGGAGAAGACGGCCGTGAAGGCGAGGAAGAGGCCGCCGCCCAGCACGGCCACCGCCGCGAAGAGCGCGCCGAGCGCGGAGGCACCCAGCGCGACCGACACGAGCCAGACGCCCACCGCGAAGCCGCCCGCGATCCCGAACGCCCGCCGCCGGTCACGGACGCCCAGCGCGATGATGCCGGGACTGTAGACCAGGACGGTGCCGAAGACCCCGCCCGCGGCGGTATCGACGCTCTCGCGGTCCGGTCCGTGCTGGACGATGGCCATGGCGGTGACGGCGACCGCGCCGGTGACGGCGGCCAGTGTCCACAGCAGCCGTACGGGCTGCGACCGCCTGCCACGCGTCCAGTCCACCGCCCGCGACACGGTGACGAAGGAGATGACGGCGTGCGCGGCCACCATCAGCAGCATCACGCCGCCCAGCCGCACACCCAGCGGAGCCACGGCCGTGAGCGCGACGAACAAGAACTCGAACACCGCGAAGAAGTGAAACGACGACCGCGTGTACGTCTCGACCTTCTCCGGCGTCGTCTTCCGCCGCCACCACCTGTCCGGCCCCCGCATCAGCCCGTCACTCCCCCTTGGTCAGCGCCGCGGTTCCCAGCGGAACCACCGCCGTACAGCAAACACGGCGATGACGATCCAGACCACCGCCGTCGCGACGGCGCCCAGCGCATCGTGCGCCGACAGGTCGCCGGTCCAGCCGCCGCGCACCAGGGTGACGACGGGCGTCAGCGGCAGCAGTTCGCAGACGGAGGCCACCCGGTCCGGCAGCAGCTCCAGCGGGAAGAGCATGCCCGAGCCCATCATCGAGATGATCATCAGCGGTATGGGCGTGACCTGGGCGCTCTCGCCGGTCCTGGTGAAGCTCGCGGTGGCGGCGGCGAGCGCGGCGCACATCACGAGCCCCAACAGCAGGCCGCCGACGGCCAGATGGGGCGCGGACGGCGCGGACAGGTCCAGCAGGACCCAGCAGCCCGCCGCCAGCAGCAGGCACTGCGCGAGCCCGGTGAGTACGGCCGGCAGCGCGGAACCGGCCAGGATCTCGGCGTCCCGCAGCTCACCGGTGCGCAGCCGCTTGAGGACGAGTTCCTCACGCCGGACGACGAGGGCGCCGACGAGCACCGAATAGACGGCGAACAGCAGGGAGAAGCCGACCGCGGCGGGCAGCACCAGGGTGCCGGTGTCCAGACCCACTTCGGCGAGGTCCATCTCCTTGGCCGCCTGGGACGTGCTCACCGGCAGCACCAGTGGCACGAACAGCGCGGCGACGAGCGCGCCCCTGGTGCGCCCGAGCAGGGCCACCTCGGCACGGGCGAGAGCCGTCATCCGGCTCAGGGGAGTGGTCGCCGCCGGCGCCGGGCGGGTCGTCGTGTGCGTGGCGCTCATGCCGCGTACTCCTTCGTCGTCATCCCGACGGCCTGCTCCGCGGAGACGTTCTCGGCGATACCGAGGAACGCCTCCTCCAGGGAGGCCGACCGCACGTCCAGGCGGCGCAGCTCCACCCGGGCCTGCGCGGCCCACGTCAGCAGCCCGGTGGCCGTCCGCTGGAGTTCATGGGTGCGGAGCCGGATGATCCGGCCGTCGGTCTCGTGTCCGGTCACGCCCAGTTCGCCGAGCGGCGGGAGATCGCCCACGAGGTAGCCCTCGGGCAGCTCGAAGGAGATCCGCGACGGTTCCGCGGCGGTCACCTCGGCCGGGGTCCCGGTGGTGGCGATGCGGCCGTCGTGCATGATCGCAAGCCGGTCGGCGAGGTTCTCGGCCTCCTCCAGGTAGTGCGTGGTCAGCAGCACCGTCGTACCGCCGTCGCGCAGCGTGCTCACCAACTCCCAGGTGTCGCGGCGGCCTTCGGCGTCCAGCCCGGTGGTGGGCTCGTCCAGGAAGAGCACCTCGGGATCGCTGAGCAGCGCGAGCGCCAGATCCAGCCGGCGCCGCTGGCCGCCGGACAACTGCTTGACCCGGGTGCCGGCCTTCGACTCCAGCCCGACCAGCGCCAGGACCTCCGCCGGCGGCCGGGCCCCGCTCACGCATCCCGCCCACATCCGCGCGGTCTCCGCGACGGTCAACTCGGACGGGAAGCCGCCTTCCTGCAGCATCACCCCGGTGCGGGGCCGTACGACGGCCCGGTCGGTGTACGGGTCGTGGCCGAGGACCCGCACCCGGCCGTCCGCCGGCGCCGCGAGTCCCTCCAGCAGTTCGACGGTCGACGTCTTGCCCGCGCCGTTGGTGCCCAGCAGGGCGAAGATCTCCCCGCGTCGTACGGAAAAGCTGATTCCGCGTACCGCCTCGAACCCGCCCCCGTACACGCGCCGCAGGTCAGTGACCTCAATCACGTGTTCGTGTCCGTTGGTTTCCATGCCTTCAGCGTTCCGCCCCGACAGGGCGGGCAGCAGTGCGCGCTGTCATCACTCGGCATGACAAATGTCAGAAGCGGAGAAGGAAACACGAAGAAGACCCCGGTCCATCAGGACCGGGGTCTCATTCCCGAGCGGACGACGAGGCTCGAACTCGCGACCTCAACCTTGGCAAGGTTGCGCTCTACCAACTGAGCTACGTCCGCATGTGCTCCCGACCGGCTCTCACCGATCGGTGCGGGCACCAGCCTACCTGATCCACAAGAGTGGTCGGTACTGGCGATGCAGAGCGGGTGACAGGAATCGCACACTGCGCCTTCCCCCTGGAAGGGGGATGTTCTACTACTGAACTACACCCGCGTGTTTCCGTGAGCCGGGCCTTTCGGCCTCGCCCCTCGGCGTGCTCCAGACTCTAGCTGATCAGCCGGGGTGCTGCGCAAGTCGGTTGCCGCGAGGGGCGGGTGACCCGTCGTCCGCCCGGGTCTCACCGGCCGTCACTGCGCGGCGGTGAACGCCTCGTAGATCCTCTTGGGGATGCGCCCGCGCGCGGGGACCTCCATCTTGTTGGCCTGGGCCCAGGCCCGCACGGCCGACGGGTCGGGGGCGACCTCCGTCTGCCGGTACGCCCGGCCCGAGCGGGACCGCTTGCGGCCGGCCTCCACGTAGGGCGCGAGCGCCTTCCGCAGTTCGTCGGCATTGACTTCGTTCAGGTCGATCTCGTATGACTTGCCGTCCAGTCCGAAGGCGATCGTTTCCGCCGCTTCCGAGCCGTCGATGTCGTCAAAGAGAGTGACCACGACCTTCTGAGCCACGAATATCGGTCCCTTCCTGCGGCACTTGCCAATTCATTTCTACAGTGCCCGGCAATGCAATGTGAAACCCGACTAAATCCTTCCGCGTGTCCGAACGCAATAGGTTTCGGGTGTCGACCCGGAATCTTTCCCGGAAATTTTCGTGTGTGGGCCCGTCGATGCCGGATCGTGATGACCGTCACGTAGATTCCTACAAGTCGACGCGCGTAGAAATTTTGTGCGGGTAGTCTGAAGGAACCTGCTCAGCACCACACACCGGGAGTGCCAGTGGCACGCGTCGTAGTCGACGTCATGCTCAAGCCGGAGATCCTCGACCCCCAGGGCCAGGCGGTGCAGCGCGCACTGCCGCGGCTGGGTTTCGACGGGGTCTCGGACGTCCGCCAGGGAAAGCGTTTCGAACTGGAAGTTGACGGGCCGGTCGACGAGGCCGCCCTCGCCCGCATTCACGATCTTGCGGAGTCCTTCCTCGCGAACACCGTGATCGAGGACTTCACGGTCCGGGTCGAGGAAGTCGCGGAGGCCGTGAAGTGACCGCTCGTATTGGCGTCGTCACTTTCCCCGGCAGTCTGGACGACCGGGACACCCAGCGCGCGATCCGGCTCGCGGGCGCCGAGCCGGTCGCCCTGTGGCACAAGGACAAGGACCTGAAGCAGGTCGACGCCGTGGTGCTGTGCGGTGGCTTCTCCTACGGCGACTATCTGCGCGCCGGTGCCATCGCGCGCTTCTCGCCGGTGATGGAGCCCCTGCTCGAGCAGGCGAAGGCCGGCCTCCCGGTCCTCGGCATCTGCAACGGCTTCCAGATCCTCACCGAAGCCCATCTGCTGCCCGGCACGATGCTGCGCAACAACCACCTGCACTTCATCTGCCGTGACCAGAAGCTGCGCGTGGAGAACGCCGAGACGGCCTGGACCAGCGACTACACCGCCGGCCAGGAGATCCGCATCCCGCTGAAGAACATTGACGGCCAGTACGTCGCCGACCAGCGCACGCTGGACACGCTGGAGTCCGAGGGCCGGGTCGCCTTCCGGTACCTGGACGTCAACCCCAACGGCTCGAACAACGACATCGCGGGTGTCACCAACGAGGCCGGCAACGTCGTAGGCCTCATGCCGCACCCCGAGCACGCCGTCGAGCCGCTGATCGGTACCGGTCGTACCGACGGTCTCCCGTTCTTCACCTCGATCCTCAAGAAGCTGGTCAACGCATGAGCCGGACGCCCTTGGACACGGTCGAGCACGCGGCCGCGACCCCCGACGTCGAGCTGCCCTGGGCCGAACTGGGCCTGAAGAAGGACGAGTACGAGCGGGTCGTGGAGATCCTCGGCCGCCGGCCCACCGGGGCCGAGCTCGCCATGTACTCGGTCATGTGGTCCGAGCACTGCTCGTACAAGTCCTCCAAGGTCCACCTCCGCCAGTTCGGCGAGAAGGCACCCGAGAACGACGCCCTGCTCGTCGGCATCGGCGAGAACGCCGGTGTCGTGGACGTCGGCCAGGGTTACGCGGTCACCTTCAAGGTCGAGTCGCACAACCACCCGTCGTACGTCGAGCCCTACCAGGGCGCGGCCACGGGTGTCGGCGGCATCGTCCGCGACATCATCGCCATGGGCGCCAGGCCCGTCGCGGTCGTCGACCCGCTGCGCTTCGGCGCCGCCGACCACCCCGACACCAAGCGTGTGCTGCCGGGTGTCGTCGCGGGCATCGGCGGCTACGGCAACTGCCTGGGCCTGCCCAATATCGGCGGCGAGGTCGTCTTCGACTCCTGCTACCAGGGAAACCCGCTGGTCAACGCCGGGTGTATCGGTGTGATGCGGCACGAGGACATCCACCTCGCGAAGGCGTCAGGGGCGGGCAACAAGGTCATCCTGTACGGGGCCCGCACCGGCGGTGACGGCATCGGCGGCGCGTCGATCCTGGCCTCCGAGACGTTCGACGACGCCAAGCCGTCGAAGCGCCCGGCCGT
Source organism: Streptomyces sp. DG1A-41 (assembly GCF_037055355.1). GTDB lineage: Bacteria > Actinomycetota > Actinomycetes > Streptomycetales > Streptomycetaceae > Streptomyces. The sequence goes on along the minus strand of NZ_CP146350.1, from coordinate 4,300,301 downwards.
CCAGGTCGGCGACCCCTTCCAGGAGAAGCTGCTCATCGAGTGCACCCTGGAGGCCTTCAGGGAGAAGCTGGTCGTCGGCATCCAGGACCTGGGTGCGGCGGGCCTGTCCTGCGCGACCAGCGAGCTCGCCTCGAACGGCTCCGGCGGCATGCGCGTCACCCTCGACGACGTCCCCCTGCGCGACTCCACGCTCTCCCCCGAGGAAATCCTCATGAGCGAGTCGCAGGAGCGCATGTGTGCGGTCGTCGAGCCGGAAAAGGTCGGCCGCTTCCTGGAGATCTGCGAGAAGTGGGACGTCATCGCCACCGTCATCGGTGAGGTGACCGACGGCGACCGTCTGGAGATCTACTGGCACGGCGGCAAGATCGTCGATGTCGACCCGCGCACGGTGGCCCACGAGGGCCCGGTCTACGAGCGCCCGTACGCCCGCCCGTCCTGGCAGGACGCCCTCCAGGCGGACGACGCGAACAAGCTGCCGCGGCCGCGGACGAGTGACGAGCTGCGCGAGCAGGTCCTGAAGCTGGTCGGCTCCCCGAACCAGGCCTCCAAGTCCTGGATCACCTCCCAGTACGACCACTTCGTGCAGGGCAACACGGTCCTCGCCCAGCCCGAGGACTCCGGCATGATCCGGATCGACGAGGAGACCGGCCTCGGCGTGGCCCTGGCCACGGACGGCAACGGCCGGTACGCCAAGCTCGACCCGTACGCGGGCGCGCAGCTGGCCCTCGCCGAGGCCTACCGGAACGTGGCGACGACCGGCGCGAAGCCGCTCGCCGTCTCCGACTGCCTGAACTTCGGCTCGCCCGAGGACCCCGCGGTGATGTGGCAGTTCGCGGAGGCCGTGCGCGGTCTGGCGGACGCCTGCCAGCAGCTCGGCACCCCGGTGACGGGCGGCAACGTCTCGCTCTACAACCAGACGGGCGAGGCGGCCATCCACCCGACCCCGGTCGTCGCGGTCCTGGGCGTCATCGACGACGTCGCCCGCCGCACGCCGGTCGCCTTCCAGGAGGAGGGCCAGCTGCTCTACCTCCTCGGCGACACCCGTGAGGAGTTCGGCGGCTCGGCCTGGTCGCAGGTCGTCCACGACCACCTCGGCGGCCTGCCCCCGAAGGTCGATCTGGAGCGTGAGCGCCTGCTCGCCGAGATCCTGATCGCCGCGTCCCGCGACGGCATGATCGACTCCGCGCACGACCTGTCCGACGGCGGTCTGATCCAGGCGGTCGTCGAGTCGGCGCTGCTCGGCGGCAAGGGCGCCCGCCTGATCGTCCCGGACGGTCTGGACGCCTTCACCTTCCTCTTCTCCGAGTCGGCGGGCCGCGCGGTCGTGGCCGTGCCGCGTTCGGAGGAGGTCCGCTTCAACGACATGTGCGGCGCGCGGGGCCTGCCAGGCCACCCGCATCGGTGTCGTGGACGGCGACTCGGTGGACGTCCAGGGCGAGTTCACACTCTCCCTTTCCGAGCTGCGCGAGACCCATGAGCGGACGATCCCGGCGCTGCTGGCGTAGCGACCGGGACAGCACGGCGACGGAGGCCCCGCCTGTCATGGTGACCGGCGGGGCTTTCGCATGTTCTGGGGGCCGGGTCGATCGGCCTCGTGCTCGCCGCCGGTCAGGCCCGAGGGCGGTTGGAGGTCTCGGGCTCGCCCCGGGACAGCACAGCCAGGGCCCTGCGGCCGAGTTACCGGTTCGCGCTCCGAGGCCTCACACGGCCTGGTGACCGGCGGGGCCTTCGCTCATGCCGGGCTCTGGTCACCGCCGGCGTGCCCGGACACCGGTTATCGGCCTCGTGCGGGGGCTCCGGTGGCCGGACTCGGCCGCCCCCGGCCACCGCTCCCACGCCCGGCACCCCGGTCACCGGATTCCCGCCCCGTCACCGGCCTCGGCCCGCCCCCGGCTACCGGACTAGTGCTGAGGCCCCGCTACCCGCCGCCCGCGGCGCCCCCCCGAGGCGGGGCGGAGTCATGTGGGGCATGGTGGCCTCCGGGAGGTCGGAGCCCACCATGCGGCGCCACTCCTGGCCAGCGCTACTCCTGGCCGGCGCCGGTCGGGCCGAGGGTGGCCGCGAGGCCGACGGCCGACCGGCACGCGGCGGCCGCTCCCGGTCGCCCGCCGGCGTCCCCGCCGAGCCCTAGCCGGGCCCCCGCCCCTTTCCACAGGGTGTGGCCGCTCGCCCGCCGCCCTCAGGCCTTCCCGGCCTCGGCGCCCCGATCCTCGCGGTCGCCGAGGCCGGGGTCGTACGGGCCGCCGACGGGCGGCGCGACCACCTCAGCCGCACCCAGCCGGGCCTGCTGTACCTGATGCTCCACTTAGGCTGACGCCATGCCCCCGGCCAAGAAGCGCACCCGCAGCTACGACCCCGCCAAGATCCGCACGGCCGTGTTCGCGCAGTTCGGGAACGTACGGCAGGCCGTCCGTACGCTCGTCCCCGAGCAGTTGGCGCTTCCGACGCGGCTCGGTGACTGGACGGTCCGGGAGCTGGCGGCGCACGTGGCGATGGCCGTGGAGAGCGTCAGCCGCAACCTCGAGCGCGAGGAACCGGCGAAGGCGGAGCTCGTCCTCCTCGACTGGCCTTTCGCCACGGCCGCCCGCGCCGCCGGCATCGCCGACGACACCCGGCGGCTCGCCGAGACCAACCCCGACCTCGACGCCCTCTACGCCGACACCGGGGAACGCCTCACCGAGAAGCTGGCGGATATCCCCGGCACCCGCCTGCTCGCCACGCGCACGGGCGCCATGACCCTCGCCGACTACCTGGTCACCCGCACCGTCGAACTCGTCGTGCACACCGACGACCTCAACGCCGCCGTCCCCGGCCTGGACATCCCCCACGACCGTCAGGCCCTCGCCGCCTGCACCCGGCTGCTCGCCGACGCGCTGGCCGCGAAGGCACCCGGCGGCTCGACGGAGGTGCGGGTCCCGCCGTACGCGGTGGTGCAGTGCGTGGAGGGCCCGAGGCACACCCGGGGCACCCCGCCCAGCGTCGTCGAGACGGACCCGCTGACCTGGATCCGGCTGGCGACCGGGCGACTGGCCTGGGCACAGGCGCTCCGGGACGCCGAGGTCAGCGCCGGCGGGGAGCGGGCGGATCTGTCGGCCCACCTGCCGCTCATGGCATAGGCGCTCAAGAAGCGGAAGGAACAGGCGTGCCGTAAGGGGAACCGATCCCCCCGGGTCCCCCGTCGAAGTGGCATGGACAGGCAGAAGCAGCGCATGACCCTGACGGCCGCCGCCATGCTCGTCCCGCTCATGGCGGCCTGCGGCAACGAGAAGGCGGACGGCGGCAGCGGTTCGGTCGGTGCCGAGAGGCCGGTGACGGGCGTGCGGTGGAGCGTGGACAGCGTCACCACGGACGGCAGCACCCACAAGGCCCCGGCCGGCGCCCACGTGACCATCGACAAGGGCCGGGCAGAGGGCAGCTTCGGCTGCAACAAGTTCGGCGCCGAGGCCACCGTCGACGGCGACCGCATCCGGCTCAGCAAGACCATGTCCACGGAGATGGCCTGCGAGAACAAGCCCATGGAGTTCGAGGAGACCCTCGCCCGCACGCTCTCCGACCGGGAGTTCGAGGCCCGGGTGGACGGCGACCGCCTCACCCTCACCACCGACCAGGGGGACACCGTCCGCCTGACCAAGGCCGAGGACGCCCCGCTGAGCGGCACCAAGTGGACCGTCACGACCCCGGAGACCGACGGCCGCGCCCACCTCACCTTCGACGCGAAGAAGGGCACCGTCTCCGGCAGTCTGGGCTGCAACAAGGTGAACGCCGAGGCCACCGTCCGCGACGGCGATATCACGCTCGGCCGCCCGTCCACGACCCGAATGATGTGCGAAGACTCACTCATGGCCGACGAGAAGGCCCTGCTGCGACTTTTCGACGGGAAGCTGAAGTACGGAGTCGATCACCGAACACTGACGCTGACCAGCGAAAACGGCACGAGTGTGCGAGCCGTCGCCGAGTAGTGATCCACTGAAAAGTCCGGTATCCCCAATTCGGACCAGTGGGCGACCTCGCCTACACTCGGTGGCGTGCCACGTGGTGACGGACGACTCAACCACGACCTGCTCCCCGGTGAGAAGGGCCCCCAGGACGCTTGCGGCGTCTTCGGTGTCTGGGCTCCGGGCGAAGAGGTCGCCAAGCTCACGTACTTCGGGCTCTACGCCCTCCAGCATCGAGGCCAGGAATCCGCGGGAATCGCGGTCAGCAACGGCTCGCAGATCCTCGTCTTCAAGGACATGGGCCTGGTCTCCCAGGTCTTCGACGAGACCTCTCTCGGTTCGCTCCAGGGTCACATCGCGGTCGGTCATGCCCGCTACTCGACCACCGGCGCCTCCGTGTGGGAGAACGCCCAGCCGACGTTCCGCGCGACCGCGCACGGTTCCATCGCGCTCGGCCACAACGGCAACCTCGTCAACACCGCCCAGCTCGCCGAAATGGTCGCCGACCTGCCCAAGCAGGAGGGCGGCCGCACCCCGCGCGTCGCGGCCACCAACGACACCGACCTGCTCACCGCGCTCCTCGCGGCCCAGGTCGACGAGGACGGCAAGCCGCTGACCATCGAGGAGGCGGCCGGCCAGGTTCTTCCGCAGGTGCGCGGCGCCTTCAGCCTCGTCTTCATGGACGAGAACACCCTCTACGCGGCCCGCGACCCGCAGGGCATCCGCCCCCTGGTCCTCGGCCGTCTGGAGCGCGGCTGGGTCATCGCCTCCGAGTCCGCCGCCCTCGACATCTGCGGTGCCGCTTACGTCCGCGAGATCGAGCCGGGCGAGTTCGTCGCCATCGACGAGAACGGCCTGCGCACGTCCCGATTCGCGGAAGCGAAGCCCAAGGGCTGTGTCTTCGAGTACGTGTACCTGGCCCGCCCGGACACCGACATCGCCGGCCGGAACGTCTACCTCTCCCGCGTGGAGATGGGCCGCCGCCTGGCGAAGGAGTCCCCGGTCGAGGCCGACCTGGTGATAGCGACCCCGGAGTCCGGCACCCCGGCGGCCATCGGTTACGCCGAGGCCTCCGGCATCCCCTTCAGCGCCGGCCTGGTGAAGAACGCCTATGTCGGCCGTACGTTCATCCAGCCCTCGCAGACCATCCGCCAGCTGGGCATCCGCCTGAAGCTGAACCCGCTGAAGGAAGTCATCAAGGGCAAGCGCCTGGTCGTCGTCGACGACTCGATCGTGCGCGGCAACACCCAGCGGGCCCTGGTCCGCATGCTCCGCGAGGCGGGCGCAGCCGAGGTCCACATCCGGATCTCCTCGCCGCCCGTGAAGTGGCCCTGCTTCTTCGGTATCGACTTCGCCACCCGCGCCGAACTCATCGCCAACGGCATGACGATCGAGGAGATCGGCACCTCGCTGGGCGCCGACTCCCTGGCGTACATCTCCATCGACGGCATGATCGAGGCGACCACCATCGCCAAGCCGAACCTGTGCCGCGCCTGCTTCGACGGCGAGTACCCGATGGAGCTCCCGGACCCCGAGCTGCTCGGCAAGCAGCTCCTGGAGACGGAGCTGGCCGCCGGCCCGGCCGCCACGGCCGCCGCCGACGCGATCCGCCGCCCGTAGGCAGCCCGCAATACCTGCTGTACGACACGAAGGTTCTCATTAGCCATGTCTGAGACAACTGGTGCCAGCTACGCAGCCGCGGGCGTCGACATCGAAGCGGGCGACCGCGCCGTCGAGCTGATGAAGGAGTGGGTGAGGAAGGCCCAGCGCCCCGAGGTCCTCGGCGGCCTCGGCGGCTTCGCCGGCCTCTTCGACGCCTCCGCCCTGAAGAACTACGAGCGCCCCCTGCTCGCCTCCGCCACGGACGGCGTCGGCACCAAGGTCGACATCGCCCGCCAACTCGGTGTCTACGACACGATCGGCCACGACCTGGTCGCCATGGTCATGGACGACATCGTGGTGTGCGGCGCCGAGCCGCTGTTCATGACCGACTACATCTGCGTCGGCAAGGTCCACCCCGAGCGCGTCGCCGCCATCGTCAAGGGCATCGCCGAGGGCTGTGTGCTGGCCGGCTGCGCCCTGGTCGGCGGCGAGACCGCCGAGCACCCGGGCCTGCTGGGCGAGGACGACTTCGACGTCGCCGGCGCCGGTACGGGCGTCGTGGAGGCCGACCGGCTGCTCGGCGCGGATCGTATCCGGACGGGTGACGCGGTGATCGCCATGGCGTCCTCCGGTCTTCACTCGAACGGGTACTCGCTCGTCCGGCATGTCCTGCTGAACCAGGCCGGCCTCGCGCTGGACACCCACATCGACGAGCTCGGCCGCACCCTCGGCGAGGAGCTGCTGGAGCCGACGAAGATCTACTCGCTGGACTGCCTGGCCCTGATGCGCACCACCGAGGTGCACGCCTTCAGCCACGTCACCGGCGGCGGGCTCGCGGCCAACCTCGCCCGGGTCGTCCCCGACGAGCTGCACGCGATCGTCGACCGCTCCACCTGGACCCCGGGCCCTGTCTTCGACCTCGTCGGCCGGACGGGGAACGTGGAGCGCCTGGAGCTGGAGAAGACCCTGAACATGGGCGTCGGCATGATCGCGATCGTGCCGCAGGAGTCCACGGACGTGGCCCTGGCCACCCTGGCCGACCGCGGCGTGGACGCCTGGGTGGCAGGCGAGATCACGGACCGGGGCGAGCACACCACCGGCGCCGCCCTGATCGGTGACTACGCGAGCTGACGACCTGAAGGCAGCACAGAACCCGGTCGGTGACCGAAGCCACCGACCGGGTACATGCTCAGTGCAAGGTCAAGCGCCGCGACGGTGTTGCGAGGACTGGTCGTCCTCGTCTTCATCGTCGTCCTCGTAGAGGTCGGCGTACCGTGCGTACAGGTCGTCGTCCTGATCATCGTCCTCGAAAGGCCCGCCGTTAGGCGGCTGCGGATTCGAAGGCGATGCACCCAGCTCCTCGGCCAGGCGTGAGAGGTCAGTCCCACCGCTGTTGTACTTCAGCTGGCGGGCGACCTTCGTCTGCTTGGCCTTGGCCCGGCCGCGCCCCATGGCTCGACCCCCTCAACGACGGGGCTCGACGGCCCCAGAGTCTTGACACGCGTTCATGGTCCGGCACGGACTCTCCACAGAGAGACCGGTCCGTAGGGCTTCCACGGTACCTGAGCCCGCGCCCATACGGTACGTCGCCCGCATGACGTGCCCGCGCCCAGGACCTTCGAGGCGCCCCGTCCTCGCTGGTCAACCGCGATTTTAACCACTTATCGGCGGTCGACCCGCCGGTAGAAGTGAGAGTTCTCTCTAACTGCCCACCGACGGGTACCGGCCAAACGTACGAGGGCGCTTTCGAATCAACGCGCCCGGCGGGCCATGGCCGCGTCGTGCATGCGCTGCTCGGCGATCCGGTCGGCCGCGGCAGCCGGCGGAATGCCGTCTTCCTTCGCACGTGCGAATATGGCCAGCGTGGTGTCGAAGATTTTCGCCGCCTTCGTCCTGCACCGCTCGAAGTCGAAGCCGCGCAGCTCGTCGGCCACCTGGATGACGCCGCCGGCGTTCACCACGTAGTCCGGCGCGTAGAGGATCCCGCGGTCGGCGAGGTCCTTCTCCACGCCCGGGTGGGCGAGCTGGTTGTTGGCGGCGCCGCAGACCACCTTCGCGGTCAGCACCGGCACCGTGTCGTCGTTCAGGGCCCCGCCGAGAGCGCACGGGGCGTAGATGTCGAGGCCGTCCACGCGGATCAGGGTCGCGGTGTCGGCGACGGCCGTGACGCCCGTCGGGTGCGCGGCGAGGACCCGCCCCACGGCCTCCTCGCGCACGTCCGTGACGAAGACCTCGGCGCCCTCCGCCCGCAGGTGCTCCACGAGGTGGTGGCCGACCTTGCCGACGCCCGCGATACCGACCCGCCGGCCGCGCAGCGACGGGTCGCCCCACAGGTGCTGCGCGGAGGCCCGCATGCCCTGGTAGACGCCGTAGGCGGTGAGGACGGAGGAGTCGCCGGCGCCGCCGTTCTCCGGGGAGCGTCCGGTGGTCCAGCGGCACTCGCGGGCCACGACGTCCATGTCGGCGACGTACGTGCCGACGTCGCAGGCGGTGACGTAGCGGCCGCCCAGGGAGGCGACGAACCGGCCGTAGGCGAGGAGCAGCTCCTCGGTCTTGATCCGCTCCGGGTCGCCGATGATCACAGCCTTGCCGCCGCCGTGGTCGAGACCGGCCATGGCGTTCTTGTACGACATCCCGCGGGCGAGGTTCAGCGCGTCGGCGACGGCCTCGGCCTCGTTCGCGTACGGGTAGAAGCGCGTACCGCCGAGCGCGGGGCCCAGGGCGGTGGAGTGGATGGCGATGACGGCCTTGAGGCCGCTCGCGCGGTCCTGGCAGAGCACGACTTGCTCATGACCCCCCTGGTCCGAGTGGAACAGGGTGTGCAGTACATCAGCAGGTGCGCCGGTTACGTCGGTCACTGTGGTGACTCCTGAGTAAGTTGCGGCGGGTGGAGACCAGCCTCCGTGCGGGTGGCGGGGGCTGCTGAGCACGAGATTAGAGCCTGGGGGGCCCGCCGGCCGCACAGTGCTCAGGATCACCTCCGACCGGAGTACACCCGTGCGACGATTTGCATAGATTTCCCGCGCGTTTGTGAGTGGGTTCCCCAGGTTTTCGCGACGGTGCGCGGGGGAGGGAGCAGGCGTGCCCAAGGTGTCCTCGGTGATCGTCCCCTACGCGACCTATCTGCGCGTGTACGAACCGCTGGCCGCCTTCCCGGAGCCGGAGCGCAGCCACTGGGCCCGCTACGCGCGCCGTCCGGACCGCCCCTCGTACCAGGACGAACTGCGCCGCGCGCTGGCTGACTTGGTGCCCACCCCACCGGTCCCGGTCCCGGTGCACGAGAGCCAGGACGCCTTTGTGCTGGACGTCGACGGCGTCGTCTGCGTCTGCCCCTGGCGCACCCGGCTGCGCGGCTGGCAGGCCCTGGAGGAGCTCTCCGAGGAGCTCCCGCCGCCCGTCCTGGACGCGGTCCTGCCGCCCTTCCTGCGCCGCCAGGCGGCCCAGGACTACGAGCGCTGGCTGGAGGAGAACCCGGACGCCCGGCCGTGGATCCGTACGGCGACCTGGCAGGTGCCGATCAACTGGTTCGTGCTGGTCGCCGACGAGGAGCGCGAGTACGACAAGGGCGACAGCGAGGACAGCACGCCGGTGCTGCGCTACCGCACGCCCATGGTGCAGGCCCGGCGGCGCGTGGCCCGGGGCCTGCGGGCCCTGAAGGAGGCCATGGACGAGGGGCCGCTGATCGACGGCCTGGTGGACGTCGGGCGCTGGCTGGAGGAGTTCCACCCGCGCTCGCTCGTGGAGCTGGACTACGGCGGCCTGGTGCACGCCCTGCCGACCGGGGAGCTGGAGGACGACCACTCGGCCGCGGACGTGGCCGAGGGCATCGCCGCGCTGCGGCGGGGTGACGGGGAGGCCGCGGGGGAGGCGTACGCGCGTCTGGTGGACCGGTGGCGCTCCGTACGGGACCTGCGGTCGGCGAACTGACCTCTGACCTTCGGTTCCTACGGACTGCTCGCGACCGGTCACGAACAGGCGTTTGACGTACCGCCCGTTTTGGGGTTTCGTCCTCGCACCGACGTTCCTGAAGTGCGCTCTGCGTTTACTGACGCCTTGTCAACAACGGACGTAGGTTCCGATCCGGGCGTACCTCTCAAGTGGGCCAAACGTGACGGACTGCACGTACATGGCCCTTGCGCCCCTTGCCCCTCCTCATGCCAAAATAGGACAAGGAGTCCGGGGGGTTCCTTCCGCCCCGTTGTGCTGCATTGTGGGTGGAATCTCAGCATTGCACGCTTTGGGGGGTCTGGTGACTCCTGATCGTCCTGTGACTGATCGTCACAGTGGCGTGACTGTCCGCTATGGCATGGTCCATCGGCTTCCGTCGCTGATGAACACCTGGGAGGGCAATTCCATCGGTTTGGCCGACGCGGCTGGACAGATGGTGTAGTTGTAGTGCCGAGGACAAGCCGTTCGTCCTATAACCGACTCGACTCGCGTCCGCCATTTCGGGCAACGCGGGTCAAGGTGCAGAATTTAGAGGAAAGAACCGAGAAGGTTCGGTTCTCCCGAGGAGGCCGCTCATGACCGCTCGCACCCCTGATGCCGAGCCGCTGCTGACCCCGGCTGAGGTCGCCACCATGTTCCGCGTCGACCCCAAGACGGTCACGCGGTGGGCGAAGGCCGGCAAGCTCACGTCGATCCGCACGCTCGGCGGGCATCGCCGCTACCGCGAGGCCGAGGTCCGCGCTCTGCTCGCGGGCATTCCGCAGCAGCGCAGCGAGGCCTGAACAACTGAATAACCGGGCAAACCGGCTGGTCCCCCATCAGTCGAGACGTCCGGAACCACAGCTCCAAGCGACGCGGGTCCTGCCCCAACAGGCCCCACGCCCAAGCCAGTCAGAGCTTCCAGGCATATAACAGGGTGCGTCGTCGATCGCGCTGGACTCCGCCGGGTCCAGCGCGATCTTTTTGTGCGCCCGCTGCCGGGCTGTCGGGCCGGGCTGTGAACGGCTTCGTCGGAGTCTGGGGAGGGGTGTCGGATCCCCTGTGCGCGGCACTGCCGAAGGGGTGCAATTGCACATATTAAATTGACCCGTTGTAGGCGGTGAGTAAGTACCGCACTTTCCAAAACTCATGCCGTGACACCCGTCACATACCGAGCGGCTTGTTACTCCTGCCGCGGGTGCGGTAGGGGAACCTGCGGCTCCAGCTCCCCGCGTACGGACGGGTGTTGAGGCCGGCCTCGGTCAGGCTCGTGCCGGGCTCTCGTTCTCCACGGCCCCCTGGGGCGTCTGGGCGGTGCGAGGGGCGGGCTGGGCGGACTCCATCGCCAGCCGCAGCAGGCGATGGCAGATCGGGCAGTGGCGAGTGAGATGCCGGTACGACGACGCGGCCGCCAGGTGCGCACGGAGCAGGGCCCGCGTCTCGTGCCTAGCCGATGCCGCCATACGCCACCTCCGGAAGGCCGAACGAGGAACGACCCTGGTTTCTGGGTACCGAGGGAACGAGAGGGCGTCAAGACGGCGTGAGGGGCCGCGAGGGGGCATCTCGCAGGTCAGGGGGCGCACAAAGGAATCTGGGCGCGGCGCGGGTCCGGGCAACAAAAAGAGCCCGGATCCGAAGATCCGGGCTCTCTTTCCGCGGTCCTGACGGGATTTGAACCCGCGGCCTCCACCTTGACAGGGTGGCGAGCACTCCAAACTGCTCCACAGGACCAGGTTTCGCGCGCCATTCGCGCGTTGCGCTGCGAGAAGAGACTGTACAGGAGGGTGGGGCCCTGGTCGAACTCACCCTGCGTGCGCACGCCGTTACGGCACCGCCGCGTCGATCGCTTTCACGATCCGCTTGTCGGAGACGGGGTACGCCGTGCCCAGCGCGTGGGCGAAGTAGCTGACCCGGAGCTCCTCGATCATCCAGCGGATGTCCAGGACCGACGACGGCACCGGCCGGCCCTGCGGCATCTGCTCCAGCAGCCAGGCGTACTCGTCCTGCATCTCGTGGACCTTCTGCATCCGCGTGGTGTCCCGCTGGACGTTCGTCGGCATCTGCGTCAGACGCCGGTCCGCGGCCACCAGGTAGCGCATCAGGTCCGGCATGCGGCGCAGACCCGCCTCCGTCACGAAGCCGGGCTTCACCAGGGCGTCCAGCTGTCCCCGTACGTCCTGGAGGTTCGGCAGCAGCGCGGGGCTGCGTACGGCCTTCAGACGGCGTTCACAGGCCTGCCAGGCGGCCAGGACCTGCTGCACCTGGCCCACCGTGCGGACGGTCGTGTCGACGATCTCGGCCCGCACCTTGTCGTACAGCTTCCGGTACGACTCCTCGTCCCACGCCGGGCCGCCGAAGTCCGCGATCAGCTTGTCGGCGGCCGCCATCGCGCAGTCGTCGAACAGCGCCTGGATGGAGCCGTGCGGATTCGCGGACAGCGCCAGCTTCTGCGCGTTCGTCAGCTTCTCCGAGGCGAACTTGGCCGGGTTCACCGGGATGTTGCGCAGGATCAGGCGGCGGGTGCCCTTCCACATGGCCTGTTGCTGCTCGGCCTCCGTGTCGAAGAGGCGTACGGAGACCGTGTCGCCGTCGTCGACCAGCGCCGGGTACGCCTTCACCGGCTGGCCGGCCCGCCGGGTCTCGAAGACGCGGGTGAGGGTGCCGATCGTCCAGTCCGTGAGGCCCTTGCGCTCCAGGGACTCGCCGCCCTGGCGTTCCGCCGTGGCGGCCGCCGCCTGGGAGAGGGCCTTGCGGGCCTTCGGCCGGAGCCTGAGCTTCAGCGCCTGAAGGTCCTTGTCCTCGGCGAGCTTGCGGCGCCGCTCGTCGACGATCCGGAACGTGACCTTGAGGTGGTCGGGGACCTTGGACCAGTCGAAGTCGTCCGCCTCGAAGGGCACGCCGACCATGCGCCGCAGCTCGCGGGTCATGGTGGTCGTGAGGGGCTCCTGGAGCGGCACTGCGCGGTCGAGGAACGTCTTCGCGTAGTTCGGCGCTGGCACGTAGTTGCGGCGGATCGGCTTGGGGAGGGACCGGATGAGCTCCGTGACGAGCTCCTCCCGCAGACCCGGGATCTGCCAGTCGAAGCCCTCGTCCGTGACCTGGTTGAGGACCTGGAGCGGGATGTGGACGGTCACGCCGTCGGCGTCCGCGCCCGGCTCGAACTGGTACGTCACGCGAAACTTGAGGTTCCCCTGGCGCCAGGAGTCCGGGTAGTCGTCCTTGGTGACCTCGCCCGCCTTCTCGTTGATGAGCATCTCGCGCTCGAAGTCGAGGAAGTCGGGCTGCTCGTGCCGTTTGTGCTTCCACCAGGAGTCGAAGTGGGCGCCCGAGACGACGTGTTCGGGGATCCGCTGGTCGTAGAAGTCGAACAGCGTCTCGTCGTCGACCAGGATGTCCCGGCGCCGGGCCCGGTGCTCCAGCTCCTCGACCTCGGTGAGGAGTCTGCGGTTGTCCGAGAAGAACTTGTGGTGCGTGCGCCAGTCGCCCTCGACGAGCGCGTTCCGGATGAACAGCTCGCGGCTGACCTCCGGGTCGATCCGGCCGTAGTTGACCTTCCGCTGCGCCACGATCGGCACGCCGTAGAGCGTGACCTTCTCGTACGCCATCACCGCGGCCTGGTCCTTCTCCCAGTGCGGTTCGCTGTACGTGCGCTTGAGGAGGTGGCCGGCGAGGGGTTCGACCCACTCGGGCTCGATCTTGGCGTTGACGCGGGCCCAGAGGCGGGACGTCTCGACGAGCTCGGCGGACATCACGAAGCGCGGGGGCTTCTTGAAGAGGGCCGAGCCGGGGAAGATCGCGAACTTGGCGTTGCGGGCGCCCAGGTACTCGTTCTTCGCGCCGTCCTTCACGTCCTTCATGCCGATGTGGGAGAGCAGGCCCGCGAGGAGGGAGACGTGGATGCGGTCGGCCGGGGCGTCGTCCTCGTTGAGGTGGATGCCCATCTGTTTCGCGACCGTGCGCAACTGGCTGTAGATGTCCTGCCATTCGCGGATGCGAAGGAAGTTGAGGTACTCCTGCTTGCACATCCGGCGGAAGGAGGACGAGCCGCGTTCCTTCTGCTGCTCGCGGATGTAGCGCCAGAGGTTGAGGTAGGCCAGGAAGTCGCTGGTCTCGTCCTTGAAACGGGCGTGCTGCTGGTCGGCCTGGGTCTGCTTGTCGGCGGGGCGCTCGCGGGGGTCCTGGATGGACAGCGCGGCGGCTATGACCATGACCTCGCGGACACAGCCGTTCCTGTCCGCCTCCAGGACCATGCGGGCCAGGCGCGGGTCGACGGGCAGCTGGGCGAGCTTGCGGCCGGTGTCCGTGAGCCGTTTGCGGGGGTCCTTCTGCGCCGGATCGAGGGCGCCCAGCTCCTGGAGGAGCTGTACGCCGTCGCGGATGTTGCGGTGGTCCGGCGGGTCGATGAAGGGGAACTTCTCGATATCGCCAAGGCCGGCCGCGGTCATCTGGAGGATGACGGAGGCGAGGTTCGTCCGGAGGATCTCCGCGTCCGTGAACTCCGGGCGGGCGTTGAAGTCGTCCTCGCTGTAGAGGCGGATGCAGATGCCGTCCGACGTGCGGCCGCAGCGGCCCTTGCGCTGGTTGGCGCTGGCCTGGGAGACCGGCTCGATGGGGAGGCGCTGGACCTTCGTGCGGTGGCTGTAGCGCGAGATGCGGGCGAAGCCGGGGTCGATGACGTACTTGATGCCCGGGACGGTGAGGGAGGTCTCGGCGACGTTCGTGGCCAGAACGATCCTGCGTCCGGTGTGCGGCTGGAAGACGCGGTGCTGTTCGGCGTGGGAGAGCCGGGCGTAGAGCGGCAGGATCTCCGTGAAGCGGTAGTTCTTCTTGGTCAGGGCGTCGGCCGTGTCCCGGATCTCCCGCTCGCCGGAGAGGAAGACCAGGATGTCGCCCTGGCCCTCCTTCTGGAGTTCCTCGACGGCGTCGATGATCGCGGTGATCTGGTCGCGGTCGGCGTCGTCGCCGTCCTCCTCCAGAAGCGGCCGGTAGCGGACCTCCACGGGGTACGTACGGCCGCTGACCTCGACGATCGGGGCGTCGCCGAAGTGCCGGGAGAAGCGCTCGGGGTCGATGGTGGCCGAGGTGATGACGACCTTGAGGTCGGGGCGCTTCGGTAGCAGCTGGGCGAGGTAGCCCAGCAGGAAGTCGATGTTGAGGGACCGCTCGTGGGCCTCGTCGATGATGATCGTGTCGTAGGCGCGCAGCTCGCGGTCGGTCTGGATCTCGGCGAGCAGGATGCCGTCCGTCATGAGCTTGACGAAGGTGGCGTCCGGGTCGACCTGGTCGGTGAACCGGACCTTCCAGCCGACGGCCTCGCCCAGCGGGGTGTCCAGCTCCTCCGCCACACGCTCGGCGACCGTGCGGGCGGCGATACGGCGGGGCTGGGTGTGCCCGATCATGCCGCGGACACCGCGGCCGAGCTCCATACAGATCTTCGGGATCTGCGTGGTCTTACCGGAACCGGTCTCACCGGCGACGATCACGACCTGGTGGTCGCGGATGGCGTCGGCGATCTCGTCCTTCTTCTGGCTGACCGGCAGCTGCTCGGGGTACGTGATCTCGGGCAGGCGGCTGCGTCGCCCGGCCATCCGCTCCTCGGCCTTGCCGATGTCGGCCTCGATCTCGGCCAGCACGGCGGTCCGGGCCTCCGGCTTACGGATCTTGCGCGCACCCTCGAGCCTGCGCCCGAGCCGGTGCGCGTCGCGCAGGGACAGCTCGGTCAGGCGGGAGGCGAGGGCGCCGAGGGCGGGGGCGGGTTGCGTAGACATACGCGGTCCAGGATCTCATCCCGCGGATTTTCCTGGCTAAGGCTTTTGGCAGAGCGAAACCCCTGTCGAGATCTCGACAGGGGTTTCCGTTGTGGCTGGGGCCGGGGTCGAACCGGCGACCTTCCGCTTTTCAGGCGGACGCTCGTACCAACTGAGCTACCCAGCCACGAGGTTTCACGTGAAACCTCAGCGGTCCTGACGGGATTTGAACCCGCGGCCTCCACCTTGACAGGGTGGCGAGCACTCCAAACTGCTCCACAGGACCAAGCGTGTCGTACGACAGTGTCGCACAGGGTGGTGCGTGCCCCCAACGGGATTCGAACCCGTGCTACCGCCTTGAAAGGGCGGCGTCCTAGGCCGCTAGACGATGAGGGCTATCGGCCCGCCTGGGCGCTTCTCAGCGCGTCGGGGACGTGAGAAGCATATGGGATGGCGGGAGCTATCGCCAAAACGGTTTAGGGGGACGTGGTCGAGGGGGTGGGGGAGGAGGGCGAGGGTGAGGGGGTTGCTCCCGGTTGGTTCTCCTCGGGAAGGTGACGGCTGACCTCGGCTGTCGTGAGGCCCAGGCCGCCCAGTTCGATCTCGTCCCAGGCCTGGAGGTGGCGGGTGTCCCGGTCGAAGTACAGAATCGACGCTTCGATGGGGTCGGGGTGCTTGCCCTCGATGGCGCGCAGGCCGCTGCCGCCCGTGGAGCCCTCGATGCGGAGTCGGGTGCCGTACTTCAGGACTTCCATCTCGTCGTGGTGGACATGGCCGGCCAGCACCAGCGGCACCTCGCCGTCGACCTCGCGGGCCGCCGCCGGCTCGTGGGCGATGGCGATGTCCACCGGGGTGCCGGCCGTGCGCTGGTCGCGCAGGGCCGTGGCCAGGCGGGCGCCGGCCAGCTCCTGGGACTGCTCGTTGCCGGGCTGCTTCGAGCGGTCCGGGGTGAACTGCGGGTCGCCGATGCCCGCGAAGCGCAGGCCCTCGATCGTCTTCGCCCGGCCGTCGTCCAGGACGTGGACGTTCTTCAGGCCCTCCATGTAGCGCTGGGTGATCATCGAGTCGTGGTTGCCGCGGACCCAGACGTAAGGGGCCCCGAGGTCCTCGATGGGGTCCAGGAAGCCGTTCTCGGCGGCCGTGCCGTGGTCCATCGTGTCGCCCGAGTCGACGATCACGTCCACCTTGTACTGCTCCACCAGCGAGGCGATGATCTTCCAGCTCGCCGGGTTCAGGTGGATGTCGGAGACGTGCAGGACTCGGATGGTGGAGGGGTCGGGCGCGTAGGCCGGGAGGGTCGAGGTGGCGTCGTAGAGCTTGGTCACGTTGGTGACCAGGCGGGCCAATTCCTTCTGGTAGACGTCGAATTCGGTGACGATGCTGCGCGCGTTGCCGACCAGGGAGGGGGCCGAGGTGAGCAGTCCGGAGAACTTGGGTTCCAGGACGGAGTCGGGGCGCCAGGTGGCGTACGCCGTGCCGCCCGAGGCGGCGAGGAGGGTGAGGGCGAGGCCGCCGGCGGCCAGGGCGCGGCGGGGGCGGCGGTAGACCGCGAGGCCGAGCGCGGTGGCGCCGCCGACGACGGCGATGCTCGAGCGGACGGCCAGGTCGAGGGTGCCGCGTCCTACATCCTCGGTGACCTCGTCCTGGAGGCCGGAGAGCCGCTCGGGGTGGTCGACCAGGGCCTGGGAGCGGACCGGGTCCAGCTGGTCGACGTTCACGTCCAGGCGTACCGGGGCGATGTGGCTGTCCAGCTGGAGGGCGCCCAGGGGCGAGATATTGATCTTGGTGCCGCCGGTGAGGGACGGGCGCAGGGTCATGGTGGTGTTCATGGGGCCGACCGGGACCCGTACGTTGCCCACGACCAGCAGGCCAAGCCAGGCGCCGAGGAGGACGACGGCGACGAGTCCCACCGCGCGGGACCACGGGTGCGGCTGCGGCACGAGTTCGATCGTGGCCGGGGCCTGGCGGGAGCGGTAGCGGCGGGCCAGAGCGTGCGGGGCCCTGCGGATGGGGTTCAGGACACTCCGGACTACGGCGGGGACGCGGGCCATTGGTCCCGTATGCCCAAGTCCCGGGCCGGATATGCGACGCCGGAAGGCTCTCGTACGGCGGTGTCGTGGCCGACAATGGGCCTGTGCTGGAGATGACGCGCGAGGAGTTCGAGGAGCTGGTCGCCGAGGCGCTCGACCGGATCCCGCCGGAGTTGACGCGACTGATGGACAACGTCGCGGTGTTCGTCGAGGACGAACCGCCGTCGGACGATCCCGAGCTGCTCGGGCTCTACGAGGGGACGCCGCTGACCGACCGGGGCGAGTGGTACGCCGGTGTGCTGCCGGACCGGATCACCATCTACCGGAATCCGACCTTGCGGATGTGCGAGTCGCGGGAGGACGTTGTCACCGAGACGGAGATCACAGTGGTGCACGAGATCGCGCACCACTTCGGCATCGACGACGCGCGCCTTCACGCCCTGGGTTACGGCTGAGCGGGTTGTGAATACGGGGCGCGTGTCCTCTTGTGGGCGGCGGGAGTTGGAGGTGTTGACTCCCTCACCCTTCCCGGAGGTGGCCCCGTGCGCCCCTTGTACGTACCCGTCCGCTTGGCCGCCACGGTCGTGGCCGTCGCCGCTGCCGCCGGCTGTATGAGCGTCGGCGACGACGACGCGGGCGGGAGTGCCAAGCCGTCGCACTCCGCCGGGCAGCGCGGCGGGGAGGCGCCTGACGGCGGGTCGGCGGTGTCGGGCGGCGGTACCGGGCTCGGCTCGGCGGCGGCCGACGGCGAGCGCGGGCGTGGCAAGGGCAAGAAGGGTGAGAAGCGCAAGGGCGATGGGGCGGGGGAGCCGGCGTCTTTCGGGGTGTCGCCGTCCGCCGTGGTGAGTGCTTCCGCGCCGGGGCGCGACAAGCCGGGGAAGCCGGCCAGGCCGTCGCCGAAGCCCCCGGCTCCGCCGACGCCCACCCGGTCGGCCGATCCCGAGCCCACGCCGACGCCGACCGAGGTGACGACTTCGCCGGACCCGACGGACAAGCCGGAGCCGTCGTCGTCGGCGCACGAGCCGCCGGGGCCGCAGCTGGCGCAGCGGGAACCGGCGCCGGAGGCGGGGGCGCCGGCGTAGGGCCGGCAGTGCGCCGTCGCTGCGGGAACATTTCCGGCCGGAGGTTGGTTGGGAGCGGTCGGGAGGCTTACCGGCCGTGGAAAGCAGCCCGCTGTCTCCTGCGCAGTCCGGTTTGCCTTGCGGGGCCCGGAGTGCGTATGGTGGCAGATCGTTTGATCCCATCTTGCCCGGCGCCACCGCAGAGCGCGCCGTGTGGCGCGTACTCTCTCCCTTGCCGTGGTGGACCGCATTGAGGCGGTCGTATTGCGAATCGCGAATCACGGAGTTGACGGGCGCGTGCCGACGAGACTCCGGAAGGTTTCGCATTCGCATGTCCATCGCCAGTACTGATCACATCGTCGTGCCCGAGAACGAGGCAGCCGACGTCACCCCCGAACTCACCTTCGCCGACCTCGGCCTTCCCGAGGGCGTCGTGCGCAAGCTCGCGCAGAACGGTGTGACCACCCCCTTCCCGATCCAGGCCGCGACCATCCCGGACGCCCTGCTCGGCAAGGACATCCTCGGCCGTGGCCGCACCGGCTCCGGCAAGACCCTCTCCTTCGGACTGCCGGCCCTGGCCACGCTGGCCGGCGGCCGGACCGAGAAGCACAAGCCGCGGGCCGTCATCCTCACGCCGACGCGTGAGCTCGCCATGCAGGTCGCCGACGCGCTCCAGCCCTACGGTGACGTCCTCGGCCTCAAGATGAAGGTCGTCTGCGGCGGTACGTCCATGGGCAACCAGATCTACGCCCTGGAGAAGGGCGTCGACGTCCTGGTCGCCACCCCGGGCCGGCTGCGCGACATCATCAACCGCGGCGCCTGCTCGCTGGAGAACGTGCAGATCGCCGTTCTCGACGAGGCCGACCAGATGTCCGACCTGGGCTTCATGCCCGAGGTGACGGAGCTGCTGGACCAGATCCCCGCGGGCGGTCAGCGGATGCTGTTCTCCGCGACCATGGAGAACGAGATCAAGACCCTCGTCGACCGGTACCTGAACAACCCGGTCAGCCACGAGGTCGACGCCGCCCAGGGCGCCGTCACCACGATGTCGCACCACATCCTCATCGTGAAGCCCAAGGACAAGGCGCCGGTCACCGCGGCCATCGCCTCCCGCAAGGGCCGCACGATCATCTTCGTCCGCACCCAGCTGGGCGCCGACCGCGTCGCCGAGCAGCTGCGCGACTCCGGTGTGAAGGCCGACGCGCTGCACGGCGGCATGACCCAGGGCGCGCGGACGCGGACCCTGGCCGACTTCAAGGACGGGTACGTCAACGTGCTCGTGGCGACCGACGTCGCGGCGCGCGGCATCCACGTCGACGGCATCGACCTGGTGCTGAACGTGGACCCGGCCGGCGACCACAAGGACTACCTGCACCGCGCCGGCCGTACGGCGCGCGCGGGCCGTACCGGCACCGTCGTCTCCCTCTCGCTGCCGCACCAGCGGCGTCAGATCTTCCGGTTGATGGAGGACGCGGGCGTCGACGCCACGCGCCACATCATCCAGGGCGGCGCGGCCTTCGACCCGGAGGTCGCCGAGATCACCGGTGCCCGGTCGATGACCGAGGTCCAGGCCGAGTCCGTGGGCAACGCCGCGCAGCAGGCCGAGCGCGAGGTCGCCCAGCTCACCAAGGAGCTGGAGCGGGCGCAGCGGCGTGCGAACGAGCTGCGCGAGGAGTCCGACCGGCTGCTCGCTCGGGTCGCTCGGGAGCGGGGCGAGGAGCCGCAGGCGGTTGCGTCCGCGGAGTCCGCGGAGGTTCCGGCCGGCGACGAGATCGCGGTGCCGGAGCAGCGGACCGCGCAGGACGTCGAGCGCGAGCAGCGACCCGAGGCTTCCGCGCCGTACGAGCGGCGGGAGCGGCGCGAGGAGCGCGGCGGGTTCGGCCGTGACCGGAACGCCGACCGGGACCGGTCCTTCGACCGTGACCGCGGCGGCCGGTCCTTCGAGCGGCGCGACGACCGTGGTGGCCGTCCGTTCGAGCGGCGTGACGAGCGCGGTGGCTTCAACCGGGACCGTGACCGCGACCGCGGTGGTCGTTCCTTCGACCGTGACCGTGGTGGCCGTTCGTTCGAGCGCCGGGACGACCGTGCCGACCGGGGCGGCGACCGCGGTGGCCGGTCCTTCGAGCGGCGTGATGACCGTGGCGGGCGTTCCTTCGACCGCGACGGTGGTGGCCGGTCCTTCGAGCGGCGCGACGACCGTGGTGGCCGTCCCTTCGAGCGGCGCGACGAGCGCGGCGGCCGTCCGTTCGAGCGGCGGGACGAGCGCGGCGGCGGGTTCAACCGCGACCGTGACCGGGACCGTGGCGGCTTCCGCCGTGACGAGCGCGGTGGGCACCGTGGCAGCGACCGTCCCTTCAACCGGGACCGCCGGGACGACCGTCCGGGCTTCCGTTCCGGCGGGCACGACCGTCCCGGGCACGACCGTCCGCAGGGCCGTCGTGACGACCACCGTGGCGGCGGTTCCTTCGGCCGCCGCGAGGACAAGCCGCGCTGGAAGCGCAACAGCTGACACACAGGCGTGACGAGCGCTGTGGCCCCCGCCCCCACGGGGTCACGGCGCTCCGCCGTTCCGGAGTGTGTTTTCACACCTCCGGCACGGCCGGGTCACCGATACCCGATCGGAGACTCGGCCTCGTCCGGCTATGCTCGTGGGGGCAACATCGCCTGGGCCCTTAGCTCAATTGGCAGAGCAGTGGACTTTTAATCCATTGGTTGTGGGTTCGAGTCCCACAGGGCCTACGCAACGATCGGCCCCTCACCTGCGGTGGAAGCCGCTGGGGAGGGGCTGATTCGCGTTCTGGGATTGCTCGGAGATCGATAGCTCGCCCGATGCTCGCCCGAAGTGCAGGCGATCATGGGTCCGGAGTGCCCGGCTGCCCCAGCGGCCACCCCGACTTGAGGCCAAGACGCCTCTGCCAAATGGCCACCATCAGTAGCGCGATCCGGTGGTGGTCTTCCGGGGCCAAGTCACCGGCTCGTCTCCAACAGGCCCAGAGCCCGCAATCGTCGGTGGTGAGCCCCGAGGAGTTGGTGAGCCTAGTGACGATGCGCCAGCCCGGGCCGGGGCTGTGGGGGACGTCGAGCGGGTCTGGTCCGAGTGCGGTGAACAGACCTGCATGGCTCGCCGTGGCAGGCCACCTCCGAGACAGGGGAGCAGCCATGGATGCATGGCTACCTACCGGGGCGACGCCACGGTCATCGTGGGAGAAGCCGAGTACGACATCGTCGAAGATCTGAGTTCTGCGACTCCGCGGAGGATGGTCCGGCATATGGGCGGCTCCAGCCCTGTGACGAGCTCGACCTCATGGGGCGGCACGCTGGAGGCGGATGACGAGGCGGCCGCGTGGGAGATCTTGAACGGTGGCGTGGTGCGTATCCGCCTGCCTGATGGAAGCGAGGGCACGATTGCTACCCGTCGCTCACTCAGTGCTGTGCTGCTGGTCAGCCGGTCTTCTGCCAGGTCTGCATCCGGTCGTCTGGAAGGCCTGGTCGCCGCTGGCGATCGTGACCGTGGCGGGGCCGGCGGTGTTCCCGTTGGCGATGAGCTCGTCGAGTTCGCCGGAGGCTCCGCTCAGCCGTGCCCAGTAGCAGTTCGGGATGGCTGAATCAGCAGGGCCAGCGGTCCGGTACGTGCCGGGCTCGATTTCCTCGCCGACGAGGAAGGTGCCGTCACCGGGAATCTCGTTGGCAGAACCCTGGGTGGGCTGCTCGGTCTGAGTGGGTGTGGGCGGCGGCGCAGCTTCCGTCTCGGTCTGCGTCTCGGTGGCTGTGACCGTCGCCGTCGGCGTTGGCGTTGTGCTCTGGCCGTCGGAGTCGTCTGCCGTGCTGGAGCCGATCACCGCGCCGATGATGAGGCCGAGGACGGCGGCGAGGGTGTGGGTGAGTACGCCCTTCACCGATCTTGACTTGCCTGCTGGGGGAGGTGGCTGCGATCCCCCTTGCGGAGGCTGCTCGGGCGGCCCCCATTGTGGTCCTGAGGAGCCTTTGTCGCGTTCATGACCCCAGCGTGCTCCTGCCCAAGCGCACGCGCACGGTGAGCCTGGGGTGCCCCCTGGGCCGTGAGGGCGGAGGACGCCTGGAACGGCGAAGCCCCGGCCGGGGAAACCGAGCCGGGGCTTCGCCGTGCGTCTGTGGTGCCTCATGCGGGAACAGTTGTTCACCGAGAACCTGACACGGCTCTGACCCGCGGTCAAGCGGCGTTGCTTGTGCGCCTTTCGACGACGTGCGTGGCGACGTCCTGCCACGCGTACCAGGGCTGCCGCGGGCTGCCGCCGGAGCGGGTGAGCTTGCCGCGTCGGACGAGTTGGCGGACGCCGTCGAGGCTGACGCCGAGCTGCTCGGCGGTCTGGTGGGCGGTGAGGTGACCGGGCCGGATGATCTGCGACTCCACGACCCCATGACGCAACATCATTCGCGCTGGTTGGAGTATCAGCGGTCGCGGCCCTCAGCCCCCGATACCTAGCGTCGTGAGCAAAGACCGACCAGCACGAAAGGAGGGCTGGCGGATGCCTGTCCTTGCGTACCACCACAGCCCTGCATGGACCAGGGAGCTCTACCAGGCGACCATCGACCAGGTCATGCCGGACCCGAACAACCTGCCAAGTGGGATGATCGCCCACTACGCGGCGCCGCGGGAAGGGGGCGGCTGGCAGGTTGTCGATGTCTGGG
This sequence comes from Streptomyces sp. DG1A-41, assembly GCF_037055355.1. Lineage (GTDB taxonomy): Bacteria > Actinomycetota > Actinomycetes > Streptomycetales > Streptomycetaceae > Streptomyces. Next base: position 4,277,331 of record NZ_CP146350.1, on the reverse strand, counting down.
AGTCTGCGGAGCATCACGACCGCTTTCTTCGCGAACGAGTGATCCCGGCCGCCCAGGAACTCAACGCGCCTCCCTTCGACACCGAAATCACCGAGCTCTACAACTCGCTGGTCGCTTGACTGCCCCGGCCCTCGCCTCGTGGGCAGCAGACTGTCCGGGGCCTGTTTCAGGGCCGATCCGAGCCCTTGGCCGGAGGGCCGAAACCCGAAACCAGGCGGGTGCCGATATCGGGGGTGAAACCGGTTTCGGGGTGGGGTGAAACCACTACCCCTCCCGAAACCGGCTCGGCGGCCTGTGCTCGCCGTCCTCGGGGGTCGGCAGGTCGGCCCAGCGGAGGCCCTTGGCGCCGCCGCAGCACTCCCTGATGGTGAGCTGCCGGGTGGACACCCTGAAGGGCTTCAGGCGCGGCGCTGGCACTCGGCGATCCCGGACCGCATGCCGCCGAGGGCGGCCTCCAGGTCCTCGTCCTCGTCGCCGGACATGTACCGGTGGCAGACGGGCTTGACGGAGTCGAGGTCGCCGGAGCCCTTGAGTTCGTAGATCCACAGTTCGGCGGTGGGGTCGAGGGCGACGCCCAGGACGACAGCGAGCGCGCAGAGGTCTTGCCCGAGCCGGGACGCCTCCCACCAGCAGGCTGGAGTACATGAGGGTGATCTCGACGAGGTTGCCGCGCGGGTCGAACCCGAACGGCAGCGGCTCGTACACGTCGGCCTGGCCGTCCTTCATCAGCGGCCACAGCTTCCGGCCGGCCTTGGCGGGGTCGCGCTGGGCGACCCACAGCACGAGGCGGCCGGGGTGGGCGGTGCGGTCGGCTTCGGGCCAGACGGTGCTGATGGGGCGGCGCACGGCGGCGGCCAGGGCGGCACGCTTCTCCAGGGCGGCGGTCGCTTCGACGCCCGGGGGCAGGTCGGCCTCGGCGCGCCAGCCGGGCCCGTCGCGCATGACCTCCGATGCGAACTCGACGCCGCGGCGCCCCTTCTCGCCCTCGATGCCGATCGCGGCGAGCGCCTCGAACACCTCGGAGGAGTCCGGGCCGGCGCATCACGTTGGTGGCGACGTAGCGGGTGACGAGGGGCTTGACAGCGTGAAGGCCTCGTCACCGCAGGTGGCGGGGCCTTTCTGCTCGCCCCTTGCTCGCCCGAACGTCTCGGGACCAGCCGACATGAAGCGACATGGGACGGCATGACGGGTGGATCCCGGATGGCACAGCGGGGGAACCCACAACACATGGATTGAAGTCTGCGGACCCTGACCCGCAACGCGGCGCCCGAGTCGGCTTCGGCCGGCTCGGGCGCCGCTGTGTGCGCCTCGGAGGCGGTGCAATCCCTCGCGTTGGAGCTCTGAGGCACTCCCTAGCCGGTCGCCAGCATCCCCGACCTCAGACGTGCCACCGTACGGGAGATCAGGCGGGAGACGTGCATCTGGGAGATGCCGAGGTGCTTGCCGATTTCCGCCTGGGTGCGTTCCTCCACGAAGCGGAGGTGGAGGATGAGGCGTTGGCGGTCGTCGAGTTCGGCGACCAGGGGAGCCAGCGCGTGGAAGTCCTCGACGAGTTCGAGGGCCGGGTCCTCCTCGCCGATGAACTCGGAGAGCGTGGTGTCGTTCTCCTCCGAGTCGCCGGTGATCGCGGCGTCCAGGGACGAGGAGAGGTAGCCGTTCGCCGCGACCTGGGCCTCGACGACCTCCTCCTCCGAGAGGTTCATCAGCGCCGCCAGCTCCGCGACCTTCGGCGCGCGGCCGAGGCGGGAGGCCAGTTCCTCGGTGGCCTTGGCGAGTTCCGTACGGGCCTCCTGAAGACGGCGCGGCACGTGCACGGCCCAGGACGTGTCGCGGAAGAACCGCTTTATCTCGCCGATGATGTACGGCACCGCGAAGCTGGTGAACTGGACCTCGCGAGAGACCTCGAACCGGTCGATGGCCTTGATCAGCCCGATGACGCCGACCTGGACGACGTCCTCCATCGACTGGCCGCTCGTCCGGAACCGGCGGGCCGCGAACCGCACCAGCGACATGTTCATCTCGATGAGCGTGTTGCGCGCGTACTGGTATTCGGGCGTGCCCTCCTCCAGCACGGCGAGCCGGCCGAGGAACTGTCCGGTCAGCTCGCGCGCGTCCTGCGGGGCGAGCTTCTGCGGCTCGGTGATCTGCGGCAGTTCCTCACCGGTGTCGGTGCCGGAATCCGTCGTCGTGCCGATGCGCGTGGTCGCCGTCACGGGCCCTCCCTCGTAGTCCGGCCCGCTCCCGTCCCCCGACAGGCCACCTCCAAGCCGCTACCCGCAGTCGCCCGGCTCATGCCCCGTGTTCTCCCCGTCGAGACGTTGCCCACAGTCGGCGCAGGTCGGGGCGGTGACGGGGTACCCGCAGGATGGCTCACGGTACGGGCAGGAGGGTGGGACGGTGCGGCGTACAGGAGTTGGTGACGGGACTCGTGGAGCGGACAGTTGTCTTTCGGCAACTATAGTCGCGAGGCAACAATGTAGCTGTGCCGTGCGGGCGCGGGGGAGGATCCGGAATGTTCGTCCCGGTGTCACGACGGGCAGTTCAGGCAGTCCGGGTACCGGACGCGGCGGAGTCGGCGGAGTCGTCGTGTATCTGGGCCGCCGCCGCCTCGCAGAACGCCTCCAGCCCTTGCAGCAGCGCGACCCGCTTGGCGGCGGGCATGTGGTCGAGCACCGCGCGCAGCGTCTGTTCCCGGCGGATGCGCAGGTCGGCCAGGAAGGCGCGGCCCCGGCCGCTGAGGTGCAGCCGTACCTCGCGCCGGTCCGCCGCGCCCACCACGCGTTCGACGAACCCGGCCGCCTGGAGCCGGTCGCACAGCCGGCTGGTCGAGGGCGGGGTGGAGGCGAGGGAGTCGGCGAGGGTGCGCAGGTTGATGCCCTCGTGGTGCTCCAGGATGAGCAGCACGCGCAGCTGGGACGCCGAGGCGGGTGCCGTGGAGGCCCGGCCCCAGAGGACTTCCAGCAACTCCGCGGCCGTGGAGGTCACACGAGCGACCTCTGCTGGCTCAGGGCGGGGTCGGAGGGAAGTCACAGTCACACTCTCGCAGACACCGGGATGTCCGTCAGCGTACTAGGCGCGCCGCGAGCCAGGGCCGACACCGGCCCCTGAGAGCGGGCCGTACCCGAGGACTCCGCAGGTGTCCGACCGAGGATTCAAGGATTGGGCTTCGACCATCGTGACGACGATCGTGAACAGATTCGTGACCGCCGAGCGCGCCCTGCGCACGGCGGCGCCCCATCAACTGCTGGACGCGGTCCGTCGTGTACTGACCGATCAGTACGCGGCGGACTCCGTCGAGCTGTACCTGGCCGACTACGGACTGACGGTACTTCAGCCGGTGTCCGTGCTGCCGCACACCCTTCAGCCGGTGTCCGTGCACAACAGCCCGGCGGGCCGGGCCTTCGGCGCGCAGGAGCCGTACGTGGAAACCCTTGCGGGTGACTCGGTTGACGCGGTACGCGCCCATCTGCCGGTCACCGTACGCGGCGACCGCCTCGGCGTGCTGACGGTGACCCTGCCGGGCGGCGAGCACGCCGACGGCTGCCTCGGCGAACTGGCCGAGATCGCCGAGGTGCTCGGGCACGAGGTCGTCGTGGCCGAGCGGGACACCGACGTGTACCTCCAGGCACGCCGCAGGGACCGGCTCACCCTGGCCGCCGAGATGCAGTGGCAGTTGCTGCCGGGCCGCTCCTGCGCCCGCCCCGAGTACGAGCTGGGCGCCCAGCTGGAACCGGCGTACGCGATCTTCGGCGACAATTTCGACTGGTCCGCCACGGCCGACCGGCTCAGTCTCTACGTCACCAACGGCATGGGCGAGGGCATAGAGGCCTCCTTGCTGACGAACCTGGCGATCAACGCCCTGCGCAACGCGCGCCGGGCCGGTCTCCCCATCGCCGACCAGGCGGCCCTGGCCGACCAGGCGGTGTACGCCCACTACCGGGGCCGCTGCTACCTGTCCGTGCTCATGCTGGACATCGAGCTGGCCACGGGGCGGGCCCGGGCGGTGGACGCCGGTTCCCCGCGGCTGCTGCGGCTGCGCCGGGGCGCGGTGGAGCGGGTGCCGTTCGACGCCCAGCTGCCGCTCGGCATGTTCGAGGAGACCGACTACGTGGCCCAGGAGTTCGAGGTCGAGCCCGGGGACCGGCTGGTCTTCGTCAGCGACGGGGTGTACGGCGCCGCATCCCCGGGCGGAGAGGCGTACGGGGACGCCGCCCTGGCCCGGGCGATCCAGTCGACCCGGCTGCTCCCGGCCGCCGAGGTGCCCCGGGCCATCCTGCGCGAACTGTCCGGTCACCGCGGCAGACCCGTCCCGGACGACGACGCCCTGGTGGTGTGTCTGGACTGGCGTGGGCGGTGAGAGCTGGGGAAGTCGCAGGCCGGGGGTGTGGATGAGCGGTTGTTTGGTGGTGCCGTACGTCGGCCCTAATGTTTGCCATATGACAAGTAATGGCTGAGGCGCCGTGGCGCGACCTCGGTCCGGCCCTGCAAGGGAGCGATGCACGTGTCGGTGTCGGAAGAGAACGCGGACCGGGAGCCGGCCGCACAGCAGGTCAGTGCCTTTCTCGAACGCCGCCGGGAGCAGATCGCCCAACGATGGGCGGACGCCGCGCTGTTGCGCACGGTCTTCACCGTGTCCCGCGACGAGGCGGTGGAGGCGGGCAGGTCGATGGCGGCGGCGCTGGCCGCGGTGGCGGCCACCGGTCGGACGGACGACATCCGGGCCCCCGGATTCGAGGCGGTGCGCGACCAACTGGGGCGGATGGTGGCGTCCCGCGCCCGCATGGGGATCGACGCGGACGGGATCGCCGACGAGGTGGCCGCCCTGCGCGAACCGGTGACCGAGCTGCTGCGCGCCGAGTTCCCGGACCCGTACGCCCCCGAGGCCCAGGAGTGTGTGCTGGCCCTCACCGTGCTGATGGGCACGCTGCGTCTGGTGGTGCTGGAGACGACGGTCAGCGCGGGCGAGGAGGTGATCGCACGGCAGCGCGAGCAGCTGCACGAAGTGGCCACCCCGGTGATCAAGCTCTGGGACAGCACCGTCGCCGTACCGCTGATCGGTACGCTGGACAGCGCGCGCAGCCAGGTGGTCATGGAGAGCCTGCTGGACGCGATCGTCGCCGAGCGCGCCCGGTACGCCATCCTCGACATCACCGGCGTGCCCACGGTCGACTCGCTGGTCGCCCAGCACCTGATGAAGACGGTGGCCGCGGCCCGGCTGATGGGCGCCGAGTGCATCGTCTCCGGCATCCGGCCCCCGATCGCGCAGACCATCGTCCAGCTGGGCATCGACCTCGGCACGGTGCTCACCCGCGCGAGTCTGGCGGACGCCCTGGCCTACGCGCTCAGCCAGCAGGGCGTCGAGATCGCGCCACTCCGGGCGGCCGACGCGGGCGCGCGATGACCGGCTCCTCGGCGAACGGGCCCGCGGGATTCGGGCCCCCGGTCGCCGGGCCCTTCGGCGGGCACGGCTTCACGGTGCCGGTCCTCCAACTGGGCGACATCCTGCTGGTCACCCTCCAGGGGGAACTGCACGACGGGATGGCCGAGCAGCTTCAGCAGGACATCACCGAACGGATCGCCCACACCCGGGTGACCGGTGTGGTCATCGACATCTCCGGCGTGGACATCGTCGACTCCTTCCTGGGGCGGGTCCTCGCCGAGATCGCCGCCGGAGCCGGTCTGCTGGCCGCCCGTACGGTGCTGGCCGGGATGCGCCCCGCCGTGGCGATCACCCTGGTCGAGCTGGGGCTCACCCTGCCCGGACTGCGTACGGCCCTGGACGCCGAACGCGCGATGGAGATGCTCACCGCGGGTGAGCACCGCAGCGAGGGGAGTCCGTGATGCAGGCTTCCCGCCACGCGGCCCCGGCCAGGCTGCCGATCGGCTCGGACGCCGACCTGGCCTGGGTACGGCAGCAGGTCCGGCAGGCCGCCGCCGAGCTCGGTTTCGGTCTGGTGCAGCAGACCAAGCTCGTCACCGCCGCCAGCGAGCTGGCCCGCAACACCCTCGTCCACGGCGGCGGTGGCCATGTGGAGATCACCCCGCTGGACACCGGGCCGTCGCCCGGCCTGCGGCTGGCCTTCGTCGACACCGGGCCCGGCATCCGTGACCTGGACCGGGCGATGACCGACGGCTACACCAGCGGCGGCGGGCTCGGACTCGGCCTGAGCGGGGCCAAGCGGCTGGTCCACGAGTTCGAGGTGGACAGCCGGCCCGGTGAGGGGACCACCGTCACCGTCACCGCCTGGGCCGCGGTCGTACCGCCGTCCCGGCCGGGGTCGTGATGAGCAGGGTGTGGGACGTGCCGGTGGACGACTCGACCCGGGTGCGGGACGTCCGGGTGGCGGCCGAGGCGGCCGGCGCGTGCGCCGGGCTCGCACCGAACCGCACCGCGACCGCGGCGCTCGTGGCGACGGAGCTGGCGACCAACCTCGTGCGGCACGCGGACGGCGGGTACGTCGTCATCAACCTCGTCGAACGCGCACCCGCCGACGACCGGCGCTTGTCCGTGCAGCTCGTCGCGGTCGACCACGGCCCGGGCATCCCGGACGTCGCGGCGGCGATGCGCGACGGCTACACCACCGCGGCCTCCCTGGGCGCCGGCCTCGGCACGTGCCGGCGCATAGCGAACGACTTCGACCTGCACAGCGCCCCCGGCCGGGGCACCGTGGCCGTGGCCCGTATCGACCACGAGCCCCCCGCCGGTCGGCATCGGACGCCCCCTCAGGGGTTGCGCGCCGGTGGCGTCAACGTCCCCCTCGGCCGGGCCGAGTACTCCGGCGACGCCTGGAGCCGGGTGTGCGCCGGCGACCGCGTGACCCTGCTGCTCGCCGACGGGCTCGGCCATGGAGCCAAGGCCGCCGAGGCGTCCGGCGCCGCCGTGGACGCGCTGCACGGCGTGGCCGACCGGCCGCCCGCCGAGATACTGCGGCATCTGGGCGGGGCCCTGCGCCGCACCCGGGGCGCGGCCGTCGCCGTGGCCCAACTGGACCTCGGAACCGGGCGGTTGCACTTCGCCGGGATCGGCAACGTCGGCGCCCGCCTGCGTACCGACGGCACCTGGAAGGCGATGCTGTCCCAGCCGGGCATCGTGGGCGCGCAGGCCCCGGCGTCCGCGACCGTGCAGCGGGAGCCGTGGCAGGACGACAGTCTGCTCCTCCTGCACAGCGACGGCCTGCCCGGCCGCTGGACGCCGCCCGACGACACCGTGCTCCTCGGCTGCGACCCGGCGGTGGTGGCCGCGGTGGTCCTCCGGGACGCGGGCAGCGCGGCTCGCCCGGTGCGGGATGACGCGTGTGTGGCGGTGCTGGGCGGGGGGAGTCGTCTCGGCCCGGGTGGCTGAGGGGCGTTGGGGGTTGGAGTGCGGGGGTTTGCGGCCGGAGGGCGGGTCGTGCGGTCGGGGGGCGGGGAGTGCGGTCGGGTCGCGGGTCGTTCGGTGGGGCGGGGATAGTGCGGCGGGCTTACGGGGGAACTTGCCGCCGTTACGGTTCGCCGGTGTGGTCGGGGTTGGTCCTGGCGGTCCGGTCGGTGTCGTGGTCGGTCTCCCCGGTCCCATCGGTCTCGCAGTAGGAGACGGTCTCCCCGGTCCGGACGGTCTCGCAGTCGGGGGTCGATCCCGCCAGCCCGGTCAGTCCCGCGGTCGGGGGTCAGCCCCGCCGCCCGGGTCGGCCCCGCCGGCCGGGCCAGTCCCCTCGCCCCCGCCGGCCCGTTCCGTCCCGTCGATCCGACGGAACTCCGCGTCCCGCGCCGCGAAAAACCCCCTCAACCCCTGGCTCAGCGCCACCCGTTCCGCCGGTTCCATCGCCGCCAGCGCCGTGGTCAGGGCCTGGGCCCGGCGGTGGGCGACGTCGCCCAGGACGTGCTGCCCGTGCGGGGTGAGCCACAGCTGTACCTCGCGGCGGGTGTCGGGGTGCGGTGCGCGTTCCAGGAGGCCGGCCGCCGCCAGGCGGTCGCAGAGGCGGCTGGCCGTCGGGAGGCCGATGTCCAGCCGGTCCGCCAGGGCCGTCAGATTCAGGCCGGGCGCCGCCTCCAGGGTGCGCAGCGCCCGCAGCTGGTGCAGGGACAGGCGCAGTGACGCGTCCTGGGCGGCGACCGACCACAGGGCCGTCAGACTCTCCACGGCGTCGGCGATCTGTGCCGCGACGGCCTCCGGGCCATCGCCCCGTCTCCTCGCCCGGGGATCGCCGGGGCCGCCGAGATCGGTCACGAAACGGTCACTTCCCATAAGCTCCGGGTACTGCGGAGGTCGCCCTCTTTCAAAGGCTGTACCCGATGAGCCGAGGGGCAAGCCGCCTCGTTCGGCGCCCGGCCGGGCCGGGAAGCTCAGCCCGCGCTGAGCCCCGTCAGCGCGGCGAGTGGCAGCGTGTGCTGGGTCTGGAGGACCTTCGCACGCAGGTAGCGGACGTTGTGCGCGGTGGTGAAGACGCCCGTGGGGACGCGCTCGCGGACGGCCACGCCCAGGTCGCGCAGCTGGACGGCCTTGTCGGGGTTGTTGGAGAGCAGGTCCAGCTCGCCGATGCCCAGGGCCCGGAGCATCTGGGCCGCCGCCGTGTAGTCGCGGGCGTCCTCCGGCAGCCCCAGGGCCGCGTTCGCCTCGTAGGTGTCGAGGCCCTCGTCCTGGAGGGCGTACGCGTCGAGCTTGTTGTAGAGGCCGATGCCCCGGCCCTCCTGGCGGAGGTAGAGGAGCACGCCGCCGCGCTCGGTTATGCGCTCGACCGCCTCGCGCAGCTGCGGACCGCAGTCGCAGCGGGCCGAGCCGAACACGTCCCCGGTCAGGCACTCGGAGTGCAGCCGCACCAGCGGAACCGGGCCGGGCTCGCCCAGGACGACGGCCACGTGCTCCTGGCCGTCGGCCAGGCCGTGGAAGGTGACGACCTCGGCGTCGACCTCGTAACCGTCGTGGAAGCGCAGCGGGACCCGGACGCGGGAGCGCGGGGTGGCGATGACAGCGGGGATGTCGGGCATGCGGGGCCTCCGGGTTCCGTTCCTGTTCGGCTGCACAGCCGTCGGCTTGCAGTCTGCTTCAGATTTGAAGCAGATCCACGTCCGGAACCCTACCCATGCTTTAAATTTGAAGCAACGAGATCGGGGCGCGTTGTGACGTGCCTCACGAACAGGCCGTGGAGGACCTCCGTCGCCACGGCACGTCGTCCGACGCCGGTCGCGTCCCGTCCTCCTGGAGCGCCTGCGCGATCGCCGTGGAGATCTCCTCCAGCTGCCCCACCTGCTCCTCGCTGAGTCGGTCGAACAGGAAGCTCCGCACGGTGTCGACATGCCCGGGCGCCGCCCGCTCCAGTACGGCGAACCCGTCGTCGGTCAGGGCCGCGATACTTCCCCGCTTGTCGTACCGGCACGCCTCGCGCCGCACCATGCCGTCCTTCTCCAGTCGCGTCACCGCGTACGTCAGCCGGCTGCGCGTGATCTTCAGCCGCTCGGCGAGATCGGTCATGCGCAGCCGCCGCTCAGGGGACTCCGACAGGACGGACAGGATGGAGTAGTACAGGTGCGGCATGCCGGCGTCCTGCTGGAGCTGCCGGTCGATCGCGTCCTCCAGGAGCAGCGAGGCGGCGATGTACGCGCGCCAGGCGCGTTGCTCCTCGGGGGTGAGCCAGCGAGTCGTCATGCCACCAGTGTAGGTTTGTTTCAAACTTGAACCAAGGCCGTCCCGCCAGTCCGCCGTCCGCCACGAGTTTCCACGAGCCGGGAGCGTCGATGCCCCACCCGTACGTCCTGCTGTCCGCCGCCGTCTCCCTCGACGGCTACCTGGACGACACCGGCCCCGAACGCCTGCTTTTGTCCAGCCCGGCCGACTTCGACCGGGTCGACGAGGTCCGGGCGTCCGTCGACGCGATCCTGATCGGCGCAGGCACCGTCCGGGCCGACAACCCGCGCCTGCTGGTCAACTCACCCGAGCGACGAGCCGCCCGCACCGCCGCCGGCCGACCGGAGTACCCCCTCAAGGTCACGGTCAGCGGCTCCGGCGACCTCGACCCGGCGGCACGGTTCTGGCACACCGGCGGCGAGAAGGTCCTCTACACCACCGACGAGGGCGCCGAACGCGCCCGTGCCCTCGGCCTCGCCACCGATGCCACCGATGTCACCGATGCCACCGACGTCGTCCCGCTCGGCGCCGACCTCGACTGGCGGCGGCTCCTCACCCACCTGCACGACGTCCGGGGCGTACGACGGCTCATGGTCGAGGGCGGCGGCCTGATCCACACCCAGCTCCTCACCCAGGGCCTGGCCGACGAACTCCAGCTGGTCCTCGCCCCGCTCTTCGTCGGCGACCCCGAGGCACCCCGCCTCTTCGGACCCGGCGGCTACCAGTCCGGCCGGCTCCGGCTGCTGGAGACCCGGCGGATCGAGGACGTGGTCCTCATGCGCTACGAGCCGACCGCCCCCGGCACCGGCCCCCTCCCCGTCGCAGCCGACCACCACTGGCTGGCCCGCGCCTGCGAACTGGCCGCACAGTGCCCGCCGTCGGACACGGCGTTCAGCGTCGGCGCGGTGGTGGTCGCGGCCGACGGCACGGAACTGGCCCGCGGTCACTCCCGGGAGGGCGGCGACCCGGTCGCGCACGCCGAGGAGGCGGCCCTGGCGAAGACCGACCCGGCCGACCCCAGGCTCGCCGGTGCGACGGTCTACAGCAGCCTCGAGCCCTGCGCCCGCCGGGCCTCCCGTCCCGCACCCTGCGCCCGGCGGATCCTCGACGCGGGCGTACGACGTGTGGTCACGGCCTGGCGCGAGCCGGATACCTTCGTGGCGGGGGCCGACGGCAGCGGCGTCCTGGCGGCCGGGGGAGCGCAGGTCGTCGTCCTCCCGGAGCACGAGACGCGGGCCAAGGCCCCGAACCGCCACCTGCTGCACTGAGCGCGGGCCGATCGGCCCAACAGATCCTTCGGCGCCACCGCCTCCCGACGGCCCCGCGCCGCTTACCGTGCCCCGCGCCGCTCACCGTGCCCGGCTCCGGCCTCGCCGGCCCGCAGCGGATGACGGCGTACTGGTCCGGGCAGGCCGCCTACCGGGACGGTGTCGCCCAGGAGACCTGCCGCAGCTTCCGGCACGTCGGCGCCGCCCTCGCCGCCACCGCCCACATCGCCGAGACGGCCCGGCACCAGGACGTCGACCTCTACGCCGAGGTCGAGGACCGGCTGACCGCCGCGCTCGCCCTGCACGCGCGGCGCGCGCCCGCCTGGCTGTGCGGCGGCCGCGTCGAGCGGAGGCTCGGGCCGTACCTGGAGGTCGCCCTCAACCACCTGGAGGGCCGGCTCGGTACGACCCTCCCGGCCGCGCGGAAGCCGGCCGTACGCACTCGGCCCGCCGGCACCGGCGACCTGTTCACCGCCTGGGAGACCCTCACCCGCGGTCGACCCGGGCCGCTGCGTACCGGTGTGCGCGAGCTGTCCCGCGGATGGCGTACACTGGTGACACAACGACGCGGGGTGGAGCAGCTCGGTAGCTCGCTGGGCTCATAACCCAGAGGTCGCAGGTTCAAATCCTGTCCCCGCTACTGAAGGCCGAGGGCCGGAATCCGAAAGGGTTCCGGCCCTCGGCGTATACCCCGATCCCGACATTACTGTCGGTGAATGAACCACACCGCTCCGCATAACAACTGACACACCGTCAAAACCTGTGAGTTACTCAGGGGACGGCCAACTCGCCCGATTTGGGCCGGTCATGGCGGGTTGGTCCGCGCGAAAAAGGTTAACGATCAAGCGGAATCGCTGGAATCCCCATCGCGCGTCTATTAACGTTCGATAACGCAGCGCGGTCGTCCCAGCCGTCACAGAAGGCGGCTCCGTGCGCACGCGCCGAATCCCGAAAGGGAACCGGGGAACCACCACTTGGGGTGAATCGGGCGGAAGCCGCCGTGGAAGCACGGCCGGTATACGCGCGTAGGAGACCTTCCTGCTCCGAACCCGTCAGCTAACCCGGTAGGCGAGAAGGAAGGAAAGGAGTACGCCCACGTGGCGTCCAACCGGCCTGCCCCCGCGGCCCCGTCCGCGCCGAACCAGCGCGATATCGAAACCTTCGGCTACGGCGGTCACCGCACCGACGAGGGCCCGTTCCAGGAATGGAACCCCACCGCGGAATCCATCCGTCCCGTCCGCGGCCGGCATCGCGTCACCAAGCAGCGCGGCGGAGGACTCGCCCGCAGCTCCACCGTCCTGGGCGTCGGCGTCATAGCCGCCGTGGGCGCGGGCGGCATGGCCAGCGCCCAGACCGGCAAGCCGCCGGTGTCGATCTCCGTTTCGGACCTGCCCTCGGTGGGTTCCCTCATCTCGGACGACGACACCCCCGAAGGCTCCGCCACCCCGCTCAGCGACCTCGCCACGGCGTCCGCCGACACCGAGCAGGGCACCTCCGGCGCCGGTGAGGCGCTGCGCGCCCGGATCATTGCGCAGGCCGAGCACCAGCAGGAGCAGATCGAGACCAAGGCCGCGCAGGACGCCGCGGAAGCCGCCCGGAAGGCGGCCGCGGAAGCCGCCGCCAAGGCGGAGAAGGAAGCCAAGGCCAAGGCCGCCGAAGCCAAGCGGAAGGCGGAGGAGGAGGCCCGGAAGAAGGCCGAGGCCGAGCGGCTCGCCGCCCTCGCCAAGCAGTACACGCTGCCGACCTCCGCGTACACCATCACCTCGACCTTCGGTCAGGCCGGCGCCTACTGGTCCTCCGGCTACCACACCGGTCTCGACTTCGCCGCCCCCACGGGCACGCCGATCAAGGCGGTGCACAGCGGCACCATCACCGAGGCGGGCTGGAACGGGTCGTACGGCTACAAGACGGTCCTGACCCTCGATGACGGCACGGAGATCTGGTACGCGCACCAGTCGTCCATCGGCGTCAGCGTCGGCCAGAAGGTCAACACGGGTGACGTCATCGGCCGCGTGGGCGCGACCGGCAACGTCACCGGGGCGCACCTGCACCTCGAGGTCCACACCGGTGGGTCCACCAACGGGGTCGACCCGCTCGCGTGGCTGCGGGGCAAGGGCCTGAACGTCTGAACCCCGTGCGGGGAGCGGGGTTTGCGGGAGCTTTGCGTCTGTTGTGGAATGAGCCGTTTCCGTACGGTCGTTGACGCGGAGCATGACATCTCTTCGCAAGCTCGGCTCCTCCGACCTCGAGGTCTTCCCGCTCGCCCTCGGCGGCAACGTCTTCGGCTGGACCGCCGACGAGGTCCAGTCGTTCGCCGTCCTCGACGCGTACACGGCCGCGGGCGGCAACTTCGTCGACACCGCCGACGCCTACTCGCACTGGGTCGAGGGCAACCAGGGCGGTGAGTCCGAGACCGTCCTCGGCAAGTGGCTCACGTCACGCGGCAACCGCGCGGACGTCGTCATCGCCACGAAGGTCAGCCAGCACCCCGAGTTCCGCGGTCTGTCCGCCGCCAACATCAAGGCCGCCGCCGACGCCTCCCTGCGGCGCCTGCGCACCGACTACATCGACCTCTACTACACCCACTTCGACCAGCCCGACGTGCCGGTGGAGGAGATCATCGGCGCACTCGACGAACTCGTGAAGGCCGGGAAGGTGCGGTACATCGCCGCCTCCAACATCTCCGCGGAGCGGCTGCGGGCCTCCCTGGAGTTCTCCGACCGCGAGGGGCTCGCCCGGTACGTGGCCCTCCAGCCCCACTACAACCTGGTCTCCCGCGACACCTACGAGGGCGAGCTCCAGGACCTCGCCGAGCGGACCGGCCTGGCGGCCGTCCCCTACTACGCGCTCGCGTCGGGCTTCCTCACCGGCAAGTACCGGCCCGGTACGACCGTCGACAGCGCGCGGGCGGGCGGTGCCGCCACGTACCTGGAGACCGAGCGGGGCCGCCGGGTCCTCGACGCCCTCGACGGGATCGCCGGGGCCCACGACGTCCCGGTCGCCACGGTCGCCCTGGCCTGGCTCGCGGCCCAGCCGACGGTGGCGGCGCCGATCGCTTCCGCGCGGACGGTGGAGCAGCTGCCCGCGCTGGTCGGGGCCGGGGAGCTGACGCTGACGGAGGCGGAGCTCGGGCGGCTGACCGAGGCTTCGGCCTGAGCGGTTCCCGCCCCCCGGGGCCCAGGGGATGCGGGCTGGGGTTTCGGTCAGGACCGGTACGGGTTGTACGCGGGGTACGGCGTCGTCGGCGTTGCCGGAGTCGTCGGGTAGCCGTACCCGTACGCCCCGTACACCGGCCAGGGCGGGGCCGCCACCGGTACCGGAGGGGCCGTGATCCGCGCGGCGTAGTCCAGCGCGGGACGGGCCGCCTCCCGGCGTCGCCACAGTTCGTCCAGCAGTTCTCGTTCCCGTACGACGAAGTCGGCACCGGCGCGGCCGCGGCGGCCCCGGTGCCGCAGGAACGCCAGGGACGTCGCGTACGCCTCGTACCGCGCGACCTCCCGCGCCGCCGCCCTGCCCGCGTGGCGACGGGCGTACTGGCGGGCGATCCGCCGGGCCCGCATCGAGCCGAGGGCGTACGGCTCGACCGGGGACAGCCACCCGGCCACGGCGTAGGCGGGCAGCTCAGTCCGTACGGTTTTCAGCTCCCGCTGCCGGGTCCAGATCACCAGCCACGTCAGCAGCCCGAAGATGGGCACCATGAACGCCGCGTACACGGCGAAGAACCCGTACTCGCCGAACGCCGACGAGCCGTTCCACATCGCGTGCATGCCCATCGCGAGCAGCAGCCCGGAGAGCGGGAAGGCGACGCGGCGGACGTGCTGGCGGTCCGCCGCGAGCGCGGAGACGCCGAAGCCGATGCCGGTGAGGACGGTGAAGAGCGGGTGCGCGAACGGCGACATGATGATGCGCACGAAGAAGGTGGCCGCCGTGACGGAGGCGATGCCGCTACCGCCGGTGAGCTGGTCCGTGCCGAAGGCGGTGCCCAGGTAGAGGATGTTCTCCGTGAACGCGAAGCCGGTGGCGGTGACGCCGGCCAGGACCACTCCGTCGAGGATGCCGGTGAAGTCGCGGCGCCGGAAGAGGAAGACCAGTAAGACGGCCGCCGCCTTGGCCGTCTCCTCGACCACCGGGGCTATGACGGTCGCGCCGAGCGTGTCCGCGCTGGACGGATCCGCCGTCGCGGTCGCTATCCATCTGGTCGCGAAGCTGTTGGCGACGATCGCTATCAGCGCCGCCGCGCAGGCGCCCCAGGCGAAGCAGAACAGCAGGTTCCGCCAGGGGCCCGGTTCGACCCGGTCCAGCCAGCGGAACGCGGCTATCAGCAGGGGCACCGGGAACGTGGCCAGCCCCAGCCCGACCAGGAACCCTTCCGTGCCGGTCTCTTCGCGGACCAGGGCGAGGATGACGAGGCCGGATATCGCGAGGAGCGTGGTCAGGGCGCCGTAGCGCACCCAGGCGCGCTGCCACCAGTGGGCGTGCCGCAGGGCGCCGGCGCTGGGTGCGCCGGCGGTGGGGCCGCTGGGGTACGACGGATGTGGGGGGCAGGTGGCCACGGCATTGACCCTAACGACGGATGGGCGCTGTCCGCAGGCGGAGGGGTGCGGGTGCGGGTGCGGTCAGGCGCCGGCGGGGGGCTGGTCCACGTGCTGTACGCGACGGAAGAGGAGGTCGTTCACGACATGTCCCTTGTCCAGTCCCTGGCCCTCGAAACGGGTCAGGGGACGGAAGTCGGGACGGGGCGCGAAACCGCCGTCCGCCTGCGTGTTCTCGAAGTCGGGGTGTGCCGTGAGTGCGTCGAGCATGTGTTCGGCGTACGGTTCCCAGTCGGTGGCGCAGTGCAGGATCGCGCCGGGCTTGAGACGGGTGGCGGCCAGGGTCAGGAAGTCGGGCTGGATGAGCCGGCGCTTGTGGTGCCGCTTCTTGGGCCAGGGGTCGGGGAAGTAGACGCGCAGGCCGTCGAGGGAGTCCGGGGTGAGCATCTCGCGGAGGAGGATGATCGCGTCGCCGTTGCCGACCCGGATGTTGGAAAGGCCGTTCCGGTCGGCGAGATTGAGCAGGTTGCCCTGGCCGGGGGTGTGGACGTCGACGGCGAGGATGTTGGTGATGGGGTCGGCCGCGGCCATCTGGGCGGTGGCCTCGCCCATGCCGAAGCCGATCTCCAGGACGACGGGGTTGTCGTTGCCGAACAGGTCGGCGAGGTCGAGGGTGCGACTGCCGTCGATGTCGAGGCCCCACTTGGGCCACAGCCGCTGAAGCGCGTCCGCCTGGCCGGCTGTGACCCGGCTCCGCCGCGGCTGGAAACTCCGGATCCGCCGCTCGAAGTGCGACCCGGCGGGATCGGCCTTCGGCCCATCGGGAAAGCGCGGCTCCCCCTTGGCCCGGGCGCGCCGGACGGAGGCACCGGGAGTTTCGGGCTTGGGGGTTTCGGGGGTGTTCACGGAGTCAGACACAGTGATGCCGATTTTACGGCCGTCTCCTGTTCGCCGGGTGGTGGGTCGGGGCCGCGACTCGCCACCTCGGCCGCGGGCATGCGCTGAGCTGCGGGCCGCCCTAGCTGCGGGCAGTCGTGCCGCTGGGGGCGGCACGGGTGGGCGTTGGGGGAGGCACCTCGTCGCGCCGAGCTGCGCGGCGCCCCGACCTCGGCAGCAGCGCCGAGCACCTGACAGCCGGCCCCGGCATCGGCGCCGAGCACCGACCCGAACCCCGGCACCTGGTCAGTCACAGCCCGCTCAACACCCTCCGCGCCACCTCCCTGCCGATCGGCAAGGACGCCGTAGCCGCGGGAGACGGCGCGTTCAGCACATGCACCGTGCGAGGGCCCTCGTGGATCAGGAAGTCGTCGACCAGGGTCCCGTCCCGCAGTACCGCCTGCGCCCGGACCCCCGCCGGCGTCGGCATCAGGTCGCCCTCGGACACCCCGGGCAGCAACCTCCGCACCGCCTCAGTGAACGCCCCCTTGGACAGCGACCGCCGCAGCTCCCCCGCCCCGTACCGCCAGTGCCGGCGAGCGATCCGCCACGAGCCCGGCCAGGCCAGCGTCGCCCCCAGCTCCCGCACCCGGACCGTCCCCCACCCATACCCCTCGCGCGCCAGCGCCGGCACCGCGTTGGGCCCGATGTGGACACCCCCGTCGATTCCGCGCGTGAGATGCACCCCGAGGAAGGGGAACGCTGGATCGGGGACCGGATACACCAGGCCCCGCACCAGCTCCGGCCGGGCCAGCTCGTAGTACTCCCCCCGGAACGGCACGATCCGGACGTCCGGGTCGTCCCCGGTCAGCCGGGCGATCTCGTCGCTGTACAGGCCCGCGCAGTTCACCAGCACCCGCCCGCGCACGACGTCCCCGGCGGCCGTGAGCACGGCGACTCCGCGATCGGGGCGGCGGTCGACGCGGACGACCCGCGTGCCGTAGCGGATCTCCGCGCCCGAGCCGTGGGCCAGCTGGCGGGCGACCGCGACGAAGTCGCAGATGCCCGTCGTACCGACGTGTATCGCGGCGAGGCCCCGCACCTCCGGCTCGTACTCCCCGATCTGGGACGCGCCCAGTTCCCGGACCGGGATGCCGTTCTCCCGGCCGCGCTGCACGAGTGCGTGCAGGCGGGGCAGCTCCGCGCGGTCGGTTGCGACGATCAGCTTGCCGGTGACGGCATGCGGAATGCCGTACTCGGCGCAGAATTTGACCATCTCCGCCGCGCCCCGCACGGCGTAGCGCGCCTTGAGGGAGCCGGGGCGGTAGTAGATGCCGCTGTGGATGACGCCGCTGTTGCGGCCGGTCTGGTGCCGGGCCGGGCCCGGTTCCTTCTCCAGGACCGTGACACGTGTGCCCGGTGCGGCACGTGTGATCGCGTACGCCGTCGACAGGCCGACGATCCCCCCGCCGATCACCAGCACGTCACAGTCGTACGCGATCTCCGGCACCCGCGTCACCTGCACCACCTCCCGCTTCGATAGTGCACTGCGCCACTGACAATGCCTTCAAACGCGGGGACGGCAGCACGCCTGCCCGGCTATGCCGGAGCCATCAGCAGCGGCCGGGCGCGCTCACGCAGCTCGACCACGCGCGGTTCGTCGCCGTACGGCTCCAGCCGGTGCAGGAGGTCCTTGACGTACTCGGTGGTGCGGGCCGAGGAGATGCGCCCGGCGACCTCCACCGCTCGTACGCCCTGCTCGCACGCCGCGTCGAGGTTGCCCGACTCCAGTTCGGCGACCGCCGAGACGACCAGGCGCAGGCCGTGGGAGCGGACGAACTCCTCGGTGGGCTTCGAGAGGGCCTGTTCCGTGAAGCGGCGGACCTGGCGTGGGGCCTTCAGATCGCGGTAGCACTCGGCCGCGTCGGCGGCGAAGCGGTCGTAGGAGTAGAAACCGAGCCAGCTGGGGTCGTTGTCGCCGGGGCGGGCGCGCTCCAGCCAGCTCTCGGCCGCCTTGAGGGCGCCGCCGGCCGCCTGCGCGTCACCCGCACGCGCGTGTGCCCGGGCCTCGACGAGGCGGAAGAAGCTCATCGTGCGGGCCGTCGCCAGGCCGCGGTTGCGCTCCAGGGCGGCCTGGGCGAGGTCCACGCCCTCGTCGCCGAAGCCGCGGTAGGTGGCCTGGAGGGACATGGAGGCCAAGACGTAGCCCCCGAGGGGGACGTCCGCCGCCGCCCGGGCCAGGCGCAGGGCCTGGATGTAGTAGCGCTGGGCGGCTTCCTGCTGGCCTGTGTCGAAGGCCATCCAGCCCGCGAGCCGGGTGAGTTCGGCGGAGGCGCCGAAGAGGGCCCGGCCCACCTCGTCGGAGTAGGAGCCGAGCAGCAGGGGAGCCGCCTCCACCCTTAAACACTCGGGGACCATCGACGAACGCCAGTCGCCGCCGCCGTACTTGGAGTCCCAGCGTCGCGCGTCCTCGGCAGCCTCCCGCAGCTTCTGCACATCGCTGTGGCCGACTTTGAGCGGTGCGCCGGAGCCCTCGCCGGGGCCCACGTCACGCGCGACCGAACTGTCGGCCGGGGTTATCAGCCATCGCGAGGCGGGCGTCGCGTACGCGCTCACCGCGAACGATCCGGCCAGCGACTGCCAGATGCCGCCGGATCCGGCGCGGCGGCCGGCGAGGTCGAGGCGGTACAACTCCGTCGCGGACTTCACCGCCTGTCCGACGTCCCGCGGGAAGGCGAGGCCGACTTCGGGCGCGGGGTCCGCGTCCGCCAGGCCGATTTCGTGCAACGGCACCGGGCGGCCGAGCTTCTGGCCGATGGCGGCGGCGATGAGGTGCGGCGCCGCACCCTGCGGCACCATGCCCTTCGACACCCAGCGCGCCACCGACGTCTTGTCATAGCGAAGCGTCAGTCCTCGCTGAGCGCCAAGATCGTTGACGCGCCGCGCGAGGCCTGCGTTCGAGATTCCCGCGAGGGCGAGAACGGCGCCGAGTTTTTCGTTCGGCCCGCGTTGCTCCCTGGACATGCGCCACCCCTCGACACAGACGGCTGCCGACGTTGGCATAACCACGCGGCATTCGTAAACACAGCGTAGTTCGCCGCATCCCAAGCGTTAAGGGGCATTGTTCCGGTTGGCGGGATTGTGGTCCGTGCTGAAGTGCGGTTCGGATACGCGCTGTCGCGGCGTGCTCCCACTGTGTGGCCGTGCGCCTGTCCGTGCGCTCTTCTCCGGCCATCGCGGGAGCGGTTCCATGGTCATTGCGTGGGTCGGCCCGCTGTACTGGATCCAGTGGGCTGGGGGACACCGCCGCCTCCATCCCCGCGGGCGGCGGAACGGTCCGGGAGGCGTGCTCCGTCTCCCGGACTGCGCGACCGCGCCGTGGTACGCGGAGCCTGTACGGAGAGTGTTCGACGCTGCCCGCGCGACCGGGATTTGGCCGAAAATCGACCCCGTCGGTGGTGGGGTATCAGGCCTCCGACCACGGTACTTGAGGGCGCGTCGGGCGTATACGGGGCGCGTATCGGGGGCGCATTCGCGCCGCAGTCGTACTGGTGATGTGTCGCTGACGTGCCTTGTCTCCTGACCGTTCCTTCTGTTCTTGCCGCCTTCACCGGAACCTTCGCCACGACCTCCGGCGGCGTCTTCCTTGTCCGTCTTCTCCGCCGTCTCTTCTCGTGGCAGGGGGGAGTTCGGGGCGTTCGGAGGTGTGCGGGGTGGCATGGGTGGCTCCTCCGGGGCGCGTTCGGCGGAGCGCAAGCGGCGCGGGCACACTCTGGAACGCTTCCTTCATGGCAGCATGGTGAACCGGTTCGTACGGTGCACTGGTTGTCCACAGCCTGTGGAGGCGGCGATGCGGTGGTTGGTGGGATGGAGCAGCACCGCCGCGGGAGCCGTCGCTGCCGGCTCGGCGGGGGCCACGGGACCCGACGGCGAGACCCTGCATCCGGTGGGTTCCCAACTCCTGTGGGGCGACCCCGATCCGCTGTGGGCGGTCGGTGACTGGCGCCCCGACGAGGTGCGGGTCGTGAAGGCCGACGACCGGACGCGCATCGCCGTCCTCGGCATCTGCGGCGCCACCGACGAGCAGCTGCGCGTCGCGCTGTTCGCCGCGCGCGGCGGGGCACTTCGGCATCTGACCGCCTGGCCGGGGAGCTACACCGCGATCGTGCAGGTCGGCCGGAGGGTCACCGTCTGCGGCGATCTCGCGGGCGCGCGGCCGGTGTTCTACACGCCCTGGGCCGGCGGCACGGCGTATGCGACGGCCGCGCTGCCGCTGGCCGACCTCATCGAGGCCAACCTCGACTTCGGGCACCTCGCCGCGCTGCTGGCCGCCCCTGACGTGCCCGCCGCGCTTCACGACTCCACGCCGTACGACGGCGTGAAGCGCATTCCGCCGGGGCATGCACTGATTCTGCGCGCCGGGGCACGCGAGATCGCCGGGTACGAACCGGTCGCCTCGCTGGCCGTGGCGGCGCCCTCGGCCGATCCCGACAGCGCGGTCGACGCCGTGCGCGACGCGCTCGTGGAGGCCGTACGGACCCGGCTGTCCGCGCCGCGGCACGTACCCGGGGCGGACATCGACCCCGGGCCCGTGCCCGGCATGGGGCCCGCCGAGCGGCGTGCCGCGCGCGGGATGCCCGTGCCGGGGATCGGGGCGGACCTGTCCGGCGGGCCGGCCTTGGGGACGCTGGCGCTGCTGGCCGCGGGGCTGCCCGGGATGCCGGGCACGGTGCTGGGGCACGGCACGGGCGCGGGGGAGCGGCTGCTGGCGGTCACCTTCAACGACCTGGCCGTCGCGGGGCGGGAGGCCGAGCTGGAGCGGGCGGGTGCGCTGGCCGCCAACCCGCGTCTGCACCATGTCGTCGTGGCCGGCGGCGAGGAGACCCTCCCGTACGCCGACCTGGAGGGCCCGCTGACGGACGAGCCGGGCGCGTCCCTGGTGACGGCGGCCCGGCACCGGGCACGGCTGGCGGCCGGCAGCGCGGACCACTTCACGGGCTACGGTGCGCGCCAGGTCCTGGACGCCCATCCCGCGCGTCTGGCCGACCTGCTGATGGACCGCAAGCGGCGCCACCTGGTACGGCCCGTCGCCGCGCTGGCCAGGACGGACGGCTCGGTACTCGTCCCCGCGCGCGTGTACGCGGCGGCGCGACGGCTGTCCCGTACGACGTACCGGGCGGGGCTGGAATCGCTGGCCGAGCGCCTGCTCGACCACCGCACGGACGACGGTCTGGACGCGCCCGGGGGCGCGGTGGAGGCCTCGCTCGCCGCGCTGACCTGGGGCAGACCCGGGCCGGCGGCGCGCTGGCTGACCGGTGAGGCGCTCGCAGAAGTATCGGTTCGCCTTCAGGCGGCGACGCACCGGTCGGAGCTGGTGGGGCCGGGGCAGCGGCCGGGTGACTTCCGCGCGCGTGCGGCGCTGGCGCGGCACGCGGCGGACCTGCGGGTGCTGGAGCAGGCCGCGGAGATCCGCTTCCAGCGGCTGCACGCGCCGTTCCTCGACAACCAGGTCGTGCGCGCGGCGCGGGCGCTGCCCGAGGCGTTGCGGGTGCGCCCGGGGGCGCGGGCGGCGATTCTGCGCACGGTACTGGAGGGGGCCGGCGTCCGGGACCTCCCGCCCGGGTGGGGCGCCCCGACGCAGGCGACGGCGGCGGCCACGGCGCGTACGGGACTGAGGGTGGCGGCGGACTCCCTGGTCGCCCTGTTCGACACGCCGCTGCTGGCGGAGGCGGGCCTGGTCGAGGCCCGAGTGGTCCGCAAGGCCCTGCGCTCCGCCGCGGCCGGCGAACCCCTCCCCCTGGACGGCCTCGCCGACCTCGTCTCCCTGGAACTGTGGCTCCGCCGCCTGCTCTCCCGCCGCGGCACCTGCTGGACGGGCACCCCGGCCCGCCAGCGCGCCGTACCGGCGGGGATCGCACCGCAGCGGGGGGCGCTGGGAGCGGGGGCCGGGGTGCGGCGGGTGTAGCGCACGCCGCTTCGCGCGCTGAGCTGCGGGTACGCGCCTGGCTGCGGGCAGTCGTGCCGCTAGGGGCGGCACGGGTGGGCGCGGCGGCACCCCGGGTGTGGGCCTACTTCCAGGAGGGGGCCCACGGGCGGCCCGGATCCCCGGGGCTCGTCTGCCCGATCATCTCCTCCCACGTGGGCGACCGGAGCGACCTCCGGGCCGTCATGGACTTCGCCGTCGCCAACTGCCGTACGTATGGCGGGGACTGGGAGACGGCCGTCGCCCTGATGTTCCGTACGCACATGGTCGTCGACGCCCCCGGCGGCCTGGACGGCGTCGACGACGACCTCGCGGAGCTGCGGATCCTCAGCCGCCGCGCCGGTGACCGCTGGCTGCGGGCCCAGGTGTGCGGCGCGGCCGGCGAGGCCGCCATGGCCCGCAGCCGCTTCGAGGAGGCCAAGGGGGAGTACGAGGAGGCGCTGCGCCTCGCCTACGAGGTGGGCGCGTACGCCGAGTCGCCGTTCCTCAGCGCCCGGCTCGCCGAGATCGCCTACCGCGCGGGAGACCGCCCGGCCGCGCTGGCGGGGCTGGACGAGGCGAGCGCCGCCGCCGACCGGTACGGCGTGGCGGACTCCAGGGCGTTCGTCCTGGTGCTGCGGGCCCAGATGGCGTCCGAGGAGCGGCACACCGCCCGGGCGCGTGAGCTCTGCGACGCGGCGCGCGCGGACGCCGCGCGCGGCACACCGCCGCCCCAGTTCATGGTGATGCTGGATCTGGTGGACGCCATGGTCACGGCGAGCGAGTACGGCCCGGGGCCCGCCCTGGCGCTGCTGACCGGAGCCCTGCGCGAGGCCGTGGACAAGCGGTGCTCCGACACGATCCTGGCCACGGTCGTGGACAGCGCCGCGGGACTGCTGTCCGACCGCGGCGACTTCCCGCGCGCGGCACGGCTGCTCGGTGCCGGGGACCGCTGGTGGGGCGGCCGTTCCCGCCCCATGCCGGAGCACGCCCGGGCGGAACGGACCGGGGCAGACGCCCGCGCCGCCCTGGGCCCTGCCCGGTGCGAGTCGGAGCGCGCCCGGGGAGCGGCGCTCACGGCGGACGACGTCCTGCGCGAGCTGCACGAGGCGCGGAGCTCGTACGCCACCGAGTCGAAAGCCGCTAATCGCAGGTGAACTCGGACTCCGCCCAGTCCGCCAGGACCAGGTTGTCGAGGGCGCTGTGCGGTTCCACCACCAGCCGTACGGTGCTGCGGCCGGTGAGGTTCACCTGGACGGGGACCGCCGGGTCGCCGCCCTCCACCAGCCCGGACCGCCACAGCCGGACCCCGTCGGCGTAGACGGAGAAGTGCACCTTGCCGAGCTTCAGCGTCAGGTCGTCCACCCCGACGAGCGCCTCGTACGAGGAGCAGGAGCGGTTGAGGTCGATGGTGACGGAGGAGCGGCCGTGCACGGTGACGCCGTGCGCGTACCGCTGGTCGCCGGCCGACAGGCCGTACCGCTGCCAGACCCAGCTGCTCGCGCCGATCCGCATCTCGGGTGCGGTGCCGTCGCCGCTGATGTCGTACGACAGTTCGCTCCACTGGTAGACGGACGGGGCGGGCGGCCTCTCGGTCGGAGTCGGAGCCGGGGTCGGCGTGGGCGCCGGGGGTGGTGTCGGCTTCGAGGACGCGGGCGGCGGGGTGGGTGTCGGGGTCGGGGACGGTGTGGAGGTTGGGCTGGTTCTGGGGTTCGGTGTCGGCGCGGGCTTCTCGGCGCGCACGGGCACCATCCCCGGTGGCCGCGGTCCGGGTTCCTCCCGCGAAGGAGAGGGCGTGGGGTCGGCGGGCCGGACCACCGGCGAAGACGGGGTGGGGGCCGGCCTCGCCTCGTCCTTCGGCTTCTCGTTGCCGGTCAGCGCCAGCATCACCGCTGCCACGACGCCCACGGCGACGACACCGGCCGCGATACCGGCCTTCACCGGCGCGCCCACCCCCTCGGAAGCCGCCGCGCCACCTCCCGCCCCACCGGACGAGCCGCCCCCCGCGGCCCCACCGGCCGAACCGGTGCCCGCCGCTGATCCGCCGGACGAGCCCCCGCCCGCCGCCGAGGCGGCCCCCGCGGCTCCGGCCGCCCCCGCTCCCGCGCCTCCGGCGATGAGCCCGGCCGCCTTGGCGTACCCGGCGGCACCGAACCAGCCGATGACCGCGACCGGCACCACGGCGGGAATACCGCCGGCGACCTCCTCGATCTGCGTCGCGGCCAGCCGGCACTTCGCGCACTCCTCCAGGTGCTTGCGCAGCCCCCGCTCGGCACGCGTGCGCAACCTGCCGCGGGCGTACCTGCCGAGCTGGTCGGCGTAGCGCGCGCACTCCTCGTCATCGGTGAGATTGGCGCTGACGTGGGCCTGGAGGTAGGCCTGCTTGAGACCCTCGCGGGCCCGGCTGGCGAGCACCCGCGTGCCGTTGGCGTCCAGCCCGAAGAGCGTGGCGACCTCGCTGGGCGTCTCGTCCTCGACCTCGGTGTGCCACAGCACGGCCTGCCACCGCTCCGGCAGCGACTGGAACGCCCGCATGGCCATGGACCGCTCGGCCTCGCGCATCGCCCGCACGTCCGCGCCCAGTTCCAGTGTGTCGTCGTCGGACACCTCGGAGCCGCGTGCGGACTGGGCGGCGAACACCGCGAAGTCGTCGACGAACTGCTCCCGCCGCGCCGACCGCGTCCAGGAGGCGGCGACGCGCCGGACGGAGGTGAGCAGGTACGCCCGTACGGCGTGCTGGGGACCGGAGCCGCCGCGTACCGCCTGGAGCATGCGGGCGAAGACCTCGGCGGTCAGGTCGTCGGCGGTGTAGGCGTCACGGCAGCAGGTCCGGGCGTACCGGCGCACCGCCTGCGCGTGGCGCCGGTACAGCTCCTCGTACGCCGTGTCGTCGCCCGAGCGCATCCGGTCGATGAGATCGGCGTCGGCGGGCGGCAGCTCGCGCGGCGGGGTCAGGACGGTGTCCTCACGCCATTCGCGCTGTGGCGGGACCGAGCCGTCGGCGGGATGCCCGCGCGGTGGGACGCTCGCGCGTCCGCCCTGGCTCGGCACCTGCGGCGGGAGCGGGCCGCCTGCTGTGGCGTCCCCGTCACCGCTCGACTCGTCCCGCCCGTCACCGCTCATCGCGGAAAGCCCCCGCCAGCCGCCCAACACGTCCAGACCATCGGGTCAGAGTGCCATATTGGCTTTTGGTCAGACTCCCGGAGTCCGGACCATCACTCGTCCCCTGTCGCCCCGGGCCCGGAAGCCGACTGGACGCGACGGACCGGCGAAGCCGACTGGTGCGTTCGGCCACCCAGCCGCCCGGCCCAGCCGACCGGCAAGGCCGCCCGTGTGTCCGACCGGCAAGGCGGCCCGTGCGTTCGGCCACCCAGCCGCCCGGCCCAGCCGACCGGCAAGGCCGCCCGTGTGTCCGACCGGCAAGGCGGCCCGTGCGTTCGGCCACCCAGCCGCCCGGCCCAGCCGACCGGCAAGGCCGCCCGTGTGTCCGACCGGCAAGACCGCCCCGTGCGTTCGACCGGCCCAGCCGACCGCCAAAGCCGACCGGACCGGTCGATGGGCCTGCCCGCTCCGGGAGCCGGCCCGGCCTCACGCCGGCCGCGACCGCAGCCCTTCCAGCAGGATGTCCAGCAGCCGGGCCGACGCGGCCGACTGCTGCGCCGCGTCCGGCAGCGAGGGCGCGGCCGTCGCGATCACCAGCAGCACGTCGGACACCGACACGTCCGCCCGCAGCTCACCCGCCGCACGCGCCCGCTCCACGAGCTGCCCCACGACCTCGAGCAGCGCCGCCGCCCCGGCGTCGTCCTCCGCCACGGCCGCCGATGCC
Source organism: Streptomyces sp. DG1A-41 (assembly GCF_037055355.1). GTDB lineage: Bacteria > Actinomycetota > Actinomycetes > Streptomycetales > Streptomycetaceae > Streptomyces. Next base: position 4,251,266 of record NZ_CP146350.1, on the reverse strand, counting down.
GGCACCGATGTGACCGCCACCGGCTCCTCCGGCACCAGCCGCAACTCCGCAGAGCCCGGCTGCGTCCGCTGCTGCGGCACCCGCGCCTGACCGGCACGGTCCTCCTCGACCGAGACCCGCAGCACCTGCGGCGGCAGCAGCCGCCCGGCGCCGGAGGCCACCGACGTCCGCAGGAAGCGCGACAGCGCCGACCACGGCTCGTCCTCCTGCCCGAGCGCCGCTCGCGCCTGGTCGGTCAGCCGGGAGGTCTCCTCCTCGGCTATCCGCCGCACCAGCACGTCCTTGCTCGGGAACCGCCGGTACACCGTGCCCACGCCGACCCGCGCGCGTCGCGCCACGTCCTCCATCGGCGCGCCGTACCCCAGCTCGCCGAACACCTCGCGCGCCGCCCGCAGCACATGCTCCAGATTGCGCTGTGCGTCCACGCGCAGCGGCGTCGTGCGCGGTCCGTTCCCGCGTCCGTTGCCCGCCGTCGCGCTCATCGTCGCGCCACCCGCCGCGACAGCGGACGCGGACGACCAATGAGAGTCCTGAACATGCATTCGCATTCCCCCGGTAATGACGTCTCCCCCCGGAGACACTCCCCGCCATTCGATGCCGGGACGGAGGAACAGGCCCGGGTCCCCAGGCCGCCCGTCGCGGACCCGGCGAGCGCATCCCCCTACACCCCGTCGACACACGAACATAGTTGAGAGAGAGTCAATTCAGAAGGGGCAGGTTCCGCACGGAGCGCCCACCGATCGGAGTACGGGCCGTATACGTCCCGAATGTGCCCCCGACCGCCCCCCATGCCACCCCTGCTGAACTGCGCGTATGCGCCGCAGCTCGCCTTTCCGGCCAACTCCGCGCGCCTTCCCGCTCCGGTCACACAATTCGTCGAGGCTGTGGACAAACGCAAGCGGCGGGTGCGTCATGGGATGGTGAAGGAACGTGCGCGCATTCTCGTTGTCGGTGGTGGCTACGTCGGGATGTACACGGCCCTGCGCCTCCAGCGCAGACTGAAACGGGAACTGGAGCGGGGCGAGGTGGAGATCACGGTCGTCACCCCCGACCCGTACATGACGTACCAGCCGTTCCTTCCCGAGGCCGCCGCGGGTGCCATCTCCCCCCGCCACGTCGTCGTACCGCTGCGCCGCGTCCTCGACCGGTGCCGCGTCGTCATCGGCGAGGCCACCGCCGTCGACCACGCGAAGCGCACCGCCACCATCACCACCCTCGCCACCGAGGAGGAGGGCACGGGCGGGCAGCGGCTCGCGTACGACGAACTCGTCCTCGCCCCCGGCTCCGTCTCCCGCACCCTGCCGATCCCCGGCCTCGCCGACCACGGCATCGGCTTCAAGACCGTCGAGGAGGCCATCGGCCTGCGCAACCACGTCATCGAGCAGATGGACATCGCCTCCTCCACCCGCGATCCCGCGATCCGCGACGCGGCCCTCACCTTCGTCTTCGTCGGCGGCGGCTACGCCGGCGTGGAGGCGCTCGGCGAACTGGAGGACATGGCCCGCTACGCCGCGCGCTACTACCACAACGTCCAGCCCGAGGACATGAAGTGGATCCTCGTCGAGGCCTCGGACCGCATCCTGCCCGAGGTCGGCGAGGAGATGGGCCGCTACACCGTCACCGAACTGCGCCGCCGCAACATCGACGTACGCCTCCAGACCCGCCTGGAGTCCTGCGCGGACCGGGTCGCGGTCCTCAGCGACGGTGCCCGCTTCCCGACCCGTACGGTCGTGTGGACGGCCGGCGTCAAACCCCACCCGGTGCTCGCCGCCACCGACCTGCCCCGCAACGGCCGCGGACGCCTCACGTGCACGGCGGAACTGGCCGTCGAGGGCGCCGCGCACGCGTGGGCAGCGGGAGACGCCGCGGCCGTCCCCGACGTCACGGCCGGTGAACCCGGCCGCGAATGCGCCCCCAACGCCCAGCACGCCCTCCGCCAAGCCAAGGTCCTCGCCGACAACATCGTGCACACCCTGCGCGGCGAATCCCTGGAGACGTACGAACACGCTTACGCCGGCTCGGTCGCCTCCCTGGGCCTGCACAAGGGAGTCGCCCACGTCTACGGACGCAAGCTCAAGGGCTATCCAGCCTGGTTCATGCACCGCGCGTACCACCTCAGCCGCGTGCCCACCTTCAACCGCAAGGCGCGCGTGCTCGCCGAATGGACCCTGGCCGGACTGTTCAAACGTGAGATCGTCTCCCTGGGTTCACTCGAACACCCCCGGGCCGAGTTCGAACTCGCGGCCGGTGGAAAGCCTTCTCAAGACCCCCCGCACAACCCGAAGGGGTCGTCCTGACCGGACCCAGGAACTCCACCGGCCGGCCCGGCGTCTGACGGATGCCGGTCCGGTCCGCTCACTGCCAGACTGGTCCACCACCGCGGGCGTGCCACCACACGCCCCGGTGCGGGCCCCCGGGGCCCCGGCCGGTTCCGGTGCCGGCCGCCGACGACTACACGAGGCAAGGATTCGTGAACTTCACGCGCTGGAGCGCCCGGCTCCCCGGAACGCAGCGCCGCGCGGCAGCGCGGACCGAGCAGACGGCCTCCCCGGACCGGCGGGGGAAGGTTCCGTACCCGCCGCCCGTGTCGAACAGCTGACCGACGAGCCGCCCCCCGTACCCGCCGTCGACGAACTGCGGGTGCGCGAGGTCCTCGACCGCGTCCCGTCCCTCGTCGCCCTGGTCCACGGCCCCGACCACCGCATCGCCTACGTCAACGACGCCTACACGACCGCCTTCGGCGTACGCCCCCTGGGCGAGCGCGCCCGCGAGGCCCTCCCCGAACTGGACGCCCTCGGCCTGTTCCCCCTCCTGGACCAGGTCCAGCGCAGTGGCAAGCCCCGCACGGTCAAGTCCCGCAAGGCCCCCGACGGCCGCTCCTACACCTTCACCTGCACCCCCGTCGCCCAGGGCGACGGCAAGGGCGGCAGCGACGGCCGCGGAGTCCTCGTCTTCGCCACGGACGTCACCGACCACGCCGAAGCCGCCGAACGCCTGCGCGCCAGCGAACGCCGCCAGCGCGAAACGGCGGTGACACTCCAGAGGTCACTGCTCCCCCAGGAGCTCGAAGAACCCGACGACCTGCGCGTCGCCGCCACGTACCACCCCGGCGGCACGGAGGCCGCGGTCGGCGGCGACTGGTACGACGTCATCACCCTGGGCGGTGGCCGTACCGCCCTCGTCATCGGCGATGTCATGGGCCGCGGTGTCCGCGCGGCAGCGGTCATGGGTCAGCTCCGCACGGCGGTCCGCGCCTACGCCCGTCTCGACCTGCCCCCGCACGAGGTCCTCCAGCTCCTCGACGGCCTGGCAGCCGAGATCGACGCCAACCAGATCGCCACGTGCGCGTACGCGGTCCACGACCCGAACGAGGGCAAGCTGGTCTACGCCTCGGCGGGCCACCTCCCCATCCTCGTCCGCGACGAGAACGGCACGGTCCTGCGCGCCGACGAACCCACCGGCCCCCCGCTCGGCACCGGCGGCTGGATGCACGCCTCGGGCTCGATCCCCCTCGGCCCCGGCTCCACGGCCGTCCTCTACACCGACGGCCTGGTGGAGCGCCGGGACGCCGACCTGGACGAGGGCATCGCCGCCCTGGAACGCGCCCTGGCCGGCGCCACCGGCACACCCCAGGTCGTCTGCGACCGCCTGGTCCGCTCGGCCTGGCATGACCCCCGACCACGACGACGACGTGGCCGTCCTGGTCCTCCAGCACCCGGCCCGGACGGGCCCGGAGAGCGAGCTGTTCCGCAACGCCGCCCTGGACCTCCTGGGCGGTGTGGAAGCGGCCCCACGCGCGCGTGCCTTCGCCTCCGGCGTCCTGACCAGCTGGCGCTTTCCCGCCGACCTGCACGACCTGGGCGTCCTGGCCACCAGCGAACTGGTCGCCAACTCCCTCCAGCACGGCACCCCACCGATGCGCCTGCGTCTGCGCCGCACCGACCGCCGCCTGATCATCGAGGTCACCGACGGCGACGACCACCTCCCCAGACGCCGCCGCGCGGAACCGGGCGACGAATCGGGCCGCGGCATCGCCATCGTCGCCACGATCGCCTCCAACTGGGGCTCCCGCCGGACACCGGGCGGCGGCAAGGCGGTGTGGTGCGAGTTCGCGCTCCCACGTACGCAGTCGACGTAGAGCAAACGGAAGGAGGGACGGAGAGGGACAGGCGTGGGTGGGATCAGACGTCCGCGGAAACGGGCGCCCCACCCCGCGCCACGACCCGGCTCTTCGCGCGCCACGGCCGATCCTGCACGTCCGTGAGCTGCCGCCCCAGCCGCACCGCCAAGAAGGTGATCCCCAGCGAGAACAGCAGAAAGGCCACGATGTACGGCGTGTGCAGCGAGGCCCCCAGCGGCCCGCCCACCGCCGGCCCGACGGCCAGTGCGAGCTGCTTGACCAGGGCGAACGCGGAGTTGTACTGCCCGGCCATCCCCTCCGGTGCCAGATCGGCGACCAGCGGGGCGACCGTCGGCGACAACATCGCCTCACCCAGCCCGAACAAGGCGTACGTCGAGACGAACGCGGCCGTCGCCATCTCCTGGCTCCCGTGCCCGAGCCCCGCGTACCCGGCGACAGCCCAGGCCACGGCCCAGATCAGTCCGACGGCAGCGATCACCCGCGAGCGCCGACGCCGCTCCACGAACCGCAGCACGGCGAACTGCGCCACGACGATCACCAGCGTGTTCGCCGCCAGCGCGGTCCCCAGAGCCGACGTCGATATCCCGGCGGCCTCGACCCCGTACGCGCTCAGCCCCGACTCGAACTGCCCGTAGCAGGCGAAGAACAACACGAAGCCCAGTACGCACAGCTGCACCATGGCCCGGTTGCCCAGCAGCTGCTTCCAGCTGCCCCGTCCCGACGCCACGGGCGCCTTCTCGATCCGCGGCGCGTGCGGCAACCGCACCGTCGCCATCACCACGACCAGCAGCAGGAACATCGCCGCCTCGATCGCGAAGAGCAGCGTGAAGGACGCAGGGCTCGACGCGTCGACGAGATGACCACCGATGAGGCCGCCCACCCCGAGCCCGAGGTTCTGGAGGAAGAACTGCATGGCGAAGGCCCGCGAGCGCGTCGCCGCGGTCGAGCAGTCCACGATCATCGTCGCCAGCGCCGGCTGCGTCACGGCCTGCCCGGCCCCCAGCACGGCAGCCGCCGACAGCACCGCCGCCGCGCTGCCCGCCAGCCCCAGACCCAGCGCACCGACAGCGGCGGCGACCAGGGCGGCGAGCAACACCGGCAACGGGCCACGCCGGACGATGGCCCGCCCCGCGAACGGCAGCACGACCAGCGCCGCCACGGCGAAAACGGCGAGTACGAGACCCGCCGTCACGGCTCCCAGTCCCCGCACCTGCGCCACATAGACGTACAGATACGGGACGGTGAAGCCGAGCCCGAACGCGCTGAGTGCGTTGCCCACGTGGATCCGGCGCATCGCTGCGCCCATCGCCCTGGTCACGTTCACCTCTCTCACAAGTTAGGAGTGAAGACTTCGAAACTAAAGTTCGAAGCTAAAGAGTACATACCCAAGGACTTCAAGGCAAAGAACGACCGTGCGATACTGCCGCCCATGGGCGACAACCCCGGCCCCAGCGAGCCGACCCTCGAAGAGCAGATCGCCGCGTACCAGCGCGAGTTCCAGGACCTCGACCCCCAGGTGGAGCAGATCGTCTCGGCCCTCTCCCGCCTGAACCGCCGCATGAACGTCGCCTACGGCCGTCAGACCGCGGCCCTCGGCATCAGCAACGCGGAGTGGGAGGTCCTGAAGGCCCTCGTGCTCTCCGGCGCCCCCTACCGCCTCGGCCCCAGCGACCTCGCGAAGCGCCTCGGCCTGACCCCGGCCGCCATGACCCACCGCATCGACCGCATGGTCGGCGAAGGACTGGTCACCCGGGAGCGGGACGAGTCCAACCGGGTCCGCGTCATCGTGGAGCTCACCACTGGAGGTCGGGAGAAGTGGCTGGAGGCGATGCGCCTGGCGTCGGTCTTCGAGGAGGATCTGCTCCAGGACCTCTCCCCCGAGGAGCGCACCGCCCTCGGCGAGGTCCTCACCCGCCTTCTGCGCCGGGTCGAAGACGCCCAGCCGGACGCCGGCGGCCGCCTCTCCGACCTGGACTGACGCCCGCACAAAAGATCTTGACAGGGGGCACTTGACGCTCCCCTTCACGATCCGTAGAGTTCTTCGGGTTGCCGCGGAGACGTAACGCTTCTGCGACAGCACTTCCGCCGCACGAGCGGCATCCAACCACTAGCAAGATCGCTCCCAACGGGGTTGATTTCGGCGTGCCCGAATTCAATTCGAATTGGGACTCGACGACCTGATCGACTCCGAACTGGCTTCGATTTTGGAAACGCCGAGAGAACGCGCTAAGGTTAGACACGTCGGAACGGCCCAACAGCCGCGAAGACGGACCCCGCTGACTGGGGGTCAGGTCGAGAAAAGGATCTGATAGAGTCGGAAACGCAAGACCGAAGGGAAGCGCCCGGAGGAAAGCCCGAGAGGGTGAGTACAAAGGAAGCGACCGTTCCTTGAGAACTCAACAGCGTGCCAAAAGTCAACGCCAGATATGTTGATACCCCGTCTCCAGCATCTGCTGGGGCGAGGTTCCTTTGAAAAAACACAGCGAGGACGCTGTGAACGGTCGGATTATTCCTCCGACTGTTCCGCTCTCGTGGTGTCGACCGGATTACCGGTACACATTCACGGAGAGTTTGATCCTGGCTCAGGACGAACGCTGGCGGCGTGCTTAACACATGCAAGTCGAACGATGAACCACTTCGGTGGGGATTAGTGGCGAACGGGTGAGTAACACGTGGGCAATCTGCCCTGCACTCTGGGACAAGCCCTGGAAACGGGGTCTAATACCGGATATGAGTCTCCATCGCATGGTGGGGGCTGTAAAGCTCCGGCGGTGCAGGATGAGCCCGCGGCCTATCAGCTTGTTGGTGAGGTAACGGCTCACCAAGGCGACGACGGGTAGCCGGCCTGAGAGGGCGACCGGCCACACTGGGACTGAGACACGGCCCAGACTCCTACGGGAGGCAGCAGTGGGGAATATTGCACAATGGGCGAAAGCCTGATGCAGCGACGCCGCGTGAGGGATGACGGCCTTCGGGTTGTAAACCTCTTTCAGCAGGGAAGAAGCGAAAGTGACGGTACCTGCAGAAGAAGCGCCGGCTGAACTACGTGCCAGCAGCCGCGGTAATACGTAGGGCGCGAGCGTTGTCCGGAATTATTGGGCGTAAAGAGCTCGTAGGCGGCTTGTCACGTCGGTTGTGAAAGCCCGGGGCTTAACCCCGGGTCTGCAGTCGATACGGGCAGGCTAGAGTTCGGTAGGGGAGATCGGAATTCCTGGTGTAGCGGTGAAATGCGCAGATATCAGGAGGAACACCGGTGGCGAAGGCGGATCTCTGGGCCGATACTGACGCTGAGGAGCGAAAGCGTGGGGAGCGAACAGGATTAGATACCCTGGTAGTCCACGCCGTAAACGGTGGGCACTAGGTGTGGGCAACATTCCACGTTGTCCGTGCCGCAGCTAACGCATTAAGTGCCCCGCCTGGGGAGTACGGCCGCAAGGCTAAAACTCAAAGGAATTGACGGGGGCCCGCACAAGCGGCGGAGCATGTGGCTTAATTCGACGCAACGCGAAGAACCTTACCAAGGCTTGACATACACCGGAAAACCCTGGAGACAGGGTCCCCCTTGTGGTCGGTGTACAGGTGGTGCATGGCTGTCGTCAGCTCGTGTCGTGAGATGTTGGGTTAAGTCCCGCAACGAGCGCAACCCTTGTCCCGTGTTGCCAGCAGGCCCTTGTGGTGCTGGGGACTCACGGGAGACCGCCGGGGTCAACTCGGAGGAAGGTGGGGACGACGTCAAGTCATCATGCCCCTTATGTCTTGGGCTGCACACGTGCTACAATGGCCGGTACAATGAGCTGCGATACCGCGAGGTGGAGCGAATCTCAAAAAGCCGGTCTCAGTTCGGATTGGGGTCTGCAACTCGACCCCATGAAGTCGGAGTCGCTAGTAATCGCAGATCAGCATTGCTGCGGTGAATACGTTCCCGGGCCTTGTACACACCGCCCGTCACGTCACGAAAGTCGGTAACACCCGAAGCCGGTGGCCCAACCTCCTTGTGGGGAGGGAGCTGTCGAAGGTGGGACTGGCGATTGGGACGAAGTCGTAACAAGGTAGCCGTACCGGAAGGTGCGGCTGGATCACCTCCTTTCTAAGGAGCACTTCTCACCAAGCCTGGCTTGGTCAGAGGCCAGTACATCAGCGAGTGTCTGATGCTGGTTGCTCATGGGTGGAACGTTGACTACTCGGCACGGTCCAGGATGGATCAGGCGCTAGTACTGCTCTTCGGAGCGTGGAACGCTGATCTGGTCAACTGACTGTGTCGGGCACGCTGTTGGGTGTCTGAGGGAATGAACTTTCCTCGGCGCCGGCCCCAGTGAACTCGCCCTCAGGGGTGGGGTGATGGGTGGCTGGTCGTTGTTTGAGAACTGCACAGTGGACGCGAGCATCTGTGGCCAAGTTTTTAAGGGCGCACGGTGGATGCCTTGGCACCAGGAACCGATGAAGGACGTGGGAGGCCACGATAGGCCCCGGGGAGTCGTCAACCAGGCTTTGATCCGGGGGTGTCCGAATGGGGAAACCCGGCAGTCGTCATGGGCTGTCACCCGCTGCTGAACACATAGGCAGTGTGGAGGGAACGCGGGGAAGTGAAACATCTCAGTACCCGCAGGAAGAGAAAACAACCGTGATTCCGGGAGTAGTGGCGAGCGAAACCGGATGAGGCCAAACCGTATGCGTGTGAGACCCGGCAGGGGTTGCGTATACGGGGTTGTGGGATCTCTCTTTCATGGTCTGCCGGCCGTGAGACGAGTCAGAAACCGTTGATGTAGGCGAAGGACATGCGAAAGGTCCGGCGTAGAGGGTAAGACCCCCGTAGTCGAAACGTCAGCGGCTCGTTTGAGAGACACCCAAGTAGCACGGGGCCCGAGAAATCCCGTGTGAATCTGGCGGGACCACCCGCTAAGCCTAAATATTCCCTGGTGACCGATAGCGGATAGTACCGTGAGGGAATGGTGAAAAGTACCCCGGGAGGGGAGTGAAATAGTACCTGAAACCGTGTGCCTACAAGCCGTGGGAGCGTCGGATGGAAGCTTGCTTCCATCTCGTGACTGCGTGCCTTTTGAAGAATGAGCCTGCGAGTTTGCGGTGTGTTGCGAGGTTAACCCGGGTGGGGTAGCCGTAGCGAAAGCGAGTCCGAATAGGGCGTTTGAGTAGCACGCTCAAGACCCGAAGCGGAGTGATCTAGCCATGGGCAGGTTGAAGCGGAGGTAAGACTTCGTGGAGGACCGAACCCACCAGGGTTGAAAACCTGGGGGATGACCTGTGGTTAGGGGTGAAAGGCCAATCAAACTCCGTGATAGCTGGTTCTCCCCGAAATGCATTTAGGTGCAGCGTCGTGTGTTTCTTGCCGGAGGTAGAGCACTGGATAGGCGATGGGCCCTACCGGGTTACTGACCTTAGCCAAACTCCGAATGCCGGTAAGTGAGAGCGCGGCAGTGAGACTGTGGGGGATAAGCTCCATGGTCGAGAGGGAAACAGCCCAGAGCATCGACTAAGGCCCCTAAGCGTACGCTAAGTGGGAAAGGATGTGGAGTCGCAGAGACAACCAGGAGGTTGGCTTAGAAGCAGCCACCCTTGAAAGAGTGCGTAATAGCTCACTGGTCTAGTGATTCCGCGCCGACAATGTAGCGGGGCTCAAGCGTACCGCCGAAGTCGTGTCATTCATACAACAGCCCCAACGGGTGTGTGGATGGGTAGGGGAGCGTCGTGTGCCGGGTGAAGCAGCCGCGTAAGCGAGTTGTGGACGGTTCACGAGTGAGAATGCAGGCATGAGTAGCGATTCACACGTGAGAAACGTGTGCGCCGATTGACTAAGGGTTCCTGGGTCAAGCTGATCTGCCCAGGGTAAGTCGGGACCTAAGGCGAGGCCGACAGGCGTAGTCGATGGATAACCGGTTGATATTCCGGTACCCGCTGTGAAGCGTCAAACATCGAGCCCGCTGATGCTAAGGCCGTGAAGCCGCCCTGGAGCCTTCGGGCAAAGGGGAGTGGTGGAGCCGCCGGACCAAGGTGGTAGTAGGTGAGTGATGGGGTGACGCAGGAAGGTAGTCCATCCCGGGCGGTGGTTGTCCCGGGGTAAGGGTGTAGGCCGTGCGATAGGTAAATCCGTCGCACTTGTGGCTGAGACCTGAGGCCGAGCCGATTGTGGTGAAGTGGATGATCCTATGCTGTCGAGAAAAGCCTCTAGCGAGTTTCATGGCGGCCCGTACCCTAAACCGACTCAGGTGGTCAGGTAGAGAATACCGAGGCGTTCGGGTGAACTATGGTTAAGGAACTCGGCAAAATGCCCCCGTAACTTCGGGAGAAGGGGGGCCACATCCGGTGATGAGCTTCGCGCTCTGAGCTGGGGGTGGCCGCAGAGACCAGCGAGAAGCGACTGTTTACTAAAAACACAGGTCCGTGCGAAGCCGTAAGGCGATGTATACGGACTGACGCCTGCCCGGTGCTGGAACGTTAAGGGGACCGGTTAGCTCACTTTCGGGTGGGCGAAGCTGAGAACTTAAGCGCCAGTAAACGGCGGTGGTAACTATAACCATCCTAAGGTAGCGAAATTCCTTGTCGGGTAAGTTCCGACCTGCACGAATGGCGTAACGACTTCTCGACTGTCTCAACCATAGGCCCGGTGAAATTGCACTACGAGTAAAGATGCTCGTTTCGCGCAGCAGGACGGAAAGACCCCGGGACCTTTACTACAGTTTGATATTGGTGTTCGGTTCGGCTTGTGTAGGATAGCTGGGAGACTGTGAAGCTTGGACGCCAGTTCAGGTGGAGTCGTCGTTGAAATACCAGTCTGGTCGTGCTGGATGTCTAACCTGGGTCCGTGATCCGGATCAGGGACAGTGTCTGATGGGTAGTTTAACTGGGGCGGTTGCCTCCTAAAGGGTAACGGAGGCGCCCAAAGGTTCCCTCAGCCTGGTTGGCAATCAGGTGTTGAGTGTAAGTGCACAAGGGAGCTTGACTGTGAGACCGACGGGTCGAGCAGGGACGAAAGTCGGGACTAGTGATCCGGCGGTGGCTTGTGGAAGCGCCGTCGCTCAACGGATAAAAGGTACCCCGGGGATAACAGGCTGATCTTCCCCAAGAGTCCATATCGACGGGATGGTTTGGCACCTCGATGTCGGCTCGTCGCATCCTGGGGCTGGAGTCGGTCCCAAGGGTTGGGCTGTTCGCCCATTAAAGCGGTACGCGAGCTGGGTTTAGAACGTCGTGAGACAGTTCGGTCCCTATCCGCTGTGCGCGTAGGAGTCTTGAGAAGGGCTGTCCCTAGTACGAGAGGACCGGGACGGACGAACCTCTGGTGTGCCAGTTGTTCTGCCAAGGGCATGGCTGGTTGGCTACGTTCGGGAGGGATAACCGCTGAAAGCATCTAAGCGGGAAGCCTGCTTCGAGATGAGGACTCCCACCCACTTGATGGGGTAAGGCTCCCAGTAGACGACTGGGTTGATAGGCCGGATATGGAAGCACGGTAACGTGTGGAGTTGACCGGTACTAATAGGCCGAGGGCTTGTCCTCAGTTGCTCGCGTCCACTGTGTTGGTTCTGAAACCACGAACAGCCCCATGCCATGGTCACGGTGTGGTGCGGTTGTCAGTTTCATAGTGTTTCGGTGGTTATAGCGTAGGGGAAACGCCCGGTTACATTCCGAACCCGGAAGCTAAGCCTTACAGCGCCGATGGTACTGCAGGGGGGACCCTGTGGGAGAGTAGGACGCCGCCGAACAAATATTGAGAAAGGCCCACACCTTACGGTGTGGGCCTTTTTGCGTTTTCAGAAAATTTTTCACGACGGCTGTACCAGCTTCGTGTCGTACGCCAGGATCACCGCCTGAATGCGGTCGCGGGAGCCGGTCTTCGCGAGGATGCGGCCCACGTGTGTTTTCACCGTCGACTCGGCCAGGTGGAGGCGGGTGGCTATCTCCGTGTTCGTCCAGCCCTTGGCGATGACGGTGAGGATTTCGCGTTCCCGGTCGGTGAGGGAAGCCAGGCGTGGGTCCTCATGGGGCGAGGCTTCCGTAGCCGGGCCGGTCGGCAGGTGGTGGACGTAGGCGTCGAGGAGGCGGCGGGTCAGGCTGGGGGCGACGACGGCGTCGCCGGTGGCCACCGCGCGGATGCCGGAGAGGAGTTCCTCGGGCTGGGCGTCCTTGACGAGGAAGCCGGAGGCGCCTGCGCGGAGGCCGGCGTAGGCGTACTCGTCCAGGTCGAAGGTGGTGACGATCAGGATGCGCGTGCGGTCGCCGGCGGCGGTGATGCGGTGGGTCGCCTCGATGCCGTCCAGGCCGGGCATGCGGATGTCCATGAGGACGACGTCGGGGTGCAGTTCTGCCGCCATGCGGACTGCTTCACTGCCGTTCGCCGCCTCGCCGACGACCGTCATGTCGTCCTGGCTCTCCAGGAGCATGCGGGAGCCGAATCGCTGGAGGGGCTGGTCGTCGGCGATGAGGACCGTGGTCACTGCGGGGTTTCCTCCGGGAGGTGTAGGCGGACGCGCCAGCCCTGCTCGGGGTGCGGGCGGGGCCGGCCTCAAGTGTGCCGCCGTACAGGGCGGTTCGCTCGCGCATTCCGGGGAGTCCACGACCGCCTCGGGCCGGGCCGTCGGTTCGGCTGCCGTTGCCGGTGTCCGTGATCGTCACCGTCACGGCTCCCTTGTCCTCGTAGGACAGCTCTATTTCCGCGGTGGCGTCTGCGCCGGCGTGTTTGAGGGTGTTGGTGAGGGCTTCCTGGATGACGCGGTAGACGGTGAGTTGGCGGCCTGGGGGGAGGGTGGGACTGCCGTGAGTGGTGGTGTGGACGGGGAGGCCGGCGGAGCGGACGCCGTCGAGGAGCTGGTCGAGGTCGGTGAGGCCGGGTTGGGGGGTCAGGTCGGCCTGGTCGTTCTGTTCCTCCTCCCGCATGACGTCCAGGACGCGGCGGAGTTCGGTGAGGGCCTGGCGGCTGGTGGTGGCGATGGCGTCGAGGGCCTGGGCGGCGCGTTCGGGGGACTTGGCGGCCGCGTATCGGCCGCCGTCGGCGAGGCCGGTGATGACGGAGAGGTTGTGGCCGATGATGTCGTGCATCTCGCGGGCGATGCGGGCGCGTTCGGCGGCGGTGGCGAGCCGTGCCTGCTGGTCGCGTTCGGTCTCCAGGCGACGGGCTCGGTCCTCCAGGGCCTCGGTGTAGTTGCGGCGGGTGCGGACCGTGATGCCGATGAGGGCGGCCACGGTGATGGACATCAGCTGGGAGCCGAGCTGCTGGTCCCAGGTGCCCTCCCCGTGGCGGGCGACCGACACCAGGACCGGGGCGATCACCAGGGCCGTCGCCCACCACAGGTTGCGCAGGTCCCGGCGCAGAGCGATGTGGTAGACGACGGCGAGCTGGAGCAGGGCTGCCTGAAGGGCCGCGCCGGTCCAGGCGTTGACGAGGGCGAAGAGAGCCATGGCGGCGAGGACGGCCCGGGGGTGGGTGCGCCGCCAGAGGAGGGGGATCGAGAGGCCGAGGCTCAGGATGAGGAGGAGCCAGCCGGGGATGTCGAGGTCATGGGCGTTGTGGCGCCAGCCGCCGCCGATGTAGTCGATCAGGGCCGCTGTCACCCAGAAACCGGTGATGTGCAGGTCCCACAGCAGAGGGTGGCGTCGGTCGAAGGCGCGCAGCCTGCGGGTGAGGCGGAGGGCGTACTCGGTGAGGGGCTCCGGCGCCCTGTCTTCCGTCACGGGGTCCATCGTGAGGGTTTCCGAGGCCGTGTGTCAGACGTCTCGGCGTCGTAGGACCGTAGCGGCCAGTGTGAGGGTCGCCGTTGTCCACAGAGCCATGGCGAGCAGGGCGGCGCCGGGGGAGGCCGTGCCGGGCAGGGGCTGGGCGGTGGTGAGGGTCTCCAGGGCCCTGCCGGGGAAGTAGCGGACGGCGTCGTCGACGATTTCGTACGGGAGCATGGCCATGACCTCAGGGACGATCATGATGAGGCCGATGAAGGCGCCGATGGCCATCGGGACGGAGCGGACCAGGGCGCCGATGCCGAGGGCGAGGACGGCGAGGAGGGTGAGGCCGCCCGCGTTGCCGACGAGGGCGCGCAGGACGCCCGGGTCGCCGAGGGCGGCGGACTGGTCGGTGCCGGAGAGGAAGGACTGGGCGAGGGGGAAGGTGAGGAAGTTCGTCAGCAGGGTGAGGGGGAAGGCGATCGCGGCCAGGACGGCTGCCTTGGACAAGAGGACGGGCAGGCGGCGCGGTACCGCGGTCATCGTGGCGCGGATCTGGCCCGTGGAGTATTCGCCGGCCGTGGCGAGGATGCCCAGCACGCCGAGGTTGATCTGGGCGAACTGGGTGCCGAGCAGGACGAAGACGACCGTGTCCATCCCGCCCTCGCCGGTGCCGTCGTAGGCGGCTCCCAGGCCCGCGCCCATGGCGGCGGTGAGGGCGCTGGTGACGATGAGGGTGATCCAGGTGGAGCGCAGGGTCCAGAGCTTGTGCCACTCGGAACGCAGGACGCGGGCCGGGGTCACGCGGTAGGCGAGGGTCGCCGTGGTCATGCTGCCGCTCCTTCGAGGGTCGCCGTGTACTCCACCGCGTCACGGGTGAGGTCCATGAAGGCCTCTTCCAGGGAGGCGGCGTTGGGGGTCAGTTCGTAGAGGGGGATGCCGTGGACGGCTGCCGTGCGGCCGATGCGCTCGGCGTCCGTGCCGCGGACCTGGAGGGTGCCGGGTGTGTCGGTGGTGATGTCGACGCCGGGTGCGGTGAGGAGGCGTACGAGGTCGGCGGCCTGCGGGGTGACGACCTTGACGGTGCCCGCGCCGGAGTCGCGTACGAAGTCGGTGACCGTGGTGTCGGCGAGGAGGCGGCCGCGGCCGATGATGACCAGGTGCTCGGCGGTGAGGGCCATCTCGCTCATCAGGTGGGAGGAGACGAAGACCGTGCGGCCCTCGGCGGCGAGGGACTTGAGGAGGTTGCGGATCCACAGCACGCCCTCGGGGTCGAGGCCGTTGACGGGCTCGTCGAGGATGAGCGTGGCCGGGTCGCCGAGGAGGGCGGCGGCGATGCCGAGGCGCTGTCCCATGCCGAGGGAGAAGCCCTTGACGCGGCGGTGGGCGACGTCGGTCAGGCCGGTGAGGCCGAGGACCTGTTCGACTCGTGCGCTGGGGATGCCGTGGGTGTGGGCGAGGGCGCGCAGGTGGTGGTAGGCGGTGCGGCCGGGGTGGACGGAGCGGGCCTCCAGGAGGGCGCCGACCTCGGTGAGGGGTGCGGGGTGGGTGGTGTAGGAGCGTCCGCCCACGGTGGCGTGGCCGCGGGTGGGGGCGTCGAGGCCGAGGATCATCCGCATGGTCGTGGACTTGCCGGCGCCGTTCGGGCCGAGGAAGCCGGTGACGGTGCCGGGGCGGACGGTGAAGGACAGGTCCGTGACGACCGTCCGGTCGCCGTAGCGTTTGGTGAGTTCGTGTGCCGTCAGCATGCTTCGATGCTCGTCCGTGCGGGGGCGGCGGTCGTCCGACCGTCGGCAGTATTCGGGGTGAGGGGTGTCGTACCCGGGTACTACCGTGGCCCGCATGAGCTATGTGATCCGGTCCGTCCGTGCTGATGAGTGGGTCGCGGCGAAGGAGCTGCGGCTCGCGGCGCTGCGGGACCCGGTGGCGCACCTGGCCTTCCTGGAGACCTACGACGAGGCCGCGGCCAGGCCGGACTCCTTCTGGCAGGAGCGGACGGCCGGTGCCGCCGAAGGGGCGGACGCGGCGCAGCAGATCATCGCCGAGGGGCCCGACGGGCAGTGGGTGGGGACGCTGACCGTGCTCGTGGAGGATCCCGGGACGACGGACTGGGCCGGGTTTCCGGTGGAGCGGAAGCAGGGGCATCTGGTCGGCGTGTTCGTACGGCCCGAGGAGCGCGGGAGCGGGCTGACCGAGGTGCTGTTCGACGCGGCCCTGGAGTGGGCGTGGGGGCGGGGTCTTGAGCGGGTGCGGCTCATCGTGCACGAGGAGAACGGGCGGGCGCAGCGGTTCTATCGCCGGGCCGGGTTCGTGCCGAGCGGGGTGACCGTGCCGCTCGGGGAGTCGGGGGAGCGGGAGTTGGAGTTCGTGCTCGAGCGGGGCTCTGTGGGTGTGCCCTTCTCAGACGGGTAGTTCGTCGTGCGGCCAGCGGGCGCGGCCCTGTTCGCGGGACCGGAGCAACGCCAGGGTCGGCATGCCCCGGTCCGCTCCGGTGGCCAGCAGCTCCGGGAGCTGGGGGAGCGGGGCCACGGCGGCGACGTCGTCCAGGACGAGCGTGAATGGTGGGTCGAGGCGACCGGAGGATGACCGTTCGGCCATGCGCCGGCCGCGCTCGACCACGCTGGAGACGAGGGCCGTCAGGAGGGGCATCGCGCCCGGCTTGGTCCTGGGGTCCTCGATGGATTCACCCACCACATAAAGCGTGCCCCCTTCGTGGACGAAGGAATCCAGGGCGAGGGCATCAGTTCGGTTGGGCGTGCAGGCTTCGCGGATGTTGACGGTGGAGAGGGCCGCGAGGGCACGGGTCGTCAGCTGCTGGGCCATGTCCCGGCGTTCGGGGTGGGCGGTGAGGGCGCCTTCGAGTTCGCCCGCGGAGCCGGGGGCGGCCTTGGGGTTGGTACGGAGGATGCGTACGGCGTCCTGGATCTGGGTGCCCTGGGACCAGCGGTGGACGTGGCGGATGGTGCGGCCGTCGATGGCGGCGGCGTGCAGGTAGCTCCGCAGGATGGTCTCGGCTGTGTCGCTGAGGGCTTGGTCGAGCTTGGCGGTGGGGCGGACGGGGGTGAGAAGGGCGGCTGCTCTTCCCGTGGCTGTGACCTTGTCCTCGCAGCCGGCCGTGGGGGACCAGTGGAGGCGGGCTGGTGTGGCGCAGAGGTGGGTGGGGTCGTAGAGGTGGGTGGGGCCCAGTTTGGCCCGGGCGTCCTTTGTCTCCTGCCAGAGGGCGGGGTTCGAGGTGACGACCAGGGCGGGGCCCTCCGCGTCGCGCACCGCTTGGGTGGCGGTGGTCTGGCGGGATTCCCTTGGGGCTACGAGGATTTTCTCCCACCGGCCGACCCGTTCCTGGGTGAACAGGGAAGCGGGGGTCGCGGGCGTGGCCGCCGGGGTGGGGGCCAGGGGTGCGGTCGGCTCCGCGAGGCGTGTGGGCTCGGGGGCCGCGCGGCGGGGGGTGGGGACGTCGTGCTGGGCCGACGCGGAGGTGGTCGGCTGCGTCGGCGTCGGCACGTCGTGCTGTGTCGAGGCCGGTGTCCCGTGCTGGGCGGGTGCCGATACGTCGTGCTGCGGTCGTGCCGGGGCCTCGTGCGGCGTCGGTGCGCCGGTGTCGTACGCGCCCCCTGCACGCTCCCCAGTCGCCGCCGCCCTCTCCGCCCGGCGCCTCGCCCGGACCGCCCTCCAGCGGGCCACCGTGCCCATGACGAACACCGTCAGGACGACCAGGACCATCAGCTGGCCGATGAACAGGCCCCAGAACAGGCCGTAGCCGGAGAGTTCGCCGGGGGGTGTGTCGGGCCAGGCGCCGGGGATGTCGTGGGGCTGGGCGATGAGGCCGCGCATGGCGAGGGGCGTGCGGGTGAAGGTGACGCCGGACGGCCAGGAGCCGTGGGCGAACAGGGCGGCGAGGCCGGTGGCCGTCCACACCAGCAGGGTCATGCCGAGGAGGAACGCGAGTATGCCGACCAGCAGGCCGTCGGGGATGCCTCCCTGGGTCTCGTGCCGGCTGCGGCGGTCGTCCGGTCTCACGCGTCCTCCCCCTACGCCACCGTGGATTCGGAGTCGCCCAGGTGGTGCTCCACGAAGGCCGCCGCCCGTTCCTCCGCCTCGAGTTCGGCGGCGTGCAGGGCATCGTCGTCCGCGAGGTCCGCGGAGGACTCGGTCATCGCGCGGTCGGTGAAGACCAGGGGGCGTTCGGTCTCCGTGACCAGGTGTTTGACGACCTGGACGTTGCCGTTGACGTCCCAGACGGCGATGCCGGGGGTGAGGGTCGGGATGATCTCGACCGCCCAGCGAGGCAGACCCAGGACGCGGCCCGTCGCCCTCGCCTCGTCCGCCTTCTGGGCGTAGATCGTTCTCGTCGAGGCCATCTTCAGGATCGCCGCCGCCTCCTTCGCCGCCGCGCCGTCCACCACGTCGGACAGGTGGTGGACGACCGCCACGAAGGACAGGCCCAGTCGGCGGCCGAACTTCAGCAGGCGCTGGAACAGCTGGGCCACGAAGGGGCTGTTGATGATGTGCCAGGCCTCCTCGACCAGGAAGATGCGCTTCTTCCGGTCGGGGCGGATCCAGGTGTGCTCCAGCCACACGCCGACGATCGCCATGAGGATGGGCATGGCGATGGAGTTGCGGTCGATGTGGGACAGGTCGAAGACGATGAGCGGGGCGTCCAGGTCGATGCCGACCGTGGTGGGGCCGTCGAACATGCCGCGCAGGTCACCGTCGACGAGACGGTCCAGGACCAGTGCCACGTCCAGACCCCAGGCCCGTACGTCGTCTATGGCGACGTTCATCGCCTCGGCCGACTCGGGCTCGGGGTGGCGCAGCTGCTCGACGATGTCGGACAGGACCGGCTGGCGTTCGACGATCGTCTCGTTGACGTAGGCGTGCGCGACCTTGAGCGCGAAGCCGGAGCGCTCGTCGAGGCCGTGGCCCATCGCGACCTCGATGATCGTGCGGAGCAGCGCGAGCTGGCCCGTGGTCGTGATCGCGGGGTCGAGCGGGTTGAGGCGGATCCCCATGTCCAGGGCCGCCATCGGGTCCAGGCGGATGGGAGTTATCCCCAGCTCCTGGGCGATGAGGTTCCATTCACCCATCCCGTCCTCGCCCTGGGCGTCCAGGACGACGACCTGGCGGTCCTTGAAGCGGAGCTGGCGCAGGACGTACGTCTTCTCCAGCGCCGACTTGCCGTTGCCGGACTCGCCGAGGACCAGCCAGTGAGGGGCGGGAAGCTGCTGGCCGTAGAGCTGGAAGGGGTCGTAGATGTAGCCCTTTCCGGAGTACACCTCACGGCCGATGATGACGCCGGAGTCGCCGAGGCCCGGCGCGGCGGTCGGCAGGTAGACCGCCTGGGCCTGGCCCGTGGACGTGCGCACCGGGAGCCGGGTCGTCTCGACCTTCCCGAAGAGGAAGGACGTGAAGGCGTCGGTGAGGACGGACAGCGGATCCCGCATCAGGTCCTACCTCCGAATGCCGGTGGCGAAGGGAAGGGTGTTCACGAAGGCGCGGTGGTGCTCACGGTCGCACCATTCCAGCTTCAGGTACGACTTTCCGGCCGAGGCCCTTATCGTCCGCTTGTCGCGGGCGAGGGCTTCGGGGGAGCGGGAGGAGACGGTGATGTAGCCGACGAGGTTGACGCCGGCGGCGCCGCTGGCGAGGTCCTCGCCGCGCTGGTCGAGCCGGGAGTTCGCCGCCACGTCGCGCGGGTCGACGGTGCGGTTCATCTTGGCGGCGCGGGACGCCTCGGCCTCGTCGTTGGTCTTCTCCGTCAGCATGCGCTCGATGGCGACCTCGGTGGGTTCGAGGTCCATGGTGACGGCGACCGTGCGGATGACGTCCGGGGTGTGGACGAGCAGCGGGGCGAGGAAGTTGACGCCGACGGGGGTCATCGGCCACTCCTTCACCCAGGCGGTGGCGTGGCACCAGGGGGCGCGGGTGGAGGACTCGCGGGTCTTGGCCTGGAGGTAGGTGGGCTCCATGGCGTCCAGCTCGGCCGGCCAGGCGTTGCGTTTCGTCATCGCCTGGATGTGGTCGATCGGGTGGTCCGGGTCGTACATGGAGTGGATCAGCGAGGACAGTCTGCTCTGGCCGAGCGGCTGCCGTACGCGGATGTCGGCCTCCTGGAGGCGCGAGCAGATGTCGGTGAGCTCGCGGGCCATGACGACGGCGAGTCCGGCGTCCCGGTCGGCCTTGCCGCCGTGGGCGCGGGCGGCCCGGGCCATGGCGTTGGCCTCGGCGGCGAGGTCGCGGGTGTAGTGCATGCAGGCGACGAGGTAGGCGCGGTGCTGCTCGCTGCTGGTGGACACCATCGACTGGAGCTGGTCGTACGACTGCTGGAGCCACGGCGGTGCCTTGTCGTCCCCGCGGACGGCGACGTCCTTGGCGTGGGCGTCCGGGTCGGCGGGGAGGGTGCGGGCGAGCATCTGGAGGCGGGTGACGAAGCCGTCGCCGTTGGCCACGTGCTTGAGCAGGGTGCCGAAGCGGTCGACGAGGGCCTCCTGGTCCTCGCTGTCGCGCAGACCGACGCCGGGGCCCTCGATCTCGATGGCGGCGGTGACGGTCTTGCGGTCGGCGTGCAGCAGGACGGCGATCTCGTCGGGGCCGAAGGGGGCGGCCAGCCAGGTGATCCGGCCGATGCCCGGGGGCGGTCCGATCTCGACCTCGCGCCCGTCCAGCCGGGTCCCGGCCTCGATGACGGCGGAGCGGTAGGTGGTGCCCTGCTTCAGGGTCCGCTTGTAGCTGCGGTTGATCTCGAACCACTTGTAGAACGTGCGGTGCTTGTACGGCACGTACACGGCGGCCAGCGCCAGCATCGGGAATCCGGCGAGCAGCACGATGCGCAGGGACAGCACGGGGACGAGGAGCCCGCACATCATGCCGAGGAACGCGCCGATGACGATCAGCGCGATCTCGCCGGTCTCGCGGTTGCGGCCGATGATCGCGTTGGGCCGGGCGCGGCCGATCAGATATGTCCGGCGGGGCGTGACCGGATGGGACACGTGGGACTCGGTCGTCAACGCCCTTCACCTCCCGTGCGGTTGGTACTGCTGTTGCGGGTGCTGCTGGCGTGGGGAGTGTTGACGGGGCTGCTCGAACGGGGTGCGGGTGCGGCGGAGGGGACAGATCCGCCGCCGCCGTTCGAGGTGCGCGAGCTGTGCGCGGCGACTCCGCCGGAGGCGGGGTTGCTGGGGCGGGGGGCGGAGGGCTGGCTGCCTTGGCCGTTGTTGTCGGCGCGGGTGCTGTGGGTCTTGATGCCCTGCGCGACCAGGGTGGCGGGGGAGCTGATGACCGCGGCGGCCTTGCCCTCGGCGCCCTGCATGAGGCGGTTGTTGCGGGAGCCGGCGATCTCGTCGCCGAAGCCGGGGACGAAGCGGTAGATCATCGCGCTGGCGAAGATGGCGAGCAGGATGATGGCGAGGCCGGAGACGACGGCGGAGAAGGCGTCGGGGCCGTCGTCGGCGGACAGGGCGCCCGCGAGGCCGAGGACGATGACGATGACGGGCTTCACCAGGATGACCGCGATCATGATGCCCGCCCAGCGGCGGACGTGGCCCCACAGGTTCTTGTCGACGAGGCCGGCGTAGACGACGGTGCCGAGGAGGGCGCCGACGTAGAGCAGGGCGGCGCGGAGGACGAGCTCCAGCCACAGCACGCCGGCGGCGAGGATGCTGACCAGGGAGACGACGATCAGCATGATCGGGCCGCCGCCGATGTCCTCGCCCTTCTTGAGGGCCTCGGAGAACGTGCCGAAGAAGGCGTCGGTCTGGTCGCCGGTGGCTTTGGCGAGGACCTCGGTGATGCCGTCGGTGGCCGATACGACCGTGTAGAGGATCAGCGGGGTGAAGGCGGAGGCCAGCACGGTCAGCCAGAGGAAGCCGATGGCTTCGGAGATGGCGGTGGTGAGGGGGACGCCGCGGACGGCTCGCTTGGCGACGGCCAGGAGCCAGAGCAGGAGCGTGAGGATCGTCGACGCGGCGAAGACGACGGCGTACTGCTGGAGGAACTTGGGGTTCGTGAAATCGACGTTCGCCGTCTCCTTCACGGCCTCGCTGAGCTTCTCGACGGTCCAGGAGGCGGCGTCGGCACAGCCCTTGGCGAGGGAGGAGAGGGGGTCGAGGGTGGAGGTGGGGTCGAGGCGGGAGGTGCCGCCGGAGCGGCTGCCGCTGCCGGTGTCGCCTTCGCAGATCTCCCTGGCCCTGCCGGAGAGCAGGGAGCAGTTGTCGTTGCTGGGGCTGGGCGACGGCGTGGGGGCGGCGACCGCCCGGGTGGCGAACAGAACCACGGCGGTCTGTACGGCGGTGAGGGTTGCTGCGACCTTCACTCCGCGGCGCGGGCTACCGGGCATACGTGAACCCTCCGAACTCCTCGACGGCCTTGGAGATGTCGTCCGACGTCGACACCCTGTTGTCGCCGTTGACCGGCGCCGGGCCTTCCTTCTGGGAGAAGCTGTCGACCTTCCAGTCGCTGTCGGTCCAGCGCAACTGGAGGGTCATGGTGAACCAGTCGCTGGTGACCGGGTTCTCCGAGCTCTCCCCCGTCATCCCGTAGACGCCTGTGCACCAGACCTCGACGGTGGCGGTGCTGCCCCCGTAGTCGGTGACCTTGGTGCCGACCGGCATGGTGCGGGAGACGTATGTGCTGCCCTTCGGCGCGTTGCCGTTCTCGTCCAGGCCGACCTTGTCCAGGAACGCCTTGTCGTACACGCGGTCGAGGTTTCTCTCCAGCTCGGAGACCCTGCCGGCGTCGAACACCTGGCGGACGATTTCGGGACGCCGCGCGGGCTTGAGGATGTCGGCCGAGACCAGCACCACCGCGTAGTTCGCCGCCGCGCTCTCCGCCCCCTCTTGGTCCTGGGCAAAGCCCGACGGGATGCCGGCCGCCGACTTGGACTGGACGGGGCGTTGGCCGGAGGGAGCCGTGGCTGCTGATTCCGGCTTGGCGGCGGAGCCGTCCGTGGAAGAGGACGGGTCGCCACCCCCCGGTTCGCGAAGGCGATCGCTGCGATGAGGAGGACCACCACTCCGACGACCGTGACCAGGCTGCGGGACGACGAGCGGCTGCGGCGGGGGTTGCCGTAGGCGTCGGTGCTGGTGTCGGGCAGGCGGGTGCGGGTCTGGCCCGTGCCGCCGTAGCCGCCGGAGGGCTCGTGCTCGTCACCCAGACTCATGCCGCGTACGCCCCCTCGACGTCGTGCGGAAACACCTCGTACCGGTCGTACTGCTCGTACTCCTCGTACGACGGTAGCCGTGCTGGTTCCCGCGCGGGCGCGGTGTGGTGACTCGACATCAGGGAAACGCAACCTTCGCCGGTGGGCACGACGGGCGGGTGGGATGGAGGGGGAGCCGGGCGTGCCAGGCCGGGGCGGTGGGGCCCGGCCTACACGGCCATGCCGTACACGATGGTGAAGAGCGTGCCGAGTGAGCCGATGATGAACACGCCCGTCAGGCCCGCGATGATGAGGCCCTTGCCCTGCTCCGCGCTGAAGGTGTCCCGCAGGGCGGTGGCACCGATGCGCTGCTTGGCGGCGCCCCAGATGGCGATGCCGAGGCAGAGCAGGATGGCGACCGCCATCACGACCTCGATCATCACCTTGGCCTCGTTGCCCAGGCTGCCGAAGGGGCCCCAGTCCGGAGCGATCCCGCCGATGATGGTGTTGATGTCTCCCTTATCGGCCGCAAAGAGCATGTAAGTCACCGCCCCTGTTGGGTAGTTCCGCATCCTCTGCGGTCGTGCAGAGGTCAGGCCTCATTCTCGCCGACGATGACGCTGTCGTATGTCGACTTGGCGTCATTGATTGGCGGGTTTCGTACGAATACCTTGCCACCGTTCCGCGCCGGCCTCTAAGGGAGGTGCCGGACGGTGTACGAAGGATCGTATGGTCACTCTGTGTATCACGACGGGTCACGCCGGGCAATGAGGCCTGAGCGAAACCTGTCGTGTGGTTCCGTCGTTGTGCCCTTTTACGACCTGCGTCACCTTTCCGGACCGTTTCTGACGGTCGGTCGGGTGAGGGGTCGACCCGGTGTTCTCGGGGTGAAGGCTACCTGGCGCGGCGAACGGGCCGCGGCTGGGTTGCCGCGGCCCGTGCGTCCCCTGCCGGCCTCGGGCCCCACGGCCCCAGGCGGCGCTTCTCAGTGACGGTCCGTCACGAGCGGGAGGGGGTCAGCCGGTGAAGGCGCCGACTCCGTTCGGGGTGCCCCAGCCGGTCGGGCCGTCGTAGCCCGTTCGGGCGGTGCAGAAGTAGCTGATGGTGCAGGTGCCGTTGCTGCCGCTGGTGACGTCGTTCAGGGCGGAGGTGTTCGCGTAGGGGAACTTCGCCGGGTAGGAGCCGCTGGAGGGGGTGCCCGCCAGGGCGTAGACGCTGGCGATGATCGGGGCGGAGGCGCTGGTGCCGCCGTAGGTGGCCCAGCCCTGGCCGTCGGCGCCGTAGGTGTCGTAGACGGAGACACCGGTCGCCGGGTCGGCGACGGCGGAGACGTCGGCGATCATGCGCTTGGCGCAGCCGGTGTCGGTCTGCCAGGCGGGCTTGGCGTCGTAGGCGGAGCAGCCGGAGCCGGTGCCTTCGGTGCTGCTGGTCCGCCAGACGCTCTCCGTCCAGCCGCGGGTGGTGGAGGAGGCGGAGAGCCTGGTGCCGCCCACGGCCGTCACGTACTGCGACGCCGCAGGGTACTCGGCGCCGTAGCCCCCGTCGCCCGCGCTGACGGTGATGGCGACGCCCGGGTGGTTGAAGTAGGCGGAGTCGTACGTCGCGTCGGAGGAGGACTCGCCGCCGCCGTAGCTGTTGGAGACGTACTTGGCGCCCAGGCTGACGGCCTCGTTGACGGCCGTGCCCAGGTTGGCCATGGTGGCGGACTTGGCCTCGACGAGGAGGATGTGGCAGTTCGGGCAGATCGCGCTGGCCATGTCGAGGTCGAGGGAGATCTCGGCGGCCCAGCCGCTGTTGGGGGCGGGTAGGGAGGTCGTGGAGCCGGTCTGGCCGACCTTCTTGAAACAGCCGTTGGCGCTGGTGCAGGCGGGCAGGCCGTAGTGCGAGCGGTAGGCGCCGAGGTCGGACTCGGCGTTGGGGTCGTCGTAGGCGTCGACGATGGCGATGGTCCGGCCGGTGCCGTTGCTCGTGGCGGCGGAGGTCAGGCCGTAGGCGTTCCGGAGGTCGGAGGGGCCGTAGCCGGAGGGGGTGGAGGCGTCGGCGGCCGTGGGTGAGATGCCGTGCTGCTGCTGGAAGGCGGTGCGGCCGCCCGTGACGCGAAGGGCGTTGCAGGCCATCTCGCCCGGGTGCCGGGGGAGCGCGCAGGAGCGGGTCCAGGTGACCTTGGCGGGGGCGGCCGGGGTGGCCTCCGCGTGGGCGGCGGTGGTGAGGCCGGTGAGGAGGAGTGCGGCAGTGGCGGTGACGGCGGCGCCGATGCGGCGCCATCTGCGGCGGCCGGCGGGGGAGTTGTGCGGTGTCGTGCGCAAGGTACAGCCTCCTGGCAGTGGTGGACAGAGGCCTGCGGGTGGGGGTTCCGCCGGTACGGTTCCCGGCGGGGGCGGCGACCCGCGACGACGATCGCTTGTTGAGTACGTGACAACAAGACGGGTTTCGGAATCCTGACCTCCGCCTTACTGAAGCGGGTGCCGGGCTTACCGATCAGTGACGGGCCGATGGCCGGGGGATGGGCGCGGCTTGACCCGAGGGGCCCGGTCTCGGCGGGGCTGAAGGCCGGCGGCACACGTTTCTCTCACCTTCGTCGGGCACAGTGCGCCGATGAAGCGCGTCCTCTCCATTGCCGTGGTTCTTGTCGCCCTCACCTCAGCGTCCACCGCGGTGGCCGACGACGGGGGCGGGCCCTTCGGGGTGACCGTCACCGCGGGGGCGGGTGCGGGGAGCGCGCGGGTCGGGGTGCTCGTCCCCGCCGATCGGGCGACGCGGCCCGCCGGCGGGCACTTCTGCACCGCGTCCGTGGTGCGGGCGCCGTACCGGAATCTCGTCGTCACCGCAGCGCACTGCCTGGACGGGCGTGGGGGGCTCGTGTTCGTGCCGGGGTATCGGGACGGCCGTGCGCCTTACGGGGTGTGGAAGGTGAAGCGGCGGTTCCTGCCCCGTGGGTGGGTGGCGGGGCGGGGGGAGGACAGCGACGTGGCGTTCGCCGTCGTCGCGCCGCGGGGCGGGAAGGGAGTCGAGGACGTCGTCGGTGGGTACCGGCTCGCCACCGGTACGGCGACGGGGGCGACGGCGGTCACCATGACCGGATATCCCGACTCCCGCGAGACGCCCATCAGCTGTACCAACAGGCCCACCGCGCACAGTCCCACCCAGCAGCGCATCGAGTGCCCGGGGTTCGCCGGCGGCACCAGCGGGAGTCCCTGGGTGAACGGGGACGGGCAGGTCGTGGGGATCCTCGGCGGCCATGACGACGGCGGGACGACGCCCGACGTGTCCTACAGCGTGGTGCTCGGTGCGGAGGTGGAGCGGTTGTACCGGGAGGCGGCGGGCGACCCGTGACGGGGCCGTGCGCCGGTTGCCCCCGCCGTGCCTCCGTCGTGCCGGGCCGTGCTGTCGGGTGTTCCCCTTCTGCCCCGACTCCTCTCGCCGTGATCATTCCGGCGCACGGCGGCCGCCTCTACACTGACGAGGCGACGGACTCCTGGCCGGCGAGGGGCGGTTGACGGTGCGTAAGGCATGGATCGTGGCGACTGTTGCGATCAGCTCCGCCCTGGCCTTCGTGATGCTGCTCGTCGTCGGGGTCTACATCGTCGCCGGGAACCTGGCCAACGGGGTCGGCGGTGGGGCGAAAGCGCTGGCCAAGGGGTCGGTGCCCGCCGCGTACTCGGCCCTCGTGCAGAAGTGGGGCAACCTCTGCCCCGCCATCAGCCCGGCCCTGCTCGCCGCCCAGCTCTACCAGGAGAGCGGGTTCAACCCGAGGGCCCAGAGCCACGCCGCCGCCCAGGGGATAGCGCAGTTCATTCCCGGTACGTGGGCCACGCACGGCATCGACGGCGACGGCGACGGCGACCGGGACGTGTGGGACCCGAAGGACGCGATTCCCTCCGCCGCGTCGTACGACTGCGAACTCGCGTCGTACGTGAAGAAAGTCGGCGGGAACCTGACCGAAAACATGCTGGCCGCTTACAACGCGGGGGCGTACGCGGTGATCAAGTACGGGGGCGTGCCGCCGTACAGCGAGACCCGGAACTACGTGAAGAGGATCACGACACTCTCCGAGAGCTTCGCGGCGCCCGTCGGGCGGGTCGACCCCTCCGAGCAGGCCGCCGGCGCCATCGAGTACGCGCAGACGAAGCTCGGCACGCCCTACCTGTGGGGCGGCACCGGCACCGCTGAGCAGGGCGGACGCTTCGACTGCTCGGGACTGACCCAGGCCGCCTACGAGACCGTGGGCATCAAGCTGCCGCGTGTCGCCAACGACCAGTACAACGCCGGGCCGCACCCCGCGCGGGACGAACTGCTCCCCGGCGACCTCGTGTTCTTCTCGGACGACCTCACCAATTCGCGTGCGATCCGGCATGTCGGCATTTATGTCGGAGGCGGGTACATGATCGACGCGCCGCGAACGGGTGCGGTGATCCGGTTCGACCCGATCGACACCCCCGACTACTTCGGGGCCACCCGGGTGACCGAAGATGGCGCGAAAGCACTGCCCACGACGGTGTGAGCCGAGCGTGAACCCACCCCGTGAGCTGCGAAGACGTATCTCTCTTCGATAACGTCTGAGTGATCATTTGGTGGAGTGTGGAACGTATCAACGGGGACCATGCGTTCCTGGTGACGTAGCCGAGCAGACGTGAGTCGGCACGTGTCACGCACGCGTGCAGCGGAAGCGGATCTACAACCACGGGGGTGGCAGGAGCGGCGCACACACAGGTGCGCCGGGAGAGACGACGAAGGGGCCGCAGCACCATGGCTGGACTCGCCGCATCCGGGTCGAACCCCGACGTCGACCTGCTCTATGACATCAATGGCCTGGCCAAGGACGCGCCGCCGTGGTTCGACCGGGTCATGGAGTTCGTGGGCGAGTACGGGTTGTTGCTCGCCATCGTCCTGCTCGTGATCGGGTGCTGGTGGTCCGTGCGGCGCCGGGGCGAGGGGGACGCGGCGGCTTCCGTCGCGGCGCTGATCTGGGCGCCGCTCGCGGCGGGGATCGCCGTGCTGGTCAACGTGCCGATACGGGGGTTCGTGGAGCGGCCCCGGCCGTTCCTCGACCATCAGGGGCTCGAGGTGCTCGTCAGGGGCAAGACCGACTACTCGTTCGTGAGCGACCACGCGACGATCGTCATGGCGATGGCGGTCGGGCTGTTCGTCGCGAACCGGAAGTTCGGGCTGGTGGCGTTGGTGCTGGCCGTGTTCGGAGGGTTCATTCGCGTCTACATGGGTGTGCACTACCCGACGGATGTCGTGGGTGGGTTCGCGCTGGGGACGGCTGTGGCGTTGCTGTTGTCGCCGGTGGCGATGGCGCTGTTGACACCGGTTACCCGGGCTGTTGAGCGGTCGCCTCGGGTGGGGTGGCTTGTGCGGGCTGGGCGTGGGGCCGACGGTGATGGGTCGGATGCGGTGGTTCCCGGGGCTCGGAGTGAGCGGGCCGGGGCAGGGGCGTCTGAGCGGGACCTTGCTGCGTGATTCTCGGCGTTGGTGCTCGTGATTCTCGGCGTTGGTGCTCGTGATTCTCGGCGTCGGTGCTGGGGCGGGGGTGGGTGCGCAGCCCGGCGTTGCGGGGTGCCGCTGCGCCCACCCGTGCCGCCCCAGCGGCACGACTGCCCGCAGCTCAGCGGCTCCTCGGCCTATAGCGCCTGGGGATATGTGAAGAAGCGGGTCGGGTCGTACTCGTTCTTCAGTTTGGTCAGGCGCGTTGCCGCGTCACCGTAGTACGCCTTGCGCCAGTTGGTGAGGGTCGGGTCCGTGTAGTTCTGGTAGGCCGCGCCTGAGGCGTGGGGGCGCATGGACTTGTGGGCCGAGGCGAGCCAGGAGCGAGCCGTGGAGCCCGTCGTGCCCGGGCGCCAGGAGGCGATGTACTGGGCCAGCATGCGGGAACGGCGGTGGACGAAGGCGGTGGAGGTCGGGGAGACACGGTTCACCGCTCCGCCCAGGGCGGTGAGCGCGATGCTGCCCGTGCCGCCGCGTACCGACCTGATCTGGGACAGCAGCGTGCGGATCCCGGCTGCGGACAGGGAGCGGTCGAAGAAGTCCGACGCCGCGGTGTACGTCTCGCGGCCCAGCGCGCCCTTCGGGGAACGGCCCGGGGTCGAGCCGGGCAGATGGCACTGGGCGTCCGTCGGGAACGAGGAGCAGCCGGCGTACACCTCCATCGACTCCTCGTACGAGCGACGCCGCAGGGAGACGCTGCTCGCCGGGGCTCCGACGCGGTCGGCGAGGCGGTCGACCGCGTTCCGGAGTTCGCCGTAGGTGCCGAGGGAGAACGCCGCGACGGAGACGGTCGGGGTGCCGCCGGCGGCGCTCGCCAGGTGGAGGGACGACCAGATCTCGTCCGGCTGCGAGGGACCCCACTCCTGCCAGGCCTTCACCACCGCGGCCGCCTTCGACCACGGCCAGGACAGGTACGCCGAGACGCCCTGCGGGGCCGGGTGGGTCTTGAAGTGCAGTTCCGTCACGACGCCGAAGTTGCCGTTGCCGGCGCCGCGCAGGGCCCAGAAGAGGTCCTTGTGCTCACGGGCGTTGGCGGTGAGCTGCTTGCCGTCCGCGGTGATCAGGGTGGCCTGGGTGAGGCTGTCGCAGGTCAGGCCGTAGGCGCGGGAGACCACGCCGTGTCCGCCGCCGAGGGTGAGGCCCGAGACGCCGACGGTGGGGCAGGAGCCGGCGGGGATCGTCATGCCCTTCGCGGTGAGGGCGCGGTAGACGTCGATGAGTTTGGCGCCGGCGCCGATCACCGCGGTGTTGCCGGAGGCCCGGACGCGGTTGAGTTTCGAGATGTCGATGATCAGGCGGCCGTCGCCGGAGGACCAGCCGGCGTAGGAATGGCCACCGTTGCGGATCGCCACGCGCAGGGCGTGGGCGCGTGCGTAGGCCAGGGCGGTGCGGATGTCGTCCGGGTGGGACACGTACGCGACCGCGGCGGGCTTGAGGGCGTCGAAACGGGTGTTGTAGAGCTGCCGGGCCGTCGCCCAGTTGGTGTCGCCCGGGCGGATGAGGGGGCCGTCGAGGTCGCGGGCGAGGGCGGAGAAGTTGGCGGCGGTGGTCTTCGTGGTGGTGCTCGTGGTCCTGGCGGAGGCCGTGGCCCTGGAGCGGGTGTCTGATTGCGTGCAGGCGGCGGTGAGGGGGGTCGCGGCTGCGGCGATGCCTGCCGTGCCGGATGCGAGGAATGTGCGCCGTTCCATGGGGCCTCCCGGTGGTTCCGTCGTGGGAGACGGGGTGGTGAGGGTGAGGGTTCCACGGGGCCCCACATCGTCCCGGCACGACCGCGTCAGCCGGCCAGGTGGTTCTCCGCGTCCGTGCGCGCCTGGCTTCTCGCTCTTCTGGCCGGGCCGCGCCAGCCGCAGGTGCAGTGGGCCATGCAGAAGTGGCCCTTCTCCTTTGTCGTCGTGCGGTGTTCCGTGAGGTTGGGGGGAGGTTCCAGCCCGTCCTGCTGCGCCACGACAACCACGTTACCCAGCCTGGGTAAAGGCTTTCCATGCCGACTCCCGCGGGCCCGCGTGACGGGGGCACATACCAGTCGTTAACCGGAACAACAAGGGGGCCCGTGACGGACGTACCGGCTGGGGGTAGGCAGGCGATGACTGGGCGGCAGCGGGAACGGCAGCACAGGCGGACGGGCGCGGCGGTCGTCGCGGCCGGCGTCGTGGCCGGGGTGGGGCTGGGGGCCGGAGGGTGCGCCGGCGGTGACGCGGCGGCCGGGGATGCCCGTGGCGGGGACGCGGTCGTCGTGGTGCACCGGGCCGCGGACCGGCTGGTGGAGGCGGGGAGTTCGAAGGCCCGTACGTCGATGGAGATGGCCGCCGGCGGGACCCGGGTGACCATCCGGGGCGCGGGGGTCTACGACTACCGCAAGCGGATGGGGAAGTTGAAGGTGCTGCTGCCGCAGGATCCCGCGGGGGCCACCGAGCGCCGGCCCATCACCGAACTGCTCGCACCGGGAGCGCTCTTCATGAAGAACCGGGGCGCCGGTGTGCCCCCGGACAAGTGGGTCCGGGTGGACACGCGGACCCTGTCCGACGGGAACCTCGTCACCGGCGGGGCCACCGATCCGTTCGCGGCGGCCGAGGTGCTGCGCGGGACGCGGTCGGTGAAGTTCGTGGGCAGGACCGAGGTCGCGGGCACCGAGGTGCGGCACTACCGGGGCACGGCGGATCTCGGTGCCGCCGCGAAGAAGGCCTCCGAGGGCAACAAAGAGTCGCTGCGCGCGGCGGCGAAAGGGTTCGCCACGGCCGAAGTGCCGTTCGACGTCTACCTCGACGACGAGGGACGTATCCGGAAGGTCCGGCACCGGTTCAGCTTCGTGGGCGGGCAGCAGAAGAGCCCCGTGGCTGTCGCCTCGACCACGTTGCTCTACGATTTCGGGGCCTCGGTGCGCGTACGGCTGCCGGACACCGACGACATCTACGCGGGCAAGATCGCCGAGGAGTGACCGGCGCGAACTAGCCCGTCCGTGCCATGCGCGGTGTGTAGGCCGCTCCCTACTCTAGGAAGTCGGTAACGGCAGAGACGAGGTGATGCACGTGGCTCCGGTCGGCGGTACGGCAGTTCAGGACCACGTGGCCCTCGCCGAGATCGAGCTGTGCGGAGAGCTGATCATCGCGGCCTCGGCCGCCCACGAGGAGCGGCTCAGCCTGGAGAGCATCGACGAGGTGCTGAAAGTGGCCGAGGAGCGGGACGCCTGCGCGGACTGAGGCCGAGTCACGTCCGCAGCATGCGGGCGATCGCCTGGGTCGCCTCCTTGACCTTCGCGTCGACCTCGTCACCGCCCTTGCCGGCGGCGTCGGCGACGCAGTGGCGCAGGTGCTCCTCCAGCAGTTGCAGGGCGAAGGACTGAAGGGCCTTGGTGGAGGCGGAGACCTGGGTGAGTATGTCGATGCAGTAGACGTCCTCGTCGACCATCCGCTGGAGGCCGCGGATCTGGCCCTCGATGCGGCGCAGGCGCTTGAGGTGCTCGTCCTTCTGCTTGTGGTACCCGTGCACGCCTCGGTCGTGGTCGGTCACGACATCCGCTCCGACGGTGACATCCGTGACATCCCCGGCATCCGTAACGTCGGTCACGTCCGTCATCGCGTCCTCCTGGTGGGCTGTGAGCCGACATATACCCCTAGTGGGTATATGGTATCGGACTTTGCTGGGTATACGGCCCTTGAACCGCCCCCGTGCTCATCACTGTGCCTGATGGGCGACACTGGTGGGCGGCCCGATAGCCGTGGCCGGATGATGCGCCTAGCATCAGCCTGACCGAAACCGAAGCAAGCCGAGGACCCCACGTGCGCTTTCGTCTGACCCCCAGGGAGACGAGCTTCTACGACATGTTCGCCGCGTCCGCGGACAACATCGTCACGGGCTCGAAACTCCTGATGGAACTGCTCGGGGCGGACGCTTCCGCCCGGGCCGAGATCGCAGAGCGTATGCGGGCAGCGGAACACGCAGGTGACGACGCCACGCACGCGATCTTCCACCAGCTGAACTCCTCGTTCATCACGCCGTTCGACCGCGAGGACATCTACTCCCTCGCCTCGTCCCTCGACGACATCATGGACTTCATGGAGGAGGCCGTCGACCTGGTCGTCCTCTACAACGTCGAGGAACTGCCCAAGGGCGTCGACCAGCAGATCGAGGTGCTGGCGCGCGCGGCCGAACTGACGGCCGAGGCGATGCCGCATCTGCGGACGATGGAGAACCTCACCGAGTACTGGATCGAGGTCAACCGGCTGGAGAACCAGGCCGACCAGATCCACCGCAAGCTGCTCGCGCACCTCTTCAACGGCAAGTACGACGCCATCGAGGTCCTCAAGCTCAAGCAGATCGTGGACGTGCTGGAGGAAGCGGCGGACGCGTTCGAGCACGTGGCGAACACGGTGGAGACCATCGCCGTCAAGGAGTCCTGAGCCCTTCAATGGACACCTTTGCTCTGGTCGTGACCATCGGGGTCGCGCTCTTCTTCACGTACACCAACGGTTTCCACGACTCGGCGAACGCGATCGCCACGTCCGTGTCGACGCGGGCGCTGACGCCGAAGGCCGCGCTGGCCATGGCCGCGGTGATGAACCTCGCCGGTGCGTTCATGGGCTCCGGGGTCGCCAAGACCGTCAGCGAGGGGCTCATCCAGACGCCCGTGGGGTCGAAGGGGATGGGGATCCTCTTCGCCGCGCTGGTGGGTGCGATCACCTGGAACCTGATCACCTGGTACTTCGGGCTGCCGTCGTCCTCCTCGCATGCGCTGTTCGGCGGCATGGTGGGGGCGGCGCTCGCCGGTGGGACGACGGTCTACTGGCACGGGGTGCTGGAGAAGGTCGTCATTCCGATGTTCGTGTCTCCGGTGGTCGGTCTGCTGGCCGGCTATCTCGTGATGACCGCGATCATGTGGATCTTCCGCAAGGCCAATCCGCACAAGGCCAAGCGTGGGTTCCGGATAGCCCAGACCGTCTCGGCGGCCGGGATGGCGCTGGGTCACGGTCTACAGGACGCGCAGAAGACGATGGGCATCGTGGTGATGGCGCTCGTCATCGCGGATGTCGAGGACTACGGCGATCCGATTCCGGTGTGGGTGAAGATCGCCTGTGCGGTGATGCTGTCGCTGGGGACGTATGCCGGTGGGTGGCGGATCATGCGGACGCTGGGGCGGAAGATCATTGAGCTGGATCCGCCGCAGGGGTTCGCGGCGGAGACGACGGGGGCGTCGATCATGTTCGCTACGGCGTTTCTGTTCAAGGCGCCGATTTCGACGACGCATGTCATTACGTCGGCGATCATGGGGGTTGGGGCGACGAAGCGGGTGAATGCCGTGCGGTGGGGTGTCGCCAAGAACATCATTCTGGGGTGGTTCATCACTATGCCGGCTGCGGCGTTGGTGGCTGCGGCTTCGTACGGGGTCGTGAACCTCGCGTTCCTGTAGTGCTGCTCGGCGTTGGGGCCGGGGGCGGGGCTTTTGCGCAGCTCGGCGCGGCGAGGTGCCGCTCTCCGAGGGACGGGGGCCGCCCTTAGCGGCACGAATGCCCGCAGCTGGGGCGGCTACGACTGCCCGCAGCTGGGTGAGTACGCGAACGGGCCCGCCCCTGGGAGTAGGGGCGGGCCCTTTTCGGCCTCGCGGTGGCACCGCCATGCAGCACCGCGAGGGGTCTCGGCGAGGGTGGCTCAGCCGAAGCGGCCGGAGATGTAGTCCTCCGTGGCCTGGACCGACGGGTTGGAGAAGATGCGCTCCGTGTCGTCGATCTCTATGAGCTTGCCGGGCTGGCCGACCGCCGCGAGGTTGAAGAACGCCGTGCGGTCGGAGACCCGCGCCGCCTGCTGCAT
This sequence comes from Streptomyces sp. DG1A-41, assembly GCF_037055355.1. Lineage (GTDB taxonomy): Bacteria > Actinomycetota > Actinomycetes > Streptomycetales > Streptomycetaceae > Streptomyces. The sequence goes on along the minus strand of NZ_CP146350.1, from coordinate 4,217,040 downwards.
GTTGTGCGTGACGATGACGATCGTGAAGCGTTCCTTCAGCTCGCCGATCAGGTCCTCGATGGCGAGGGTGGAGATCGGGTCCAGGGCCGAGCAGGGCTCGTCCATGAGCAGGACGTTCGGCTCGACCGCGATCGCCCGCGCGATGCACAGACGCTGCTGCTGACCGCCGGAGAGGCCCGAGCCGGGCTTGTTCAGGCGGTCCTTGACCTCGTTCCAGAGGTTCGCGCCCTTGAGCGACCGCTCGACGATGTCGGAGAGCTCGCTCTTCTTGTAGTTGCCGTTCAGCCGCAGGCCCGCCGCCACGTTGTCGAAGATCGACATCGTGGGGAAGGGGTTCGGCCGCTGGAACACCATGCCGACCTCACGGCGCACGGACACCGGGTCGATGCCCGTGCCGTAGAGGTCCTCGTCGTCGAGGAGCACCTTGCCCTCGACCCGGCCGCCGGACGTCACCTCGTGCATACGGTTCAGCGTGCGCAGGAACGTCGACTTGCCGCATCCGGACGGGCCGATGAACGCCGTCACCGAGCGCGGCTCGACGGTCATCGAGATGTCCTCGATCGCCTTGTGGGAGCCGTAGTAGGCGGTCAGTCCGCTTACGTCGATTCGCTTGGCCATTACTACTTCACTTCCAGACTCAGTCAGTCGCTGTATGGCCGCGTCAGCGACCGGTCTTCGGGGCCTTCCAGCGGGCGATGCCGCGGGCCGCCAGGTTCAGGACCATGATGAACGCGATGAGCGTCAGGGCCGCTGCCCAGGCCCGGTCGTACGCCGCGCCGGAGCCACCGCTGTTGGCGTACTGCAGGTAGATGTACATCGGCAGCGAGGCCTGCGGGTCCTTGAAGGGGTTGGCGTTGATGAAGTTCGTACCCCAGACCAGCAGCAGCACGGGAGCGGTCTCCCCGGTGATGCGCGCGATCGCGAGCATCACGCCGGTGGTGATGCCGCCGAAGGACGTCGGAATGACGACCTTCAGGATGGTGCGCCACTTCGGCACACCCAGTGCGAGCGACGCCTCGCGCAGCTCGTTCGGGACGAGCTTGAGCATCTCCTCCGTGGAGCGGACGACCACCGGGATCATCAGGATGCACAGGGCCAGCGAACCGGCGAAGCCGGAAGGACCCAGGTCGAACATCAGGACGATGCTGAGGATGAACAGACCCGCGACGATCGACGGGATGCCCGTCATGACGTCGACGAAGAAGGTGACGGCCTGAGCGAGCCTGCCGCGCCCGTACTCGACGAGGTAGACCGCGGTCAGCACACCGACCGGCACGGAGATCAGGGTGGCGATGCCCACCTGCTCCAGCGTGCCGAGGATGGCGTGGTAGATACCGCCGCCGGGCTCGCTGTCGGCGACTACACCCATCGAGTGGGTGAGGAAGTACATGTCGAGGACCTTGACACCGCGCTTCACGGTCTCCCAGATGAGGGAGATCAGCGGGATGACGGCAAGGAGGAACGCGACCCACACCATGCTGGTCGCCGTCCGGTCCTTGGCCTGCCGCTTGCCCTCGACGCGCGCGGAGATGGCGTACGACCCCAGGACGAAGAGGACCGCGGCGATCAGGCCCCACTGGATGTCGCTGTGCAGCCCGGCCGCGGTGCTGATGCCGAGGCCGAGGGCGATCGAGCCTGCGGCGACCGCCCAGGCGAACCACTTGGGCAGGGTGGCGCCCTGAAGGGTGCTCGGGTGCTTGGCCGGCTTGTCGGCGAGACGTGCGTTGCTCATGCGTTGGCCCCCGAGTACTCCTTGCGGCGGGCGATGATCAGGCGGGCCGCGCCGTTGACCAGCAGAGTGATGACGAAGAGCACGAGACCGGACGCGATCAGCGCGTCCCGGCCCAGCTCGGTGGCCTCGTTGAACTTGCTGGCGATGTTCTGGGCGAAGGTGCCACCGCCCGGGTTGAGCAGGCTGGTGGTGATGTCGAAGGTCGGCGAGAGCACCATGGCGACGGCCATGGTCTCGCCGAGCGCGCGGCCCAGGCCGAGCATCGAGGCGGAGATGACGCCGGAGCGGCCGAAGGGCAGGACGGCCATGCGGACGACCTCCCAGCGCGTGGCGCCGAGGGCGAGGGCCGCCTCTTCGATCATCTGCGGGGCCTGGCGGAAGACCTCGCGGCTCACGTTGGTGATGATCGGCAGGATCATGATCGCGAGCAGGATGCCGACGGTGAACAGCGAGCGGGCGGCGCCGCCGTTCCACTGGAAGATGCCGGTCCAGCCGAGGTAGTCGTTCATCCAGCCGTAGAGTCCGTCCAGGTGCGGCACGAGGACGAGGGCGCCCCACAGGCCGTAGACGATGGACGGCACCGCGGCGAGCAGGTCGATCACGTACGCGATGGGCCCGCTGAGCTTGCGCGGGGCGTAGTGCGTGATGAACAGGGCGATGCCGACAGCGATCGGCACCGCGATGACCATGGCGATGATCGACGACACGACGGTGCCGAAGGCCAGGACCGCGATACCGAAGGCCGGCGGCATACCGCTGGGGTTCCACTCGAAGGTGGTGAAGAAGTTGGCCTCGTCCTTGCTGATCGCGAGGACGGCGCGATAGGTCAGGAAGGCCGCGATGGCGGCCATGATCACCAGCACGAGGATGCCGGACCCGCGGGAGAGCCCGAGGAAGACCCGGTCTCCGGGGCGGGTGGCGCCGCGCGCGGCGCGCTTCTGCTCGGCCTCGGTGGGCGTCGGTGGTGCGCTGGGCTTCTGCGTTGTTATGTCCATCAGGTTCTCCGGTCTGCGGAGCCGTCCCGTGTGCGGAGGCTCCTGGCGGCGGTGCACCGGACGGTGCGGCCCAACCCCGGTCGGGGCTGGGCCGCACACTCAGGTCAGCTCAGGCCGTTGATGGTCTCGCGGACCTTGGTGATGACCTCGTCGGGCATCGGGGCGTAGTCGGCGTCCTCCAGCAGACCCTGGCCGTCTTCGGATGCCGTGTAGTTGAGGAAGGACTTGACCGTGGGCAGGGTGTCGGCCTTGTTGCCCTTGTCGCAGACGATCTCGTAGGTCACCAGCGTGATCGGGTAGGCGCCCTCGGCCTTGGTCGCGTAGTCGAGCTCAAGGGCGAGGTCCTTGCCGGTGCCGACCTGCTTGGCCGCGGCGATGGCCCTGGTGGCGTTCTCCAGGGTGGCCTCGACCGGCTTGGAGGCGCCCGTGTCGATGCTGACCGTCTGGATGCCGTCCTTGGCGTAGGAGAGCTCGAAGTACGAGATCGCGCCGTTGGTCTGCTTCACCTGCTGTGCCAGGCCGGAGGAGCCCTGTGCGGACTGGCCGCCCTTGGCCTCCCAGGCCTTGCCCGGCTCGTACTTCCAGTCGTTCGGCGCGGCGGCCTTCAGGTACTTGGTGAAGTTGTCCGTGGTACCGGACTCGTCGGAGCGGTGGAAGGCCTGGATCTTGAGGTTGGGCAGCTTGGCGTCGGGGTTGAGCTTCGCGATCGCCGGGTCGTTCCAGTTGGTGATCTTGCTGTCGAAGATCTTGGCGAGGGTCGACGCGTCCAGGACGAGGTTGTCGACGCCCGGGACCTTGTAGCCGACGGCGACCGGACCGCCGACCATCGGCAGGTCGATGGCCTGGCCACCGGAGCAGACCTTCTTGGACTGCTCGACTTCCTCGGGCTTCAGCGCGGAGTCCGAGCCGGCGAAGGCGGTCTGGCCCTGAAGGAACGCGGTGATGCCCGCGCCCGAGCCGGTCGGGTTGTAGTTGACCTGCACGCTCTTGCAGGCCGCGGTGTACTGCTTGACCCAGGCGTCGATCGCGTTCTTCTGGGCGCTGGAGCCCGACGCCTGAAGCTGGCCCTTGGCGTCGTCGCACTTGATGTTGCCCGGCGAGGCGTTGGCCGAGGAGTCGCCGCCGCTGGTGCCGCCGGTGTCGTCGGAGCCGCACGCCGTGAGGGCCAGGGCGCCGGAGACGGCGAGAGCACCGAGAGCGAGGGCCCGCCGGTTCATGCGCTGAAGCTTCACTTGAGTTCCTTCCAGGAGCCGCCGTCCTGATCGGCGGCGTGCGAAGACTGGGTGTCGCGGGACGAGGCCGCGCACGACAGGCGCGGCTCGCATCTGGTACGGCCGAAATTAGGCAGATCAGGTGAAGCCGCCGATGGCCACAAATGAACGAGGGGTGAACCCCTGCCTAAGGTGTGGTTAGGTAACGGAATGCTTACGGGGAGAGCACGCGGGGGTTCCTCTTTCCGGACCTGAGGGGCTCAGTCCGGTTTTCTGGCCGGTTGTGGCCGGTTCAGTACGGCGAGCAGCGCGTCGACCAAGGGGCGGTCGTGGGGCTGGGTGAGGCGGGCGCGGGCGGCGACAGGTGTCAGCCACAGCACCCGGTCCACCTCGTCCGTCGGGGAGAACGCGCAGGACATCGCCTCGGCCGCCCAGTAGCGGACCTGTTTGGGGCGGCCGTTCGCAAGATAGCGCTGGGTGGGCAGCTCGGCGCCGGGCTCGGCCCGGCAGCCCGTCTCCTCCGCCACCTCGCGCAGGACGCCGGCGAGCGGCTCCTCGCCGCGCTTCAGTTTGCCCTTCGGCCAGGACCAGTCGTCGTATTTCGGCCGGTGCACCAGGCAGACCTCCAGCCCGCCGGTGACGGGGGAGCGGCGCCACAGGACGCAGCCGGCCGCCTGAACGGTGGTGTCCTCGGGGGAGCCGGAGCTCACCGGGTACTCACCGCCTCCTTCTGCCAGGCCTGCTGGAACGCGAAGCGTGCCGCCTCCACCTCGTGCCGCTGGTCGGCGTGGAGCACGCCGAGGGCGTACGCCGTGGCCGGGGCGATACGGGGGGTACGGGCCGCCTGGGCCGCCGCTGCCGCCGCCTCCGAGGCGTCGCGGTGGCGGTTCAGGGCCTGGCCCGCGGAGAGCAGGCGCAGGTCGACGACCGAAGTGCCGTTGGGTTCGCCGCGGATCGCTTCGCGGGCGTAGCGGTGCAGGCGCAGGAGCAGGCGGACCTGGTGCCAGGGGGCGTCCTGCGGGTGCGGGACCGTGTCCGGGGACAGGCCGTGGATGAGTGCGGCGGCGTTGTACGGGTGGCCTGCGGTGACGAGGGGGAGGGCGGCTACGGCGTCGGTGAGGCGGTCCTTCGCGGCGGTGGCCAGGGGGCGGAGGTCTGTGGTGGCCGCGGAGCGGGTGAGGGGGACCTCGCTGGCGAGGACGGCGACCTTGTCCGCGATGGCGTGGAAGCGGCTGGAGCCGAGGGCTTGCAGGGCGGTGGAGTGGGCTCGGGTGCGGGCGAGGGTGAGCTGGCGGTCGAGCAGGGCGCCGGCTTTTGCTGCTCCCACTGTCAGGTTGCTGCGTTCCGGTGCTGAGGTCGGGGGGGTGCGCAGCCCGGCGTCGCGGGGTGCCGCTGCGCCCACCCGTGCCGCCCCAGCGGTACGACTGCCAGCAGGCACGTCGGCTCGGCTGCCCGTAGCCACGTCGGTACGGCTGCCCGTAGCCACGTCGGCACCCGACAGACGGTGCAGTGCCGTCAGGAGGCGTTCCAGGCGGGCCGTGTACGCGTGTTCCATGGCCAGGGTGCCCGAGACCCAGGCCAGTTCGGGGCGCATGCCCTCGCACCAGTCCGTGTCCAGGAGGGGCTGGAACGTGTGCAGGCTGGCGCTGATGCGGCGGGCCGAGCGGCGGAGCGCGCGGGCCGCGTCGACGGACCCCTCCGAGCCGTTCGCCCCGGAACCGGTCTCCCGGTGCAGGCGCAGCGCGCGGAGGAACTCCGTGGCCTGGGCCCGCAGGTAGCCCGCGAGGGTGTCCCCGGTGGGGGCGGGCCCGGCCACGGGGTCCGTCGGGTCAAGGTGTCGCTGTGCCACGCCGGCGCCTCCGGGCGTCTATGAGCATCTCCTGGACGTTGCGCAGGGGCTGGCCGTCCACGTCGGTCGCATGCCGGGTCCAGTCGCCGTCCGGGCCGAGGTGCCAGGAGGCGGTGGTGTCGGACACGCCGGTCTCCAGCAGCCGGTTCAGGGCTGCCCGGTGGGCCGGGTCGGTGACGCGGACCAGGGCCTCTATCCGGCGGTCGAGGTTGCGGTGCATCATGTCGGCGCTGCCGATCCACACCTCGGGCTCGCCGCCGTTGCCGAAGGCGAACACCCGCGAGTGCTCCAGGAAGCGGCCGAGGATGGAGCGGACCCGGATGTTCTCCGACAGGCCCGCCACGCCCGGGCGCAGCGCGCAGATGCCACGCACCCACACGTCCACCGGCACGCCCGCCTGGGCCGCGCGGTAGCAGGCGTCGATGACGGCCTCGTCGACCATCGAGTTGACCTTGATACGGACGTATGCGGGCCGTCCGGCGCGGTGGTGCTGGATCTCCTTGGTGATCCGCGAGACCAGGCCGTCGCGCAGCGACTTGGGGGCGACGAGCAGACGGCGGTAGGTCTCGCGGCGGGAGTAGCCGGAGAGGCGGTTGAAGAGGTCCGAGAGGTCCGCGCCGACCTGCGGGTCGGCCGTGAGCAGGCCGAGGTCCTCGTAGAGGCGGGCCGTCTTCGGGTGGTAGTTGCCGGTGCCGACGTGGCTGTAGCGGCGGAGCGTCTCGCCCTCCTGGCGGACCACCAGCGACAGCTTGCAGTGGGTCTTCAGGCCGACCAGGCCGTAGACCACGTGGCAGCCGGCCTCCTCCAGCTTGCGCGCCCACTTGATGTTGGCGTGCTCGTCGAAGCGGGCCTTGATCTCGACCAGGACCAGGACCTGCTTGCCGGACTCGGCGGCCTCGATGAGCGCGTCGACTATCGGGGAGTCGCCCGAGGTCCGGTACAGGGTCTGCTTGATCGCGAGGACGTCCGGGTCGCCGGCCGCCTGCTCCAGGAAAGCCTGGACGGAGGTGGAGAACGAGTCGTACGGGTGGTGCAGCAGGACGTCCCGCTCGCGCAGGGCGGCGAAGATGTCCGGCGCGGACGCCGACTCGACCTCGGCGAGGTCGCGGTGGGTGCCGGCGACGAACTTGCGGTACTTCAGCTCCGGCCGGTCGAGGGAGGCGATCCGGAACAGGCCCGTGAGGTCCAGGGGGCCCGGCAGCGGGTACACCTCGGCCTCGCTGATCTTCAGCTCGCGCACCAGCAGGTCCAGGACCTCGCGGTCGATGGACTCCTCGACCTCCAGGCGCACCGGCGGTCCGAAGCGGCGCCGCATGAGCTCCTTCTCCAGGGCCTGGAGCAGGTTCTCGGCGTCGTCCTCCTCGACCTCCAGGTCCTCGTTGCGGGTGAGGCGGAAGGCGTGGTGCTCCAGCACCTCCATGCCCGGGAAGAGCTCTTCCAGGTGGGCGGCGATGACGTCCTCGATGGGGACGTAGCGGCCCGGGGAGCTCTCCAGGAACCGGGACAGCAGCGGCGGCACCTTGACGCGGGCGAAGTGCTTGTGGCCCGTGACCGGGTTCCGTACGACGACGGCCAGGTTCAGGGACAGGCCGGAGATGTACGGGAAGGGGTGGGCCGGGTCGACCGCCAGCGGGGTCAGCACGGGGAAGATCTGGTGCCGGAACAGGGTGAACAGGCGGGCCTGCTCCTTCTCCTGGAGTTCGTTCCAGCGGACCAGGTGGATGCCCTCCTCCGCGAGTGCGGGGGCGACGTCCTCGTGGTAGCAGGCCGCGTGCCGGGCCATGAGCTCGCGGGAGCGGGCCCAGATCATCTCCAGCACCTCGCGAGGCTGGAGGCCGGAGGCGGAGCGGGTGGCCACGCCGGTGGCGATGCGGCGCTTCAGACCGGCGACCCGGACCATGAAGAACTCGTCCAGGTTGCTGGCGAAGATCGCGAGGAAGTTGGCCCGCTCCAGCAGCGGCGTGTTCGGGTCCTCGGCGAGTTCGAGAACGCGTTCGTTGAACGCGAGCCAGCTGCGCTCCCGATCGAGGAAACGACCCTGCGGCAGCTGGGGGCCGTCGTACGGCGACTCCTCGTACGCGTCGAGGTCGGCGTCGATGTCGGGTTCGAGGTCGGAGACGGCCGCCGCGATGGTGTGCGGGCGGTGGGCTGCTATGGAGCCCACGGAGGGCTGCGCGTGCTGGACCTGTGCCTGGGCGTTCGGCTGGCTCATGGACCCATTCTTCCGCGCCGCGAGCATCACGGGCGCGTCGGAAAGCGCGGGGGGAGCGGGGGCGTCACATGAGTGGTCCCGTTCCTCCCAGGCCCCTCTCGGGGCGGTGAAGGCTCTGGCACGGCGGGAGTCATTGGCCGAGCGTCGCAAGCTCGTCTGAATCGATGGTTACGGAGACATGACGTGTGGGATAGCGCAGGGCGGCTCGCGGGGGTGCGTTCGGTGCCGGGCGGAAAACCCGGCGTGCTTTCGTGAACCGGTCGCACGGGGTCGTCCGATGAGGAGACGTGAGCGAAACGAGAAGCGACGGGGAGCTGCTGCGGGCCGTCGCCGCGGACGCCGACCGGCGGGCCTTCGAGGAGCTGTACCGGCGGTACGCGCCGTGGCTTCGTGCCCGGCTGCGGGGCCGGTGCGCCGACCTGGGGGTCGTCGACGACGTCGTACAGGAGACGTTCCTCGCGGTGTGGCGGGGCAAGGCCCGCTACCGGGAGGAGGGCGATGTGGCCGGGTGGCTGTGGCGCATCGGGTCGCGGCGGCTGGTGGACGCGCTGCGGGGGGACGGGGCGCGCGGGCGGCTGCGGCAGGCGCTGGCGCGGCTGCGGCACCGGGACGAGGCGTCGGCGGAGGAACGCGTGCTCGCGGGGGTGGAGCACGGGGACCTCGCCGGCGCGCTGGTCCGGCTGTCGCCGGAGCTGCGGGCGGTGTTGCAGGCGACCGTCATCGACGGGCTGTCGACCCGGGAGGCCGCCGTGCTGCTCGGGATTCCTCCGGGAACGGTCAAGACGCGGGCGATGCGGGCCCGGAAGCAGCTGCGGGAGGCGTTGGCATGAGCTGGCATGTGCCTGACGAGGATCTGCGCGCCTACGCGCGCGGCGAGCTGGCGGCGCCGGCTCTGTGGTCCGCCGACGCGCACCTGGGCGCCTGTGCCCGGTGCCGGGGCGTGCTCGCCGAGGTGAGCGACCCGGTCGCGCTCGACGCGGGGTGGGAGCGGCTCGACGCCGAGCTCGACGCGCCCCGGGCGGGGGTGCTGGAGTCCTTGCTGGTCCGGGTCGGGGTGGCCGGGCACACCGCGCGGCTGCTGGCGGCGGCGCCGGTGCTGCGGCGGTCCTGGCTGGGGGCCGTGCTCGTCGTGTTGCTGCTGAGCGTCGGGGCCGGGCGTGCCCCGCACAGCGGGGAGTTCCCCACGCTGTTCCTCGCTCTCGCGCCGCTGCTGCCGCTGGCGGGGGTGGCGCTGTCGTACGGGCCGACGCTGGACCCGACGTACGAGATGGCCGTCGTCGCGCCGATGCACGGGTTCCGGCTGCTGATGATCCGGACGGTGGCCGTGCTGGGCGTGGTGCTCGGGCTGAACGGGCTCGCGACGCTCGCGCTGCCCGAGTACGGGCTGCGTGCGCTGGCCTGGCTGCTGCCCGCGCTGGCGCTCACCGCGACCGGGCTGGCGCTGACGCCCCGGCTGGGGCCGGTGCTCGCGCCGTCGCTGGTCGGCGGGGCGTGGGTCGGGCTGCTGGTGCTGGCCCAAGCCCTGCGGGCAGACCCGGAGGTGCCGCTCGCACCGTTCACCGTCGCCGGGCAGGGCGTGGCGGCGCTGGTCGCCGCGCTCGCCGCCGGGCTGCTCTTTACCTTCCGTGACCGCTTCGATCTCTTCCAGGGACGTGCCGTATGACTGCGACCGTGTCCGCCTCCGGGCTCAGCCTCCACTACGGCGGCACCCGCGCCCTCGACGACGTGTCGCTGCGGCTGACCGGCGGCGTCACCGGGCTGCTCGGGCCCAACGGCGCCGGCAAGACCACGCTGCTGCGGGTCCTCGCCACGGCCCTGCCCGCCGACCGGGGCGCCTTCACCGTGCTCGGGCACGACCCGGGCACCGCACGGGGCAGGCAGGAGGTACGGCGCCGGCTGGGCTATCTGCCGCAGACGCCGGGGTTCCACCCGGACTTCACCGCCTTCGAGTTCGTCGACTACGTGGCGATCCTCAAGGAGATGACCGACCGGGCCGCCCGGCATCGCGAGGTGCGGCGGGTGCTCGACGAGGTGGGGCTGGCCGACGTGCGGGGCAAGCGGATCCGCAAGCTGTCCGGCGGCATGCGGCAGCGCGTCGCCCTGGGGGCCGCCCTGGTCGGGGACCCCGGCTTCCTGGTGCTGGACGAGCCCACCGTCGGGCTGGATCCCGAACAGCGCATGCGGTTCCGGGAGCTGATCGCGGGGGCGGGGGAGGGGCGCACGGTGCTGCTGTCCACCCACCAGACGGAGGACGTGGCGATGCTCTGTCACCGGGTGCTGGTCATGGCCGGCGGCCGGGTCCGGTTCGAGGGCACTCCCGCCGAGCTGACGGCGCGGGCCGCGGGGCGGGTGTGGAGCAGCGCGGAGCGCGATCCGGGCGCCAAGGCGGGGTGGCGTACGGGGACCGGGGCCTTCCGGAACGTGGGGGATCCGCCGGACGGAGCCGAACTCCTGGAGCCCACCCTGGAGGACGGTTACCTGCTCACCCTCGACGGTGACGCCGTGGAGGTGGCGGCATGACCGCGGTGATGGAGAAGCCGGCCGAGCCCGGCCTGCGGGCCGAGCCGGGCGGGGCCCGGGCCGCCGTGTTCGCCCTGGCCCTGTTCGAGACGCGCCGGCTGCTGACGAGGCTGCCGGTGGTCATCGCCTTCCTCGTGTACCTCGGCTGGACCGTGTGGCGCGGCGGGAAGGACTGGGACGGCTACCCGGCCCTCCAGGACGCCGACCGCGCCACCCAGAGCGCGCCGGTACTGGTCGGCCTCGCGGTCCTGCTGTCCGTCAACCGCGCCGCGCTGCGCTCGCGACGGCACGGGACGGAGCAGCACTTCTCGGTGCTGGTCCTCCCGCCGTGGCGCCGTACGGTCGCCCATGCGCTGTCGGTCGTGGCGGCGGCCCTGCTCACCGCCGTGTGCGTGGCCGCGCAGTTCGGCCGGGAGGCGCTCAGGGCCGGGGCGATCGGGCACGGTTCGGTGGCCGAACTGCTCGTGGGGCCGCTGACCGTGTTGCTGTCCGGGCTGGTCGGGCTGCTCATGGCCGGGCTGGTGAGGTCGGCGATCGCCGCCCCGCTGACGGTCGTGTTCTTCCTGTTCTCGTTCCTCTTCTTCACGGGCGGCATGAGCGACGGCGGGACCCGGTGGTTCCTGCCGGTGGTCGTCGAGCCGACCGCCGGCACGCTGCCGTCCGACCTGCTGGGCCGGCCCGCCGCCTGGCACGCGCTGTATCTGTCCGGGCTGGCGCTGTGCGCGGGCCTGGTGGCGGTGCTGGTCGCCGGTGGCCGTAAGCCGGTGGTGATGGCCGGGGTCGCCGGGGCGGTGGCCATGACGCTGGTGGGCGGGGTCGCCCAGACGGGCGGCGACTCGCCCGAGCTGGTCCGGGCCCGGGAGCGGGCCACGGTGAACCCGGACCAGGTGCAGTCCTGTGTCCGGCGGGACGGGTCGACGTACTGCGCGTTCCCCGAGTGGGGACCGCGGGTCGCGGACTGGGCCGGGGTCGTGGACCGGGTGCGGTCCCTGGCCGGTGGCAGCGCCCATGAGCAGAAGGTCGTCGTACGGCAGCGGATCGAGGCCCGTTACGGGCTCTCCGGCGATGCCACGCTGAGTCCCCTGGAGCGTCCGCACGAGGTGACCGTGCGCACCCGGTGGGGCGGAAACCGCGTCCCCGAGTTCTCGGCGGCCGTGGCCGGCGTGCTGGTCGCGGGGAACGAGAAGGCGTCGACCTCGATGTGCGACGGCCGCATCGTCACCGTCATGTGGCTGGCCCTGGGCTGGGAATCCGACCCGGTGGCAGCCCTGCGCCGCGTCCGCCTCAACGACACGGTGACCGGCTCGGACTACGTGCTCCAGCCGACGGACGGGCTGTACATGACGGCCGCCCAGACGGAGGTCCTGCGCGAGCTGCTCGACCGGCCCCGAGGCGAGGTCACCGCGCGGGTGAAGTCCCACTGGGCCGAACTGACCGCGCCGAAGGTGACGGCGGCCCGGGCGGCGCAGCTGCTGGGCGTGCGCGCGCCCGAGGGGGAGGACAAGTGCCTCGCCTGACACGGGAGTTGATCCTCCCCCTCTGCCGGACCCTGCCCCTGGGCGTGGTCGCCACGGCCGGCGGGGCGGGACTGCTGCTCGCCGCGCTCACCCGGATCACCGGTGAGACGGGCGAACGGCTCTCCCTGCACCTGCTGCGGGGCGCGGTCCTGGCCTTCGCGACGGGCCTGGCGTTCCTCCTGGACGACCCGTCCCGGCACACCACGGCCACCGTGCCGACCCCGCGCCCGGTCCGCATCGCGCTGCGGGTGGCCCTCGTCGTCCCGGTCGTGGCGGCCTGGTGGACCGCGGCACTGCTGCTCGTCCCGCCGGACCTACGGCCCCCGGTCGCCGACATGACGCTGGAGGCCGGGGCGGCCTTCGTCCTGGCGCTGGCCGGCGCGGCGCTCGCGGTGCGCTTCACCGACGTCACGCGCCCCGGCCCACGGGTCGCGGCCGGTCTGCTGACCTCGGCGGTACTGGTCATGCTGTTCTGGCCCGGGCGGTGGGCCCTGTTCGTGCCGGTGGTGGACGACCGGTGGGCGGCGGCGCACGACCGGTGGGCGGTGGTGCTGGCCGGGGCCGTGCTCGGGGGCGCGGTGGGTGTGGTGGAGCCGTTGCGGCGGTGGTCGTGGCCGGTGGTGCGGGGCCGGTGACAGACCTCTGTGGGTGACAGGTCCGGCGCGCTGGTGCTGAGGGCGTGTGGGTGCGCGCCGTCGAGCATGGAGTATTCCGTATGGTTGTGCAGATGGACGGAGGAACTCGGCATTCTCCGCATGAAACTGGGTGTGAACTCGTTCGATCAAACAACCAGTGGGCTTGGAAGACAACTAGCAGTTGTGAGGCTAGGGTGTCGCCGTGGACCTCAAAGCCGTACGGGCCTTCGTGGCGATCGCCGATGCCGGGCAGTTCCAGAAGGCCGCCGTGGACCTGTCGCTCACCCAGCAGGCGGTCTCCAAGCGGATCGCCGCGCTGGAGAAGGACCTGGGGGTGCGGCTGCTGGTGCGTACGCCGCGTGGAGCGGTGCTCACCATCGACGGGCAGGTGCTCCTGCCGCACGCCCGGGCCCTGCTCCGGGCGGAGGAGCGGGCGGTGGCAGCCGTGCGCCCCGGGGAACGCGCGCTGCGGGTGGACGTCGTGGGGCGCCGGGTCGCCACGGCCGGACTGGTACGGGACTTCCACCGGGCCCATCCGGAGATCGCCCTGGACGTCGTCACGCTCTTCGACGCGGACACGGCGGTGGCCGCCGTGCGGGACGGGGCCGTCGACGCCACGTTCCGTGCCGTCACCATGCCCGGGCACCGGCTCCCCGACGGCGTCGAGGCCGTCCCCGTCCTGGACGAACCGCTCCGCCTGTGCGTCGGCCCCGACCACGAGTTCGCCCGCGCCGCCTCGGTGACACCCGCGCAACTGGCCGGACACCGGATCTGGATGCCGGGCAACGCACCCGGCACGGAGTGGTCGGCCTACTACGACGAACTCGCCGAGACCTTCGGCCCGGCCATCGACACCATCGGCCCCAACTTCGGCGTCGAGGCCCTCCTCGACACCATCGCCGGTTCCTCGACCCTGGCGACCTTCCTCAGCGAACGAACCCCGCTGGTCTGGCCGGCCGACCACGACCTGCGCCTGGTGCCCGTGTGCGACCCGACCCCGGTCTATCCGCACTCCCTCCTGTGGCGCACGGACAATCCGCATCCGGGCCTGGCGGCCCTGCGCGACCACCTGCTGGCGACGCGCCCCCGGCTGACGGAGGGGGAGGTGTGGAAACCGTCGTGGGCGAAGCCTGCGGCGTGAGCGACAGTCCCCGGGTACGCCGCGTGGCGCGCAGGAGGGCCAGGGCCTCGGCGCTGGGGCCGCCCGGCTCGGCGTGGTGGATGACGAGCTGCCGGCCGGACGCGTCCCGTACGTCGAACGCCTGGTAGGCGAGGGTGAGGGCGCCGACGTCCAGGGGCGGAGGTGCTTGGCGTCCTGGGTCTTGCCGCGCACGGTGCGGGCGTTCCACAGACGGGTGAACTCCGGGCTGTGCTCGGTGAGGGTGCGGACCAGCGCCCGCAGCCGGGGGTCGTCCGGGGCGAAGCCCGCCGCGTGGCGCAGGTCGGCGACGGTGGCCTGGGCCGCTGCGACGAGTCCTCGTTCGTCACCGGCGCAAAGTTCGTCGTCGACGGCGGACTCACCGCGCACTGACCCGCGCCTCACCCCGCACTGATCCGCCGCCTCACCGCAACTGGTCCGCCGCCTCAGGGCCCTGGTGGTCCGCGGCCTCACCGGCCCCCGGCGTCGTCCAGCGCCCTCACGTCTCCGTCCGGTACATCAGATCCACCTCGTGCGTGACGAACCCCAGCCGCTCGTACACCGACACCGCCGCCTTGTTGTCGGCGTCGACGTACAGCATCGCGGTCGGCAAGCCCTGCTCCGCCAGGTGCCGCAGGCCGATCGTCGTGAGGGACTTGCCGAGGCCGCCGCCCTGGGCGCCGGGAGCGACGCCGAGGACGTACACCTCGCCCAGGCCCTCCTCGGCGTGGACCTTGGTCCAGTGGAAGCCGATGAGCTCGTCGCCGCGGAAGGCGAGGAAGAACCCCGCGGGATCGAACCACGGTTCGGCCTTGCGGTCGTCGAGGTCCCGCTGCGTGAGGGAGCCCTGCTCGGGGTGGTGGGCGAAGGCGGCGGCGTTCACGGCGAGCCAGGCCGCGTCGTCCTGGCCGGGGACGAAGGCGCGGACGGTGACGCCCTCGGGGAGGACCGGCTCGGGTGCGTCGAAGTCGGTCAAGGGACGGCGCATCTGGCGCAGTTCGCGGAACAGCGTCAGGCCGAGGACCTGCGCGAGATGCCGGGCGGCGGAGTGGCCGCCGTGCGCCCACACCCGCAGCCGCTTGCCGGACGCGGCCAGCAGCGCGGAGCCCAGCGCCCGCCCGTGGCCCTGGCCCCGGTACCCGGGGTGCACGACCAGCTCGGCGGCCGGCGGTTCCACCGGGTCGGTGTCCTCCAGTTGGGCGTACCCGACGAATTCGCCGTCGAGGGTGAGCAGCAGATGGGTGACGCCCTCGCGTTCGCCCCCGCGCAACTGCAACCGGCCCTGTTCGGAGACCGCCTGCTGCCCGTCGGTGCGGGCGGCCTCGGCGAGCAGCGCGAGGACGGCCTCGGTCTGCTCCGCGGAGAGCGCGGCATATGTGTCGATCGAGCGGTTGCGGCCGGGCCGTGCGGTGTCGTCGCTGGTCATGCGTACGAGAGTACGGGGGTCCACCGGGAAATCGGCGGCAAGAAGCAATCAGGATGTAACCACGAAAACTCTGTCGCGCTACGCGCGTTGACTCTAGGCTGCGCCGGACGACATCACTGTCCCAGCAGACCCACAGGGGGGCGTATGCCAGCCACTTCACCGGCACCGGCGCACCAGGAGCGCCGCAGACGCCGCAGGAACCGTCTCGTCGCTCTCGCCGCCGGTGTCGCCACCGTCGGCGCGCTGGCCGCGGCGACGGTGCCCGGGTCGGCGTCGGCCGGCGAGAACCACGGCGGGGGCGGCCACTGGCCGGGCCGCTACCAGGACGTCCAACTCCTGTCCTTCAACGACCTGCACGGCAACCTGGAGCCGCCCGCCGGCTCCGCCGGCCGGGTCACCGAGCACCAGCACGACGGCACGACGAAGACCATCGACGCGGGCGGTGTCGAGTACCTCGCCACCCATCTGCGTCAGGCCCGCCAGGGCGAGAAGTACTCCATCACCGCGGCCGGCGGCGACATGGTCGGCGCCTCCCCGCTGATCTCCGGCCTCTTCCACGACGAGCCGACCATCGAGGCGCTGAACAAGCTCGACCTCGACGTCACCTCCGTCGGCAACCACGAGTTCGACGAGGGCGCCAAGGAGCTGGCCCGCCTCCAGAACGGCGGCTGCCACCCGAAGGACGGCTGCTACACGGACGAGAGCTTCGAGGGCGCCGACTTCCCCTACCTGGCCGCCAACGTCCTCGACGAGAAGACGAAGAAGCCGATCCTCAAGCCCTACTGGGTGTGGAAGAAGAAGGACGTCAAGGTCGGCTTCATCGGCGTGACCCTGGAGGGCACCCCGGACATCGTCTCCGCCGAGGGCGTCAAGGGCCTCGCGTTCAAGGACGAGGTCGAGACGATCAACAAGTACGCCGAGGTGCTCCAGAAGCAGGGCGTTAAGTCGATCGTCGCGCTCATCCACGAGGGCGGCTTCCCGGCGTCGACGTCGTACAACTACGACTGCGACGCCCCGGGCGCGGGCGACGGTATCTCCGGCCCGATCGTCGACATCGCCAAGAACATCACGCCGCAGGTGGACGCGCTGGTCACCGGCCACACCCACAACGCGTACGTGTGCACGATCGACGACCCGGCGGGCAAGCCCCGCATGGTCACCTCGGCCGCGTCCTTCGGGCGCCTCTACACCGACACCACGCTGACGTACGACCGGAAGACCGGCGACATCGCCCGTACGGCCGTGAAGTCGGCGAATCACGTGGTCACCCGGGACGTCCCCAAGGCGCCCGACATGACCGAGCTGATCGGCAAGTGGAACACCCTGGCGGCGCCCATCGGCAACCGCCCGATCGGCTACATCTCCGGCGACATCGGCAACTCCGGCACCGAGTCCCCGCTCGGCGACCTCATCGCCGACGCCCAGCTCGCCCACGGCAAGCAGCTCGACCCGGAGACCGACCTGGCGCTGATGAACCCCGGTGGCATCCGGGCACCGCTGACGTACACGGCCAAGGCCGGTGAGGGCGACGGTGTCGTGACGTACGCCGAGGGCTTCACGGTCCAGCCGTTCGCCAACACCGTGAATCTCCAGGACTTCACGGGCGCCCAGCTGATCCAGGTGCTCAAGGAGCAGGTGACCGGCCCGAACGCGGCGGCGCCCAAGGTCCTCCAGGTGTCGTCCGGCCTCACCTACACGCTGGACCTCACCAAGTCCGGCGCGGACCGCGTGGTCACGGACTCGGTCAAGCTGAACGGTGCGGCCATCGACCCGGCGGCCACCTACCGCGTCGCGACGAACAGCTTCCTCGCGGGCGGCGGCGACGGCTTCCCGACGCTGGCCCAGGGCACGAACGACGTCGTCGGCGCCGACGACCTGACCGCGCTGGAGCAGTACCTGACGGCCAACTCGTCGGCCACGAACCCGCTGGTCCCGCCGAAGGCGGACCGCATCGCGATCGTGAAGTAAAGCGCAAGCACGTGAACATCGCATGCACGTGAACTAAATCGCATACAGGGGATTCAGGTTGCGGGCAGGGGCGGTGCGCATGGTCGGATGAGACGATGCGCACCCCCCACCGCATGGACACGCAGCACCTTCCCCACGACCGCTCCGAGCAGCCCCGCAACCCCTACGACGAACTCGGCGCACTCGACGACGGCCCGCTGGAGGAGACCCCTCTGGAGGACTTCCTCGGCGAGGGCGCCGAGCGGCGGGACGAGCAGGAACCTCAGTGGTCGCCGCCTGACCACCGCCGCGGCGGCCGGCGTCGGAGGAATCGTTTCGCCGGACTGCCGCTCGCGATGAAGGCGGTGGTCGGCCTGGTCGTGCTCGCCGCCTTCGTCACCCTCGCCGACCGCTGGGCCGTGCTGTACGCCGAGCACCGGGCCGCCGACACGCTCAAGGACCGGCTGGACCTCGCGGCGGCGCCCGAGGTGGAGATCGGCGGGTTCCCCTTCCTCACCCAACTCGCCGACAAGCGGCTGGAGTCGGTGAAGGTGACCGTCCCGGACGTCGCCGCCGACCGGGTCTCCCTGGCGAGGGTGTCGGCCACCGCGCGCGACATCCGGCTGGACGCCGACGGCCTCACGTCCGTGCGCGGCGCCCACGTCCCCCGGTTCGACGGGGACGTCCTGCTGTCCTTCGAGGACCTCAACCGCGAACTGGGCGCCTCCCAGGTGACGTTCACCGGCGAGGGCCGCGACCGCGTCCGGGCCCGCGGCACCCTGCCCGTCGCCGGACACGACCTGCGGCTGCGCGCCGAGGCCCGGATCCAGCGGCAGGGCGAGCGGGGCATCGCCACGGAGATCGGCGGGATGCGGCTCGACATCGGTGACCTGGCCACCTACCGCCCCGGCACCCGCCCCGCGGAGGGCCTGCACCTCACCCCCAAGGGGACCGCCGACCTCTCCCGGCAGACCCGCAAGGCCAAGGCGCTGCTCTCGGTCCCGGCCATCGTGCAGCGGATGGGCGTGCCCGAGGCGACCGTGCGCGAGGCCCTGGCCGACGACGGCAAGCTCGCCGAGCTGACCGGCTCCCCGGAGTTCGCCCGCCAGGCCGAGCGCCTCAACCTCATCGACCTGGCCCTGGCCAACCCCGAGGTGCTCCGCCGCCTCGGCCTCGACCCCAACCTCCTCGACGAGCTGTCCGGCCTGACCCGCCCGGTCCTGGCCGACCGGCTGGCGCTGGCCTTCGAATTGCCGAAGCCGGAGCAGGGGGACGTACGGCTGGACGACGTGCGGGTGGAGGAGGACGGCATCCGGGTGCGCGTGTCGGGCTCGGGGCTGACGGTCGGAGGCTGACCGGCCTCGGCCGCCCTGCCCTTGCCGGGAATCCAGGGCCGAATACGCGCATAAATTCTGTGTGAACAGCGGTCCGGTTCCCTCTGCCGCCTGAAAATCAGTCTCAGCCGCAATTAATCGAGGTCTCAGCGGAATTGGCCTTTCTCGTTCCGGGGATCCCGTAATGTTTTCCATGTCGGAAGCAAACACCGCAGACGACAAAGCAAACATTCGGGCCGCACGCCCACGGACCAAGGAGAGCACCATGAGCTTCCACAAGATCGCCCCGGTCAAGAAGGCCTGCAAGCACCTCCCGGCCCCGAAGCCGGCGCCGAAGAAGAAGGCCGGGGCGAAGAAGCCCGCCGCTCCGAAGCGCCGTCCGGTCGCCCCCAAGGGCTGAGCTGATTCACAGCCGAAAAGGCTTACGCACAGGTGGATCGAATTCCACCCCCAGGTAATTCAAATCATCCGGGTAATTCAAATCGCCCCGGCAGAGAGAGGAACCACCCCATGAGCTTCCACAAGATCGCCCCCGTCAAGAAGACCCGCAAGCCCGCTCCGGCCCCGAAGCCGGCGCCGAAGAAGAAGGCCCACAAGAAGGCCGCCCCCAAGCGACGCCCCATCGCGCACAAGGGCTGAGGCAGACCGGCCACGAGGCGGGGTTCCCGGAGGGCGCACACCCCCGGGAACCCCGCCTCGGGCATGTCCGAGGGGCCGTCCGGCCCGAAGGGAGACGATCATGAGGGAAGTCCGGGAGGCTTTCCGCCGGTTCTGGCCGCTGACGCGCGGGGACCGGCGGTGGCTGGTGGTCATCGTGGCCTGCGTGGTGGTGTCCGCCCTGGCCGAGACCGCCTCGATCCTGCTGTTCGCGGAACTCACCGACCACGCCCTGAAGGCCGGTTCGCTCTCCGCCTTCTGGGGCCCGGCCGGAGCCTGGCTGGGTGTCGCCGCGCTCGGCGCCCTCGTCGGCTACCTCGGCAACTCCCTCGCCACCTGGACCGCGGAGAGATTCGTGCTGCGGCTGCGGGCGAGCGTGTTCCGGCATGTCCAGGGCCTGCCGCCGCACTTCTTCCAGAAGCACCGCCGGGGTGATCTGGTCGAGCGGCTCACCGGGGACGTCGAGGCCATCGAGCAGATGGTCGTCTCAGGCGTCGTCGGCACCGTCGCCGCCGCCTTCTCGGCGCTGTTCTACTCCGCCGCCGCCCTCTACCTGCGCTGGGACCTGGCCCTGGCCACCTTCGTCCTCGCGCCCCTCTTCCTCCTGGCCGCCCGACGCTTCTCCGGCCGTATCCGCACCGCGTCCCAGGACGAGCGGGTCGCCGACGGCGCGATCACCTCGGTGGTCGAGGAGTCCCTCGGGAACGTGGTCCTCACCCAGGCCTACAACCGCCGCGACGACGAGGAGCGGCGGCTGGACACCGAGGCACGCGCCTGGATGAGGGCGTCCGTGCGCGGGGCCCGGCTGAGCGAGATGTACGAGCAGTTCGTCGAGGTCGTCGAGACGGTGTGCGTGCTCACGGTGATCGGCCTCGGAGTGTGGGAGATCGCCGCCGGCCGCATGACCCTGGGGCAGTTGCTGGCCTTCGCGGCCTTCATCGGCTACCTCTACCCGCCGGTGCGCAACCTCGGCCAGCTCGGCCTCACCCTCACCGCCGCCACCGCCGGTGCCCAGCGCCTCGGCGAGATCCTGAACGCCCGCCCGGCCGTCACCGACCCGCCCGACCCGGTCACCCCCTGGCCGGTCCGCGGCTGGGTCAGCTTCCACGACGTGGCCTTCCGCTACCCGGGCGCGGACCGCGACTCCCTGGACGGGACGACCTTCACGGCCGCCCCAGGCGAACTGGTCCTCGTCACCGGCCCGAGCGGCGCCGGCAAGTCCACGCTGTCCAAGCTCCTCACCCGCTTCTACGACCCGTCCGCGGGCGTGATCTGCCTGGACGGCGTGCCACTCACCGACATGACCCTGGAGTTTCTGCGCGAGAACGTGACCCTGCTGCCGCAGGAGACCCTTATCCTCAACGGCACGATCCGCGAGAACATCGCCTGCGGCCGCCCGGACGCCACTGACGAGGAGATCGCGCACGCGGCCCGATCGGCGGCGGCGCACGACTTCATCACCGCGCTTCCCCGCGGCTACGACACCCCCGTCGCCCCCGGCACCGCCGCCCTCTCCGGCGGGCAGCTCAAGCGGATCACCATCGCCCGGGCGATACTCCGCTCCGCTCCGGTGCTGGTCCTCGACGAACCGACGGCCGGCCTCGACTCGGTGGCGGCGCGTCAGGTGGTCGAGCCGCTGCGCCACCTGATGTCGGGCCGTACGACCATTCTGATCACCCACGACCTGCGCCTGGCGGCGGACGCGGACCGCGTGCTGGT
Organism: Streptomyces sp. DG1A-41; assembly: GCF_037055355.1. Taxonomy (GTDB): domain Bacteria; phylum Actinomycetota; class Actinomycetes; order Streptomycetales; family Streptomycetaceae; genus Streptomyces. The sequence goes on along the minus strand of NZ_CP146350.1, from coordinate 4,196,148 downwards.
CGTGGACGGCGGGCGGCTGGTGGAGTCCGGTACCCATGCGGAACTCCTCGCCCGCGGCGGGGCGTACGCGCGACTGGCGGGGCCGCGGCCGGGAGCCATGGCGAGCGCGTGAGGCCGGTCGGGCCGCTGCCCGTCGCGTTCTTGATGAAATTTGGTGTGCAGATGCGTTGACCTCTGTTCGAGTCCTCTTCTAGTTTGCGGGAGCCAACGAGCCGCCGATCTGCATGCGAGTTCCGCGGACGCAACTGCTCAGAAGGGGACGTCGTGTCACGAAAGACTCACCGGGGGACAGCCGGCCTGGGGGCGCTGCTCGCCTGCGTCACTGCATTCGGCGGGGCTCTGGCCTCCCCCGCCTCGGCCTCCTCCGCCGCCCCGCCGCCCGTCAGCGACTTCAAGGGCGTCAACTGGGCCGACCCGCGCGACAACTACGCCGACGACGCGGTCGTGCCCTCGGGCCTGTCCGCCTCCGACAGCTACGCCACCACCTACGCCAAGTCCAGGGCGATCATCGGCGGGTTCTCCGAGCTGGGCGCCAACACCGTCCGCCTCCCGGTCAACCCGGCCTCCGTGAACGGCCCGTTCTGGAAGTCGTACCGGGGCGCGATCGACGCCGCCACCGCCAAGGGGTTCAAGGTCATCCTGGGCTACTGGGAGGCCGACAACGCCAAGGACGGCAAGATCGACAACCAGGCCTCCTGGGACCAGATGTGGGCGCGGATCACCTCCGCCTACGCCCGCAACTCCAAGGTGTACTTCGAGCCGATGAACGAGCCGTTCGGTTACACCGCCCAGGAGTGGACCGACATCGCCGCGAAGTGGGTGACCACCCACGGCAACGTGCCCCGCGACCGGATCCTGATCGGGGGGTACAAGTACAGCGAGGACGTCAAGCCGGTGTGCGCCGACCCGCGCCTCAAGGGCACCCGCCTGGCCCTGCACAACTACGGCTTCTGGCACACCGACTGGACCAGCGTCGACCAGTGGAAGCAGGACTTCAAGGCGCGCATCGGCGACTGCGCCTCGCGCACCATCCTCGACGAGTTCGGCGCTTCCATGACGACCGGCCTGGACTACAACGGCCCGGTCGACGGCTCCAACGAGGTCGCCTACATCCAGGCCGCGACCGACGTCATCCGGGAGATGGGCCTGGGCTCGGTCTACTGGCCCGGCCTGCGCAACGGTGACACCTACTCCCTCACCACGCTCCAGGGCGCGGGCACGAACCTCAGCCTGACGGTGAACAACCAGAGCGGCCTGGACCGGCTGCACTGGGCCTGGAAGGAGTAAGTCCCCCACGGGGACCGCGATGGTGGCCCTTCCGGGCCCGGCGCCGCTTGTCAGCCGGACCCGGAAGGGAGCCGTCAGGACGCCGAAGGCGTCCAGCCCGCGAGCCAGTCCGCGACCTCCTGGTTCGCGGCCTGCGCGTCGGTCAGATGGGGCCGGTTGCTGCTCGCCGACCCGGCACCCGCACCGGAGTTCTTGTACTCGGCGAACCGGTCGTCCTTCCACGAGAAGCCGCTCATGTCGGTCCACGGGGTCGACTTGATCGCGTTGCTCAGGTTCGTGTTGCGAACCGTGGTCTGCGGGTCGAGCGAGGCGTCGCCGCCCGCGTGCCAGGGCCGTCCGAGGTAGAAGCTGCCGGCCGACACGTCCCCGTTCACCGTGGAGTTGGCGATCAGGATGCCCTTGCGGTTCGCGGCGGTACTCGGGGCGGTGATGTACCCGGCCGAGGTGCCGTTCCAGCGCTTCTTCAGCGTGATGACGGACTTGTCGACGACGGCCGTGGCCCGCCCGAAGATGAAGTCGACGTTGCCGATGACGTAGGAGTTGCTGACGTAGACCCGGCCCAGCCGGTCCTTCGCGGCGGTGTCGAGCAGCAGCGTGTCCTGGTCGCCGCTGACGATGATCCCGTCCAGGAACACCTTGTCGGCGGCGGTCCGCAGGGCGACGGCCTGATGCCCGTTGAGGGACTGGTTGGCCTTCTCGTCGAAGTCGTTGGAGATGGTCAGGTTCCGGGCCTGGAAGTCGTCGGCCTCGACGGCGACGGTGGCGCTGCCGCCCGTGCCGTACGTGCCGCCGCCGGGCTTGGGCGTACCGGCCGCGTTGTTGTAGACGATCGTCGTGTCCTTGCGGCTGCTGCCGGTGCCCTGAATGGTGACGTGCGGCTTGTTGGACGGCACCTTCACCAGCTCCCGGTACGTCCCCGGCTTCACGGCGATGACGACGCGGCTGGGGTTGTTGGCCGGTACGGCGTTCACGGCGGCCTGCACGGTCGTGTACTGCCCGCTGCCGTCCTTTGCCACGGTGAGGGTGGTGGCGTTGGCGGCCTTGGTGGAGGCGGCGGCAGCCGTACCGATGGAAGCGCGGGGCCCGGCACCGGACTTGAGGATCGACGGGAGGTCGGCGGCCTTGTCGAGGGTGTACGGGTAGTAGGTCTTCGGATCGAAGGCGGTCCCGCCGCTCTCGTTGCGCCCGCTGGTGCCGGAGAAGGAGTTCCCGCGCTGGACGATGGCGGCGCCGCTGTCCTTGATGACGGGGTTCTTGACGCCCTGGAAGAGGGAGTTCTCCAGGACCATCTTGGTCGCGCCGCGCGCGTAGTTGCCGTACGACGACTTGATGTCGGTGCCCGGGGCGTCCTCCAGGAAGTTGTTGTAGAGGTGGGCGTGGGCGGCGTTGTCGGTGGACGGGTTGCGCTGCTCGGTCTCGCGGATCCAGTTGTGGTGGATCGTGATGTCCGTCTTGACGTTCTCGGTCCAGCCGATGCCGAAGGTCTTGTTGTTGTCGCTCAGCTTGTTCCAGGAGACGGTCACGTTCGTGCTGTCCTTGCGGACGTCGATGAGCCCGTCGGCCATGTGCCGCAGGTCGTTGTGATCGATCCACACATGGTGGGCGCCGTCCATCTGGACGGCGTCGAAGTCGTGGTCCTTGTCGTTCCAGATGCCCTGGTACGAGTCCCGGATGGTCAGGTTCCGGATGATCACGTTGTGCACGCCCTGGCCGAGGAAGAACCCACCGCCGACGATGTGCCCGGAGGTCCCGGACCCGACGATGGTCTTGTCGGACTGCACCTTGATCTCTTTGCCGACCGGGTTCATGTTGATCGTGCCGGCGACGACGATGACGTACGGCTCGGTGGCCGTGGCGTACTTCTCCAGCTCGGCCTGCGTCTTCACGGTGACGGTCTTGCCGTCCCGGCCGCCGTACGTCCCGTTCTGGCCGAGGGAGTTGACGGAGGCGAACCCGTCGGCGGTGGCGGCGGCCCAGGCCGGGGCGGCGGCGGAGGCCTCCTGGGCGGTGGAGCCGAGGACGCCGAGGTCGGTGCCGTAGGCGAGGGTGCCGGCGGCGGTCAGGGCCAGCGGCACACCGACCGCCAGGGCCGTGCGGCTTCTGCGGTGCCGGGGCTTGCTGTGCGGCTCACTCATGCGGCGAATCCGTTCCATGCGGGGGATGGTCCGGGGGTGGGTTGCCGCAAGGCGCGGAAAGGTTGCCGGGTGTATGAGCCTTGCTCGGTGCAGACTTGGGGTCGATGCGCTTCCCGCGACTGACCGCTACCCGCAGCACGTCCCCCAGCGACTCCAAGGCCCTGACCAAGGCGAAACGCAGTGCGCGTTCACCGGCCTCGGTGTCTCGCAGTACGGCCTCGGCGCCCGCGAGGACCTGTTCGGCGGAAGCGAGTTGAGCGGCCTCGACGTCGTCGGCGAGCCGTGAGAGGAGGCTGTCCGGGTCGTCGGTGGAGAGGTAGCAGGGTTTGCCGTCGGCGCCGGTCCAGGGGAGCAGCCTCATGCGTACACCTCCTCGGTGTGGAGGTACGGCCGTACGAGCGGGGTGTCCATCACCAAAGGCCTTTCGGCGTCGAGGGGGCGGGCACTGGGGGCCGGCGGGGAGTGGGGGAGCGTCCACGACCCTCGCGCCGGCACCGCCCGGTGACGCCCTCGGGCTGGCAGCAGACTCCGCACGATGAGGAGCAGGACCGACTCGCAGAGTTCAGCGATACGCAGACGCACGGGGATATCCCTTCTCAGGGCAGGCGGCAGGGGTGTGACGAGCGGTGATTACCGTTCGTGCCTTCATCGTCACGGGTCGCGCGTACGCTGCGGAAGGGGCCAGGTGTTGCCTGGCGCTCCAGGCAACAGTGAGGGGTGACGTGGGCGAAGTGGTTGACGGGGAGCGGGAGTCGGGGCGGGCTGCACTCGGCCGGACGCTGAGGTTCCTGCGTGAGCAGGCGGGTAAGTCGCTCGGGCAGTTGTCCGAGGACACGGGGTACGACAAGAGCTACTTGAGCCGCCTGGAGAAGGGGGAGCGGCTCTCCAAGCGGGCGGTCATGGAGGACCTGGACAGCTACTACGGCTCCGGTGACCTGCTGGTTCGAGAGTGGCGGGACGCGCGGCGCGAAGTCATCAAGGACAAGTACAAGGCGTTCATGGACCTTGAGGCCACGGCCGAGATCATGTGGATGTTCCAGCTGCGCGTGCCGGGTCTCTTGCAGACCGAGGACTACGCCCGAGCGGTGTTGTCAGGGTTGTCTGGCGCCCAGACAACGGCAGGCAACAGTGAGGAAGTCGAGAAACAGGTGGCCGCGCGGATGGGGCGGCAGGAGTTGCTCCATCGCCAGTCGGCGCCGAGCGTGCGCGTGATTCTGGACGAGGGGGCGGTACGGCGACCGGTTCCCGACCCGAAGGTTTGGGTAGACCAGTTGTCACACCTGGTGGATGCAGCCGAGCTGCCGAATGTCGCAATCCAGGTGCTGCCTTACACGGCCGGTGTGCACGATCTTATGAACAGCGACCTCATCCTCTTGTGGCAGCGCGTCGGGGATCCCGTTGCCTACGTGGAAGGCAACGGGATCGGACAGTTGATCGACGATCCGGACAGGGTCCTGTCCTACCGCTTGTCCTACGATCTCGTCAGGGATGCGGCGTTGAGCCCGGCGGAGTCGACGGCGTTCATCAAGCGCCTACTGGAGGAGTGCAGACCATGAACCGAACCCCTGACCTCACCACCGCGGCGTGGCGCAAGTCCTCCTACAGCGACGGGGGCGCCTCGAACTGCCTCGAAGTCGCCGACAACCACCCCAACATAGTCCCCGTCCGCGACAGCAAGCAGCCGCACGGCCCCGTGCTCGTGTTCGGCGCGAGCCCCTGGGTGTCGTTCCTGGCCGGCGTCAAGAGGTGACGGCGCTCGTCCCAGCCGGCGTCGGCGTCAGCCCAGCAGTGGCTCCGGCATCGGCCGCGAGGCGCGCGACGGACTCCTTGACCGCGTCCAGCGCCGCGGTTCGTTCCCGGTCGGTCATGCGGGCCGGACCGTAGGTGATCACGGGGTCGAGGACCTGGAAGCCGACGAACTCCAGCATTCCCCGGTGGATGTGGAACAGGAAGTCGTCCATCGGGCCGAAGGCTCCACCGGGTTGGAACGACTCGCTGGGCCCGCCCGTCGTGAACAGCAGCATCGCGCGGTTCCCGGCGAGCGCCGCGTCGCCGAAGAGCCCGTGGTCGCCGCCGAAGACCCCGCCCATCACGAAGACCCGGTCCACCCATCCCTTGAGGACGGCCGGCAGCGAGAACCACCACATCGGGAACGACAGTACGAGGAGATCGGCGGCGAGCAGCCGGTCCAGATGGGCCTTGACGGCCGCGTCGAGCGTCCCTTCCTCGACCGCCCGCATCTGCTCGACCTGCGGCTTGAACGGTCCCTCCACCGGTGCGAACTCCTCGCGGGCGAGCACCGGGGCCCAGCCGTCGGCGTAGAGGTCCAGCACATCGACCCGGTACCCGGCCTCGACCAGGGACTGAGCCGCGGCCGCCATCTGGGCGGTGCTGAACGAGTGGGGCTCGGGGTGAGCGTGAACGATCAGGGCGGTGCGGGCAGCAGTGAAGGTCGACATGGCGAGATCATATCGTCATATCGCGATTCGTCAATTAGAGGGTGGTGCCGATCGCCTGTGCCAGCCGTGCCAGTTGCTCTTCGTCGCGCCGGTAGTGGGTCCATTTGCCCACCCGGGTGGGGCGCACGAGTCCCGCCCGTTCGAGCGTGCTCATGTAGCTGGAGACCGTCGACTGGGCGAGTCCCGCCTTGGCCTGGATGTGCGTGACGCACACGCCGACCGCCCGGCGGTCCGCGATCGGCTCGTACTCACCGAAGTGCGCGTCGGGATCCTTCAGCCACTGCATGATCTGCAGGCGGGCAGGGTTGCCGAGAGCCTTGAACACCTCGATCAGATCGCCCGAATCCAGCTCCGCCGTCGTGGCCATGCGCCACCCTCCTCGCCCGTCAGTGCGACACACCACGATATATCGATATCGGATCAGCGCTTTTCGTCGTCGAAGGCGAGGCTGTCCGGCGGCGGCACCGCCGCCCCCGGCAGCCGTACCCTCGCCACCGTGCCGCCCCCCTCGGCGTGGGACAGTGACACCTCGCCGCCCGCCTGCTGCACAGTCCGGGCCACGATCGACAGGCCCAGCCCCGAGCCCGGCAGGGCGCGCGCACTCGGCGAACGCCAGAAGCGGTCGAAGACGTGGGGGAGTTCGTCGGCGGGGATGCCCGGGCCGTGGTCGCGGACCGTCAGGACGCCCTCGGACAGGCGCACCTCGATCGTGCCGCCCTCCGGGCTGAACTTCACCGCGTTGTCGAGGATGTTGACCACCGCCCGCTCCAGGGCGGAGGGTTCCGCCCGGACGAACCAGGGCTGGACGTCCGCCGTGATCGTCAGCTCCGGGCCGCGCAGCCGTGCTCGCCGCAGCGCCGAGTCGACGATGTCCTGCCAGGCGACGATCTGCGTCCGGCCCGAGTGCTGGCCCGTGTCCGGGCGGGACAGTTCCTGCAAGTCGCCGATGAGCGCGGCCAGTTCCGTCATCTGTGCCTTCACCGACGCGAGGAGCGCCTTGCGGTCGGCCTCGGGGATGGGGCGGCCCGTCTCCTCGCTGCGGGTGAGGAGTTCGATGTTGGTGCGCAACGATGTGAGCGGTGTGCGGAGTTCGTGGCCGGCGTCCGCGATGAGCTGCTGCTGGAGTTCCCGGGAGCTGGCCAGGGCCGAGGTCATCGAGTTGAAGGAGCGGGAGAGGCGGGCCACCTCGTCCTCGTCGGCGTCGTCCACGGGGATGCGGACGTCCAGATCCTCCGTGCGGGCCACGTGCTCGACGGCTTCGGTGAGTTTGTCGACCGGGCGCAGACCCGCCCTGGCGACCATGAGCCCGGCCGCCCCGGCGCCCACCACACCCACGCCCGACACCAGCAGCAGGATCAGCGCGAGTTCGTTGAGCGTGGACTCCGTGCCCTTCAGAGGCACGGCGATGACCAGCGCGTAGTCGGCGGCCACGCCCTGCTGGAACGGCCCGTCCTTGACGATGACCGCCGTGGTCAGCACCCGCACCGAGTTGCCGTCGCTGTCGGTGCCGTTGCGCAGCCGGGCCGTCGCGGGGTCGGGGTTCCTGGCCACGGCCTTGTCGCCGCTCGTGACCTTCACCTGGGGCATGAGGTTGCTGAACAGGCAGACCCTGCCGTCGGACCTGACCACCTGCGCGTAGGTCTGCGGACGCGGGGCCCCGCCGAGCGTGCTCGACGGCTTCTGGGGACACGTCTTCGTGAGCGCGTCGAAATCGTCCGCCTGGATGGTCCGGTACGACGACCTCAGGTCCCCGTCCACCTGGTCGTACAACTTCCCCTGCACGATGAACCAGCACGTCACCGAGACCGCCGCCACCGCGAACGCCACCGCCGCCGCCACCAGCAGCGCCAGCCGGGACCGGATCGGCAGGGAGCGGAACCGGCGTACGGCCTTGTTCACTCCGCGCCGCCCTGCCGCAACACGTAGCCCACACCGCGCACCGTGTGGACGAGGCGCGGCTCGCCGCCCGCCTCGGTCTTGCGGCGCAGGTACATCACATACACGTCGAGGGAGTTCGACGACGGCTCGAAGTCGAAGCCCCAGACCGCCTTCAGGATCTGCTCCCGCGTGAGGACCTGGCGCGGGTGCGCCATGAACATCTCCAGCAGCGTGAACTCCGTGCGGGTCAGCTCCACCTGGCGGCCGCCCCGGGTGACCTCGCGGGTCGCGAGGTCCATGCGGAGGTCGGCGAAGGCGAGGACGTCCGCGTCGTCCGGGGAGCCCGCGCCGACGGCCGCCGCGTAGGAGCTGCGGCGCAGCAGGGCCCGGATACGGGCGAAGAGTTCGTCCAGTTCGAAGGGCTTGACCAGGTAGTCGTCCGCCCCGGCGTCCAGTCCCGTGACACGGTCGCCGACGGTGTCACGAGCGGTCAGCATCAGGATGGGCGTCGTGTCGCCCGTGCCGCGGATGCGGCGCGCTGCCGTCAGGCCGTCCATGCGGGGCATCTGGATGTCCAGGACGACCAGGTCGGGGCGGTACGCCGCCGCCTTCTCCAGAGCGTCCGCGCCGTCCACGGCGACCTCGGTGTCGTACCCCTCGAAGGCGAGGCTGCGCTGGAGTGCTTCGCGTACCGCCGGCTCGTCGTCGACGATCAGGATGCGCTGGGGGTCACGGTCGCCGTCTGCGGGGCTCATGGGTCGGGGTCCTCGGGTGTCGTGTGGTGTGGGTGTGGCGGGACGGGGTGTCGCTGAGCTCTCAGCCTCGCATGCCGGCGGGGCGGGCCGGGAGCAGGATCAGCCCCGTACCTTGCGGCGCCGGGCGGCGGCGGCCCTGCGGGCGGCGGCCCGGCGCGCGGGCCGGGCCTCGGCCGTCACCACCTCGGGCGCCCGCGTCGCTGATGCCGATGTCGGTGTGTGCAGTTCGTACGCCACCGCCAGCGCCAGTGCGAACCCCGCCGGGTCGGCCCCCGGCACCGTGTGCGGAACCTGCTGGATCATCGCCGTACTCCTCATTCCGGGGGAACTCAGTCGGTGGAGCCGGCCCGCAGCTTGGCGAGGTCGGCCTTGACGGTGTTGATCGGGATGGCGAAGCCCAGGCCGACGCTGCCCGCGTCGGAGGACGAGGAGGCGGCGCCGGCCGGCGAGTACATCGCGGAGTTGATCCCGATGATGTTGCCGTTCATGTCGATCAGCGCGCCGCCGGAGTTGCCCGGGTTGAGGGACGCGTCGGTCTGGAGCGCCTTGTACGTCGTGGTGTCCGAGCCGGTGTCGCCGTTGAACTGCCGCCCGCCGAACTCGAACGGCCACCCGTCGCCCTGCTGGTTCTGCTGCTGGCCCTGGTCCTCGGTCGGGACCGTGACGTCACGGTCGAGCGCCGAGATGATGCCGCTGGTGACCGTGCCGGACAGCCCCTCGGGGGAGCCGATAGCCACGACCTGGTCGCCGACCTGTACCCCGGAGGAGTCGCCGAGCGTCGCCGCCTTCAGGCCGGAGGCGTTCTCCAGCTTGATCAGCGCCAGGTCCTTCTTGCTGTCGGTGCCGACGACCTTGGCGGAGTACGACCTGCCGTCGCTGGTCGTCACCTTGATCTGCGAGGCACCGGAGACGACGTGGTTGTTCGTGATGATCTCGCCGGCGCTCGTGATGATCACGCCGGAGCCGGTGGAGGAACCGGCGTTGGAGTTCGCGCTGATCTCGACGATGCTGGGGCTGACCGCCTTGGCGACCCCGGCGACCGTGCCCTTCTGGCTGGACGGCACCACGTTGGTGCTGGTGGAGCTGGAGGCGACGGTGTCGTTGCCCGTCAGCTCCTGTATGCCGTAGGCGGTGCCGCCGCCGATCGCCGCGGCGACGATCGCCACGGCGGCGAGCAGGGCGACGGTGCCACGGTTGCGCTTCTTCGGAGCGGGCGCCGGGCTGTACGCCGGCGGAGGCGGCCACTCGGGGTTCACCGGGGCCTGCTGCTGACCCTCGTAAGGGTTCTCGTACTCGCCACTGCGGTGGTAGCTCTCGGTCATGTCTCAGAGCTTGGAGTGCGACCATGAGAGCTTCCTGAGTCCTCCCTGAGAAGCCCGGCAGAACCTCGTATGCCCGATATAAAGGCGCTCCCGGAGCGCCCTGGAAGGGGCTAGCCGCAGCCGCAGGAGCGCCGTACCACCAGCCGCGACGGGAACACCTTCAGCCGCTCCCGGCGGGCCCCCGCCACGCGCAGTCCGTCGTCGAGGACGAGGTCCACCGCCGCGCGGGCCATCGCCGAACGGTCGGAGGCGACCGTCGTCATGGGCGGGTCGGTCAGCGCCGCTTCCTTGATGTCGTCGAAGCCGACCACCGCCAGCTCGCCGGGCACGTCGATCCGCAGTTCCCGCGCGGCCCGCAGCAGGCCGATCGCCTGGTCGTCGGTGGAGCAGAAGATCGCGGGCGGGCGCTCGGGCCCGGAGAGGATCTTCAGGGCGGTCTGGTAGGCGTCGTAGCGGTTGTAGAGGGCCTCGAAGAGGCGGCCCTCGGTGGAGATGCCGGCCTCGTCCATCGCGCGCCGCCAGCCCTCGACGTGGTCGGAGACCGGGTCGCCGACGGCCGGGGTCTCGGCTATGCCGCCCATACAGGCGACGTACGCGTAGCCGTGCTCCAGCAGGTGCCGTACGGCGAGCTGGGCGCCGCCCAGGTCGTCCGTGACGACGGCGGCGTCGTCGATGGCCTCGGGCCGCTCGTGCAGCAGCACGACCCGGGCGTCCCAGGCCTCGATCTCGGCGGCGGCCAGGTCGTTGAGCGCGTGACTGACGAGGATGAGCCCCGAGACGCGCATGCCCAGGAAGGCCCGCAGGTAGTGGACCTCGCGCTCGCCGATGTAGTCGGAGTTCCCGACGAGCACCATCTTTCCGCGCTCGGACGCGGCCTGTTCGACCGCGTGCGCCATCTCCCCGAAGAAGGGCTGGCGCGCGTCCGGCACGATCAGGCCTATGAGGTCGGTGCGCCGCGAGGCCATCGCCTGGGCGACCCGGTCGGGCCGGTACCCCAGCTCCTTGATCGCGGCGAGGACACGCTCGCGCGTGGCCGGGGCGACCGGCCGGGGTCCGTTGTTGATGACATAGCTGACCACGGCAGTGGAAGTCCCTGCCAGCCGCGCCACATCATCCCGAGTCACCTTGGCCACGCGCGGGAGTCTACGCGGATATACCCGCTCTGGGCAGGGCGTAAAGGGGCTTCCGTACGATATCCCGACCGCCGTACGGCGGCCGCCCGCGCACTCCGCCCCGGAAGCGATGCCCAGGTGGGCACCGCGAGACGCCTCTTTACGCCTTGGTGCCGGCCTCGGTGGCGTCCAGGGCGGCCGATTCGTCCTGGTTGTCCTGCTTTTCCTTGGCCGCCTTGGCCTTCGCCTCCTCGGCGGCGCGCTCCACCTTCTCCGGCGTAACGAATCGATAACCGACGTTCCGGACGGTGCCGATCAGCGACTCGTGCTCGGGGCCGAGCTTGGCGCGCAGCCGCCGTACGTGCACGTCGACCGTGCGCGTGCCGCCGAAGTAGTCGTAGCCCCAGACCTCCTGGAGCAGCTGGGCGCGCGTGAAGACGCGGCCGGGGTGCTGCGCGAGGTACTTCAGGAGCTCGAACTCCTTGAACGTGAGGTCGAGGACGCGGCCCTTCAGCTTGGCGGAGTACGTCGCCTCGTCGACCGACAGGTCGCCGTTGCGGATCTCCATCGGCGAGTCGTCGCTGACGATCTGCTGCCGTCCCATGGCCAGCCGCAGCCGGGCCTCGACCTCCGCGGGTCCGGCGGTGTCGAGCAGAACGTCGTCGATGCCCCAGTCGGCGGTGACGGCGGCGAGACCGCCCTCGGTGACGACGAGGACGAGCGGGCAGCCGGGTCCGGTCGAGCGCAGCAGCTGACACAGGCTGCGGACCTGCGGCAGGTCGCGGCGGCCGTCGACGAGGATGACGTCGGCGCCGGGGGTGTCGACGAGGGCGGGGCCCTCCGCGGGGGCCACCCGCACGTTGTGCAGGAGCAGGCCGAGAGCGGGGAGCACCTCCGTCGACGGCTGGAGGGCGTTGGTCAGGAGCAGCAGAGAACTCATACGTCTGGTTCCTCCTCGGTCCCTGCGAGGACGTTTGTTGGCACAGCACCGGCTCTGCGATCCCGAAGGCCCCGTACACCTGCGGTTTCCCGCGTCGTATACAACGCTTCCGAAAGCACAAAAGGACCCGGGGGCTACGCTGCCCGAGTCCTCTGCCCAGCAGAATAGCCCACATGAGCACTGGTCCGGCAGGTCATGTGGCGCGTTCCACCGTTCGTCCGCACTCCGAGACGACTCGGGGAACGCGCGTTCGGGCGCAATTGCGGACGTTTCTGCGCACGTCCGACGGTGTGCCGATCGAAGCCGTATACGACCCGGGTGCCGTTGTATACGACCCGGGCTCCGCCGTGTACGACATCTCCCGGACGCCTGCCGATCACCCCGTGTTCGTCGTCGCCCACGGCTTCACCGGTGCCGCGGACCGGCCGCACGTGCGGCGGGTGGCGCAGGCCTTCGCCCGGTACGGGGCCGTCGTCACGTTCTCCTTCCGGGGCCACGGGGCGTCCGGCGGGCGGTCGACGGTCGGGGACCGGGAGGTGCTCGACCTGGCGGCGGCGGTGCGGTGGGCCCGGGAGCTCGGGCACGCGCGCGTGGGGACGGTGGGGTTCTCCATGGGCGGCTCGGTGGCGCTGCGGCATGCGGCGCTGCACCCACGGCAGACCGACGCGGTGGTGTCGGTGAGCGCCCCGGCCCGGTGGTACTACCGGGGAACCGCCCCCATGCGCCGGCTGCACTGGCTGGTGACACGGCCGGAGGGCCGCGTGGTGAGCCGCTACGGGTTCCGCACCCGCATCCACCACCGGGACTGGGACCCGGTCCCGCTCTCGCCGGTGCAGGCGGTTCCGAGGATCGCTCCGACCCCGCTGCTGATCGTGCACGGCGACGCCGACGGCTACTTCCCCGTCGACCATCCCCGCATGCTGGCCGCGGCCGCCGCAGGCCAGGGCGAACTGTGGCTGGAGCCGGGCATGGGGCATGCCGAGCACGCGGCGAGCGACGAACTGCTGAGCCGGATCGGGGAGTGGGTCGCGGGCCGGGCGGGCTAGCCTGACGGGGTTCACCGACAAGCAATCGAGGAAGCAGATGCCAAAGGTCACGGTGCGCTACTGGGCCGCCGCCAAGGCCGCGGCCGGGGTGGCCGAGGAGCCGTACGAGGCGGCCACGCTCGCCGAGGCGCTCGACGGGGTGCGTGAGCGACACCCCGGCGAACTCGAGCGCGTGCTGCGGCGATGCTCGTTCCTCGTGGACGGTGATCCCGTGGGCACCCGCGGACATGAGACGGTACGGCTGGCCGACGGCGGCACGGTCGAGGTGCTCCCGCCGTTCGCAGGAGGGTGAGCGATGACCAACCAGCCGTACGAGGGGTACGACCCCTACGGGCAGCAGCCTCAGGGGTCGCAGACGCCGCAGGGGTGGCCCGGGCAGGGCTATCAGCAGGGGCACCAGGGATACGACGATCCGTACGCCGCTCAGCAGTACACGCAGCAGTGGCAGGGCCAGACCTGGGAGACGCAGACGCAGGCGCCGGTGTCCGCGCAGGTGACGGCGGCGGAGGAGACGGCGTATCTGCCGCCGCAGGGGTACGAGGCTCCTGCTCCCGCCCCCACGCCTGCTTCCGCCGCCGAGTACGGCCCGCCGACCGTCGCCGGGAACAAGCGGCTCACGGACGCGCAGCGGGCGCGGGCGGAGGGGCGGTCGCCGATCATCGAGCCCGGGATGCAGCCGGCCGCGCTGACGGCGCTTCTGGGGCTGTTGCTGGCGGGCGCGGCGGCGGTCGGCACGTATGCGCTGCTGGTGCCGCTCATCGTCCTCCAGGCCGTCACCGCGGCGGGCTGGTTCCGGCTGAACGGGATGTGGCCGGCGCGGCAGGGCATCGCGCTGGGCTTCGCGGGCGCGCTGGCCGCGGACGCGGCGCTGCTGGCGTCGGGCCGCTCGCCCTCGGCGATCCTGGGCACGCTCGGGGTGTGGGTGCTGCTGGCGCTGGTGCTCCAGCTGCGGTCGCACGCCGACCCGGACGAGCGGATGTACGGCCTGATGGCGACGGTCGCGGCGTCGGCGCTGGCGATCGTGGCGGGCGGGTACCTCGCGGCCGAGGCGGACGCGGTGACCGTGGGCGCGATCGCGGTGGCGGTCGCGGTCCTGGCCCGCGCCCTGCCGCTGCCGACCCCGGCGTCGGTGGTGGTGGCGCTGCTCGCGGCGGCCGGCGGCGGGGTCGCGGCCGGCTCGATGACGGGCCTGGGCACGTCGGGCGCCCTCCTGGGCGCGGGCGCGGCAGCCTGCGCCCTGATCGGCCACCGGGTCGCCGCCTACGACTACCCGTCCCGCTTCGTCCACTTCACGGCGGGCGTGGCCCTGCCCCTGTCAGCAGCGGCCCCGGCGGTCTACGTACTCGGGCGGGCCCTGGTCTAGCGCCAGGGGGCTAGCCGCGGGCAATCGTGCCGCTGAGGGCGGCACGGGTGGGAGCAGCGGCACCCTGCCCTGCCGGGCCGCGGACCCACCAGGCCCCAACAGCCGCTGGCGGCACCCTGCCCTGCCGGGCCGCGGATCCACCAGGCCCCGGCACCAACGCCGAGCGTCTGCCCTGTCACAGATGATCGACAAACCCAGGGCCCCCACACTTCACACGGTTACCCTCACGCAAGGACGGCCGTTCGGTCGTCGAACACCGGACCGCCGTCCAACCGTCTAGGTGGGGGAAACACCGCATGCGCGCACTGCGAATACTGCTGATCGTCGTCGTGATCCTGGGCGGGCTCTTCGTGATCGCCGACCGCCTCGCCGTGAACTTCGCCGAGGGCGAGGCCGCCGACCGCCTGAAGACCACCGAGAACCTCTCCGCCACCCCGGATGTGTCCATCAAGGGCTTCCCGTTCCTCACCCAGGTCGTCGGCGGTTCCCTGGACGACATCGAGGTCGGCATCACGAACTACGAGGCCGCCGCGGGCAACGGCGCCGAGAGGATCCGTATCGACGACCTCCGGGCCGACATGCGGGGCGTCGAGTTCTCCGGCGACTACAGCGCCGCCACCGCCACCAGCGCCACCGGCACCGCCACCATCGCCTACGACGAGCTGCTGAAGACGGCGAAGTCCGAGCCCACCCAGGTCGCCCCGGGCGTCACCGCCAACGTCGTCGGCCTCTCCGACGGCGGCAACGGCAAGATCAAGGTCACCGTCGAGGCCACCGTTCTCGGCACCAAGCTGCCCGAACCGGTCTCCGTGCTCAGCTCGATGACGGTGATCGACGGCGACACCGTCCGGGTGAAGGCCGACGGCCTGCCCAAGTTCGGCGGCGTCGAGATCGCCGAGTCCCGGGTCCGGGCCATCACCGACTTCCAGCAGAAGATCGACGGCCTGCCCGGCGGCATCCAGCTGGACAAGGTCCAGGCCGCTCCGGGCGGCGTCGAGATCACGGTGAAGGGTTCCAACGTCCGCCTGGCCGGGTAGGGAAGGCGCCAGACGAACCAGGGGTGTCCGGTGGGCGAGACGGTGATGTCCGTAGCGCAGATGTGACGACGGATACATTCCGGAACGACCCTTGTCCCGCACCCCCGCGAACCCCTCCGATCCCACATCGCGGATTTTCCCGTCTCAGCATGCGACACGCCGGTGACACGCGCGCCCGACCGTCCCTACGATCGACGGCATGAAGCGACAGGCGGATCTCACGAAGCGGCGGGCAGTAGACCTGTGCCGCGTCGCCGCCATGCTCTGTCGCACCTTCTGAGCGACCGCGTCGGCCCGAGCGCCGGCGCGCGCATCCCCGCCGCCCTGCATCAAGGGCACCCGTGCGCCGCCCTCGTCATGGGCGCGCGCCCCGCAGATCTCGCACGCCCCGCCGCAACTGCCCCGGAGGAGAAAGAGCATGAGCCGCAGCGACGTCCTGGTCGGCGCCGACTGGCTCCAGGAGCACCTGGACGACCCGACCATCGCCATCGTCGAGGTGGACGAGGACACGTCCGCCTACGAGAAGAACCACATCCGGAACGCGATCCGCATCGACTGGACCAAGGACCTCCAGGACCCGGTCCGTCGTGACTTCGTCGACCAGGAGGGCTTCGAGAAGCTCCTGTCGGAGAAGGGCATCGCGAACGACCACACGGTGGTCCTGTACGGCGGCAACAACAACTGGTTCGCCTCGTACGCCTACTGGTACTTCAAGCTGTACGGCCACGAGAACGTCAAGCTCCTCGACGGCGGCCGCAAGAAGTGGGAGCTCGACGCCCGCGAGCTGGTCGCCGGCGACGAGGTGCCGGAGCGTCCGAGGACCGACTACAAGGCCAAGCCGCAGGACACGTCGATCCGTGCCTTCCGCGACGACGTGGTGGCGGCCATCGGCTCGCAGAACCTCGTCGACGTGCGCTCGCCCGACGAGTTCTCCGGCAAGCTGCTGGCCCCGGCCCACCTGCCGCAGGAGCAGTCCCAGCGCCCCGGCCACGTGCCGAGCGCCCGCAACATCCCGTGGTCCAAGAACGCCAACGATGACGGCACCTTCAAGTCGGACGAGGAGCTCAAGGAGCTCTACGCCGCGGAGAACGTCGACCTGGCCAAGGACACCATCGCCTACTGCCGTATCGGTGAGCGCTCCGCGCTGACCTGGTTCGTGCTGCACGAGCTGCTCGGCGTGGAGAACGTCAAGAACTACGACGGCTCGTGGACCGAGTACGGCTCCCTCGTCGGTGTGCCGATCGAGCTCGGCGCCAACAAGTAAGCGAACCGACCGACCTTTCAATACCTCTCTTCAGGAGTACGACATGTGTGGAGCGAAGGCCGGCGGCCCGGACGCCTCGACGATCAAGCCCGGTGAGACCACCATCCAGGGTCAGGTGACCAAGGACGGCGAGCCCGTGACCGGCTACGTCCGTCTGCTGGACTCGACCGGCGAGTTCACGGCCGAGGTGCCGACCTCGGCGACCGGACAGTTCCGCTTCTACGCGGCCGAAGGCACCTGGACCGTCCGTGCCCTCGTGCCCGGCGCCACCGCCGACCGCACGGTCGTCGCCCAGAAGGGCGGCCTGGCGGAGGTCGCGATCGCCGTCTGACGGCGGCAGTGCCAGGAGGGGCCGCATCCCACGGGTTGGACGCCTGGGGTGCGGCCCTTCGGCATGCCCGGACCTACGCTGGATGTATGTACGCACGACGGAGGCGCACGTACTTCGCGATGATGGGCGGCTGCATCGCCCTCTTCGTCCTGGCCTGGGGCGTCGTACGCCTGTGGTCCGTCCCCGTCGCCGTCGGGATGTGCCTCGTCGCCATGGTCATCCCGCCCGTCGCGGCGATGGTCGCCAACCGCCGGGGCCCTGACGACCGCTGGTGGGACGACCCTTCCGGCGACCCCAAGTCCGACGAGTGGTGGGACGAACTGGACGGCAAGAAGCGCCGGTAGTGAACCGACGAGGGGGAGGAAGCGTGCGTTTGACGGCGGCGACCCTGGACGCCCGAACGCCCGAGAGCCGGCCGCCTTCTACCTGCGGCTGCCCGGGTGGCGGGTGTGGCGCGGGGAGGACTGGCAGGACCGGGTGCACATCCGGCCGCCGGACGGTGGTACCGGACTGTCCTTCCAGACCGAGCCCGCCTACCGGCCGCCCGTCTGGCCGAGCATGCCGGACCGGCAGCAGATGATGATCCACCTCGACATCGAGGTCGACGACCTGGAACGCGAGACCGCGCGCGCCCTGGCCGAGGGCGCGCGGCTCGCCGAGCACCAGCCGCAGGACGGCGTCCGGGTGCTCCTGGACCCGGCCACCCCTTCTGCCTCTGCACGGACGCGTCTCAGTAGACGAGCGCCTGGGTGTCCTCCGCCATCGCCTCCTGGACGAAGACCTGGGCGCCGGCGATGCGGACGCCCTTGATGACGTCCTGCTCCGCGATCTCGCGGCGGGCCGCGCACTGCGTGCACAGGGTGACGCGGCCGGCTGCCAGGATCGCGTCGAGCAGGTCGGGGAGCGGGGCCGCGTGCGGCAGCTCGAACTCGGCCGCCCGGCCGGGGAGGGCGTACCAGGCGGACTCGCCGGTCAGCCACAGGGAGACGTCCACGCCACTGGCCACGGCCACAGCCGCCACCGTGAACGCCTGGGAGCACCGCTCGGGGGCGTCGGCCCCCGCCGTCACCTTGATCACGAGCTTCTTCGCCATATCCGGAATCGTAGTGCCGAAGGCGCCCGCGTAAGCTGGGCCAGGCCCTGTGCACACATCCGCACCCGCTCAAGGAGCACCCCGTGGAGCTTTTCTTCGAAATCCTGTTGGTCCTGGTCGCCGTCGGCGTTCTCGCCTTCGCCGGACTGACCGTGAAGAAGCTGTACCAGGGCCAGCGCTGACCCACGTCTAGGAAGTTCCCATGATCGAGATCCCGTCCGACCTTCACAAGGACCTCGTCCCGCTCGCCTTCCTGCTCGGCAACTGGGCCGGTGCCGGGGTGCACGACTTCCCCGGCTCCGAGAAGTGCAACTTCGGGCAGGAGGTCGCCTTCACCCACGACGGCCGGGACTTCCTGGAATACCGCTCCCACTCCTGGGTGCTGGACAACGACGGCAACAAGGTCCGGCCGCTGGAGTCCGAGCACGGCTTCTGGCGGATCGACGCCGACCGCAAGGTCGAGGTGACCATGACCCGCGACGACGGCGTCATCGAGATCTGGTACGGCGAGCTGGCCGACAAGAAGCCGCAGATCGACCTGGTGACGGACGCCGTGGCCCGCACGGCGGCCTCCCAGCCGTACAGCGGTGGCAAGCGGCTGTACGGCTACGTCAAGAGCGACCTGATGTGGGTCGGCGAGAAGCAGACCCCCGAGGTGGAGCTGCGCCCCTACATGTCGGCCCACCTGAAGAAGGTCGTCACCCCGGAGGAGGTCGAGCGCTGGGCCAAGGCCCTGCCCGACGACATGCCGGACGACGGCATCGCCTTCTTCAAGTAGTTCTAGACTGGCCGGTGTGGTGAGCACCGACTGGAAGAGCGATCTGCGGCAGCGCGGCTACCGGCTGACCCCGCAGCGGCAACTCGTGCTCGAAGCCGTGGACACCCTTGAGCACGCGACCCCCGACGACATCCTCGTGGAAGTGAGGAAGACGGCGTCGGGGGTCAACATTTCGACGGTGTACCGGACGCTGGAGCTGCTGGAGGAGCTCGGCCTGGTCAGCCACGCCCATCTGGGGCACGGGGCGCCGACGTACCACCTCGCGGACCGGCACCACCACCTCCACCTGGTCTGCCGTGACTGCCAGAACGTCATCGAGGCGGACGTCTCCGTGGCCGCCGAGTTCACCGCGAAGCTGCGGCAGACGTTCGGGTTCGACACCGACATGAAGCACTTCGCGATCTTCGGCCGGTGCGAGGACTGCACGCTGAAGGCTTCAACTACCGAGTCGTAGGCTTACGGACATGAAGAGCCTCCTGCTGACCCTGCCCGGCGCCGTCCCCGCCGAGGGCGTGGACGAAGGCGTCGCCGCCCACTACGGCGATCTGTTCCGCGAGCAGCGTGCCCTCGCCGACGGCACCGGCTTCGTGGACCTCTCGCACCGCGGGGTCGTCACCGTCACCGGCGAGGACCGGCTCGCCTGGCTGCACCTGCTGCTCACCCAGCACGTCAGCGACCTCCCGGCGGGCCAGGCCACCGAGGCGCTGATCCTGTCCGCGCACGGCCACATCGAGCACGCCCTCTACCTCGTCGACGACGGCGAGACGGTCTGGGCCCATGTGGAGCCCGGCACCCAGGACGCGCTGATCGCGTACCTGGAGTCGATGAAGTTCTTCTACAAGGTCGATGTCGCCGACCGGACGGCCGACATCGCGGTGGTGCACCTGCCGGCCGGCTCCATCGCCGAGGTGCCTCAGGGCGTCGCCGTACGGGAGACGCCGTACGGCCGGGACCTGTTCCTGCCGCGCGCCGACCTGGAGGCGTACGCCGGGCAGGCCGGGCCGCCCGCCGGGATCCTCGCCTACGAAGCGCTGCGCGTGGAGCAGCACCGGCCCCGGCTCGGCTTCGAGACCGACCACCGCACCATCCCGCACGAGCTGGGCTGGATCGGCTCGGCGGTGCACCTCCAGAAGGGCTGCTACCGCGGCCAGGAGACGGTCGCCCGGGTGCAGAACCTGGGCAAGCCGCCGCGCCGGCTGGTCTTCCTGCACCTGGACGGCAGCGAGGTCCACCTGCCGGTGGCGGGCACCGAGCTCCGGCTCGCGGACGACGGCCCCGACGGCCGGAAGATCGGCTTCATCACGACCTCCGTACGCCACCACGAGCTGGGGCCGGTCGCCCTCGCGCTGGTGAAGCGGAACGTGGCCGTGGACGCGCCCCTGATGGCCGGGGACACGGCCGCGGCCCAGGAAGTCGTCGTCGAGCCGTAGAGCTTGTCATTCTTTCGGGTCAGATCTCGATCAGCACGGTGAACGGGCCGTCGTTCGTCAGTGATACGCGCATGGCCGCCCCGAAGCGGCCCGTGGCCACCGTCGCGCCCAGCGAGCGCAGCTGCGCGACCACCTCGTCGACGAGCGGCTCGGCGACGTCGCCGGGGGCGGCGGCGTTCCAGGTGGGGCGGCGGCCCTTGCGGGCGTCGCCGTACAGGGTGAACTGGCTGATCACCAGGAGCGGGGCGTCGATGTCGCTGCACGACTTCTCGTCGTGCAGCATGCGGACCGACCAGAGCTTGCGGGCCAGCTGGGCCGCCTTCTCCTTGGTGTCCTCGTGCGTGACGCCGACGAGGACGCACAGCCCTTCGCCTTCGATCGCCCCTACGGTCTCGCCGTCCACGACGACGCTCGCGCCGTCCACCCTCTGCACCACTGCTCGCATACGTCCATCATGCAGGGCGGTGAACGTGAGATCGCCGGTGGTTCGCGCATGGCCCGAAAGGGTGGTTTGCGCGGGGCGCCAACAGGCCGCGCACAGACGTATTTTGCTGCTTAAGCGCCCATCCGGGGTCTATCAGGGGCACTCGTTCCCATAGCGGCCACTTGGGGTGGCACGATGCTTTCACACACCGGTCGAGGGGACGGTTGAGGCACATGAGCACATCACGCACCGGGCATCCGCTGGGAGCTGTCTGGTCGAGCCACACGGGGATCGGGGCGTCGGAGTACCACCGGCCGCCCACACAGCGCACCGACAGCCCGCCGCTGCCCTCGGACGCCCCCGAACACGGTCTGGTCGCGCTGAGCCTGTCCGAGCTGCGCACGCTGCGCCGCGAGGCCCAGCGCGACGAAGCCGACCTCAGCTACGTACGGCGGCTGCTCCAGGGGCGGATCGACATCCTGCGGGCGGAGCTGACGCGGCGCACCCCCGCGGGCGGGGCCTCCGTCGCCGCGCCCGCGGAGGCGTCCGTCGTCGAGCGGCTCGCGGAGATCCTGCGGGACGCCCCGGCCCGGCACCGCTCCTCCGCCCGCCACGTGACCCTGGGGACGCCGCAGGGCGAGGAGTACCGGCGGCTGGCCGCGGAGATGCTCGCCGAGGTCGAGCTGTCCGACCTGGACGCCCGGACGGACCTGGAGCTGAACACCGCGATGGGACGGCTCGTGCGCTACGAGCAGCAGGTCTCCCGGCGGCGGCAGCGGCTCCAGCGCACGGCCGACGAGTGCAGCGCGGAGATCGCGCGCCGGTACCGCGAGGGGGAGGCCCAGGTCGACGACCTGCTCGTGTGAGGCTCCGGGGGTCAGGGGAGGGCCGGCGGTCGGATATCCACGCGACACCGACCGGCCTTCCGCCTAGCGTGAATCCATGACCCCCACCGCCCGTGCCGACGGCATCGACGTACGCCCGATCACCGAAGCCGAGTTCACCGACTGGCTGCGTGCCGTGAACACCGGCTTCCTGCGGATGCCGGCCCCGTCCGAGGAGGAGATCGAGGGGCGTCGCTCGCAGTTCGTCCCCGGCCGTCACCTCGGTGCCTTCGACGGCGGCCGGTGTGTGGCGACCTTCAAGTCCTTCGACCAGGAGCTCACGGCCGTGGGCGGGGCGAGCGTCCCGGCCGACGCCGTCTCGGGCGTCACCGTCACCGCCACGCACCGCCGCCGCGGGCTGCTCAGCCGGATGATGGCGCAGGACCTGGCGGCCGCGAAGGAGCGCGGGGACGTCGTCGCGACGCTGATCGCCGCCGAGTACCCGATCTACGGCCGGTACGGCTTCGGGCCGGCGGCCTGGACGGCCGAGTGGACGGTCGACGTGCCGCGCGCCGGTCTCGACGCCCGCCGGGCGGGTCCGGCGGACGGCGGGCGGATCGACCTGGTGGACGGCGAGGACGTCCGCAAGCTCGGCCCGGAACTGCACGAGCGGCTGCGTCGCACCCAGCACGGTCTCATCACCCGCGACGAGGTGTGGTGGAAGCTCAACACCGGCGCCCTGCGCTTCGATGCGTCGTGGAAGCTGCCCTTCTTCGCCGTGTACCGCTCGGCGTCCGGCGAGGTCGAGGGCATGGCCGCCTACGAGGTCGACGACAACTGGGGTGACGCCAAGCAACCGTTGAACACGGCGAGCGTGCAGTGGCTGCTCGGCGCGACACCGGCCGCGGAGCGCGCCCTGTGGCAGTACCTGTGCTCCATCGACTGGGTCGTGCGGGTCAAGAGCGGCCGGCGAGCGCCCGACGACCTGCTCCCGCTCCTCCTGCCGGATCCGCGGGCGGCCAGGATCACCACGCTGGCGGACTGGCTGTGGGTGCGGATCCTCGACGTCGAACGGGCGCTTCAGGCGCGGACGTACCAGGGGGAGGGGACGCTGGTGCTGGAGGTCGCCGGCGTGGACGGCCTGACCGGAGGGCGCTACCGGCTGGACGCCTCGGCCGGCGGGGCGTCCTGTAAGCCGACCACCGAGAGTGCGGAAGTGACGCTCGGACTCGTCGAGTTGGGGGCGCTGTGGCTCGGGGACGAGTCGGCGGTGCGGCTGGCGGCGCTGGGCCGGGTGCAAGAAGAACGAGCGGGCGCCGCCCGGAAGGCCGACGCCCTGCTGCGTACGTCCAGGCGGCCTTGGTGCCCGGACCTGTTCTGAACCGCTCCCTTCCGCCGACGACAGGGATCCCGCATCCGTAGCGAGCTGTTCGGTTGTGGTTGTTGTGCGGTGGTGCCTGCCGGCGATGGTGCCGACCGGCCGGGGCTCCCGGCTCCCCTCCGGAAGGGAGCCCCATGGTGGATGGCCAACCCCCTTGCAGGTCTGACCATGTCGCCCAAGTTGGCGACCAACTTCACTGTACTTATCTCCGATTGGAAGCGGCTCATAACCACCTGGTGCTGAACTGCCGAAAGATGGCGGGAAGTTGTACTGTTTTGTTGTGGACCCGGAACACACCTCCGCCCATGGACGGAAGAGGTCGCAACGGCCACAGAGAACACATCACGAGGTGGCCGACGAACTGCGCGCCCGGATCAGGTCAGGAGCGCTGCGGCCGGGCGAACGCATGCCCACCCAGGCGCAGCTGGCCCACGAGTTCGGCGTCGAGCGCGGTGCCGTGCGCCGGGCCCTGCGCATCCTCCAGTCAGAGCGGTTGCTCACCAACGTGTCCAAGGGCAGTCCGGCGACCGTGGCCCCCGACCCCGCCAGGGCGCTGACCGGCCCGGAAGCCCCGCCCCTGCCCACCACGGTGGCCCTCGCGCCCCGGATCGCGGCGGCCTTCGCGGCGGAGCACGTCGAGATCGACGCCGTGTGCCTGACCTCCATCTCCCTCACGCTCGCCATCGGTGAGCCGCTGCGGCAGATCCACGCCGGACGGCTGAAACCGGCCAAGGTCGACGTCCGGGTCCTGCTGCCGAGCCGGGACATCGACCTCGCCTTCCCGGTGCCGGTCGAGGGGCGCGGCGACGACTGGGTGCACGACCGGTGGCTGGCGATGCGCAACGCCCAGGGGCAGGTCCTCCGGCACAACCTGCTGGCCCTGCGCTCCACGCACGGCATCGACGTGCACGTCACGTTCCGCGCGCTGCCCTTCACCCCGCCGGTGAAGCTGTACCTGCTCAACAACACGGAGGCGCTGTTCGCGTACTACACGCTGATGCGCCGGGAGGCCGAGATCGACCACGAGCACCTGGAGATGTACGACGCCCAGGGCACCCAGTCGATGCTGTTCTCCTTCCAGCAGGGGCCCGGCCTGCGCGACACGACGTTCGTCGAGCAGTCGCACCTGTGGTTCAACGCGCTGTGGGAGACGATCAGTTCGGAGCTGGTGCTCACGCGCTGACTCATCGGGCAGGGCCTGTCATCAGCAGCGCGAGCACGACCGCTCCGGCGGAGCTGACGGCCGGGCTCTTGGCCTTGATGCCTACGGTGAGAAGGATCAGACCGACGATGCCCGCCGGGCCGTACTTCCACTGGACGAGCTGCTCGAAAGCGACGACGAAGGCGGCGGAGAGGAGAGCGAGGGCGGGCATTGGTCTTCCCCCTTCGGAAGCTCGGAGGCAAAACGTCCGCCAACTCGGGTAAGTTGGCAACCAACTGTGATTAAGTTGTCCCCACTTGGCCTCTAGTTATAAACAACTTTCAAGCAACTCCCGTGAGATGGATCAGAGTTGTAGCGTTTGGTCGTGACCCACGAGAACATGGCGGAGAACGTGGCAGTGAACGGCAGCAGCAGGCGCTCGCCCCAGGAGATCACCGGCATCCTGCGGGAACGTATCCGCGCCGGTGAGCTCAGGCCGGGGGACCGCCTGCCCACCCAGGCCGAACTGGCGGAGGAGTTCGGTGTGGAACGCGGCGCCGTCCGCCAGGCCCTGCGGGCACTGCAGGACGACGGCCTCCTCACCAACGTCAGCAAGGGCAGCCCGCCGCGGATCGCCGCGCCCGCCCCGGCCCGCGGCGAGCCCCAGCCGACGATGGTGGGCCTGGCACCGCGGCTCACCGACGCGTTCTCGGCCCGCCGTGTCCGCGTCGACGTCGTCTGCCACACCGCGGAGACCCTGATGGTCGCCATCGGCGAGCCGCTCCGCCTGATCCACGAGGGCCGTATCCACCCCGAGGCGATCGACGTCCGCATCCTGGTCCCCTCCCGGGACATCGAACTGGCCTTCCCCGTCCCTGTGGAGGCGCACGGCGACGACAACCCCGTCCACCAGCGCTGGCTGTCCATGCGCAACGCCCAGGGCCAGGTCCTCCAGCACAACCTGCTCGCCCTGCGCTCCACCCACGGCATCGACGTGCACGTCACGTTCCGCGCGCTGCCCTTCACCCCGCCGGTGAAGCTGTACCTCCTCAACCAGGAGGAGGCGCTGATCGGCTACTACATGCTGACCCGGCGCGAGGAGGAGTGGGGCAGCCAGACCCTGGACATGTACGACGTCCTCGGCTCCCAGTCGCTCCTCTTCTCCTTCGTGAAGCGGACGGGCCTGCGGGACGGGGCGTTCGTACAGGAATCCCAGAAGTGGTTCGACGCCCTCTGGGAAACCATCACCACGGACCTGACACTCTCCTAGTGACTTCTGATGCGACGCAGACTGGTTCGGTGACAGTCGAAACCGAGAACGATCAGTACCACCTTGCGAACCTGATCAAAGGCGCCCGTGTCGTGCTCTGGGACTTCGACGGGCCCATCTGCCGTCTGTTCGCCGGGCACTCGGCGGACCGGGTGGCGAGCGACCTGGTGTCCTGGCTGGAGGGCCGGGGCCTGCACGGTCTGCTGACGGAGACGGAACGCGAGTCGCTCGACCCGCAGGTCGTCCTGCGGGCCGTGGACCGCCGGCACCCCGGCAGCGACCTCGTCGCCGAGCTGGAGGAACGTCTCACCCAGGAGGAACTGCGGGCCGCCTCCTCGGCGATGCCGACCCCGTACGCGGATCCGCTGATACGCACGTGGACGGCGGTGGGCTCCCGCCTCGCGATCGCCACCAACAACTCCGCGCTGGTCGTACGCAAGTACCTCGCAAGCCGCGGCCTCGTCGGCTGTTTCGCCCCCCACATCTACGGTCGCACCCAGGACCTCCACCACCTGAAGCCGGACCCCCACTGCCTCAACCGGGCGCTGAACGCCATGGGCGCCGCCCCCGCCGACGCCCTGATGATCGGCGACACCCCCTCGGACCGCGAGGCCGCGGTACAGGCCGGGGTGCCGTTCCTCGGGTACGCGAGCAACCCCCGGAAGGCCAAGGTCCTCAAGGAAGCGGGAGCCGGCGCCGTGATCGAATCCCTGGAGCCCGTACTGGGGTTGCTGCGCGGCTAGGGTCCATCGAAGGACCCCAGGGGTGTCGGGGCGTGCGCCGGTTCGGCCGGTTCACCTGGGAGGGGACGAGTTCGGCTCGATAGCCGGGTTCTCCCCTGATCACGGCGTGCGGTGGAGTAACGTGCCTTCCCCCTTACACCATCCGCACCACCGGGGCAGGCTGAACCACCCAATGACACCCCCATCGGTCTCCGGTGCTCGGCAGCGAGCAGTCGAGATGAGCGGCGACCCGAATCTGGTCAAGGGACCGCTCAAGGGGTACCACCACGAGACCTACGTCCTCGCGCTGCCCGGTGGGACACGAACCGTCAAGGTCCGTGAGCCGCGCTCCGAGATCCTGTGGTTCGACCGGAGGTGCTTCAGGTCGGAGGAGGAGCTGCTCCGCGCCCTCCAGGGGCACATCAGCCGCGTCCCCGGCGTCGTCGACGTCGCCGGCATGGCACTTCAGGGCTTCATCGAGGGACGGACACTCGGTGAACAGCGGCGGCCCGGGCGGCGCGTTCCCGACGCGGCGTTCGAGCAGATCGTCGACCTCTTCCGGGAGATGGTTCGGGTCACGCCGGACATGCTGAGCGTGGAGCGGCGCTGTGAGGACCGGGACCGCGCCGAGGACGGGGACAGCGCCGGCTTTCTGGAACGTCTGATCGTCTTCGTCGAGGAGCAGGTCTACCGGAAGAACCACACGGCGTTCGCCGGCCTGTTCCGCGCGCTCGGGATCTCGGACGAATCGTTCACCCTTCTGAGGAAGCACGTGCTGGGGCTCCAGGAGCGCCCGTTCTGTCTCCTGCATGCGGATCTGCACCGCGAGAACCTCGTCCTCGATCCGGACGGCCGGCTCTGGGCCATCGACTGGGAGCTGGCGATGCTGGGCGATCCGCTCTACGACCTGGCCACCCACCTCTACCTGATGCGTTATCCGGGCGATCAGGAGAGCCGTATGGTCCGTGAGTGGTGCGAGCTGGTCGAGAGGATCCGGCCGGGAAGCTCGTCCGGGTGTGAGCGGGACCTGCCGCTGCTCCTCGGCTTCAAGCGGGCGCAGTCGGTCTTCACCGATGTCATCCGGGTGTCGCTGTCCCTGCGTGAGGACGCGGGCTTCAACTGGGTGGCCCTGCCCGTGGCCGCCGGCAAGCTACAGAAGATCCTCACCGCCGCCGCACAGCCGCTCGGCGTGGCGCAGGTGCCGAGCCGTGCGCAGATCATGGCCGCGCTGATCCGCTGGCACGGGGACCGACCCCCGGGCGGGGCCCTCGCCCAGGGCCTGTCCGACCGATCTCCGTAGCGCACTGCGTAGGCTCGCCGCATGAGCGAGATCGGGCTGCGGGAGCGCAAGAAGCAGCGGATGTACCAGGTCGTGTCGGACATCGCGATCCGGCTCTTCCTGGAGAAGGGGTTCGACGCGGTGTCCGTCGCCGAGGTGGCGGCGGCGGCCGAGATCTCCAAGCCGACGCTGTTCCGGTACTTCCCGGCGAAGGAGGATCTGGTGCTGTACCGGATCGCCGACCACGAGGGGGAGGCCGCGCGGGTGGTGGCGGAGGCGCAGGGGGAGCCCGTGGAGGCGTTGCGCCGGCACTTTCTGGAGGGGCTGGAGCGGTGCGATCCCGTGACCGGGCTCAGCGACGATCCCCAGGTGCTCGCCTTCCACAGCCTGCTCTACGGCACGCCCTCCCTGGTCGCCCGGGCGCACACGCACCAGGAGCGGTCCGAGGCCGCGCTCGCCGAGGCGCTCGGGGGCGATCTGGACGCGCGGCTCGCGGCCGGTCAGATCATGGCCGTGCAGCGGATCCTCGCGATGGAGAACTGGCGGCGGATCGCGGCGGGGGAGCGGGTGGCGGACGTACGGGCGGAGGCGGTGGCGGCGGCGGAGCGTGCCTTCGACCGGCTGGCGGCCGGACTGCAGCCAAGCCGCGGGAGCGGTGCCACCCGCCACCACTCGTGATACTAGGTAATAGTTTTAACTCGGTAACGTTTTTTGTTACGCTCGGTGGAATGACGTCGACCGAGCCTGCCCTTCAGTACGTCCTCGACCAGGAACGCGCCCATCACGAGCGCTGCCGGGACGCCCTCGCCGCGATGGTCGAGGGCGCCGGCGAGCAGGTCGTCGTCGGCGAGGACGTCTCCGCGTCCGGTGCCGACGCCGAAGTCCTCGGGTACCGGCTGCGCAGCAGGGCCAAGGCGCTGCGGGAGCTGCCCGCAGCACCCTTGTTCTTCGGGGCCTTGCAGGGGGAGCAGGGTGAGTTGCACATCGGGCGGCTGCGGATCACCGAGCACCCGGCCGAACCGCCTCTCGTCGTCGACTGGCGTGCGCCCGTCTCGCGTGCCTTCTACCAGGCCTCGGCCCGCGACCCGCAGGGCGTCGCCGTGCGCCGGCGGTTCGGGTGGGCGCCCGGCAGCCGAGGCGACTCCGGCGACCTCACCGGGCTGGAGGACGAGCACCTGGGGAAGGGCGAGGCGCGGGCCAGTGAGATCGTCGCCCGCGAGATCGAACGGCCCCGCGTCGGGCCCATGCGGGACATCGCCGCGACCATCCAGCCCGAGCAGGACGACCTCGTCCGCGGGGACCTGGCGGTGTCGGTGTGCGTGCAGGGGGCGCCCGGCACCGGCAAGACCGCCGTCGGGCTGCACCGGGCCGCGTATCTGCTCTACACGCACCCGCAGCGGATCCGGCGCGGCGGTCTGCTGATCCTCGGGCCCAACCGCACCTTCCTGTCGTACATCGCGGAGGTCCTGCCGTCCCTCGGCGAGACCGGTGTGCGGCAGTCGACCCTGGCCGAGGAGATCGCACGGCATCCGGTCGGCGGCCACGACGAGCCGGCGGCCGCCGCCGTCAAGCACGACGCCCGGATGGCCGAGGTGCTGCGACGGGCGCTGTACGCGCGCGTGCGCGCCGACGGTGGTGACGGTGACGGGCTCGCCGTGCCCGACGGGGCGTACCGGTGGCGGGTGCCGGCGGCGGAGCTGGCGCGGATCGTGGCCCTGGTGCGGGAGGAGGAACCGCCGTACGGGGTCGGGCGGGAGCGGGTGCGGTCGCGGATCGTGCGGTCGGTGCGCGAGCAGGCCGAGCGGCGGGCCGGGCCGCGGAGCAACACCTGGGTACGCCGGGTCGAGCGGGTGCGGCCGCTGTCCGCGTACGTCGACGCCGTCTGGCCCCGAGTGCGGCCCGAGGAGATCGTGGCCGAACTGCTCAGCGACGCAGGGGCGTTGGCCGAGGCCGCCGACGGGCTGCTGGACCCCGGCGAGCAGCGGGCGCTGCTGTGGCGCAAGCCGCCCCGGTCGTGGAAGTCGGCGCGCTGGTCGGCCGCCGATCTGGTGCTCCTGGACGAGGTCGCCGGGCTGATCGAGCACCCGGAGGGGTACGGACATGTCGTCGTCGACGAGGCGCAGGACCTGTCCCCGATGGAGTGCCGGGCCATCGCCCGCCGGGCGCCCTTCGGCTCGCTGACGGTCCTGGGCGACCTGGCGCAGGGGACGACACCGTGGGCGGCACGGTCGTGGCGGACGGTCCTGGCGCACCTGGGGAAACCGGACGCGTCCGTGGTCGAGCTGACCACCGGCTTCCGCGTGCCGCAGGCGGTCGTCGGCCTCGCCAACCGGCTGCTGGAACGGCTGGACGTGGACGTACCGGCGGCCCGTTCCCTGCGCGGGGACGGCGAGCTGCGGATGCGGGAGACGACCCCGGACGGCGTGCCCCGAGCAGTCGTGGAGGCCGTACGGGACGCACTGGGCCGGGACGGCTCGGTCGGGATCGTCGCGGCGGACGCGGACGTACCCCGGATGCGAGCGGCCCTGGACGCGGTCGGCATCGAGACGGCGGGCCCGGAGGAACTCGGCGCGCGGGTGTCCCTGGTACCGGCGAGCGTCGTCAAGGGCCTCGAGTACGACCATGTCGTGGCCGTCGAACCGGCGACGATCGCCGAGTCGGAGGAACGGGGGCTGCACCGGCTGTACGTGGTGCTGACGCGGGCGGTGTCACGGCTGGAGGTCGTGCGGGGGAGGCCGCTGCCCTTCTGAGCACGGGTGGTCAGGGGCCGTGAGGCCGACATCCACGGGTCCAACGGCCTCCCCATGACCACGCCGGCCGACCTGCCGGGCCGCGAGCAGGCCGCCGGCCGGGCGGATGTCCTTTTCGGCGATCCGCTCCTCGGGGAGTCCGAGCCGAGCGGCGTCCGAGGGCTGGATGACCAGGGTCCGTACGACGGCACAGACCTCGACGGGATCGTCCGGGAATCCGTCCAGCAGCCTCAACTGCCCTGTGTCGAGGCGGGTGAAGGGCCCGGGGCTGGAGTAGTCGAGCGCGTCCGCGGTCATGAGCGGGCAGCGTAGGGGAGGGGCCTGACAGCCGCGGCGGTGTCCACAGGATGTGGACGCCGCCGCGCGGGGTCATGAGCTCGGGGCGAAGGGCCGGCCTTGGTGAAGGCCAGTTCGTGGAAGCGTTCGCCGATGTGGCGGTGGGTGGCGGCGTCCGGGTGGACATCGTCGGGGAGGGGGAGTTCTGCCGCGTCGGACTCGCCGTAGAGGTCGAGGCCGTCGAGGTAGTGGAGGTTCGGGTCGTCGGCGGCGCGCTGGCGGACGATGCGGGACAGCTCCTCCCGGATGACGCCGAGCGTCAGCTTCCCGGCGGCCACCTCCGCCGGATCGCCCATCGCGGAGAAACGCAACCTGCCCTCGCCGAGCGCGCTGAGGTCCGGGGCCGTGGGGCCGGGCGTGTCCTCGTGGATGGCGCAGTGGATGGAGGAGACGACCAGCAGCGGGGTGTCGGGGTGCCCCTCGCGGATCGTGTCGAGGAAACCGTGCACGGCCGGGCCGAACGCGCGCAGCCGCATCGCGTCCGCGTTGACGATGTTGATGCCGATCTTCACGCTGATCAGGTCGGCCGGGGTGTCCCGCATGGCGCGCGCGGTGAACGGGTCGAGCAGCGCGCTGCCGCCGAATCCGAGGTTGACCAGTTCCACACCGCCGAGCCGCGCGGCGATCGCGGGCCAGATGGCGGTGGGGCTCGCGGCGTCGGAGCCGTGGCTGATCGAACTGCCGTGGTGCAGCCACACCCTGCGGCCCCGGTCCGGCACGGGCTCCACGGGCGCGTCGGTGCGCAGGGCGACGAGCTCGGTGGTCTCGTTGTGCGGCAGCCAGATGTCGACGTCCTTCTCGCGCGCGGGCAGGCCCGTGAAGCGGACGGTACCGACCGGGCCCGGCGTGACCTCGGCGTCCCAGGTGGCCATGTCGATCGTGAGGACGTTGCCGCCGGTCCCGGGGGCCTGGCCGGCCGGGCGGCCGTCGACGAGGAGGTCGTACAGGCCGTCCGGCCGGGGCGGGAAGCCGGCGTAGTCGCGTTTGGTGCGCAGCGTGTCCAGCTCGACGGCGGTCGCGGCGGTACGGAACGCCAGCCGTACGCCGGACGGCTGGGCCTCGGCCATGGCCAGCTGGGCGTTGGTGTTCTGCGCGCGGGCCCGGGCGGGCAACCGGTGCGGGAGCAGCCCGTGTTCGGTGCGCTCCAGGTCGAGGGCGCCGCGCAGCAGGTCCGCCGTGAGGGGGGTGGTGATCCAGTCGTGCTCGGAGTGCATGTCAGCCTCGGGGATCGGTGGGGGGCGCGGGCCAGTTCCGCAGCAGCGTGTCGAGGGCGTCGAGGATCCGGGCCCAGGTGTCGTCGGTGTCGGGGGCGCTGTGGCTGAACCCGCCGCCCATCTCCAGGCTGACGTAGCCGTGGAACACGCTGCCCAGCAGCCGGACCGCGTGGGTCTGGTCCGGTTCCGTCAGGTCGTAGCCGCGCAGCAGCGCCCGGGTCATCTGCGCGTGCCGGACACCGGCGCTCGCGGCCGCCGTCTGCGGGTCGAGCCGCAGCTGGGCCGCGGCGTAACGGCCCGGGTGCTCCCGGGCGTAGTCGCGGTAGACGTTCGCGAGGGCGGCCAGGGCTTCCTCGCCGGCCCGCCCGGCGAGGGCGTCGGCGGCCCGGTCGGCGAGTTCCGTGAGCGCGAGCAGGGCGATCCGGGTCCTGAGGTCCTGGGAGTTCTTCACGTGCGAGTACAGGCTCGCGACCTTGACGTCGAACCGGCGGGCGAGCGCCGAGACGGTCACCTGCTCGAAGCCGACCTCGTCGGCGAGTTCGGCACCCGCCTGGGTCAGGCGTTCCGGTGTCAGTCCCACGCGTGCCATACGGCCACTCCCTTCTGCCAGAAGGGAAGTGTGCATCTGCCTAATAGTGTTAGGCAAATTCCGAGGGCTTGATCAGCCTGGATCAGGCTGGATCAGGCGTCTTGAGGGCACGCCGTGCGGGAGCCCGCAGTCGCCTGCCCCGCCTGGTCGGCCCCCAGGGTTTCAGGACGGAGATCACCGTCATGAAGACATAGGCGGACAGCGAGACGACCGGCCCGAACAGGACGTCACCGGCGTCGGGCAGGGGCCCGCCCGCGGCGACGGCGGTGACCGCGGAGTTCACCCCGGGGCGCAGGGCGAACGCCGTGGCGGTGGTCGTGGCGAGAGTCAGCCAGAACTTCGTGTACACCCAGCGGTGCCGGGCGAGTCCCCACGCCGTGCCCAGGGACAGCACCAGTCCGCTGAGCAGCGTGAGGAGCGCGACGGGGAGCAGGAGCCAGTCGGCGAAGAGCTGCATGGCCCGCACGGACGCCTCCACGGTCACGGCGGACCCGGTGGTGGCCGCGGTGGTCCCGAGCGCAAGCAGCCCGAGCGTGAGTCCGAGCCAGCTCGCGGAGGTGGTGACGTGGACGACGAGAACGGCCCGGCGTGCCGGGCGGCCGAGTTTCGGAATCGGGTGGGACTTCTGCTTCGGCTTCACGCTGCCACCGTGCCGGGAGGGGGGTGGCGAAGGCGTCTCACGGCGGGAGTAATCCGGCGTACTGGCGTCGGCGTACGGGCGGGGTGCCGGTACGTACTCCCTCGGCGTGACGGCCCGGCCCTGTCAGCGCTGTCGTCTAGCTTCACGGCATGACCGAACCCTCCCACCTCACCGCCGTCCGAGAGTCCTACGACACCGTCGCCGCCGACTACGCCCGACTCGTCAAGCAGCCGACCGAGCTGGACCCGGTCTCGCGCGCGATGCTGGCCGCCTTCGCCGAGCTCGTACGGCCGCCGCACCCCGGGCCCGTGGCCGACCTGGGCTGCGGCCCGGGCAAGGTGACGGCACACCTGGCCGCCCTGGGGGTACCGGTGTTCGGCGTGGACGTGTCGCCGGAGATGGTCGAACTGGCCCGGGCCGCGTACCCGGATCTCCGCTTCACCGTCGGCTCGATGACCGCGCTGGAGATCGGCAGCGGCGAACTCGGCGGCATCCTGGCGTACTACGCCACCCACCACACCCCGCCGCAGTGGCTGCCGACCGTGTACGCCGAGTTCCACCGCACCCTCGCGCCCGGCGGCCGGCTGATGCTGGCCGGCCCGGTGGGCAGCGGAGAGCACCTGCGCCCGACGCACGCCTACGGCGACCACCCGGTGTCCTACGAGTCGTACCTGCTGCCGCCGGACCGGATCGCCGAACTGCTCCACCGGGCCGGGCTGGTCGTCACGACGCGGGTGGTGCAGGAGCCGGACGAGGGGACCAAGAGGCAGATCGGCACGTTCCTGGCGTGCAGGCCGCGGTAGCGGACCCGGGCCCCGCCTCCGCTACCCGCCGTGCAGCCACACCCGCAACGGACCGACCGGCTCGAATCCGTGCCGGACGGCGGTCTCCAGGTCGTCGCCGCTCTCGTAACCGACCACGGGCAGGGTGGGGAAGAGCCAGTCGAGCGCGTGCAGCACGACCGGCCAGGCGGCGTCGGGCCCGCCGTCCCGCCCGAAGACATTGGAGACGCCGACCACGTGCTCGCCACGGCCGGCCACCGCTCCGGCGACGACGTGCCCGTCACCGGCCCGCCCGAGGATCAGGAAGGTCTCCGGGTCGTCGAGCAGCCCGTCCCGGAAGAGGCCGGCGTTCCCGGCGCCGCCGTCCCACGCCAGCGCCCAGGCCCGCAGCGTGTCCGGATCGCCCACCACGTCCCACGCGAGATCCGGCGTGTCGGATGAGCCGGCGAGCACGTCCGCACCCGCCGGACGGTGGATCCACTGCGCCTCGAACAGCACCCGGAAACCGGCCCCGGCCAGATCGAGATCGGCGAAGCTGTCCTTGACCGAGGCACCGGGCGAGCCCAGGTCGACCCGCGCCACGAGCGCGTCCGGGTCGGCGCCCGGCTCCAGCGTCACGGCGTCGGGGTAGAAGAGCGGCGCCCGCCCCGCGGCGGCCCACGCCTCGCCCCCGAACTCCCCCGCCACCCCGTGCGCCCGGCACATCACCGCGCACCACTCGGCGTTGTTGCGGGCGGCGGCCCGGACCAGGAACTGCTGCGAAGTCGTCACGAGTGCGGATCATGGCCGCGCACGGCCCGGCTCGTCGAACGGTTTTGAGGGCCGGTCGCTTCTCGGTCGCTTCTAGGGTGGTCGCGCAAGTGTCCACCCGATGATCGGCCCGGAGGCGGCATGTCCGTACGGATGAAGTTGAGCGCGATAACCCTGGACTGCCCCGACCCGCTCGCGCTGGCGGCGTTCTACCAGGCGGCCACCGGCCTCGAACCGCACCCGCGGTCGAACGCCGAATTCGCCTCTCTGGGCGGTGGGGACGAACTCTCCATCGGCTTCCAGCGGGTCGACGACCACCGGGCTCCGAGCTGGCCCGGCCAGGACGTGCCCCAGCAACTGCACTGCTGCTTCAGGGTGGCGGACCTGGAGGAGGCCGAGGCCCGGCTGCTGGAGCTGGGAGCGGGCAGGCCGGAACAGCAGCCGAACGAGAGCAGGTGGCGGGTCCTCACGGATCCGGCGGGGCATCCCTTCTGCATCGTCGGAGGGTGAGGGGAAGGGGGCGGGCCGAGCAGTTGGGCACGACCCCGGCCGAGACTCTTGAGCGATTCCGGCGCGTCATCCCGAGCACCACCAAGCCGCCCTTGCCTGCCATGGCCATGCTGGGCGAGACGATCGTGCACGGAGAAGACATCCGGCGTCCGCTGGGCATCCGCCGCGACTACCCGATCGAGGTCGTCACCCAGGTGGCCGAGTACTACCAGGGCTCGGACCTCGTGGTCGTTGCCAAGGGGCGCATCGACGGGCTGGAGCTCATCGCGGATGACGGCCCTTCCACGACCGGTTCGGGGCCGCTCGTGTCGGGCCCCACCTTGGCCTTGGTGATGGCCATGACCGGACGCGCGACGTACTGCGACGAACTCGAAGGTGCACGGCGCCCGCCGCCGAAAGTGCAACGACACCTTGCGGGCTTGCTCGCTGCGGGAGGCCCCGAGAGCACGACGAGCGCGGGGCGCCGGTCCCCGCCCACTACTTCGCCGATCTGCGCGCGACGGTCGCCATGATCTTCGGACCTGGCCCGTCGCTCGCCCGTACGCAGGCACATCGTTCCTGGCCGCGGTGCTCGACGCCGAGCATGCTTCCCCCACCGCGCAGGCCCAGCCCCTGCTCAACACCGCCGGGAAGAAGAAGACCTCCAAGCCCTACCCCGCGCCGCCGACCGACTCCCTGGCCACGGGCGGTTCTGCAGATCGCGACGCGGTTGCTCCGAGCTGCGGATCCCTGCGAAGCGCGAGAGTCGATGACCCCGCTCGTTCACAGACTTCGCGATGCCGACTGTGCGCTCAGCGTCTACTTGTGCCGCGCTGCCTGGATCTCAACGCCCATGAGGACTACGGTCGGCGACTGCTGAAACGCGGCTGACGTCATGCCCCACGAGCAGTCGGCGCTCTCCACGGTGATGTCGAGTACCTGGGCGACGGGCGGCGGCACGATCTCGCCGGCTGCCAGGCCTTGCAAGTACTGCAGGCCCGTCAGTTCCCCTTCGAAGGCGAAGAGCGGACCCTGGTTCCCTCCAGGACAGGATGGTGGAACGTTCCGTGTCGGTGCTCTGCTGAGTCATGCCGCCTCCTTGATCGAATTCGGACCAAGTGCGCTCCGAATATCGAAGTGATGTCGCAGGCCGGACACTGTCGCTTCGAAATCCGAAGCAGAAGGATTGGCGGAGGTTTCGCGCCTGTCCCCGGCGCTCGGCCGAGCCACGGCAACCTCGTGACCCGGCGGTCCCGCCCCGCCTCCGATCCGAGTCGGGGCGTCAGTCCGCGGAGTTGCTCTCCGGCGTCCCGTCGCTCACGGTGTCCGGGTGTGAGACGCGGCTGGCGGCCTGGTTGTCGGTGTGGTCCGCCCCTTGCGGGCCGATCGTGGCCGCCCAGCGTTCCGCCCAGTGGGCGAGGGGGTTCAGGGCGTGGCGCGCCTCCTGTCCCAGCGGGGTGAGCTCGTAGCGGCTGTCCGGTAGTTGGTGAATCACCTGGGCGTCCAGCAGTTCGGTCAGGCGCTGCCGCATCACGCTGGAGGACATGTCGTCGCACCGCTTCTGCAAGGGGCGGAATCCAAGCGGGCCCGCGCGAAGCTCCCACAGGATGCGCAGACTCCACCGCCGCCCGAACAGATCGAGTGCGGCCATGAGGGGGCGGCCGGTGGTGGAGCCGCGAACAGGATTGCCAGGTCTGGGTGTTGCCATGTCGGGATGTCCAGCTCTCCAGGATTGACGCTTCGAATTCCGACACGCTAGCATCGGCGACCGCTTCGGAAATCGAAACGGAGGGTGCTGTTGTGGCATCTGCCCCGACGATTTGGGTGACAGGCGTTCCTGAAAGCCCGGGTCGACGGAGGCGAGACCGGCCGGGAGGACCGGTACATGCGCAAGGTGCCCCGAGTTCGACGTCGGCGCCGAGTCGCATGGACGGCTCACCCGGCACCTGTTCGTGGCGGGGGACGGGTGACCGGTACGCGGGAGATCGAGTGCAGGATCCACCAGGTCCTGTGAACCGGCCCAGCGCAACTTCAGTGCTGCCTCGTCAGCGGTTGCCGCCACCAAGCCAACGTCCACTCAGAGCTGGAGACCAGATGACCACGGCCGAGTTTCCCTCGGCGGCAGCACGGGCCGCCGCCGCTGCCGCCCTGGCCGAGGACGCGTCAGGGAAGGACATCACCACCGTGTGGAGCGTTCCCGAGGACCTGGCGGCCACGGCCGAGATCCGCACCCGGCACAGCGGCATCGCCGCCGGCCTCCCCGTGGTCGCCGAGGTCTTCGCGCAGGTCGACCCCGAGGTCAAGGTCGAGCCGGCCGTCGCCGACGGCGCCCGACTGGCCGACGGCCAGGTCCTGGTGCACCTGTCCGGTCCGGCGCGCAGCCTGATCACCGGGGAGCGTACGGCGCTGAACTTCCTGCAGCGCATGTGCGGCATCGCGACGCTGACCGACCGCTACGTCCAAGCTGTGGCAGGGACCAGGGCGCGCATCCTGGACACGCGCAAGACGGCGCCGGGCCTGCGCGCCCTGGACAAGTACGCGGTCACCGCCGGCGGCGGCCACAACCACCGCCTCGATCTCGCGGCGATGGTCCTGCTCAAGGAGAACCACATCGCCGCGGCGGGCGGGGTGACCGCCGCGATCGAGGCGGTCAGGCGCGGGATGGCGCGCACCGGGCAGACCGTGGAGAGCGATGTCGAGGTGCAGACCGTCACCCAGGCCGTCGAGGCCCTCGGCGCCGGAGCCCGCTGGATCATGCTCGACAACATGCCGGTGGCCGACATCGAGCAGGTCGTGAAGGTCCGGGCCGGGCGGGCCGACGCTTCCCGGATCCTGCTGGAGGCCTCGGGCACCATCCGCCTGGACACAGTTCCCGCCATCGCCGGGACAGGCGTCGACCTCATCTCGGTCGGGGCGTTGACGCACAGCGCGCCCGCACTGGACCTGACCATGCTGCTGACCACCGGCCCGGTGCCATGTCCGAGGTAGCGGTCGTCGACGCGTGTCAGCGAGACGGCGCGGGTGGCAGCCCGACCGCCGTTCTGGATGACGCGCCGTTCACCGACGAGGAGCGATGCCGCATTCCCACGGAGTGGGGAACATCGCACGCCGTCTTCCTCCGTGCGACCGGAATCGAGCGTCGTCAGCCCGCGTACACACTGCGGTTCTTCACCGCCCAGGACGAACTGCCCGCCCCGATCGCAGCCCCAGCCGGTTGATCGAAGTCGTCCGACTTCGACGCCGTCTCCGTCGGCTCGCTGACCCACAGCGCGCCGGCCATGGATCTGCGCATGCTTCTGATCATCAATTCCGAACACAGGAGGTAACTGTGGCCAAGGGCTACTGGGTCAGCGTCTACCGCACCATCGCAGACCCCGAGAAGGTGGCTGCCTACGACAAGCTGACCGGTCCAGCCGTCGAGGCCGCGGGCGGGCGGACGCTCTCCCTCGGCAGCCGGGGCGTCGCACACGACGCCGGAATCGCCGAGCGCACCGTCCTGGTCGAGTTCGACAGCTTCGAACAGGCGGTCGCCGCACGCGAGAGTGCGGCCTACCAGGAGGCGCTGGCCGTACTTGCTGACGGCGTCGAGCGCGACTTCCGCATCATCGAAGGCCTCGACTGACGACCGATGCCGCGTCAGGGAGGAACACGATGCCGGCTGCGGGGATCACCCCGGCTCGTCCGGGCGCCGCACCGTCGCGAAAAGCGTCAGGCCGGTGGCATCGGCGGTGATGTCCGGTCCGGTGACGGTTCCTTCCCGGCGGCGCGGCGGCTCGGACGTCGGCCTCGATGTCGGCGGGGGTGCGTTCCACGAGGTTCCAGCGGCCGATTCCCGAGTGCGGACTCGATGAGCGCGGCCTGGTGGGCGATCTTGTTGCGGTGCTGGTCGGTGAGGGGAGCGTGCAGGAGGCAGTCGTCGAAGTAGTGGCCCCAGGTGCCGGGCACGCCTCCGGGCTGACCGCGCAGGATGTACTCGATGATCTCGAAGTCGCCGGCCCGGCCGCGAGCCTGCTCACGGCTCAGCTGGACCATGCCGCCGGCGTCGGCGAACATCTCGGCCAGCGCTGCCATGGCCGCCGTGACGGTGTCCTGACGGGCCGTGGCGAGCGCGGCGGGGAGTCGGCGGAGGGCGAAGTCGTCGAAGTAGCGGTGTGCCGTCGCGCGGTCTGCGCCGGCGATCGCCGGGAGTTCGGCCATGGCGATCAGCCGCTCTCACAAGGCGCGTTGGCCGCAAGCAGGCGTCCCAGCCCGCGAGGCGAGAGAGGTCAGGACTGCGCGGTCCGGAACGCGAGATACCGGCTGAAAACTTCGTGGCTATCGGGGGTGAAGCGCCACTCCAGCAGGGCCGAGTCGAGCTCCGGCTCGGTCAGCCAGCCATGCCAGGCGACCTCATCGGGATCGGGGACCACGGCGTCCGGCACCACGGCTTCGTGCACGCCGAGCCAGTGAGGGCTCAAGCCGCTGCGGTTGATGAACGTGAACAGCAGGCGCGGCAGCGCACGAATGCCCAGCTCTTCGGCCAGCTCCCGCGCGGCGGCCTGTTCATAGGACTCGCCGACATTTGCGGCGCCACCGACCTCGACCTCATAGAGCCCGGGGAAGCGCGACACCTGCTCCGACCGCCGGTGGATGAGGATCCGCCCACGCTCATCACGACACACCGTCACGGCGACCCGGTGCAGCCAACCCTCCCGGGTGGCCTCCCGACGGCTGGCCACCCCCAGCACGCGATCTCGACCGTCGACACGCTCCACCAATTCATCCACGTCGCACACCCTGGCAGAGCCCACCGACAACGTCGTTTCTCGGCGACTCGCGGAGGCTGGCCGCAAAGCACCTGTACCAGGAGGCCGGACGCGGATGACGACAGTTGTCGTGCACATACGACACCTGTCGTGCTCAGCCTCAGCTCATTCACACGTGGCGTGGCGCACTTTTGCAAGCGGGTGCTTGCAATAGTTAGCGGGGTGCGGCACTGTGGAGCCATGGCATCGCTCAACGTCGGCAATCTCGGTGACTACCTGCGCGAACAGCGGCGCAACGCGCAGCTGTCGCTGCGGCAGCTCGCCGACGCCGCCGGGGTGTCCAATCCGTACCTGAGCCAGATCGAGCGCGGGCTGCGCAAGCCGAGCGCGGAGGTGTTGCAGCAGGTCGCCAAGGCCCTGCGGATCTCCGCCGAGACGCTGTACGTCCGCGCCGGCATCCTCGACGCCGAGCGGGACCGGGACGAGGTCGAGACGCGTGCCGTCATCCTCGCGGACCCGACGCTGCACGAGCGGCAGAAGCAGGTGCTGTTGCAGATCTACGAGTCGTTCCGCAAGGAGAACGGGTTCGGGACCGGCGACGGTTCCGCGGTCGTCGACCTCGTGGCGGCCGAAGACGCGGCGGACAGGGACGGGGACGCTCCGGACGGCGGCACCGGGATACGACGAACCCGCACGGCCGACGGCGGCCGGCCCGCCGAGCGCCGTACCCGCGACAGCGACGGCGGTACGTCACCGTCGCCCGCGCGTCGTGCTCGTCAGGACGTCGGCGGTACGTCACCGTCGTCCGCACGTCGTGCTCGCAAGGGCACCGGCGGTACGTCCGCCGCCCGCCGGACCCGCAAGGACACCGGCGGCAGTGACACCGACCCGCAGCAGACGGCCGGCTGAACCGGACCAGGGCGCCGGCCGTACCGCCGCGGATCACACAACCCTCAGCCGAACCCTCAAGCGAAACAGAATCCGGGAGGACCATCACCATGGCCATCACCGACGACCTGCGCAAGACCCTCAGCGACCCGACGCCGCTCTACTTCGCCGCAGGCACCGCCGACCTCGCCCTTCAGCAGGCCAAGAAGGTGCCGGCCCTGGTGGAGCAGCTGCGCTCCGAGGCCCCCGCGCGGATCGAGGCCGTACGCAACACCGACACCAAGGCCGTCCAGGAGAAGGCCACCGTCCGGGCCAAGGAGGCCACCGCCCGCGTCAAGGGGACGCAGGAGACCCTCCAGAACAAGGTGACGGAGTTCATCGGCTCCATCGACGTCGACATCAAGAAGCTCGGCAGCACGATCGACGCGGACCTGAAGAAGATCGGCGAGACCGCCCAGGACATCGCGCTGCGCAGCGTCGGCGTGGCCGCCGAGTACGCCGTCAAGGCCCGCGAGACCTACGAGAAGGTCGCCGAGCACGGCGAGCAGGCCGTGCGCACCTGGCGCGGCGAGGCCGCCGAGGGCATCGAGGACGTCGCCGAGGGCGTGGAGGAGCTGGCCGTGGCCGTCGAGCCGAAGGCCCAGCCGGTCGAGGTCAAGGAGGAGCCGGCGAAGCCCGCGGGCACCACGACCGCCGCCGCCCCGGCGAAGAAGGCCCCCGCCAAGAAGGCCCCGGCGCGCAAGCCGACCGCCAAGAGGACCACCCCGCCGGCCAAGTAGGACGGCAGCGGGCGCAGAGCGACCACACGGGCCGGGCACCCTGGGGGTGTCCGGCCCGTTGTACGGGTACGGTGACCGCGTAGGGACGAGCCGAGTCAGGTGGTGGACGTTGTGCTGATGCAGGGCTTCGCAGGGTTGATGTGGCTTCTGAGCATGGCCCTGATCGTTTTCAGCGGCTTCGCGTTGATCGACGCGGCCGTACGGCGGGAGGACGCCTACCGCGCCGCCGACAAGAAGACCAAGCCGTTCTGGCTGATCATCCTCGGGCTCGCCTTCGTGGTGAACCTGCTCTTCCCGATCCTGTCGTTCCTGCCGATCATCGGGCTCATCGCGACGATCGTGTACATGGTCGACGTCCGTCCCGCCATCCGGGCGCTCCCCGGCGGCGGCCGCAGCCAGCGCGGCTCCAGCAGCGACGGTCCGTACGGCCCCTGGAACGGCGGCCGGTAAGACCCCTGGCAGCACCGGAGCCGGGTGGAACCGGGGCTACGGCACCCGGTCCAGCAGCAGTACCGCGACGTCGTCCGCCAGCTCGCCGCCGTTGAGGTCGCGCACCTCGTTCACCGCCGCCCGCAGCAGCTGCTCGCCCCGCAGTCCCTCGGCGATCTGGCGGCGCACCATCTCCGTCATGCCGTCCTGGCCGAGCCGTTCCCGGCCCTCGCCGACATGGCCCTCGATCAGGCCGTCGGTGTAGAGCATCAGGCTCCACTCGGCGCCCAGCTCCACCTGCATACGCGGCCAGCGGGCACCCGGCAGCAGCCCGAGGGCCGGGCCGTTGTTGTCGTACGGCAGCAGGCGGGCCGGTTTGCCCGGTCGCGCCAGCAGCGGCGACGGGTGGCCCGCCAGGCACAGGCCGGCGCGGCGACCGTCCGGCGCGATGTCCACCGTGCACAGGGTCGCGAAGATCTCGTCGTCGGCCCGCTCGTGCTCCAGCACCTGCTGGAGCGTGCCCAGCAGCTGGTCCCCGCACAGGCCCGCCAGCGTCAGCGCGCGCCAGGCGATCCGCAGCTCCACGCCCAGGGCCGCCTCGTCCGGGCCGTGACCGCAGACGTCACCGATCATGGCGTGCACGGTGCCGTCCGGCGTGCGCACGACGTCGTAGAAGTCGCCGCCGAGCAGCGCGCGCGAGCGGCCCGGGCGGTAGCGGGCGGCGAACCGGAGCGGGGAGCCCTCCAGCAGCGGGGTCGGCAGAAGACCGCGCTCCAGGCGGCGGTTCTCCTGGGCGCGCAGCCGGCCCTCGGCGAGCCGGCGCTCGGCCGACTCGGAGCGCTTGCGCTCCACCGCGTAGCGGATCGCCCGGCTCAGCAGCCGGCCGTCCAACTCGTCGCGGAAGAGGTAGTCCTGCGCGCCCACGCGCACCGCCTCCGCGCCGCGCTCGGCGTCGCCCGACGCGGTCAGCGCCAGAACGGCATGCCGGGGCGCGAGCTCCAGCACGTGCTTGAGCACGGCGAGCTCGTCATCGGCGTCGCTGCGGCCCGGAGCCGGCAGCGCCAGGTCCAGCAGGATGCAGTGGACGTCGTCGGTCAGCAGCCGCCCGGCCTCGGTGAGGTTGCGGGCCGTGCGGACGCGGATCGGCTTGCCTGCCTGGTCGAGCATGTCGGGCACGATCGGCGAACCGGCCGGATCGTCCTCGATCAGCAGCAGTGTCAGGTTGGTGTGGGCGGTGTTGTTCTCCACCTTGTCCGTGGTGTTCCCGGCCTTGTCCGTGGTGTTCCCGGTGGTGTCCGGCGTGCGTGGGGCGGCTGCCGAGGCGTCCGTGCAGGACTGCTCGGCGGGGCCGTCGCATGAGGACTCGGCCTGCGCCTGACCACTTTCCGCGGCCGGGATCGCTCTCTGCCGCGGTATGGGTACGGGCATCGTCTTGGGTTCCTTCCCTCCCCCGAGGGCATGGCGGGGGCGAGGGACCTCGACCCACCGACCGGGACCATAGCGGGTGTCGGCGCCGCATTGGAATGGTGTGAGCCACGCCGCTGAGCCATCGGCCAGCGTCATATGCCGCGATATGCCCTCCAGTTGGACACCACCGGGATGCTGCGGGGATGACGAACGTCACGTCGGCACGCGGTGTGGCGGCGGGTTCCGGGTGGGCTGGGTCACGTGGTCCAGGTCACCGGCGGGGGCGCTGCGGCATGGTGTCCGATACTCGGTGTCCGCTCAGTCGGTGCCCGCGTCGGCGTCCGGCCGTACCACCCCGAGGATGGGCATCGTCCCCGCCCCCGCGACGGTCACCGTCCGCCCGGGCCGCGGCGCGTGCACGATCGCCCCGTCGCCGACGTACATCGCGACATGGCTGGCGTCGTCGAAGTAGATGATGAGGTCGCCGGGCCGCATGTCCTGGATGTCGATGTGCCGCAGCCGCTTCCACTGCTCCTGCGAGGTGCGCGGAATGCCCTGGCCGGCGGACATCCAGGCCTGTGAGGTCAGCCCGGAGCAGTCGTAGGTCTTCGGGCCCTCGGCGCCCCACTGGTACGGCTTGCCGATCTGGGCGGTGGCGTACGCGACGGCCTTCTTGCCCTGCTCGGAGGCCTTTGTGCTGATCTCGTCGAGGATGCCGGAGTCGAGCCAGGCGGTCTGCGCCTTGCCGGCCGCCTCCTGCTCCAGCTCGGCGAGGCGCTCCTGCTCCTCCTTCCGGAGCTCGGACTCGAGCTTCTCCGCCTGCGAGATCTGCTTCTCGATCTTCTTCTGCGCGGCGGCCTTGGCCTTGCGGCCCGCCTCCAGCTTCTTCCACTGGGCGGAGGCGTCCTTGGCGTACTGCTCCAAGTCCTCCTGTGTGCGGGTCAGTTCGCCGATCAGGCCCTTGGCCGCGTGCTGGCCCTGGCGCACCCGGCCCGCCCCGTCGAGGAACTCCTGCGGATCGTCGCTCAGCATCAGATGGGCCTCGGGCGGCAGTCCGCCGCCGCGGTACTGGGCGGCGGCCGAGGCGCCCGCGCGGTCCTTCAGCTTCGCCAGCCTCTCCTTGCCCTTGACGATCTTCCTGGCCAGCTCGACGATCTCGGCGGACTGCTTGTCCGCCTTCTCCTCGGCGGCGTTGTACTCGTCGGTGGCGCGGGCCGCGGCGCGGTAGAGCTCGTCGAGTTTCTTG
Organism: Streptomyces sp. DG1A-41; assembly: GCF_037055355.1. Lineage (GTDB taxonomy): Bacteria > Actinomycetota > Actinomycetes > Streptomycetales > Streptomycetaceae > Streptomyces. The sequence continues at coordinate 4,151,833 of NZ_CP146350.1, read as the reverse complement.
CGTACGGCCTCGAGGTCCTTGCCGGGTGCGAGCGTCGGGCCCGCGCTCGGGGCGGGGGTGGGACTGGGGCTCGCGAACGCCGTGCCCGGTGCCGCCAGCACGGTGATCGCGCAGACCACGGTCACCGCCGTCGCGATCAGGCCACGCTTGCCCGTTCCCATACTCCAGCCCCCAAACTGATTAACCGTCAGTAACGTCCGGCTCGCCCGGGGATGCTGCCACGTCGGCGCGCGAAGCGACAGGGGTAGTACTTCCCGCGGTCCCCTCCCCGGTATGCCCCCGGCATGAGATCTCCCCGTCTGTGTGACGAACGGCTCAAAGTGATCGTTCCCGTCGGGCCGGGCCGGGCCGGGCCGACCCGGGCGGGCCAGGGGGATTCAGCCGCGCGGCGCCAACGCCTCCCACCGCACCGTCACTTCGCCCTGCCGCCACCGCGCCGGCCCGTCCGCCACCGGCCAGTCGGCGGTCAGGTCCCGTACCGCCCTGATCCAGCGCTGTCGGGCGCCGTAGGACGCGTAGGGCGCGGCGGCCGCCCAGGCGCGGTCGAAGTCGCGCAGGAAGGCGTGCACCGGCTCGCCCGGGACGTTGCGGTGGATGAGCGCCTTCGGCAGGCGTTCCGCCAGGTCCGAGGGGCGTTCCAGGGAGCCGAGCCGGGTCGCGAAGGTGACCGTGCGCGGTCCCTCGGGGCCGAGCGCGACCCACACGTGCCGGCGTCCGATCTCGTCACAGGTGCCCTCGACCAGCAGGCCGCCGCGCGCACCGGTCGCCGGGTCGGCCGGTGCGAGCCGCCCGCACAGCCGGTGCCAGACGGCCGCGACCTCGCCCTCCCCGTACTGTCGCAGCACGTTCGCCGCCCGGACCAGCAGGGGCCGCTGGGGGATCGGGACCTCGAAACCGCCGTGCCGGAAGACGAGCCCCGCCCGCTCGTACGGCAGCGCCGCCGCGACCCGGGCCGGCTCGATCTCGACGCCCACCACGCGCGCGCGTGGCGCGACCGTACGGAGGCGGTGCAGCAGCTCGACGGCCGTCCAGGGGGCGGCGCCGTACCCCAGGTCGACGGCCACGGGGTCGGCGGCACGGCGCAGCTCGGCGCCGTGCGTGGCCGCGATCCAGCGGTCCATGCGGCGCAGGCGGTTGGGGTTGGTCGTCCCGCGCGTCACCGTTCCCAGGGGGCGGGTCGCCGCGCGGGATGTCATGCGTATGAGGTTAAGCGGCCTGCAGGGTTAAGCGGCCCCCAGGGGTGAACGGCCCCCATAGGTGAACGGCTCCTCAGGACCCGCCCCCGCTCCCGCCCCCGCCCCCGTACGTCCCGAACCCCGGAACCCCCGCCGTCTCGAACACATGCACCGACAGGCCCCCCGGCGTCGCCCGGTGCTCGGCCAGCCGCAGACCGGCCGGTGCGCCGCCGTCCGGGAAGAGGCGGCGGCCCCGGCCGACCACGACCGGGGCGATCACGAGCCGCAGGGTGTCGATCAGCCCGGCGGCCAGCAGGGACTGGGCGAGCCGGGCGCTGCCGTGGATCTGGAGCTCCCGGCCGGGCCGCCGCTTCAGCTCCGCCACCTTGGCGGGGACGTCGCCGGACAGGATGGTGGTCGGGTCCCAGCCGGCCGTGGTCAGGGTGTGGGAGGCGACGTACTTCGGGAGGCCGTTCATGATCCCGGCGAGGGGATGGTCGGTCATCGCCGGCCAGTCCCGGGCGAAGTTCTGGTACGTACGCCGCCCGAACAGCAACGCGTCCGCCTCCCCGAGCCAGCTGCCGGCCAGCCGCTCGAACTCCTCGTCCAGATGCGGCACGAACCAGCCGCCCCGCTCGAAACCGTCGCTGGTGTCCTCGTCCGGGGCGCCCGGCCCCTGGGAGACACCGTCGAGCGACAGAAACTCCTGCACCACCAGTTTCACCAGGCACCTCACTTCTCGCTCGTCGTCACCGGTCTTTCCGACGCCGGGGGAGGCGGAAACTCATCGGTGGGCCGTCCGGGGAACCGCGCGGTGCCCCGGACGGTGAGAAGCTCAGTCCGGCAGACGATGCTGTCGCTGTCAGTCCTGGCGGACGACGTTCCTGCCCGGGCCTGCGGAGAGCGTGTCCGCGCCCGGCCCGCCGTACAGCTTGTCGTCGCCGCTGTTCCCCCGGATCCGGTCGGTGCCACCGTTCCCATGCAGGATGTCGTTGCCCCTGCCGCCGTACATCTCGTCGTCGCCGGCCCCGCCGTAGACCGTGTCGTCACCGTCATCGGCTCGCATGACCTGGTCGCCCGCACCGCCGTCCACGATCTCGCCGTCGATGCCGGCGTGGAGGGTGTCGTGGCCGTCACCGCCGCCGGCGTATCCCAGCGCGCCCACTGTGATGATGTCGTCGCCCGCCCCGCCCAGGGCGGAACTGCCGTCGACTCGGTCGCCGGCGGCGCCGGTGCACTTGTCGTTGCCGTCGCCCAGCTCGACCGGGTTGAAGGAGCAGACCTGGTCGGTGGCGTCGTGGAAGGCGGCGGTGTCGGCGCCGTCGGCGAGGTCCGTCTCCATCGAGTTGAGCGGGGACTGGCTCTCGGGGGCCTCGACCGTGCAGGAGATCTTGGTGTGGTCCGCGCTGTCGGGGTAGCCGCAACCGTTCCCGGCGTCGATCGGGACGGCGTCGTCGAGCACGTAGGTGAACTGGGAGCGGTCGCCGGTGAACGCCTGCGTGACGGCCACCTTGTTGGCCCGCGCGGGGGCGGCCGTGTAGGTGAGGTGCCAGCCGTACTCGTTCACCGCGGCGGTGGCGGTCGGCTTGCGGCACCTGCCGTGCCGGCCAGGATCGGAACGGCCAGACCCATGCCGAGAACCGGCGCCAGAACCGATGAGGCGCGTAACAGGCGGCGGCTGACGAGCGAGAGGGCATTGCATAGCGCACCTCGAACGCTTGAGCGGGAAGCGGTAATGATTCGGTAAAAGTCGCCGATCGGGAAATGGAACCCACCCCTCCGGTGTTGGAGCCCATGGAGGGCGCTTCCGCCCTGCCCAGGCACGCCCGGAGCGAGGAGGAACGCCACGTGAGCCAGTACATCGGCAGGCTCGGGCGGCGCTCCGCGTCCGCACCCTCGCGCCTCCGGCTGCATCGCAGGCCCCGCCGGGTGGCCATGCTCTCCGTGCACACCTCCCCGCTCCACCAGCCGGGCACCGGCGACGCCGGCGGCATGAACGTCTACATCGTGGAGCTGGCGCAGCGCCTCGCCGCGATCAACATCGAGGTCGAGATCTTCACGCGCGCGACCTCCGCCGCCCTCCCGCCGGTTGTCGAGCTGGCCCCCGGCGTCCTCGTCCGGCACGTCGACGCCGGCCCCTACGAGGGCCTCAACAAGGAGGACCTCCCGGCCCAGTTGTGCGCCTTCACGCACGGTGTGATGCAGGCCTGGGCCGGCCACCGCCCCGGCTACTACGACCTGGTCCACTCCCACTACTGGCTCTCCGGCCACGTCGGCTGGCTGGCCGCCCAGCGCTGGGGTGTCCCCCTGGTGCACGCCATGCACACCATGGCCAAGGTCAAGAACGCCAACCTGGCCGACGGCGACACCCCGGAGCCGGCCGCGCGGGTCATCGGCGAGACCCAGATCGTCGACGCCGCCGACCGGCTCATCGCCAACACCGCCGAAGAGGCCGACGAACTCGTCCGGCACTACGCGGCCGACACCGACAAGGTCGCCGTCGTCCACCCCGGTGTGAACCTGAGCCGCTTCTCGCCCGCCGACGGCCGCGCCGCCGCCCGGGCCCGTCTCGGCCTCCCCCAGGACGCGCTGATCCCGCTCTTCGCGGGCCGCATCCAGCCCCTGAAGGCCCCCGACGTGCTGCTGCGCGCCGTCGCTGTCCTCCTCGACGAACGCCCGGAGCTGCGCTCGCACGTCCTCGTCCCCGTCGTCGGCGGCCCCAGCGGCAGCGGCCTCGCCAAGCCCGAGGGCCTTCAGAAGCTGGCCGCACGCCTCGGCATCGCGGACGTCGTACGGTTCCACCCGCCGGTCGGCCAGGACCAGCTGGCGGACTGGTTCCGCGCCGCTTCCGTCCTGGTCATGCCCTCCTACAGCGAGTCGTTCGGCCTGGTCGCCATAGAGGCGCAGGCGGCGGGCACTCCCGTGCTGGCGGCAGCGGTGGGCGGCCTGCCGGTCGCCGTGCGCGACGGCGAGACCGGCTTCCTGGTGCGCGGCCACAATCCCGCCGACTACGCGCGTGTGCTGCGCGATTTCGCCGACGACCCGCAGCTGTCGCCCCGGCTGGGCGGGCAGGCCGCCCGCCACGCCCAGTCCTTCGGCTGGGACACCGCGGCCGCCACCACGGCGGACGTCTACACGGCCGCGATGCAGGCACACCGCCGTCGCGTACGCTCGCACCATGGGTGAAACCGATCTGGAACGGCGTGCGGCACAGGTCATCGAGGGAGTGCTGAAGGACGCCGACCTGGAGTGGGAGAGCCCCGAGCCCGGCACCTACGTCGCGCAGCTCCCCGGCACCCGCAAGCTCAAGACGACGGTCTCCCTGATCGTCGGCCGCCACTCCCTCTCGCTCAACGCCTTCGTCATCCGCCACCCCGACGAGAACGAGCAGGGCGTCCACCGCTGGCTCCTCGAACGCAACCTCAAGCTCTACGGCGTGAGTTACGCCGTCGACCAGCACGGCGACGTCTACGTCACCGGTCGGCTCTCCCTGTCCGCCGTCACCGCCGACGAGGTCGACCGCCTGCTCGGCCAGGTCCTGGAGGCTTCCGACGGCAGCTTCAACACCCTCCTGGAGCTCGGCTTCGCCTCGGCGATCCGCAAGGAGTACGAGTGGCGGGTGTCCCGCGGGGAGCCGACACGCAATTTGGATGCGTTCGCCCACCTCACGCAACGCCCCGGCCGCTAGGCGGTTTCCATCGGGAACCGCGGCCTCTGTCGCTGGCACGGCACCCGACGGCCTGGCTACTTGAGCAGGGAGTTCGCGACAATGATCACTAGGCCGATCAGCATGTCCAGGCCGCCTGCCCAACACGAGGACGGCCATCCGTGCCCGGCGGCGCGGGCGGCCCAGGCGCCGCAGCCGAACAAGGCGACGGTGTTGAACAGCAGGGCCGCGTCCACAGCCGTGGCCTCCGCCCACCACCCGGCTACCGCGGCGAGCAGGATCCCCACCGTGGGCAGCACGGCGGCCACCAGTGGCCACTCGGCGAGCACCGACCGCAGTCTGCTCGTGGTGGCGGCTCCGTCGCCGGACGCGCGCTGGGCGATGACGTGCGCGTACCCATGGGCGGCGCCGGACGCCAGCGCTGTGAGCAGGACCCACAGCGCGTCCGGGCCGGGCTCGGCCCTCTCGCCCGTCGCGTCCAGGGCGGCCACCAGTGCGCTGGCCAGCACCAGTCCGTAGATACCGCTGAACAGCGACTGCTCCGGCGGCCGGCGCCGCAGTATCCGCCTTCGGGCGACGCTCTCGGGACGGACCTGGTCGGCGCGGTCGGACATCACATCGCCTCGGTGCGGGAAGAGGAGTGGGTCCGCACATGCTCACCCGTGTGGTGCCGGGGAACACGACGCCACGCGTACTCGCATGGTCGGTCCGCCCCAAAGAGGGTCAGGAAGCCGGTGCCGAGTGCCGTACCGGTGACGCGCGGTCGGACTGCGCGACCAGCAGAACGTGCAGACGCACCTGGTGTTCGTGCCGTGGTAGCCAGGAAAGCCAAAATTAGAACTCTTGCCCGCAAACGTCTTCCTTGTAGTGAAGCATCCGTATTGCACCCGACTGTTAGCTTTCGCCCGAGCAAGATAGAGCCTTGCCCAGCCTGCCGGTCACCGGCTGGTTCCGGGCGACCCTCACCTCTCCGTACGCAAGGACACCGCGTTGACCAGAAATTCGCCTCGGACTGCCCACGCCCGTCGCCTCGCTGCCGTGTCAGCCACGGGCCTTCTCCTGGCAGGCTCAGCACTCGCCGCCGAAGCCACTGCGGTTCCCGCGACCGACACCTCCAGGGGCAGCGCCACGGCAGTGGCTTTCCGCGCGGCGCTGGACCTCTCCCGGGCCGGGTCGGCCGGAACGACGCCCCTGCGGGCCACGCTCAATGAGGTTCGAGCTCCGGGGACCGCGGAGAAGAAGACCCTCGACGTCACCGTCGACCAGGTCAACCGCGACCGCCCGGTCCGGCTGCTTCAGGCCGACGCCGTCAGGGCAAAAGCCGATGTCGCCGACGGCCGAGCCGAAGGGACGTCCCGTCTCGAACGGGCGCGAGTCCATGTGCCCGGCCTGCCCGCACTGTCCCTGGTGGAGGTCGAACAGGTCACCGCCACGGCAACGTGTGTCGCCGGACAGAAACCGGTCGCCGAGTCCCAGGTGCTGGGTCCCGTCACTGCTCTCGGCAAGCGGGTGCCGCTGGCAGCCGGAGGCACCGCCACCGTCGAGGTCCCAGGCGTCGGCACGGTCCGGCTTTCCCTCTCCCAGAGGGAGACGACCAGTGCCACGGCCGCCGCCACGTCGCTCCGCTTGCAGGTGTCCGTGGATCCCCTGCGGCTGGGCGTTGAGAAGGTGGAAGGCACCGTGACCCTGGCGCATGCCACCTGCCGGTCTCCTCAGCCGGCCTCCGAGAGCCCGGCACCGTCCGAGAGCCCGGCACCGTCCGGCAGCTCGGCACCGTCCGGCCGGTCGGCACCCATCGCGCAGTCGGTCGCGCCTTCCCCGAAGGTCGATCTGGCGGAGACCGGTGGCAGCCCCATGACGCCGTACCTCCTGGCAGTCGGGGCGGTGCTGGTCACCGCGGGCGGAGCAGCCGCCGCACTCGCCGGCAGGCGAAGCCGCAGGAACCGCTGATCCAGCGCGCCCGACGCCGACAGGGTGTGGCGTGCGATGCGGAGAACCCGGGAAGATCACCGCGCTCCATCCCGGGCCGACTTCATCAGGCGCCCACTGGCCGCGGCCGGAGACTGCTCTCGGTCCCAAGGAACCGGAGCACCGGTCAGCGGCTGGCGACAGGGCAACCCGCGAGGGGAGGGACCGGCGCCCGGTGCTCACCAGCACATGCGGGCGCCGGTCCCCATGGATGTGACGGGTGTCGGGGGTGACGGCGATCCCACACCACATCCCACGATCAACTATGGGCGCGGGGCACCAGGTCGCCCCCTTCGGTAACGCCCCGGCGGCACGCCCACCAACCTGCGGAAGTGCCGGGTGAGGTGCGACTGGTCGTAGAACCCGGTCTCGGCCGCCACCTCTCCCGGTGAGCGCCCTTCGAGCAGCAGCCGCCGGGCGCGGCCCACGCGCAGGGACGTCAGGTACTGGTGCGGGGCGATGCCGTAGGCGGCACTGAACGCCCGTACGAGATGGGCGGGATGAGCGCCCACGAGCCCGGCCGCCTCCTGGAGCCCGACACCCTCCACGACCCGCTCGTCCAGCAACTCCCGCAGTCGGCGCGCGACGAGGGGGTCGGCGGGACGAGAGGACGTCCGGTCGGCGTCGGCCCGCAGATGCCCGCGCAACCGCTCGCCGACGAACATCAGCCTGCTCTCGGCCTCCAGCTCCTCACCGGGCCGCACCAGCGCGCCGTGCAACTGCCCCACGCGCCGTCGCAGCAGCGGATCGCGCAGGTCCGGCCGGTCGACGGCGGCCCCGATGAGCTCGTCCCAGAGATACGTCCCGTCGAGGTACAGCACCCGCTTGCGGAAGCCCTCCGGGGTGACGGGGGAGCCGTTGTGCGGCACGTGCGGCGGCAGCAGCGACACGGTGTCGTGCGGGGTGCCGTGCTCGTGCCGGTCGAGGTCGTACCGTACGGCGCCGGTGTCGACGATCAGCAGCGTCCAGGCGTCGTGGACGTGCATCGGATACGCGTAATCGGTGAAACGGGCGTGGAAGGCCTCGACGACGCCCGGGACGGCGGGCCGCCAGGCGGAGATGATCCGCTGCCGGTCCGGTCGGTTCGGCCGGTCCGGTCGGTTCGGCCGGTCCGGCCGGTTCGTGCTGCCGACGGGCTGTGAGGCCATGCAAAGAACGTACAAGACCCTGGCGAGGACAGCCGGGCACGCTCGCACCATGAACACGCACACCGAACCGGCTTCGGAGCCGATCCGCTTCGACACGAAGATCGCCGTGCTGCTGCGCGCCGACCTGGAGCACTGGCAGCGCCTCAACGTGACGTCGTTCCTGGTCAGCGGCCTGGGAGCGCAACTCCCCGAGGTCATCGGCGAACCGTACGAGGACGCGGACGGCGTGCCCTACCTGCCGATGTTCCGCCAGCCGGTACTGGTCTTCGAGGCCACGAAGGAAACCCTGACCACGGCCCACGCCCGCGCCCTGTCCCGCTCCCTGCCCCGTGCGATCTTCACCTCGGACCTCTTCGCCACGGGTAACGACCGCGACAACCGCGCGGCCGTACGGTCGGTGCCGACGGCGGATCTGGATCTGGTCGGGCTCGCGGTGTACGGCCCGAAGAACGCGGTGGACAAAGTGGTGAAGGGGGCGCGGATGCACCCGTGAGGCGATGCGTGGTCGTGAGGCGGAGTGGCTGTGGCCGGCGACCAAAGTCGCCGGCGCGTAGACCGACGACTGAGGACAGCGCGGGCCCTGCCCGCCGAGACTCTCCTCATGGAGGACGCGAGGAACGTTCAGATGGGGAAGAAGCAGGTGCCGCCGACGGGCAAGGACACGGAACTGGCGGAGTCGGCCTGGGTGATCACACTCTTCTGCGTGGCCTGCGGCGCCGGCATCGGCGCTGTGCTCCCGCTCCTCGCCCGCTTGCTGCTGAAGCTGCCGTGGGCACCGCTGGAGGGCCCGGCCGAACTGCTGACCGCGATCCCGGAACCCGCCCTCACCCTCGGCACGGTCGCGGTGGGAGCACTCGGCGGCCTGCTGCTGGGCCTCACCGCCGTACACGAGTCGCTGTCGGTCCGCGTCTTCGACACGCACCTGGCCCTGACCATCAGGGACCGCACGCAGGAGTTCACCCGCGAGGAGATCGCGGTGCTGTGCAGGGACGGCAAGCAACTCGTGGTGCTGGCCCCGGACGGCATGGAACTGGCCCGGGAGCACTGCGGCCTGCCCTGGCCCCGCCTGGCCGACGCCCTCGCCGAGCACGGCTACCGCTGGGCGGAGGAGGACCCGTACCGCGCCGAATTCCGCCGCTGGGTCCCCGGCATGCCCGGTCTCCCCGAGGGCGCGGACGCCCTGCTCAGGGCCCGCGCCCAGGCTCGCAAGAGCGACGACGACGCCGAGGACGCCCGTGAGCTGCGCCGTGAGCTGCTGCGGCTCGGCGTGGTCGTACGGGACGAGGACAAGCGCCAGTACTGGCGCCTGGCCCGGCAGAACTGAGGCGCAGCCGCACAGCTCAAGGAATGCAGGCCTCGGCGATCGACAGGCTGTTCTCATACAGGTGGTGCCGGGTGATCCGGCCGTCCTCGACGGTGAGGCGCAGCGCGAACGGACCATCGAAGGACTTCCCCGTCGCCCGTACGGTTCCCGACACGTGCCCCGTGAGCACGGCGTCGGCGCCGTCGACGAGAAAGGCGTCGAGAAAGGCGCGGGCGTCCTCGGGCACGGTGTGCTCCATCAACTCCGTGAACTGGGCGGCACATTCGGCGGCGGTGGACCGGGGCCGGATCCACGGGACACCCGGGTTCTCGGCGAGCACCCAGTCGACCTCGTCGGCGAAGAGCTCGACGAGCCGCTCGGTGTCCCCGGCGAGCCGCGCGGCGAGGAACTCCTGCACGACGGCCCGGGTGGACTCGGCGACGGAAGACGGCTTCCCGGAACTGGACTTGACGGGCATGGCACTCTCCTCGCGACTGCGGCAAGCCGGATCCCGCACCCGTTTCGTGGGGACGTGTCCGATCCTGCCGGGGGACGGGAAGAGCGTCGATTACCCGAGGAGTAATGAGGGGGCAATGAGCGGCAGCCCGGGACTCCTCACGGCGACCCATACGCTCAACTCGCCGCCCGTTCTGCATCGCAACCACCACCGCATACCGCTACATCACCGAAGCGTTAGAGGGCCTGGCCGCCCTCGCCCCTACCCTCGCCGAGGCGGTCCGGACGGCATCGACGAAAGCGTTCGTGCTGCTGGACGGGATTCTCCTGCCGATCGACCGGATCGCTGCAGACCGCCCCTCTGCTCCGGCGAACACAGGAGGCTCGGGATGAACGTGCAGCTCCTCGCCGATCCATCCGGCCGACTCCTATGTGCCTCACCGGCTCTGCCCGGCGCCGTCCACGACGTCCGGGCCGCCCGCGAGCACAGCGTCATCGACGCCCTCGGCGAAGCCGGGATCGCCTGCCGGGCGGACAAGGGCTACCGGGGCGCCGGGGGCACCGTCCGTGTCCCGTACCGGGGCCGCTGGGAGACCCTTTCCGCAGGCCGGCAAGTTAGTCAACCGCTCCCACGCGAAGATCCGTGCCCTTGTCGAAGAACGACAGTGCCCCGCCGTCGCAGGGCCTTGCCTGGTGAAGCCACGATGAGGCCCCGGGCAGCTCTGCGTAGTGTTCCGACTCCTTGGCATCCGGCCACGGAGCCCGCGCAAGAACCCGTTTGGCGGGCCACCGCGACCACTGCTACGTTTCCGGAGGCCGTGCGAGAGAATGAGGAGGTGGTACCCGTGAACGCAGTATCGACATGGGTGCTCCCCTCCGGGGTCATGGTCGGGCGATAGGTCGTCCGGGAGCGCCGTTTCTGAGCCCTCCCGAAAGGCACGACCATGCACTTCACTTCTGGACAGCGTCTCGACGACGGTGTCCTAGAGCGCGCATTCACCCTTGGCGAAATCCCCGGCATCCTGTGGACGCCCGCGTCCCCGTCCGCACCGGCGCCGCTGATCCTGCTCGGCCACCCCCCGCTCGGACTGCGCAAGATGTACCCCCGACTGGCGGAACGGGCCCGGCAGGCCGCAGCGTATGGCTACGCCGCGGCCACCATCGAGCTCCCCGGGAGCGGTGACCGGCCCCGTTGGGCCAGCGTCGAGCAGGCCCGCGCCGACCTGCGCCGGGCTATGGAGGCCGGCGAGCCGGTCGATGACGAGATCACCGACGCCCTCGTCCTCCCACTCGTCGAAAAGTCGGTCCCTGAATGGCAGGCCGCCCTGGACGCCCTTCTGTCGCTGCCCGAGATCGGCGGCCCGGTCGGGTACTCGGGGGGAGTGATCTCCATCGGCATCCGGCTCGCGGTGGTCGAGCCGCGCATCTCGGCCGCCGTTCTGTTCGCCGGGAGTCTCGTGCCTGCCACCATGTTCGAGGAGGCCCGCCAGGTCACCATTCCGCTGCACGTCCTGCTGCAGTGGGACGATGAAGGGAACGACCGGCAGGCGGCCCTGGACCTGTTCGACGCCTTCGGCACCAAGGAGAAGACGCTGCACGCCAACATGGGCGGGCACACCGGCGTCCCCCAGTTCGCGGGGGACGCCGCGGCCGGTTCTTCGCCCGGCACCTGAAGTAAAGGCGGGCCGTCAGGCCACCAGCAGACGTAAGCCGTGTTGGCCAGAATGCTGCTCATCGAGGGCAGGCCCCGGCGCTTCTCTGCTGTTTGTGCCGTGGGCCCTGCCGACTCGGCAGGGCCCACGCTGCCCGAAGCCATGCTCGCTCGGTCGGGCCGCCGACCGTGGACAGCAAGCGTGTCGTGCCTTGGACGGCGGAACGGGTCTTCGCCGTCCGGGCCGGCATGCCCGAGCGGTACCAAGCCATGGTCGACCTGGGCGGCGGCTGCGGTCTCCGCCAGGCCCGAGTCCCGCGAGAACGGCATGCACGCCCTCCGCCACTTCTACGCCTCGGTCCTCCTGGACGCCGGGGAGAACGTCAAGGCCCTCGCCGGGTACCTCGGCCACTCCGGCCCTGGCCTGACCCTCCGCGTCTACGCTCACCTCATGCCGTCGCGCCAGGAGCGCACTCGGAACGCTGTCGCGCGAATCTTTAGCGGACTACCTGAGGCACGCATTAAGGGTGATCGGTAGCCCCCGCCCCGCGAAGAAACCGCAGGCCGGGGGCTCAGTGGTGTCGGCTTACTTCTTCTTCCCCTGATTCTTGACCGCCTCGATAGCCGCCGCGGCCGCCTCAGGGTCCAGGTACGTCCCGCCCGGGTTCACCGGCTTGAAGTCGGCGTCGAGTTCGTAGGACAGCGGGATGCCCGTCGGGATGTTGAGGCCCGCGATGTCCGCGTCGGAGATGCCGTCCAGGTGCTTGACCAGGGCGCGCAGGCTGTTGCCGTGGGCGGCGACCAGGACCGTGCGGCCGGTCAGCAGGTCGGGGACGATCGCGTCGAACCAGTACGGGAGCATGCGGACGACGACGTCCTTGAGGCACTCCGTCTGCGGGCGCAGCTCCGGCGGGAGGGTCGCGTAGCGCGGGTCGGAGAACTGGGAGTACTCGGCGTCGCGGTCCAGCGCCGGCGGCGGGGTGTCGTAGGAGCGGCGCCACAGCATGAACTGCTCCTCGCCGAACTCGGCGAGAGTCTGAGCCTTGTCCTTGCCCTGAAGGGCGCCGTAGTGGCGCTCGTTCAGGCGCCAGCTGCGGTGGACCGGGATCCAGAGGCGGTCAGCGGACTCCAGGGCGAGCTGCGCGGTGCGGATGGCGCGCTTCTGGAGGGACGTGTGCACGACGTCGGGGAGCAGGCCGGTGTCCTTCAGCAGCTCGCCGCCGCGCGTCGCCTCCTTCTCGCCCTTCGCGGTCAGGTTGACGTCCACCCAGCCGGTGAACAGGTTCTTCTCGTTCCACTCGCTCTCGCCGTGGCGGAGGAGGATCAGCTTGTACGGTGCGTCGGCCATGCCCCAGAGCGTAATCCACGCATTCGCCCGTTCGCGTGGCTGCCCGGCAGGCGGACGTTTGACGGGTTCTGTTAATTGAGTGGCCTCTGTCAACCGTGGCTTTGTAACTTGTGCGTGCTTGCTGTGCCGCTTACATCGCTGCGTCGTCCCACACCCTCACACCCTTGCGCTCGGGGGAGCCCATGTCGTCCATGCCGTACGCCCTGCGTGCCAGACGTGCCGTCCGGGAGACCGTCTCCGGACTGCCCCGCGAGTTCTGGTGGCTGTGGACCAGCACCCTCGTCAACCGGCTCGGCGCCTTCGTCGCCACCTTCATGGCGCTGTACCTGACGCTCGACCGCGGCTACTCCGCCACGTACGCCGGTCTGGTCGCCGCCCTGCACGGGTTCGGCGGGGTGATCTCCTCACTGGGCGGCGGCGTGATGACCGACCGGCTGGGGCGGCGGCCGACGCTGCTGATCGCGCAGGCCTCGACCGCCGTGTCCGTGGCGATCCTCGGTTTCGTGCACCACCCGGTCGCGATCGCCGGCGTCGCGTTCCTCGTCGGCATGGCCAGCAACGCGTCCCGGCCCGCCGTGCAGGCGATGATGGCGGACATCGTGCGGCCGGAGGACCGTATCCGCGCCTTCTCCCTCAACTACTGGGCCATCAACCTCGGCTTCGCCGTGTCCTCCATGGCCGCCGGGTTCATCGCCGAGGTCAGCTATCGCGCCGGGTTCCTGATCGAGGCGGGGATGACGATGGTCTGCGCGATCCTCGTCTTCCTGAGGCTGCCGGAGTCCAGGCCCGCCGAGACGGTGAGGACGGCCGCCGCGTCCGAGAAGACGGCCGTCGCCTCGGAGAAGTCGGCCGCCGTCCCCGACAGCCCCGTCAGCCTCGGGACCGTACTGCGCGACGGGCCCTTCATGAGCGTCGTCGGGCTGTCCTTCCTCGTCGCGCTGATCTTCCAGCAGGGGTCGATCGGGCTGCCCGTGGCGATGGGCGAGGCCGGGTTCACGCCGGCCGAGTACGGCATGGCGATCGCCGTGAACGGCATCCTGATCGTCGTACTCCAGATCCCGGTCACGCGGTTCATCGAGCACCGCGACCCCCGCCGACTGCTCGTCATCTCCTCGCTCCTCGCGGGGTACGGCTTCGGACTCACCGCCTTCGCCGGGTCGGTCGGCGTCATCGCCCTCACGGTGTGCGTGTGGACGCTGGCCGAGATCGTCAACGCGCCGACACAGACCGGCCTGGTGGTCCGGCTGTCCCCGCTCCACGGACGCGGGCGCTACCAGGGGATGTACACGATGTCCTGGTCCGTCGCCGCGCTCGTCGCCCCGCTGATGTCCGGCTTCGTCATCGACCGGTTCGGGGCGGAGTGGCTGTGGGGGCTGTGCGCGGTGGTCGGGACGGTGGCCGGGCTGGGGTACGGGGCATTGATGCGGCGGGTGCCCAAGGAGAAGCCGACTGAGCCACTTGAGTCCACTGACCCGGCCGAGTCCACTGCCCCCGCTGAGCCCGGTGAACCCGCTGAGCCTGCTGCCGGGCCCGGGCCCGGAGCCAAACCCGGACCCGGGCCCTCGCCCCTGGAACAGGTCCCGGAGCGCTCAGCATCCGGCCCCTGATCCGCTTCCGGGACGTTCCCGATGGTTGTGTGGACACGGCTCCGCGACCCGGAGTGCTCCCTGGGACCGGCCGACCGCACCGCTCACTTCACTGGACGGTCAACGGCACCGGATGGATCTCGTCCGCCTTGTGCCCCGCGCGTTCGTGGATGCGCTGGACCGCCTCCGCGGAGGGTGCCTCGGAGAGGCAGTAGACGTGGCCGGACTCCGGGTCCGCCCAGGCCCTCTCGAAGTGGACGCTCTCGTCCTTCTCAATGGCGAGGTCCGCGTTGTGGGCCTCGCGCAGCTGCTCTTCCGTGATGCCCTTCATGCTGTGGTGGACATCCATGAACTTGGCCATGACGTCACGCCTCCTTCCCAGTACCCGGCGTACGCCAGTACAGCGCGTACTTCCATGGTCCGCCCGTACGGGCACGGAGGCGACCACAACGCCGCAGGCCCCGGCGGCGAACCACCGGGGCCCTGCTGGTCGTACGAAGGTGCCGGGCGTCAGCCGCACTGGCAGGGGCTGCCCGACTGGCACCCGCAGCCGCAGCCCGAGCCGCAGCCGCACGCGGCGACCAGGGGCAGGTTCCTGATCTCGGCGGGCTGTTCGGTCTCGCGCTCCTGCGTGGGGTCGGGCGTGGTGCTGGGGGATTCGGCCATGGGTCCCTCCTCGAGACTGGTGCCTGTGCCCATTGGATGCCCGTTCCGCTGGGCGCATCAACGGCGCACAGAGGCGCCCGCGCGCCCCGGCCGATCCCCGCCCGGCCCTTTCACGCCGGAGCAGGACCGAGCAGACCGAGGAGGAAGAACAGGACCGAAGCTCAGGCGCTCTCCGACCCCGTCACCGCCTGGATCTCCGGCTGCACGTCCGCCGACTGGAGCTCGTCCGCGTGCTCACCCGTCACCAGGTACACCACACGCTTGGCGACCGAGACCGCGTGGTCGGCGAACCGCTCGTAGTAGCGGCCGAGCAGCGTCACGTCCACGGCCGTCTCGATGCCGTGCTTCCAGCGGTCGTCCATCAGGTGCTGGAAGAGAGTGCGGTGCAGCAGGTCCATCGCGTCGTCGTCCTGCTCCAGCTGGAGCGCCAGGTCGACGTCCTTGGTGATGATCACCTCGGCGGCCTTGGCCATCAGGCGCTGGGCGAGCTGGCCCATCTCCAGGATGGTGGCGTGCAGGTCGCTCGGGACCGCGCGGTCCGGGTAGCGCAGGCGCGCGAGCTTCGCCACGTGCTGGGCGAGGTCGCCCGAGCGCTCCAGGTCGGCCGACATGCGCAGCGACGTGACGACGATGCGCAGGTCCGTCGCCACCGGCTGCTGCCGCGCCAGCAGGGCTATCGCCCGGGCCTCCAGGTCGTGCTGGAGCTCGTCGACCTTCTGGTCGGCCTCGATGACGTTCTCGGCCAGCTTCAGGTCGGAGTCGAGCATGGCGGTGGTGGCGCGCCCGATCGCCGAGCCGACCAGCCGGGCCATCTCCACCAGACCGTCGCCGATCGAGTCCAGTTCCTCGTGGTACGCGTCCCGCATCAGGCTTCCCTCTCGTGCGTCTGTGTCGGGGGTTCTGGGGCCGGGGCCCACC
Source organism: Streptomyces sp. DG1A-41 (assembly GCF_037055355.1). Taxonomy (GTDB): domain Bacteria; phylum Actinomycetota; class Actinomycetes; order Streptomycetales; family Streptomycetaceae; genus Streptomyces. The sequence continues at coordinate 4,135,947 of NZ_CP146350.1, read as the reverse complement.
GAACAACCGGCGGTACGACCGTCGTGTTACCGAAGGTCCGAACCCCACGCTCCCACGTTCCGGCCCGTACGCGTCCGTTTCCGTCATCCCAAATGAACCAATACTGGCTCCAAGGTGAACTCTGGGCGACGAGTGTTCGAGCTCGTAGCCCGACGGCTGTGGCCCGCGGCCGACCCATGCCTAACCTGGGTGCATGGACGTGAACGCGGCGGTCGCCGCAGTGGCAGCGATCGCCGGGGTGCTCACCGGCGTCATCGCCATGCTGGCGTTCCGCTGGAGTGAGCGTGAACAGAAGCGCCCCACACGCACCTCGCTGCACACGGATCCGGTGCTGCCACCGGGCGTGGACACCGTCCTGTCGGTCCTCAGGTCCTCCGCCGTCGTGCTCGACGAGGCGGACGCGGTGGTCAAGGCCAGCTCGGCGGCGTACGCCCTCGGCCTGGTCCGCGGCGGAAAGCTCGCCGTCGAGCCGATGCTCCAGATGGCCCGGGACACCCGGCGCGACGGGGAGATACGCCAGGTCGAGCTGGACCTGCCGCGGCGCGGGACCGGACGCGGAGAGGCCCTGGCCGTCTCCGCGCGGGTCGCGCCGCTCGGCTCCCGGCTGGTGCTGCTGCTGGTGGAGGACCTCACCGAGGCCCGCCGGATCGAGGCGGTGCGGCGCGACTTCGTCGCCAACGTGAGCCACGAGCTGAAGACGCCCGTCGGCGCCCTCTCCCTGCTGTCCGAGGCCGTCATGGACGCCTCCGACGACCCCGAGGCCGTCGAGCGGTTCGCCGGGCGCATGCAGATAGAGGCCACCCGGCTCACCAGCCTGGTCCAGGAGCTCATCGACCTGTCGCGGGTGCAGAACGACGATCCGCTGGAGGACGCAGAGCCCGTGCGCGTCGACGAGCTCGTGGCCGAGGCCATCGACCGCTGCCGGCACCAGGCCGGCACCAAACAGATCACCATGGCCGCGGGCGGCACCGCCGACCTGCACGTGTGGGGCAACCGCGGCCAGCTCGCCGCCGCCCTCGGCAACCTCGTCGAGAACGCGGTCAACTACTCGCCCGCCCGCACCCGCGTCGGCATAGCGGCCCGCAGGGTGAACGCGCCCGGCGGGGAACACATCGAGATCGCCGTCACCGACCAGGGCATCGGCATCTCCGACAAGGACAAGGAGCGCATCTTCGAGCGCTTCTACCGTGTCGACCCGGCCCGCTCCCGTGCCACCGGCGGTACGGGACTAGGACTGGCGATCGTGAAGCACGTGGCCGCCTCGCACGGCGGGGAGGTCACGGTGTGGAGCGCCGAAGGCCAGGGCTCCACCTTCACCCTGCGGCTGCCGGAGGCCGGTGCGGCCCGCGACCGCGCACATCAGCAGCCCGCCCGATCAGAACGCGCAGGAGGCGCGGGCCTCGACGAGGAGGCCGGGCGGTCCACCCCCACATCCCCCGATTCAACCGCGTACGAAACGCTTCCTGCCCCGGAGGTCCTTCCGTGACCCGTGTGCTCGTCGTCGAGGACGAGGAGTCCTTCTCCGACGCCCTGTCGTACATGCTCCGCAAGGAGGGCTTCGAGGTCGCCGTCGCGACCACCGGGCCCGACGGACTCGACGAGTTCGAGCGCAACGGCGCCGACCTCGTCCTCCTCGACCTGATGCTGCCCGGCCTGCCGGGCACCGAGGTGTGCCGCCAACTGCGCGGCCGCTCCAACGTCCCCGTCATCATGGTGACCGCCAAGGACAGCGAGATCGACAAGGTCGTCGGCCTGGAGATAGGAGCCGACGACTACGTCACCAAGCCGTTCTCCTCGCGCGAGCTGGTCGCCCGTATCCGGGCCGTGCTGCGCCGCCGCGGCGAGCCGGAGGAGGTGACCCCGGCCGCGCTGGAGGCCGGCCCGGTCCGTATGGACGTGGACCGGCACGTGGTCACCGTCGGCGGCACCAAGGTCGACCTGCCGCTGAAGGAGTTCGACCTGCTGGAGATGCTGCTGCGCAACGCCGGCCGGGTGCTGACCCGTATGCAGCTCATCGACCGCGTCTGGGGCGCCGACTACGTCGGTGACACCAAGACCCTCGACGTCCACGTCAAGCGCCTGCGCGCCAAGATCGAGCCGGACCCGGGCGCCCCGCGCTACCTGGTGACGGTCCGCGGCCTGGGCTACAAGTTCGAGCCGTAAGTCGGCCGCGCACGACGAACGCGAAGGGCGGGATCTCCCAGGAGATCCCGCCCTCTCGTACGACTGCCGCGCAGGCTCAGTGCCCGGCGCCCGCGCTCGCGGACGCCGCGTCGGTCGGCGTGCCCGGCGACGCGTGGCCGCCCGGGGTCTCGCCGGCGGCGGGGCTCTCGGTCCCGGCGGGCGAGCCCGAGGCGCCGTCGGCCGGCGTCCCGGAGGGGGAGCCGGAGGCGCCCGGCGCGGCCGGCACCTCGGTCGGGCCCCACTCGGCGAAGTAGTGCTCGGCGGGCACGACGAACGCGCGCAGGGTCACGTCACCCGTCTTGCTGAAGGTGAAGGTGACCTTCTGGGCGTTGCCGTCCTGGACGGCCTCGCGGCTGCTCGGCAGCATGGCCGTGGCGTTGTCCTTGCCGCCCAGGATCAGGCTGCCGCCGGCCGGGATGCTCAGGCTGCCGCCCTTGGCGGGCTTGAGCTCGGCCGTCTTGTCGGTGCCGGGGAGGGTGATGGACTCCAGAGTCTCGGCGGTGCTGCCGGAGTTGAAGAAGGTGGCGGAGATCGCGGCGGGGCCGGTCGACTCGAGGTCGGGCTGCGTGATCACGATCGCGTTCTGGATCTTGATGTTGCCGACGCTCGTCGCCGCGTTGTCCGGCTTGATCTCGAGGGTCTGCGCGTTGTTGCCGGCACCGCACGCGGCGAGCGAGGCGACGGAGAACGCGATGGCGGCAGCGGCGAGGACGCCGCGTCGAAGGCTGCTGCTCACGGCGGCGGCAACTCCTTGACTCGAGAAGCGGAGCGGCCGATAAAGCCGCCCTAAGTGTCTGTCAGCGGGGCTCAGGTTACCGAGCCGTTCCCGCGCGGCCGCACCCGACCCCCCGGCACCTGTGCTCCCACGTGAGTCGCAGTGACTCCTGGGTCACATTGACGGGGTGCTCGTCCGGCATTCACATAAGAGCCTCCGGAGAGCCTCCGGGCAGCAGCGCAAAATTTCCGTGAAGGAATGTGCGGACCACCTGGGAATTGATCACCGGCGGCCCGTCCGGACGTCCGATGATCAATTCCGGATTCGACCGGAACCCGGCCCGGGCCGCCGAACGGAGTAGCGGAAGTCGACCATACGGAACCGGACATATGGGGATGTTCGGCCACTTGGAGGAGGCTCCGGATGTGTGTAACGTACGCGTTTCCCTCGGCCCGGAGAGCCGCTCCGACCTGCGAATACCTTCTTCCACTCCCTGTCCGAAGCACGTCCCTGTTGGACTTGTCAAGCCCCGAGATATGCCCTGACCTGCGAAAACGCCATTCAGAACCCGCAGTTTCCGTGTTACCCTGGATAGCCACGGAAGGGGTACCTGTCACATGACGTTCAAGGTTGGCGACACCGTGGTCTATCCCCATCACGGGGCCGCGCTGATCGAGGCTATCGAAACTCGCCAGATCAAAGGCGTGGACAAGACCTACTTGGTGCTGAAGGTCGCCCAGGGTGACCTGACAGTCCGTGTGCCAGCGGACAATGCGGAGTTCGTCGGCGTGCGTGATGTGGTCGGTCAGGACGGGCTGGACCGTGTCTTCGAGGTGCTGCGCGCGCCGTACGCCGAGGAGCCCACGAACTGGTCCCGTCGTTACAAGGCAAACCTGGAGAAGCTCGCCTCGGGCGATGTCATCAAGGTCGCGGAAGTGGTGCGTGACCTGTGGCGTCGTGAGCGCGAGCGCGGACTCTCCGCCGGTGAGAAGCGCATGCTCGCCAAGGCCCGCCAGATTCTGGTGAGCGAGTTGGCTCTCGCGGAGAACACCAACGAGGACAAGGCCGAGGCCCTGCTCGACGAGGTTCTCGCCTCCTGAGGCGAAGCCTGTCGCTCAGCACTCAGCAACATCGAAATGCCGCGGTGCCCGATGACGATTCTTCTGTCGCCGGGCGCTGCGGCATGTTCGTACTCGGACGCCGAATGCGCCGTCACCGCCGGATGTGTTATCACTCACGATCCGGTGCTTGGCGTGCCGGGCCCGGGCAGCCGGCTCGACCAGCGTCACGGAAGGGTCCGGTCGAGCGCGTCGCGCCCGGCACTCCTCCAGGCCATACCCAGTCCAGGGCAACACACAAACCTGACAGGAACCGATGTCTGACGATTCGCGCCCCTCGCCGCCGACCGCCTCCTCGGCAGCCCGTACGGCGGCCGTGATCCCGGCCGCCGGCCGTGGTGTACGGCTCGGCCCGGGCGCCCCCAAGGCGCTCCGCGCGTTGGGCGGCACCCCCATGCTCATCCACGCGGTCCGCGCGATGGCCGCCTCCCGCGCCGTCTCGCTGGTCGTCGTCGTGGCCCCGCCCGGCGGTGCCGCCGAGGTCAGGTCGCTGCTCGACGCGCACGCGCTGCCCGAGCGGACCGACTTCCTCGTCGTACCGGGCGGGCAGACCCGCCAGGAGTCCGTGAGACTCGGCCTGGACGCGCTGCCGCCCGGCCACGACATCGTGCTGGTGCACGACGCGGCCCGGCCGCTGGTGCCGGTGGACACGGTCGACGCCGTGATCGAGGCCGTACGCGAGGGCGCCCCGGCCGTGGTCCCGGCGCTGCCGCTCGCCGACACCGTCAAGCAGGTCGAGCCCGCCCAGGCGCCCGGCGAACCCGAGCCGGTCGTCGCGACGCCGGATCGCGCGCGGCTGCGGGCGGTGCAGACGCCGCAGGGCTTCGACCGGGCGACGCTGGTCCGGGCGCACGAGACGGTCACCGGCGACGTCACCGACGACGCCGGCATGGTCGAGCAGCTCGGCCTCACGGTCGTCGCGGTGCCCGGTCATGAGGAGGCGTTCAAGGTCACCCGGCCACTGGACCTGGTGCTGGCGGAGGCGGTCCTGGCCCGCCGGAGGCTCAACGATGGCTTCTGACGCGACGCCCGGGATGCCGCTGCCCCAGGTGGGCATCGGCACCGACATCCACGCCTTCGAGGAGGGCCGCGAGCTGTGGTGCGCCGGCCTGAAGTGGGAGGGCGAGGGTCCGGGCCTGGCCGGCCACTCGGACGCGGACGTCGTCGCGCACGCCGCGTGCAACGCGCTGTTCTCGGCGGCCGGCCTCGGCGACCTCGGCCAGCACTTCGGCACGGGCCGCCCCGAGTGGTCCGGGGCGTCCGGCATCACGCTGCTGACGGAGGCGGCCCGGATCGTCCGCGAGGCGGGCTTCCGCATCGGCAACATCGCCGTACAGGTCGTGGGCCCGAGGCCGAAGATCGGCAAACGGCGGGACGAGGCGCAGAAGCTCCTGTCGGAGGCGGCGGGAGCACCGGTGTCGGTGTCCGGCGCGACCACGGACGGGCTGGGCTTCCCGGGACGCGAAGAGGGCCTGATGGCGGTGGCCACGGCGCTGGTCGTGCGAGTCGGGTGAAAGGCGCTGCCCCACGCACCCCCACGGCCTACTACCCTGGTCCCGTGACTATTCGCCTGTACGACACCAGCGCCCGGCAGATCCGTGACTTCTCCCCGCTCAAGCCGGGTTGTGTCTCGATCTACCTGTGCGGTGCCACCGTGCAGGCCGCACCCCACATCGGGCACATCCGGTCGGGTCTGAACTTCGACATCCTGCGCCGCTGGTTCGCGTACCGCGGCTACGACGTCACCTTCGTGCGGAACGTCACGGACATCGACGACAAGATCATCACCAAGTCGGCCGACCAGAACCGCCCCTGGTGGGCCATCGGCTACGAGAACGAGCGCGCGTTCAACGACGGCTACCACGCCCTCGGCTGCCTGCCGCCGACCTACGAGCCGCGCGCCACGGGCCACGTGACCGAGATGGTCGAGATGATGCGCGGCCTCATCGAGCGCGGGCACGCCTACGAGGCCGACGGCAACGTCTACTTCGACGTGCGCTCCTTCCCGGAGTACCTGGCGCTGTCCAACCAGGAGCTGGACAACCTCCAGCAGCCGTCCGGCGCCGGCGAGACCGGCAAGCGCGACCCGCGGGACTTCGCGATGTGGAAGGCGGCGAAGCCGGGGGAGCCCAGCTGGGAGACGCCGTGGGGGCGCGGGCGCCCCGGCTGGCACCTGGAGTGCTCGGCGATGGCGCACAAGTACCTCGGCACCGCCTTCGACATCCACGGCGGCGGCCTCGACCTGGTCTTCCCGCACCACGAGAACGAGATCGCCCAGGCCAAGGCCTACGGCGACGAGTTCGCCCGGTACTGGGTGCACAACGCCTGGGTCACCATGAGCGGCGAGAAGATGTCCAAGTCGCTCGGCAACTCGGTCCTGGTCAGCGAGATGGTCAAGCGCTGGCGGCCCATCGTGCTGCGCTACTACCTCGGCACCCCGCACTACCGCTCGATGATCGAGTACAGCGAGGAGGCGCTGCGCGAGGCCGAGTCGGCGTTCGCGCGGATCGAGGGCTTCGTGCAGCGCGTGGTGGAGAAGGCCGGTGCCGTCGAGCCGGCCGCCGAGGTGCCGCTGGCCTTCGCCGAGGCGATGGACGACGACCTGGGCGTGCCGCAGGCGCTCGCCGTGGTGCACACCACGGTCCGGCAGGGCAACAGCGCGCTGGCCGCCGACGACAAGGAAGCCGCGGTGGCCCGGCTCGCTGAGGTCCGTGCCATGCTCGGCGTCCTCGGGCTCGACCCGCTCGACGCCCACTGGGCCGGGGAGACCGACCGCGGCGCCGATCTGCACGGCGTGGTCGACACGCTGGTCCGCATGGTCCTCGACCAGCGCGAGGCCGCCCGGTCCCGCAAGGACTGGACCACCGCGGACGCCATCCGCGACCAGCTGAGCCAGTCCGGCCTGGTCATCGAGGACAGCCCGCAAGGGCCGCGCTGGAGCCTCGGACCGCGCTGACCCGACCGCGATCCGGAAGATCGATTGTGCCGCCCGGGCCTCCGGGCGGCACACTTCATAGACGTAGTACGTCACCGCACCCACAGACAGGTAGGTCATGGCAGCCAACAACCGCCGCATGTCCGGCAAGAAGGGCGCGCAGGTCGGCAGTGGCGGCCAGCGGCGCAAGGGCTTGGAGGGCAAGGGCCCCACTCCGCCCGCCGAGATGCGCAAGGGACACAAGAAGAACCGTGTCGCGGGCGCCAAGGCGCGGCAGACAGCCCGCCGCCCCGCGCCCCGGGGCCGCGGCGGCAAGTCCACGTCCGAGCTGGTCGTCGGCCGCAACCCGGTCTACGAGGCGCTGCGCGACGGCGTGCCCGCTTCCACGCTGTACGTCCAGCAGTTCATCGACAACGACGAGCGCGTCCGTGAGGCACTCCAGCTCGCCGCCGAGCGCGGCGGCATCAACCTCATGGAGGCGCCGCGCCCCGAGCTCGACCGGATGACGAACGGGCTGAACCACCAGGGACTCGTGCTCCAGGTCCCGCCGTACGAGTACGCCCACCCGCAGGACCTCGCCGACGCCGCCCTCGACGCCGGCGAGGACCCGCTGATCGTCGCGCTCGACGGTGTCACCGACCCGCGCAACCTCGGCGCGGTCGTCCGCTCCGTGTCCGCCTTCCGCGGGCACGGCGTCGTCGTACCCGAGCGGCGGGCCGCCGGGATGACGGCGGGTGCCTGGAAGACGTCCGCCGGTGCGGCCGCCCGTACGCCCGTCGCCCGCGCCACCAACCTGACGCGCGCGCTGGAGGCGTACAAGAAGGCCGGCATCGTGGTCGTCGGTCTGGCCGCCGACGGCGAGGTCGAACTCGGTGAACTGGAGGCCCTGGGCGGTCCCGTCGCCATCGTCGTCGGCAGCGAGGGCAAGGGGCTGTCCCGGCTGGTCGGGGAGACCTGTGACTTCCGGGTGCGGATCCCGATGCCGGGCGGCGCCGAGTCGCTCAACGCCGGTGTGGCGGCGGGGATCGTGCTGTACGAGGCGGCCCGTCGGCGCAGCTGAACAGACGTCCGCAATCTCACCCGTGCGGGTTAATTCCGGTGACGACGGGGCGACAAGGACAAGCTTGACGGGGTCCGGACAGATCCGGCGAGTCAAAGCAGTGTCCTATCCCGACGTCACTCGGTTAGATGAGTGTGGACACCAGAACACCCCGCACACCCACGGGGGACCGCTCGTCGGGACTCGACGACGCTCCCGCGCTGAGCATGGTGAAGGTGCCGAGCGACCCGGCGCAGGTCATCGTCAACCACGCGAGTTTCCGCGTGCAGTTGGGCGTCTCGACGCGTCACGTCCAGTCCCCACGGGTCGCACGGCATTTGAACGCCACCGAGGACACCGCCCGCATCCCCGTCGTCACCGCCGGGACCGCGGCGGACGGGGCCGCCACCCGCCGCCGGCCCGTCGTCTGGAGCGGCAGATCCGCGCCCGACGACACCGGCGCCCACCGGCTCCTCCAGGCTGTCCGGCACGAGAGCGTCCGCCACCCCGACGAGCCCGCCACGGACACCGGGGCCACCCAGGTCATCTCCCGTGTGGACACCGACCCGCAGGGCCCGGGCTACGGCGCCGGATACCAGGAGGCCGGCGACGGCGGCACCGGCTACGAGGGCGACGGCTACCAGGGCGACCTCACCCAGACCGTCGAGCACCCGGTCGTGGGCCCACAGCGCACGCACGAGCCCGCCGACGGCACCCGGCTGCTGCCGACCATGCGCTCGGTCGGCAGTGCCTACGACGAACCCTCCTACGCGGAAGGGGAGTTCGAGGAGCTCGTCGCCGAGGCGGACGACACCGAACGGACCGTCAAGCGCCAGGGCGACGACCCGGCACGGCACGCCTACTACCCGGGCCGCCGGATGAACCTCGGCGTCGTCCTGCTCCCGCTGCGCGTCTTCCTCGGCTTCATCTCCATTTACGCCGGCATGGGCAAGCTGTGCGACCCGGTCTACTTCGACGGCGGCAAGCGCGGCTCCATGGTCAAGTGGCTCAACACCCTGCACCCCTGGGACGTCGCGGAGCCGCTGCGCCAGTTCGCCCTCGAACACCCGGTCGGCTCCGGACTGGTCATCGCCTTCGCCCAGGTCATCGTAGGCGTCCTGACGGTCCTCGGCTGCTGGCAGCGCGTGGCCGCCTCCTTCGGCGCCCTGCTCTCGGCCGCGCTGCTGGTCACCGTCAGCTGGAAGAGCGTCCCCGCCTACGAGACCCCCGACATCATCTACCTCGCCGCCTGGTCCCCGCTGATCATCGCCGGCGCCCCCGTCTACTCCATCGACGGCCGCCTGGCCGGCAGTGCCTGGCGCCGCCTCGGCCCCCGCGCCGACATCTGGGACCTGCGCCGCTACGTGCTGCGCCGGGGCGCCCTCGTCACCGCCGTGGCCATCGGTCTCACCCTGCTCGTCGGCTCGCTGCTCGGCGGCGCGGTCCGTGACGCCGACCGGGTCGTCGTCCCAGGCCCCGGCGAGGCACCGCGCAACGAACTGCCCGGCTCCCCGCTCCCGGAAGAACCCGGCAGGCAGCAGGAGAAGCGGACCCCCTCGGCCTCCTCCTCCTCGCCCACCCAGGGCACCACGGCCGGATCGGCCAGCCCGAGCGCGGGCACCACGACCAGGCCGGGCGCCACCCGGGACGCCGGCACCGTCACCGGCGGCTCGCCCAGCCAGACCCAGGGCAGCGCGGGCCAGGCCCCGCCCCAGCAGTCCTCCTCGGCCGGCCAGGCCCCGAGCACCACCTCCGGCCCCAGCTCCGGCGGCACGGCCACCGGCGGCTCGGGTTCGACCGGCGGCGGCTCGACCGGCGGCGGCTCGGACGGCGGGGGCTCCTCGTCCACGGGCCGGCCGGGCCTGGTGGGCGGCTTGCTGGGCTAGCCGGCAGAGCCAGGTATCGAAAGGGCCCCGCATCTTCGAGATGCGGGGCCCTTTCGATGCGGAGGGGGAGCGGACGATGCGGAGGGGAAGCGGATTCAAGAGACCGGTCGGCCGGGTCGCGCACCCAGTACGGCCGGGGTGGGGAACAGCTCTCAGCGCCCCAAAGCCGCCAGCTCCTTCGCGGCCTCCGTCAGATCCTTCGCCGTGTCGATCGCACGCCAATACGACCCCTGAGGGATCGTGAACCCGGCCAGCTTCCGCTCGCGGGCCAGCCGCGGAAACGTCGTGCGCTCGTGGTCCCCCCGGTCCGGCAGCAGCCCCGCGAACCCGGAGGAGAAGACATACACGCCCGCGTTGATCTCGAAAGTCGACGGCGGGGCCTCGATGAAGTCCGTGATGCGGCCGAAGCCGTCCGTCTTCACCGCACCCCACGGCAGGCGCGGCCGGGCCAGGGCCAGCGTCGCGACGGCGTCCCGCTCGGTGTGGAAGTCCGCCATGTCACGCAACGAGAACCGGGTCCAGATGTCGCCGTTCGTGGCGTACCAGGGCTGGTCCGGGTGGGGCAGATGCGCGGCGGCGTACTTGAGGCCGCCGCCGCGGCCGAGGGGCTCCGACTCCACGACGGTGGTGACGGAGACGGGCAGATCGGCCGTCTCCAGCCACTTCTGGAGCACGTCGGCGAGGTGGCCGCAGGAGACCACCACGTCAGTCACGCCCTCCTCGGCGAGCCAGGACAGCTGATGGCCGATGATCGGGGTCCCCGTCCCGGGGATCTCGACCATCGGCTTGGGCCGGTCGTCGGTGTACGGACGGAGCCGGGAGCCCTGGCCACCGGCCAGAACGACGGCTTGAACGGGGCGGGACGCGGCGCTCGGATCGCTCATGAGACCGAACTGTACGTGGCGTCCCGCCCCGGACCGCAGCGGACGAGGGTTCCCGTGTCAGTCGCTGCCGGCTTCCCACTCCTCTCGTCCGGCAAGCCGGGCGGTGTGCTCAGCTGTGCGCGGCCGCGACGCCTGTGGCGAAGGCGGTGTCGCAGACCGGGCGGGCGTAGGACTGGGCGCGCGTCGGGCCGTAGACCCGGACGGCGGCCTGGCCGAGGGCGCGGGCGATGGACGCGCAGTGCTTCGCCAGCGACGGGCGGCCGTTCACGGCCTGCTGGAGGTGGGTGAGGGCGACGCCCGGGTTCTCCTCCTGGAGCTCGGTGAGCAGCTTGTCGCGCAGGACGTCCTGCGGGGCGCGCTTGGCGGCCCGCGGGGTGACGGCGGACGTGCTGGTGTCCGCGGCCGTGAGCACCGGGTCGGAGGGGCTGCCCGACCAGTTGACTCGGGTGACCGCGAGGGTCCCGGAGAGCACCAGGACGACGGGCAGGACGAAAGCGAGGGTGCGGCCGATCCGGCGGGCGGGGCCCCGGCCGCGTCGCGTCTGTTGGTTAGTGGAGTGCTTCACGCGTGTGAGGGTAGCGCGGGGTAATGGTTTGTAGACATTTAGTCACCGGTTCGGGGGATGAGAGAGGGCCCGTTTTTGGGTAGGGCGTTGACGCACAGCACTCGAAACGTCCGGTCTGCCGGGGTATTTATCGACAACGAGCGACAACGAGAAGGGCCCCGCAGCACGCTGCGGGGCCCTCGTCGTCAATCCGGGTGATTCACCCGGTGTCGTGCGTTTGCCGATGGGTCAGTCGGACAGGCGCTCGCCCGTGGAGGTCGAGAACACGTGGGTCTCGCCGGAGCGCGGGACGATGTGCAGCGTGCTGCCCTTCTCCGGGACGTCACGGCCGCTGACGCGGACCACGAGGTCCTTCGAGTCGTCGCCGACCTTCGCGGTGCCGTAGACGTAGGCGTCGGCGCCCAGCTCCTCGACGACGTTCACGGTGACCGCGAGGCCCAGCTCGGCGTCCGGGCCGGCCACGTCGAAGTGCTCGGGGCGGACACCGACGGTGACGGTCTTGTCGGTGGTGGCGGCGATCGCGTCGCGCTGCACCGGCACGACCGACTTGCCGAACTTCACGCCGCCGTCGGTCACCGGGACCTCGACGAGGTTCATCGCCGGGGAGCCGATGAAGCCGGCCACGAAGAGGTTGGCGGGCCTGTCGTACATGTTGCGCGGGGTGTCGATCTGCTGGAGCAGGCCGTCCTTGAGGACCGCCACGCGGTCGCCCATCGTCATGGCTTCGACCTGGTCGTGGGTGACGTAGACGGTGGTGATGCCCAGGCGGCGCTGGAGCGAGGCGATCTGCGTACGGGTGGACACACGGAGCTTGGCGTCCAGGTTGGACAGCGGCTCGTCCATGAGGAACACCTGCGGCTCACGCACGATGGCGCGGCCCATGGCGACACGCTGGCGCTGACCGCCGGAGAGCGCCTTCGGCTTGCGGTCCAGGTATTCGGTGAGGTCGAGGATCTTCGCGGCCTCCTCGACCTTCTGCCGGATCTCCGCCTTGTTGACGCCGGCGATCTTGAGCGCGAAGCCCATGTTGTCGGCGACGGTCATGTGCGGGTAGAGCGCGTAGTTCTGGAACACCATGGCGATGTCCCGGTCCTTCGGCGGCAGGTGGGTGACGTCGCGGTCGCCGATGCGGATGGCGCCGGCGTTGACGTCCTCGAGCCCCGCGAGCATGCGGAGCGAGGTGGACTTGCCGCAGCCCGACGGGCCGACGAGGACGAGGAACTCGCCGTCCTCGATGTCGATGTCGAGTGCGTCGACAGCGGGCTTGGTGGAACCCGGGTAGATCCGGGTCGCCTTGTCGAACGAGACAGTGGCCATGATGATTGAACCCCTTCTACCGGCAGGAACGTGCCGGACGATCCGAGTAGGAAGGCGGTGCCACGACGGGTGTTCCGTTGTGGTGTAGTCCACGCGTGTGAACTGGCTCAGGACGGTACCTGGCGTTCACCCGGTCTGTCAGTACCTCTGGGACTGTGAACTTCGCGGAAATTTTCGAAGCGGCGGTCATGCCTGCTCGTACCGGCCCGCCAGCACCGCCACCGCCCGGGCGAGTGCCTGCCGCAGCCCGGGCGGCCCGAGCACCTCCGCCTCCGCTCCGAGCCGGAGGAGATCACCGACCGCCACGGCCTCCGCCTCCACGGGCAGCTCCACCTCCACCCAGCCGTCCCCGTCCGGCGCGCCGGCGCCCTCCAGGGCCCGTACACCCGCCGCCCCGTACTGCATCGGCAGCAGCCGCTGCCCGCGCGGCGAGAGCCGCACCCGCGCGACACCCTGCTGCACAGCGGCCTCCATGCGCCGGGACGACTCCTCCCAATAGGCGGCCAGGTCGAAGCCGGCCGGACGGTCGAAGGTCTCCCCGGTGTCCTCCACGGCCAGCACGCGCGACACCCGGTACGTCCGTACGGCCCCCTCCGACAGGGCGACCAGGTACCAGATGCCGCCCTTCAGGACGAGCCCCAGCGGCCGCACCTCCCGGTGCACCTCGCCGCGCCACCGCCGGTAGTGCGTCCGCAGCACCCGCTGCTCCCACACGGCCGCTGCCACCACCTCCAGGCACGGCACCGGATCGGCCTCCCGGAACCAGGCAGGCGCATCCAGGTGGAACCGCTCCTGGACCCGCCGCGCCTGCCCGGCCAGTTCCGCGGGCAGGGCGGCCTGCACCTTCAGCTGGGCACTGGCCAGCACCGCCCCCAGCCCCAGGTCTCGGGCGGGGCCGGGCATCCCGGCGAGGAACAGCGACCCGGCCTCGGCGTCGGTCAGGCCGGTCAGCCGCGTCCGGTACCCGTCGACCAGCCGGTAGCCCCCCTCGGGCCCCCGGTCCGCGCACACCGGCACACCCGCCGCGCCCAGTGCCTCGACGTCCCGGTAGACCGTCCGCACCGACACCTCCAGCTCGGAGGCGAGCTCGGGAGCGGTCATGCGTCCGCGGTTCTGGAGCAGCAGGAGCAGGGAGAGGAGCCGGTCGGCGCGCATGGAGGCCATTGTGCGGCGTCCGGCGGCGTACCTGACAGAAGGTGTCAGGTACCGGGATCAGGGTGGTCCCAGACACCTTCACGGGCCTACCGGCCCCTGACCGAAAGGACCGCCCATGCCCGGCACCCGCACCACCACCGGTCACTTTACCTTCGCCGACTGGCAGGAACGCGTGATCGGCCCGAGCGAGGACACGAACCCACGGGTCGCCCACGCCTCCGTCCGGAACACCTTCGACGGCGGCATCGAGGCGGCCGGGACGATCTGCGAGTACACCATCGTCTACGTCACCCCGAAGAGCGGCTCCTTCGCCGGCATGGAACTGCTCACCGGCCGCCTCGACGGGCGGGAGGGGAGCTTCGCCGTCGAGGAACGGGGGTGGTTCGACGAGGACGGAACCGTGCACTGCGCCTTCGAGGTGGTGGAGGGCTCCGGGAACGGGGAGCTGTCCGGGTTGAGGGGGAAGGGCGGGTTCACCGCGCGGCAGGGGGAGGCGGCTGTGGCGTACCGGTTCGAGTACGAGGTGGAGTGAGAGCGGGCGGACCGGAACATCGTGGCTCGGGGTAACGGGCTCTGTGTACAGTGGTGCCGCCTCGCGTACGGCGTCGTAGTGCGCGTGCCTCCTTAGCTCAGCTGGCCAGAGCAACGCACTTGTAATGCGTAGGTCGTCGGTTCGAATCCGACAGGGGGCTCAGCCGCCCAGGTCAGATCGCCTCTGACCTGGGCTTTTCTGCGTTCCGGACGTCGCTGAGGGCATCGGTGCTGTCCACCTGCTGGTCGATCGCCCTGGTGTCGGGAAGAGAGCGGAGGTCCAGGGGTCCGAGAGCTGGTGCGGGTACCGGCGCAGGACGGGTGCGGGCTGGGGCGAGCCGGTCCAGTCCGTCGTGGAAGAGTGCGTCCGCGGTGGTTTCGGCCAGGCGTTGGGTGGGGTGGCCAGCCAGTCCGCCGTGGTGACGCCCTGGGCCGGGTCGAAGCCGAGTTGGGATGTGAACCGGGCGGGGCCGCGGGCCTCGGCGTCCTCCGGGCGCAGGAAGAGCTGGAGGCGTGGGCCCCGCTCGTGGTCGGCCGAGCGCGGGGTGTCGTAGCCGAGGACCTCCAAGCCGCTGCCGGGGCGGGCGGCGGAGCGGGGGACGCCGGGGAGGGCCTCGTCCAGGAGGGGGCGTACGGCCTCGGTGCAGAAGCGGTGGGAAAGCTCCAGGCCGGGGAGAAACGGCGGCATGGATCAGGCGGTGTGGGCGCGCAGGCGGCGGGCGATCTCGAGTTGGTCGTCGTCCAGGGGGCGGCCGTCCTCGATGTCCCACAGGGCGTTCTGGAGGAGGCGGCCGAGGGTCCAGGCGCGGGCGCGGGGGCGGTCCAGGGCTAGGACGTCGGTCATGGCGTCGAAGCGCCAGAGGATGTCGTCGGGGTCGTAGCGGTTGTCGATGGCCGGCCACAGTTCGAAGCCGGGGTCGCCGGCGAGGGGCTTGGGGTCGATGGCGAGCCAGGGGGCGCGGTCGGAGGCGAGGACGTTCTCGTCGTGGAGGTCCCAGTGGAGGAGCCGGTCGCCCGGTTCGTCGACGACTTCGCGTACGGCGGCGGCGCAGTCGGCGACGAGGCGGCGGGCATCGGGGTCGGGGATGCGGTCGAGCGCCCAGGGGGTCTGGTCGAGCATGGCCCGGGCGATGTCGCCGAGGCGGCGCATGCCGGGCGGGGCGGGGAAGGAGGTGAGGTGGGCGAGGAGTTCGGCGATGGTGACGACGGCCTGGTGGGGGTCCGGGACGCGGGACAGCATGCGGGTCTCGTCGAGGCGTTCCAGCAGCATCGTGCCGGTGGGCTCGTCGTGGACGAGGAGACGGACCGCTCCGTCGCCGTCCCAGACGCGCAGCGCGACCGGTTCGCCCTCGCTCTCCTCGTCGAGGATCTGGAGCTTGAGGACCGCGGCGCTGCCGTCGGCGCGCAGGACCGGGAGGACCAGGGCGGACACGCCGTGCATGGGCGGTCCGTCGGGCTTCAGTTCCCAGCGGTCGAGGAAGCCGGCCGTCAGGTCCGGCAGTTGCTCGATGAAGGCGCGGCCCGCCTCGCCGTTGTACTTCTCTTGTGATGCTGCCAGTTCCCGGGGAATGTCGATCACTTTCGGCACGGTAGTGGGGTGGGGCGGGCGGGTCATGTGAATTGAGCCGGGGCCGGGGGCGGGCGGGGGTCGGGCCGGCCCGGCGTCTCGGCTTTGTCGCGGGTGCTGCGTCGTATCTGTGTGCGAGCATCTCGCCAACGCCACTGATCCAGGGGGGATTTGCGTCCTGCCCGGCGGCCCTTGCCGGGTGCTGTCGAGTGTCTCCCGCGCGGAGCGGGACTTCGGCACGGACGCCTGGTACACCTTCTCCGCCGTGAAGGCCGGGCCGTACACCGTGCCCTACGTGGACGAGGACCGGTCGGCCGGGGCGGTCCGGGTGTACGACGCCGGCGGCCGGGCCGTGTGCGAGTCCGGCACCGACCCGTGCCGGATCCGCGAGGCGGGCACCTGCACGGCGGTGCT
This sequence comes from Streptomyces sp. DG1A-41, assembly GCF_037055355.1. Lineage (GTDB taxonomy): Bacteria > Actinomycetota > Actinomycetes > Streptomycetales > Streptomycetaceae > Streptomyces. Next base: position 4,119,637 of record NZ_CP146350.1, on the reverse strand, counting down.
CGGCACCAAGGTCTTCTCCCCGTCCCGCGACCGGCTGGTGGTGTTCGACCGCGCCTCCGACGCCGGGTGTGTCGCGATGAAGATCGGCCGGTGCAAGGGGAAGCTGAGCACGGTCGGGCAGTACGACTGCCTGACGTTGCCGGTGCCGAAGGGTGCCCGGAGCGCCGCGCTCACCCACCGCATTCAGGGGCGGACGCGCACGCGAACGCCGGGGCCCTCCAGCTGGTCGCCACCTCCGGGACCGCGCCCGCCGGTTTCTCCGTGAAGGTGATCGCGCACCGCACCGGGCACAAGGACGGCTCGGCGTTCAGCGCGGCGACGAAGGCGGTCGCCCGCTGAGCCGTCCCGGCCGACGCCTGCGAAGCGGAGGGGTCACGGCTCCAGGACGACCTTTCCGATCGTCCCCCGGGTCTCCAGGGCGCGGTGCGCGGCCGCGGCCTCGCGCAGGGGGAAGCGTTGTACGGCCGGGGTGAGGCCGGCGGCGGCCTCGGCCAGGGCGCGCAGTTCGAGGGCGCGTACGGGGTCGGGGCCGCCGGCCTTCTGGAGCATCACGGGTCCGAGGACCTGCTCGGAGACGCCCTCGACGAGGTAGGGCTCGCCGTCGTCGATGCCCTCGGCGGACCAGCCGAAGACGACGTGCTTGCCGCCGGGGCCGAGGAGGGCGACGGCCTCGCGGGCCACGTCGCCGCCGACGCCGTCGAAGACCACGGTCGCGGCCCGGCCGCCGAGGTGGGCCCGGACCTTCGCGGGCCAGACCGGGTCCTTGTAGTCCACGGCGAGATCGGCGCCGCCCGCCTGTACGCGGGCGACCTTCTCCGGCCCGCCCGCGAGGCCGACGACGGTGGCGCCGGCGTTCTTGGCGTACTGCACGAGGAGCGTGCCGATGCCGCCGGCCGCGGCCGGGACGACGGCCACCGAGTCGGGGCCGAGCTCGGCGAACTGGAGGATCCCCATCGTCGTACGGCCCGTGCCGATCATGGCGACGGCCTCGGCGAAGTCCAGGTTCCGCGGGATCTCGTGCAGTCGTTCGACTTCGGTGACGGCCAGTTCGGCGTAGCCGCCGGGGACGAAGCCGAGGTGGGCGACGACCCGCTTGCCGAGCCACAGGTCCGCGACGCCCTCGCCCAGCGACTCGACGACACCGGCGACCTCGCGGCCGGGGATGGTGGGCAGCGGGGTCGGCTCGGGCGCCGGTCCCTGTCCGCCCTCGCGCAGGGCGGTGTCCAGGAGGTGGACGCCCGCCGCCCGTACGGCGACACGGACCTGGCCGGGGCCCGGGCGGGGGTCCTCGACCTGCTCGTAGGTGAGGTTCTCGGCCGGGCCGAAGGCGTGCAGGCGGATTGCGTGCATCGGGGCTCCTCGCGTCGTGGTGGTCTGAGCCCAGCCTTCAACCTCAAGCTTGCTTGAGGTCAAGCTCCCGCCGGCCGAGCGCCAACGACACCGCCGTCGGGGCGCTGTCGAAGGAGACCTCCGCCGGCACGCCCGGGGCCGCGACCTGGCCGTCGGTCCGTCACCTCGCAGGTGAGGGGCTGTTGTCAGAGGTGTGGTGCAGCATGGGCCCATGGCGAGGAGTGCGGCGGGCGGTATGGGTGCGGGCGGTACGCGGGTGAAGGCCGCGCGGCGAGCGGAGGTCCGGCTGCCGGTGCTGGAGCCGTTCACGGGCGGCGAGCTGGAGCCGGACGGGGACTACGACGGGCTGGAGTTCCGGGAGGCGGATTTCGCGGGGCAGGACGGGTCGGGGGCCCGCTTCATGGACTGCGCCCTGACGGAGTGCGCGCTGGACGAGGTCCGGCTGCGGCACGCCTCCGTCCTGGACTCGTCCCTCACGGAGGTGCGGGGCGTCGGCACCAACCTCGCCGAGGCGACGCTGCGCGACGTCGAGCTGATCGACGCCCGCCTCGGCGGGACGCAGATGCACGCGGCGGTGCTGGAGCGGGTGCTGATCCGCGGCGGCAAGATCGACTATCTGAATCTGCGCATGGCCCGGCTCAGAGACGTCGTCTTCGAGGGCTGCGTCCTCGTCGAGCCGGACTTCGGGGGTGCCCGCCTGGAGCGCGTGGAGTTCGTGGACTGCGCGCTGAAGGGCGCCGACCTCCACGCGGCGACCCTCAAGGACGTCGACCTGCGCGGGGCCGCGTCCCTGGAGATCAGCCGGGGGCTGGACCGGCTGGCCGGAGCGGTGATCAGTACGAGCCAGCTGCTGGACCTGGCACCGGTGCTGGCCATGCAGTGGGGGATCAGGGTGGAGGACTGATCACCCGCTCAACTCCCGTACCAGCCCCCGGCTCCCGCCTCTTCCGGACAGTCGTAGGACTGGTGCAGTGCGATGAGGGCGTTGATCAGCCGCGGGTCCACGTCGTGGCGCAGCAGTCGGTAGTCCTCGGCCACCGCGCGGAAGACGAGATGGGCGCGGCGCGAGGCGTCGCGCCAGATGATGCGTCGTGGCGGCCGGAAACCGTCATCGGCCTCCGCCAGGAGGACCCAGACCAGGAGCAGCAGACAGACGGGCAGCCCCAGGGGCCACCACAGCGCCCACCACACCAGACGGCCCTGGTACCCCTGGAGGGCGGGGCCGGCGACCGGCTCGACGGTCCAGCGCTTGCGGCCCCAGCGGAAGGCGCGGCGGCGCCGCAGAGTGATCCGCCCGAGCGGCGCACCGTAGGGATCCAGCACGTGGTACACCGCCGGGCGCCCGCTCAGCCGGGAACCCAGGGCCTGTTCCGTGACCACGCGGGCGACCGGCGACCCGTCCTCGGCGCGCAGATCGAAGGCCCGCAGCGAGCGGAGCCGGTCAGCAGCGGGACTGCCGGGGTCACGGCACAGCCGGACGGAGGTGCCCTGCCCCGGTCCGTCGCCGACGACGGCCGGTGGGTGCACCTTGTAGTTCAGCCCGTAGGTCACACGCCCCTGCGTCACGCTCCCGCCCTCCCCGTGTCAGGTACTGATCACGGGCGATGGTGTCACCGCGGTCGCCGGCGCCCTCAGCAGACCCTGGGAAAGCGGGCCTGGAGCGTCCAGATCGCCGGGTTCTCGGCGAGGTCCTCGTGCAGGTCGGTGAGGTCGGCCAGGAGGTCGTGCAGGAAGTCGCGGGCCTCGCGGCGCAGTTCGGTGTGGGAGAAGGTCAGGGGAGCCTCCTTTGCCGGCATCCAGTCGGCCTCGATGTCCACCCACCCGAAGCGGCGTTCGAAGAGCATCCGGTCGGTCGACTCGGTGAAGTCCAGCTCCGCCCGCTGCGGCCGGGACGCCCGGGAACCCGCCGGGTCCCGGTCGATCCGCTCCACGATGTCGCACAGCGCCCACGCGAAGTCGAGCACCGGCACCCATCCCCAGGCTGTGGACAGCTCCCGGTCCTGCTCGGTGTCCGCCAGGTAGACGTCACCGCAGAACAGGTCGTGCCGCAGGGCATGGACGTCCGCACGGCGGTAGTCGGTCTGCGGCGGGTCGGGAAAGCGGTTGGAGAGGGCGTAGCCGATGTCGAGCACGGATGTGATGGTGTCACGCGCCCCTAGGATCGCGACCGTGGCCCGATCTGTACCTCTTGCCCCCGCCCTGCTCGTCTGCGCTCTCGTCGTCACCGCGTGCGGCGGCGGAGTCCACGGCACCCCGGGCGGCTCCGGCGTACGCGACCCGTACTTCCCGAAGGCCGGCAACGGCGGCTACGACGTCACCCACTACGGCCTGCGCCTCGACTACGCCCCGGACGCACACCACCTCACCGGCACGGCCACCCTCACCGCCCGGGCCACCAAGCCCCTCTCCGCCTTCAACCTCGACCTGCTCGGCCTGGAGGTCGGGAAGGTCACCGTCGACGGCGAGACCGCCCGCTGGAACCGTGCCGGGCAGGAGCTCACCGTCCGGCCGCGCGAGGACCTCGACCGGGACGAGACGTTCCGCGTGACGGTCCGCTACTCAGGTGCGCCCGAGACCGTCACCGACCCGGACGGCTCCCGGGAGGGCTGGCTGCGCACGACGGACGGGGCGCTCGCGCTCGGCGAGCCGGCGGGGTCGATGACGTGGTTCCCCGGCAACCACCATCCCTCCGACAAGGCGGCGTACGACCTCACGGTGACCGTGCCCCGGGGGCTGCGGGCCGTGTCCAACGGGGAGTTGCGCGGCGAGACGACCACGCGCGGCCGGACGACCTCCACCTGGCGCACCGCCGAGCCGATGGCGAGCTACCTCGCCACACTCGCGATCGGCGACTTCGACATCAGCCGCTCCACCACCCGGGACGGCCTGCCCGTGTACACGGCCGTCGACCCGGCGGAGAAGGAGGGGAGCCGCGCGGTGCTCGCGCGCATCCCCGAGGTCCTGCGCTGGGCGGAGCGGCGATTCGGCCCGTATCCCTTCTCCTCCACCGGCGCGATCGTCGACCGCGCGGCCGACATCGGCTACGCCCTGGAGACCCAGAGCCGCCCCGTCTTCCCCGGCGCCCCCGACATCACCCTCCTCGTCCACGAGCTCGCCCACCAGTGGTACGGCGACTCCGTGACGCCGGAGAGCTGGCGGGACATGTGGCTCAACGAGGGCTTCGCGACGTACGCGGAGTGGCTGTGGGAGGAGGACCACGGCGGCGAGACGGCGCAGGAGACCTTCGACGAGCTGTACGACCACGGGGAGAAGACCTACAAGGACCTCTGGTCCTTCCCGCCCGCGAGACCCGCGGACGCCGCGCGCATCTCCGGAGCCCCCGTCTACCAGCGCGGCGCCATGGTCCTCCACAAGGTCCGTCAGGCCGTCGGTGACGAGGTGTTCGGCGACATCCTCCGGGGCTGGGCGGCGGCCCATCGCCACGGGACCGCGGACACGGCCGACTTCACGGCGTACGTCGAGAAGCAGGCGCCCGGGAAGGACTTCGACGGGATCTGGGAGGACTGGCTGTACGGGGAGGGGAAACCGGAGCGGCCCTGAGGGCGCGCTAGGACGCGGTGAGTTCCTTGCGGAGCACCGCACACGGGCGCCTCATCCGCCGGTCCTCGCGATGGTCGATGACCCCGTAGCCCAGGGCGGTCCAGAAGGCCAGGGCCTTCGGGTTGTCGTCGAGGACGGCGAGGCGCACGGCGGTGCGGTCCGCTGCGCGGAAGCGGTCCTCCACGAGGGTGGCCAGGCGGCGGCCGTGGCCCTGGCCGTGCAGGCTCGCGTCCACCAGCAGAAGGCCGATCCAGGGGTCCGGGTCGGTGGGGTCGGGGTGATGGGCGAGGGTGATCGCGATCCCGGTCAGGTGGCCGAAACTGCGGGCGAGCAGGACCTCGGTGCCGGGCCGGCTCCATTCCTCCGACAGGGCGTGTGCCACCTGCTCCGGGCCGATGTCGTGACGGTCGGGGAAGTCGCCGGTGAGGGTGTGGAAGGCGTGGTTGGAGGCGTAGAGGGCTGTGAGCTCGGCGAGGAGGGGTTCGGGGAGGGGCTGGCCGGGGGGTGGTGGGAGCAGCGGGTCGAGGATCACGTCGGGAACGTATCGCGGGCGGGGTGAGGACGGGGAAGCCCCCGGGCCGGTCGACCGGCCCGGGGGCTCCTGCCACACCTGAGGGCGTCCGTCAGACGTTCACGCCGAAGTCCTGGGCGATGCCGACCAGGCCCGAGGCGTAGCCCTGGCCGACCGCGCGGAACTTCCACTCCGCGCCGTTGCGGTACAGCTCGCCGAAGACCATGGCCGTCTCCGTGGCCGCGTCCTCCGACAGGTCGTAGCGGGCGATCTCGGCGCCGCCGGCCTGGTTGACGATGCGGATGTAGGCGTTGCGCACCTGGCCGAAGTTCTGCGAGCGGTTCTCGGCGTCGTAGATCGAGACCGGGAAGACGATCTTGTCGATGTCGGCCGGGAGGGCGGCGAGGTTGACGTTGATCGCCTCGTCGTCGCCGGCGCCCTCACCCGTGCGGTTGTCACCGGTGTGGACGATCGAGTTGTCCGGGGTCTGCTTGTTGTTGAAGAACACGAAGTGGGCGTCCGAGTAGACCTTGCCCTGCGTGTTGACCGCGATCGCGGACGCGTCGAGGTCGAAGTCCGTGCCGGTGGTGGTGCGGACGTCCCAGCCGAGGCCCACGGTGACAGCGGTCAGGCCCGGAGCCTCCTTGGTGAGCGAGACGTTGCCACCCTTGGACAGGCTTACAGCCATTGTTGGGAGTCCCTTCCCTCGTTTACGTACGGCAAAAGCTACAGCTACCCCTCTGAACGTCGAGGGACGTACGCGAGGTTCCAGGTCCCTTTACTTTCTTTACCCCCGATATTCGGATGACGTGGACCGGACAGGAGCGGGAACATGGACGGCATGTCCGGTCCCCACGTCATCCGCGGCTCCGTCTCCCTGCCCGAGGCCGAGCTCATGTGGCGTTTCTCGCGGTCCTCGGGACCGGGCGGGCAGCACGTCAACACCAGTGACTCGAAGGTCGAGCTCAGCTTCGACCTGGCGAGGACCGAGGCGCTGCCCGAGGTGTGGAAGCAGCGGGCGCTGGAGCGGCTGGCCGGGCGCCTGGTCGACGGAGTCGTCACCGTACGGTCCTCCGAGCACCGCTCCCAGTGGCGCAACCGCGAGGCCGCCGCCGTGCGCCTCGCCGCGCTCCTGGCCGAGGCCACCGCACCCCCGCCCAAGCCCCGCAAGCCGACCCGGATCCCCCGGGGGATCAACGAGCGGCGGCTGCGTGAGAAGAAGCAGCGCTCGGACACCAAGCGGGGCCGCTCCGCACGGAACTGGAGCTAGTCCAGGTCCAGGACCCCGACGGTCTGGCCTCCGCTGATCTCCCCGTTCGGGCGGAAGCCGAGCCCCAGGTAGAAGCCCTTGGGGCCGTCGGGGCCGGGATGCCAGGTGACGTAGAACTGCTTGGCGCCGCGCCGGCGCAGCTCGTCGGCGAGGGACTCGACGGCGAAGCGGCCGTACCCCTTGCCCTGCTCCCCGGCCGCGATGTTCAGCCGCCACAGGCCCGAGCGCAGCACGCTGCCGTCCTCGTACCAGTCGGTGTCGAGGAAGGCCATGAGGAAGCCGACCGGGCGGTCGCCGTCGACGATCAGGCGGGGCCAGGCGACGCCGGGATGCACATACGCCTCGGCGAGGGACTTCACGACCGGGGCGACCGCGTGTTCCTGGTCGGGGCGGACGCGGATGCCGAGCGCGGCGTCGAGGTTCCCAGCGGTGATCTCTTCGAGGCGAGGGGCCATCGTTGTCATGCGCGCACCCTAGGCGCGCCCGTCAGACCCGGGCCACCGGGTTTCCGCCTCACCCCAAGTGCCGGTACCGCCCGCGGAAGTACGTCAGCGGCCCGCCGTCCGCGCTCGGGACGCGGGCCGTCAGGACGCGGCCGATGACCAGGGTGTGGTCTCCGGCCGGTACCCGCTGCTCGGTGCGGCACTCCAGGACGGCCAGGGCACCGCCGACCAGGGGCGCGTCGGTGTACTCGCCGCGCGTGTACGGGATGTCCGCGAAGAGCAGGCGGTCGCTGACGCGGCCCTTCATGGCGAAGCGGCCCGCGATGTGCCGCTGGCTCTCGGAGAGGACCGAGACCGCCCACAGGGGCTGCTCCTCGAGCAGCTCGTCCATGCGGGAGCCCTCGCGCAGGCTCACCAGCACCAGGGGCGGGTCGAGGGACACCGACATGAAGGCCGTGGCCGTCATGCCCACGTCCTCGCTGTCCGGCGCCGAGGGGTCGTCCGGGTCGAGCGGTGGCTCCTGCGCGGTCACCAGGACCACGCCCGAGGCCAGCCGGGACATGGCGGCGCGGAACTCGTCGTTGCTCACCCCCTCAGCATGCCCGGAGGCGTGCGGCGGAATGATCGGGGACGTGGCGGTGGGAGTGTTCGGCACATCTGAAACGCTAATCTCCGTCCCCGGCGCCCCGCATCGGGCTCCCGCCCGATCACGGTCTTAGGACTCGCGACGGACTCCCGGAAAAGTTGTGCGCAACGCGACAAAGTCCGCGTTCGGTAGACGCACGTGAAGAACGCAGAAACTCCACTCAATTGTTCAGGTTTTCCTGTGACTTGAGTCACAAGGGGCAGGAATTGTTGACCCTGTGTACCGAGTGGGCAGCGCGCTGTGATTCAGTGGCTGGGAAGCTGCCAGGACGATACGCCGAAGAGAACCCTTGATTCGCTGCGAGGTCTCGGGGGGAGGGCGAGCATGGAGACCGAGTCGGAGCCCTACGTCCGCCTTGCGTCCCTGCGACAACTGCACCAGGTCATGGCCGACATGAACACGGCCCGCAGCCTGGCGGACACCCTGCAGACCGTCGCGGAGGGCGTGGTCGCCGCCCTCGGCTATGAGCTGGCGTGCGTGAACCTCGTACGGCCCGACGGCGACCTCGTCGTCGCCGCCTTCGCCGGGAACTCGGCCGCCGAGGCCCTCATCACCGGCCGCGTCGGCTCGCGCGAGTCCTGGGACCGCCGCCTCGCCATGGGCGAGCACTGGGGCGACCTGGTGTTCATACCGCACACCGAGGGCTGGGTCCTCGACGACGACGACGTCCCGCAGTGGTACACCGACGGCCCCGCCCCCCGCTTCGAGGACGAGTGGCACCCGGCCGACCGGCTCTTCGCGCCGATGTACGCGCCCGGCCCGCAGGGCAGCGCGGCCTGCGGCGAGCTGATCGGCGTGCTGTCCGTGGACCGGCCGCGCAACGGACGCCGCCCGGGCGCCTGGGGCCGCGAGGCGCTCCAGATGTACGCCTTCCAGGCCGCCATCGCGATCAGCAACGCCCGGCTGCGCGCCAACATGCAGCGGGCGCTCGTCCGGCTGGAGCGCGAGCAGCAGGCGCTGCGGGCCAGTGAGGAAAGCTTCAGGCAGGCCTTCGAGTACGCCCCGTCCGGCATGGCCATCGCCGAGATGGGCGGCGACCAGCACGGCCGGATCCTGCGCACGAACGACGCCCTGTGCCGGCTGCTGGGCCGCCCCGCCTCCGCGATGCGCCGCTACTCGTTCTCCGACCTGGTCCACCCCGAGGACATAGGCACGCTCCTGCGCACCTCCGCCGAGGGCGGCCGCGCCGAGCTCCGCCTCGGCCGCCGGGACGGCACCTACGTCTGGGTCAGCCTGCGCAACAGCGTGGTCGCGGACGCCGCCGACGGCCCGCGCTTCCTCCTCACCCACGTCGAGGACATCGAGGAGCGCAAGCGCCGCGAGCTCCAGCTCGCCCACCGCGCCTCCCACGACTCGCTCACGGGCCTGCCGAATTCGGCGGAGCTGCGCTCCCGTCTGTCCGCCCGGCTGTGCCAGCGGGCCACGACCCCGCACGCCGCCGCCGTCGAGTCCCTCGACGCGGCCTACGGCCACCCCGCCTTCGACGTGGTCGGGCCCGGCTTCGACTACCGGCAGGGCGTCGAGCCCTACGACGCCTACGACCACCATGTGCACACCGTCGCGCCGGACGGCGACCACGACGACGGCACCAAGGGCCTCGCCGTCCTCTTCTGCGACCTCGACGGCTTCAAGTCGATCAACGACCGGTTCGGGCACAACGCGGGTGACGCGGTTCTCATCGAGGTCGCCCGCCGGCTGAGCGACGGCGTCCGCGACGGCGACACCGTCGCCCGGCTCGGTGGTGACGAATTCGTCATCCTCGCGGACGGTCTCGGCCGCGCCGACGCCCAGGACCTCGCGGTCCGCCTGCGCAACGAGATCATCCAGCCCATCCGCGCCGAGGGGCGGGCGGTCCGGGTCGGCGCCAGCTTCGGCATCGGATGGGCACACTGTGGAATGACGGCGGACGAAGTGTTGAAATCCGCTGACGAGCGGATGTACGTCGAGAAACGATCTCGTCCCAAACAACACAGACGCGCCGGGTGAACCCCAGGCCGGCGAGTTGATGCGGTCTGAGTCACCCGTTTGGGTCACTGGGAGCGGGTAGGCTCGCCTCTCACGACTCGTACCGCACCTGTTTAGGAGACCAAGGGATGACGCCCGGCAACAACGGCGCGAGCACGCCCGAGGACGACGACCCGTTCGGCTATCTCTACGCCGACGGGCAGGCCAACGGGGCCCAGCCGCCGTCCGGGGGCTACGGCTATCCGAACTCGGTCAACCGGGTGCGGGCGGTCGGCACACGCCAGTACGGCCAGCAGTCGCAGAGCGCGCAGACGGCGCCCTATGGGCAGGTCCCGCAGCAGCAGGGCGGCTACGGCCAGCCGAACGCGCACTACGCGGCACCGGAGACGCTGCCCGGCCGTGCCCCCACCGCCCAGCAGCAGATGCCGGGCGGAGGTGGCGGTGGCCGGGGCGGCCGCGGCCCGAACACCAAGGGCCTGCTGATCGGCGCGATCGCGGTGGTCGCGGCGGTCGTCATCGGCATCGGCGTGGCCATGCTGGGCGGCGATAAGGACCAGAGCAACACCGACGACCAGGCGGGCACGACCCCGACCCAGTCCCAGAACGCGAAGCCGAGCCCGTCGCCCAGCAAGGGCGACGAGAGCAACGTCGACCTGCCGAAGATCGACGCCAAGGCACTGCGCCTCGGCGGGGGCGCGACCCTCGCCCAGGACGTCAAGGGCGCACAGTCCGACGGCGGCATCTACGTGGGGAACCTCAACCAGGTCGGCTCCTCGGTCACCTGGACGGTCAACGGAATCCCCAAGGACGGCGCGTACACCGTGTTTGCCCGCTACAGCACGGTCGACGAGGACCAGGAGATGACGCTCACGGTCAACGGCAAGCCGTTCGGCAGCAAGCTGAACATGGGCAACTTCACGCACACCTCGGACGGCGACTTCGCCAAGGGCTGGACGAAGACCTACGCCTGGCCGACCCTCAACAAGGGCACCAACACGATCACGGTCTCCTGCCAGGACGGCGACAAGTGCAACGTCCTGCTGGACCAGCTGTGGCTGAAGGCGGGCCAGGTCAAGGATTAGGACGGTCCTGATCTAGGCCGCACTGATCTCCCCCGTCACCACCACCCTCCCCAGCAGCTCCTCGTACACCCCCAGGTCGAACTCCCCGGCCACCGGCGCCTGCACCGTCGCCGCCGAGAGGGCCACCGCCCGGATCAGACGATCCGGCCAGGGAAGGTGCTCGATCAGCCCCGACAGCAGGCCCGCGACCGCCGAGTCGCCCGCGCCCGTCGGGTTGCCTCGTGCAGAGGTCGGTGGGGTGGCTCGCCAGCGGCCGTCTCGGGTGGCGGCGAGGAGGCCCTCGGGGCCCAGGGAGGCGACGACCGCGCCCGCGCCCCGGCGGCGGGCGTCCTGGGTCGCGCGCAGGGGTTCGTGGGAGCCGGTGAGTTCCGCCAGTTCGTCGGCGTTCGGCTTGATGATGTCCGGGCGGGCCGCCACGCCCCGGCGCAGGGCTTCGCCGCTCGTGTCCAGGAGGACCGGGACACCGGCGGCACGGGCGGTACGGACCAGGCCGGCGTACGCCCCCACCGGCACGCCCGGCGGCAGGCTGCCGCACAGCGCCACCGCAGAGGCGGACGGCAGCAGATCCTCGTAGGCCTCCTGGAAGGCCGACCATTCGGGGGGCGTGACCATCGGGCCCGGTTCGTTGAGTTGCGTCGTGTCGCCGGTCTGCTCGTCGACCACGGCGATCGTGCGGCGGGTCGCGCCCGAGACCGGGACCAGCGCGTCCACCACGCCCGGCACGGCCGCGAGCCGCTCCTGCACGACCCGTCCCGTGGCACCGCCCGTGAAACCGGTCACCGTCGCCTCGTGCCCGAGCGCCGCGAGCACCCGGGCGACGTTGACGCCCTTGCCGCCGGGGCGTTCCGTCACCTCGGAGACGCGGTGGGAGGCGTGCGGCCTCAGGGACCGTACGCGGTAGGTGATGTCGAGAGCGGTGTTCAGCGTGACCGTGAGGATCACCTGGGCCGACCTCCCCCGAGAATGCGCTTGCTGCCGTGAACTTCCGGAAGCCCGATCATGCCAAAGAGACGGCGCCCGGCCCAGTCCCGGAGTCGTCCACCGTCTCTCGACTGCGGGACGGATCAGTGCAGTTGTGGACCGACCACCCATTCGCCCCGGCGCATCACGCCCTTGAGGTCGTAGTCCGCGTCCAGGAGCACCAGATCCGCGTCCTTGCCGGGTTCCAGGGAGCCGATCCGGTCGTCCATGCCGAGGAGGCGGGCCGGAGTGGCCGAGAGGGCCGTCACCGCGTCCTCGACGGACAGCCCGTCGACCGTGACCGCCCGCTTGAAGGCGCGGTCCAGGGTGAGGGTCGAGCCGGCGATCGTGCCGTCCGTCAGCAGGCGGGCCACGCCGTCGGCGACCTCTACTTCCAGCGGGCCGAGCCAGTAGCGGCCGTCGCCAAAACCGGCCGCGTCCATCGCGTCCGTGATGAACGCCACCCGGTCCGCGCCCGCGCGGTGGAACGCCAGCCGGAGTGCGGCGGGGTGCAGGTGCGTGCCGTCGTTGATCAGCTCGACCGTGATCCGGTCGTCCTCCAGGAGCGCGGCGATCGGGCCGGGCGAGCGGTGGCCGAGCGGCGGCATCGCGTTGAAGAGGTGCGTGGCGACCGTCGCGCCCGCCTCGATCGCCTCGACCGTCTGCTCGTACGTCGCGTCGGTGTGGCCGATCGCCGCGATCACACCGTGTTCGGCCAGCAGGCGAACGGAGTCGATGCCGCCGGGCAGCTCGGTGGCCAGCGTGACCATCTTCGCCCGGCCCCGGGCCGCGTCGATCAGCTTGCGGACCTCCGCCGGGTCCGGGTCGCGCAGCAGTCCCTCGGAGTGCGCGCCCTTGCGGCAGGGGGAGATGAACGGTCCCTCGAAGTGGATGCCGGCGATCTCGCCCTGCTCGGCCAGTTCGCTCAGCAGGCCCGCGCGCTGGGTGAGGAAGTCCATGTCGCCGGTGACGGTCGAGGCGACCAGGGTGGTCGTGCCGTGCAGGCGGTGGGTGTGGATGCCGCGCAGTACGTCTTCGACCGACCCGGACGTGAAGGAGGCTCCGCCTCCGCCGTGGTTGTGGATGTCGACGAAGCCGGGGAGTACGTAGTGGCCGGTTACGTCGATGACCTGGGCGTTTTCGGGTGCCACTCCTGTGATGCGGGTGCCGTCGACGGTCAGTCGGCCGTTTTCGACGGTTCCTGTGGGGAGGACGACGGTTGCGCCGGTCAGGACCGTGGGGTGTCCGGCCGTTGCGGGGTGCGCGTGCGCCGTGGCTGGTCGCGCAGTTCCCCGCGCCCCTGGGTGGGCTGCCATCAGGGCGTTACCTCCATACGGTCGGTCGATGCCAGAAGATCCCAGGCCAGCAGGCCCGCCCCCAGGCAACCGGCGCTGTCCCCCAGCGCCGCGGGGACGATCGACGGCTGTTTCTGGAAGGTGATGCGGCTGCGGATCGCTTCCCGCAGGGGTGTGAACAGGGTTTCCCCCGCCTCCGCCAACCCGCCACCGATGATCAGGATCCGTGGGTCCAGCAGGGTGAGGGCCGTGACCAGGCCGTCGGCCAGTGCGTCCACCGCCTCCTGCCAGACCGCCCGGGCCCTCGGGTCGCCCGACTCGACGGCCTTCGCGCAGTCCGCCGCGTCCGCGCCCGGCTCGCCGGAGGCCGTCGCCCAGGCCTCGCTCACGGCCGCCGCCGACGCGAAGCGCTCCAGGCAGCCGCGCTGCCCGCAGGGGCACTCGGACCCACCGGGGCGTACGACGATGTGGCCGATCTCGCCCGCGAAGCCGTGCGCGCCCGCCTCGACCCGGCCGTCGACCCCGACGGCGCCCGCGATACCGGTGCCCAGGGCCACGAACAGGAACCGGTCGGCGCCCCGGCCCGCGCCGACCCGGCCCTCGGCGAGGCCGCCGGTGCGCACGTCGTGGCCGAGGGCGACCGGGACGCCCAGCCGCTGCGCCAGCAGGTCGCGCAGGGGGACGTCGCGCCAGCCGAGGTTCGCCGCGTAGGCGGCGATGCCCCGCGCCTCGTCGACGATGCCGGGGACGGCCACGCCGGCGGCCGACGCGGGCGTGCCGAAGTGTTCGGCGCCGTACGCGCGCAGCTCGGCGGCGAAGTCGAGGATGCCCGCGACGACGGCGTCCGGGCCGTGCTCGCGTCCGGTGGGCCGGCGGGCCCGGTGCAGCACCTCGCCCTCGGGCCCGGTCAGGGCGCCCTTCATTCCGGTGCCGCCCACGTCGAGGGCGATGACATGTCTCACGAGACCAGTGTGACCCGGGGACCCACAAGAGGTCTAGTCCACTTACGTGGTGTAGACCTTGTTCCGAATATCGAAAACTTTCGTTGGCGGTGACGCCAGGGTTGGGGAAGAACAGCGGTGCAGCGGCGGCGGATGGCAGGAACGATCGCGGTGGTGTCCGCGCTGGGCATGACGGCGGTCCTCGGCGGCTGCGGAGTGACGGGCGGCTCCGCCGACGTGACGCTGAAGCTTGTCGCCGCCGACTACGGCGACAGTGCGGCCAACAGCTCCCGGAAGTACTGGGACAAGCTCGTCGAGGAGTACGAGGCCCACAACCCGGGCGTGAAGATCGACGTCAGCGTCTACTCATGGAACGACGTCGACCGCAAGGTCAGGGAGATGGTCGCCGCCGGTGACCCGCCGGACATGGCGCAGATCGGCGCGTACGCCGACTACGCGGCGCAGAACCAGCTCTACAAGGCCGACGACCTGCTCTCCATACCCGTGCAGGCCGACTTCGTCGGGCAGCTGGCCTCCGCGGGACAGGTCAAGGGCGTGCAGTACGGCATGCCGTTCGCCTCCTCCACCCGCGTGCTCTTCTACAACAAGACGCTCTTCGCCAAGGCGGGCATCACCCCGCCCGAAACCTGGGACGACCTGGCCGCGGACGCCGGAAAACTCAAGGCCGAGGGCGTGAAGTACCCCTACGCGCTGCCCCTCGGCCCGGAGGAGGCCCAGGCCGAGACCATGCAGTGGATGCTCAGCGGCGGGGGCGGCTACACCGACACCGTCGGCAGCTACGGCATCGACTCCCCGGAGAACATCGACACCTTCTCCTGGCTGAAGAACGAACTGGTCGGCAAGGACCTGACCGGGCCGGTCGCGCCCGGCGAGCTCAACCGGGCCGCCGCGTTCTCCGCCTTCGCCAAGGGCGAGGTCGGCATGCTCAACGGCCACCCCTCCCTGATGAAGATCGCCGCCAAGCACGGCGTCGAGTACGGCATGGTCCCGACGCCGGGCAAGGAGGGGACGAGCAAGTCCACGCTCGGTGTCGCCGACTGGATGACGGCCTTCCGGAAGAACGGCCACCGCGACCAGGTCGGCGACTTCCTCGACTTCGTCTACAGCGAGAAGAACGTGCTGGCCTTCTCCCGCGAGTACGACCTGCTGCCGGTCACCAGCTCCGCGTCCGCGACCATGGCCGCCTCCGGCCGGGACCGGCACCTCAAGCCGTTCCTGGAGGAGCTGCTGACCTCCGAGCTCTACCCGGTCGGCAAGACCTCCTGGGCCGACGTCAGCGCCCAGGTCAAGAAGCAGATCGGCAAGGCCGTCGCCCCCTCCGGCAGTCCCTCGGGAGTCCTTGGCCACCTCCAGGCGGTGGCGACCAGGGCGGAGAGCGCGGAGTAGTTCCGCTGTCGGTGGCGGGCGTTACGGTGCCTGACATGGACGAGGACACGGGTGACGAGCGGCTCGGGCGCAGGGAGCGGGACGTCCTCGCGCTCGAACGCCGCGGTTTTTCCGGGCCCGGGGCGAAGGAACGGGCCATACGGGAGGAGCTGGGCCTCGCCCCCGTGCGCTACTACCAGCTCCTCAACGCCCTGCTGGACGACCCCCGGGCCCTGGCCCACGACCCGGTGACGGTGAACCGGCTGCGGCGGATAAGGGAGACACGCCGGGCCGAACGCTGACTGCTCTCAGGCCAGTCGGCCTGCCAGTGCGCTCAGCAGGCGTACGACGCCCTCCGGGCCGTCCACCACCACGTCAGCCCGCTCCCTCAGCTCGGTCACCTCGTCGCTGCCGCTGCACACCAGCAGGCCCGGGGTGCCGTCCGAGCGGAGCTTGTCGACGGCCGCGTAGGCGGGCAGGTCGCCCAGGTCGTCGCCGGCGAAGAGGACGGCCCCGGCGCCGATCTCGCGGGCGAATGCGGCGAGGGCGGCGCCCTTGTCCATGCCGGGCGGGCGGAGTTCGAGGACCATACGGCCGGGCTCCACGATCAGGCCGTGGCGTTCGGCCAGGCCCGAGAGCGGCTCGCGCAGGGAGTCCAGCGTGGCCTGCGGGTCGACGGCCCGGCGGGTGTGCACGGCCACCGACCGGCCCTTGTCCTCGATCCAGGTCCCCTGCGACGCGCCGAACCGCTCGAGGAGCTCGGGCAGCTCGGCGCGGACGGCGGCGACGCCGGGATGCGGCTCGGGGGCGCTGACCTCGCCGGTGCGGGCGTCCCAGCGCTCGGCGCCGTAGTGGCCGAGGACCACGAGGTGCTCCAGGCCCGGGACGTCCGCGAAGCCGCCGTTGCGCACGGCGACCTCGGCCGGCCGCCCGGTGATCACCGCCACGGCGGCCACTTTCGGGGCGAGGGCGGCCAGCGCGGGTACGGCTTCCGGGTGGGCCCGGGCCCGCTCGGGGTCGGCCACGATCGGCGCGAGCGTCCCGTCGAAGTCGAGGCCGATCAGGGCCCTGCCGGGGCGGGCGAGGAGGGCGTCGAGGCCGTCCTGGCCCGCCTTCGTGGTGGGAGTGGGCAACGGCTGCGACGCCGGCGTCGTGCTGCTCATCCGCCGCTCAGCCCCTCAACGCCTCGAGCTGGTCCAGGAACCACCGCGCCGGCGGCAGCGCGGTCGCCGCCGCGGCCAGCCGCTTGCTGCGCTCGGCGCGTTCCTCCGGGGGCATCGACAGCGCCTCGTGCAGGGCCGCCGCCGTCGCCGTCACGTCGTACGGGTTGACCACGATCGCGTCCTCGCCCAGCTCCTCGAACGCCCCGGCCTCCCGCGACAGCACCAGCGCGCAGCCCGTGTCGGAGACGACCGGCACCTCCTTGGCGACGAGGTTCATGCCGTCCCGGATGGGGTTGACGAGTGCCACGTCGGCCAGCCGGTACGCGGCCAGGGAGCGGGCGAAGTCGTCCTTGAGGTTGAGTACGACCGGGGTCCACCCCGGCGTCCCGTACTCGGCGTTGATCTCCTCCGAGACCCGCTGCACCTCGGCCGTGTACTCCCGGTACACCGCGAGGTCCTGCCGCGACGGATAGGCGAAGGCCACGTGCACCACGCGCTCGCGCCACTCGGCGTGCGTCTCGAGGAGCCGGCGGTAGGCCAGCAGGCCGCGCACGATGTTCTTCGACAGCTCGGTGCGGTCGACCCGGACGATGGTGCGGCGGCCCTCGCCGATCTCATCCCGGAGCGCGACGATCCGTTCCTCGACGTCCGCCTCGTGCGACCGCTGCCGCAGGAAGTCCGCGTCGGCCCCCAGCCCGTGCACGCCGATCCGCGTGCCCCCGAGCCCGCCGGCGAACCGCTCGGCGCACGCGGTGAACGCGTCCGCCCAGCGCTGCGTGAGGAAGCCCAGCCGGTCCGCGCCCAGCATGCCGCGCAGCACCTGCCCGGCCACGTCGTCCGGCAGCATCCGGAAGTACTCGGACGGCGCCCACGGCGTGTGCGAGAAGTGGCCGATCCTGAGGTCCGGCCGCAGCTCGCGGAGCATGCCAGGCACCAGCGTCAGGTGGTAGTCCTGCACCACCACCGCCGCGCCCTGCGCCGCCTCCTCGGCCAGCGCCTCGGCGAACGCCCGGTTGTACGTCTCGTACGACGCCCACTGCCGCCGGAACTCCGCGTCGAAGACCGGCTCCAGCGGCGTCTGGTAGAGCATGTGGTGCACGAACCACAGCACCGAGTTCGCGATGCCGTTGTACGCGTCCGCGTGCACGTCGGCGGGGATGTCCAGCATCCGCACGCCGTCCTCGCCGACGCCCCGCCGGACCGCCTCGCGGTCGCCGTCGGACAGCGCCGAGCACACCCACAGCGCGTCCGCGTCCGAGCCGATCGCGGACAACCCCGAGACCAGCCCGCCGCCGCCCCGCTTGGCGTGCAGCGAACCGTCCTCGCCCACCGTGTAGGAGACCGGGCCGCGGTTGGAGGCCACCAGTACCTGTGCAGCACCGTACGTTGAAGCCATACGCCTCAACTTAGCCCAGCCCGGAAACGCTCAAACGTACGGACCTGCCCCACCCGGCCGAAAACGACCCCGGTCAGGCCGCCCTCCGGGCCTGGTACTCGGCGATCTCCACCATCGGCGGACGCTCCTCGGTGTCCACGGAGTAAGTGCGCGGCTCGAAGCCGTCCCCGCCCCGTTCGAACTGTGTCAGGGACGGCCGGATCAGATGCCCGCGGGCCAGCCGCAGCTGGGCCGTGCGGTAGATCGCGGCGGCCATCCGGCCCAGCGCCTGCCCGTCCTGGTGCCGGTGCTTGCGCACGCCGATGTCCACCTGGGCGAGGGCGTCCAGGCCCACCAGGTGCAGGGCGTCGACCAGCATGCCCAGCTCGACGCCGTACCCGACGGGGAACGGCAGCTGCTCCAGCAGCGAGCGGCGGGCCGCGTACTCGCCGCCGAGCGGCTGCACGAAGCCGGCCAGCTGGGGCCAGTGCATGTTGAGCAGCGGGCGGGCCATCAGCTCCGTGACCCGGCCCCCCTGCCCGGTGGCGCCGCCGAGAGGACGGTCGTACATGCCCTTGACCAGGTCGATGTCCGGGTCGGTGAGCAGCGGGCCCACGATCCCGGAGACGAAATCGGACGAGAAGTCCCTCAGGTCCGCGTCGATGAAGCAGACGATGTCCCCGCTGGTGACGAGGAGGGATCGCCACAGCACCTCGCCCTTGCCGGGCGCGGCCGGGACGCGCGGGAGGATCTCGTCGCGGTGCACCACCGTCGCGCCCGCGGCGGCGGCCACCTCCGACGTTCGGTCGGTCGACCCCGAGTCGACGACGACCAGCTCGTCGACGAGCGGCACCTGCCGCATCAGATCGTGGCGGATGACGGCGGCGATGTCGCCGACCGTCTCCTCCTCATTGAGCGCGGGCAGCACGACACTGACCGTCCGGCCCGTGCGCTGCTTGGCGGCGAGGATCTGGTGAAGCGGACGATCGGTCACGGACCAGGACCGGGTGCTCAGCCAGCGCTCGACTTCTTCCAGCACCGTGGCGGCTCCTCTGCGTACTCTCGGCGGGACGGACTGTGAGCCATCTCGCGGTTCGGACGACTATCTCAACTGTCCTGGTCGTCGGTTACAGTCTTGAACAACGCGGATGACCATCGCATGTCCGGGGTCGTCCGTCGTTTACAACCGAATACAGCTCATCCAGAGGGGCAGAGGGATACGGCCCGATGAAGCCCCGGCAACCCTCCAGCCGATACTCGTAGGTCACTGTCGACCGCTCCGCGAGGCTCCCGGCTCGGGAAGGTGCCAAATCCGTCTCACGGCGAGATGCGTCGTGAGGAAGATGAGGAGAAAGGGCCTCGCCTCACATGGCTGTGCAGACTGTTGCAAGCACCACTGACTCCACCGTAGACCTCGGCCCCGCCGCCGCCCTGAGCTGTCGCGAGTGCGGTCACCGCGTACCCCTCGGCCCGGTCTTCGCGTGCGAGGAGTGTTTCGGCCCGCTGGAGATCGCGTACGACTTCTCGGCCTACGACACCGAAGAGCTCCGCAAGCGCATCGAGGCGGGCCCCGCGAACATCTGGCGCTACGCCCCCCTGCTGCCGGTCCCGGCCGACGTGGCGGACAAGCCGAACATCAACCCCGGCTGGACCAAGCTCGTCAAGGCCGACAACCTCGCGCGTGAGCTGGGTGTCGACGCCGGCAAGCTCTTCGTCAAGGACGACTCCGGCAACCCGACGCACTCCTTCAAGGACCGTGTCGTCGCCCAGGCCCTCGAGGCCGCCCGCGCCTTCGGCTTCACCACGCTCTCCTGTTCCTCCACCGGCAACCTCGCCGGCGCCGTGGGCGCCGCGGCGGCCCGCGCCGGCTTCCGCTCCTGCGTGTTCATCCCGCACGACCTGGAGCAGGGCAAGGTCGTCATGGCCGCGGTCTACGGCGGAGAGCTCGTCGGCATCCAGGGCAACTACGACGACGTGAACCGCTTCTGCTCCGAGCTGATCGGCGACCCGGCCGGCGAGGGCTGGGGCTTCGTCAACGTCAACCTGCGGCCGTACTACGCCGAGGGCTCCAAGACCCTGGCGTACGAGATCTGCGAGCAGCTCGGCTGGCGGCTGCCGGACCAGATCGTGGTGCCCATCGCCTCCGGCTCCCAGCTCACGAAGATCGACAAGGGCCTTCAGGAGCTGATCAAGCTCGGGCTGGTCGAGGACAAGCCGTACAAGATCTTCGGCGCGCAGGCCGAGGGCTGCTCGCCGGTGTCGACCGCCTACAAGGCCGGCCACGACGTCGTCCGCCCCCAGAAGCCGGACACCATCGCCAAGTCCCTCGCCATCGGCAACCCGGCGGACGGCCCCTACGTGCTCGACATCGCGCGCCGCACGGGCGGTGCGGTGGAGGACGTGAACGACGAGCAGGTCGTCGAGGCGATCAAGCTCCTCGCCCGGACCGAGGGCATCTTCGCGGAGACCGCCGGTGGGGTGACCGTGGGCGTGGCGAAGAAGCTGATCGAGAACGGGGTTCTCGACCCGTCGTTGACGACCGTCGTCCTGAACACGGGGGATGGTCTGAAGACGCTGGATGCGGTGGCTGGGACCGGGCTTACTGCGACCATTCGTCCCAACCTGGAGTCGTTCCGTGAGGCGGGGCTCGTCTAGAGCGTCGTTCTTGCTGCGGGCCGGTGGGGGCTGGTCGCGCAGTCCCCCGCGCCCCAAGGTGCGCCAACCAGCCGTAGCTGCAGTCGAAACCGGAGGTCCTACCCGATGAGCGTCACCGTTCGCATCCCCACCATCCTGCGCACCTACACCGGCGGCCAGGCCGAGGTCGCCGCCGAGGGGGCGACCCTCGGCGAGGTCATCGCCGATCTGGAGAAGAACCACACCGGGATCGCCGCCCGGGTGCTGGACGACCAGGGCAAGCTGCGCCGGTTCGTCAACGTGTACGTCAACGACGACGACGTGCGGTTCGAGCAGGGGCTGGAGACGGCGACGCCGGACGGTGCCGGGGTGTCGATCATCCCGGCCGTCGCGGGCGGCTGAACCGGTCGACCGGCTTGATTATTACCTTCGGTAACGGCGGTCACCGAGAGTTCATCGAATTGCCCCCTCCGTGAGAGAAGCGGAGGGGGCAATTCTGTGTGATTGAGCGCGGTACAGTTGGGGAACACGGCGCCGATCTCCTGATCGGAAGCCCTGAATTCCTGCCGCGCGCCCGACAAGATGCAGCCAAAGTGTGTGTATCTTTCGCGGCTTATGTTCTTTTTGTGTGGCCCGACTTGCCCTGAAGTCAGGCGAATTCTCCCTACATTCCGGACCCTGCGCGTCCAGATTTCTCGTCCGATTGACCTGTTGCAGACGGCAGTTGGGCAGATACATTCAGCCGCGGTCGACGCGTTCCGGCGCACGCCCCCAACCGTGGGGGGTGAGGTCTGACCCGGGTCCGCGAAGTGTGGATCTGTGCAAGGGCCAGTAATAGGGGAGTTAGGCATGGCTCAGGGCACCGTCAAGTGGTTCAACGCGGAGAAGGGGTACGGCTTCATCGCGGTCGACGGTGGTGCGGATGTTTTCGTCCACTACAGTGCGATCCAGATGGACGGCTACCGCACCCTGGAAGAGGGCCAGCGGGTCGAGTTCGAGATCTCGCAGGGTCAGAAGGGGCCGCAGGCCGACATGGTTCGCGTCTCTGCCTGAACGCGCACCACGACCAAGCGCAAGCGACCGGTCTTCTCTGAAGGGCCCGCACCCCCGGGGTGCGGGCCCTTCGGCCTGTTCGGGGACCGGCGCCCGGGGTGTGGGTTCACGCCCCGGACCCGCTCGCGGCCTGTGGGCCAAGCCGGGTGAGCCCTGTTCGCCGGGGGCTGAGCGCCCCGCCCGAACCTCGGGAGCCGCTTGCACTCGCCATGCCCGAGTGCTAATCATTGCGTTAGCACTCTGAAGGTGAGAGTGACAACGTAAGGACCGGGTCGGTGAGGCCCGCAGGCCGGGTGGGAAGGAACCACGAGGCAGGCGAGCCGTCCGTCGCGGGCGCGGGCGCGGTCCGAAGTATTCACCCCCAGTCCTGGAGGGACCACTTCACATGGCCAAGATCATCGCGTTCGACGAGGAGGCGCGGCGCGGCCTCGAGCGCGGCATGAACCAGCTCGCGGACGCCGTCAAGGTGACCCTCGGCCCCAAGGGCCGCAACGTCGTCCTCGAGAAGAAGTGGGGCGCCCCCACGATCACCAACGACGGTGTCTCCATCGCCAAGGAGATCGAGCTCGAGGACCCGTACGAGAAGATCGGCGCCGAGCTGGTCAAGGAAGTCGCCAAGAAGACGGACGACGTCGCCGGTGACGGCACGACCACCGCGACCGTTCTCGCCCAGGCCCTGGTCAAGGAAGGCCTGCGCAACGTAGCCGCCGGCGCCAACCCGATGGCTCTCAAGCGCGGTATCGAGAAGGCCGTCGAGGCCGTCTCCGCCGCCCTGCTGGAGCAGGCGAAGGACGTCGAGACCAAGGAGCAGATCGCCTCCACGGCCTCCATCTCCGCCGCCGACACCCAGATCGGCGAGCTCATCGCCGAGGCCATGGACAAGGTCGGCAAGGAAGGCGTCATCACCGTCGAGGAGTCCCAGACCTTCGGTCTGGAGCTGGAGCTCACCGAGGGTATGCGCTTCGACAAGGGCTACATCTCGGCGTACTTCGCGACCGACATGGAGCGTATGGAGGCCGTCCTCGACGACCCGTACATCCTGATCGCGAACTCCAAGATCTCCAACGTCAAGGACCTGCTCCCGCTCCTGGAGAAGGTCATGCAGTCGGGCAAGCCGCTGCTGATCATCGCCGAGGACGTCGAGGGCGAGGCCCTGTCGACCCTGGTCGTCAACAAGATCCGTGGCACCTTCAAGTCCGTCGCCGTCAAGGCCCCGGGCTTCGGTGACCGTCGCAAGGCGATGCTCCAGGACATCGGCATCCTCACCGGCGGCGAGGTGATCTCCGAGGAGGTCGGCCTCAAGCTGGAGAACGCCACGATCGACCTCCTGGGCAAGGCCCGCAAGGTCGTCATCACCAAGGACGAGACCACCATCGTCGACGGTGCCGGCTCCGCCGAGCAGGTCCAGGGCCGGGTCAACCAGATCCGCGCCGAGATCGAGAACAGCGACTCGGACTACGACCGCGAGAAGCTCCAGGAGCGTCTGGCGAAGCTGGCCGGCGGCGTGGCCGTCATCAAGGCCGGTGCCGCCACCGAGGTGGAGCTCAAGGAGCGCAAGCACCGCATCGAGGACGCCGTCCGCAACGCCAAGGCGGCCGTCGAGGAGGGCATCGTCGCCGGTGGTGGCGTGGCCCTGCTCCAGGCCTCGCAGGTCTTCGAGAAGCTGGAGCTCGAGGGTGACGAGGCGACCGGCGCCAACGCCGTGAAGCTCGCCCTGGAGGCCCCGCTGAAGCAGATCGCCGTCAACGGTGGTCTCGAGGGCGGCGTCGTCGTGGAGAAGGTCCGCAACCTCCAGGTCGGCCACGGCCTGAACGCCGCGACCGGTGAGTACGTCGACATGATCGCCGAGGGCATCATCGACCCGGCGAAGGTGACCCGTTCCGCTCTGCAGAACGCCGCCTCCATCGCCGCGCTGTTCCTCACCACCGAGGCCGTCATCGCCGACAAGCCGGAGAAGGCCGCCGCGCCCGCCGGCGGCGGCATGCCGGGCGGTGACATGGACTTCTGATCGACCTGGTCGATCAACGTCCTTGCCGAGGGCGGCACTCCCTGTTCCGACAGGGGGTGCCGCCCTCGG
Source organism: Streptomyces sp. DG1A-41 (assembly GCF_037055355.1). Taxonomy (GTDB): domain Bacteria; phylum Actinomycetota; class Actinomycetes; order Streptomycetales; family Streptomycetaceae; genus Streptomyces. The sequence goes on along the minus strand of NZ_CP146350.1, from coordinate 4,095,925 downwards.
GCGTGTCCGGGATCACAGAGGGGGCGGGATGGCCTGGGCGGGGCCGGATGGTTGGAACATGCGTCCTATGCGTATGCACATACTGTTCGGTATCCAAGAGGAGCCCCCACGTGACCGTCGACGCCTCCGCCGCCTCCCGTGCCGCCGAAATCCTGTCCCGGCCCGTATCGCTGGGCGGCCTGACCGTCCCGAACCGGATCGCGATGGCGCCGATGACCCGCATGTTCTCCCCGGGCGGCGTCCCCGGCGAGGACGTCATCTCGTACTACTCCCGCCGCGCCGCCGCCGGTGTCGGCCTGATCGTCACCGAGGGCACCTATGTCGGCCACGAGTCGGCCGGTCAGAGCGACAGCGTGCCGCGGTTCCACGGTGAGGAGCAGCTCGCGGGCTGGGCGAAGGTCGCCGAGGCGGTGCGCGCCGCGGGCGGCACGATCGTGCCGCAGCTGTGGCACATCGGCATGGTCCGCAACCAGGGCGAGCCGCCGGTCGCCGACGCCCCGGCGGTCGGCCCCTCCGGGCTGCGCATCGGCGCCGCCGAGCCCACCGGCAAGGCCATGACCCAGGCCGACATCGACGCCGTCATCGGCGCGTTCGCCGAGGCCGCGGCCGCGGCCGAGCGCATCGGCTTCGACGGCGTGGAGATCCACGGCGCCCACGGCTACCTGCTCGACCAGTTCCTCTGGGAGGGCACCAACCGCCGCACCGACGCCTACGGCGGCGACCCGGTCGCCCGCACCAGGTTCTCCGCGGAGATCGTCGCGGCCGTCCGCGAGTCCGTCTCCGCCGACTTCCCCGTCATCTTCCGCTACTCGCAGTGGAAGCAGGACGCCTACGACGCCCGCCTCGCCGAGACGCCCGAGGAGCTGGAGGCCATCCTGGCCCCGCTCGCCGCGGCCGGTGCCGACGCCTTCCACGCCTCCACCCGCCGCTACTGGGTCCCCGAGTTCGACGACTCCGACCTCAACCTGGCCGGCTGGACCAAGAAGATCACCGGCAAGCCCGCCATCACCGTCGGCTCGGTCGGCCTCAACGGCGGCGACTTCCTCAAGTCCTTCCAGGGCGAGGGCGCCGAGGTCGGCGACCTCGACAACCTCCTGGACCGCTTCGAGCGCGACGAGTTCGACCTGGTCGCCGTCGGCCGCGCCCTGCTCCAGGACCCGCAGTGGGCGCGGAAGGTCCTGTCCGGCCGCTTCGACGAGCTGGCGCCGTACGACCCGGCGGCGCTGCAGACGCTCAGCTGATCCCACAGGGGCCGCACACGGGGTGCCCTGGATTCACTTGCGTCAGTCAAGGACACTGGCCGGGCGCTTGTTACCGGCACCCCGTGAGGAGACCCACAGATGACGACGACCGAGTCCCACCCCCCGACCGGTGCCTCAGGCGAGCATGTCGCACCGGTCGTGCGCACCACCGCCGGTGCGGTACGCGGCCGCAGGGAGGAGGGCCTCGCCGTCTTCCGCGGCATCCCCTTCGCCGCACCTCCCGTGGGCGAGGCCCGCTTCATGGCACCGCGCCCCGCCCACTCCTGGGACGGCATACGGGACGCGTACGCCTTCGGTCCGCCGCCCCCGCAGGACCTCGGCAACCTCGGCGGCCCGGGCCTGCTCGACGTGCCCGAGGGCGACGAGTGGCTCACGGTCAACGTCTGCACCCCCGAACCCGACCCGGGCGCCCGCCGCCCGGTCATGGTGTGGATCTACGGCGGCGCCTACAAGCTCGGCCACTCCGGCCAGCCCGGCTACGACGCCCGGCGCATCGCGGCCGACGGCGACCTCGTGGTCGTGTCCCTCAACTACCGCGTCGGCATGGAGGGCTTCGCCCACATCGAGGGGGCGCCCGCCAACCGCGGCCTGCTCGACCAAGTCGCCGCGCTGGAGTGGGTACGGGACAACATCGATGCGTTCGGCGGCGACCCCGCCCAGGTCACGGTCTTCGGCGAGTCGGCGGGCGCGGGTTCGATCGCCTCGCTGCTCGTCATGCCGAGGGCGGCGGGGCTGTTCCGGCGGGCGATCGCGCAGAGCGTGCCGGGGACGTTCTTCTCGGACGCCCTGGCCCGTGACATCGGTACGGCTCTCGCCGCCGAGGTGGGGCTGCGCCCCACGGTCGCCGACCTGGCGACCATCGCCCCGCGCGAACTGACCTCGGCGGGTGAGTCGTTGAGCGCCAAGATGCTCCAGTACACCGACCGCTGGGGCCAGGCGGCGCCGACGGTCACGCCTTTCTCGCCGGTGGTCGACGGCGAGGTCCTGCCGGTCATGCCCTGGCAGGCGCTGGCGGCCGGTGCGGCGAAGGACGTCGACCTGGTCGTCGGCCACAACCGCGACGAGTACCGCCTCTTCGTCGCCATGGCGGGCCGGCTGGGCCAGATCACCGAGGAGCAGGCGACATCGGCCTTGCGGTTGTTCGCCCCGGCCCCGGACGGCGAACAGGCCTACCGCGCCGTGTTCCCCGACGCCTCCCCGAGCGAGCTCTACGAACGCGTCCAGACGGACTGGCTGTTCAACATGCCCTCCCTGCACCTGGCCGAGGCACAGCGCGCGGGCGGCGGCCGGGCACACGTCTACGAACTGACCTGGCCGGCCCCGGGGAACGGCGGCGCGCTGGGCGCCTGCCACGGCCTGGACGTCCCCCTGCTCTTCGGCACGTACGGGGCGGACCTCGGGCTGCTGCTGTTCGCGGGTGCCGAGCCGTCCGCCGAGGCCCTGGCACTGTCGTCCCGCTTCCGATCGTCCTGGACGGCGTTCGCGAGGTCGGGAGACCCGGGCTGGCCGGCGTACGACGACGAGCGGCGGCTCGTGCAGGTGCTGGACGCGGAGCCGGTGGTGAGGGCGTACCCGGAGGAGGCCTCGCGCAGGCTGTGGGAGGGCTACGACTTCCAGGCCCTGCCCCTGCTGTGAGCTACAGGTTGCCCATCGGCTCGATGTCGACCCTGACCGGCGTACCCCACACGCGCAGCACCTCGTAGTCGGTGAACTCGTGCACCAGCCGGTACGCCATGGCCGCCCGGGGAGCCTTGCGCTGGGCGGCGATGTACAGCTCGGCCTCGCGGCGGTCCCGGCGCGGGGTGCCGCACAACTGCCAGGTCTGGCCGGTCCACAGCTCCGGCAGCCAGCGCTGCTGGGGCTGGGGGCGGTCACCGCTCACGCCGTAGCGGGACTGGACCGGCTCGGTGGGCCGGTGCTGCGGAGCGGGGCCGTTGAACTCCGCCCTGCGGGCGGCCCGGCGCCGGGTCTCGCACAGCAGGCACAGGTCGGGGGCGGCCTCGTCGACCGGGCCGGTGGGGTGCTCCGGGCAGCGCGTGCTGGGAGCCGCAGTGGTGACGCTGTCCTCCAGCAGGTCCAGGGCGCGCTTCAGGTCGGCCCTGACCTCGTGCAGTTTGCCGTCCGGGGTGTCGGAGGTGAGGGCCTCCCCGTGCTCACCGAGGAGACGGAGGGCACGGCCTAGGGCGGTGAGCTGGGCGTGGTTCATGGTTCCTATTGTCGTCAGTCGGCGGAGTCCTTGAGCATCTCGGTGTCCAGGGTGATGTTCACGGGGGCGGGGCGGGGCGGGACGCGCTCGCGGGAGTGGGTGTCGTGCTGCCGTCGCTGGGCGTAGACCCGGTGACCGGTGCGAGCGCCGAGCCGTTCGCCCTGGTCGAGCTGGGGCGGTGCAACGTACGGACGGCCGAGCACCTGAACGAGGTACTGCGCTCGCTGCCCGTGCGGGAGACGCTGCGGGCTCGGGTCAGGCACGTCAACCGGGAGTCGAAGTCGAGGTGAAGCCGATCGGGTCAGCGGACTGCCGCCGCCAGCGCGGCCCGCAGGTGCCCGTCGGACTCCGCCAGCAGCCGGGCCGCCGTCGGGCCGTCCACGTCGGCCAGGATGGTCAGGATCGCGTTCTTCACCTCGCCGTCGGTGGCGGCCAGGGCCCGTTCGATCTCCTCGTCGCCGGCGCCGGTGGCCAGGGCGACGATGCGGTGGGAGCGGGCGCGCAGTTTGTCGTTGGAGGCGCGGACGTCGACCATCAGGTTCCCGTAGGTCTTGCCCAGGCGGATCATCGTGATCGTCGAGAGCATGTTGAGCACGAGCTTCTGTGCCGTGCCGGCCTTCAGGCGGGTGGAGCCGGTGAGCAGTTCGGGGCCCACGACGATCTCGACGCCGTGCTCGGCGGCGGCCGCGAGCGGGCTGCCGGGGTTGCAGGCCAGGCCGATGGTGAGGCAGCCGCGGGCGCGGGCGTACTCGACGGCGCCGATGGCGTACGGGGTGCGGCCGGAGGCCGAGATGCCGGCCACCGTGTCGTCCGGGGTCAGGCCGAGGGGCTCCAGGTCGGCACGGGCCAGTTCCCGGGAGTCCTCCGCGCCCTCGACCGAGGTGACCATGGCCTGCGGGCCGCCCGCGATCAGGCCGACGACCCGGGAGGGGTCGGTGTTGAAGGTGGGCGGGCACTCGGAGGCGTCCAGGACGCCCAGCCGACCCGCCGTGCCGGCACCCGCGTAGACCAGACGGCCGCCCCGGGCCATCCGCTCGGCCAGGGCGTCGATCGCGGCGGCGATCTGAGGCAGCCGGGCGGCGACCGCCCCGGCCACGGTGGCGTCCTCGCCGTTCATGAGCCGCGCGATGTCGAGGGTGGGCAGCCGGTCGATGCCGGCGAGTTCCGGCCGGAACGCCTCGGTGGGCAGGGACTCCAACTCGGCTCTGAGATCACGGGGGTCGGAGGTGGAGGTCATGGGACGGCTCTTTCCGTGTCTTTCCGGTGCTGGCCGGGGCTGGCTCAGGAACGATGCCGGTGGGCCAGCGCCTCGTACGACGCCGAGAGCGCCGGCGCCGCCGTCTCGTACGTCCGCTGCGCCACCCCCACGAACAGGCAGTCCACCACAAGAAGCTGACCGGTCCGGGACGACATCGCCGCGGGACGCAGCTCGCTCTCGCGGGCCGTGGACGTGGTGAGGACGTGGTCGGCGTACTGCGAGACCGGGCCGTCCGGGCGGCCGGTGATCGCCACCGTCGTCGCCCCGCGCTCGAAGGCGACCCGCAGCGGCTCGATGACGTCCCCCGTCGACCCGGAGTGGGTGATGGCGATCGCGACGTCCCCCGCGCGCAGTTGCACGGCGTTGGTGACGGCCAGGTGCGGGTCGCTGTGGGCGTGCGCCACCAGCCCTATCCGCAGGAGCTTCTGCGTGAGGTCCTGCGCGACCAGCCCGGACGCCCCGACGCCGTACACGTCCGTGCGGCGGGCGGTGGTCAGCGCCGTGACGGCCGCGCCCAGTTGGACGGTGTCGAGGCCGGCGGCGGTGTCGGCGAGGGTCTGCTGCTCGTCGTAGGCGAGCTTCGCGACGACGTCGGCGATCGGGTCGTCCACCGCGATGTCCGTCGTGATGGCCGGGGCCCGGCCGGACTGCTGCTGCGCGGCGAGACCGGCGAGGGCCAGGCGCAGGTCCCGGTAACCCGGATAGCCCAGCAGCCGGGCGGTGCGTACGACGGTGGCCTCGCTGGTGCCGGTGAGTTCGGCGAGGCCGGTGACCGTGAGGGCCGCGCAGCCGGCCGGGTCGCCCGCGACGGCCTCGGCGACGCGCTGCATGGAACGCGTCATCGACGGGCCCAGCGTGCGGACCTTGGCCGCGAGGGCGGCGGGGCCGGCGGGGTGCCGGGCGGGCCGGCCATGGCACCTGTGCCGCCGGTACCGCCCGAACCGCCCGTGCCGCTCGCGCCGCCGCGCTCGTCGGCGAAACTTTCCTTCACTCTTCGGGTCACTTCTGAAAGATATTTTCGGCTCGGCGTCGTGGTCAAGAGTGCGCACAATGGGGGCATGGACCCCATCGACCCCCTGGAGCAGGCGCTGCACGCCGCGCGCGCCCTCGTGCTGGCCGACCTCGTCGCGGGACGCGTCGCTGAGGCGGACGTCGTGTCGCTGGTCGAGGAGTCCGTCGTGCAGCGGCGGTGGTGGGTCGAGCAGTGGCCGGAGGGCGCGCGGTACGTGGCCGGTCTGGTCGCGCAGGACGTGCAGGACGCCCTGCTGGAGCGCTACGGCCGCTGGCCGCTGTGCCCGGTGTGCGGCACCGGCGACCCGCACGCGCTGGACGTGGAACCGGAGTTGGGGCCCGACCCGCACTGGGTGTGCAGCGAGGCGGGCGTGAAGGTCGCGGCGCTGGGATCGCTGCGCGAGGCACTCGGCGGGGCGGAGCCCTCGTGACCGTCTACATCGACCCGCCGACCTGGCCCGGCCACGGCCGCATGTGGTCCCACCTGGTCAGCGACGTCTCGTACGAGGAACTGCACACCTTCGCCGAACGCCTCGGCGTGCCCCGGCGGGCCTTCGAACGCGACCACTACGACATCCCCGCCGAGCGGTACGCGGACGTCGTGGCCGCCGGGGCCGTGGAGGTCGGCAGCCGCGAGGTGGTGCGGCTGCTGCACGGGGCGGGGCTGCGGCGGCCGAAGGGGCGGGCTCAGTCGCCGGGTTCGCGCAGTTCGTAGGTGACCTGCTCGGTGTCCTCCGCGACGGCTTTGAATCCGGCGCGGGCGAGGACGTTGTGGGAGGGCGTGTTGTCCCGCTCGACGTTCGCGACGACGGTCCGTACCTCGTCCCGGGACAGCGCCCAGGCCGACAGCGCGCGCAGCGCCTCGGTGGCGTAACCGTGGCCCCGGGCCGCTTCGACGAGGTCGTAGCCGACCTCCACCCGCCCCGACTCGTCCGGGACGCCGTGGAAGCCCATGGCGCCGAGCGCGCGGCCGTCCTCGCGCCGGACCAGGACGTACATGCCCCACTCCGGCCGGTGGACGCCGTCCTCGTACTGCTTGAACACCAGCCCGGCGCCGACCCGGGTGCCCTCGATCGGGCCGCCGTCGAGCCACTCGAAGCCGCCGTCGCCGACCGTGGACAGGTCGGTGGCCGCCGCGGGGGTGACGCCCTGGAGTGTGAGCCGGTCGGTCGGCAGCACCAGGTTGTTGGACCAGCGCCACTCGGTGACCGGCGCGCGGCCGGGCAGGTCACCCCGGCCGGTGGCCCACAGCAGGGTCCGCCACGGGGTGGGGCCGGGCTGGACGTGCGGGAAGATCCGGGTGAGGACGAAGTCGCACAGCTCGGGGGCCGGTTCGTACGCCACGCCCAGGCCCTCGGCCAGGTCGTGGGTGTGCAGCAGCACCTCCGCCGTGCCCATCGCGGCGAATCCCTCGCGGTTCGCGCTGCGGAACGGATACGGATGGAAGGCCCGGACCTCGCGCGGGGTGGTGCGGATCGCGGCGGCGAACAGGGCGCCCATCGTGCGGATCACCCGCAGCGCACCCGCGTTGTCCGTCCCCTCATCCAGCGAGATCTCGAAGGGCGTGTACCCCTCGGGCTCGCGCCCCGCCAGCTGCCCCGCGTACCCGATGAGATCCCCGGCGATGTGCACCGCCGTCTCCCGGCAGCTCCACTCCAGCCGCCCGGCGCGCACCGCCTCCCAGTCCCGGTCGGTGACCGCCCCCAGCACGCCCACGCACTCGGCGACGGCCTGCTCCACCTGTTCCGCACCCGTTGTCCACATGCGGGGCAGGTTACGAGGGGGCGTCGGGCGGAAGCGACAGCATTTCCAGCTCGGCGGTGAGGTTGTAGCGGGCCGTCGCCTCCCACTCCGACGCTCCGTACGGCGTCCTGAACAGCCTCGGCAGGTCCAGGAGTTGGCGCAGGATCGCCGAGCGGCCGGTGCGGAAGGCGTCGTTCGGGACGAAGTGGTACTCCTCGCGGACGGCGGCGGTGTAGGCGGCGTACGCCGACGGGGGCGAGGCGAGGATCGCCAGGTCGGCGTCGCACAGGACCTGGCCGTCGGGGTCGTCGTCGGCGGGGTCGTGGCTGGTGGTGAGACGGACCAGACGGGTCACCTCGGCGGTCCGGGCGGCGGGCACGCCGGCCTCGGGGAGGGCGCGTTCGGCGAGGCGGGCGGAGCGTTCCTCGTTCTCCGAGCGGTCGGGGAGGTAGACGGCATCGTGGAACCAGGCGGCCAGCCGGACCACGTCCGGGTCGTGCGCGTACTTCTCCAGTACGTCGATGTGGTCCAGAACCGCCGTGAGGTGCCCGACCGTGTGGTAGCGGCGCTGCGGCTCCTGCCAGCGCCTGAGCAGGTCGTCGGCGTACGGGACCGGGTCCGGGCCGCCGGCCGGGCCCCGGGCCGCTTCCAGGGTGCGGACGAAGCGGGCGCGGAGGGCGTCGAGATCGGCCATGGGGGCATTCTCCCGCTCCGCCGCGTGTGACACCTAGCGTGGGTCCTATGACGACTCCTGCTGATGTGCACGGCGTACGGGACCCCGAGCAGCCCGGGCGGCTGCTGACGATCGAGCGTGACGCGCTGATCCCGCTGCTGCGGGGCAGGGCCGAGGAGGACTTCGCGCTGCCCGTGAGGGCGTGTCCGGGCTGGTCGGTGCGGTCGGTGCTGGCGCACTGCTCGGCCGCGCTCAGGCGGGTGGTGGAGAACCGGTTCGAGGAGGGCGTGTTCTCGCCCGAGTCGAACGACCGGGACATCGCCGAGCGGGACGGCTGGAGCAACGCGCGGGTCGTGGACGAACTGGAGCGCGGGATGACCGAGGCCGGACCGGTGATCGCCGGGGCGGGCGGGAAGCTGGACGGTCTCGCGCTGGGGGAGTGGGTGCACGCCGGGGACGTGCGCGAGGCCTTCGGGGAGCCTGGGGCGTACGGCGGGGCCGGGCTGCCGGACGCGCTCGCGCTGCTCGCCCGGATCACCCGCGAGCGGGGACATGTGCCGGTGCACGCCGACCTCGACGACCTGGACGAACCGCTGAGGCTCGGGGAGGGCGGCGGGGAACGGCCTCCGGGGCGCTTCATCGGGGACGGGCCGACGCTGGTGCGGCTGTACACGGGGCGGCCGGTCGACGGGGCGCCCGCGTTCGAGCTGGTCGGGGTGGAGGCGAAGGAGCTGAACATCTTCGGGTGAGGGGCTCTCGGCCCGGCGGGGTGCTTGGGAGCCGGCGGGAGCGGGCAGCGTAGTCTTTGATTGGACTAGACCTGTTTCCGGAACGCCGACGCCATGCTGATTGAGGGGCCCCATGAGCAAGCGTGCAGTCCTGGAGGTGATCGCCCTCGGCGTCGAGGACGCGGTCGCCGCCCAGGCCGGAGGCGCGGACCGCCTCGAGCTGGTCACCGACATGGCGGCCGACGGGCTCACCCCGTCGGCCGCCACCGTCGCCGGGATCCGGCGGGCCGTCGACCTCTCACTGCGGGTGATGCTGCGGCTCACCGACGGCTTCGGCGCCGGGGACGTCGACCGGCTGGTCGGCGTGGCAGCCGGACTGCGGGAGGCCGGGGCCGAGGAGTTCGTGCTCGGGTTTCTCGACGCGGAGGGCGAGGTGGACCTGGCGGCGGTGGAGCGGGTCGTCGGGGTACTGGACGGCTGCCCCTGGACCTTCCACCGGGCCATCGACCGGGCCGCCGACCGGGACGCCCTGCGCAAGCAGCTGGATGGCATGCCGGGGTTGGACACGTATCTGACGGCCGGGGCGGCGGGCGGGGTCGATGACGGGCTTGCCGTGCTGCTCGCCGAGGCGGGGCGTTCCGGGGAGCCGGGGTACGAGCAGCGGTTGCTGGTGGGGGGTGGGTTGCGGCTGGAGCATGTGCCGGTGTTGCGGGGGGCGGGGGTGGATGCGTTTCACGTCGGTGGGGCGGTGCGGCCGGGGGGTTGGGCCGCACCCGTGTCGGCGGAGGCCGTTGCGGAGTGGCGGGCTGCGGTGGACGGTTCCTGAGAACAACTGGGCGTTGCTGCCGGGGCCGGGTGGGTTCGCAACCCGGCGGTGCGGGGTGCCGCTGCGCCCACCCGTGCCGCCCTTGGCGGCACAAGTGCCCGCAGCCAGGTCGGCCGAGTGCCCGCAGCCAGGTCGGCCGAGTGCCCGCAGCTAGGCCAGTTGTGGCGGCAGCGGGGCCGCATGCGTCACCGTCAGCCCCGACACCGCTCGCGTCAGCGCCACGTACAGGCGGCGCAGGCCCGTGCGTTCGTCCGGCTCGCCGTCGACCACCGCCCGGGGTTCGTCCAGGACGACGTAGTCGTACTCCAGACCCTTCGCGAGTGACGCCGGGACCAGGGTCAGGCGGGTCTCCAGGGTGGTCTCCTCGCCGGGGCTGAGGTAGGGGATCCCGGCCTCCGTCAGGGCCGCCGCCAGCTCCGGGACCCGGGCGTCCGCGGCGATCAGGCCCGTCGAGCCCTCGTGGCGCAGTGACTCGCGGCAGGCGTCGACCACGTCCGTCGTCCCCGCGACCGACCGGACCTCGAAGTGGCCCGGGTTCTCACGGATCGACACGACCGGCGTGAGCCCTGGGGCGATGTGCGGGAGCAGCCGGGAGGCGTAGGTGATGACGTCCGTCGGCACGCGGAAACCGGCCGTCAGCTCCTCCACCACCGCGTCCGGCTTGCCCAGGTGGGCCAGCGCCTCCTGCCAGCCGCGGGTCGCCCACGGCGTGGTGCCCTGCGCCAGGTCGCCGAGGACCGTCGCACTGCCGGTCGTGCAGCGGCGGCCGACCGCCCGGTACTGCATGGGGGAGAGGTCCTGCGCCTCGTCGAGGACGACATGGCCGAGGGAGTGCGTGCGCTGGATGAGGTCGGTGGCCTCGTCGATGAGGACGGCGTCGGCTGCCGACCACTTGGCGGACTTGACGCTGCGCGCCGGTCTCGCCCACAGCACCGCCTTCTGCTCCTCCTCGTCCAGGATCCCCGCCGCGTGCTCGGCGAGGAAGTCCGCGTCCGACAGCAGGCGCAGCACCAGCTTCGCCGGGTCGACGGCCGGCCAGACCGCCTTCACCGCCGCCTTGACCGCGCTGTTGCGGGCCACCGCGTCCTGCACCCGGTCGTCCGGCGCCTCCCCCGACCGCTCCATCTGCACCAGCACGGCGTGCGCGATGCGCTGCGGCAGGGCCTCGCGGGCGGCGCCGTAGCGGATGTCGCGGTCGAGCAACTCGCGGACGGTGTCCTCCAGTTCGTACGCCGCCACGCGCCAGCGGCGGGAGCCGCGCACGACCACGACCGGCTCGGTGGGCATCGTGACGTGCGAGTACAGGGCCCTGCGCAGCACCTGCGCCATGCGGGCGTCGCCCTTGACGCGCGCGGCCGTCGCGTCGTCCGTCCCCTTGATCTCCACGTGCGCCACCAGGTCCTCGACGGTGGCCTGCTGGACCGTCAACTCACCGAGGGCGGGCAGCACTTGCTCGATGTAGTGCAGGAAGGACCGGTTCGGTCCGATGACGAGCGTGCCGGTGCGGGCGAGGCGCTCGCGGTGGGCGTAGAGGAGGTAGGCGACCCGGTGCAGGCCGACGGCGGTCTTCCCGGTGCCCGGCCCGCCCTGCACGCACACCGTGCCGGAGAGCCCCGACCGGACGATCTCGTCCTGCTCGGGCTGGATCGTCGCGACGATGTCCCGCATCGGGCCGACGCGCGGCCGCTCGATCTCCTGCTGGAGGAGCTTGCTGGTCCGCGCCGCCTCGGCCGGGTCCGACAGGTGCTCGTCCTCGTACGCCGTGAGCTCGCCGCCCGTGTAGCCGAAGCGGCGGCGCAGCGCGATGTCCATCGGGTTCTTCTTGGAGGCCCGGTAGAACGGCTGCGAGACGGGCGCGCGCCAGTCGATCACCATGGGGTCGCCGTCGGCGTCGTGCACATGCCGCCGCCCGATGTAGAAGCGCTCGCCCTCGGCGCCCTCGGCCTGCTCACTGCCCGGTGCGTGCAGATGGTCGAGCCGTCCGAAGAACAGCGGGGTGTCGCTGAGGTCGGCCAGGGCCTTGATGCGCTCCTCGATCTGGTGGGCCAGTACCTCGGCGTTGACCCAGTTCGCGGTGACGTCGCTGATGTCGAGGGCCTCGACGTCCTCGCGCATGGCACGCAGGGCGGAACGGGACGCGGCGAGGTGGGAGCGCTCACGGGAGAGCGGGTCGTCGACGGGCGTGGACAAGGGGGTGCCTCCGGAGGACCTGCTGAAGAGATGGCGGTGAGATGCCGGCCGGTTTCCGTCCGGTCGGCGGCGCTCCGTGAGGGAGGCGGGCAAGAGCGGAGATCCTAGAGGAGCGCGCGAGGCGACCGCCAACGGTTTTTCCCGTCCCCTGATTCCCCGTCCCCCGTTTGTCGTCTCCCGTTCCTCGTCCCCTGTTTCTCATCCCCTAGGGGATGAGGGCCTCCTCCCTGAGGGGCAGGGGTCGGTCCCCAGGCGTACGAGCAGAGTACGCGGATTCGGTCCTCAGGCCGACGCGGACTTTACGTGCGGAAACGCACCATGGAGACATGAGCGCAGCAACCATCTCCCCCGCCCCGGCGCAGGGCCGCCCGCCCGGCGCCACAGCTGTGGCAGGCAGCCACCACCGTCATCTCCTCGGCGACGCCCTGCGCGCCGTCAGGGTGTTCGCGGGCGCCGCCTTCGACGTGATCATCCTCGGCGAGTACGGCGAGGAAGCAGGTGTGGTCCGCCGCAAGTGAGCGGCGCCGCCGCACCCGCGTGGCCGGCCTGCCAGCTCTCCGCGAGCAGCTCGTCCGCGTCCATGATCCGGTACGCGTACCCCTGCTCCGCCAGGAAGCGCTGGCGGTGCGCGGCGAAGTCCTGGTCGATCGTGTCCCTCGCGACCACCGAGTAGAAGTGCGCCTGGTGACCGTCGGACTTCGGCCGGAGCACCCGGCCCAGCCGCTGGGCCTCCTCCTGGCGCGACCCGAACGTGCCGGACACCTGGACCGCGACCGTCGCCTCCGGCAGGTCGATCGAGAAGTTCGCGACCTTGGACACGACGAGCACGCTGATCTCGCCCTCCCGGAAGGCGTCGAACAACTTCTCCCGCTGCGCGTTCGACGTCTCGCCCTTGATCACGGGCGCGCCCAGATGCTCACCCAGCTCGTCGAGCTGGTCGATGTACTGGCCGATGACGAGGATCTGCTGCCCGGCGAAGCGGCGGACGATCGCCTCCGTGACCTTCCGCTTGGTGTCGGTCGTCGCACAGAAGCGGTACTTCTCCTCCGCCTCGGCCGTGGCGTACGCGAGCCGCTCCGCGTCCGTCAGATTGACCCGGACCTCCACACAGTCGGCGGGCGCGATGTAGCCCTGCGCCTCGATCTCCTTCCAGGGCGCGTCGAACCGCTTGGGCCCGATCAGGGAGAACACGTCCGACTCGCGCCCGTCCTCACGCACCAGCGTGGCCGTGAGGCCCAGCCGCAGGCGCGCCTGGAGATCCGCCGTGAACTTGAACACCGGCGCCGGCAGCAGATGCACCTCGTCGTAGACGATCAGGCCCCAGTCCCGGGAGTCGAACAGCTCCAGATGCGGGTAGACGCCCTTCCGCTTGGTCGTCAGCACCTGGTACGTGGCGATCGTGACGGGCCGGATCTCCTTCTTCGTCCCGCTGTACTCGCCGATCTCGTCCTCGGTGAGCGACGTCCGCCGCACCAGCTCGTGCTTCCACTGCCGGGCTGAGACCGTGTTCGTGACGAGGATCAGGGTCGTGGACTTCGCCTGCGCCATCGACCCGGCGCCGACCAGCGTCTTGCCCGCGCCGCAGGGCAGGACGACCACGCCCGACCCGCCGTGCCAGAAGTTCTCCACCGCCTGCTTCTGGTACGGCCTGAGCGCCCAGCCGTCCTCGGCCAGTTCGATCGGGTGCGCCTCGCCGTCGACGTACCCGGCGAGGTCCTCGGCCGGCCAGCCCAGCTTCAGCAGCGTCTGCTTGATCTGTCCCCGCTCGGAGGGGTGCACGGCGACCGTGTCCGGGTCGATCCGGGCGCCGACCAGCGGCGCGATCCGCTTCGACTTCAGGACCTCCTCCAGAACCGGACGGTCGGTGGTCGTCAGGACCAGCCCGTGCGCCGGGTGCTTGGACAGCGTGAGCCGCCCGTAGCGGTCCATCGTCTCGGCGATGTCGACCAGCAGCGCGTGCGGCACCGGGTACCGGCTGTACTGCACCAGCGCGTCCACGACCTGCTCGGCGTCGTGGCCCGCCGCGCGCGCGTTCCACAGACCCAGCGGGGTCACCCGGTAGGTGTGGATGTGCTCCGGCGCCCGCTCCAGCTCGGCGAACGGGGCGATGGCCCGACGGCAGTCGCCGGCCTGCTCGTGGTCGACTTCCAGGAGCAGGGTCTTGTCGGACTGGACGATCAGCGGACCATTCACGCGTGGCACCCTTTCCCGCGGCCGGACGGCTCGGACGGCTTCGAACGACTCGGCCAAACGTCCAGTGTGCCTGATCGTCGCCGTCCCGAGGACGTGATCTGCGCGGGACGGGACCGGCTCCGATCCTACTGAATGCCTTTTCATCCCAACGTGTGGTGTGAATTCAGTTTTTCATCCCCGGCCCCGAAGAATGGCGAACCGTGCGGAACCCAACGACCACCACGCTCGGATACGCCCTGTTCGCCACCCGCTGGCTCCAGGCCCCCCTCTACTTCGGGCTGGTCGCCGCCCAGGGCGTCTACGTCTACAAGTTCTTCAAGGAACTCTGGACCTTAATCCTGATGTGCGTGAGCGGGAACGCCACCGAGACGTACGTGATGCTCGCGGTGCTCAAGCTGGTCGACGTCGTCATGATCGCCAACCTGCTGATCATGGTGATCGTCGGCGGCTACGAGACCTTCGTCTCGCGCATCGGCCTCCAGGGCCACCGTGACCAGCCCGAATGGCTCTCGCACGTCAACTCCAACGTGCTGAAGGTCAAGCTCGCCACGGCGATCGTGGGCATCTCCTCCGTCCATCTGCTCCAGATGTTCGTGGACGTCCACCACACCTCCCGGCACGCCCTGCTGTGGGGGACGGTGATCCACATGGCGTTCATCCTCTCGGCGGCGATCCTCGCCTACATGTCGGGCCCGATGGCCGCGCACGGGGATCGCGGACACGCCGAGCGGCCGTCGGCCGGGGCCGGGCCGGCGACGCCTCCCCAGGCGGGGCAGGACCACGGGGACCAGCGGCACGCGAAGCCGGAGCAGGAGGCGCCGGCGGCCACGCCGGCCGTTCCCCGGCAGCCGGCCCCGGACGCGGACGCCGAGGCCCGGACCCGCGAGGCCGGCTTCCCGGCCCGCAAGCTGCTGGAAGACTTCGACCAGCAGCACCCCCGAGGCTTCGACCGGGAGACCGTGGCCCGGCTCGGCAAGGCGGACTTCGTCGACGCCCGGCGCAACGTGGTCCTCGTCGGCCCGCCCGGCACCGGCAAGACCCACCTCGCCATCGGCCTCGGCGTGCGCGCCTGCCAGGCCGGGCACCGGGTGCTGTTCGCGACCGCCGCCGAGTGGGCCGCCCGGCTCTCCGACGCCCGGGCCGCGGGCCGGCTCGACGCGGAACTGGCCGCCCTCGACGCGTACCCCCTGCTGATCGTCGACGAGGTCGGCTACACGCCCTGCGACGCGGCGACCGCCGGGCTGTTCTTCCGGCTGGTCGCGCACCGCTACGAGCGTGCCTCGCTGATGGTGACCAGCGACCGCCCTCTCGGCCGCTGGGACGAGGTCTTCGGCGGCGCCTTGGCCCCGGCGATGGTGGACCGCCTCGCCCACCACGCCGAGATCGTCCGGCTGGACGGCGACAGCTACCGGACGCGGCGCGCTACTTCAGCGTGGGCAGATTGACGTTGTTGATCAGCGGCCCTTCGATGCCGATCCCCTCGGAGATCAGGGGCCCGCCACCGGCGGTCGGCAGGGGCAGCGGCAGCGCGGGCGGGGCCGCGGCGGCGGAGGGCGCGGCCACGCCCACGAGGGCGACGGCGCAGAGAGCGGCGGCGGAGAGCTTTTCACGCATGGGGACGACAGGGCCTTTCGCGTACCGAGTGAGGAGGGATGCCGCGCCGCGGGCCGGCCCGGGGACGCCGGGGCCGGCCCGCGGCGCGGCAGGCGGATCAGACCTGCGGCGTCTCGATGACGAGGCCGGCGACGTCGATGCTGATCGCCGCGGCGGGCGTGGCCAGCCCGCCGAACGTCATCAGGGCGGCGGTGGCGAGGACGGCGGCGATTCGACGGACAGCGCGCATGCTGGGACTTCCTTTCGACAAGGCTCACAGGACACCCGGTGGCTGCCCCCGCGTGAACGGCGGAATGCGGCGCACTCGGCGATGTCGCCCAAGCGTGGGAAATTCCCGGCGCTGCGTGCATGAGCACCGGCGTGCACCCGAACGGGTGAGACGACGCCCAGGCGGAGCGGGCCGTCAGCCCGCGTCGTCCGCGAGCTCCGCGACCCCGGTGATCCGGTGCAGCGGGTACGTGCGGACTTCGTCCGCCGTGTGGTCGTACGCCGTGACGAAGCCGCCCTCGACGCGGATCGGGGCGATGACGCGCTGGCTGGCGGCACCCTCGGCGTTGACGTAGCCGATCCACAGGGCCTCGCCGGTCAGGACGGCGGCCTGCATGGTGGCGAGGGTCTCGGCGGAACCGGTGCGGGGCAGTTCGCCGTTGACCGCCGGGACCGTGCCGGGCCTGCGCGGGGCGGTTGAGGCCAGATCGCCGGCCCGGATGGCGCGCAGCGCCGCCGCGAGGAGGGTGTCGTCGGGGACCGGCGGGCCGTCCGGCACCGGCTCGGGTGCCGTACGGGGCGGGGTGCGGTGCGCGTGCGCGCGGGTGATCAGCACATCGCCCTCGGCGGACTCGGCGGCCGGTGCGAAGCCCATCGCCCGCAGGCCCTCCAGCAGCCCCGCCGGGTCGGTCTGCGCGGCCAGCACGGTCGGGGCGAGCCGGCGCAGCCCCAGGGCGGCGGCCCGCTTGTCGGCGAGGATCTCGCCCAGCACCGCGTCGTCGTCGCAGCGGACGTACGCCGAGGCCGCGCCGACACGCAGATGACCGTGCCTGCGGGCCACGTCGTCGATGAGGTACGTCAGCGGCTGCGGCACCGGCGTACGGGAGTGCGCGGCGAGGAAGGCGTGCAGGTCCGAGGCGCTCTGCCCGGCGTCGAGGGCGCGCCGCACCGAGCCGGGCGTGAACCGGTAGACGGTGGCCCCGCCCTTGGACTCGACGTCCGCCAGTACGCCCAGCGTGTCGGCGAGCGGGCGCCGCAGCGGCCCGGGCGCCACCGCCGTCAGGTCGGCCTGGAGCAGCACGTGGTCCAGCGGCTCGGGCAGCAGGGGCGTGAGCAGCCGGGCCGCTGCGGCGGAGGCGACGGCCTGTTCGGCGGGGGAGAGGGGGGTGAGAGGGGTGAGGCGGTGGTGGTGGACGGGCAGCTTGTCCCCCGGACCGGAGGGCTCCGCTTCCGGGCCCTTCGCGGGCGCCGCGGGCGCCCCCAGCAGGGCCCTGCCGTGGGCCGACAACGCACCCCTGCCCGTGACACCCAACAGCTCCGCCTCGGACAGGGCCCACCGGGCGAGCCGACTGCGCAGGTCGTCCTCGCGCTGGGCGCCGCGCAGGGGGCGCTCCCAGCGCAGCCGGGCCAGCACCGACTCGGCGGCCGGCGCGGCGCCCTCGGGCAGGCCGGCCAGCAGCGCCAGCACCCGGTGCCGTACCTCCGGCGCCGCCGAACGGTCCAGACCCGGCCCGAGCGCCGACAACGTACGGTCCTTCGCGTCCCGCCCGCCCACCAGCCCGGCCGTCCGGGTCGCCGCGAGCCACGCCGTGACCAGCCGCGACCAGCGCTCGGCGGCGGGCAGCTCCCGCCACTCGTCGTACGCCGGGGTCGCCGCGTACCGCTCGTCGGCCTCCCCGTCGGGGGCGATCAGGCCCGCCGCGTAGGCCAGTTCCACCCAGAACGCGGCGACCGGCTCGGGCACGTCGAGGGCGACGGCGGTCCGCTTCAGGTCCCGCACGCTCAGCCCGCCGGCCCGCAGCACCGCCGGCCCGCCCTCGTCCCAGTCCTTCAGCAGCTCCTCGACGGTCGCGAGCGCGGTGTACGCCTGCCCGGCCGCGGTGCTGTCCACAACCTGTGGACGATGAACGGCGGCGGCCTCGACCGCCGGCGGCACGGGCTCCGGCGTCCGGTGCGCGAGCCCCCGCCGCAGGTGCAGTGCGACCTCGCGCGGCAGCACGACCGTCCCGGGCGCCGTTGGCAGCAACAGCCCCCGGTCCAGCAGCCAGCGCAGCCGGGGCGCCGGATCGGCCGTGACCTGCCCGTACGGCGGCCCCCACACCAGCCGCTCCAGCACGTCGAGGGAGTCGGCCGGGGCCTCGGCGAGCAGCGCGGCCATCCGGTCCCGGTCCGTGAACAGCTCGGTCAGGGAGGTCACCGCGGAGACCGAGTCGTGGGTCGAGGGCAGCCCGGCGGCCGTGACGATCTCCTGGATCCGCCCCGGGGACATCCCGGCGGTCGCCTCCTGGACGGTCGGGCCGAGCCCCGTCGGTGAGGGGTGCTGCGGCGAGGGCGCCAGCAGCTCACGCGCCGTCCGCACCAGCCGCAGCCGGTCGTCGCCGCCCCACACCACGGCCTGCTCGCGCAGGACGCCCAGGGCGTGCGGCAGGGCCGCGACGACGGCCGGGTCCTCGTCGTCCCCGGCCATGAGCCCGAGCAGTTCGTCGTACGTCGCCGGATCCGCCGCCACGGCCAGCGCCTCCGCCGTCTGGAGCGCGAACCGGTCCAGCCGCTCCAGGGCCCGCACGACCGAGGCGCGGGTGCCGGCGCGGGTCGCGAGCTGCGTGAGGTCGGTGGGCACGGGCGTGATGAGATCCGGACGGCTGCGCAGGAGCGCGCCCAGCGAGACGTCGTCCCGCCCGCGGAGCGCTTCCGCGAGGGAACGGGGGGCCGCAGGCCTGTCCTCGGTGCTCATCCGGTCCACGGTAGCGGGTCGCCTGCGGGGGCCGAGCCGACTGTGCGCGGGCGGACGGGGGCCGGTGCCGGACGGGCATGTGGGTCACCCGCTCGTACTCGCGATACCGTCGACCGACGGCTTCCGCCAACGCACACGCCCCGGAGGGGACTTCGTGGGGATTGAGAGCGACCAGGTCGTTTACGAGTATCTGAGCCGTGTCGGCGACGTGGCCCAGCAGCGGCAGTTGCCGTCGGTTACCCGCATGCGGCTGGTCGCGGACCTGCGCAGCGAGATCGACCGGCGCCGCGCGAAGACCACCGTCGACTCGCCCGCCGCCGTCCGCCGCATCCTGTCCCGCCTCGGCAGCCCCGACGAGGTCGTGGCGTCGGCCGCGGACGGCACGGGCGGCGGCGCTACGACGGAGAGCGCCCCCGCCGCCGTGCCCGTACAGCGCGGGGCCCGTGAACCGGACGAGCCGGACGAGCGGCCGAAGGGGGTCCTGCGGCGCGTCGTACCGCGTCCCCGCCCGGCCCGGCCCGCCCAGGAGCCGCGTCCCGCCGCCGCCGAGGGCGCGGCCCCACCGCACCTGGCCGCCGGGCACGAGCTCGGGGACAGCGCCGTCCAGCCGGACTGGTGGCGGGTGGACAGCAGCCCCTTCGGGGCGGGCGACGACGTGCCGGGCTTCGTGGGCGGCGTGGAGCTGCCGGACCTGCTGAAGCCGCCGAGGCCGAGGAAACCGGAGCCGGAGAAGACGGCGGCGGCCGACGAGGAGACGGCCCCGGCTGTCGAGGCCGCCGGGGTGCCGGAGGAGACAGCGGGCAAGGCGACCCGCCGACGTCTCCCGAGCCTGCCCGCTGGCGGCTGGAGCAACCCGCTCCTCCTCATCGCCGCCGGTCTCCTCATCGCGGGCGCCGTGCTCGGCAACTGGTTCGTGCTGATCCTCGGCTGGCTCATCGCCTACGCCTCCCGCCGCCTGAGCCCGGCGGAGACGAAGTGGGCGGTCGTGATCCTCCCCAGCCTCTCCGTCGCGGCCGGCGTTCTCTGGCTGTGGGGCAGGATGAACGACCGCTGGGGCACTCCGATCGCCGAGGGCCATATGAACGACGCGGTGGCGGAGACCTGGCCGTGGGTGGTCAGGGGCGCGGCGGTGGCGTCGGCGCTGTTCCTGGTGTGGCGCTCACAGCGCTCTCGCTAGCCGATCACGGGGTGACGTCTGCCGTTCACACCGCCTGGGCACAATGGCCCACATGGCAATCACCGTGGGCTTCGACCTCGACATGACCCTCATCGACTCCCGCCCCGGCATCCGCGCCTGCTACCAGGAACTGTCCCGGCGGACGGGTACGTACATCGATGCCGATCTGGCGGTCACGCGGCTCGGGCCGCCGCTGGCCGAGGAGCTGATCAACTGGTTCCCGGCCGAGGAGGTCGAGACCGTGGCCGACGTGTACCGGGAGATCTACCCGACCATCGCGATCGCCGAGACCCCGGCGCTGCCCGGCGCCCGGGAGGCCATCGCGGCCGTACGGGAGGCCGGTGGACGCGCGATAGTCGTCACGGCCAAGTACGAGCCCAACGCCAAACTGCACCTCGCCCACCTCGGCATCGAGCCCGACGCCGTCATCGGCGACCTGTGGGCCGAACAGAAGGCGGGGGCCCTGCGCGAGCACGACGCGGGTGTCTACGTCGGCGACCACGTCGGGGACGTACGCGGGGCCCGGACGGCCGGCGCGCTGTCGGTCGCCGTCGCCACCGGCCCCTGCCCGCCGGAGGAACTGCGCGCGGCGGGCGCGGACGTCGTCCTCACCGATCTGACGGAATTCCCCGGGTGGCTTTCGGACTACCGTCCCGCACGCGCCTGACGCCGGCCCGCCGCCACGGAACGCAGCACTCCCGCGCCGGCCATCAGGAATCCGACTGCCATGAGCATGCTCAGGCCGAACATGTACGTCGGAAACGGCGTCGTCCCCAGGAACAGCGGGGCGACCGTGACCAGTGTGGCCACCGCGCCGATGAAGAAGACGATGGCTCCGGCACGGACCAGGCGGTCACCGGGAGCGGCGGAATTCGTTTGGGTTTTGTCACGCACCCGACCAGGGTAGTTCCCAGCGCGAAGGAACAACCGGGTGACGTCTTGTCACCGGCCTGAAGAGCATTAGCCTTGGTACCGGCGGGTCGTACGACCCGCCCGAGTGCTATCCAGAGCCGTTTCAGAAGCAGTTTTCCGACGAGTACGAGGACGAGGACAGACGTGCCTACCGGCAAGGTCAAGTGGTTCAACAGCGAGAAGGGCTTCGGCTTTCTCTCCCGCGACGACGGCGGTGACGTCTTCGTCCATTCCTCGGTCCTCCCCGCCGGAGTCGAGACGCTCAAGCCGGGACAGCGGGTGGAGTTCGGCGTCGTCGCCGGACAGCGCGGCGACCAGGCGCTGTCCCTGACGATTCTGGACCCGACCCCCTCGGTCGCCGCCGCCACCCGCAAGAAGCCGGACGAGCTGGCCTCCATCGTCCAGGATCTGACGACCCTCCTGGAGAACATCACACCGATGCTGGAGCGGGGCCGCTACCCCGAGAAGACCGCCGGCAAGAAGATCGCGGGCCTGCTGCGCGCGGTCGCGGACCAGTTGGACGTCTGAACCGCTTACGGGAAACGCAGCGCGTTCGGGCCGAGGGGCGGCACCAGCCCCTCGGCCGCCGCGCGTGTCAGCAGCCCGCGTACGGCGGCGTAGCCGTCCTCGCCGAGGTCGGCGGTGAACTCGTTGACGTACAGCCCGATGTGCTGGTCGGCGACGGCCGGGTCCATCTCCTGGGCGTGCTCCATGACGTACGGGCGGGACGCCTCGGGGTCGTCCCAGGCGGCGCGCACGGACGTCCTGATGGAGTCGGCGAGCAGCCGCAGCTTCTGCTCGCCCAGCGACCGCTTGGCGATGATCGCGCCCAGCGGGATCGGCAGCGCGGTGGTGTTCTCCCAGTGCTCGCCCATGTCGGCGAGCTTGTGCAGGCCGTAGTTCCGGTACGTGAAGCGCGCCTCGTGGATGACGAGCCCCGCTTCGACCTTCCCGTCCCGCACGGCCGGCATGATCTCGTGGAACGGCATGACGACGATCTCGCCGACCCCGTCGCCCAGCGTGTCCGCGGCCCACAGCCGGAACAGCAGATAGGCGGTGGACCTCTCACTGGGCACGGCGACCGTACGACCGGTGAGGTCGACGTCCGCCTCCCGCGTCAGCACCAGCGGCCCGCAGCCCCGTCCCAGCGCACCCCCGCACGGCAGCAGGGCGTACTGCTCCAGCACGTACGGCAGCACGGCGTACGACACCTTCAGCACGTCGAACTCGCCGCGCTCGGCCATGCCGTTGGTGATGTCGATGTCGGCGAAGGTCACGTCGAGGGCGGGGGCGCCGGGGACGCGGCCGTGGGCCAGGGCGTCGAAGACGAAGGTGTCGTTCGGGCAGGGGGAGTAGGCGATCTTCAGCTGCTCACTGGTCATGCCGGTTCCAACTCTCCAGTACGGGCACGAGCTTCCCGAAGCCCTCGGTGAGGGCCGCCAGGGCCTCGGGGATGCGCCAGGCGGCCCGGTCGCGGGGCCCGACGGGATTGGAGATCGCCCGGACCTCCAGCACGGGCACCCCGTGCGCCGCGGCGGCCTCGGCCACACCGAAGCCCTCCATGGCCTCGGCGAGGGCGGTGGGGTGACGCTCCCGGAGCTCGGCGGCGCGCTCGGCGGTCCCGGTCACGGTGGACACGGTGAGCACGGCCCCGGTACGGGCCCCGACGGCGTCGCCGACCAGCCGAACGAGGTCCTCGGGCGGGTGGTGACATACGGTCCCGAACCCCAGCTCCGTGACCGGCACGAACCCGTCCTCGGTCTCGGCCCCCAGATCGGCCGCGACGACCTCATCGGCAACGACGAGCGACCCCACCCTCGCGTCGGGCGGAAACCCCCCACCGATCCCGGCGGACACGACGAGGTCGTAGGGGTTGCCGTGGAGGGCGGCGGCGGTGAGTACGGAGGCCGTGGAAGCAGCGGCAAGAGCGGGCCCCACACCGACGGCGAGGAGGTCGATCCCGCCACCGCCGCGCGCAGCCGTGCCGCTACCGCCGTGGGCAGTCGTTCCGCTGGGGCGATGGGGGTCCCCCCTGCTCGAGCGGAGCCGAGAGCTCGGGGGAGGGTGGGCACGGCCTACAGCGCCGAGTGCCGTTCCATCGGACCCCGGCGACAGTTCCCTGAGCCCCTGTGCCACCGCGTCCCGTTCAACAGCGACCGCGGTGGCGACAAGCACCCTGCCCAGCCCAGCGGCAGCGATTACGCGTCCTTCTCCAGCTTGAAGTTCCACAACCCCGACGTGTCCTTCTCGCCCTGCTTGATGGACACCAGCGTCGAGTTGCCCTGCGCCCCGTACTGGGCGTTGAAGAACACGCTGCCCGGAATGGTGCGGTAGGTCTTCGTGCTGGAGTCGGTCAGCGGCTGACCGTTCATCAGGATCGTCCAGCCCTCGTCCGCGATCTCCGGGTCGACACCAAATCGCACGGTCTCGTCCGGGTCGACGGAGATGGTCTTGACGCCCTTGTCCTTCAGGCACTGTGTGAGATCGGACGGCTTCAGGGCGTCGCCCTCGCCGCCACAGGTGGCCTCGGAGTTCACCGAGTCGCTGCCCACGGTGACCGTGGACATCGGCGTCGGCTTGTCACAGGCCGAGAGGACGAGCAGTCCGGCGGATACGACGCCGGCGGCGGCGACGGCGCGGCGGCGTCGCACAGCGGATTGCAACCTGGTCATGGGCGAAGGCTATCTGGCCTGCCGGTCGG
Organism: Streptomyces sp. DG1A-41; assembly: GCF_037055355.1. Classification (GTDB taxonomy): domain Bacteria; phylum Actinomycetota; class Actinomycetes; order Streptomycetales; family Streptomycetaceae; genus Streptomyces. The sequence continues at coordinate 4,072,490 of NZ_CP146350.1, read as the reverse complement.
ACCGCCCACGCGGGGTACGGCGTGGCCGTACGGCTACGCCACGCGCGGCCGTGTCGCACCGCCCCGCCGGGCCGAGCCGATCAGTCCCCGTACGGTCGTCAGCCAGCCCGTGCCGACGATCGCGGCGCCCACCGCCAGCCCGAGCGTGCCGTTGAGCGGCATCACGATGCCGACCGCCCCGCCCAGCACCCAGGACATCTGGAGCAGCGTCTCGGAGCGGGCGAAGGCCGACGTACGGACCAGTTCGGGCACGTCCCGCTGGATCAGGGCGTCCAGCGACAGCTTGGCCAGGGCCTGCGCGAAGCCGGCGATCGCGGCCAGGCCGGCCACCAGGACCGCGCCGAAGAACAACGCGGCCGTGATCGCCGCGCCCAGCACGCACGCCACGACCGTCACGATGATGATCTCCGGCGCCCGGGACCGGAGCCACGCCCCCACGGCCGTACCGAGCGCGTTGCCCGCGCCCGCCGACACGCCCACGATCCCCAGGGACACGGCGGCGCTCTGGCCGGAGATCGGGTGCTCGCGCAGCAGGAACGCGAGGAAGAAGATCAGGAAGCCGGTGAGGCAGCGGATGGAGGCGTTGGCGGCCAGGGCGTGGGTGACGGCCGGGCCGACCGTGCGCAGCCCGGGGCGCTTGACGGGACGGCGGTGCGGCCCGTGCAGGTGCTCCTCGTCCGCGGCCAGCAGGGCGGTGTCCTCGCCCTTGGCGGAGTCGACCTTCGGCGGCAGCGTGAACGACAGGAACGTCCCTGCCACGAAGATCACGAAGGCGCCGTAGAGCGGCCAGCGCGGACCGATCTGCTGGAGTCCGGCGCCGATCGGCGCGGCGATGCCGGTGGCGAGGAGCCCGCCGAGCGTGACGCGCGAGTTGGCCTTCACCAGCGAGAAGCCGGGCGGCAGCAGCCGGGGCACGACGGCGCTTCTGACCACCCCGTACGCCTTCGACGCGACGAGGACGCCGAGCGCCGCAGGATACAGCTGGAGGCTGCCGGTGACGACCGCGCCGGACAGGATCAGCGCCAGCAGCGCACGGGCCAGCATCGCCCCGGCCATCGCGGCCCGGCGGCCGTGCGGGATGCGGTCGAGGAGCGGGCCGATCACCGGCGCGAGGAGGGTGAAGGGCGCCATGGTGATGGCGAGGTACAGCGCGACCCGGCCGCGGGCCTCGTCGGTCGGCACGGAGAAGAACACCGTGGATGCGAGGGCGACGGTGATCATCACGTCTCCGGCGCCGTTCACCCCGTGCAGCTCGATCAGTTTGCCGAGGCCGGACTCGCCGGCGCCGTGCGCGTGGGTGGCCTTGCGGATGCCGCGGGCGGTGCCGGTGAACGGGAGGTGCAGGGCACGGCCGACCGCGCGGAGGGAGCCGCCCGAACGGCCCGGTCCGCTCAGTCGGCTGCTTCCCTTGACCCCTTTCGACCCACCGGTCCCGGTGTCGCCCTGGGGCGTCCTCGCGGCTGCCACGACGTCATAGTGCCCCGAGATGGCTGTGGGTAGTGCCATTACCGCTTCTATAGGGCCTGTGGGGTGACTGTCCGGGTTGCCGGGCCCGGTCGACACGGTGGTCGGGGCCGTCGGTCAGGACGGTCGGTGTACGCGAAGTGGGGCGGAAGGGTAGCGTGCGTATCTCAGCCATCCCGCAAAATGGATGAAGGACGTCGACGCGGTCCCCTGGTCCGCTCCGTCCGCCCCAGGCGCTGGGAGTGGCGCACTCGTGAGACGGCGTATGGAGAGAAGCGATACCTGTGAGCGCAGCGACAACGCGAAGCCGCACCCCTGACCGTCTGTGCGCCGAGGCCGTCGACCTCGCCCGCGCCGCAGCCGAGGAGGCGGCGGCACCAGGAATCGTCGGCGAGCACGTGGGGACGGTCTCCGAGGGGGATCGCGTTGTCACGCACTTCTTCGAGTGCAGGGAGCTCGGGTACCGGGGCTGGCGCTGGGCCGTGACGGTGGCCCGGGCGTCCCGGGCGAAGATCGTCACGGTGGACGAGGCGGTGCTGCTGCCCGGCCCGGACGCGGTGCTCGCGCCCGAGTGGGTGCCGTGGAGCGAGCGGCTGCGCCCCGGCGACATGGGCCCGGGCGATCTGCTGCCCACCGACGCGGACGACCTCCGGCTGGAGCCGGGCTTCTCCGGCGAGGACGAGCCGCCGCCCAACTCGGCCGTGTCGCGCGAGATGGCCGACCTGGTGGAGGCGGAGGACGCGGACGTCACCGCCGGTCCTCCGGCCCGTCTTCCGGAGGTCCCGTCCCGCGGTTCGATCGCGGCGGTGGCGGAGGAGCTGGGCATGCGCCGCGCCCGGGTGCTCTCCCGCTATGGCCTGCACACCGCGGCCGACCGCTGGGAGGAGGCGTTCGGCGCCAAGACGCCCATGGCCCAGTCAGCCCCCGCGGCCTGCGTCACCTGTGGCTTCCTCGCGCCCATCGGCGGCTCCCTGGGCCAGGCCTTCGGCGTCTGCGCCAACGAGTTCTCACCGGCCGACGGCCGGGTCGTCTCCCTGGCCTACGGCTGCGGCGGCCACTCCGAGGCGGCGGTCATGCCGAAGCCGCCGCAGCCGGCTCCGCCGGTCATCGACGAGACCCGGGTGGACCCCTTCCCGCTGCGTCCGGCCTCGGACTCGGGCTCGGTGCCGGTGGCGGCGGACGAGGACACGGAGGAGCTGGGCCACTCGTAGCCGTGTCCCGGCCCGGCCGCCGGACCGACTACTTGTCCTGCTCCTCCGAGAAGATCCGCTCGGCAGAGGGGGCGATCACGGCGCGTCGGTGCCAGCGGCGCAGAGTCTCGGGGTCATCGCAACTGACGATGCGCTCGCGGACCGCTTCGGGGACGTCGATGCCCCGGACATCCAGGACCTCCAGGACGTCTTCGGCAGCCCGCCGAGCCTCGCCCTCGGCCCGGCCTTCGTCGCGGATTTCCTCCGAGATGTACGACCTGTAGAAGGAGAGGTCCACGGCCACCAGGTTCCTCCACAGTTCTGCGGCCGGGTACTTGCCCAGGCCTTGTGCGACGAGTTCGACGATCGGGTCGGCGATGGGATGCGGTGTGTCCCGCAGGACGGTTGTCACTGCTTTGAGTGTGGCCCCGATGTCCGGATGCTTGACGTGGGTGATGGCGGACAGCGTGGCGAGCGCGAGGTCTTCGCGGACCTCGGCCGGGTCGGTGAGCACCGGCATGTTGTGCGGCCCCGCGACCAGCGGGCGCAGGGTGAGCAGGGGCCACTGGCGAGGGCCGAAGCGGACCGGGCGCGCGGCCCATTCGGCGGTGGCGCGGTCCTGGCAGACGACCAGGAGCAGCGGCTGGAGCCGGTATTTCGTGAGCAGGTACGAGGCGTAGTACGCCCAGCTCGCGGGCTTGTCCGGGTCCTTCTCGCCCTGCGCCTCGACCGCGAGCAGTAACGGCTCGTCGTCCTCGGTCTCCAGCCGGAGCAGGATGTCGACGCGGCGTTCGAGCGGGCGGGCCTCGGTGAGGTCGGTGGGCAGGACGGTGACCGACGTGGGTGGGGCGAAGTCGATGCCCAGCACCTCGGAGACCCGGGAGAACAGCCCGGGGTGGTCCTGGAAGATGCGGTGCATCGCCTCGTGGGACGAGCTGACCATGGGGTGGTGTCAGGCCTTTCGTCGGAGTGGTGCGCCGGTACGGCAGTCGCGGCAGTGGCCGGGCTCGGGGGCGCGGTCGCAGCCGTCGCAGGTCCGGAGTGGGTGCCGGGCGGCCGGCGCTGGGGCAGGGGCACGGAACGGGGGCGGTGGCGGTAGCTGGGCTGTGAGGCGGTGGGCCAGGAGGGCGGCCGGGCGGCGTGGGCCTTCGGGGGGCAGGTCGGTGGGCAGGGCGTCTCGTACGGCCCCGTCGAGGTCGCCACCACTCCCGCCACCGTCCACGTCCGCGACTCCAAGCACACCGCGGGTCCCCGGCTCGCCGTCGCTCCCGCCGCATGGGCGGATTTCGTGACGTACGCGTCCGGGAGCTGAACCTGGGGCCGGACGGCGCGCACACCCCCGCTCCCCAGGCGGTACCTTCGTCCTCTCGTCGATGAGGAGAAGGAACGTGAGCAGCAAGTTCGTGCGGCCCGCCGCCGAGGGTGCCGACCCGTTCGGCACGGCACGTCTGCGACGCGGGGTGCTGGACGCCTGGGCCACCAGCCCCGCCCGGTTCCGTGAGGACGCCAACGCCGAGGAGGACCTGGTTCTCGGCGGCTACCGGGACCGGCTCGTCGTCGAGCTCGCGCAGAACGCCGCCGACGCGGCGGCCCGGGCGGGTGTGCCCGGGCGGCTGCGGCTCACCCTCCGTGATGGTGTGCTCGTGGCCGCCAACACCGGCGCGCCGCTGGACGCGGCCGGGGTCGAGTCGCTGTCCACCCTGCGCGCGTCGGCGAAGCGGGAGACCCACGAGCAGGCCGTCGGGCGGTTCGGCGTCGGGTTCGCCGCCGTCCTCGCCGTCACCGACGAGCCCGCCGTCGTCGGCCGGCACGGTGGTGTCCGCTGGTCCCTCGCCGAGGCCCGGGAACTGGCCGCCGACACCGCCCGGCACAGCCCCGGCCTCGGGGACGAGATCCGGCGACGCGACGGTCACGTCCCGCTGCTGCGGCTGCCGTTCGCCGCCGAGGGCACCGCCCCCGACCCGTACGACACCGCCGTCATCCTCCCGCTGCGCGACACCCCCGCCGCCGACCTCGCCGAACGCCTGCTGCGGGCGGTCGACGACGCGCTCCTGCTCACCCTCGCCGGCCTCGAAGAGGTCGTCATCGAGATCAACGGCGAGAGCCCCCGCACGATCTCCCGCCGCACCGACGGCCCCTTCACCGTCGTCGACGACTCCGGCAACGGCGTCACCTACTGGCGCACCGCCGCCGCCCACGGCCCCCTCACCCCCGAACTGCTCACCGGCCGGCCCGTCGAGGAGCGGCTGCGCCCCCACTGGTCGGTCACCTGGGCCGTGCCCGTGGACTCCGACGGCAGCCCGGTCCGGCCCCGCACCAGCCCGGTCGTGCACGCCCCCACCCCCAGCGACGAGCCGCTCGGCGTCCCCGCCCTGCTCATCGCCTCGTTCCCGCTGGACTCCACCCGCCGGCACGCCGCCCCCGGCCCGCTGACCGACTTCCTGATCCAGCGCGCGGCCGACTCCTACGCCGAACTCCTCGGCGGCTGGCGGCCGGTGACGGCCGGGATCGTCGCCCTGGTGCCCGGCCCGCTCGGCAAGGGCGAGCTGGACGGCGCCCTGCGCCAGGCGATCCTGGAGCGGCTGCCGCGCACGTCCTTCCTGCCACCCGCCGTCGAGCCCCGCGGGCACGACGGCGAGGACCTGCCCGAGTCGCTGCGGCCCCGGGACGCCGAGGTCGTCGAGGGCGCGGGCGCGGACACGGTGCGGGTGCTCGCCGAGGTGCTGCCCACCCTGCTGCCCGCCGGTCTCGAACGCCGGGTGGAGCTGCGCACCCTGGGCGTCGCCCGCGTCCCGCTGACCGACGCGATCGACCGGCTGGCCGGACTGGAGAAGGACCCCGGCTGGTGGCGGCGGCTCTACGACAGCCTGGCCGGGGTCGACCCGGACCGGCTGTCGGGCCTGCCGGTGCCGCTCGCGGACGGCCGTACGACGATCGGCCCCCGGCAAATCCTCCTGCCCGGCCCTGACACCACCGGAATCGACCCGGAGACCCTGGCCCGGCTCGGTCTGAAGGTCGCCCACCCGGACGCCGCCCACCCGATCCTGGAGAAGCTGGGCGCCCTGCCCGCGACCCCGCGCGCCATCCTCACCACCCCGCAGGTCCGGGCCGCCGTCGCCGCGTCGCTCGACGACGAGGGCGGCGTGCTGTGGGAGGAGGACGCCCTCGACGCGGAGGAACTGGCCGACACCGTGCTCGCCCTGGTGCGCGACGCCGGCCTGGAGCCCGGTGACGAGCCCTGGCTCGGCGCGCTCGCCCTGCCCGACGAGGACGGCGAACCGGCCCCGGCCTGCGAACTCGTCTTCCCCGGCGGCCCGTTCGCCCAGGTCATGCGCGAGGGCGAACTCGCCGCGGTGGACGCCGAGCTGGCCGCGAAGTGGGGCGAACAGCCGCTGGCGGCCTGCGGGGTGCTGGTGAACTTCGCACTCGTCCGCGCCACCGACGTCGTCCTCGACCCCGACGAACTGGAGCCCCGCGAGGGCGACTTCGCCGAGCCCGACGACGCGGGCCTGCTGGACGCGGTCGACGTGTGGGCGGAGGACGTCCTCGACCGTTTCCCGGACAGCCCGGTGCCGCCGGTCGCGACCGAGATCATCGCCGTACGGGACCTGGACCTGGTCGACGAGGACAAGTGGTCCCAGGCCCTGTCCCTGCTGTCGCAGCCGCCCCTGCGGGACGCCATCGTCCAGCCCGTGCGCGTCCTGCTGCCGGACGGCACGCACGAGGTCGTACGGCCGTACACGGCGTGGTGGCTGCGCGGGAACCCGGTCCTCGACGGCCGCCGCCCCGCGGGCCTCCGCGCCGCCGGCGGCGACCCGCTCCTGCGCGGTCTCTACGAGGAGGCCGACGCGACCGGATTTGAAGACGAGCAGGTGCTGCGGGCGCTCGGCGTACGGACGTCCGTCGCCGCGCTGCTGGACGAGCCCGGCGGCGCCGCCGAACTCCTCGACCGGCTCGCCGACCCGGAGCGCGAGGTGACGGACGCCCAACTGCACGCGCTGTACGGGGCGCTGGCCGATCTCGATCCGGAGCAGGTGACCCTGCCGGACGAGCTGCGTGCCGTCATCGACGGCCGGGTGGAGGTCGTGGACGCGGCCGACGCCGTGGTGTGCGACTCACCGGACCTGCTGCCCTTCACGGAAGGCGTCCCCCTGCTGCCGGTCCGCCCGTCCCGGGCCGCCGAACTGGCCGAACTCTTCCAGGTACGGCGCCTGAGCGAGTCGGTCACGGGGCAGGTCACCTCCGAGGGCACCGAACACGAGGTACCGGACTCCGTCCGCGTCCTGCTCGGCCCGCGCACCCCCTCCTCCTACATCGAGCACGAGGAACTCGTCGTCGACGGCGTGGAGATCGACTGGCGCCTGACGGACGACGGCGTCCTGCACGCCGCCACCCTGGAGGGCGTCGCCGCGGGCCTGGCCTGGGCGGCGGGGCAGTGGCCGCGGCGGTTCGAGGTGGCGGCGCTGCTGGAGGATCCGTCGCGGACGGAGGAGCTGGCGCGGGACCGGTGGTTCGACTGAAGCGTGCGGTGGCGCTTGTCCGTTCGGTGAAAACGTCCGATACGGAATCTTCACCTGTCGCACCATCAAGCTCCTTGCTCGCGGATCTGATCACGTGAGTCGACAGGCTCCACGATCACCTGGGCCCCGGGAGCCGACGACGAGCGCGGGGGCCCCTCTCCACCTGGAGAACGCATGCGCATCCGAGCCACCGTGGCCGCCGGCGCCGGCGCCCTGGCCCTTTCCGCCTTCGCCGTGCCGGCCGCGCAGCGGATGTCGGGAGCGGCGACATCACGATCACCAAGGTCGTCGTCGACGGCGACAACAAGGTGTCTGTGGGGACGTCCGCCGCGAAGACCATCAAGGTCAGCGTGCCGGCTCAGGACGACTCGGGCATCGCGGGCGCCGACGAGTTCACGCTGAAGGGCCCCGGCCACGGCTTCTTCACGACCTCCAAGCCGACGTGCACGGCGGTCAGCTCCACCACCTCCACGTGCACGCCCTCGGTGCTGGCCGATCCGAAGGTCGACTACCTGAGCAACGCGAATGCCCGCACCTGGTACGTGGAAGCCTGGATCGACGCCGATGACGGCGGCTTCGTAGGGAAGGAGGCGGGCACCAGCACGTACACCACGGTCAAGACGGTGTACTCCGACCGGTACGGCAACCTGAAGGCCACCGTCACGGCCTCCACCGACGGCTACTTCCGCTACTCCTTCGCGGGCACGACGACCACGCCGACGGTCAACGCCGCGGGCGACTTCGTCGACGTGCGATGACACCGTCCCCGCACAGACGGCACCGCCGGCCACGGGATCCGTTCGGGGGCCGACGGTTCCGCATGTCTCATGGGTGTGTCACACATCGCGGATGAGATGGCAAAACCTGGACCGGGTCGTACAACCTGTTCCGGGGCTCGTGAATCTGATCGCGTGAGTCAACAGACTCCTAGAACACTTCTCCAACTGGGGAACACATGCACATGCGAGCCACTGTGGCCGCCGTCGCCGGCGCCCTGGCCCTCTCCGCCCTCGTCGTTCCGGCCGCGCAGGCCGCTGACGCGCCGTCCGGCAAGGCGGCCTTCAGCTCCGCCTCGGCCGACGCCGGATCGGGCACCACCGCGTCGACCCTCGACGTGACCTTCTCCAACATGAAGGTCAACAGCGGCAAGAACATCGTCGTCGGCACCACGAACGTGGTCAGCTTCCCCGTCACCTACACCGTGACCCACGCCGCGGACCTCGACACCAGCTCGGACAACTTCGCCACCGGCCCGCTGATCTACCACGGCTCCTCGATGGACACCGCGGACAACGTCTTCATCAGCGACGACCCGGCCACCTGCACCGCCGCCTCGTCGACCGTCCTCAACTGCAAGGGCGTCATCAGCATCCGCCCGGCCGACGGCGACCTGTTCAACTCCGACGCCGGCACCTGGGGCGCCGGTGCCCTCGCCGTGACCAGCAACGGTGACGAGAAGATGCAGGACGGCCTGGCCAGCACCAAGGTGCAGCGCTACTCCAAGCTGACCGTCAACGCCGGCCCGAGCCCGTGTACAAGGGCAAGACCATCACGTCCACCGGCAAGCTCTCCCGCGCCAACTGGGAGGACAACGCCTACCACGGCTACACCAACCAGCCGGTCAAGCTCCAGTTCCGCAAGGCGGGCACCAGCACGTACACCACGGTCAAGACGGTGTACTCCGACCGGTACGGCAACCTGAAGGCCACCGCCACCGCGACGTACGACGGCTACTGGCGCTTCAGCTTCGCCGGCACGACGACCACGCCGGCGGTCAACGCCACGGGCGACTACGTCGACGTGAAGTAACTCCGGCTACGCCGGGAAGCGGCGGTCAACCCACCTCCACAGGAGTTCCAGGGTGGCCGCCGCCACCGCCGCGATGCCGACCGCCAGCCACGGCATCGTCACGCCGACCAGCTTCAGCGCGAAGAAGTCCTGGAGCCACGGCACGACGAGGACCAGCAGGAAGGCCCCGGCCATCGCCGCCACCAGGGTGATGCGCCACCAGGTGTAGGGGCGGGCGATGATCGCCAGCACCCACATCGAGATGAGGAACAGCGTGAGCGTCGCGGCGCTGGTCTCCGCGTCCAGTGCGCCCGCGCCCGTGTAGTGCTGCCGGGCGATCAGGTAGGTCGCGAAGGTCGCCACCGCGGCCAGCACCCCGCCAGGGATCGCGTACCGCATCACCCGCCGCACGAAGTTCGGCTTCGCGCGCTCCTTGTTGGGCGCGAGCGCGAGGAAGAAGGCCGGGACGCCGATCGTCAGGGTCGAGAGAAGGGTCAGGTGGCGCGGCAGGAACGGGTACTCGACCTGCCAGCAGACCACCAGGATCGCCAGCAGCACCGAGTAGACCGTCTTGACGAGGAACAGGGTCGCGACCCGCGTGATGTTGCCGATGACCCGGCGGCCCTCCGCCACCACCGACGGCAGCGTCGCGAAGCTGTTGTTCAGCAGCACGATCTGCGCCACCGCCCGGGTCGCCTCCGAGCCGGAGCCCATCGCGACGCCGATGTCGGCGTCCTTCAGGGCGAGGACGTCGTTCACCCCGTCGCCCGTCATCGCGACCGTGTGCCCATGGGACTGCAACGCCCCCACCATGTTCCGCTTCTGCTGCGGGGTGACCCGCCCGAACACCGTGCCGTCGTCGAGGGCCCGCGCCATCCCGTCCTGCTCGGCGGGCAGCCGGCGCGCGTCCACGGTGGTGCCGGACAGCCCTAGCTTGGACGCGACCGCCCCGACCGACACCGCGTTGTCGCCGGAGATGACCTTGGCGGCCACGTTCTGGTCGGCGAAGTAGCGCAGCGTGTCGGCCGCGTCCGGCCGCAGCCGCTGTTCCAGGACCACCAGTGCGGTGGGCTTCGCTCCCTCGGCCACCTCCGGGTCGTCGAGGTCCCGGTCGACCCGGGCGAGCAGCAGCACCCGCAGGCCCTGCTCGTTGAGCCGCTCGGTCTCGGCGAGGGCCGGGTCGTCGTCGGGCAGCAGGACGTCAGGCGCCCCCAGCAGCCAGGTGCTGCTCTCCCCGCCGGCCTCGACGAACGCGGCGCCGCTGTACTTGCGGGCGGAGGAGAACGGCAGTGCCTGGGTGCAGCGCCACTCCTCGATGGCCGGGTAGACGTCGATGATCGCCTTGAGGGAGGCGTTGGGCCGGGGGTCCGACGCGCCGAGGGCGCCGAGCACCTCGCGTACGTACGTCTCATCGGCGCCCTGGAGCGGCCGTAGCTCGGTGACGTCCATGCCGCCCTCGGTGAGGGTGCCGGTCTTGTCGAGGCAGACGGTGTCGACCCGGGCCAGCCCCTCGATCGCGGGCAGCTCCTGGACGAGGCACTGCTTGCGGCCCAGGCGGATCACGCCGATGGCGAAGGCGACCGAGGTCAGCAGGACCAGCCCCTCGGGGACCATCGGGACGATGCCGCCGACCGTCCGGGCGACGGAGTCCTTGAAGGCGTTGTCCTTCACGACCAGCTGGCTGATGATCAGGCCGATGGCGGTCGGGACCATCATCCACGTGACGTACTTGAGGATCGTGGAGATACCGGAGCGCAGCTCGGAGTGGACGAGGGTGAACCGGGACGCCTCCTCCGCGAGCTGCGCGGCGTACGCCTCCCGCCCGACCTTGGTGGCTTGGAAGGCCCCGCCGCCCGCGACCACGAAGCTGCCCGACATCACCTGGTCGCCGGGGCGTTTGACGACCGGGTCCGCCTCGCCGGTGAGCAGCGACTCGTCGATCTCCAGCCCGTCGGCCTCGACACAGACACCGTCGACGACGACCTTGTCGCCGGGCCCGATCTCGATCAGGTCGTCGAGGACGATCTCGGAGGTGCTGACCTGGCCGGAGGCCCCGTCCCGGCGGACGGTGGGACGCACCTCGCCGATCAGCGCGAGCGAGTCCAGCGTCTTCTTCGCCCGCCACTCCTGGACGATCCCGATACCGGTGTTGGCGAGGATCACGAAGCCGAACAGGCTGTCCTGGATCGGCGCGACGACCAGCATGATCAGCCAGAGGATGCCGATGATCGCGTTGAAGCGGGTGAAGACGTTCGCGCGGATGATGTCGACGGTGGAGCGGCTGCTGCGCACCGGCACGTCGTTGACCTGGCCGCGCTCCACCCGCTCGGCGACCTGGGCCGTGGTCAGGCCGGTCTCGCGGGAGGTGACCGTCACCGGCCCCGTGGAGTCGAGCCGGGCACCCGCGTCGAGATGCGTCATGCATTCGACGGTACGTGCGGATTTGCCGCTTCACCTGCCGAATGCGGGGAAGATCCGACCTGGGAAGGACGGACGTCATGCCCTGGTCGTACGGCAGTTGTACGCCCTCGGACCACCGTCGGGCCCTGGTGCCACCGGCGGCGTCAGCCCGCCCGGCGCGCGGTGAGCAGCAGGTACTCCCACTCCAGGACGGTCCGGCCCCCGCCCGTCCCCAGGTCGCCGTCGCGGGCGAGCTCCACCAGGTCGCGGTCGAGGGCGGCGGTGCGCTCGGAGTCGCCGGCGATGTTCTTGTAGACGGTGATGGTGGGGCCGTAGCGCTCCTTGAAGTAGTCGCGGAACACCTCGGGCGTCTCGAAGCGCTCGACCCGGACGGTCCGGCGCTCGGCGCGCACGTCCGTGACCCGGTCGCCGAGGAGCGCGCGCACATGGTCCTCGTCCCCCCACAGCGGGGGCGGCTGCGCGCCCGGCGGGGGCGGGGGCGCGTACGGCTTCATCGTGGCGAACATCCGGCCGATGAAGCCCTGCGGCGTCCAGCTCAGCAGGCCGATGGTGCCGCCCGGACGGCAGACCCGGACGAGTTCGCCGGCGGCCCGCTGGTGGTGCGGGGCGAACATCACCCCGACACAGGACATGACGACATCGAACTCCGCGTCGCCGAAGGGCAGGGCCTCGGCGTCGGCCTCCTGCCACGTGAGGTGGGCCCCCTGCTGCTCGGCAACGCGCCTGGCCTTCGAACAGCTCCGGAGTCAGGTCCGAGGCGACCACGTCCGCGCCGGCCAGGGCCGCCGGGATCGCGGCGTTGCCGGTGCCGGCGCCCACGTCCAGCACTCGCCGGCCGGAGCGCACCCCGCACGCCTCGACCAGGATCGCCCCGAGACCGGGAATGACCTCGGCGGCCAGGGAGGGGTAGTCGCCCTGCGCCCACATCGCCCGGTGCTTGGCCTTCAGAGCCCGGTCGGCCTCGGCCGCACTGTTCTGCATCGTCATGGCTGCGCTCCTACCGGTCGGGCGTGTTCCCCGCGGCGGCTTCGGTGCCGCTCCTTCGAGCGTAGGGACGCGGGCGCCATCTTTCTCGTCGAGTCTCGTCGAGGGACCGCTGCGCCGCGGAGGCACGGGGGCCTCGCGGAGACGCCTTGGTCGGCGGTCAGGGGAGGCGCCCTATTCGGCCGTGGGAGCCGCCGTCAGGTCCTGCGCCGCGGCTCGTTTGATCGCGGCATCGCGCCTGCGGACGTACCAGATGCCGATCAGCCCCAGCCCGCCCCCGGCCAGGCAGGTCCACAGCCACCACGTGTGGCCCTGGTCGTCGAACCAGCCGTAGAAGGGGAGCTGGACCAGGAACAGGACGAACCAGAGGATCGTGAGGCCGGTGACGGTGGCGACCACGGGGCCCTCCAGGGGCTCCGGCGCCTCGTGTCTGGGGGTCCATTTCGCCATGGGGACAGCTTACGAGGCGATCAGGTCTACGCGCGGAGATGTGCGATCCAGACCTTATATGTTCATACTGAAACGGTTTGTGTCTGACCACTTCTCTTCGTAGGAAACACCAAACACATGTCCTCCTCGGCTCCCGCCAAGGTCCCCGCCCCTGATCAGCCGGGAGCCGGGCCCACGTACGGCGCACTCGACCGCTTCTTCCGGATCTCCGAGCGCGGCGGCACGCTGCCCCGTGAGGTCCGGGGCGGTCTCGCCACCTTCTTCGCGATGGCCTACATCATCGTGCTGAACCCGATCATCCTCGGCAGCGCGAAGGACATGTACGGACACCAGCTCGACAACGGACAGCTGGTCACCGCGACGGCCCTCACGGCCGCGCTCACCACCCTCCTCATGGGTGTCATCGGCAACGTGCCGATCGCGCTCGCCGCCGGCCTCGGCGTGAACTCCGTCGTCGCCCTCCAGCTCGCCCCGCGCATGTCCTGGCCGGACGCGATGGGCATGGTGGTGCTCGCCGGGTTCGTGGTCATGCTGCTGGTCGCCACGGGGCTGCGCGAGCGCGTGATGAACGCCGTCCCCTACGGGCTGCGCAAGGCCATCTCCATCGGCATCGGCCTGTTCATCATGCTGATCGGGCTCGTCGACGCCGGGTTCGTCTCCCGTATCCCGGACGCCGCCCAGACCACCGTGCCGCTCCAGCTCGGCGGCGACGGTCACCTCAACGGCTGGCCGGTGCTGGTCTTCGTCCTGGGCGTGCTGCTCACCCTCGCGCTCATCGTGCGCAAGGTCTCCGGCGCGATCCTGATCTCGATCGTCGCCATGACCGTCGTGGCCGTGGTCATCGAGGCCGTGGCCAAGGTGCCGAGCTGGGGCCTCACCACCCCGAAGTGGCCGGGCAACCCGGTCGCCGGCCCCGACTTCGGGCTGGTCGGGCAGGTCAGCCTGTTCGGCGGCTTCGAGAAGGTCGGCGTGCTGACCGGTGTGCTGTTCGTCTTCACCGTGCTGCTCTCGTGCTTCTTCGACGCGATGGGCACGATCATGGGCGTCTCGGACGAGGCGAAGCTGACCGACGCGCAGGGGCAGATGCCCGGCATCAACAAGGTGCTGTTCGTCGACGGCCTCGCGGTCGCCGCCGGCGGTGCCAGCTCCTCCTCGGCGACCACCGCCTTCGTCGAGTCCACGGCCGGTGTCGGCGAGGGTGCCCGTACCGGCCTCGCGAACGTCGTCACCGGCTCTCTCTTCGCCGTCGCCCTCTTCCTGACGCCGGTCGCCACGATGGTGCCCTCCCAGGCGGCGACCCCGGCCCTGTTCGCGGTCGGCTTCCTGATCCTGGCCGGTTCGGTCAGGGAGATCGACTGGGCGGACCACACGATCGCCATCCCGGCCTTCGTGACGATGCTGATGATGCCGTTCACGTACTCGATCACCAACGGCATCGGCATGGGCTTCATCACCTTCGTGGTGCTGCGCCTGGCGGCGGGGCGGGGCCGGGAGGTGCCGACGGCGATGTACGCGGTGGCGGCGGTGTTCGCGTTCTACTACCTGATGCCGGCACTGGGCCTGACCTGATCCTCGTCCCCGGAGTCGGATGAGCCGTAGAACCTCTCCGTCTCCTCGACGGCGGTCTGGAACCGTTCGTCGAAGTCATCCCGAACGAGCGTCCGGACGACGTAGTCCTGGACGCTCATTCCCCTTTCGCGGCATGGTGCCGGAGCCGCTGAAGCAGCTCGTGGTCTATTCGCAGGCTGAGCACACTGGTCCCCATGACCATGAGGGTCGCGGCACCGTTCGGTGCGGTGTGTCACGTTCCGCCGCCAGACCACCCATATGAGTGATGTCACGCTGCAGTGGTCAGGGTCACGGGCGTTCCCGCGTGTCCCGGGTAGTCCTTAGCGAGAGTAATGAGTTACGCTAAAGAACATGCCGGACCTCAGCCATGGCGACGATGTAGCCGCCGTGAACTCCCTCCGATCCGCCGTGATGCGGCTGTCCCGTCGGCTCAAGCACCAGCGGGTCGACGAGTCGCTCAGCCCGACCGAGATGTCGGTGCTCGGCACCCTGTCCCTGTGCGGCAGGGCCACACCGGGCGAGCTCGCCCGCAAGGAGCATGTCCAGCCGCCCTCGATGACCCGCATCGTGGCGCTGCTGGAGTCCAAGGGACTGGTCCGTCTGGAGCCGCACCCCGAGGACCGGCGCCAGAAGGTCGTCACGCGCACCGAGCAGGCCGAAGCGATGCTCGAGGAGAGCCGCCGCAAGCGGAACGCGTTCCTGGCCTCGCTGGTGGAGAACCTCGACGAGGACGAGTGGGCGAAACTCCGCGCCGCCGCCCCCGTGCTGGAGAAGCTCGCGCATCTGTAAGTCGTATGTCGCAAGGAGGCGAACCCTTTGAGTTCGGGACCCGGAGCAGCTTCCGTCCCCGCACCTGATCCCCACGACTCCCCGCCCACCTCCGACACGCACCCGCGCAAGTCCTCGATGTTCTCCTCCCTGAAGGTCAGGAACTACCGCCTGTTCTTCATGGGCCAGGTCGTCTCCAACATCGGCACCTGGATGCAGCGCATCGCCCAGGACTGGCTGGTCCTCAGCCTCACCGGCTCCTCGGCGGCCGTCGGCATAACGACGGCACTCCAGTTCCTGCCGATGCTGCTCTTCGGCCTCTACGGCGGTGTCCTCGTCGACCGGCTGCGCAAGCGGCCCACCCTGCTCGTCACCCAGTCGTCGATGGCCCTCACCGCCCTCGCCCTCGCCGCCGCCGTCCTCACCGGCCATGTCCAGGTGTGGCACGTGTACGTCGCCGCCTTCGCGGTCGGTCTCGCCACGGTGGTCGACAACCCGGCCCGGCAGTCCTTCGTCTCCGAGCTGGTCGGCCCGAAGCAGTTGCAGAACGCGGTCAGCCTGAACTCGGCGAACTTCCAGTCCGCCCGCCTGGTCGGCCCCGCCGTCGCGGGCATACTGATCACCGGCGTCGGCACCGGCTACGCGTTCCTCTTCAACGGCCTGTCCTTCATCGCGCCGCTCACCGGCCTGCTGCTGATGCGCGCCCGCGATCTGCACGTCGTCGAGCGCGCCCCGCGCGGCAAGGGGCAGCTGCGTGAGGGCGTCCGCTATGTCACCGGCCGCCCGGAGCTGATCTGGCCGATCGTCCTGGTCGGGTTCGTCGGCACCTTCGCCTTCAACTTCCCCGTCTACCTCTCGGCCTTCGCGGACGACGTGTTCCACGCGGGCGCGGGCGCCTACAGCATGTTCAACACGCTGATGGCGGTCGGCTCGGTCGCGGGCGCGCTGCTCGCCGCCCGGCGCGGCACGGCCCGGCTGCGGCTGCTGATCGCGGCGGCCCTGGTCTTCGGCGCGCTGGAGATGGTGGCGGCCACGACACCGACGCTGTGGATGTTCGCCCTGCTCATGGTCCCGCTGGGTCTGTTCGGCATGACGGTCAACGTCACGACGAACACCAGCATCCAGATGTCCACGGACCCGGCCATGCGCGGCCGTGTCATGGCCCTCTACATGATGGTCTTCCTCGGCGGCTCCCCGGTCGGCGCGCCGATCGTCGGCTGGATCACCGACACCTACGGCGCCCGGGCCGGCCTCGCGGCCGGCGGTGCCGTCGCGGCCGTCGCCGCGGCCGTGATCGGCCTGATCCTGGCCCGCGTCGGCAACCTCCGCCTGTCGGTCGGCTGGCACCGCGGCCACCCACGGGTGCGGTTCGTCCCCCGGGAGCAGCAGGAGGAACTGGCGCCGGCGGCGTAGGGCGGGGCGAGGGCGGCAGACTGGCCGTATGAGACTCTTCGCCGCCGTGCTGCCCCCCGATGAGGTGCGTCGTGAACTCGGCGCCGTGGTCGACGAGTTGCGCAAGCTGCCCGGTGCCGACGGGATGCGCTGGACCGGCCGTCCCGGCTGGCACTTCACGCTCGCCTTTTACGGTGAGGTCGACGACGACCTCGTACCCGAGCTGTCGGCCCGCCTGGAGCGCACCGCGCACCGTACCGCCCCCTTCCCGCTGGCCGTGCGCGGTGGTGGTCAGTTCGGGCACGGCAAGGCGCTGTGGGCCGGGGCCGAAGGTGACCTGGCGACCCTGCGGCTGCTGGCCGAACGGGCGGAGGCGGCGGGGCGGAAGGCGGGTGTGCCGATGGGGGAGCACCGCCGGTACAAGCCCCACCTGTCGGTGGCACGGAGCCGGGAGGCCGGGGACGTGCGAGCGTATGTGGACGCCCTGGCCGGATTCACGGGCCGGACCTGGACGGTGGACGAGCTGGCGCTGGTGCGGAGCAATCTGCCGACGTCGGGGGTTCCGGGGAGCAGCCCCGGTACGAGGCGGTCGCCCGCTGGGCGCTCGGCGACGCCGGTTAGGCTCGGTGGCGTGGACCCGAAAACCCGCAACCGGATCATGGCCGGTGTGCTTGTGCTGATGTTCTTTGTCGTCGCCTTGGCTTCCGTGTTCGGGAGGTAGGGCAGCGGCCGGGGAACTGCGCCTAGTTGTCGGCCGCGGGCCGGTGGGATCCTGTCGCGCAGTTCCCCGCGCCCTGAAAAGAAGGGCGCCTGCCCTCGGCGAGCTACCAGGCGAAGGCCTCAGGGCTCGGGCCCGGGCCCGGGAAGATCTCGTCCAGTCCGGTCAGGAGCTCCTCGGACAGCTCCAGCTCGGCCGCGCGCAGGGCGGAGTCGAGCTGCTCGCCGGTGCGCGGGCCGACGATCGGGCCGGTCACGCCGGGGCGGGTGAGCAGCCAGGCCAGCGCGGCCTCGCCGGGCTCGATGCCGTGCTTGTCGAGCAGGTCCTCGTAGGACTGGATCTGCGCGCGGACGGCGGGGTCGGCGAGCGCGTCGGCCGCGCGGCCGGAGGCGCGGCGTTTGCCCTCGACCTCCTTCTTGAGGACACCGCCCAGCAGACCGCCGTGCAGCGGCGACCAGGGGATGACGCCGAGGCCGTAGTCCTGAGCGGCCGGGATGACCTCCATCTCGGCACGCCGCTCGGCGAGGTTGTACAGGCACTGCTCGCTGACCAGCCCGATGGTCCCGCCCCGCCGGGCGGCGATCTCGTTGGCCTGGGCGATCTTGTAGCCGGGGAAGTTCGACGACCCGACGTAGAGGATCTTGCCCTGCTGGACCAGGACGTCGATCGCCTGCCAGATCTCCTCGAACGGCGTGTGCCGGTCGATGTGGTGGAACTGGTAGACGTCGATGTAGTCGGTCTGGAGCCGCTTGAGGCTGGCGTCCACGGCCCGCCGGATGTTGACGGCGGAGAGCTTGTCGTGGTTGGGCCAGGCCGGTCCGTCGGCGCCCATGTTGCCGTACACCTTCGTGGCGAGGACGACCTTGTCGCGCCGTCCCTCGCCCTTGGCGAACCAGTTGCCGATGATGCTCTCGGTACGGCCCTTGTTCTCGCCCCAGCCGTACACGTTGGCGGTGTCGAAGAAGTTGATGCCCGCGTCCAGCGCCGCGTCCATGATGGCGTGGCTGTCGGCCTCGTCGGTCTGCGGGCCGAAGTTCATGGTGCCGAGGACGAGCCGGCTGACCTTGAGTCCTGTACGTCCGAGCTGCGTGTACTCCATGCTGCCCAAGCCAACGTGTTGAAGTGCGCTCCAAGCAAGCGCGTGTTGACCTCGGAGGTGGGGAGGGCCCCCGGTCCGCATCGGGTGACAGCTTCAGCGATTCGCGCGGTTCACGCCTCTACCGTGCTGGTGACGGTCATCGTGGCGCTCCTCCCCGGCCACCCCATGGACGTGGCCAGCCGCGCAGCACAACGATACGCACGGTGACTACGACACGAGGAAGAGCGCATATGCCAGACCAGCCCGGCACCGACTACCTCGTCCAGCTCCTCCGCACCACCCTCGGCGACTCCCTCCTCGGCATCTACCTGCACGGCTCCGCCACCCTCGGCGGCCTGCGCCCGCACAGCGACATCGACGTCCTGGCCGTCGTACGGGACCGCACGACGCGCGCCCAACGCCGGGCGCTGGTCGAGGAGTTGCTCAAGGTGTCCGGCGTGGACGGGCGGCGGCACGTGGAGCTGATCGTCGTCGTGCAGGACGACGTACGGCCCTGGCGCTACCCACCCACCTGCGACTTCCTCTACGGCGACTGGCTGCGCGAGGACTACGAGCGCGGGGTGACCCCGGCCCCCGAGCCCAGCCCCGACCTCGCGCCACTCCTCACGGTGGTCCTGCGCGCCGGCGCCCCGCTCCACGGGCCGCCGCCCGCCCACCTCCTCGACCCCGTCCCGCACGACGACCTCAGGCGGGCCGTCGTCGCCGGCGTGCCGGAGCTCATGGACGAACTGGACACCGACACCCGCAACGTGCTGCTCACCCTCGCCCGGATCTGGACCACCCTCACCACCGGGACCATCCGCTCGAAGGACGCGGCAGCCGCGTGGGCGCTCGACCGGCTCCCCGCCGAGCACCGGCCCGCCCTCGCCCGCGCCCGGGCCGTCCATCTGGGGGAGGAGGCAGAGCGCTGGGACGACCTGGCGCCCCGGCCCTGCGCGGAGTTCCTGACCAGGATGATCACGGACAGTTACTCCTCGTAGGACTCGCCCAGGTCCCAGGCCTGGTACATCGCCTCCGCGAAGGCCGCCGCGATCTTGTGCTCGCCGCTGTCGTTGGGGTGGGTGCCGTCGTAGGTGTCGGCGTGGATGTCGTACGACGGCGGGGTCGAGGCCAGGAGGACGGGTGAGCCGGGCTCGTCGAGGTCCGCGGCCGTCTTCGCCAGCAGTTCGTTGAAGCGGGCGACCTCGGTGGCGAAGGCCGGGTCGGACTCGGCCCGCACGTTCGGGGTCACCGGCAGCCACACCATCCGCACCCGCCGGTTCGCCGCCCGCGCCTCGGCCGCGAAGGCCCGGACGTTCTCGGCGGTCTGCTCGGCGTTCGTGTAGAAGCCCAGGTCGATGAGGCCGAGGGAGACCAGGAGGACGTCCGCGCGGCACGACCGCACCGCCTCGCCGATCAGCGGCGCCATGTGCAGCCAGCCCTCGCCCCAGCCGGCCAGGTGGGCACGCGGGAACTCCGGGTCCGCGTACGCGTACGAGGTCGGGGCGTCGGCGAGCTTGTCGTGAAGCGTCTCGCGCGGGCCGACGAGGGTGAAGGAACCGCCGTAGGACCGGCACAGGTGCTGCCACATCCGATAGCGCCACGTGTGTTCGCCCGCGCTCCCGATCGTCATGGAGTCACCGACGGGCATGAACCTGAGCATCCGCTCATCATGAACGATCCAGCCGCCGGACGGGGTGTGAGTCGGACCACGCGTGGTGGCCGACGGCGCGTGCTTGGTCGGCCGGAAACCCGTGATCCGCCATGCCGCGCACCCGGCCGACCACTGCGGCCGGCCCCGCACCGCGGTTGCCAAGCGTCCGCCGCCCGCTGGGCGCCTGCGGTCCGCGAGGCGTCCCCGGCCGCCACACGTCGGCGTTCCGCCGCGCGCCGCCAACGTCCCCAGCCGCTGGCCGGCCGCCGCGGCTTCCCCGGCCGCTGGCCGGCACCCGTCCGCAGCCGTCGCGCGTCCGTGGACCCCGCACGTGGGCGTTCCGCCGCGTGTCCGCCGTCGCCGATGTTCCCAGCCGCTGGCTGGCCGTCATGCGTCCCCGGGGGCCGCCGGCCGTCCGTCGGCCGCCGCGCATCAATCCGCCCCGCATCCGCGATCCAGACCGCATCCGCGATCCGCCAGGCAACCGAAGCCCGCCAGTCGCTCGTGTCTCTCCGGCCCTCGTGATCTGTCACGCCCGTGATCCGACACCCCGATGAACCGCGGAGCGGGATGGCAGGCTTGGGGGCATGCGCCGACCGTTCGCCATCCTCGCCGCGGCCCTTCTCGTGGGTGCCTTCGCCGTGCCCGCCTCAGCCGCCGACGGCGACGAGGACTTCACGATCAAGGACCCGCGCATCACCGAGTCCAGTGGTCTGGCCGCATCCCGTCTCCACCCCGGCATCTACTGGACGCACAACGACAGCGACGACGGCCCCTACATCTACGCCGTCGACAGCGGGACGGGTGAGACCGTCGCCCGTCTCACGCTCACCGGCGTCGGCACGCCCCGGGACGTCGAGGCCATCTCCGTCGGGCCGGGCAACCGGATCTACGTCGGTGACATCGGCGACAACCTCGGCGGCAGCTGGCCCCATGTGTGGATCTACGAGCTGCCCGAGCCGAAGACGCTGAAGGACCAGACGATCCGGGCCACGCAGTACGTCGTGAAGTACTCCGACGGGGCCCGTGACGCCGAGTCCCTCGTCGTGCACCCGAAGACCGGCCGTGTCTACATCGTCGACAAGAACGAGCAGGGCGGGCACCTGTACGAGGGGCCCGCCGCGCTCTCCGCCTCGGGCACGAACGTCTTCCGGCCCGTCGCGGCCGTGCCCGACCTGGAGGCCACCGACGCCACGCTCTCCCCGGACGGCGAACACCTCGTCGTGCGCAGCTACTTCGGCGCGATCGCGTACGACTGGAACGGCGGGAAGATCAAGCGGAAGGAGCGGCTCGGCGTGCCGTTCCTCGGGCAGGGCGAGTCCGTCACGTACACCGCCGACGGGACGAGGCTCATGTACGGCGCCGAGGGGGCCGACAGCTCGGTGGAGGGGCAGGACGCGCCCGGTGGGGCCAAGTCCTCTTCCGGCGGCGGGACTTCCGCCGCGCGGGGCGACGGCGACAGCGGCGACGGGCTCAGTGGCAACCTCGAGGCCGGCGCCATCGCCGTGGCCGTCGCCTGCGCCGCCCTGCTCGGTCTGCGCGGACTGAGGCGGCGCAGGTAGCAACCGGGAGGTGGCGCGGCCGGCAGCCGAAGGCGGCGACGGCTTACGAGGCCGACTCGCCACGGCGTTGCGCCACGAGGACCTCCAACCCGTCCAGGATCCGCTGGAGTCCGAACCCGAAGTGGTCGAAGTCGGGATCGAACGTGTCCTCGGAGAGCGACGCCATCACCGGGTAGCGGCCCGACGCCAGGACCTTCTCCAGCATCGGCACCTGCGCCTGCCAGAACTCCGCGTCCGTCAGGCCCGTCCGGCGCTCCGCCTCCTGCTGGTAGAGCTGCGTGCGCGCGGCCCCGACGACGTACCCGTCGATCATGATGATCGTGGAGACGAGCTCGGGGTCGGTCAGCCCCATCGGGCGGATCAGGGTGAGGACCTTCTCCATGCCGTCCATGGCGCTCGGGCCGAGGATCGGGCGGGACTGGTTGACCTGGAGCAGCCAGGGATGGCGGCGGTAGAGGGCGAGGGTCTCACGGGCCATGGCCTCCAGGGCGGCGCGCCAGCCGCCGTCGCCCAGGTCTGCCGGATTCTCCGAGGGGCGCTGGACCCGGTCCAGCATCAGGTCGAGCAGCTCGCCCTTGCCGGGGACGTACCGGTAGAGCGACATCGTGCCGGTGCCGAGTTCGGCGGCGACGCGGCGCATGGAGAGCCTCTCCAGACCTTCCGTGTCCGCGACCTGGACGGCCGCTTCCACGATCCGGTCCCGGGTCAGGGTCGGCTTGGGACCGCGGCTGGGACGCCGACCGGTGTCCCACAGCAGTTCGAGGGTGCGGGCGATATCGCCGCTGCCGCTGGTCTCCGTACTGCCCGTACCGCCCGTACTGCTCGTGCCGCTCTCCATGGAGCCCAGCTTAGGTCCCCCGTAAAAAACTGGGTACGACGTACGCGAAACCGGGTACGCTGTACCCAGTTAGGTGCTGACGCAGGGCACGGGCACACGGGAGGGGCGGCATGGACGGATACGCGGTGCGGGCCGAGGCGCTGGAGAAGCGGTACGGCGAGAAACGCGCCCTCGACGGCTTCGACCTGGCAGTACGCGAGGGCACGGTGCACGGCCTGCTCGGGCCGAACGGGGCGGGCAAGACCACCGCCGTCCGCATCCTGTCCACGCTGATCCGGCTGGACGGGGGCAGGGCGACGGTCGCCGGTTGTGACGTGGTTCGGCAGGCGCGTGAGGTGCGCGCCCGGATCGGGCTCACGGGCCAGTACGCGGCGGTGGACGAGGTGCTCACCGGGCGGCAGAATTTGGAGATGTTCGGCCGGCTGTTCCACCTGGGCGGCAAGCGGGCCAGGCTCCGGGCCACCGAACTGCTGGAGCAGTTCGACCTGACCGACGCCGCCGACCGGGGTGTCGGCAAGTACAGCGGCGGCATGCGGCGCCGCCTCGACCTCGCCGCGTCGATGATCCTCGCCCCGGCCGTCCTCTTCCTCGACGAGCCGACGACCGGCCTTGACCCCCGTAGCCGCGGGGAGGTCTGGGAGTCCGTACGGGCGTTGGTGGCGGGCGGCACGACCGTGCTGCTGACCACGCAGTACCTGGAGGAGGCCGACAAGCTCGCCTCCCGCATCACCGTCATCGACCAGGGGCGGGCCATCGCCGACGACACCCCGGACGGGCTGAAGAACCTGGTCGGCGGCGACCGTGTCGAGGTCGTGGTCGCCGAGCGCGCCGAGATCCCGCGGGTGGTGAAGGTGGTCGCCCGGGTCGCGGACGGCGAACCCGAGGCGGACGAGACCGAGTTGCGCGTGCACGCTCCGGTCGCCGACCGGGTCGCGGCGCTCACCGAAGTGGCGCGGACCCTCCAGGACGAGGGCGTCCGCGTCGAGGACATCGGGTTGCGCAGGCCGAGCCTCGACGACGTGTTCCTGCGCCTGACCGGACACCGGACCGAGAAGGAGGCCGCAGCGTGAGTGTCGTCGACCTGAGCACCCCGAGCACGCGGAGCGGTGCGTACTGGCTGCTCGCCGACTGCTGGAACATCGTCCGCCGCGGCCTGACCCACTACCAGCGCCAGCCCGTCAACATCGCCTGGCAGCTCGGCTTCCCGATCCTCTCCGTGCTGCTCTACGGCTATGTCTTCGGCAGCGCCATGAAGGTGCCGGGCGGCGGGGACTACACGGACTACCTGATGCCCGGCATGTTCGCGATGACCATGGCGTTCGGCTTCATCAACACGGCGACCCTCGTGGTCCACGACTCCACCAAGGGAGTCATCGACCGCTTCCGCTCCATGCCGATGGCATCCTCCGCCGTGGTGGCCGGGCGCGGCGTCACCGATCTGCTCGTCGCCTGCGCCGAGTTGACCATCATGATGCTCACCGCGCTCGCCATGGGCTGGCGGCCGAACGGCGGCCTCGGCTTCCTGGCCGCGTTCGGGCTGCTGCTGTGGCTGCGGTTCGCGCTGATCTGGATCGGGGTGTGGCTCGGACTGCTCGTGCCCAACCCGGAGGCCGCGGGCGGCCTGTTCGCGGTCGCCTTCCCGCTGACCATGATCTCCAGCATCTTCGTCGCGCCCCAGCTCATGCCCGACTGGCTGGGCTGGGTGGCGCTCTGGAACCCGATCTCCTCCACGGCGGCGGCGACCCGCGAGCTGTTCGGCACGCCGGTCGGCGGTGACACCTGGGTCGAGCAGCACGCGCTGCTGATGGCCGGGGTATGGCCGGTGATCCTGACGCTGATCTTCCTGCCGCTGGCGGTGCGGCGGTTCAGGAAGCTGAGCCGTTGACATACGGCTCCGCAGGCGGCTCGGGGCGGATCAGCAGGGCGGTACGAACTGGTCGTTGACCGTGCTCTCGGTGGTGTGCGACCTGCCCCAGTAGCCCTTGCCCTCGGGGGTCGTCCGGGGCGGGTCGTGCACGCGCCACCGGATGCGGTTGCCGTCCGGCCCGCGCTCGCCCGGGATCGAGCAGTGCACCTCGGCCGTGTCCCCGGCGGACTTGTTGAAGCCGCCCTGGGGATCGAAGGACGGAACGTCGCGCCAGGATGGGCCGCACGCCCGGCTGCGAGTCGGTGAACCGTCCGACGGCGGGTGCGGCTGGTGTGGCAGGTGCCGGCTCGGCCGCGTGTGCCGCGCCGGGCAGCCCGCCCACGATGAGGACGGAGGCCGCGGCCACCGCCGCGGCGCTCGGGTTGCGTCGACAGGCGTCGCGCTGTTCTCCTCGTGGACGCGGATCACTGAGTGCCGCAAACGGCGCCAGGCGGGGCAGCGCGGCCTCCTCGTCCCCAGAGGTCTCAGGGTCCGCCCCTGCGTTCGTATTGACGTGCTCATTGCGATCTGGCTTCCATGGGGGGTGCGGGAGTGGGAGCGCTCCCACTTGATTCCGGCCCGCGCCCCGAGAGGAAGCAGCCATGTTCCGCACTCTGCGAAGAGCGCTGTGCGTCGCCGCGGCGCTCCTGTTGCCCCTGGCCGGTACGCAGTCGGCACACGCCGACGTCGACGCGCAGGCCGGCGCCGGCGACTGGCACACCAGCGGCCGGCAGATCCTGGACGCGGCCGGGCAGCCGGTCCGTATCGCCGGTGTCAACTGGTTCGGCTTCGAGACCGCGAACCACGTCGTCCACGGCCTGTGGGCCCGCGACTACAAGAGCATGATCGACCAGATGAAGTCGCTGGGCTACAACACCATCCGGATGCCCTACAGCGACGACATCCTCAAGCCCGGCACCATGCCCGACAGCATCAGTTACGACGGCAAGAACACCGACCTGCGCGGGCTGACGTCCCTGCAGGTCCTGGACCGGATCGTGGCGTACGCCGGACAGGCCGGGCTCAAGATCGTCCTCGACCGGCACCGCCCGGACGCGGCGGGCCAGTCGGCGCTCTGGTACACGGCGTCGGTCCCCGAGTCGACCTGGATCACCAACCTCAAGTCCCTGGCGGCGCGTTACCGGGGCAACCCCACGGTCGTCGGCATCGACCTGCACAACGAGCCCCGCGACCCCGCCTGCTGGGGCTGCGGCGACACGACCCGGGACTGGCGGCTGGCCGCCCAGCGCGCGGGCAACGCGGTGCTGTCGGTCAACCCCGAGCTGCTGATCATGGTCGAGGGCGTGCAGTCGTACAACGGCGCGAACGGCTGGTGGGGCGGCAACCTCATGGGCGTCGCCGAGCACCCGGTCCAGCTGGACGTCCCGAACCGGCTGGTGTACTCGGCCCACGACTACGCCACGTCGGTGGCCCAGCAGCCCTGGTTCGGCGACCCGTCCTTCCCCGCCAACATGCCGGGGGTCTGGGACAGGTACTGGGGCTACATCTTCAAGCAGAACATCGCGCCGGTGTGGCTCGGTGAGTTCGGTACGACGCTCCAGTCGGCGGTGGACCAGAAGTGGCTGTCCGCGCTGGTGACGTACCTGCGGTCGACGTCGGCTCACGGTGCCGACAGCTTCCACTGGACGTTCTGGTCCTGGAACCCCAACTCCGGTGACACGGGCGGGATCCTGAAGGACGACTGGCAGACCGTGGACACCGTGAAGGACGGGTACCTGGCGGCCATCAAGGCGCCGGGCTTCGAGGGCGGCGGGCCGGGGCCCGACCCGGGCGGCCCGGGCGGTGGCACCGCCGCCTGCTCTGCCGCCTACACGGTGAGCAGTGACTGGGGCGGCGGTTTCAACGCCGAGGTCAAGGTGACCAACACGGGCAGTGTTCCGCTCAAGTCCTGGAAGGTGAGCTGGACCTGGACCGGCTCTCAGAAGGTCACCAGCATGTGGAACGCGTCGCACACCCAGAGCGGCGCGACCGTCACGGCGGTGAACGCCGCGCACAACGGGAGCGTGCCGGCGGGCGGTTCGGCGAGCTTCGGCCTGGGCGGTGCGCCCGGGGGCGGGGGTGCGCCGAGCGTGAGCTGTACGGCGACCTGACCGCGCAGTGAGGTGAGGGGGAGACGTGTCGAGAATCGTCAGAACACCCCTATCTCTGAAGGCACATCACCACGTGCGACGACTCGAATCGGTCAAGTCTTGGTCGAATACGCACGCGCATGGCGCGATCTTCCGAAACGATGCGGCACGGACCGCGTACACGCGGTCCTGACCCCCCTCACCGTTCTGAGAGAACTCCATGAGAAGAAGCGCAGCCGTCCTGTGTGGCGCGACCGTCGTACTGGCCGGGACGCTCACCGCCGTCCCCGCCACGCCAGCGCGTCGCACTCCGCGAACACCGCCCAGGCCGCGAAGGTCACGTGGAAGAAGTGCGGCACGGAGAACTCCCCGACGCTCCAGTGCGCGTCGGTGAAGGTGCCGCTCGACTACGCGAAGCCGCAGGGGAAGAAGATCACGCTGGCGCTGTCCCCGCGTGCCGCACACCGCGAAGAAGTACCAGGGCCCGCTGGTGGTCAACCCCGGCGGCCCCGGCGGCAGTGGTCTGACGCTGGCCGGTCTTGTCCGGCGCCTTGTCCGTCACCGTCATCGGTCTCGGCCCCATGGGCCGCGCCATGGCCGGTGCCTACCTGGACGCCGGCCACCAGGTCACCGTCTGGAACCGCACCGCGAGCCGCGCCGACGAGCTGGTGGCCAGGGGCGCGGTACGTGCCAGCACCGTCGAGGAGGCGCTGGCGGCAGGCGAGGTGGTGGTGCTCAGCCTCACCGACTACGCCGCGATGTACGACATTCTGGAGCCCGCCGCTCCGGCCCTGGCGGGCCGCGTCCTGGTCAACCTCAGCTCGGACACCCCGGAGAGGACCCGCGAGGGGGCGGCCTGGGCGGTGAAGCACGGGGCGCGTCACCTCACCGGCGGCGTCCAGACCCCGCCGTCCGGCATCGGCTCGCCGGAGTTCGACACCTTCTACAGCGGCCCCCGGGACCTCTTCGAGCAGTACGAGGACGTTCTGAAGGTCATCACGGGCACCGACTACCGCGGCGAGGACCCGGGTCTGGCCGCGCTCTACTACCAGCTCCAGATGGACCTCTTCTGGACCACCCTGACCGCCTGGCTGCACACGCTGGCGCTGGCGGACGCGAACGGCATCAGCGCCTCGGAGATCGGGCCGTACGCGGCACAGACGCTGGGCGGGATGGGCCAGTTCCTGGACTTCTACACACCGCGGATCGAGGCGGGGCGGCACTCCGGCGACGTCGAGCGGATCTCGATGGCCGTGGCGAGCATGGAGCACGTCGTGCACACCGCGCGGGACGCCGGCGTGGACCCGGCGCTGCCCGCCGCGGTGCTGGAGGCGTTCCGGCGCGCGGCGGCGGAAGGCTACGGGGAGGACAGCCTGACCAGGCTGTTCGAGGTATTCGGCAGGGGCGTTGCTGCCTGAGTACGACCGAGGGCGCCCCGCACTGGCGGGGCGCCCTCGGTCACGTACGCGAGAGGGATCAGAGCTTCTCGATCACGTAGTCGACGCACTTCGTGAGGGCCTCGATGTCCGCCGGGTCGATCGCCGGGAACATCGCGACACGCAGCTGGTTGCGGCCGAGCTTGCGGTAGGGCTCGGTGTCGACGATGCCGTTGGCGCGCAGGACCTTGGCGACGGCGGCGGCGTCGACCTCGTCCGTGAAGTCGATCGTGCCGATGACCTGGGAGCGCTTGGCCGGGTCGGTGACGAACGGGTTCGCGAACTTGACGTCCTCGGCCCAGCCGTACAGCGTCCGCGCGGACGTGGCGGTGCGGCGGACCGACCAGTCCAGGCCGCCCTGGCCGTTGATCCACTCCAGCTGCTCGTTGAGGAGGAACAGCGTGGCGAGGGCCGGGGTGTTGTACGTCTGGTTCTTGCGGGAGTTGTCGATCGCCGTCGGCAGCGAGAAGAACTCCGGGACGTGGCGGCCGGACGCGTGGACGCGCTCGGCGCGCTCGATCGCGGCCGGGGAGAAGACGCCGATCCACAGGCCGCCGTCGGAGGCGAAGGACTTCTGCGGGGCGAAGTAGTAGACGTCCGTCTCGGCGATGTCGACCGGGAGGCCGCCGGCGCCGGACGTGGCGTCGACCAGGACCAGCGCGCCCTCGTCGGCGCCGGCCACGCGCTTGATCGGCATGGCGACACCGGTCGAGGTCTCGTTGTGGGTGAAGGCGTAGACGTCGACGCCCGCCTCGGCGACCGGCTCGGGGTGGGTGCCCGGGTCGCTGGAGATGACGTCGGGCTCGGCCAGCCAGGGCGCGAGCTTGGCGGCCTTGGCGAACTTGGAGGAGAACTCGCCGAAGCTGAGGTGCTGCGACTTGTTCTCGATCAGGCCGTGCGTCGCGATGTCCCAGAACGCGGTGGAGCCGCCGTTGCCGAGGACCACCTCGTAACCGTCGGGGAGCCGGAACAGCTCGCGGATGCCCTCGCGCACCTTGCCGACCAGGTTCTTGACGGGGGCCTGGCGGTGGGAGGTGCCCATGAGGGAGGTGCCGGTGGCGGCCAGGGCGTCCAGCGCCTCCACCCGCACCTTGGAGGGGCCCGCGCCGAATCGACCGTCGGCGGGCTTGATGTCAGCAGGAATCTGGATCTCAGCCACGGAGGGGAGCGTAGTCGCTTCCGGAAACCCGGGCGAAACGTCGTCCGTCGGGTGAGACGGTCTTCCGGCAGCCATCAGTGCGGCGACGGGCCGGGCCAGACGGCCGAGGCGTCGTCGCGGTGCGGGGCCGGCAGCCGGACCGGGCGCACGGGAACAGGGCGGACGCGGCCCTCGGAGGCGGCCGTCCAGGGGGCGGGGCGGCCGGAGTAGCACAGGGTGGTGAGGACGAAGACGCCGTCGGCGTAGACCTCGACGTACTCGCCGACGGTGAGGACGCGCAGTGAGGCGGCGGGTTCCGGCAGGAGGGTCTCGCCGAGCGGTGCGCCCTCGGGGCCGGTGACCCGGAGGGTTTTGCCGTCGCAGCCGACCGTGAGCGCGGGCCGGCCCACGTCGGAGGCATGCGTGCGCAGGGTGATCTCGGTGCGGCCGGAGACGTCGACGTCGCCGACCGCGTGCAGGGGGGCGTCGCACGTCTCCTCGCCGAGCCAGGCGTCGAGGCCCGGCCACCATTCCAGGCGGGGCGCCGCGTCCCGCGGTACGACGAGGGACTTGGGCTGGGCGAGCATGCCGCGGCAGCGCTCGCCGGTGTCGGTGAGGCCGACGCGGCGCGGGGTGGTGTGCAGCACGACGCGTGAGCCGTCGGGGGCCGCGACAACGCGCGGGGCGTACGCGCCCGTCGGGCCGATCGGACCGCGGCGGGTCCACGGGCCGCGCAGGCGCGGCGCGGTCCACGCCTCGAAGCCCCGGGTGGCGCCTATGGAGCCGAGCAGCAGCCAGGTGCCGTCGTCGAGGCGTTCGAGGACCGGGCACTCCAACTCGTCGACGTCGCCGGGTGAGATGAGCGGCGGCTGGACGGTCCAGTGCTCCAGGTCGTCGGAGGTGGCCCAGGCGACGCAGCCGCTGACCTCGACGGGCCGGGAGGCGTCGGCGGCGCAGACCGCCATGACCCAGCCGTCGGACTCGTCGTCGCGTACGACGAAGGGGTCGCGCCAGCCCATGCGTTCGCCCGTGCGGTACCAGCGCCCGTCCGCCTCGACGACCGGTTCCGTGCCGTGGCGGCGCCAGCCTGTGCCGTCGGTGCGGTCGGAGTGGGCCAGGCCGACCGACTGCAGGGGCCAGCCGTCGGGGGTGAGTCCGGAGACGGCGGTGTAGAGCATCGCCATGCCGGTGCCGTGCGGGAAGGCGTGCATGGTCCACACCGCCTGCTGGTCGAAGCGGCCCGGCAGACCGTTGCCGAAGGCCGTGCCCTGCGGCTCCCAGTGGACCAGGTCGGTGGAGGTGGCCCGGCCGTAGGACGTCTCCATGCGCAGGTGGTCGAAGTCGGCCGTCCACGGGCCCTGCAGGTGCAGCGCGGTGTAGGTGCCGTCCGCGTGGCGCAGCAGGTCGAAGTCGTTCACGCAGAGGCCGGGCGGCGCGTATCGCATGGACAGGTCCTGTCTGCCGACAGCGGCACTCAAGCGTGTGCGCTGTGGTCTGGCTGGTGAGAGTTCCTCTGAGAGTCAGCCGAAGTAAATCTGAACGCAAACGCTTGCGCAACCAGGTGGGCGGGTTTACGGTCTCGTCACTCCCCCTCACGCCGCTGTGTTTCCGGGCCCCGGGCTCGCGGCGTGCACTCGATCTAGGAGCGTCCCGTGACGGTCAGCATCACCGATGTCGCCGAGGCCACCGGGGTCTCGGCGTCCACCGTGTCCCGTGCCCTGCGCGGCCGTCCCGGAGTGTCGGAGGAGATGCGGGCCCGGATCGTCGAGGCCGCCGCCGAGCTGGGCTACACCGCCTCGCGCTCGGCGTCCAGCCTGGCCAGCGGGCGCACCTACACCATCGGCGTCGTCGTCCCGTACGTCGGCCGCTGGTTCTTCGGCACCGTGCTGGACTCCGCCGAGAGGGTCTTCAGCGCCGCCGGTTACGACGTCCTGCTGTACAACCTCGGCTCACCGGAGGCCCGCAAGCGCTTCTTCACCAAGCTGCCGATCCGCAAACGGGTCGACGCCGTGCTGTCCCTGCTGATCCCCGACCTCGAGGAGGCCGCCGCCCTGCGGTCCCTCGACGTGCCGCTGGCGACCACGGTCGGCGGCGCCCGGCCCGGCTTCACGGCGGTCGGCATCGACGACCGGGGCGGGGCTCAGAGTGCCGTACGGCATCTGGTGAACCTCGGCCACCGGCGGATCGGCATGATCTCCGGCGCCAGCGAGCCCCTGCACTGGACCACGCCCCTCGACCGCCGGCAGGGCTATCTGGACGTGCTGGCCGACGCGGGGATCGAGCCCGACCCCGCACTGGAGGCGGACGGCGGTTACACGGTCGAGGGCGGCGAGCGGGCCATGACCGAGTTGCTGGCGCTGCGCCACCCGCCGACCGCCGTGTTCGCCCAGTCCGACGAGATGGCGATGGGCGCGCTGCGAGCCCTGCGCCGGCACCGGCTGAGGGTTCCGGAGGACGTGTCCGTCGTCGGCTTCGACGATCACGAGCTGTCCGAGGTGGTCGGGCTGACCACCGTGGCCCAGCCGGTCGCGGCCCAGGGCCGGGAGGCGGCCCGGCTGCTGCTGGCGCGGCTGGACGATCCGGAAGCCGGGCCGCCGCACCCCGTCGAGATGCCCATCCGTTTCGTCCTCCGCGAGACCACCGCTCCGCCGAACACCGACAGGCAGCGGTAGCTCCACCCGTCCCCCTCCCCGCCCGCCACCAGGGGCGCCGTTCAGCCCCCCGGCCCCTTCCCCACCGTCCGCGCACCCACCCGCACACCCGCACGGAGGCACCACCATGATCACCGGTCACAGAAAACACCGTCGTACGGGCCTGACAGCCCTCGCTCTGCTGCCCCTGGCCGCGCTGGCCGCCTGTGGCGGGGGCGGCGGCAGCGACACCTCCGCCGAAGAGGGCAGCGGCAAGGGCACCATCAGCGTCTGGGCCCACCAGGGACAGGCGAGCGAGGCGGCCGCGCTGCAGAACGCGGTGAAGTCCTTCAACTCCTCGCAGAGCGACGTCAAGGCCGAGCTGAAGCTGATCCCCGAGAACGACTACACCAAGACCATCACCGCCACCGACGCCTCGGAACTGCCGGACGTGCTGGAGTTCGACGGCCCGACGATGGCGAACTTCGTCTACAACAGCAAGCTCGCCCCGGTCGACGGCCACGTCTCCGCGAAGACCCTCGACAACGTCACCGACGCGATCAAGGCGCAGGGCGAGATCGACGGCAAGCACTACGGCCTGGGCATGTTCGACGCCGGGCTCGGTATGTACGCCAACAAGAAGCTGCTGGACGCGGCCGGTGTGAAGTACCCGACGGGCGTGGACGACGCCTGGACGGCCGAGGAGTTCGGCAAGGCGCTGGGGGCGCTCAAGGGCAAGGATTCCGACGGCAAGGTCCTCGACATATCGGAGCAGTACGGCCTGGCCACCGAGTGGGGCACCTTCGGCTTCTCCCCGATCGTCTGGTCGGCCGGCGGCGGCCTGCTGAAGGACGGCAAGGCGCAGGGCGCCCTCGACAGCCCGGACGTGGTCTCCGCGATGAAGACCTTCCAGTCCTGGAAGACGTACGTCGACCCCAACACCGACGGCAACGCCTTCGCCAAGGGCAAGGTGGCGCTGAGCTGGGTCGGCCACTGGAACTACCCCGCGTACAGCGAGGCGCTCGGTGACGACCTCGTCGTCCTGCCACTGCCTGACTTCGGCAAGGGCCCCAAGACGGGCCAGGGCTCGTGGGCCTGGGGCATCGGCGCCGACAGCAGGAACGGCAAGGCCGCGGGCGCCTTCCTGGACTACCTGCTGAACGACGGCAACGTCGGTGCGATGACGAAGGCCAACGGCGCGGTGCCCGCCACCGAGTCCGCACTCGCCAAGAGCGAGCTGTACAAGAACGGCGGCCCGCTCCAGCTCTTCGCCGACCAGCTGGCCAAGCCGTGCGGCGACAGCGACATCAGCGCCTCCTGCGTCGCCGTCACCCGCCCGGTGACCGCCGGATACCCCACGGTCACCGCCAAGTTCAACACGGCCCTGAACTCGATCTACGGCGGCGCCGACCCCGAGGAAGCCCTGCAGAAGGCCGCCCGCGCCATCGACCGGGACTTCACCGACAACGCCGGCTACGAGATCCCGTAACCCGCAGGACGCATCGGCCCGGGCGGGCCGTCGGCGACGTGACGACGCAGCCACGTACCGACCGGGCCCGCCCCGCCGGGAAGAGGACCCTCCCGTGAAAACCGTGGAACCCGCGCACCCCGCGGCCCCTGGCCGGGCGCAGGCCGCCTCGTCCGCGCCCTTGGCGAAGCCCTCGCGTCCGTCGCGCGGCAACCGCGACTGGCTGCACGGGCTGCTGATGTCCGCCCCGGCCGTCGGCGGGCTGATCGCCTTCGTCGGCATCCCGTTCGGCTACGCCGTGGTGCTCTCCTTCTACAACGTCCGCCTCGGCTCGCCGCTGGAGCCCACCTTCTTCGGCGTGGAGCACTACCGGCGGCTGTTCACCGACCCCGACCTGTCCGGCCCGTTCCTGCGGGCGCTGCTGAACAACCTGACCTTCGCCGCGGTCGTCGTACCGCTCCAGACGGGTCTGGCGCTGGCGCTGGCGATCCTGCTCAACCGCAAGCTGAAGGCCATCGGCCTGTTCCGGTCCTTCTTCTTCATGCCGGTGGTCTTCCCGATGGCGCTGGTCGCCGTGATCTGGCGGCTGATCCTCGCCCGCAGCGAGCAGGGCATGCTCAACTCCCTGCTGGACGCGGTGAGTTTCGGCAACTGGGGTGCCTTCGACTGGCTCGGCGACGGCCTCACCGCGATGGGCTCGATCATCGTGCTGTCGGTGTGGCAGGGCGTCGGCTTCCAGATGGTCATCCTGCTGGCCGGCCTCCAGCAGATCCCGGGCGAGCTCTACGAGGCCTCCCAACTGGACCGGGCCTCGCGCTGGCAGCAGTTCCGGCACGTCACCCTGCCCGGCATCCGCGGCACCCTCGTCTTCGTCGCGATGCTGACCTCGGTGCTGTCCTTCCGGGTCTTCGACCAGGTGTACATCCTCATCCGCGGCGGCGGCCTGGACGAGGACGCCACCCGCACCGTGATGTACCAGGCCGTCACCACGGCCTTCGACCAGAACAACATCGGCCAGGCCTCAGCCGTCACGGTGGTGTTCTTCCTGATCGTCGTCGCCCTGACGATCGTCCAGCGCCGCGTCGTCCGGCCCGACAACGAGGACTGACTCCACCATGTCCATGCCCCGTACGCCCGTACGCCGCGTCCTCGACTACACCGTCCTGAGCGTCCTGGCGTTCGTCTTCGCCCTCCCCGCGCTCTACCTCTTCCTCGGCAGCCTCAAGCCGTCCGACGAGGTCCTGAACGGCCTGTCCGGCTTTCTGCCCACCCACCTCTCCTTCGACAACTACACCGCCGTCCTCGACAGCCTCAACTCCGACAGCACCGGCTACTTCTGGCAGTTCATGGGCGTGTCGGTGCTGCTGTCGTTCGTGGTGGTGACGGGCGGACTGATCGTCAACTCGATGGCTGCGTACGGGCTGACGCGGCTGAAGTGGCGAGGCCGGAACGCGGTGTTCACCCTGGTCCTGCTGCTGATGCTGATCCCGTTCGAGTCGGTGGCGGTGCCGCTGTTCTACATGTTCAACGGCCAGCGCAACACCCTGTTCATCCAGGCGCTGCCGTTCGTCGCCAACGCCTTCGCCGTCTACCAGTTCCACACGTTCTTCCGGAAGATCCCGCCGAGCATCGAGGAGGCGGCCCGGCTGGACGGCGCGGGCCCCTGGCGGACCTTCTTCGCGATCATCGTGCCGATGTCCAGGCCGGTCTTCGCCTCGGTCGCGATCCTCACCTTCCTCATCCAGTGGGGCTCCTTCCTTTGGCCGGTGCTGATGGTGTCCGACCCGTCGGTGCGTCCCCTTCCCCTGGAGATGAGCGTCTTCCAGGGGCAGCAGCCCCCGGACTGGGGCCAGATTTTCGCCTTCGGTGTGCTGCTGGTGCTGCCCGTGCTGATCGTCTTCGCGTTCTTCCAGCGCTGGTTCGTCGAGGGCGTGGCCAGCTCCGCCGTCAAGGGCTGACACCTCGGGCGAGCATCGCCCCGGCCCGTCACTGTCAGTGGCCGGGTGCATGCTGGAGGCATGACGGATGTCGGGGATCTGGCAGCCTTTGAGGCGGAGCTGCGCGGGGTCGTCCGGGGTGACGTGGGTTTCGACGTCACCTCCCGGGCGCTGGTCACCATGGACGCCTCCAACTACCGGCGGGTGCCGCTGGGTGTGGTCGCTCCCCGTGACGCCGACGACGTGGCGGCCGTCCTGGAGGTGTGCCGGCAGCGGGGGGTGCCGGTCGTGGCGAGAGGCGGCGGCACGTCCATCGCGGGGCAGGCGACCGGTACGGGCGTGGTGCTGGACTTCACCCGGTACATGAACGGGCTCGTGTCGCTGGATCCCGAGGCGCGCACGGCCGTCGTGCAGCCGGGGCTGGTGCTCGACCGGCTCCAGGAGGCGGCGGCCCCGCACGGGCTGCGGTTCGGGCCGGATCCGTCCACCCACAGCCGGTGCACGCTCGGCGGCATGATCGGCAACAACTCGTGCGGCTCGCACTCGGTGGCATGGGGGACGACCGCGGACAGCGTGCGCGAGCTGGACGTGGTCACCGGGCGCGGGAGGCGGCTGCGGCTCGGGCCGGACTGGGCCGGCGCCCCGGACGGCCTGCGGGAGCTGGTGGACGGCGAACTGGCACGGTTGCGCACGGGCTTCCCGGAGCTGCCCCGCCGTATCTCCGGGTACGCGCTGGACGCTCTGCTGCCCGAGCGGGGCGCCGACGTGGCCCGCTCCTTCTGCGGTTCCGAGGGCACGCTGGGCGTCCTGACGGAGGCGGTCGTACGACTGGTCGAGGCACCACGCGCGCGTGCGCTGGCCGTGCTGGGCTACGCCGACGAGAGCGCGGCGGCCGAGGCCGCTGCCGGGCTGCTGCCGTTCGGGCCGCTGACGGTGGAGGGCATGGCGGCGGACCTGGTGCCGCCCGCGGCCACGCTGCCGCGGGGCGGGGCCTGGCTGTTCGTGGAGACCGGCGGGGAGTCGGCCGAGGAGTCACGCGCGCGTGCGGAGGCGATCGTACGGGCGGCCGATGTCGTGGACTCCCTGGTGGTCACCGAACCGGCTGGGCAGCGCGCGCTGTGGCGCATCCGGGAGGACGCGAGCGGTACGGCGACGCGGATGCCCGACGGGAGCGAAGCCTGGCCGGGGTGGGAGGACTGCGCGGTGCCGCCCGCCCGGCTCGGGGCGTATCTGCGGGACTTCCGGGCGCTGCTCGGCGCGCACGGGCTGCGCGGCACGCCGTACGGGCACTTCGGGGACGGCTGCATCCACGTCCGTATCGACTTCGACCTGCTGACGGAGCCCGGCATCGCCCGTTTCCGCCGCTTCTCGGAGGAGCTCGCGGAGCTGGTGATGGCGCACGGCGGTTCGCTGTCCGGGGAGCACGGGGACGGGCAGGCGCGGGCGGAGCTGCTGCCCACGATGTACGGGCAGCAGATGGTGGGCCTGTTCGAGCGGGTGAAAGGGGTGTGGGACCCCGACGACCTCCTCAACCCCGGCATGCTGGTCCGCCCCGCGCCCCTGGACGCCGGCCTGCGCTTCTCCGTCCTCCCCCGCGAGCCCGTCGACGTCGCCTTCGGCTACCCCTTGGACGGCGGTGACTTCTCGGCGGCGGTGCGGCGCTGCGTGGGCGTCGCCAAGTGCCGTACGACGTCGGTCTCCGGCTCCTCCGTCATGTGCCCGTCCTTCCGGGCGACCGGCGCGGAGCAGCACTCCACGCGCGGGCGTGCCCGGCTGCTGCACGAGATGCTCGCCGGTGAGGTGGTGACCGACGGCTGGCGCTCCACCGAGGTGCGGGACGCGCTGGACCTGTGTTTGTCCTGCAAGGGCTGCCGCTCGGACTGCCCGGTGGAGGTCGACATGGCCACGTACAAGGCGGAGTTCCTGCATCACCACTACGCCGGCCGGCGCCGCCCGGCCGCGCACTACGCGATGGGCCGGCTGCCGGTGTGGCTCCGGGCCGTGACCCGCACGCACACGGCGCCGCTGGTCAACGCCCTCGCCCGGATGCGGCCCTTCGCCTGGGCCGCGAAACGGCTGGGCGGGATCGCCCCCGAGCGGGAGCTCCCCCGGGTGGCGACACGGACGTTCAGCCGGTGGTGGGAGCGCAGGCGGGGCGAGGTGGCTGCCGCCGGGCGTGGCCGTCTCGTCGTGTTGTGGCCCGACACCTTCACCGAGTACCTCTCGCCCTCCGTCGGACAGGCCGCCGTCCGCGTGCTGGAGGCGGCCGGGCTGCGCGTGGCGCTGCCGCCGACCGTGCACCTGGCGAAACCGCCGGTGGGCGACGGCAGGACGGTCGCCCTCGACCCGCTGTCCCTGCTGCGGGGCCGGGGCCGGGTCTGCTGCGGGCTGACGTACGTGTCGACGGGGCAGCTGGACCGCGCCCGGGCCGTCATGCGGCGCACGCTCGACCTGATGGAGCCGGTGCTGGAGACCGACGCCCCGGTCGTGGTCCTGGAGCCGAGCTGCGCCGCCGCCCTGCGCACGGACGTCCCGGAGCTGCTGCACGACGACCCGCGCGCGGCCCGCCTCGCCGCCAAGGTCCTCACCTTCGCTCAGACGCTGGAGCGCCATGCCCCCGGCTGGACCCCGCCGCGCGTGGACCGCCCGGTGGCCGGCCAGACCCACTGCCACCAGCACGCGGTGCTGGGCGACGCCGCCGACCGCCGGCTGCGTCAAGCCGCTTCGCTCTCCGGCGAACTGAGCGGCGGCTGCTGCGGTCTCGCGGGAAACTTCGGCTTCGAGAAGGGCCACTACGAGGTGTCCGCGGCCTGCGCGGAGGAACAGCTCCTGCCGTCGGTACGGGGCGCCCCGGACGGCACGGTGGTCCTGGCGGACGGCTTCTCCTGCCGGACGCAGCTGGAGCAGCTGGCGGGGGTGCGGGGGAGGCATCTGGCTCAGGTGCTGGCGGCGGCGCTGGAGGGAGCAGGCAGTGAACGGGAGGCCGAGCGGTGAACCGGGGCGGGTGGCCGTACTGTCCGACATCCACGGCGTTCTCCCCGCCCTGGAGGCCGTGCTCGCCGAGCCGGACGTCGCCGCTGCCGAACGCATCGTGCTCACCGGCGACATCGCGGCCGGCCCGCAACCGCGGGAGGTCGTCGAGCTGCTGCGGGCGCAGGGCGACCGTGTGCTGTGGGTCGCCGGGAACGCCGACCGCGAGCTGGTCGAGATCCGCAGGGGAGAGCGGACCCGGTTCCCCGATGCGATCAGCCCGTACGCGGCACGGCAACTGACCCCCGGCCAGGTCGACTTCCTCGACTCCCTGCCCACGTCCCTGACCCTCACCGTCCCCGGCCACGGCAAGGTCTTCTTCTGCCACGCCACACCCCGCGACGACGAGGAGATCGTCCTGGTCGACTCCCGCCCGGCCCGCTGGACCGAGGTGTTCGCCGACCTGGACGAAGACATCCGCACCGTGGTGTGCGGCCACACCCACATGCCCTACGCCCGTCTGGCCCACGGCCGCCTGGTGGTCAACCCGGGCAGCGTCGGCATGCCGTACGGCCGTCCCGGCGCCCACTGGTGCCTGCTGGGCCCGGGCACCGACCTGCGCGTCACGCCGTACGACATCCCGGCCGCGACCGCGCGGCTGATCGCCGAGTGCGCGTACCCGGACATCGCCGACTGGGCCGGCTACCACCTCAACGCCCGCGCGAGCGACGAGGACGCGCTTGAGGCGTTCGGGCCACGGGACGGGCGGACCCGAGTGTCTGAACCGGGGGAGGGACGGAGCCGCTCCTAGGCTCGCGGGACCAGCCACCGCCCGCCGAGGGCCGCTGCTCGAAGGAGCCCGCTCATGAGCGTCCGCGTCCAGCCGATCACCCGCGACGAGCACCTCGCGTTCGTCACGGCCCGCCCCTCCGCCAGCCATACCCAGGTCCC
Organism: Streptomyces sp. DG1A-41; assembly: GCF_037055355.1. Classification (GTDB taxonomy): domain Bacteria; phylum Actinomycetota; class Actinomycetes; order Streptomycetales; family Streptomycetaceae; genus Streptomyces. The sequence goes on along the minus strand of NZ_CP146350.1, from coordinate 4,033,568 downwards.
CTCCTGGGGTGAGGTGAAGCCCGACTGGCAGGCCGAGAGCCTCGGCTGGTTCGACCAGGGCGGGCAGCTCGTCGGCGCGGGACTGGTGCTGCTGCGGCCCCTGCCCGGGCCACGGCTGCCCGGACTGCCGCGGTACCTCGCGTACCTGCCCGAAGGCCCGCTCCTCGACTGGCACGAGCCCGGTCTCGAACGCCTGCTGGAGCCGATGGTCGCCCACCTCGGGAGACGGGGCGCCTTCGCGGTGCGGATGGGCCCGCCGGTCGTGGTGCGCCGCTGGAGCGCCGAGACGGTCAAGGCGGCGATCGCGGACCCGGCCGCCCGGCGGCTGCGCGACGTGCGGGCGACGTCGTACGAACCCCGCGCCGGCCAGGTCGCGGACAGCCTGCGCCGCATGGGCTGGCGGCAGACCGCACCCGGCGGCGAGGACGGCTTCGCCGCCGGTCAGCCCCGGTACGTCTTCCAGGTGCCGTTCGCCGGACGGTCGCTGGAGGACATCCACAACGGCCTGAACCAGCAGTGGCGGCGCAACATCAAGAAGGCGGAGAAGGCCGGCGTGAAGGTCGTGCGTGGTGCTCTGGAGGACCTGCCGGTTTTCCACGAGCTGTACACCGAGACCGCCGAGCGGGATGGTTTCCTCCCGCGCCCGCTGCCGTACTTCCAGCGCATGTGGAGCGCGCTCACCGCCGAACACCCGGACCGGATGCGGCTCTACCTCGCGTACCACGACGGCGAGGCGCTCGCCGCCGCCACCATGCTGAGCGTCGGCGACCACGCCTGGTACTCCTACGGCGCCTCCGCCGACCGCCGGCGCGAGGTCCAGCCGAGCAGCGCCGTGCAGTGGCGCATGATGTGCGACGCCCACGAACTCGGCGCCGCCGTCTACGACCTGCGCGGCATCACCGACACCCTGGAGGAGTCCAGCGATCTGGTGGGCCTGCTCCGCTTCAAGGTGGGCACCGGCGGTGAGGCCGTCGAATACCTCGGCGAATGGGACTACCCGCTCAACGGGCTGCTGTACAAGGCGTTCAGTCTCTACCTCGCCCGGCGCTGAGCGAGCCACTTCCCGAAACCCGAACGGAAAGAGGTGGCACGGAGGGCCGGGTCGCCGACGGGCGAACTGCGAATGCCGCTGTTCGCGGAGTACCCGGCCCATCCGGTCGGCCCGTCATCTCACTGACCGAGACAGAGGCAAAAGAGGTTCACGCCCCTGACAGGGTCCATTACCCTGGACTGTGCAGTACATCGGGGTGTACGTGGAGTGCATGCCGAGGTGCGAACGGCCGGCACGGCCGGCACAGCCTCCGATCAGCGCCGACGAGCACAGGACCGCCCGTGACAACCCCCGACAGCGCCACCACGCACCAACCCGCGACAACCGCCGCTGCCGCCGCACCGGCCGCCGGGCCGGGTCGGCTGGGCTCCCTCGGGCCGGTGGCCCTGGTGTTCGCGGGCGGGATCTCGGTGCAATTCGGCGGTGCGCTGGCCGTGATGCTGATGCCGAGGGCGGGCGCCCTCGGGGTGGTGGCGCTCCGTCTGCTCGTGGCTGCGGTCGTCCTGCTGCTGGTCTGCCGACCGCGGCTGCGCGGCCACTCGCGCACCGACTGGGGCACGGTCGTCGTCTTCGGCATCACCATGGCCGCGCTGAACGGCCTCTTCTACCAGGCCGTCGCCCGCATCCCGCTGGGCCCCGCGGTCACCCTGGAGGTCCTCGGGCCGCTCGCCCTCTCGGTCCTGGCGTCCCGCCGCGCGATCAATGTGGTGTGGGCGGCGCTCGCCCTGGCCGGTGTCTTCCTGCTCGGCGGCGGAGGCTTCAGCAGCCTCGACCCCATAGGAGCGGCCTTCGCCCTGGGCGCCGGCGCCATGTGGGCGGCCTACATCATCTTCAGCGCCCGTACGGGCCGCCGCTTCCCGCAGGCGGACGGTCTGGCGCTGGCGATGGCGGTGGGGGCGGTGCTGTTCCTGCCCCTGGGCATCGCCGAGTCGGGAGCGAAGCTGGTCGACCCGGTGACGCTGTGCCTGGGCGCGGCGGTGGCCCTGCTCTCCTCGGTCCTGCCCTACACCCTCGAACTGCTCGCCCTGCGCCGCCTGCCCGCCTCCACCTTCGCGATCCTCATGAGCCTGGAACCGGCCATCGCCGCGACGGCCGGCTTCCTCCTCCTCGACCAGGCCCTCACCGCCATGGAGGCCGCCGCGATCGCCCTCGTCATCGCGGCGAGCATGGGGGCGGTACGGACGCAGGTCGGCCGCGGCCGCGACCGCCGGAAGACGGCGGCGCTGGAGGGCGCGGGGCTGGAGGGCTGACAAGGGCTGACACGTTGAGCTGAGTTGCCGATGGGTGGCGAGGCAGCAGGCGAGTTTCAGGGACGCCTCATGGATGTCGGCTCGGTTGTTTCACGATCCGGCGGACACGGACCTTGTCGCGGCAGATGCCGTGGTAGTAGCCGCGGTCGGCGAGCATGGAGCCAGGGTTGCGGCGGGGACGACCGACCCGGCCGCGAACTGGTGGGGCGGCGTCCAGCAGTGGCATCACCTGGGTAACGTCGTTGCGGTTGCCTTTGATGAGAATGACCGCGAGCGGGGTGCCGTGCCCGTCAGTGACGCGACCAGTCGAGCCGCGATGCGGTAGTCATCGCGTTCACCGTTGTCGGCGGAAAGGCGACATCACCCGTGAAGGGCAAGGGTGCGGTTGCAGATCTGCCAGCCACCCCTCGATGAGGTCTGCTGGACTGATCGCGAAACGCGCTGCCTTTCACAGGACGGGACGCCATGTCGGCAACCACCGCCGCTTCAGTCAACGGCCAACTCTTATCCTCTCGATCCCCGCTGATGGGGTGGCTGGCCGTGGTCTCGGTGATGCTGGGAATCTTCGTCATCGTCACCACCGAAATCCTGCCGATCGGTCTGCTGACCTCGATCGGATCCAGTTTCACCGTCTCGGACGGGATGGCTGGACTGATGATGACCATGCCCGGTTTCCTGGCGGCGATCGCCGCTCCACTGGTCACCGCGGCCACGGCACGCTTCGACCGCCGACTGATGCTCTGCGTCTTCATGCTCCTGCTGGCACTGGCGAACTTCCTTGCCGCCGCGGCACCCGACTACTGGCTCGTACTGACCTCCCGGATCATGGTCGGGATCGCGATCGGCGGCTTCTGGTCGATCGGAGCCGGGTTGGCGGAACGACTGGTGCCGCCGGCCTCGGTCGGCAGGGCAACTGCTGTGATCTTCTCCGCCGTCCCGCTGGGATCCGTCCTCGGCGTGCCGACGGGCACCCTCATCGGAGATCTCGCCGGATGGCGAACGGCCTTCACCGTCATGGGAGCTCTGACGGTCGGCGTACTGGTCATGCTGCTCTTGTTCGTGCCGCCGCTTCCTCCGGTCCGGGCCACCCGACTGAGCGTCCTCGGCGGCATGCTCCGCAGCGCCAGTACCCGCTTTGCACTCCTGCTGACGTTCGTCGTTGTGCTGGCTCACTTCGGTACCTACACCTACGTGACACCATTCCTGGAACAGGTCACCCACGCCGGCGCCGGTCTGATCACTACATTCCTGCTGCTCTACGGTGCCGCTGGCATCCTCGGCAACTTCCTGGGCGGCGCCTGGGTGGCCCGGTATCCGCGGACCGTCTTCGGGCTCGCGGCCGGCCTGATCGCCGCGGTGACCCTTCTGCTTCCAGCGTTGGGCCGTTGGGAGACGGGCGCAGTGATGCTGCTGATCGTGTGGGGCATCGCGTATGGCGCCGTACCAGTTGCGTCCCAGACGTGGTTCTCCAAGAGTGCGCCGCATGCCCCAGAAGCGGCATCGGTCCTGTTCACCGCCTCCTTCCAGGCAACAATCTCTTTCGGTGCACTCGTAGGGGGAGTCACCCTGGACCGCACCTCTCCGTCCGCGGTCATGCTGCTGGGAGGTTGCACCGCGGTGCTCATGGTCCTGGCAGTAGGGTCACGATTCGCCGAGCGCCTCACCGGTCCGGACTGCGAGGAGCGGTCCTGAACGCACAGAGACTCGCCCACAGATCTTGATCTGCCGACCACTGTCGGAGGCGGTGCTCGCTGCCGCCGGACCGGGGGCGTGTCCCATAGGGGCCTTCGCGACAGGCACCGTCACAGTCCTGGCCGCCTCACCCGGCCCGGCGTCGGCCACCGGTGTTCCCGAGGCGTTCCGGAGACAGGCGACCGTGCCCAGCATGACCTCGGGTGTTGCGGGGCGGTGGCTGGGCCGACGGGCACTGGAGTTGCCGTGCTTCGGTACGGAGTCGTAGTCATCCGTAGAGGCCCCACGCGTTGGCCTGCCTGCCGCCCACGGGACGGATCCGCTCCTCCGAGTTGCCGCGATACCAGGCGATCTCATCGAGCCGCCCCGACCGCGGCCCGCTGCTGCCGGCCCGACCGGCGTGCTCCCACTCGGACTCGGTCGGCAGCCGGTACCCGTCACCGGAGACGTCCCAGTCGACCGACTCGGAGTCATCGCCCAGGTGATACGCGGGCGTCAGTCCATCCGCCCTGGACAGCGCGTCACAGAATTTTACCGCGTCCCACCACGACACGCCCTCGACGGGCAGCCGGTCGTCGTGAGCGGCACTCGGCCGCTTACCGGTGACCCGGGCGTAGCAGCCGGAGCGGGCGACCTCGGTGTCCGCCCCGAAGGGACCGGACCAGGTGGATCCTCCCGTCGCTGCCGGAGCGGCTACCAACTCGGTCGTCGCACGATCCATCGTCAGGCGACAGGCATGCGCAAGACGGACCAGCGAGCGCCACACCATCCGGTGACTTCTGGTCGAGCTCAAGCTGTGACGGATCGATATACACCATTTATCCATGTATACAGGTCTTGATGTGAGGCCGACGTTGCGTTACCCCACCTGACCTCAATCCTGAAAGGTGCAGAAAATGAAAAACTCACCGCTGTGGCGGGTTGCCCTGGCGTCGGCGGCATCCGCTGCTGTCATCGCCGCGCCGCTGGTCGGCGCAGGCACAGCCCACGCCCAGTACCCGCCCCCTGGTCCAGGCCTGACTCTCTCCTCGGACACGGTGGAGGCCGGAGAAGACGTCAGCTTCACAGGAACGGGCTTCGCCCCCAACCAGGCCCCCGTCACGGCGGTGCTGTTCTCGAAGAAGGTCGTGCTCGGCCGGTTCCAAGCCGACAGGCAGGGAGTTGTCGAGGGCACGGTGACCATCCCCGAGTGCACCCCGCCCGGCCCTCACACCTTCAAGCTGTTCGCGCACGACCCCGATCTGATCCTTCGTGCGCCCCTCGAGGTACTGCCCCCCGCGGGCGATGTCGACTGTCCCGGCGACGACGGTCGCGACGACCACTACGGCCACGACGGCAGAGGGGACCACCGCGGCCATCATGGCCGGCTTGCGGACACGGGCAACGACGAGACGCTGATGATGCTGGGTGGTGCGGCGGCCGGACTGGCCGCAGTCGGTGGAGGGACGATGCTCGCCATGCGCCGTCGCCGCAGGTCCTGACGGAGGGGCAGGTACACACCGTCGTCCGGTGACCCCGATGCCGGAACCGTGCCACGGAGCCCGGGAAGCGCCGCTGACCGCAGCTGCGCTTCCCTTGGCCCGCGCCGCCTGGGTCGGGGTCACCGGACTGCTGCCCTGCTTCGAACAGGTCGCGGACGCAGAAGGATCCGGAGATCCACACTGCGGCGGCCGTCCTCGACCGCTACCCGCCCCGTCAGTGCGCCGCAAGCGTGGCCGTCAGTTGCCAGACCGCTGGGTGGCGGTGCCGGCAGGCGAAGCCGTGTGCGACTGCGCACCTCCACCCGTTCCCGTGCTCCCTTTGGGCGAACCGAGCGCTTCTTTTCTCTCGCCTCACTTCTCACCTGCTGTCGCCGCAGGCGCGCCGCTCTCGTCCAGGTGGGCCGACATGCGCGGTGCGGGCAGTTCGCCGTAGCCCCTGTAGGTGTCGTAGCCGGCGCCTTTCGGTGCCGCGGCCATGCTGAAGACGGTGCCCAGGGCGCGACTGCCCACGCGTTCCAGGGCCTCGACGGAGGCACGGACCTGGTCACGGCTGGTTTTCGAGGCGCGGACGACGAGCAGCGTGCCCTGGGCCAGCGGAGCGAGTCCGAGGGTATCGGCGACCGGCAGCAGCGGCGCCGTATCGATGATCACCACGTCGTAGGTGCTCGTTAGCTCACTCAGCAGTTCGCTCATACGGGTCGAGCCGAGCAACTCGGTGGGGTTCGGTGGCTTCGGGCCACTGGCGAGCACCGCGAGCCGATCGTCGGCTTGCTGGATGACGTCCCCGACGCGGGCCTGCCCGATCAGCACGGTGGTCAGTCCGGCGTCCTGGACGAGGCCGAAGGTCTTGGCCACGCAGGGGCGGCGCAGATCGCAGTCCACCAGGCAGGTGGAGGCGCCCGCCTCCGCGAGGGAGAGAGCCAGGTTCGCCGCGGTGTTGGTCTTGCCCTCGCCAGGCACCGAACTGGTCACCATGATGATCCGGGGACGATCGTCGACCTGGGCGAACTGCAGGTTCGTGCGCAGCTTCCGGAACGCCTCGGCGCGCGGGGAGTGTTGCCCCGCTGTGGTCACGAGCGGCCGTCTGGGTGCCTGCTTGTCGTACGGGATGGATCCCAGGCCCGGCAACCCGGAGAACTCGGTGAGCGCCCGACTGGTCTTCAGGGTGGTGTCGAGAGTTTCACGCAGGACCACCAGCCCGGCCCCGACCAGCAGGCCACCGAGCACTCCGACGGCCAGGTTGAGCAACGGACGTGGCGAGACCGGGGCGGCGGGCGTGGTCGCCTTCTGGGTGATGCCCAGCGCGACGGGCGAGACGGGCGGAGGAGGTACCGACTGTCGCGCGCCGGTCGGCTTCGGGGGTGCCGGCCTGGGTGGTGTTTCCAGTTGCTCGACGACGACGGTGAAACGCTCCGCGACGGCGTTGGCGATGCTCGCGGCACGCTTGGGAACGGTATCCCGGACGTTGATGTTGATGAGCACGGTGTTGAGCGGGGCTTCGGCGGTGATCCGAGACGCCAGTTCCTCCGGTGTGGTGCGCAGCCTCAGCTTACGTACCACGGGCTGGGTCACCTGGCTGGTGGTGACGATCGAGGCGTACGACTGCACACGCGCCTGGGAGAAGCTCTGCCCCTGCGTCAGCTGAACCATGTCCTCGCCACTGCGGGTGGCGACGAAGAGCTGAGTGCGCGCCTCGTAGGTGGGGGTGCTCAAGCCGGTGGCGGCGCACGCGGCGCCGACAGCGAGGACCAGACAGACCACGGCAGTCGGCCAACGTCTGGCAAGAGCCTTCAAAAATCCTCGGAGATCCAAACTGCACCTCTCATAGAACCAGGCGAATCGCCCGAAGGTGGCACATTGTTCCCTTTACGTAGTGGCGAAGGTAGGGGATCGAACACCTCAGCCGGTGTAGCCACCCCAATGTCGGCCCGACAAACAGCCCTGTAGGCAGACACCTGTCGGTTGAGGGCGCCTGGTCCACCGTGCCGACCGGGCGCTGCACCATCTGGTGGCTTTTCCGCAGGGCCGCACGGTTCGACAGTCATGCTCACTGTTCGCCGGTGTAAGCACTCTTGGTCAGAGGCCGCCGCTCAAGGTCACCGTGAAGCGAGGAGTTTCTGCCGTGTCCGAACGTCTGCGATGCGCAGTGGTAGCCGTGCTCTCGGGCGCGCTGCTCGCCTCCTGCGCGGCGGAGGAAGCGAGAAAACACCCCGCGTCCGGCGCGGTCGCCGGGACCAGGGCAGCGAAGGGCGAGTCGGTTTCCGGCGGCGTGGAGCAGTTGAGGGTCATGGTGCTCGAGGTTCTTCCGCACGACCCGCGGGCCTTCACTCAGGGGTTGGAGGTGGCCGGCGGCACGTTGTACGAGAGCACTGGCCTGGTCGGTCGTTCCTCGGTGCGGGCGGGTCCGCCCGGACGGCACCCGACACTCCAGAAGGCGCTGCCAGCACCGCTGTTCGGGGAGGGCATCACCGTGGTCGGCAGGAAGCTGTGGCAGCTCACCTGGCGGAACCGCCTCGCCATCGAACGCGACGCCAGGACGCTGTCGGAGGTGCGTCGTGTCCCGTACCCCGACGAGGGCTGGGGCGTGTGCTACCAGCGGTCCGGAGACCGGCTGGTGACGAGCGACGGATCATCGCGGCTGACCTACCGGGATCCGAGGACACTTGCGAGGACAGGCGACATCAACGTCACCCAGGGCGGCCGACCGGTGACGAAGCTGAACGAACTCGAGTGTGTCGGCGAGGCGGTGTACGCCAACGTCCTGTTCACCGATCGCATCGTGCGCATCGACTCCGCCACCGGTGCGGTGACGGCGAGCATCGACGCCTCGGGCCTGCTTCGCAAGGGCGAACGTGTGCACGGATCCGCGCTGAACGGTATCGCGGCCGTCCCTGGCACCGACCAGTTCCTGATCACCGGCAAGCTCTGGCCCAAGACGTTCCGCGTGACCTTGGTTCCGGCCGGGCGCACCGGCGACTCCGAGGGCTGAACGGCTCTTCCGTTCCAGTGAAGATCGGCGGGGCGGGCGCGATAAAGCACGAAACATCGCGATCCTTCAGTGTGTCCGATTCACACAAGGTGGAGCAACGCGACGATGCACATCGTGCGGGTAAGCTACCGGATCCCTCCCATGCAGGGCGGAATGGAGCGTCACGTCGAGAGCCTGACGCACCATCAGGTACGTGGCGGAAACCGGGTGACGCTCTCGTTCCGGCATGGTGCAGCGGTACCGGTGGGCGCCACGCGGCTGCCGCTGCAAAGGACCACCCCGTCCCGGGTGCTGGCGCCGGCGTCCGACCGGCTCGCGTTCTCGGCGGCAACGGCTGCCGCGATCACGGACCTCTGCGCCGGCTCGACACGACGCGCCGTGGACCTCGTGCACCTTCACGGCGACTACGTTGAGGCCGCCTGGCTGGGGCCCGTCTGCCGACGGCTGGGAATCCCGCTGTTCCTGACGGTCCACGCGGCACTCGCCGGCCGGCACCAGTGGCTAGCCCGGCGTGCTTTCCGCAGTGTGGAGGCGTTCATCGCGCTGGGGTCGGCGACCGCTGCCGACCTCGTGGCGCGTGGCGTGGACCCGAGACGCATCCTCACCATGTCCAGCGGCCTTGAGCTGTCCGCCATGCCGCCTTCCGTCGACGTCCGGGCTCGTGAGCGGGGTCTGATCGTCAGCGTCGGCGCGTTGAACCCGATGAAGAACCACGGTCTGCTCATCGAGGCGTTCCACGAACTGGCGAGCAGCCGACCGGAGGCGCGACTCGTCATCGCAGGCGAAGGGCCGGAGCGTGACCGCCTCGCCGGCTCGCGGCAGCGGGTCCGGGCGTCGAACTCCTCGGCGCCCTGCCCCGGCAGGAGGTCTACGACCTGGTCCGGCGAGCCGAGGTGTTCGTACTCGCCTCACGAAGACTCCCCGGAAAGGGCGAGGGCGTGCCCACGGCGGCTCTGGAGGCGCTGGCGCTCGGAACGCCCGTGGTGGTGTCCTCGGACGCCCTGCTGGATCCCGTGGTGTCCGTCCGCGAGGCGTACCGGGTTTTTCCGTCCGGGTCGAAGGCGGACCTGGTGAACGCCCTGAGAACCGTGCTCGACGACGAGGCGGGCCGTCACCGGATGACTGAACTCGGGCTGCGCGCGGCCACGGAACTGGACTGGCCCCGGGTCGCCCGGCGCGTGGACGAGTGGTACCAGGCGGCGCTGGGACGGCGGCGTGCCCTCGCCGGACACTGAGAGGAGCAGACCTTGCCGACAACCATTCCTGGGATGGTCAGACTGGCCTGGGAACATCCCGCCAACCGTGGGCGGCGGGCCCGGGCCCTGGCCGGCATGGCCGGGTGGCAGGCATGGAAGCGACTGGTCCGGCGGCCGGTCGACTTGTCGGTGTACGGCGACTTGTCGTTCCGTGCCTACCCCGACAGCACGCAGCCGGGTCGTTTCGTCTACTTCGGGGGACTTCCCGACTACGAGGAAATGACCTTCATGAAGCGCTATCTCCGTCCAGGGGACGGATTCATCGACGGCGGCGCCAACGAGGGAATGTTTACCTTGCTCGCCGCACAACTCGTGGGTCCGAGCGGAGCCGTGCACTCCTTCGAGGCCGTCCCCGCGTTCGCCCAACGGCTGCGGGACAACGTAGATGCGAATTCCCTCGGGTGTGTGACCGTCCACGAAATGGCGATCGGAGCGGAACCGGGTACGACGTCGTTCGTCATCAGGGGTACGGGCTCGCGCATCAGGACGGATGCCGACAGCGGCAACACCGTGCGGGTGAGGCTCGGCCGACTCGACGACACCCTGCCCGAGCGTCCCTTCGCCATGGGCAAGCTCGATGTCGAGGGTGCGGAGCACCTGGCGCTGCGCGGCGCGGATCGCTTCGTCGCCCGGAGTGAGCCGGCGGTGTGGATGCTCGAACTCGTCGACAGGTTCCTCCACCGCTTCGGCTCCACGGCGCGTGAGGTCCGGCGGTGGCTCGGTGACCACGGTTACGACGTGGTGCTCTACGACCCGCACAGCAACAGGCTTGTCGCGGCCCCGGATCCGCTTCGCCCGGGGCAGGCCGACGTACTGGCCGTGTGCCGTCAGCGGCGCCGGGAAGTGGAAGCGCGGCTCGCCGAGACGGTCTGACGGCGGACGGAAAGCGAAGCCGATGCCGACCCTCGGCTCCCACCTGCGGGCGCAATCACGGAAGTGTCCAGAATGTCTGAACCGTAAATATCGCCCAATTCGGTAAGAATGTGGCGTTCGGTTCACTGGCGACAGTCCGCGACCGCTGATGTGCGGCGCGGGCTGTGCCGACGGAAGGGGATCCGTGATGAGTACGGCGCACTGCGTCGAACGTGCTGTTGTGACCGGGGCGGCGGGCTTCATCGGCTCCCACCTCGTGGACACCCTGCTGCAACGCGGGACCACCGTTCTGGGAGTCGACCGGCGCTCACCCCGTGACAACGCCATGGCGGCGGAGAACCTCGCGAGCGCGCTGGGCCACCCGGGCTTCCGGCTGGTTCAGGGCGACCTCGTCACGGACGAGATCAAGCCCTGGGTCGACGGCGCGGACGCCGTCTTCCATCTCGCCGCCATCCCGGGCGTCCGACCTTCCTGGGGGGACGGTTTCGGCGAATACGTCGCGTGCAACGTGCTGGCGACACAACGCCTGCTGGACGCATGCGTGTCCTCCGGCGTCCGCCGCCTGGTCCTCGCCTCCTCCTCCAGCGTGTACGGGGACGCGACGGGCAGGGGGCCCCTGCACGAGGAGTGCCTCACAGCTCCACTGTCACCGTACGGGGTCACCAAGCTCGCGGCCGAACGTCTCGCTCTCGCCTACGCGCTCGCTCCGGCAAGCGCCACCAGCGTGGTCGCACTGCGTTACTTCACGGTGTACGGCCCACGCCAGCGGCCGGACATGGCCATCGGCCGGATGCTGCGCGCGGTCCGCACCGGACAGCCACTGCGCCTCTACGGGGACGGCCGCCAGCGCCGGGACTTCACCTACGTTGCGGACGCCGTCGCGGCCACCGTTGCCGCGGCGACCGCGGAGGCGACCGCGGAGGCGGTCAACGTCGGCGGCGGGGACAGCGTTTCCGTGCTCGACGTGCTGAGCCGCATCGCCGAGATCACCGGCGCCGAGGTTCCGGTGCGCGACGACAGTCATCAGCCGGGCGACGTACAGGTGACCGAAGCGGACCTCACGAAGGCGCGTGAACTGCTCGGCTACAAACCCTCGGTCACGCTGAGCGAGGGCATCGAGCGCCAGTGGCGGTCGCTGACCGCCGCCGCGACTCACCGTGCGGAACGGTGACCGCGAAGATGGAGTCGAAGGAGGGCTGGTGCACGAGGAGATGAACGTCGCGAAGGTCGACGGAGGCACGGCGATGCAGAAGGTGTCCGGAATCGTTCGTACGTATCCTTCCATCTGGCAGGGCACGGTGGTGGACGTCGGTTGCCGTACCCGCGAACTCGAGGCGGCGCTGAGCGGTCGCCAAGTGCGCTACGTGGGCGTCGACCTCGACCCGGCGGCCGAGGTCGTGGCCGACCTTGGTGACCGTCTGCCGTTCGAGGACCGGTCGGTAGAGGTGGTGACCGCCTTCGACGTCCTGGAGCACACCGACGACATCCACCGGGGCTTCTCCGAATTGTGCCGGGTCGCCCGCGAACACGTCGTGATCACCCTTCCCAACTGCTACGAGGTGGGCACCAGGGTCAGGCACCTTCGCGGCAAGCCCATCTCCGCGAAGTACGGACTGCCCACCTCACCGCCCGCGGACCGGCACCGCTGGTTCTTCTCCCTGGAAGACGCGCGGGGCTTCGTACGCAGCGCGTCCAGTCGGCACGGCTGGCGGGTGACGGACGAACGGGCGCTGCTCGGGCCCAGGCGTCAGCGCATCGGACGGGCCGTGTGCCGGTGGCCGAATCTCCTCTGCGCGACCTATCTGGTGCGCCTTCAGCCCTGTTCGTAACCCGCTCCCGGCGTCGAGTGCGATCTCCTCGCACTCGACGCCGGGACCGCGGGCGCCGGGGAATCCGACCGGGGATCCGCTCAGAGCATCGCCTCGATCATCTCGGCCGCTCGCTGTGGTGAGAACTTCTCCTGCGCCCGGCGCCGCAGCCGCGGCCCCAGCGCGCACCGCTCCTCGGGCGGCATGACTGCCAGGCTTCGCAGGTGAGCCACCAGCCCGTCCAGATCACCGACCCGGGCCACATACGGATAGCCGGCTCCCACCACGTCCCGCGAACCGCCCGCGTCCGTCGTCACGACTGGTGTGCCGCAGGCCATGGCCTCCAGCAGAACCCGCGGGAAGCCCTCCTCATAGCTGGGCATCACGACGCAGTCTGCCGCCGCGTACAGCTCGGGCAGGTCGTGGTTGGGGACCGCCCCGAGCAACTGCATTCTCCCGCCCAGGGCGGGATCCGAGGCCTCGCGCTCCAGGCGCGGCCGCTCCGGGCCGTCCCCTGCGACGACGAGTCGGACGCGTACATCCGGATCCGCGGCTTCCACGACTCGGCTGACCTCGGCGAGCAGCGGAGCGAGCAGACGCGCGCCCTTGCGGTACGACAGCCGGTGCACGAAGAGCATGACGAACTCGTCACCGTTCCAGCCGAATCGCTTGCGCGCCGTGTGGCGCGCCTCCGCGTCCAGCGGAGCGAACCGGCCGGCGTCGACGTCGTTGTACAGCAGTCGCATCCGGTGCCTGGGCACCCCCCACAGGCCGGCCATGATGGGGACCATGGTCTCCGGCCCGGTGACGAGGCAGTGCACCGATCGCGCAGTCACCCGGTTGAGGACGTCCTGCAGCCTGTGCCGCAGCGACTTGCGTCGCTCCGGCTCCCGCACGTCTGGCAGGCCGCTGCGCCACAGCAGGATGCGGTGGCGGTACAGCGGATACGTGAGGATCAGCACGGTCACGAACAGGGTCGAGTAGCGCAGAAAGTAGGTTCGGTAGCCGGCGCGAGCGCACCGGTGGATGGTGAGCGCCGTGCCCAGGACCCGGCCGAGTCTGCTTCGGCCGGGCACGCGCAGCAGGAGACGGACGCCCGCCAGTCGCGTCGGCGGGCTGCCCCGCTCGACGGCGGCCGCGAGGTCGACGCGTGACCCCAGCGCCGCGAGCAGCGCCGGAATGTGCGCGAAGTGCTCGGATTCGTTCTCCGACAGATGGGGGACGACATAGACCAGCCTCGGACGCGCATCCGGCGCGGCGGTGACCGCCGCGCCGGATCCGCGGTCCCGCCTCGTGCCGACCATCTAACCCACCCGCTGGGCCGGTGCACCGGCCCCCACGCCGGCGCCGAGTCGGCGCACCGCTCCGGTGATCTTGCGCGAGTCGAAGAGGAACGCGGGGCGCTGACCGTGCCGCCCGCAGAAGTCCAGGAAGGCCCGGCTGGAGTTGACGTCGTCACTGGCGAAGACACCGCCCTCGGTCATTCTGGGCCAGGCCTGCCTGTACTCGAACAGCTGCGGCAGATAGAGATGGTCGCTGTCGTGGAAGAACAGGTCGATGGTCCCCACGCGCTCCAAAGCCCGGCTGAAGCACGCCTCGGGCTCCTTGGGGTCAAGGATCTCCAGCCGCCACTGCGCGTGTTCGCCCACCAGCCGACCGGCGGTGTGGTTGATGTCGAAGCTGTGCAGCAGCCCTGAACCGTTGCGCTCGAGTGCGGCGAGGATCAGCCAGGAGGACCGGCCGTCGGCCACCCCGGTCTCCACCACCGACTGGGGCCTGAGCAGCCGGCTGAGCCCGTACAGTGCGGCGCTGGTCTCCACTTCCACGCCGTGCGTGCGGGGATAGTGGAGCTGCGTGTCCGCGTAGCGGTCGGCGAGTTTTTCGGCGACCTCCTGGTACTCGCCGAGCACGAGCTCGATCTCGGCGGGCTGCCACCCCAGTTCCCCGAGGAAGTCGGCTGCCGAGGTGGCGAGCCTGCCCCCGGACAGGGTGAAATCCCGAATGCTCGGCTCCGTGTAGCGCCGGATGCCGGTTCCCAGTGTGCGCATGGCGACGTACCCGCCCAACACCGATGCCACAGGCGCCACGCCGGAGTGCCTTACCCAACGACGAACAGTCGACGCTCGTCCCATGGAAGTCTCCATTTCGGTTTGTTTTCTTGGCTGATTCTTGCTTGGCGATGCATTCTTGATTCACCGCCGCGTATCAGGGCGGCTCATAGTCATTTTCTGGGTGTGACCGATTGGAAAAGGTCGGTCAACATGTCGATGTTGTTCTCGAAGCCGTAGGCGTCCAGAACGTGGTGGCGTACGGAAGACAGCTGCTCCGCGCCGGGCGGGGAGGCGAGAACCTGACGTACACCTGACGCGATCGCGGCGGCATCGACCGGGACGAGCCGGACGCTGTCCCACCCGGTCGCGACCGCGGGAATCCCGCCGACCGAGGTGGCGACCACCGGTACGCCCGCGGCCGTGGCCTCCAGCAGCGTCCGGGGCAGCCCTTCGTCCCGGGAGGAAATGACGAAGAGGTCCGCCCGGGAGAGCTCCGCACGGATCTCGTCGACATCGCGGGTCCCGAGGAACTCCACGTGCGGCGACAGACCGAGCCGTGCGGCCTCGTCAGTGAGATGGTTTCGCAGCGGCCCGTCGCCCACGATGCGCAGGCGGACAGCGGGTTCGGTCCGCACGAGCTCGGCCACAGCCGCAAGCAGGAGGTCGAAGCCCTTCGAGGCCACGAGCCGGCCAACCGCCAGAAGCTGAAGGGACGGTGACTCCAGCGGGGGCCGTGCACGCTTGAGCGGCTCTTCCCATACCGGGAGCAGCCGCGGCGGGACCTCGGCGCAAGGAAGGCCCCGTCCGGCCAGCGAGTCGGAGATGGAACGGGACACGGCCCGGCGGGTGTCGGCTCGACGGGCGAAGAAGATGACGGCCCGGCGCAGGACGGCCCGGCGCCCGCGGCCGAGGGAAGCCACCGGCAGGGCGAGGTAGTCGCCGTGCACGTCCATGAGCCAGGGACTTCCCACAAGCCGCGAGACGAGCCAGGCGGAGAGCCAGCCCCAGGGTTCGGTGCCATTGACCACGACGGTCTCACCGCGGCGCTGGGCAGCCCGTGCCAGCCGTACACCGATCCGTACCGATCCCGCCACCCAGATCAGCGACCGCGGGCCGGGGCGCCGCAGTCGCCTGTGGACGTGCAGCGGCCCTCGTCGGCACTCCAGACGCGGGCCGGCCCAGACGCACTCGGCGCGGCCGAGTCGGCCCGCCAGCGCGGCCCAGGTGCGGAAGTCGGCGGAGTCGTCGACGTCCGCCTGCCGGACCCCCGAGATCGTCACGGCGGTGAGCCCGATGGGCTGCGTGGCGGTCGTCATGACGCACTGAGCCGGTAGCCGGACAGCAACGGCGGCAGCTCGGCGGGCTCCAGCCGCGACCACGCGTCGACGGCCGACAGGCACGGTACGAAGGGCTCGTGGCCCTGGGCGTATGTCGGGTGGTCGAAGTCGAAGAACCGGACCGTGATCCCGTGGTCGGCGAAGGCGTCGAGGTCCAGGTAGTCGCGCCCCGACGGTCCCGCCAGGTATTCGTCGGCGCCTGCCGCCCGGCAGAGACCGGCGATCAGTTCGGACTTGCTTCCGGTGACGGCCAGCTCGGACGAGCGAACCATCGGCACCTTGACGTCGAACTGCGCCAGCAGATAGTCGGCGAGCTCGAGATTGAGGTCGGCCAGCGAGCCGGCGGGCGGTGCCGCGTCGATCACCGACAGCAGGTCCTCGACCCGGTTGACAGCCCGGGTTCCCGACACCGCCTGGACCAGACGTCCGCGGTAACGCCGGCGCCAGAAGGGCACCTCACAGATTCGCACATCGCGGATTCGCGTACCGAACGGCGAGGTCACCGGCACGGTTAGCCAGGAGGACTGCCCGTTGACCAGGACCCGGTTGCGGTTCTGGAAGTAGTTCTTCCGGTACGGCACCGAGTCGAGGACGATCCACAGGTCGGACGCGGCGACCTTGGCCAGGAGACCGAGCCACGGCAGGTGCTCGGGCTGGTGGACGGCGACCCTCATGCGAGCACGCCTTCCAGCCGGGACACCTCGAACGCCTCGCCGTACCGGGCACGCATCTCATAGCCGCGGTACCTCGAGCGGGCCTCGACGCCCTCGATCCACTGCTCGCCGTACTTGGCGTACTCCGACTCGTGCTGGCGCAGTGCCCGCAGTTTCTTGTCGATGGTGTCGTCGATGTTGATGTACAGCTGCGGGCGGAAGCCGACGTAAGAGCGCCCCGACGGCGTGATGGGCTCGTACATCAGGACGGAGTTGTAGTACCGGCTCGCCGCGATGGTGGCGAGCGCGGTGTTGGCATGGGACCGGTGGGTGTCGAACGGCCAGTGCGTGAAGACCATCGTCGGACGGAACTCGTCGACGACCCTGTTGATCGATTCCACGACGGTCGAGTGGTTCTCCACGTCCTTGGCCGGGAACGACAGGACGTCGATCTCCTTCACCCCGAGGGTCGCGGCGGCTTCCCTGCCCTCGGTCACCGCCACCTCGGCGTCACGGAAGTGGCTTCCGTCGTAACTGGTGTAGTCCGAGGGGCTCATCACGAGGAAGCGCACCACGGCCCCCGCCTCGACGAGACGGGCGGCGGTGCCTCCGGCCGCCAGCTCGATGTCGTCGAGGTGAGCCCCCACGAACAGGCTGCGCTCGAACATCGGGTTGCTGCAGAACATCACGTCTTCCTCTCCGGCAACGGTCACCGATGGGGCGTGGTGCCGGTCGCCAGGGACAATTTGCCTTCCGGAGTGGTACCGGTGACCCGGAAACCCGCACGCGTGTAGAGAGCGAGCGCGGGCCGGTTGGCGGGGTCGCAGACGAGGGTGACGACGCCGGGCGTCCGCGCCAGGAAAGCGGCGACCAGCCCGGAGGCGACACCGGTACGCCGGTGTCGGGGGTCGGTCGCCACACGGTGCAGATGCGCGCCGTCGGGCCGCCGGGAGGCGATCAGGAATCCGGCCGGTGTCCCCGACACGGTCGCGACGAGGCTCAGCTCCCGCTTGCCGGGAAGGTCCCGAACGAAGTTCTCGCGCTGCCACGGCCCGGTGTCGTAGTGGTCGCTCGCCTCGTGCGCGTGCTGCTCCAACTCCACGAGCTCATCGAGCAGTTCGTCCACGACATCGCCGAAGCGGCGCAGCTCGTGGACCGGCTGCGGGACCGCGGCCGTCGTCTCCGTGCTGTGCGTCCAGTCCGAACTGCGCATCGAGGCCCCCTGAGTCGCGGTGCTCACCCGAGTCTCGCAAGGCGGGGACAGCAGCCGGCGTCGGCTGGCCGACCGGCGGGAACCGGTACGCTCCAACGGCGTACACGGGGTGCGGCCTTCCCACGTGCCGGACACCCGCTCGCGTGCCCCGCGACCACACTGAGCCCGGTGACATTGCCGAGGACGAAGCGGCGGCCGCCCCGCTGACAACAGCACGGCACCGGGGCCCTGCCCGGGTGGTCCGTCGCGCTCATGGCCGCCGCCGCGGTCTCCGTACCTGTGACCGCCGTGCTGCTGGGCACACATGGCTCGGCCTGGCTTGCGGCAGCGGCGCTTGTCGTCCCTGACCATGCCGGGGGTGCTGCTGTGGCCCGCACTCGTGCTGGTCTGCGCCCTGGGGCATGGCTCGGCATCGCCGCCCTGCGGGCCCCCGCTGGTGGGTGCGCGAGCAACTGTCAGGAGTTGTGGGCCGGTCGAGATGTGTCACGCTGTTGACGGGTTCCGCTAGGCGTTCGAAGAGGTGACCGTTCTCGAAGCCGGCGCTGGCCCCGGAGGAGGGCGACGAGGTGGGGTGCGGTCACAGCGCGCCAGTGAGCCCGGGCGGACTCGACAAGCTTGAACACCATCGCCAGTGCGGCGGCCGGGCTGCCCGCGCCGCGGGTGACCTTCGTACGGAGTTTCACCGTTGGTGGTCCGCAGGTGGATCCAGTGCTCGGCGGGGGAAGTCGTAGAACGCCAGCAGCTCGTCGACCTCGGCGGTGATCTTTTACAGGCCCATCGCGCTGTCCCCGGCCACCAGCGCCGGATCGCGCATGCCGCGCCGACGGCAGCCGCGCAGCAGGTCGGCCCACGACCCGGCCGACGCCCGCAGTCCCTCCGCCAGAGTGATCAGCTCTTGGAGCCGTCGGTGCGCACGCCCATCAGCACCAGGACACAGGAGCGGGCCTGGCCCAGGCGGACCTCGGGGTGCACCCGTCAGCCCACACGTACACGTAGTCGGACTGCGACAGGTCGCAATGCTGGAAGGCGGCGTGGTCGGGTCCTGCCGCTGCCTGATCAGCCTCGTCACGGTGGTCGGCCACAGCCGCCCAGCTGCCCGGGAACTGTTCCAGCGCGGGCACGATGTCCCCGGACGACAGTCCGTGCGGGTAGAGCAGCGGCAGCACTCGGAGACCCTCGGCGACTTGCGGCACCACGGCGGCAGGATCTTCGAGGAGAACCGCTTGCGCTCGCCGGTGACCTCGTCGATGCGCCGGCCATTCAGTCGCGGCGCCTTGACCTCGATGGAGCCGGCGGCCGTGGTCACCGACCGCTTGCGGTGGTAGCCGTCGCGGACCACCAGACGCCGAGCCGCCTCGTCGCACTGGTCGTCCAACTCGGCTGTGCGGGCGTTGACTTCGGCCTCCAGCGCAGCGGCCAGCCTTGCCGTCGCGCCCTCGCGGACGATGTCGTCGATCAAGAAGCCGGTCTCGGTGGAACCGTCGGCATTCACTACGCTGAGAACGAGCGTGCCTTCCCTGCCGACGGCGCAACGTCGGCCTACTCGATGGCCAGAAGTCGATCACCGGGAAAGGTACGCCCTTCGTGTCCAACCCGAGGCCGAGCCACAAGGCATGAGCACTGCTTTCTTCGGCGGCGGGGCTGCCGGAACGGCTTCGTCCTGGTGCGGATCTTGCGATGGCTGAGCAGCACTGCCGGCCGGTGCGAGCCCCATACCTGCGCAGATGAAGAACAGTAGCGTCTGCATCGAGGCGGCATACAGGGGCATTTCCGTGACCGAGTGTGCGAGGAGATCCAGAGTGATCAACAAGGGGGCTTGGCGTCTGCGCACCAGGTGCCGGAGCAGCCCGCCAAGGAACAGCACCAGCATCAGCAGACCAGGAACGCCCGTAAAGCTGAACACGGCGATGAACAGGTTGTAGGGGTAGACCGAGTCCACGGCTTCTTCGGTGAATTGCTGGAAGTGGCCCATGGACGCAACCTCCGCCCATCCGCTACCGAGGAGGGGGTGCTCCAAGCCGTTGTGGATACCGTTGGCAATGCTCTGGTCTCGGAGGTGAGCGCTGTACTCGTTGAGGCCAAACTGCTGGGTGACCCAGCTGACGGTCATCAGCCCCAGCGCGGTGAACAGCAGAAAGATGACGATGAGTCTGGACAGTGACAGCCTCTTCTGAGCCCAGACGACGAGCACGACGATGGTGGCGAACCATACGCTGCGGGTATGCGTCAGGAAGATCCCGCCCAGCAGCACGGCGCCGACGATCCACCGGCCCGGGAACCGCAGTTCTGCGGTCAAGAGGGGGCACAGCGCAGCCACCAGGAGCGCCCCAGTCTGCCCGGGGTCGCCGATGTCCAGCCCGATGAGCCGTGTCTGACCCTGCAATACTCCGCCGACAAGATTGACCAGGGCATAGCACAGGACGATGCCGTAGAAGAGACTCCGGTCCGTCCCGCGCCGCGAGAGGACCAGGAACACCGCACCGTAGACGGCGATCCGGAGCAATGGCGTGATAGATGCGTCTGCGTGAGCGGTGGCCAGAAACGACCAGGCCAAGAACAGGCCAAGGGACAGGGCCACGAAGCCGATGGGCGCAGCTCTCCCGGCGGGCCGCTGCGCCAGGGCCCACAGCAGGTAGGCGAGCAAGAGCACATCGCTGATCAACAGCGGCCGCACCACCGGGGCTTGGAGGCTGGCGATGCCGAGCCCATGGACCAGCACGATTGCGCCGGCCAGCATGACCGCAGAGGCAACAGAGCCGGGCGGTGGCGGCGCCTTGACGTGGGCGGCGAGATCACGAAGCGATCCCCGGGTGAGGGCGTTCGGCTGCACCGAATGAGCTGGCGTTCTCTTACTCGTCACCAGACCGAGTCTGTCCGTGTGGCAGACGATGACGAGTCCGGCACGCCGGGCCGGTACCACAGCCGGGTCATCGACCCGGACCTGGCGAATACACCGTCGGGGCTTCCCAGGCTGCTCGGTGGTGCCCTTGTCATGCTTCTGCGGTGCGAGGCCGAGGGAACACGTTGACGCCGGTTCCATGCGGAGGGGCTTTCCGACGCAAACCCGCCGCTGCCGCGGCGACGCAGCCCCAGATCACCGTCGTGACCTTCTCGGGGGTGCGGCAGCCGGACGTCGACGATTCCAAGGACTTCCGCACCTGGGCCGCGCTGGCTGACCGCACTGGCCGACCTGGCCTGAGCGCCGGTGACCGGGACCGACGGTCACGCGTGCACATGCGCTCTTTCCGGCCAGCGTGGTCGGCATCATCATCCCGGTCTCCATCCTTGGTACAGGGCGACGACTTCCAGTGGGTGTCGAAACCGCCGCGGCGGCAGGTGACACGGCCGATCACACACATGGAGGCACCGCAGTGCCTCGTGTGGTGCTGTGTCCCAGCAACTCTCACTTCGCCTGTAGGGAGCCAGACGGCCGGTCCGCCTGGACGTGGGCAGCGGATTGGCCGGTGTGACCCGTACGGCGGTGCCGCATCTGCTCGCGGACAGGCCGCGCCGCCCGCAGCACCGCCCGCGGCAGTACGGTCTTCGCGACCGAGGTCAGCCGGTTGGCCACCACGGTCAGCCAGACAGAGGGCGGTCGGTGGAGGCCGAGTCGATAGCGAAGCCTGCTGGCCCCGGAAGGCTGGTGACCGCTCACCATCGTGAGCCACTCCCTCACCGCCGGAGGACCTGCCAGGCCGCTCAGCCCGTCACGGGTGACGAAGTGCCGGCGCTGCTCGCGCAGGCGTTCTTCCACAGTTCCCTGCCGATGAGCCTGGCTCGGGATCTTCCGCACGTCGAAGTCAACATAGATGCTGGTGATCCGGCTGATGGCACCGCTGTCGAGCAGGTCATCGAGAACGTCGCACTCGCTACCTTCGCAGTTGAGCTTCACATAGATCTCGTCATCGGCGGATGTATGCGCAAACACCCAATCCGTGGCGCGCACCAGGGAGATCGTCTCCTGCCCGACGTCACTTCCCAGATTCACCTTGTCGGCGTAAACGCTGGCTCCGAGCGATCCCGCTCCGAACAGGGTCGTAGACCCGGTCGCGCGGGAGAGGCCTGCCGGGACCACCCGGACTCGCTTGTCGCGAAATCCTCGCAGCACGCGCTGGCAGGAGTGTGCGGGCTCGAAGGAGTAGATCTTGTCGAATCCCCATCTGGGGTCGAGCGCTACGTCCAGGGACTCACCGTAGTGCGCCCCGACGTCGAGGAAGATACGCACGGTGTTCACCTCTCTGTTGTCGCCAGGGCCAGCCACGGATGCCGAAACTCCCTGCCGCGAATCACTCGGCTTGATGGAGGCCGCGGCGTTCATCCGCTCCCAGGGATAACAGGCGGAGCAGATTTTCACCCGTTGACACGGTCCGCGAAGCGACGATGCACTCCGAACAGCGCACCTCATCGCCGAGTGGCAGAAGCCCTCGACGCTCAGGGAACAAGCTGCACGCCGGGGAACTGCGAGGGCTTGCGGCAGCACTTTGGCCCACATAGTGGGGAGTAATCGTTCATTCTTCGTCCGCGCGGGCATGGGCTCGGCCGCCCGGCGGGGCCGGGGTTGGAAGCAGCGCGCCCGCAGCTCGAGGCAGCCGGGCGCGACGGGTGCGCCGTAGGTGTGGCCGCTGTCCCGGCGGGCGGCGTGTCGGAGTCACCCGGTCGTTCCCGGCGGGTCACCATGAGCGCTCGTCGTGGGCGGGTATCGGTACCCGACCCACCGGTCGGCCAGGAACCCGGTGAGGCTGCATGGTGATTGCCCGACGTAGCGCCGATTGCGCCGCCCCCTCGCGGATCCGGGTGATGAGAGTCATCGCGAGGATGAACGTGGGCGGTCCGGCCCTCCAGGTATCCACACTGATGCGCGGACTGGACACCGAGTTGTTCGACCACCGGCTGTACGCCGGGTTCGTGGGCCCGGACGAGGCCGACTACGTGGAGCAGCGGGCCCCGGACGTGCGGGTCTGCCGGGTACCCACCCTGGGCCGCGCGGTGCGGCCGGCCGACGACCTGCGCGCACTGCGCGGACTGGTCGCCGCCATGCGCCGGTTCCGGCCGCACATCGTGCACACGCACACCGCCAAGGCGGGAGCACTCGGACGGGCGGCAGCCGTGCTCGCGCGGGTGCCGGCACGTGTGCACACGTTCCACGGCCACCTCCTGCACGGCTATTTCTCACCTGCCAAGACCCGTCTGGTGGTTCAGGCCGAGCGGAATCTGGCAGCCGCCACCGACCGGCTCGTGGCGGTGGGGCGCGGTGTCCGGGACGACCTCCTGGCCGCCGGCATCGGCCGGCCCGGACAGTACGCCGTGGTGCCGCCCGGCACGACACCGGCCGCAGCCCCCGGGCGCGCGGAGGCGCGCGAGCGGCTCGGCGTCCCGCAGGACAGCCTTGTCGTGGTGTATGTCGGGCGGGTGACCAGGATCAAGCGGCCCGACCGCTTCCTGGCGGTGGCCCGCGAGGTGCGCCGCGCCGTACCGGCCACCCGATTCCTGGTGTGCGGTGACGGAGATCTGCACAGCGACCTGGAATCGGCCGCCGACCTCGGCGACGCGCTCCATCTGCTGGGGTGGCGCGCTGATGTGGAGACCGTCTACGCAGCCGCGGACGTGGTGCTGCTCACCTCGGACAACGAGGGAATGCCGGTCAGCCTGATCGAGGCCGGGCTGGCCGGGGTGCCGGCCGTGGCCACGAACGTGGGCAGCGTGGCCGAGGTGGTCCGGGACGGGACGACGGGGCTGCTGGCCCCACCGAATGCCGACGCGCTCACCCGCCACACCGTCACGCTCCTTCGCGACGAGGGTCTCCGCCGCCGGATGAGAGAAGCCGCCCGCGCCTGGACAACCAATCAGTTCGGGGCCGAGCGCCTGGTGCGGGACACCCAAGATCTCTACACGTCTATCGCCGTAACGCGCGGCTGGTGGCCCGCCCCCCTACAGGAAGGTGTCGACCGTTGAACGTCGTAGTGACCGGAGGCGCCGGGTTCATCGGAGCGAACCTGTGCCGTGAACTGGCCTTGCGCCCTTCCGTTGGCAAGGTTGTCGTCCTGGACGACCTGAGTACCGGCTCGGCGGCCAACCTGGTGGGCACGGACGTGGAACTGGTCGAGGGCAGCATCCTCGACCGCGACCTGCTCCACGACGTGGTGACCTGGGCCGACGCGGTCGTCCACCTGGCCGCACGGCCGTCCGTGCCGCGTTCCCTGGCGGATCCGTTTGCCAGCCACGAGGTCAACGCCACCGGTACGATGCGTGTCCTGGAGGCGTGCCGCCACGGGGACACGCACCTGGTGGCCGCGTCGTCGTCGTCGGTGTACGGCTCCGTCACCGACCTGCCCAAGCACGAGGGCCTGCCGACCCGTCCGCTCAGCCCCTATGCCGCCAGCAAGGTCGCCACCGAGTCCTACGTGCTCGCCCATCAGTCGGCTTTCGGCCTCTCGGCCCTGGTCTTCCGCTTCTTCAACGTCTACGGCCCGCTGCAGTCGGCCGGGCACGCCTACGCCGCGGTCGTTCCGTCCTTCATCGACGCGGCGTTGCGCGGTGACCCGCTGACGGTGTTCGGCGACGGCCACCAGACCCGCGACTTCACGTACGTTGGCACGGTCGTCCAGGTGCTCGCCGATGCCACCGAGCGCAGGGTCACCTGTGCCAGCCCGATCAATCTGGCCTTCGGTACCCGGGTCAGCGTCCTGGAACTCGCGCATCACCTCGCCAAGACGCTGGAACTGGCGGTCGAGGTCCGACACGAGCCGACCCGTTCCGGCGAGGTGCGAGTCTCCCAGGCCGACGACGGCCTGCTGCGCAGTCTGTTCACCGGGCTCCGGCCGGTTCCTCTGGAACAGGGACTGGCCGAGACCGTCCGGTGGTTCCGCTCGCTGCCGGAATATGCGTAGGCGATCTGCGCGATCACCGGCATGGTATCGGCCAAGGGCAGACATATGATCGTTTGCCATCTCTGAACCCGCAACGAAAATCCAGGCTTTCACTGACTGTGAAAGAAATTCAGCAATCCGCCTGGTGGTTACGTCGACATGGATTGCATGGTGGCGTTCAGGCTGGTCCAGGCGATGTAACTCGGCCTGGTTCCGGACATGGAATGTCTACGACGCGGCGACGTGGGCTTGCTTCGGTTGCCTTGAATGCGGCCTCCAGGGGCGTCGACCTTGGCGGCGGCGGTTCCCACGAACTTCTCCACTTCCTGACCCGGCTGCTCAGGCACGAGGTGGCGCTGGAGACGGGCTCGGTGCTCCAGCCGGACTTCTGTAATTTTGCCTGGTCAAACGGCTTGGCGGTGGGGAGTGTAGCGGGGGTTTGGCATGCGCGGGACGGTCTTGGGCCGGCTGTCTCACCAACGTGTGGCTGCCCCGCATGCAGTGACTGGGCGACGAGCAGTGCCTTGTCGTGATGCACGACGTACCGACGAACGCCTGGGACCTGGAACTCGAAGAACTCTTCCTGCGAACCGGAGCCCGCTTTTGCCGTGTGGAGGCCCGGCGGCGGATGCGGGACTACGTGGCCGAACAACTCGGCCAGTCAGGCGGCGTGTTTATCCCCGACGACACCGGCTTCGCAGCGGGGTCGGGGGCCAAGGGCGAACGGTTCTACGACTGGGCCGCCGCTCGTACGCCCGCCGTGACCGAGTTCGATGGCGATGAGCCGATCCGGCAGCGATGGATGCTGGCCCGCCGCGGCATCAGCAAGCCCGACGAGCTCGAGAATCGTCAGCCCGAGCAGCTCAACTGATCCAGGAATCGGCAATTACTCCTGCCGCCTTCGACGTGGTGGCGCCCTCTTACGGCGCGATGCCGATGGTCTGTTCCTTTCGAGGTGGAATCGCACGGGTACTGGAGTTGAACACCGACCGGGTGAGGAACCGCAGCACGACGAACCAGGCGATGGTGCTGAATGCCAGCAAGCCGAGCGAGCCCCAGGCGAAGGCCAGCGTCATGCGCGACGGACCGGTCCAGATCTGCGTGACGGTGATCAGCCACCCGAGCTGACATGCCCCCTCGACGGCCAGGAAGATCAACCTGACGCCGGGGAATCCCAGAGCCGGGGGCAGCACTTTCGCCCAGATCACCGTGCCGCGCAGCGCAGCTCCCGCCAGCATCACCACTGCCGACGCCGACAACATCGTGTACTCGGGGCCGTACACCAAACCCAGGAACAGACTGAGAAGAGAGGCCGCGGTAACCACAGCGATCACTCCGATGCCTCCGGTGAGTGCACTGGCGCGGAGGACGTCGCGCATCACCGCTCCACGGCGCCCTTCGGCTCCGGCCATGGCCAGACGCGGGTAGAGCTGTGCCGGCACAGGGCTGAGGAACCCTGCGAAGAGGCGACCCGGTGCGGCGGCGATTTTCAAGTACGTCACCAGTGTGGGGCCACCGAGCAGCCCGGCCACGAGGGAGAGGCCGCTGTCCGATGCCGCAGCGACGGATCCGGTGGCCGAACTCTTCACCAGGAAGGGCAGCAGACCTGGTGGCATCGGAATGGAGTTTTCGCACGGTGCACCGCACACCCGATGCACCTGCCGAGAGGCACTCACCGTGAGTGTCACGGTGGAGACCAGGCCGGTGATCACTGTCGCCACCAGGTAGCCGACCGGGCCGGTGACCAGCAGAGCCGTCAGTGTCACCAGGCATCCGACGCCTGAGAGGGCCAATCGGATGACGCCGAGCCGGGAGAGCTGGCCGGCGATCGCAAACCCGGCCGAAGCGCTGCCCGAAGGCGTGGCCGCTCCCGCCGCCATTACGGCGGGCACCAGCAGGGACAGCTGTTCGGCTGAGATCCAGCCGACAGTGGCGGCAGCCACCGCCAACGCCACGCCCAGGATCGTGGCCAGCAGCCCGGCCACGATGTCCAGCCTGACAAGCCGACAGTACAGTCGTGTGCCCCGACCAGGGGAGCGAAGTTGCTCGGCGGGGACAAATCGCTGAAGCGCGTCTTCGAAGCGTGGATCCCACAGCACGAACCAGACCGTCGCCATGGACTGCGCCAAGAGCACCTGTCCCGTCTCCGTGCTGCCAAATAGCCGGACCAGCATGGCAGTCGTGACGAATGACAGTGCCGACTCGACCTGACTGGCGGCGGTCAGTGAGCCGAAGGTCCTCAAATGCCTTTGCCAGTGATGACGCTTTCCCCGGCGCTTGACCCATGACCTGCCCTTGGGCCGGGCGTGCTCCCCGTGCATCACGCCTCCAGCGATGCCTGTCCGGCTTGGTGTCCGTTGGCTGATCTTTCTCCGGTGCCTGGGAAATCCGGCGGCACCTCCGCTGACGGTGGACCGCTCATCCGCGGCTGCGTCTCCCTGTCAATCAGAGCGTGTCGCGAATGCCGCCGTGACCTGCCACCGCGATCGCATCGCCGCCGAGCTGGCAGGCTGCCGAGGACCGCAGCAGACGACCGTGGAGCCTGTCCGCTGGAACCTTCCCGGCTCGGGCAGGGCGCGCGGGGGGACGGTCAGAGGACTTCCACACGCTCGCCCCGGCAGCGGTTGCGAGTGTCCAGCACGTAGGAGGCGGCCTCCTCGACGAGCGCGTAGTCGAAGGCGTCGTGGTCGGTCGTCACCAGGACCACGTCGGCGGTCCGGACCTCCGCCTCGGTGAGCTCCACCCGGGTGATGTCCGGGGGAAGGAGATACGAGTCGGTAAGCGGCTCGGCCACGACCAGTTGGGCGCCGAGAGCGAGTAGCGACCGGGCGATGACAAGAGCGGGCGACTCTCGGATGTCGCCGGTGTTCTTCTTGTAGGACAGGCCGAGTTGCAGCACGCGGGAGCCATTGACCGACTTGCCGCGCTTGTTCAGACCGTGGGTGATCCGCCGGACGACGTGGTCGGGCATGTGATCGTTGATCTCATTGGCCAGCGTGACGAACCGGACGTCCTGCCTCAGCAGTCTCTTGACCTGCCACGACAGATAGGAGGGGTCCACGGGCAGACAGTGGCCGCCCACCCCCGGCCCGGGCCTGAACGGCATGAAACCGAACGGCTTGGTACTCGCGGCCTCGACCGCCTCCCAGATGTCCGCCCCCAACTGCCGCGAGATCATGGCCATCTCGTTGACCAACGCGATGTTGACGTGCCGGAAGGTGTTCTCCAGCAGCTTGGTCAGCTCGGCGGTGCGGCAGGAGCTCACGGGCACGGTGCGCTCCACGATGGAGGCGTAGAAGCGCTCGATGCTACCGAGCGAGGCCTCGTCGATCCCCGAGATCACCTTGGGCGTGTTCTCCAGGTGCCAGTCGGGGTTCCCGGGGTCGATGCGCTCAGGGGAGTAGCCGAGGTGGAAGTCCTGACCGGCCTCCAGCCCGCTGCCCGCCTCCAGCAGCGGCCGCAGCAGGCACTCGGTCGTCCCGGGATACGTGGTGGACTCCAGGATCACGGTGGAGCCGGGGCTGAGGTGGGGGGCGATGCTCCGACCGGCGCACTCCACAAAGCCCAGATCGGGTGCGCCCTCGCGCAGCGGGGTCGGCACGGTGATGACGCAAACGTCGAGAGCGTCGATCGTTTTGTAGTCGGTGGTGGCGCGGAAGCGGCCGCTGTCCGCCGCGGCCACAAGGCTCGCGCCGTCGACGCCCTCGATGTAGGAGTCGCAGGCGCCCAGGCGCTTGACACGCAACTCATCAGTGTCCACACCGATGACGGAAAAGCCGGCTTCGACGGCCCGCATGGCCAGTGGCAGACCCACGTATCCCAGGCCGACAACGACCAGCTTGCTCTCGCTCGTACGGCTGCTCTGACGCACTCATCACTCCGATTTTTTTGCAACCGCCATTATGTCAAGCCAATTTGATACGCATACGGCCACTTCGATCGGTATCTGCGGTACATGTCTGGCTCGCATCACTCTAATTCCGTAACGACAAGACGTGCCGAAGGGCGTCAACAGGGCGTGACGATGTTTCAATTGCGGCTGCCGACCGCATAGCTGAACGTTGGCGCGGTGATGTGGCCGAGCCATGCCATGGGAACCGAGACCCACCATCCGAACCGGAGTGACGGCGCATGGATCATTGTTCGAAATACCTGGTTACCGGCGGGGCTGGCTTCATCGGCTCCCATCTCGTCGACGCGCTGCTGGCCGAGGGGCACCGCGTGGTGGTCCTCGACGACCTCTCCACCGGGCAACCGGGAAACATCGCCCGGGCGGAGGCGAATCCGCTTTTCAGCTTCGTGCGCGGCTCCGTTCTGGACGCGCCGCTCGTCGACAGGCTGGTGCAGGAGTGCGATTCTGTCATTCATTTGGCTGCCGCCGTAGGGGTCAAACTCATTGTCGAACAGCCGTTGACATCCTTCATCACGAACACGAAGGGCACTGAAACGGTCATCGAGTCCGCGTACCGCCATGAACGCAGGATCCTGATCGCGAGCACCTCGGAAATCTACGGAAAGAATTCCTCCGGACGGCTCACCGAGACCTCCGACCGCATCCTGGGCAGCCCTTCCGTGGCCCGTTGGTCGTACAGCACAGCCAAGGCAGTGGACGAGATCATGGCCTGTCTCTACCACCGTGAGCGAGGGCTGCGGTCGACCGTGGTCCGGTTCTTCAACACCGTGGGGCCCCGCCAGAGTCCGGCGTACGGAATGGTCATCCCGCGCTTCGCCCGGCAGGCGGTCCGAGGGGAGCCCCTCACGATCCATGCGAGCGGCCGTCAAAGACGCTGCTTCCTGCATGTCGCCGACGCCGTCGCGGCTCTGCTGCTCCTGCTGGAACGCCCGGGCACGGAAGGAGAGATCTTCAACATCGGCGCGGACGACGAGATCAGCATCCGGGAGCTCGCCGACCTGATCATCACTCAGGCCAAGAGCCCTTCCCCGGTGGAGCATCTGTCGTACGACGAAGCGTACGGACCAGGTTTCGAGGACATGGAACGCCGAGTCCCGGACACCACGAAGCTCCGCGTCCTGACCGGCTGGCGGCCTCGGCGCACGCTCTCCGACATCCTCTCGGACGCGATCGCGGATGCCCGTGCCGAATGGCACGGCAACCTGCCGGCGCCCGTACCGGCGGCCTTGGAGCACTCGGGACAGCGTGTCCCGGCGGCCGGCACACTCGTTTCCGAGACCGCCCTGGCAGCACCATGGCCGGCGTGAGTTCGGCGCTCTGGACGGCGGGAGCAGGCGCTGCGGCGCTGCTGCTCGCACTCGTGCTCACGGAGCCCTTGCGGCGCTTCGCCGTGCTCCGTGGGATCACCGACCGGCCCACCGCCCGCAAGGCGCACACCCGGCCGACGCCCTATCTGGGGGGTGTCGCGGTCGCGGTCGCCACCCTAGCCGCGGGTATGGCCGCCGCGCTCGCCCGCGGTGTCCTCGACCCGGCTCTCGCGGTGCTGCTCGGTTGCGGGACGATCGTGTGCGCCCTCGGGCTCGTCGACGATCTGCGCCAGCTCGGCCCGCGCATCCGGTTGTGCGTCGAGACGTCGGCTGCCGCGACGGTAGTCCTGGTGGGGGGGCATCCGACGCTCTTCGGCGGCGCGTTCGACGCGGTGCTCGCCGTCCTGTGGATCGTCTTCATGACGAACGCGTTCAACCTGCTGGACAACATGGACGGCGTGGCTTCCTCGCTGTGTGCTGTCATCGGCGGACTGGTCTGCCTCACCGTCGCGTCCGGCGGCCCTGGCGTAGTGATGGCGGCCCTGGCCGGAGCCTGTCTCGGCTTCCTCTTCCACAACCGGCACCCGGCACGCATCTTCCTCGGAGACGCGGGTTCTCTCTTTCTCGGCTTCACGTTGTCCTCCGGGGTGATGGTGCTCCACCGGGGTGCCGACGGCCTGTCCGTTCCCGTCGTACTTCTGCTGGTCACTCTGATCCCGACGGTGGACACCGTACTGGTGATGACGTCCCGCTACCGGGAGTCGAGGCCGCTGCTGCAGGGCGGCACGGATCACATGACCCACCGGCTGCGACGGATGGGGATGACGGTCCAGCAGGTTGTGCGTGCCCTCTGCCTCGTCGCGGCCCTGGGCTGCCTGGCCGGGGCGCTCGTGACGCACGGGGCGGTCGCTCCAGGGGGCGCGCTCGTCGGCGCCGTCCTGGTGGGCGCCGTGGCGGTGCGGCTGCTGCTCAGGGTCCCCTCCACTGCAGGCTTTCCCCAGCACACCGAGGCCCGGGCCAGTGCTCCGGGACGCACGGCGCGTCCGGTCGGGACACTGAGGCGCGGCGGAACGCCCGGGCGTCGCGTCCAGTCGGCAGACGTACCGCACAGTCGGGAAGTCGGCAAGACCAGCGCGATGTTCCCCGCGGCCAGCGGTCCGCCGGCACCGAACCCGAGCCGGGACTGACGGGCGATCACACAAGTTCGCTCGGCCTGGGAGGGCGGCGTGGTGAAGACGACACGGATCTGCGAAGTGATCAAGACCCTGGACGTGGGCGGTGCCGAGGTTCTCCTCGTGAACCGCCTGCGCCAGGCACCGCGGACCGGCCGCGACTACACCGTGGTCTTCCTGCGGGCGGCGACGGAGGAACTGGTGAACGCACTCCGGGACTGCGGAGTGACGGTCGTCGACCTTCGGTCCTCTCCAAGGTGGCGGCGCTACCTCAGGATGGTGGCAGTGGTGCGGCGGCTGGCTCCCGATGTGGTCAATGTGCACTCACCGTTGCTCGCGGCGGTCCTGCGCCCGGCCCTGCATCTGAGGCGCTCGCGGCCGGCGCTGGTCTCGACGGTGCACTGTGTGTCGTGTCACCCGCTGACCAGACTGGTCAACCGGACGACCCGCCGTCTGGACGACCTGACAGTGGCCGTCTCACCGCAGGTGGCGGCTTCCAGGACCGTGCGGGGCGCCCGTGCTGTCCGCACCCGCATTCACGGCGTGGACGTCGCCCTCCAGCGCGGCTGGGCCCGGCAGGCGGACCAGGTGCGGGCCGAGTTCGGAATCCCCCGCGACGCCTTCGTCCTGGCATTCGTCGCGAACTTCCGCCCGGTGAAGAACCACCCGATGATGCTCGATGCGGCCGAAGTGGTGCTGAGCCGGCGTCCTGACGCGCTGTTCGTCCTCGCCGGGGACGGGCCACTGCGAGAACAGGTGCTCGCGGACATCGACCGACGGGGGCTGGGCGACCGGGTGCGCTACCTGGGTCGGGTGCGGCAGGCCGGCTGGTGGCGGCGGCCGACGCCCTGGTGCTGTCGTCGCACCACGAAGCGATGCCCGTGGTGGTCATGGAGGCCATCGCGTCCGGCGTGCCCGTGGTGGCCCCGGCGATCGGAGGCATCCCCGACCTGGTCCGCGACGGTGACAACGGCGTCCTCGTCCAGCCCGGGTCCCCGCAACGGCTGGCCGAGGCCGTCCTGCGCGCCATGCGTCCCGAGGTGCACGCGGCGCTCTCCGCCGGAGCGCTGGCCGACACCTCTTCGGTGGACGTGGCCACCACCGCCGAATGGTTCGACGACGTCTACGCGGCCTTGGCGGACGGGGCTCGCAGGCGGCGGGCAGCAGCAGCCTGAAGAGCGGCGCAGGTCGGCTGACCCCTTCAGGTTTCGTCCCTGACCCGCTGGTGTGCCGCCCTCAGTCGCCGCACGCCGGGTAGGACCCCACATGCGCCCGCAGCGGTGTGACCAGCGGCTGGCGCCAGAGTACGGGTTCGCGGTCGCTGATCGGCTCGACCAGGTCGAGCGTGAGGATCCGGGCGCCTTGCGCGGGCAGTTCCACATCCAGCGTGTAGACCGGGTGCCGTCGCTCCACGCCACTTCCCACGTTGGTGGGCCGACCGTCGAGGGACGCGCCGGTGAGGTGTGCGCCGACGCTGGCGTAGTAGGAGACCAGCAGCCGATTGTCGCCCGGCCGGGTCTTGTACGGCGGCTTGTCGCCCCGCTGGGTGACGTACGCGGGAAGTCCTGACGTCGGAGCCGCGTTCCTGAGCGTGATCCGTGCGGTGACGAGCCGGCCACGAGACGTGCAGCGGCCCGGGGTCCAGCTCAGCTCCCGCTCGAGGTAGTAGTCGAGCTTCCCGCCGGCGGCGTTGTTGATGACGAGTCCGGCGAAGGGACCGGGATCGTCGGGAAACGTGCCGCCCCAGGGCCGGGTGGCCAGAAGACGCTGCTCGTCCTCCCGGGCACTCCACATCTTCAGCCGTCCCTCGGCCGCCTCGCCATAAGCGGCCCTGACCAGTCCGGCGAGCCGCCGCGGGTCCTGGAGGGCGTTCACCAGGCTGCCGGTCGCCGTGCGCGCCACATCCAGGAGGAACGCCTTGCGCTGCGCGTCGTCGGGGTAGCGCGCGTAGCCGGTGCGTTCCGCAAGATCCAGCACATTGCCGGCGGTGAGCTGCGTGCCGTCGGCCAGTCGTCCCGGACCTGTCACGCTGAGCAGTCGGGACAGAACGGTGGGGTCCAGGCCTACGACCCCGTCCACCTGCCGACCGCTGCGCTGGTGCCAGGTTGCCGCCCAGATACGGGCGGCGTGGGGGAAGTGTGGGCTGAGGTTGGAGTTGGCCCAGTACCGGGTGGGCTGGGCCCGGCCGTAGCGAGCGGTGAACTCGGCTCCCAGATCGACCTTGGGGTTCGCGCCCGTTACCGCGTCGTCGTTGCCGAGGGCCTCGAAGTCCAGTTGTCCCCGGTCGGCGGTGAGCACGGCGAAGGCCCCGGGCATGCCGCCGGTGCCACGGACTTCCGCCGTGTTCTGCACGACGACGAAGTACCGCCGAGGGCTGTGCTGTCCCAGCACCGGCGGCAGTACCCGGGCGGCCACTGCGGCATCTGCCGTGGCGGGCACGATCCGGTCGAGCAGCCGGACGAGTTGCGTGTGTGCGTGACCGACCGCCTGGGGCCATGTGCTGCCGGGCATTTGTCGGACCTCCGCGCGCGTCTCTGCGGCGACACTCGCCGCCCGTTCCAGAGCCGGAGCCTGGCTGCCCAAGGCGGGCAGCAGGGCTGCGAAGCCTCCTCCACGGGAGTCACGCGCGACGTGCGAAGCGACGTCCACGACCGGCGGAAGTACATCGTGAGTCAACCGGTCGGCGGCCTTCGTGATGCCGCGAACTGTTTCTGCGGGCCGACCGACGTACGGGGTGTGCGCGAGGAGGTACCAGGCCGGTCCGCTGGTGAGGCGATGCGCCCGGGCGGCGTGTGCCGCCGCGGAACGCATCGCCGCCTCTCGTGCTGCGGCCCCCGCGGCCGGGTCTGCGGTCCCCGCGGCCCCCATGGCCGCAGACCGAAGCGTCTCCAGCGACCGCTGAGCAGCCATGAGCTCCGCCCGGACAAGCAGGCCGGTGGCCATGATCCAAGCCATCCCGGCGAGGCACAGGAGGGCGGCGGCCCACAGGACCTGCCGGGCCCGAGGCCTCGGGAAGCGGCGCGATTCGGCGAGTACGGACCGCCCTGCACTTCCGGGGAGCTTGAGGCGCCGTCGCAAGCGCATGAATGAATCAGTGATCCGTGATTCTTCAGCCATGGGGCTGACGTCACCGTCCTTTTCCAGTGAACTCTTAGCGCTGGCGATCCCCTTCACGGTGCCGCCTCCGTCGGCGGTGCGGTGCGGTGCGGTCAGGTGGGGGCTCGGGCGAATACGGCTGGAGGTGAACAGGACGCCCCTACGACTGCGATCACGAGCGGAACAGCGGAGGCTGCCGTGAGCGTGGAGGCCACGTGAGGACGGTACGTCCATGAACAGCGACGAACAGTGCTTGCTAAGCATGTCCAGGAGATAAGGCACTGTATGGCGTATGCCGATCGCCGGATCGCCGCCGGTTTTCTGGACCACCGGAATCACCGCATAACCCAGGGGGCCCGCTGTCCCGACACGAGGGGCGACGCTGCCAACGTGCACATTCCGATTGGTTATTCTGTGCCGATGTTCTCGCCAGCGGTTCGCCGGGCGGCTTCGGCGCGATGGTGTTGAGATCTCCGATGCCCAGGGCACCAACCGCTGCTGTGGACGAAAGGCTTTGAAGTCCCGCCGGCGGTCCCTCTGGAGTGTGTATGCCCCCGTTCCGCGTACTCGTGGTGTGCACCGGCAACGTCTATCGCTCTCCGCTTGCCGAGTGCCTGCTCAGGCATCGGCTGTTCGAGCATCGGCGTATGCTCCATCTGAGCAGCGCGGGAACCGGTGCCGTTGAGGGCACGCCCATGGCGGCTGCTGTTGCCTCCTTCCTCCTCGGCCGTGGCGTGCAGCCCTGCGGGACGGGTTCCCGCCGCCTGACCAAGGAGATGGTGGAGAACGCGGACCTGGTGCTGGGCGCTGCCACGGAGCATCGTGAGGCCGCTGTGCGGCTGTCCCCTGTGCGCGCGTTGTCCCGTGCATTCACCGCCCGGGAATTCGCTCAGCTGGTGCGACCAGAGGACGCCGCAGGTGTGGTGGATACCGCCGCACGGTTTCCGGCCCTCGTCAAGGGCGCGGCCGCTCGCCGCGGTGTCATGCCGGCGCACACCGGTGAGATCGACGTGATGGACCCTCTTGGCGCTCCTGCAGAACATGTACATCAGTGCCTGGCCCAGATCGACGAGGTGGTGGGACAGATCGCCTCTGCCATGCGGACCGGATAGCGGTCCAGGCGAGCATGCGCCGAGTCCTGCCTGGTGGCCGCTGCCGGTGACCTCGTCAGAGGAGGATGCGGTGGCGGGGGAGGGGAAGGCCGGCTGTGCCATACATCTGGCGCTTGATCAGCTCGTCCTGGTGATCGACGCCTTCGGCACCGCCGTTGTGATCAGGGCGAGTGAGGGCTGCGGTGACCGCGTCCAGTTCCTGCTACAGGCCGCGGGCGAGGAGTGCAGGTGAGGCAGGCCGGCAACCCGGGTGCTGTCCTGCCAGTCGGCAAGGCGCAGATCGTTGCCGTCGCGGGGGCCGAGGGGTATGGCCAAGAAGCGAGCCGGCTCAAGCGGGACGCCCATCTCAGAGCAGCCGGCAGCCAGTATCGGATGGATCATGATGCACGCCGCCTCGCCCGCGGCTACGAGATGCTGCCCGCCAGCTCCGAAGCCTGATTCACATCGCCTTCTTCGACAACTTCGCCAAGCTCATCACGGACGAGACCACACCCACCTGGTGAGGAACCTACTAGGAAATAAGCGGGACAATCCGCCTACATCAAACGCCCTCTCACGGTTAGGGTGCTGGAGGTCTTCGACCGGGACGCGGCCGGCCTGACCGCGCTGTCGGCCCGGCCGTTCCCCTCCCCGCAGGTCCGCGAGGGGATGACGGCCCTCCTCGCACGACGGGATTCCGGCATGGGTGGTGTAAGGACATGGGCGGTGTGAGCACGGTCGACCGGCCGGAGCGAGTCCCCAAGCAGGACCGCAGCCGGGCCACCCGGCAGCGGCTCCTGGAAGCGGCCGTGGCCTGCCTCGCCGAACACGGCTGGGCCGGTTCCACGGTCTCCGTCGTCGCCGAACGCGCCGGCGTCTCCCGCGGCGCCGCCCAGCACCACTTCCCGACCCGGGAGGACCTCTTCACGGCGGCCGTCGAGTACGTCGCCGAGGAACGCTCCACGGCCCTGCGCGCCCTGTTCCCCGAGGGCGCGGCCGGAGACCGCCACGCGGTCGTCGCCGCCCTGGTCGACCTCTACACGGGACCGCTGTTCCGCGCTGCCCTCCACCTCTGGGTGGCAGCCTCCGACGAGGACCAGCTCCGCCCCCGCGTCACCGAACTCGAATCCCGCGTGGGCCGCGAGACCCACCGCATAGCCGTCGACCTCCTGGCCGCCGACGAATCCGTCCCCGGTGTCCGCGAAACCGTCCAGGGCCTGCTCGACATGGCCCGCGGCCTGGGCCTGGCCAACCTCCTCACGGACGACACGGCGCGCCGGAAACGCGTGGTCGACCAGTGGGCGGGACTGCTGGAGGAGACGCTGGGCAGCAGCCGTTAGGGACTGAGCCGCTCCACGTGCCAGCTGCCGTCGGCCCGCTCCACGTACCGCAACCGGTCGTGCAGCCGGTTCTCGCGGCCCTGCCAGAACTCCACCGTCTGCGGGGCCACCCGGAAGCCGCCCCAGTTCGGCGGTACGGGTACCTGCTCGCCCTCGGGATAGCGGGCGGCCAGTTCGGCGTACGCCCCGTCGATGTCGGCGCGGGTGGCGATCACCGAGGACTGCGCGCTGGCCCACGCGCCGAGCTGGGAGCCGTGCGGGCGGGTCCGGAAGTACGCGGCCGTCTCGTCCCGCCCGGTGCGCCGCGCGACCCCGGTCACGATGACCTGCCGGGCCATCGGATGCCAGGGGAACAGCAGGGAGACGTACGGGTTCTCCGCCAGGTCACGTGCCTTGCGGGAGTCGTAGTTCGTGTAGAAGACGAAGCCCTGCTCGTCGAAGTGCTTCAGCAGCACCGTGCGGGAGCTGGGCCGCCCCTCGGCGTCGGCCGTCGAGACGATCATGGCGTTCGGCTCGAACAGCCCGCCGTCCGTCGCGGCCTGTTTGAACCAGCGCGCGAACTGCTCGACGGGGGTGGCGGCCAGCTCGTTCTCGGAGAGGCCCTCGGCTCGGTACTGCTTGCGCATCGAGGCCAGGTCGAAGGGGACGGCGTCGCGGTCGGTCACCCGGTCATCTTGCCGTATGGACGGTGTCCTTCGTCACTGAGTGGCACTGAGTGCCGTGAACCCTCCCCAACGGTGGCACTCGGGGATATCGTTTCCGTGCCGTTCCGGTTGGGTGACCGCCAGCCGCACGGGGCATCACAGGGGGAGACCGGCCAGGACCGCGAGTCGCCGCACACGACCGTGGATCCTCTGGACGGCCGCCCGCTTCGCAAGCTGACTGACACATGGTTCGTTCGTCCCACCCCACAGCACACCATCTGTCACTTACATCACGAGGAGCCGCCTGATGTCCGACTTCGTACCCGGGCTCGAGGGAGTCGTCGCGTTCGAGACGGAGATCGCCGAGCCGGACAAGGAGGGCGGCGCCCTGCGTTATCGGGGCGTCGACATCGAGGACCTGGTCGGGCACGTCTCCTTCGGCAACGTCTGGGGCCTGCTCGTCGACGGCGCCTTCAACCCCGGCCTGCCGCCCGCCGAGCCATTCCCCATCCCCGTCCACTCCGGCGACATCCGCGTCGACGTCCAGTCGGCCCTGGCCATGCTCGCGCCCGTCTGGGGCCTGAAACCCCTCCTGGACATCGACGCCGAACAGGCCCGCGAGGACCTGGCCCGGGCGGCCGTCATGGCCCTGTCCTACGTCGCCCAGTCGGCCCGCGGCCAGGGCCTGCCGATGGTTCCGCAGCGCGAGATCGACAAGGCCCACTCCGTCGTCGAGCGCTTCATGATCCGCTGGCGCGGCGAGCCGGACCCCAGGCACGTGGCGGCGGTGGACGCGTACTGGACGAGCGCCGCGGAACACGGCATGAACGCGTCCACGTTCACGGCGAGGGTCATCGCGTCGACCGGTGCGGACGTCGCGGCCGCGCTCTCCGGCGCGGTGGGCGCGATGTCGGGCCCCCTCCACGGAGGCGCCCCCTCCCGCGTCCTCCACATGATCGAGGAGATCGAGCGCACGGGCGACGCCGAGGCCTACGTCAAGCAGACCCTCGACAAGGGCGAGCGCCTCATGGGCTTCGGCCACCGCGTCTACCGCGCCGAGGACCCGAGGGCGAGGGTCCTGCGCCGCACGGCCCGCGATCTGGGAGCCCCCCGCTTCGAGGTCGCCGAGGCCCTGGAGAAGGCGGCCCTGGCGGAACTCCACGCCCGCCGCCCCGACCGGGTCCTGGCCACCAACGTCGAGTTCTGGGCAGCCATCGTCCTGGACTTCGCCGAGGTCCCGGCCCACATGTTCACGTCCATGTTCACCTGCGCCCGCACGGCCGGCTGGTCCGCCCACATCCTCGAACAGAAGCGCACGGGCCGCCTGGTCCGCCCCTCGGCCCGCTACACGGGCCCCGGCTCCCGCGACCCCCGCGAGATCGAGGGCTACGAGGACATCGTCCACTGATCGGGCTCCCACACGGCCTCACCCGGCTCCGGGTGAGGCCGTCGGCACGTCTCACCCCGTGAGCCGATCCAGCTCCTCACCGATCGCCTCCCGCAACGGGGCGTGCCGCGCCCCGAGCGCATACCGCTCCTCGCTCCACATCTCCCGCGGATAGAGCCACACGGGCAGTCGTACGAGATCCTCGGGCTCCCACTCGTACCGCGGCCACACATGCGCATGCAGGAACCCGTCGGCGTTCCCGAGAATCTCCAGATTGACCCGCCGGAACCCCGACTCCACTCGCCGACAGGCCCGCTCGACGGCTTCACCCAGCCGTTCCATGTCCCCCAAAAACGCCAGCCGCCTGCTCCGCGGCAGCTCCGACAGCCGCTCCACCACGGGATCATCGGTCAGCAACACCGAGTAGCCGGGCAGGAACTGCGCATCGCCGATCACCGCGAACCCGGCGTCCAGTCTCCGCATCACGGCCGGATTGTCGCCCCGCAGAGCGCTGCCGATCCGATCGTCGCGCCACTCATCCACCGCCATCGCCCCCCGAAACGCAGACGACCCGCGAGCCTGGTCCTCCGGAGGAGGGCCGGCCGGACGTACCGGCGGCTCGCGGGTCGGGTGACTGCTGGAGATTGGGCCGGCTGCACGCTTCGCGCACGTGCTGGTCCGGCACCGCACTGTGTGTGGTGTCGGGCCGCTAGCCCGCAGCCACCTCACGCGTCCGGTTCTCATACATCTGCCGAACCACCTCCTCTCTCGTGTACGTGAAACCCTAGGAAACGGTCCGCCTCGGATCAACCGTTTTTCGGGCACGACCGGGTTCGACCACTCGGACACGAGGACTTCGAACCGTGCTGGCGCGTGCTGCGGAAGTGCTTCGGTGAGGTGCGGCCGCCCGCGACGACGTTGGTGTGCGGCCTCGCGGATCCCCGGACGGAGATCGAGATCGAGGTGTACGCGCGGCGCGGGAGTGGTACTGGGGCCTTGTCGTTGATCGACTGAGTGCGTGGGCAGGCCGTCCTCCGGGCGTTGACGTGGGGATCGCCGCCGTACAACGATTCCTGCAATGTTGTGGGAACTCGGTGTGTGCTGGGTCACGCTCCAGTTGAATGATTGCAAGTAGCGAACCGACGTGCCGTACGGCGGACGCAGCCTGCAGGGGGTCCAGGTGAGTGCTTCCCGGCGTAGTGGGACCACCGACGAGCTGGGGCCCGACGAGCCCGAGCGGGATGGTTCGGATGGTTCGGATCTGCTTGCCGCGCTGCTGGACGGCATGGACGCGGCGCTGTGTGCCTTCGACGCCGACGGGGTCGTGACGCACTGGAACCGCGAGGCCGAGCGGATCCTGGGGTGGAGCGCGGACGAGGCCGTGGGGCGGCGGGGCCTGGCCGGGTGGGCCGTGCGCAGCGCGGACGCCGAGGAGGTCGAGGGGCGGCTGCTGTCCGCGATGCACGCGCCGGGGCGCCAGGTGCACGAGTTCGCGTTGCTGACGAAGGACGGCGGGCGGGTGCTCGTACGGACGCAGTCGGCGGCGGTGCGGGGCCCGGACGGAAAGCCCGCCGGTGTGTACTGCGCCTTCAGCGAGGTGCACGCGCAGATCGATCTGGAGCGGTCGATCGCGTTGAGCGAGGCGCTGTTCGAGGACGCCAGCTGGGGTGTCGTGCTCGTGGACGTCGACCTGCGGCCCGCGGTGGTGAACGCGCACGCGGCCCGGGCGCTGGGCACGGGGCGTACGTCCGTGCTCGGCCGGCCGCTCGGGGAGCTGCTCGCGCAGGGCGTGGAGGAGCTGGAGAGCGCGCTCCAGCATGTGCTGGCGGAGGGTGCGCCGCCCGCGCCCGCCGAGGTGTGGGTGACGGTGCGTACGCCGGAGGGGGAGCGGCGGCGGTGCTGGCGCAGCGGTTTCCTGCGGTTGGCCTCGCCGCTCGCGGAGGAGCCGGTTCCGCTGGGTGTGGGCTGGCTGTTCCAGGACGTGACGGAGGCCAAGCGGGCCGAGCATGAGGCGTCGCTGCTGCGGTTCCGTACGCAGCAGCTGCACCGGGCGTCGCGGGCCGCCGCCGAGTGCGAGGATCCGGCGGAGGCCGCGACGATCCATCTGGACTTCGCCCTGGCCGGTTTCGCCGACCACGCCCTGATCGACCGGGTGGCCGGGGGTGCGCTCACCGACGCGGAGACCGAGGGGCCGGTTCGGCTGGTGCGGGTCGCGGCGACGCCCTCCGGGGCGCCGGGGCCGAGCAAGCTCGCCGACCGCGCGGGGCTGCCCGTGCGGTACGCCGAGGGGCATCCGGCCTTGCAGTGCGTGGAGCGGGTCGGCGCGCTGCGGGCGAGCGCGGGCGCGGTCTCGTCCGAGCAGGCCCGGGAGTGGGCCCTGGCCCGCCAGTGGCAGCCGGACGCCGTGCACGCCCTGTGCGCGGTGCTGCGCAGCAGGGGGCGGACGCTGGGGGTCGTGACGTTCCTGCGGGGCGGTGGGCGCGGGGCCTTCGAGCGGTCCGACGCGGTGTACGCGGAGGACGTGGCGGTACGGATCGCCGCGGCGCTGGATCTCGCGGGGTTGTCGGACGAGGAGTGAGCGACTGTCAGTGCCGGTAGAAGATCCGGTCCCGGTACCGCTCCATCACCCGCCCGTTCCAGTCGTGGCCTCCGTCGACGTTCCCGGAGCGCAGGAGCGGGGGTTCGACGCCTCGGTCGGCGAGCGTGGCGGCCGTCGTCGCCATGACGGCCTGGAGGAGGGCGGAGGTGACGACCGTGGAGGCGGGGGCGAAGGGGGCGGGCACGTCGTCGTGGGTGAGTTCCGCGTCGCCGACCGCGATCTTCGAGTCGAGGACGAGGTCGCAGTGGTCCTTGAGGTACGTCCCCGAGGCGTGCCGGGACTTCGTCCCGGAGGCGTACGCCACCGAGGTCACGCCGATGACCTTGACGCCCAGGGCGCGCGCGTTCATGGCCATCTCCACGGGGAGGGCGTTGCGCCCCGAGAGGGAGATGATCAGCAGGGCGTCGCCCTCGCGGAGCGGGGAGCAGTCCAGGA
The DNA here is from genome assembly GCF_037055355.1 of Streptomyces sp. DG1A-41. Taxonomy (GTDB): domain Bacteria; phylum Actinomycetota; class Actinomycetes; order Streptomycetales; family Streptomycetaceae; genus Streptomyces. The sequence continues at coordinate 3,992,064 of NZ_CP146350.1, read as the reverse complement.
CGGCGCTCGCGAGGCCGTCGACGCGTTCCAGGGCGGAGCCGAGCGGTGCGGGCATGACGTCGACGCCTACGACGCCCGGCACGGCGAGCAGGTTCATGAGGGCGAGACCGCCTGCGCGGTAGACGAGGTCCTGCGCGGCGAGGGAGGAGTGCCCCGCGCCGAAGGCGAAGAGGCGGCCGCCGTTCTCGACGGTGTCGGCGAGGAGCGTCCCGGCCGCCGCGATGCTGTCGGCTTCCTCGTCGCGGACCCGCCGCAGCAGGCCGATCGCGGCGTCGAGGAACTGACCGGCGGGCGCGCGGTCGCTCATACGGGGTCCCTTCAGGCTGGCCTCGCGGGCGAGTGTCGCGCATCACGGTGCGGTCTGGACCAGTGCGGTGTCAATACGGCCGTGAGAAGCTCCGTAGGGCAGGGAGCACGCTCCGGCGGAGCCGTGTGAGTGCTCCGTACGGCTGTGAAAAGCTCGTCGTACCCCTCCGCGGGACCGGATAACCCCCGCTTTTCCTCCCGCGGCACGGTTGTCGGTGGTATCCGGCAGAATTGGGTGCAGGGCCAGCGCACACGCCGGTGAGCCGTCCAGCCTCCGGCAGATCTCATTCGAGGGGCACGTATGTCCGGACTGATCGACACCACGGAGATGTATCTCCGCACCATCCTCGAGCTGGAGGAAGAGGGTGTGGTCCCCATGCGCGCCCGTATCGCCGAGCGGCTGGACCAGAGCGGGCCGACGGTCAGCCAGACCGTGGCGCGGATGGAGCGCGACGGCCTGGTGTCCGTCGCCAGCGACCGGCACCTGGAGCTCACCGACGAGGGCCGTCGTCTCGCCACGCGCGTGATGCGCAAGCACCGGCTCGCCGAGTGTCTGCTCGTCGACGTGATCGGTCTGGAGTGGGAGCAGGTTCACGCCGAGGCGTGCCGCTGGGAGCACGTCATGAGCGAGGCCGTGGAGCGCCGCGTCCTGGAGCTGCTGCGGCACCCGACGGAGTCGCCGTACGGCAACCCGATCCCGGGTCTGGAGGAGCTCGGCGAGAAGGACGGCGCCGACCCGTTCCTGGACGAGGGCATGGTGTCGCTGGCCAGTCTCGACCCGGGCGCCGAGGGCAAGACGGTCGTGGTGCGCCGGATCGGCGAGCCGATCCAGACGGACGCGCAGCTGATGTACACGCTGCGGCGGGCGGGCGTGCAGCCCGGCTCGGTGGTGAGTGTGACGGAGTCGGCGGGCGGTGTGCTGGTCGGCAGCGGTGGCGAGGCGGCCGAGCTGGAGTCGGACGTCGCGTCCCACGTGTTCGTCGCCAAGCCCTGAGCCCAGCCGGGGGCCTGGTCCCGGGGTGGTCGCCAACTTCCGTTGCGTGTGGGGCGGTTGTGGTATTGGCGTGATCCCGTCGCATCCAGGATTCAGTCCGTCGAATGGCAGCGCTCGCACGCTTCCCGTGCGACGCTGTCGCGTGAGGCATATGACCTGAGGGCTCTTGGCCGCGGCCCGGCAGCGATGTCGCCCGGCCGGGGAGGGGGGCGGAAGGATGTGCCGTGGAGATGTGGAGGGCCCCGGCGCCGTGTGGCGCCGGGGCCTGTCCTCCCCTGTGCTGACCCGGAGCCCCGAGCTCTCAGGGTCATTCCCCTCGGACCGGTTTCCCCGAGCGGTCCGCCTCCCGTTGAAGATCTCCCCCCGGTCGGGGCGATCAACCCTTGAGGGCGGTCACTCGAACGAGGGGTGTTGCCCGCGAGAACGGCATCTTCGAATACTCATTCGATAACCTGCCGGTGACGAACCAACCGGAATGTGCGCTACAGGGATGTGCACGCCGACAGGAACCACAAGGAACGGCAACAAGGCACAGCAGGCAGAACACGGTTCACAGGACCGACCGGCCCGAGACGGCCACGGTCCGCGCGGAGCTTGGGGGGTGCCAGGACATGGCGCGACGCATCGACGTGACCGGGACGGGCGGCGTACGCCTCGCGGCCTGGGAGTTCGGCGACCCGCCCAAGATCGATCCGGCCGGATCCGGTCCGGCGCGGGACGTGCCGGACGGCTCCCCGGGCGTGCTGTTATTGCACGGCCTCATGGGCCGCGCCTCGCACTGGGCGTCCACCGCCCGCTGGCTCTCCGGCCGGTACCGGGCGGTCGCCCTCGACCAGCGCGGCCACGGCCGCAGCGACAAGCCCTCGCAGGGCTCCTTCACCCGTGACGCCTACGTCGACGACGCCGAGGCCGCTCTCGAGCAGCTCGGCCTCGCCCCGGTCGTCCTCATCGGCCACGCCATGGGCGCGCTGACCGCCTGGCAGCTCGCCGCCAAGCGCCCCGATCTGGTCCGTGGCCTGATCATCTGCGACATGCGGGCCTCCGCGCTGGGTGCCGCCTCGCAGCGCGAGTGGGACCAGTGGTTCAAGTCCTGGCCGCTGCCGTTCGCCACGCTCGCCGACGTCCGCAAGTGGTTCGGCGAGGACGACCCCTGGGTGGAGCGGCCCAACCCGGCCCGAGGCGAGTTCTACGCCGAGGTGATGGCCGAGTCCCCGGACGGCTGGCGTCCGGTCTTCGATCCGGAGCAGATGCTCCGCTCCCGCGAGACGTGGGTGTACGACGCGCACTGGGAGGAGCTGGCCCAGGTCCGGTGCCCCGCCCTGGTGGTGCGCGGTCTCGACGGCGAGCTCGGCCGGGCCGAGGCCCAGGAGATGGTCCGCGTCCTGCCGCGCGGCCAGTACGCGGAGGTGGCCGACGCCGGCCACCTGGTCCACTACGACCAGCCGGAGGCCTGGCGCGCGGCGATCGAACCGTTCCTGGACGCCCTCGCAAGCGACTGACGCCTGGCGGTCACCCCTTGCTGACCGCCGTCAGGATCTCCGGCAGACGCCGAGCCGTCTGCGGAGCGGCGAGCCGCAGTCCCACGGCCGTGAGCGCCGCCGCGTACGCCGTGCCCACCGGCAGCAGCAGCCACGTCCAGTCCTCGCCCTCGGCGCTCACGTTCAGCCAGATCGTGAGCGCGATGACGGGCGCGCACAGCACGGCGGCGGCGATCATCCCGCCGAAGATGGAGATCCAGGCGAGCCCGGTCTGCCCGGGGGCGACGTTCTTGTAGCCCTCCTGCGGGATGGAGTAGGGGAAGCGGGCGGACGTCCACGCCCCGGTCGCGAGCATCGCGCCGAGCAGCGCGAAGGACAGCCCCAGTGCCTCGGGCAGCCGCTTCCAGTCGCCGAGCATGGCGGTCGTCACGACGGTGACGAGCGTGGCGTACGGCAGGGTGATCAGCAGCAGGGCCAGCGCGCGGGCGCGCAGCTCGACGTAGGCGTCACGGGTCGACGAGATCGTCATCGCGACCATCCAGAACGCCGAGGTGTCCTGCCCGAACTGGTTGTACATCTGGATGCCGAGCATCCCGGCGGCGAAGCAGGCGAAGTACACGGACCCGGTGCCCTGCCAGGCGTTGAACACCGGCACGATCAGCCCGATGGCCAGCGAGGTCACCCAGGCCGCCTTGGTCTTGGGGTCGCGCCACACGTACCGCAGGCTGCGCTCCATGACCGTGCCCGTACGGCCGGAGGGCAGCAGCCGCCCGAGCCCGGTCGACGTCCGCTCGCGGGCGGCCGACTCGGCGGCCGGCAGGGTCGATCCGTCGGGCGAGGTCATCAGCCGGGTCAGATGCCGGGACCACACCGCGAGCAGCGCGGCCAGCGCGCCCGCGGTCAGCGCCAGTTGCGCGGCGGCGAGACCGTACGACCCCTCGCCCACCGCGTGCACGGCGCTGATGGCCGACGCGGGCGGCACCCACTGGAGCACGTCCGCCGCCGGGTCGAGCTCGCCCAGCCCGGACGCCCCGAGCCGCTGCGCGCCGAAGTTGACGATCTGCGCGCCGATCGCGATGACGAGCCCGCTCAGCACGGCGAGGTCGCGCCCCTTGCGGCTGGTCAGCAGCCGTACGTTGGCGGCGGCGACGGCCCGCGCGAGCGCCACGCACACCAGCAGCGCCAGGACGACCGCGACGACGCCCACCGCGAACGCCGCCCCGCCCCGGGCCACCGCCACCACGGAGCCGATCAGCAGGCACAGCGTGAACAGCGGCCCGATGCCCACCAGGGAGGCGGTGAGCAGGGCCCGCACCAGCGGCCGGGGTCGCAGCGGCAGCATCACCAGCCGGGTCGGGTCGAGGGTTTCGTCACCGCTGGGGAAGAACAGCGGCATCACCGCCCAGCCGAGCCCCAGCACCGCCGCCACCAGCACGACCAGCGACTCGACGTGCGCATGGCCGCGCAGCGCGATCAGGCCGATCAGTTGCAGCGCGGCGAACAGCAGGGCGAAGACGGCCGACGCGATGTAGGCGGCCTTCCGCCCACCGGACTGCCGCAGCCCGTTGCGCAGCAGCGACAGCTTCAGCCGTACGAAGACCGGGGTGATCGTGGAGTCGCTCACCGGGACCCGCCGCCCAGCCAGTCGAGATCGGACCCGGCGTCCCGGCTCTGCGCCCCGACGAGCTCCAGGAACGCCCGCTGCAACGAGGGCGCGTCGCCCCGCACCTCGGCCAGCGTCCCGTGCGCGCGGATCCGCCCGGCGGCCATGACGGCCACCCAGTCGCACAGCGACTCGACGAGCTCCATGACGTGGGAAGAGAACACGACCGTGGCGCCCGAGGCGGTGTACCGCTCCAGTACGCCCCGGATGGTCTGGGCGGAGACGGGATCGACGCCCTCGAACGGCTCGTCCAGGAACAGCACTTCGGGATTGTGGAGGAGAGCCGCGGCGAGGCCGATCTTCTTGCGCATGCCGGTCGAGTAGTCGACGACGAGCTTGTGCTGGGCGCCCGCCAAATCGAGGACGTCGAGGAGCTGCGTGGCCCGCTTGTCGACCTCGGCACCGGGCAGCCCGCGCAACCTCCCGGTGTACGCCAGCAGTTCCCGCCCCGACAGCCGCTCGAACAACCGCAGACCCTCCGGCAGCACCCCGATCCGCGCCTTCACCTCGACGGGGTCCCGCCACACGTCGTGCCCCACCACCTCGACGGTCCCATGATCGGGCCTGAGCAGCCCCGTCACCATCGACAACGTGGTGGTCTTCCCGGCCCCGTTCGGCCCGACAAGCCCGATGAACTTGCCCGCGGGCAACTCCAGATCGACCCCGGCAACAGCGACCTGCTGCCCGAACCGCTTCCAGAGCCCCTGTACACGCACAGCGCTGGAACCCACCGCATCTCCCTCCGTCACCTAGAACCCTACGGTGGAGAAGCGGGCCTGAAAGGGGCGCGGGGCTCTGTCTGATACGCGGCTCCGCCGCGTGGGCGCGATCAGCCGACAACAACCCGCAGCCGCCACGAAACGGCAACCAGGCAGACGAACAGGCGCTTACCGATCCCGGCCGCACGCATAGGCCAACGGCGAGATCAACTCCTCCGCGTCCGGCAGCCACCGATTCGCAGGCGTAGGCCGGCAGGCCCACTGCACGGCACCCCGAGACCCGAACCGCGTGGGCGGCGCGGCCACATACGCGCCCTCGCCCAGCACGGTCAGATCCAGCGAGGACAACGACCACCCCAGCTTCCGCACCAGGTCAGGCACCTTCACCGACGCCCCCGGCAGCACGAAGAACTCCATCCGCCGATCCGGCGTGAGCGTCACCGGTCCCAGCGTCAGCTCCATCCGCTCCATCCGCGCCAGCGCGAGGAACCCGGCGGTCTCCGGCACGGAAATCGCGTCGAACGTACGCCCCGTCGGCAGCAGGATCGACGCCGTCGGCTGCTTCTGCCACATCCGCCGCGCGACGGTCGCGCTGCCCGTCGCCTGCGTCGCCCAGTCCGGACGCGCCGGGTGCGACCCGGGTGCCGGGCACGCGGCGTCACCGCAGGAGCAGCGCTGAGCGCCGTCGACGGCTTCCAGCCAGGTGCCGGGGAACACGTCCCAGTGGCGCTCCTCGGCGTAGCGGACAGCGGTGTCCAGCAGCGATTCCCCGCGCTGCTTCGGGATCTGAGCGGCTTCGGTGCCGACGATCGTCTCTTCCACGATGAACACAACTCTGGTCGTCACCAGGGGTTACGCGCGCCCACGTGCGCGGGGAGGAGCATCGCCCCTGTCGTCGGGGCGCATGGGTGCATGTGCGGGGGCGCGCGGGAGGAACCGTGGCCGGAGCTGGGTAGCCACGAGTGGGGCCGGCAACAGCCGTTACCCCGGCAATCCTCACATGCCTCGCATTTTCGCCTGGTCGGCGGGGCATTGATCTTCACGGCCGGATCCTTTCGCCGGGACGTGAGAGGGCTCGGCCGCGGAAGACACGTCAACTCGGTGCGTGGGCAGGCACCGCAGCCACAGGGGGTACGCCATGGCCGCAAGGCCGCTCGTCGCCCGGCAGCCGAACGAACGGCTCCAGGCGCTCATCCAGGAAGCCGGATGCTCCAACGCCGGCCTCGCCCGCCGGGTCAACATGTGCGGGGCCGAGCACGGCCTCGACCTGCGCTACGACAAGACGTCGGTGGCGCGCTGGCTGCGCGGGCAGCAGCCACGGGGGCGGGCCCCGGCGATCATCGCCGAGGCGCTCGGCCGCAAGCTCGGCCGTACGGTCACGATCGACGAGATCGGCATGGCCAACGGCAAGAACCTCGCCTCGGGCGTCGGTCTCCAGTTCTCGCCGACGGTACTGGGGGCCATCGAGCAGGTCTGCGAGCTGTGGCGCAGTGACGTGGGGCGGCGGGACTTCCTGTCCGGCTCCTCGGTCGCCGCGTCCGCGCTGGTCGAGCCCAGCCGTGACTGGCTGATCTCCGCGCCCGACGGGCAGGTGGCGCGCTCGGCCGGGCCGCGGGTCGGGCAGTCCGACGTGCAGGCGGTGCGGGCCATGACGCAGGCGCTGGTGGATCTCGACCACCAGTACGGCAGCGGTCATGTGCGGCCGGTCGTCGTGCACTACCTCAACAGCGTCGTCTCGGGGCTGCTGGCGGGGTCGTACCGGGAGGCGGTCGGGCGGGACCTGTTCGCCGCGGTGGCCCGGCTGACCGAGCTCGCCGGGTACATGGCCGTGGACACCGGGCAGCCCGGGCTGGCCCAGCGCTACTACATCCAGGCGCTGCGGCTCGCCCAGGCGGCCGGGGACCGGGGTTACGGGGGGTACGTGCTCGCCGCATCCATGAGTCATCTCGCCGCGCAGCTCGGGAACCCGCGGGAGATCGCGCAGTTGGCGCGGGCGGCGCAAGAGGGGACGCGGGGGCGCGTGACACCGCGCGCGGAGTCGATGTTCCACGCGGCCGAGGCGCGCGGGCACGCCCTGTTGGGCGACGTGCGCGCCGCCCAGTCGTCGGCCGGGCGCGCGGTGAGCGCCCTGGAGGCGGCAGATCCGGCCGCCGGGGACGACCCGGCGTGGATCGCGCACTTCGACGAGGCCTATCTCGCCGACGAGCTGGCCCACTGCCACCGGGACCTGGGCCAGGCCGAGGCGGCGGCGCGGTGTGCGCAGGAGTCGCTGGCCGGGCATCCCGAGACGCGGGCGCGCCGCCGGGCCATCGGTTATGTGCTGTTGGCCACGGCGCAGGTGCAGCAGCGCGAGATCGAAGAGGCGTGCAGCACGGGCATGAAGGCCGTCGAACTGCTGGAGGGGCTGCGCTCCAACCGGGGCGCCGAGTATCTGGAGGACTTCCAGCAGAGGCTGGAGCCGTACCGGGACGAGGCGGTGGTCAGGGAGTTCGGGGCGCGGCTGGACCTTCAGGCGGCGGCGTGAACACAGGGCCCGCGGATGCGTGAACGTGTGGAAACGGCCGCTTGACGCGCGGGAGGTGACATGAGCGGCGTGCCGTGACCCGGTTTTGTTACCGCGCTCACAGGGCAGGAAGTCACGTCCTGTGCTGCGTGGCACCGGGCTCCGGGGACCCGGTAGCGTGACCCGACGATTCACAAGGTCCCCCATTAGTAGGAGTCCCGGTGACGCAGAGTGGACAGGGCGAGGAGCCCTCGGCGCGCCCCGCGCGCGAAGGCATCGTGCTGCCCTCCGACGGTGGCGAGCCCCTGCTGCCGGGTATGACGGGCGGGCCCGGTGACGCGCCCTCCGGCCGTCGGCCCGGCCCGCCCCCGGCCTCCGCCCCCGCCGAGGGCCAGACCTGGGGCCAGCCGTGGGGCCCCGACCAGCAGACCCCGCCCGCGCAGCCGGAGCAGAGCTGGCAGTCCCAGCCGCCCCAGCAGTGGTCGGAGCCACAGGCATGGGGCGCCCAGCACCCCACCCCGGGCGCGCCGCCCCCGGAGGGCACCCAGCCCCCGAACCCGTACGCCGGCCCGTACGGCGCGCCCGCGGGCGGAGCCCCGCTGCCTCCGGAAGGCGCGGGCGGGCATGTGCCGCAGCAGCCCGACGCGTACGGGCCTCCCGCCACGGGCGCCCTGCCTCCGGCCTCCGGCGCGTACGGCCCCGCCGACGCGGGCGGCCCACAGCCGCAGGGCCCTGACGCGTACAACTCCCCTGGGGCAGCGGGCCCCCAGGGCACCGGCGGGTACGGCACCGGACCCACTGGGGGGCAGCCGCCTCAGCAGGCCGCGTACGGGCAGGCCCTGCCGGGGGGCAGCCGCCTCAGCAGGCTGACGCCTACGGGACCGGACCTGCGGGCGGTCAGTCGCCTCAGTCGGCGTACGGGACCGGCCCCGCGGGCGGGCAGTCGCCGCAGCAGGCCGGCGTGTACGGCTCTCCCACCGGGGGCGGTCTGCCTCCGGCTTCCGGTCCGTACGGGTCCGCTGCCGCGGGTGGTCCGCAGTCGTCGGCTTCCGGTCCGTACGGGTCCGCTGCTCCGGGTGGTCCGCAGTCGTCGGCTTCCGGTCCGTACGGGTCCGCTGCCGCAGGCGGCCCGCAGGTGCCGGCCTCCGGTGGGCAGGGCCCCGCTGCCGGGCGTGTGCCCCTGCCGCCGGCCGCCGACGAGGGGGCGACCCAGTATCTGCCGCCCGTCGCCGTCGCCCCCGCCGACGAGGGGGCGACGCAGTACATACCCCCGGTGGGCCCGGGTGCGCTGCCGCCCGAGATGCCCGCCGAGCAGGACTCCGAGGCGACGCGGTTCCTGGGGACCGGGCCGTTGCCGCCCGCCTCGAACCCGGACGCCGAGGCGACGCAGTACATCGCGCCGGTGCCCGGCGGGGACCGGCAGCCGCCCGCCGGGTTCGAGAACCTCTTCCGCAGCGAGCCCGGCGCCGAGAGCCCGGCCGCGGCCACCCAGCACCTGCCCCGCTTCGAGCAGCCCCAGCCGCAGTACCACCCCCAGCCCTCCTACGCCCCGCCCGGTGGCGGCCACGCCGGCGGCGGCCGGTCCGGTCGCGGTGGCCGTACCGGCTCGCGCGTGCCGGTCATCGCGGCCGTCGGCATCGGCATCGCCGTGCTCGGCATCGGCGCCGGCGCGCTGCTCGCCGGCGGCGGAGGCGGTGACGACAACGGCGGCGACAACAACAAGACCGTGGCCGCCTCGGCGCCCGCGACGGACGGTTCCGCCTCGCCGTCCGCCGACCCGGCCCGCGCGCAGGCGGTCGAGCTGGACAAGCTGCTCGCCGACAGCGGCGACAGCCGCAGCACCGTGATCAAAGCGGTGGCCGACGTCAAGGGCTGCGACAACCTCGCCCAGGCGGCCAAGGACCTGCGCGACGCGGCCAAGCAGCGCAACGAGCTGGTCACCCGGCTTACCGGCATCACGGTCGACAAGCTGCCCGACCACGCCGCGCTGACCACCGCCCTCACCAAGGCGTGGCAGGCCTCCGCCTCGGCCGACAACCACTACGCGGCCTGGGCCGACCAGACCGCCGGCAAGAAGGGCTGCAAGAAGGGCCAGGCCCGCGTCACCGGCCAGACGCAGGCCGGCAACCGGGCCAGCGGTGTCGCGAGCGCCGAGAAGGCCAAGGCGGCCAACCTGTGGAACGGCATCGCGAAGACGTACGGCCTCACCGAGCGGCAGCCGACGCAGCTGTGAGGCGACCGAGCAGGGCGTGAACCGCTGAGCGGGGCTCAGTAGTTCACGTCGGCGTCCTGAAGCGTCCTCGTCGTGTCGACGAAGCCCTTCCGCGCCGACACCAGCCGTCCCTTCCGCACCACCTGAAGCGTCACGTTGGCATTGACCAGGCGCGGGAAGCCGACGGCGGCGAGCTTGTCCTGGAACCGCCACCGAAGCGTCGGCGTGAGCCCGCCCGTGCTGATCCTGAGGCCGTCGTCGAGGGCCTCCGTGACCGTGTCGGCGGTCACCTCCCCGTCGCCGAGCGACTCGATGACCTTGTGGAGCACGGTGTAGGCGATCCAGGTGGTCTGCACTCCGGCGTCCGCGGGGTCGATGCGGTTGTCGTCGAAGGCCTCCTCCTTGATCACCCGCTTCATCGCGTCCCAGCGGGGATCGCTCGCCACCGGGTACCAGCCGGTGATGTACGAGCCCTCGTACGGCCCCGACGCCCCGCCGGTCGCGTCGATCACCGTCTGGTCGACGCTGCCGAGCACGGTGGCCGTCCGTACGTCGGGATAGTTGTCGCGGGCCCGCCGGAAGGAGTCCATGAAGGTGCCGTTGCGGTCCCCGAGCGCGGGCACCACACACCCCTCGTTCCCCGGGTCCGTGGTCGTCGTCCGCAGCGCCAGATCGGCCTGGCCGTCGTACTCGGTGGCGTCCTCCGCCGCCCGCTGGTCCCTCGCGGGCCTGTGCCCGCTCGCCTTGAGGCCGGAGTCGAGCAGCGGGGGCAGCTGGTCGCCCGCGATGGTGTCGGGCCGGATCAGCGCGACCGGCCCGCAGGCGTCGGCGAGCGCGCTGCCGAGACCGGCGAGCAGCGCGGGCTGGCCGCCGTTGACGGGGTAGGACAGGGGACTGGTGAACTCGGCGTTGGTGATGCCGTAGCCGCCTATGTACGGGATGCCCGCGCCCTCCAGGGAGGGGAAGAAGGAGTCGGCGTACTGGCTGTAGGATCCTACGACCGCGACGACGTTCTCCTTGGCGGCCCGCCGGGCGCACTTGGCGGCGGCCACGCTGTCGTTGTGGTCGTTGCAGGTGAGCACGTTGAGCTTGCGGCCGTTGATCCCGCCCTTGGCGTTGACCCAGCGGGCGTAGGCGCGGGCGAAGGCCGGCATGCCGGGTTTGTTGGTGGCCTTGGTGCCCTGCGGCGCCCAGGTCATGACGGTGATCGGGTCGTCCCCGGTACCCCCCGTGGTGCCGGGGACGACCCCGCAGCCGGCGAGGAGAGCCGCGCACGCGACCGCCGTGCCCGCGGACAGGACGCCGTATCTGGCGTGACGGGTGAGGAGGCCGGGGAGGAATGTGCTGGGCTTGCGTCGCCTGCCGGTCATGGTTCCGCACGATTCCGCCACATGGCTAACCCGTGAGTGATCTCTGGTCAACAATTGGTGACGCGCAGGTGAATTGCAGGGGTCTGTGTGACCGATGTGGAGGGGAACGTACGATCGATGACCGTGCAAGCTTCGGAGAACTCTTCCCGTCGTGGCCGTCGCTCATCCACCATGGGCGGCATGCCTGTCAATGACATGCCGTGGTGGCGCTGGCGCAGCAACGTGCGCTCGGCGCTGCACATGCTCTCCGATCCCGGGTTCCAGCGGGACGTCTGGCTGGCCGGCGTGGACGGCTACGGCGACGTGACCGACGCGGTGTACCGGCTGGTCGAGGACACCTGGCTGGACCACTGGTCCGCCGAGAAGTACGTCGGCACGATCTTCCGCGACTCGCAGGAGGCGGCCCTCGTCGACACGGCCGTGTTGCGGGTGCTGCGGATCATGCACCAGGTCGGGCCGGACGCGCCGGTCGCCACGTACCTCGAGCACCAGGCGTGGCCGGAGGCGGTCCGGGCGGCCCGGGACGCGCATGTGCGGCTCGCCACGAGCGACGGCGAGGAGCCGGACACGCCGCCGCGCAGCCTGGAGGTCCTGCGGATCATGACCAGGTCCGCCTAGCGGGACGATTGCCGGCCGTGTCGGTCCTTGTGGGAACCTGTCCTGCATGAATGAGCAGTCCACCCGCGCCGAGGCCCCTGCCGACCAGTACGTCCTCACCCTTTCCTGCCCGGACAGGAAGGGCATCGTGCACGCCGTGTCGAGCTATCTGTTCATGACCGGCTGCAACATCGAGGACAGTCAGCAGTTCGGCGACCACGACACGGGACTGTTCTTCATGCGGGTCCACTTCTCGGCGGACGCGCCGGTGACCCTGGACAAGCTGCGGGCCAGCTTCGCGGCGATCGGTGACTCCTTCCAGATGGACTGGCGGATCAACCGGGCCGACGAGAAGATGCGCATCCTGCTGATGGTCAGCAAGTTCGGGCACTGCCTGAACGACCTGCTGTTCCGGGCACGGATAGGGGCGTTGCCGGTGGAGATCGCGGGTGTGGTGTCCAACCACACGGACTTTGCCGAGCTGGTGGACTCGTACAACATCCCCTTCCACCACATTCCGGTGACGAAGGACACGAAGTCCGAGGCTGAGGCGCGGTTGCTCGACATCGTGCGTGAGGAGGGTGTCGAACTGGTCGTCCTCGCCCGGTACATGCAGGTGCTGTCGGACGACCTGTGCAAGGCGCTGGCCGGGCGGATCATCAACATCCACCACTCGTTCCTGCCGAGCTTCAAGGGGGCGAAGCCGTATCACCAGGCTCACGCCCGGGGTGTGAAGCTGATCGGGGCGACCGCTCACTATGTGACGGCTGATCTGGACGAGGGGCCGATCATCGAGCAGGAGGTCGAGCGGGTCGGGCACGACGTGACGCCGGAAGGGCTTGTCGCGATCGGGCGCGATGTGGAGTGCCAGGCGCTGGCCCGGGCCGTGAAGTGGCATGCCGAGCGGAGGATCCTGCTCAACGGGCGGCGGACTGTGATTTTCGCCTGAGCCACCAAGCCCCTGAGCGATCAAGCCCCTGGGCCACTCACATCCTGCTCAGTGACGCGGCCGCGAACAGGAAGTCCCTGATCGCCTCCCCGTCTCCCACCTGGCCCGCTGCCGCCTCCTGCGGGGGCACGTGGCCCGCTGCCAGGCGGCAGAACTCGACACCGTCCAGGGCCACGTGGGCCACCTCGTGTTCGGGGGAGCCCTTCGCGGCGGGGGAGTCGAGGGGGATCAGCCACTCGCCGCCGCCCGAGCCCTCGATCTCCAGGCGGAGGCTGCGGCCCGGTTCGCCCGCTGTCACGAGGTGGCGGTGGGGGGCGGGTGCCGCGAGGCCGGTGCGGCGGCGGTGGGCCAGGGCGTCCGGCAGCATGCGGGCGGCCAGGTCGATCATGCGGTGCAGATGGCGCGGCGAGGGCGGGTCGTACGGGTAGTCGACCGCGTCCGCGATGTCCTCCGCGTGCACCCAGCACTCGAAGGCCCGGTCGAGCATCGCGTCGTGCAGGGGCAGTTCGAAGTCGCCGTACGGCACCGGCATCCCGCCGACGCCGCTGCCCGTGAAGGACACCGTGCGGACGAGGTTGTGGCCCTGCTCCCGCCAGGGCCCCCGCACGGCGCGGGTGGGCGGGAAGTGGGAGGCCCTCCAGTACGCCTCGGTGCGGGCCGCCGGGGTCGGGCGCCGGGGCGTGACGTCGCCCAGCGGGTCGTCGAGGCCCAGCGCGATCGCCACCAGCCCGTCCACGCTGAGCAGATGCGCGATGACGCCGGCGACGGTGGTACGGCGACTCGTGGCCTCGTCGGCCCGGAACCAGCGCAGCCGTACCGGGGCGTGCCACTCGGCGTCGCCGAAGTCCTGGAGCAGGGCGTCCAGGCGCGCGGTCTCGGCGTCGTACGCGGCGGCCCAGTCCGGCACCGGGATGCGCGGCGGGCGGCGCTCCAGGCAGGACTCCAGGACCCGCGTGCGCAGGCCCGGGTCCAGGTCGAGGCTGTCGGGGCGGTGCAGCAGTCCGACCGCCTCGCGCAGCCGCCGCGCCTCGTCGGCACACGCGCCGCATTCGCCGAGGTGCTCCTCGACGGCCGTGGCCTCCTCGGCCGAGCACGCGGCCAGCGCCCAGGCGCCGAGCAAGGCCTTCAGCACGGGGTGCTCGAACACGGGCCGTACGGGCGGCGGCGATGCCGCGTCCCCCAGTTCCTCCAGCGCGGGCAACGGCAGCCCGCTGTCCTCGACGGAGGCCCGGGGCGTGGGGATCCGCGGCGGACGCCCGGGCTCCTGCCCGTCGCCGTGGCCGGACCCGACCGGTCCGCCGGGGGTGCTCGTCCCGTCCGGTCCTGAAGGCAAGCCGGGGGCATCCGTGTTGTGCGTGCTTTCGCCGCATTCGCCTCTGATGCCGCTTTCGCTCTGGGCGTTGTCCTTCTCCTCGTGCCCGTCGTCGCCCGCGTCGTCGTACGCCTCGAACCGGTCCGGCCCGTTCACACCGCACCCCCGTATCCGGGTGGTGCGCCGGGTGCCTCGGAGTCGTGGGCGGTGGACAGGAGTTGCAGGCCCAGGCGGAGGCGGCGGCGGGCCTCGTCCTCGGTGATGCCGAGGTCGGTGGCGGTCTGGCGGTAGTCGCGGCGCTGGAAGTAGGCCCGCTCCAGGGCCGAGCGCAGCGGAACCGGCATGGACTGGACGATGTAGTCGGCGCGGGCTGCGACCGAGGCCCGGCGCACCTTGCGCTCCAGTTCCTCGGTGGTGCCCGAGCCTTCGCGGGCGAGGGCGGCGGTCTCGGTGGCGCGCAGGCGCTGGACGGCCAGGCGGTGGGTCAGTGCGGCGACCCAGGTGCGCAGAGGGCCCTGTCTGGGGTCGTAGGCGTCCGGATGCTCCCAGACGTGGATGAAGACCTCGCGCGTGATGCCGTCGGCGGCGCGCTCGTCGCCGAGGACGCGGTGGGCGAGGCCGTGCACGAGGGAGGCGAACCGGTCGTAGAGCTCACCGAGGGCGGCGGCCTCCCCGCGGGCGAGCCGCTGCTGCATCTTGCGGTCCCAGCGGGGCGGTACGTCCCTTTTCGCCATGCGGCCCCTTCACCCCCTGCTCATGTGCCGCGCCCGTGATCTGTCCAGTCTGTGTCCGTCACCTCCCCGAATGTAGTCGGCACGTCCGGCAGCGCACGCCCCTTTGTGGCAATGTGCGCCCCCTGACCGGCCGCAGGTGGTAGAGGGTCACCGGCGCTCGTACCGGGTGCCGTCAGGCCGCGCCTACCCACCCGTCCTCTGATCAGACCTGACTGAAGAGGATCGAACAGGATCGAAGCCGACTAAAATAAGCCTCTTCTCGGGGGGATCCGTTTTTCGGGTTGTGTTTCAGGGAACGGCCGCTGGGCAGCCGCGCTGCAAGGAAGCGTAGGGACTGCTTCCGTTTTGGCGATCGAAGGGCGTGGTGGTGACCTTCAAAGTGACCGGCGGTGAGCAGGGCGGATGGGCCGTGCTCCAGGTGTCGGGCGAGCTGGATCTGGTGACGTCGCCGGTGCTGCGTCAGCGTGTGCACGACGCGGTGGCCGAGGGGCACCACTGTCTCGTACTCGACCTGTCCGAGGTGTTCTTCTGCGACTCCAGCGGCGTCGGCGTGCTCATCGCCGCCCGCCGTCTGATCCGCTCCTGCCAGGGCCGGCTGCGCCTCGTGCTGCCCGCCCGGGGCGCGGCCGACGGGTCCCATGTCAACCGGGTCCTCGGCGCGCTGGGCGTACGCAGGCTCTTCGACGTGTACGGCGATCTGGACGCGGCCCTGGGTGACGAGGGCGAACCCCTGTCCGCGTGAGGCGCCGATGACGCACGGTAGGGCGAGTGCTGCCGTTCAGACACCCTGTTGTCCCGGAATTCCCCCGGTCTTGGCACAAGTGACGTTTTCCCGCGCCCGAACGGCCCCCTCCGTCGTACGCTCCGAGCGAGAAGCATCCCACCCGACGTAAGGCGGCCCGAAAGAGACATGGTCAGCAGCGAGTACGAGCGCAGGATCGCCGCCCGGTTCGCCACCTTCGACCAGGACGGCAACGGCTACATCGACCGCGAGGACTTCTACGGCGCGGCCAAGGCGCTGCTCATGGAGTTCGCCGTAGCGGCCCGGTCCGACAAGGGGCAGGCGCTGTACGGCGGCGCCGAGGGCTTCTGGCAGGGCATGGCCGGGATAGCGGACCGTGACGGCGACCAGCGCATCACGCGCGAGGAGTTCGTGGGCGGCGCGGTCAAGCGCCTTCGCGACAACCCCGACCGCTTCGCCGAGATCGCCCGTCCCTTCCTGCACGCGGCCCTGGACGTGGCCGACACCGACGGCGACGGCGCGGCGACGGTCGAGGAGGCCGCCCGCGTCCTGAAGTGCCTCGGCGTCTCCGAGGACATCGCCGGCACGGCCGCCGCCACGCTCGACGCGGACGGGGACGGCAAGGTCGGTGAGGCCGAGGTCGTGTCCGCCTTCGCCCGCTACTTCACCGTGCCCGAGTAGCCGCACGTGCGCGGAATGAGTCACGTGTCCGCATAACGCTCGCGCAGCTTGTACTTCAGCACCTTCCGCAGGGTCTCGCCCCGCGGAAGGGCGTCCACCACCTCCAGCCGCTCCGGCAGCTTGTGCACGGAGAGTCCCTCGGCGCGCAGGAAGGCGGTCGCGGCCGCGAGCGTCAGGGCCTCGGCTCCCGGGGGCTGTTCCACCACCGCGCACACCAACTCCCCGCGCGCCGCGTCCGGCAGCCCGATCACCGCCACGTCCCCGACCGCCGGATGCCGGTGCAGCAGGTCCTCGATCTCCTGGGCCGAGATGTTCTCGCCCTTGCGGATGATCACGTCCTTCAGCCGGCCGGTGAGGACCAGGTGCCCGGTGTCCGTCAGGCGGCCCAAGTCGCCCGTGCGCAGGAACCCCTCCTCGTCGAAGGCCTCGGCCGTCTGCCCCGGATCCAGATAGCCCCGGCACACGGCCTCCCCGCGCAACCGCACCTCCCCGTCCACGATCCGTATCTCCATCCCCTCCGGCGGCCGCCCCTCGGTCGTCGCCAGCAGCTCGGGGGTGTCGTCCGGTGCCCCCATGGTGATCATCGGCACCTCGGTCATGCCGTAGCCGTGGGTGAGCCGCACGCCCATCTCGCGTACGACGGCGTGGTACAGCTCCGGCGGCTTGGGCGCCCCGCCCCCCGCCAGCAGTCGCAGTGAGGGGACGATCGGAACGCCCGGCTGCTTGCGCTGCTCCGCCAGGAACATCGAGTAGAACGCCGTCGACCCGCCCGCCACCGTCACCCCGTGCCGCCGGTAGGCCTCCAGCGCCTCCGGCAGCGCGAACTGCTCGAACAGCACCGCCGGGAAGCCGTACAACAGCAGCATCACCGTGTAGTCGGGCCCGCCTATGTGGGCGTAGGGGAAGGCGATCGACCCCACGTCGTCCGCCGTGGGCCGCAGGGCGTGGGCGAGGCAGGAGCCGCCCGAGAGCAGCGAACGGTCCGTGTGCAGTACGCCCTTGGGGGTGGAGGTCGTGCCGGACGTCCAGTAGATCCAGCGGACCGCGGTGCCGTCGGAGGGCGGGGGAGGCAGCACGGACGGGTCGCCGTCCGGCAGGTCGTCGTACGCCTCGAAGACGCCCTTCGCGCCGAGCCGCCGTGCCATCCGCGTGTGGTCGAAGCCCCGCCACTCGCCCGGCACCGCGAAGAACTCCGCCTTCGACTCGCGCAGCGCGAAGCCGACCTCGCGGTCCCGGTGGAAGGGGATCACCGGGGTCTGCACGGCGCCGAGGCGGGCCAGCGCGAAGGAGAGCAGGGCCGTCTCGATACGGGTGGGCAGCTGCCAGGCGACCACCGTGCCGGGGCGTACGCCCATGCCGTACAGGCCGGCCGCGACCCGCTCGGCACGCGTACGCAGGCCGCCGAAGGTGAGCGTGCGCCGCCCAGGTCGGTCGTCCTGGAGGAAGAGGGACCGGTCGGGAGTGAGGGCGGCGCGCCGGGTGACCAGTTCCCACAGCGTGCGGGACGAACTCAGGGCGTGCGGGGTCTCGTTCACGGCTGCCCCCGGCTCCTTGGCTGACGGGTCGTCAGGTGGGATGCTATCTGACGTTGCATCAGATAAGTACCGTCCGGCGGAGGGGACCCATGGCGACCGAACTGCCCCGCATCATCAGCGTCGACGACCACGTGATCGAGCCGGCCCACCTCTTCGAGACGTGGCTGCCGGCCAAGTACCGCGACCGCGGCCCCAAGGCGCTGACCGCCGGGATCGGTGAACTCGCCTACATCGGCGGCAAGTACCGGATCACGATGGACCCGGACGGCCCGCCCACCGACTGGTGGATCTACGAGGACCTGAAGTTCCCGTACAAGCGCAACATCGCCGCCGTCGGCTTCGACCGGGACGAGATGACCCTGGAGGGCATCACCCGCCAGGAGATGCGGCCCGGCTGCTGGGACCCGAAGGAACGGCTGAAGGACATGGACCTCAACCATGTCGAGGCGAGCCTCTGCTTCCCGAGCTTCCCGCGGTTCTGCGGACAGACCTTCGCCGAGGCGCACGACAAGGAGGTCGCCCTCGCCTGCGTGCGCGCCTACAACGACTGGATGGTTCAGGAGTGGTGCGGGGACAGCGGCGGGCGACTCATCCCGCTGTGCCTGATCCCGCTGTGGGACGTCGAGCTGGCGGTCGCGGAGATCCGGCGCAACGCCGCGCGCGGGGTGAAGGCCGTGACCTTCTCCGAGATCCCCACCCATCTCGGGCTGCCGTCCATCCACTCCGGCTACTGGGACCCGTTCTTCGCGGTCTGCCAGGAGACCGGGACGGTCGTCAACATGCACATCGGGTCCTCGTCCCAGATGCCGGCCGCCTCCCCGGACGCCCCGCCCGCCGTCCAGGCCTCGCTCAGCTTCAACAACGCGATGGCCTCGATGATGGACTTCCTCTTCAGCGGGGTGCTGGTGAAGTTCCCGCGCCTCAAACTCGCCTACAGCGAGGGGCAGATGGGCTGGGTCCCGTACGCCCTGGAGCGCGCCGACGACGTCTGGGAGGAGCACCGCGCCTGGGGCGGTGTCCGCGACACGATCCCCGAGCCGCCGTCGACGTACTACTACCGGCAGATCTTCTGCTGCTTCTTCCGCGACAAGCACGGAGTGGCGTCCCTGGACGTGGTCGGCCGGGACAACGCCACCTTCGAGACGGACTACCCGCACGTCGACTCGACCTTCCCGCACACCAAGGAGGTCGCCCTCGACCATGTGAAGGGCCTCGACGACGAGACGGTCTACAAGCTGATGCGCGGCAACGCCATCCGGATGCTGGACCTGGACCTCGACCGCTGATGGACCTGTCGGACACCCCCGAGGAGGAGGAGTTCCGGGCCCGGCTGCGCGAGTGGCTCGCGAAGACGCTCCCCGGCCTCCCGCCCCAGCCGTCCCCCGACGACTGGCCCGGGCGGCGGGCCTACGACCTCGGCTGGCAGCGCAGGCTCTACGACGCCGGATACGCCGACGTCCACTGGGACGCCTCCCCGGCCACCCGGCTGATCTTCCTGGAGGAGACGGAGAAGGCGGGCGCGCCCTACGTGGGCGCCAACTTCGTGGGACTGCTGCACGCCGGCCCGACGATCGCCGCCGAGGGCACGGACGGACAACGGGCGCGCTGGCTGCCGCCGATCCTGCGCGGCGAGGAGATCTGGTGCCAGGGCTTCAGCGAACCGGACGCCGGCTCCGACCTCGCGGCCCTGCGCACGCGCGCGTGGCGCGACGGCGACGACTACGTGGTGACCGGCTCCAAGATCTGGACCTCCCACGCGGAAGTCGCCGACTGGTGCGAGCTGTTGGTCCGCACCGACCCCGGCGCCCCCAAGCACCGGGGCATCACCTGGCTGGCCATGCCCATGGACGCGCCCGGCATCACCGTACGGCCGCTGCGCACGCTCGCCGGGTCGGCCGAGTTCGCCGAGGTCTTCCTCGACGGGGTGCGGGTGCCGGCGGCGAACCGGGTCGGGGACGAGAACGACGGCTGGCGCGTGACCATGGTGACGCTGTCCTTCGAACGCGGCACGGCCTTCGCCGGCGAGGTCGCCGCCTGCCGCCGCGTCCTCGGTGAACTGGCCGTCGAGGCCCGCGAGAACGGCCGCTGGGAGGACCCGGCCCTCCGGCGCCGGCTGGGCGGGCTCCACGCCGAGTTCCGGGCGCTGTGGCGGCTGACGCAGTGGAACGTGAGCGCGGCCCAGGCGTCGGGCGGCATGCCGGGCGTCGGAGGCTCGGTCTTCAAGCTGCGGTACTCGCACGCCCGCCAGGAGCTCTACGCCGCCGCCGCCGAGGTACTGGGCGCCGACTGCCTCGACCTGGACCGCCCCTGGACGCTCGACCGCCTCTCGTCCCTGTCGTACACCATCGCGGCCGGCACCTCGCAGATCCAGCACAGCATCATCGCCGAGCGGATCCTCGGCCTGCCGAAGGGACGGTGACCGTGCGCTTCCGGTTGACCGACGACCAGCGGGCGTTGCGGGACGGGACGCGACAGCTGCTGGCACGGCGCTTCGACGGGGAGGTGCTGCGCGGGGCCGTGGGGACCCCTGGGCGGCTCGACAGGGCGTTGTGGCGGGCGCTGGGGGAGGCCGGGTTCTTCGCGTTGCGGTTGCCGGAGGCGGAGGGCGGAGTGGGACTGGGGCTGCCGGAGGCCGTGTTGGTGTTCGAGGAGGCCGGGCGGGCGCTGCTGCCCGGGCCGTTGGCCGCCACCCATCTCGCGGCCGGTGTGGTGCCGGGAGCCGCCACCGGGGAGGCGGTCGTCTCGGCCGTGGACGGCGGGCTCGTGGAGTGGCTGGCTCAGGCCGACGTCGTGCGCGGTGACGCCGCCGGAGCCGTGCCGATGCGCTCCCTCGACCCGCTGACGCCGCTGCACCGCGTGCCCGGCGGCGCGGCGGCGGGCGCGGACCCCGTCGCCGTCCTCCTCACCGCCGCCGAGCAGCTCGGCACGGCCGCCCGCGTCTGCGAACTGGCGGTGCAACACGCCCGGGCGCGCGAGCAGTTCGGACGGCCCGTAGGGGCCTTCCAGGCGGTGGCACATCTGTGCGCCGGGATGCTGGTCCGGTCGGAAACGGCCCGCGCGGCGGTGTACGCGGCGGCCGTCACCGCCGACCCGGTCGACATCGCCGCGGCCCGCCTGCTCGCCGACGAGGCCGCCGTGCGCGGCGCCCGCGACTGTCTCCAGGTGCACGGCGGCATGGGCTTCACCTGGGAGTCCGAGGTTCATCTGCATCTGAAACGCGCATGGGTTCGAACCCAACGTACGGGTGGTGTCACGGAGAGTGAGGAAATTCTCGCGGCCGCTCTGGCGGCCGGATCGGCCTGACAGGCCGTCTGGCTGCGGTGCCACCGAATATGTCGGAGAAGATGTCGCGGATCGTGGCATCGCGTGATCACGGAGCGTTGATACCGGCTTGTGTCCTCGGAGTGACTCGTCACGGCCCGGAGTCGACTGGCCGCTCCGGTACCTTGTGTGAGATGCGAGTGGCTCTGAGTGCGGTACGACCCAGTGGCGCCGCCTGTTCGACTCCCTCCGACGAGCGTCGCACAGTATGCCGCACGGGTACTCCTTCGCGCTGGAATATGCCCGAAGCGCTTGTTGGGGTGACTGTACGTCAACCATGCTGTCCCACAAGGGATTCACGTTCCGTGATCCTTGTCCCGGCCGTTGTTCTGGCCATGCAGAAAATGGCTACGATCGTGGCCCTCGTGAGGCGCGAGCCTAAGTGTCCGCCGGTTCGGATGGTGTGAGCGGTGCAGGTGCTTCAAGTGCAGCTGGAGATCCGGCCCGACCCCGCAGAGGTGGGGCGGGCCCGGCGGTGGGCCCGCTCCCGCCTGGCCGGGTCGGGCATACAGGCCGACGAGCCGCTCGCCGAGACCCTGATCCTCCTCGTCTCCGAGCTGGTCACCAACGCCGTGGTGCACACCGGCCGGCCCGCCGTGCTGCGGCTGTCCCTGCCGCACGCGGTGACGGAGGAGGTCACCGTCCGGCTCGAGGTCGCCGACCGCAGCGGCCGGGCTCCCGTGCCCCGGTGTGCGGACGACGACGCGACCGGCGGCCGGGGCCTCGCACTCGTCGACGGCCTCGCCGACCGCTGGGGCTGGAGCGTCGAGAACACCGGCAAGCGCATCTGGTGCGAACTGGACCGGTGTTCGAAGTCCTCCGAGGCCGCGGCGGCGTGCGGGGGCGGCGCGGTGGCGTGCGGCGGCGGGGCGTCCTTCGAGGGGCTGGCGTACGAGGCGGTGTAGGGCCGGGGCGCTTCGGGTGCCCCGTCCGTGACTGTCGGGCGCGCGTGGAGGAGGAGTGGTGTACGGCGGCACCTGCCGTGCGGTGTTGCGGCGGGACCGGAGCGCGGTCGCACGGCAGGTACGCCGTTTTCGTCATGGCATGCGGCGGTGCGCTGGGATGTGCTTCCGTGCGCGCCTGCGGTGAAAGCCGCGTAAGCGACAAATCACCGAACGGGTGTTGACGGGTCGTGACCGTTTGCTCACGCTTGTGGGCAGCGATTCGCCGTGAGGGGACGGCGAGGGCTGCGACGACGGCGGCCCTCGGCGAGTGTGAGTCGTGATTCGGCGTCGGCTCCCTGTCAGGGGCACGGGGGCCGGGGCGGGAGCGCCGGAGTCGGGTGGCGGCGCGCGCTGCCGTGCTCGGGGCGAGCAGCGCGGCGCCGCCATCCAGCTTCAGGCGGCGGGGTGGTGGTGGCTTGGTGGGCGGCGTGGCGTGTCGGCCGTGGCGTGCCGGGACTACAGGACGGCGACCGGGGCCACCGGAGAGCCGGTCGCCCCGGTGAACGGCTCGGGTGTCGCCGTCAGCAGGAACACATAGCGTCCCGCTTCTCCACAGGCTGTGGACAACTCTTCGAAATTCCAGTTCTGGCCCTGTGGCATCCCCATCTCCACGAGGTGGAGGGCGTGCACCGGCAGCCACAGGTCCTCCACCTCGGGCGGGAACACCTCGAAGGTGAGGGTGTCGTTGGCGACCGCCGCGACATCGCGCGCGTGGAACCACTCGGGCGTCCGGATCGACAGCCCCGGGGACGGATAGGCGTACGCGTGCCGGTCCCCGGCCAGACAGAGCCGGACCTGTCCGGTCCGCACGAGCGCGACGTCACCGGCCCGCACCCGCGCGCCGGCCAGTTCCTCGGCGGCGTCCAGATCCTCGGGCGTGACGGCGTACCCGCCGTCGAGCCGGTTGGTGCCCCGGGCCCGGGCGACGTCGAGCAGCACTCCGCGTGAGACGAGGTGCCGGACCTTGTCGATGCCGCTGAACTCGGCGCCGCCGTGCGGGGTGATGGAGCTCGCCGGACGGCCGTTGTAGAGCCTGCCCGAGTGCGAGACGTGCGGCAGCGCGTCCCAGTGGGTGGCCGCCTGGAGGCCCATGGTCACGGCGTCGTCGCTGCACGCGACGGTGTCCGGGCCGAAGAGCTCCTGGTTGATCTGCACCATGACGTGCAGCGGGTCGATCCGCCCCGGGATCATCCCCGTCTGGACGCCGTCGCGCCGGAGGGGGAGCGCGAGCGGGATCCGGCGGCCGGTGCGGACCGTCGCCGCGGCCTCCCGGACGACCTCGTCGGTGATCAGGTTCAGCGTGCCGAGCTCGTCGGCGGCTCCCCAACGGCCCCAGTTGTTCACGCGCTTGGCGATGTCGTGGAACGCGTCCGGCAGCGACATGAGTCCTCCCCGGGGCTTGTGTTCCCGTATCTGACGGGTCGTAGAATCTGAACGTCTGCGAAATCTAACGGTCCGTCAGAAACTGTGGGACGGGAAGGGGCCGGGCGTGGGGAACTTCTTGGCAGGCAAGGTCGTCGCCGTCACGGGCGCGGGGCGGGGCATCGGCCGGGCGGTCGCACGAGCGGCGGCCGCCGAGGGAGCGAAGGTCGTCGTCAACGACTACGGCGTGGCGGTCGACGGCGCCTCCCCGACCAGTGAGGTCGCCGAGACCGTGGTCAAGGAGATCGAGGCGGCGGGCGGGGACGCGGTCGCCGTCGCCGACGACATCTCCACCATGGCGGGCGGGCAGCGGGTCGTCGACGTGGCGCTGTCCTCGTACGGGCGTCTCGACGGTGTCGTCTGCGTGGCCGGGATCCTGCGGGAACGGATGCTGTTCAACATGACCGAGGAGGAGTGGGACCCGGTCGTCGCGACGCATCTGAAGGGCACGTTCACGGTGTTCCGGGCGGCCTCGGCGGTGATGCGCAAGCAGCGCGACGGCACGCTGATCGGCTTCACCAGCGGCAACCATCAGGGGTCGGTGTCGCAGGCCAACTACAGCGCGGCCAAGGGCGGGATCATCTCGCTCGTGCGGAGCGCCGCGCTGGGGCTGCACAAGTACGGGGTGACCGCGAACGCGGTGGCGCCGGTCGCGCGTACGCGGATGTCCGCGGGCGTGCCGATGAAACTGGCGGAGATCGGGGAGCCGGAGGACGTCGCCGCGCTGGTGGTGTATCTGCTGTCCGACGGGGCGCGGGAGCAGGGGATCACCGGGCAGGTGTACACGGTCGCCGGGGCGAAGATCGCGGTGTGGGCGCAGCCGAGGGAGTTGCGTGCGGCGTACGCCTTTGGCGGTTGGACCGTGGAGAGGATCGCGGAGTTTCTGCCCGGGTCGGTGGGGGTGGATCCGATGCCGATGTTGGAGCGGGTGCGGGAGACGGAGAGGGCGGCTCGGGAGGGGGAGCGGCCGAACGCCCAGTAGATCGGGGGTGCGTGGGGTGTGGCGGCGGCGGGTGCGTTGTGGTTTCTCGCGCCCACGCGGCGGAACCGCATATCAAGCACAGCCCCCGCCCCTCAAGGGCCTTACCGCAAGCCCAATCACCGAAACGAGGCGGCAACCGTGGATTTCGGGTTCGCGCAAGAAGACGAGGACTTCCGGGGCGAGGCTCGTGCCTGGCTCGCCGCGCACGCCAAGGGCGTGAGAGACCGTCGCTCCTGGGAACGCACCCTCGGGGCAGCCGGGTGGATCGGGATCGGCTGGGGCGCGGACGGCTACGGCAATCGCACCGCCACGCTCACCCAACAGGTCGCCTGGGCCGAGGAGTACGCCCGGTCGGCCGCGCCCCCGCGCTCCGGCCACATCGGTGAGAACCTCCTGGCCCCCACGCTCATCGCGCACGGCACCGAGGAGCAGAAGTCCCGCTTCCTCCCCCGGTCGCCGCCGGCGAGGAACTCTGGTGCCAGGGCTACAGCGAACCCGGCGCGGGCTCGGACCTGGCCGGTGTCCGCACCGCGGCCGTGCGCGAGGCGGACGGCCGTACCTACCGCGTCACCGGGCAGAAGATCTGGACGTCACTCGCGCACGAGGCGGACTGGTGCTTCGTGCTCGCCCGCACCGATCCCGGGTCGCTGCGGCACCACGGACTGACCTTCCTCCTCGTCCCCATGGACCAGCCGGGCCGGATCGAGGTCCGCCCCATCCGGCAGATGACCGGCACCAGCGACTTCAACGAGGTCTTCTTCGACGGCGCCCACGCGGCGCATGTCGTCGGCGGCGAGGGCAACGGCTGGCGCGTCGCCATGAGCCTGCTCGGTTTCGAGCGCGGCGTGTCCACGCTGGCGCAGCAGATCGGGTTCGCCGAGGAACTGGACTGTGTGGTGCGGGCGGCCGTGGAGTCGGGTGCGGTGGAGGACCCCGTCGTACGGGCACGGCTCGTCCGGCAGTGGGCCGAGCTGCGCACGATGCGCTGGAACGCCCTGCGCACACTGGGCGGTTCGGGCGACGCGGGTGCCCCGAGCGTGGCGAAGCTGCTGTGGGCCGGCTGGCATCAGCGGCTCGGGGAACTGGCGGTGCTGGTGCGGGGCGCGGCGGCGAGCGTCGGTCCGGCGGACTGGTCGCTCTCGTCGCCGTACGAACTGGACGCGGCACAGCACCTTTTCCTCTTCTCCCGGGCCGACACCCTCTACGGCGGCTCGGACCAGATCCAGCGCACGATCATCGCCGAGCGCGTGCTCGGCCTGCCCGGAGAGCCCAAGGGAGCCGCGTGATGAGGGGTGTGCTGTTCGACGGGAAGCAGGTCCAGGTCGTGGACGACCTGGAGGTACGGGACCCGGGGCCGGGCGAGGTGCGGGTCGCGATCTCGGCGGCGGGGCTGTGCCACAGCGATCTGTCGGTGGTGGACGGGACCATACCCTTCCCGGTTCCTGTGGTGCTGGGGCACGAGGGCGCGGGTGTGGTGGAGGCGGTAGGGGAGGGCGTCACGCATGTCGCGCCCGGGGATCACGTGTCCCTGTCCACGCTCGCCAACTGCGGCACGTGCGCGGAGTGCGACCGGGGGCGGCCGACGATGTGCCGGCAGGCGATCGGGCGGCCGGGGCAGCCGTTCACGCGGGGCGGGCGGCCCGTGTTCCAGTTCGCCTGCAACTCGGCTTTCGCCGAGCGGACCGTGGTGAAGTCCGTGCAGGCGGTGCGGATCCCGGGGGACGTCCCGATGGTGTCGGCGGCGCTCATCGGGTGCGGTGTGCTGACGGGAGTGGGCGCCGTACTGAACAGGGCGCGGGTGGACCGCGGGGACAGCGTCCTGGTGATCGGAACCGGCGGCATCGGCCTGAACGTGCTGCAGGGGGCGCGGCTCGCGGGTGCCCTGCGGATCGTGGCCGTCGACGCCGACCCGGCGAAGGAGGACGTGGCACGCCGCTTCGGCGCGACGGACTTCCTCACCTCGACGGAGGGCGTGCGGGACATCCTGCCCACGGGCGCGGACCACGCCTTCGAGTGCGTCGGCCGCGTGGAGCTGATCCGCCAGGCGATCGACGCGCTGGACCGGCACGGCCAGGCGATCCTCCTCGGCGTGCCGCCGGCCACGGCCGAGGCGTCCTTCCGCGTCTCGTCGATGTACCTCGACAAGTCCATCCTGGGCTGCCGTTACGGCTCCTCCCGGCCCCAGCGCGACATCGCCCTGTACGCGGACCTGTACCGCCAGGGCCGGCTGTTGCTCGACGAACTGGTGACCCGGACCTACCCGGTCGAGGACTTCGAGAAGGCGGCGGCGGACGCGGAGGCGGGGCGGGTGGGGCGCGGGGTGCTCACGTTCTGACGGCCGCCTTGTCTCTTCCGGTTCGGAAGGTCCGGCGATACGCGGTGGGGGTGACGCCGAGCGCCGACTGGAGGTGCTGGCGCATCGACTGGGCCGTGCCGAAGCCCGCGTCCCGGGCCACCTGGTCGACGGTGCGGTCGGTGGACTCCAGCAGGTGCCGGGCCCGTTCCACGCGCTGCTGGATGAGCCACTGGCCCGGGCTGACGCCGGTCTCCTCGCGGAAGCGGCGGGTGAACGTGCGGACCGACATGGCCTCCTGGGCGGCCATGTCGCGCAACTGGATGGGCTCGTGGAGGCGGCCCAGGGCCCAGGCGCGGGCGGTGGTGGTGGAGGCCTGCTGTGGATCGGGCACCGGCCGCTCGATGTACTGGGCCTGACCGCCGTCGCGGTGCGGCGGTACGACCGTACGGCGGGCCACGTCGTTGGCGACGGCGGCGCCGTGGTCGCGGCGCACGATGTGCAGGCACAGGTCGATGCCGGCCGCCACGCCCGCGGAGGTCAGCACGTCGCCGTCGTCGATGAACAGCACGTCCGGGTCGACCCGGACCCTGGGGAAGAGCCGCTGGAGGCGCTCGGCGTCGGCCCAGTGGGTGGTGGCGGGGCGGCCGTCGAGGAGACCGGCGGCTGCGAGAACGTAGACGCCGGTGCAGATGGAGGCCAGCCGGGTGCCGGGCCGGAGGCGGGCGAGGGCCGCGGCCAGTTCGTCGGTCAGCACGCCCTCGCGGTGAACCGGGCCGAGTTGGTACGACGCCGGGACGATCAACGTGTCGGCGTCGGCCAGGGCCTCAGGGCCGTGTGCGACGTGGATGGCGAAGTCGGCGTCCGTCTCGACCAGGCCCGGCGGGCGGACCGAGCAGGTCACGACCTCGTACAGGCGTCGGCCCCGGGCGTCCTTGGGGCGGCCGAAGATGCGGTGCGGGATGCCCAGTTCGAAGGGCAGCAGACCGTCGAGGGCGAGGACGACGACGCGGTGGGGGCGGAAGCCGTCGGCCGGGTCCGGGTCCGGGTCCGGACTGGAGTGGGTGGCCGATGTCATGGCCCGATCCTAGCGAATGCTGTCCTTCGGGCCACTCGATGGAGCTGGTCGCCGGCCGGAAGCTCTATGTCGTGACCCAGACAAACGAAGCCGCAGCAGTCGTACAGCAGGCGTCGAAGCCGGGCCACGGCGGCCGCAGACGCGTGCACCGGGCATGGTTCGTCGCCGCCGTCACCTTCGTGACGATCATCGGCGCGGCCGCCTTCCGGTCCGTGCCGGGCCTGCTCATCGACCCGTTGCACGACGAGTTCGACTGGTCGCGCGGCACGATCGGTGCCGCCGTCTCGGTCAATCTCGCGCTGTACGGTCTGACGGCCCCGTTCGCGGCGGCCCTGATGGACCGCTTCGGCATCCGCCGGGTGGTCGCGGTCGCCCTGACGGTCATCGCGCTCGGCTCGGGCCTCACGGTGTGGATGACGGCGGCCTGGCAACTGATGCTGTGCTGGGGCCTGCTGGTCGGTCTCGGCTCCGGCTCCATGGCGCTGGCGTTCGCCGCGACCGTCACCAACCGCTGGTTCACCGAGCGTCGCGGCCTGGTCAGCGGCATCCTCACCGCCGCGTCCGCCTCCGGCCAGCTGATCTTCCTGCCCCTGCTGTCCTGGATCGTCGAGCGGCACGAGTGGCGCCCGGCGGCCGTGACGGTCGCGCTCGCCGCCCTGGCGGTCGTTCCGTTCGTCTGGCTCCTGCTGCGCGACCATCCCGCGGACGTGGGCCTGAAGCCGTACGGCGCCACCGAGTTCGTACCGAAGCCCGCACCGGTCCCCGGCGCCGCCCGCCGCGCCGTGACCGTCCTGTTCTCGGCCGCCCGCACCGGCCCGTTCTGGCTGCTCGCCGGCACCTTCGCGATCTGCGGCGCCTCGACCAACGGCCTGATCCAGACCCACTTCGTGCCCGCCGCCCACGACCACGGCATGCCCCTGACGACCGCCGCCTCGCTGCTCGCGGTCATCGGCGTCTTCGACGTCGTCGGCACGATCGCCTCCGGCTGGTTCACCGACCGCTTCGAGGCCCGGCGCCTGCTCGCCGTCTACTACTCCCTGCGGGGCGTCTCCCTCCTCTTCCTCCCCCTGCTCCTAATCACGCCCAGCGTCCAGCCGCCGATGATCTTCTTCATCGTCTTCTACGGCCTCGACTGGGTCGCCACCGTCCCGCCCACCCTCGCCCTGTGCCGCGAGCAGTACGGCGAGGACAGCGCGATCGTCTTCGGCTGGGTCCTCGCCTCCCACCAGCTCGGCGCGGCCCTGGTCGCCTTCCTCGGCGGCGTCGCCCGCGACACGTTCGGCTCGTACGACGTGGTGTGGTACGCGTCGGGGGCGCTGTGCGCGGTGGCGGCGCTGATGGCGTTGGTGATTCGGCGGCGGGTCGCCTGACCGGTGATTCCGAGCTTCCGGGCACTCGGCACCTGACTGTTGTTTCTACGACGCGGATCGAATTCCTCGCGTACGTCGCGAAGGAACTGTCGGGGCCGCCCGCTTCCCCGCCAGTGTCGTGCTGCCACGGCCTGCCTCAAGGGCGCTTCGCGTCGCCTTCGGTGATCGGCCTGCGGCCGGCCCTTGACCCAAGCCGCTCCAGCACGTGGAAGAGGCGAGCGAGCGGCCCGGAGGCGCGTGGCCAGGGGGCGTTGGTCTCTCCGTCGGCTGTGTGGCGCTCGGCGATGGGCGGGCGCGGTCGCACCTCGCGAGCAGGCCGGAAGGGACAAGCGGCGATCGGCGGTGGCTGGTGCGGTGGCGAGCGATAGGGCTGCGCCGAGATGGCAGACGGGTCGACCTTCCGTGGAGTTCGCCGTGTTACGCAGCGTCGGGCTTGGTGAATGCTTGTCGGCTGTGCGAGAGCAGCTCACGCAGGGCGGGGCTTTGCGGGCTCTTCCAGATCAGCGCGAGCAACGCTGGTGTTTCGACGTCGTCGATGGTGCGGGCGGTGAGCCGGTCGCGGTAGTTCGCGGCCATCGAGTCGCTGAGGATGGCGACGCCGAGCCCGCGGGCGGCGAGGTCGGCAATGGCATCAGCGGAGCCGGCTTGCAGTGCGATCGCGGGTTGGAGGCTCTGTGCTGCGCAGGCACGGTCGAACACGGTGCGCAGTCCGGTGCCGGGGGCCATGCACACGATGGGGTAGGCCGCCAGGTCGCGCAGAGTGACCCGCCGCTGTTTCGCCAGGGGATGTCCGGCCGGAACTGCTGTGACGAGCCGCTCGCTGATGATGGTCAGCGCGTCCAGCCCGTGGGGAGTGGCGGCTGCGGTCCCGATGAGAGCCAGGTCGATGGTGCCGGCACGTACCCACTCGACGAGCCGGTCGGAGTTGTCCTCCAGCAGTGAGATCTCCACACCCGGATGCGCTCGGTGGAAGGTGGCCAGGGCGTCGAACAGCGGCGTGATGGTGCAACCGATGACCATCCCGACCGTGAGCCGACCTCGGATCAGGTCGGTCACCTCACCCACCGCCTGGCCGACCGCATCGGCTGCGGCGAGCGCAACGCGGGCGTGTTCGAGCGCGGCCTTTCCCGCGACAGTGAGGGTGGCGGTGCGCGCTGACCGGTGGAACAGCTCGGCGCCGAGTTCGCGTTCCAGTCGGCGGATCTGAGCGCTGACGCCGGACTGGCTGATGTGGACCCGCTCGGCCGCCCGGGTGAAGTTCTGTTCTTCGGCAACTGCGACGAAGTATTCCAACTGCCTCATTTCCATGACTGACAATTCTAGTTTCCATAAGAACCATCTGTTGGACTTCTGGTCGACGGATGGCCAGGGTGGGGAGCGCTGAAGCCCGACGTCAGGAGGTAACCCGTGCCGGAGTACGAGAAGGCCATGCGGCCCGAAGACATCACCCGCTTGTTCGTCGAACGCTCCAACGCCGGTGACGCGGCCGGGGTCGCCGCACTGTACGAAGAGGATGCGGTGCTGGCGTACCCGCCCGGCGAGCAGACGGTGGGCCGGGAGGCGATCCGTGCGCTGTGGGAGAAGGTGCTGGCCAACCGTCCCCACTTCGAGCCGGAACAACCGCTGCCGACCCTGGTCAGCGGCGACATCGCCCTCACCTCGACCCCGCCGAAGGACGGGGCCGGCGCCCGGGCACAGGTCGTCCGGCGCCAGCCTGACGGAAGCTGGCTGCGCCTGCTCGACCAGCCCGAGTTCGTCCTGCCCGATCGCTGAGTTCCTCGACCCTGTGAGTTCGCGGGACCGGAAGACTGTGGGTGGATCGCGAGGGGCTGCCTCGATGCCATGGGATGGCCCCAGATCTCGCAGCCGACTGGCCCGAGCAGCGCCGCGCCCTGTTCGCACTGCTCGGTGTCGACGACTTCGCGACCAAGTCGGTGTTCCAGTCACACAGGCTGGGACGTCGTCATGGCCAATTCAACCGCGAAACCCGCGAGTTCGTCGAACGAGCACGTGGCGGTGTTGTCCCGGCCATGGGACACGCGTAGAGGCCCGTGCTCTTCTCCGGGTGCTCGCGCGCGACGTGATTCTGCCGCGCGACCGGCTCGCAGACGGCTTTCCTGCGGACGCAAAGCACTGACCTCTGTCCGGCCCTTGGCGAAGCTGCCCCCGGGTATGAGCGAACGCCTTCGATGTCGTTGCCGTCGTCGATGGCGGCTACTACGCCACGCCCTTTTCAGCGAGGCGGCATCGCCGAGCTTGCCCCGCACGGCTACGGTGATCGATGATCTCCGGCATGATCCGGGCCGCCACTGTCGACGACATCGCGGAGATCCGCGCGATGATCCGTGAACTCGCCGAGTACGAACGGGCCGCCGAGCAGGCCCGAGCGACCGAGGAGCAGCTCCACGAGGGGCTGTTCGGGGAACATCCCGCTGCCTACGCGCTGATCGCTGAGGACGACGAGACGGGGCAGGCCGTGGGTTATGCCCTGTGGTTCCCCCGCTTCTCGACCTGGACCGGCACGCGCGGCATGCACCTGGAGGACCTCTACGTAAGGCCGCACGCCCGAGGCGGAGGACACGGCAAGGCTCTGCTCGCCTCCCTGGCCGCGGTCTGTCAACAGAACGGCTACGAGCGGTTCGAGTGGTGGGTCCTGGCCTGGAACGAGCCGACGATCGACTTCTACAAGTCGCTCGGCGTGGAACTGCTGGACGAGTGGACGGTATGCCGGCTGAGCGGTGAACCACTCGGGGAACTCGCCGCCCAGGCCCCGGCAGTCCGCCACCAGACCCCGGCCCTGTAGAACGGAGGGGCAGGCGACCTCGGGCGCTGAGAGTCGTCAGGATCGCACCGAGCGCGAAAGGCTGATCGCGGGGCGTCGGCGCAGTGCGGCCACGCCCGCGTGGACGGCCCGCATGGCGCGCGTGACAGTCTCCTCGTTCTCGCCGACCGGAGCCACGTAGTCGATGACGGCGCGCGCGGCGTCCTCCCCGAGTACTCGGGTGATCACCCACGTGGCGAGGTACTGAGACGCCAGACAGCCGCCCGCCGTCGCGATGTTCCCCTCCGTATGGAACGGCGCGTCCAGCACGGTGACGCCACAGGCTTCGACGAACGGCCGGCTCTTCAGGTCGGTGCAAGCGGGCATGCCGTCCAGCAACCCGAGCCGGGCGAGCACCAGCGCACCGGAGCACTGCGCACCGATCACCTGCCGCGAAGGGTCGAGCGGCAGCCGGGAGATCAGCTGGTCGTCGGCGACCACGTCTCGCGTCTTCACCCCGCTGCCGATCAGCACGACGCCGGCCTCGGTCACGAACTCCATCGGGCGCTGTCCGGCCACCTCGACGCCGTTCATGGAGGTGACCACCGGCGTCGGTGTGGTGATGAAGGCTTCCAAGCCGCCCTTACGGCACCGGTTGATCAGCGTGGAAGCCATGAAGCTGTCGATCTCGTTGAACCCGTCGAAGGTCACAACGGCTACCTGCATCACCACTCCTTCCGAGAGCCCATCGGCGGATGATGGCATGCCGTCGCCCGGCGACGGGGTGGGCGCGGTCGCTTTCCGCCCGTACGCATGCGCGGTCGGCCTATCCTGAACCCGGCTGCTTCTTCGCCCCCCGGAAAGGTCAGTTGATGACACTCGGCATGGTCCTCGGTGACGTGGTCGTCGTGACGTCGCAGGTTCGTTCACGCTCGACCTTCCGAGGAGTCCGCCATGTCCACGATCCGCTGGATCGAGGCTCAACCCCGTTCCGCCCGCTGGCATTCTGAGTCCGGGCTGCCCCTGCCCCGACGGGTCGTCGTCGCCGACGACCGGATGCGGGCCGCTGTCGCCTACCGTCTGGCCTGTGAGGGCACCGCGTTGCTGTGGCGCGGGGATTTCCAGAATGCCCGCCAGTTGCTGCGCGCGATGGACCGCCGGGTCGGCCGGGCCGCGCCCGGCGCGGCGGGCACGCCGGCCGAGACCTTCCGGCTGTACCGCCGGTTCCGTGCTCACCGTGCGCGCGTGCTCGGCAAGTTGCTCGTGCTGCTGGAGGAGGAGCACGTACTGGCTCTGCGCCGTGCGCCTGACGTGCGGCTGGCGTGTAGCGAGGCGTACGGGCCGTCCGACGGGACCATGTGGCCCATGGCCGTCGCCCTCACCGAACTGCTGGGCGTGATCAGTGCCCGGCAGTGGCGGGAGAAGGGGGTGTATGTTCCGGCGCTGGGCGCGCGGGTTCATCCGCACTACGGGGTGTTCGCGCCGACGAGGGGTGAATACGTCGATCTGGTCGCCCGGGCGCCGCTGCCGCGCGGTGGTGGTGTGCGTACGGCGTTCGACCTGGGCACGGGCACCGGAGTGCTCGCCGCCGTGCTCGCCCGGCGGGGTGTCGGGCGGGTCGTGGCCACGGACGTCAGCGCGCGGGCGCGGGCGTGTGCGCGGGACAACGTAGGGCGGTTGGGGCTCGGGCGGGCGGTCCGCGTCACCGGGCCCGAGCTGTACCCCGAGGGACGTGCCGACCTGGTGGTGTGCAACCCGCCCTGGATCCCCGCCCGCCCCGCCTCCGATCTGGACCTCGGTGTCTACGACGCGGGCGGCGGCATGCTGCACGGGTTCCTCGACGGGCTCGCAGACCGGCTGGAGCCGGGTGGTGAGGGCTGGCTCGTGCTGTCCGACCTGGCCGAGCGCCTCGGGTTGCGCAGCCGGACCGAGCTGCT
Organism: Streptomyces sp. DG1A-41; assembly: GCF_037055355.1. Classification (GTDB taxonomy): domain Bacteria; phylum Actinomycetota; class Actinomycetes; order Streptomycetales; family Streptomycetaceae; genus Streptomyces. Next base: position 3,958,161 of record NZ_CP146350.1, on the reverse strand, counting down.
GACCGCCGTCGAGGCGGCGGGGCTGCGGGTCGTCGACCGTCTGGACACCCGCCCGCGCCACGCGCGCGTGCGGGACACGGGCGATCCGCTGCACGCCGTACGGGCCGCCGAGGTCACGTCCCTGTGGCGGCTGGCCGTCGCCTGATCCGTACCGGCTCGATCAGTCCGACAGCCGCGCGAAGCGGCCTCGGTGGAAGAGCAGCGGCCCGTCCGGATCGTCGGCGGCCGTGCCGAGGGCGTCCACCCGGCCGACCACGATGAGGTGGTCGCCGCCGGTGTGGACGGCGTGGATCGCGCAGTCGATCCAGGCGACGGCACCCGGCAGGCGCGGCGCGCCGGACGCCGGTGCCGCGTCGTAGGCCACACCCGCGAACTTGTCCGCACCGCTCACCGCGAAGGCGCGGCACAGCTCGGCCTGGTGGGCGGCCAGGACGTTCACGCAGAACACCCCGGCGCGGGCGATACGCGGCCACGTCGTCGATGTCCGGCCGACCATGAAGGCGACCAGCGGTGGATCGAGGGAGAGGGACGTGAAGGACTGGCAGGCGAAGCCGGCGGGGGAGCCGTCGGTGGCGGCGGGTGGTGGTGCCGTGATGACGGCCACGCCCGTCGCGAAGTTTCCGAGGACGCGGCGGAACTCCGCCGGGTCCAGAGGAGCGCGCTCGTCCTCGCCGACGCACCGCAACTCGGGGCGCGGCAGCGCTTCGACGGGCTCCGGGGCGGGTGTGCGGGCCGACCTGAGGTAGCGGACGGCGGCTTCGGCCATTCCTGCTTGTCCCATCACAGCCCCCATTGAAGCTGACGGTGTGTCAGATGGGAAGGGTCAGTGGCCCTTGTAGACCGCGCTCCGCCGCTCCACGAAGCTCCGCACGCCCTCCCGCGCGTCCGCCGTCGTCATGTTGATCTCCTGCGCGGCGGCCTCGGCGGCGAAGGCGGTGGCGCGGTCGGCGTCGAGGGAGGCGTTGACGAGCTGCTTGGTCAGGGCGAGGGCGCGGGTCGGGCCGGTGGCGAGGCGTTCGGCCCATGCGCGGGCCGTCTTGTCCAGGTCGCCGTCCGGGACGACCCGGTTCACCAACCCCATCCGCTCCGCGTCGGCCGCCGTGAGCGCGTCGCCGAAGAACATCAGCTCCTTGGCGCGCTGCGGGCCGATGAGGCGGGGGAGGAGGTAGGCGCCGCCGGCGTCCGGTACCAGTCCGCGTCGTACGAACACCTCGATGAAACGGGCCGACTCGGCGGCCAGGACGAGATCGCAGGCCCACGCGAGATGCGCGCCCAGCCCGGCCGCCGTGCCGTTGACCGCCGCGATCACCGGCTTCTCGCAGTCCAGGACGGCGGCGATCAGGCGCTGGGCGCCGGTGCGGAGGGTGCGGGCGACATCGCCGGCGGCGCGCTCGCCGGTCGTGGCTGCGGTGCCCCTGAGGTCCGCGCCGACGCAGAAGCCGCGGCCCGTTCCCGTGAGCACGACCGCTCGTACCTCCGCCGAGGCGGACGCCTCCGACAGGAGTCGGACGATCTCGTCCCGCTGGTCGGGTGTGAGGGCGTTGAGGGTCTCGGGCCGGTTGAGGGTGAGGGACAGGACGTGGTCACCCGTCGTGTGCAGAACGGCGGGTTCCGTCATCGGCCGCACACCGCCAGCGCGTCCAGCGCCACCGCGCCCTGCCCCCGCGGCAGGACCATGAGCGGGTTGATGTCCAACTCCGCCAGCTGGTCGCCGAGTTCCAGCGCCATGCGCTGCACGCGCAGGACGACCTCGACGAGTGCGTCCAGGTCCGCCGGTGGCCGCCCCCGGACCCCGTCGAGCAGCGCCCGCCCGCGCAGCCCGGCGAGCATCTCCCGCGCCCGCTCCTCACCGAACGGCGGCACACCTACGGCCGTGTCGCGCAGGACCTCCACGAGCAGGCCGCCGAGCCCGACGGTCACGGTCGGCCCGAACAGGTCGTCGTGCGTGACGCCGACGACCATCTCGACGCCCTGCTCGACCATCTGGCAGACCAGTACGCCGTCCAGCGGGACATCCTCGTAGCGGGCGATGTCGGTCAGCTCCCGGTAGGCGTCGCGGACCTGGCTCGCCGAGGTGAGCCCGATCTTCACGAGGCCCAGTTCGGTCTTGTGGGCGATCCGGGCGCCCGAGGCCTTCATCACCACCGGGTAGCCCACCGGCCCCGCCGCCCGTACGGCCGCCGCCGCGCTGGTCACCAACTGCTCGCGCGGCACGCGGATGCCGTACGCCCGCAGCAGCTGCTTCGCCGCGTGCTCGCTGAGCTGCTCGCCGGGTCGCATGAGCGCCTGGGCCTTGCGGTAGGACGGCGAGGGGGTGCGCGGAGCGTCGTCGAAGGGGGAGCGGTAGCCGGTCGTGAAGCGGTGGTGGCCGAGGTAGGCGCGGACGGCGGTGAGACAGTTGCCGACCGTGCGGAAGGTGGCCACGCGGGCGGAGCCGAGCAGGACCTCGCGGTAGGCCGGCTCGGTGCCGGCCGGCGAGCCCCACACCACGCACACCAGCTTGTCCGTCTGCTCCGCCGCGTCCACCAGGTCCCGGACGAGCCGGTCGCTGAGCGGAGGGAACGGCCCGGTGATCGGGCAGATCAGCACGCCCACCTCGGGGTCGTCGAGGAGGGCGTCGATGATCTTCCGGCCGCGCTGGTCGCCGACCGGGTGACCGCCGTTGTCGACGGGGTTGGCGACGCTCAGGTACTCGGGTATCCACTGGTGCAGCCCGGCCTGTCTGGCCTCGGACAGGACCGGCAGCCGCAGGCCCGCCTCGGTCGCCAGGTCGGCCACGTGCGCGCCCGTGCCGCCGGAGATCGAGTAGACGACGACCCCGTCGGCGCGTGGCGGGCGGGCCCGGGCCAACAGGGCGGCCGTGTCCTGGAGTTCGTCCAGGCCGTCGACGCGGATCACGCCGTACTGCCGTAGCGCCGCGTCCACCACCGCGTCCGCGCCGGTCAGCTTGCCGGTGTGGGAGGCGGCCGTGCGGGCGCCGGTCTCGGTGCGGCCCACCTTGACCGCGACGACCGGCACGCCGCGCCGGGCGGCCCGGTCGGCGGCGAGCAGGAAGGAGCGGCCGTCCTTCAGCCCCTCCAGGTAGCAGGCGATGGCGCCGACCTCGGGCCGCTCGGCGAAGTAGGAGAGGAAGTCGGCGGTCTCCAGGTCGGCCTCGTTGCCGGTGGGCGCCCAGTGGGAGAGCCGGATGCCGAGTTCCTGGAGGGTGAAGACGGGCCGGCCCTGGTGGCCGGACTGGGTGATCAGCGCGATCGCCGGCCCCTCCAGGTCGTCACGGAACCGCTCGAAGGCGTTGAGGTTGGTGTTGGGGCCCAGCAGCCGCATCCCGGACCGCTCGACGGCGGCGGCCAGTCGCCGCTGGGCGGCGGCGCCCGCCTCCCCGGTCTCCGCGAACCCGGAGGCGAAGACGACCGCGAACCGTGCCTTGGCCTCGGCCAGTTCCTGGACTACCGGGAGGGGGTCGCCGACCAGCACCACGGCCAGGTCGACCTGTTCGGGCAGGTCCGCGACGGAAGGGCAGCAGGGCATGCCGAAGACGGTCGGCCGGCTCGGATGCACCGGATACAGCCGGGCGCCGACCCGCTCGGCCCAGTCGGCCAGTTGCCTCGTGACGCCGGTGCGGGGGCGCCCTTCGGCATCGGACGCGCCGATCACGGCGACGGACTGCGGGCGGAAGAAGCGGTCCAGGTCGGGTACGTCGGCGTGCAGCGGACGCCCGCTGACGTCGAGGTCTCCCAGCTGGGCCGGCCTGCCGTGCACGAGGGGCCCGGACCGCTCGCCACAGGCGATGGCCCGGGCCCGGCGGGAGTCGGTGGTGAGGGTGCCGTGGGTCGATCCAAGCATCGTTCCGCCCGCTCCTGTGAGACAGCGTTAACTGACGCTCTGTCAGGTTATCCGAACCGGCGTGATGTCAGGAATGGTTGTGGACGAGCGAAGTTTCCGCTGAGTGAGAGTGAGGGAGCGCCGGTATGCGGTTGATGACCATGAACGTGCTGGCACCGCAGTACGCCGACGGCGCGAGCCGGCGGGCGGTCCTGGCGAGGGAGATCCAGAGCCAGGACCCGGACGTGCTCGCGCTCCAGGAAGTCACTCCCGAGGACGTGGCGACCCTCGCCGACGCAGGCCGGCACGTCGTTCCCCATCCGCGCTGGTCCTTTGACGGTGTGGGGGCCGTACTGGCTGCCCGCCGCCCTTTCGGGCACACCGTGACGGACCCGCTCCAGGTGACCGAGCGCACGGCGCACACCAGCTGGTGCGGAGTCGTCGCCGCCGAGCTACGGCTTCCCGAACCCTTCGGCACGATCCTCGTCGTGCATCACAAGCCGAGCCGGCCCTACGGCTACGAGCACGAACGGGAGGTGCAGGCGCTCGCCACCGCCCGGCTCGTGGACGGCGTCACCGCCGAGCGCCCCGTGCGCCACACCGTCCTGCTCGGCGACTTCGACGCGACCCCCGAGGCTGCCAGCCTGCGGTTCCTCCAGGCACTCCAGTTGCTCGACGGCATGAGCATCTGCTTCCAGGACACCTGGCCGGCCGTGCACGCCGGGGAACCGGGGCCCACGTTCAGCCTTGCCAACCCGCTCGTACGGCAGGGTGACATGCCCGAGGCGTCGGATCGACTACATCCTGCTCCGGTGCCGTCCCCACGGCCCCACTCTGCATGTCTCCGCATGCCGTCGAGTCCTGGTGCAGCCGGTGGACGGGGTGTACGCGAGCGACCACTACGGCCTGGTGGCCGACCAGACGCTTCCCGGCCATCCTCCGGGCCGGTGGGAGGGGCAGGAGGAGCGGAGGTGACGGCACGGGACGCCGGGTGCGCCGAACTGCCTAACCCGGCAGTCGCGACACCCTCCCCGAACCGTCCCGCGCGATGGCCTTCGCGATCTTCACCGCGTCGATCGCCATCTCGCGGAACATGCCGCTGATCGGGTTGGTGAAGCCGGTGAAGTACAGGCCGGGGGCGGTCCGCGGGCTGCGGGGGCCCTGGGCGACGGGCCTGCCGCGGGCGTCGAGTACGTCGAGGTGGCCGACGAGGCCCTCCAGGGCCCGGGTGTAGCCGGTGGCCGCGACGACGGCGTCCGCGGAGAGGCGGGTGCCGTCGGCGAGCAGGACCTTGCCGTCCTCGAAGCCCTCCACGGCGGCCACGACCTCCACCCTGCCCTTGCGCACAGCGTCGATCAGGCCGACGTCCTGGACGGGGATGGCGCCCTCGGTGACCCGGGTGCAGAGGCCGGTGTCGGGGCGCGGCAGGCCGTGGGCGGACAGATCGGGCACACTCAGTCTGCCCATCTGCCGGGCCATCCGGTCGACGAGGCCGACCGGCAGGTGCCGTGCCATGACGCCGGAGTACTGCGCGGCCCAGCCCGCGGTCGAGCGGCGCACGATGTGCGGGACGGTGCGGATGGACAGCCGTACCCGGGCGCCGCCGTCCGCCAGGTCGACGGCGATCTCGGCTCCGGTGTTGCCTGCGCCCACGACGAGGACCTCTCGTCGGGCGAAGGGCTCGGCGTTGCGGTAGGCGGAGGCGTGCAGGAACTCGCCGGTGTAGGTGTCGCGGCCGGGCCAGTCGGGCACGCGGGGCGTGTGGTTGTGGCCGGTGGCGACGACGACCGCCGCGCCGGTCAGCTCCCGGCCCCCGGTGGCGTGCAGCAGCCAGCCCGTGCCGTCGGGTGCCCGCTCGATACGGGACACCTCGACGCCGGTGACGACTTCGAGCCGGTGGTGCTCGGCGTACTTCTCCAGGTACCGCACCACGTTGTCCCGGGACACCCACCGCCCGAACCGGCGCGGCATCGGCAGCCCCGGCAGGGACGACAGGCGGCGGGTGGTGTGCAGGTGCAGCCGGTCGTAGTGGCCTCGCCAGGACGCCCCGACGCGGTCGGACTTCTCCAGGACGACGGCCCGTATGCCCCGGGCCCGCAGCGCGTACGCGGCGGAGAGACCTCCGGGGCCGCCGCCGATGACGTAGACGGGGCGGTCGGGTGGGGGATGCGCGGAGGAGGGTGTGGGCGGTGTGGAGTCGGCCATGAGCGGGAGCGTAGCCACGAGTTCGCTTGATGGGTCTCGGTCAAGACCGGAATTGGTTTCGGATTGATCACGGCTGTAGGGGGACGGGGTGGAGCCGGTGGCGTAGTGGGCCTGGTTGTGGCGAGCCGGTGATCGTTGCTGACGGACCGTTCCTGCCTGGGGCGCGGCCTCCGACGCCGACGGGCAGGTCGGAGGCCGCGGTCCTGTGTGGGCTACCGGGCGCGGTAGCCGGTCACCTTGGCGATCCACCGGATGAAGTCGCCCGGGTCGGTGTTCGCGCCGTGTCCCTCGTCCCAGTAGTAGAGGTGGCTGACCTCGTCGCCCAGCGCGGCTGCGGCGGCGGCGAGGTTGGCGGAGACGGTGTGCGAGGTGTCGGAGTCCTTGGTGCCGAGGCGGATCCACCAGTGCTTGGTGCGGTGGGCGTTCGGCCGGGACCCGGTCAGGAAGGGCATCGGGTTCATCAGCCGCAGCTTCGCCGGGATGTCGCCGTCGAGCCGCTTGCCGGTGGCGCCGGTGGTGTCGTGCTTCAGGCTGTACGCGGTGAAGTGGCGCTTCTCGGTGGTGCCCGTGCCGAAGAGGTTGTTCTCGCCCGCGGACAGGTCGAAGGCGTCGAAGGCCGGGGTGGTCTTCTTGCGGGCGCCGACGTGGGTGAGGAAGTCGGCCCAGGTGAAGCCGGCCTTGCCGTTCTTCCAGGTGATGAAGGCGTTCTCGGCCAGGTAGGAGGCGCGGTCGGACTCCGACAGGGACGTGAGGTAGGTCGTGGCCGAGGGCTCCAGGTACTGCTTGAGCAGGTACGTGTCGTAGTTGCGGGCGGTGAGCGTGCCGAAGCCGTTCAGGCCGCGCAGCCGGAGGGAGGCCTGGTACTCGGCGAACTGCGCGACGAGTTCCTTCGACACCGTCTGGTCGACGACCTTGCCGGTGCCCTGGGTGACGTTGGTGCCCCAGTTCCACTCGTAGGCGCCGTCGGCGTGCTCCAGGTCGGTGATCGGGCACCAGGCGCCGGTGGCGAAGATGGCGTCGGAGGCGTCGGCAGCGCCGAGTTCCTTCAGGTAGGTGTCGTAGAGGGGGCTGTCGCCGGAGGCGCCGAGCAGCGCGGACAGGGCGCCGCCCGCGCTGGTGCCGGAGGAGACGATCCGGTCGGTGTCGCCCGGGATACGGCCCTTGTTGGCGCGGACGTAGCGGACGGCTGCCTTCAGGTCGACGATCGCGGCCGGGGCGGTGCCGTAGTACTCGCCGGCGGAGTTCTTCAGCGTCCGGCCGCGGGCGCCCGGCTCCACGACCACGTACCCCGCGGCCAGCGCCAGCTTCGGCAGACTGACCATCCCGCCCTGGGCGTCCACCATCCCGTTGCCGCCGGACTGCACCTCGCCCGAGCCGCTCGCGGAGGCGCTCGGTGACGCGGCGCCACCGGGGGTGCCGGTCATCCCGCCACCGCCCACGCCGGTGGCGTCCGCCACGGACGAGGGCATGTAGCCGCCGACGGAGTTGGCGAAGAGGATGGGCGCGCCGCTCGCGTCGACGGACCTGCCGTCGATCTTCACGGGCACGCTGACGTTCAGGCTCTGGTACGTCTCGTCGACCGGCTCGGCGACATAGGTGACGGCCTTCCAGAAGCGGTAGGTCACCTCGTGGTCGTCGCCGTTCGCGTCCGCGATGGTCGTGGAGAGGGTCGTGTAGCCGTCCTCGTCGAAGACCAGGCCGCGGGAGGCGGACGCCGAGCCGCTGGCAGCACCCGTCCCGCTCGACGCCTGCGCGCTCAGGGCGATCCCGCCGACAGCGGCGACACCGGCGGTCGCCCCGAGCCCCAACATGACGCTCCTGCGCCTGACTGCCCTGTGCTTCACGTTGCCACCTCTTCGTACTGCTGCTGGTCCCGGCTTGCGGTAGTGAACGTAGTAAGTGGCCGACAGAATTGCCAACAATTCCGTCCCATTCATGGGTGACGCACAGTTTCACGGTGAACTCACAGGCGACTTCCTCCGGTTGCGCACGACCGGCCCTCACGGCCGCGCTCGGCGAAGGAACACCCGGGCGTAGAACCGGTGTTGAGATGACGCGATGGAGACGGAACGGCCCCTGCGAAGGAGACCGACATGGCCCTGACCCGCGAAGAGCGCGAACAGTTCCTGGCCGAGCCGCACATCGCCGCACTGGCGGTCGACGCGGGGCCGGGCCGCGCGCCGCTGACCGTGCCAATCTGGTACCAGTACGAGCCCGGCGGCGACACATGGATCCTGACCGCCCTCGACTCCCGCAAGTACGGACTGATCAGCGCGGCAGGCCGGTTCTCGCTGATGGTGGACCGGCTCGAGCCGACGATCCGGTACGTGTCGGTCGAGGGCCCGGTCGTCGACACGGCCCCCGCCACCCTCGACCAGCTCCGTGAGATGTCGGCGCGCTATCTGCCGGCCGACAAGGTCGACGACTACGTCGACTTCTCCTGGAAGAACCACGGAGACCAGCTGGTGCTGCGGATGCGGCCGGAGCGGTGGGTGTCGTCGGACCTCGGGCAGGTGTGAGGAGCGCTCCGGGTGACAATCGGGGGATGGCAACGGATCTTCACGAGCTGCTGAGGTCCCTGCGGGTCTGGGACCCGCAGGTCACGCGACTCCCCTCCTTCGACCCCACGACCGCCCCCGCCGCCCCGCTGCCCCTCTTCACCGAGTGGTTCGCGGCGGCGGTGGCGGCCGGGCAGACCGAGCCGCACACGATGTCGCTGGCGACCTCCGACGAGTCCGGCCTGCCCGACGTACGGATCGTCATGCTGCACGGCGCGGATGAGACCGGCTGGTCCTTCGCGTCCCACGCCGGCAGCCGCAAGGGCCGCCATCTCGCGGCCCGCCCGTACGCCGCCCTCGGCTTGTACTGGCCGGTCCTCGGCCGGCAGGTACGGGTCCGCGGCCCGGTGTCGGCGGCCCCGTCCGAGGAGGCCCAGGGCGACCTGCACGCCCGCTCGACGGGCGCGCTGGCCGCGGCGCTGACCGGCCGCCAGAGCGAGATCCTGGGCTCGGTGGAGGAGTTGGCACGGGCCTCGGAGTCGGCGTGGGAGCGGGCGCGGAGTGAGCCGGAGGCTCCCGTACCGTCCTGGACCTTGTACCGGCTGCGGCCGGAGGAGGTGGAGTTCTTCCAGGGAGACGCGGCACGGCGGCACGTACGACTCCGCTACCGGAGCACGGAGGAAGGGTGGACCCGGGAACTGCTGTGGCCTTGAAGGGACTTGAGGTTCCGCGGTGTCGCCCGGGGAGACCCGGATCGGACGTTCCGTCATCTCGCGTCGCGGATCCCGAGAATGTATGTCGCGGTCAGCGCAACGGCACGGTCCTCGTCATGTGACAGCTCTGCGAGGGCACGTGACGCCGTGATGCCCGGGATGTCGGCGAGCGCCTGTGCCAGCCGTCGACGCGCGGACGAGTCGACGGTGCCGGGGGCGAGGCAGTCGACGAGCCTGGCAGCGATCTGATCCGCCGACGCGCAATCATCCGCCAGCGCGCTCAGCGCGTCGGCCGCGTCGATGTCGTTCGTCTCCTCGACGATCATGTCGATGAGCGTCGGGACCGCGTCGGCCACGCCACGTGCCCCGAGCGCCAGAGCCGCATACCTGCGGACCACGAGGTCGGGGTGCGCGAGTGCGTCCCGCAGCAGTGCGGTGGCCTTGTCGTTCGGAATCTCGGCGATGGACTGGACGGCACGTTTGCGCACCTCGGCTTCCGGTGCGCCGAGGCCCTCCGCCAGCAGTGCCAGTCCGCCGTCGCCCGATCGCGCCAAGGCCCAGCGAAGGGCTCCGGCGACATTCGGGTCCGTCTCGCTCAGCGCCGCCTCGACCAGTGCTTCCACCGGAACCTCGTCGACCGAGGACAAGGCCGCGCGCTGGCGCGTCCCGGCGCTCTTCGACCCCAGCGCCTGGAGCAGCGCGACGATCTGTAGGACGTCCTCCCAGCCGGCGGGTTCCGCGGCACCGATCCGGCTGAGTCGCGTCAGCAGCTCCGTCTCGGCCGCGATGCGTTCCCGCGTCTGGCGGATGAGGTCGTCGACGAGCTCTGCGGGCGTGAAGCCCTGATCATCGAGCGCGCGCCCGACGTCACGCAGCGACAGCCCCAACGACCGCAGGCTCTCGATATGGAAGATCCGCCGGATGTCCTCGCCGGAGTACTCGCGATAGCCGGCGCCGGTACGACCCGTCGGCCGCACCAGGCCGAGCGATTCGTAGTGCCTGAGCATGCGGGCGCTGACCCCGGACCGCCGTGCCACATCACCGATCAACACTGCCTGTCACTCCTCCTGGCCGGTCGTGCCGAGGGCCACGACGCGCTTCGCCTCCTCGGTCGCGAACTCGAATCCCGCATCCGGGTCGCGCAACAGCCGTTCCGTGGCGACCGCGTGCGCGCGCACGCGAGGGTCGGGATCCGCCGTCGCCGTGCGCAGGGTCGGCGCGATCCCCTCACCGAGTGCGATCAGCGCCCGGCTGAGGCTCAACTGTGTCTCACGCTCGCCTCGCCCGAGCTGTGTCGCCAGCACCCCGGCCAGTTCCGCCTCTTCACCTTCGGGCACGAGTACGACCGCCGCCCGCCAGGCGCTCCGCGCCACCTCGTCGTCGGAGTCGGTCAGCAGCGCCCGTGTGATCGCCGGCCACGCCTGCCGGTCCCCGATCTTGGACAGTGTGTGCAACGCCTGGCTCCGTGCCTGCGCACGCTCCGAGCGGAGTTCGTCGAGAAGCCCGGGGACCGTCATCGATGCCGGGTGGCGGGTGAGCGCCCACGTCAGCATGTCGCGGACGTAGAACTCCGGCTCGATCGCGCATCGTTCGACGAGCTTGCCGATGAACCGTGGGTCAGGGGCCGTGCCGACCGCCATCGCTGCCCGCAGCCGCACGGACGAACGGCTGTCCTCCAGCGCCCGGAGACCTCGAACCGTATCCGTGTCCTGTTCCGGCATCGTCATCGGGACCACCTCCTCGCCACAGTGAAGGCCTTGCCACTGTGTCAAGGTCAAGCGGGCGCGGACTGCCCTGTGAAGTCGTACACCGCGAAGTCCGCCACAGGCCGGTACCCGATCCGCTGGTACAGGCCGTTGCTGGTCGGGTTCGACAGGTCCGTGAAGAGGAGCACCTCCTGCGCCCCGGCGGCCAGGGCGGCGCGGCTGACCTCGGCCGTGGCGGCGCCCGCGTAGCCTCGGCCGCGGAGGCGGGGCGGGGTGTAGACGGGGGCGACGCGGATCTGGCCGGCGACCTGGGGGGTCGTTCCGGCCATGGCGGCGGGGGTGCCGTCGGGGGTCTCCCAGAACGTGATGCCGCCCTGCGCGATGCGGGCGTCCGCCCACTCGGCGGCGTCCCGGAAGACGCCCGAGCCGACGGCTGCGACGAACTCGTCGTGCCAGCGGACGAGTTGCTGCCGGTCCGCCTCACCGGCGATGCGGGGACCGCCGGGCGGCAGGGGACCGGGCACGGTCAGGGTGCCGAGCCGGTAGAGCCGATTGCGCTCTCGGAGGGTGGCCGTGGCGCCCGTGTGCCGCTGCCAGGCCTCGGCGAAGGCCGTGGCGGTGTCGCGGTCGGCCTGCACGCCGGGCAGACGTTGCCCGCGGGCGGCCAGCCGTGCGGCCAGCGCATCGGCTTCCCCGGCCGTCAGGGCGGTGAGGTTCAGCCGGTGCGGTGGTGTGCGGAAGAACGTCGCCCGGACCACGCCGTCGCGTTCCAGCGCGCCGAACTCCGGTACTCCGTCGCCGTAGATGTGCCGGCCGCGGGTACGCAGGTTCTCCGTCACGGCCAATGGGAGGGTGTGGAGAGCCGGTCGGGAGTGGAGGAAGGCGCCGGCTCGGGTCAGGAAGGCGTCGAGGTCCTGGGTGAGGTGCCAGCCGTCGGTGCGCATGCCCCATCGTGCCGCGTGCGCTCCGGCCCGCACCTCCGAATTACGCCCCGGCCTCTCGTCCCGCACCTGGCTCCGAAGCCTTTCTTGGTTCCGGATCCGTCGCCAGCCGGGCGTGCAGGTGGGCGTCCCGGAACGCGTCGTGCCGGCCCTCCTCGAAGATCGCCCCGCGCAGGGTTCCCTCGTACGCGAATCCGCACCGCCCGGCGATCCGGCACGAGACGTCGTGGCCGACGGAATGGTCCAGTTCCAGCCGGTGCAGGCCGAGTTCGGTGAAGGCCCAGTGGGCGGCGAGCAGAAGGGCCCGGGTGGCGACGCCCTGGCCGCGGGCCTCGGGGAGCACCCAGTAGCCGACGCGGGCGACCTTCAGGTGGTACTTGATCTCGTTGACGCCGATGTGGCCCAGTGCCGTGTCACTGCGGGCGTCCGCGACACGGAACGACATGGACGTGCCCTCCGCCGCGCTCTGTGCCCGCGCGCGCAGCGACTCCTGGGCGCTCGTCCGGTCCGTGACCGGCCTCAGCGGGGTGTTCCAGCGCTGGAATTCCGGGTCCCGCAGGCCGCGCAGCCATGTCTCGACGTCGGAGCCGGACGTGGCGTCCCAGGGGCGCAGACGGAGGCCGCGGCCGTGGATTTCCGGGAGGGGGCCGGTCAGGGACCAGCCGCGTATGGGGGCCATGGGGTCATTCAAGCGCGTGGGTCGCGTGGTTCACCCGCCGACCGCGCCCGGCACGACCCGGAACACCGGGATCCCCTCCCTGAAGGCGACCTCCAGTTCCGCCCCGGCCGACAGCTCTCCCGCCGACGGTTCTCCCGCCGATGGTTCTCCCGCCCCCACGACCTCCGTCATCATCCGCGGCCCCTCGGCGAGGTCGACCACGGCAGCGACGTACGGCGTGCGTTCCGTGAAGGGCGGCAGGTCGTTCCGGTGGACGACGGACCAGGTGTAGAGGGTGGCGCGGCCGCTCGCGGGCTCCCAGGCGACGTCCTCGCTCCAGCAGTGGGGGCAGAACTCGCGCGGGTAGTGGTGGGCCCGGCCGCAGGCGCGGCAGCGGCGGATCAGCAGCCGGCCCTCGGCGGCCGCGTCCCAGTACGTCCGGGTGAAGGCGTCCGGTTCGGGCAGGTCGAAACGCCCGGTCATCAGAACAGCCCCAGCGCGCTGTCCAGCGACCAGGTCTGCCAGGACATCCCGAACAGCCCGACCACCGACATCAGCGCCATCATCGAGTTCTGCCCCTGCTCGGCGACGTCGTGGATCATGAGGGTGAAGTAGAGGGCGTTGAGGAGGAATCCGCCCGCCAGGGCGATCGGGGTGAGGAAGCCGGTGATCAGGCCGAGCCCGAGCGCGAGTTCCGCGTAGACGATGACGTACCCCATCGCGCGCGGGCGGGGCGCGACGACGGTGTCGAAGCCCGAACGTACGGCGCTCCAGCGGTGTTCGGCGGCTATCCCGGCCGCCCACGCGATGCCGCTGCCCCTCTCGAACCAGGCCTTGCGGTCCTTGTGCCGCCAGCTCTCCAGCCACCACAGCCCGAGCCCGATCCGCAGCACGGCCAGCCATTCCGCTCCGGTGAGCCAGATCGTGTCCATGCGCATGCTCCCGCGTTGCCGCCCGACACCGAATCTGACGGTACGTCAGTTCTGGGGGCCGCAACAAGCCCTGTAGGCCGGCCGGAGCTTACTGACGGCTTCGAAATGCGCTCGGCGGACGACTGGAGACGCTTCCCCGCCGCGTGTCATTTTGGCTGCCGTGCCGAACACGGCGTCCCCGTGAGCAATGACGACCAGAGGGAGAATCATGGCGATCCTGGTGACCGGAGCCACCGGAAATGTCGGACGGAACGTGGTCCGGCGACTCGCCGAGGCCGGCGCGGAGGTGCGGGCTCTGTCCCGCAGTCCACGCCCGGCGGGGTTACCGGAAGCCGTGCGCGCGACTGCGGGCGATCTCACGCAACCGGAGTCACTCGTCGACGCGTTGAAGGGTGTCGACCGGATGTATCTCTTTCCGGTCGCCGAAACGGCCCGGGACGTGGTCGCCTTGGCGCGGCAGGCCGGCGTGCGCCGTATCGTCGTGCTGTCCTCCGGAGCCGTCACGGCGGGCTTCGACACCGACTTCCACCTGCCGGTCGAGCGGGCCGTGGAGGAGTCGGGTCTGGAATGGACTCACGTGCGCCCCGGGGAGTTCGCGATGAACAAGCTGGCCCTGTGGGGCCCGTCCATCCGCGCCGAGGGCGTGGTGCGCGACCCCTACCCCGATGCGGCCTGGTGCCCGGTACATGAGCAGGACATCGCCGATGTCGCGGCCCTGGCTCTGCTGGAGGACGGACACTGCGGACGGGCTTACACCCTGAACGGCCCCGACATGCTGTCGCAGCGTCGGCAGGTCGAACTCATCGCCGAGGCCATCGGGCGCCCGATCCGCTTTGAAGTGGTGAGCCGGGACGAGGCGCGGGAGATCTACCGCGAGCAAGGAGGATTCGCGGCGGAGAACGCCGATTTCCTTCTCGGCTTCGAGGACTATTCGGGCGACGAGACAGACCCGCAGGCACCCGCGGAATCCGATCCGACGGCGGCAGGCCCGGCATCCACGGCCGAGGAGGTCACCGGGTTCCCCGCTCGCACCTTCGCCCAGTGGGCACATGACCACGCCCGGGAGTTCCTTCCGGACTGACGGTCTTGCGCGGCGGAACCACGTGGGTGGGGACCCCGGTACGGCGGCCGTCCGGGCACTCCAGCGGGCCGCCCATGAGCGGCTTGCAGGTCACACGGCCGCCCACCTGATGGCAGAACGTCCGGGCCGCCTCCGGGTCCGGGGTGAGGCTCTTCCATGCGCTCGGAGCCGGTGGGAAGGCGGGGCCGCTGTAGTAGACGGCCCTCACCTCCTCCAGCCGCACGCAGCGGTACTCGTCAGCCAGGACCCCCGCCCAAGGTGCTGCGGCGTGCTCGACGGACAGGGAGACGGTGAGCGGGAAGTCGCCCATGTCGAACCGCATCACCGGCACGTGCCGGATCGCCTGCTCGTCGACCACCAGGTCCACCGCGACGCCCGGTTCTTTGGTGACTACCGGCACCGGGCCGCCGGACATGTGCTGTGTCACCCGGGTCACGACGCCCGCGCCAGCCGCACGATCGCCGCGATCGACCGGTCGACGTCGGCCTCTGTCGTGTTGTGGCCGGAGACCGAGACGCGCATCAGCCGTCGGCCGCGCCAGGTGGTGGCGCCCATCCAGCAGGTGCCGTCCTTCTGCACCGCCTGCACGACGCGGTCGGTGCGGGTGTCGTCGCCGAAGCTGACGAGGACCTGGTTGAGAACCACGTCGTTGACCACCTCGTAGCCCGCCGCGGACAAGCCGTCGGCGAAGCGGCGGGCGAGGGAGCAGCAGCGGTCCACGAGCGCGGCGACGCCGTCACGGCCGAGTTCGCGCAGTGCCGCCCAGGTGGCGAAGCCGCGTGCGTGGCGGGAGGACTCGGCGGTGTAGTCGGCGCCGCCGGCCGCGGTGCCGTCGGCGCGGGTGAGGTAGGAGGCGGTGTACGACAGAGCGGCGGCGTGGACGCCGGGGCGGGAGCAGAAGGCGTAGCCGCAGTCGTAGGGCACGTTCAGCCACTTGTGGCCGTCACAGGCCCAGGAGTCGGCCAGCTCGACGCCGTCGACGAGGTGGCGGGTCGCCGGGCTCGCGGCCGCCCACAGGCCGAAGGCGCCGTCGACGTGCACCCAGCCGCCGTGGGCGTGGGTGAGATCGCATGCGGTACGGAGGTCGTCGCAGGCGCCGGTGTTCACATTGCCCGCCTGGGTGCAGACGATCGCCGGCGTGCCCGGGTCGGACGCCAGCACGCGGCGCAGGTCGTCGGTGTCGAGGGCGCCGCGTCCATCGGTGCGGACCGTCTCCAGGCAGTCGGTGCCCAGGCCGAGCAGCCGCAGCGAGCGGTCGATGGTGGCGTGGCGTTCCTCGCCCACGACCACCCGCAGGCGCGGGGCGCCGCCCAGACCCTTCTGCCCGACGTCCCAGCCGGCCTCGGTGAGCAGATGCTGCCGGGCTGCCGCGAGCCCTGCGGTGTTGGCCGCCTGCCCGCCGGTGACGAACCCGGTGGAGGCCGTGGCGGGGATGCCGAGCAGCTCCTTCAGCCAGCCGCCCGCCGCCTCCTCCGCGGCGAGCGCGGCGGGCGAGAGCGCGGCGTTGAAGGCGTTCTGGTCCCACCCGGCGGCGAGGATCTCCGCGGCGGTGGCCGCGGGCAGCGCCCCGCCGACGACGAACCCGAAGAACCGCGGCCCCGCGGTGGCGACGAGTCCGGTCTCGGCGGCGGCCACCAACTCGTCGACCACCGTGAGCGGGTCGGCGGGCGAGCGGTTCAGGGGGCGGGAGAACGCGGCGCGCAGGGCCGCATGGTCGACGGGCCGCGCCACCGGTCGCTCGGGCAGCGAGCGGCGGTAGGCGGCGGCGTGCTCGGCGGCGTGACGGAAGATCCTGGTCAGCTCGTCCATGGCCGGACCGTAACCACCCCTCCGAGCGGTTGGGAACGGCCAATGGGAGGAAGTTGGACTGCCTGCCCTCCGACGCCGTTGCCCCGCGGGAGGGAAGCTCGACGACCTGGCAGCGCAACTGAGCGTGTCTCTTTTCCGCGCCGCCTGCGGTGGAACGCCACTCGAGTATCACGTGCTCGTTCGAATATATCCAAGCCTCTTGGCGATGAAGTACCCAAGACCGAAGGTGCCGCCGAATGCGATCACAGCGGCCATTGCCGTCGTCTTGAGACTCGCACCGACGAGGGCGAGCACCAGCTCAGACATTAGTGTCACGCATGTCGACGTGAGAAGGATGACCCCGATGGCGAACCCGCCGATTTCGACGTCTTCCGACTCCCCTTGAGGAGTTTCTGCTGGAGGCGTCTGAGTTCCAATTACAGGCGGCGTCTGATTTTCCACTCGATTTACTCTCTGGTTGCGGGTGGCGCGCTGCTCGCCACCTTCGTTCCGACGCCCCCGTCGCCGACGACGGGAGCATTTCCACGGGCGCACCATCGCCCCGTGGCCCCCAGCCGCCGATGGCGGACATCGGCCGATCCGGCTGTACGAACTTCGGGTCGGCCAGGCCGGCTGGTCAGCGAGGTCGCCCCTGTGCTTACGGCCGGTGAGGATCCGCATGCTGCGCAGGTGCTCGGAGCGCTGGTTGTCGTGGCCAGCCACCGCTCCATGTCGGGGATCCCGGCTTCCGTAATGGCGTACGCTCGCGCTCAGGACCGCTGCCAGCCTCGATCCCGTCGACTTCGACGAGGCCGTTCTTCAGCAGCCGGGACATCGTCGAGCAGACCTGGCCGTAGTGCAGTGGCCGGTCGTGACCGAACTTTTCGTCGAAGGCCCGCTTGAGGCCGTAGCCGTGGTGAGGGCCGGACTCCCGCAGGCCCAGGAGTGTGTGACTGATGGGCCTCCGGCGTGTATGGCTCACTCGGTGCGCAGGCCGTCCGGGCGCATCAGCCTGAGCAGTGGTGGCAGGCTGAGCACGGTCACCAGCAGAACGACGGCGGTGGCGATGCCGGTCATCGACAGTACGCTCGCCCAGTCCGCGCCCACCGGCTTGTCCGTCATCTTCAGCAGTACCGCGCCCAGTGTCATCCCGACCGCTGTGGCCAGCGCCAGGCCGAGGCCGATCGGGATCGCCGTCTGCCACAGCACGGACAGGCACAGTGTGCGGCGCCGGGTGCCGAAGGCGATGAGCGACGACAGCAGTTTGCGGCGCTCGCGCAGCTGCTCCAGCTGCGACACCAGCAGACTCGCGCCGATCAGCGCCAGTACGCAGGCGGCGCCGACGAACAGGAAGGTGCGGATGGAGGCGTAGGTGTCGTCGCGCTTACTGGACACCAGCATCACCGGGTCGGTGGGCAGGCCGAGACGGCGGGCCGTGTTCCGCGCATGGTCGGGCGCGTCCGCCAGTTTCCGGTCGAGCGCGAGGTAGATCTGCCCGTGGAGACCATGTGCGGCGCCCGAGGGCAGGGCGCCCGGCGTCAGCAGCAGGCCGTCACGCTTGTCCCCGGTCGGGTCCGCGATCGCCCGTGCCTGCTTCACGTCCGCCGGCACCGCCCAGGCCGTCGGCCTGTGATGAGCAGCGGAACCGTCGATCGCGTCGAACCACAGCTTTGTGCCGGGCTTGGAAAGGTCGGTCACCCCCTCCTCATCGTTGCCATTCCGGATGGCGAAGGCGTCACCGTCCTTGCAGGAAGGGAAGGAAGCCACCTCGCGCAGGGAAGCGCAACCGGCGATCGTGACCCGGGCGGTGTTCTCGGCGAACCTGCGCCGGTCGCTGACGTAGCCCTCGTCGAACGCGTAGACCTTCGCGACACCCTTGGTCGCCTTGAAGTCGGCCGCCGCCCGGGCGAGCGGGACCCGGCCCCATAGGTCCATGTGCATCTGGGCCCGGTTGAGGTCGTTGGTGGTGTGCTTGGTGTACTGGCCCTGCAGCCCGGAGAACAGCATCTGCAGGGCGATGGCGCCCGCCACCGCGACCGCGATGCCGTTGACCATGCGGGCGGCCGTTCCGCTGCTCACCTGAAGTCGGCGGATGGCCAGTTGCCAGGCGACCCCGCCGGAGCCGAGCCGGTTCACGGCCCTCTCCACGACCCACGGCAGCAGCGCGGTCACTCCGACGAGCAGCAGCAGGACGCCACCGGTGACCTGGTACTGGTTGAAGTCTTCGCTGTACCGGTCCTTGGCGATCATCGGGTAGAGCATGCCGAGCCCGCCCACGGGCAGCAGCAGCCGCCACCACAGCCGGCGCCGCGGGGGCTTCGTGGTGCGCACCACGCCGAGCGGCTCGATCATCACGCCCCGCAGCGCGAACAGGGTGACCAGCACGGCGGTCGCCGGGACCACGACCGCGACCAGCAGGGCGAGAAGGGGGAGGGGGTCAGATAGCTGGGGTAGACGCTCACGTCGAACAGCTCCACGGCCCCGGAGAACTCCCGGATGAGCAGGAAGAAGACCGTGCCGAAGGCCAGGCCCGCCACGGAGCCGGCGAGGGCCTCGCCCGCGGCGATCCGCCGGGTCATCCGGCTGTCGGAGCCGACCAGCCGCAGGGCCGCGAGTCGCCGGTCGCGGCGCTCGCCGCCGAACCGCACGGCCGCGGCGATGAAGACGCCGACCGGCAGCAGCAGCACCAGGAACACCACGAGGGCGAGCAGGACCAGGACGGGATCCGTCTTCTCCGAGGGCTTGTACCCTGCGCCGAACCGGTCGATGCGTTCGACCAGGCCGCTGTCCTCCTCGACCACGAGGTCATCGGCGCCGCGGTAGAAGGCGAGTTCCTGGGCACCGATCAGTCCGGGTTCGGCGATGGTGCCGACGATCCGCTCCGGCAGCCGCTCGCGCAGCATCGTCCCCTCGCCGGACTCCAGCAGCCGCTTCAGCGCGGGGGAGACCACCATCTCGCCCACCCCCGGAAACCTCGAGACCCCCGGCGGCAGGGGTGCCTTGGGCCCCTCGGGCTGCAACGCCCGCCCGCGCACCTCCTTGTCGCGGAAGGCCGTCCCGGCATCTCCGACCAGCAGCGTGTCGTCCGCCTTCGGCAGCGGCGACTCGCTGGCCATATACGTGAGGTCGGAGCGCGCCTCCTCGCGGTCGTGCCGGACGGCCAGCGCGTTCGGCAGCGCCGTGGACAGCAGCAGCAGTGCCACACCGAGCCCCACGCCGACGGCGGTGAGCAGTATCCGCGCCCGCCCCTCCCGCCCGCCGGCGAAAGCGAATCTGACCCCCATGCCCAGGTCCCTGGACCAGTGGCGCACCTTCATATGGCCCGCTCCATGTCCCGGGACCTGCCGTCGCGTACGACGATCTCGCGGTCGGAGTAGGCGGCGACCCGGGCCTCGTGCGTGACGAGCACGACGGCCGCGTTGGTGGAGCGGGCCGCCTCGGTGAACAGCCCCATCACGCGCTCGCCGTTGAGCGAGTCCAGCGCGCCGGTCGGCTCGTCGGCGAACAGCACCCGGGGGTTGGTGACCAGCGCCCGGGCCACGGCCACCCGCTGCCCCTGACCGCCGGAGACCTCTCCGGGCCGCTTCTTGCGCAGGCCGTCGACCTCCAGCCGCTCCATCCACGTCAGCGCGGCCCGCTCGGCCTCCTTGCGGGAGATGCCGTTCAACCGCAGCGGCAGCGCCACGTTCTCCACACAGGTCAGCTCGGGCACCAGCTGACCGAACTGGAAGACGAAGCCGAACTCGGAGCGGCGCAGCGCACTGCGCTGGGCGTCGTTCATGGTGGCCAGCTCGCGCCCGTGGTACGTGATGGACCCGGAGTCGGGCGTCACGATCCCGGCGAGGCAGTGCAGCAGCGTCGACTTGCCGGATCCGGATGGGCCCATCACGGCGACGATTTCACCGGGGTGGATGGAGAACTCGGCACCGTCGAGCGCGGTGGTCGGCCCGTACGCCTTGCGCAGGTCCTGAGCGGCGAGCAGAGAACCTGGAGGATGAACTCGGCTCACGTGGTCACCGCCTCGGCGAGCTTGTCCAGACGCGCGGCGGTCAGCTCCAGCCAGCGCAGGTCCGCTTCGAGGTGGAACAGGGCGTGGTCGCAGATCAGCTGGTCGGCCAGGTCGCCCTTGCGCTTGCGGTCGGTCAGGATCCGCATGCTGCGCAGATGCTCGGAGCGCTGCGTGTCGAGGATGCCGGCCGCGTCCCGGTGGGTCAGCAGCGCGAGGACGACCTTGCTGTACAGCAACGACTGCAGGTACGGCTCGGGTTTCTCCGGCGTCGCGAGCCAGCGCTCGACGTCGGTGATCCCGGCGTCCGTTATCGCGTACCGCTTGCGCTCGGGCCCACCGCCCGCCTCGATGCCGTCGACCTCGACGAGCCCGTTCTTCAGCAGCCGGGACATCGTCGAGTAGACCTGGCCGTAGTGCAGGGGCCGGTCGTGACCGAACTTCTCGTCGAAGACCCGCTTCAGGTCGTAACCATGTCGCGGACCGGACTCCAGGAGCCCCAGAAGGGTGTTGCCGATGGACATGCCCAGCACTCTACACACCATGTATACGTGGCATGTATACGCGCAGTGTTTAGGTCGTGGCGTGGGGTACGCCCGTGCAGGTGGGGGGCCTTTGTCACGCTTCTGATACGAGGGGCCCACCTCTTCGGACGGGGCCGGGTGTGCCCTTGGGCAGCCGCCGGCTGTACTCGCACACGCCGTCCCAGGCCGAGGGCGAGCGCGGGGGAGCAGTACCCGGACGTCCAGACCGAGCCGTCCCAGGCGGAGGGCGAGCGGGTGGACGACTTCCGGACCGGACCGCCGATGGACGATCGATGAGCGGCGCGGGGCGGCACGCGCCGCTGGTCTGTTCCGGGATCACGTGGAGCGCCGTGTCAGGGTCACGGAGGGAGCAGGCCTCGGCGTCTCCGCCTGCCGCGGGAAGTATTCCGTGAGGACGGTCATTGCTTCAGATCCAGCGTCACGGTGAGCGGTCTTCGGGGCTGAGGAACCTCCGGGTCAGGTGATGCATCTCTACACCCGAGTTGCCTGTCATCTCCGGTGAGCGCACGGAGTGGACGTCCGTCGACCTGTCGTCCTCGTGCCCGTGCGGCGGCTGGCGCAGCCCAGCACCCGTCTTCGCCGGCTCTGGCCAGGAGGGTGGGGACGGAGGCGAGCGCGGCCGGGAACGTACCGGAAAGCACGGGTGCAGCTGTCTCGCCGAAGGTGAACACAGCGGCTCTGACCAGCCACATCACAAGGAAACCGGGGGACGCCGCACGTGCGCATCGCCTTCCTGCTGCACAACGCCTACGCGATGGGCGGCACCGTACGGACGACCATGACACTCGCCGACACGCTCGCCGGGCGACATCGGGTGGAACTCGTGTCGGTCTTCCGGCACCGCGAGACACCACGGCTGGGGCGGTCGCCAAAGGTGCCGCTGCGGGCCCTGGTGGACCGGCGCGAGGGATCCGCGGACGCGGCGGACCACCTCGCCCGGCGGAGCGGGGAAGTCTTCCCGAAGGGGGACAGCCGCTCGCACCAGTACCACCGGCTCGCCGAGCAGCGGGTCATCGACTGGCTGCGGGAGACGGACGCCGACGTCGTCGTGGGCACCAGGGCCGGACTCAACGCGCTGCTGGCCCGGTTCGGACCACGACATGCCGTGCTCGTCGGCCAGGAGCACCTCACCCACGACAACCACTCGCACCGGCTGCGGACGGAACTCCAACGCTGGTACGGCGGTCTCGACGCGCTGGTCACCATGACCGAGGCCGACGCGCGCGACCACCGGCGCGGCATGCGGCTGCCGCGCACCCGGGTGCTGGCCATCCCCAACAGCGTCCCCGAACCCTCGGTGCCGCCGGCCGACGCGGCGGCCAAGGTCGTCGTCGCGGCGGGACGGCTGGCCCGCGTCAAGCGGTACGAGATGCTGGTCGACGCGTTCGCCCTGGCCGGTGCGGCCTGCCCCGACTGGTCCCTGCGCATTTACGGGGACGGCGCGGAACGCGCCCGGATAGCCGACCGGATAGCCCATCACGGCCTGAGTGACCGGGTCTTCCTGATGGGTTCGGCCACTTTCATCGAGGCCGAGTGGGCCAAGGGCTCCATCGCCGCGGTGACCTCCGCGCACGAGTCGTTCGGGATGACGATCGTGGAAGCCATGCGCTGCGGCCTGCCCGTGGTGAGCACCGACTGCCCCCACGGGCCCGGCGAGATCATCCGTCACGGTGTGGACGGCTGTCTCGTCCCGCGCGACAGCACCCGGGGTGTGGCCGCCGCACTGCTGGCACTGATGCGGGACGACGGACGGCGTGCGGAGATGGGCAGGGCCGCCCGGGCCAGTGCGGCGAAACGATTCACCCCGGAGGGCGTCGCCGACCGCTACGAGCGGTTGTTCAGCACCCTGGTGGAGGAGCGGGCCGAGCGGTCCGCTCCACCGCCCGGACCGGCCGACTGGCGCGACCGTGCCACCGTGCTCGCCGCCACGGCAGGCATCCTCGCCCGCGGAGCGGTGCGCCGCGGGCGGCGCAAGCTGGGGTGGGTCGGATGACCGCGGATCGCACAGCGGCCTCGGCACAGCGGATGCTGTGGATCGTGGTTGCCGGGTTCTGTCTGCTGTCGGCCGTCCTCGTACCGCTCACACTGCCGCTCGGCTGGGACGAGATCGTGTACGCCAGCCGCTTCGGACCGTACGGTCCCGCGACCCCGTTCAGCGCCCCGCGTACCCGCGGGGTCCCCCTGCTGCTTGCTCCGATCGCCTCCTGGAGCGACTCGACGGTGCTGCTCAGGGTGTGGCTGCTCCTGCTGGCCGGCGGTGCGCTCTGGCTGGGATTCCGGCCCTGGCTGCGCATCGTGCACCGCCCGTCGGCGGTGTGGGTGGCGGCCGGGCTGTACGGCAGCCTGTGGATCACTCTGTTCTACGCCGGTTCCGCGATGCCGAACCACTACACCGCCATGGGTGCCACCGCCGCGGTGGGCTGTTTCCTCGCGCCGCGTCCCCGGTACGCGGGTGTCGCGGCAGGCCTGGCGGTGGTGACCCTGATGCGACCCAACGACGGTGTGGCCGTCGCCGCGCCGCTGCTCCTGGCCGCCGTACTGATGCCCGCACTGCGCGGCCACGGCCGCCTCCGCGGGCGTCTGTCGGCCGTGGCGGCCGGACTCGTGGCGGGGGCGCTGCCCTGGGTCGTCGAGGCCGAGGTGCGGTTCGGCGGGGTGCGGAACCGGCTCGCGGAAGCCGACGAGGTCCAGGGCGGTCTGCGGGCCGTCTTCTCCCTGCGCGCCCATCTCACCGCACTGGACGGCCCGCTGCTGTGCCGTCCCTGTACGGGCGACAGCGTTCAACTGCCCGTGACGGAGTGGTGGGTGCTGCTGCCGCTGCTGGTCGGCCTGGGGCTGTGGGCGGAGCGCCGGGCGCGCAGGTCCGCTGCGCCGCTGTGGCTGTCCGCGGCGGTGGCGGTGGCCACGGCGGCGCCGTATCTCTTCCTTGTCCCCTACGCCGCGCCGCGGTTCCTGCTGCCGGCCTACGCCCTGCTGGCGCTCCCTGCCGCTGTCGGGTTCCTCGCCGTCGTCCACCGGGCCCGCACCCGCGGTTCGCTGCCGACAGCCGCGGTGCTCGCCCTGGCACTCCTCGGGCACTGGGGCATCCAGATCGGTCTCGTCCACACTCATGCGGGCATCCAGCAGCGGGCCCGCGGAGACTGGGACCGGATCGTCTCCGTGCTGCGCGAGCACGGGGTGCACCCGCCGTGTGTCCTCGAGGGGAACAGTTCGACGATTCCCATCGCCCACACCGCGGGCTGCTCCGCCCCGGAGTCGCATCCCCCGGCGCACCCCAGTGCGCTGGTCCTTCGCGAGCGGAACCCACCGCACTGGGCGCGCGACTGGCCACGTTTTCCGGTGCCGGACACCTACAACCCCGGATGGACCGTCGTCGTGCGTCCATGACGGCCGGCTGCGCGGCTCAGGGCAGGTAGGGCGGTGCAGCCATCGAGGTCCGCGTCGGCGCCGACGGCTCCCGAGGTGCCTTCGCGTCCGGGCCCGAGAAGTGCTGGCCCCGGGCGGGGCGCCGGTGCGAGGCGTGCGCACCCCCTGGGACTCGTCGTCACACCCCCAACACCACCGTCCCCGAAGAGCAGAACCACCCGCCCGTCCCGGACGCCACCCCCAGCCGTGGCAGCGCCCCGTCGCCAGGCCGCCGCACCTGCCGTGCGCCGCCCTCCCCCCGCAGCTGCCGCACCGCCTCCACCAGCAGGAACAACCCCCGCATCCCCGGATGCTGAGCCGACAGCCCACCCCCGTCGGTGTTCACCGGGAGTGCCCCGCCCCGGACCCGCAGCCGGCCCTTCTCCACGAACGGCCCGCCCTCGCCCTTCCCGCAGAAGCCGAGGTCCTCCAGCGTCACCAGGGTCATGTAGGTGAACGCGTCGTAGATCTCCGCGAAATCCATCTCGTCCGGCCGTACGCCCGCCCGCTCGAAGGCCAGCCGTCCGCTCACCGCCGCAGGGGACACCGTGAAGTCCGCCCACTCGGACATCGCGGCGTGCGAGACGTACTCCCCGCTGCCCAGCACCCACACCGGCGACGTACGGCAGTCACGTACGTACTCCTCCGCCGCCAGCAGCACCGCCGCCCCGCCGTCGGAACGGACGCAGCAGTGCAGCTTGGTGAAGGGGTCGGCGATCAACGGGCCGGCCAGGACCTCGTCCACCGTGACCGGGGTGCGGAACATCGCCTCCGGGTTCAGGGCCGCGTTGGCCCGGGCCTGGACCGCCACCTCCGCCAGCTGCTCGACCGTCGTGCCGTACTCGATCATGTGGCGGCGGGCCGCCATGGCGTACTTGGCGATCAGGGTGTGGCCGTAGGGGACTTCGAACTGGAGGGGTCCGCGTGTGCCGAAGGACAGCGTTCCGGTGCGGCGGCCCGCCCTGACGTCCGCGCGGGCCGTCGAGCCGTAGGCGAGCAGCACCACGCGTGCGCGCCCGGCCGCGATCGCGTCCGCCGCGTGGGCCGCCATGACCTCCCAGGCGGCGCCGCCGACGGAGGTGGAGTCGACCCAGGTGGGGCGCAGGCCCAGGTACTCGGCGACCTCGACGGGGGCCAGGGTGCCCAGGCCCGCCGAGGCGAAGCCGTCGACCAGCGAGCGGTCCAGGCCCGCGTCGGCCAGGGCGCGCCGGGCCGCCTGGGCGTGCAGGGCGTACGGGGTCGCGTCGCCCACGCGGCCGCAGTCCGAGAGAGCGACACCGACGACGGCCACTTTCCTCCGGGCAGCCATAAATCTGACGGTACATCAGATCGCCTCGCGCGCAAGCGCGGCAGCACTCTGGGCATCCCTGCCCCGCCGCCCTAATATGACGCACCGTCAGATGCGGAGGTGGTACCCCCATGGACGCCCGCTTCACCGCCGAACAGGACGACATCCGCCGCACCCTGCGCGACCTGCTCCACAAGCGGTGCGGTCCCGAGGAGCTGTGGGCCGCCGTCGGCACCCCGGCCGGGCACGACCCGGCCCTGTGGACCGCCCTCGCCGAACAGCTCGGCCTGCCCGGACTGGCCCTCCCCGAGGACTGCGGCGGTGCCGGCTGCTCGGTCACCGAGCTGGCCCTCGCCTGCGAGGAGACGGGCCGGGTCCTCGCCCCCTCACCGCTGCTCGCGACGGCCGTCCTCACCGCCCCGGTGCTGCTCGCCCTCGGTACCGGTGCCCAGCGGGCGGACCTCCTCCCGCGGATCGCCTCCGGCGCACTCACCGCCGCCCTCGCCGTGCCCGGGCCCGCCCTCGCCACCGCCCTCGGGCTCACCGGATGCGACCCGCGCGGGGAGTGGGCCGGCGGCGGACGGGCCGGGGGCGTACAGGCCCGGCAGGCCGACGGGGGCTGGCGGCTGTACGGGCAGGTCGACCAGGTCCTCGACGGGCACAGTGCCCAGCTGCTCGTGGTCGCCGCGCACACCGGGGGGTTCACCCGCTCCCGGGTGCTGCTCTTCCTCGTACGCGGTGACGCCGCCGGTCTCACCCGCGTACGCCGGACCGCACTGGATGCCACCCGTCCGCAAGCCCGTCTCCAACTGCGCCACACACCCGCCGAGTCGCTGGGCAGCGCGGACGCCGACCCCCTCTCCGCCCTCGCCCGGCTCGGTGACACCGCAGCCGCCTGTCTCGCCGCCGAGGCGGTGGGGGCCGCCGACCGGGTGCTGGCGCGGACCGTCGAGTACGTCGGGCAGCGCGAGCAGTTCGGGCGGCCGGTCGGCTCCTTCCAGGCGGTCAAGCACCGGCTGGCCGATGTGTACGTCCAGGTGCAGGCGGCCCGCTCGGCGGCCTACTACGCGGCCTGGGCCGCCGCCCACGCGGAGACCGCCGGCGGCCTCGCCCTGGCCCAGGCGCTCCAGGCCCTGCGCTCGGCCGCCGCCGAGGGTGTCCAGCTGCACGGCGGCATCGGTTTCACCTGGGAGCACGAGGTCCACCTGTATTTCAAGCGTGCCGCGGGCGACGAGCTGCTGTTCGGGCCGGTGCACCGGCTGCGGGCCCACGCCGCCGAGGCGGCGCACGTCTTCGAGGAGGCCGGCCGATGAGGGGCATGCGGTTCGTGCAGAAGGTCTCCTCCAGCCGGCGGTTCGGGCGCCTGGCGCCGTACGTCTCAGAGCAGACTTGAGATGCGCTTCACCACCGTCCTGAAGGGCGGCGCACTGCGCGAGATCAGAGTGAGAAAAGCGCGACAGGCGACGGTCCACTCGGGTGAACCGCCGCCTGCCAGACAGGACTTGGGTGAGGAAAAGGGTGTTGCGCCGGGCTACTTCGTCGGCTTCCTGCCCGTGACGCCCAGGTGGACCAACAGCGCGAGGTTCGGCTTCAGTTCGGCCTGCTTCACGCCCCAGGAGGAGAAGCCCTTCTGGTGGGAGGCGACGGCCGCGAGCATCGCGACCAGCGAACCGGCGATGGCCGCCGGGTTCACGTCCTTGTCGACCCGGCCCTTGGCCTGGAGCTCGGCGACGGCGTCCGCGAGGGAGTTGTTCACCGAGTTGAGGATCTTCATGCGGAGCTTGTAGAACCGCTTGTCGCCCTCGGCGGCGCCGAGATCCACGACCCGGAGGATCGCGTCGTTCTTGCGCCAGAACTCCAGGAACCCGTCGACGAGTTCCTGCGCCGTCTGCCAGCCGGCCTTGCCGGCCCAGGAGCGGCCCTCCAAGAGCTCGGTCAACGCGGCGCCCTCGGTCGCCATTTGTTCGGCGATCTCCAGGACGGCGCCCTCGACGTCCGGGAAGTACTGGTAGAAGGTCGCGGGCGAAGTGCCCGCCTTCCGGGCGACATCGATGACTTTGACGTCCCGGTACGGGGAGGAGCTGAGCATCTCGCTGAGGCAGTCGAGCAGCTTCTGCCGGGTCGCCTGCCCACGCCTACCGGCCACGCGGCCGTCGACGGTACGCACTTGTCCTGTCATGCCGTCAGCTTACCGAGGCGTGATCGGGGCGCGATTCGGCCGACTGCAAATGGGGTGCAAGGGGGTGTGGGGGCTGGTGTGCCTGGTCTGCGGGGTGCGGCAGTCGCGGTTACGTTGTCGGCATGGCCGAAAACAGGGCATCGGTGTACGCAGAGGGCGTTCCCTGCTGGGTGGACGCGCAGCTTCCCGACGTCGAGGCGGGCAAGCGGTTCTACGGTGAACTTTTCGGGTGGACCTTCGAGGACTGGTTCGGCCCCTTCGCGCAGGCGCTGAAGGACGGTGAACCCGTGGCCGCGCTGGTCCGCAAGGTGGACGGCCGGTTGCCCACCGTCTGGACCGTGTACTTCGCGACCCCGGACGCGGCGGCCCTGGTCCGGCGTATCCGGGCGGCCGGCGGGCAGGTCGTATCGGCGCCGGTGCCGGCCGGCGAGCTGGGCGTCACGGCCCTCGTCACGGACCCGGAGGGGGCCGTCTTCGCCCTGTGGCAGCCGGGCGGGCACCCCGGCTTCGGCAGGCGGCACGAGCCGGGCACCTTCGCCTGGGCCGAGCTGTACGCCCGGGACACCGAGGCGGCCAACGCCTTCTACGGCGATCTTTTCCAGGAGGCCCTGTTCGGTCCGGACGCCGAGCCCGACTTCGGCCGTGCCCCCGTCTCCGGCGTGTTCCCGGCCGAGATGCCGCCCCACTTCCTCGTCCACTTCGCCGTCGAGGACGTACCGGCCGCGATGGAGGACGTCACCCGCCTCGGCGGCCGGATCCAGGCCCCGCCCTTCCGGACCTCGTACGGCACGGTCGCCGTCGTCACGGACAATCAGGGGGCGTCCTTCGCGCTGCTGCACCGCTGAGCAGGCCGTGTTGGTCTGCATTTGGCCGTCTGTGGGGCGAGACATCCCAATTGTCACCGGGTTCGCAACCACGGCTCCGGCCAGGAAGAATCGGGGTGCGTGCCGCCATGGCGGTGCGGTGGTGAGACGCTGCACGGGGTCGCGTGGAACATGTGGCTTGGCGCGGCTCGTACGGGGAGGTGGCAGGCAGAGTGGTGGATCAGCTGACGCAGCACGATCCGCGGCGGATCGGGCCGTTCGAGGTGCTGGGACGGCTGGGTGCCGGCGGCATGGGGCTGGTCTATCTCGCGCGCTCGGCGTCCGGCCGGCGCGTGGCGATCAAGACCGTCCGGACGGAGCTGGCCGAGGACCAGCTGTTCCGGGTCCGCTTCACGCGTGAGGTGGAGGCCGCCCGCGCCGTCTCCGGCTTCTACACGGCCGCGGTCGTGGACGCCGACCCGCGCGCCGCCGTGCCGTGGCTGGCCACCGCGTACGTTCCCGCGCCCTCCCTCGAAGAGATAGTGAACGACTGCGGGCCGCTGCCGGCCCAGGCGGTGCGCTGGCTGGCGGCGGGCGTGGCCGAGGCGCTCCAGTCCATCCACGGCGCCGGGCTGGTGCACCGGGACCTCAAGCCGTCGAACGTCCTGGTCGTCGAGGACGGCCCCCGGGTGATCGATTTCGGCATCGCGTCGGGCGTCTCGAACACGCGTTTGACGATGACGAACGTCGCCGTCGGCACGCCCGCCTACATGTCCCCCGAACAGGCCAAGGACTCCCGCAGCGTCACCGGCGCCAGCGATGTCTTCTCCCTCGGCTCCATGCTGGTCTTCGCCGCCACCGGGCACCCGCCCTTCCACGGCGCCAATCCGGTCGAGACCGTCTTCATGCTGCTGCGCGAGGGCCCGGACCTCGAAGGACTCCCGGACGAGCTGCGTCCGCTCATCGAGTCCTGTATGCAGATGGACCCCACGGCCCGCCCCAACCCGGCCGACCTCCAGGCCCAGCTGGCCCCCCACCTCTTCGGCTCCGGCTCCGACGACAGCGGCACGGCCTCGGCGTGGCTGCCCGAGCGGGCGGTGAGCCTGATCGAGTCCCGCCGCAACGGCCGCCCGGCCGGCAAGCCCGCCCCCGGCACCGGCCGCAGCGGCGGCGGACGCCCCGCCCCCGGCCCGGCGCCCATCCCGCCCCCGCCCTCGCACGACCCCGTCGTCCCGGCGCCCGTGCCCGCACCCGTCGGGGGTCCCGACACCGGCCCGGTGCGGCTGGCCGGCGCCCAGGTGCCCATCGGGCCGGGCCCGCGCGTCGCCGACGTCCGTGCCGCCGCCGTCAAGGCACCCCCTCCGGAGGCCGCCCTCGCCGCCTCCTGGTCCAAGCCCCGCCCCGGCGTCAACGGCGCGGACCCCGCCGTGGGCCCCGCCGTCGCCGCGCCCCCGGCCCCGGCCGCGCCGCCCGAGCAGGCGAGCGGCTGGCGGCCCTGGCGCTTCCGCATGTCCAACGACGTCTGGGGCACTCCGTCGGTCGACGGCGACCTGGTCTACGTCACCTCCTTCGAGGTGCACGCGCTGGACGTGGCCACCGGCCGCCGCCGCTTCAAGACCCGGGACGTCGCCTGGTCCATGGCGGTCGCGGACGGTCGTATCCACGCCTCCGACGGGCCCACGCTGTTCGCCCTCGACGCCCGTGAGGGCACCGACCTGTGGCGCCTCCAGACGGACGCCTGGGTCTACTCGCTCAAGGCCGGCCGCGGCACGGTCGTCACCGGCACCCGGGGCGGCGGCGTCCAGGGCTGGGAGGCCTCGAACGGCCAGAAGCTCTGGGAGGTCACCGGCTGCCAGAGCGACTTCGAGTCCCCCGAGGCCGGACCCGCCCTGCACGACGGCACGGTCTACGTGTGGCAGGACGCCCGGCTGCGTGCCCTGGACGCCCGCACCGGCGACGAGCGCTGGTCGTACCCCATCGGCGACGCGGCCTCCTGCGGCGGCGTCCCGGTCCGGGTCGCCCAGGCGTCCGACGGCTACGTCTACGTCTGCGCCGGCACCCGCGTCCTCGCCCTCGACGTGGCCGCCGGGCACGTCAAGTGGCACTTCGAGGCCCCGGCCGTCTTCCTCTCCCCGCCCACCTTCGTCCCCGGCCCGGCCGTCGCCGGCGGCGGCATCTACCTGGCCGACTACCTCGGCACGGTGTACGCCCTCGACGCCACCGACGGCCGTGACCGCTGGCGCATCGCCACCGAGTCCCGGGCGTCCGTCGACCCCGTCCTGGTCGCCGCCGGCCATGTCCACGTGGGCAGCGGCAAGGGCCTCTACACCCTCGACGCGGTCACCGGCACGCCCAAGTGGCGCTTCCAGGCGGGCGGCGACATCGTGGGCACCCCCTCGGTGGCCGAGGGCCGTATCCACTTCGGCTCCACCGACCACCTGCTCTACACCCTGAAGGCCGACGACGGCCGGCTCCGCTGGAAGCTCGCCACCGGCGGCGAGATCACCGGCTCCCCGGTCGTCCGGGACGGAGTGGTGTACGCGTGCAGCAAGGACCGCTGCGTGTACGCCCTGGACGCGGAGAAGGGCACGGGCACGGCACGTACGAGCTAGGGGGCTTCTGATGGATCTCCGCGGCGTCGCGACGCCCGGCACGCCGAGAGCACGCACCGAACGCCGCTCCTTCTTCCACGGAGATCCATCAGAAGCCCCCCAGGGACTGGTCCAAGCAGGGCGTCAGTCCCGCAGCTCCGTCAGGAAGTCGAGCAGCGCCTCGTTCACCTCGGCGGGCCGCTCCTGCTGCGTCCAGTGGCCGCAGCCCGGCAGCACGAGCGGCTTCCGGCGCAGGCTGGGCATCGACTCGGGCAGCCTCTCGATCAGTTCGGGCGTGCCCGGGAAGGCCGGAACCAGGTCCCGGTCGCCGTACACGTACAGCGCGGGCGGGGACACGACCGCGCCCTGCCAGGGGGCGGTCAGCTCCCAGTTGCGGTCCAGGTTGCGGTACCAGTTGAGCGCGCCGGTGAAGCCCCGCGCGTAGCTGTCGGTGAGGGCGTCGAGGTCTTCCTCGGTCAGCCACTCGGGCAGCACCTCGGGGTCCGGCGCGTCCGCGAGCCAGCCACGCTCCAAGTCGACCAGGGCCTGCTCGGGGCGTCCGGCACCCGGGGCGTCACCCGAGGCGGAGTACAGCAGCTTGCGCAGGGTGGCGCGGGTGTCGGCGGTGAACTCGGCCTCGGCGACCCCGGGCTGCTCGAAGTAGTTCCAGTAGAACCGCCCGTCGAACCGCTCCCGCATCGTCCTGAGCGGCGGCTGCGCGCCACGGAACGGCGGCGGCACGCTCAGACCCGCCACCCCGCGCACCACGTCCGGCCGCAGCAGCGCGGTGTGCCAGGCCACCGGCGCTCCCCAGTCGTGTCCGACGACGAACGCCCGCTCCTCGCCCAGCGCGTGGACCAGTCCGACCACGTCCCCCACCAGGTGGAGGATGCTGTACGCCGCCACGTCCTCGGGGTGATCGCTGCGCCCGTATCCGCGCTGGTCGGGCGCGACCACCCGGAAACCGGCATCGGCCAGCGGCCCGAACTGGTGCCGCCAGGAGTGCCAGGACTCAGGGAAGCCGTGCAGCAGCACCACGAGCGGGCCCTCGCCCTGTTCCGCGATGTGCAGCCGTATGCCGTTCACGTCGATCATCCGATGCTCAACCACCCGACGAGCATACGCGTGTACGGGTAAACGATTCCCTGCCGCAACCGGTCCTTCAGCACAACCGGCGTCAACGCAACCGGTACTCCCGCCGCCGCCCCGCGAACAGCCGGGCCTGCCGCTCACCCGTCGCGTTCCCGAGCGCGATCAGATGCGGCGCCTGTGCGACGCCCCGGGACCGCCCCGCCTCGCTCGCGGCCCACAGTGCCCGTACGGTCCCCTGTACGGCCTCGGTCGGATACCCGGCGATGACGGCGGCGCACGCACGCGCCGCCTCCAACGCCTCGCCCTCCTCGACGAGTTCCGACACCAGCCCGACCTCGTGGGCCCGCCGTGCGGAGATCCGCTCGGCCGTCCCCATCAGCGCCATCCGCGCGACCTCCCCGTACGGCATGCGCTGCGCCATCAATACGGACTCGTAGGCGCTGACCATGCCGTAGGTGGTGTGCGGGTCGAAGAAGGCGGCGGTGGTGTCGGCGACCACGAACTCCGCCTCCCCGAGCAGATAGAAGGCGCCTCCGCAGGCCATCCCGCGCACGGCGGCGACGACCGGCTTCCACAGGTCGTTCGCCTTCGGCCCGATGACGAGCAGCGGATCGTCCTGCGCGTACGGCGAGTTCGGCTGCGGCACGACGGCGTCCCGGTCGATGCCCGTACAGAAGGCGCGTTCGCCGGCGCCGGTGAGGACGACGGCCCGCACGGAGTCGTCGAACCGCAACTCCCGCCAGGTGCGGGCGAGTTCTCCGGCCATCTCCGGATCGACGGCGTTGAGCCGGTCCGGCCGGTTGAGGGTGACGACGGCGACCCCGCTGTCCTCGTCGGCACTGACCAGCACGCTGCTCATGACCGCTCCGGAACCCACCGGGGAAGTCCGTCGTCGAAGACGGCCCGCACCCGGGCGCCGATGCGGAGACGGTCCGTGGCAAGGGAGTTGACCGGCTTGCCGGGCCCGGCGACGAGGTTGCCGACGAGCCGGATGCGCGGCGCCTCGTCGAGCTCGACGACGACCACGTTGTACGGCGCCAGCTCGGCGTAGCCGGGCAGCAGCGGCGGATGCGGAACGACGTACGACCAGACACGGCCCCGGCCGGACACCCGGCGCCACTCAGCCTCGAAGGACTGGCAGTGCGGGCAGCAGGGCCGGGGCGGGAAGCGGAGCTCACCGCAGCCGGCACAGGCCTGGACACGGAGCTCGCCCCGGGCGGTGTACTCCCAGAACGGGGCGCCGTCGGTGTCTGTGACGGGACGCAGCATGTCAACTCCTCAGCAGAAGGGCGGAGGTGGGCACGTCTTCGCCCGCCGTGACCAGGCAGGCCGACGCGCCCGGCACCTGCGCGGTACTGGTCCCGCGCAGCTGCTTCACCCCTTCGTTGACGAGGTTGAAGCCGTGCACATAGGCCTCGGACAGTCCGCCCCCGCCGGTGTTCACGGGCAGCAGCCCGCCGGTCTCCAGCGCCCCGCCCTCGGTGAACGCCCCGCCCTCGCCCCGGCCGCAGAAGCCGTAGCCCTCCAGGGACAGCAGGACCAGGGGCGTGAAGGCGTCGTAGATCTGGGCGACGTCCACGTCCTGGGGCGTCAGGTCGGAGTGCTTCCACAGGTGCCGGGCGGCGGTCCAGGCCGGTCCGGTGAGGGGGTCGTCGTTCCAGTAGTTGACCATGCCGTGGTGCTGGGCGGGGAGCGACTGGGCGGCGGAATGGACGTAGACGGGTTTGCGGCGGCAGTCCCGGGCGCGCTCGGCGGAGACGACGACGCAGGCCAGCGCCCCGTCCGTCTCCAGGCAGTTGTCGAAGAGACAGAGCGGCTCGCTGATCCAGCGGGACGTCATGTACATCTCGCGGGTGAGGGGCCGGTCGTACATGATCGCGGCGGGGTTCTGGTTGGCGCGGTTGCGGCAGGCCAGGGCGACGTTGAACAGGTGGTCCCGGGTGGCCCCGTACTCGTGCATGTACCGGCGGGCGAGCATGGCGATCTCGTCGACCGGCCTGAGCAGCCCGAACGGCCGGGTCCACTGGGCCGGGGTCGGCAGCTGGACGGCCGTGTCGGTCCAGGGCCGGGGCCCGCTGCCCCGCTTGCGCGACCGCCAGGCGACCCCGACGCTCGCCTGCCCGGTCGCGACGGCGGCGGCGAGATGGGCGACGGTGGCACACGAACCGCCGCCTCCGTAGCCGACTTTGCTGAAGAAGGTGAGGTCCCCGAAGCCGCAGGCCTTCGCCAGCTCCACCTCGTCCGTCTCCTCCATGGTGTAGGAGGCGAGGGCGTCGACCTCGCCGGGCGCGATCCCGGCGTCGTCGAGGGCGGCCAGGACGGCACGGCAGGCGAGGGTGCGCTCGTCCTCGGGGAGCCGCTTGGCGAAGGGCGTCTGGCCTATGCCGACGATGGCGGTGGCGTCCTTGAGGCCTCCCGATCCTGCTGCCATGCTGCGCGCACCTCCGGGGCCGAACGGTCGCTGACAGGTCGTCAGGTTACCGATAATCTGACGGGTAGTCAGCTCCTATGCCTTGGGAGGCGCGCTGTGCGAGCGGATACGGAGTGGGGAAGCATCCCGGGCCTGGTGCGGACGGCCGCCGAGCGGTACGCGGACGTCGAGGCGGTCGTCGAGGGCCGTACCCGGATCACCTACGCGGAGCTGGGCGCCCGCGTGGAGCGCGCGGCGGCGGCCTGCCTGGCGCACGGCATCCGGCCGGGCGACCGGGTCGGCGTCTGGGCGCCGAACACCCTCGACTGGATCGTCAGCGCCCTGGGCGCGGTCTCGGCGGGCGCGGTGCTCGTGCCGCTGAACACCCGTTTCAAGGGCGCGGAGGCGGCGGACGTCCTGCGCCGCAGCGGAGCCCGACTGCTGTTCGTGACGGGCACGTTCCTCGGCACGTCGTACGTGGCGTCGCTGCGCAGGGCGGCGGAACGGGGACCGGGCACCGGCCCGCTGCCCGGCCTGCCGGACCTGGAGCACGTGGTGGTCCTCTCCGAGGACGCCCCGGCCGACTTCCTCACCTGGAAGGACTTCCTGGCGAGCGGAGAAGCGGTCGGGGCGGCACAGGTGCGCGCGCGGGCGGACGCGGTCGAGGGCTCCCGGCCCTCGGACATCGTCTTCACCTCGGGCACGACGGGCCGCCCGAAGGGCGCGGTCATCACCCACGCGCAGACGCTGCGGGCCTACGACATCTGGAGTGACCTGGCGGGTCTGACGCGGGGCGACCGCTACCTCATCGTCAACCCGTTCTTCCACACCTTCGGCTACAAGGCCGGGGTGATCGCCTGCCTGATCCGGGGCGTGACGATGATCCCCCAGCCGGTGTTCGGCGTGAACACGGTCCTGGCCAACATCGCGGCGGAACGGGTCTCCGTGCTTCCCGGCCCCCCGACCCTCCTCCAGTCCCTCCTGGACCATCCGGCACGGGACGCGCACGACCTGTCGGCACTGCGCCTCGTGGTGACGGGAGCGGCGGTGGTGCCGCTGAGACTCGTCGAGCGGCTGCGCGGGGAACTCGGCGTCGACACGGTCCTGACGGCCTACGGCCTCTCCGAAGCCGGCGGCGTCGTCACGATGTGCCGGCGCGGCGACGACCCGGCGGTGATCGCTTCCACGTCGGGCCGCGCGATCCCCGGCACACAGGTACGGGTGGTGGACTCCCGGGGCGAGCCCCTGACACCCGGCACGCCGGGCGAGGTCCTGGTCCGCGGCTTCAACGTCATGACCGGCTACCACGAGGACGAGGCGGCCACCGCCGAGGTGCTGTCGGAGGACGGCTGGCTGCGCACGGGCGACGTCGGCGTCCTGGACGCCGCGGGCAACCTGCGCATCACCGACCGCCTCAAGGACATGTTCATCGTCGGTGGCTTCAACGCCTACCCCGCGGAGATAGAGCAACTCCTGGGCCTGCACCCGGACGTGGCGGAGGCGGCGGTGATCGGCGTCCCCGACGCCCGGCTGGGGGAGGTCGGCAGGGCCTACGTCGTACGGCGGCCGGGCGCTCTGGTGACGGCGGACGACCTGATCGCCTGGTCCCGCAGGGAGATGGCGAACTACAAGGTCCCGAGAACGGTGGAGTTCGTGGCGGAGCTGCCCCGCAACGCGAGCGGAAAGGTCGTGAAGGGGGCGCTGCGCGACGGCCTGCTCAGCGGCTGACCGGCGGCAGCGGCGGGGTGCCGGTGACGGACATGACGAGGGAGTACAGCGTGCTGTCGGCCGCGATGAACAGCCGGTTGCGCCGGGCGCCGCCGAACCGGATGTTGGCGACGGTGCCGGGCACCAGAATGCGGCCGAGGAGCGTGCCGTCGGGGTCGTAGCAGTGCACACCGCCGTCCATGGCGGCGGCCCAGAGGCGCCCCTGGTCGTCGAACCGGATGTTGTCGAAGTTGCCGCTGCGGCACTCTGCGAAGACGTCACCGCCGGTCAGGGTGCCGTCCGGCCGGACGTCGAAGACGCGGATGCGATTGGCCACGCTGTCCGACACGTACAGCTTGCGCTCGTCGGGGGAGAACACCAGCCCGTTGGGGCCCTGGAAGCCCTCGGCGGCCAGCCGCACCTCGCCGCTGCGGGGGTCCACGCGGTAGACGTTCCGGGCGCCGATCTCGCTCTGCGCGCGGTGTCCCTCGTAGTCGGTCGCGATCCCGAACTCGGGATCGGAGAACCACACCGACCCGTCGGACCTCACGACGGCGTCGTTCGGGCTGTTGAGCCGCTTTCCCCGGAACCGCTCGGCGATCACGGTGAGCGAGCCGTCGTGCTCGGTCCGGGTCACCCGCCGGTTGCCCTGCTCGCAGGTGATGCGCCGGCCCTGGCCGTCCAGGGTGTTGCCGTTGGGATACCCGGCGGGTGTGCGGAAGACCCCGACGGACCCGGTGGTCTCGTCCCACCGCAGCAGCCGGTCGTTCGGGATGTCGCTCCACAGCAGATACCGCCCGGCCGGCACGTACACCGGCCCCTCGGCCCACCGGCACCCCTCGAACAACGTCTCCAGCCGCGAGTCCCCCGCCTGACACCGGCCGGTCCGGAAGCGCTCGTCGAGGGTCTCGTACGTCTGCGGTTGCTCGCCGGGCATGGGACGCCACCTCCACCGTCGGGCCGACTCCTGCTCTGCGGGACCCACTATGACGCGCGACGGCAGCACGTGTCCCGGCAGACACTCGTCAGGAACCGGAGCGTTCGGGCGCCTGCCGGCCCCTTACCCGGGGAGCTCGCCTGCCCTCTGGCCCCATCGCTCCAACTCCATCCGGACACTGCCGCAGTGCTCCTCGAACAGCGGGGCGGTCCTCGGAAGCGGAGAGAGTGTGCGGACCTTGTGGACTCCCGTGCGTCGCCCTGTGATCGGTGTCTCCCACGGCTGACGTATCCGCCGTGCACAAGGCAAACTGGCGTGGTTGCTCAGGATGTCTAGGGGGACTGCATGGACGGTGTACCGGACGGTGTACCGCGCGTACCGGAGCAGCGGCGTACCGACTCCTCGGCGGAGTCGCCGGAGTCGCCGGAGTCGGGGGAGTCGGGGGGATCGACGGCGCGGGCGGCGCTGCGCTTCGGCGTGCTCGGACCGGTGCGCGCCTGGCGTGGCGACGAGCCGCTCACCACCGGTTCCCCCCAGCAACGCGCCCTGCTCGCCGCGCTGCTGCTGCGCGAGGGCCGCACGGCCACGGCCCCGGAGCTGATCGACGCCCTGTGGGGCGAGGAACCGCCCTCGCAGGCCCTGGCGGCGCTGCGGACGTACGCTTCCCGGCTGCGCAAGGTGCTGGATGCCGGCGTCCTGGTCAGCGAATCCGGCGGATACGCGATACGGGGCCTGGGCGACGGCGCCCTGGACCTGACCGTCGCCCAGGACCTGGCGACCGGGGCGGAGAAGGCCCGGTCCGCCGGGGACCTCTGCCACGCCCGCGAGGTGCTGCGGCGGGCCCTGGCCCTGTGGGACGGGGAGACGCTGGCGGGCGTACCGGGCCCGTACGCGGAGGCACAGCGCGTCCGCTTGGAGGAATGGCGGCTCCAGCTCCTGGAATCCCGGCTGGACATGGACCTGGAGCAGGGCTGCCACGCGGAGGCGGTCTCGGAGCTCACGGCCCTCACCGCCGCCCATCCGCTGCGCGAACGGCTCCGCGAGCTGCTGATGCTGGCGCTGTACCGCAGCGGCCGCCAGGCCGAGGCCCTCGCGGTGTACACCGACACCCGGCGCCTGCTCGCCGACGAACTGGGCGTGGACCCGCGCCCCGGCCTGAGCGAACTGCAACAGCGGATCCTCCAGGCCGACCCGGGGCTGGCGGAGCCCTCCTCCCCGGCCCCAGAGCCCACCTCCGTCCCGGTCCGGCCCGCGCAACTTCCCGCCACGGTGCCGGACTTCACGGGCCGCTCCGCCTTCGTGCGCGAACTCGGCGACATCCTGGCCTCCGCCGAGGGCCGGGTCATGGCGGTCTCGGCCCTGGCCGGCATCGGCGGCGTGGGCAAGACGACCCTCGCCGTGCACGTGGCCCACCAGGCGCGCGGGGCCTTTCCGGACGGGCAGCTGTACGTCGACCTCCAGGGCGCGGGCGCCCGGGCGGCGGAGCCGGAGACGGTCCTGGGCTCCTTCCTGCGCGCACTCGGCACGGCCGACTCGGCGATCCCCGACTCCCTGGAGG
The DNA here is from genome assembly GCF_037055355.1 of Streptomyces sp. DG1A-41. GTDB lineage: Bacteria > Actinomycetota > Actinomycetes > Streptomycetales > Streptomycetaceae > Streptomyces. The sequence continues at coordinate 3,919,296 of NZ_CP146350.1, read as the reverse complement.
AGCGCGCGGCGCTGTACCGCTCGGTCCTGGCCGGCCGCCGCGTCCTGGTCCTGCTGGACAACGCCCGCGACGCCGCCCAGGTACGTCCCCTGCTGCCCGGCACGGACGGCTGCGCCGCGCTCGTCACCTCCCGGGTGCGGATGGTGGACCTGGCGGGCGCCCATCTGATCGACCTGGACGTGATGTCGCCGGACGAGGCCCTGGCGCTGTTCACGAAGATCGTGGGCGAGGAGCGGGTGGCGTCCGAGCGGAAGGCCGCCCTGGACGTGGTGGCGGCCTGCGGCTTCCTGCCGTTGGCGATCCGCATCGCGGCCTCCCGACTGGCGGCCCGCCGTACCTGGACGGTGTCGGTCCTCGCGGCGAAGCTCGCCGACGAACGCCGCCGCCTGGACGAACTCCAGGCCGGCGACCTGGCGGTGAAGGCCACCTTCGAGCTGGGCTACGGCCAGCTGGAGCCCGCCCAGGCCCGCGCCTTCCGCCTGCTGGGCCTGGCCGACGGCCCGGACGTCTCGCTCCCGGCCGCGGCGGCGATCCTGGACCTGTCCGTGGAGGACACCGAGGACCTCCTGGAGTCCCTGGTGGACACCTCCCTCCTCGAATCGGCGGCCCCCGGCCGGTACCGCTTCCACGATCTGGTACGGCTCTACGCGCGTGCGTGCGCGGAACGGGACGAGTTGCCGCCGAGCGAGCGGGGGGCGGCGCTGTCGCGGCTGCTGGACTTCTATCTGGCGTCCGCGGCCGGGGTGTACGCGATCGAGCGGCCGGGGGACCGGCTGGTGGACCATCTGGAGCCGACCTCGTATCCGGGGGTGCGGTTCGAGAACCGGCACACGGCGCAGGACTGGCTGTACGCGGAGGCCATCTGCCTCCTCGCGTGCGTGCGGCAGTCCGCGGGACAGCCGGACACCCTCCCCCGGGCGATCGACCTGCTGTGGGCCGCGCACGACCTCTCCGAGTCGGGAGCCAACTCCAGGGAGTACGAGGCGACGGCCGAGGCGCTCCTGGACGCGGCGCGGCAGTTCGGCCTCGCGCGCGCGGAGGCCCGGGCGCTCACGACGCTCGTCAACGCTTACCACGTCGGCGGCCGCTTCGAGCGGGCGGACCAGGAGGCGGAACGGGCCATCGTCCTCGCGCAGGAGGCCGACGACCTCCTTCCGGTCTGCTGGGCCCGCAACGCGCGCGGCATCATCGCGCTCTACCAGAACCGGCACGAGGACGGAGAGGAACACCTCTCCCGGGCCATCGAGCACTTCCGGGCCCTGGGCGACCGCCCCGGCGAGGCCTCCGCGCTCTGCAACCTCTCCCGGATCCACCTCGCGACCGGGCGGACCCAGAGCGCGGTCGCGCTGGCCCAGCAGGGCATCGACATCTACGACGCCATGGGCAACTCCATGCGCGGGGCGAACGCCCGTTACGCCCTCGGCCTCGCCCTCACCCAGAGCGGTGAGCTGGGCAACGCGGCCGGCCGGCTCCAGGAAGCGCTGGAGGTGTTCCGCGACAGCAGGCAGCGCCTCTGGGAGGGCATGAGCCTGTTCCGGCTGGCCGAGGTGGACCTCGCCGCCCGGCGCCCCGCACAGGCCGCCGCCAACGCCGAGATGGCACTCACCGTGCTGCGCGGCATCGGCGGGGAGTGGCGGCGGGGCAACGTCCTGACCGTCCTCGGCCGCGCGCTCAGCGGTATAGGACAGACCGGCCGGGCCCAGGTCTGCTGGCAGGAGGCGGCGGCGATCTACGAGGAGCTGGGTTCGCCCGAGGCCGCCGAGGTGCGCGCGCTGCTGTCCCCGGTGCGGGCGGCCTGAGGCCGCATGGCGCACGCGTTCATCATTCGTTTATCGCCCCACGCCATGCTTGAGGCAGTCGATCCGTCGCGTCGGGGGGCAGACGGGTCACTTGCACAGGGCCTCGCACCACCGAACCGGGTGAGCGGCCCAGGCGGGCCCGTCCGGTCACCCTCGGGGGAGTGACCGGGCGGGCCCGCCGACCTCACTGCTTGATCCATGCCAAGGGGAGTTGACGATCATGGGCGACGAGCTCAAGCCGCAGGACCTGCACGCCACGGGCGGCACGGACGGCGAGGCGTCGACGGAGGACCTGCACGCCACGGAAGAGCAAGCCGTGAAGCCGCAGGACCTGCACGCCACCGACGAGCCGCTGGAGACCAAGGACCTGCACGCCACGTCGGAGCCCTTCAAGCCGACGAAGTAAGGCACGGCGAAGCAAGCCATCACCACACGGGGTTCGGCCGCGGCGGCGCGGAGGGGGAGCCGTCGCGGCCGAGGTGTGTCCGAAACCCGCGCGTCAGGACGCCGGTGCCTGCTCGTCCCACGCCAGTTCGCACCAGACCGTCTTGCCCGCATCACCCTGCTCGACGCCCCACCGCGAGGCCACCGCGTCGAGAAGGGCCAGGCCGCGTCCGGTCCCGTCGTCGGCCGTGGCGTGCCGGAGGACGGGCAGGGCGCGGGGGTCCGGGTCGCTGACCTCGACGCGGGTCCGGCTGCCGGAGCGTGATACGCGCACCTTCACCGGGACACCCTCCCCGACGTGCCGGATGACGTTGCCGATCAACTCCGTGACGCACAGCTGTGCGTCGGCGCAGGGCGCGCCCAGGCACGCGCGCAGCGTGCGACGCAGCTCTGGTACGACCTCGGGCGCAGCGACCAGGTCGACATCCAGCAGCACGGATCCCTCCGTCCGGCCGGTTCCCCGCAACGCGGTGATCAGCTTGCGCGCCGTCGCGGTGTTGCAGTTGCCGAGCGCGATCAGTCCCGCGGTCCTTCCGTACGTGCCCGCGAACGTCGGCACGTCGACGCGCAGGGAGGGGAGCGTGATGCCGTGCACCGCGAGGGCGGACTTCAAGTCGTCCACGCACCGCTCCGTCTCGACGTCGCCGGTGATGGAGGCGGCGGTGGTCGCGGTGGCGGGTTGAGTGTCGCGCATGAGGGGCCTTCCCGTTTTCGCGTGCGTTCTGTGACGAATCAGTCACACAGTGCCTCCAAGCCCCGTACCGTGGGAGGGCTTTCGACTGCGCAAGAGCAACTGGCAAACGGCGGTGATGAGCTGTGCCTCCACGCAAGGACCCCGACGCGTCGGCCAACGTTCCCTCTTTCTACGGCGCCGAGTTGCGCTACCAGCGGGAGCTGGCGGGCCTGACCCTGGAACAGCTGGCGGAAGGGAGCTTTCGCGGTGTGCCGTTCCTGAGCCAGATCGAGCGCGGGGAGCGGCGTATGCCGCTGGATCTGGCCCGGCACGTCGACAAGGTGCTGAAGACGGACGGCTTTTTCGAGCGGCGCTGCGAAGACGCCCGCAAGGCCCGGCAGTCGGGACATGCCGAGTACTTCGCCGACGTGGCGGAGATGGAGCGGCACGCGGAGACGATCGAGGACTGGGCGCCGATGCTGGTGCCCGGTCTGTTGCAGACGAAGGCCTACGCGGAGGCGGTGGTCCACACGTCGGTGCCGTGGCTCGCCCCCGAGACGGTCGACAAGCAGGTCCGCGCCCGTCTGGAGCGCGCGGAGATCTGGGCGGGCGAGGAACGCCCGGCGTTCTGGGCGATCCTGCACGAGGGGCTCGTCCACAAGCCCCTGCTGCCCCCCTCTGAGATGGCCGCACAACTGGAGCACATCGCGCACGTGGTCCGCTCCACGCAGGGCGTTCTGCAGATCCTCCCGGAAACGGCGCACGCCCACCCGTTCATGATGGGCATGATGCGGATCATGACCTTCCCGGACGCCCCGCCGGTGGCCTACACGGAGGGTCTCCACAATGGCCAACTCATCGACTTTCCGGCCCTCGTGAAGAACTACCGCAGGTCGTACGATCTGCTCAGGGCCGCGGCACTCGCGCCAGAGGCGTCCCTGACCATGATCGAACAAGCGGCAGAGGACTACCGACATGGCAATCACCGCAGATGACCTGGGTGCGGTTGTGTGGCGCAGGAGCAGCTACAGCAACGGCAGCGGCGGCGAATGCGTCGAGGTCGCGGGCGGGCACCCCGGCGTGATGCCGGTCCGGGACTCGAAGACCTCGGACACGGGCCCGGTGCTCCTGTTCCGGGCCCCTGCCTGGACGGCCTTCCTCACCTCCCTGAAGGGCTGAGCCCGAGAGTTATCCACAGGCCGCCAAGCCGTGCCCCATTCCTGCGATCTTGGCGGCATGGAGGAACGAAAGGCGCTGCGGGAGTTGGCGCAAGGGGGCGTGCTGCTCACCTGCCGCGCCCTGGAATCCGGTTGGCCCGCGCGGAGCCTCACCCGTGCCCTCAGGGCGGAGGGCTGGGGCCGCCTGCAGTCGGGTGCCTGGGTGGAGCCGGGCCGGGCCGCGGACCTGCCCACGCGGCTCCGAGCCGTCCAGCTGTTCAACCCCCGACTTGTCGTGAGTCACCGTTCCGCTGCCGCTCTGTGGCGTATCGAGACCCTCACCCCGGCGGCCGAGGCGCGCCTGGAGTTCATCGACCCCGCCCTCAGCTTCCGCGGCAAGGTCAAGGACGTGCGCGTTCGTCGGACGCTCCTCGATGGCGAGGACGTGGCGTTGCGGTACGGCCTGCGGTGCACGAGCCCGGTGCGGACCCTCGCCGACCTGCTTCGCTCGCTCCCGAGGGACGATGCGCTCGTAGCCCTGGAGTGTGCGGTGACCTACCGCCGGGTCGGCGGGGCGCGGCGGGCGCCCCTTGTCGCCCTGGACGCGGTGGTGGCGGCGCTGGCTTCCCCTTCGCAGGGGTCGGCGAGAGCCCGCCGATGGCTCAGCCTGTGCGACCCCCAGGCCGGGTCGCCGGCCGAGACCGTTGCCCGCCTGCGCATGGCCGACGCCGGGCTCCGGCCCGAGAGCCAGGTCCAGCTCTTCACCCCTCTCGGCCGACGAGTCGTCCTCGACTTCCTCTTCCGGCGTGAGGGGCTGGCGATCGAGATCGAGGGGTACGCCTACCACGGCACACGCGAGGCTCATCGACGGGACGTCTCCCGCTTCAATCAGGTCCTTCAGTGCCCGGAGGTGCGCAGTCTCCTGCGCTTCACCGCCCAGGGCGTGTTCCGGAACCCGGACCGAATGACCACCGAGATCCGTGCGGCCTTGAGCGCTTCGGTGTGAAGGGCCGGGGGATTGGAGCAGGTGGGCCAACGGGCTTTGGGCACGCCCAGGTGTGCTGTGGCTGACGGTGCCGAAACGCTCCAGTACTCATAGCTGACGGGTCGTCAGATTAGCGCTACCGTGAGCGCCATGGACACCCACGAGAGCACGTTTCCGCTGATCATCTCCGTGGACGACCACACGGTGGAGCCCGCGACCGTCTGGCAGGACCGGCTCCCCGAGAAGTACCGGGGCGCCGGACCGCGGATCGTCCGTGCGCCCGTGAAGGAGATGACGTTCCTCGGCGGGCGCTTCAAGCCCGTCATGGGCGGGCCCGGCGACGAAGGCCCCGTCGGTGACTGGTGGGTCTACGAGGACCTCCGCCGGCCCCTGACCCGCCTCGACACCGCCGTCGGGTACGACAGGGACGAGATCCGCCTGGAGGTCATCACCTACGAGCAGATGCGTCCCGGTTCCTACGACGTCCCGGCCCGGCTCGCCGACATGGACGTCAACCACGTCCAGTCCGCCCTCTGCTTCCCGACGTTCCCGCGCTTTTGCGGCCAGACCTTCACCGAGGCGAAGGACCACGAGCTGGGTCTGCTCTGCGTCCGCGCCTACAACGACTGGATGGTGGAGGAGTGGTGCGGGCCGAAGGCGCACGGGCGGCTCATCCCGCTCACGCTCATCCCCCTGTGGGACCCCGACCTGGCGGCCGAGGAGGTCCGGCGCAACGCCGCACGCGGTGTCCGTGCCGTCGCCTTCTCCGAGATACCGCCCTACCTCGGGCTCCCCTCCATCCACACCGACGACTGGGACCCCTTCCTCGCCGCGTGCGACGAGACCGGCACGGTCGTCGCCATGCACATCGGCAGCAGCAGCCGTATGCCCTCCACCTCCGCCGACGCCCCGCCCGCCGTCGGCTCCACCATCACCTTCGCCAACTGCTGCTTCTCGATGGTCGACTGGCTGATGAGCGGCAAGTTCGAGCAGTTCCCGAATCTGAAGGTGATGTACGCCGAGGGGCAGATCGGCTGGATCCCCTACATCCTGGATCGCGCCGACGTCGTCTGGGAGGAGAACCGCGGCTGGGGCGGCGTCGCCGACAAGGTGCACCGGCCGCCGTCCGAGCTGTTCGCCGAGCACGTCTACGGCTGCTTCTTCGACGACGCCTTCGGGCTGCGCAACCTGGATTCCATCGGGGTCGGGAATGTGCTCTACGAGACCGACTACCCCCACTCCGACTCCACCTGGCCCAAGTCCCGCGAGGTCGGCGAGGCGCAGATGGGGCACCTGGATCCCGGGGTGGTGGAGCGGATCGTGCGGCGGAACGCGATCGAGCTGCTGGGGCTGACCGACGACGGGCTCTGGAACGGGGCGCGGTGAGCCTGGCGTACGGGATCCAGCTCCCGGTCCAGTCCCAGAGCACGATCTACGCCGAGCCCTGGGAAGCCGCCGCCGGGCCCGAGGACCTGCTCGCCGTCGCCCGCGCCGCCGACCGGGCCGGCTTCGCCTACCTGGCGAGCTGCGACCACGTCGCCATCCCGCGCCGCCTCGCGTCCGCGATGAGCACGGTCTGGTACGACCCGGTCGCCACCCTCGCCTTCCTCGCGGCGGCCACCGAGCGGACCCGGCTGCTCAGCCACGTCGCCGTGGTGGGCCTGCGGCATCCGCTGCTCACCGCCAAGCAGTACGCCACCCTCGACCATCTCTCGGGCGGACGGCTGATCCTCGGGGTCGGGGCCGGGCACGTGCGGGAGGAGTTCGAGGTGCTGGGGGCCGACTTCGAGCGGCGCGGGGCCGTGCTCGACGAGTCGATCGACGCCCTGCGTGCTGCCCTCGGGACCGAGGAGTTCCCCGAACACCACGGCAAGCTGTACGACTTCGAGGAGCTCGGGCAGCGGCCCCGCCCGGCGCAGGACCGTGTCCCCCTCTGGGTCGGTGGGTCCTCCCCCGCCGCCCTGCGACGGGCCGCGCTCAAGGGTGACGGCTGGCTGCCGCAGGGAGACCCGAGGGACCTGCTGCCGGACCGCATCGCGCGGATACGGCGGCTCAGGGAAGAGGCCGAAATCGAGGGGCCGTTCACCGTCGGCGCCATCGCCGAGCCCCTGTACGTCGGGACGCCGGGCTGGGACGTCGGGCGGCGCACGGTCAGCGGGCCCGTCGAGGCGATCGCCGGGTCGTTGCGGGCCTTTTCCGCGATGGGCGTGGACCAGGTCCAGATGCGCTTCCGCAGCCGGAGCCGGAACGAACTCCTCGCGCAGATCGAGCAGTTCGGGAAGGAGGTCGCGCCACTGCTGCCGTAGGCGCGTTCCTTGAAAGCTTGAACATGTCCCCGCCGGTCTCCGTATGTACGGACGTACGGACACGTACGGACTCGTACGGCTTCGGCGGAAGGACACAACGACGTGCGCACTTCCCGGAAACTCTCCGTCGCCCTCGCCTGCCCCGAGGGCGCCTGGCCGCATCCCGACTGGCCGGCCCCGGACGACCCGTACGTCGAGCGGGTGGTGAGCCTGCGCCCGCCCCCGCCCTTCCGCGTCCCGGACGGCGTCGACGTCGTCGTCCTGCGCTGCGCCGAACCGGTGGACGGCCTACGGGAGCTGCGGGCCGGCGGTGTCCCGGTGATCGTGGTCGGTCCGCACCGGGACACCGAGACCATCGTGGAGGTGTTCCGGGGCGGCGCCGGGTATCTGGTCGAGGGCGACTACTGCACCTGCATGCTCTCCTCTGCCGTCGTCGGGGCCACCGTCGGGCACACCTACCTCTCCCCGGCGGCCTGCGCCGCCCTGCGCGAGGGGGCCCGCCGGGCGTCGTCCCCGCACGACACGGCGCTGGAGCGGCTGCGCGGGCAACTCTCCCCGCGCGAACGGCAGATCATGGAGCTGCTGTCGACCGGGCTGGGCGCGCAGGAGATCGGGCTGCGACTGCGGCTGAGCGAGAAGACCGTCCGCAACAACCTCAGCAACATCTACGCCAAGCTGGACGCACGCGGCAGCACGGACGCGGTCCTGAGGTGGCTGGGAGCCGCGCCCGTGCTTCGCATCTGAGAACCTCAGAAGCTCTGTCGCTACGGCGCCGGGATCTCCGACGGCGGGATCTCGACGTCCGTGACGTTCTCGCCGGCCTCACCGAATCCCGGTTCGGACCTCAGGGCGCGCGTGGAATTCCGCAGGCCCGACGCCTCCGGACTTCCGCACTTCACGTTGCGCAGCCACAACCGCCCGTCGGGGGTGCCGTTCTTCAGGATCTGCGGATAGAAGACGTGCACGCTCGTGGCGCCCTCGCTCGGGGAGAAGAAGACCTTGCCTCCGTCCTGCGCCTCCTTGTACGTGGCCTTGAGGTAGCCGCTCACGTCGGTGCGCTTCGCGGACCACATGAAGAACCCGAGGCTGTCGGGCTGCACGGTGTCCGTCCTGCTGAACTGCAAGGTGGTCGTCTTGTCGTCGCGCGTGATGTTGGTCTCGGACGTGCTGAACTTCACGCCGATCTCGAAGAAGGAATTGCCGAGCTTCGTGTCGGCGGCCGCGGTGAATCCGTCCTCCAGCTGGATGGTCCTGGTGACGGAGGCGCTGACATTGAAGGTCTTCGAGGCGGTGCCCGTCAATCCGCAGTTGTCGGTCACCGCGGAGACGCGCTGGTTGGGCCCGAGGTTGTTCCGCTTGAACTGGACGTCGACGAACTCGCAGTTCTCCAGCCTGTCGGAGTCCGCCGAACAGTCGGCGGTCACCTCCGAGGGGGTGGCGGCACCCGCGGGGTTCATCAGCGGCACGGCCACCGCGACGGCCGCCACCGGGGCCAGGGCGAGGGTGATGCGCTTCTTCTTGCTCCGGTGGCTTCTCGTGCGGCCGGTGCGTGTCATGGGTTTCTCCTGTGGGGGGAGGCGAGAGCGGGCGGGTTGGTCAGCAGTCGGTCAGTACGGCCTTGGAGGTGCCGTCCACGACACCCGGAGCACCGGCCGCGCCCGGCAGCACGACCGGGCCCTCGACGACCTCCGGTGCCACGAAGTTCTGCTCCTCAGTGGCGTTGGTGACGGTCGTCGCCTCACGGGCGTCGATCCGCACCCGCCATTCACCCGTCATGCGCTGCATCTTCGGCGTGAACTCCATGTGGAGCACCTTGCCGACCGGGACTTCCCGCTCCTCCGTGTCACCGGCGGTCGCCGACCTGACGGTCATGTCGAGGGTGCCCTTGTGCTTGAGCCAGGATCCGCTCAGCGCCCCGAAGAGCCCTCCGCCGCCGCCCTGCTGGGTGGAGGTGTACTTTCCCTGTCCCTGCGCGGCCGTCGCCTGCCAGGTGATCGACACCTTCGCCGGTTCGGTGGCGTTCGGTTCGCAGTTCGGGAAGTCGACGGAGGCCTTCTCGGTCGGTCCGTCGAAGGTCTCGAACTTCGTCTCGACGAAATCGCAGTTGTCGGACGCGAAACTCGGCCGGCGATGGGGTGGCCGCCGAAATCGAAGATGGACTGCTGCTTTCCGTTGAGCACCTTGGCCCGCTGGCACATCGTCATGATCTGCTCGGGCGTCTTGTCGTCGGCGGCGTTCGCCGAGGGCAGCAGCACCGTGGCCACGGCACCCCCGCTCACGAGGGCCGATCCGATCGCGACGATCCTGATCTTTCTGTTCTTCAGTCTTCTCCTAGCCATGGGCCAGATCCTGGAAGGTCCCGACCCACCCCGACAGGGTCAAACATCCCTACTTGCGGGTTACGTGAGATTCGCCTCAGCAACGGCCGAAGCTTGCATCTGACGCTCCGTCAGGTATGCCGGTACGATGCGGAGTCCACCGTGTCCACCGCGCGAAGGGGGCTGCCATGGGCAAGCTCGACGGACGGGTCGTCATCATCACCGGCGCCGCGCGCGGCCAGGGCGAGCAGGAGGCCAGGCTGTTCGCGGCCGAGGGTGCCCGGGTGGTCGTCGCGGACGTCCTCGACGACCAGGGCGAGGCCCTCGCGAAGGAGATTGGCGCCCGGTACGTCCATCTCGACGTCGGCAGGGAGGACGACTGGCGGACGGCCGTCACCGCCGCCGAGGACGCGTACGGCCGGGTCGACGGGCTCGTCAACAACGCCGGCATCCTCCGCTTCAACTCCCTCCTCGACACGCCCCTCGACGAGTTCATGCGGGTCGTCCAGGTCAACCAGGTGGGCTGCTTCCTCGGCATCAGGGCCGTCGCGCCCGAGATGGCCGACGGGGGCACGATCGTCAACACCGCCTCGTACACCGGCCTGACCGGAATGGCGGCGGTGGGCGCCTACGCGGCCAGCAAGCATGCCGTGGTCGGTCTCACCCGGGTCGCCGCCCTGGAGCTGGCCGGGCGGGGGATACGCGTCAACGCCGTCTGCCCGGGCGCCATCGACACCGCGATGTCCAACCCGGCCCGGCTGGACCCGGACGCCGACCCGCAGGAGACGGCCCGCGGGCTCGACCGGCTGTACCGCAAGCTCGTGCCGCTGGGGCGGGCCGGGCGGCCGGAGGAAGTGGCGCGGCTCGCCCTGTTCCTGTCGTGCGAGGACTCCTCCTACATCACCGGGCAGCCGTTCGTGATCGACGGCGGGTGGCTGGCGGGGGTGGGCGTCGTCTGACTCCGCCTCAAGTAGCCTGACGGTTCGTCAGCTATTGACGGTCCCGAGGAGCGGTGGAACAGTCGGAGCCATGTATCTGACGACTCGTCAGAAATGACCGTGGGACGGTGAATCTCCTTGGAATTCGGGGTCTTCGTACAGGGATACGTGGGCAAACGGGCCGAGACCGACTCGCTCGCCGAACACAAGGCACTGATGGAGGAGACCGAGTACGTCATCCAGGCGGACAAGTCCGGCTTCAAGTACGCGTGGGCCTCCGAGCACCACTTCCTGGACGAGTACTCGCACCTCTCCGCCAACGACGTCTTCCTCGGGTACCTGGCACACGCCACGGAGCGGATCCATCTGGGCTCGGGCATCTTCAACCCGCTCGCCCCGGTCAACCACCCCGTGAAGGTCGCCGAGAAGGTCGCCATGCTCGACCATCTCAGCGAGGGGCGGTTCGAGTTCGGCAGCGGGCGGGGCGCCGGCTCGCACGAGATCCTGGGCTTCATGCCGGGGGTGACCGACATGAACCACACCAAGGAGATCTGGGAAGAGACCATCGCCGAGTTCCCCAAGATGTGGCTCCAGGACGAGTACGTCGGCTTCCAGGGCACACACTGGTCCCTGCCGCCGAGGAAGGTCCTGCCGAAGCCGTACGGCAGCTCGCACCCGGCGATGTGGTACGCGGCCGGGTCGCCGCCGTCGTACGCCATGGCCGCGAAGAAGGGGCTCGGCGTGCTCGGCTTCAGCGTGCAGAAGGTCTCCGACATGGAGTGGGTGCTGGAGCAGTACAAGACGGCGATCGTGGACGCCGAGCCGGTCGGTGACTTCGTCAACGACAACGTGATGGTGACGACCACGGCGATCTGTGCGCCGACGCACGAGGAGGCGGTGCGGATCGCGGCGAACGGGCAGCTGCACTATCTGCCGTCGCTCGTGTTCCGGTACCACGACACGTTTCCGCGGCCCGAGGGGTTTCCGGTGTGGCCGCAGACGCTGCCGGAGTACACCGAGGAGTTCGTGGAGGTCCTCATCGAGGAGGAGCTGCTGATCTGCGGGGATCCGGACGAGGTGCTCACGCAGTGCAAGCGGTGGGAGCAGGCGGGGGCGGATCAGTTGAGTTTCGGGTTGCCGGTGGGGGTGCCGAAGGACGAGACGCTGCAGACGATTCGGCTGGTCGGGGAGCACGTGATTCCGAAGATCGATACGGATCCTGTGCATCGGACGTCCCGTTTCCGGCAGAGCGCGTGATCGCCGTAGGGGTGCGGGCCGTGTGGCGAGTGCGGGTGGCGTGTGGCTGGTCGCGCCCACGCGGCGGAGCCGCAAGTCGATACAGCCCCGCGCCCCTGGGCAACTCGTCCCACCGCACATCAGGAGGTGAGCCCAATGCTCGATCACGTAATCCAGGGCGCGACCGTCGTGGACGGGACAGGTGCGCCTGCCTGCACCGCCGACGTCGGCATCCGGGACGGGCGTATAGCCGTCGTGGGGACGGTCACCGAGGACGCCCTGTCGGTCGAAGACGCGCACGGCCTCGTCCTCACCCCCGGCTTCGTCGACCCCCACACCCACTACGACGCGCAGCTCTTCTGGGATCCGTACGCCACGCCCTCCCTCAACCACGGGGTCACCACCGTCGCGGGCGGGAACTGCGGGTTCACCCTCGCGCCGCTGCACCCGGACCGCCCCGAGGACGCCGACTACACGCGGCGGATGATGTCGAAGGTCGAGGGCATGGCGCTGGTGGCGCTGGAGGAGGGGGCGCCCTGGAACTGGCATTCCTTCGGGGAGTACCTGGACGCCCTGGAGGGGCGGATCGCCGTCAACGCCGGGTTCATGGTGGGGCACTGTGCGCTGCGGCGGTACGTGATGGGGCCGCAGGCCATCGGCGGGCAGCCGTCCGGGGAGCAACTGGCGGCGATGGTCGGGTTGCTGCGTGAGGCCATGGACGCCGGGGCCTGGGGGTTGTCCACCACTCAATCGACCAGTCACTCCGACGGCGACGGGAAACCGGTCGCGTCCCGGCACGCCGGGCCGGCCGAGCTGCTGGCGCTGTCGCGAGCCGTGGGGGAGCACGAGGGCACGCAGATCGAGGCGATCGTCGCGGGCTGTCTCGACCAGTTCAGCGACGCGGAGATCGACCTGTTCGTGGAGATGAGCGCGGCGGCGGGCCGACCGCTGAACTGGAACGTCCTGACCATCGACGCGGCGGTGCCCGAGCGGGTGCCCCGGCAGCTCCTGGCGAGCGAGCGGGCGCGCAAGGCGGGCGGCCGGGTCGTGGCGCTGACCATGCCGATCCTCACGCCGATGAACATGTCGCTGGGGACCTTCTGTGCGCTGAACCTCATCCCGGGGTGGGGGCCGATTCTCGGGCTGCCCGTGCCCGAGCGGATCGAGAAGCTGCGTGACCCGGACGTGCGGGCCGAGATGCTGCGCCGCGCCCGGTCCAAGGAGGCGGGCGTCTTCCGGCGGCTGGCGAACTTCGGGCGGTACGTCATCGGCGACACCTACAGCGAGGTGAACGCCGGGCTGACCGGCCGGGTCGTGAAGGACATCGCCGAGGAGCGCGGCCAGGAGCCCTTCGCGTGCCTGGTGGAGATCTGCGCCAACGACCAGCTGCGCACGGTGCTGTGGCCGATGCCGCCCGACAACGACCCGGCGTCCTGGGCGCTGCGGGCGGAGACCTGGCAGCACGAGGACGTGCTGCTCGGCGGGTCCGACGCGGGTGCGCATCTGGACCGGATGTGCGGGGCGCCGTACACGACGCGGTTCCTCGGGGACTGTCTGCGCGGCCGGAAACTGGTCGGCCTGGAGCGGGCCGTGAAGATGCTGACCGACGACCCGGCCCGGCTCTTCGGCCTGCGGGAGCGGGGGCAGGTGCGGGAGGGCTGGCACGCCGACCTCGTCCTGTTCGACCCGGAGCGGATCGACGCGGGCCCGGCCACCCTGGTGCACGACCTGCCGGGCGACAGTCCGCGGCTGGACTCCCGGGCGCTGGGCGTGCGGGCCGTGTGGGTCAACGGGGTCGAGGCGATCCGGGACGACGTGGTGACGGGTGCCGTGCCGGGGCGTGTGCTGCGGTCGGGCCGGGACACGGAGACGGTGGGCACCAGGTGACGGCACGGCAGTCGCTCTTCGTCGGCGGCTCCTGGGTGGAGCCGGACGGCGGGCACTACGAGGTGATCGACCCGGCGACCGAGCAGACCGTCGGGTGGGCGCCGGAGGCCTCGCGGGATCAGGTGCACGCGGCCTGCGCCGCGGCCCGCGAGGCCTTCGGGCCGTGGTCGGCCACGCCTGTGGAGGAACGGGCCGCGATCCTCGCCCGCGCCGCGGACATCGTCCGGGACCGTCTCGTGCCGTACGCCGAGCTGGCCCGGGCCGAGACCGGCGCGACCACGCGTACCGCACGCGGCATGCAGGTCGGGGTCGCCGCCGCCCGCTTCCGGCGCTACGCGCGCGTGGAGCCCGCCGAGTGGGCGGTCCCGCCGCAGATCAACGAGGCCGGACCTGGGGGTACCTCCCACGCCCTTAAGGCAGTGGGGGAGGGCAGGGCGGCCGTCATGGGCGCACTCGCCGTCCGCCAGCCCGTCGGGGTCGTCACCTGTATCACCTCGTACAACAACCCCTGGGCCAACCCGGCCGGCAAGATCGCCCCCGCCCTGGCCATGGGCAACACGGTCGTGGTGAAACCCGCCCCGCAGGACCCCCTGTCCGTCTACCGGATGGCGGAGGCGCTGGAGGCGGCGGGCGTGCCGCCGGGCGTGGTGAACGTGGTCAGCGGTGCACGGACCGAGGTCGGCGAGGCGGCCGTGGACTCGCCGGACGTCGACATGGTCAGCTTCACCGGCTCCACGGCGGTAGGGCAGCGCATCGCCGAGGTGTGCGGGCGCGGCATGAAGCGGCAGTTGATGGAGCTGGGCGGCAAGGGCGCGGCGGTCGTCCTCGACGACGCCGACGTCGGCTCGGCGGTCGCCGGGATCGGCACCACCTTCTCCTTCTACAGCGGCCAGATCTGCACGGCACCGACACGGGTGCTGGCGCAGAGAGGGATCTACGACCGTCTGGTCGCGCAACTGGCCCAGTACGCACGCCGGTTGAAGGTGGGCGATCCCCGGGAGCCGGATACGGTCGTCGGGCCGGTGATCTCGGCGGCACACCGGGACCGGGTGGAGTCGTACGTCGAACTGGGCCGGAAGGAAGGCGCGGTGGTCGTCACGGGCGGCGGACGCCCCGGTCTGCCGACCGGCTTCTACGTCACCCCGACCCTGCTCGCCGACTGCACCAACGGCATGCGCGTGGCCCGCGAGGAGATCTTCGGCCCGGTGGTGGTCGTCATCCCCTTCGACGACGAGGAGGAGGGCGTGGCCCTGGCCAACGACACCGACTACGGCCTCATCGACTACGTCTGGTCGTCCGACGTGGCCAGGGCCTTCCGGGTGGCCCGGCGCCTGCGGGCAGGCGGCGTCGGCGTCAACACCGTGGGCCGCAACATGGAGGCCCCCTTCGGCGGCTTCAAGAAGAGCGGGGTCGGCCGGGACGTCGGCTCGTACGCCCTGCACGCGTACAGCGAGGTGCAGGCGATCGTCTGGCCGGGGTGAGGGCGCGGTCCGCCAGGGGGCCGTCAGTCCGCCAGATCCACCCGCACCGTCAGCAGATCCGTCCCGAACGCCCGCACCCCCAGGCCGTTGAACCTGGGCAGCCGCCGCAGCCGCGCCACGGGGTCGTCGTCCGGCAGCAGGTGCGCGGTCCCCGTGTGCCAGCGCCCCCGGATCCGCACCCGCACCCGTGGATCGGCCTTGATGTTGCGCACGTACTGCGACCGTTCGCCGAACTCCGACACCAGCCAGAAGGAGTCGCCGACGCGGCGGCCGCCCACCGGTGTGCGGCGGGGCAGGCCCGAGACGCGGCCCTTCGT
The DNA here is from genome assembly GCF_037055355.1 of Streptomyces sp. DG1A-41. Lineage (GTDB taxonomy): Bacteria > Actinomycetota > Actinomycetes > Streptomycetales > Streptomycetaceae > Streptomyces. The sequence continues at coordinate 3,903,755 of NZ_CP146350.1, read as the reverse complement.
CTCCAGGACGGTCTGGAGGGGGAGACGGCGCACGATCGGGTTGACGCGGCGCTGGAAGGACGTGGCGGCGCGGAACCTCAGGTCGGTGAGACGGGACATCGACGGGGATCTCCTTCGCACGAAGCTCTCACGGTTTCTGCAATGGTTCCTGCTTCAATGATCCCTGACGCGGCGGGACGAGAGCGGGTGGCTGCGGATGCGGATCGTGACGTGGAACCTGTGGTGGCGTTTCGGGCCCTGGCAGGCACGGCAGAAGGCGATTCTCACGGATCTGAGGGAGTTGCACCCCGACGTCGTCGGCCTCCAGGAGGTGTGGGCCGCCGACGGCGAGAACCTCGCCGAGTGGCTGGCCGGTGAGCTGGGCCTGCACTGCGCCTGGGCCGCCTCGCCCGCCCCGGAGCGCTGGCGGCGGCGGATCGGGGATCCCACGGTGGACATAGGCAACGCCGTGCTCAGCAGATGGCCGGTCGTGGACCGGGACGTGCTGCCGCTGCCCGCCCCGGCCGACACGGACGACGGCCGGCTCGCCCTCTACGCCCGTCTGGCCGGCCCCGGCCACGAAGTGCCCTTCTTCACCACGCACTTCACCTCCGCCGTGCACGCCTCTGCGGTCCGCTGCCGCCAGGTCGCCGCGCTCGCCGAGTTCGTCGCCCGGCACCGCGGCGACACCCCGTTCCCGCCCGTCGTCACCGGCGACCTCAACGCCTGGCCCGACTCCGACGAGATCCGCCTCCTCGGCGGCTACAAGACCGCCCCGGCCGTCCCCCGCCAGGTCCTCCTCGACGCCTGGGAGTACGCCGACCCGGCCGCCCCCTCCGCCACCTGGGACGCGGCCAACCCGTACGTGGCGCAGACCCACAAGCCGAGCGTGCGCATCGACTACATCCACGTGGGCCTACCCGGCCCCGGCGGACTCGGCCGCGTACGGGACGTCCGGCGGGCATGCCACGGCCCGGTGGACGGGGTGTGGCCCTCGGACCACGCGGCGGTCGTGGCCGACCTGGCGGACCCGGCCGGAGTCTGACGTCCCGCGTCAATCGGCGGCGCGCCCCAGGAAGATCGGGTTCGTGAACGCCGCCAGCACCCCCGGCACCGGCCCCGCAGCCGCCTCGTGGCGCAGCTCCGCCCGTACGTACGCCGCGTACGACGGTGTCGTCCGCCACTCGACGACACCCGAGCCGGACACCGGCAGCGGGGCGCTGGTGTGCAGCACGCCCTGGTCGGTGACGAAGCGGACCGTGCAGCGCGGGGCGCCCGTGACCTCCAGGCGGACGGTGACCGGGGTGTCGCGGTCCACCCGCAACCGCTCCCCGATGCCCGCGTGTTCGCCGCGTGCCCCGGACGCCCGGAACGACAGCTCGACCTTGGCGGACTCGGCGACGTACGACCGTCCGGCCCGGATGCCCTCCTGGATCGCCCGGCGGGTCAGGTCGTCGGCCAGGACGACCGTCTGGGGCCGCCCGACGGCGTCCGGGTCGCGGTGGGCGTCGCTGCTGCCCATCGCCGGGATCCAGTCGCGCCCGTCCCGTACGGACGCCACCAGCATGCTGTCCCAGTCGGCGAGGGCCACCTCGTCGTCGGGCGTGTAGGGGCCGTTCCACACCTCGACCGCGTCCGCCTCGCCGAAGCCGAACTTCCAGTTGCAGCCGACGCACGTGGCGTGCGGGTGGGCCGGGACGACCAGGCCTCCGGCGCGGCGGATCTGGCGGGCGAAACGGCCGAAGCGGTTGTCGCGGGCCCGGTAGCGCCAGTCGACGAAGGTACCCGGGTCGGTGCCGAGCGCGACGACGTGACCGTTGCGCGTGGTGACCTCCTCGCCCAGCATCACCAGCAGGTCGTCCCCGGCCACGTCCGACCAGTGGGCGTGCGCCGCGTGCGTGTTGTGCTCGGAGGAGTTGATGAAGTCCAGCCCCGCCGCCCGCGCCAGCGCCCCGATCTCGGCGGGGGTGCGGCGGCCGTCGGAGTACCAGGAGTGCAGATGGCAGTCACCCCGGTACCAGGCACGGCCCCGGCCCCTGGCCCGGTCCGGCGGGTACACGGGCCGGGCGGCCTCGCCCGGCTCGCCGTACGTAAGCGTGATCGTGATCTCGTACGACAGGCCCTGCGGGGCGACCGTGTACGGGCCGAGCGCGATGTGCCAGGTGCCCTCGCGCACCGGGCCCGGGATGTAGCCGGGCGTCGCCTCGTCCGCGCGGATGAAGAACTCCGTGCGCGCCCCGCCCGACCAGCCCCGGAAGCCCCGGCCGCCGAGCTCGGTGCCGCGGTCGTCGAAGATGCCGATGTCGAGGGCGTTGCCGGTCGTGCCGGCCGGGACGGACGGCCGGTCGTAGGTGTAGGCGACCTTGATCTCCCGGACACCGGCCGGGACCTCGACGGGCACGTACACGAAGTCCGGGGAGCCGGGCGGCAGGGTGCCGCGCACCGTTCTGCTCTCCTGGTCCCCGTCGTCCTGGTTCCCGCCGGCCGCTGAAGCGAAGCTCACGCTTCCCAACGTAAGCGCGGCGGCCGCTCCCGTCACGAACAGAGCGCGCCGGCCGAGCCCGCCGTGGTTGTCCTCGCACATGCTGCTGCTCCCCAGGTGTCGTCCGCTGACATGGCATGGGTGGTGCAGTTGGTGGTGCGTGCAACGGTCGTATTCAGCCGTGAACCGGCGTGTAAGGGAAGGGGACCCGGCGGCGGGCAGCAGCGGAACAGGCCACGCGGGCCGAGGACTTCAGCCCGTCGTCCCGGCATCGCGTGCCAGCAGGGCCGCCTGCACCCGGTTGGTGCCCGGCTGCGCCGCCTCGTCGACACGCACCCCCTCCTGGCCGGGGAGCCCGAGCGGGTCCGGGCCACCGCTCCTACGTCGAGGACCTGCCGGGCGAGCAGCGCTACGACGTGATCGTCTCCGGTCTGCCCCTGACCACCTCACCCCCGGTCAGGTCGAAACGATCATGGCGCGGTACCTGGAGCCCCTCCACCCCGGCGGCACCCTCACCTACTTCGCCTACCGGGGCACCCGGCAGGCCCGCGCCCAGCTGTCCTCGCGCGCGCAGGCCCGCCGGCACCACGCCGTCGAGGAGGTCATGGCCGCCTACCGCCTCCGGTACGCCACCGGCCGCTGGTCGGTGTGTGCGAACCTGCCCCCGGCCAGGGTCTGGCAGCCGCGGCGCCCGTACCGCGACGCGCCGGGCGCGCGGGCCGGGCTGTACGACGTCACCGGAGCCCGCCGGTGACCGCCCCGTCGGACCTCCTCGGCCACGTCCCCGCCACCACCGCCTACGCGGTCCTGGCGGCGGCGGTCCTGGCCGAGTCCGTCCTCCTGGTCGGCGCCTTCGTCCCCACCCTCGGCCTGCTCCGGCGGCCGGAGCGCTGGCCCGCACCGGGCACCTGAGCCAGCCCCTGGTGATCGGAGCCGCCGCGGGCGCCGCGGTGGCCGGTGACCTGCTCGGCCACCGCATCGGAGCCCTCCTCGGCGACCGCCTGCGCACCGGACGTCTCGGCCGCCGTGTCCCGGCCACCGCCTGGCGGAACGCCGAGACCCGGATGGACCGCCGTGGCGGCCAAGCCGTGTTCCTGGCCCGTTTCGTCCCGGTGCTCCGCACGCTCACCCCGCACCTCGCGGGCGCCACCCGCCTGCCCTACCACCGCATCGCGCCCTTCAGCGCGGCCGCCGCCCTGCTGTGGGCCACCGCCGAGGCCGGCACCGGCTATGCGGCGCTCGCGACGGGCACCTGAGAATGCGGACAGAGTATGCCGACCGGTCGGTATCGACAGTCAGGGTTCCCTCGGGTACAGATAGCCCATGCGCATCGCCGTAACGATCTTCCTCACCGACGAGACGATCACCCCGACCCGGCTCGCACGTGAGCTGGAGGGCCGCGGTTTCGCCGGGCTGTTTCTGCCCGAGCACACGCACATCCCCGTCGAGCGGGCCACCCCGTACCCGGCGGGCGGCGAGCTGCCGCGCGAGTACGGCCGTACCCTCGACCCGTTCGTGGCGCTCGGCCAGGCCGCCGCCGTCACCGAGCGGCTCGGTCTCGGCACGGGCATCACGCTCGTCGCCCAGCACGACCCGATCGCCCTGGCCAAGCAGATCGCGACCCTGGACCACCTGTCCGGCGGCCGGTTCACGCTCGGGCTCGGCTTCGGCTGGAACGTCGAGGAGGCCGCCGACCACGGCGTACGGTGGCGCACCCGGCGCGAGCTGGTCCGGGACCGGATGGCGCTGATGCGGGCGCTGTGGTCGGAGGAACCGGTCGCGTACGAGGGGGAGTTCGGCGGCGTCCGGGCCAGTCACGCCCACCCCAAGCCCGTCCAGAAGCCGCGCGGCCCGGTCGTCGGCCCGCGCACGCTCGTCGGCGGTGCCGCCGGGCCGAAGCTGTTCGCGCACATCTGCGAGTACGCCGACGGCTGGCTGCCCATCGGCGGCCGCGGCCTCTCCGAGTCCCTGCCGCTGCTGCGCACCGCCTGGACCGAGGCGGGCCGCGATCCCCATGCCCTCCAGGTCGTCCCGTACGCCGTCCATCCGAGCCCGGGCAAGTTCGCCCACTACGCCGACCTCGGCATCGAGGAGGTCGTGGCGCAACTGCCGCCGGCGGGGGAGGCGGAGGTTCTGAAGGCGCTGGACGGGCTGACGGGATATCTTCCAGGTACCTGACAACTCGGACCGGACACTGGGGGAGAGCACACCGTCATGAGGATCGCCTGGTTAGCGTGGCTCGCGCGGCACTTCACCGAATACGGCTACAGCCAAGGGCTGTTGCGCGCCGCGATCGGCACGTCGGCCGTGCTCGTGACCGCCGCGCTGGTCTGGTTCGTCCTGCACCGCCACAGGCCCCTCGCCGTGGTCCTCAGCGGCCTCGTGTCCGCCGTGGGCATCGGGTGGCTGGCCTTCCACTGACGGGGCCCGGCCCAGTTGATCAGCGCGATCGTATGCTCGAAGGATGACGACTTCCGCGACCTCCGGAACCGGCCCCACCGAGAACTCCATGCGTCGCGCCCTGAAACGGGCCAGGGACGGCGTCTCCCTCGACGTCGCCGAGGCGGCCGTCCTGCTCCAGGCCCGGGGTGCGCATCTGGAGGACCTGGCGGCCTCGGCCGCCCGGGTGCGGGACGCGGGCCTGGAGGCGGCCGGCCGCCCCGGCGTCATCACGTACTCGAAGAGCGTCTTCATCCCGCTGACCCGGCTGTGCCGGGACAGGTGCCACTACTGCACGTTCGTCACGGTCCCGGGCAAGCTGCGCCGGGAGGGCCATGGGATGTTCATGTCCCCCGACGAGGTCCTGGACATCGCCCGCAAGGGCGCCGCCCTGGGCTGCAAGGAAGCCCTCATCACCCTGGGCGACAAGCCCGAGGACCGCTGGCCTCAGGCGCGCGAGTGGCTCGACGCGCACGGCTACGACGACACCATCGCCTACGTCCGCGCCATCTCCATCCGCATCCTGGAGGAGACGGGGCTCCTCCCGCACCTGAACCCGGGCGTCATGAGCTGGACCGACTTCCAGCGTCTGAAGCCGGTCGCGCCCAGCATGGGCATGATGCTGGAGACGACCGCGACCCGGCTCTGGTCCGAGCCGGGCGGCCCCCACCACGGCTCTCCCGACAAGGAACCGGCTGTCCGCCTGCGCGTCCTGGAGGACGCGGGCCGCTCCTCCGTCCCCTTCACCTCCGGCATCCTCATAGGCATCGGCGAGACCTATGAGGAGCGCGCCGAGTCCCTGTTCGCGCTGCGCAAGGTCTCTCGCGCCTACCACGGCGTCCAGGAGCTGATCATCCAGAACTTCCGCGCCAAGCCGGACACCGCGATGCGCGGCATGCCCGACGCGGAACTGGACGAACTGGTCGCCACGGTGGCCGTCGCCCGCCTCATCATGGGGCCTTCGGGCTGTATCCAGGCCCCGCCCAACCTCGTCGACGACGAGTACGAGCGGCTGATCGGCGCCGGCATCGACGACTGGGGCGGGGTGTCCCCGCTCACCATCGACCACGTCAACCCCGAGCGCCCCTGGCCGCAGATCGACCAGCTCGCCGAGAAGTCCCGGGCGGCCGGTTTCGAACTGCGCGAACGGCTCTGCGTGTACCCGGAGTTCGTGCGGCGCGGCGAGCCCTGGCTGGACCCGCGGCTGCGCCCGCACGTGGCGGCGCTGGCCGACCCGGAGACGGGCCTCGCCCGCTCCGAGGCCCTTCCCCAGGGCCTGCCGTGGCAGGAGCCGGAGGAGGTCTTCGTGGCGTCCGGCCGCACGGACCTGCACTCCTCGATCGACAGCGAGGGCCGCACCTCGGACCGCCGGGACGACTTCGACGAGGTGTACGGCGACTGGGCCGCCCTGCGCGAGGCGGCCGCCCCCGGCATGGCACCGGAGCGCATCGACACCGACGTACGGCAGGCCCTGCGCACCGCGGCCGACGACCCCACGGAGCTCACCGACGACGAGGCGCTGGCGCTGCTGCACGCGGACGGCCCGGCCCTGGACGCCCTCGCGCAGGTCGCCGACGACGTCCGCAGGTCGGCCGTCGGCGACGACGTCACCTACATCGTCACCCGCAACATCAACTTCACCAACGTCTGTTACACCGGCTGCCGTTTCTGCGCCTTCGCCCAGCGCCGCACGGACGCCGACGCCTACACCCTGTCCCTGGACCAGGTCGCCGACCGGGCCCAGCAGGCCTGGGACGTCGGCGCGGTGGAGGTCTGCATGCAGGGCGGCATCCACCCGGACCTGCCCGGCACGGCGTACTTCGACATCGCGCGGGCCGTGAAGGAACGCGTCCCCGGCATGCACGTGCACGCCTTCTCGCCGATGGAGGTCGTCAACGGCGCGACCCGCACCGGCATGTCCGTCCGCGAGTGGCTGACCGCCGCCAAGAGGCCGGCCTGGACACCATCCCGGGCACGGCCGCCGAGATCCTCGACGACGAGGTCCGCTGGATCCTCACCAAGGGCAAGCTGCCCGCGGCGGACTGGATCGAGGTCGTGACGACGGCCCACGAACTGGGCATCCGGTCGTCCTCGACGATGATGTACGGGCACGTGGACCAGCCCCGCCACTGGCTCGGGCACCTGCGCACCCTGGCCGGCATCCAGCAGCGCACGGGTGGCTTCACCGAGTTCGTGACGCTGCCGTTCGTGCACACCAACGCCCCCGTGTACCTCGCGGGGATCGCCCGCCCGGGCCCGACCATGCGTGACAACCGCGCGGTCACCGCCATGGCCCGGCTCCTCCTGCACCCGTACATCCCCAACATCCAGACCAGTTGGGTGAAGCTCGGCACCGAGGGCGCGGCCGAGATGCTCCGCTCGGGCGCCAACGACCTCGGCGGGACGCTCATGGAGGAGACGATCTCCCGGATGGCGGGTTCGTCGTACGGCTCGTACAAGTCGGTCCAGGACCTCGTCGCGGTGGCCGACGCCGCGGGCCGCCCGGCGAGGCCCCGGAACACCCTGTACGGGGAGGTCCCGGAGGAGCGGCAGCGGGTGGCGCGGGCGTCGGACGGGCATCTGCCCGAGCTGTTGCCGGTGCTGGACTGAGCGGCTGGCCGTCTACTGGCCCCCGGTTCCGGCCGGCTGGTGCGCTGTCACGGCGCGGTCGGCGGTGGCGGGCGGCCGCGCTGCGGTTTGGCCGGTGCCGCGGGCCGTCTACTGGCCCCCGGCGTCCGCCGGCTGACGTGCCGTCCAGGTGCGGTCGGCGGTGGTGCCGGGGGGCTCCGGTCGTGGGGGAGCCGTGTGCCAGGCCCAGCCAAAGCAGCAGCAGGCCGAGGGAACAGGCGATCGCCGGCCAGTAGAGGTAGCGGAAGTTCGTCGCGGGCATGATCGGCAGATAGCCGAGGACGTAGGCCGCCGAGCTGATGCCCAGTGCCCGGACCGGCATCGAGAAGGTGCCCTTGCCGGGGCGGATCGCGAGCACCAGCGCGACGGCCAGCCAGAACCAGCCCCGGAACAGCCACCGCGCGTCCGTGGCCATGCCGGTGACGTACGTGTCGAGCATGTCCTCCAGCCGGGGATGCGCCACCTCGATGCCCAGGTCGTTGCGGCTGATCCCCGGATGGTACGGATAACCGGTCTCGAACAGCAGACTCGTGAAGAGCCGCAGCCGGTACTGGAGATAGTGCGGTACATGTCCGCTCATCTCGCGCAGCCACAGGGACGTGATATCGCCGGAGTCCCCGCGCAGCCCGTCCGCCGGGCGTTCGTAACAGGCCCAGTAGGCGTCCGACAGGGCGCCGACGCGCCTGCACTCCCGAGCCGCGGCCACGAGGCGGTCGCGCAGGTCGGGCGGCACGTCCGCCGACCGGAGCTCCTCCGCCTCCAGCACATGGACCAGGTCGTCGATCATGATCTGCGCGCCCTGTTTCGTCTGGAGGGGCCGCGCGAACAGGGAGATGGCGGCGGCCGGCACGACGAGGGCGGCCACGAGCGCAGCCGTGCACATCACCCACGTACGGCGTCCGGGAGCGCGCCACAGCGCGAGGACCAGCATGACGAAGACCGGGATCGCGGCGACGAAGGCGTTCTTGCGCACCAGCATGGCGTACGCGAGGAACAGCACGCCCAGCCAGAGCAGCCCCCACCGCACGGCGGGCCGAACCCGCCTGTCTCGGATCCGCAGCCCGGTGAACGCGACCGCGCACGCGGCGAGCAGCGCGAACGCCGCGTGCACGTCCTTCCACACCACCCCGACGAACGTCAGCACGAAGGGCGCCGCCCCGAGCCCGAGCACCGCGAGCGAACCGGCCCGGCTCGCGGTCAGCTCCCAGACGCACCAGGCCAGCACCCAGAGCGCTCCCCAGAGGACGACGGCCTGGAGGGCGGCCATGGATGCGAACGTGCCGGTCACGGCGATGAGCGCACGCCAGACCAGGCTGAGCACGGGAGGATGCCAGTCGGTCAGCGGCGTCTGCCCCCTGGCCTGCCGGAGCTGGTCGAGGCTGTCGGGACTCAGGTAGCCGGGGGCGAACACGAGGATCGTGCCCAGGCAGCAGACCGCGGCGATGCCGGCCAGCCCCCAGACCCAGCGCTGCGCACGCGGCACCCATGGCATTTGTCCCATATGCCGGATGTTAGCGGGTCGTCGGATGCCGACGTCTCAGGGTGCGACGAAGACGTAGCGCCGGTAGGCGTAGAAGCGGAACAGGGTCGCGAGCACCCAGCCGAGGATGCGGGCGGTGTTGTCGCTGAGCGGCGAGTCCAGTCCGAGCAGCTGCCGGGACGCGAAGACCGTACCCGCCGTGATGGCGAGACCGACGCCGTTCGCGACGAGGAACAGGCCCAGTTCATGGGCCACCCTCTCGCGGTGCTGGTGGCGGTAGGTCCAGTAGCGGTTCCCGGCCCAGCTGAAGAGTGCGGCGGCGCTCGTCGCGACGACGGACGCCTGGACGGGAGCGGCCCCCATCGGCCCGCCCTCCGCGCCGCCGGGCAGCCCGAAGACCAGCAGGTTGTAGCCGCCGTTGTCCACGACGAAGGCCAGGGCCCCGACGACTGAGAACTTGGCGGCCTCGCGCCAGACACCCCGTACGGCATCACGGACGGAACGCGTCACAGAGGTGAAAGCCGGCACGAAGCGAGATTAGCCACCCGGCGCGCCCCCACCTCATGGGCGCGCTCATATCCCATCATTTCCCCATATTGGAATATCTGACACCAGCTCAGCTGAGGAGTGGGGAGTGGTCGTGGAACCGACGATCGCGTGTGTCGTGCCGTGCCACAACGAGGAAGCGGCCGTCGGCAAGGTGGTCCGCGACCTGCGCGCCGCCCTCCCCGAGGCCGTCGTCTACGTCTACGACAACGCCTCCACCGACCGCACCGCGGAGGTCGCCCGTGCGGCGGGCGCGATCGTCCGGCAGGAGCCCCGCAAGGGCAAGGGCAACGTCATCCGCCGCGCCTTCGCCGACGTCGACGCGGACGCGGTGCTCATCATCGACGGCGACGACACCTACGACGCCTCGCGCGCCCGGGACCTGGTCGACCTGCTCTTCGAGGGGCCGTACGACCAGGTCGTCGGTGCCCGCCGGGTGACGGACGACGGCGCCTACCGGGCGGGGCACGCGGTCGGCAACAAGCTGCTCACCGGGGCCGTGCGGTCCCTGTTCGGCAACGACGTGACCGACATGCTCAGCGGCTACCGGGTCTTCTCGCGGCGCTTCGTGAAGTCCTTCCCGGCGCTGGCCCGGGAGTTCGAGACCGAGACCGAGATGACGATCCACGCCCTCCACCTCCGACTCCCCACGGCGGAGGTCGTCGTGGACTACCGGGTCCGGCCCGCCGGCGGCGAGAGCAAGCTGCGCACCTACCGGGACGGCTGGCGCATCCTGCGGGTCATCCTCGACCTGGCGCGCCGCGAGCGCCCCTCCCTCGTCCACACCGTGATCGCCGGCGTCCTGGCCCTGATCTCGGTCGTCCTCGGCATCCCCGTCATCGCCGACTTCATCCGCACGGGCACGGTGCCCCGCGTCCCCACGGCGATCCTCGCCGCCGCGATCATGACCATCGCCGCGCTCGTCCTGCTCGTGGGCTACATCCTCGAGTCGCTCACCCACATGCGGCAGGAGCAGACCCGGCTCGTGCACCTCTCCTACCCGGCCCCCGTCCGCACCTCGCGCTACACCGCCCACGGAGCCGGCACCGGCCCGGTCCCGGTCCGGAAAGCCGTGGACGGCCCCTGAGCCGCCTGGGGAGCGGCAGGCTCGCAGTACGATGATCGGAACCCCCGTTCCGCGGGGTCCCGTGACTGAGGAGATGCGTGCCCGTGCCTGCCCGACTTCCTTCGTGGGCCTGGGTGACCGGGCTGACCGTGGGAGCGATAGCCGCGGTGACGGTCCTGGCCGTGCAGGCGGACCGGGGCCCGCACCCCACCGCCACCTCGGCCAAGCCGAGCACCACGGCGTCGGCGGGCGCGCAGCCCACCCCCACCGCGTCCGTCCCGGCCCGGGTGCCCGACGGCTCCGGCACCGGCCGGCGCATCGTCTACTCCCTCGGCGAGAAGCGGGTGTGGCTGGTCGACGCGAGCGAGTCGACCCGCCGTACGTTCACCGTGTGGCCGGGCACGGTCAGCCCCGACCCCGGCTCGTACACGGTGTCGTCCCGCAACCAGGCCACGACCGGCTCGGACGGCGTCCAGATCGAGCACGTCCTCTACTTCACCGCGAAGTCCGGTGTCTCCGTCGCCTTCTCCAACGCGGTCGACGGCGCCTCGCCGCCTCCCGCCGACTCCGGCGCCAAGACGGGCGGAGTCAGGATGCGGAAGGCGGACGGCACGGCACTGTGGGCGTTCGGCACGGTCGGCACGACGGTGACCGTGGTCAAGTAGCGGCCGGGTCAGCCAGTCGTCTTCTCCGCCGCCGGGGACGGCAGGTGGTTGACGATCAGTACGAGCCCGCTGAACAGGAACACGCGGGTCGCCGCGTCCAGCCCGTTCCAGCTCTTCGACTGCCACATGGAGAACCACTCACCGCCGATCGCGATGAACCCGGCGCCGAACAGCAGCAGCACCATCAGCAGCCCGTACGTGGACATCCGCCGGGCCTGCCGCTGATCACGTCTGGCCCACAGCCAGGTCCCGTATATGAGGACGAGCGCGGCGACGGTCTCCCAGACGATGATCGCGACGTAGGCGGCGTCCTGAAGTCCCGTGCTCGTCACGGCCCGCCACATCAGGTCCTCGTCCTTGAACGTGGTGTCCATGGCCAGCACATGCCGGACGAACTGCTGGTTGGTGCCGAAGTCGGTGATGTTCCCGAACGCGACCAGCGCCATGTAGAGGGCGACGGAGGCGGTGAGCAGGGCGGCGGCGAGAGGCAGCGCGCCGCGGCGTGATGTTGAGGAGGTGGCCATGCCGATCATTCTTCCCGAGCGGCGGCCGCCGACGCGACAGAATGACGACGGAAGCCGAGGCGGGGCGAGGGGACGTACGGATGGCGCAGGCGAGACCGTCGATGCAGGACCTGATACGGCAGCGGACCCGGGCCGGTTTCGTCGGCCGGGCCGCTGAACGGGCCCTGTTCCGAGCGAACTTCGACACTCCTCCGCACGACGAACGCCACCGCTTCCGCTTCCACGTGCACGGCAACGCGGGCGTCGGGAAGACCTTCCTCCTGCGGGAGTGGGAACAGATCGCCCGCGAACAGGGCGCGCTGACCGCGTACGTGGACGACAGCTGCGGCAGCGTGCCGGTGGTCATGAGGGAGATCAGCCGCCAGTTCGCCGCGCAGGGCCGCCGGTTGAAGGAACTCGACCGCATGCTCGCCGCCCACGACGAACGCAGGCACGAGGCGGAGCTGGCCGCGCTCGCCGCACTGGACGCGCAGGCTGAGGACGCGGGTCCGTCGGCGGGCGGGAGGGTGGCGGCCCGGGCCGGGGTGGTCGCGCTGGGGATGGTCCCGGTGGTCGGCCCCCTCGCGGGCCTGCTCGACTCCGACCAACTCGCGGGCGGGGTCGACCGGTTCCGGGAGAGCGTGTTCGCCCGCTTCCGCGACCACGAGGACGTGCGGCTGGTCTTCGCCCCGGAGCAGGTGCTCACCCCGGTGCTCCTGCGCGAACTCTCTCAGGCCGCCACCTCGGCCCCCTGGATCGTCCTCTTCCTCGACACCTACGAGCGGACGGCCCCGTATCTGGACCACTGGCTGCACGAGACGATGACCACCGACCGCCACGGCGCCATGCCGGCCACGGCCGTTGTGGTCACGGCGGGCCAGCGCCCCTGGGACACGGCCCTCTGGGGCGGCCTGAGGGACTTCATGACGGACGTCCCACTGTCCCCCTTCACCGAGGCGGAGGCACGCGGCCTGCTCGCCGGCAAGGGCGTGACCGCCGAACCGGTCGTCGAGGAGGTCCTGCGCCTCACCGGCGGCCTTCCCGTCCTGGTCTCCACCCTCGCCGAGTCCCGCCCCGCCGACCCGGACGACGTGGGCGACCCGAGCGCCACGGCGGTGGAACGTTTCCTGAAATGGGAGCGGGACCCGGCACGCCGAGCGGCAGCACTGTCCTGCGCCCTGCCGAGATGGCTGGACGCGGACGTGTTCCGGGCGGTCAGCGACTGCCCGGAGGAGCAACTGGAGCCGCTCTACGAGTGGTTGCGGAGCATGCCGTTCGTCGGCGAGCAGGGCGGGGGACGACTGCGTTTCCACGACGTCGTACGGGCACCGATGCTGCGCGCGGAACGGAGCCGGTCGCCCCGCGGATGGGCCGAACGGCAGCGGCGCCTGGCGCGGACGTTCGGCGGCTGGCGGGAGGAGACCGAGGCCGGCGGGGCCGAGCCGTTGGCCGACGAGACGTGGCGGAGCCTGCGCCTGGCCGAGGTGTACCACCTGCTCTGCGCGGGTGAGCGGGACGCGCTGCCGCAGGCGCTGCGGGACTTCGTCCACGCCTGCGAAGCCGGTGCCGGCGTGGCCGCGCAGTGGGCGCGCGTGCTGGTGGACGCGGGCCAGGACGCGGACGTGGCGGCGGTGGCCGGGTGGGGCACCGATCTGACGGCGGCACTCGACGCGGAGGGTGTCACCACCGCACTCGGGCTGCTCCTGCGCCGCGCGGTGCTCGACGCGCCGACCCAGGCCCGGGCCCGGGTCGTACGGGGGACGAGCTGCGCGGACAGGCCGCGTACGCGCAGGCGCTCGCCGAGTACGACCGGGCCGTCGCGCTGGATCCGGAGCTGGCCGTCGCCTACCGTCAACGGGCCGGAATCCGCAGGGAGCTGGGCGACGACGAGGCGGCGATCGCCGACCTGGACCGGGCCGTCGCGCTGGAGCCGGGCAACTCCTGGTACGTCGCCCTGCGCGGCGAACACCACCGGCTCGCCCGGCACCACGCCGAGGCCATCCGGGACCTGAGCGAAGGGATCCGCCTCGACCCGGCCAACGAGTTCGCCTGGGCCTCCCGGGGAGCCACGCACGAACGCCGCGGAGACCTGGACGCCGCCCTCTTTGACCTGGGCCGGGCACTGGACCTCAAGCCGGACTACGCCTGGGCGCTCGCCCGCCGCGCCAGGGTCTGGCGCGCGCTGGGCGACCCCCGACGCCAACTGGCCGACCTCGACCACGCCCTCGCCCTGAACCCCGACTGGCCCTGGGCCCGCTGCGAACGCGGCGACGCGCTGCGCGCCGCGGGCCGCGACGAGGAGGCTGTCGCCGACCTCGACCGTGCGCTGTCGCTGGACCCCGCCTACACCTCGGCGTACGCGAGCCGGGGCGCATCCCTCGCCAACCTCGGCCGCCACGCGGAGGCACTCGCCGACCTGAACCGGGCGGTGGAACTCCGGCCAGGGTATGTCTGGGCGTTGTGCCGCCGCGCCGTACTGTTCGCGGCGATGGGCCGGCCTACGGAGGCACGGGCTGACGTGGAAGGGATTTGCGAACTGGACTCCGGGGCGCTGGAACGCCTTTCGGATACCGACCGTGCGGTACTGGAGTCGGTCCTCGCCGGGTGAACAGCATGCGAATGAGCTGTGTGCGGTTGTAATCCGACCGTGACGTATCGCGTCGTGGTGGGGTAATCTTTGAGCCAAGAGGCTTGTGGTCTGGTCGAGTTGTTTTGGGAGGTGTGCGATGACGATGGTGCGGCGGCTGATTCCCGACGAACCCCACCACCAGTCGGCACACTCACTCCCGGGCCACTGCCGTTCCCGGTTCCAGCGCACTTCCGCCTGACCGGTCCCCCTCTTTCACCCTCAACACCCCTGCATTCAAAGGAGGCATCGGTGTTCGACGAGCGCAAAGAAGCGGAAATGAGGCTGTACTCGGAGGCCCTGGCCCGGGAACTCGCTCTGAAGAAGGAGCGGGCGGAGGCCGAGGAGAACGACACGACTCCTGACCCTGAAACGGCCCCCGCCCAAAACTGAGACTCAGCGTCCCACCGCGAACTCCAGGAATTCGGACCAGGCGCCGTCAGTAAATGCCAGGCGGGCGGCGTCCTTGTTCTTGGAGTCGCGGATGTGGATGGTGGGGTGGTGGGTGGGGCACCCGTCACTGCGCACCGGGCTCCCTGACGCGTTCGGCGTCGCAGTAGTCCTGGTGCCAGTAGGGGTACGGCAGCGGCGGGGCGCTGACCTCGTCGAGCGCGGCGCGCTCCTCGGGGGTGAGCGACCAGGCCGTGGCGGCCAGGTTGTCGGTGAGCTGGCGTTCGTTGCGGGCACCGATGACGACCGATGTGACGCCGCGCCCCTCCAGCGCCCAGCGCAGCGCCACCTGGGCCGGGGTCACCCGCCGCTCCTCGGCGATCTTGCGAAGCACGTCGATGGTGTCGAACGTGCGCTCGGGATCGACCGGCTCGAACCAGCCCACCGCCCGCCGTGTGCCCGGCGGCGGTGTGGCGTCCCGCTCCTGGTGTCCGCTGAGCAGACCGCCGGCCAGCGGGCTCCACACCATGACGCCCACACCCTCGGCCTCGGCCATGGGCAGCAGCTCCCACTCGACCTCGCGGGCGGCCAGGCTGTACTGGATCTGGTGTGAGGCGAACCGCTCCAGACCCAGCCGCTCACTGGCCGCCAGGGCCCGGGTGAGCTGCCAGGACGTCAGGTTCGAGGCGCCCACGTAGCGGACCTTGCCGGAACGCACCAGGTCGTCCAGCGCCCGCAGGGTCTCCTCCCACGGGGTGCGGCCGTCCCAGCCGTGCGTCTGGTACAGGTCGATGTGGTCGGTGCCCAGACGGCGCAGACTGGCCTCGACCGAGCGCACGATGTGGTGCCGGGACAGTCCGCGGTCGTTCGGGCCGCTGCTGCCGTCGGGCATCTGCCAGCGCACCTTCGTCGCGATGATCACGTCGTCGCGCCGGTTGCCGAGGGCCGCGCCGAGGACCTCCTCCGCCTGGCCCGCGGAGTACATGTCGGCGGTGTCGAAGAAGTTGACGCCCGCGTCCATGCTCAGGTGGACGAGCCGCCGGGCCTCGATGGTGGTGAGCTGTCCCATGTGCTGGAAGCCGTGGCGGCCGCCGAACGTCATGGTGCCGAGGCAGATCTCGGAGACCTGGAGGCCGGTGCGGCCCAGATAGCGCATACGCATGGGGATCGGGATCCTCTCGGTCTCAGCGGGCGTCGGCCGTGACCTGCTCGTCGAGCGCCGGGGCGGGGCTCGGGGCGGTCTGCCGGGGCCGCAGGAACGCGATGGCGACCAGGCCCGCGACGAGCAGCGCGCCCGCGGCGGTCAGCAGGCCGTAGCGCACCCCGTCCAGGACCGCGGCGGGACCGCTGCCGCCGGAGGCGTCCATACCGGCCGCGGCGACCGTGGCGAGGACCGGGGTGCCGACGGTGACGCCGAGCTGCTGACCGGTGTAGGCCAGACCCGTGGCCAGGCCCTGCTCGTGGTCCGGCAGGCCCGAGGTCGCGGTGATCATGTAGCCGACGACCGCGAGGAGGTGGCCGAAGCCGCCCGTCGCGGTGGCCACCAGCAGCAGCGGCATGCCGGCGTCGCCGGTGTCGAGGAAGAAGAGCACGGCCGTGCTCGCCGCCTGCAGCAGCAGGCCGTACACCAGCGCCCGGTGGACGCCGATGGCGCCGATGATCCGGGCCGCGAAGGCACCGCCGAGGACGGCCGCGATGCCCAGCGCGGCGAACGTGAACCCGGCGTTCAGCGGCGTCATCCCGCGCACCTGCTGCATGTACAGGGTGAGCAGGAAGACCATGCCGGTCATCATCGCGAAGGTGATCAGGCCGGTGGTGTTGCCCCAGCTGACCGTACGGCGGCGCAGCACGTTCAGGTCGACGAGTGGCGCGGCGACCCGCGACTCGACGGCGAAGAAGGCGATCAGCAGCACCACACCGGCGGCGAGGGCGGACAGGGTGGTGCCGGCGTCCCAGCCGTTGCGCTCGGCCGAGGTGATGCCGTAGATGACCGACAGGAGGCCGCCGGTGACGGTGATCGCGCCGAGGACGTCCAGCCGCGGCGTCTCCTCGCTGCGGCTCTCCTTGATCAGGACCGGGGCGGCGATCGAGGCGACGAGGCCGACCGGGACGCTGATGAAGAGCGTGACGCGCCAGCTGGTCAGGTCGGTGATGACACCACCGAGCACCACGCCGGAGAGGAAACCGAGCGACAGCAGGGCGCCGTTGATGCCGAGCGCGCGGTCGCGCTGCGGGCCCTCCGGGAAGCTGGTCGTCAGCAGGGACATCGCCGCCGGGGTCAGCATGGCGGCCGCGACGCCCTGGGCCGCGCGGGCGGCGAGCAGGAAGCCGGGCGTGGGGGCCAGGCCGCCGGCCAGGGAGGCGACCGTGAACAGGACCATGCCGGCGATGAACCAGTTGCGGCGGCCGTACAGGTCGGCGGCCCGGCCGAAGAGCAGCAGCAGGCCGCCGGACGGCAGGGCGAACGCGGTGACCACCCACTGGAGGTCGCTCAGCGCGAAGCCGAGGTCTTTGCCGAGGACGGGGAGCGCGACGCTGAGGATGGAGAAGTCCAGGGCGAGCATGAACTGCGCGCCGCACAGCAGGGCGATGATGAGCCACTGGCGCGTGGTGAAACGCGCCTTGGCGGGCGAGTTGACGGGATCGGAAGTCATGGGTCGAGGCTCGCAATGCCCAACCCGCCGCGGGGAGCCCGTACTTATCCTGGGTTTATGACCACCAGCCTCAACGCAGTACGGGAATCCCGTCGACGCGAGGAACTCAGGCAGTTCCTGCGCACCCGCCGGGAGCGTCTCCGGCCCGAGGACGTGGGGCTTCCGCCGGGGGCGCGCAGGCGCACACCGGGCCTGCGCCGGGAGGAGGTCGCGATGCTCGCCGGCATCGGCGCCTCCTGGTACACGTGGCTCGAACAGGGCCGGGACATCAAGGTGTCGGAGCAGGTCCTGGACGCCGTCTGCAGGACGCTGCGCCTCGACGCCGTGGAGCGGGACCACCTCTACCAGTTGGTGGGCATGAACCCGCCGCGGCGCACGGCGGACGACTCCCCCGGCACCGCGCAGCTGACGGCCCTGCTGGAGGGCTGGATGCCGAGCCCGGCGTACGTCATCGACCGGTGCTGGAACATCGCGGGGACCAACCGGGCCGCGGAGCTGGTCTTCGGGTTCCGCGAGGGCAACACCAACTGTCTGGTGGCCTTCTTCACCAACCCCGCCTTCCGGGCCCGCCACCGTTATGGGGAGGAGATCGCCCCCGGTCTGGTGTCCGAGTTCCGCCGGGACGCGGCCCGCTACCCCGACGACCCGGAGTTCACCCGGATCTCGGACCGGCTGACCGAGGAGAGCGCGGAGTTCGCCGAGCTGTGGTCGCGTTACGAGATCACGGCGGCCAACCGGGGCGTGAAGGCCATCGACCATCCGCGGGCGGGGTGCCTGATCTTCGAGCACTCGGTGCTGCAGATCCCCGACCGGCCGGGCGTCCGGCTGATGCTGCACACGGCGCAGGCCGGTACGGACACCCGCGAGCGGGTCATGGAACTGCTGGGCCGGGACGCCCGCAAGGGCAGGATCTCGCTGGTCGAGGCCGGTTGAGGAGGACCGCACGAGAACCACTGGAGAACCACAAGAGACCTGTATGGGAAGTCAAGACAGGGCTCGATCCTGTGACAATGCTCTGATACACATGACCACGGAGACCGGTTCCCGTGAGCGGAGGAATACCTACCGTGGTCAGCAAGAGCAAGGTCGTAACTGCCGGTGCCGTCGCCGCGGTGACGCTCGGCGCCGGATTCGTCGTCCAGCCCGTCGCCCAGGCCGAGGTGCCGCCGGTGAGCGCGGTCGTCCTGAGCCAGGGCGTCACCTCGGCGCCCTTCAAGATCAAGGCCGACGGAGACCGCAAGGTGCTCTACCGCAAGGCGGTGGTGCAGCCGGGCGCCTCGACGGGCTGGCACTACCACGTCGGCGAGGAGATCGCCGTCATCAACTCCGGCACCTTCACCCGCATCGAGGGCGCGGACTGCTCGGTGCGGGAGTACGGCCCCGGCGAGTCGCTCGTGGAGCCCGTGGGCCCGGACACCGTGCACATGGGCGTCAACAACGGCACCGAGCCGGTGGAGCTGTACGTCGTCGACATCATCCCCAAGGACGCCACCGCCCCGACCGTGCCCGCCCCGGGCCCGGGCTGCGACACGACCGGCACGGACGCGGCTCGCGGGGGCGAGTGATGCGGCTGCCCCGCCCGCTCGGCATCTCGGGCCCCTCGCTCTGGCTGCCCCCAGGGCGGCAGAGCGCGCAGGAGGCCGTCGGGCTGGCGCTGGTCGACCAGGAGACCGCCGGCGAACTGGGCTGTGACCGGCTGCCGGTGGCCGACCAGGCGCCGCCCGAGATGGCGGTCGAGGCGGGCCGCCGTGCGCTCGAGGCGGCGGGCGTGGACGCCCGTGCCGTGGGCCTCCTGCTGCACGCCTGGATCCACTACCAGGGCCACGACCTGTGGTCGCCCGCGCACTTCATCGCCGACCAGCTGGGCGCCGATGCCGCCGTGCCGGTCGGCGTCCAGCAGGTGTGCAACGGCGGTGCGGCGGCCGTGGAGCTGGCCGCCGCCCGGCTGTTCGTCGAGCCCGGCCTCGGCCACGCCCTGGTGACCACCGCGGACGCCTTCCTCGAGCCGGGCTTCGACCGGTGGAGCGGGGACTACGGCATCGCGTACGGCGACGGGGCCACGGCCCTGGTCCTGCACCATCTGCCGGGCGGCGAGGGCGGCAGGCCGGCCGACCTGGTGCTGCACTCCCTGTCGACGGTGGCCGCGCCCCGGCTGGAGCGGATGCACCGGGGGGACGACCCGTTCACCCCGGCCGCCCGCTCGCTCGGCCCGCGGGTCGACATCCGCCGCACGAAGAAGGCGTACCTCCAGGCGGAGGGCATGGAGACGTTCACCGAGGCGAGCGGCGGTGCGCTGCGAGCGGCGGTGGAGTCCTGCCTGGCGGGCGTGGGCCTCACGGGCACGGGCGACGTCCCGCTGCGTTACGTGGTGGCCCCGCGCCTCGGCCGCAAGACCGTCGACCTCGCCTATGCGCCCCTGCTGACGAAGCTCACCGGCGCGGAGCTGCTGCGCCCCGGAGCCGACACCGGCCACCTCGGCGCCGGCGACACCGCGGCCACCCTGGCGGAACTCCACACCCGCCGACTGCTGGGCCCCGACGACTACGCCCTGGTGGTGAGCGCCGGCGCGGGCTTCACCTGGTCGTGCCTCCTGGTGAGCGGCGGCTGAGGCAGGACACCGCGCGTTGCCCACCGGGCCGGGGCGCTGTCAACGCCGCCTCCCCCGGCGGGTGAACCGGGTTGCGGTCCGGACGGGCCGACTCCAGCGGGCGAGCGAGAAACCGGGCGCCGCACACTCCGACCGCCGGCGAACGCCCCAGGACCGGGCCTGCACACTCCGACCCGGCGAAAGCGCACGGGCCGGGGTCGAAGCCCTTGACCCCGGCGAACCATCAAGGGCCGGGGTCGAAGCCCTTGACCCGGCGAACCACCAAGCACCGGGCCGAACGCCCCGACCTCGACGAACCGCCAAGCACCGGCGGCAGCAGCTGCACCGGCGCCCTCGCGGACAGGTGAACTCCGACACCGGCCGCCCACCCGGCGGATGCCCGGGACGGCTCCGCCCCCGGCGAGCGAAGCGAGGGCTCCCGACTCCCACCCGGCAGGCAAGCCGCCGCCCCTGCACAACACCGCAGCAGCAGCGGGTGAGCGGAGTCCGATACCCCACGATCCCGGGCCACGAGGCGGTGTGCCTCGCGGCCCCGGGTGTCTCCTGTCGGCTCAGCCGGCCGACTGCATGGTCGGCCTGGACAGGTTGTGGACCACGCTCCGTACCGCCCCCCGGTCCTGCTGACGCCCGGCGCACTGGTCGGCCGGTCTGGGCCGCGTGCGGTCCAGGGACGGCTCGCCGCGCAGGATGTCCTGCTCCATCTGGACCAGGAACGGCGAGGGCTCAAGACCCAGTTCCTCCACCAGACGGGCACGCAGCCGTCGCATGACGGCGAGCGACTCCGCCCGCCGCCCGCACCGGTACAGCGCCAGCATCAGGTGCCGGTGGAAGTTCTCGTGCAGCGGGTGGCGGGCGGTGAGCTCGGTGAGCTCCGGCACCAGCCTGTGGTGCGCTCCGCGCTGGAGATCGGCGTAGATCCGGTGCTCCTGCGTGCACAGCAGCGACTCGTCCAGGTGGACGATCCGGGCGCCGAGCAGCTCACCGGCCTCCACGTTGACCAGCGCCGGACCGCGCCACAGCGCCACCGCCTGATGCAGCAGCTCCGACCCCCGCACGAATTCACCGCGCTGGACGGCCGCACTGCCGACCTCCGACAGCAGCTCGTATTCCGTGATGTCGAGGGCGACCCTCGAAGTGGACAGCACATAACTGCTGCCCTCGGTTATGAGGATTTCGTCGGCGACCTCGGCGGCACTCTTCCTGAGCGCTTCCGCGATGGTCCGCCGGACCTGGCCGATATACGTCTGGATCGTCGCCGTGGCGGTGCGCGGCGGATTGCTCCCCCACAACTCCTGCACCAGTGTATTGACCGATACCGCACGATCCGCATTGACAGCCAGTAAGGCGAGAAGCCGACGCGGCTTGGGCGCCAGAACGACCGGTTCCGACTCGTAGTCGAAGACCGTCATCGGGCCGAGGACATGAATCTGCACCATTCCCCCTTATTGGTACATCCATCCCGCCCAGCGACGGAATGGCCGAACCTCTGCCCCTCGGAGCGGCGTCAACCACCTACCCTGAGTGACTAGCCAACCATAGCAGGGATTTGGCTGGAACCCGCCTATAGCATGCACCGGATACAAATGTTTACGCGTCGGAGCAGTGCCTGTTACGTGCCTCACACTTCGCGAAAAAGGGAACCACGGTGAATGCTCCGCAGAGGCATTCACCGTGGTTATCCCGGCCGTGCAGTATTCAAGTTGGTGAGGGCCGCGCGCCCGCCGGATCAGTCCAGAGAACCGAGCAGCGCGATCGCCCGCTCCAGGTACTCCTCGAAGTGGGCCAGCTCTTCTGGCGTGAATTCGGCACTCAATGAGCCCTCGACACGCAAGGCCGCCTTGTCGGCTTTCTTGGCAATGGCGCGGCCTGCCCGGGTCGCCCGGTTGACCACGACCTTCTGATGGAGTTCCGAGGGTTCGCGAAACACCAGGCCGGCCTTTTCCAGGTTGGTCAGGACCGTGGCCATCGTCTGCGGCGTCACCATGCACTCCCGTGCGAGCTGCGCCGCGGACATGCCGTCGGAGACCGACAGCAGCAGCAGGACCGAGTACTGGGGAACCGTCAGGCCGAACTCCCGCAGCACTTCCGTCTTGCGTGCGATGAGGGCCTGTTCCGCCCGCTTGATCGTGTGCCCGAGTCGGCCAGCGGCGACCGTCTCCGTCGTCGTGTTCGCCATGTCAATAGTCTTGCATACGGCAGAGGACGAAGCAGTAGTCGTGCATTGCCTTCGCCAGGCCGGCCTGCGGTCCTTCCCCGGGGCTGTTTCGGTCACCGGGCCTTCCGTCGCCGGACGGCCGGGATCGCGCAGGTCAGCCGTGCGGTGCAGGTGCGCCGGTCCTGCTCGTCGCTGATGACGATCTCGTAGGTGGCGGTGTGCGTGCCCAGGTGCAGCGGCCGGCAGGAGCCGGTGACCTTCCCCGAGCGGGCCGCGGCGTGGTGGGTGCAGGACAGTTCCTGGCCGACGATGATCCGGTGTGCGCCCGCGTGCACCCAGGCGGCGAGCGAGCCGAGCGTCTCGGCGAGCACCGCGTTGGCCCCGCCGTGCAGCAGGCCGATCGGCTGGCGGTTGCCCGCCACCGGCATGGTGCCGACCACGAGATCGGGCTCGCAGTGGGTGATCTCGATGCCGAGCCGCTCCACCAGTTGCTGGTCGACGTAGGGGGGCAGGACCTCGACGGGCCCCAGGGCGGTCTGAGTCATGACCGGCCCCTCAGTGCGCGGAGGCGGGCTCGGGCGATGCCGAGGCCGGGTCGCCGGACGCTTCGGCGGGCGCGTCCCCGGACGGCTTCCCGCCCGAGAGCAGGCTGCCGACGACGACCGCGCTGACCACGCACGCCGCCGCGACGATCCACATGGTGGTGTGCAGACCGGTGGCGTACGCGTCGGCCATCGCGGTCACCGCGCGGTCCCGCACCTCGCCGGCCGGCAGCGACTCGGCGGCCTCGGTCAGACCGCCCTGCAGCGCCCGCGAGGTCAGCGCCTCGGCGCCGCCCGGGTACGCGGACACCGCACCGCTGTCCAGGGCGCTCTTGGTGAGCGCCGTGACGAGGGTGCCCAGTCCGGCCATGGAGACGGCGTCGGAGGCGAGCCGCACCGTGTTGAACATGCCCGCGGCCATGCCCATCCGCTCCGGCTCGACGGCCGAGACCGCCGCGCCGTCCAGGATGCCGAGCGAGATGCCGTACCCGATGCCCAGGAAGAGCAGGGGACCGGCCAGCGCGGCCGTCGGGGCACCCGGCTCCACCATCGTCAGCCAGGCGGCGCCGACGGCGGAGAAGCACAGCAGCACGACGAACAGGGCGCGCTGCGAGACCTTCTGCGCGACCATGCCCGTGACGGCGGGCATCACCA